>OX638333.1:2150000-4544618 GCA_951812895.1 uncultured Roseovarius sp. | reverse complement strand
AGCCGAAGCGAAAGGTCACCCGCAACGGTACGACCTACACCCAGAACACCGCAAACATCGGCAGTGCAAAACCGGGTTACGTCCGCAACGAAACGGGTGGCTATACCAAGGAAGGGTTTGAACCTCCCGATCCTCAAATGACCTACACGGACACGTCTACAGGTGAGGTGCTCCATCACCCTTGGAGTAAGGAAAAGCAAGAATCTCGCCGCGAGATTTCGGGTGTAACGTTGGACCTATTGGATAATTTGAAATGGATCACTGCACTTACCAAGGAGCAAGTCGGTGACAAAGTGCTTCCCCGATATCGGGAAGAAGTGGACGGCCTACTTTGGAGAGCAGCCGCCCACTTGCGCAACCTAGTGGACGAAAGGAATCAACCACATGACACGCAAGAAGAGTCTATTAAACACAGCAATTGATCAGTCAATCGAAGGGAATTATATACGATAGTGCCCAAAAGGGCTTGACGCCCTAGACCATAGGTGATTCAATAGTGCCCAAGATCAAGGGAGATACACATGGCACAGAAAGCACCCGGTAAGCACTATCGTGAAGGTATCAGCCTCGTAAAGCTGTTCAAGATATTCCCCACCGACGAAGCCGCCGAGAAGTGGTTTACCGAGGAACGCTGGGCCGATGGTCCTCACTGTCCACATTGCGGATCGACCAGCGTGCTGTCCGGGGCGGCACACAAGACCATGCCCTACCGTTGCCGTGAGAAGGAATGCCGCAAGCGATTTTCAGTTCGCACTGGGACGTGCATGGAAGCGTCCAATCTCGGTTATCAGGTCTGGGCAATTGCGATTTACCTCATGACCACCAGCCTCAAGGGTGTTTCGTCTATGAAGTTGCATCGCGATCTGGAGATTACCCAGAAAGCCGCTTGGCATTTGGCGCACCGGGTGCGCAAAGCGCTTGAGGATGATGGTGTTGCACTGCCCTTTGGTGGCCCGGTGGAAGCCGACGAAACCTACATCGGCGGACTCGAAAAGAATAAGCACAAGGGCAAGAAGTTGAATGCCGGGCGCGGCGGCGTTGGCAAAGCCATCGTCGCTGGCGTGAAGGATCGGGAAACCAATCAGGTTATTGCCAAGGTCGTACGGGACACCACGTCGAAGACGCTGCAAGGCTTTGTCATTGACCACACCACCGAGTGCGCGGCCGTCTACACAGATGATGCCAGCGCTTATAAGGGGATCAACAGGACGCACGAGGCAGTTCGCCATTCCGTTGGTGAGTATGTTCGGGAACAAGCTCACATCAACGGTCTGGAAAGCTTCTGGGCACCGCTCAAACGCGCTCACAAGGGCACGTTCCACAAAATGAGCCCCAAGCACCTGAACCGTTATGTGAATGAGTTCTCAGGCCGTCACAATGTCCGTCCGCAAAACACCATCGACCAAATGTCAGGCGTGGTTACTGGCATGGAGGGCAAGCGCCTTCGCTACGTTGATTTGATTGCAGACAACGGTTTGGCAAGCGGAGCGCGGTCATGAGTGATTCAAGCGTCGCGAATGATCTTTCTCAATTTCTCGGGTCTGAAAAGTTTTCAACAATCATGGCCGATCCACCTTGGCGCTTTGCCAACCGGACAGGAAAAATGGCCCCTGAACATAAACGTCTTGCCAGATATCCGACAATGACGCTTGAAGACATATGCACTCTTCCCGTTTCAGATTTTGTCGAAGATCGGGCGCATTGTTACCTTTGGGTTCCAAATGCTTTGCTCCCTGAGGGATTACAGGTCATGACCAAGTGGGGCTTTGCTTACAAGTCAAACATCATCTGGCACAAGGTCCGCAAGGATGGTGGCTCTGATGGGCGGGGTGTTGGGTTTTACTTCCGAAACGTCACCGAAGTCCTGTTGTTCGGGATACGTGGAAAAAACGCGCGCACACTTCAACCCGGGCGGCGACAGGTCAATCTGTTCGGGACGCGCAAGCGGGAGCATTCCCGTAAACCGGATGAACAGTATGATATCATCGAAAGTTGCAGCTGGGGACCATACCTGGAATTGTTCGGGCGCGGGTGCCGTGAAAACTGGACGGTCTGGGGCAACCAGGCGGGCGATGACTATAAGCCGACATGGGACACGTATAAATACAATTCGTCAGTTGCGGCGGAATAGGCATGTCAGAAGGCGAGAGACATTTGTTCTCGAAAAACGTCAGGCAGAAGTTTGAAATTCACAGTTATAGGAACGCAGCGTCCATTCTGGCCAACAGTTTTCCTGATCAGTTCTCACATGTGACAGATGCTTTGGAAACGTTTGAGATCACAACGGAGATGATAAGGAGACCGGGCGGCAGCAAGGGGCCAATCGCCCAATATGTGGATACGCTATTCCCGTTGCCCGACTGGATAGAAACCCGCATTTCCGCTGATCTTCTGGTCCGGTTGGAACATGCGAAGCAAATTGGAAATATTCTTCACAAATACGTCAAAAAAGGTTTTCTAGATGGTCACAGGATTGATTTTGTTTCCGGGAAAGTCGCACTTGACTTCGAGTGGAATAGCAAAGACCAGACTTATGATAGAGACCTGTATGCGTTTTCAGCCTTCTATGATGCTGGCGCAATCGACGTTGGTGTTATACTGACACGCGGTTCCTCGCTGGACAATGAGTTCTTTCGGAGTCTTGGGAAGGTTTTGAACAAGGATGGAACCCAAGGCAGCGAATACGTGTATAAGAAGTTTGGAGCATCAACAACATGGATGGGCAAATTGCTTTACAGATTGGACGCAGGACGCAATGGCGGTTGTCCCGTCTTGGCAATCGGGATCACGCAGGAATGCATTGGAGAAAGCGATGACCAAACAGAAGTCTGACTACTATAACAAGGTCATGGACCGGAGTTACCAGCCAACAAAAGCCGATATGAACAAGGACATAAGTGTACCGGTAAAACCGGAGAGGTTGATAAAGGCAGTCATGAAAGGCGGTGCAACCCGACAAGAACCTGAAGACGAAGAAACTTGAGAGATCTGGGCACTATCGTATATATAATTCATATAATTCCCTTTAGAAAGATGGACATTAGATCGTACATACACTCTAAACTTGGCCTTAGGAGGGTAGCATGAGCAATACACAAAACAACGAGGATCTCGCAAAGAAGTTGGAGGAGATTGGAAAGAAGGCTAAAGCGGCCTTCGGCGATCTTGACTTTCTGGATGATCTACCATCGGCCCCGAAACGGGTTGAATTGCCATTTCCGTACGGCAGTGAGTCTGCGAGGCCGTATGGCTGGTTTTATAAATGAACTTTGTGCTTGCTAAAGGGAGACGTCTTGATGTCACCGTACACGCGACCAAAGCGCCTCGGAATTGCTAGGCTGGTTCATTGGATCGGGTTCGTTTTGTTCAAGACTGGCGACCGCCTAATGGATTGGGCTGAACATCAATAAGGAGCGACTGAGCTATGGGTGAAATACGCAATGAGCTTTACCAAGCGATGGAGGACGATCGTCGCCGCGCGTCTCAAGAAACCGTCGACATGTTCAAGCGCCTCACTGAATATTACGAATTCGAGGACGCGGTTAAGTGGTTCAACCTGCCTCAACCGCTTCTTGCAAACCAACTGCCTGTTGACCTCATAGCAGCGGGCAAAGCTGATGAACTGCACCGTGTCTGGGATGGCCTAGATGCTGGTGCCTACATATGATTCAAGGGAGCGATGACCGTTGGTACGCATAAAGATCACAACCGGCATGATTGATGCAGGCGAGGCGGCGCTTATGAGGTGTGCAGAAGACTATTCTATCTCCCAAGGTGAACCTCTGCCGGACTTCGATGGAATGTCGGACGAACAGAAAGCTGAAGGGCGTCGCATGGTGTCTGAGGTGTTGAAAGCTGCAGCAGATCACTACGCCATGCATGGAAATCAAACTTAACTAATTGGAGACGATTTGATGGCAGTGAGTGGCGATTGGTTCTCGTATCCGGGCGATGGTGGCGACGTAAAGGTATTGGCTGTCGCGGACGGCTATTGCATGTGTCGCAAGCCGGGAAAGCTGCCTTTCGTTTTTAGCGAGAGGGATGTTGATCCTTTGGTCTTTGACCGCAAAATTGAAAACCAAAATCGTGTGATCCGGGATCGCGCGAACTCACGATAAAGGAGACGATTTGATGAGCGGGTATCGCGGCAGACCGTGGGTTCCTAAATTCTGGTTCGTCTGCACAAAGCTGATGTGCAGCCATACGGTCAAGCGTGGACATTACACAAATGCCTGTCGTGGTTGCCCTAAGTGCGGCGCGAAAATGGTACGCAAAAACGAAGTAGAAATTGGTACATGAGGGAGGCCATGACTAATGGGACTGCGAGATGAATTGCTGGCCGAGGTCGGACCTAAGACGCACATAGCCGACCTCTGCGGTAGGGCGTCCGACGAATTGCTGATCAAACAGATGAAGATCGACCAACAGAAGCGAGAGATCGAGAAGCTGCGCGGATACGCAATTGAGATCACCAAAACGCTTACTGGATTAACCGTCGGCGGCTCTGAGTTCTTCCTTGGCCAAAAGCGCCTTGGCTTCTACGAGGCTGATCTTGCGGCCTGTGTAAAGAACGTGAATTGGCGGTTGGAGCAGCGTCTAAAGTTGGGTGAGGCTCGCGGGAAAGCAATGCCTAATAAGGAGGCCTGAGGGATGTTCAATGCTTGCACCGACTGCGTTCATTATGAATGGAATCAAGACAGCGATGATCACTATATCACGGCGGAATGGGTCGAATGCAAAAGACGCCCTGCAATAGCAAATCTCAAGCAGTTCCCATTCAAGAAAACCGAATGTGTAGATTTTGAATCGCGCAACAAACAGGAGCCTGATTGCGGAGGTGGAAACTGACAGCTTGAATGCCTATCTTTGTTTTACACAAGGAGAACTGGATGGCCGAGACGACACTCTACAATATGACCGACGGAAAGCCCGAAACCCTACGCCGACTATCCGATGACGATCTGATTCAGTACATTTCAACTTGGCCAGCCGGTTCGATTGATCGGCTTTTGGCTGAGCGCGAACTAACCAGGCGTTCGAATATCCTAGCGGACCGTAAAGCAACCGTCGCTCTCGTGATCGCGGTATTGGCACTGGCAATTTCCGCGCATGGCTGGTGGTCATCAAACCCGTTTTAACCTTGACGCCCCGCCCTCATGTTCCGTATCCGTTCTCCTTTCCGCCCCCGCCTGTTAGCGGGGGCTTGTTGTGGGTGGGGTTAAAGTCAGTCCGCTACCCGGCGCGCCTGATCCGCAAAAGGATCGTATTCCCGCTTGATACGGAATTCATAAATACCCTCGCTCAAATCCACTGGATCATGGGGCACAGCCGCGTCTTGAAAGAGCTTGGTTGGCTCCTTAACGATGGCATAGAGAATACGTGCGCCTGCCGGACATTCCGCGCGCTCCAAAACCTCGCAGTCACCACCTAATGTGTGATGATGCCCCTGCTCAGAATGGCTAATGATCCAGCCTTTGGTGCTCTTCTCTTTGAACTCCTTCGTTTCAACTTTGGGTATGGCGTCGATCCGGTCAATTCGGACCTCACCTTGGTTTGCAATAGCTACGCGCATGTTGTTCTCCTATGTGCGAATGGCGGGATGAATGTATTCAGCCTGCGGCAGGCAGTCCCGCCATGCTTGCGCCGCAATCGCTGTGCTTATTGGTTGATCGTCTATGTCGGACACACGAGGAACACCTTCGCAGATGATCCCGTTTCTGGGGCATTTCGCCATGAGGAACCGCCCGGGATCGGGCAGGCCCGGCAGCGTGAACTCAACAAGAGCGCCAACGTCACTTTCCGGGTCTCCTTCGATAATCTTGCGGTCCAGCTTTTCGGCCATTCGAGGCCACCCGATTATCTGCGCGCCCGCCGCCCGCTGTTCAACATTTTCGGATTTCAGGATTTCAGCCGGATCGACTTCCTGCGGGTTTTCAATCCAATGGCCCGGAACATTCACCCCATGCCATGCGTGAACAGAATATCCGTCGCGGAACGAAAGCGCTGGCCCGGTTTCACAGTGGAGTCTGGTCAGGTCGTCCTTGCCGATGAAGTCTGGTCTATCTGAGACAAACGCGAATCCCGGATAAAAATAACTGACGCCTGAGGTCTTCGAAAATTCGATGTAGGCGTGAAAGTGTTCCTTTTTATCAATTGGAACACCAATCTTTTCCGCGAACTCTGCCCATGCCATCCAGTAGGCATCTAAGTTGCCCCAGAAGTACGTGGGAACATACAAATCCCTGTCCCCGAGGTTGTCCCAGAGGTTGGCCCTGAGGTTGTCCCTGAGGTTGGCCCAGAGGTTGTCCCAGAGGTTGTCCCAGAGGTTGGCCCAGAGGTTGGCCCCGAGGTTGGCCCTGAGGTTGTCCCCGAAGTTGTCCCAGAGGTTGTCCCTGAGGTTGTCCCAGAGGTTGGCCCCGAGGTTGTCCCAGAGGTTGTCCCAGAGGTTGTCCCAGAGGTTGTCCCAGAGGTTGGCCCCGAGGTTGGCCCCGAGGTTGTCCCTGAGGTTGGCCTCAGAAATTTCGCCAAGGCTGCGCATTACATGAATTGCCAGAATGCACTGCATCGGACTGTCGAAGTGCATTACCAGCGGCTCATCAAGCCCGCCTGCTTGGTATAGCCGCTTAACCGCGTGAGTTGAGGCGTCTTTATCCACGTTCTTGGTGGACAGACCAATTCGAAGCCACTCCTCGCGAAAGACCGGGAGATATTTCTCTTGCTCAGGGGTTAGTTCTTCAATTCGCTCTTTGGTCATACTGCTCTCCTAGTTTATCCTGCGTTACTTCTATCCAGCCAAGAGCGCCTTGCTCTTATCGACGTCGATTGCAGAGACAGCTTGAGCAAAATCATCAACGTTCTTCTTTGCATCGCTGGCAATTTCATCCGCACAAAGATCAAGCATTTTCCGAACGGTTTCTTCGCTAAGAACGCACTCAATAGTGGATTGCTCTGAGTTCAGCTTCACGACAGCACGCAAGGGGTTTTCACGACCCGGCTTGTCCCATGAATGTTTCGGGCTGATAATGAGTGACGTTAGTTTCATGTTTTCGCTCCTAGTTTTTGGTGGGTCATCGCTTGATCACCGTTCCGTCCAGCTTCTTTTTGAAGTGGCTATTCTTTGATCCGGGTATCGTGGCTTTCTGCGCTGTCAGGCCGCGTTGCTTTTTAATGATCCGGCGGGTTTTCTTGATTGCCTGCATGTCCTGAGCGGTTTTCACCTTGTGGCAGGACCAGCGAAGCGCGCGGCAGTTTTCCAATGTGGGCTTGCCGCCGTGATAGGCCGGTATGTCATGGTCATACTCGACACGCTCTTTGCCAAAAGGCACGCCGCACCCGCACTCACAAATCCCACCTGAGCGGTCATAAGCGGCCTTACGGACCTTTACAGGGAATTCCATGCGGTCTGTCATGCTGCTTTGTCCCTGTATCGATCCATGTGCTTTGCCATGTCGGGATCGGGATCGGTCAATTGAAAGCCGCGCTCCAAATATCGGTTCTGAATGGTGTCTAGGAACCGCACCATCTGGGGTGTTTTCATCAGACGGGTAACGGGGAAATCAAAATCACGCATGATAATGATTTTTTCCTCATAGGTATGATTGCGAAGAATGCGGTCATACTTTTCGCGGAACGTTGGTTCTTCGCGCAAAATGGGTATGCCGATTTCAAGCTTGAATTCTGCCTGCACGTCAGATTGATCGCGGTCGCCAAGTTGTTCTGCCACTTCTTTTGACCAAAGCCATTGAAGGCGGTTTTGCTCTTGGCTGCGGTGCTTTCCTGCCTGCCATTCAACGGTCAACGGAAGCTTTAAACCTTCAAGGAAGGTGGCGAAGCTAACTATGTCGTGTTGTGTTCTGAGAATGCGGTCAGGCACTTTTATGCCCTCATCAGTTCTTCGGGGGTGGGCTGGTCAAGTTCTTTGCGGCGCGCATCTAAGGCGGTTGTTACCCGCTCACTTTCGGCGGTGTTGGTTTCTTTCAGCCATGCCGAGGCCGTGGCAAATTTTTCACCCGTTACGGCGAGGTTTAGTTCGTCGCGATTTTCTGGCTTTCCTATAACGGCAATCAACGAGTCTGCGATATCTTTGGGGTTTCTGGGCTGCTCTTTTTCAGGCTCTCGGGCTTTCGGAGGCGCGTTGCGCACATGGTCCCAAGGCGAACCCCTCCACTTGGAAAAGTATTTTCGATCACCCTTTTGATATGTTTCACAAGGTGCCCAAACGGCATCTAGGCGGTAGAGATAACGGCCAATGCCCCAAAGCACCGCCGCACGCTTTAGGCTGTCGCTGATCCCACCCTTTTCGCCCTCTATATCGGTGGCCCCAGCCCCGTCAGACTTCCATACCCACTCATCACCAATCTTAATGCCGATGTTACACAGGACGCGCCCCGTGGGGGTCTCTAAATATTTGGTCTGCCAATTTTCAGGACCACATACTTCGTCCAGCCGATCCATAACGTCCCGTGCATCCAGATAGGCAAGGGCTAAGGCTTTATCACCATCTCTGGTGAGGGTTTGCGCACGCCAGTGAATAGCGTCACGGGGGAATTCTTTAGCAAGATCAGGGAGGCGCATCACTTAACCCTCACTGAAACCGTGTCCGGACCGCGTACCAGTTCTGCGCCCGGAACGACCTCTCCTGCCTGCAATTGCTTTTTGATCTCCGATTTATCGGGGAAGACGGTTGTTTTCATCAACTGCGAGGGGATCACAGATTCTTCTGTGATGCTCACCGATATACTTCCAGCGCGTCGGCTAATGGTGGCAAGTGGGCGCTCTAGTTTTTTCTCGCCAGTCGCATCCAGAATTTGCAGTAGAGCTTTCTTCTTTGCGCCTGCGCGCTCTGAAATACGTTTTGCGCGGCTAGATATTTCAGCAGCATATTCCTTGGCCGCATCTGCAAGCGTGGCATCATCCTGCATCGAAGAAATCAACCGATCCGCAATGTCTACTGCATCGGTTTCGCCATCAAGGCTATCCCAAAAGGTCTCAGGATCAAATTCGTCACCCAGCATATCCCGTAGTTCTTCGGAGATTCTAGAAATGAGTGGTATGTCAGCGCGTACATTCATGTGAGGGCCTCCAGTATTGATTTAGCTCTTTGATATTCAGACCAACCCCGTTGAAACTGGCGGCGGCGCATGGCACGCCAGTCAGGGTTTTCGTATCCGGTTGAAAACGCCTCTGGCGCGGCTTCCGCCATTTGCTCCGAAGCAAGATCAAAGTGGATTTGGGCTACTTTCTTCTGACCGATTTCATAGGAATCAGAGAAGAATTGAGGTAGGTTATGTTTCATCACCAAGCCCCCGTAAGAGCGATTGCGTACAAGCAGGCCAGAATTGTGCCTTGTAGGGCTATGAATAGGGGGTGGGTCATTGGCCGGCCTCCAGAACGTCAAAGGCTTCTGCGGCTTGGCAATCGTCTATTGCCTCAGAAATCATGAGGCGAATTTCATCCACTCCCTTGACTGACTTGCACCCTTCACGCTGTGCGGTGAGAGAGCATGGCCAGAAGTTCAAAACGATTGTTCCGCCGAATTCATCAGTCAGTATCGCCCGCTCGTGCCATGGCGCTTTTTCGGGGTTTGGCTGGTGTAGTTCTAGCCATGAATACCTGTCTAAAATCCGCTCAAACAGGGACACGTTTTTCTTGTGTTTCAGTGAGGTGGCGTAACGGTTCAGCATGCCGGTATTCCCATGCAATCAGGGTGCGGCCCCGCTGCCTGAGCTATGGCGCAGCCAAGCAGAATAAGAGTGACGACAAACACGAGTGTGCCGACAATGTTCTGACACCCGTTTGATTTGCGTTTGACCAGATCACCATCGCGCAAGTTTGCGTAGCGAGGCATGTTGAAGGTGCCCCGGCCAGTCTGGGGAGAATTACCAGCCGAGGACTTTGTGCCATCAGAGGGACCAGACGACACTTGAGGGGGGAGGGGAGGGGTCATGCTGCGTCCGCTTCGTTTTTTTTCGTGGGTGTCGCGGGGCAAAGATCAATCGTTTGAAATATCCAATCTTTGTACTTGCGCCAGAACCGCAGGGCTTTTTTGCCATCCATTCCCGCAATGCGTTCATCGTCAAAGCCACGCCATTCCGCGATCAAATGTCTTTGGCATCCGATCTGCATCACCTCTGAGGTGTAGGTGATCGGGTACTGATCTATCTGAATGCATTTGATGTATTCGTTGATTCCGCTCGCTCTGTAGAGGCTCGCTCTGTAGAGGCTCGCTCCGTTGAGGTTCGCTCCGTTGAGGTTCGCTCTGTAGAGGCTCGCTCCGTCGAGGTTCGCTCTGTAGAGGCTCGCTCCGTTGAGGCCTAGCCTTATGGAACTTGGTGTATCGTCGTCACAGTCCAACTCAGCCGTGAAAAGAACTTCGCCAGTAAATCTTTTGAGAACGTCAAACTTGGACATTACGCGGCCTCCTGCATTTCGATATCAGCACGGTCACGCAGGGCACTTGCTGCGTCCACAAGGTCTTCTGCGGCAGAGGCTTTGTCTTCCTCGTCATCGCTCCAGATCACAGCAACGAGGCAATCAAGCACGTCAGCAACGTGGTTTCCGAATGTCGGGTGTGAGCCTTCGCTTGTGTTTCTGGCGTGGCGCAAAAGCGCTGCGATTTGGTCACTGGTTGCGTGGAGTTTCTGAGGTGCAAGGTGCATGGTGTTTCTCCCGTGTGTTGGGAGTAATGTATATCCGCTTTAGAGGATAGTCAATAATAATATCCGCAAAAGAGGATATTTTTACAACCATGCCTAGAGACCCGCCCGAAAATCACTAAAATGTGAGTTCGACTCTGTGCCTCCGGCTTTTGGGCGTATGCTGCGGCAATAAACTGCGCAGCCAGAATTCATTGCTGTTGTATTCCCCGATTATAGGTCTACGCTAGTAACGCGCGAATCCTTGGGGGCACGTCAATCTGGGGAGGTATTATGTGAAGGTATCGAGGTTTCTTAAATTGATTTCCGAACGGAGCGAGGGTGATATTGCCGCGCTTACGACTGAGATTGATCAGTATCTTTTGGATCAAGAATACTCAAAATCCCATCCCTCTGGGCCGAGTTTCGTTCGATCCGCATCATCAGCGCTTCCGTCTCGGGGGAGATTTCGAGGCCAAAAAGCACATAAGCAAGGCTAATATCTAGGGCGTCACAAATCTTCGCCAAATTAACCACTGAGGGGTCTTTCCCTTCATTGGTGATCGAAAACAAATATCCCTTACCCAATCCCGCATCAATTGATACGGCGCGCTTTGACTTGCCGCTTTTCTCAATCTCACATTCTAATCGGTGTCTAATGTCATCGAGATTCATACTAATTACCCTATAATAACAGGGTATAATATCGTCTTTTATTGGCAAAATCGCACGTCCTTTATAGAAGTCACTTGTAATATCCGCTAAAGAGGATATATTGCGATGCATGAACACTCAGATACGTCACCCAAAATTGCTGAATGCAATCGAAAGCTTTCTCGCTGCAACTGGCATGGGGGAAACATATTTCGGCAAGAAGTCTGCAAAGAACTCTGAAATTGTTGATCGCCTTCGATCTGGTGGGCGCGTCTGGCCTGAGACCGAGGCCGCAGTAATCGAATTCATCAAGGATGAGAGCGAAAAGCGCGGTCTTGTTGAAGGAGCCACCCAATGACAATGGCTCCTGACCAACGCGCAAGGACCGGAGCTTATCCAGCCCCGGCCCGCACCCTTTTTCACGAACTACATGACGCTCGTAAACCACGTGATGAATATAGGAGGAAAGGCTTGCAAAATCTTGCAAAATCGAACGTGGATTTTCGGCTCAAGTCCCGAAGGGAAGATGCTGAGAAGCTTCGCAGGGCGTTTGATGGGCGCACACAAGACGAAATCGCCAAGAAGGGCAGTCGTGCTTTAGGTGTCAGCCCGCGCACAATTATCAACTGGATGCAGCTTGAAAGCGACATGCCCTCATGGGCGGTTAAAGCGGTGGGTCTTTATCTCGCCGGTGTCGAACGGTTTGCCCGCAGGATTGAGGGATATAGATGAAATGGCTGGTTCTGCTTGGAAAGCTGTTTGTGTTCACGTTTTTTCGGCTTCTCAAAGCCATTGGCGTTCGCGTTTCCAAAATTTGCAAAAAATTGCAAAAACAATGACTTCCACCTCAATTAGAGGATTTAGGAACTCTTTCAATCTTATTCAAGACCCCTCCCACCCTGCAGCACAAGAGGGAGCGCACCTATGAGCCGCCACCCCGAAGCACGCACACCAATCCTCAATATGTACGAGATTGAGACGCTGCGTGTTGCGGCGGGCCAAAACGTACCCGGATTCACATGGGGCGCATGCGTTTCTGAATGCCTCAGCACTCTCAAAGCAAACGGACTTGTCACTCCCGGCCCTTCCTACAGGGCAACGGCCAAGGGCAAACAATACCTAATCGAACTTGACTACCCCACAGCACAAGGGGGTGAGTGATGACACCCGCAATCCCCATTCGCTCAGGGGTAAATGAGCGAGACCATGTCAACTCATCAAAAGGAGAGTCCTCACACATTCAGGCGGGAGGCTTGGGTGAGTGGGTAAATTTCTGTCCCTCCCTGAAACTCACCGGCGTCCTTTGTGGCGTCGGTCTTTTCGGGAGGTAGGGGTGTGACCAAGCTAAAGGTTCTCGATTTATTCTCAGGAATTGGAGGTTTCAGCCTTGGCCTTGAACGCACAGGGGGCTTTGAAACCGTAGCGTTTTGCGAAATCGAAGAATTCCCCCGAAAGGTTTTGAAAAAACATTGGCCGGAAATTCGGTGCTTTGAAGATGTGCGCAAGTTGAAAGGATCTGATGTTGGAGCAGTTGACCTTATTTGTGGAGGATACCCATGCCAGCCCTTTTCCACAGCCGGGAAGCGACGCGGCGAGAAAGATGACCGCCACCTCTGGCCAGAATTTAATAGGCTCGTGGCTGAACTCAGGCCCTCTTGGGTCATTGGAGAAAACGTTGCTGGGCACATCAGCATGGGCCTCGATGACGTGCTTTCTGACTTGGAGGGACAAGGTTACGCCTGCCGGACGTTTGTTATTCCAGCTTGCGCCGTTGGCGCGCACCACAGGCGTGACAGATGTTGGACTGTTGCCCACTCCGGTGACGTTCTACAGCCGCGAAAACTGGACACCCGAACAAATTGCAGAACGTCAAGCGGAAGTGAAGGCCGAGACGATCCGGAAGGGCAAGCACCATACGGGAAACGGGTTCGGACTGAACCTGGCTCAAGCGCATCGGTTTTGGCACACACCTCGAGCGAACGACAGTCAGAAACGGGGACGTTTAGCACCAGACGATCGAAGCGGCTTGCCGGCTCAAGTATTGCATCCGCAAATGTGGCCGACACCGACAGCGTCAATGCACAGGGGAGCACGAACGCTCAAAGCACAGAACGAAGCTGGCCGTGGGTGGATGAATTCTCTTCCAGACGCGATGCGGATAAGCACCCAGGGAGAATCTGGCTCACTGAACCCAACGTGGGTCGAGTGGCTCATGGGGTTCCCGATAGGGTGGACAGACTTAAAGGATGTGGAAACGCAGTAGTTCCCCAAATACCTGAAATGATCGGTCACGCCATTCTCGAAGCAGAGAGGGCAGCATGACCCCCGAAGAACGCGAACAAAAGCTAACCCACATTCGATGCCTTCCCCGCGAAGAACTACAAGGCTGGTGGGGATCATTAGGCAAGCACCGTCAAGAATTCTACGGCGAGCGTGCAGCACTATTGAACCGCGCCCGCCAACTCAATTTCACACACAAACTGGAGGGCTGACATGCTTAAGCCTCGCAATGCGTTTTACGAGACAGACCAGTTTAAAGCTTACTGGTTCTCTGAAAAGCCCCTTTCGGAAATTGCTGGTGAGATCGGTGTATCCATAGCGTCTGTCTCGCGAGCAGCGGCCCGACGTGGCTTCCCAAACAAGTATTACGCCCGCACGGCCCCCGCACGCCTCAAATACGCCAGACAAGCCGCACAGCAAGCCTACGCAGACGCTAAGGACCGAGGCGACACCAGAGACGAAAAACGCGCTTACACGGACCTGAGAGAGGCGACACACAAACTTATGTGGTTGGAGTTGGCCTAATGGGTAAGCGCAGCAACTTCAAACGCAGACCCCAGGACGCCTATGACACGCCCAGAGAGGCCGTGTTGCCGTTGTTGCCACATCTCCCCCACATCCTTCATTATTGGGAACCCTGTGCGGGCCGTGGCGACCTAATAGATGCACTTCCGTTTGGGTGTGTAGCAGCGAGTGATATTTCACCTCGTGTGGACCCGGATAAATTTCCTTGGGTCCAAACCTGTGACGCATTGAGCGTGAGTGAATCCGCCCTCAAAACAGCGGGCGCAGACTACATCATCACCAACCCGCCTTGGACCCGTGAAATCCTTCACCCGATGATTGAGCACTTTAGTGCATTGCTGCCCACATGGCTCTTATTCGATGCAGATTGGATGCACACCAAGCAATCAGAACCGTACATGAAATGGTGCCATAAGATCGTGTCAGTTGGCCGGGTCAAATGGATTCCCGACAGTCCTCATACGGGTAAAGACAACGTTCAATGGCACCTGTTTGATCAAGGCAGAGAAGGGCCAACAGAGTTTATCGGGAGGCAGACATGACCGAATGGAGGCCGATATCTGGCGCAAAAAATTATGAAGTTTCAAATGACGGTCGAGTTCGAAGTCTTGATAGGACAATCCAAACCTCGAATGGTCAATGCCGACGATATTCAGGCAAACTCCTTCGCTGGACCACAAACCAATACGGACATCACAAGGTTCCCGTTCGAATGGATTGCGGCAAAGTAAAGCTTCTCTACATTCACTCACTGGTTGCCTTGGGGTTCATTGGGAAAAGGCCGGTTGGTAAGGAGGTCGCGCATAGTGATGGCAACCCCAACAACAACCGGTTGGAAAATCTAAGATATGCAACACCAAAGGAAAATCAGCAGGACAAAATAAAGCACGGCACCTGCCGCCGTCATGCGCAGCACCCTGGAGCGCGGCTAACTAATGCAAGCGTTTCTCATATTAAAGACCTTCTCCGCCTTGGTGTGCGTCAGCGGGATATCGCGTCACATTTTGGCATAGCCCGTAGCACCGTCAGTGCAATTTCCACTGGGCGGAGTTGGGCATGATGTATCTGTTCGATCAGAGCCGGGAAGCCCCTACAGAATTCGTTGGGAGGCTCAAGCATGCAGCGTGAATATCTCATACGCCTACCGTGGCCACCAAAGGAGCTGACGCCCAATTTCAAGCGCAGTAAGCATTGGAGCCGATACCAACCCCAAATCAAGGCATACCGCACTCTTGCGCGCGACAAGGGGCTTGAACACGGCCTGCACAAAGATAAAGATCCCAAGGCGGTTCTGACATTCGAATTCTACCCGCCATGCTACCGTCACCGCGATCTGCACAACATGCCCGAGACAATGAAAGCGGGTATCGACGGTTTGGCCGATTCAATGGGCACCGATGACCACCAGTTTAAGGTCATTTGGCCGGAAGAATTCAAAGAAAAAATCAAAGGCGGTGGCGTTCTGGTCCATGTCAGGGGGCAAGAGGAAGTCGATAACTGGCAACCCATAGGATCGCTTGCCGAGAAAATGGTGCGGGGAGTGGTGACTTGAATCAAATCGCCTCCATAAATCAGGAAGCGCATGAGCCGCATTCTGTTGAGGCGGAGCAGCAGCTTTTGGGCGCGTTGCTTCTTGGTCAATCAACAGCAGAGGTGCAGGCAGTTGGGGGTAAGGATATATTCTATGATCCGGTACACGCCGGGATCTACAGTATTTGCCGAAATCTTGAGGTCAACGACAAAACCGTAACACCCATAACGGTCGCGGCTATGCTCACGCCTGACTTGTCAGCAGCGCTGTCCAGCCTTGGCGGTAAGGGGTATTTGGTTACACTTGCGGGGGCATCAATAACACCAAGCCTCATCAAGGATTATGCCGGGGTAATCGCAGAGGCGAAGTCAAAGCGCCGCGTCATCGAGATTATGCGAAATGCACAGCAAGGGCTTTCCGGGGGTGAAATGACTGCCTCCGACGTAGCCGCGCAAATGGAGGTTTGCCTTCAAGCGTTAGAACCCACAGAAACACGCGCCAAGCCGGTTTCCATGACCAAGGCCGTCACGGATGCGATGCAGGAAATCTATGCCGCTTACAGTGGCGAGGAACGCCGTGCGGTTTACTCGGGAATTGGTGCACTGGATAAGTTTGTGCCGGGGTTTTCTCCCGGCGAAATGTGGTTGATCGGCGGCAGGCCAAGCATGGGCAAAACGGCTGTGGCCCTTAGCATGGGATTGAACGCCGCAAGGGCAGGGCACCCGGTAATCATCGTTAGCCTAGAAATGACGCCTCAGGCCATGGCGATGCGCGCTCTATCAGAAGGCACCTCAAGAGAGCATGCCGCAACAAACTACACCAACCTGAGACGCGGAGATTTCACAGAAAAACAGGGTGAAGCGCTCAAGCGGGCGGCCATTGAGGTTGCGAACCTGCCTATCACCTTCCTGCCCAGAGAATTCCAAGACACAGATTTATTGCAGGTTGGCGTCAAGCAAGTATTACGCCGCTCTAAAGCCGAAAAACTACCCTTGGTCATTGTGGATTATGCCCAACTTCTAAAGTCAAAGGCGAGAAGCCGCGTTGAGCAGATCACAGACGTAAGCATTGCTTTGAAGTCCATGGCTATGAGTTTGGAGTGCCCTGTGATTCCACTCTCCCAACTTTCCAGAGCAGTTGAGCAGCGCGAGGATAAAAGGCCGATGCTTTCGGACCTTCGGGAGTCAGGTCAGCTAGAGCAAGACGCAGATGGGGTGATCTTCTGTTTCAGAGAGCAATACTATCTGGAACGCGAAGAACCTGACGTTGGTGATTGCGAGGCCCATCAGGCTTGGCGTGACGCCATGTCAGCACAGCGCAACAAGCTTGAGCTGATCGTCGCCAAGCAAAGACAGGGAGCCATCGGGACCGCGCACGTGCGGTTCAACCCAGCCCTGAACTTGATCTGGGAGGGGTATTGATGGCTGACCCTTGGTTTAAGTTTTACCCAACAGATTGGCGGTCTGATCCCGCCCTTAGAATGTGCAGCCTCGCAGCACGCGGCCTTTGGGTCGAAATGCTGTGTGTAATGCATGAAGCCCACCCTTACGGCCATCTTTTAGTCAACGGCCATTCCCCGACTGACGCGCAAATCGGCGTCTTGGTAGGAGCGCCCCCCAGCCAGATCACAGCAATGCTTGGTGAACTGGATATGGCGGGCGTATTCTCCCGGACCCGCTCTGGCGTGATCTACTCGCGGAAAATGACCCGTATGATCAAAAAGGCGGCAACGGCGCGCAATAATGGCCGTAAGGGTGGCAATCCAAAGCTCAGAAAAGAAACAGAAAAATCAACGTTGGATAACCCCCCACATAAGGCACAGGATAAACCCCAGAAGCCAGAGGCTAGAAGCCAGATAAGAAATAAAGATCACCCTTTGGATGATCCAACCTTCCCTGAATTTTGGGAAATCTGGCCTTTGAGAAAGCAGGGAAAGAAGAAAGCGGAGCAGGCGTTTCGCAGGCTTTCTCAGCAAAACAAGCGTGCAGCTATTGACGGTGTCGTAGGTTGGGGAAGGCAATGGCGTGCCTCTAACCCGGGGGCGAACGATATTCATCCGTCAAGCTACCTCAACGGGGAGAGGTGGAAGGACGAATTCTCTGGCGGTTCTGAGGATTCAAACGTTGCGAGATTTAGAAAGTTGGCCGGAAAATGACCATCCTCACACACATAGCTAAAGCCCAGCACAGCAGCGCAGAGACAACGCTACAGGCGATTATGATCCGGGCGAAAATGACGCGGGAGGTCACAAGGGAAAGACTTCTGGACGCGGTAGAGCAGGGGCTTGTTTTGAGGGAGCCGACCAACAGACCAGATGCTCCGCAATACACGCTCACAAAAACAGGCTGGAGCAAAGCAGGCATGCAGCCCCCAATTTGGACGGAGGTAAGGTGATGGACCTTGGGCCGATTTTAGAACAACAGCGCGCCGGCCGATGAATGGCGATGAAGCAGCTTCTCAGCCAAGTAAAAAGCCAACCTTCCCAGAAGGTGATCACTCACTTTCGGCGGAAGATGCACCTGACCCGATAGGTCATGAGGAATGGTCATTCATTTTCGATTTCAAACTAACAAACTGTGATCAGGATCACATCGAAGTAACGGCCAAAATAACAGGTGGTGGAGGACTCACATGATGAACTTCGCAAAGCAGGCAAGAGACGAGATCAACCGGGTAGTCTCAAAAATGGACGCAGAGGGATACCCCGCAGCTTCTATCAATCACGCCCTCCGGGAAGCCTATGAACGGCGGACAAACAAGAACCCGGCGAACAGACCGGACCGGACAATTCCGATAAAGGGGGAGGTGGGGTGACTGACCAAGAAGAAATGACCCTTCTGCGCTTGCAAAAGAAAAACGCAGAGCTGGTGGCTGAAAATCTCAGGCTGAAAAAGCAGAACGGGGATCTGATACGCATGCACACCAGCGCTCAGTGCCACATAGGTAAACTTCAAGCACAGCTAAAGCGCAAGAACGTATCCCTAGCAGAACAGGTGTTCAAAGATGGGTAAGGGCGACAGAAAGAAAAAACTGCCGATTTTGGAGGATATCCCCAAGCGTCAGCCCAACGGGCAGGCCCGATCACGCCGAAAGGGCATGAAAGACCCGCAGAAAAACGGCCTCAGCGCCCGTTGCCGCATATTCGGGGTAGAGGATAGCCTAACCAACCGAAAGCGCCTCAGAGCGCCGCATATGTGCTGCCAAATCGGAATGGTCATGGAGCATGTCTTGGGGGAAGAACCCGGAGGGCGCGAAAAGATTGATCGTCTCTGGCAAACACTGCTTAACCTCTCAATCGCCTACGGCATGTATCAGCGCCATTACTTGGGTATCAAATCAGAGCCAGCCTGCATGAACATCATGCACACCCAAGAATATCAGGAAATTATGAATGCATATGCATCTGATTTGCGAACAGAGGAAGACAAGGCACGTGACGCGGCCAACAACTGGATGCGCTGGCAGGGCTTCATGGGGAAATTGGACGCACGCAAGGTTTCATTGATCCACCATGCCAGACTTGATAAGGCAGAGCTTTGGATATCAACCGGCAAAGAATGCTCAAACTGCGGTCAGACATTGAAACCCAAGCCCTCGCACAAAGGCCGAGAGGCATTGCTTGCGGTCGCTGGTCTTTTGGATGCATCTGCATGTTGACAAACTCAGAATGCAAGATTAGTATTCTGCGAAACGCAGTGATGTATAAGGCTCAGTCGAAAGGCTGGGTTTTTTGATTCAGGGGGTAGCGTGAAAGAAGGATACGGCGGCTAACGTGTTTTGATGGTGTGTCGGTAACAGCGAACCTCTGACTTAAACGTCGGCTTTCCCTTGGAGTGGCTTTAACTCTTCGGGATAGCTTTAGGGACACACCTTCTGAGCGCGGCAGTCTGGGAAAGATGTGCATCCCCCAACCCGAGGGGCCTGGACCCAAAAATGACGGGTACGCGTTCTAACAACCCGGCCTTCCCCTCTGTTGCCAGATGCACAAGGGTTGGCCTTTTACAGCGAAAGAACTCGCAAGGACCCTTTGTGCAATGCCGGACCACAGAGCCGGTCTATGGCGTCACTACTGCAATGCATCGCGGTTATGTCGTCCTCCTAACGGAGTTGTAGGTGCATCGCTCACACAATTCGCATTGGCTACAGGAATTACTGCGTCCGTTATTGGGATAGCGTAGAAACTGAGAGCAATAAACGTTACCGCAACGATTTTTGTTGATGGTGATCTACCGGGGCCGAAGCGCGCAAACACGCTGATCCATGAGCTTCTGTACGCAATGTGGAAAGAGATGGTTCTGTCCGATGAGGACAATGAAGAACGCATAGTGGAAGCTCTTGCAAACAGCTTTTCGCAGGTCATCAAAGACAATCCACAACTGATGACTTCAATCGCAACTGATCTGAAAACTTAAACCAAGGGGCACTGACCGCTAATGGCGGGGTGAACACATATGACAGCTCCTATGGGGAATAGATTTTGGGAGGCTCGAAGTTCACACGGGCGCAACCCGATCTTCAGCGTCCCTGAAGAAGTGGAGAGTGCTTGCCTGGAGTATTTTCATTGGGTTGATGACAACCCGCTTCAGGAATCAGAGCTCGTAAAATTCCAAGGTGATGCGAAGTCCGTAAGTGTCTCCAAGATGCGAGCAATGACCATAGATGGTCTGTGTAATTTCTTGGATATTGGTGTTTCAACTTGGGACGACTATCGAAAGCGTGATAATTTTTCGGAAGTCTGCTTGCGAATGGAACAAATTATCAGGCAGCAGAAATTCGAAGGTGCTTCTGCTGATTTGTTAAATGCCAGCATAATTGCACGGGATTTAGGATTGGCTGACAAGAAAGACCACAGTTCGAGTGACGGCACCATGACGCCCAAACCAGCAATCGACGTTTCAAAGCTATCTGAATCCGCGATGGCAGAGCTTTTGAATGCGGCAGATAACAGCGACTGACTTAGTCGCAATCGAAAAGGAGTACTGCAGTCGGTCGCTTTCGAGTTTTATCAAGCGAGCATGGCCCCAGATCGACCCACAACCCTACGTGCACGGTTGGCACATGGACGCCTTGTCGGAGCATCTGGAAGCCACAGCAAAGGGTGACATTCCAAGACTGTTGGTCAATATCCCGCCGGGGACGTCAAAATCGACGGCAACCAGCGTTTTCTTCCCGGCTTGGTTATGGGGACCGTTCGGTTGGCCCGGTGCACGCTTCATAGGGGCCTCATACGAGCAATCCCTTGCGACCCGGGATAACCGCAAAACAAGGCTGCTGATCGAAAGCGAGTGGTACCAAAGGCACTGGCCGGTCAAGCTGACCAGCGATCAGAACGAGAAGACGGGGTTTGAGAATACGCACCAGGGCTTTCGCCAATCCTGTGCGGTGAAATCAATGACCGGGAAGCGCGGTGATTTTGTCGTTTGGGATGATCCGCTATCCCCGGAAAAAGCTTACTCTGAAACAGAACGAGACACGGCCAACCGGGTGTTTGCGGAAACGTTGCCCACTCGCCTCAACAACCCCGAAAAGTCCGTGATCATCGTGATCATGCAGAGACTGCACGAAAACGATGTGAGTGGGTACATCCTTGCTCGTGATCTCGGCTACGAGCATCTCTGTTTGCCGATGGAGTTTGAGGCCGACCGTCAGTGCTCGACATCGATAGGGTTCACCGACCCACGTAAGACCGATGGGGAGTTGCTGTTCGAGGATCGGTTCTCAGCCGAGGTTGTTGCACGCGACAAGAGCGTTATGGGCAGCTTTGCGGTTGCGGGGCAGTTCCAACAAAGGCCCGTTCCCCGCGAAGGAGGGATGTTCAAGCGTCACTGGTTCAATCCGGTTGGCGCCGTTCCGGTCGGGACGCGGTTCGTCCGCGGTTGGGATTTCGCCGCCAGCACCAAGGCTGACAGTCCATTCACCGCAAGCGTAAAGATTGGTCAGACCCCAGAAGGCAGGATTCTAATAGCCGATGCCCGTCGCGAACGCGTGAATACGCCGCGTAAGATGGTGAAGAACACCGCGACAGAAGACGGGCAAAGCGTGTTTATCTCGTACCCGCAAGACCCGGGCCAAGCAGGTAAAGACCAAGCCGCATCGATGGCAAAGGATCTGGTCGGGTTTTCGTTCAGCTTCTCCCCGGAGAGCGGCGACAAGGCAACACGCGCTGAACCGTTGGCCGCACAATGCGAAGCCGGAAACGTGGATATCTTGAAAGGTGACTGGAATGCTGAGTTCTTGGATGAAATCTGCGCATTCCCGTTTGGAGAATTTATGGATCAGGTAGATGCGGCGAGCCGGGCGTTTAACACCCTTTTTCAGGGCAACCGAACCGCTATATTCGGAAAGCAGGGGTGACGAGTGGACGACCAACCGAACACCCCATCTTCCGACCATCTGGCAATGAGCGCGTTTTGGTCTATGATCGAAAGCATTCTTGGTGGCGCGGTTACTATGCGATCCAAAAAGGAATATTTGCCGCAATTTCCCGACGAACCCGAAGATCGTTACGACTTCCGTCGGAAAAACGCTAAGTTCACTAACGTTTACCGTGATATCGCTGAAAATCTCGCGCAGCGGCCTTTTGCAAAGCAAGTCACCGTCAAAGACGAAGACATATCAGAAGACATGATCGATTTCGTCGATGATGTGGATGGTCGTAGCAACAATCTGCATGTCTTCGCCAGCGAAGTGTTCTTTGCGGGCATCAACGCGGCTGTGGATTGGATATTGGTGGATTACACCAAAGACGTTCCGATTGATGCCACACGGGCACAGGAAGCCGAATTGGGCGCACGACCGTTCTGGGTAAGATATCCTGCAAAAACGGTACTGGCAGCTTATACCGATGTGGTTGACGGTGTTGAGCAGTTTGTCCATGTCCGGCTGCAAGAGAAAGCTAGATCCCGTACTGGTTTTACCGAAGAGACCGCCGACCGGGTGCGTGTCTTTGACCGCGAGCTGCAGGCCGATGGAAGTTATGCAGGTGCTACATATTCGGTCTACGAAAACCGAAAGACGGAAACCAAGGCTAAAGATAGCTGGGTTTTGGTCGAAGGGCCTTTGCCAGTTACGATTGGTGTGATTCCGATAGTTCCGTTTCTGACTGGTCGACGCATTGAAAACTCTTGGCGGTTGCACCCCCCAATGAGGGATGCGGCTGAGCTGCAAATCGAGCTGTACCAACAAGAAAGCGGGCTGAAACACATCAAGGAACTGACGGCGTTCCCGATGCTGGCGGGCAACGGTGTGGATCCACCACTCGACACCAGCGGCAAACCTGAAAAAGTGCCGGTTGGGCCGCACAGCGTACTTTACGCTCCACCCGGTCAAAGCGGAAGTCACGGCGCATGGGACTTCATTGAACCCGGCGCGGAATCGCTAAGGTTCTTGGCCGATGACATCAAAGAAACCGCTCGTGAGTTGCGAGAGCTGGGTAGGCAGCCGCTCACGGCGCAGTCAGGCAACCTGACGGTCGTAACGACAGCCGTCGCGGCTCAAAAGGGGAATTCAGCGATTCAAGCGTGGGCGCTGAACCTCAAAGATGCATTGGAGCGCGCGTTTGAGCTCACAGCGATGTGGTTCCAGACTGACGACGCGGTGACCGTCAACATCGACACTGATTTTGATCTGGGTTGGAGTGATGACGATAGTTTCAAGCATGTTCTGACCTTGAACAACAACGGTGTGATCAGCCATAGGGCAACGATTCGGGAGGCCAAACGGCGCAGTGTCCTATCCGCTGACTACGATCACGAAGCGGATCAAGAATTTATCGAAGCTGACATGATGTCCAGCGGGATTTCAGACCAAATTTAGAGCCGTCTGCACGGACGTGTAACGGCGCACCGGATCGGATGATCCATAGCAACGGGCGGACGCCCGAAGGAGAGAGTCGTGAAGCTTAAAACAATCGAGGTCGACGGAAAAACATACGCCGAGGTGAGTGACGGAAAGCCGATCTACATCGACGGAGAAAAAGAAATCGTGTTCGACGCGCCCGGAACGGTTGCCACGATCTCACGGCTCAACGGTGAGGCTAAAGGCCATCGCGAGGCGAAGGAGGCGGCCGAGGCGGCCCTCAAGACTTTCGATGGGATTGAAGATCCGGCGGCGGCTATCGAGGCCGTTAAACAGGTCAAGAACTTCAAGGACAAGGACTTGGTCGAAGCGGGCGAGGTCGACAAGATTAAGAACGAAGCGATCAAGGCCGTCGAAGAAAAATACGCGCCGGTCGTTGAGGAAAACAAAACTCTCAAGTCATCGTTACACCAAGAGAAGATCGGCGGCAGTTTCGCCCGATCCGAATTCATCGCGGAAAAGATGGCTGTTCCGATTCCGATGGTCGAGGCGACATTTGGCAGACACTTCACTATCGAAAACGGCAAGATCATCGCCAAAGATGCGAGCGGCAACCAAGTCTACTCGAAGGCCAACCCGGGTGAGCCTGCGGATTTTGATGAAGCGCTCGAAATCATCGTCGAATCTTCACCGTTCAAAGACAACATTCTCAAGGGTCGCAGCCAATCGGGCAGCGGCGCTCAGGGGGGTGGCGGTGATGGCGGTGGAGCAAAGAACATCACGCGAAGCGAATACGATGCATTGTCGCACGGCGAGCGTCGGAAGGCGATGGCTGACGGCGTGAAAGTCGTCGACCAATAAAATTTGTCACTCAGTGGATGCTGACGACGTTGGGGCTGGATGGCCCAAAGAGCAGGACTTCTGGTCCATCAATTAAACGCTGTGACAAGGAGAAATCATCATGGCTAACACACTTACAAATCTGCTTCCGGATTTCTACGAGGCCCTTGATGTGGTTTCTCGTGAACTGACGGGCTACATCCCGGCGGTGAACCGCGACTCTGACGTTGCGCGTGCGGCCATCGGTCAAACGGTCTATGTGCCGGAAACATCCGCCGAAACATCGGCCAATAACACGGCTGCGGTGAACGCACCGGATACCGGCGACAATACGACCGAGGGTATCCCGGTTGCTATCACAAAATCCAAACACGTTCCGATCCGTTTCAGTGGTGAAGAAACGCGCGGCCTTTCCAATGCCGGCACCTTCTCGACCATCATGGCGGATCGTGCGTTTCAGGGCATGCGGTCTTTGGTGAATGAGATCGAAAGCGATCTGCACACCGAAGCCTATAACAGCGCTTCTCGTGCTGTAGGTACGGCCGGTAGTACACCGTTTGGCACCGCCGCAGACATGACCGACTTCGCGAATGTCCTGGGTGTGCTGGAAGAAAATGGTGCGCCCACCAACGATCTCCAAATTGTTCTCGGTCACGCTGCCATCGGCAACTTGCGCGGCAAGCAATCGGGATTGTTCAAGGTAAACGAGGCCGGTTCTGACGACATGCTTCGCAACGGCATGACGGATCGCATCATGAAAATGGCCGTTCGCCATTCCGATCCGATCACGGTCCACACCAAGGGTACTGGCACCGGTTATCTGGTGAATGGTACGCCCGCGGTGGGTACTACCGCTGTCCCGGTCGACACTGGTTCGGGCACTGTTCTGGCGGGCGACATTGTTACCTTTGCGGGTGACACTCGCAAATATGTCGTCAATGCCGATCTGTCGACCACGCCGATCAATATTGGCAAGCCAGGTCTTCAGGCCGCTCCGGCCAACAACGCTACGATTACGGTAGGCAACAGCTACACGCCGAACGTGGCCTTCGCACGTTCAGCAATCGTGCTGGCAACTCGGGCGCCTGCGATGCCGGACGGCGGCGACATGGCGGTTGATGTAACCACGATTGTGGATGAACGTTCCGGTCTCGCGTTCGAGCTGGCGCTGTACAAGCAGTTCTTGCAGAACGTCATCCATGTTCGTTTGGCTTGGGGTCAAAAGGCTATCAAGCCTGCCCACATCGCGACATTGATGGGTTAAACCATTTGGTCTTTTTGAGGGGCTGCGATGGTGGCCCCTTTCTTAAGATCAGACCGTAAAGAGGCGAAAGACATGCAAACCCCTACCATAAGTATCAAGCAAGACGGCGGAGACGGGTACTGCGTCATCAACGAGGCGGATTTCGACCCTGATAAGCACGAGCTTTTCGAGGCCGGAACTGCGGTCAATTTGGAAGAACCGTTGACCCGTGAAGTTCTTGCGAAGATGAAAAAGGCGGATGTGATTGATCTGCTTGAAGCGCATGACGCTGTCTTCGATAAGGCTGCCGTGGTTGCTGAATTGCGCGATCTGGCCGCGAGCGTTATCTTTGTTGATATCGGTGGCGAGTAATGGCCCTTACGCCTGAAGATGGCACCGGTCTGGCTAACGCAGACGCGCTGGTCGATCTGGCCACGGTGGATGCGTACCACACTGCACTTGGCAGTGCTGCATGGACCGGGACAGATGCCATCAAGGAAGAGGCGATCAGGCGCGCCAGTAACTTCCTGAACACGTCGTTTTCCTGGAAGGGATACCCGATCAATGGACGCACCCAGGCAATGTCTTGGCCGCGACATGACGTAGTTGACCGCAACGGATACAGCGTCGCATCGGACGAGGTGCCCATTGAGATCAAAAACGCTACGGCTGAAGTCGCGTTGCGGGAGTTGACCACACCGGGCACGATGACACCCGATGTGACCCCCTCAGAGGCCGTGAAGCGGGCGAAGGCCGGACCTGCGGACGTTGAATTTGCGAACTATCGCACGGATGCAGAGGCGTCCCGACCGATCCTTCTGATCGTGCGAGACATGGTATCGGGACTTACGGATAGTACCGCCGGGTCGCGAGTATCTGGTGGCGTAGCACGGGTCTGATGCCAGTAAACGACGAAATCGCAAATGCACTGACAAGGCATCAGATCGGGTTGCACAGACTTTCGAACGCAACGGTCCGTAAGATCCTTGCGGCGTTGAAACAATCTGATGCAAGAGTGTTGGAGCGTATTCTTCGGGACGATTTAACCGGCCTGAGCAAGCAGAGGCAGTCAAAGCTACTTCGGGAACTGCGTCGGATCATCGACAGCGTTTATGCGGATGCGACGGGGCAGTTGCATATCGATATAGGCGCGCTGGCAAGTTATGAAGTTGATTTTCAGATCGACATGTTCAATCGTGTTGTCCCGATCAATTTTGAGATGGTTCGACCTGCCGATGACCAAATCGTTGCTGCCGTAACTTCACGCCCCTTTCAGGGACGATTGCTGAAGGATTGGTACAAGGAGCTTTCGGAAGCCGCGTTCCGACGTCTCAGAGGCGCTATCCGGATGGGGATTATCGAGGGTCAGACAAACGACGAAATCGTGCGTGTGATACGAGGGACACGGTCAACACGAGGCGTTGCCGAGGTCAGTAGAAAGTCGGCGGAAACGACCGTTCGAACCGCGATAAACCATACTGCCAACGCGGCCCGATCAAGGCTCTACGAACGCAACAAGAGCTTGATCAAGGGCGTCCAGTGGCTTTCGACACTGGACGGACGCACGAGTCCTATTTGCCGCGCCAGAGACGGTCTTGTCTACGAAGTGGACAAAGGGCCGAGACCCCCGGCACATATGAATTGCCGAAGTTCCACGGCACCGGTGCTGAAGTCGTGGAGGCAAATGGGCTTGCAGGGGCTGCCGGACAGCACACGGTCCAGCATGAACGGACAGGTGGCGGCTGATCTGACCTATAGCGATTGGTTGCGTAAGCAGCCCGTTGAGTTTCAGAACGACGTGATGGGGACGAAGAAAGCGACCCTGTTTCGGAAGGGGAAATTGTCTCTGGACCGGTTTGTTGACAGAAGGGGAAACGAACTCACTCTCGACGAACTACGCCGCCATGAAGCAGACGCATGGGAAAAGGCCTTCCCCTAGTTTCAGACAAACCGGTTAGGCCGCAACGCACATACGCGGGCGAACCGTTGGAATGCGAATGTGGAAGCCGGGCGTCTATAGAAGTCAGACTGGGTCGCACGGTCAAAAATGGCAAAGTTTCAGCCGGTCAAAAGCAGATCAGATGCTTTGACTGTCAGCGGGTTCTCTGGGGCTGGAATTTCAGTAATTGGAGGCGTTATGGCCCTAACAGTCGCACAAATCGCGGCCAAAGCATTTGGTGCGGTTGATAAAGCTATTCCCGATGCGATCCACGTGGCAAGCGTGTCATATGAGACACCGTTGACGTGGTTCGAAACCTACAAGGTAAGTGAAACGCTCCCGTCGCTGGTGTTGGACTTCGAGAACGTTGTTTTTGGGGCGGATATTGAGGCTTGGGCTTTGCCCTACTATTCGAACGCAAATGCGCCGGGTGTAACCCTGGATTTTGCGACACAAATTTACGGCGCAAGTATTGGGTCGGCGCAAGTCCTTGATACTGAAACCTATAGCACCGAAACCGGAGCGCCTTACGGCACCACTACGACGACCAACACTGGCCGGGCCGTGATTGAGACAACCAAACCGGTTCAGGATATCTTTCCCGATTATGTGGTTGGTCCCGGCGATACGCTAGTCATGTTGGAGGGGTTCACGTCCTGCAAGGAAGGTTGGAAGCTCACGATTGGCACCCGGGTGTTCGATATCCGGCTCACACAGGACGTTCTTGGGGCGGGGTCGTTGTTCTACGCGGTCGGTCGGGAACGGTTGTCGTGAGAGCACGTCAGTTCGAGATCCAGTTAAAGGCCGAATTGGCCGCAAAGATCGATGATGTTCACGAGTTTGTACAACTGATTGGACTTCACGCAGTTCGCAGCGTGGTCCTCAAATCACCCGTGAAGGAGGGTCGGTTCAAAGGAAACTGGAACCTGTCAATTGGTTCAGAGGATTTATCAACGTCGGAAACATTCGACAAAGGTGGTCAGACAACGATAGCGCGCGCTGAAGGGGCCTTGTCTGCATATGCGGCGTCTGAGGGGTTTCCGGTTGTTTATCTTACGAACAACCTGCCTTACGCGGGGCGCTTGGAAGACGGATATTCAGGGCAGGCCCCAAGTGGCATGGTGGGCTTGACGGTAGCGGAAATACAAGCCGCGTTTGATGGGGCGGAGATTTAGCGGAGCGTTTCGCAGATATCGGCGACAGAGTTGTAGTAATCTTCGTAGAGCGCTTGGAAATCGTTGCTGAAGTCCAATGAAGACTGAAGGAATGACAGCGCCGCTTCGTCGCCCTTTGGTTTGGTTTCAAAGATACGACCCTGTTGATCTAGTAAAGGTAAAACAATTGCGGACCGCATAAGGTCTATTTCGAGCAACTCCCGAATACACTGTTTGTGTGTCAAATCGGCTCGCGCTGGAATGGGCGCCAATAGCGCAAGAAAAAGTAAATATCTCATAGGTTGAAACTATATGACACTCGACGCAGAGCGCAAGGTTGTTGAGACCTTCTTCCGTTCCCAATGGGGTACGACCACGAAGATCGGCTTTGATGCTCAAACATTCACGCCTGAAGCGGACAGTGTTCAGTTGACCATCAATCCGGGCGCCAGACTGCAGGGAACTATGGGGCGAACGAGGAACCGCATCGACAATATCGGCACTCTGGTCGTGGCGATTTACACCGATGGTGCAAAGGGCTCATCCGCTTGGCGGAAACACGCCGAAACGATCATCAACTTTCTGCACGGCGTCACGCTGGACAGCCAAGGCGTAGCGATCACCAGCCACGAAGACGCATTTCTGCGGTTCTCACCAACCGGAATCAACGGCGGATCGCCGCAACACCCGTATGTGTCCGCGTCGTTCAAGGATGCACCATTCACGATCACCAATATCACCGCGCCTTTCACGCGCTACTCTCTGGCCTGATAGGAGGCAAACATGACAGGCTTCGCCACTTCTGAAACTCGTTCCGCGATTGTTGCGGAAACCACTGTCGGGACCACCCCCTCGACACCGGGCTTTTCGACGATGCACGACCTCGTTCGTATGAGTTCCAAACCCGATGTGTTCTACGGTCAGTCTTTGACCGGTAAGGGCGCCCGAACCGGTCAAGGCTACGGTATCGACATGGTCGAAGGCACTTACGAGGGACCGCTCTACTACGGTGCGGCCGACGAACTGCTGTCGACACTGTTGCAAGCCGATTGGGCGACCAACGTCCTCAAAGACGCCAAAAAGGAACAATCCGTCACGGTCGAAAACACTGTCAATGCCGGTGTTGGTGGAACGGCGACCATGACGCGGTTCCGGGGTGTTGAAGCCATTAGTGGGTCAATCAACCTTCAGGCCGAACGCGAGGCGCAAATCTCTCTGAACCTCATGGGCAGAGGGTCTGATAATGCAACCACGTCTGCCATTACCGGTGCCACGTACACTGACCCATCCGTGGTTGATCCTTTGGTATCGGGTCAAGACGTAGGAACCATCAAGTTCGCGGGCTACGCGCTCGACTGCATGCAATCTCTTGAGATCGCATTCGACTTCGAACAGCGAGACCGGCAACCCAAGCTTTCCAGTAAAAAAATCTGCGGCATTCGCCGGGGCAATTTCCTGCCTAAGCTTACGGCGAACATCTATATCGAGACCAATTTCCTCAATATCTACAACGCGGCCCGCAAACGGCACAATTCGTTTGCTGTGACCGTACCAATCGGATCGGTTACGGGTGAAAAATACACTGTTCTGTTCCCGGTCTGTCATTTCGGATCAACCGAGCTGGACCTAAGTGCAGGCGATGCCATGCAAAAGGTCGAGATCATGCCGCACTACGACAGTTCGAAGGAAAAGGCGGTGATCAAGATCACCCGGGCGGTGTCGTAATGAAGGCCGCTATTCAATTCACAGGGGTCGTTAAGGGCAAGGAAAAACTGTTCCGCCTGGGCGACCCCATTTCCAATTCGGAAGCCAATGAGCTAGGCCTTTCCGGCAAACCGCAACTTGTAGCCAAGGATAAGAAGCAAGATGCTGAACCTGCCAAATCGTGAAATCCCGGTTGTTAAGTTCAAGGCTGATCTGCCGGATTTCTTGGCAGGCGGAAAGCCCTGCTATCTTAAGGTGGACGCTCGCGTAGCAGGCCCGTTGAATGCCGCATATTCGATGGGTTTGGACCAACTTTCCCTATCTCACGGGATCGCCGCCGAAGTGATCGCATCCACGGAAGACCCTGAAACGCGCGCACGAAAGCGGCATGAAAAAACCAAGTCTCTTGGTTCCGAGCGAATTGGATTGTTCTACGATGCGTGTATCCTCACGTGGGAATCCAACATCCTGAACGGCGGTAAGGCCATCACGTGCGACCGCGAGCATTTCTTAGCCCTTGGGGACAGCGTGATCCCTGAAATTGCCAAAGCGATCACGGATCTCGAACTACAGTGTCGCAAGGCCGGTGAACACCTTCTGACCGAGACCGAAAACACGATAAAAAACTAACAGAGGCGCTGTCCTGGCGGCTTAGATATTCGGATGACGAGCTCCGGTATCTGACACGCAAGGGCGCGCCGGAAGTCACAAACCTTCCTCAGCCGGAACACCCCTATTATTGGCGAAGCTACATTGCACTTCGATCCTCACGACAGGTCGGGTTCGGAGTGGGTGGCATCCCAATATCTGAAATCAAGGCCTATGCGGATTTCAACGGGATCACAGGGCCGGTTCAGCGTGAATGTTTCCTGCGTGTGATGCAGGCAATGGACCAGGCGGAGTTAAAAGAACATGGCAAAACTAAGCCTCGCACTTGATCCCCGGCAGATGGAAACGGGGGCCGAACGCGCTGAAAATGCGATGGACGGCGTGGCCCGCAAAGCTCATAAGACCGAAAGCGCAGTAGAGCGTTTGGGGCGAGACGGGGGGCAGGCGCTCGACCGAATGGGGAGCGCGGCTCAACGGGCCGGGCGTAACGCACAGACGTCTATGGGTGGCCTTCGGCGCGCGATGCGGAGCACGACGGCGCGCCTCAATCTCGGTGCTGGCGCCGCACAAAACCTCGGTTTCCAAGTCGGAGACATGGCCACTCAGATCGGCGCCGGAACTGCGGCTTCCGTCGCAATGGGTCAGCAGCTACCGCAATTAATCCAGGGTTTCGGTACGGTCGGTGCGTTAATGGGGGCCGTCGTGGCAATTGCGATCCCCCTTGGGGCCGCTCTCTTGAGCGCCGGGGCCGATTCAGAGGCCATGGCTAAACAACTCGATGAACTTGAAGAAAGCCTTCAGAACGTTGAAACCGCTCTGGCCAATGCTTCTGGCGAAAACGTTGATCGCCTGATCGAGAAGTTTGGCCGCATGCGAGTTTCTGTTTTGGAACTCGTGCAAGCCCAAAGCGAAATCGCGCTTGAAAAGGCTGCACGAGAATTACGGGACGCTCGGGAAGCGCTCGCGGAATCACTAGACGGCGGCCTTATATCCGGTCTTGTATTTAAGCTTTTTGGTCAGGGCGAAGTTGCGCGGCTCGCACAGCTCTCACGTGAGCTGGGGCTTTCACGACAAGAGGCGGAACAGCTTAAGTCTGCTTTGGACAATCTAGATACCGTCGAGGGAACCGAGGAATCCGCTGCAGCGCTTCAAACTCTGGCCAACGTATTCACCGAAATTCGAGGCGGTGTTGAAAACCTCTCGGATGAAGAACTGCAATTCGTTGATAATATTTACAAAGCCCAAAGTGCTACCGAACAATTCCTAAACCTACAGGAACAATCGGTTCAGATATTCCAGGACATAGAGGCCGCGATACAGGGCCAGCAGGATGCTATGGATGATGTTGTCAGTAAGTTAGGCGGAGCCGTGGACCAGTCCGACGCGTTGGCTCTATCCACATCCAACATCGATCTCAGTGGTGTTCTGGGACAGGCGGACACACTGATCAGGAAGTTTTCAACCGCGTTTGCGACATTCCGCGCCCTCGCCGCCGAAGTGGGCGCCGCTGGTTCCCGAGCCGAAACCGAAGAACAGAGAATTCGATTGCAGGAAATCGAATTAAAGGGGTTGCGCAGCGGAGCTTCCAAAGTCCAAATCGCCGGGGAGCTTGCGGCGGAGCGTGAAAGAAACAGATTGGGCACCGTCCGCGATACCGGTTTCTCCGGCGTCATCAAAGACGCTTTGGTCGAAGCCGCGCGCGAACGTGGTGAGGCCTTTGCACGGAATCAAGAGGCTCTGGCTGCGTTACGTCGCACCACAACCGGCGGTTCCCGTGGTAGTGCTGCGGACATCGATAAGACAGCACAAGCGTATGATCGCTTGATGGCCTCCCTCGATCCAACAATTAGAGCGATGCAAAATCTGGAGGTGGCACAGAAAACCATCAACGATGCAATGGCAGCTGGGCTAGATCCCGAAGAAGCCGCCAGAGCACACGAGTTGGCCCGTGAGCAATACGACAAAACAATTGAAAGCGCACAAAACGCATCTGGCAAACTCGGCGACATAGCCGGGGAGACCAGAAGCGCAATAGATGGCTTGTTTGACATCATCATCGGTAAGGGTGGCGATGCAGTCGATATCTTGGAGAACCTTGCGGCTCAATTCCTCAAGATGGCCCTGTTTCAGGGTCTAAAGGGGGCGTTTCCGGGTCTTGGAAGATTACTATCCTTCGACGGTGGCGGGTTTACCGGCGCCGGTCCTCGTTCGGGCGGAGTCGATGGTAAGGGCGGTATCCTATCAATTGTTCACCCAAACGAGACCGTGTTCGATCATGAGAAAGGTCAGTTTCCCCCTATTCAGCCAATGATCATCACAGCACCCGCAAACACGAACAGCCCCAACGGTGGAACTGTCGTTCAAATCATCAATAACGCTCCGGGTGTTGAGGTGCGGGAACGCAGACAAACTGGCCCGGATGGTCGGAAAGTCCTGGTCGCTGAAATCAACAAGGCTGCAACACGGGGTGAAATGTCCGGATTTGAATCGCGGTACGGCCTGAAATCCAGCAAGGTAGCGCGCTGATGACAACACTCTACTGGCCTTCAAGTATCCAGTTGCGCCCATCGGTTCGCTACAGCGGTGGTCCAATGGACAATCGCGGGTCGTTTCAGCCGGAAATCGGGGAACCTGTCGAACGGCCCCGTACTACGGCCAACCCTGAGCTTTTCGAGGTCGCGTTTGAAGACCTGTCCGTCACGGATTTTGCGGTGTTCAAGGCGTTTTTCAGGGATGATTTGGCAAACGGCTCAAACCGGTTCATCTGGCGCGATCCTCTTACAGATGATCCCGCATGGTTTCGGATCGTTAAGAACAACCCGCCCTACCAGATGACGGCGGCGTCGGGCGGTGATTTCGTTCAGCTTTCCATGCAGGTCATGCGATCCGCAATCGATCCATGGTTCGCTTCCTATGTTCCGGGCACCTCGGCCGCCGTCCCCGATCTTGTACTCGACTTTGCCAATCAAAACTTCGGAGTAGATAAATGACGCTGCAAAAAGACAGCTTTGCAAATTTGGTTACATTTACCCGTGCCTCGACAGGCTATTACTTCGATGCGAGCGGGGTCGTTCAATCGGCTGCGGTTGACGCGGTGCGGTTCGACCATGATCCCGACACAGGCACGGCCCGGGGTATCCTTGTCGAGGAAGCGCGCACCAATGAGCTTACAGATTCAAACGACTTTTCAGCCAGTTCGGATTGGAGCGGTGACAGGGATTTCACAATCACCACAGCAACATCAATCTTTTCTGGTGAAACCGCATATTCTCTGGAAAATAAGAACCTATCAGTAGCGCGCAGCCGCATTGAATCTGCAGGCACGCTAACCGCCTCGGCGGAAACATATTCCGTAATTCTGGAAAATGTCGACGCGGTAAAGAGCGGTATCGGGTTCTACGATCTGGGTGCTCCTTCCGGTTGGGTTGTGTTCGGTGAATTGACCTGGTCCGGCTTGGGAGCTGTTGTCTCCTTCTCTCAACAAGGCACTAGCACCAGTGTTACGGTAGAAGATTGGGGCACTGGGCCAAATGGGGGTCAGTTGGTACGCCTCACGGTAACCGGTACACCGGTGAATTCCGGCAATCGTCGCAGTGTTTACATATATCCGAGCGGCACGTCACAAAACGGCGAGACCGTTGTGGTTCACCATGCCCAGCACGAGAAAGCAGCGTTTGTATCGTCGCCAATCGTTACCACAACGTCCGCGGTGACGCGTGCCGCAGATCGAGCTGTGCTTTCGGCCACGGCCCTTGCTGCAATTCCGGCAACAGAAGGGGCTATCGCAACAGAAGTGAAATTCGCCGGAGATAGCGGCCAGGCCTCCGGAGCCCGCGGCGCTCTCGCCATTGGCGCCGACGGCAGCAATCGCATGCTGTTGTACAATGGAAGCGGCGAAAACCTCTTTCTGTTTTCAGCGGTTGGCGGCGTGGCGCAGGCGCGAATATCTACAGGGGTTTCGGATACGGGACAGTTCAAAAAAACTGCAATGGCCTATAAAGCCAACGATTACGCGATCACCAGCGACGGCAATATTGTGGCCACGGATACTTCCGGCGCCGTACCCCCCACCATCTCCGCAGGTCGCATTGGAGCGACGGTTCCAAACTCGGCAGGTGGGAACGCCGGCATGTGGATCAAAAACATTGTCTTTTACCCCACACGCCTGTCGAACACCGACCTTGAAGCCCTGTCCGGCACATAGGAGGCGACCATGACCGATTACATTGATGCGATCATACACATTTCAGATGTTCCGGCGCTGGTGGGGTTCTTTGCTCAAAATGATCCCGGTCGGGTAAACGATCAAGGAACGGGGTTGGCCGGTTTTGATGGCACGCCAATGGTCATGAACGGTATCGCGGCTCTAACTTATATTCGCATCACGGTCGAAGACGCAGCACTATACCGTGCTGCCGCACCGGGGGTTACCATTCTGGCTGAAGTTACGTTCGCTGGTGATCCCGCCACTTCCGCGAATGCTGTGTACACGGCACTTTTTGACGATAGCGATGCCGTCACGCTTTACGATGCTGTCTATGATCGCACGCCACGTGACGTTGACGATGGAAACGGCGGGACGGTTCAACTAGCACCACCAGATCGCTTTGGGGTCATGGGGTGAGCGAACGCACTGTCACCACAACGCAACGGGCCGATCTGGACGCGGCGCACTCGCCGCATGCTCTGGTAGCCTTTCTGAAGGTCGAACACGACAACCTGTCCACACCAATTCGCGTGGTTGCCGACAATGTGGATTACATCTGGGGCGGCGAGACATGGAAGGGGATCGTATTTGACGCCAAACCCGCAACGGATGACGAGAACGCCACATTTACAGAAATCACCGTGCAGAACATTGACCGGGAAATCGGCCGGGCGCTTGAAAAGGCGATAACCCCGGCGAAGATCGCGCTTTACCTGATCAGCACGGCGGATTTTGACATCTCCGTAGGTCCTCGCGTCGAAAGCGTCACGCCATCACCGATTTATGCGCTGCAGGAATTCTCGCTTCGCAGTGTTTCGGTTGATGTGCTGCAGGTGAAAGCCCGTGCAGCCCTTCGCGACTACGCGACCGAACCGTGGCCCTACATTCGCGCGACCGAAGACATTTGCCCGGGTCTTTGGTGGTAAGCCCCCACATCGCTGCCTATGTCGGCCTGCCTTTCGTTGACGGCGGTCGGGACATGTCGGGTGTTGATTGCTGGGGGTTGCTTCGGCTGATCTACGCTCGGGAACTTGGGGTCGAACTACCCGCTTACGGGGAGGTGAGCGCCACGCAGACCATGCGGATCGTTCGGGCGATCAAGCGCGGCGAAAATGCTGATCCCTGGGTGGGCGTATCAGAACCTCAACCGTTCGATGCGGTTTTGATGCTCAGCACAATGGGGCGGGTTGCGTCACATGTCGGGATCTTCGCCGGCGGCGGCAAGGTGTTGCACACGGAAACAGCGACCGCGTCCTGTCTTGTGCCCGCAACGCATTACTCAATCGCACACCGCATTTGCGGTTATCGGAGATATCTGACCTAAAATGTCTAAGATCATGGCGGTCCACCGCGAGCCGATGTTGTCGCTCGCGCCGCATACCTATTATCTATCGGAACGCACCACATTGGCCGAAATGGTGGCCCTGGTCAAAAGCCTGCCCAAGGGCTGGCCCCGGCATGAGCATGATGTGATATGCGTACAAAACGAGGTCGTTCCGCGCGGTGCCTGGCATCTCGTGACACCGAAAGCCAAGTTAGCCAACGGCACAAGGGTTGAGGTGACGTTCCACGCGCCCCCTATGGGTGGTGGCGGCGAAAAGAACCCGCTCGCCATTGTGGCGGCGATTGCACTTACGGCCGTCACAGGTGGTATCGCTTCCGGTACTATTCTGGGTGGCCTTACGGCGGGAAACGTTGTTCTCGCAAATGCCTTGGCCGGCGTTGTTGGTTTTTCCGGTGCAACGCTGATCAGTGGACTTGTTGGCACCCCAACACTCGATCCGGCGCCAGAAGGCCCGAAGCCCGAACAACGCGGTTCCGCAGCGGCCCAGGGGAACGTTCTGAGCCAAAACGGTTCGATCCCGCGCGTTGTGGGAACTCGTAAAGTCTACCCGCCGTTTCTGGCCGAGCCATTCACTTATTTCTCCGGCTTCGACGAGGTGGTTGAAGTCGTGGTCGGTCTGGCAGGCCCGCACCAACTGGTGGACATTGAGATCAAAGATGCGGCCATCGGCGATATGTCCGGTGTTGAATTTGAGACGCGCGAAGGTTGGGCCGGTGACCCAAAACTTACATTGGTTACCCGTCAGACACGCACGGAACTCCTGCGCTCCGATTTGGTCGGGCAAACGGTCAGCGGCGACGACGGTACGGTTCTTGAGAGTGCGACGGGCAGCTTCGACGACGCGCTTCCCCAACCTCTGCAATACGCCACCAGGGAATCCCCCGACGAAGCATGGTTGCAGATCGTTATGCCGCAAGGCTTGCACCGCAAGGCATCCGATACAGAGTTGATTCGTATCCCGTTTCGGCTCCGCATTCGCCCTGCAGGTGAAACCACTTGGACCAACTTGCCGGAACTGCACTACGAAGCTGCCGATATCTCGGAACAGCGTGCGACGATCCAGCTTATCTGGCAGGACAGCCCGTCGGTAACAGAAGCGGCGTCAGAGGCGAAGGGGTGGGTCGAGGCGCGTATCGCCACCAAGGAACAGACGGCGGCACCCTCGTCTGTCGCATACACCTCACATGGTGACTTCGACAAGGGCAGCGGTTCCGATGACTGGATGGACAAGGACAATCTCGGATCGACCAAAATCCAGAACGTTCGCATGGATCGCTACGAGGCCAAGATTTACCTCGACACGGCTACATTCCCAAAGGGTCGCTATGAGATAGAGATTAAGCGCGGATACGCAATCCGATCAGCACAATATTCAGACACGAATTACACCATCGGTGGCGCTGTTAAGGATCCATTCTGGTATCAGACTGGTGTGGGACCTGAGATACAGGAAGATCAGGACGGGATCGCCAACAACGTGATCTTAGCCCGCGGTGTCAGCATTCGTAACGAAGCACCGGTTGCCCGGGACGGTTTGGCCCTCATTGCGATCCGGGCTCGCAACAAGTCGGTTGAGAACTTAAGCGTTGTTGCGTCCGGCTACACACAGGATTGGGACGGATCGGGTTGGGTCGATTGGGTGACTTCGTCGAATCCGGCCCCACATTACCGCGATGTGATTGCGGGTATGTTGAACGCCGACCCTGTGCCCGAAGCCATTGTCGATGATGACGGTTTGGTGTCATGGCGCACCGCTTGTGCATCGGCGGGCTATGAGGCCAACGCGATTTTCGAGGGTGAGTCTGTCAAAGACGTGACGCGCGTCATTGCATCCGCGGGGTATGCCCGACCCTATGAAAGTGAAATCTGGGGCGTAATTCGGGACTATGACCGGTCCGCCGAAACACCTGTGCAGTTGTTTACGCCAAGAAACGCCGCGGATGTGCGATGGGAAAAGGCCTTCCCAATGCTGCCACACGGGATGCGAGCCACATTCGAGGACCGAGACCGAAGTTACGAACGCAGACAAATCACCGTCTGGCCGGACCCAAAAAACGAGGGATCGGCACGGGTGGAGCAGGTCACATTCGACCCTCTGGTCACTGTGGCCGAAGTAGAAGAGCGTGTGGCTTACGATCTTGAAAGCGCCAAGTTGCGTGGTGCGTTCTGGTCTTTTGAAGCCCCATCTTCAGCAATTGTCTGCCGCAGGGGTTCATTGATCGGGCTCACGCATGACATGATGACAGGCCGTATGGGCCAGGGCCGAATTGTGGACTTTGAAACAGACAACGACGGAGACGTGACGCGCATCCGTCTGGACGACAAGGTGAAGGTGTATTTCGAGGACTACTTCGAAGATGTGACCAATCTGGAAACCGAAACTGACGTGGCTCTCATCGGAGCCAAGACCGGCGTTATTTTGAACCGCACGAACAACACCCGCACCACGCACACTTTGACCGGAACGACCGGCGAGACCGATTGGCTTGAGTTTGCCGCACCCGTTTCTGCAACCGGGCTCGACGAAGGAATTCTCGCAGCGGTTGGCCCTTTGAATGAAGAAACCCGACGCATGATCGTGGTGGGGATGCAGTCGCGTTCCGATCTGCAGTTCACCCTGACTTGTGTCGATGAAGCACCGGAGCTTTGGACCTGATGGCAACACGTACCCGATACAACGAGACTTCCACATCCGTCGCAGGCGATGATTTCATGGGCCAGTACGATGATCTGTTGAAGATCCTCTTTGACGCCTCAACGCTGCATCTGACCAGTGCGGCCGGAACCGATACTTACACCGCGGATGTAGACCCGGATTTCGATGCTGACAATCTCGTTGACGGGATGCACTTCACGATCAAATGGCCGAACGCGAACACGGGCTCATCTGAAACGCTCAATATCGACAGCGTAGGGGCTAAATCCATCGTAAAGAACGATGGATCGGCGCTTGCATCCGGGGACCTGGTTCAGGACGGCTACGATTTACTTCTCTACCACTCGAACAAATTCTACGTCTTATCAGGCGGAGGCAACAGCAACTCGACAGTCTTCGATCATCAGGTGTTTACCGAAAGCGGAACCTGGAACAAACCGGTCGGTCTAAACGCCGACAGAGCCGTTCTCATCCAGTGTTGGGGTGGCGGCGGCGGTGGTGGTACTGCATCCGGCGGCGGTGGCGGCGCATTCAGCGAATATCTGGCACGGGCAGGCGATCTGTCGAGTTCGTACTCCGTAACAATCGGTGCGGGGGGTGCTGCTGGTGTTGCGGGTGGCAACACGACATTCGGATCTTTGGTCACGGCCTATGGCGGTGGACCGGGGTTCCTCAATATCTTTGGCGGTGGGGGCGGAGAACTCGCGGCCGGAGCGAGAGAAGCCGGGGGCAGCATTGGGGGTGGTTCCAGCCCTGGTGCGGATGCGTCCAGCATCTTTGGTGGCGCTGCTGGTATGGATACGAGGGATCATCGCGTTAGGCACTTTAACGGTGGCGCTGCGATCTATGGCGGTGGCGGTGGTGGGTACACTTCCGGTGGCGCTTCGCTTCATGCGGGGAATGGTGGTGCTTCATCATCCGCGGGGTCTACCCCCAGCGGTGGTGGAGGGTTTGGTGCCGCCGGTGGATCGGGTAAATGTATCGTCGTCGTTCTGTGATCGATGTCAGCTTTTACTGACCTGCAAGACTGGTACGCACCAGTCTCAAACACACGATTTTATCGCACTACCAAAGACGTGACTTGGGAGATTGGCGTGATCGGGTCCGGCGCGTTTCTGACCGTGCCAGAGGGGTTCGGTTTCGACGTGTCTGTTCGGGGCTTTGGGTGGCTCTTTAACCCACATGATCCGCGATATCTGAAGGCCGCCTGCCTGCATGACTACGCATTGACCCAAGGATGGTCGCGCACCGCGGCTGCCGGCCCCTTCGCGGATGCATTGGTGGCTGGGGGTGTTCCAAGCTGGCGCCGCTTTTTGATGGTGGCCGCAGTGATCATCTGGAAATGGCGATAGCCCTTCAAAGGGGTGAGCAAACCCGTACCGGGCGGCGAATAACAAAAATCCCCGGTGATCTGAAACGATCAACTGAGTGAGTAGACATGACAATCAAATCACAAGCGGCAATCGATGCTGCGACCTTTGCGGCAAAAGTCAGCGGCTTCGGGTCGTTTGGCCTGATGGTGGAACATTGGACCGGATATCCGGGTGTGTTCTGGGTAGCCGCCGCAGCCGGTGCTGTTTTCATACGTCGACCAGTTGAGGGCCGCGAGGGCGCAAGACTGACGCTTCGTGGGATCGCGGTTGGGTTGGTTTGGTCCTGGCTCTTGACCGAAGCCACTCTGGATATGGCGGGGTGGCCCAGAGAAATCTACCTGATACCCGTTGCCGGGTTTTGGGCAGCTTTCGGTGAGTTGATCGGCAAAATCATCACCGACCCGGTCCGACTGCGAAGTTTCCTGTTAATCATTCGAGGACGTTCGTAATGGATAGAGTGCAACGAATTCGCCTGAAGATAATGCCGGGCGTCCTTTTGATCGGTCTTGGGTACATCATTTTTAGCATCCAAACCAAACCGGATATCAGTTCGTACATCGAAGTGCGCTCTATTCGAGTGGTTGCACTCAGTGAGATTGGGGGCGATTCCGATACCTGCATTCAAAGCGGGGTCGAGGCCGACAGCATCGCTCCGGGCGATGATCTGTTTGTGGCGGCGGATGTTGTGCTTCTGACGAATAGCCCGGGCCAGTATCGAACGTCCATGCGTAACCTGACCGAAGATCATAACCATTACGACGACCGGGAATGGTCAACGGAAATCCCATATTCCACAGAAACCAAATACTGCACTTATCACCCTCTTTGGTGGTGGATCGGGCATCAAGAGCAACCCAACCTGCCGGTTGGCGCTCACAACCTGAAAACTGACTATCGCTTCTTCGATGGGGACCGCGTGATCGCGGGGAGCTTCCTGTCCGAAGCGTTTATCCTGGAGGACGGAATATGAGACACGTTGACACGATCATGGTGCATTGTTCGGCCACACATACGGGCTGGATGGCTGATGCATCGGTTGAGGAACAGCGCGACGAAATCACACGCTGGCACGTCGAGGATCGTGGCTGGCTGGGGAACGGCTACGCTTGGATCATTGGCCGCAATGGCGATGAGGCTATCGGGCGCGATCTGGATAACGACGGGGACCCTTGGGAACATGTCACAGCGGGAGCAAGAGGCCACAACAAACGGACGATTCACCTCTGTCTGATTGGCGGGGCGGCTTCCTCGGAAAATGACCAGTTCGAGGATCATTTCACACATGAACAAGCGGTCGCGCTTCGCAAACGAATTGCTGAATTGCGTCGAAAATTCCCTTCCATCAAAAAAGTGATTGGTCACAACGAGGTCGCCGCCAAAGCCTGCCCTGGCTTCAAGGTCGGACCGTGGCTCAATCGCAAGGCTCCTCGCGGCTTGTCCCAATCCAAGACAATGACAGGGGGCACAGGTGCCGCTATCGGCACCACGGGCTCTGTCGCCGCTGGAGAGCTGGCAAAGCTGGGAGCTGATGCCCAAGGGGCCGCTAGCAAGCTTCAACCCCTCATACAGCATGCAGAGGCAATCCAGTGGGCCTTCGTGGCCCTTACACTGATAGGCGTCAGTCTGGTCATGCTGTCCCGTTGGAAGGACTGGAAGCGGGGGAGACGTTGATGACCGGCTTGATTTCCTCACTGATTGCCGAGTTCTGGCCGTACATCGCCGGGGCAATCGCCTTGGCGGCTACGTGGTTCAGCGCCCGCAGTTCCGGCAAGAAGTCCGAACGCACAAAACAGACCCGCGAAAAACTAGAAACAACCGAAAGGATCGACGATGCGATTCATGGTGACAGTTCTAATCTTGGTTGGCGTGACAGGTTGCAGCAGCGCGACAAGTGACGCGGCGTTCTGCGGTCCAACGTACAGCCGGGCAATTGACAATCTGGCTGATGCTGCGCTGGCCGATCCCGGTATCAATGACGTGACGGGTGGGGCGGTTGCCGACGTGGTGGCCGGGCATGACGCCGGGTGTCGGTGATGCGCGCGCTACTGACACTTGCTCTGATCTTCTTTGGGACTTTGGCACAGGCACAGAACTGCGCCCCACGAGAAGTGGCACTCTACTGGTTCGAAAATAAATTCGGTGAAACACAGCAATCAATCGGTCTTGATTCAGATGGAGCTTTAATGGAGTTGTTTGCCTCTGCGGAAACCGGCACGTGGACAATTATTATGACGTTGGACAATGGGATAACATGCATGGTTGCCAGTGGCGACGATTTTGAGAATGTCGGTGAAGTGCTTGCGCCCGGTGAGGAAATGTAACTATGTCGCGATTTCTGCGATACTAAGCAATGGTCTGACCCGTCGCCACTTGAACATTCCCACTGGCGCGAACACCAGCCCCACTGGCTCTATGCTTCTAGGTGTTGGCGCAATGGAAGGTATCGACCAACGACACTATTTCCGAGACGAAGTGTTTGCGGCGTTGGACTGGGAACCTGACGCTGCTCCCGCACGGGCCCACATTGAACGGGCAGAGGCGCAGATTCGACTAATCGTGAAAGACGTGGATTACGGAGTCCACACTATGCACCTCTCGCACAATACGCGGACTGACACAGCTTCCTACCGGCAGCGCAACAGCATGACCGGCTTACACTGGGGCGATGCCAAACCGCTCGTTGCTAAAGAGGATTTGCTGGATCGCGTGCTGAAACTGTTCCGCGAAAACGAAGATCCTTCGCGCTTCACTTTGGAAATCGACTAAGAAGGAATTCGGTGGCGGCGGTCGCGTAGAGTAGCCCAAGCGGCAAGCAGGTCCATCTGTTCAGCCTTAGTCAGAGCACCAAGCACATCTTCTGATTGCACTTCCAGCGTGTCCGCCACAGAATCTTCGCGCACCATACGGTCCAATTTCTCAACATTTGGGGAGATGCCTTCGGGTGCAGGTAACAGCAGCTTCTCAATTTCGCTGGGCACCAGCTCTAAAACACCACCGCCATAGTGACGCCCTTCCAGTTCCGCGCTGAGGGCGGTCAGGCTGTTGTAGAAGCCATAAACCAAAGCATCCGCTGTACCGCGAAGGGCACGAATGCGATAGGCGGTATCGGTTGTGTAGGCCCCGACACGATTATGAATTAGGCGGGGCGTGTTGTGGCTGCGCTTGAGCATTCCAACCTCGGTAGCGTGCACCGAAGGCACCGTGTACCACGGCTTTCGGATACGGCATTTATATCGCTCGTGGAGCTTTTCGTGTTCGCCCGAAGCGATGTAAGCGCGACCTTTGGCACTATCCATAACCGAACTGTCGAGCCACAGGAAGTTCGTAGGCTTGCCTGTAGCCGCATTGCGGGCGTGCTGCGCGTTATCATAGATCACTCCGGGGCAATGGTCGCTGCGCCCAAACATTGGATGCGCCCACTTTTCCAGTCCGTTCTGTCGCACAACGTCGTCTGTGACGAGGAAAAACTTGTTGGCACCCGTGACTATGCCCACGTCCACTTTAGCGGCATCGTCGAAGCGGCAGAATCTGGAATCTTCTTCTAAGGCTTCGAGGGTGGATAGAGTCGCGGTGGGCACCAGTGCGCGTGTCCACTTGCCTTGAACAGTCTTTCCGTTGATCGCTCGGGGTGTGTTGAAAACTGCTTCTGGGTCTTCGCGTAGGAAGTCGCGACCGGCTACGCGGTGAATGCCTAGCCCTTCGCCGTGGACATCAGGCGCAGCCTTCTTCTCGGCCATCAGCAGGACCGCGCCCTGCAAGGTGCCTTCGAACCAGATTTCTTGAGGGTCTACGATCACTATGCGGCGACATTGCTGTCCGAGATAGGTTCGCAAGGATTGCGCGTGCATAACGTGCACGATCTCGGACGGAACCACCATCGCTAGCCGCCCACCGGGGCGCAGCAGGTCCATCGACGCGAGAATGAAAGGAACCCATGCATTAGTGTGTTTCGTGAATTTGCAGCCGAGACGCGCAAACACACGTTCAGCGTTGGCTTGGAAGTCCGCCGGGAGATACTGGTACTTGACAAACGGTGGGTTGCCGATGACCGCATCGAACTGGCCGCGTTCCGCTGCCAGCGCCCAACTTAAGAAATCTCGATTGTGAACGGTACAATCCGGCAGACCACGCGCCGAAGCCTTTGCAGCTTCTTCTGGCGATAGTTCGAATGCCGTAACTGTTGCGTCAGATCCATCAAGCGTTGGGAAAAATGCGCCATCTCCGCAGCTTGGTTCAAGCACGCGGGTTCCGGCGCTCGGAGCTATCCATCGGGTTAAGAAATTAGCGAGGTCGGCAGGCGTGTAGTATCCACCGCGTAGCTTCTGTTCTGATTCTAACGCGATGAAGTTCATTATACCCGCCTCTGTTTCGTCTTCTTATTACGTTCCCAAGTTTGTTAGTGGTGAACTATCTGCGTTTTAGCGCAAACCAACCCAATTCACCAACCATATTTAGTGGCCATTCCTTTGAACGATGCGGAATATCGCTAAACATGGTACCATTATTCGATTCTTCGGTGTGTTTGAAAAACGTTTGAAAATACACACTAATGCGAACGGCTGAGCGCTCACTTTGTCATTTAATATCAATCGGTTGAAATGGTGCCCCCACACGGACTCGAACCGCGGACCTACTGATTACAAATACGGGAAAATTGGGTTGCTGACGGTGGCTTATGTTGCTTTTACCTAATAAATACAGACACTTCGGTTGAGCAGACCCGGTGGTGGTTGATACGAAAATTGCAAAATAATTGCAAAAATGGAGGCCTCCATGGCAACCCAACGTATCAAGTTCACCGAAGGCAGTATCGACAAACTGCCGTTTTCGAAGTCCGGCACAAACCGTTATGCTGACCAGCGCAAAGGCGTCTTCCCAAACCTGTATTTAGACGTCGGCACAAAAACCAAAACTTGGCGTCTGGTCAAATTTGCGCATGGCAAAACAAAATCCAAAACACTTGGAAAATGGCCTGCCATGAACCTGCACTCAGCCGCGCAGGCGGCAGACACGATGTCTGAGCGGGTCGCTGATGCGACGCACGCCTTGCCTGCCCCTGTTGTTACCCAAGCCAAGGAGATCAGCCTTAGACAGGCATTTCTCAGGCACACAACCGAACGTGTTGACCCACGCACCAAAGAGAAAACGGCCAACACCGTCTACGACTACCTGTCCACCCTGCAAAATCATGCCGGTAAGGACGGTGAATGGCTTGATGTACCAATCGACCAGATCACGCGCGCGATGATCAATGCAGATGTTCGGCAAGGCTCGTTGCGGAATGCTGTACTTTATTCTGTCGGAGCCAATGCCGCACATGGTGCGCGCCGAACCAATGAGGACAAGAGACAGGCTGTTAGCCGCCTATTGAATGACCCGGAGTGGGCGCAGTGGTCAGACCGGGAAATCGCCCGCCAGTGTCGTGTTGGAAACAAATTTGTGGGTGATGTGCGAAAAGCTATCTGTGTTCCAAACACAGATAATATCTTCCAACCGTTGGAAGATAAGCCGAAGCGAAAGGTCACCCGCAACGGTACGACCTACACCCAGAACACCGCAAACATCGGCAGTGCAAAACCGGGTTACGTCCGCAACGAAACGGGTGGCTATACCAAGGAAGGGTTTGAACCTCCCGATCCTCAAATGACCTACACGGACACGTCTACAGGTGAGGTGCTCCATCACCCTTGGAGTAAGGAAAAGCAAGAATCTCGCCGCGAGATTTCGGGTGTAACGTTGGACCTATTGGATAATTTGAAATGGATCACTGCACTTACCAAGGAGCAAGTCGGTGACAAAGTGCTTCCCCGATATCGGGAAGAAGTGGACGGCCTACTTTGGAGAGCAGCCGCCCACTTGCGCAACCTAGTGGACGAAAGGAATCAACCACATGACACGCAAGAAGAGTCTATTAAACACAGCAATTGATCAGTCAATCGAAGGGAATTATATACGATAGTGCCCAAAAGGGCTTGACGCCCTAGACCATAGGTGATTCAATAGTGCCCAAGATCAAGGGAGATACACATGGCACAGAAAGCACCCGGTAAGCACTATCGTGAAGGTATCAGCCTCGTAAAGCTGTTCAAGATATTCCCCACCGACGAAGCCGCCGAGAAGTGGTTTACCGAGGAACGCTGGGCCGATGGTCCTCACTGTCCACATTGCGGATCGACCAGCGTGCTGTCCGGGGCGGCACACAAGACCATGCCCTACCGTTGCCGTGAGAAGGAATGCCGCAAGCGATTTTCAGTTCGCACTGGGACGTGCATGGAAGCGTCCAATCTCGGTTATCAGGTCTGGGCAATTGCGATTTACCTCATGACCACCAGCCTCAAGGGTGTTTCGTCTATGAAGTTGCATCGCGATCTGGAGATTACCCAGAAAGCCGCTTGGCATTTGGCGCACCGGGTGCGCAAAGCGCTTGAGGATGATGGTGTTGCACTGCCCTTTGGTGGCCCGGTGGAAGCCGACGAAACCTACATCGGCGGACTCGAAAAGAATAAGCACAAGGGCAAGAAGTTGAATGCCGGGCGCGGCGGCGTTGGCAAAGCCATCGTCGCTGGCGTGAAGGATCGGGAAACCAATCAGGTTATTGCCAAGGTCGTACGGGACACCACGTCGAAGACGCTGCAAGGCTTTGTCATTGACCACACCACCGAGTGCGCGGCCGTCTACACAGATGATGCCAGCGCTTATAAGGGGATCAACAGGACGCACGAGGCAGTTCGCCATTCCGTTGGTGAGTATGTTCGGGAACAAGCTCACATCAACGGTCTGGAAAGCTTCTGGGCACCGCTCAAACGCGCTCACAAGGGCACGTTCCACAAAATGAGCCCCAAGCACCTGAACCGTTATGTGAATGAGTTCTCAGGCCGTCACAATGTCCGTCCGCAAAACACCATCGACCAAATGTCAGGCGTGGTTACTGGCATGGAGGGCAAGCGCCTTCGCTACGTTGATTTGATTGCAGACAACGGTTTGGCAAGCGGAGCGCGGTCATGAGTGATTCAAGCGTCGCGAATGATCTTTCTCAATTTCTCGGGTCTGAAAAGTTTTCAACAATCATGGCCGATCCACCTTGGCGCTTTGCCAACCGGACAGGAAAAATGGCCCCTGAACATAAACGTCTTGCCAGATATCCGACAATGACGCTTGAAGACATATGCACTCTTCCCGTTTCAGATTTTGTCGAAGATCGGGCGCATTGTTACCTTTGGGTTCCAAATGCTTTGCTCCCTGAGGGATTACAGGTCATGACCAAGTGGGGCTTTGCTTACAAGTCAAACATCATCTGGCACAAGGTCCGCAAGGATGGTGGCTCTGATGGGCGGGGTGTTGGGTTTTACTTCCGAAACGTCACCGAAGTCCTGTTGTTCGGGATACGTGGAAAAAACGCGCGCACACTTCAACCCGGGCGGCGACAGGTCAATCTGTTCGGGACGCGCAAGCGGGAGCATTCCCGTAAACCGGATGAACAGTATGATATCATCGAAAGTTGCAGCTGGGGACCATACCTGGAATTGTTCGGGCGCGGGTGCCGTGAAAACTGGACGGTCTGGGGCAACCAGGCGGGCGATGACTATAAGCCGACATGGGACACGTATAAATACAATTCGTCAGTTGCGGCGGAATAGGCATGTCAGAAGGCGAGAGACATTTGTTCTCGAAAAACGTCAGGCAGAAGTTTGAAATTCACAGTTATAGGAACGCAGCGTCCATTCTGGCCAACAGTTTTCCTGATCAGTTCTCACATGTGACAGATGCTTTGGAAACGTTTGAGATCACAACGGAGATGATAAGGAGACCGGGCGGCAGCAAGGGGCCAATCGCCCAATATGTGGATACGCTATTCCCGTTGCCCGACTGGATAGAAACCCGCATTTCCGCTGATCTTCTGGTCCGGTTGGAACATGCGAAGCAAATTGGAAATATTCTTCACAAATACGTCAAAAAAGGTTTTCTAGATGGTCACAGGATTGATTTTGTTTCCGGGAAAGTCGCACTTGACTTCGAGTGGAATAGCAAAGACCAGACTTATGATAGAGACCTGTATGCGTTTTCAGCCTTCTATGATGCTGGCGCAATCGACGTTGGTGTTATACTGACACGCGGTTCCTCGCTGGACAATGAGTTCTTTCGGAGTCTTGGGAAGGTTTTGAACAAGGATGGAACCCAAGGCAGCGAATACGTGTATAAGAAGTTTGGAGCATCAACAACATGGATGGGCAAATTGCTTTACAGATTGGACGCAGGACGCAATGGCGGTTGTCCCGTCTTGGCAATCGGGATCACGCAGGAATGCATTGGAGAAAGCGATGACCAAACAGAAGTCTGACTACTATAACAAGGTCATGGACCGGAGTTACCAGCCAACAAAAGCCGATATGAACAAGGACATAAGTGTACCGGTAAAACCGGAGAGGTTGATAAAGGCAGTCATGAAAGGCGGTGCAACCCGACAAGAACCTGAAGACGAAGAAACTTGAGAGATCTGGGCACTATCGTATATATAATTCATATAATTCCCTTTAGAAAGATGGACATTAGATCGTACATACACTCTAAACTTGGCCTTAGGAGGGTAGCATGAGCAATACACAAAACAACGAGGATCTCGCAAAGAAGTTGGAGGAGATTGGAAAGAAGGCTAAAGCGGCCTTCGGCGATCTTGACTTTCTGGATGATCTACCATCGGCCCCGAAACGGGTTGAATTGCCATTTCCGTACGGCAGTGAGTCTGCGAGGCCGTATGGCTGGTTTTATAAATGAACTTTGTGCTTGCTAAAGGGAGACGTCTTGATGTCACCGTACACGCGACCAAAGCGCCTCGGAATTGCTAGGCTGGTTCATTGGATCGGGTTCGTTTTGTTCAAGACTGGCGACCGCCTAATGGATTGGGCTGAACATCAATAAGGAGCGACTGAGCTATGGGTGAAATACGCAATGAGCTTTACCAAGCGATGGAGGACGATCGTCGCCGCGCGTCTCAAGAAACCGTCGACATGTTCAAGCGCCTCACTGAATATTACGAATTCGAGGACGCGGTTAAGTGGTTCAACCTGCCTCAACCGCTTCTTGCAAACCAACTGCCTGTTGACCTCATAGCAGCGGGCAAAGCTGATGAACTGCACCGTGTCTGGGATGGCCTAGATGCTGGTGCCTACATATGATTCAAGGGAGCGATGACCGTTGGTACGCATAAAGATCACAACCGGCATGATTGATGCAGGCGAGGCGGCGCTTATGAGGTGTGCAGAAGACTATTCTATCTCCCAAGGTGAACCTCTGCCGGACTTCGATGGAATGTCGGACGAACAGAAAGCTGAAGGGCGTCGCATGGTGTCTGAGGTGTTGAAAGCTGCAGCAGATCACTACGCCATGCATGGAAATCAAACTTAACTAATTGGAGACGATTTGATGGCAGTGAGTGGCGATTGGTTCTCGTATCCGGGCGATGGTGGCGACGTAAAGGTATTGGCTGTCGCGGACGGCTATTGCATGTGTCGCAAGCCGGGAAAGCTGCCTTTCGTTTTTAGCGAGAGGGATGTTGATCCTTTGGTCTTTGACCGCAAAATTGAAAACCAAAATCGTGTGATCCGGGATCGCGCGAACTCACGATAAAGGAGACGATTTGATGAGCGGGTATCGCGGCAGACCGTGGGTTCCTAAATTCTGGTTCGTCTGCACAAAGCTGATGTGCAGCCATACGGTCAAGCGTGGACATTACACAAATGCCTGTCGTGGTTGCCCTAAGTGCGGCGCGAAAATGGTACGCAAAAACGAAGTAGAAATTGGTACATGAGGGAGGCCATGACTAATGGGACTGCGAGATGAATTGCTGGCCGAGGTCGGACCTAAGACGCACATAGCCGACCTCTGCGGTAGGGCGTCCGACGAATTGCTGATCAAACAGATGAAGATCGACCAACAGAAGCGAGAGATCGAGAAGCTGCGCGGATACGCAATTGAGATCACCAAAACGCTTACTGGATTAACCGTCGGCGGCTCTGAGTTCTTCCTTGGCCAAAAGCGCCTTGGCTTCTACGAGGCTGATCTTGCGGCCTGTGTAAAGAACGTGAATTGGCGGTTGGAGCAGCGTCTAAAGTTGGGTGAGGCTCGCGGGAAAGCAATGCCTAATAAGGAGGCCTGAGGGATGTTCAATGCTTGCACCGACTGCGTTCATTATGAATGGAATCAAGACAGCGATGATCACTATATCACGGCGGAATGGGTCGAATGCAAAAGACGCCCTGCAATAGCAAATCTCAAGCAGTTCCCATTCAAGAAAACCGAATGTGTAGATTTTGAATCGCGCAACAAACAGGAGCCTGATTGCGGAGGTGGAAACTGACAGCTTGAATGCCTATCTTTGTTTTACACAAGGAGAACTGGATGGCCGAGACGACACTCTACAATATGACCGACGGAAAGCCCGAAACCCTACGCCGACTATCCGATGACGATCTGATTCAGTACATTTCAACTTGGCCAGCCGGTTCGATTGATCGGCTTTTGGCTGAGCGCGAACTAACCAGGCGTTCGAATATCCTAGCGGACCGTAAAGCAACCGTCGCTCTCGTGATCGCGGTATTGGCACTGGCAATTTCCGCGCATGGCTGGTGGTCATCAAACCCGTTTTAACCTTGACGCCCCGCCCTCATGTTCCGTATCCGTTCTCCTTTCCGCCCCCGCCTGTTAGCGGGGGCTTGTTGTGGGTGGGGTTAAAGTCAGTCCGCTACCCGGCGCGCCTGATCCGCAAAAGGATCGTATTCCCGCTTGATACGGAATTCATAAATACCCTCGCTCAAATCCACTGGATCATGGGGCACAGCCGCGTCTTGAAAGAGCTTGGTTGGCTCCTTAACGATGGCATAGAGAATACGTGCGCCTGCCGGACATTCCGCGCGCTCCAAAACCTCGCAGTCACCACCTAATGTGTGATGATGCCCCTGCTCAGAATGGCTAATGATCCAGCCTTTGGTGCTCTTCTCTTTGAACTCCTTCGTTTCAACTTTGGGTATGGCGTCGATCCGGTCAATTCGGACCTCACCTTGGTTTGCAATAGCTACGCGCATGTTGTTCTCCTATGTGCGAATGGCGGGATGAATGTATTCAGCCTGCGGCAGGCAGTCCCGCCATGCTTGCGCCGCAATCGCTGTGCTTATTGGTTGATCGTCTATGTCGGACACACGAGGAACACCTTCGCAGATGATCCCGTTTCTGGGGCATTTCGCCATGAGGAACCGCCCGGGATCGGGCAGGCCCGGCAGCGTGAACTCAACAAGAGCGCCAACGTCACTTTCCGGGTCTCCTTCGATAATCTTGCGGTCCAGCTTTTCGGCCATTCGAGGCCACCCGATTATCTGCGCGCCCGCCGCCCGCTGTTCAACATTTTCGGATTTCAGGATTTCAGCCGGATCGACTTCCTGCGGGTTTTCAATCCAATGGCCCGGAACATTCACCCCATGCCATGCGTGAACAGAATATCCGTCGCGGAACGAAAGCGCTGGCCCGGTTTCACAGTGGAGTCTGGTCAGGTCGTCCTTGCCGATGAAGTCTGGTCTATCTGAGACAAACGCGAATCCCGGATAAAAATAACTGACGCCTGAGGTCTTCGAAAATTCGATGTAGGCGTGAAAGTGTTCCTTTTTATCAATTGGAACACCAATCTTTTCCGCGAACTCTGCCCATGCCATCCAGTAGGCATCTAAGTTGCCCCAGAAGTACGTGGGAACATACAAATCCCTGTCCCCGAGGTTGTCCCAGAGGTTGGCCCTGAGGTTGTCCCTGAGGTTGGCCCAGAGGTTGTCCCAGAGGTTGTCCCAGAGGTTGGCCCAGAGGTTGGCCCCGAGGTTGGCCCTGAGGTTGTCCCCGAAGTTGTCCCAGAGGTTGTCCCTGAGGTTGTCCCAGAGGTTGGCCCCGAGGTTGTCCCAGAGGTTGTCCCAGAGGTTGTCCCAGAGGTTGTCCCAGAGGTTGGCCCCGAGGTTGGCCCCGAGGTTGTCCCTGAGGTTGGCCTCAGAAATTTCGCCAAGGCTGCGCATTACATGAATTGCCAGAATGCACTGCATCGGACTGTCGAAGTGCATTACCAGCGGCTCATCAAGCCCGCCTGCTTGGTATAGCCGCTTAACCGCGTGAGTTGAGGCGTCTTTATCCACGTTCTTGGTGGACAGACCAATTCGAAGCCACTCCTCGCGAAAGACCGGGAGATATTTCTCTTGCTCAGGGGTTAGTTCTTCAATTCGCTCTTTGGTCATACTGCTCTCCTAGTTTATCCTGCGTTACTTCTATCCAGCCAAGAGCGCCTTGCTCTTATCGACGTCGATTGCAGAGACAGCTTGAGCAAAATCATCAACGTTCTTCTTTGCATCGCTGGCAATTTCATCCGCACAAAGATCAAGCATTTTCCGAACGGTTTCTTCGCTAAGAACGCACTCAATAGTGGATTGCTCTGAGTTCAGCTTCACGACAGCACGCAAGGGGTTTTCACGACCCGGCTTGTCCCATGAATGTTTCGGGCTGATAATGAGTGACGTTAGTTTCATGTTTTCGCTCCTAGTTTTTGGTGGGTCATCGCTTGATCACCGTTCCGTCCAGCTTCTTTTTGAAGTGGCTATTCTTTGATCCGGGTATCGTGGCTTTCTGCGCTGTCAGGCCGCGTTGCTTTTTAATGATCCGGCGGGTTTTCTTGATTGCCTGCATGTCCTGAGCGGTTTTCACCTTGTGGCAGGACCAGCGAAGCGCGCGGCAGTTTTCCAATGTGGGCTTGCCGCCGTGATAGGCCGGTATGTCATGGTCATACTCGACACGCTCTTTGCCAAAAGGCACGCCGCACCCGCACTCACAAATCCCACCTGAGCGGTCATAAGCGGCCTTACGGACCTTTACAGGGAATTCCATGCGGTCTGTCATGCTGCTTTGTCCCTGTATCGATCCATGTGCTTTGCCATGTCGGGATCGGGATCGGTCAATTGAAAGCCGCGCTCCAAATATCGGTTCTGAATGGTGTCTAGGAACCGCACCATCTGGGGTGTTTTCATCAGACGGGTAACGGGGAAATCAAAATCACGCATGATAATGATTTTTTCCTCATAGGTATGATTGCGAAGAATGCGGTCATACTTTTCGCGGAACGTTGGTTCTTCGCGCAAAATGGGTATGCCGATTTCAAGCTTGAATTCTGCCTGCACGTCAGATTGATCGCGGTCGCCAAGTTGTTCTGCCACTTCTTTTGACCAAAGCCATTGAAGGCGGTTTTGCTCTTGGCTGCGGTGCTTTCCTGCCTGCCATTCAACGGTCAACGGAAGCTTTAAACCTTCAAGGAAGGTGGCGAAGCTAACTATGTCGTGTTGTGTTCTGAGAATGCGGTCAGGCACTTTTATGCCCTCATCAGTTCTTCGGGGGTGGGCTGGTCAAGTTCTTTGCGGCGCGCATCTAAGGCGGTTGTTACCCGCTCACTTTCGGCGGTGTTGGTTTCTTTCAGCCATGCCGAGGCCGTGGCAAATTTTTCACCCGTTACGGCGAGGTTTAGTTCGTCGCGATTTTCTGGCTTTCCTATAACGGCAATCAACGAGTCTGCGATATCTTTGGGGTTTCTGGGCTGCTCTTTTTCAGGCTCTCGGGCTTTCGGAGGCGCGTTGCGCACATGGTCCCAAGGCGAACCCCTCCACTTGGAAAAGTATTTTCGATCACCCTTTTGATATGTTTCACAAGGTGCCCAAACGGCATCTAGGCGGTAGAGATAACGGCCAATGCCCCAAAGCACCGCCGCACGCTTTAGGCTGTCGCTGATCCCACCCTTTTCGCCCTCTATATCGGTGGCCCCAGCCCCGTCAGACTTCCATACCCACTCATCACCAATCTTAATGCCGATGTTACACAGGACGCGCCCCGTGGGGGTCTCTAAATATTTGGTCTGCCAATTTTCAGGACCACATACTTCGTCCAGCCGATCCATAACGTCCCGTGCATCCAGATAGGCAAGGGCTAAGGCTTTATCACCATCTCTGGTGAGGGTTTGCGCACGCCAGTGAATAGCGTCACGGGGGAATTCTTTAGCAAGATCAGGGAGGCGCATCACTTAACCCTCACTGAAACCGTGTCCGGACCGCGTACCAGTTCTGCGCCCGGAACGACCTCTCCTGCCTGCAATTGCTTTTTGATCTCCGATTTATCGGGGAAGACGGTTGTTTTCATCAACTGCGAGGGGATCACAGATTCTTCTGTGATGCTCACCGATATACTTCCAGCGCGTCGGCTAATGGTGGCAAGTGGGCGCTCTAGTTTTTTCTCGCCAGTCGCATCCAGAATTTGCAGTAGAGCTTTCTTCTTTGCGCCTGCGCGCTCTGAAATACGTTTTGCGCGGCTAGATATTTCAGCAGCATATTCCTTGGCCGCATCTGCAAGCGTGGCATCATCCTGCATCGAAGAAATCAACCGATCCGCAATGTCTACTGCATCGGTTTCGCCATCAAGGCTATCCCAAAAGGTCTCAGGATCAAATTCGTCACCCAGCATATCCCGTAGTTCTTCGGAGATTCTAGAAATGAGTGGTATGTCAGCGCGTACATTCATGTGAGGGCCTCCAGTATTGATTTAGCTCTTTGATATTCAGACCAACCCCGTTGAAACTGGCGGCGGCGCATGGCACGCCAGTCAGGGTTTTCGTATCCGGTTGAAAACGCCTCTGGCGCGGCTTCCGCCATTTGCTCCGAAGCAAGATCAAAGTGGATTTGGGCTACTTTCTTCTGACCGATTTCATAGGAATCAGAGAAGAATTGAGGTAGGTTATGTTTCATCACCAAGCCCCCGTAAGAGCGATTGCGTACAAGCAGGCCAGAATTGTGCCTTGTAGGGCTATGAATAGGGGGTGGGTCATTGGCCGGCCTCCAGAACGTCAAAGGCTTCTGCGGCTTGGCAATCGTCTATTGCCTCAGAAATCATGAGGCGAATTTCATCCACTCCCTTGACTGACTTGCACCCTTCACGCTGTGCGGTGAGAGAGCATGGCCAGAAGTTCAAAACGATTGTTCCGCCGAATTCATCAGTCAGTATCGCCCGCTCGTGCCATGGCGCTTTTTCGGGGTTTGGCTGGTGTAGTTCTAGCCATGAATACCTGTCTAAAATCCGCTCAAACAGGGACACGTTTTTCTTGTGTTTCAGTGAGGTGGCGTAACGGTTCAGCATGCCGGTATTCCCATGCAATCAGGGTGCGGCCCCGCTGCCTGAGCTATGGCGCAGCCAAGCAGAATAAGAGTGACGACAAACACGAGTGTGCCGACAATGTTCTGACACCCGTTTGATTTGCGTTTGACCAGATCACCATCGCGCAAGTTTGCGTAGCGAGGCATGTTGAAGGTGCCCCGGCCAGTCTGGGGAGAATTACCAGCCGAGGACTTTGTGCCATCAGAGGGACCAGACGACACTTGAGGGGGGAGGGGAGGGGTCATGCTGCGTCCGCTTCGTTTTTTTTCGTGGGTGTCGCGGGGCAAAGATCAATCGTTTGAAATATCCAATCTTTGTACTTGCGCCAGAACCGCAGGGCTTTTTTGCCATCCATTCCCGCAATGCGTTCATCGTCAAAGCCACGCCATTCCGCGATCAAATGTCTTTGGCATCCGATCTGCATCACCTCTGAGGTGTAGGTGATCGGGTACTGATCTATCTGAATGCATTTGATGTATTCGTTGATTCCGCTCGCTCTGTAGAGGCTCGCTCTGTAGAGGCTCGCTCCGTTGAGGTTCGCTCCGTTGAGGTTCGCTCTGTAGAGGCTCGCTCCGTCGAGGTTCGCTCTGTAGAGGCTCGCTCCGTTGAGGTTCGCTCTGTAGAGGCTCGCTCCGTCGAGGTTCGCTCTGTAGAGGCTCGCTCCGTTGAGGTTCGCTCCGTCGAGGTTCGCTCCGTTGAGGTTCGCTCCGTCGAGGTTCGCTCCGTTGAGGTTCGCTCCGTCGAGGTTCGCTCCGTTGAGGTTCGCTCCGTCGAGGTTCGCTCCGTTGAGGTTCGCTCTGTAGAGGCTCGCTCCGTCGAGGTTCGCTCCGTTGAGGTTCGCTCTGTTCTTAACACCCCACTTAACGGCAAGGCCTAGCCTTATGGAACTTGGTGTATCGTCGTCACAGTCCAACTCAGCCGTGAAAAGAACTTCGCCAGTAAATCTTTTGAGAACGTCAAACTTGGACATTACGCGGCCTCCTGCATTTCGATATCAGCACGGTCACGCAGGGCACTTGCTGCGTCCACAAGGTCTTCTGCGGCAGAGGCTTTGTCTTCCTCGTCATCGCTCCAGATCACAGCAACGAGGCAATCAAGCACGTCAGCAACGTGGTTTCCGAATGTCGGGTGTGAGCCTTCGCTTGTGTTTCTGGCGTGGCGCAAAAGCGCTGCGATTTGGTCACTGGTTGCGTGGAGTTTCTGAGGTGCAAGGTGCATGGTGTTTCTCCCGTGTGTTGGGAGTAATGTATATCCGCTTTAGAGGATAGTCAATAATAATATCCGCAAAAGAGGATATTTTTACAACCATGCCTAGAGACCCGCCCGAAAATCACTAAAATGTGAGTTCGACTCTGTGCCTCCGGCTTTTGGGCGTATGCTGCGGCAATAAACTGCGCAGCCAGAATTCATTGCTGTTGTATTCCCCGATTATAGGTCTACGCTAGTAACGCGCGAATCCTTGGGGGCACGTCAATCTGGGGAGGTATTATGTGAAGGTATCGAGGTTTCTTAAATTGATTTCCGAACGGAGCGAGGGTGATATTGCCGCGCTTACGACTGAGATTGATCAGTATCTTTTGGATCAAGAATACTCAAAATCCCATCCCTCTGGGCCGAGTTTCGTTCGATCCGCATCATCAGCGCTTCCGTCTCGGGGGAGATTTCGAGGCCAAAAAGCACATAAGCAAGGCTAATATCTAGGGCGTCACAAATCTTCGCCAAATTAACCACTGAGGGGTCTTTCCCTTCATTGGTGATCGAAAACAAATATCCCTTACCCAATCCCGCATCAATTGATACGGCGCGCTTTGACTTGCCGCTTTTCTCAATCTCACATTCTAATCGGTGTCTAATGTCATCGAGATTCATACTAATTACCCTATAATAACAGGGTATAATATCGTCTTTTATTGGCAAAATCGCACGTCCTTTATAGAAGTCACTTGTAATATCCGCTAAAGAGGATATATTGCGATGCATGAACACTCAGATACGTCACCCAAAATTGCTGAATGCAATCGAAAGCTTTCTCGCTGCAACTGGCATGGGGGAAACATATTTCGGCAAGAAGTCTGCAAAGAACTCTGAAATTGTTGATCGCCTTCGATCTGGTGGGCGCGTCTGGCCTGAGACCGAGGCCGCAGTAATCGAATTCATCAAGGATGAGAGCGAAAAGCGCGGTCTTGTTGAAGGAGCCACCCAATGACAATGGCTCCTGACCAACGCGCAAGGACCGGAGCTTATCCAGCCCCGGCCCGCACCCTTTTTCACGAACTACATGACGCTCGTAAACCACGTGATGAATATAGGAGGAAAGGCTTGCAAAATCTTGCAAAATCGAACGTGGATTTTCGGCTCAAGTCCCGAAGGGAAGATGCTGAGAAGCTTCGCAGGGCGTTTGATGGGCGCACACAAGACGAAATCGCCAAGAAGGGCAGTCGTGCTTTAGGTGTCAGCCCGCGCACAATTATCAACTGGATGCAGCTTGAAAGCGACATGCCCTCATGGGCGGTTAAAGCGGTGGGTCTTTATCTCGCCGGTGTCGAACGGTTTGCCCGCAGGATTGAGGGATATAGATGAAATGGCTGGTTCTGCTTGGAAAGCTGTTTGTGTTCACGTTTTTTCGGCTTCTCAAAGCCATTGGCGTTCGCGTTTCCAAAATTTGCAAAAAATTGCAAAAACAATGACTTCCACCTCAATTAGAGGATTTAGGAACTCTTTCAATCTTATTCAAGACCCCTCCCACCCTGCAGCACAAGAGGGAGCGCACCTATGAGCCGCCACCCCGAAGCACGCACACCAATCCTCAATATGTACGAGATTGAGACGCTGCGTGTTGCGGCGGGCCAAAACGTACCCGGATTCACATGGGGCGCATGCGTTTCTGAATGCCTCAGCACTCTCAAAGCAAACGGACTTGTCACTCCCGGCCCTTCCTACAGGGCAACGGCCAAGGGCAAACAATACCTAATCGAACTTGACTACCCCACAGCACAAGGGGGTGAGTGATGACACCCGCAATCCCCATTCGCTCAGGGGTAAATGAGCGAGACCATGTCAACTCATCAAAAGGAGAGTCCTCACACATTCAGGCGGGAGGCTTGGGTGAGTGGGTAAATTTCTGTCCCTCCCTGAAACTCACCGGCGTCCTTTGTGGCGTCGGTCTTTTCGGGAGGTAGGGGTGTGACCAAGCTAAAGGTTCTCGATTTATTCTCAGGAATTGGAGGTTTCAGCCTTGGCCTTGAACGCACAGGGGGCTTTGAAACCGTAGCGTTTTGCGAAATCGAAGAATTCCCCCGAAAGGTTTTGAAAAAACATTGGCCGGAAATTCGGTGCTTTGAAGATGTGCGCAAGTTGAAAGGATCTGATGTTGGAGCAGTTGACCTTATTTGTGGAGGATACCCATGCCAGCCCTTTTCCACAGCCGGGAAGCGACGCGGCGAGAAAGATGACCGCCACCTCTGGCCAGAATTTAATAGGCTCGTGGCTGAACTCAGGCCCTCTTGGGTCATTGGAGAAAACGTTGCTGGGCACATCAGCATGGGCCTCGATGACGTGCTTTCTGACTTGGAGGGACAAGGTTACGCCTGCCGGACGTTTGTTATTCCAGCTTGCGCCGTTGGCGCGCACCACAGGCGTGACAGATGTTGGACTGTTGCCCACTCCGGTGACGTTCTACAGCCGCGAAAACTGGACACCCGAACAAATTGCAGAACGTCAAGCGGAAGTGAAGGCCGAGACGATCCGGAAGGGCAAGCACCATACGGGAAACGGGTTCGGACTGAACCTGGCTCAAGCGCATCGGTTTTGGCACACACCTCGAGCGAACGACAGTCAGAAACGGGGACGTTTAGCACCAGACGATCGAAGCGGCTTGCCGGCTCAAGTATTGCATCCGCAAATGTGGCCGACACCGACAGCGTCAATGCACAGGGGAGCACGAACGCTCAAAGCACAGAACGAAGCTGGCCGTGGGTGGATGAATTCTCTTCCAGACGCGATGCGGATAAGCACCCAGGGAGAATCTGGCTCACTGAACCCAACGTGGGTCGAGTGGCTCATGGGGTTCCCGATAGGGTGGACAGACTTAAAGGATGTGGAAACGCAGTAGTTCCCCAAATACCTGAAATGATCGGTCACGCCATTCTCGAAGCAGAGAGGGCAGCATGACCCCCGAAGAACGCGAACAAAAGCTAACCCACATTCGATGCCTTCCCCGCGAAGAACTACAAGGCTGGTGGGGATCATTAGGCAAGCACCGTCAAGAATTCTACGGCGAGCGTGCAGCACTATTGAACCGCGCCCGCCAACTCAATTTCACACACAAACTGGAGGGCTGACATGCTTAAGCCTCGCAATGCGTTTTACGAGACAGACCAGTTTAAAGCTTACTGGTTCTCTGAAAAGCCCCTTTCGGAAATTGCTGGTGAGATCGGTGTATCCATAGCGTCTGTCTCGCGAGCAGCGGCCCGACGTGGCTTCCCAAACAAGTATTACGCCCGCACGGCCCCCGCACGCCTCAAATACGCCAGACAAGCCGCACAGCAAGCCTACGCAGACGCTAAGGACCGAGGCGACACCAGAGACGAAAAACGCGCTTACACGGACCTGAGAGAGGCGACACACAAACTTATGTGGTTGGAGTTGGCCTAATGGGTAAGCGCAGCAACTTCAAACGCAGACCCCAGGACGCCTATGACACGCCCAGAGAGGCCGTGTTGCCGTTGTTGCCACATCTCCCCCACATCCTTCATTATTGGGAACCCTGTGCGGGCCGTGGCGACCTAATAGATGCACTTCCGTTTGGGTGTGTAGCAGCGAGTGATATTTCACCTCGTGTGGACCCGGATAAATTTCCTTGGGTCCAAACCTGTGACGCATTGAGCGTGAGTGAATCCGCCCTCAAAACAGCGGGCGCAGACTACATCATCACCAACCCGCCTTGGACCCGTGAAATCCTTCACCCGATGATTGAGCACTTTAGTGCATTGCTGCCCACATGGCTCTTATTCGATGCAGATTGGATGCACACCAAGCAATCAGAACCGTACATGAAATGGTGCCATAAGATCGTGTCAGTTGGCCGGGTCAAATGGATTCCCGACAGTCCTCATACGGGTAAAGACAACGTTCAATGGCACCTGTTTGATCAAGGCAGAGAAGGGCCAACAGAGTTTATCGGGAGGCAGACATGACCGAATGGAGGCCGATATCTGGCGCAAAAAATTATGAAGTTTCAAATGACGGTCGAGTTCGAAGTCTTGATAGGACAATCCAAACCTCGAATGGTCAATGCCGACGATATTCAGGCAAACTCCTTCGCTGGACCACAAACCAATACGGACATCACAAGGTTCCCGTTCGAATGGATTGCGGCAAAGTAAAGCTTCTCTACATTCACTCACTGGTTGCCTTGGGGTTCATTGGGAAAAGGCCGGTTGGTAAGGAGGTCGCGCATAGTGATGGCAACCCCAACAACAACCGGTTGGAAAATCTAAGATATGCAACACCAAAGGAAAATCAGCAGGACAAAATAAAGCACGGCACCTGCCGCCGTCATGCGCAGCACCCTGGAGCGCGGCTAACTAATGCAAGCGTTTCTCATATTAAAGACCTTCTCCGCCTTGGTGTGCGTCAGCGGGATATCGCGTCACATTTTGGCATAGCCCGTAGCACCGTCAGTGCAATTTCCACTGGGCGGAGTTGGGCATGATGTATCTGTTCGATCAGAGCCGGGAAGCCCCTACAGAATTCGTTGGGAGGCTCAAGCATGCAGCGTGAATATCTCATACGCCTACCGTGGCCACCAAAGGAGCTGACGCCCAATTTCAAGCGCAGTAAGCATTGGAGCCGATACCAACCCCAAATCAAGGCATACCGCACTCTTGCGCGCGACAAGGGGCTTGAACACGGCCTGCACAAAGATAAAGATCCCAAGGCGGTTCTGACATTCGAATTCTACCCGCCATGCTACCGTCACCGCGATCTGCACAACATGCCCGAGACAATGAAAGCGGGTATCGACGGTTTGGCCGATTCAATGGGCACCGATGACCACCAGTTTAAGGTCATTTGGCCGGAAGAATTCAAAGAAAAAATCAAAGGCGGTGGCGTTCTGGTCCATGTCAGGGGGCAAGAGGAAGTCGATAACTGGCAACCCATAGGATCGCTTGCCGAGAAAATGGTGCGGGGAGTGGTGACTTGAATCAAATCGCCTCCATAAATCAGGAAGCGCATGAGCCGCATTCTGTTGAGGCGGAGCAGCAGCTTTTGGGCGCGTTGCTTCTTGGTCAATCAACAGCAGAGGTGCAGGCAGTTGGGGGTAAGGATATATTCTATGATCCGGTACACGCCGGGATCTACAGTATTTGCCGAAATCTTGAGGTCAACGACAAAACCGTAACACCCATAACGGTCGCGGCTATGCTCACGCCTGACTTGTCAGCAGCGCTGTCCAGCCTTGGCGGTAAGGGGTATTTGGTTACACTTGCGGGGGCATCAATAACACCAAGCCTCATCAAGGATTATGCCGGGGTAATCGCAGAGGCGAAGTCAAAGCGCCGCGTCATCGAGATTATGCGAAATGCACAGCAAGGGCTTTCCGGGGGTGAAATGACTGCCTCCGACGTAGCCGCGCAAATGGAGGTTTGCCTTCAAGCGTTAGAACCCACAGAAACACGCGCCAAGCCGGTTTCCATGACCAAGGCCGTCACGGATGCGATGCAGGAAATCTATGCCGCTTACAGTGGCGAGGAACGCCGTGCGGTTTACTCGGGAATTGGTGCACTGGATAAGTTTGTGCCGGGGTTTTCTCCCGGCGAAATGTGGTTGATCGGCGGCAGGCCAAGCATGGGCAAAACGGCTGTGGCCCTTAGCATGGGATTGAACGCCGCAAGGGCAGGGCACCCGGTAATCATCGTTAGCCTAGAAATGACGCCTCAGGCCATGGCGATGCGCGCTCTATCAGAAGGCACCTCAAGAGAGCATGCCGCAACAAACTACACCAACCTGAGACGCGGAGATTTCACAGAAAAACAGGGTGAAGCGCTCAAGCGGGCGGCCATTGAGGTTGCGAACCTGCCTATCACCTTCCTGCCCAGAGAATTCCAAGACACAGATTTATTGCAGGTTGGCGTCAAGCAAGTATTACGCCGCTCTAAAGCCGAAAAACTACCCTTGGTCATTGTGGATTATGCCCAACTTCTAAAGTCAAAGGCGAGAAGCCGCGTTGAGCAGATCACAGACGTAAGCATTGCTTTGAAGTCCATGGCTATGAGTTTGGAGTGCCCTGTGATTCCACTCTCCCAACTTTCCAGAGCAGTTGAGCAGCGCGAGGATAAAAGGCCGATGCTTTCGGACCTTCGGGAGTCAGGTCAGCTAGAGCAAGACGCAGATGGGGTGATCTTCTGTTTCAGAGAGCAATACTATCTGGAACGCGAAGAACCTGACGTTGGTGATTGCGAGGCCCATCAGGCTTGGCGTGACGCCATGTCAGCACAGCGCAACAAGCTTGAGCTGATCGTCGCCAAGCAAAGACAGGGAGCCATCGGGACCGCGCACGTGCGGTTCAACCCAGCCCTGAACTTGATCTGGGAGGGGTATTGATGGCTGACCCTTGGTTTAAGTTTTACCCAACAGATTGGCGGTCTGATCCCGCCCTTAGAATGTGCAGCCTCGCAGCACGCGGCCTTTGGGTCGAAATGCTGTGTGTAATGCATGAAGCCCACCCTTACGGCCATCTTTTAGTCAACGGCCATTCCCCGACTGACGCGCAAATCGGCGTCTTGGTAGGAGCGCCCCCCAGCCAGATCACAGCAATGCTTGGTGAACTGGATATGGCGGGCGTATTCTCCCGGACCCGCTCTGGCGTGATCTACTCGCGGAAAATGACCCGTATGATCAAAAAGGCGGCAACGGCGCGCAATAATGGCCGTAAGGGTGGCAATCCAAAGCTCAGAAAAGAAACAGAAAAATCAACGTTGGATAACCCCCCACATAAGGCACAGGATAAACCCCAGAAGCCAGAGGCTAGAAGCCAGATAAGAAATAAAGATCACCCTTTGGATGATCCAACCTTCCCTGAATTTTGGGAAATCTGGCCTTTGAGAAAGCAGGGAAAGAAGAAAGCGGAGCAGGCGTTTCGCAGGCTTTCTCAGCAAAACAAGCGTGCAGCTATTGACGGTGTCGTAGGTTGGGGAAGGCAATGGCGTGCCTCTAACCCGGGGGCGAACGATATTCATCCGTCAAGCTACCTCAACGGGGAGAGGTGGAAGGACGAATTCTCTGGCGGTTCTGAGGATTCAAACGTTGCGAGATTTAGAAAGTTGGCCGGAAAATGACCATCCTCACACACATAGCTAAAGCCCAGCACAGCAGCGCAGAGACAACGCTACAGGCGATTATGATCCGGGCGAAAATGACGCGGGAGGTCACAAGGGAAAGACTTCTGGACGCGGTAGAGCAGGGGCTTGTTTTGAGGGAGCCGACCAACAGACCAGATGCTCCGCAATACACGCTCACAAAAACAGGCTGGAGCAAAGCAGGCATGCAGCCCCCAATTTGGACGGAGGTAAGGTGATGGACCTTGGGCCGATTTTAGAACAACAGCGCGCCGGCCGATGAATGGCGATGAAGCAGCTTCTCAGCCAAGTAAAAAGCCAACCTTCCCAGAAGGTGATCACTCACTTTCGGCGGAAGATGCACCTGACCCGATAGGTCATGAGGAATGGTCATTCATTTTCGATTTCAAACTAACAAACTGTGATCAGGATCACATCGAAGTAACGGCCAAAATAACAGGTGGTGGAGGACTCACATGATGAACTTCGCAAAGCAGGCAAGAGACGAGATCAACCGGGTAGTCTCAAAAATGGACGCAGAGGGATACCCCGCAGCTTCTATCAATCACGCCCTCCGGGAAGCCTATGAACGGCGGACAAACAAGAACCCGGCGAACAGACCGGACCGGACAATTCCGATAAAGGGGGAGGTGGGGTGACTGACCAAGAAGAAATGACCCTTCTGCGCTTGCAAAAGAAAAACGCAGAGCTGGTGGCTGAAAATCTCAGGCTGAAAAAGCAGAACGGGGATCTGATACGCATGCACACCAGCGCTCAGTGCCACATAGGTAAACTTCAAGCACAGCTAAAGCGCAAGAACGTATCCCTAGCAGAACAGGTGTTCAAAGATGGGTAAGGGCGACAGAAAGAAAAAACTGCCGATTTTGGAGGATATCCCCAAGCGTCAGCCCAACGGGCAGGCCCGATCACGCCGAAAGGGCATGAAAGACCCGCAGAAAAACGGCCTCAGCGCCCGTTGCCGCATATTCGGGGTAGAGGATAGCCTAACCAACCGAAAGCGCCTCAGAGCGCCGCATATGTGCTGCCAAATCGGAATGGTCATGGAGCATGTCTTGGGGGAAGAACCCGGAGGGCGCGAAAAGATTGATCGTCTCTGGCAAACACTGCTTAACCTCTCAATCGCCTACGGCATGTATCAGCGCCATTACTTGGGTATCAAATCAGAGCCAGCCTGCATGAACATCATGCACACCCAAGAATATCAGGAAATTATGAATGCATATGCATCTGATTTGCGAACAGAGGAAGACAAGGCACGTGACGCGGCCAACAACTGGATGCGCTGGCAGGGCTTCATGGGGAAATTGGACGCACGCAAGGTTTCATTGATCCACCATGCCAGACTTGATAAGGCAGAGCTTTGGATATCAACCGGCAAAGAATGCTCAAACTGCGGTCAGACATTGAAACCCAAGCCCTCGCACAAAGGCCGAGAGGCATTGCTTGCGGTCGCTGGTCTTTTGGATGCATCTGCATGTTGACAAACTCAGAATGCAAGATTAGTATTCTGCGAAACGCAGTGATGTATAAGGCTCAGTCGAAAGGCTGGGTTTTTTGATTCAGGGGGTAGCGTGAAAGAAGGATACGGCGGCTAACGTGTTTTGATGGTGTGTCGGTAACAGCGAACCTCTGACTTAAACGTCGGCTTTCCCTTGGAGTGGCTTTAACTCTTCGGGATAGCTTTAGGGACACACCTTCTGAGCGCGGCAGTCTGGGAAAGATGTGCATCCCCCAACCCGAGGGGCCTGGACCCAAAAATGACGGGTACGCGTTCTAACAACCCGGCCTTCCCCTCTGTTGCCAGATGCACAAGGGTTGGCCTTTTACAGCGAAAGAACTCGCAAGGACCCTTTGTGCAATGCCGGACCACAGAGCCGGTCTATGGCGTCACTACTGCAATGCATCGCGGTTATGTCGTCCTCCTAACGGAGTTGTAGGTGCATCGCTCACACAATTCGCATTGGCTACAGGAATTACTGCGTCCGTTATTGGGATAGCGTAGAAACTGAGAGCAATAAACGTTACCGCAACGATTTTTGTTGATGGTGATCTACCGGGGCCGAAGCGCGCAAACACGCTGATCCATGAGCTTCTGTACGCAATGTGGAAAGAGATGGTTCTGTCCGATGAGGACAATGAAGAACGCATAGTGGAAGCTCTTGCAAACAGCTTTTCGCAGGTCATCAAAGACAATCCACAACTGATGACTTCAATCGCAACTGATCTGAAAACTTAAACCAAGGGGCACTGACCGCTAATGGCGGGGTGAACACATATGACAGCTCCTATGGGGAATAGATTTTGGGAGGCTCGAAGTTCACACGGGCGCAACCCGATCTTCAGCGTCCCTGAAGAAGTGGAGAGTGCTTGCCTGGAGTATTTTCATTGGGTTGATGACAACCCGCTTCAGGAATCAGAGCTCGTAAAATTCCAAGGTGATGCGAAGTCCGTAAGTGTCTCCAAGATGCGAGCAATGACCATAGATGGTCTGTGTAATTTCTTGGATATTGGTGTTTCAACTTGGGACGACTATCGAAAGCGTGATAATTTTTCGGAAGTCTGCTTGCGAATGGAACAAATTATCAGGCAGCAGAAATTCGAAGGTGCTTCTGCTGATTTGTTAAATGCCAGCATAATTGCACGGGATTTAGGATTGGCTGACAAGAAAGACCACAGTTCGAGTGACGGCACCATGACGCCCAAACCAGCAATCGACGTTTCAAAGCTATCTGAATCCGCGATGGCAGAGCTTTTGAATGCGGCAGATAACAGCGACTGACTTAGTCGCAATCGAAAAGGAGTACTGCAGTCGGTCGCTTTCGAGTTTTATCAAGCGAGCATGGCCCCAGATCGACCCACAACCCTACGTGCACGGTTGGCACATGGACGCCTTGTCGGAGCATCTGGAAGCCACAGCAAAGGGTGACATTCCAAGACTGTTGGTCAATATCCCGCCGGGGACGTCAAAATCGACGGCAACCAGCGTTTTCTTCCCGGCTTGGTTATGGGGACCGTTCGGTTGGCCCGGTGCACGCTTCATAGGGGCCTCATACGAGCAATCCCTTGCGACCCGGGATAACCGCAAAACAAGGCTGCTGATCGAAAGCGAGTGGTACCAAAGGCACTGGCCGGTCAAGCTGACCAGCGATCAGAACGAGAAGACGGGGTTTGAGAATACGCACCAGGGCTTTCGCCAATCCTGTGCGGTGAAATCAATGACCGGGAAGCGCGGTGATTTTGTCGTTTGGGATGATCCGCTATCCCCGGAAAAAGCTTACTCTGAAACAGAACGAGACACGGCCAACCGGGTGTTTGCGGAAACGTTGCCCACTCGCCTCAACAACCCCGAAAAGTCCGTGATCATCGTGATCATGCAGAGACTGCACGAAAACGATGTGAGTGGGTACATCCTTGCTCGTGATCTCGGCTACGAGCATCTCTGTTTGCCGATGGAGTTTGAGGCCGACCGTCAGTGCTCGACATCGATAGGGTTCACCGACCCACGTAAGACCGATGGGGAGTTGCTGTTCGAGGATCGGTTCTCAGCCGAGGTTGTTGCACGCGACAAGAGCGTTATGGGCAGCTTTGCGGTTGCGGGGCAGTTCCAACAAAGGCCCGTTCCCCGCGAAGGAGGGATGTTCAAGCGTCACTGGTTCAATCCGGTTGGCGCCGTTCCGGTCGGGACGCGGTTCGTCCGCGGTTGGGATTTCGCCGCCAGCACCAAGGCTGACAGTCCATTCACCGCAAGCGTAAAGATTGGTCAGACCCCAGAAGGCAGGATTCTAATAGCCGATGCCCGTCGCGAACGCGTGAATACGCCGCGTAAGATGGTGAAGAACACCGCGACAGAAGACGGGCAAAGCGTGTTTATCTCGTACCCGCAAGACCCGGGCCAAGCAGGTAAAGACCAAGCCGCATCGATGGCAAAGGATCTGGTCGGGTTTTCGTTCAGCTTCTCCCCGGAGAGCGGCGACAAGGCAACACGCGCTGAACCGTTGGCCGCACAATGCGAAGCCGGAAACGTGGATATCTTGAAAGGTGACTGGAATGCTGAGTTCTTGGATGAAATCTGCGCATTCCCGTTTGGAGAATTTATGGATCAGGTAGATGCGGCGAGCCGGGCGTTTAACACCCTTTTTCAGGGCAACCGAACCGCTATATTCGGAAAGCAGGGGTGACGAGTGGACGACCAACCGAACACCCCATCTTCCGACCATCTGGCAATGAGCGCGTTTTGGTCTATGATCGAAAGCATTCTTGGTGGCGCGGTTACTATGCGATCCAAAAAGGAATATTTGCCGCAATTTCCCGACGAACCCGAAGATCGTTACGACTTCCGTCGGAAAAACGCTAAGTTCACTAACGTTTACCGTGATATCGCTGAAAATCTCGCGCAGCGGCCTTTTGCAAAGCAAGTCACCGTCAAAGACGAAGACATATCAGAAGACATGATCGATTTCGTCGATGATGTGGATGGTCGTAGCAACAATCTGCATGTCTTCGCCAGCGAAGTGTTCTTTGCGGGCATCAACGCGGCTGTGGATTGGATATTGGTGGATTACACCAAAGACGTTCCGATTGATGCCACACGGGCACAGGAAGCCGAATTGGGCGCACGACCGTTCTGGGTAAGATATCCTGCAAAAACGGTACTGGCAGCTTATACCGATGTGGTTGACGGTGTTGAGCAGTTTGTCCATGTCCGGCTGCAAGAGAAAGCTAGATCCCGTACTGGTTTTACCGAAGAGACCGCCGACCGGGTGCGTGTCTTTGACCGCGAGCTGCAGGCCGATGGAAGTTATGCAGGTGCTACATATTCGGTCTACGAAAACCGAAAGACGGAAACCAAGGCTAAAGATAGCTGGGTTTTGGTCGAAGGGCCTTTGCCAGTTACGATTGGTGTGATTCCGATAGTTCCGTTTCTGACTGGTCGACGCATTGAAAACTCTTGGCGGTTGCACCCCCCAATGAGGGATGCGGCTGAGCTGCAAATCGAGCTGTACCAACAAGAAAGCGGGCTGAAACACATCAAGGAACTGACGGCGTTCCCGATGCTGGCGGGCAACGGTGTGGATCCACCACTCGACACCAGCGGCAAACCTGAAAAAGTGCCGGTTGGGCCGCACAGCGTACTTTACGCTCCACCCGGTCAAAGCGGAAGTCACGGCGCATGGGACTTCATTGAACCCGGCGCGGAATCGCTAAGGTTCTTGGCCGATGACATCAAAGAAACCGCTCGTGAGTTGCGAGAGCTGGGTAGGCAGCCGCTCACGGCGCAGTCAGGCAACCTGACGGTCGTAACGACAGCCGTCGCGGCTCAAAAGGGGAATTCAGCGATTCAAGCGTGGGCGCTGAACCTCAAAGATGCATTGGAGCGCGCGTTTGAGCTCACAGCGATGTGGTTCCAGACTGACGACGCGGTGACCGTCAACATCGACACTGATTTTGATCTGGGTTGGAGTGATGACGATAGTTTCAAGCATGTTCTGACCTTGAACAACAACGGTGTGATCAGCCATAGGGCAACGATTCGGGAGGCCAAACGGCGCAGTGTCCTATCCGCTGACTACGATCACGAAGCGGATCAAGAATTTATCGAAGCTGACATGATGTCCAGCGGGATTTCAGACCAAATTTAGAGCCGTCTGCACGGACGTGTAACGGCGCACCGGATCGGATGATCCATAGCAACGGGCGGACGCCCGAAGGAGAGAGTCGTGAAGCTTAAAACAATCGAGGTCGACGGAAAAACATACGCCGAGGTGAGTGACGGAAAGCCGATCTACATCGACGGAGAAAAAGAAATCGTGTTCGACGCGCCCGGAACGGTTGCCACGATCTCACGGCTCAACGGTGAGGCTAAAGGCCATCGCGAGGCGAAGGAGGCGGCCGAGGCGGCCCTCAAGACTTTCGATGGGATTGAAGATCCGGCGGCGGCTATCGAGGCCGTTAAACAGGTCAAGAACTTCAAGGACAAGGACTTGGTCGAAGCGGGCGAGGTCGACAAGATTAAGAACGAAGCGATCAAGGCCGTCGAAGAAAAATACGCGCCGGTCGTTGAGGAAAACAAAACTCTCAAGTCATCGTTACACCAAGAGAAGATCGGCGGCAGTTTCGCCCGATCCGAATTCATCGCGGAAAAGATGGCTGTTCCGATTCCGATGGTCGAGGCGACATTTGGCAGACACTTCACTATCGAAAACGGCAAGATCATCGCCAAAGATGCGAGCGGCAACCAAGTCTACTCGAAGGCCAACCCGGGTGAGCCTGCGGATTTTGATGAAGCGCTCGAAATCATCGTCGAATCTTCACCGTTCAAAGACAACATTCTCAAGGGTCGCAGCCAATCGGGCAGCGGCGCTCAGGGGGGTGGCGGTGATGGCGGTGGAGCAAAGAACATCACGCGAAGCGAATACGATGCATTGTCGCACGGCGAGCGTCGGAAGGCGATGGCTGACGGCGTGAAAGTCGTCGACCAATAAAATTTGTCACTCAGTGGATGCTGACGACGTTGGGGCTGGATGGCCCAAAGAGCAGGACTTCTGGTCCATCAATTAAACGCTGTGACAAGGAGAAATCATCATGGCTAACACACTTACAAATCTGCTTCCGGATTTCTACGAGGCCCTTGATGTGGTTTCTCGTGAACTGACGGGCTACATCCCGGCGGTGAACCGCGACTCTGACGTTGCGCGTGCGGCCATCGGTCAAACGGTCTATGTGCCGGAAACATCCGCCGAAACATCGGCCAATAACACGGCTGCGGTGAACGCACCGGATACCGGCGACAATACGACCGAGGGTATCCCGGTTGCTATCACAAAATCCAAACACGTTCCGATCCGTTTCAGTGGTGAAGAAACGCGCGGCCTTTCCAATGCCGGCACCTTCTCGACCATCATGGCGGATCGTGCGTTTCAGGGCATGCGGTCTTTGGTGAATGAGATCGAAAGCGATCTGCACACCGAAGCCTATAACAGCGCTTCTCGTGCTGTAGGTACGGCCGGTAGTACACCGTTTGGCACCGCCGCAGACATGACCGACTTCGCGAATGTCCTGGGTGTGCTGGAAGAAAATGGTGCGCCCACCAACGATCTCCAAATTGTTCTCGGTCACGCTGCCATCGGCAACTTGCGCGGCAAGCAATCGGGATTGTTCAAGGTAAACGAGGCCGGTTCTGACGACATGCTTCGCAACGGCATGACGGATCGCATCATGAAAATGGCCGTTCGCCATTCCGATCCGATCACGGTCCACACCAAGGGTACTGGCACCGGTTATCTGGTGAATGGTACGCCCGCGGTGGGTACTACCGCTGTCCCGGTCGACACTGGTTCGGGCACTGTTCTGGCGGGCGACATTGTTACCTTTGCGGGTGACACTCGCAAATATGTCGTCAATGCCGATCTGTCGACCACGCCGATCAATATTGGCAAGCCAGGTCTTCAGGCCGCTCCGGCCAACAACGCTACGATTACGGTAGGCAACAGCTACACGCCGAACGTGGCCTTCGCACGTTCAGCAATCGTGCTGGCAACTCGGGCGCCTGCGATGCCGGACGGCGGCGACATGGCGGTTGATGTAACCACGATTGTGGATGAACGTTCCGGTCTCGCGTTCGAGCTGGCGCTGTACAAGCAGTTCTTGCAGAACGTCATCCATGTTCGTTTGGCTTGGGGTCAAAAGGCTATCAAGCCTGCCCACATCGCGACATTGATGGGTTAAACCATTTGGTCTTTTTGAGGGGCTGCGATGGTGGCCCCTTTCTTAAGATCAGACCGTAAAGAGGCGAAAGACATGCAAACCCCTACCATAAGTATCAAGCAAGACGGCGGAGACGGGTACTGCGTCATCAACGAGGCGGATTTCGACCCTGATAAGCACGAGCTTTTCGAGGCCGGAACTGCGGTCAATTTGGAAGAACCGTTGACCCGTGAAGTTCTTGCGAAGATGAAAAAGGCGGATGTGATTGATCTGCTTGAAGCGCATGACGCTGTCTTCGATAAGGCTGCCGTGGTTGCTGAATTGCGCGATCTGGCCGCGAGCGTTATCTTTGTTGATATCGGTGGCGAGTAATGGCCCTTACGCCTGAAGATGGCACCGGTCTGGCTAACGCAGACGCGCTGGTCGATCTGGCCACGGTGGATGCGTACCACACTGCACTTGGCAGTGCTGCATGGACCGGGACAGATGCCATCAAGGAAGAGGCGATCAGGCGCGCCAGTAACTTCCTGAACACGTCGTTTTCCTGGAAGGGATACCCGATCAATGGACGCACCCAGGCAATGTCTTGGCCGCGACATGACGTAGTTGACCGCAACGGATACAGCGTCGCATCGGACGAGGTGCCCATTGAGATCAAAAACGCTACGGCTGAAGTCGCGTTGCGGGAGTTGACCACACCGGGCACGATGACACCCGATGTGACCCCCTCAGAGGCCGTGAAGCGGGCGAAGGCCGGACCTGCGGACGTTGAATTTGCGAACTATCGCACGGATGCAGAGGCGTCCCGACCGATCCTTCTGATCGTGCGAGACATGGTATCGGGACTTACGGATAGTACCGCCGGGTCGCGAGTATCTGGTGGCGTAGCACGGGTCTGATGCCAGTAAACGACGAAATCGCAAATGCACTGACAAGGCATCAGATCGGGTTGCACAGACTTTCGAACGCAACGGTCCGTAAGATCCTTGCGGCGTTGAAACAATCTGATGCAAGAGTGTTGGAGCGTATTCTTCGGGACGATTTAACCGGCCTGAGCAAGCAGAGGCAGTCAAAGCTACTTCGGGAACTGCGTCGGATCATCGACAGCGTTTATGCGGATGCGACGGGGCAGTTGCATATCGATATAGGCGCGCTGGCAAGTTATGAAGTTGATTTTCAGATCGACATGTTCAATCGTGTTGTCCCGATCAATTTTGAGATGGTTCGACCTGCCGATGACCAAATCGTTGCTGCCGTAACTTCACGCCCCTTTCAGGGACGATTGCTGAAGGATTGGTACAAGGAGCTTTCGGAAGCCGCGTTCCGACGTCTCAGAGGCGCTATCCGGATGGGGATTATCGAGGGTCAGACAAACGACGAAATCGTGCGTGTGATACGAGGGACACGGTCAACACGAGGCGTTGCCGAGGTCAGTAGAAAGTCGGCGGAAACGACCGTTCGAACCGCGATAAACCATACTGCCAACGCGGCCCGATCAAGGCTCTACGAACGCAACAAGAGCTTGATCAAGGGCGTCCAGTGGCTTTCGACACTGGACGGACGCACGAGTCCTATTTGCCGCGCCAGAGACGGTCTTGTCTACGAAGTGGACAAAGGGCCGAGACCCCCGGCACATATGAATTGCCGAAGTTCCACGGCACCGGTGCTGAAGTCGTGGAGGCAAATGGGCTTGCAGGGGCTGCCGGACAGCACACGGTCCAGCATGAACGGACAGGTGGCGGCTGATCTGACCTATAGCGATTGGTTGCGTAAGCAGCCCGTTGAGTTTCAGAACGACGTGATGGGGACGAAGAAAGCGACCCTGTTTCGGAAGGGGAAATTGTCTCTGGACCGGTTTGTTGACAGAAGGGGAAACGAACTCACTCTCGACGAACTACGCCGCCATGAAGCAGACGCATGGGAAAAGGCCTTCCCCTAGTTTCAGACAAACCGGTTAGGCCGCAACGCACATACGCGGGCGAACCGTTGGAATGCGAATGTGGAAGCCGGGCGTCTATAGAAGTCAGACTGGGTCGCACGGTCAAAAATGGCAAAGTTTCAGCCGGTCAAAAGCAGATCAGATGCTTTGACTGTCAGCGGGTTCTCTGGGGCTGGAATTTCAGTAATTGGAGGCGTTATGGCCCTAACAGTCGCACAAATCGCGGCCAAAGCATTTGGTGCGGTTGATAAAGCTATTCCCGATGCGATCCACGTGGCAAGCGTGTCATATGAGACACCGTTGACGTGGTTCGAAACCTACAAGGTAAGTGAAACGCTCCCGTCGCTGGTGTTGGACTTCGAGAACGTTGTTTTTGGGGCGGATATTGAGGCTTGGGCTTTGCCCTACTATTCGAACGCAAATGCGCCGGGTGTAACCCTGGATTTTGCGACACAAATTTACGGCGCAAGTATTGGGTCGGCGCAAGTCCTTGATACTGAAACCTATAGCACCGAAACCGGAGCGCCTTACGGCACCACTACGACGACCAACACTGGCCGGGCCGTGATTGAGACAACCAAACCGGTTCAGGATATCTTTCCCGATTATGTGGTTGGTCCCGGCGATACGCTAGTCATGTTGGAGGGGTTCACGTCCTGCAAGGAAGGTTGGAAGCTCACGATTGGCACCCGGGTGTTCGATATCCGGCTCACACAGGACGTTCTTGGGGCGGGGTCGTTGTTCTACGCGGTCGGTCGGGAACGGTTGTCGTGAGAGCACGTCAGTTCGAGATCCAGTTAAAGGCCGAATTGGCCGCAAAGATCGATGATGTTCACGAGTTTGTACAACTGATTGGACTTCACGCAGTTCGCAGCGTGGTCCTCAAATCACCCGTGAAGGAGGGTCGGTTCAAAGGAAACTGGAACCTGTCAATTGGTTCAGAGGATTTATCAACGTCGGAAACATTCGACAAAGGTGGTCAGACAACGATAGCGCGCGCTGAAGGGGCCTTGTCTGCATATGCGGCGTCTGAGGGGTTTCCGGTTGTTTATCTTACGAACAACCTGCCTTACGCGGGGCGCTTGGAAGACGGATATTCAGGGCAGGCCCCAAGTGGCATGGTGGGCTTGACGGTAGCGGAAATACAAGCCGCGTTTGATGGGGCGGAGATTTAGCGGAGCGTTTCGCAGATATCGGCGACAGAGTTGTAGTAATCTTCGTAGAGCGCTTGGAAATCGTTGCTGAAGTCCAATGAAGACTGAAGGAATGACAGCGCCGCTTCGTCGCCCTTTGGTTTGGTTTCAAAGATACGACCCTGTTGATCTAGTAAAGGTAAAACAATTGCGGACCGCATAAGGTCTATTTCGAGCAACTCCCGAATACACTGTTTGTGTGTCAAATCGGCTCGCGCTGGAATGGGCGCCAATAGCGCAAGAAAAAGTAAATATCTCATAGGTTGAAACTATATGACACTCGACGCAGAGCGCAAGGTTGTTGAGACCTTCTTCCGTTCCCAATGGGGTACGACCACGAAGATCGGCTTTGATGCTCAAACATTCACGCCTGAAGCGGACAGTGTTCAGTTGACCATCAATCCGGGCGCCAGACTGCAGGGAACTATGGGGCGAACGAGGAACCGCATCGACAATATCGGCACTCTGGTCGTGGCGATTTACACCGATGGTGCAAAGGGCTCATCCGCTTGGCGGAAACACGCCGAAACGATCATCAACTTTCTGCACGGCGTCACGCTGGACAGCCAAGGCGTAGCGATCACCAGCCACGAAGACGCATTTCTGCGGTTCTCACCAACCGGAATCAACGGCGGATCGCCGCAACACCCGTATGTGTCCGCGTCGTTCAAGGATGCACCATTCACGATCACCAATATCACCGCGCCTTTCACGCGCTACTCTCTGGCCTGATAGGAGGCAAACATGACAGGCTTCGCCACTTCTGAAACTCGTTCCGCGATTGTTGCGGAAACCACTGTCGGGACCACCCCCTCGACACCGGGCTTTTCGACGATGCACGACCTCGTTCGTATGAGTTCCAAACCCGATGTGTTCTACGGTCAGTCTTTGACCGGTAAGGGCGCCCGAACCGGTCAAGGCTACGGTATCGACATGGTCGAAGGCACTTACGAGGGACCGCTCTACTACGGTGCGGCCGACGAACTGCTGTCGACACTGTTGCAAGCCGATTGGGCGACCAACGTCCTCAAAGACGCCAAAAAGGAACAATCCGTCACGGTCGAAAACACTGTCAATGCCGGTGTTGGTGGAACGGCGACCATGACGCGGTTCCGGGGTGTTGAAGCCATTAGTGGGTCAATCAACCTTCAGGCCGAACGCGAGGCGCAAATCTCTCTGAACCTCATGGGCAGAGGGTCTGATAATGCAACCACGTCTGCCATTACCGGTGCCACGTACACTGACCCATCCGTGGTTGATCCTTTGGTATCGGGTCAAGACGTAGGAACCATCAAGTTCGCGGGCTACGCGCTCGACTGCATGCAATCTCTTGAGATCGCATTCGACTTCGAACAGCGAGACCGGCAACCCAAGCTTTCCAGTAAAAAAATCTGCGGCATTCGCCGGGGCAATTTCCTGCCTAAGCTTACGGCGAACATCTATATCGAGACCAATTTCCTCAATATCTACAACGCGGCCCGCAAACGGCACAATTCGTTTGCTGTGACCGTACCAATCGGATCGGTTACGGGTGAAAAATACACTGTTCTGTTCCCGGTCTGTCATTTCGGATCAACCGAGCTGGACCTAAGTGCAGGCGATGCCATGCAAAAGGTCGAGATCATGCCGCACTACGACAGTTCGAAGGAAAAGGCGGTGATCAAGATCACCCGGGCGGTGTCGTAATGAAGGCCGCTATTCAATTCACAGGGGTCGTTAAGGGCAAGGAAAAACTGTTCCGCCTGGGCGACCCCATTTCCAATTCGGAAGCCAATGAGCTAGGCCTTTCCGGCAAACCGCAACTTGTAGCCAAGGATAAGAAGCAAGATGCTGAACCTGCCAAATCGTGAAATCCCGGTTGTTAAGTTCAAGGCTGATCTGCCGGATTTCTTGGCAGGCGGAAAGCCCTGCTATCTTAAGGTGGACGCTCGCGTAGCAGGCCCGTTGAATGCCGCATATTCGATGGGTTTGGACCAACTTTCCCTATCTCACGGGATCGCCGCCGAAGTGATCGCATCCACGGAAGACCCTGAAACGCGCGCACGAAAGCGGCATGAAAAAACCAAGTCTCTTGGTTCCGAGCGAATTGGATTGTTCTACGATGCGTGTATCCTCACGTGGGAATCCAACATCCTGAACGGCGGTAAGGCCATCACGTGCGACCGCGAGCATTTCTTAGCCCTTGGGGACAGCGTGATCCCTGAAATTGCCAAAGCGATCACGGATCTCGAACTACAGTGTCGCAAGGCCGGTGAACACCTTCTGACCGAGACCGAAAACACGATAAAAAACTAACAGAGGCGCTGTCCTGGCGGCTTAGATATTCGGATGACGAGCTCCGGTATCTGACACGCAAGGGCGCGCCGGAAGTCACAAACCTTCCTCAGCCGGAACACCCCTATTATTGGCGAAGCTACATTGCACTTCGATCCTCACGACAGGTCGGGTTCGGAGTGGGTGGCATCCCAATATCTGAAATCAAGGCCTATGCGGATTTCAACGGGATCACAGGGCCGGTTCAGCGTGAATGTTTCCTGCGTGTGATGCAGGCAATGGACCAGGCGGAGTTAAAAGAACATGGCAAAACTAAGCCTCGCACTTGATCCCCGGCAGATGGAAACGGGGGCCGAACGCGCTGAAAATGCGATGGACGGCGTGGCCCGCAAAGCTCATAAGACCGAAAGCGCAGTAGAGCGTTTGGGGCGAGACGGGGGGCAGGCGCTCGACCGAATGGGGAGCGCGGCTCAACGGGCCGGGCGTAACGCACAGACGTCTATGGGTGGCCTTCGGCGCGCGATGCGGAGCACGACGGCGCGCCTCAATCTCGGTGCTGGCGCCGCACAAAACCTCGGTTTCCAAGTCGGAGACATGGCCACTCAGATCGGCGCCGGAACTGCGGCTTCCGTCGCAATGGGTCAGCAGCTACCGCAATTAATCCAGGGTTTCGGTACGGTCGGTGCGTTAATGGGGGCCGTCGTGGCAATTGCGATCCCCCTTGGGGCCGCTCTCTTGAGCGCCGGGGCCGATTCAGAGGCCATGGCTAAACAACTCGATGAACTTGAAGAAAGCCTTCAGAACGTTGAAACCGCTCTGGCCAATGCTTCTGGCGAAAACGTTGATCGCCTGATCGAGAAGTTTGGCCGCATGCGAGTTTCTGTTTTGGAACTCGTGCAAGCCCAAAGCGAAATCGCGCTTGAAAAGGCTGCACGAGAATTACGGGACGCTCGGGAAGCGCTCGCGGAATCACTAGACGGCGGCCTTATATCCGGTCTTGTATTTAAGCTTTTTGGTCAGGGCGAAGTTGCGCGGCTCGCACAGCTCTCACGTGAGCTGGGGCTTTCACGACAAGAGGCGGAACAGCTTAAGTCTGCTTTGGACAATCTAGATACCGTCGAGGGAACCGAGGAATCCGCTGCAGCGCTTCAAACTCTGGCCAACGTATTCACCGAAATTCGAGGCGGTGTTGAAAACCTCTCGGATGAAGAACTGCAATTCGTTGATAATATTTACAAAGCCCAAAGTGCTACCGAACAATTCCTAAACCTACAGGAACAATCGGTTCAGATATTCCAGGACATAGAGGCCGCGATACAGGGCCAGCAGGATGCTATGGATGATGTTGTCAGTAAGTTAGGCGGAGCCGTGGACCAGTCCGACGCGTTGGCTCTATCCACATCCAACATCGATCTCAGTGGTGTTCTGGGACAGGCGGACACACTGATCAGGAAGTTTTCAACCGCGTTTGCGACATTCCGCGCCCTCGCCGCCGAAGTGGGCGCCGCTGGTTCCCGAGCCGAAACCGAAGAACAGAGAATTCGATTGCAGGAAATCGAATTAAAGGGGTTGCGCAGCGGAGCTTCCAAAGTCCAAATCGCCGGGGAGCTTGCGGCGGAGCGTGAAAGAAACAGATTGGGCACCGTCCGCGATACCGGTTTCTCCGGCGTCATCAAAGACGCTTTGGTCGAAGCCGCGCGCGAACGTGGTGAGGCCTTTGCACGGAATCAAGAGGCTCTGGCTGCGTTACGTCGCACCACAACCGGCGGTTCCCGTGGTAGTGCTGCGGACATCGATAAGACAGCACAAGCGTATGATCGCTTGATGGCCTCCCTCGATCCAACAATTAGAGCGATGCAAAATCTGGAGGTGGCACAGAAAACCATCAACGATGCAATGGCAGCTGGGCTAGATCCCGAAGAAGCCGCCAGAGCACACGAGTTGGCCCGTGAGCAATACGACAAAACAATTGAAAGCGCACAAAACGCATCTGGCAAACTCGGCGACATAGCCGGGGAGACCAGAAGCGCAATAGATGGCTTGTTTGACATCATCATCGGTAAGGGTGGCGATGCAGTCGATATCTTGGAGAACCTTGCGGCTCAATTCCTCAAGATGGCCCTGTTTCAGGGTCTAAAGGGGGCGTTTCCGGGTCTTGGAAGATTACTATCCTTCGACGGTGGCGGGTTTACCGGCGCCGGTCCTCGTTCGGGCGGAGTCGATGGTAAGGGCGGTATCCTATCAATTGTTCACCCAAACGAGACCGTGTTCGATCATGAGAAAGGTCAGTTTCCCCCTATTCAGCCAATGATCATCACAGCACCCGCAAACACGAACAGCCCCAACGGTGGAACTGTCGTTCAAATCATCAATAACGCTCCGGGTGTTGAGGTGCGGGAACGCAGACAAACTGGCCCGGATGGTCGGAAAGTCCTGGTCGCTGAAATCAACAAGGCTGCAACACGGGGTGAAATGTCCGGATTTGAATCGCGGTACGGCCTGAAATCCAGCAAGGTAGCGCGCTGATGACAACACTCTACTGGCCTTCAAGTATCCAGTTGCGCCCATCGGTTCGCTACAGCGGTGGTCCAATGGACAATCGCGGGTCGTTTCAGCCGGAAATCGGGGAACCTGTCGAACGGCCCCGTACTACGGCCAACCCTGAGCTTTTCGAGGTCGCGTTTGAAGACCTGTCCGTCACGGATTTTGCGGTGTTCAAGGCGTTTTTCAGGGATGATTTGGCAAACGGCTCAAACCGGTTCATCTGGCGCGATCCTCTTACAGATGATCCCGCATGGTTTCGGATCGTTAAGAACAACCCGCCCTACCAGATGACGGCGGCGTCGGGCGGTGATTTCGTTCAGCTTTCCATGCAGGTCATGCGATCCGCAATCGATCCATGGTTCGCTTCCTATGTTCCGGGCACCTCGGCCGCCGTCCCCGATCTTGTACTCGACTTTGCCAATCAAAACTTCGGAGTAGATAAATGACGCTGCAAAAAGACAGCTTTGCAAATTTGGTTACATTTACCCGTGCCTCGACAGGCTATTACTTCGATGCGAGCGGGGTCGTTCAATCGGCTGCGGTTGACGCGGTGCGGTTCGACCATGATCCCGACACAGGCACGGCCCGGGGTATCCTTGTCGAGGAAGCGCGCACCAATGAGCTTACAGATTCAAACGACTTTTCAGCCAGTTCGGATTGGAGCGGTGACAGGGATTTCACAATCACCACAGCAACATCAATCTTTTCTGGTGAAACCGCATATTCTCTGGAAAATAAGAACCTATCAGTAGCGCGCAGCCGCATTGAATCTGCAGGCACGCTAACCGCCTCGGCGGAAACATATTCCGTAATTCTGGAAAATGTCGACGCGGTAAAGAGCGGTATCGGGTTCTACGATCTGGGTGCTCCTTCCGGTTGGGTTGTGTTCGGTGAATTGACCTGGTCCGGCTTGGGAGCTGTTGTCTCCTTCTCTCAACAAGGCACTAGCACCAGTGTTACGGTAGAAGATTGGGGCACTGGGCCAAATGGGGGTCAGTTGGTACGCCTCACGGTAACCGGTACACCGGTGAATTCCGGCAATCGTCGCAGTGTTTACATATATCCGAGCGGCACGTCACAAAACGGCGAGACCGTTGTGGTTCACCATGCCCAGCACGAGAAAGCAGCGTTTGTATCGTCGCCAATCGTTACCACAACGTCCGCGGTGACGCGTGCCGCAGATCGAGCTGTGCTTTCGGCCACGGCCCTTGCTGCAATTCCGGCAACAGAAGGGGCTATCGCAACAGAAGTGAAATTCGCCGGAGATAGCGGCCAGGCCTCCGGAGCCCGCGGCGCTCTCGCCATTGGCGCCGACGGCAGCAATCGCATGCTGTTGTACAATGGAAGCGGCGAAAACCTCTTTCTGTTTTCAGCGGTTGGCGGCGTGGCGCAGGCGCGAATATCTACAGGGGTTTCGGATACGGGACAGTTCAAAAAAACTGCAATGGCCTATAAAGCCAACGATTACGCGATCACCAGCGACGGCAATATTGTGGCCACGGATACTTCCGGCACCGTACCCCCCACCATCTCCGCAGGTCGCATTGGAGCGACGGTTCCAAACTCGGCAGGTGGGAACGCCGGCATGTGGATCAAAAACATTGTCTTTTACCCCACACGCCTGTCGAACACCGACCTTGAAGCCCTGTCCGGCACATAGGAGGCGACCATGACCGATTACATTGATGCGATCATACACATTTCAGATGTTCCGGCGCTGGTGGGGTTCTTTGCTCAAAATGATCCCGGTCGGGTAAACGATCAAGGAACGGGGTTGGCCGGTTTTGATGGCACGCCAATGGTCATGAACGGTATCGCGGCTCTAACTTATATTCGCATCACGGTCGAAGACGCAGCACTATACCGTGCTGCCGCACCGGGGGTTACCATTCTGGCTGAAGTTACGTTCGCTGGTGATCCCGCCACTTCCGCGAATGCTGTGTACACGGCACTTTTTGACGATAGCGATGCCGTCACGCTTTACGATGCTGTCTATGATCGCACGCCACGTGACGTTGACGATGGAAACGGCGGGACGGTTCAACTAGCACCACCAGATCGCTTTGGGGTCATGGGGTGAGCGAACGCACTGTCACCACAACGCAACGGGCCGATCTGGACGCGGCGCACTCGCCGCATGCTCTGGTAGCCTTTCTGAAGGTCGAACACGACAACCTGTCCACACCAATTCGCGTGGTTGCCGACAATGTGGATTACATCTGGGGCGGCGAGACATGGAAGGGGATCGTATTTGACGCCAAACCCGCAACGGATGACGAGAACGCCACATTTACAGAAATCACCGTGCAGAACATTGACCGGGAAATCGGCCGGGCGCTTGAAAAGGCGATAACCCCGGCGAAGATCGCGCTTTACCTGATCAGCACGGCGGATTTTGACATCTCCGTAGGTCCTCGCGTCGAAAGCGTCACGCCATCACCGATTTATGCGCTGCAGGAATTCTCGCTTCGCAGTGTTTCGGTTGATGTGCTGCAGGTGAAAGCCCGTGCAGCCCTTCGCGACTACGCGACCGAACCGTGGCCCTACATTCGCGCGACCGAAGACATTTGCCCGGGTCTTTGGTGGTAAGCCCCCACATCGCTGCCTATGTCGGCCTGCCTTTCGTTGACGGCGGTCGGGACATGTCGGGTGTTGATTGCTGGGGGTTGCTTCGGCTGATCTACGCTCGGGAACTTGGGGTCGAACTACCCGCTTACGGGGAGGTGAGCGCCACGCAGACCATGCGGATCGTTCGGGCGATCAAGCGCGGCGAAAATGCTGATCCCTGGGTGGGCGTATCAGAACCTCAACCGTTCGATGCGGTTTTGATGCTCAGCACAATGGGGCGGGTTGCGTCACATGTCGGGATCTTCGCCGGCGGCGGCAAGGTGTTGCACACGGAAACAGCGACCGCGTCCTGTCTTGTGCCCGCAACGCATTACTCAATCGCACACCGCATTTGCGGTTATCGGAGATATCTGACCTAAAATGTCTAAGATCATGGCGGTCCACCGCGAGCCGATGTTGTCGCTCGCGCCGCATACCTATTATCTATCGGAACGCACCACATTGGCCGAAATGGTGGCCCTGGTCAAAAGCCTGCCCAAGGGCTGGCCCCGGCATGAGCATGATGTGATATGCGTACAAAACGAGGTCGTTCCGCGCGGTGCCTGGCATCTCGTGACACCGAAAGCCAAGTTAGCCAACGGCACAAGGGTTGAGGTGACGTTCCACGCGCCCCCTATGGGTGGTGGCGGCGAAAAGAACCCGCTCGCCATTGTGGCGGCGATTGCACTTACGGCCGTCACAGGTGGTATCGCTTCCGGTACTATTCTGGGTGGCCTTACGGCGGGAAACGTTGTTTTCGCAAATGTCTTGGCCGGCGTTGTTGGTTTTTCCGGTGCAACGCTGATCAGTGCACTTGTTGGCACCCCAACACTCGATCCGGCGCCAGAAGGCCCGAAGCCCGAACAACGCGGTTCCGCAGCGGCCCAGGGGAACGTTCTGAGCCAAAACGGTTCGATCCCGCGCGTTGTGGGAACTCGTAAAGTCTACCCGCCGTTTCTGGCCGAGCCATTCACTTATTTCTCCGGCTTCGACGAGGTGGTTGAAGTCGTGGTCGGTCTGGCAGGCCCGCACCAACTGGCGGACATTAAGATCAAAGATGCGGCCATCGGCGATATGTCCGGTGTTGAATTTGAGACGCGCGAAGGTTGGGCCGGTGACCCAAAACTTACATTGGTTACCCGTCAGACACGCGCGGAACCCCTGCGCTCCGAGTTGGTCGGGCACACGGTCAGCGGCGACGACGGTACGGTTCTTGAGAGTGCGACGGGCAGCTTCGACGACGCGCTTCCCCAACCTCTGCAATACGCCACCAGGGAATCCCCCGACGAAGCATGGTTGCAGATCGTTATGCCGCAAGGCTTGCACCGCAAGGCATCCGATACAGAGTTGATGCGTATCCCGTTTCGGCTCCGCATTCGCCCTGCAGGTGAAACCACTTGGACCAACTTGCCGGAACTGCACTACGAAGCTGCCGATATCTCGGAACAGCGTGCGACGATCCAGCTTATCTGGCAGGACAGCCCGTCGGTAACAGAAGCGGCGTCAGAGGCGAAGGGGTGGGTCGAGGCGCGTATCGCCACCAAGGAACAGACGGCGGCACCCTCGTCTGTCGCATACACCTCACATGGTGACTTCGACAAGGGCAGCGGTTCCGATGACTGGATGGACAAGGACAATCTCGGATCGACCAAAATCCAGAACGTTCGCATGGATCGCTACGAGGCCAAGATTTACCTCGACACGGCTACATTCCCAAAGGGTCGCTATGAGATAGAGATTAAGCGCGGATACGCAATCCGATCAGCACAATATTCAGACACGAATTACACCATCGGTGGCGCTGTTAAGGATCCATTCTGGTATCAGACTGGTGTGGGACCTGAGATACAGGAAGATCAGGACGGGATCGCCAACAACGTGATCTTAGCCCGCGGTGTCAGCATTCGTAACGAAGCACCGGTTGCCCGGGACGGTTTGGCCCTCATTGCGATCCGGGCTCGCAACAAGTCGGTTGAGAACTTAAGCGTTGTTGCGTCCGGCTACACACAGGATTGGGACGGATCGGGTTGGGTCGATTGGGTGACTTCGTCGAATCCGGCCCCACATTACCGCGATGTGATTGCGGGTATGTTGAACGCCGACCCTGTGCCCGAAGCCATTGTCGATGATGACGGTTTGGTGTCATGGCGCACCGCTTGTGCATCGGCGGGCTATGAGGCCAACGCGATTTTCGAGGGTGAGTCTGTCAAAGACGTGACGCGCGTCATTGCATCCGCGGGGTATGCCCGACCCTATGAAAGTGAAATCTGGGGCGTAATTCGGGACTATGACCGGTCCGCCGAAACACCTGTGCAGTTGTTTACGCCAAGAAACGCCGCGGATGTGCGATGGGAAAAGGCCTTCCCAATGCTGCCACACGGGATGCGAGCCACATTCGAGGACCGAGACCGAAGTTACGAACGCAGACAAATCACCGTCTGGCCGGACCCAAAAAACGAGGGATCGGCACGGGTGGAGCAGGTCACATTCGACCCTCTGGTCACTGTGGCCGAAGTAGAAGAGCGTGTGGCTTACGATCTTGAAAGCGCCAAGTTGCGTGGTGCGTTCTGGTCTTTTGAAGCCCCATCTTCAGCAATTGTCTGCCGCAGGGGTTCATTGATCGGGCTCACGCATGACATGATGACAGGCCGTATGGGCCAGGGCCGAATTGTGGACTTTGAAACAGACAACGACGGAGACGTGACGCGCATCCGTCTGGACGACAAGGTGAAGGTGTATTTCGAGGACTACTTCGAAGATGTGACCAATCTGGAAACCGAAACTGACGTGGCTCTCATCGGAGCCAAGACCGGCGTTATTTTGAACCGCACGAACAACACCCGCACCACGCACACTTTGACCGGAACGACCGGCGAGACCGATTGGCTTGAGTTTGCCGCACCCGTTTCTGCAACCGGGCTCGACGAAGGAATTCTCGCAGCGGTTGGCCCTTTGAATGAAGAAACCCGACGCATGATCGTGGTGGGGATGCAGTCGCGTTCCGATCTGCAGTTCACCCTGACTTGTGTCGATGAAGCACCGGAGCTTTGGACCTGATGGCAACACGTACCCGATACAACGAGACTTCCACATCCGTCGCAGGCGATGATTTCATGGGCCAGTACGATGATCTGTTGAAGATCCTCTTTGACGCCTCAACGCTGCATCTGACCAGTGCGGCCGGAACCGATACTTACACCGCGGATGTAGACCCGGATTTCGATGCTGACAATCTCGTTGACGGGATGCACTTCACGATCAAATGGCCGAACGCGAACACGGGCTCATCTGAAACGCTCAATATCGACAGCGTAGGGGCTAAATCCATCGTAAAGAACGATGGATCGGCGCTTGCATCCGGGGACCTGGTTCAGGACGGCTACGATTTACTTCTCTACCACTCGAACAAATTCTACGTCTTATCAGGCGGAGGCAACAGCAACTCGACAGTCTTCGATCATCAGGTGTTTACCGAAAGCGGAACCTGGAACAAACCGGTCGGTCTAAACGCCGACAGAGCCGTTCTCATCCAGTGTTGGGGTGGCGGTGGCGGTGGTGGGTACCGTTCCGGTGGCGGTGGCGGCGCATTCAGCGAATATCTGGCACGGGCAGGCGATCTGTCGAGTTCGTACTCCGTAACAATCGGTGCGGGGGGTGCTGCTGGTGTTGCGGGTGGCAACACGACATTCGGAGCTTTGGTCACGGCCTATGGCGGTGGACGGGGGTTCCGCAGTTCCTTTGGCGGTGGGGGCGGAGAACTCGCGGCCGGAGCGAGCAACGCCGGGGGCAGCATTGGGGGTGGTTCCAGCCCTGGTGCGGATGCGTCCAGCATCTTTGGTGGCGCTGCTGGTGGGGGTGGGGCCACCAGATTTGGTGGCATTGCGAGCTATAGCGGTGGCGCTGCGATCTATGGCGGTGGCGGTGGTGGGTACCGTTCCGGTGGCGCTTCGCTTTATGCGGGGAATGGTGGTGCTTCATCATCCGCGGGGTCTACCCCCAGCGGTGGTGGAGGGTTTGGTGCCGCCGGTGGATCGGGTAAATGTATCGTCGTCGTTCTGTGATCGATGTCAGCTTTTACTGACCTGCAAGACTGGTACGCACCAGTCTCAAACACACGATTTTATCGCACTACCAAAGACGTGACTTGGGAGATTGGCGTGATCGGGTCCGGCGCGTTTCTGACCGTGCCAGAGGGGTTCGGTTTCGACGTGTCTGTTCGGGGCTTTGGGTGGCTCTTTAACCCACATGATCCGCGATATCTGAAGGCCGCCTGCCTGCATGACTACGCATTGACCCAAGGATGGTCGCGCACCGCGGCTGCCGGCCCCTTCGCGGATGCATTGGTGGCTGGGGGTGTTCCAAGCTGGCGCCGCTTTTTGATGGTGGCCGCAGTGATCATCTGGAAATGGCGATAGCCCTTCAAAGGGGTGAGCAAACCCGTACCGGGCGGCGAATAACAAAAATCCCCGGTGATCTGAAACGATCAACTGAGTGAGTAGACATGACAATCAAATCACAAGCGGCAATCGATGCTGCGACCTTTGCGGCAAAAGTCAGCGGCTTCGGGTCGTTTGGCCTGATGGTGGAACATTGGACCGGATATCCGGGTGTGTTCTGGGTAGCCGCCGCAGCCGGTGCTGTTTTCATACGTCGACCAGTTGAGGGCCGCGAGGGCGCAAGACTGACGCTTCGTGGGATCGCGGTTGGGTTGGTTTGGTCCTGGCTCTTGACCGAAGCCACTCTGGATATGGCGGGGTGGCCCAGAGAAATCTACCTGATACCCGTTGCCGGGTTTTGGGCAGCTTTCGGTGAGTTGATCGGCAAAATCATCACCGACCCGGTCCGACTGCGAAGTTTCCTGTTAATCATTCGAGGACGTTCGTAATGGATAGAGTGCAACGAATTCGCCTGAAGATAATGCCGGGCGTCCTTTTGATCGGTCTTGGGTACATCATTTTTAGCATCCAAACCAAACCGGATATCAGTTCGTACATCGAAGTGCGCTCTATTCGAGTGGTTGCACTCAGTGAGATTGGGGGCGATTCCGATACCTGCATTCAAAGCGGGGTCGAGGCCGACAGCATCGCTCCGGGCGATGATCTGTTTGTGGCGGCGGATGTTGTGCTTCTGACGAATAGCCCGGGCCAGTATCGAACGTCCATGCGTAACCTGACCGAAGATCGTAACCATTACGACGACCGGGAATGGTCAACGGAAATCCCATATTCCACAGAAACCAAATACTGCACTTATCACCCTCTTTGGTGGTGGATCGGGCATCAAGAGCAACCCAACCTGCCGGTTGGCGCTCACAACCTGAAAACTGACTATCGCTTCTTCGATGGGGACCGCGTGATCGCGGGGAGCTTCCTGTCCGAAGCGTTTATCCTGGAGGACGGAATATGAGACACGTTGACACGATCATGGTGCATTGTTCGGCCACACATACGGGCTGGATGGCTGATGCATCGGTTGAGGAACAGCGCGACGAAATCACACGCTGGCACGTCGAGGATCGTGGCTGGCTGGGGAACGGCTACGCTTGGATCATTGGCCGCAATGGCGATGAGGCTATCGGGCGCGATCTGGATAACGACGGGGACCCTTGGGAACATGTCACAGCGGGAGCAAGAGGCCACAACAAACGGACGATTCACCTCTGTCTGATTGGCGGGGCGGCTTCCTCGGAAAATGACCAGTTCGAGGATCATTTCACACATGAACAAGCGGTCGCGCTTCGCAAACGAATTGCTGAATTGCGTCGAAAATTCCCTTCCATCAAAAAAGTGATTGGTCACAACGAGGTCGCCGCCAAAGCCTGCCCTGGCTTCAAGGTCGGACCGTGGCTCAATCGCAAGGCTCCTCGCGGCTTGTCCCAATCCAAGACAATGACAGGGGGCACAGGTGCCGCTATCGGCACCACGGGCTCTGTCGCCGCTGGAGAGCTGGCAAAGCTGGGAGCTGATGCCCAAGGGGCCGCTAGCAAGCTTCAACCCCTCATACAGCATGCAGAGGCAATCCAGTGGGCCTTCGTGGCCCTTACACTGATAGGCGTCAGTCTGGTCATGCTGTCCCGTTGGAAGGACTGGAAGCGGGGGAGACGTTGATGACCGGCTTGATTTCCTCACTGATTGCCGAGTTCTGGCCGTACATCGCCGGGGCAATCGCCTTGGCGGCTACGTGGTTCAGCGCCCGCAGTTCCGGCAAGAAGTCCGAACGCACAAAACAGACCCGCGAAAAACTAGAAACAACCGAAAGGATCGACGATGCGATTCATGGTGACAGTTCTAATCTTGGTTGGCGTGACAGGTTGCAGCAGCGCGACAAGTGACGCGGCGTTCTGCGGTCCAACGTACAGCCGGGCAATTGACAATCTGGCTGATGCTGCGCTGGCCGATCCCGGTATCAATGACGTGACGGGTGGGGCGGTTGCCGACGTGGTGGCCGGGCATGACGCCGGGTGTCGGTGATGCGCGCGCTACTGACACTTGCTCTGATCTTCTTTGGGACTTTGGCACAGGCACAGAACTGCGCCCCACGAGAAGTGGCACTCTACTGGTTCGAAAATAAATTCGGTGAAACACAGCAATCAATCGGTCTTGATTCAGATGGAGCTTTAATGGAGTTGTTTGCCTCTGCGGAAACCGGCACGTGGACAATTATTATGACGTTGGACAATGGGATAACATGCATGGTTGCCAGTGGCGACGATTTTGAGAATGTCGGTGAAGTGCTTGCGCCCGGTGAGGAAATGTAACTATGTCGCGATTTCTGCGATACTAAGCAATGGTCAGGGGATGTTTTCTTTGAAAAGATTGATTGCGTTGCGCGTGGCTTCCGACTGATAGATCAGCGTTTTCAAGACGCTCTCGCCCGAGATCGCAATCCCCTCTGGGAAAACGGGATTAATGGTGATTTTTCCGCGGCAATAATACTCAGGCGCGATTGGGCCATCAAGAAGGGTTAGTTCCCCACCGAACTCGCAGTCGTCAAAGGTCATTTCGGCCCCTCCGGACCGAACAAACAGTTTGGAAATCTTACGTAATTCTATCGTGGGGATCAGCATATTGTGCTTGTCAAGATTATCGAGTTTGGTAAGCGACCAGAGGCGATGATTACCACCCTCCGAGCAGTGCGTCTTAATGTCATCAAGAATGAGGTCCCCGGCCTTGGGGAAGGCGCACTTTACCACCGACGTATCAACCCGGTTCACCAAGTTTTGCCTCGTTTCGTCGAAGGGGAAATTTGCGAAAGAGTTGGGTTTTCCGGTGGCCGCCCTATCTAGGGCCGTCCAGACATGATCGAGAGCAGCGCGGAGGTTATGGACCGCATCGCCGAGCACGATGGGGATCTGATAGCCCATTTCTCCCAAGTCAGAGATGTTCAAGGAATACCGACCATCCGCATCGCGAGTTATGTCAAGGGGTTCGCCCTCTTGCACTTGGATGTTTTCTATGATGCCTTCAAGCTCTTTGATGTGATTTTCCGCACGCTCGACCTTCAATGTGGCTCCATGAAACGCCTTTGGGAGACCGCTGGTATCGGGTGGTGGGATCAAAACCACTGTGGAGAACCTTTTGAAGTTGAATCTGAAGCTCCACAAGGGGACTCAGATTCATCTAAGAGTCAATCATAAGGTGTAGTGTGTGAACCCGAATGGGCAGTTCGCAGAAACGCCCTGTCACACCAGTGCCACATTCAAAGCCTAGCATTTTTACAGAGCGTGGAGGAAAGCCCATGGCGACGGTTGAATTAATACCTCAAAAGGAACCTGTGCAAGATTGGTTGAAACGGGTGGCGGTTTGGCTCGTATTGATAACCGCAACCGTCATGTTTTGGGGATATGCGGTAAAGCTGATGCTTGCGGTGTTGTGACCTAGGCGATCACGCCAAACGTCCCCTCTTATGCGGTTTTATGGGAATAGTCCCATTCGTCTGTTTCGCCGCGAAGAAATGGCGCGGCTTTGGCTCTGAGCTTGCCGTGTAGTTCTGTCAGTTGTGCAGTTGGCTCTACACCTTGTGGTTCAAGGAAGCCGTAGGTCCTGCCACAGACCGGGCACCAAAACTCTTTCTTATAGAATTTGAACGTGCTGATTAGAGGCGTCTGTTCGTGCTTCGGGTTTCTGCAAATGGCTGTCTTAGTCAAGGCAAACGTCCCCTTATGATGCTATAATTTCGATGTTGTCTGGATGCACGATCAGCGGGCGCTTATGTCCATCGACCTTCACGTGAACATGGGCGGTGGATGTACCCGGGTAGACAATGATACCGCGCGTCCCGTTCCATGATCCCTCGTTGCGCAAGACCACAGTTTGACCGGCCTGCGCATCAACGCCGTACGTGCGCTTCACATATGAGTAACCTGCGCTCGGCGGCATTTCGATTTTACGCACGCTGGACATCTTCAAAAACGCCTTGAAGGTACATTCATAAGCGCTTTGAAATTCCCGCCACGCGGCGGCTCTGGCTTGTGCGGGCGTATCACCTGTATAGACCGAAGATCCATAACCGGACACCGAAACCTCATATGTGCGCATAGGTTCGTCCCTTATTCAGAAGTTTGGTTGAGCCGGTCCAGCCGGTCGATTTCAGCGGCGATCAGAGCGCCTGCGCGAACAAGGTTTTCGCGTCGTGATTTTGGTTTCCACCATTTACTTGACCACGGCCACGAGTGCGGCGCGGGTGTTCGGGTGGTAGCGCGTGGATTGCGCGCGTAGATGGCAGCTGCATGCGCCATTTCACCTTGCACATGCGTGTCATCATGCTCTGGAGTCCAGCCCTCCACATCCATCTGACGCTGGCGTTCGGCGGCTATTGCATCTGCACCGGACCCCTCTGAAAAATACACCGGAATGCCATTTTTGTCAGAGGTCTTGTTGAACTTGGTTGGAATGGTCTCGACAAGGCTGATGCCCAAATGCATCGCGATCAGATCAGCGCAGATCACGACATCAGAAAGTTCATCAGCGATGTCGTTCATCAATGCGTCTCGTTGGTCGGAACTTTCCTCTGCTACCTGACCTTGAATGCCTTCATTTAAGCGCACCAGCTTCTTGATCTTGTTCAAGAGTTCGCCAACTTCGCCGCCAAGTTCTAGCCCTCGAAATGATAGGTCAATCTTGTCACCACCCGGCCATGCGTCCTGACGGGCCTGATCTGATATGCGTAGTCGTTGAAGCATGTCGGGTCCCTATTGAGTATCTTCGACCAGCGTAACGCGAACCGCTCTAACGTGGCCTCTACGGCGGTCTCGTGCGTAAGCCCCCGACGACCAAGACTTGTCATATCTTTGAATAGCCTCGCGGCGAGTAGCAAAGATTTCGAGCCATAAAAACGAACCAAAACTGTTCCGGTAAAAGTTTTTGATCCCCCATCCATGCACTGGTTCTGTCATCGGCCTACCGGTCCTTCCTGTGCTGTTCTATGCGGCTATGCCGGTGATTTCTTCGAGTGGCTTTTGGCTCATGCTGAGCGTGTGACCAATGCGCTTTTCGGTTTGCACATAGCGCCGATAAAGTTCTGGGTTTTGTTGCGCAGAAATCGTCAGATCAGACTTGTTTGCCATGATGCAAAAGCAACAACTCAGGCGTGACATTCCCTTTCCGTAAGCCCAGTGCGGCTCTTGATCGGCGTTGCTGATAGCCGCGAAGACTTCATCAGTGGTCATGTCGTGAATTGGTAGCCACTCAAACCAGTCGCGACCACGCTTGAGCTTGCCAGATTTCAGTGTCTTGTCATTTAGCGAATGTTGTTCGCTAAATGACCAAGGCTGCATTTCGCTTCGACTGCGACTTTCCTGCTTCCGCATGCCCATGCACATGACGATGCGGTTGTTGAACTCTGGGTGGGCCTTTAGAAACCGACGTACTTCCCTGTTGATCGGCCCTCGTTTTAGGTCGCTGGTACATTGGCGCTGACCTGGGGACGGGAACATTTGACGACGCTCAACCATTTCCCAAAAATTTGTTTTGGCCACAGCAGTTAAGATGGGAATTGCCCCTGCGTACCGCCGAATGTGATCCATGTTGCCGCGCCATTCGACGTCGCCTAAATCAGCATGAACGATCACCATCTGACGTTCTGGGACGCCCATCTCACGCATTGCAATCAACATAGCTTGACTGTCTTTTCCTGCGGAATGACTGACCACAAACAGAGCGCCTGCGTCAATTTCGGCTTGGATGAAATCAGATGTAGTCATAACGGTTTGGCCTTTCAGAGAACTACGACGCAGCGCCCGATGTGGTCATCCGGTCCGCGTTTGGATCTCGCTAAAGCGTCATCCACAGATGCTTGGCTTACCTCAACAAAGCGATGACCGATCTTTCGCCAGTGGCATACGGTTTGGTCACTGAAACCGGCGTTTTGGCAGATAGCGGCCAGCGATGATCCCGTCATTCGGATGTACTTGTTAGGCATGGGGCTGACCTCTGTGTATCTATACTTTACAATCTATAATCTATAATCTACAAATCTATAACACAAGCAGAAAAGTGTAGATTTGGATGGAAATTGTAGATTTGATCGTGCAAGCCTCACCAAATGAGGCATGGAATCGGTTCAAAAGCGCAACACGGCGCATTACTGGAGGCCGGGGTAGACCGCGTATGGTCGCCCGCTCAGGTCGTTTCGGTGCTGTCAGAAAAGGATGTCGCGTTTGTCGCGTTCCGGCCCTACGACACGATTGTCATGATCCAGCCCAAGATATTGAACGCCGATGTGATGCGGCAGTTATCCCGCCTGACACCCAGTTTCGAGGTGGTAGGGCACTCACCCATAGATGCCTCGCGAACGGGCGAGCTTTCGACGCTGAGGGGGCTGTCTCCCATGGATAACGTGGCTGTTGAGCCGCGCAAGGGCGGCAACCTCAAATACAAGCAACCGACACCGGCGCAGGTTAAAACGATTGTCGATTATTGGCACGGACCTAAGAAGCCTGCCGAGTTCATGCCTGATGTCAGAGAGATGATGGGCGAACCCGATCTGCCGAATTCATGGGCACGGGATGTGGTGATCAAACACACTGGCAATTCCAAGCGTGATCCAAATGCACCGGGTAAGCGCCCGCTGAATCTACAAGATGAGTAAGGAGACCTAATCGAATGCAAAGCCAGCCTTGGATATACGAATGTCCCAAGTCTAGCCTCAAAGGTGCGTTGCATCATTGGGTTCGAAAAAATGACGGCACGGCGCGCTGCAAATATTGCGATCTGGGCTTAACAAAGAGTGAGGCCGATGAGTGCTTTACTCAACGATAAGGGAGCGTAGCGGTGTGTAATTGTCAGTCATACAATCAGCCTGAACGCGGCGGCTCTATATCGGAAGTGGTCTTAGATCACGCCAAGCATTTTCCCGACACAGATCAACCGACTGTCTGTGTGGACTCATGTATCTCAGAGGTGATCGAAGGGTTGTGGGCCCTTGGTATACGGACCCGACATTCGTGCTGTGGCCACAACACAGAGCCGCCTAGTATTGCGCTCAAGAGCGCCGACGACTTCACGGCGGCAGTGGATCACCTTCGCGCCGATGGTCGGCAGTGGCGCGTGTTTGTAGATATTTGATAAGGGAGACGTCTTGATGTCACCGTACACGCGACCAAAGCGCCTCGGAATTGCTAGGCTGGTTCATTGGATCGGGTTCGTTTTGTTCAAGACTGGCGACCGCCTAATGGATTGGGCTGAACATCAATAAGGAGCGACTGAGCTATGGGTGAAATACGCAATGAGCTTTACCAAGCGATGGAGGACGATCGTCGCCGCGCGTCTCAAGAAACCGTCGACATGTTCAAGCGCCTCACTGAATATTACGAATTCGAGGACGCGGTTAAGTGGTTCAACCTGCCTCAACCGCTTCTTGCAAACCAACTGCCTGTTGACCTCATAGCAGCGGGCAAAGCTGATGAACTGCACCGTGTCTGGGATGGCCTAGATGCTGGTGCCTACATATGATTCAAGGGAGCGATGACCGTTGGTACGCATAAAGATCACAACCGGCATGATTGATGCAGGCGAGGCGGCGCTTATGAGGTGTGCAGAAGACTATTCTATCTCCCAAGGTGAACCTCTGCCGGACTTCGATGGAATGTCGGACGAACAGAAAGCTGAAGGGCGTCGCATGGTGTCTGAGGTGTTGAAAGCTGCAGCAGATCACTACGCCATGCATGGAAATCAAACTTAACTAATTGGAGACGATTTGATGGCAGTGAGTGGCGATTGGTTCTCGTATCCGGGCGATGGTGGCGACGTAAAGGTATTGGCTGTCGCGGACGGCTATTGCATGTGTCGCAAGCCGGGAAAGCTGCCTTTCGTTTTTAGCGAGAGGGATGTTGATCCTTTGGTCTTTGACCGCAAAATTGAAAACCAAAATCGTGTGATCCGGGATCGCGCGAACTCACGATAAAGGAGACGTCTTGATGTCACCGTACACGCGACCAAAGCGCCTCGGAATTGCTAGGCTGGTTCATTGGATCGGGTTCGTTTTGTTCAAGACTGGCGACCGCCTAATGGATTGGGCTGAACATCAATAAGGAGCGACTGAGCTATGGGTGAAATACGCAATGAGCTTTACCAAGCGATGGAGGACGATCGTCGCCGCGCGTCTCAAGAAACCGTCGACATGTTCAAGCGCCTCACTGAATATTACGAATTCGAGGACGCGGTTAAGTGGTTCAACCTGCCTCAACCGCTTCTTGCAAACCAACTGCCTGTTGACCTCATAGCAGCGGGCAAAGCTGATGAACTGCACCGTGTCTGGGATGGCCTAGATGCTGGTGCCTACATATGATTCAAGGGAGCGATGACCGTTGGTACGCATAAAGATCACAACCGGCATGATTGATGCAGGCGAGGCGGCGCTTATGAGGTGTGCAGAAGACTATTCTATCTCCCAAGGTGAACCTCTGCCGGACTTCGATGGAATGTCGGACGAACAGAAAGCTGAAGGGCGTCGCATGGTGTCTGAGGTGTTGAAAGCTGCAGCAGATCACTACGCCATGCATGGAAATCAAACTTAACTAATTGGAGGATCTGATGACTAAATCGGCGATAGGAGCTTTTGTGGGTCTGCTTACCGCTCTTTTCATGGCGAGCATGTCATACTTCGGCCATGTGGCATTTGGCGGTGATCCGTGGGTAGTAAACGGCTTGATGCATGACGCCGATTGGTGGGGTATTGTTGCGATGGCGGCAGTTCCTTTGACTTTGATCGGCGCAATTGTTGTTCACACAAAGTAAGGAGCCTGATTGCGGAGGTGGAAACTGACAGCTTGAATGCTTATCTTTGTTTTACACAAGGAGAACTGGATGGCCGAGACGACACTCTACAATATGCCCGACGGAAAGCCCGAAACCCTACGCCGACTATCCGATGACGATCTGATTCAGTACATTTCAACTTGGCCAGCCGGTTCGATTGATCGGCTTTTGGCTGAGCGCGAACTAACCAGGCGTTCGAATATCCTAGCGGACCGTAAAGCAACCATCGCTCTCGTGATCGCGGTATTGGCACTGGCAATTTCCGCGCATGGCTGGTGGTCATCAAACCCGTTTTAACCTTGACGCCCCGCCTTGATGTTCCGTATCCGTTCTCCTTATGGCGAGAACAGAAGTTACCCAAGGTTTTCTCTTTAGTCGGAAGCTGTTTCACCTGACAGGCGCGGATATCCTTGTGGTCGAATGCCTTGCCTGCAATCACAAACGCGACGTTCTTCCGCAGAAGATTCACGAGAAATTCCATTACTGCACCACGTTCAAGGATCTACAGCGTGAGTTTGAATGTTCCGAATGTGCAGGTCGTCTATGCAGCATCCGCTGGTTTCGCGTGCATGAGGATGGAAGTCCTGCGCCTAAGATCAAGGTGGTGCAGGAGTGAGGCTGTCAGGGGTGTTGTGGGGTCGGACTTAAGTTTACGAAGTGTATGTAGGTTCAATGAACCTGCTTGAACCTGAACAAATGGCGAATATGCCCATAGAGTTCATAAAAAGAAGCGTTTGCCTCAAGATATTACAGTAGCTTGCGCAGGGGACGCTTCGTTTACACCGAAGATGTCGGGAGTTCGAGCCTCTCACGACCCACCATTTCCCCTTCTTCTTTTTGATCGAACCGCTTTAGCTTGGTCGACAGTGTTCAATTCACTGCGCACCGTACTGTAGGGGCTGTCTGGTTTTTCTGCCATATTCAGGATCGCGATCCTGTTTGGATGGGCTGAAAACCTTTTCCTATGCCACGCTTTGAGGCTAGGTGTGTAAAACGCAACCAAACGTTGTCGTCAGACACAGAGCAGCAGACACAGAAATGGGGCTATGGGCAATTCGCTTGATCTGATCAAAGTCGGAGGAGAATGTCTCGGCGCGTTGGCCGAGGCTGAGATCGAGGTGGAAACCATCACTGACTTTGCGCGTGCGGAAAGACTGACCCGCGAAATGGGGAAGGAGGGGCTGACACCGAAATTGTCGGGCGCTTACAACGATTTCACCGAAGAAAGCGGATTCTGGCTGTTTATGAAAGAGCGCGGGGAATACATCACCGCGATTGCAACGCGATATGACAATGTAGGGCGGGAATCGGTGCGTGATTATATGGTGCGCACGATGCGCCGGCATTATCCCCATGCACATGGTCATACGCTGGTCGGGTTCACAGATGCGATGCCGCCGGAATTTCACGGGCGTCTGGCCTATATTGGAGAGCTGTATGTCCGTCCGGGCTGGCGTGGGTCGCGGCAGCGTTTGCGGCATCTGATGTTTTTGCTGCACTGTTCGATTGCTGCGAAATGGCCGGTGGACTGGATCTATGCGATGATGCGTGACCGGGATGTCAAAGCCGGGTTTGCAACCAGCTATGGCTTTACACTGCAACTTCCTGGCGTGGCGAAATGGGCCAAGCCCGCACCAAAGGGTCGTGGAGATGCCGAATGGCTGGTTGCGTTATCTGCGCCGCATCTTGAACATATGATGCGGTACTATGCCGGATCACTCCAGAGCTTGTGAGTAATTCAGCACGTAGCTGTTGCCATCGGTGTCTTTGACCGGCAGCAACAGGCGTTTGTAGGTGAAGCGTAGCGGAAAGGTGTGCCGGGGCAGAACGACATCGATTTCCTGAATTGAAAGCTGTGGATCGCCGCGGGTGGTTTCAACATGGGCCAGTCTGACCTGCTCGAACAGATTTTCATCGAAGGTTGTAAAGAGATAACGCAGATGTTCGGCGCTTTCGATCCCGAAGGATTTGGCAGCAAGGCTTTTTTGCCCAACCTGATAGGGCTCTGGCAGCGCTGATGATGGTTCTGGTGCGACGTAGAGGTCTACATGTTCCGCAAGCCCGTCGAAATTACTCAGAACACCATGCTGCTGGTGCCACCACGTCAGAACATCGTCAATCAGAGGATGTACGCCGCGTTGCGAAAGCTTGCGATGCGCTTCGCGTGAGATGGCAGTCAGAATGCGCTCCGCCTGTGCCGTAACAATGTTGTTGTCGATCTCTTCCGCAGAAAGTGAGATCTGGTCGCTGAGGCCTGCCATCATGTTTGGCGTCAGGCCAAGGACCGAGCAAATCTTTACAACGCTTGAGTATCCGGGATCGCTTTTGGCGGATAGCAGGTTTGAGATATAACGTTCTCCCTGACCGATTTCGAGCGATAGACTGCGGTAGTCATAGGGAGAATCGTGAATGTAAGAGCGGAGGCGTTCGTGAAAATCGAGCACAGGTTAAAATCCTTAATTACGGACCACGAGTCATTTATATTGACGTTTTGAGTAATTAGTCAAATAGTGATGCAGCGTCGGTCCTTTTCACGTGAGGCAGGTTTACGAGTTACAAGACGTCGGATGGCGGGACGCACTCTGAGGATTGTTACCGCCATCCATTCATAAAATAATCATACTTATTATACAGAATTGCAGAGGGGTAAAATTTTTTCAGCCTCTCGTTGTACGGGGCCGTTCGGGTGTGGGAAATTGCACCGGTTCGATATCGAAACTAATCGGCAAATGTCTCATAAGAACTAAGACATCAGACAATTTGGAATCGACGCCACACAGATGTGATGAGAGGCGGTTTTTCGCCATAAGTGAATCAGGTTAAAGGAAATCTGATTTAAGCAATTCGTTTAGCGTCAAGAAAGCCGCCAATTCGGTCTGAGGGCGCTTGACGGGGGGCGGTCCGCATCATAAGAAGCGCATCACGCTTGGGGTTACCCGGGCGGGCAGCGAGCGGTTGTAGCTCAGTTGGTTAGAGTACCGGCCTGTCACGCCGGGGGTCGCGGGTTCGAGCCCCGTCAACCGCGCCACCGCTGTCCGATCCGATGAACATTCTGGCGTATGCGCGGTTGTAGCTCAGTTGGTTAGAGTACCGGCCTGTCACGCCGGGGGTCGCGGGTTCGAGCCCCGTCAACCGCGCCACTTTTCCTCGATTTCGAATAGTTCTTGGTCGTTGTTTGCGTTGGGTTGCGAATGGTGGGTCGGTACCCACCCTACCAAGCGTGGCAAGGTGGGCCTGAGCCCTCCGCTATCCTGCCAGTTTTTCCAGCACTCGTGCCCAGCTGCGGATGCCTTTGTGGAAGCTTTCGACGTTATACTTCTCGTTGGGTGAGTGAATTGCATCATCCTCTTGTGCAAATCCGATGAGCATCGAATCAAGCCCAAGAATGTCCGTGAAGAATCGTGTAACGGGGATCGATCCACCCATGCCCGAGAACACTGCTTCGCGGTTCCATTCATCGCTAAGGGCCTGACGGGCCAGCTCGAACTCAGGGCGGTCGGTATTCATCACCGAGGCCGGAGACCCCTCCAGATCCTGATCCCATTCGATCCGTGCATCAGGGGACAGTCGGTCCTCTACATGTTTGCGGACCCTTTCGCGCAGCACATCAGGGTCCATATCCCCAACCAAACGGCAGGTCAGTTTGCAATGTGCCTCTGCAGGGATCACAGTTTTTGAGCCAACCCCCTGATAACCGCCCCACATCCCGTTGATTTCCAGCGTCGGGCGGGCCCATTGCTGGACCAGTGTGGAATATCCTGCTTCTCCATGCGGGCGGGTAAAGCCCGGCAGGCTGAGATAGGCGTCTTCGTCAAAGCCGCAGCTCTCCCACTGCCGTAACAATTCGTCAGAAACCTCGTGCACGCCTTCGTAGAAGCCGTCGACGGCGACGCGGCCCTGATCATCATGAAAAGATGCGATGATGTGGGACAATTCCTTTAGCGGGTTCAGGGCAGGACCGCCGTAATGGCCCGAATGCAGGTCAATTCGCGGCCCATGAATGGTAAACTCATCCTTGAGCATGCCGCGCAGTTGAGATGCGATGGAGGGCACACCCGGAGCAACCATTGAGGTGTCACAGACAAGTGCGATATCGGCGCTTAACTCAGCTGCGTTTTCTTCCAGAAACGGGATCAGCGAGGGCGAGCCTGATTCTTCCTCACCCTCGAAAAAGAAGGTAATTTTGCAGGGTAACGCACCGTTCACTTCTTTGTAAGCGCGGCAGGCCTCGACAAAGGTCATAAGCTGCCCTTTGTCATCCGAAGATCCGCGTCCCCTGATCACCTGGCCGCCATCGGTCTCCTGAAGCTCAGGAGCGAACGGATCGCTGTGCCACAGATCCAGAGGATCAACCGGCTGGACGTCATAATGGCCATAAAACAGCAGGTGAGGACCCGGGCCGTCAATGTGTCCTACAACCATGGGGTGGCCGGGTGTCAGTCGTTTTTCCGCTTGTATTCCAATGCTTTGAAGATCGTTCACCAGCCAATCGGCTGCGGCCTGGCATTGGTCTGCATAGGCAGGATCTGTTGAGATCGATGGAATGCGCAATAACTCCATCAGGCGGTCGATGGCGGTGGGCAATTGGTCGTCAATTTGCGACAGAACGGCGTCAATGGGCATGGAAAGCTCCGGCAGGTAATGATAGACGCGGCGAAGGTAACAGCCCGGGCGGCACTGTCTAGTGGATGATCCATATCAAAGCGGCCCCCCGTGGCATTTTGTTACCTGTTGCGGGAAGGGTATGAGACCTATAACTATCTGAACTGCCTGAGGCGGGTTATAATTGGGCAGGCTATGGGGCCTGCAGCGACCAGCAAACCGGGTGAAACGAAAAGGGGATGTCGGTGGATTTTACCGCAAAGCTTGATGAGGCAATTGCCCGTTTGCACGATGAAGGCCGGTACCGGACCTTTATCGATATCGAACGCCAAAAGGGCCAGTTTCCGCATGCGGTCTGGCGTCGTCCCGACGGATCCGAGCAAGAGATTACGGTATGGTGTGGCAACGACTATCTGGGTATGGGCCAGCATCCCGTTGTTCTGGATGCGATGCACGAGGCGATTGACGCCACCGGCGCCGGATCAGGTGGCACCCGCAACATTTCGGGCACAACTGTCTATCACAAGCGGCTGGAAGCGGAACTTTCAGATCTGCACGGCAAGGAAGCGTCGCTGCTGTTCACATCCGCCTATATTGCGAATGACGCAACGCTATCGACGCTGCCCAAGCTGTTTCCCGGGTTGATTATTTATTCTGATGCGCTGAACCATGCCTCTATGATCGAAGGCGTGCGGCGCAATGGCGGGGCCAAGCGGATATTCCGTCACAACGACCTTGAGCATCTGCGCGAGCTGATGGAAGCCGATGATCCGGACGCACCAAAGTTGATTGCGTTCGAATCGATCTATTCGATGGATGGCGATTTTGCACCGATCGAGGCGATCTGTGATTTGGCCGACGAATTCGGTGCACTGACATATATCGACGAAGTGCACGCCGTTGGCATGTATGGCCCGCGTGGCGGCGGCGTGGCAGAGCGTGACCGGCTGATGCACCGGATCGACATTATCAACGGAACACTGGCCAAGGCATATGGTGTGATGGGCGGCTATATCGCTTCGAGCGCCAAAATGTGTGATGCAATCCGGTCTTACGCACCCGGTTTTATTTTTACCACGTCATTGCCTCCGGCAGTGGCGGCGGGGGCCGCGGCAAGCGTTGCGCATCTCAAGCGGGATCATACGCTGCGGGACCAGCACCAGACACAAGCGAAGATCCTCAAGATGCGGCTCAAAGGTTTGGGCCTGCCACTGATTGATCATGGCAGCCACATCGTGCCAGTGATGGTCGGCGACCCCGTGCACACCAAAATCCTGTCGGATATGTTGTTGGAACGGTATGGAATCTATGCCCAGCCCATCAACTTTCCAACTGTTCCGCGCGGCACCGAGCGGCTTCGGTTCACGCCGTCCCCTGTACACGGACCGGATGAAATCAACCGGCTGATACAGGCGATGGACGAGCTTTGGAGCCACTGTGCGCTGAATCGTGCTGAATTGTCCGCCTGAGGCGGGTGAACGTGCAATAATTCTTGCGTTGTGTTAAGCTCTTATAAAGAAAAGAGCAGCTTTCGAATCAATCGATTTGAACACAGGCGAGAGACTGTTAGGGGCAGGTTGCATGATTAGGCGCCGCAACACGGCAAAAAAGGCATGAAAGAGGCCGAACCCAAGGGGTTCGACGCCTTTGATTTGCGTCTTGGTGACCTGATGCGTGGCGAGCGCGCCACAATGGGCAAATCCCTGTTGGATGTAGAGCGTGAATTGCGGATCAAGGCCTCTTACGTGGCGGCGATCGAAAATGCCGATCCCGATGCTTTTGATACCCCCGGATTCATCCCTGGATATGTGCGGTCTTATGCGCGCTATCTTGGCATGGACCCGGATGAAGCGTTTAAGACATTCTGCGCCGAAAGCGGTTTTTCGATCGCTCATGGCATGTCTGCCGAGGCTTCTTCAATCCGCAAACACAGCAGCGGGCCGGTTAAGAACGTCTCGCGTCGGGAAGATCCGTTTGCGTCTGCGGCAACTCCATTTGCCCCCGCCGGGGATGGGTTTCTGTCGCGCGTAGAGCCGGGGGCGGTAGGCTCTGTGCTGGTTCTGGCCGCATTGATAGGTGCAATCGGGTATGGCGGATGGACTGTTCTGAATGAGGTTCAGCGTGTTCAGTTTGCACCGGTTGAGAATACGCCGGATGTGCTGGCCGATCTTGATCCGCTTTCGGGTGCATTGGGGCGTGCGGATGAAGATCCGACACTGGTCGCCGCGGGAGCTTTCCAACCGCCCGCAGATGAACGACTGGATCGGCTGTATCGGCCAGAGGCGCTTGACGTGCCGGTGATGATTGCGCGCGATGCGCCGATTTCCACGCTTGATCCTGCACATGTAGGTACATTGAGTGCTGAGTTGCCACAAACCGATCGCAGCTCGATTTCCGCTGCATTGACCCAAGCGGTAGAGCCGCAGACCCCCCAAGTGGTGGCTGATCCGTTACCCGGTGTGATGATGGTTGCGGTGCGCCCGGCTTGGGTACGGGTGCGGGGTGCAGATGGGTCAGTGGTGTTCGAAGGGATCATGAACAGCGGCGACACCTATAAAGTTGCCGCAACGGAAGAAGCGCCGACCCTGCGGGCAGGTGAATCCGGCGCTATCTACTTTTTGGTCAATGGCCAGCATTATGGGCCAGTGGGGCCGACCGGCTCTGTCACCTCGGGCCTGCCGCTTGATGCTGAAATGCTGACAGATGCGTTGGCTGTGGCTGATCTGAATGTTGATGTCGACCTGAAACGCTATGTAGAGCTTCAACTGGGCGCTGTGCCACAGGAATAAGCCGCACGGGTGATTGCCCCCGCGCGCAGAGACGCTTATCTATCCCTCAACTGTTTTCGAGACTGTCCGAGGTCACTTCCCATGTCGATCAATCACATCCGTCCATGGCGCAATGTTTATCGCCGGGAAAGCCGCCAGATCATGGTCGGGGATGTTCCCGTTGGTGGTGGTGCGCCGATCACGGTTCAGACGATGACCAACACCATGACAACTGATGTGGCGGCAACGGTTGCCCAGGTGCAGGCCGCGGCAGAGGCGGGGGCCGATATTGTCCGCGTTTCCGTGCCGGATGAGGGCAGCGCCAGGGCATTAAAGGATATCGTGCGTGAAAGCCCGGTGCCAATCGTCGCCGATATACATTTCCACTACCGCCGTGGGATCGAGGCAGCAGAGGCCGGTGCTGCCTGTTTGCGTATCAATCCGGGCAATATCGGATCCGAGGACCGCGTGCGCGAAGTGATTGCAGCGGCGCGGGATAACGGATGTTCGATGCGGATCGGGGTGAATGCCGGGTCGCTGGAAAAGCACCTTCTGGAAAAATATGGCGAACCTTGCCCCGATGCGATGGTTGAATCCGGGCTCGATCATATGCGGATCCTGCAGGACAACGATTTTCACGAGTTCAAAATCTCGGTAAAGGCATCTGATGTCTTCATGGCAACAGCCGCCTATCAGCAGTTGGCAGAGGCCACCGATGCGCCGATCCATTTGGGAATAACCGAGGCTGGCGGGCTGACCACCGGGACAGTGAAATCTGCGATTGGTCTGGGAAACCTGCTGTGGATGGGCATAGGCGATACCGTGCGGGTCAGTCTGAGTGCTGATCCGGTGGAAGAAGTCAAAGTGGGGTATGAGATCCTAAAGGCGCTTGGGCTGCGGCACCGTGGTGTGAACATCATCTCCTGCCCCAGCTGTGCGCGACAGGGCTTTGACGTAATCAAAACAGTTGAAATCCTTGAAAAAAGGCTGGAGCACATCAAGACATCGATGAGCCTGAGCATTATCGGTTGCGTGGTTAACGGGCCCGGTGAGGCGTTGATGACCGATGTTGGTTTTACCGGCGGCGGGGCCGGGTCCGGTATGGTTTATTTAGCGGGCAAAGCCAGCCACAAGATGAGCAACGAACAGATGATCGACCATATCGTGGAAGAAGTTGAAAAGCGCGCCGAAGCGATTGGTGCGGATCAAGTGGAAGCGGAGGCGGCAGAGTAGTTTCGCGCAAATCCCGCGAGCAGCTTATCAGTAGACCATCAGAGTGCGGCTTTGATGGCCTTAAGCCCCTGATCAATATCGTCGATATTATTGTAGTAGTGAGGTGAGAAGCGGATGAAGTCGCGCCGCAGGGAAGCGATGACATTGGCATCTTTCAGCGTCTTTGCGAAATCGCGGCTATTCTTGCCGGGAAAGCGGACCGCCACTGTGGCAGAGCGGTTGGCGTCATCCTTTGGGCCCAGAACCTCTGCGCCGAGGTCTTGTAGTCCGGCGATCAGGTGTTTCGACACTTGGGCGTTGTGTGCCGCGACGTTTTCGATGCCCGTTTCCAGCAGGTGGCGCACGGATTCAGTAGCTCCAAATGCGGTGCCATAGGCCATCGTTCCGAATTCGTAGCGTTTGGCATTGTTTGCCAGTTCCAGCCGGTCGGCCTGAAAATCCCACATATCCTTGTGGCTGCGCCATCCCAGAATGCCGGGGTTCAGCTGTTGCAGGGCCGGGGAGACATACATCATGCCCGTGCCAAACGGCCCACACAGCCATTTGTAGGTAGAGGTTGCGACCGCATCGACACCGCTGCAGGCATCAACCGGAACCTGACCGGCCGATTGCGTCGCATCGACGACCAGTATCGCGCCGTGCCTGTGGGCCTTGTCTGCAAAACGTTTGAGATCATATTGTTGCCCGGTGCCATACTCGCACTGGCTTAGACAGACCACCGAGGTGCTGTCGTCAATACTTGCCTCCAGCTCATCAGGATCAATGGTCTGGCTGTCATCGGCCCTTATCCAATGAACTTGGGCCCCGGTGTGATCCGAGACGCGCATCCATGGGTAAATGGTCGAGGGGTGTGTGATGTCAGTTGCGATAATTCTGCTGCCAGATTCCGGCATGACGGCCCAGGCGAGCGATTGCATCAACACGGTTTCGCTGGATGCAATGGCGATGTCGTCAACCGTCGCATTGAAAAGACTGGCGGTGGCTGCGTTCAGATTATCAAGGCATTCAACCTCTGCCTGTTCGTCAAAGGCAATTGTGCCTTCTTCGGCCAGTGCGTTCTGCCATTTCGATATCGCTTCAGCCCCGCCTTTGTGGCTGAGCCCGACCGACGCGGCATCAAGGTAGACATGTCTTTCTGCTGGTGGAAATACGTCGGGAGAGCCAAGGCGGAATGAATTGCTGACCGACATAAATACGCTCCCTGAACACAGTCACATCAACCGTAGCAGGCCAAACTCAGCCGCGAAACGAAAATTACGCTGGTGTCAGCGGCTGGAAATACCGGACTCCGGCCAATTGCATTTTACTCAGGGTGAATGTCTCTTTTCGCACAGCTTGATTTTAAAACGATGGCCGGCCAGTAGAAATCATCTTCGATCTGCTTTTCCTGCAGCCATTGGGATTGAATCTGATAGGCGCGCCATTCCTGTGCCTGAGGGCAGTACCAGTGTTGTTCGGATTGCCTGTGGTGAACCAATTCGTGCACCAGTACGCTGACATCGCGAGTGTCGTTGGCGGACCAGGGCTCGACCAGATATATCGTTTCGGTCTCGTCATCATACAGGCCGCGAAGTGTGCCACCTGAATGATCAGCAGCGCCATGAAGATATGCGGCCTGAGAGGGAGATACTAAGATAATGCGGGGCTGTGCGGCGGGATTCTCGTATTCTGTCTGTGCGTCCAACCATGTGTTCAGAGTGTCGGCCAGGTTTGTCAGGTTTGCGGATGTCTTGGCCTGGCCGGGTATGCTGCTTCCTAGCATCAGCGAAAAAGCCAATGCTCCTGTAATAATCGATTTCATGTATCGCCCTCTCTGTCAGGGCGAACGCGCTCTTGGTGTAAAGCGGAGTTTTCTGTTGCTGCTTAACGAGCGTGTTCGCTAAGCTAGCTGCGCACGGAGGCGGCTGAAATGTCCCGAGAGAGTCACGAAAAAAAGACGAAATCCGATCTTGAGTTCCAGTTGGGTACCTTTGTTTTTTCTTTAAAAAATAACGAGTTGCGGAACGAGAATGGGAATACATTTCATTTGCGGCATCAAAGCTCGGACGCGTTGGCCTATTTGTTGCGGCACAATGGCGAGCTGGTTTCCAAAACTGAGCTGATTGAAAATTTGTGGTCCGACACTTTTGTGACAGATGATAGTTTGGTTCAGTGCATCGCAGATATTCGGCGGGTGTTGAACGACACGGATCACCGGATTGTCCAGACCTTGCCCAAAAAGGGGTATAAGATCGAAGCCGTGCCAATTGCCACGGCAGAGCGTCAAAGCGTTGAGCATGCAATAGTTGAAACCAGCAAAATTCCGCGGCTGATGTTGATTGGCCTCGCCATTGCTGTCGTTACAGGCCTGTTCATTTGGCAAACTATTCGCTCCGATTTCGAACCCTTAGACCCGGCAGATGCAAATCTTGCACTACCAGAGAGACCCTCTATCGCTGTTCTGGCTTTTGACGACCAAAGTCAGGGAGACGACAAGGGATATCTAAGCGATGCCATCAGCGAAGAGATCATCGCGCGGCTGTCGCATTTTTCTGATTTCTTTGTTATCGCGAAAAATTCGAGCTTTTACTATCGTGACAAAAAGGTCGACTTGCGGGACGTCGCAAAAGAACTGGGTGTTCGCTACGTGCTGGAAGGCAGTCAGCAAAAATCCGGGGAAAAACTCAGAGTCACGGCGCAGTTGGTTGATGCCACGGTTGGAAAAACGATCTGGGTCGAGAAATATGATCGCGATCTGGTAGAAATCTTTGCGTTACAAGAGGATATCACCCGCACGATTGCGGCCACGCTTGAAGAAAATATCAATCAGGCCGAATACAACAGACTACTGCGCCAGAAAACAGAAAGCCTCGAAGCCTATGAATTGGTCAACCGCGGGCGTGCTGAGCGTTTAAAATTTACGCCTGAAGGTCATGTGCTGGCCAAGGAGTTGTCGGAGAAAGCGTTGGCAATCGATCCGGGATACTCCGAGGCATATTTCAGCCTCGCCTGGGTGCACATCAATTGTTTTCGCTGGGCGTGGTGTGGCGACCGGCCCCAAGAGGATGCGCTCGATCAGGCATTTGTTGCGGCGCGAAAGGCGGTTGAGCTTGATCCCGACAGTTCATTGGCACATTGGGTTTTGGCAAACGCTACTATGCAAAGTGGTGACCTGGAACAGGCTGTCATCGAATACGACCGCTCGATTGCGCTTAACCCCAATTCGGCTGGTGTTCTTGCCGATTCAACTGAACCGTTGGTCTATCTGGGAAGAATGGATGAGGGCGTGGCGCGCATTAAGGCCGCGATACGTCTGAACCCGCATCATCCGGACTGGTATTACTGGACATTGGCCTGGGCCCTGTATTTTGCTGGTGAATACGAGGCCGGTTTATGGGCGATCAAGCAAATGGCAAATATACCTAATCTGGCCCGCCGTACACAGGCCGCGTTACTGGTGCGGTTGGGTCGAATTGAAGAGGCAGAGGCAGCAATTGAAAAATTGCTGCAGAATGCCCCTGACTACAGGATTGAATTGCAGCAGCACAGCCTGGAAGGGAAGTTCCGTGATCCGAGCTTTGCAGATCGGTTTATTGAAGATTTGCGCGCAGCGGGATTACCGGATTGAGCTTTAGGCCATGCATTTCCAAAAATTAGTCTGGGAAAATTAGGCCCGAAGTCTCAGCTATGTTTGAATTCTACTGCGTGCGAATTTCTTCGGCGAGGTTCTGCATCGCGTCGAGTGGCAAGTAGCCGCGCAGCATGCGGTCTGCCATCACAAAGGAGGGTGTGCCCGAAATCCCAAGCTGTTGACCAAGAGCGTGATTGGCGGCAATGACCTGAGAGACTTCATCACTTTCCATATGATCCAAAATCGCGTCGGTGTCGAAACCAAGTGAATCGCTCATCCGGCGCAGAGTGGTCTCGTTCACGTCTCCGCTAAAGGCGATCAGGGCATCATGTACATCTTTATAGGCGTCTTCCCCGGCGATCTGCTGGGTGGCGATGGCGAAGCGGGCCGAAGTCTCTGATTGTTCCCCAAGGATCGGGAATTCCTTGATGATCAGTTTGATATTGCCGTCCTGTGTCAGAAGATCATGCACTTCCGGCGCGGCGCGCCGGCAATAGCCACAGCGGTAATCCATGAATTCCACCAGAGTGATGTCGCCATCAGGATTGCCGCCGGTCCAGGAAAAACCATCAGCAAACAATGCATTCTGGCTGGCCTTGATCATGTCGGCATCTGCCGCGGCCTGCGCCATGGCGTCGCGCTGTTCGAGCACGGCCACGGCTTCCATGATAACCTCCGGGTTTTCCAGCAGATATGCCCGCACTTCGGCGCGAAAGGCCGCGCGTTCTGTCGGGCTCATCGTGTCGAGATCAAGCGCCGCAGCGGGCACGGCAAATGCCGCAGCAGTAAGGGCGGACAGCATCAGGCGTTTCATCGGCGTCATCTCCGTTTCTTTTTCTTTGCGGCCTTCTGTGAGGCAGATAGCACATCTTGTGCCCGGCGCCACCCCGTGGAGCCTCGGGGCAGCAGGTCAGAGGCGCGTTTGGCATGAATCCCGGCGTCTTTGAAGCGGCCAATCATCGCATATCTCTCTGCGGTGACCAGCGAGGCCATGCCGCGGTTGCCTGATTTTGCGTAGGCGGCGGCGAGATCGCGCATTACGCGCACGTCCCGGCCATCGCGGGCGCGGGATTTTTCAAGCAGTTGCAGGGCCTTGGCTGTTTTCCCCTGCGCCATCAGCGCGCGGCCGTATGAGCCAAGGATCAAGGCATTGTTGGGTGCCAGCGAAGAAGCGCGCCCATAGGCAGATGCGGCGGCGGCAAATTGGCGTGATTCAATCAGGATCTGGCCCTTCAGCTCATGGTAATAGGGGTCTTTGGGGCGTGCCGCGATAGCCCGGTTGATTGCTTTGATAGCTTTTGAGGTTTTTGAATTGCGGTGCCAGGCTACAGCCTGCCGCATCGCTTTGACATCCGCATGACCGGATTCTCCGGCGCGGTTCAGGGTCCATTTCGGGGAACGCTTGAACCCCGCCAATTTACCCTTGGCGCGGAAGAACCAGTAATTTGCCGTAGCGTTGGGTTTGGCCTTGCCGCTGTAGCCCTCGGCAAGGCGTTTGACGACGCGGTAGCGATCCCGGGACAGGGGGTGGGTGCGGGCATAGGGGTCCTGACGCCCTTCTGACAACAATTCCTGGCCGCGAAATATATCAAGCACGTCCAGCGCGCCCTGTGTGTCAATTCCGGCCCGTGCCAGATAGCGCAAACCACTTTGGTCCGCAGCACTTTCTTCCGCGCGGGTATGCACGAAGAAGAGCCGTTGTGCTGTTGTTTGAGCGCCCAGTGCGACTGCCCCTGAAGCATTGCCTGCTCCGGCGGCTGCGGCTGCAACCGCTGCCAAAACAGAACCGAGGCCTGCCGCGGTGCGGGCATTGCGCAGGTTAACGGGGCGTCGGGCAAGATGCCCGTTGGCGATATGGGCGGCCTCATGCGCAAGGACCGATTGCAGCATCTCTGCCGTTTGCATTTTGAGCAACAGGCCAGAATGGATAAAGATGTGCCGGCTGTCGACCACAAATGCATTTAATGTACGGTCATCCACAATCAGAATGTCGATGCCCGAAGAGCTAAGCCCTGCCGCCTGTAAAACCGGGCGGGCAAGTTGGTCCAGCGCGTATTCGATATCCGGATCACGCAGCAAAGTCACAGCACGGGCCGGTGCCGCCAGGGGCAGCGTCAGGATCGCGCTGATCAGGAGAATTCTTAGCAAATACATTGACGACGTCGCTCTTTCCAAGTGAAACCTCGGGTGAACATATGAGCAGTCTAGGAATATTCTTATGCGGAACTCAAGCCGAAGCGACGTTGATCCCTTTATCGTGATGGATGTCATGGAGGCCGCGAGAAGGGCCGAGGCTGAGGGGCGTCATATCATCCATATGGAAGTGGGCCAGCCCGGCACTCCGGCACCGGCAGCCGCGCGTGCGGCGTTGGCAACTGCAATGGAACACGATGCAATGGGCTATACCGTTGCGCTTGGCTTGCCTACGCTACGTGCGCGGATCGCGAAACTCTACGGTGAGTGGTACAATGTTGATCTTGCGCCAGAGCGGGTTGTAGTGACATCCGGATCTTCGGGGGCGATTATTCTGGCCTTTAATGCCTTGTTCGATTCAGGCGACCGCGTTGGGATCGGAGCACCCGGTTATCCAAGTTACCGTCAGATTTTGCGGGCGCTTGGGTTGGTGCCGGTAGATATCGAAACAGCAGCGGAAAACCGCCTGCAACCGGTGCCCGGTGATTTAAGGGATCGAGATCTCGCCGGTGTTTTAGTGGCAAGTCCGGCGAATCCGACTGGAACGATGCTGAGCCGGGACGCGTTGCAAGCGTTGATGGGCGCCGCAGGAGAGGTCGGTGCATCGTTTATCAGCGATGAAATTTATCACGGGATCGAGTATGAGGCCAAGGCGGTCAGTGCGCTTGAACTGAGCGACGACTGTTATGTGATTAATTCGTTTTCCAAGTATTTCAGCATGACCGGCTGGCGCGTTGGCTGGATGATCGTGCCCGAAGATCATGTGCGGGTGATCGAGCGGCTGGCGCAGAATCTGTTCATCTGTCCGCCGCACGCCAGTCAGGTCGCTGCACTGGCGGCAATGGATTGCGTGGATGAGCTTGAGGCGAACATGGCGGTGTATCGCGCCAACAGGCAACTGATGTTGGAAGGCTTGCCCAAGGCCGGGTTTGACCGGATAGCACCCCCGGATGGTGCATTTTATGTTTATGCTGATGTGAGCCATTTGACGGATGACAGTCGATCATTTGCTGCTGAGATACTGCAAGAAGCAGGCGTGGCTGTGACACCCGGACTGGATTTTGACCCAATTCGCGGCAGCGGGACGATCCGGTTTTCTTATGCCCGTTCGACCGCTGATATCGAAGACGGGTTGGTACGATTGAAACGCTTTATGAAAGCGCGCGGGGCGATTTAGAGGCAGTTAGTGCCAGCGCAACCGAAGCCCATCGCGTAAATCAAAGTCTGAATCAGCAGCGAATTTCGCCCCTGCAAATTTGGTGGAAACAAGCGGACGTGGGACGTGCAATCTCCGTACTCGTGGTGTAATCTGGTGCAAACAAGACCGGACAGGCGGCGAAAGAGCAGGATGATCAGGAAATTTTTGGCCCTCGCCACATGCCTTTGGGGCTGCATGGCTGTGGCGCAGGAATTCAGCGCATTGGCGCGGGTGGATCTGGACAACACGCGCATTTCGGACACGCGAACGGGCGTGCGGATTGAACTGGGGTTAAGCCAGGGCGTGCCGTTCCGGGTCTTTACGCTGGATGATCCGCGGCGGCTGGTTATGGATTTTCGCGAGGTGGATTGGCGCGGGGTTGATCCCAAATTGCTCGACTGGTCCGACGGGGTTTCGGGCGTGCGTGTTGGTGGATTTGTCCCCGGCTGGTCGCGCATGGTTGTTGATCTGACTGCGCCCTACGCCGTGAAAACCGCCGATGCGGAAATTGAAGCGGAGAGCGGAACTGCACAGATTGAGATTAACCTGATCGAAACCACAGCCGAGGCATTCAGTGAAAGCGCAGGGATACCGCCCTTGCCGGGTTGGGATCTTCCGGAAAACGGATTGCCCGCTGTGGCGCGTGCGCGCCAGACTGGTGAAGAGCGGCTGGTCGTAATGCTGGATCCCGGGCATGGCGGAATTGACCCCGGGGCTGAAAGTGACGGGCTCGCTGAAAAGGATCTGATGTTGACCTTTGCTCTGGAGCTGCGGGAGGTTTTGCTGCGCTCAGGGGAATTTGATGTGGTTCTGACCCGCGAAGACGACGGGTTTGTTTCCCTGGAACGACGCGTGGCACTGGCGCATCAGGCTGGCGCGGATTTGATGGTGTCGCTGCACGCCGATGCGCTGAGCGAGGGGCATGCGCATGGATCAACGGTCTACACGTTGTCAGAGAGCGCATCCGATCTGGCCAGTGCCGCCCTGGCGGAACGACATGACCGGGCCGACCTGCTGTCCGGTGTCGATCTAACCGAAGCTGATGATGTAATCGCCGATGTGTTGATGGATCTGGCTCGGATGGAAACCCACCCACGCGCTGATCAGCTGGCGAAATCTATAAGAGCTGGTGTGGATAGTTATGATCTGCCGCTCAACTCGAAGCCGATGCGGTCTGCAGGGTTTTCGGTGTTGAAATCCCCCGATATTCCGTCCGTTTTATTTGAGCTGGGCTTCATGTCGAGCGAGCGGGACCTAGAAAACCTTAAGGATCCGGAATGGCGCGGGCGCATGGCCGAAGCGTTGCGTGATGCCCTTATTGCTTGGCGCATTGCCGATGCAGCATCTGCCAAACTGGTGCGACAATGAGCGGAGGCGTGCCCAATTCGACCCGATTGTGTTTTGACGGGCGGAGCCCGCGTGCCTATATGACATATTATTAGCGGACGGTGGCGGGCGTGCTGAGACCATTTATATCCTTTTTTGGCACTTTATTCAGCCTTGTAACCCTGGCAGTGATGCTGGTGGCGCTGAGCTTTGGCGCGATTTTCCATATTTATGGCAAGGATTTGCCAAGCCACGAGTCGCTGGCGACTTATACGCCTCCAACCATTAGCCGGATCTATTCTGGCGAGGGCCAGATCATTGATGAATTTGCCCGCGAGCGTCGTTTGTTTACCCCGGCCGAGGAAATTCCGGTTCTGGTAAAACAGGCGTTTATTTCTGCCGAGGACAAAAATTTCTATAAACACTCCGGTTATGATGCACGTGGTATTGCGGTGGCGCTGGTCGAAGCCGTGCGCACGCGCGGCAAGACAGTCCGTGGGGCGTCGACCATTACTCAGCAGGTGATGAAGAACTTTCTTTTGTCCGGGGACCGCAAGATTGAGCGCAAGATCAAGGAAATCATCCTTGCCACGCGGATCGAAGAAACGCTTGATAAGGAAAAGATCCTAGAGCTTTATCTGAACGAGATTTTTCTTGGCCAGAACTCTTACGGTGTGGCAGCTGCGGCGCAAACCTATTTTAACAAAACGTTGTCAGAGCTCTCGCCGCACGAAGCGGCCTTTCTCGCCTCGATGCCGAAAGCGCCGAGCGATTATCATCCAGTTCGGCAAAGCGAACGCCTGCTCAACCGGCGCAATTTCGTACTCAGAGAGATGTATGAAAATGGCTATATCACGCAGGCCAATTACCAAGCCGAAGTCGATGCCCCGCTACGGTCTGTTCAGAACGGCGATTTTGAGCGGTTCAGCGAGGGACTGCCGCCACGGGACTACTTTACCGATGAAATTCGCCGGCAGCTGAGCCGGGATTTCGGAGAGGGAGAGTTTTTTACCGGTGGTCTGACCGTTCGTGCAACCGCAGATCCGGAGCTGCAGATCGAAGCCGCCCACGCCCTGCGGACACAGTTGGAAAAATATGACCGCGACCGGCGCAAATGGCGAGGGACCGAGATTGTTCTGCCGCCCGAAGCGCTTGAATCACGCGAAGCGTGGTTAGAGGCGCTAGGCAACGAAAAGGTTGCGCGTGACATTGATCTGAACGGCCGGTGGTATCCGGCGGTGATCCTTGAGATTGGTGACAGCCAGATGCGTGTTGGCATCGAAGGTGTCGAAGAAACCGATGCAGAACCTCATGTGATCCCGCGTAAAGATATCGGCTGGCTACCAGATAATTTTGCCAAGACTTTCAAGCTGGGCGAAGTTGTGTATGTGCGTCGTCTGACTGACAAGAATGACGATTTTGTTCGCTGGAGCCTGCGGCAAATCCCCGAAGTACAGGGCGGGTTCATGGCGATGGACGTGAACACCGGCCGGGTTCTGGCGATGCAGGGTGGATTTTCCTACCAGCATTCGGTGTTTAACCGGGCAACCCAGGCGCTGCGCCAACCGGGATCAAGCTTTAAGCCGTTTGTTTACGCAGCAGCGCTCGACAGTGGGTATTCGCCCGCAACCATCGTGATTGATGCGCCGATCGAGATTGATACGCCTCAGGGCCTATGGCGGCCGCGCAATTCATCCAGCAAGTTCTACGGCCCAACACCGCTGCGCACCGGGATCGAACAGTCGCGGAACCTGATGACCATTCGACTGGCGCAGGAAATTGGCATGGACCTTGTGGCCAATTACGCCGAACGCTTTGGTGTCTATGATGACATGGGGCAGTTCCTTGCCAACTCTCTTGGCTCAGAAGAGACCACGCTGTTCAACATGGTGGCGGCCTATTCGATGTTTGCCAATGGCGGCGAGCGGGTAGAGCCCACGTTGGTTGACCGGGTGCAGGACCGTTATGGCAAAACCGTTTACCGGCATGATCCGCGCCATTGCGTGGATTGTGATGATCCTACTATCGCATCAACACGTGGCCCGCGTATCGTTTCCGATCGTGAGCAGGTGATGGATGCGGTCACAGCTTATCAGCTTACCTCGATGATGCGGGGTGTTGTGGATCGTGGCACGGCATCGGGTGCGATCAAACTGCCGGTGCCGGTTGCGGGCAAGACCGGGACAACAAATGATGCGCGCGATGTATGGTTCGTGGGCTTTACCAGCAATATCGCCGCTGGCTGCTATATCGGACACGACCAGCCACGCGGCCTTGGTCGGGGGGCCTATGGGGCGTCAATGTGCGGGCCGGTGTTCCAGCAGTTCATGACCAAGGCGATTGAGAAGTATGGCGGCGGGCCGTTCAAAATTCCCGAAGGTGGGCATTTCATCAAGATCGACCGTTATACCGGTGCGCGCCTGCCGGATGAGGCGACAGGCGCCTATGTGGTGGCCGAATATTTCCGAGATGGGGAAGAGCCAATCTTTGGGTTCATCTTTGACGGCGGATTTGCCATGGGCACCGATCTTGACCTCTTTACCGCCAGCGATGATGTGGTGAGAGAAGTCACGACTTCGACCGGGGAAAAGGCGCTGATTGGTGAATCCAGCTTTGAAAGCCTGAGTACGGGTGGGATTTACTGATCCGCCAGTGGTGGGGTGAAACCCCACACTACATGTTTGGGAACAATTCTGACGGGTCGGTTGTAGCCGCCGGGATTCTACACGCAAACAATTGAAAACTTGTAAAAAAATAAGACGATGTTAGGCTCTAGCTAAGGCCGGGCCGGGGGGACTGTGCCTGTTGCGGGCTATCGGACCACGTCCAACCTGCGAATTAGCAATTTTCATCCCAAAATTTCCATGTGCGCGCCTGTCGTGCATGTCTAGCTTTAAAGGAAACTGCCAATGAAAAACCATCTTCGAAACCTTACCGCCGCTGCACTGACCTGCGCGGCCATTGGCGGGGTCGCGCCGACCACGGCGCAGGCCGAGCCCATGCTGGGCGAAGTTAAATTCTTTTCCGGTGATTTTGCGCCGCGCGGTTGGCAGTTTTGCGATGGGCAGTTGCTGCAAATAGCGGATAACACTGCCCTGTTTTCAATTTTGGGAACCACATATGGTGGTGATGGTCGCACCACTTTTGGACTGCCCAATATGCTGGGGCGGTCTCCGATACATGCGGGTTACGGTTATGGCCCGGGTTTGCCGCAAGTGCAGCTTGGTCAGGAGAACAATGGCACGACCACCCAGACTCCGAAAATTGAAAACGATGAAAGCGGCTTGGCTGGCACGCCTGTGGTGGGCCTGAATTGTATTATCGCTGTTGTGGGCTGGTACCCTTCGCGGAGCTGAAAGGACGTTTGATATGAAAAAGAATATTCTAAAAAGCACCGCTGTGGCGTTGACCTGTGTCGCGGCATTGGGTGCAACATCTGTGCCGTCCCATGCGCAGGACGCGTTCCTGGGCGAAATCCGGTTTACCGGGTTTGATTTTGCCCCGCGTGGATGGGCAAAGTGCGATGGGCAGCTCTTACCTATTGCGCAACATCAAGCGCTGTATTCCATTCTGGGTACGACCTATGGCGGCAATGGGCACTCCGACTTTGCCCTGCCGGATATGCGTGGTCGCGCGCCTGCACATGTGGGCACCAGTCATGTCGACGTGGTTGGCCTTGGTTGGAAAGTGGACGCAGGAGCGGCGCAAAGACCCAGCTATTACGCAGAACAGGAAGGGGCGGTTGACCGCGCCAATGCCGATGCAACAATCGGTGTGAACTGTATCATTGCCATCAATGGCATATTCCCCAGCCGAAACTGAACAGGAGCAGCATCATGAAAAATTACATTCGAAATATGGCTGCGGGCATTTTGACCTGTATCGCAATCACCATGACGGCGACGTCACCGGCGCAGGCGAATGATGGTGAGCAATACGTTGGCGAAATAAAGTTCTTTGCCGGGAATTTTGCACCACGAGGCTGGGCCTTCTGTGACGGGCAGCTTTTGCCGGTTGCTAGTCACGACGCGCTATTCTCATTGTTAGGCACGATTTATGGCGGCGACGGGCGCACCACCTTTGCCCTGCCTGACATGCGTGGGCGGATGCCTGTGCATCAAGGGACGGGTCCGGGTCTGGAGCAGTTTCAGATTGGTGCCCGAAACGGCGGCGACACCGTTGCCGCGGGCGAAGGCGATGGTCATACTTCGGCGACAGTGGGGCTTAACTGTATCATCTCCTTGGTGGGCATTTATCCATCCAGGCATTGAAGCCACAAAAATTGCGATTTGTGATTTGATTGCCCGGCCTGCTCCAACAGGCCGGGCTATTTTTCGAGTTGTGCCGATCCGGGTCGGGACAGGGTAACACCGCGAAAACTTGCAATATTTCGTCTCCGTGCTAGCCTTGAATTCAGGACCTGCGGGGGGCAGGCCCGACCGTGCCGCCGCGTCCGATCTTTTATATGCGCGTCAACACAGCTGATTGTCTCCTCGAAAATCTTGGTCCGCGCAGCATTGCGCCGAGCAAATGTATTGCAAGAAGGACTCTGCCAATGAAAATTTATCTTCGAAGTCTAACCGCCGCCGCGCTGACCTGCGCTGCCCTTGGTGGGGTCGCGCCGACCACAGCGCAGGCTGAACCTATGCTGGGTGAAATCAAATTCTTTGGTGGTGATTTCGCGCCGCGCGGATGGGAATTCTGTGATGGGAAGCTGATCAATATTGCCGACAATTCGGCGCTGTTTTCTCTTGTTGGATGCACGTATGGCGGCAATTGTACCACCACCTTTGCCCTGCCGGACATGCGCGGGCGCGCGCCGGTGCATTACGGTGATGGGCCTGGTTTGGCCCCCGTTAAGTTTGGTCAGAAATCGCAACCGAGTTCCGCAAGTGGTACAGATTTGAAAACCACCCCTTGGGTTGGGTCCCGGTGCATTATCGCGGTGCGCGGCTATTTCCCATCCAGATCTTAGGGCGGATTTCGTACCAGAGACACCGAATGGGAATGCGCGTTTCACAGGGCGGCCTTCGCATGGAGACGCTGATCGAAACGCAAGAAATAAGGAAATACCGAATGAAAAACTATTTTCGAAATGGTGTGGCTGTGACCTTTACTTGTATGGCCGCATTCAGCGTGACACCAACAACAGTAACTGCACAAGAAGCGTTTTTTGGCGAAATGCGGTTTTTTACCGGGGATTTTGCACCGCGGGGTTGGGCAAAATGTGATGGGCAGTTGATGCAAATAGCGCAAAATCAATCGCTCTATTCCATTATTGGAACGACCTATGGTGGTGACGGCATCACTACCTTTGCCCTGCCGGATATGCGTGGGCGGATACCCATGCACGCGGGACACGGCCCCAATGGTGTGATCACGGCCGGGGATTCAGGGGGGAATCAGAGCCAGCTTAAACAAAACACGAGTGGGGGATTGGGGGTCGCCACGAACGCAACCCAAGCGGTGAATTGCATCATCGCCATTGATGGCCTCTACCCAAGCAGAAATTGAACAGGAGCAGTATCATGAATAGCTACATTCGAAATTTATCCACTGCTGTCCTGACATGTTTTACGTTGGTGGGCATCGCGCCGACACCTGCACAGGCGCAATATTATGATCAGCCAATTCTGGGAGAAATGAAATTCTTTGCCGGGGATTTTGCACCATACGGGTGGGCAAAATGTGATGGGCAGTTAATGTCGGTAAGTCAATACCAGACCCTCTTTTCGGTTTTGGGCACGGTCTACGGTGGCGATGGGCGCACCACATTCGGGTTGCCAGACATGCGGGGCCGCACTCCGATGCACGCCGGGACCGAGTACGTTATGGATTGGGTAAGTCTTGGATCGAAAAACGGAGGCCAAAATCTTGAACCAGGTACAGGTGCCGGACCCGCAGCCACACTCGCGATGACCTGTATCATTGCTGTTCAGGGCACTTATCCGTCGCGGCCCTGATGTAAGGGTGATTGAGGTGACGCCCGGCTGGATCAAATCGGCCGGGCGTTTTTCGTTTGGCGGTACAATTCGATATCTGAGGTCTGCATGATCTTGCCGGTTCCCGCGCCCTGCGCTATCACCTTCACCTGAGCAGCCGAGGAAGCAAAAATGCGCGCCGAAATTCAAACCCTCGTTTCCGAGATTGAAAACTCTCTGGAGCTGTTGCGCCAGCGGTTGGGGTGGGAGACCGCGCAGCACCGGCTTGAAGAATTCAATGCGCGTGTTGAGGACCCAAGCCTGTGGGATGATCCGGCAAAGGCGCAAAAACTGATGCGCGACCGGCAGGCCTTGGTCGATGCGCTGGATACGCATAATTCGATCCAGCAGGACATGTCGGATAATGTCGAGCTGATAGAACTGGGCGAAATGGAAGACGACGCCGAAGTTATTTCCGAAGCTGAAGCGACCATCCAAAAGCTGGCCAAGAAAGCCGCCGCCAAAGAGCTGGAAGCGCTGCTGAATGGTGAGGCGGATGCCAATGATACCTTTCTTGAGATTAACGCGGGCGCTGGCGGCACCGAAAGCTGTGACTGGGCCAATATGCTGGCGCGGATGTACGTTCGCTGGGCCGAGAAACGCGGTTATACGGTCGAGCTTCAGTCGGAAAGTGCTGGTGACGAGGCCGGTATCAAATCCGCGGCCTACAAGATCAGCGGGCACAATGCCTATGGCTGGCTGAAATCGGAAAGCGGCGTGCACCGGTTGGTACGGATATCGCCGTTTGATTCCGCGGCCAAGCGTCATACGTCGTTCAGTTCTGTCTGGGTCTATCCGGTGGTGGATGACAATATCGAGATTGAGGTCAACCCGGCGGATATCCGGCTTGATACCTACCGCAGTTCGGGCGCGGGAGGCCAGCACGTCAACAAGACCGATTCAGCGGTGCGGATCACCCACCATCCGACCGGTATTGTTGTGACCAGTTCTGAAAAATCCCAACACCAGAACCGGGATATCGCGATGAAAGCGTTGAAATCGCGGCTTTATCAGCTGGAATTGGATAAGCGTAATCAGGCGATATCTGAGGCGCATGACGCCAAGGGGGATGCGGGTTGGGGCAACCAGATCCGGTCTTATGTTCTGCAGCCCTACCAAATGGTCAAAGACCTTCGCACCGGGGTGGAGACATCTGACACCAAGGGTGTTCTGGATGGGGATCTGGATGATTTTATGGCCGCCACGCTGGCGATGGATGTCAGTGGCAAAAGCCGTGCCGAGGCACAGGGCGAAGATTGATCCGGCGCAGGGGGCTTTGCCCCCTCTTGGCCTTTGGCCAATTCACCCCCAGGATATTGCAGGCAAGAAGAATAACTGAGTGCTGCAATAAGGGGTGACGTGAAGTGACTGATATCCTGAAACTGGGGGCGCGCGAGCAGGCGCGTCGTATCGCGCAGGGAGAGTTGAGCGCCGAGGCGCTGATGCGGGCCATGCTGGACCGGATTTCCGAGGTAAACGGCACGTTGAATGCAATTGTGTCACTGCGGGATGAAGCTGAGCTGATGGCAGAGGCACGGGACGCGGATGCTGTTCGGTCTCGCGGGCCTCTACACGGGTTACCGATTGCGGTGAAGGATCTGGACAATGTTCAGGGCCTGCCGACCAGCCAGGGCTCGCCGCTTTTTGCTGGGCAGATTGCTGAAGCAGATGACCCGTATGTGGCGCGCATGCGTGCGGCGGGGGTAATTTTCATTGGCAAAACAAATGCACCTGAGTTCGGGCTTGGCAGTCATACGTATAACCCTGTGCATGGTGCCACGCTCAATCCTTATGACCAGACCCGGACCTGTGGCGGATCCTCCGGTGGCGCGGCGGTCGCACTGGCCGCTGGAATGCTGTCTATAGCGGACGGATCGGACATGATGGGTAGCCTGCGCAACCCAGCAGGCTGGAACAATGTGTATGGTTTACGCCCGAGCTGGGGCAGGGTGCCGGGGACGGTGCAGGGAGATACGTTTTTTCACCAAATAACTACCCACGGCCCGATGGCGCGAAACCCTTCTGACTTGGCATTGTTGTTGGATGCAATGTCTGGTGCTGATCCACGGTTGCCCTATGGATCGGGCTTTGCCCCGGTAGGCATTCCAGAGGGAGATACGAGCGGGTGCCGGATTGGCTGGCTGGACAATTGGGGCGGCGCCGTGCCTTTCGAAGAGGGTATTTTACCACTGTGCGAGGCGGCTCTCAGCGTTTTTGAAACTCTCGGCTGCTCTGTCGAGCCGGTCTCGCCGCCATTCGATCGTGATGCGCTTTGGCATAGCTGGACCACCTTGCGCAGTTGGAACATCGCGGCTGGCCTGAATGACCTATATGCCGATCCAGCGACAAGGGAACGTCTGAAACCTGAAGCGGTGTGGGAAATTGAAAGAGGGCACGAATTTTCCACGATGGACGTTCATCAGGCAAGTGCGATCCGGTCGGGGTGGTATGCAACAGCTGCTTCGCTATTCGACAAATTTGATGCACTGGTCCTGCCCACAGCACAGGTCTGGCCATTTCCGGTGGACTGGAACTGGCCACGAGAGGTCGCCGGGGTGGAGATGGACAGCTATCACCGATGGATGGAAGTGATGATCCCAGCCAGTTTGATAGGTGTTCCGGCACTGGCAATGCCCGCTGGTTTTGGTGAGGCGGGGTTGTCGATGGGTATCCAGCTGATCGGACGGCACGGGAATGACGCCGGTCTGTTGGAGCTGGCAGAGGCTTATCATCAGGCTACCGAATGGCCGGACAGCAGGCCGATCCAAAGCTGAACCTGAGATGTATCTTTGTAGGCTGTGCAGCCTTCGCTAATCTGCCGTCAAAGGTGAGGGCAGAGGGCATGAGTGACGGCAAACCACATGGGGTCCCCCGGATCGGAGCGGTAAGTTTTCCGATGCTTGGTGTGGCGCTGCGCCGGGGCTGGCGCGATATGCGCCGCGCGATGGGTTATGCGATGGTCCTGGCGGGGGCATGCGTCGCTATAGGGTGGATCATGCTGTGGATCACCTGGTGGACCGGTCAAAGCTATTGGCTGATCTTTGCGGCTGTTGGATTTCCTTTGATCGGCCCGTTTGCTGCGGTGGGTTTCTATGAGATCAGCCATCAATTGGAACAGGGTCACCGGTTTCGCCCCTCAGACATATTCGGCGTGATCATCCGACAGCGGAACCGGCAATTGCCATCGATTTGTGCAGTGATCGTGGTGATGTTTTTGTTTTGGTTCTTTCTGGCCCATATGATTTTCGCGTTATTTCTTGGGTTTACAACAATGACCAATGTCTCCAGCAGTTTTGAGATCTATATGACACCTGAGGGTCTAAGCATGCTGTTTGTAGGCGGTCTGGTGGGTGCGTGTTTTGCCCTATTGTTTTATATGATCACGGTTATGTCTCTGCCTCTGTTGCTCGACCGGGAAGTGGATTTTGTGACGGCGATGATCACCAGTTTCAAAGCCGTTACTGCCAATCCTGCCCCGATGCTGGCTTGGGCTGTTTTTGTGGCAGCAAGCACATTCTTGGCGCTGCTCCCCGGATTTGTAGGGTTGTTTTTGGTGCTTCCGCTATTCGGGCATGCGACATGGCATTTGTACAAGTTGGCGGTTGAGGCGGGAGCGTGAAAGGTCGCATTTCGAACTCTTGATGACTCATCGCAGTGAGGTCGCTAGGGTCAATTGTGATCGGTTCAGGGGGTGAAATGTCCAGGGCAAATTTGAATACTGTCTGTTTGTTGGGCAGCCCGCGCCGTGGGTGCAACAGCGATACTTTAGCGGAACATTTCACACTGCGGGCGGCTCGGTATGGGGCGCCAGTCACCACATTCCCACTATCCGAGTTACATTTCAGCGGCTGCAAAAACCTCTTTCGCTGCAAGAGCGATCTGGAGCATTGCGCGCAGGCAGATGACCTTACCCCGGTGTTGGAGGCGGTATCCCAGGCGCAGGTTCTTGTTCTGGCCACACCGGTGTATTTCACCAACGTCACAGGGCAGTTGAAGTTGGCCATAGACCGGTTCTTTTCGTTCTTTGTGCCGGATTATCCGACTGCAAAGGTTAAAAGCCGGCTTACATCGGGCCGTCATTTGGTGTTTCTGCAAACCCAAGGGGAGCCAGAAGACAAATACGCAAACCTGATGGAGAGTTTTTCAGCGAGTTTCAATGGCCTGGGATTCGACCAGCATCATCTTGTCAGAGCCTGGGGCGTCAGAAATTCCGGCGATATTGATCAGGAATCGAGTGTTTTATTGGAGTGTGATGAAACCGCGCGGAGAATTTACCTGGATGCATGAGCGAACAGCGAGTTAGCTAAGCGATTTTGGTATACTATTCCCTCTCTTCCACTTTTGCCCGGTCCCAGAGAGCGTCCATTTCTTCAAGCGTTGACTCTTCCGGGCGACGGTTTGTTTCAGCCAACCATGCTTCAATCCGACCAAACCGACGGGTAAATTTACCATTGGCGCGGCGCAGTGCAGCCTCTGGATCGACTTTCATATGCCGGGCTAGGTTGGCGATGACAAAGAGCAGATCGCCGAATTCTTCTTCTACTTTGTCCTGTGGGAGGGTCTCCGCCGCCTCGTGCAGTTCACCAGCTTCCTCAACAATTTTGTCGAGTACCTGCGCCGTCTCGGGCCAGTCAAATCCAACACGTGCGGCACGCTTTTGAAGCTTTACAGCCCGCAATAACGCAGGAAGCCCGGATGCCACGCCATCAAGCACACCGATCTGGGCCTTGCCGGCACGTTCTGCAGCCTTAATGGTTTCCCAATCCCGGGTCTGTTGTTCCGCCGATTTATTACGGCTTTCATCGCCAAAAACATGCGGATGGCGCGCGACCATCTTGTCAGAAATGCCATTTGCCACGTCATCAAACGTAAATAGACCGCGGTCTTTCGCAATCTGCGCGTGAAATACTGTTTGCAGTAACAAATCTCCCAATTCATCACGCATCTCGTCCCATGCCTCTCGTTCGATCGTGTCTGCAACCTCGTACGCTTCTTCGATTGTATAGGGGGCGATGGTCGCAAAATCCTGTTCGATATCCCATGGGCATCCGGTTTCGGGATCGCGCAGGCGGCGCATGATTTCAACAAGACGCGGCATGCCGCCCTTGGGGTCATGAATGATCGGATCATCGGCCATTGCACCCGGCTCCTCTTTGCAGTTGAGTGGACCCTGACGGGCAAAGCGACAGGAGTCCAGAGATGCCAGTGATCAATCGAATTGCCGGATACGCCGAAGAGATGACCGCTTGGCGGAGGCACTTACATGAATATCCTGAGCTGGGTTTTGATTGCCATGAAACGGCGGCATTCGTGGTGGCACGGTTGCGCGAATTCGGGATCACACAGATCGAAGAAGGTATCGCTGCCTCGGGCGTTGTCGCGGTTATAGAAGGGCAGGGGGACGGTCCGACGATTGGGCTACGCGCAGATATGGACGCTCTGCCTATTCTTGAAGAAACCGGGTTGGAACATGCTTCCAAAGTCGATGGAAAGATGCATGCCTGTGGCCATGACGGCCATACCACTATGTTGTTGGGGGCCGCTAAATATCTGACTGAAACGCGAAATTTTTCCGGACGGGTTGCGTTGATTTTTCAACCTGCTGAAGAAGGTCCCGGTGGTGGGCGCGTTATGGTGGAAGAAGGAATTATTGAGCGTTACGGAATTGATGAAGTCTATGCGCTGCACACGATGCCGGGGCTGGAGGCTGGCAGCTTTGATACTTGTCCCGGGCCGATCATGGCAGCAGTAGATACATTTCACATCGATATCAGCGGTACCGGCGGGCATGGGGCCTATCCGCATGAAACACGTGATCCCGTCGTCGCGGCGGCGGGCATCGTACAGGCGGTGCAGACAATCGTCAGTCGCAATCACTATACAATGCAGGATCTTGTGGTGTCAGTCACTCAGATCCATACCGGAAGTGCAGAAAACATTATTCCGGAACGGGCTTATCTCAACGGCACAATCCGAACCTTTGATTCAGAGGTGCAACAGATGGTCTGGTCCCGTTTGCAAGAGATCGTGGATGGGCAGGCGGTTGCATACGGGGTGCAGGCAGACCTGCGGATCGAACAGGGTTACCCTGCCACGGTGAACAATGCGGATAAGGTTGAATTCGCGGCTGACGTGGCGCGCGAAGTGTCAGGTGAGGCCGCGGTTTCAACCCGGCGAGAACGCGAGATGGGTGCCGAAGACTTTTCCTACATGCTCAACAAGCGCCCTGGTGCCTATCTGTTTCTGGGGCAGGGCGAGGCCGCAGGCTTGCATCATCCGGCCTTTGACTTCAATGATGTGGTGGCGCCTGTGGGCGCATCGTTCTTTGCCCGTCTGGTCGAGCGGGCACAACCGGCCGGGTGAATTGTCAGTACTCAACCACTCATCCCAAACCAAAAAAAGGGCATTCGAGAAATGGCACTGGAAGACGCGAAAAATCAGGTTGATCACGCTTTTACCCGCGAAGATTTGCGGGGCTTATCGTTTGAGAATACTTTTGGCGGCGCGACGTCCTTTTTGCGGAGACGATACACCAAGGACCTGACCGGAGTAGATATTGCCGTGACCGGCGTGCCGTTTGATCAGGCAGTGACCAATCGGACCGGCACGCGGCTTGGCCCGCGCGCGATACGAGAGGCGAGCAGTCTGCAGAGTCCGGACGAGCCTTATGGCTGGGATTATGCGCCGCTGAGCGAGCTGAATATCATTGATTACGGCGATGTGTCGTTTGACTATGCGATGGTCAGCGAATTTCCCGAAACGCTGACCGCGCATATCAGGAGTATTCTGGGGGCAGGCGCGGCCTCGCTTGTGTTGGGCGGGGATCATTATATCAGCTTTCCAATTCTGAAAGCCTATGCCGAGAAATACGGTCCCCTGTCGCTGTTGCAGTTTGATGCGCACTCCGACACCTGGGCGGATGACAATATGGAACGGATTGATCATGGCACGATGTTTTACAAGGCCGCGAAGCTGGGTATTGTTGATCCGGCACGGTCGGTTCAGGTCGGGATCAGAACCAGCAACCCGGAAACCATGGGGTTCAACATCATTGATGCCCGCGAAGTGCATGAGCGTGGCCCGGTAGAGACGGCGAAAAAGATCAAGTCAATCTTGGGTGATCATCCCACCTACCTGACCTTTGACATTGACGGGCTTGACCCGGCCTATGCGCCGGGCACTGGCACGCCGGTCTGGGGTGGGCTTACATCAGCGCAGGCCGCTATCATGTTGCGGGATCTTGCCGGGATCAACATGGTCGGCGGCGACGTGGTTGAAGTGTCACCACCGTTTGACACCACAGGGGCTACGGCAATCGCCGGGGCGCATATCGCGACCGAGCTGATTTGCCTGTTGGGTTGGCACAAACGGCGCCGTTAGGAACGTGAATATTCGTAGCAAGATGAAGGGCGGGTCATGCGTATTCTGAAAATCGTAGTTCTGCTGGTTGTGATTGGTCTGGGGCTCTATGTCCGGCTGGCACCTTCGGATGTTGGCAAGTGGCACGCCATGCCCGACGATGTTGACCATCGCGATTTGAAACATGGTGCAATGCGTGTGGTTGAAATCGAAGAGGGTGGATTGCAGCGGCTGCACGTGATTGTGGTTTCAACCGCGCGTACAAAGGTTCTGGCCGGCACCGCAGAAGAGGGAATGGTGACATATATCACCCGTTCCCGCGTCTTTGGCTTTCCGGATTACACCACCGTCCGCAAGCGTCCGCAGCGGATCGAGATTTTTGGTCGTCTGCGTTTCGGCCACTCAGATTTTGGCGTTAACGCCACCCGTATCGACACTTGGCTGAACGCGCTCTCGCAATGAGGATGACAGGCAGCCGTCCGAGATCTCGCGCCACATAGGGTTGTTAAGCGACATCTGGCATTGAGCCATAAAAGACCGCCCGCCCACATGCAGGCAGATCATTTCACCCATTTCCACCCGTTCGCCGCCACTGTCAGTGCAATAGCAATCGACGGTTTTGCCGTTATAGGTGCCATCGGCAAGCGCCGGACCGGCCAACATCAGGAGAAACAAAATCTTCTTCATACGCCCAGTTTAGCACAGCTGCGGGCCTTGACCAACTCTGTGGAATGCGACAGACCCCCGCGCATGGTACCTTTGGACAGACTTACTGAAATTATTCAGAGATTTGAGTATCTCGAGGCCCGAATGGCAGAGGGTGGCAGCGATTTTGCGCAGATTGGGCGGGAATATGCCGAACTGCGACCGGTGGTCGACGAAATCCGCGCCTATCTGCAGCTGCTTGAAGACCTCGATGGGGCGCAGGCGATGCTGGAAGACCCGGAAATGGCAGAGCTGGCCGAGGAAGAGCTGACCACGCTTGAAGCACAAAAACCGGGGCTGGAAGAGCGGTTGCAACTGGCACTGTTGCCCAAAGATGCCGCCGACGCGCGCCCGGCGATTCTTGAAATCCGACCCGGGACCGGAGGCGAAGAAGCCGCGCTTTTTGCCGGTGATCTTTTGCGGATGTACCAGCGTTATGCCGAGACACGGGGCTGGTCGATGGAAATCATCGAGGAAAGCCTGACCGAACTGGGTGGTGTCAAAGAAGTGGTGGCGCATGTCAGAGGCGACAGCGTGTTCGCCCGGCTGAAATACGAATCCGGTGTGCACCGAGTGCAACGGGTACCCGAAACGGAATCAGGTGGTCGCATTCACACTTCCGCCGCCACTGTGGCGGTCCTGCCAGAGGCCGAAGATGTCGACATCCAGATTGACGCGAATGACCTGCGGATTGACACGATGCGCAGCTCTGGCGCAGGTGGCCAACACGTGAACACCACCGATTCTGCCGTGCGGATCACCCATATTCCGACCGGTATTGTCGTAACCAGTTCCGAGAAATCCCAGCACCGGAACCGAGAGATCGCTATGCAGGTTCTCAAAACCCGGCTCTATGACATGGAGCGGCAGAAGGTGCATGACGAAAGATCGGCCGACCGGGCAGCACAGGTTGGATCGGGGGACCGATCCGAACGAATCCGCACCTATAATTTTCCTCAAGGGCGGATGACCGACCACCGGATCAACCTTACGCTTTATCGGTTGGACCAGATCGTAGGCGGTGATCTGGACGAGGTGATTGACGCCCTGACCGCAGATGCGCAGGCGGCGCTTCTGGCGGAGATGCAGGGGTGATCCCTAACACAATCGGACAGGCCCTGCGCCAGGCGGTTGAACGTTTGACGAAAGCAGGCGTTGATATCCCGACAAGGGATGCCCGGCTGCTTATGGCCTTTGTGTTGGGGGTAGAGCCGGGACGCATCACATTAATGGATCGCGACGATATCACCTTCGACGCGGCCATGGACTTTCGGGCTTTGATCGAAAAGCGTCGCGCACGCATTCCGGTGTCTCACATTGTTGGCCGTCGTGCATTCTATGGCCGGGATTTTATCGTGACAGAGGATGTATTAGACCCTCGTCCAGATACGGAAAGCCTTATCAATGCCGCGCTGAGTGCGCCGTTTGAGTTGGTTCTCGATCTGGGTACCGGATCGGGCTGTATTTTGCTGTCTCTTCTGGCAGAGCGCCCGAACGCTACAGGGGTTGGCACAGATTTGTCCCGGGCCGCTCTGGAGATTGCACAGCGAAATGCAGAAAACCTTGGGGTCGATACACGCTGTATCTTTGAAGAATCGGATTGGTATAGCGCTGTTGGTGGCCGCTATGACCTGATCGTCTCCAACCCTCCCTATATTGCTGCGAACGAGATGGAAAATCTTGAGCCGGAGCTGTCCCATGAACCTCGTATGGCGCTCACGGATGAATGCGATGGTTTATCTGCCTATCGTGCGATTACTGCAGAGGCCGGAATGCACCTGACCAGCGGCGGGAGGCTGATGGTGGAAACGGGCTGGACCCAGGGTGCGGTGGTTTCCGAATTGTTCAAAGATGCAGGGCTCACTGAGGTTTCGATCCTGCCGGATCTGGACGGCCGGGACCGCGTTGTTACCGGTACGTGGCGCTGACAAATTGCTGCAATTTGTGTTATACTTGGCCGAATTAGAGGGTTTTTACGGAAAAATGCCGTAATCCTCTTGTACAAGCGGCAATGTCATGTTTACTGGAGTTATATCAGGACGGCGGATGCTGTTCCCAGCGGTCCCGCCTGATACCAAGCCAAGAAAAGTCAGTTCCGGTTTATCATCGGCACACGGGGTGCCAGTCGGATCACAAGACGCTTTGAGCATAGGGCTAACAGCTACAAGATGAGATCATCCAAGTCACGTTCGCGGAACAAATCGAACCGAAACCGTTCGGTTGGCAATGTTATCAATCGGGTTTTTGACAGTTCAGGACCCGAAGGCAAGGTGCGCGGCACCCCGCAGCAAATTATTGAGAAATACAACCAGCTTGCCCGCGATGCGCATCTGTCGGGTGACCGGGTTGCGGCGGAAAATTTCCAGCAGCATGCGGAACATTATCTGCGCCTTTTGGGGGTCGCCCAGAAAGAGCAAGAGGCCCGTCGCGAAGAGCAGGAACGCCAGAACCGTGAACGTCAGGCCGATCGTGACCGCGAACGCGCGAAACGGCAGGAGAGAGAGGCCGCAGGCGGAGACCCTGGTGATTCTCCTCAGCCTGAGATCGTTGATGTTCCCGAATCCGAAGAGGGCAGCGAACTGGTTCAGACGCCTGAATCTGCATCTGAAGAAAAGCCAAAGCGCAATCGCAAGCCGCACAAACCTAAAGAGGCGCCGGTGGCTCAGGAGCAGCCTGATCAACAGGCCGCCGTGTCTGAGCCCAGTCCAGTTCAGCAATCCAATGCCGACAGTTCTGACGCACCGGAAGCCGCTGAGTAAGACTTTCAGATAAGAATTGAAAAGGGTGCGATCTGTTTCAGGTCGCGCCTTTTTTCGCCCTCGCTTCCAAGCTAAATCAGTTCTGCAAGTGCACAAAATTGTTCAAGACCAACGGTCTCAGCACGATCTGTCGGCTTTATCCCGGCGGTGATCAAGCGGTCTTCGATGTCAGGTGCCACACCCTTGAGCGCAGCACGCAGCATTTTTCGTCGTTGATTAAACGCTTTGGCCACAACACGCTCAAGCACCTTTGCATCGGCGGGAAAGCGTGGTTCGGGCAGAGCGGTCAGATGCACAACCGCACTGGACACCTTCGGTGGCGGGGTAAAGGCCTCTGGTGGTAAATGCATCGCGATGCGTGCATCACAGCGCCAACTGGCCAGAACCGCCAATCGTCCGTAGGTTTTGCTTCTCGGTTGCGCCACGATCCGTTCGGCGACCTCGCGCTGGAACATCAGAGTCAGGCTGTCCCAGTACGGTGGCCAGTTGGCTGGGGTCAACCACCGGATCAACAGCTCGGTACCCACGTTATATGGCAGATTGGCGACTACGCGTATCGGTGGTGTAAGATACATCAGCGGATCAAGTTCCAATGCATCAGCGTTAATCACGTCTAGCCTTCCCGGATAGGCTGCTTCGATCTCGGACAGGGCAGGCAGACATCGGGCATCTTTTTCAATCGCCAACACCTTGCGCGCGCCCTCAGACAACAAACCCCGGGTCAGACCACCAGGGCCTGGCCCGATTTCCAGCACATCGCATCCGCTCAGGTCGCCCGCTTGCCGCGCGATTTTGGAGGTCAGGTTAAGGTCTAGCAGAAAGTTCTGCCCCAAAGATTTGCGGGCTGACAGACCATGGTCCGTAATCACCTGGCGAAGTGGCGGAAGGGCGTCAATCGCGCTCATATCGTGCGTGAGCCAGCCATTTTCGCGGCCATCTTCAGCGCCTCAATCATTGATGACGGGTTTGCAAGACCACGGCCGGCAATGTCCAATGCGGTTCCGTGATCAGGGGAGGTGCGGATGAAAGGCAGGCCAAGTGTGATGTTCACTCCCCGGTCGAAATCAAGCGTCTTAATCGGGATCAGCGCCTGATCATGGTACATCGCGATGGCGACGTCATAATTTGTGCGCGCCGCCGCATGAAACATGGTGTCCGCCGACATCGGGCCGACAAGGTTAAACCCTTCAGACCGCAACGCCTCCAACACTGGCGTGATCAGCAGGATTTCTTCATTGCCCATCTTGCCGCCTTCGCCCGCATGGGGGTTTAGCCCTGCCACAGCCAATCGAGGCTCGGCAATGCCGAAATCGTGTATCATGGCGGCATGAGTAATGCGTATCGTCTCGGCCAGATGCGCGGCTGTCAGGGTCTCCGGGACGTCTTTCAGGGGGATGTGAATTGTCGCAGGTACTACACGCAGTTGTTCGCTGGCCAACATCATTACAACCTGATCAACCCCGGCGAGGGCGGCCAGATACTCGGTGTGTCCGGGGAATGCGAAACCAGCCCCTTCCTTGAGCGCTTGTTTGTGTATCGGGGCGGTGCAGAGCGCGAGTGCCTTGCCTGATTGTACCAAATCAACACCGCGAGCGATGACATCAACCACACCCTGCGCCTGTGCGGGGTCTGGCAGGCCCGGAAATCTTGGTCCCACGAAATCATGCCGCAAAACCGGCAACATCCATTCACATGCGGTCAGCGCTTCAGCCGGGTCGCTGATCTCCATGACCGGTGTGCCTTCGGGTACGTGCTCAGGATCGCCTATCAGGAAAAACGGAACGTCCTTGCCAAGCGCCTGCCATGCACTAACCGCCAGTTCCGGTCCGATACCGGCCGGTTCCCCACAGGTTAGCGCAATGGGTAGAGTCATTCTATTTCAACGATCCGCGCTTCAGCTCGCAGCTGCTCGAGATAACCCCGGGAAAAAGAATCCAAGCGACGATCACGGATAAAGCTGGACAGATCTTCGGTTGTTGGGCCTTCACCTTCAAGCTGGGGTGAACGACCACAAAGCATCAAAACAACCAATGTCTGACCGTTTGAACGGGTCAAGTTTGCAGAGATTTCACCGGGGTCAAGTTTGGCCAGCTCAAAGGCGATGTCCTGAGGTATTTCTTCGGGTGCCTTTGATCCGCGTTCCAGCACCTCAGGGGGCTCATTCTGGGCCACACCGTAAAGATCATCACATGTATCCACATCTGCCTTTACCCGAGCCGCACGTGCCAACGCCTGATCGCTGCGACCGCCGGCAATGTAGTAGGCTGCGTATTCGATCGCGGCGTATTCCGGCTCAGGAGTATCGAGCTCTTCAATATCACGCAGTTGAAACAGCGCGATGGCATTGTCCGTTGGCAGCGGATCGGAAACCTCTCCCGGCGCGAGGCTCAGAATGACGGAGCGTAGCCCCGGCGGTAGATCGGTAATGGGCATCCAATTCAGGCGGCCGCCGCGTCCAGCAGAGCCGGATGCGGAATAGCGCCGGGCAGCAGAGGCAAACTCGGGTATGCTATCAATCTCACTGATCCGAGCGGCTCGCTGTTGAACCGCTTCAAGCTGGGCCGGAGGCGCGGGCATAATGATTTCCGAAACCAAAACGCGTACCGCCGAGGTCCCGGTCAAAGCTTGGCGCGCTCGCTCGAGATCCGACTCACTAACAGTGGCACGGGCTGCGAATCTACCTCTGACCAGTTCCCGCCATGTAATGCCCACGCGAACAAAATCGCGGAATGTTGTCTCATAAACGCCTGCACTGGCCAACGCTTTGATCAACCCTTCGGCGTCTAGGTTAACGCGAGCTGCAAATTCTTCCATACCGGCGAGCAACGCTTCCTCATCCAGCACAAATCCAAATGCTGATGCAGCGCCAAGCTTCAATCGGTCTTCGATCAGTTGCTCTTTGGCGAGTGTGATCGGATCGCCAGGTGCGCGGAAAAGCGTCATCATACGCGCCCGTTGTTCAACTTCATAGCGGGTGATGGCTTCATCATTGACGGTGATAAGAGGTTCAAAAAGGTTCTGCGCCCGGGCTTTGGACCCGCCATTCGGACTGCCGGCAATTGCCGCCAGAAAAGAAACAAGCATGATGGCTATACGCATTGAAACATTCATTCGGGTCATTTCCTGCATGTCCGGACGTAACTTTTGTCGCGTGTTTTGGTGGTGAAGCCGCGCAGCCCCACAGTGAAGCTAATATCTGTCGATGGCGCCAGAATAGTGGAAGAGGTAAACCGACGCGAGGCCGAAAGCTCTATATCGACACACTCATTTGTGTAAATCACCCCAAGTCCCGCCCGTACTGACCGATCGCTGGCAATGTCATAACGCCAGTCGGCATTCCCGGTCCAGTGTCGTGACAACCGATAGCTGGCATCAAACGCCCATTCCGAAATTGTACCGGGGCGGTTTTCTGCCAGGTCATCGCGCAGCCAGATATAGGTCGCCCCAATTTTCGCGAGATCATTGCGCCAGCTTGCCCGCGCCTCTGCCTTGGTTGTGTCAAAGGCGCCGTCAAACAGGCTGCGCGCTGTAAAGATAAGTCCATTGCTGGTTTTAAGCTGGCCGGCAACCAGAACGTCAGTGTATTTTCCACGCAGGCCAGAGGTATTTGTAAAGCTGGGTAACCCGTTGACTTCAAGTTGCCTGTCCTTGCGTACCACCTGACCCACCGCAAATGAAGTTTGCCACCCTTTGGGTGCAAACCGGGTCCAGGTGATGCCATAGGTCGCACTCAACCCACGTTCGCGCCGATCGGGTGCGCTGAATCTGGATATGGCAAAAAGGTTGCCCTCATCAAATTCGATCCGCGTGCTTTCATCATTCGGAATGTTCGGGTTGTCCCCACCGACCCAACTCAACTGAACGGCGGGTTCAATGACATGCGATGCACCGTTTGACGCAGATTTTACCAATGGCCAGCGCAATACGACCGATGTTGATGGTGTTACCTCAGTTGCCGAAGAGCTGCTTGTGGCGCCCGATTGATTGATATGGAAGGTGTCGACGGCAACGCCAGTCTGAAAATGCGCCAAAACACCACCCGGCAGTGTCCAGTTGCGGTGCCAGTCCAGGCTGACGCCTAACCGTCCGACATCGCGGCCATCGGCAAACGGGTCAAAATCCGGACCGTCACTGATCAGGTTGGAGGACCGAATATGCCCATGCGATAACAACCCCAACCGCAGCTCGCCGCCCAAACTTCCGGGGCGGTAGCGCTGCTCAATTTCGCCATTAAAGGCTGTTGTCGGCAGGGTTGAGTTGGCTTCTCCCGGACGCAATGTGTGAAACTGGGTAATAGCCGCGCGTATGTATTCATCGCGCCGAACGCGCTCGATTTCAATCTCACTGTCCAGCCGGTCTTTGTCCGAGTAGGCATAGTCGACGAGATAGCTGTTGTCGTTCACGGCTTCGATGTCGAACCGCAAAACGAAATCTCTTTGCAGCAGAAATTCACCATTGCCGAAAATATAAGCCCGCGAATCTCGCGTGCTGATGTCGTCACTTGAAACAGCACCGCTAAACTCGATCCTGCCGGTGCGAAATGCTTGCCTGTATCTGAACTCCAGTGTTCTTGATTTGGTTGACCAGTATGGCGTTAGAGTCAGATCCTTATGATCCCCAATTTTGATGAAATAGGGCACGCGTACGCCAAACCCCAACAGCGATGAATTGTGCAGGGACGGCACCAGAAATCCCGTGGCCCGCTCCAATGTGGGATCCGGCAGGCGTAGGCGGGGTAGATAAAAGATTGGCGTATCCAGCACGCGAAACTGGGCGTTGTCGAAATAAAGCTGCTTTTCCTTTTCATCATGCACGATCCGGCGTGCCCTGATCTGCCACAAAGGCGGTTTGTCACTGTCGCATACCCGGCAGGAAGTTACCGAAGCCTTGTACAGCTGATTATAGCGGCCGTTTACGCGGGCCAGCTCATTGGCGGCAATCTGCGTATGAGCATCGAACACAACCCGCGCCCCGCGCAGCAGTCCGTTATGCATGTCGCGATCCATCGCGCCGGACGAGGCCAGCACCATCGTTTCGCCTGCTTCGGTGATGGTGATTGGACCGGTCAGGATTAACTGATCATTCTCGCGATCATAGATGATCTCACGTGCTTGTAGGCGGCGGCCATCATACATGACTTCCACATTCCCGCTCGCGATCAACTGATCGTCTCCAGTCAGACGCACATCATCCGCGACTAGAATGGCCGCTGCCGCGGGGTCGGCCTGTTGTGCTAGCGATGCTCCTGTTAGGGCAACAAGGCTCAAACCAGCCATGATCAAGGCTGTCACAAGCTTTCTAAGGCGGATCAGCCGCTTCATCCGTCCTCCTTATGAAGCAATAGTCCAACCGCAAGGAAAGTAGAGGCCACTGGTGGGGCCCATGCCGCCAGCAATATTGGTATTTCCCCACTTTCACCCAGAATTTGCGCCAGATTTCGAATATAGTGCAAGCCAAATCCAAGCATAACGGCAGCCATTACTGACAAGCCAGTATTGGAAAGCCGGGCGTGCTGCATGGTAAAGGATGCCGCCACCATCACCAGTGCGACCAGAAACAGCGGCCGGGCAAGTTCCATTTGAAACCAGACCGAGTATCGTCGTGCCGAAAAACCAGCCTCTTCAAGCTGTGCAATAAAGTCCGGCAAATCCCAGATCGGTATGTATTCAGGTTTGCCAAAACTGTCTAGAATTCGGTCCTGTGTTAGTGCCGAGGCAAGCGTCATTTGCTTGACTTCCAGCGCGGTGGCTTCTGGATTGCCGTCCTTCGCCAAATCCCAGACCTTCGCTTTGCGCAGATGCCACTCACCCCCGCTTAACCTGGCAGTGCTTGCATTAATCCGGCGCATTGGTTCACCCGTCGGGGAGTATTCGAGAAAGCTGGTGTCGTAGAGAACGCTGACGTCGGAACTTGCGTGAAGGGCATGGATAACAGTCTGGCCCTCGGCGCTGCCCTGACGCAGCCAAAGCCCCTCTGAAGCAATCGCCAACACGCTTGTCCCACCACCTCGATGCAGGTTGACCAGATCGTTATAGCGTTTCGATGCGGCGGCGACGATCGGGTTGAACATTGTCACAGTAATCAGGCCGACAAGACCGGCAACCATCAAGGGGCCCGACAGGTTGCGCAATCCTGATCGCCCTGCAGCCCGGACCACAACCAGTTCCGACGATCGAGCCAGGCGGACAAAAAGCGCCACGGAGGACAATATGACAACCAATGGCAGGATTTCATAATTGCTGTGCGGAATATTGAGCAGAACAATTTCAACAACTTCCGTGAACGGAAGGTTGGGAAAATCCTGTAATTCTTCCACCAGGTCTATCAAGGCCAGAAGTATGACAAAAACCAGGAATATCCCGGTGAGTGTCCAGAAAAACTTGCGTGCGAAATACGAATGCAAAATCATGTCACGCCCTCGGCATCATTTCGCTTTCGCATAACAAGCCTACGCAGAATGCCCGGTCGAGCTGACAAATAAAGCAATAACAGCGTTATCAGGCCGCCTACAAAAGTAGGTAAATACATGAGCGGCCAGGTCATCGCGTTTGAAAGTACAATACCCGACACGCCGCCTTCGATCAGTTTGACGCCAACCAGTAACAGGAATGCTGTGATGATCTGCCACCAGACACCAAACCGGCTGTAAGTCCCCAAAAGCAATGTCGCAAACCCAATCATGGCTGCGATCACACACATAAACGCCTGGGCAAACCGGCCGTGCAGCTCGTACATTACTTCCCCCATAGAGGCACCCGTGCGCTTTGCCACAGCACGCGGCGATAGAAACAGCTCTTGTGTATGAGCAAAATCGACCTTGTTCAGATTGGCTGGATCGCGCGATATCAGGCTGCTGATATCATAAGAAAAATCGTCAAAATGCGTGGTGTAAAGACGATTGCTGTCATCTCGGTAGTTTTGCGCTAACCCTTCCACCATGACCAGTTTGGTGCTGCCACCTTCACTCACCAAATAGGCACGGGATGATGTATAGGTCACCGGATTTACAGTATTTCGGCGATCCGACAGGAATACGTCTCTTAGTTCTCCTTCGGGCGTTATGTCTCTGATATAAAACGTAATCCCCGGTGCCGGATGCAGAAACTCGCCCTCGGTCAGCAGTTTCGCGGTGATGTTCTGGCTTACTTCGGCCTCTCTTAACCGCAGCTGCGTCAGGCTCGCAGGGATAAGGTAATGGCTGAGCAGCGACATCAGCAACCCAATTATTATACCATAGATGGCTACGGCCCGGATTAATCGCACCGGTGAATAGCCAGAGGCCTGCACCACTGTCAGTTCGCTTTCGGTGGTCAGCCGATTGGTGACATAGACCGCTCCGGCAAAGGTGGCAATCGGCAGAACAACGCCAATCACCCCGGGCAGGGTCAGTGCAGTGAATTCCAGGAACACCCAGGCCGGCTGACCATCACCGATCAACCGGTCGAACATGCGCACCGCCTTGTTGATCCAGAAGATCGACACCAGGACCAGCGCAAAAAACCCGAACAGAACCATGAATTGCGACAGCATATATCTGTCGAATCGGGTCACCGTTTATCCCCCAATCAGCCTGTATTGTCAGGCAACTTAACGGAATTGACCGCACGGGAAAACTGCTAACTGGCCAACTCGGCAAAGGCGCGCTAGGACTGTGGCGAAGCAGTTAACAGGAGCCGCCCGATGACCGACCTTTCAGATGTGAAATTTATTGTCTCTGACCTCGATCAGATTGCCACGTTTGAGGGTCGCGTCGCCGTGATGATAACCCCCGACGGCAAAATGGACGCAGGTGCACGCCGGGTAAACAGGCTGACCCGGGGGGCCCTCGAGCGTTTGATGCAAAGCGAAAGCTGGCAAAAAGTGAAACCAGGAAATGTGCGATCCCTGCAATGGCCCGCGGGCCTGCGGGCCATTGCAGTTGATGTGCTCTGCCTAAAGCGCGCGGCCCCGGCGGAAGAGGCCCGCCGCGCAGGTGCGGCACTGGGCAAGCTGAAAGGTGATTCAGCAGTTTTGGTATTTGCCACTCAATTGCGTCGACCTGCGGCTCTGGCACAGGGGATTGCGCTACGTGCATATGAATTTTTGGCACATAAAACCGCTGAAGAAAAATCAGGTGGGCCCATTTCCATAATGGTATCCAATCCTGCGGAAGCACAGGCTGCCGCCACACCGTTACTCGCCGTTGCTCAGGGGGTCTTTGTCACCCGCGATCTGGTCAATGAACCAGCCAACCACCTGACCACAACTGAATTCGCAAACCGGATAAACGGGTTGAGCGATCTGGGGGTCAAGGTCACGATCCTCGAAGAGGATGAGCTCGAAAAGCTCGGCATGCACCTGCTTTTATCGGTCGGCCACGGCAGTGACAGCCCTTCTAAGGTGGCTGTGATGGAGTGGATGGGTGGTGAAACGGGCGCCGCGCCGCTGGCGCTGGTTGGCAAAGGCGTGGTGTTTGACACCGGCGGTATCAGTCTGAAACCCGCGGCTGGTATGGAAGAAATGACCATGGATATGGGTGGCGCCGGGGTTGTAACCGGGGTGATGCACGCCATCGCCGCACGCAAGGCACCGGCCAATGTCGTGGGTCTTGTGGGTCTGGTCGAGAATATGCCCTCTGGGCGCGCCACCCGGCCCGGTGATGTAGTGACATCCATGAAGGGCGACTCGGTTGAAATCATTAACACTGATGCAGAGGGTCGGCTCGTGCTGGCCGATGTACTCTGGTATGCGCAGGAAAAGTATAACCCGGCAGGCATCATCGACCTCGCAACCCTGACCGGCGCGATCATCATTGGGCTGGGGCATGAAAAGGCCGGCGTATTTTCGAATGACGACAAATTCTGTCGCGATTTCATCAAAGCCGCTGATCAGGAAGGCGAGGGCGCCTGGCACATGCCCTTGGGCGAGGCCTATGACAAACTTTTGAAATCCCAGATCGCGGATATGAAAAACATCGGCGGTCGTGCGGCCGGATCGGTAACAGCCGCACAGTTCCTGCAACGCTTTGTCAAAGACGACATGCCGTGGATCCACCTTGATATCGCGGGTGTGGCGCGGGTGTCGGGGGAAACGGCCCTTGCCCCAAAAGGATGCACCGGATGGGGCGTGCTCTCGCTCGACCGTCTGATTGCGGATCATTTTGAGCACAGCTGATGGGAGCCGCCTACTTTTATCACCTGACACGCCGCCCACTCGAGGCGACATTGCCTATGCTGCTGGACAAGGCGCGCGGCGCGGGGTGGCGGGTGGTGGTGCGCGGGGTTGATCCCACGCGTATGGAATGGCTGGATGAAAAGCTCTGGCTTGGTCCAGAGGATGGATTTGTGCCGCACGGACTTGCCGGGGGCGCCCATGACGCGGATCAACCTGTTCTGCTGACCACAGGCCCGGACTGCACGAACCACCCCCATTGCGTGATGGGAATAGATGGCGCCCCGATCAGTGCCGAGGAGGTTCAGCAGTTTGACCGCGTATGTGTTTTGTTCGATGGCAATGACGCCGCGGCTGTCGCTCGCGCACGGGAGCAATGGAAATCGCTCACCGATGCCGGATGCACTGCACAATACTGGTCAGAAGCCTCCGGCAAATGGGAAAAAAAGGCCGAAACCTGAGCGTGATGTCTGATTGAGTGCTTTCAGCACGCAGAATACTTTTGCGTTCAGGCGACGCAGGCCCTGAGGCGCCGCGCCAGACCCCGGGATATTTGTGGCAAAAAGAAAGACTATTCTTCTTGCTTTAAATATCCCCGCGCAGAGCGCATTTATCTCTTAAGGACAAGTGTTCCGCCACTGATTTCAACGCTGGAATAACGCTGAAGGTAGTCCATACCCAAAAGTGATTGTTCCAGATCGCCTTCATTCACCACGGCTTTGACCCCAAGATCTTCGATCGGGCCGACAGTGATGCTTTCAAGCCAGACGGGTGCTGTGCGTACCTCTCCATTCGCTGTATATGCACGACCGATGTAAGCCAGATCATCGGTATCAAGCCCGGCACTTTCGGCATCTGCTTGGCTGAGCACTATTTGTGTGGCACCGGTGTCGACGACAAACAGGACCGGGGCGCCGTTTACGTCGGCCGTCAGATAGTAATGGCCGTCATCTGCGCGTGGCAATTCTATTTGTGCGTCCGAAGCAATCTGTTGCCCCTGTTGAACCGTGTTTCGGATATCGCCCCATAACCCGACCGCTGCGATGACGCCGACAAAAATGAGCCCCCAGATAAGCGCCTGCTGGGTCAGTTTCCCCAAAGATGCGCGGTTTTGGGCGAAAAACCACAGCAAAACCGCGGCACCAAGCAGCACAAGATAAAACAGGCGGGCGTAGTCGAAATCGCTCATCAGTTGGATATAGGTCCGGATTTTCGAAATTGAATGCTCACGCGGCGAATCCAAAGCCGCGCAGACCATCCAGAACGAATTGCACCGCGAGCGCGGCCAGCAACATACCAAGCAGGCGGGTTACAACGTTGATGCCCGTACGTCCCAAGGCCCTTTCAACAAGGTCGGACGCCAGAAAAAGAAGAAGCACGGAGGCGACCACCAGAAACAAGATCCCCAAAACCCAAGGCAACCCTTCAAATCCCGGCTTCTGGCCAGCCAAAAGAATGACCGACGCAATGGCCCCTGGCCCCGCGATAAGTGGTATGGCAATTGGAAAAATCGAGGGGTCGTTATCGTCGTCCTCGTCGGTCGCCTGATCAGCAGCCCCTTCACGCCGGGGCGTGCGCCGTTCAAACAACATGTCCAGCGCCGTCAGGAAAAGCAGCAGACCGCCTGCGATACGAAACGCCGGCATGGAAATGCCGATAAACCCAAGAACCGCTTCGCCGAAACAGGCAAACACAACCAGCAGAACAGTCGCCGTTCCACAGGCCCGAATCGCGATTGCGCGGCGGCGGGCCGGGCTTAACCCTCGGGTCAGCGCCAGAAACATCGGCATCAACGCAATTGGGTCGATCACTACGATTAACGTGACGAAGGTGGTGATCAGAAATGAGGTGTCCATGTCTTTCCATCCGCTGGCAGATTGGCCTTGGCCTAGGGCCTTTAGCGGGCGGGCGCAAGCGCGCGCGCCATATTTGCAAAAACCCATGTACGATTGTGCAAATTGTCAAAAAGCAGACGGCCTATCCTTCGGCCTGATCCAATTGCTCTAACGCTGCCATCCAAAGTGCCTCTGCCCGGTCGATGCCGTTCATCACCTCGGTGTATTTCTTCTGCCACCCGGCGGCCTGATCAGCATGAGAGATTTTGTACATCACAGGATCGGCAAGCTTTTTGCTAATTCGATCACGCATTTCATGAAGTTTTTCAACGCGCTGCTCGCATTTTTTCACTTCTTGCCGAAGCGCCAGAATGGTATCGCGAGACGCGCGTTTGGGCTTCTCATTCTTAGGTTTGCGCGGTGGTTTTGGCGCGTCAGTTTTTGACAATAGTGAAGCCCGGTAGCTTTCCAGATCACCATCGTAAGGGTTAACCCGACCATTCTTCACCAACCACAATCTATCCGCCACCAGCGAAAGCAAGTGCATGTCGTGGCTGACCAGAATTATCGCGCCGGAATAAGCGGTAAGCGCCTCAACCAACGCCTCCCGGCTTTCAATGTCCAGATGGTTGGTTGGTTCATCGAGGATCAGCATGTGAGGGGCATCCAAGGTTGCCAGCAGCAAGCTAAGCCTTGCTTTTTGACCGCCGGATAATCTGGCGACAATCGTATCCGCCTGATCAGCGCCGATACCAAATCCGCCCAAACGGGCCCGCAGCTTGACCGGGAGCTCACCAGGACGCATCCGCCGGATGTGATCCAGCGGTGTTTCATCTGTGTAAAGTTCTTCGACCTGATGTTGGGCAAAGTATCCAACGCGCAGCTTTGATGCACGGTGAATGCGACCGCTCATCGCTTGAAGTTTGCCGGATAAGAGCTTGGAAAGCGTTGATTTACCTTCACCATTTCTACCCAGCAGGGCGATGCGGTCATCCTGATCAATCCGAAGGTCAAGCCGTTGGAGAACGGGTTTATCATCATATCCCACTGCAGTGTCATCAAGCCGCAGGATTGGTGGTGACAGTTCTTCCGGATCGGGAAATGAGAATGCCCTGAGGGCCGCTTCTTGCGGGCGTGAAATTGGTTTCATCCGGGCAAGCGCTTTGATTCTGGCCTGCGCCTGCTTGGCCTTGTCGGCTTTGTACCGAAAGCGATCGACATAAGATTGTAAATGCGCGCGTCTGGCATCTTGCTTCTGGGCTTCGGCCTCGGCTGTGGCCAGTCGGGCAGCCCGAGTTTCTGCAAACCGGTCGTAACCGCCGGAATACAACGTCAGTTTTCTGTCTTCCAGGTGCAGGATTGACCCAACCGCGCGGTTCAAAAGGCCGCGATCATGACTGATGATCAGCACCGTATGGGGATAGCGGGTCAGATAGTTTTCAAGCCAAAGCGCACCCTCAAGATCCAGGTAGTTCGTTGGCTCGTCGAGCAACAGCAAGTCCGGCTGCGCAAACAGCACCGCAGCAAGCGCAACCCGCATGCGCCAACCTCCGGAAAACGCGGAACACGGCATGCTTTGCTCGGCATCTGTAAATCCAAGGCCCTTGAGGATGGAGGACGCACGCGCCTCGGCCGACCAGGCATCAATATCTGCCAGACGCGTTTGTATTTCAGCAATCCGACTTCCGTCCGTCGCCGTTTCAGATTCCTGAAGCAATTCAGCACGTTCCGTGTCGGCCTTAAGGACCGTATTAAGTAGAGATTCCTCACTAGATGGAACTTCCTGATCCACGCCACCGATGCGTGCGCGTGATGGAAGGGAGATGTCCCCGGTTTCAAGCGCCAGTTCCTTTCGGATCAGGCGAAATAACGTGGTTTTACCGGTGCCGTTGCGGCCAACAATACCCACCTTGTGGCCATCCGGGATGGAGGCCGAAGCATGTTCGATGAGCGGGCGGCCCGCTACCGAATAGGAAATATCATCAATACGCAACATGACTCCCGCATGCCGCATTGGCCCGTCCGGGTCAATCGTCGCTTTTCAAAACCAGCACCCCATGTTATCGGGGCCGCGATCTTTGCGCACGGACAGGGGGTCTGTGCGAATTATTTAAGGAAAAGAGGCTGAAATGGCTGTTGAACGCACATTGAGCATCATCAAACCAGATGCAACCAAACGCAACCTGACCGGAAAAATCAACGCCAAGTTCGAAGATGCCGGGCTTCGTATCGCGGCGCAAAAGCGCATTCATCTGACCAAAGCACAGGCCGGTGTGTTCTATGCGGTGCACGCGGAACGTCCGTTCTATGATGAGTTGTGTGAATTCATGGCGAGCGAGCCGGTGGTTGTTCAGGTTCTGGAAGGTGAAGGCGCAATTGCCAAGAACCGCGAAGTTATGGGCGCAACAAACCCTGCCGATGCGGCACCGGGTACGGTTCGTGCCGAATTTGCTGAATCGGTTGGCGAAAACTCAGTTCACGGCTCTGACGCTGCAGAAACCGCCGCGGTTGAGATCGCTTACTTCTTCGCTGGGCTTGAGCTTGTCGGCTAAGCCAAGGCGCTGATAAATATCTATTTGGGCTGTGTCCGACCATGGGCACGGCCTTTTTTTGTGCGTACCGGTATTGATCTGAGTTAACAGACCAAGTCACGTTTAGATGCCTGCAAAGTCGGTAAACACCTGACGAGAAATGACTTTTACTGGTTCTTTTACCTGTTTGGTTGGCTTATCCGGCTTAGGCTTTGCCTTGTCCGTTGGTTGGGTCTGTTGGGTTGCCATTGGGCTGCTCCTATCCTCGGAACACCGGTCGGGCGGGCGCCCAACCGGCGCATTTGAATGTAGAAGCAGTAGGCCATAGGAGTCGGGTGTTTCATTGCCGGAATTTGGGCAATGTTTTGCTTTTACTGTGCCGGGTTACAAAGAATGAGGCCGGGAGAATTCAACCGCCACCGACGTTTTCTGCGATCATGCTGATCATCTCAAACATTACCGCTGCTGCCGTTAAAGCCGTGATATTGTTTGGAGAATCTTTGGTTGGCATCATGCAAACGACATCCCCGCCAATGATATTCAGGCCACGGGCGGCGTGCAGGAGACCGACGGCTTCGTCGATATCAAAGCCTTTTTCGCCGGGTTCCAAATTGGATACTGCCGGGGCAATAGTGGGGTCGAGGCAATCGAGGTCAAAGGTGATGTAGACAGGTCGGTCGCCCAGCACTTCGCGTGATTGAGCAACCACGTCTTCCAGGCCGCGCTTGCGAAATTCTCTCATAGTTACAATGTTGTAGCCGTAATCATATGAGGGCTGTAGCCAGTCCGCACTGCGTGGATGCCCGCGTAATCCGATCTGCATTGAGCGGGTTGGGTCGACTTGACCCTGATCGGCTAGGTACGCACCCCAGTGGGCGGCGGATTTTTTGGCGCCAAGGAAGTGGTCAACTTTGGTGAAGACATCCGTATGCGCATCGAAATGGAGGAAGCTAACAGGTTGATTTTGTGCGAGGTTTCCGTTCCCGAGCGCCTGTACGATCCCCCCGGTAATTGAGTGATCCCCGCCGACAGAAATGGGGCGGGCACCGGCGGAATCGATGTCTTTGTAGAACTCGGTTATGCGTTCGATACAGTCTTCGTTGTCGTTAGCGCGGGGGAATGGGACATCGCCCACATCGGCAATTTTCACGCTATTCCAAGGGTCTACTCCAAATTGTGAATGTACCCGGCGCTGAACGGCCGAGACGTTGCGTACCGCCCTTGGGCCGAGGTGCTGATCCCGCTCTGTGGTGCCGTTTCCGGTGGAATGGGGCACGCCAACAAGCGCTATATCCTTGTTTTCAGGGCCTTCGTTGGGACAACGGAACATAGTGGGAATGCCCCACCAGTAGAGATTGTCCATCATAGATTTTTGATGCCTGTCAGCCATGTTCGTCCCCATGAAAAGAGTTTGAAATCTGTGCAATTTGTACAGATTGTATATCGCTATTGTACAAAGATCGGGATGTTAAGCGCGAATTGAGTGGATCATGTACACAATTCCGAAACTCGGCCCCGGATCGCGCTGACCCGGGGCCGAATTATTTTTTAAGTTACTTTTGATCGTCGCGGCGGAACGCGCCCTGAACGATGCGGTCCATAACCATGGCGAGGAACAGGATAGAGAAACCTGCCAACAGGCCCTGACCCTTGGCCGCGTATTGCAGCGCCTCAAGTACGTCTTTGCCCAAACCACCACCGCCGATCAGCGAGATGATCACCACCATCGACAGACACATCAGGATGGTCTGGTTCACGCCTGCCATAATTGAGGGTAGGGCAAGCGGGATTTCGACATCCTTGAGTTTTTGCCAACGGGTGGCCCCAAAGGCGTCTGCGGCTTCCTTGATGCTTTCAGGTACTCCACGCATGCCCAGAGCGGTCAGTCGGATGACAGGTGGCATACCAAAGATGATCGTGGCCAGAATACCCGGCGGGTTGCCGGTGCCAAAAAAGGCGATGACCGGGATCAGGTACACGAAGGCCGGAAGTGTCTGCATCAGGTCGAGTACTGGCTCTGCCGCGCGGTAGGCGCGGCGGGATTTGCCGAACCAGATGCCCAGAGGTATGCCGAACACCACGCACAGGATCACCGATGCGCCCACTAGAGCAACAGTTTCCATAGCAGTGGCCCAGTAACCCAGCACAGCAACATATGCCATCGAGGCTACCGTAAAGATCGCTACACGTGGTCCAGCGGCGCGCCATGCGGTGACGGCGATTACCAGCATCACTACTGGCCACGGAGAGCCGTTCAGCGCCAGTGTCAGGGCGTCAAGGACGGTGCGGACACCGGCCACGATGCCGTCAAAGACATCGCCACCCGCGATCGCGGCGGCGTCAATTCGGGCCTCCATCCATTTGGCGAGGGTGGCATAAAGCGTACCGTTTCCTTCACCAAGAAAGACCGCAGAGGCACTGTCTTCGGGGAATTCATCCAGAACCGGCAAAGATCCACTGACCGTGAATTTGTAGACAATCAGCGGGCCAATGGCAGCGGTCAGGATAGCGCCCATACCCATGTTGCGCGTAGAGCGCCCGCTTTCGGTGCTGTCCGGATCGATCCGCCAGCGGGAATACTGTTTTTCATAGACAGAGTTGGCGTAGAATCCCTGAACCAGCTTGAATACCAGTAACAATATGAGCCCGGTGAGCATGATACCAAAGGCCTCTGCCTGAGCGGCATCCGCCTTTTCAAAGCTTTTGCTTGCCGTGTTCTTGAGGTTTGCCGCGAGCTTTTCAAACCGGTCGATATCTGCCTGTTCGGTCGCTGCGGCCGCTTTTTCAAGCATTTGATCTGCGCGGGCTTCTTGCCGCAGGGCACGTTCTGTCATGTCGGCGCCGGGATTGCCCCAGGCACCACGGCCAATCTGAACCCAGGCGATGATTTCGAGGATCAGGAACCCCCAGAACATCCCCCAAATGGCCCGAGAGGCCGACCAGAGCGGCCCAAACAAGGCTGCCGCCGTGTTGAAGGTGTTGGGCAAAATACCCGTAGCGTCGTGAATTTTGTGGAACGCGCCAACGTAGTAATCGCCGTTTTCAACGGCGAATTCACGAATTGAATTGTCGAGTGCATCACGATCAACCTCGATATCCGAGGCGGCCGTGACTTTCATTTCTGTTGCAGTATCAGTCATCTTTGCCCCCCTGGATGCCGCGCAACAGGCGCGGTTTGGTTACAATGCCCACTTCGGCACTGCCGTCGGTGATCACCACCGGCTGTTCGGTGGTCACTGCAAGGTCGATCAGCTGATCAAGATCAGCGCCGTGGTCTGCACGTGGTGCCCCGTCGAGAGAATCCTTGTAACTGTCCATGGGCTGCATAATCGAATGCGCCTTGACCAGTTTGAGCTTGGAAATGCCCTGAACAAATTCGCGAACGTAGTCATCAGCCGGGTTCATCACGATTTCCTCGGGCGTGCCGATCTGGACGATCACACCGTCCTTCATGATGGCGATGCGGTGGCCGATACGAATAGCCTCATCAAGATCATGGGTGATGAAAAGGGTGGTTTTCTGAAGCTGGGCCACAAGTGCCTTGAACTGATCCTGAAGCTGAAGTCGGATCAGTGGGTCAAGCGCTGAGAAAGGTTCATCCATCAGCAGGATTTCGGGGTCAGAGGCCAAGGCGCGGGCAATACCAACGCGCTGTTGCATGCCGCCAGACAGCTCCTTTGGCAGACGATCCTCGTATCCGGTGAGGTCCACGAGACCGAGCGCGTGGTCAGAAATAGCCCAGCGTTTGGATTTGGAAACCTTACGGATTTCAAGGGGGTAGGCGACGTTATCACGGACCGATCTGTGCGGCATCAGCGCCATGTGCTGGAACACCATACCAATCTGTTGTGCCCTGACGCGTCGCAGTTCTGCATCGGACATAGCCGAGACATCGCTGCCCATGATTTCAATACTGCCTGCTGTCGGCTCGATCAGCCGGTTCACATGCCGCACGAGCGTTGATTTTCCCGAGCCCGAAAGCCCCATGATGCAGAAGATTTCCCCTCTGGCGACTTCGAAGGAAGCGCTTTGCACACCGACGACGCACTGGAACTGTTCCAGCACTTCGGGTTTGCCGATCCCTTCTGATTGGACGGCTGCCATGGCTTCTTCGGCGCGGGCGCCGAAGATTTTCCAGACATCCGTCAGTTTGACGACTGTTTCGCTCATATCCTGTCCCCTGATGCGCAACAGGCCGCCGGACTGCTCCGGCGGCCTGTGTTAAGTTTTAGTGCCGGAAGCTCCGGATCACTGGGCCATCCAGCCAAGAACCGCGTCTTCGTTGGCAGCTACCCACTCTTCCGCGTAGGCCAGAGGCTCTTTGCCGTCGATAACGAGCGCAAAGGTCATGTCGGACACCTGATCGGTGTTGAAGCTCGCATTTGCCAGCATGTTGGCAACGTCAGGGTGCGATTCTTCCAGACCCTTTGCGTAGTGGATGTGCAGATAGGCCAGATCCCATGCAACGCCGGCATCTGACTTTTCAAGCCACTCCGGATCGTCGGTGGGCTGGATCACGTTCCACTTGGCCGCGTCATATGCCGGCTCTTCGAGGATCTGCATGTCATGCAGAGCAAAGACATAGTGCGGGGTATAGCAGAAGCCCGCCCATGGATCGCCTGCCTTAATCGCGTTGTCGAGATTGGCGTAGGCCACGGTCTCATCGATCTCGGTCAGTGACATCGTTTGATCGTAGCCATAGGATTTGGCGCGGATTTTTTCGATGTTGGTTGATGCCCAGCCGGGTGCGCCAATCCAGAGTTCGCCCTGGCCATCGCCGTCGCTGTCAAAGATAGCGGCGATATCGGGGTTGGTGAGATCTTCGATCGAGGTGATGCCGTTCGCGTCAGCGGTGGCCTGATCAACGCACATGCCCTGGAAGGCGGCAACGCCGTTGGGGTTCATGGCGACAGTGCCGTTATCCTTGACGAATGTGTCATGCAGGTTTTGCTGGTTCGGCATCCATACTTCGGGGTGGACATGCATCGCACCGCTGTCCATCGCTTCGAATACAATGGGGTTGGTACCGTTTTGAAGTTCTACTTCGAGACCGAGGTTTTGCTCGATCGCGACCTTCAGGATATGCGCTGTGGCATTGACCGATGGCCAGTTTGGAACACCGATAACGATATCCGCGGCCATGGCCGGTGCGGCGAGCATCATTGCTGTACCGCCCAGAAGGGTTGTGAATTTAGTCATAAAGTTCTCTCCTTGTTGGATGCCGTGCGTTACGGCGGCAATTGTCCTGTTTCAGGATCGTTTGTGCCGGGGGTTTCGTGATTTTAGGTATTTCCCCCGATTGTTCTTGGTTCGTCCCTCGTGTTCGCGCGAGGCGTTCACCGTAGCGTGTGCGCATAGCAGCATGTTCATTTGCGCCTTTGCAAGTCTTGCAGTGGAAAAAAGTTTTGGAAAGTTAATTTTTTTGCATTTTTTGTTCGGAGTTTTCGAATTTTCTAAAACAGGTTTTCGGCTATCCGGAAGGTGTGGCGCGCAGCACTGCGACGATCGGGGAAAACCAGTTCCAGTTTTGGGCGGCGAGATCGTTCACGATGAGATTCTTTTTGCGGTAATAGATGGGTGCTTTGGTCAATTCAAAAAGCGCGCCGCTTTTGACGTGCGGCTGCGCCAATGCCCGAGGCAGATAGGCAGAGCCGCCGCGATCGAGCAGGTATTCCAGCGCCCATCTAGAGCTTTCGAAACTGATCCGTGCCGTGCCCGCATCATGATATGTTTCGCCGTGCAGGCGGCGATAGTCTTCGCCGTGATCGACAAAGATATATTTTGGATCGGCTTTCACGGGTGTGTCGGGATTGTTGGAATAGAGCACGAGTTCTTCCGGTGGCAGGGAATGGATGCTTTGGTGGACGCGTGCGTTCGATCCAAATGTCAGGATTACGTCGACCATGCCGGTGTCAAGCCATTCTTCCAGCTCTGATGCAGAGCCCTGATGCACCGAGACGGCCATTTCGGGGTGACCTGACACCACACCATTAAAGAATGCCCGACCCGGACCGTGCCAAAGCTCACGTTCACAGCCGAAAGTGCAGACCGACTCCAATCCCGCGGGCAGGGAGGTCTCAAATTTGGCCTGTCGCCACAGCCCCGTCATAATGCGCGCGTAGCGCAAAAGCTTGGTTCCGGCAGGTGTCAGGGTGGTGCCGGACTTTTGACGGTTAAGCAGTACTTGCCCAAGTTCTTCTTCAAGTGTCTTTAGGCGGGCGGTTACGGTCGACTGGGTCACGTGAAGCTTTTGCGAGGCCCGTACAAGACTGCCGGATTCAACAATTGCGAGGAAGGTTTGGAGAGAAGTGATGTTCATGTTCGCTGACTCTGATTTCACAATTCGAATTATTCGAACTTATTAGACAAAACAATTCGTTTTCAAGAATTGAATTTTTATGTCAGTTTCACGCTGCCTTCTTCGGCAATGGAAACGCGGGAGAGATTTCATGTTTAGAGATGTCAGCGGTCTTGCACCGCGGGACGAATTCATAGCTGCAATGCGCCGGGTTGCATCATCCGTTACGGTTGTTACGACCGACGGTTCAGCCGGACGTCTGGGCGCAACTGTCAGTGCCTTTTCATCGGTGTCGGCTGATCCGCCGACGGTGCTGGTCTGTCTATTCGCCGAGAGCCGGATTGCGAAGGCTGTGATAGAGAATGAAACATTCTGCGTCAATGTGCTGCGTGAACATAGCGCAGAGCTGGCCGATCGGTTTGCCGGTCGTCACGATGGTGACGTCGATGACCGGTTTGAAGGTGTCGAAATTTTTGGCGACGCGGGCGAGGTGCCGATGATCAGTTCGGCTACGGCGTTTCGCTGTAACCTTCAACAGGTTGTCCGTTCGGGCAGCCATCTTATCGTTGTGGGCCACGTGCTTGAGGTGTGGGATGGGGAAGACAAGCCTTTGACCTACCGGGACGGCGGTTATCACCGGGTGGTTCCACAAAACCAGAACAACAGTTGAGAGATCGGGAATGATGCAAAAATATCAAATGTTGATCGGTGGTGAATGGGTTGATGCCTCGGATGGGGGTGTGTTTGAAACATTCAATCCAGCGACCGGTGAAGTTTGGGCCAATGTGCCAGAGGCGACTGCAGATGATGTGGATCGTGCTGTGCGCGTGGCGCATGAGGCCTGTTACAACGGCCCATGGGCCGAGCTGAACCCAAGTGAGCGGGGCCATTGTCTGCGGCGGCTTGGTGATCTTCTCGCTGGAAAGTCAGAAGAATTTGGAAAAATCGAAACCCGCGATTCTGGAAAGATGCTGAAAGAAACCCGCTGGCAGGCCAAATACATCGCCGAGTTTTTCCATTTCTATGCTGGCGCGGCAGATAAGATTCACGGTGATACGTTGCCGATCGACAAAAAAGACATGTTTGTCTTTACCGACCGTGAGCCTTTGGGCGTGATTGCAGCGGTAGTGCCATGGAACAGCCAGCTGTTCCTGACCGCGGTGAAAATCGGGCCAGCGTTGGCGGCCGGGAACACAGTTGTACTTAAAACCTCGGAAATGGCACCGGCCGTTATTCTGGAATTTGGCAAGCTGATTGCGGAAGCGGGAATACCCGATGGTGTCGTCAATATTGTAACCGGTCACGGCGACCCGTGCGGCAAAGTGCTGACCAGCCATCCGCTTGTCTCGCGGATATCCTTTACCGGTGGTCCGATGGCCGCCAAACATGTGTTGATGAATTCCACCAACAATTTTGCCGAGGTGTCATTGGAGCTGGGCGGAAAATCACCCTTTATCGTGTTTGACGATGCTGATCTCGACAGTGCTGTGAACGGGTCAGTTGCTGGCATCTTTGGTGCCTCTGGCCAAAGCTGTGTCGCAGGCTCTCGTCTTATCGTGCATGAGGACGTGGCAGATGAGTTTATTGCCCGGATGGCGAAAATTGCCGGCGGTATAAAAATCGGTGATCCGATGCTGGATGAAACCGAAATGGGCCCGCTTTGCACCTATGGTCAATTGGAAACGATTGAGCGGGAACTGGCAGGTGCGGTGCAGGAGGGCGGCACCGTGGTATGCGGTGGCAAGCGCGCAAATGCCAGCAGTGACATGTTCTTTGAACCCACGATTGTGGATTGCCCGAGCTCTGACCTGAAAATTGTTGATACAGAGTTGTTTGGCCCGGTTTTATGTGTGCTGCGCTTTAAGACAGAAGAAGAGGCATTGCGTCTGGCCAATGACACTGAACATGGGCTTGCGGCCGGGATATTCACCCGCGACAGTGCACGGGCATTGCGGATGAGCCGGGCAGTGCGTGCCGGGATTGTCTGGGTAAATACCTACCGGGTGATTTCGCCGGTGGCAGAGTTTGGCGGGATGAAAGGCTCTGGCTATGGTCGGGAAAGCGGGTTTCAGGCAGTTTATGATTATACCCGCCCGAAAACGGTTTGGATGAATATTTCGGAGGAACCGGTGGCCAACCCGTTCCAGCCGCGTTGAGAAGGAGAAGGACAATGAAGTTTCATCTGGCGATCAATCTGGAGCGGATGAGCCCGGACACGGATATTCGTGAAGTACGGGATCACACACTTGAGATGGTGAAAATGGCTGATGCTGCCGGGTTCGAAATTGCCTGGGCTGCGGAACATCATGCATTGGAAATGACGATTGCGCCCAATCCGTTTCAGATTTTGACATGGTGGGGCGAGCATACCGAGAATATTCGTCTCGGTGTCGGCGTGGTGAACGCGGCCTATTGGCATCCGATCAACCTGGCCGGAGAGGCTGCGTTTCTCGATTTGACCAGTGGTGGGCGGCTGGAGTTCGGCATCGGTTCAGGTGCCTATCAGCGCGAGTTTGACCGGATGAAGCCAGGGCTCGATCAACGCGACAGCTATCGCTACATGCAAGAATCGCTTCCGGTGGTGAAGAAGCTTTGGGAAGGTGACTATGCGCATGACGGTGAGTTCTGGCAGTTCCCCAAGGCTACCTCTTGTCCCAAGCCGGTTCAGAAAGATGTACCCATCTGGGTGGCCGCACGGGCGCCGATTACTTTTGATTATGCGGTTGAGCATGGGTGCAACATTCTGAGCTGGCCGCTGACCATGCCGATGAGCGAGGCAGAAACTTATCGCGCGCGTCTGGATGATGCGATTGCCAAGAATGGTGGCAAATACGATGGCACTTGGGCGGTTATGCGGCACTCTGCCGTCTATGACAACGAAGACGATCGCAAAGCGGCGATCGGGTCTATCCGACATGTGCTGGGCCAATTTGGTAATTTGATGATGCAGAACGGCGATGTGGTTAACGGTTTTCCTGATCAGGTGCCGCTGGATGTACTGGACGGCAATGCACGGGTTGATCCCGAGATGCTGGAGGAGAACCTGATGTTTGGCACCCCCGATGATGTGGTTGCCAAGCTGCGCCAGTACGAAGATCTCGGGGTGGATGCATTTTTGTATTACGCCTCTTTGGGAATGAATATGGATCAGCAGAAGCGTAGTTTGCAGCTGTTCATTGACAAAGTAATGCCGGAATTTTCTTAAGTTAGAGGACTGAAATGACAGTAGAAATAAGGCGTACGTTACTACACGTACAGACAACGTACAAAGAAGGCTGGAAAGAGGTGGCAGAGCCCACCAAGATGGTTGCGGCGATGGCGATTATCCGCAACCCTTGGTTCGGACGTGGCCATGTTGAAGACCTGAGCCCCGAGATACGCGAACACGGACCGGTACTGGGCAAGATGCTGACAGAGATGGTTCTGGCCGAGACCGGGGGAACGGTTGAAGGCTATGGTAAGTCCAGCGTTGTGGGCATGGGTGGCGAGCAGGAGCATGGGCAGGGGCTGACCCATACCCTGTGGTTTGGTAACCAGTATCGCGAGGCGGTGGATGCGAAATCATATCTGGTGTTTTCGAATACACGGGGTGCTGCGGGCACATCTTTGGTAATCCCGTTGATGGACAAGGATGATGGCGGGCGGCGTTCGCACTATCAGACAATTCATCTGAGCATTCCCGATGCCCCGGCAGAGGATGAGATCATACTCGCATTGGGGGCGGCAATTGGCGGGCATCCGAACCACCGGATTGGCGATCGCTACAAGGACCTCAAAGAAATGGGTCACGACATCGACAACCCGGCGGGGGTGTAGATGGCGGTCAGCAAAGCAGGCACATCTTATGAATTATCGGGGCCCGAGGGGGCCCCGGTTGTAGCTCTGATCCACGGGTTGGGAATGTCGCGGGGCAGCACCTATAGCGCGATGGTGCCTATGCTGGCTGAGAACTTCCGCGTCCTAAGCTATGATCTGTGCGGGCATGGCGAAACGTCACTGCCGACCGAAACACCCAGCCTGACAGTGCTGAGTGAACAGTTGATCGCACTGATGGATGAGCTGGGTATCGAACGGGCCGCATTGGTTGGGTTTTCTTTAGGTGGAATGATCAACCGGCGGGTGGCGATGGACCATCCGGAACGGGTTTCGGCATTGTGCATTCTGAATTCGCCGCATGAGCGTGGCGAAGAGCAGCAAAAGCTGGTCGAGGAACGCGCGAAAGACACCAGTGCGGGCGGGCCAGGTGCGACGATTGACGCCACGCTGGAACGTTGGTTTACCGAAGATTTTCGCCGCGATCATGCGGAAAAGGTGGCCGAGATCCGTGATGTGGTGATGGCCAACCATCATGAAAACTATGCACTCCATCGGTTTGTGCTGGCCGCAGGTGTTGTTGAGCTGATCCGGCCCAATCCACCGATCACCCACCCGACATTGATCATGACGTGTGAAAATGACAGCGGTCAGCCGCCGGAGATGAGCCATGCCATCGCATCTGAAATTGCGGAATCAGAGGTAATCATTTTGCCGGAGCTTCAACATTTGGGCCTGATAGAGCGGCCGGAGTTGTTTGCAGAACCGGTTGCTGCGTTTTTGAAAAAGACATTGAGCTGAATATTGAAGTCTGTCGGGCCGATAGCGGCCCGTTCACGGCTCTGATGAGCAGTCTTCGGACGCTCGGAAATTCGCCATAGAAAGGCAATGATATGAAAAAGATGACAGGTGGTCAGGCCGCGGTAGAGGCGTTGAAGGCAGAGGGAACATCGCATGTATTCGGCCTGATCGGATCGGCAACGATGGAGATGTTTGACGCGCTGTATGATGCCGAGGAGATCAATTTCATTGGCGTGCATGATGAGCGTACGGGCACCCATATGGCTGATGGTTTTGCCCGGATGAGCGGCAAGGCCGGCGTCATTCTGGCCGGGCAAAACGGGCCCGGGGCAACCAATCTGGTTACGGGATTGGCGCAGGCCAAAGCGGCATACTCGCCGGTGGTTTCGATTGCGGGGGCGTTGGCCTCTGGCCATGTCTACCGCGATGCGTTTCAGGAGGTGGATCAGCAGGCACTGTTCAAGCCGATCACCAAAAAGACCTGGACCGCGACAGGCGCCGACCGGGTGCCAGAGATGTTCCGCGAGGCGTTTCGCGAAGCATTGGCCCCGCGTCAGGGTCCGGTTCAGCTGAATCTGCCACGGGATGTTCTGTCGGGTCAGGCCGAATTTGATACGTTCCAGACGCCGGACCAGTACCGGCCCTATGCCGCGCCGGGTGGCGCCCCACATGCGATCAAGGCCGCGTGTGAATTGCTGTGCAATGCCGAACGCCCGGTGATTATTGCCGGAGGTGGGATCAAGAACACAGGCGGTGCAGATCAGTGTATGGCGCTGGCAGAAGCGTTGAACGCGCCGGTTGTTACGTCGCCGGGTCACGGTGATGCGGTGCCGTTCGGGCATCCGCTGAGTGCCGGGCAAATGGGGCCGCGGGGCAATGCCGTGGCCAGTCGCCTGGTGAAAGAGGCGGATGTTATCCTTGCCCTTGGCACACGGGTTGGGTTTAACGCCACGTTCTATAGCTATGATAACATTAACAAAGATGCCAAAATCATCCATGTGGAACTGGAGCCTACTGCCATCGGTCGTTACTTCCCGGCAGAGATCGGCATCATGGGAGATGCACCTACGGTTGCGGATCAGCTGACAGAGGCGGTTAATCAGACCGGCAACCACGCTTTGGCCGAAAGCTGGACCGAAGGCTTCAAAACGGAACGCGCGGCGTTCCTTGCCCAACGTGACGCGGATGCACAGGTGGATGCGATGCCGATCCATCCCTCGGGATTGTTCAAGACATTGCGCGATGTGCTGCCGCAGGACGCGGCGGTGACAATGGATGCGGGCACCTTGTGTTTGCAGGCCACGGACGCGTTGAACTACTGGCAGCCAAAATCACTGTTCACACCACTTGATTTTGGTCTGGTCGGGTTTTCCTTTGCCTGCGGGCTGGGGGCCAAACTGGCCGCCCCTGAGCGTCCGGTTGTCAGCCTGATGGGGGATGGCGGATTCGGCATGACCGTATCCGAGCTGTCCACCGCCGTGGATTACGGGATTAACACTGTGACCGTGGTGATGAATAACCAGTGCTGGGGTGCGGAAAAAGCCTATCAACGTGATTTCTTTGGCGAACGTTATATCGGTGCGAATATCTCAAGCCCACCTTTTGACAAGCTGGCAGAGCTTTACGGGGCCAAGGGGTACCGCGCGAATACGTTGGATGAAATGGCGCAGGCGATTGAGGCCGCGCTTGACTGTGGCAAACCTGCAGTGGTGGATGTGGCTGTTGATCCAGCCGCACTCTATTCGTTCCGCAGAGACAGCTTTAAACACCGGGGAGGGTGAGTGATGGGCGACAAGACCTATCCCGCAACAGAGGCGCAGCGCCAGAGTGATGACTGGAACCCGATCTGGGACATGATGGCAGAGATGGATCCCGACTACCTTGAGGCGTTTTTGGCGTTTCGGGCGGTGCCCCAGAAACAAGGCCCGTTGCCGCAGAAAACGAAAGAACTGATCTTCATAGCGATCAATGCGGCCACTACGCATTTATGGGCACCGGGTGTACGGCGGCATATGCAAAACGCATTGAAAGAGGGAGCCACCAAAGAGGAAATTCTGGAGGTTCTTCAACTGACGTCGATCATGGGGGTGCATTCGATGACATTAGGTGCGCCGATATTGGCGGAAGAGCTGGAAAAGGCTGGAAAATAGCGAGTCGGCCGGGGTCTACTTGCAATTCCGGTTGCAATTGATCATCGTTGTGGTCCGCCGGGCGCGCAGGAGGGGCTATGCCAGCATCAAAACTCAGCCAGGACCCGCATAAGGTCCGCGAACATCAGGAAAAGAATCTCGAAACCGCGATTGGGCGCGAGGTGCGGGAATTCAGACGTTCTCGCAAGATGACCGTTGCTGATTTGGCCGCATCTACGGGCCTTTCGGTTGGGATGCTGTCGAAGATTGAAAACGGGATGACCTCGCCGTCGCTGACGACATTACAGGCGTTGTCTGCCGCGCTGAGCGTTCCGGTGACATCATTTTTTCGCAGGTTTGAAGAAAGCCGCGAGGCGGTACATGTCAAAGCCGGCGAAGCATTGGAGATTGAGCGTGCCGGGACGCGGGCCGGGCATCAGTACAATCTTTTGGGGCATTTGGGTGCGATTTCCAGTGGGGTGATGGTTGAGCCTTATCTGATCACATTGACCGAGGAATCAGATGTCTTTGAAACGTTTCAGCATGACGGGGTTGAACTGCTCTATGTGCTGGAGGGCGAGGTAGGTTATCGCCACGGCGATCAGAGTTTTCACTTGCGTCCAGGGGATAGTCTGTTTTTTGACGCGGATGCGCCCCATGGCCCGGATGAGTTAATCCGCCTGCCGGTGCGGTATTTGTCAGTCATTTCCTACGCACAAGGCGGCAGTTGAATTATTCACCACAGTGAAATTTAATTCTTGGTGTTGAAATTTGTTTCACTGCCAGTTATGGTTCCATGAACCGATTCATGGAGGCGCGAAATGTGTGGAATCGTCGGGTTATTCCTGAAAGATAAGTCGCTTGAACCGCGACTGGGCGAAATGTTGACCGATATGCTGATCACGATGACAGACCGGGGACCGGACAGTGCCGGTATTGCGGTCTATACGGATGAAAAGGCAGGTATGGCAAAGCTGACGTTACAGGCGGCTGATCCTGAGACCGCTTATGACGGGCTGCAGGACGCATTGAGTGACGCGATCGGAGAGGCCGTCAGCGTGAGGGTAGTTGATACTCATGCGGTGATTGATCTGAGCGAGGCAAAACTGCGTAAGGCACGTGCGGCATTGAAAGAAATGCGCCCCGATGTTCGGGTTATGAGTGCCGGTGAAATAATTGAAATATATAAAGAAGTTGGTCTTCCTGGTGATGTGGCGAAACGTTTTGACATCCCCAAACTAGAGGGCTCTCACGGGATCGGACATACACGGATGGCGACAGAATCCGCGGTGACGACCCTGGGAGCCCATCCTTTTTCCACCGGGATGGATCAGTGCCTTGTGCATAATGGATCGCTGTCTAACCATAATTCGCTACGGCGCAAACTGGCGCGTGAAGGGGTGACTGTTGAGACGGAAAATGACACCGAAGTTGCAGCTGCATACCTTACCTGGAAAATGCAGGAAGGCAGCACATTGGGTGAGGCGCTTGAGTCGGGTCTCGATGATCTCGACGGGTTTTACACGTTTGTTGTTGGCACCAAGGACGGGTTCGGCGTGGTCCGTGACCCGATTGCCTGCAAGCCTGCCGTGATGGCCGAAACCGATCAATATGTGGCATTCGGCAGCGAATACCGTGCGTTGGTCAGCCTTCCGGGGATTGAAGACGCCAAAGTCTGGGAGCCCGAGCCCGCAACCGTTTATTTCTGGAACCACTGATATGCAGACATTTGACCTAGGAGAAAAAGGCCTTCGCGCAATGCACGAAGCGTTGCATGCGCAAAGCCAGCAAACCAATGAAACCGCGTGGGAAATTGTAAACCCAAAAGGCAGTCATGCGATTGCTGTGGGTTTGGATGCGCCGATCGAAGTGACGGTGCGCGGGTCTACCGGTTACTATTGTGGTGGCATGAACAAACAGGCCACGATCAATGTGGACGGTTCAGCCGGGCCCGGGACGGGTGAAAACATGATGTCAGGCAAGATCGTGATTGAAGGTGATGCCAGCCAATATCTGGGCGCCACCGCGCATGGCGGTTTGATCGTGGTCAAGGGTAATGCTTCTTCGCGCTGCGGGATTTCCATGAAGGGGGTCAATATCGTGGTGCAGGGCAATATCGGTCACATGTCAGGCTTTATGGCGCAATCAGGCAATGTCGTGGTTTGTGGTGATGCAGGCGATGCTTTGGGTGACAGTTGTTACGAGGCACGGTTTTTCGTGCGCGGCGAGGTGAAGAGCCTTGGCGCGGATTGCGAGAAAAAGGAAATGCGGCCGGAACATATCGCGTTCCTGACGGAGATTCTTGCCGAGGCGGGAATTGACGCCAAGCCGGAGGAGTTCACGCGATATGGCTCTGCCCGGAACCTTTACAACTTTGATGTCGACAACGCCGGCGCTTACTAAGGGATTGAAAAGATGACAGATAATACTATCCCGCACACAACGCCGCGTATGTCGGCCACGTTTACTAATGATGTGAACAGCGATATCCGTCGTGCGGCAGCCACCGGAATATACGACATCCGTGGGGGAGGTGCGAAGCGCCGGGTCCCGAATTTTGACGACCTGCTGTTTATGGGCGCGTCGATTTCACGTTATCCGCTTGAGGGGTATCGTGAGAAATGTGAAACCTCTGTGACCATAGGGGGCCTGCACGCCAAGAACCCGATTGAGTTGGATATTCCGATTACAATTGCCGGCATGAGCTTTGGTGCGTTGTCCGGCCCAGCCAAAGAGGCGCTTGGGCGTGGTGCGGATGCGGCGGGCACGTCGACAACCACTGGTGACGGTGGCATGACGCCCGAAGAACGCGGGCATTCCAGTAAGCTGGTCTATCAGTATCTGCCGTCGCGCTATGGTATGAACCCGGATGATCTGCGCAAAGCGGATGCGATTGAGATTGTCGTGGGGCAGGGTGCGAAACCGGGCGGCGGCGGTATGTTGCTGGGACAAAAGATTTCAGACCGTGTGGCTGAGATGCGCAACCTTCCCAAGGGGATTGACCAGCGGTCTGCCTGTCGGCACCCGGATTGGACCGGGCCGGATGATCTGGAGATCAAGATACTTGAGCTTCGTGAGGTAACCGGTTGGAAAGTACCGATTTATGTTAAAGTGGCCGGTGCGCGACCCTATTACGACACGACGCTGGCGATCAAGGCCGGTGCCGATGCGGTTGTGCTGGACGGCATGCAAGGCGGCACGGCTGCGACACAGGATGTGTTCATTGAACATGTAGGCCAGCCAACGCTCGCTATCATCCGTCCGGCGGTTGAGGCGCTTCAGGATCTGGGTATGCACCGTAAGGTGCAGCTGATCCTGTCTGGTGGTATCCGGTCCGGCGCTGATGTGGCAAAGGCGATGGCGTTGGGTGCGGACGCAGTCTCTATCGGGACCGCTGCAATGATTGCCATTGGTGACAATGACCCGAAATGGGAGGCTGAGTACAATAAGCTCGGCACGACTGCCGGGGCCTATGATGACTGGCACGAGGGCCGCGATCCGGCCGGGATTACCACGCAGGATCCGGAGCTGATGGCACGGTTTGATCCGATTGAGGGAGGCCGCCGTCTGAAAAACTATCTCAAAGTGATGACGCTGGAGGCGCAAACAATCGCGCGCGCCTGTGGCAAGAATCATCTGCACAACCTTGAACCCGAGGATCTGGTCGCTTTGACGATGGAGGCCGCCGCGATGGCCAAAGTGCCTTTGGCCGGAACGGATTGGTATCCGGGCAAACCGGGAACAAACTTCTGATGCCGATGTATATGGTGATCGAACGGTTCAAAGCAGGCCATTCGACCGCCGTATACAAACGCTTTGCTGCACAGGGCCGGATGTTACCCCTGGGCCTGTGCTATCTTGATAGCTGGCTGAGTGCTGGCGATGATGTCTGCTATCAATTGATGCGGACAGAAACCCCCGAAACCTTTGACACTTGGATCGCAAATTGGGACGATCTGGTGGATTTCGAGGTCATAGAACTCATAGACAAACCAATAGGGAGCTAAACATGACGGTTGATCTGGCCGCGTATGCCGCAGAGAACGGCGTTAAATACTTTATGATTTCCTTCACCGACCTGTTCGGTGGGCAGCGGGCCAAACTGGTGCCTGCGCAGGCGATCGCCGATATGCAGGAGGATGGTGCAGGATTTGCTGGCTTTGCCACTTATCTGGATATGACACCAGCACACCCGGATATGCTGGCCGTGCCGGATCCGAATTCGGTCATTCAGTTGCCGTGGAAGCCCGAGGTTGCGTGGGTCGCCGCAAACCCCGTGATGGAAGGGGAGGATGTGGCGCAGGCCCCGCGAAATGTGTTGCGCCGCCTGATCGACGAAGCTGCCGCAGAGGGTATGTATGTCAAAACCGGGATCGAGGCAGAGTATTTCCTGCTGACACCGGATGGAACTGCGCTGAGCGATGAGTTCGATACGGCTGCCAAACCTTGTTACGATCAGCAGGCGGTGATGCGCCGCTATGACGTGGTGCGCGAGATTTGCGACTACATGCTTGATCTGGGCTGGGGTCCGTATCAGAACGACCACGAGGATGCGAATGGCCAGTTTGAAATGAACTGGGAATTCGATGACGCATTGAACACCGCGGACAAGCACAGTTTTTTCAAATTCATGACCAAATCGGTCGCTGAAAAGCACGGATTTCGCGCGACATTCATGCCCAAGCCTGTTGAAGGGCTGACCGGCAATGGGTGCCATGCCCACATTTCGGTCTGGGATGCGCCGGGGGCGGCGGCCAAAACCAATGTGTTCGCGACCGAGGCCACCGGTGGCAGCCAGACGGCCGAACTGGGCCTGTCGGACAAGGGTGCAAATTTCCTTGGCGGGATCATGAAGCACGCCAGCGCGCTGGCGGCGATCACCAATCCGACGGTGAACTCCTACAAACGTATCAACGCACCGCGGACGATGTCGGGCGCCACATGGGCGCCCAACACAGTTACGTGGACCGGCAACAACCGCACGCATATGGTGCGGGTGCCGGGCCCTGGCCGGTTTGAACTGCGTTTGCCGGATGGGGCGGTAAACCCCTATCTGTTGCAGGCGGTGATCATTGCCGCGGGGCTTTCGGGCGTGCGAAGCAAGGCCGATCCGGGCAAGCGGTATGACATCGATATGTATGCCGAGGGTCACAAGGTGCGCGGTGCGCCGAAACTGCCACTGAACATGCTGGATGCCATGCGTCTTTACGACAAGGACAAAGAGCTGAAATCGATGATGGGGGAAGAGTTCTCAGCCGCCTATCTGAAGCTGCGGCATCAGGAATGGACGTCGTTTGTGACACATTTCAGCCAGTGGGAGAAAGATCACACGCTGGACGTTTAACATTGGAAGGGCCCGGTGCAATGAGTGCGCCGGGCCAACTTTCGGGTTAATTTGTGTTGATATCAGCCGTTGGCTTCGCGGATGCGGTCAGCGGCTTCTTTGTCGTATGTCACGCCATTATCTTCGAACAACTGATCCAGCTCACCCGACAAGGTCATTTCGGTGATGATGTCACAGCCGCCGACAAATTCACCCTTTACATAAAGCTGGGGAACGGTGGGCCAGTCTGAGTAATCTTTGATACCCTGACGAACTGCATCATCTGCTAGCACGTTTACGTCGGAAAATTCGACGCCCATGTAGTTGAGCACACCAGCCACACGGGAAGAGAACCCGCATTGCGGCATGGATTTGGTGCCTTTCATGTAAAGCACCACGTCATTGGCTTTGACGGTTTCATCGATTTGAGTTTTTACGTCAGTCATGTTGTCCTCTATGCGCTCGGCGCGCTGCGTTCAATGTCAGGCGGGGGCTTTTGTCGTCAGTCCAAGTGCGTGAATCTCTCCGTTCGGTCCGTCCATTTTGCCTTTCAGCGCTGCCATCACCGCGCGCTGTTGCTGGATGCGGTTCATGCCGCGAAAGCTTTCGTCGATCACTTCGGCTGAAAAATGCACGCCGTCGTCACCCATCACGGTGATTTTGGCATCCGGAAAGGTTTCGCGGATCAGGTCTTCGATTTCCTGGGCTTGCATGGGCACGGGCATTCTCCTTGGTCGTTATCCAAGGATGTAGAACGCGCATGGGCCAAGTGCAAGATGCACAGCGATCGCTGTCAGATTTCCTGACCCTTTTTTAGCAGCTCATCAATCAGCGCGCGTTGCAGTTCACCACTGTCACCATCACCGTATTGTAGACCGCCGCCGGAATAGAGTGTGCCGTAACTTGCGGCCAGATTGACGACTTGTCCTAGCCCTGAAATGAACTGATCTTTTTCAAGGGGAGACAGAGGGTGGATAAAAATCGACCAAAGCGTGTCTTTGGCAATTCCGTATCGGGCATCAAGGGCAGTGTCGAAGTTGGCCTGCAATACACGGGCCATATCCTCTGGGCTGAGATCTTTGGCCTCGCGCACCGGGGCAAAGGCGCGCATGCGGTCGGATGCGATATCAGTGACAATCAGGATTGGCACGTTGGCAATCTGAAACCGCCAAAGCCGCCCATCTGACTCGGCCTCAGGATCAAGGGCACGAACGATCTGATCCAAACGTTCCAGTGTCATTGGCTGCTGTTGCTCGGAAATATCCGGAGCGGCGTTTTCGGGCGGTTCCGTGGTCGTTTCCTGTGCCAGAGCGGTCAGGGGAAACAGGGCCAGTACAATGGCCAAAATCAGACGAGTCATCGGCGATCCTTTCGAGGTTTCGCCGATGCTTACACAGGTGCCCGCTGCGTGCCATGCCCGCTCATGTGATCGTGATCAAAGGCGAGCGGCGTGCCGGTTTAGTCAAAGAGACCTGCAAAACTGGTTCGGAATGTTTCTGAAAGCTCTGCAAGTGGCGCTGATGCGGTCCCAAAGCTGACCTGATCGCCGCCGAAACGCCCGACCGTGGACACGGGCACGCCTGCAGCATTTGCCGCAGCTGTCAGTGCTTCAACTTCGTCCGCCGCGCAGGCCAGCAGGTAACGTGCCTGATCTTCACCAAATAGCGCAGGAGTGCCGGCTTCGTCCAATGTGACGCCAACATCAGCGCCTTCGGCCAGCTCAAATGCAGCAAGCGCTAATCCACCATCCGACAGGTCGGTACAGGCGCTGATTGCGGTATGGTTTGCGCGGATGAAATCACCATGACGTTTTTCGGTTTCCAGATCGACCAACGGCGCGTCGCCTTCACAGCGACCAAAATGTTCTGCCAGCAGCGCCGACTGACCCAGATGTCCAATGGTTTCACCGATTAGCAGGGCGATGTCGCCGTCTTGCGGCTTGCCGGTGATGGCATTGGCCGGATCGCTGATCAACCCTACCGCGCCAATGGTTGGCGTGGGCAGGATCGCGGCGCCATCAGTTTCGTTATAAAGCGAGACGTTGCCGGACACGATCGGCATATCAAGCGCTGCGACCGCTTCGCCGATGCCTTTGATAGCCCCGACAAACTGTCCCATGATCTCTGGCTTTTCCGGATTGCCAAAGTTGAGGTTGTCGGTCGAGGCGAGGGGAACTGCGCCAAGCGCGGAGAGATTGCGATACGCCTCTGCCACCGCCTGTTTGCCACCTTCAACCGGATTGGCCCTGACATAGCGTGGTGTTACATCCGAGGTGAAAGCGAGCTGTTTGTCGGTGCCGTGCACACGGATCAAGCCGCCACCCTGACCGGGCGTGCGGGCGCTGTCGGCCATGACCATGGTGTCATATTGTTCATAGACCCATTCGCGTGAGCTGTAATTTGCAGAACTGATCAGGCTGCGAAGCCCTTCGATTGGATCAATGTCTGGTACCGTGGTCGGATCAAGTTCCGCAGCGGGCACGGGTTCATTCCAGGGACGGTCATATTCCGGGGCAGAGCCTGACAACGTTGCCAGAGGCAGGTCAGCCTTGATCTCATTGCCATGCATGATCAGGAATCGGTCTTCGGCAATGGTTTCGCCGACAATGGCAAAATCTAGGTCCCATTTTTTAAACACGGCGCGGGCTTCGGTTTCTTTTTCAGGGCGCAATACCATCAGCATCCGTTCCTGAGATTCTGACAGCATCATCTCATAAGCGGTCATATTCTCTTCGCGCTGCGGCACGTCATCAAGCTGTAGTTTGACACCAAGGCCACCCTTGTCGCCCATCTCCACGGCAGAACAGGTTAGCCCGGCGGCGCCCATATCCTGAATGGAAATTACGGCGCCCGTTTGCATCAGCTCCAGTGTAGCCTCCATCAGGCGCTTTTCGGTAAACGGGTCACCAACCTGAACTGTTGGCCGTTTTTCTTCGATGCTTTCGTCAAACTCCGCCGATGCCATCGTGGCGCCGCCGACACCGTCGCGCCCGGTTTTAGCACCGAGATAGACAACTGGCATGCCGACACCCGAGGCTGCGGAATAGAAAATCTTGTCGCTGTCGGCCAATCCTGCTGCAAAGGCGTTGACCAGACAATTGCCATTATAGGCCGCGTCAAAGCGGACTTCGCCGCCTGCACAAGGGACGCCGAAGCAATTGCCATAGCCGCCGACTCCGGCCACAACGCCATGCACCAGCTGGCGGGTTTTGTGATGCGAAGGTTCGCCAAAGCTAAGCGAGTTCATCGAGGCAATGGGCCGCGCGCCCATTGTAAAAACATCGCGAAGGATCCCACCCACGCCCGTGGCTGCACCTTGATAGGGTTCGATATAGGACGGGTGGTTGTGGCTTTCCATTTTGAATACAACCGCCTGACCATCTCCGATATCAACCACACCGGCGTTTTCGCCTGGTCCGCAGATCACCTGTGGCCCGGTGGTGGGCAGGGTGCGTAGCCATTTCTTTGAGGATTTATACGAACAATGCTCGTTCCACATGGCAGAAAAAATGCCAAGCTCAGTAAATGTGGGCGTGCGTCCGATAATCTCCAGAATACGGTCGTATTCATCTGTTTTGAGGCCGTGAGCTTCGATCAGCTCGGGCGTGATGGCCGGGTCCTGCATGCGAGTGGTTTCCCCTCAGATTTTTGGCTTGGCGCCTCTTTAGGGCATAGTTGCGGCAGGGGGAAGAGGTCACAAAACGCCGCTTGACCATTTGCTCACAATACAGTTGTTAGGAGCTGAAATTTGGAGCGTATTCATGAACATTCTTGAAAACAACTGGCGTGGGACTGGCCTTTCTGAAGATGTGCTGTCCGGCGCACCCTGGCCAAGTGCGGATGCTGCAACGCCTGAGGCGCTTTTGAAGCAATGCCCGGCAGCTGCAGAAACACCGCTTGTAAAGGTGGATGGTTATGGTGCGCAGCTTTGGGTCAAGGATGAACGTGGCCGAATGGGGCTGGGCAGTTTCAAGGCGTTGGGCGCGGCTTATGTGATTGCTCATGCTGCTGCCAACAGCGGAGCAGAGTATATATCGACCGCGTTGGCGGGTCAAACCTATGCGACTGCGAGTGCCGGCAATCATGGGATGTCAGTTGCCGCTGGTGCGCGGATTTTTGGTGCAAAGGCCGTGATTTACCTGTCCCACACGGTGCCCGAGAGTTTCGCCGCGCGGCTTGAAGAGAAAGGCGCACAGGTCGAATGGGCCGGAGATGATTACGAGGCCAGTATGGCAGCGGCAATGAAGGGGGCCGAAGAGAACGGCTGGACCCTGCTGTCAGACAGCTCATGGCCGGGGTATTTTGAATTGCCGCATCGTTTGATGGAGGGGTATCTGGCGATGGCAGCAGAAGCGACGCGCCAAATGCCTGAGCCACCGACGCATATTTTCCTGCAAGCCGGTGTTGGCGGTTTGGCAGGGGCCTGTGCGGCTTGGTTCCGTTCCGCCTGGGGAGAGGAACCCAAAATCATTGTGGTCGAGCCTGAGTGGGCCCCGGCGCTGACTGCAAGCATTGAGGCGGGCAAGCCGGTGAAAACGCAAGGTCCCGTTTCAAATATGGGTCGCTTGGATTGCAAGGAGCCTTCTTTGATTGCTCTCAAGGGTCTGGCACGTGAGGCAGATTCGTTTGTTACCATTTCAGAGGAAGAGGCCAGTGCGATTTTGCCGGAGTTGGCAGAAAAGGGTCTTGAAAGCTCAGAATCCGGAGCGGCAGGTATTGCCGCGCTTAAAGGTATGTCGCTGGGCGCAGATGCGCGTGTGTTGTGCATTTTGAGTGAGGGACCTGCATGATCCCAGGAGGCTTTTCCACCGAAGAGTTTAGCGCGCGCGTTGCGCGGGCGCAGACGCAGATGAACGACGCAGGGCTTGGGGCGTTGCTTTTGACAACAGAGTCGGATGTTCGTTATTTTACAGGTTATTTAACCAGATTTTGGGAAAGCCCTAGTCGACCATGGTTTTTGGTTGTGCCTGCGCAAGGCAAGCCTGTGGCTGTAATCCCATCAATTGGGGCGGCGTTGATGCGGCGGACCTGGATTGATGATGTTCGCACCTGGGCGGCGCCGGAACCTGAGGATGACGGTGTAAGCCTTCTTGCCGATACATTGCGGGAGATTGGTGGACCTGTGGGGGTCCCATCGGGGTATGAAACCCTGCTAAGGATGCCGCTGGCCGATTTCGAGCGGGTAAAGACGCAAAGCGGTGCTGAATTTATGGGCGATTCCGGAATTGTGGCCGCGTTGCGCGCTGTTAAGTCAAAGGCTGAAATCGCGCAGATTGCCGAAAGTTGCTCCATTGCCGGGCGTGCATTCTCCCGGGTGGCTGAGATCGCGTATGAAGGCGCGCCACTGTCCCGTGTGTTCAGGGATTTCCAGCGGCTGCTGCTGGAAGAAGGCGCGGATTGGGTGCCTTATCTGGCAGGTGGCGCAGGGCAGGATGGTTATGAGGATGTCATTTCGCCGGCGTCTGACACACCACTTGTACCCGGCGATGTACTGATGCTCGATACCGGGGCGGTTCGGAATGGCTATTTCTGTGACTACGACCGCAACTATGCTGTCGGCCGTGCGAGTGCCGCTACTTCATCCGCCCATGCGCGGTTGATCGAGGCGACCCAAGCGGGGCTTGACGCCGCAAGACCCGGAGCAAGGGCATGTGATGTTTGGCGTGCAATGGCAAATGTTGCTGGAAGCGGGGAAGAAACCGGGCGTCTGGGGCATGGTTTGGGCATGCAGTTGACGGAAGGGCTATCGATAACGGCGCAAGATCAAAGTGTGCTGGAGGCCGGGATGGTCATTACGCTTGAGCCCGGTACAGATGTGATACTTGGACGGATGATGGTGCATGAAGAGAACATCGTTATCAGCGATGGCGCAGCTCAGGCCCTTTCACCTCTTGCGGAGAAAGAGATTCCAATCATTTAACAACGGTTAGTTTGCCCAACCTGTGGGTTCTTTGGCGCTCAAACCTTTTTGCGTTTGAGAGCATATTCTAACAGTGGCAGCATGCGCCCCGGAATTGAGCTTGAGGCGCGTTCGCCTGTTCTTCGAGCCCCCATATTAAGGTAGAAGCCTTCGGCGCCTGGATCAGCATCTATCATCAAGTTGCGGGCGCCAATCTGATTGGAGGCCTGCACTGACCAGTCGAACAATAACTTGCCGATCCCTTGGCCGATGAAGGGCGGATCGACAAAAAACAGCAGGAGGTCTGCATCCGGACCCAGTTGAGCAACCTGAGCCACACCGGCAAGCACTTCTCCAGCGTCGGCGATTATCAGGTGAGAATTGATGTGATCCGGCGTGATTGTCAGCTCTTTTCTACAGGCTTCGAGGAAAGCGGCGTCGTATCCCCAATACGCCTTTGATCGCATGCAAAGCGCGCTGAGTTCTTCGCATTCAGAGATTTTGGCAGGGCGTAAAATGACTCTCACCCTCAATATATATCAAAGCGAAAAGCAAAAAAAAAGGCCGAGCAATAAGCTCGGCCGAAGTCCAACAGGGAGGTATGATGGTGACGCGCCTAGGGCTGTCACCGTCATGAACAGCAATTAGGGATTGAGGGGGATTCGATCAAGAGAAATAACGTTACGCTTGGAGCATTGCCGCTATGTGTTGCATGCATAGCTCACCCGGCAGGCGGCGATTTCCTATGTAACCTTATGTTCTCTAAGTATTTTTCGATACTCAATGATCTCTTCCTGAACGAAGTCGCGGAAGGCCGAGATGCGCTTGGAGTGGCGCAACTCCTCCGGGTAAGCCAGAAAAACCGGAACTTCAGATGAGTGCACCTCTGGTAGTACGCGAACCAGATCAGGAAAGTCCCAAATCAGGTAATCCGGCAACACGCCGATTCCCAGGTTATGCAATACACCCTGAAGAACACCGAAGTAGTTGTTAACGGTCAAAAGTGCCGGAATATCCTCTGTCATCAAGTCGCCAACAAGGTCAGCACCAGCCCCAACTTGGGCTGAGCGAGGGTTCTGGCATATCAGCCGGTGTTGTTTGAGTTCTTGCTGTAATTGAGGATTGCCATGCTGTTCGATATAATCCGGCGTTGCAAAGAGACACATATGTACGCTCATCAATCGCTTGCGGATCAAATCAGCCTGGCTTGGCTCTTTCATACGAATGGCGACATCAGCCTCGCGCATCGGTAAGTCGAGAACCCTTTCCTCCAGCATCAGATCGATGTTTAGGTCCGGGTATTTTTCAAAGAAATGCGGCAGGCGAGGCGCCAGCCAAAGCGTTCCAAATCCGATTGTGGTGGTGACCCGCAATTCTCCGAACACTTCTTCTTCGCTGTCACGAATCCGGGCGGTGGCCGTATCAAGCCGCTTCATCATCGACCGAGTGGCTTCGAACAAAAGCTCACCCTGTTCGGTGAGAATCAAACCGCGTGCGTGTCGGTGGAACAGGGTGGCATTCAGTGATTCTTCGAGAGCTCGGATCTGACGAGACACAGCGGATTGCGATAAATGCAGTTGATCACCGGCATGGGTCAGGCTGCCCGCATCGGCCACCGAGTGAAATATTCTAAGCTTGTCCCAATCCATTTCTGAAACTTTCGATTCATTCTGCTCGCGCAGACGCAATAGCAGAAAATCGTTTCACTTTCACAGAGTTGCGGGAAAAGATTTGAAATAATTTCTTTATAAGTCATAATTATTGACCTATTATGGTTCTATATTCAAGACAATCAGACCAGGTTGTGGCTGTCAGGGAGGCATGTCGTGAGCAAGTATCAGATCAGTCTGAACGATCGGTTCAACCTTGAGAAATCTTCGGTGCTGTTGAATGGGACACAGGCGCTTGTCCGGCTGATGCTGGCACAGGCGGCACGTGACAAAGCGGCAGGGCTGAACACGGCCGGTTATGTGACAGGATACCGCGGTTCCCCACTTGGTGCCGTGGATATGCAGATGCAACGCGCAGAAAAGGCGCTGGCAGAGGCGCAGGTTACGTTCAACGAAGGGTTAAACGAAGACCTTGCTGCAACAGCTTTATGGGGCAGCCAGCAGGCGGAGTTACGGGGTGAAGGGCGTTACGATGGCGTCTTCGGTCTTTGGTATGGCAAGGGTCCCGGCGTGGATCGTTCGGGTGATGTAATGCGGCACGCCAACATGGCGGGCACATCCAAGCATGGCGGCGTGCTCATGGCGATGGGGGACGATCACACCGGTGAAAGCAGCACCGTTCTGCACCAAAGCGAATGGGCATTGGTTGATGCTTATATGCCAGTAGTCAGCCCCGCAGGTGTACAGGAAATACTGGACTATGGCATTTACGGCTACGCGCTGAGCCGGTTCGCGGGCGTTTGGGTGGGCCTTAAGACCATGAAGGACACTGTTGAGGCAACCGCCGTGGTAGACGGTCGCATTGATCGGGTTGATCTGACCACTCCCGACTTTGACATGCCGGTAGGTGGACTGAATATCCGATTGGGCGATAACCCTCATGATCAGGAATCCCGGATGATCGACTATAAACGCTTTGCTGCGGAAGCGTTCAGTCACGCCAATAGAATGGATAAACGGGTCTGGGGAATGCCTGGCGCAAAAATTGGCTTTGTTGCGGCCGGCAAAAACTGGCTTGATCTGGTGCATGCGTTGTCCCTGCTGGGGATTGACGCGGATGAGGCAGAGCGTCTCGGCCTGACAACCTATAAGGTTGGGCAGACCTTTCCTCTGGACATGAAAGGATTTCATGACTGGGCTGAAGGACTCGACCTGATTGTAATCGTTGAAGAAAAGCGCAAGCTGATCGAGGTTCAGGTCAAAGAAGCGATCTTTGATGACCGGCAAGGGCGCCGGGTTTACGGGTGGTACAAGGGTGGAGCGGGACAGCTGCATCGTGATGAGTTGTTTCCGACGCGCGGTGCACTCGACCCGATAATAATCGCGGAAAAACTGGGTGAAATTCTGATCGAAGAGGGGCGCGGAACCGAGGCAGTTAAGGCTGGGTTAGAGGCGCTGGCAGAGGCTCGGCGCAACGACAATGCCGAAGAGATCGCCAGCCGTCTACCATTTTTCTGTGCCGGATGCCCGCATAACAGTTCTACCCGCGTCCCTGATGGCGCACGCGCATATGCAGGGATCGGATGTCACTATATGGTTCAGTGGATGGACCGGGAAACGACAGGGTTCACCCATATGGGCGGCGAAGGTGCCAACTGGATTGGCGAAGCACCGTTTTCCACCCGGACGCATATTTTCCAGAACATTGGCGATGGCACCTATAACCACTCCGGCATTCAGGCGATCCGGGCGGCGTTGGCCGCAGGGACCACCATCACCTTTAAAATTCTGTACAATGATGCGGTGGCTATGACCGGTGGTCAGTCGAACGAAGGCGGTCTTGATGCATTGCGAATTGTCAATGAAGTCAAGGCGATGGGTGTGCAGCATATCGCTGTGGTTTACGACGAAAAGGAAGAAGTTGACCTCTCGGCCTTTCCGCAGGGTGTCGAAACCCATCAGCGTTCAAAGCTGATGCAGGTACAGAAGCGGTATGAACAGATCGAAGGTGTGTCGGTAATTGTCTATGTGCAAACATGTGCTGCCGAAAAACGCCGTCGGCGCAAGCGGGGAACGTTTCCGGACCCGGACAAACGCGTGTTTATCAACACTGACATTTGTGAAGGTTGCGGCGACTGTGGTGTCCAGTCGAACTGTGTCGCAATTGTTCCTGTCGAGACAGAGCTGGGGCGCAAGCGGGCGGTAGACCAATCTGCATGTAACAAGGATTTCAGTTGCTTAAAGGGGTTTTGCCCGTCTTTCGTGACGCTGGAAGGTGCGGTGTTGCGTAAAGAACAGGCCGCCAATCTGGACTTGCCGGATCTGCCCGATCCGATGCTGCCAACAATCAATGGCACACACAACGTGGTGATCACCGGGGTTGGCGGCACAGGGGTTGTGACCATTGGTGCCGTGCTTGCTCAGGCGGCGCAGCTGGATGGCATGGGTGCAGGGATGATGGAGATGGCCGGCCTCGCACAAAAGGGAGGTGCGGTTCACATCCATTGCCGCCTGGCGGCGCGGCCCGAAGACATTAGCGCGATCCGGGTTGCGACAGGAGAATGCGATGCGCTGATCGGGGGTGACCTGGTGGTCAGCGCCGGGGCAAAGACACTGGGGCTGACCCGCCGTGGGCGCACCGGGGCGATTGTGAACAGCCATGAAACAGTTACCGGGGAGTTCACGCGGGATACTGAATTTAGGTTACCTGTCAGTCGCTTGGAGTTGTCTCTTGAAGCGCGATTGCAGAACGACCTCCGCCTGTTTGACGCGACCGAGCTGGCCCGAATGATTATGGGCGATTCCATCTATTCCAACATGATGGTGTTTGGTGCGGCATGGCAAAATGGGCTAATCCCGATCCGGCATGACGCGATAGTGGCATCCATCGAATTAAACGGCGCAGCGGTAAAGCAGAACCTGCGGGCCTTTGAAATTGGCCGCTGGGCGGTGTTGCATCCGGAAGAAGCGCAATCACTGATCACGCCAAATGTGGTGGACAAGCCCAAGTCACTGGAGGAAAAAATCGATTTCCGGGCAGATCATCTGATCTCGTATCAAGGGGGCGGATTGGCCAGGAAATACCGCAAGCGGGTTGACGTGATTGAGGATCAGGAGCTGCGGGAAGTTGTGGCAGCAAACTATCATAAGCTGTTGTCATATAAAGACGAATACGAAGTGGCGCGGTTGCTTTTACGCAGTCGTGAACAGGCATCAGAAGCCTTTGACGGCGAAATTCGGATGGCCTACCACCTTGCTCCGCCATTGGTGAGCCGCACATGTCCTGATGGCCGCCCGAAGAAGCGTACATTCGGGCAATGGTTGGAACGACCGCTGAAATTATTAAGCAAAATGAAGTGGTTGCGGGGCACACTGCTGGATGTGTTCGGCTATTCCGCAGAGCGGCGGATGGAGCGGGGGTTGATCCGGCAGTATGAGAAGGACCTCAAAGAAGTTCTGCCGCTTCTTACACCCAATACCAAAGAGGCCATACTGGCCTTGCTAAGCCTGCCGCGGCAGATCAGAGGGTTTGGCCCGGTCAAAACCGCTAATGCGGCGCGGGTGGCCGCGCAGCGAGAGACGCTGTTGGAGTCAATCCGTTCTGGCGGGATGTCAGCCGTGCAAGCAGCAGAATGATGTCCAATTTGTTCGATTAGTACGTGTGAATTGTACAAAGATCGGCGGAATTTCAGAGATTTGTGTACATGATATTCGAAAATCCGGGAATTGCAGGGGTCTGGTATGCAGCAGCCGAAAGTCACCAGCCCGGCAAGTGTAGATGCGATTTACCAAAAACCAAGAGTTGACTATGCCGATTTTTGCCGAGGTAGTCTTGGGGTGGTTAAACTTCTCCAATATCAGGCGATAAGGCGGAATGACGGGTTGAGGCCCTGATTGACCTTACTCAGACAACCGATATGGTCACAAGATACCTTGATCTATGGAATAACGAATGAGTGACGGCCCCATCGAATTATACCAACCTCGTGACTACACTAACCTTGGGGTTTGGAGCACTGGAGCCCTTCAATTCAAAGTCTACGGCCTCGTTGCTGAAGCCAAGAATGTAAGTGCCGAGATGCAATCCATGGCAAAGGAATTCATCGAGGCCCAAGTTCTAGAGCGTGTAACCTCGATGGGCGAAAGCAATGGATTGGGCTTTATAATCATACATCCCGGCGACTTAGGTATATCAATTTCAGCGCATTGGTGGGTACAAGGCTCGGTGCTTTGTCAACATAACTATCGCAAACTTTATGGGCGAAATGAATCCATGGATACGATTACAAGGCCCGTTGTAGCTTGCATTTGGGAATTGGCCCTAATCAATGCCGAGCAAGAAGCATGGCGAAGAACCATGATGGGTGCGGCACCAGATCAAGCCGCGCATCTTGAAGCCCGACCATCTTTCAACGCCACTTGATGTTCCGACTGCGAAAGAGTGTTTTATCAGCATTTTTGCTATCCAGCTATGAAAGCGATTTTACCAACTTCCAGTATTTTTATTAGTCTCGTACCGCGACTACAGAGATATTGAATCGTGGCTGCCAATGGGCGCGGATCTGGCCGCCTTATTGGCCAATTGAAGCGAATAAAATGATCTTGATTCATCCTTTGGAATTGGGCGTGATTCATGGACAAATTAAAAGTGAATGTTGGGGGGTGTTTGATAATCAATCAATACCCCCCTAACGCCTAGCAGGACTCGAACCTACGACCTCAGGGATATTAACCCTGCGCTCTGCCAACTGAGCTATAGGATATGATTGCCTTACCGTTTTTTTGCTCAATTACAATGATTTCGCGTTTGAAGATCAGGGCTCCTTTGATTTTCCACACACCAGAATTCGCGTATGAACGGAATTTATCTTTCAGGCATCACGGTATTGGCCAGGGGTATCCAACCTTGGTCATCGGCGCAGAGGCCGGTAGCAATCTGGCCATTTCCTGCAAATGAGACGAATTCCACCAATAGTAGTTTGGACTGTTAGGAGCTGGAGTGTTTTTTCTCATCGCGCATGGCGGGTTGTGGACTGACGACTACTTAACCAGTTTGTCATTTAGGAGATTGTGCGATGCGAATTGTTGAGCCTTTGATTTCCGACTTCAACGATGCCAGCGCAAGTTTGCCAACAAGATCGACGATCAGCCGTCGGGCTTTGATGGGCGCGACCGTGGCAGCAGTCGCAGGGACGACGCTGACAGGCCGGGCCAGTTTTGCGATGACGACCAAACATCGTCTGCTGGTCGATAATATGTTGGTACGCGCTGCGCGAATGTTGCGGGCGGCCGGACATGACGCCATTGTACCGGCCTCGCAGATGAGCCGGGCCAAGCTTATCCAGCGTGCGGTTCGCGAGGATCGTATTCTGGTTTCCGGCGACGACAGCCTAAGCCGGTTTGATACGGCGCAAACGCATCTGGTGCTGGTTGACGGGACAGACCCGGCGGACGTGGCGGCATCGCTGAGTGGGCACCTAAGTATTGATTGGCTGCATGCGCCATTCTCACGTTGTCTGAATTGCAATCATGTGGTTGAAATTGTTGACCCGCTGGTTTGGTGGCCTTCAATCACCGAGGTCCGCACCAGCGCGCCGGTTGAAGTTGCATTGCCGCTGACCCGTTGCGCAAACTGTGACAGTCTTCATTGGCGCGGTGGCCATGCGCAGCGCATGCAGGCCCGCCTGCAGTCGTGGTCTGCAGGGCGATTCATCTGACAACCTTGGCACGTAGCAAAATATAGCGACGTCCGGTGGCTTTCCGGACCTGACGACCTAGGGTTTGATAGCGATCTGGCTCACATAGGACATGAAACCAAAAAAGGATTTGGCGGCGACACGCGCCTGGGCTTCGGCTTTTAATGCTTCGGCGGTTTCAGGGAACAGCAATCCCTCTTCGACCATCCGGTCAGCGCCGCGGTCGATCACTGTCAGGAGGTAGGTCGCTTCACCTTCGGCGACATATCCGTGCCCTTTTCGTGATCCGAGGCTGAACCCCGCATCAACCAGCATGGCAGAGATCTGGCGCATGATCCAAAGGTTGGTGACGTTCTGATTGATCATGAAGCGGACCAGTTGATCAAGCGGGTCGTAGTCGGCAATCCGGGTGGTGGCGGTGCTGTAATCCCCATCGCAGATTGCTAGAACACCGCCGGGTTTCAGAACGCGGAAAGCTTCGTGAAGAACATCTTCGGGGCCCGGGACATGGCACAACAATGTGTGCAGCAGGATGAGGTCAAATGAGGCGTCTTCCAACCCGGTATTCTTGGCATCTCCGGTTTCAAAACTGAGACGTGGATCGGCAGCAAAGTGCGTTTTGGCACGGGTAACCATTACAGGCGAGGGTTCTATCCCGTTGGCTGTTGCGGCGCCTGCAAAGGTGATCAGGTCTCTGGTAACGTGGCCCGTGCCGGAGCCGAGTTCTAGCGCTGCGGCGTTCGGGGGTAGGTTGAGGTCCTGCAGGTAGGCCTGTCGGATCGCGATTTGCGCCGGTTCCAGGCACCGGGCTTCCATGGCGTCGGCGATCCTCTCCTGCAGTGCCTGGTCCTGAGAGCCGAGATCAGAATAGGGGTCGGCCAATTGTCTTCTCCTTCGGTTTTTGGGCAAGTTTAGCCAATAATTCGGAAATTTGTAGGAGGTCGTAGCCTGGAGCTTGCGGATTTGTCGTTGCTCCGGATGTCGCGAAATCACGCATGGTAATTTTTTACATCAGGTCGTAAGACCCTTGGTGACATCCGGTACAGCCGGAGAGGGATTGAATAAAGCGCAAGGTTCCGGGACATGGCAGTAGGCATATTTGACAGCGGCTTGGGTGGTCTGACGGTGTTGGATGCGGTGGAAAAGCGTCTGCCGGAGGCCAGTTTTGTCTATCTGGGGGACAATGCCCATGCGCCATACGGTGTGCGCGATCCGGAGAATATTTATGAACTGACCCGTGGTCATGTGCAAACCCTGTGGGACCGGGGCTGTGATCTTGTCATTCTGGCCTGCAACACAGCCTCTGCCGCTGCTTTGCGGCGGATGCAGGAGGCCGGAGTGCCTGAGGGTAAGCGGGTGCTGGGGGTATTTGTACCGCTGATCGAAGCGCTGACCGAGCGGCAGTGGGGTGACAATTCTCCGCCGCGTGAAGTAGCGGTGAAGCATGTGGCACTGTTTGCCACGCCCGCCACGGTAAGTAGCCGGGCGTTTCAGAGGGAATTGGCCTATCGCGCCATTGGCGTGGATGTCGAGGCGCAGTCCTGTGGCGGTGTTGTCGATGCCATTGAAGAGGGCGATATGATCCTCGCCGAGGCGTTGGTGCGCAGCCACGTTGATGCGCTTAAACGCAAGATGCCGGAACCGCAGGCGGCGGTTCTGGGGTGCACGCATTATCCGCTGGTTCAGGATGTGTTTCAGGCTGCGTTGGGGCCGGATGTGAAGCTGTTTTCACAGCCTGCGCTGGTGGCCGATAGCCTGGCAGATTATCTGGAACGGCGCCCGAATATGCAGGGCAGCGGGGAGCAATCCGTTTATCTGACAACCGGCGATCCGGGGCGGGTTTCGGACCGGGCTACACAGTTTCTTCGACGATCGATCACGTTTGAAGCGGTTTGACCCTATACAAACAGGCAAACAAGCGAACCGGTCGCATTGCGGCAATTCGCATTTTCCCATAGACGACGATCAAACATGAAAGACGAGGTCTGATATGACCCATAAAATCGCTATTCTGGGCGCATCCGGCTATACCGGTGCCGAACTTGTCCGGCTGATTGCCACCCATCCGACCATGGAAATTGCAGCCCTTGCCGCCAATTCCAAGGCGGGATTGAGCATAGCACAAGTTTTCCCGCATCTGCGGCATCTGAGCCTGCCCGATCTGGTGAAGATCGATGAGATTGATTTCTCTGGCATCGATCTGTGCTTTTGCGCGTTGCCGCACGCCACCAGCCAGGCGGTGATCCGTGAATTGCCCAATTCGCTCAAAATCGTTGATCTGAGTGCGGATTTCCGGCTGCGCGATACAGAGGAATATGCCCGCTGGTATGGCGGGCAGCATGACGCGCTCGACTGTCAGGCAGAGGCGGTTTATGGGCTGACCGAGTTTTACCGGGATGAGATCAGGTCTGCACGGCTGGTGGCCGGAACCGGCTGTAATGCCGCAACCGGCCAATATGCACTGCGCCCGTTGATCGAGGATGGGGTGATTGATCTCGATGACATCATCATTGACCTTAAAACCGGGGTCAGCGGCGCAGGTCGCAGTCTGAAAGAAAATCTGCTGCATGCCGAATTGTCAGAGGGTGCCCATGCCTATGCCGTGGGCGGCACGCACCGGCATCTGGCCGAGTTTGATCAGGAATTCAGCAAAATCGCCGGGCGTGAGGTCAAAGTACAGTTCACACCGCATTTGCTTCCTGCGAACCGGGGCATTGTGGCGACCGTTTATGTCAAAGGCAGTCCGGACGCGGTGCATGCGTCATTGTCGGCAGCCTATGCTGCGGAGCCATTTGTTGAGGTGCTGCCATTCGGAGAACAGCCCAGCACGCGGCATATCCGGGGCAGCAATTTCTGTCATATCGGTGTGAGTGGTGACCGGATTGAAGGCCGGGCCATTGTCATTGCCGCCCTTGATAACCTCACGAAAGGGTCAAGCGGTCAGGCCTTGCAGAATGCCAATCTGATGTTAGGTGAGGATGAAACCGCGGGGCTGATGCTGGCCCCAATTTTTCCGTAAGGGTCAGAGGACAGGGCGATGAAAGGTCTAAAAAAGCAACGGCGCATTCAGATTGTTGCCCTTGCTGCGGTGGCGCTTGTCGCGGCGACCGCTTTGATCGGCTATGCCCTGAAAGACGGCATTAACTTTTTCCGCTCACCCAGTCAGGTGATAGCAGAGCCACCCCAACCCAGCGAGGTGTTTCGCATTGGTGGGCTGGTGGAGGACGGCAGTCTTGTCCGCGGTGAGGGTGAGGTTATTCGATTCAACGTCACTGATGGCGGCGCAGTGGTGCCTGTGACTTACAGAGGTGTGCTGCCTGACCTGTTTGAGGAAAATCAGGGCATGATCGGTACTGGCACCTATGTCGACGGCCTGTTCGTGGCCACAGAAATTCTGGCCAAACATGACGAAGAATACATGCCGAAAGAAGTGGTGGATGCGCTGAAAGAGCAGGGCGTTTACCAGGAGCCGGACGGTAGTTAAGGACATCGTTAACCATTCCGCTGCAGCCTTGGGACCGTTGAAGAACGGCAAAAGGGTGTACCGGATGCAGGATGTGGCCACGATAGCGAAAGAGATAGTCGCCCGCGAAGGCGGCTTTGTGAATGATCGCGATGACCCGGGCGGTGCTACCAAATACGGTGTGACCATTCACACGATGCGCAGGCTGGGGCTGGATAAAACCGGTGACGGGCAGGTCACGGTGGAGGATGTTCGGCGGCTGACCCGTGCCGAGGCCGAGTGGATTTTCATAGAGCATTATTTCAAACGCCCGCGGATTGACCAGCTGCCACAGGTTTTGCAGGCCAGTGTTTTCGATATGTATGTCAATGCCGGTGCCAATGCCGTGAAAGTTTTGCAAAGGCTGCTGCGCCAGATGCGGCAGGATGTGAGCGTGGATGGTGTGATAGGCCCGCAAACGATTGAAGCTTGCAAAGCCGCCTGTATTGCAGCGCTTGAATTTATCGCCGATGCCTACGGGATTGCGCGGCGCAATTACTACTTCCGCTTGGCCGACCGGCGACCAGCCTCGCGCAAATACGCCCGCACACGGGCAGGGGGCAAAGGCGGTTGGATCAAACGGGCCGAGGAATTCATTTCCCCGCGATACCGTATGTCGGACTTGGAATTTTCTGAAAGGGTTGAAAAATGGGCCTGATAGGCAAATTTCTCACGCTGATTTTTGGCGGCGGTCGCAATGCTGTTGTCGAAACCGCCGAAGTGTTCCGGGTCAATGCAGAAGCGGCGGATGCCCGATCAGCCGACCTGCAAGGAGCCGCTTTGGCGCAGTTGGCCGCAGAATTCACGCGGGTGCGCAAGGGTTGGTACGACCGGTTTATTGACGGGCTGAACCGCGTGCCGCGCCCGGCGATGGCGCTGGGTACGATTGGCCTGTTTGTGACGGCATTGGTTGATCCGGTCTGGTTTGCCGCACGTATGCAGGGGATTGCGGTGGTGCCAGAGCCGCTTTGGTGGCTGCTGGGGGCGATTGTCAGCTTTTATTTCGGTGCAAGGCATCAGGCCAAGGGGCAGGAGTTTCAGACCCATCTGGCCGAAACCATGAGCCGGGTGCCGCAGGTGATCGAGAATATTCGCGCGCTGGATAAGATTGGCGAGACACGCCCCGGCGCAGGGACGACAGGCACCGACGCGCAGGCCGCGTTACACAGCATTGAGCCCGAGGCCAACGCCGCATTGGAAGACTGGCGGCGTCAGCGCGCATAAGACCCGCGACAATGTGAACGCCAAATCGGGCCGAATCCCGTTGGCCCAGCCCGCCCACGGGCCTATAACAAGGGCATGATCACAGAGCTTGGCCATTTTGCCCTGATCCTTGCGTTTTTCGTGGCCTGTTTTCAGGCCATTGTCCCGCTTGTCGGTGCCCATAAGCGTTGGAGCGGCTGGATGGCCGTGGCCGAGCCTGCGGCGGTGGTGCAGTTCCTGTTGACCGCGGGGGCATTTGCCGCGCTGACGTGGGCCTTTGTCAATTCGGACTTCACCGTGCGTTTGGTGGTGCTGAATTCCCATTCGCTGAAACCGATGCTGTACAAGGTCACCGGTGTCTGGGGCAATCACGAAGGATCAATGCTGTTATGGGTGTTGATTGTGACCCTGTTTGGCGCCTTTGCCGCGTGGTTTGGAGGTGGGTTGCCACCCACGCTACGGGCGCGGGTGTTGGCGGTGCAAGCGATGATCGGGGTGGCATTTTTTGCCTTTATCCTGTTCACATCCAACCCGTTTTTGCGCGTGGCGACAGCACCGTTTGACGGGCAGGATCTGAATCCATTGCTGCAGGATCCGGGCCTCGCCTTTCATCCACCGTTTTTATACCTCGGCTATGTCGGGCTATCGATGACCTTTTCCTTTGCCGTCGCGGCCCTGATCGAGGGCCGGGTTGATGCGGCATGGGGCAGGTGGGTGCGGCCCTACACATTGGCGGCGTGGATTTTCCTGACCATTGGTATCGGGCTGGGCAGTTGGTGGGCCTATTACGAGCTGGGCTGGGGCGGGTTCTGGTTCTGGGATCCGGTTGAGAATGCAAGTTTTATGCCCTGGCTGATTGCTGCGGCGCTGTTGCATTCGGCGATTGTGGTTGAAAAGCGCGAGAGCCTGAAAGCCTGGACCATCCTGCTGGCCATTATGGCATTTGGATTTTCCATGGTGGGCGCCTTTATCACCCGGTCCGGTGTCATTACTTCTGTCCATGCCTTTGCCGCCGATCCGGAGCGGGGTGTGTTTTTGCTGATGATTCTGGCGGTGTTCATGCTGGGCGGGCTTACCCTGTTTGCGGCGCGTGCGCCCGCGCTTCAGTCAAAGGGGGTTTTTGCCCTGATCAGCCGCGAATCCGCGCTGGTGGCAAATAATGTTCTGCTGGCAGTGGCGGCGTTTGTTGTCTTTACCGGCACGATCTGGCCGTTGATTGCGGAGTTGTTTTTTGAGCGCAAGCTAAGCGTTGGGGCGCCGTTTTTTGACCTGGCCTTCACCCCGTTCATGGTTGGGCTGGCGCTGATCCTGCCGGTGGGGGCGATGCTGGCGTGGAAGCGGGCAAAGATTGGGCGTGCCCTGCGGCAGCTGCGTCTGCCATTTGTAGTTTCCCTGATCGTAGGGGTCATAATCTATGCGCTGCAGAGTGGCGGTGGCCTGTTGGGCCCGGCGGGGATGTTCCTGGCGGTTTGGCTGGTGATTGGGTCCGCTGTTGACCTGTGGAATCGCACCGGGCGCGGCCGGAACCGGTTTGCCCGGTTGTGGCGGGTGTCCCGCGCCGACTGGGGCAAGGCGGTGGCGCATTCGGGGTTGGGTATTACCATTGCAGGTGTTGCCGGTATGCTGGCCTGGGAAGCCGAAGATATTCGCATTCTGAAACCCGGCCTGAGTGCCGAGCTGGCGGGTTACACCGTGACATTGCGAGAGGTGAAAGAGGTCGAAGGGCCGAATTACCTTGCGACCGTCGGGGTGTTTAACCTGTCACAGGAGGGCAGGCAGATCAGCACGCTGTTGCCGGAGAAACGGATTTACCCTGTGGCCGGGATGCCCACTACCGAAGCGGCGATTGATAACGGATTTCTACGCGACATCTATGTGGTCATCGGTGATCCACAGCAGGGCGGTGGCTGGGCTGTGCGCAGTTACTATAAGCCCTTGGCCAACTGGATCTGGGGCGGTGCGATCCTGATGGCATTGGGCGGCGCGCTGTCGCTGAGCGACCGGCGATACCGGGTGGCCGCAGGTGCGCGGCGGTCAGGTGGCGCTAAGGTGCCCGCGGAATGAGGCGTTGGCGCGGATTTGGCCTGTTGGCACGGTTGGGCCCTTTGGCTTTGGCGCTTGTTCTGCTGGCCATGCCTGCATTTGCGGTCGAGCCGGATGAGATTTTGGATGATCCGGTTTTGGAAGAGCGGGCCCGGCATATCTCGGCCGGTCTGCGCTGTCTGGTGTGCCGGAATGAAAGCATTGACGATTCCAATGCCGATCTGGCGCGTGATTTGCGTTTGCTGGTTCGCGAGCGGCTGTTGGCCGGGGATGCCGATAGCCAGGTGATTGATTATGTGGTCGACCGATATGGCGAATATGTGCTACTAAAACCGCTGACAGGGGGCACGAACCTTGTGCTGTGGCTGGCGGGGCCATTGATGTTTCTGGGCGGTTTGATCATCGGTGGCCTGTTTGTACGGCGCAGAAGCCGGGCGCCGGCCACGGCGAGTGCCGCGCTTACCGAAGAAGAGCAAAGCCGTCTGGATGAAATCCTGAAAGAGTGAGCTATGGTTTCGCTGTGAAACCACGCCTATATACGGTTTGACTGCGTCAACAGACGCGAATGACAAAGAGGGCGTTCCAGTGAAAGATTATCAGGCCATCACCCTGGAGATTGCAGATGACATCGCAACTCTCCGCCTCAACCGGCCGGACCGGATGAATGCGCTTAACACCCAGATGCGGGCCGAGATTACCGATGCGGCCGGGTTTGCAGGGCGCAATGCGCGGGTTCTGGTGCTGACCGGCAATGGCAAGGCGTTTTGCTCTGGTCAGGACCTGAGCGACGGGGGCAATGCGGCCTCTCTCGATCTGGAACGGGTGTTGCGGGATGAATATGTTCCGATGCTGCGGGCGGTATCGGATTGCATGGTGCCGACGATTGCGGCAGTCAATGGGCCTGCGGCCGGGGCAGGGGCCAATCTGGCGCTGGCGGCTGATGTGGTGATCGCCACCGAGAGCGCCTATTTTCTGCAGGCCTTTGCCCGCATTGGCCTGATCCCGGATGCAGGTGGTACGTTCTGGCTGCCCCGGCAGATGGGCGCAGCCAAGGCAATGGGCGCGGCTCTGTTCGCCGAGCCGATCAGCGCCAGACAGGCGGATGACTGGGGAATGATCTGGGAGGCGGTGGCCGATGATGAATTTGTGGGCCAGTGGAAGGCGCGGGCGACGCATTTGGCCAAGGGGCCAACAGCGAGCTATGCCAATGCCAAACAGGCGATCCGGCAAAGCTGGGAAAACGGATTTGACGCGCAGCTGGAGCTGGAGGCGCGGCTACAGGGAGATTGCGGCAAGACACGGGATTTCAAAGAGGGCGTTGTGGCGTTTCTTGAAAAGCGACCGGCGGAGTATGAAGGGCGCTGAAAAACCTCTGACCAGAGGGTTGGACGCTTAACTGGCAAAGGGAGCGGTTCCGTAAAGCGGACAGGCTTGACACAAAGTTCAATATCGAGATATTTAGATTTATGGACGTTGAAAAATCAATATCAGCTTTGAACAATCCGATTCGCCGCCGGATTCTGGAATGGCTTAAAGACCGCTCAAACTTTCCACCCGCCCTGCCGGGGCACGAAGACCTGGAAGGCGTGTGCGTCGCATACATTCAGGAAAAAGCGAAACTTTCACAGTCCACCATCTCAAACTACATGGGCCTGTTGAAACAGGCAGGTTTCGTGATCGCAGAACGCCATGGGCAATGGACATTCTACCGACGTGACGAAGAGAATATTCAAGCGTTCCTTGCCGCAGTCCGAGACGAACTTCTGAAGCCATAACACACAGGAACAAGAGCATCTGCACCGAGCTATGCTCAACTAAACTGAAATATCGAAATATTCCGATGGAGGAACAGAATGGAAAACCACAATGCATCCAACCCGCTGGCGCAGCCATTAGAGCTGCCATGTGGCGTCCGGCTAAAGAACCGGCTGATTAAGTCTGCGATGTCTGATAGCCTTGGCGATGGCATGGGAAACCCCACCGAAGCTCAAATGCGATTGTATGAACGTTGGGCAGAAGGCGGTGCCGCTATGTCTTTGATCGGTGAAGCACAGACAAGCCCTCACTATCCCGAGAAGCCCGGCAACCTCGTTTTTGTGCCCGACGCAGATTTGTCCGCAATGAAGAAACTGGCAAAACGTGGATCAGTGAACGGAGCGCATATCTGGCCGCAGCTTGGCCATGCCGGAGCGTTGGCGCATGGACCGATCAGCGCGCCTAAAGGGCCTTCCCCACTGGATGTTGACGGTCTGAAATGCGACGGCATGTCATTGGAGGAAATCCATGATCTTCCGCAATCCTATGCGCAAGCAGCGGCCCTCGCTCAGCAAGCTGGTTTCGGCGGTGTTCTGATACATGCCGGCCACGGATTTCTATTCAGCCAGTTTCTTTCACCGCTCTTTAACCACCGGACAGATGCCTATGGTGGCACAGTTGACGGGCGTTTTCGTGTCATTAGCGAAGTAATTGATGCCGTTCGGCAAGCTGTCGGGTCAGCTTATCCAATTGGCATCAAGATCAACTCGACCGACAAGCTCGAAGGTGGTCTCTCGACGGACGACGCTTTGGAAGTCGTTCGTTTGCTCGATAAAACATCCGTGGACCTGATCGATGTCAGTGGTGGCACCTATTTCCCCGGCGCGGCATCGAGTTCTGATGGCACGTCTTCCTCCGGGCCTTACTTCACCGACTTTGCCAAGCAAGCAAAACAGGTCACTTCAGTCCCGATCATGCTGACCGGCGGATTTGAAACCCGAGATCAGGCTGTCAAAGCTTTGCAGGACGGCGCAGCTGACGCAATCAGCCTTGCCCGTGCAATGGTGCTGAACCCATCGCTTGCGAAAACGTGGTTAAGCGATGCAGGGGGCGATCCAGAGTTTCCGATGTTCGATGCTCCTCCTCGGGGAGGTGTCACTGCGTGGTACTCAATGCGCCTAACGGCATTGGGCGAGAACACTGAACACACATTCACCATGGACCCGCGGACTGCGATAGACGTGTATGATGAACGCGATGCGCAACGTTGCCTTCTCTGGCTTGAAAGATTTTCGCGTCCATCTGCGTCGCGTTGAAAATCAGAACGGAACGTACAACACCAACCGATAACCTCAGCTGCCACAAGGAGAAACTATCATGCCGTGGGGTGCAATAGCAGAAATTTCACAGATCGTTAGCGCGTTTGCACTGGTCATTTCTCTGATCTACATCGCATTTCAGATCAGGTTCGCCCGACTTGCTGCGGCAGACACCTCTCGAACTGCCAGAGGTGAAGGCGTTCGGGAGATTGATCTTGCGATGGTGAACAATCGAGAGCTGCGCGAGAACTGGATCAAATCATCCAACCTAAAATCGATTTACGAGGAGCTCGGTTCAGAACTGGACCTAAGCGTCGATGCCACGTTGCAGGTCGACACGATTTGCCAAGTTTGGATGAGGCTCCATTGGGGGCAGTATCAATCCATCACGGTTCCGGAAGACTTGAAAGATCTGGAGCGCCTGGTGGCTGCGTTCTATTCAGCGCCCCCGATGTTGAACTGTTGGAAGAAGAGCCCCTACGGCAGGAAAATCTACGATCCAAAATTCGTGAAATTTATTGAAGATGCCATCAAGAAAAGCAGCCGTTGATTTGAACTGAACCCTGTTTGCCAAGTTGTTGCGCCTAATGCTGCCGTTAGAACGCAGCACAGCATTTGGGAGTTTGGGCTTCATCCCACCATTCACAAATTCCCCGAACAAAAAAAGCCGTCCAGATCTGGACGGCTTCTTACCCGGAATTTCGACAATTTACCGGCTTTCGATATCCACGTAGTCGCGCATCGTCTCACCCTGATAAAGCTGGCGAGGGCGGCCGATTTTGAGCTGTGGATCGGCGATCATTTCTTTCCACTGGGAAATCCAGCCCACCGTCCGCGATACGGCAAAGATCGGGGTGAACATCGAGGTGGGAAAGCCCATCGCCTCCAGAATGATACCGGAATAGAAATCCACATTCGGGAACAGCTTTTTATCGGCAAAATACGGGTCGGCCAACGCCTGTTTTTCAAGCTCTTTGGCAACCTGAAGTGTTGGGTTGTCTTCGATGCCCAGCAGTTCCAGCACCTCGTCGGCGGATTGCTTCATCACCTTGGCGCGCGGGTCAAAGTTTTTATAAACCCGGTGGCCAAAACCCATCAGGCGGAAGGAATCATTCTTGTCCTTGGCGCGGGCGATGAATTCTGGGATACGCTCAGGTGTGCCGATTTCATTCAGCATTTCAAGGCAGGCCTGATTGGCCCCCCCGTGGGCAGGGCCCCAGAGACAGGCAATACCCGCCGCGATACAGGCAAACGGGTTCGCCCCCGAGGAGGATGCCAGACGTACAGTAGAAGTCGATGCGTTTTGTTCGTGGTCCGCATGCAGGGTAAAGATCCGGTCCATCGCCCGGCTGAGGATCGGGTTCACCTCGTAATCCTCGGACGGAACGGCAAAGCACATGCGCATGAAGTTTGACGCATAATCGATGTCGTTGCGGGGATAAACGAAGGGCTGTCCGATTGTGTATTTATAGGCCATGGCCGCGATTGTCGGCATTTTTGCGATCATCCGAACCGAGGCAACCTCGCGCTGCCAGGGATCATTGATGTCAAGGCTGTCATGGTAGAACGCACTGAGCGCGCCGACGACGCCAACCATGATCGCCATCGGATGTGCATCACGACGGAACCCGCGGAACAGAAAATGCATTTGTTCGTGCAGCATGGTGTGATTGGTTACACGATCTTCGAAATCTTCCAGCTGGTTCGCCGAAGGCAGCTCTCCGTAAAGCAGGAGATAGCAGACCTCCAGAAAATGCGACTTCTCAGCCAGCTGATCGATCGGATAGCCACGATGAAGCAATTCACCTTTGCCGCCATCAATGAACGTGATCGTGCTGTCGCAGCTGGCGGTCGAGGTGAAACCGGGATCATAGGTGAACACGCCCGCCTGGCCGTAAAGCTTGCGGATATCTATGACATCGGGACCGGCCGTTGGCGAAAAGACTGGCAATTCGTAGTTTTTGCCGGCAATTTCCAATTTCGCGGTTTTCTTCGCTTCTGCCATAGGGCGTCCTCCCAAATTTTCACCGCGCTTTGTGCGTCTGGTGTTTTCGTACTCTGAAACCCCCTTCGATCAGGTTAATGCCTGTTCCTGGGCGGCGTCGTTCAGCCGGGCGATGGTTTCTTCCCGTCCAAGCACCAGCATCATGTCAAAAACACTGGGCGTCGCGCTGCGTCCTGCAAGTGCGGCTCTGAGCGGGCTGGCGAGTTTGCCGAATTTCATCCCCTGAGCTTCGGCGGCCTGCTGAAGCAGGGCCTCCAACGGCTCTCTGGACCACGTAGCATTTTGCAGCTGCGGCGTCAATTCTTTCAGCATACCACGGGATACCGTATCGAGATGGGCGGCAGCCTTCTCGTCCACTTCTACGGGGCGGTTTGTAAGAATAAAATGTGCTTTATCAATGAGTTCAGGTAGTTTTTTGGCGCGCTCTTTGAGGCAATACATACCCTTCTCAAGCAAACTCAATTTCTCGTCAGGGATCGTTTCGCCCCCCGTCGCGGCCAAAAACGCCTGCAGTTCATGCAGCAGCGCAGCATCTTCGGAAGCGGCGATGTGCTGACCACACAGATTATCCAGCTTTTTAAAGTCAAACCGGGCGGGTGATTTGCCGATACCGGACAGATCAAACCAGCCCTGGGCCTGTGCATCGTTGAAAAACTCATCATCCCCATGGCTCCACCCCAGACGCGCCAGATAATTGCGCATACCAGCAGCCGGGTAACCCATATCGCGGTATTCCTCGACACCCAGGGCGCCGTGCCGTTTTGACAGTTTCTTGCCATCTGGCCCGTGGATCAGCGGGATATGGGCATAGACCGGCAGGGGCCAGCCCATCGCTTCGTAAATCATCATTTGCCGCGCGGCGTTGTTGAGGTGGTCATCCCCTCGGATCACGTGGGTCACGCCCATATCAAAATCGTCAACAGCAACAGCCAGCATGTAGACCGGTGTGCCATCACTACGTAACAGAACCATGTCGTCCAGTTGGTCATTTCGAATGGTGACATCCCCCTGCACTTGATCGCGGATTACGGTTGCGCCGTCGCGCGGAGCCTTGATGCGGATCACATAGGGGGCATCCGGGTGGTTGGCCGGATCGGCGTCGCGCCATGGGCTTTGGTACAGGGTTGAGCGGCCTTCGGCACGGGCCGCATCGCGAAAGGCCTGGATTTCTTCCTGACTGGCAAAGCATTTATAGGCTTTGCCGGCAGCCAGCATTTCAAGAGCGACTTCACTGTGCCGGTGCGCGCGGTCGAACTGGCTGACCGCCTCGCCATCATGGTCAAGCCCCATCCATGCCATGCCATCCAGAATTGCCTGGGTCGCTTCGGGGGTCGAACGTGCCCTGTCGGTGTCTTCAATCCTGAGCAGGAAAGTACCGCCCCGGCCACGGGCATAGAGCCAGTTGAACAGTGCGGTGCGGGCACCGCCGATATGCAGATAGCCCGTGGGCGAGGGGGCAAAACGGGTGACGACCTTGTGCGACATGGGGCAGATTAACCTTTCGGTAACCGGAAAAGAGATAGCGTGATTGCCTGATTGCGGTGCCTGTCTATCGGCCCGCCGGTGGGGAGACAAGGCTTGGGCATGTGGCAAAGTGTGGTTGCCGTATGGTTGGTACAGCGGGGGCATTTGTTTCCGTGGGTGCCGGTCCTGTTGGCGGTTGGGATAGGAGGATACTTTTCCAGCAGGGCAGAACCTACGGGCATGTTTTACCTGTTTCTTATTGGTCTGGCATTGCTGAGCATGGTGGCACTGTGGCGCACGGGTATTCTGTTGCAACCGGTGTTCTGGGCCATCTTGCTCGTACTCTCCGGGTTCTGCCTTGCCGGCATGCGGGCGCATCTGGTTGATGCGCCGGTGCTGGGCTGGCGGTATTATGGCCCGGTGGAGGGGCGGATTGTTGGTATTGACCGCTCGGCCTCGGACGCAGTTCGTTTGACACTTGATAGGGTGGTGTTGCGCGATGTCTCCCACACCCGCACGCCTGCGCGTGTGCGGATTGCCCTGCACGGGGATCAGCGGGATTTGCAGCCAGAACCGGGGCAGCCGGTGATCCTGACAGGGCATCTGGCGCCGCCATCCGGTCCGGTCGAGCCCGGCGGGTTCGATTTTCAGCGTCATGCCTGGTTTCAGCAGCTTGGGGCGGTTGGGTACACCCGCACACCGGCGCTGGCGCTGGCGCCGCCGGATCATGAATTACCTCTGTTCCGGGCACGTATGCAGATGTCGGGGCATGTTCAGCAGGCACTGCCGGGAGAGACCGGCGCCTTTGCGGCGGCGGTGATGACCGGGGACCGGTCCGGCATGGGACAGGAAACGCTGACAGCCCTGCGCCATTCAAACCTCGCGCATCTGCTGGCAATTTCCGGGCTTCACATGGGGCTGTTGGCCGGCTTTGTCTTTGCTACGGCCCGGTTGGGGTTTGCTGCTGTCCCAAGGTTGGGCCTGCGGATTCCGGCAAAAAAACTGTCTGCAGTGATCGCTCTGGCCGCGGCGGGCGGGTATCTGGCGCTGTCGGGTGGGAATGTGGCCACTGAACGCGCCTTTGTGATGGTGGCAGTGGCGCTTGGCGCGGTGATGGCAGACCGGCGGGTTTTGTCGCTGCGGGCTGTTGCGGTGGCGGCTGTGATCGTGCTGGTTTTACGGCCCGAGGCGCTGTTGGGGCCGGGGTTTCAGATGTCATTCGCGGCGACAACCGCGCTGGTCGCGGTCTTTGGCTGGCTCAGGGAACGCGAATGGTCACTGGGTCCGAAATGGATACGCCCGGTCAGTGCGGTGGTGATCTCTTCTTTGGTGGCGGGGTTGGCCACGGCGCCTGTGGCTGCGGCACATTTTAATCAAGTCTCGCATTACGGGTTGATCGCCAACCTGCTCAGCGTGCCGTTGATGGGGATTTTGGTGATGCCGGCGGCGGTGCTCGCGACGTGCCTGATGCCATTGGGTCTTGAGGGTTGGGCGCTGTGGGCAATGGGTCTCGGGCTGGACTGGATTCTTGGTGTCGCACATTGGGTGTCGGCGCTGGACGGCGCACGGGGCGTTGTTGTTACGCCTGCAAGCGCTGTGCTGCCGTTACTGGCACTTGGCGCGCTTTTTTTGATCCTGTGGCAGGGACGCCTGCGGTTGCTAGGCGTGGGCCCGTCGGTTGTTGCGATGGGGCTATGGGCACATTCAGAGCGGCCCGATGTCCTGATCTCTGATACCGGCGGGCTGGTCGGGGTGATGACGGAAAAGGGCCGCGCTCTTAGCCGGGGGCGTGGCTCAGGCTTTGTCGCCTTGAACTGGTTGGAGAATGACGGGGATGCGGCCACTCAGGCCCTTGCCTTTGAGCGCTGGAATGTTGCGGTGCAACCCGATTGGCCTGTACAGCATATCGCTGGCAAACGCGCGGCGGGTGCAGTGACAGGGTGTTCCGCAGATCAGTGGATGATTTTTAACGTCGATGCGCCGGAGAATCTGCCATGCACGGTATTTGACCCCAAACGCCTGCGGAAAACCGGCGCCATCGCGCTATATCACACTGAACACGGGCCAATGATGGTCACCGCGCGCCAGATCACCGGCACGCGGTTGTGGAATGCTCAGTAGGTGCGGATCAGCCCGACAAGACGCCCCTGAACCTTGACCTTGTCTTCAGGTAAAACGCGGGTTTCATAGGCCGGGTTGGCCGCCTCCAGCGCGATGGCATTGCCTTTGCGGAAGAATTTTTTAAGCGTCGCTTCCTGATCTTCGACCAAGGCCACAACGATATCGCCATTATCGGCCACCGAAGTCTCGCGGATCACCACCACATCGCCATCGTTGATGCCTGCGTCGATCATCGAGTCGCCCTTGACCTCCAGCGCGTAATGTTCGCCCGGCCCGCTGAGCATATCGCCGGGAACGGTGACATTGTGAGAGGCATGGGCAATCGCCTCGATCGGGACACCGGCAGCGATCCGGCCCATCACCGGCAGATCAATGGCCGAGGCACTGGTAAGAGGCATGGCATTGGCCGGTTGAGGCGCATCTGGGCGGTCGCCCTCAATCACGCGCGGGGTGAAACCGTGAGAGGCATCGCCGCCAAGGGTTTCAGGAAGCTTGATGATCTCAAGCGCCCGGGCCCGGTGCGCCAGACGCCGGATAAAACCACGTTCCTCAAGCGCCGTAATCAGCCGGTGAATTCCCGATTTCGACCGCAGGTCAAGCGCGTCTTTCATCTCGTCGAAACTGGGCGGTACGCCGTCCCGCTGAACACGGGCGTGAATGAATTCCAGTAGATCAAGCTGCTTCTTGGTCAGCATATCGGACCTCCTCAGGGTGCCATACGTTTACATTTGTTCTACGCATGTTCCCGTTTTGTGTCAAGAATGCTGTGGATAAGTTAATTTTGGGGGTGGTGTTAACTGCTAGGGTTAATTGTAATTCGCATTACAGGGTCATGTATTTTGGTTTCAGGAATTAGTCCGCGCAACATTCAGAGTCGAAGCGTTTCAAATAAAAGAGCAATCCCCCCGCGCGAAACAGCGGGCGAAGCCCGCCGCGCATCGCCAGACCGCCCCAAGGGCTGGCGATTTGGTTAGGCTGGGTACTTCGAACAGATCTTTGATGTACTTGGCCGGCATAAAGTGCTGTCATATCAGCGTTGGGTCGCCATCCCGCGGTCAGGCGATGCGCGGCTTTGGGATGGAATAGCCTATAGCTGCGACAGAACTTTGGCTACACCGGCAGATATTCCACAACATCCTCCTTCTCCCGCGCTGCTTCATCCACGGGTCGGATCATCAGGGCATTCGCCCCGGCCAGAACCGACAGCAGCGCGCTGTCCTGACGGTTTTCCGGGGTAATCTGTCCGTTCGAAACCACTGCGCGCATATAATGTTCTCGCGGTCCGTTCTGGGGCAGATCACATGTCAGGCAGGCCGTACTGCGTGGGGCCGGGGTGTTGCCCAGCCCCAGCATCGCGCGGATCATCGGCACCACAAAGACATGTCCGCATACCATGGCAGAGACAGGATTGCCCGGCAGGCCGATCATAGCAGCCCCCTGCATCCGCCCCGCCATCAGAGGTTTTCCGGGGCGCATTGCGACCTTGTAGAACGCACGTTCCATCCCCAGCTCTGCGGCCACATCGCCCACAAGATCATGATCCCCCACTGACGCGCCGCCAATGGTCACGATCAGATCCGCACCACGTGCCAGATCAAATGCCATGGTGAGCGAGGCGCGATTGTCCCGCGCGATGGGCAGGATCCGGGGCGCCGCACCGGCGCGGGTCAGCAGTGCCTTCAGACCAAAGGTGTTAGAGGCGATGATCTGGTCCGGTCCGGGCGTCTCTCCGGGCATGACCAGCTCATCCCCGGTAGATATCAGAACCACGCTGGGTTTGCGGGCGACGGTGATTTCGGGCACGTTCATGGCCGCCAGTAATGCAATGTCAGCGGGTGCCAGAACCCGAGGGGCCGCGATTGTCTCTCCGTCTGAGAAGTCTGAGCCGCGGGAACGGATATTTGAGCCATCGCCAAGTGTTTCGCTGATCGTGATCCAATCCCCGTCGCGGGTCACATCCTCTTGAATGACAACCCGGTCTGCCCCTGTAGGCACGGGCGCACCGGTAAAGATGCGCGCAGCCTCTCCAGTGGCGACGGAACCGGCGAAACTGTGCCCAGCTGCGGCCTCACCAACGACACGCAATCGCTTGCCGGGGCGGGCGTCTGTCGTCTGAACTGCATAGCCATCCATGGCCGAGGCGTCAAAAGGGGGCTGATCGCGCCTTGCAACAGCGTCCATGGTCAGAACCCGGCCATCGGCCTCTGCCAGCGAAACATGCTCTGAACCCAGCGGTTCTACCAGTGCAAACAGGTTCTCCAGAGCCTTTTCAACGGGTATCATTCCGCCTCGTACCGCCCTGATTTTCCACCATCTTTCAGCATGACACGGATGCCGCCGATCTCCATTGCCTTATCCACCGCCTTGGCCATGTCATAAACGGTCAGCGCCGCGACGCTCACCGCGGTCAATGCCTCCATTTCGACCCCGGTCTGGCCGGTGGTTTTGACCGTGCCCTGGATGCGGATGCCCGGCAGGTTTGGATCGAGGGTCAGCTCAACGGCGACTTTGGTGATTGGCAGCGGATGGCATAATGGAATCAGCTCCGGCGTCTTTTTCGCGCCCATGATCCCGGCGAGCCGGGCAACAGACAGGACATCGCCCTTCTTCGCGCGACCTTCTGCAATGATATCAAAGGTTTCCTGCGCCATCTTGACGTGACACTCTGCCACCGCAACACGGTCAGTTACAGGCTTGTCCGACACATCGACCATATGGGCATCGCCCTTGCCGTCGAAATGCGAGAGCCCGGCCATGGCTAATGTCTCCCCCGCGCCATCAAGGGCGAAGCAAGGAGCGTTTTGGTGGCCGTGGCGACATCAGCCTGCCGCATCAGGGATTCCCCGATCAGGAATGTTCGCGCGCCATACCGCGCCATATCGGCCAGATCCTCTGGCGTGTTGAGCCCGCTTTCACACACCATGATCCGCTCTCCGGGCACATGTTTGGACAGGGTGCGCGTGGTATCCAGAGTGGTCTCAAACGTGTTCAGGTCGCGGTTGTTGATCCCGATCATCGTGGATTTGAGTTTGACTGCGCGCTCCAGCTCCTCTGCATTGTGCACTTCGATCAGTGCATCCATGCCCCAATTCGTGGCTGCTTCTTCCAGCTCTGCCGCTTGTGCATCGCTGACAGAGGCCATGATGATCAGAATGCAATCGGCTCCCCAGGCCCGGGCTTCGGCAACCTGATAGGTGTCATACATGAAATCCTTGCGCAGAACTGGCAGCGAAGTCGCCTCTCGCGCGGCAACCAGAAATTCCGGCGCGCCCTGAAAACTGGGTGTATCGGTCAAAACCGACAGGCATGTAGCGCCGCCCTCTTCATAGGCTTTGGCAAGTGCAGGCGGATCAAAGTCTTCGCGAATCAAACCTTTGGATGGGCTGGCTTTCTTGATCTCAGCGATCAGGCCATAGCCCTGCCGGGCCGCATGCTGCAATGCATCTGCGAACCCGCGAACGGTGGGTGCTGCCTGTGCCGCGGCTTCAAGTTCGGTCAAAGGCATTGCCGCCTTGGCCGCTGCGACTTCTTCAAGCTTGTAGGCTTTGATTTTTTCCAGAATGGTTGGTGTGCTCATGCGGCCTCCGATGTCACTTTGGCCAATGCCTCAATTTTCCGCAGCGCGGCACCGCTGTCTATGCTTTCTGCCGCCATGTCGACACCGGCTTTCAGATCATCGGTTTTGCCTGCGACCATGAGTGCCGCGGCTGCGTTAAGCAGAACCGCATCGCGATAGGCCCCTTTTTCGCCGGACAATAACGCGCGAAACGCGTCGGCATTCTCTTCCGGTGTGCCTCCAATGATCGCCTCAAACGGATGCACCGGCAGTCCGAAATCCTCTGGATGCAGTTCGGTTTCGCGGATACTGCCATCCTCTTCTAGCGCAGCCACCCAGGTGACGCCGGTGATCGTCATCTCGTCCGTGCCATCCGAACCATGCACCAGCCAGGCGCGTTCCGATCCAAGCGCACCCAATGTCTCTGCCATCGGGCGGATCATGTCCCGCGAAAACGCGCCGGTCAGCTGCCGTTTGACGCCCGCCGGATTGGTCAACGGGCCAAGGATATTAAAGATCGTTCTGGTGCCCAGCTCAACCCGCACCGGTCCTACATGGGCCGTTGCAGGGTGATGCATGGGTGCCATCATAAAGCCGATACCGGCTGTTTCCAGCGCCTTTTCAACCACTTCCGGACCGACCATGACGTTGACACCCATCTGTGCCTGAACATCTGCCGTGCCGGATTTGGAACTTAGGTTTTTGTTGCCGTGCTTGGCCACCGGAACGCCCGTACCCGCCACGACAAAGGCCGTAGCAGTCGAAATGTTGAGTGTGTGTTTGCCATCGCCCCCTGTGCCGACGATATCCATCGCCCCTTCCGGTGCGCGCACCTTGTTACACTTGGCCCGCATCACGGCAGCAGCAGCGGCATATTCGTCCACGGTTTCGCCACGGGTCCGCAGCGCCATCAGAAAACCGCCGATCTGGGATGGTGTTGCCTCGCCCTCAAACAGGCAGGCAAAGGCGGTCTCGGCCTCTTCCCGGGTCAGCGGACGGTCGGCGGCGGTTCCGATCAGGGGTTTGAGCGTATCACTCATGCGGCCACCTTCATTGTATCAAGAAAATTCTTAAGCAGGGCGTGCCCGTGCTGTGATGCAATTGATTCGGGGTGAAATTGCACACCGTGAAGGGGCAACTCGCGATGCTGCAGCCCCATGATCGTACCATCCTCCAGCTCTGCGGTGATTTCGAGTACATCCGGACAGCTTTCCCGCTCGACCACAAGCGAATGATAGCGGGTTGCCTCGAACGGAGAAGGCAGGCCGGCAAACATGCCCTTGCCGGTGTGGTTCACGATCCCCATCTTGCCGTGCACAATCTCGGAATGGCGCACCACTTTGCCGCCAAACACCTGCCCGATGGCTTGATGGCCCAGGCAAACGCCCAAAAGCGGCGTACGCGTCTCGGCCGCGGCTTCGGTCAGGGCCAGGCAAATTCCCGCCTGATCCGGGTCACATGGCCCCGGCGAAAGCAATATACCGGCGGGATTAAGCGCCATTGCTTCCTGCACATTCAGCGCATCGTTGCGTTTTACCACTACCTCTGCGCCCAATTCGCCCACATAATGGACGAGATTGTAGGTGAAACTGTCGTAGTTATCGATCAAGAGCAGCATTTTGCCTGTCCCCGTTGAAAGAGGGCTGGAGGCCCGGGTCTCAGTCGCGGTATACTTGTTCAGGCTTGGACGGTACCGTCAAGGGGCGCAAGCAGGCAAGATAGCAAATACGAGGGCAAAATCGTGCTAAGAGGAACTTTGGGTGGAATTCTGGCCGGAACCGCGCTGTCCGGGCTTGTTCTGGGGACGGCTTCCGTCCTGATGCCGCTGCCCGGTGCACAGGCGCCGGAGGCGGTGGAGCTTGAAGTGCCCGCAGGGTCCGCTTTTGACCACTCGCGTGATGATACCGAAGCGACGTTGCCACAGCTGGAAAGTGCGGCGACACCAGATTCTGCGCCCTTAATCGAAGCGCCCCAGCCGGATGATCTTGAATCGCTTGTGGATGCGGATACGCAGCCCATCGGACAACCGTCGACCGAAAGCACGGAATCGGTATTTGTTGCGCCTGATGCATCGGAAGAAGAGGCGGGAATATTGGCCGACGGTACAGATGAGCCCGTTTTGCCTGCACCTCAAGGACTGGCCCCGGAAGCACCGGAAACAGAGCAGGATCTGTCAGTCTCGACCGAGCCGGCCCAACCGATCGAGCCTGAACCAGTCGAAGAGGTGATCGAAGACGCACCTGCAGAGGAGGTCGTGCCAGAAGAAACCGCTGAACCGGTAGAAGAACAGGTGCCATCGGAAGCGGTCACAGAGATTTCAACCGACGCACCGGAACAGCCAGAGGCGCCAACGGCTGAGGATGCTACGGATGCGCCTGTTCAGCCAGAGACCCCGGACTCCGAGATTGCAGCCGTTGCACCAGAAGTCTTTAGTAATGTCACGGCACCACAACAGCCCGAAGTGGAGTCTGAAACCTCTGGTGTTATAGGAAACCTGGCCGAAGATGTGACCGTTGGGCGATTGACCACGATTGGGGAAGAGGCTGAAACGTCTGAGCCAACTCCGGAGGCCGATCCGGCGGCAACAGACGCCATGCCAGCGCTGGAACAGTTTGCCGCAGAGTTTGAAAACCCGGAACAAAAACCACTCATGGCGATTGTTCTGATCGATGACGGGTCCAGCCCGGTTGGGTTTGAAGCACTTGCTGATTTCCCTTATCCGGTGAGCTTTGCAGTTGATACCGCATGGTCGGGTGCCACAGATGCCGCCGCACGTTATCGCGCCGCGGGGTTTGAGGTTCTGGCCCTGACCGATCTGTCGCCAGAGGCCACGGCGACGGACACCGAAGTCGCCATGCAGACACATCTGACCACTGTGCCTGAAGCTGTTGCTGTGATGGAAGGTACAGGCACCGGGCTGCAGTCCAATCGCGAAGCCAGTGAGCAACTGATCCCGATTCTAAGCGAAAGTGGTCATGGTCTGGTTCTGTTTCCGGATGGGCTTAACACCGTGCAAAAGCTGATCGCCCGCGAAGGTGTTCCGGCACTTCCAGTGTTCCGGGATTTCGATGCGAAAGGACAGAATGCCTCAGCCGTACGGCGGTTTCTTGATCAGGCGGCGTTCAAAGCCAGCCGGGGAGAGCAGGGTGTGATCATGGTCGGGCGTCTGCGGGCCGAAACCATCAGCGCTTTGTTGATCTGGGGGTTGCAGGATCGGTCAAACCGTATCGCGCTGGCACCGGTTTCTGCGATACTGCGCGCCTCGGCGCAATAGCTCAGGGACAAGGCCTCGGGGGCGGTGCCCAATAGACTGATCGAAATCACCGGATGGCGGCTTTGAGTCTTTTCTGACCGATACTGCATGACGTATGAACGGCGGCTTCCGTCTGGCCCATTCATCTGACCCGATTCTTGCTGTATTGGGTGTACGTACTCAATAGGCGCAAGAACCGGGTCGCTAAATCCTCTTTGCATTCTCTAGGTGGTTGGCATGCAATTATGGAAAGGCACGACTGTGGAACTCAAAGATAAAACAGTAATCATCACCGGGGCGAGCAGTGGAATTGGTGCCGCAGCAGCACTATTGTTTGCAGCAGAAGGAGCCAATGTTGTGCTTGGTGCTCGACGCGAAACCAAATTGAACACTCTGGTTGGGCAAATCACACAAAGCGACAGAAAGGCAGTTTGCCTCGCCGGGGACGTGCAGGATGAGGTTTATGCCATGGCACTTGTTGACTTGGCTGAACAGCGTTTTGGCGGACTTGATGGAGCCTTCAACAACGCAGGCATCATGGGCGACATGGGGCCAATTCCTGAGATGGAAACGGAGAATTGGCAATCTGTCCTTGCAACCAACCTCTCCAGCGCATTCTTTGCGGCCAAAGCTCAGCTCCCGGCGATGGAGAAACGGGGCGGCGGATCGATGGTGTTTACCAGTACGTTTGTCGGGTTCAGCAATGGTGGTATGCCCGGCATGGGAGCCTATGCAGCATCCAAGGCAGGGTTGATCGGATTGGTACAGTCCTTGGCATCCGATCACGCGGCACAAGGTATTCGCATCAACACGATTTTACCGGGTGGCACCAAAACTGATATGGCGGGTGATGATCTGGCAACGCACGAATTCATTGCAGGTTTGCATCCTATGAAACGCATGGCTGAACCGAAGGAGATAGCGCAAGCAGCCCTGTTCTTGCTGTCCGACCGGTCAAGCTTCGTAACAGGATCCCCGCTGGCAGTAGACGGCGGCATGGCGACCCGTCTACTTTAAGTTCTGCCGTTGGTCACCACTTGGCCAACAGCAACAATGTCCGACAGCACCGTTATTGCTGATAACGAGAGCCTCTATTTTTGCCAAAGAGCCAAGACAATTCGTTTGCCCCAACCCATTGATAATCAGCCTGCCCGGGTCACATCATACCCGGTGAAATACTGCTCTGCTTCCACATACCGGGTGATATCCCCTCCAGCGACCAGTCGCCAACCCGCCAGCGGATTAAACGCAACGTAGGGTGGCTTACATGCGCCGTCATCCGTCGCACTTGTCGGTTTCGGCCCTCTGAGATTGTGATCTCCAACCAGCAATCAGGCACCGACTTGCGAAACCGCACCGGTGGATCGCGCTCCCAAAGGTCAGGCGGATCAATGCGGTGCACCCGGGCAGGCCGGGTTGGCCCGTCTTTGAGCGTCACGCCCCGTCGGAGGGCTTGCAAAACCCCGTCGGCCACGTCCCCCTCGACCTGCACCAGATAGGTTTTTTCAAGCTTGAATTTCGGGTTGGAAATCCGTGCCTGCAGTTGCCCGTTATCGGTCAGAACCAGCAACCCCTCACTATCCCGATCCAACCGTCCCGCGGGGTAAACCTTTGGTACGTCGATATAATTCGACAATGTCGGGCGCGATGATCCAGCGGTGCCCTTGTCAGTGAATTGCGACAGGACGCCGAAGGGTTTGTTAAACAATAAAATTCGGGTCATGTCCGTCCAATATATCCCATGGCGTCACAGTAATAACGTTGTTTCGACGACAATTAGAACCCTTTGCTGGGTAACCCCAACGGGGTTCGCAAACATGCGGACCGTTGATTTGGGAATATGTGCGTATGTCGGCGATCTATCGCCTTCGGGTCAACTGGACAAAATGGTGGTACCTGCGGGTGTTTTCGCACCTGTCGGGGCAACGTCGTATTGTCCGCTGTAACCTCAAACGTGTTTATGCCGACGCGCCGCAGGCAGAACGTCGGCAACTGGAACAACAGATCATTGGCAATCTCGGCCGGTATTACGGCGAATTGCTGAACCTCGACCGGTTTTTACCAACCCTCGATGACCTGCGTGCCGAAGGGCCCGGATGTGAGCGATTCTTTGATCTGGTCGCACGGGGTGAGCCGGTTATTCTGATCAGCGGGCATATCGGAAACTACGTCGCGGGCATGTATGTTCTGGCCCAATACGGTGTGGATGCCGGTTTTTTCTACCGTCAGCGGGGCAGTGGTTTTCTGGACAAGCGATTTGAACGCGTGTTGGCAAAGCTGAACCAGCCGGGGTTCAAAATCGGCCACCGAACACAGCGCAAATTTCAGGGTAACCTCAAGTTTTTCCTTGAATTTTTGCTCGAAGGCAATGTTGCGGTCATGCTTGCCGATCATCGTGACAAGTCCGGTCCAAAGCTGCAATTTCTGGGTCGTTCTGCGGCTACGGCCCTGACCCCCGCCAGAATTGCGATCCAGCAAGAGGTGCCCCTGATCCCCTGTTTCGTGTTGCGTCAGGGCAGCTCCGGCGCGTTTCGGGTCTGGATCGAAGAACCACTTGAATTTGGCGAACCGGAGGAAATGATGCAGAGTTTCAACGATGTGATCAGTGAGATCATTGCGCATGACCCTGCTCAATGGTCGTGGACGATCCGCCGATGGTAGCCCGGCCTGATCCACATTTACGCGCCATGTGCTGTCTGGCGCGCGTGTTCCGGGCCCCGGGGGGTGGCCTGATATGAAACGGAATGTGGTCATTCATCTGCCTGCGTCGCAGCTCAATCGCTATGGGCCCAAGGGGTTTGGCCTTTATGCAAAGATTATCCCTGAGTTTGAGACGATGGGCCTGAATATCAAAGTTGTTGAGAGGCCATCAACAACGTCTCTGGATGTCTATTCGCCCCATTCTTTTCATCTTGTGCATCACGGATTTTTGCGCAGGCACAATGTGCTGAACTGTGGCGTCGCCTATCTCTGGCGCTATTGGTATCTCGACCAGCGTGGCGTTCTTTGCGACAGCTCGCTCAGCCGGGCCAAGCCGGATCTCAGCCGGATTGACCCCGAAAATGCCTCCCAGTTTTTTGAGCTTCTGCAACGCCGTTTTGCGACGCGCGGTATTTCCAAATACCCGCAACCGGAACTCTCCGGTTCGATCGGGCAAGGCAAGATCATCGTATTGCTGCAGGGCATCAGTGAACCTGTGATGCGCAGTATGCATATGATGGAGACCGAAATGCTCGATCTGGTTATGCGCTATCGTGGCGATCGCGAGGTGCTGATCAAAACACACCCCAAACGCCCCGACACGATTGCATCCGAACACGCCCTGATGCTGGCACGGCGCGAAGACAGAGTTTCAATGGTTTCGGCCAATGTGCATGACCTGCTGAAAGGTGCGCATTGTTCGGTGTCGATCTGCTCTGGTGCGTCCTTCGAGGGGCTACTGCACCGCACCCCGGCGATTTTGTTTGGTACCAGCGACTTTCACCTCTGTGCAATAACCGTCCGGAATGAGGCAGAGGCCAAAGCGGCGTTCGCCGAAGTTGGTGAGCGGGAGTTTCCGTTCGAGAAATTCCTCTACTGGTTCCTGCGGCGCAAAACCTTTGACATCCAGAACCCCAACCTGGCCCGCCGGGTGTTACACCGGATCGAACAGACAGGCTTTGAACTGACACCGAAAGTCTTGGGCCGTGCAGGGGTATCCGCAACCTCCGGACTACCTCCGTCTCCTCCTCCCGGTTCCGCCCCCTCCGGCCCGGCAAGGCAACATCCACCTCGCCCGCCTAAACCAGCGCGCTAGGTGAATTTTTGCGTATAGATAATCGAATCCAGAATGTCGGCATTGTGCCCATTCTGTCGAATGCTGCACGTTGCATGAATGTCGGGTTCAAGTCATTTTGGGCCGCGCTCCAGTTTTCCCTCCAATCGAACTGCGTTGCTTTGCGGCGGCGAGGAAAGTCATTCAAGCTTGGGTAGAATTGATCCGAAACATCCGTTCGACCATGCTGCGCAGCGTCGCATACATCTCTCGGAGCGCTTCGCTTCTCGCTTCGTGCCCGGCGCGTATCGCCTTAGTGGTATTGACTGAACCATTCGCGCTCACGAACTCACTTTGTTGTTTGATGGTCATTTTATTTCTCCTTGCGTTCGGCTGGTGCCGGTTGCCGTAATCTTTGGATACCAGCGTCAGGAGAAAGCCGCTTAAAGCAGGTCTTTAGAACATCTTTAGAAGTTCTTCATTTTGATTTTCGCAGTAGCCGTTCAGGGCGGTGTTCGGCTATCTTGAGATATGTCACACATAAAGCTGATACGTTTCCTGGACTTCGAATTGTGTTTGGAGTCACTGCAACTGTCACGCAATGGAACCGTATTGAATTTAGAGCCTCAGGTATTTGATCTGATAAAGTTCTTTGCAGAGAACGCAGGCGGCCTTGTCTCCCGGGAAGAGATTCTCGAGGGGGTATGGGGCGGACGTATTGTGTCGGACGCTGCGATTTCGACGCGTATTAATGCGGTCCGGACAATCCTTGGCGATGACGGAAAATCCCAACGAGTGCTGAAAACGATCCCACGCCGCGGATTTCGATTCCTTCCGGAACCTAGTTTTTATCCGCCCTTCAGCAACAGTTCGCCTTTGGCCACCACCAAAAACATGGAAACTGCCGATAAACCGACGGTCGCTGTAATGCCGTTTGAATGCTTGAACGAAGGGCAGATGTCTCAAAGTCTTGCTCAGGGTTTGCGGATCGACATCCAAAATGCATTGATCCGCATTTCGGGCTTGGGCGTTATCGCGATTGGATCGTCTAGCGCCGCCGCAAAGCTGGCACCGCAAGACGCGGCTGCGGCGCTAAATGCCCAATACATGCTTAACGGTCAGGTGCGCCGGTCCGGCGATACGGTGCGATTTTCCGCCCAGCTGATCGAAACAAGAAATCACAGTGTTGTCTGGTCAGACCAGCTTGACCGTAAAGTTGAAGACACGTTTCTCTTTCTTGATGACATCACGCGCGAAATTTTGACCGCCATGAGCGTTCAACTCGTCGCGGGTGAGGCAGCTCGTATTTGGCACAAAGTGCTTCCTGATCTTAAGTCGCTTGAGGTCTTCTATCGTGGTATCGACAACTTCTTCAAAATGACAAAGGCTAGTTTGGGCGTTGCACGGCACGACTTCGAGAATGTTACACGTCATCATCCTGACTTATCGCTAGGTGCAACATGGATATCACTAGCGCACTGGTTTGACTTACAGCGAGGGTGGTCGTCATCACCTGAGAAATCTCATGCGCTCGCGCGGAAATGGGCTGAAAAAGCAGCGGCATTTGAAGACAGCGACGGTCAGGCCTTTACGGTATTGAGCCATCTCTATTTGCTCGACCGAAAATTCGACGCAGCACTTCAAGCAGGAGCTTCCGCTGTGCAAAATCGTCCGAGCTGTGCAAATGCAAATGGATTCTATGCGAACGTCTTGCATTTTTGTGGAGAACAAGATGCCGCGCTGGAGCACATTAAGTCGGCGATCCGATATTCTCCATTCCATCCGCCGTTCTTTAGTCTGGTGTTGGCGGCGGTAATGAGGGCGCAAGGAAATTTGTCTGGGGCGGTTCGACCTGCACGAGAGGCGCTCAACAAAAACGACGAAGACCTTGAGGCGATGGTACTCCTGTGTGCGATAGACATGGAGCAAGGAGAGACCAAGGCGGCTATTTCTCGGGGTGTTCGCATTGCGAAGATTTCGGCTGACTTTTCAGTCAACGGCTATTTGCAGCGGCAGCCATATAGGGGCAAAGCCATACCTGAAAAGCTCTCGCAGTTGCTCGGTGACGCCAAGCTACCAGAATAGCCACAAAACACTTAAGCACCGTTCTGCTGTTTCATTTTGATCTATTATTCAGTTGTCTTTTGAGATGCGAAAGAAAATTTCGTAGGCTGAAATCGGTCCTCGGATACAATACGTCGTTTGCCAAAACACAACCGTTTCCGCAGGTAGTGAAATTTTCGATTGCTGTCACGTGACCGGAAACCAGACATTTGCACTTCGAACGCCTATGACGGATCTGTCCCGCGGACTGTGAGTTCGGCCAACCCAAGTTTTTGCGGTCGCGGCGAATGTCTAGAAAGCGGACTGCAAACGCAGCATCTTGGCTGGGTGCTCAATGTCAGGAATGGGCCGTCCTTGGTGATCTCAATCTTAAACCTACCAGTCGATTCTGCACCGCCTCCGATGGCTGTTTCGAGCCCAATGTATGTACCGGCTGCTGTTCGCAAGTGATAAATTGCACGTCTTCAGGAAGTCGCTGATATGTATCCGGCCTTTGTATCGGCTTGTTGATTGCCGTGGCCCTGTTGGGAGTGCGCACGCGCCGCTGTCTCATTACTTACCAGATCATTGATGACCATTTGGGCTCTCAGACTTTGGGTGCGTCTTATTCCCGTTCCATGCATTTGAGGTTTACGAACATCGTTGTGTCAGCGGTCTGCTTAGATCGCTGACGCTGTCTCTCTTTCCTTCCAATCAAAATCCTTGCCGGAGCTTAGAACGCTCCATGCGATCCGGGCCAGTTTGTTGGCCAGTGCGACACCAAGCTTGTTGTGCTGCATGCGCGTTGAGGCCGCCTCCAGCCAAACGCCAAAGCTGAACTTGTGCCAGTTCTTTGGCCGCATCATGATGACCTGTGCTGCCTGCACAAAGAGCATGCGCAGATATCTACTTCCGCGTTTTGTGATGCTGCCTAATATGGTGCGTCCCCCAGTGCTGTGTTGCCGTGGCACCAATCCAAGCCAGGCCGCAAAGTCACGCCCTCGGTCATAGGCCTCGCCTTTGCCGATGGCGGCGACCATTGCTGTCGAGATCAGGGGGCCGATGCCTGGGATGGTCATGAGGCGCTGGCAACCCGGCTCAGTTTCACTGACCTTTTTGATTTCTGATGTCGTCATCTCGATCCGTTTATCCAGCCAGATCCAATCCTGTTGAAGACCCAAAATCAGCTTCCGCATGCGCAGGGACATCTCGCCACTGCGGTTGTCCAGAATAGCATCAAGGGAATTGCGCAGGGCGGCGACACTGCGCCGGACGGTGATGCCTTGTTCGATCAAAAAGGCACGGATTTGGTTCATGGCTGCCGTCCGCCGCGACACAAGGCGAGACCGGACGCGATGTAGTGCTTGAAGGTCAAGCTGGTCCTGGGTTTTCTCTGAGACTGTTTTCAGATTGGGACGCAACGCAGCCTCTGCGATGGCTTCGGCATCATTGTAGTCGTTCTTTTGACCCTTGTTGAAAGGCTTCACGTAAATCGCAGGAATAATACGAGGCTCGAAACCCATTTCGCGCAGCGTCCGGCTGACAAAATGCGCGCTCAAGCAGGCCTCCATACCAACAATGCAGCGCGGCAAATTCTCAAACGTTGCCAACAGTGCCAGCCGTTTGATCTTCTTGCGCAGCACGAGCTGGCCATCATAATCAAAACCAACCAAGTGAAAGACATCTTTGCCAATGTCGATGCCAACCGACATCAACTCATTAAAATCGTTCTTCGCCATGCTACTTCTCCATGTTGCAGAAATAGGCCAAGCCTAACCTGCTGGGTGAAGCAGCCGGTACATCCCATTACTCACTGTATTTGATATTGCGGCGAATGACAGCTATGGCACCGGTTCACTTGAATTTGTGAGCAGTAAACTCGGTTTCGTGAACTCAACGTTGCCGGATGTTCTCAATTTGAAACTCTGTGCAGTATTTTACACGGCTCATACCAAAACGTGTTTTGTATCTTAGTATGTTAGGTTCTCGCGCGAAAACATCGCGAACAAAAAGTTCGTAGGCCTCCATATCAGGTACGTTGACCACCAAAAGGTAGTCGCTATCGCCAGAGACCATATAGCATTGCATGACTTCACGCCGTTCCGAAACGCGCTGCTCGAAAAGTCGCAGCAAATCATCGCGTTGTTTTTCCAACTCCACGTCGACAAAGGCGATCAAACCTTGTCCGACCAACTTAGGATTCAACAGGGCAACGGTCTTTTCTAACACGCCTAGTTCCTGCAAGCGCCGAACGCGTTTCAGGCAAGGAGGTGGCGACAACCCAACCGCATCCGCAAGAGCGCGATTGGAAATGTCTCCCTGCCGTTGCAATATATTCAATATCTTTCGATCCATTTCATCTAGAGAGTCTTTCAAGGCGTCTTTCCATTAGTTTCTTATAATCGCATAAATTGTGACATTTTTAGAAACTTATGGCAACTAATTAGAAATTTAGATTTTAGAAAAGCGTGATATCTCTACGCCAAATTTGCATTGTACTGCACACAAGGGCGCTTAGTATGGCTAACAGCATCACCGTAGACGAAACAACTCTCCTATCTCGCCTCAACACTCTGGGCGATATTGGCAGGGATAGTATGGGCGTATTAACCCGTCTTGCCGCATCGGATTCAGACAAGCTTGGTCGGGATCAATTTGTTGCATGGCTCAAGGAAGCTGGACTTGAAGTTCGCGTGGACAGGATCGGTAACATCTTCGGTATATGGAATGTCGAGAGCGAAGTCGCTCCGCTGATGATGGGAAGCCACATCGACAGCGTTATCAATGCGGGCATTTATGATGGCTGCTATGGGGTTTTGTCGGCTCTCTCGGTGATTGAGGCAATGAAGTCCGCGGGAGTAAAACCGGATCGCCCGGTAATTGTGGCGGCCTTCACCAACGAAGAAGGCGTGCGTTTCGCGCCCGACATGATGGGATCTTTGGTCTACGCCGGCGGGATGGATGTGGACGAAGCATTGGCAACTCAAGGGATCGACGGAACCGTTTTGGAAGAGGAGCTGGATCGGATCGGATACGCCGGTGATTTAGAGCCCGGTGCCATCGTTCCTTCGGCCTTTATCGAAGCGCATGTAGAGCAAGGCCCGTTGTTGGAGGCCGAAGGTAAACTGATGGGTGCTGTGGCAAACCTTCAGGGTATTTTCTGGCAAAAAATCACTATCAAGGGCGTGGCAAACCACGCAGGGACCACGCCCACACATCTGCGCATCGACGCTGGTCTCGCGGCGGCCAAGGTAATTACTTTCCTGCGCGATCTGGTTGCAGATTCCGATAGCGTGGCGACAGTGGGAACAATAAAGTTCGGTCCAAATGCAATCAACGTCATCCCAGATTTTGCAGAATTCACTGTGGATTTACGTGATCCCAGTTTGTCCACATGGGAACACCGTCAGGCCGCTTTGACTGACTTCCTCGAAATGCTGGAAGTCAGCGACGGTGTGACCGTTCAAACCGAACTACTCGCTCGCTTTGAACCTGTAGCCTTTGACGAAACCATCGTGGAAATGATTGAAGAGGGTGCCGCTGCACGGCAATTGTCCTGCCAACGAATGACCTCCGGAGCTGGTCATGACGCACAAATGATGTCGCGTATCTGCCCGACCGCGATGATTTTTGTTCCCAGCCGCAACGGCATAAGTCACAACCCACTGGAATATACAGAAGATGCATCACTAATTGCGGGTGCCCAAGTGCTTCTCGATTCGGCCTGCAGGATCGTAGCGGCATAAAAATCCGGCACAAAACAAACTGCTAACAAATTCCCTATGTAGTACATCGAGAATTACGGTCAATTTGGCAAAGCGGACGCTTGTACTAATCGCTGCGGTAATCCGCTTCGTCCGCGTCTTGATTGACTGATCAACCTGCGGCGAAAGCACGGTTTTGGTTCCAGCAATAACAACGCCTATGAATGACCGGATTGACGACGTACGCTGCGTTGCAACAACACATGTGCCGCAAGTGCGAAGCGATGCTGCGTCAGCGAGGGCGTAAAATCTAAGGTCGGGATTGTCTCGCATTGCGGTCACTCACGACCAAAAATGCTGCGCCATCGATTGATCTGTCCCAATTCATTTGGACCAAGAACACTAGAGCTGTCTGCAAGTTCATCAAAGCGTAGACAAATTATTGAAAAGTGGCGAAATTCTTAGAAATTTTTACATCAACTATGTGAGAGATTTGATTGAACCGCTATAGTTTTGGAAATTCAGGATTCATCTTTTTCCGAGGTCTAAATGAAACTGCTGTGCGCGTTTTGGATTGCAATTGGGATTTTAACAGAAATTGCGCAGGCAGGAAGTATTGAACGCAGAGGTGATCCTTCGCCCATTCTGTTCGCGGAAGGGAAAAACCGCCTCGAAATTTCCGCTTCAACGATTCATCCTTCCGTATCAGGGTCGCCTTTGGCTTTGGGTGGTAGAACCGGCAATATTCAAAACAGCTATGAATCCTATGCGATCGGCTACAAGCATGAGCTGAACGAAATTCTGACTTTTGCAATTGTGATAGATGAACCTTTGGGGGCATCAGTTAGCTATCGAATACCCGGCGCATTTTTTTCGGGTTCCAGCGCCGAGATTTCCTCCATTGCCGTTACCGGCATGGCAAAATATCAGGCGACCGATAGTTTCAGCCTTTATGGAGGTCTCCGGCTTCAAGGGGTCGGAGGCAGCATAAGGGTTGTTTCATTTGGCGGTACTTTCCCCAATCCCTACACATTGAATGTAGATAAGGATTATCGATTGGGATACCTGGCCGGTGGCGCATATGAAATCCCAGAGCGCGCCTTGCGTGCTGCGATAACCTATGAATCAGAAATCAAACACAAATTCAGGGATAACACAGGGACTAGATTCGAGGTGGCTACTCCACAAGCCGTCACTGTTTACGGTCAAACAGGTGTCGCAAAAGATACACTAATCTTCGGATCGGCAAGGTGGCGGGAATGGACTGAATCCAGTCTGGCCCCTCCCGAGTTTTTCCCCAACCCAATCGTAAGCGGCACCAGTGATATTTGGACTTACGAGCTGGGGATTGGGCACCGATTTTCACCCAGTTGGAGCGGCGTTGCAATTTTTGGCTATGAGAAAGACCACGGAGACATCGTGAGTAATCTTGTCGGCAGCGATGGTTATGTGAGTTATGGCCTGACCCTGACTTACGAGACCGAAGATTGGGAGATCACAACTGGAATTCGTTATTTTGACATTGGGGGTGCAAACTCAACAGTTTCATCGTTTAGCGGTAGTGATGCCATCGCCGTGGGCACGAAAGTCAGCTTAAAATTTTGAAGTGTATTGTTTGCACTTGAAGCAGTGGGTGAGTTTAGTTCGCCGCCGCCGCAAAATGTGACTGCAACGTTAGAGATTTTTACCTTAGAATATTCTTATCCAGTGTGATGCTCTGAATTTTCTGAGCTCGGTGCTCGTCGGGCATAATTGGAGGTTTGAGGGACGGAGTCTATTCAGTCAGCCAAAGCCAGTTTGGAATGAAGGTGAATGAGAAATCCGGAGCGACCAAGGACACCGCTCACAACAGGAAAGTGGCTATGAAGCTTACTGTAAACAGCAAAAACTATGAAGTGGATGTCGAAGAAGACATGCCTTTGCTTTGGGTCTTGCGAGACGAGTTGGGGCTCACAGGGACGAAGTTCGGTTGTGGTATCGCCCAATGTGGAGCTTGCACTGTTCACATGGATGGCATCGCGGTGCGAAGCTGCCAAGTCCCTGTCACAATGGCCAACGGGGCCAACGTCACAACAATTGAAGGCTTAGGTACACCAGAGCTGCTTCACGCGGTACAAGAGGCATGGATTGAGCATCAAGTTGCACAATGTGGTTATTGTCAGTCGGGCCAAATTATGCAGGCCTCATCTCTCCTCGACCAGAACACTAATCCCACCGATGAAGACATAGATATCGCAATGAGCGGGAATCTATGTCGCTGCGGAACCTATCCGCGTATCAGAGCTGCGATAAACGCAGCGGCACAAAAACTAAAGGAGGCCTGAACATTGGGTCGCCTCAAAACAATAGGTCGTCGATCATTTTTGGTTGGATCAGCAACCATGGTCGGAGGCGTCGCATTCGGCACATACATGATGCATCGCACATTGGCGAATCCATTAATGGATGTACTCTCTGACGGTGCGGTGACATTTAATCCATGGGTCCTGATCGACAGCGAGAAGATCACGCTCATCACACCCCATGGCGATATGGGACAAGGAGTATTGTCTGCGCAAGCTGCTCTTATCGCCGAAGAGCTCGATATTGAATTCGGTCAGTTTGAAACGAGCTTCGGTCATCCTTCACCAGCATATTGGAACCATGCTTTTGCTGACGAAGGTGTGCCCTTCAAGTCAACGGATGAAAGTTTGGTTGCTGAATCCATGAGGAGCCTTTTGCGGGGGTTTACCAAATTTTGGCGATGCAGGGAACTGGCGGCTCCACTTCGATGCCCGACAGCTTCCTTAAACTTCGTGAGGCGGGAGCAGCGGCACGCGAGACCTTGAAACTAGCGGCCTCCGTAAAATCTGGGGTTCCTGTTGAGGCACTGAAAACAGCCAGTGCGGCGGTTCAGCTCCCCGACGGAACTGAGATAAAATACACTGAACTTGCGAGGTTGGCGGCGAATGTCGAACCGGTTCAAAATGTTGCCCTGCGCGCGCCCAGCCAATGGCGCATGATAGGCAAGCCGATGCAGAGACTAGATGTCGTAGGAAAGTCTACTGGCACTTTACCCTATGGTATCGATGTACGTATAAAAGGCATGGTTTATGCCGCAATCCGTTCGAACCCACGCAAAGGTGGCGTTATCAAAGGATTTGATGCGGCCACGCCAAAGAATATGCGAGGCGTGAGCGAAGTGCTTGAGATATCAGGCGGCGTCGCTGTAATCGCAGACAACACCTGGCATGCGATAGAGGCAGCGAATGCGCTTGAAATTGACTGGGGCGCAGCGCCTTACCCACACGAGCAAGCAGATCATTGGAATACACTGGCGAATAGTTTCAATGAAGATCGCCTTGACAAAATGTGGCGTGATGACGGGGATGTCGAAGACTCAATGGCTGAGGCAGAGACCGTCTCGGCAGAGTATCGCTCACCTTACGTCGCCCACGCACCACTGGAGCCCTTGAATGCAGTTGTTTGCGTTACCGATAGACAAGTTGAGGTCTGGACAGGTCATCAGCTCCCCATTTTGCTCACCCAGATTGTCGCAGAAGTTACCGGCCATTCGCCGGATCAGGTGATCTATCATAACCAATTTATGGGTGGCAGTTTTGGTCATCGGCTTGAGTTCAAGCATTTGAAACACGCCGCGGAAATTGCCAATAATATGCGTGGAACGCCGGTCAAGCTGACTTACTCCCGAGAGGAAGATTTCGCCCATGACTATCCTAGACATATCGCTATGGGCAGATGCAACGGGACGGTTGAAAATGGTCAAATAAAATCCATTAACGTGCACATAGCCGCTCCTTCAGTCATCAAATCGCAGATGGGCAGGGCAGGTTTCAATATTCCTGGACCGGACGCTCAGATTGCCGCCGGCGCATGGAACAATCCATATAAAATAGACAACTTTCGTATGTGCGCGTTTCGCGCACCTGAGCTGGCACCGGTGTCGTCATGGAGGTCTGTTGGGGCGCCAGGTGCGGGTTTCATCTTCGACACGTTCATTGATGAGCTTTGTCACGCAGCAGGCGCCGACCCAATGGAAGAGCGTTTGCGTTTGATCGATCACGACCCGTCTCGCAAGGTACTCGAAGCCGTTGCTGAGATGTCCGGCTGGGGCAGTGAATTAGGACCTGACCGCGGTCGCGGTGTTGCATTTGTCGAGAGTTTCGGTGTGCCAACTGCGGAAGTAATTGAAGTTTCAAACACCAAAAACGGCATCAAGATTGATCGCGTATTCGTTGCATGTGATGTTGGCAGGCTGATCGACCCTGTGAACTTTGAAAACCTGGTACAGGGTGGTGTAATTTATGGTCTAGGTCACGCCATTAATTGCGAAATCACCTATCGAAACGGCATGGCCGAACAAACAAACTATCAAGCACACGATGCGATGCGCATGTATCAATGTCCCGAAATCATAGTAAGAGGATTGGAAAACGGATCGAAGGTTCGCGGGGTCGGTGAACCACCAGTTCCGCCTGCCGGGCCAGCGCTTGGAAACGCAATTTTCGCCGCGACCGGCAAGAGACTCCGAGAAATGCCATTCAACAAGTTCATCGAATTTGTGTGAAGTGCTAGAATGAAAATGTACATATTCGCACTGGTTGGCAAGATTGCAAAAGGACTGTTTAGTCAGAGTTCTGCAGGGATTGAACCTCATCGAAACTCTGAATTTCCGATAAAATGTCGAAAATTCTTGCCGAATATTCATGACGCTTTCGAACAGCGGCTCCGTACAAAATGTTTGAGTCTGGAACGAAAACTTCGGTTGCATAGATTGGTAAATTTTCGGCGAGTTGGGAAAGTTTTCTTGGCCAAAGAGTTGGCATTCCCATTGTCGCACATAACAGATAGATGAGGCTATCACTTGAAGTGACAATGCGCTTGAGCGGAGTGTTATAGCCATTTTCGATGAGTAAAACTGAAAGGCTTTGCTGTAACCCGTCACTTAAATCCGGAATAACCCAAGTGCGCTTCAGGATCGATTCAGGAAGAGAAGTCCCGATCGGTGGGATGCTTGAGCTCAGAACGACACAGTACTGGTCTTTGAAAAACGGAAACAACACAAAGTCACTTGTAGACAATTCCGAGATGTCTCCAAGAAATATGTCAATCGATCCATCCGACAACTGGCTTACTGTTTCAGAATAAGAACCATACTTGCACCCAGCCTGCAAAGCGCCGGTTTCGCCAAGTTTACTGAGAATTTGGGAATGGAAGTACCCGGAAGGGCCCACATGCATCCCTATGTTTATGTTCATTGCACCAGGATTTCGGATGCGTTCGATACGGTTGGCGGCCAGATCAAACCCTTCAAAAATGCTGTTAATGTAGTCGAGCAACATAACGCCATCTGGTGTAGGGACGATCCCCAATTGAGAACGTATAAACAATTTGACGTTGAGAGTGCTTTCAACACGCGAAATTGTCTTTGAAACTGCGCTTTGAGAAATACTCATCATCGTGGCGGCACCTGATGTGGATCCCACTTGTGCAGCAGCCCTAATGACCCTCAAATCCTTAAGCGCCAAAAGTTCTAGCTTTCCAGAGTCGAAACGATTCAAAGAAACTCTCCACTTTTGAGTTTCCTGATATCAGCATCAACTTTTTCGTTTTGTACCAAACGTAAAACAATTCCAGCGGCTGTCTTGGAAATCTGTTTGAGCCCTTCCGCTTTTTCATTTGTAACAAGATGGGTCATCGAAACGTTGCGTCCCGAGTTCGGCAGAAAGATCGGCAGAACATTGAGAGCAAGACGTTCCTGAAACGCGACGCAAAATTTGGCGGGCGCGATTGAAAAGTAACCTCGGAACCCGGCCAGACCATACATAGCAATTGGGTCGTCACCCTCAATTACATGCTGTGGGTAAGCTCCCAATCGTGCTTTGAAAAAATTGTCGATTGCCTGCCGGGCCGACTTCTCAGCCCGCGACGGGATTACCCATTTTTGATTTAACAGAAATTTATTATTGGGTATTCTTGGGGGCAGTTGGACGGATTTACTACATACGACACACAATTCGTCGATATAGATATTTACGTGATTGAAATCACGACCGTAATTATGAATTTCCTCGGTACAAGCTATATCAATCGACCCCTCAATCAGCATGTCCAGAATTTCCGGTGTCGTGCCGGTCTGAAACCGAACCCTGACTTCAGGCCATATACTGGACAACTGAGCGAGTATTGGTGCGCATAAACTGGTGCCTGCAAAATTGCTGCCGCCGAATGCAAAGCTGAAACTATCAGAGTTTGCCACATCAAATGTGCCTGCGCCTTCTCCAAGAAACAAAAGGTCCAGCGCGGCTGATATATTGTTCGCAACGATGGTGCCCTTTTTAGTCGGCGACAATCCGGTTGGCGTTCTGTCGTACAGAGAAAATCCCAGCTTTTGCTCTGCGTCTTTCAAAGAACGGGACGCGGCAGACAAGGTAATTCCCCGATTTTCGGCACTTTGAGACAACGAACGGGTTTTGCTTGCTTCCACGATCAACCGGAGCTGAGGCATCGACAGATTTTCTAGGCGCCGTTTTAGTTCCATCATCCCCCCAATTCGCAGGATGCAGATTGAGGAAATTCGCGGCAATCTCAATATGCATGACAACTCCGGAATAGTAGTTGACCAAATGTAAAGGGGAACCCTGGAATTTTTGAACCTCAGGATCATAGCTGTCGTGCGCACCAGCAGGCCGTCAAAAATTCGATTCGTAAGCGAAATTCGATTCGGAATTCAAATGAAAGAAATTGGCGAAATCGTGCAGACTTTCATTTTAGCTCAAAAAAATGACACACGATCAATGCATCTGGGTCGTAAAGTCTGAGTGCTAGAACACATGCTTGCCACAAAGCTACCCAATGGCCCGTGGGAATAGCGCATGACGCAAAAATCAATCCCTTCCTGTTGTCCCGATTTACTAGGTTTTCCGAAAACGAAACCACAGAGGTGAGCAGATGAAATCGGTAATGAATTCGATCTGATTTAGGCGGGTGAACGAATATTAGCGCCCTAGATCATCAGAGCCCGGAATGCGCAAGGTGGGCTGGCGTGCTCCGTAGGCTCGGAATGAGCGGATTGCCGGACCTTTTGCTCTCCGAATAACCGGAGAACTCACAATGCCCACGGCTACATCCAAATTTGAGACTGGTCCCCAAGGGTGGCAAGTTGAGGGGTTGATCCAATGGTAGTGCACGTAACGACAGTGTTCTATCTGGGCAATTTTGCCAAGCTTGACACCAACGAAGCAAATTTTAGCAACGAAAACCCGAACGTAGTCCTTGGGACCTACGACCACACCCAGTTGGAAGAGATTACGCTCTTCAGGAATGATGCCAACAACGACGGATCTATTTGGTCGGACGATGCCGGCTTTGCCGCAGAAACGTTGTCGTTCACAGCCGGAGGTGTTTTCCGCTCGTCGACTCTGGATGCCGAATCAACATATTTTATGACGCTGACGCTTGCTGATGGTTCGACCGTAAGCGGTTCCTACGGCCTGGCGCAACTAGAGAACGGTGACGTGTATTTCGGCGTTCCAGATGATCTTCGTGTGCGCGAGGTCCAAATCACTGCACCGAACCTAGTCAATTTATTTGGCGTGAGCGCCACCGCATCCTCAACTGCAACCTTGGCCGCAGAAGTTGATGGTGAAGAGACCGGCGAGGTTATGGGCCTTGGTTATGACGATTCCAATCTTCCGGCGGATGGAGGGGGAGACGTCATCACAAATCTGGATGACATAATCTTGGGCAATGGTGGTGATGACACGATCACCGGTGCCGGTGGTAGCGACACAATAGATGGCGGTGCTGATAACGATCTGGTTTCGGGTGGATTCGGCACCGATCATCTGGATGGCGGTGATGGTGACGACACCGTCAGCTATCAGGATGCGTTCGGCACAACCGCTGAATTTGTTGAGCTGGATCTGGAGGCAGGGACCGGAACTCTCAACGCCGCAGGCGGGGTGAATGGTGATGTTGAAACAGTTGTAAATTTTGAGCACGCTGTCGGATCATATGGTAGCGACGTTGTCAGCGGCTCATCGGGAGACAATTCCCTGAGCGGTGAAGATGGCAATGACACCCTCGCCGGGCGCGCAGGCAACGACACCTTGGATGGTGGCATTGGCGCTGACTACCTCACCGGTGGCAGCGGAGATGACACGATAACGGGTGGCGCGGGGAACGATAGCCTCGCCGGAGATAATCTGGATAACGGCAACGAAATCTTCAACGGTGATTTCTCGCTTGGAACAGCAGGCTGGACGTTGGTGGACGGGAACTTTGACGGGTTTTTCCCCGCGGTAAATGTGCTCGGCAGCCTGAGTTTCAACACCAATGATCGACCGGCAGGTGACTCTGTCGAGCGCACTTTTATCGCGCAGGTAGGGGTCGAACATACCCTGTCTCTCGATCTGATTGAGGAAAACGGAGGCGTTGCCGATCATACTTTCCGTATAGAAATCCTTGATGACACCGGGACCGTGATTGCATCGGAAACGCACACCGTTCTCAACGATAGCACCAATGCTGTCAGCTTTACCTTCACACCGGTCACCAACAATTCGACACTAGTCATAACGAACACCGCAACCACGAACACCTTCTCTACCGACGGTCGGGTGGATAATGTGGTCATCACGGCTACCGATCTTGTGCAGGGCAATGACAGTATCGACGGTGGGGATGGCGACGACCTGATCCTTGGTGGCGGTGGGGACGATACGCTCATTGGCGGGAACGATAACGACACCATCACTGGCGGGGATGACAACGATTCTATCGACGGTGGCGATGGCGACGATTCCATTCTGAGCGGGGAGGGAGATGATTCCGTTCTGGGTGGCGCAGGCGCGGATCGGATATTCACAGATGGCGGGAATGATACGATTGATGGCGGTACCGGCGCCGACTTTGTATTTGGTCGCGACGGTGATGACCATATCACCGTCGATCAGGGCGATACGGTTAGCGGTGGTGACGGCGACGACTATTTCACACTGCAGGATTTGGACACAACCGGCACCGGCAATGCCGCAGTAACCATCGTTGGTGGTGAAGGGGCGGAAACTAATGGCGACACACTGCAACTAACGCCGGATGTCTCGGTCGCGGATATCACTTTTTCCAATACAGATGACCTTGCTGGTGGTCTGTCCGGCAGTTTCACCATGGCTGACGGCACACCTGTTACGTTCTTTGAGATTGAAAATATCGTTTGTTTTGCAGCGGGCACTTTGATTACCACCGACAAAGGTGAAGTTCCGGTTGAACAACTCAGCGCTGGTGACAAAGTTCTGACACTTGACGACGGACTTCAAAATATTCGTTGGATTGGATCGCAAAAGCTCTCATCGCAGCACTTGAAGGTCAAACCGGAGTTTCGACCAATTCGCGTCTCGGCAGGCGCATTGGCAGAGCACTTCCCAAAGCGGGATCTGATTGTATCTCCCCAACATCGAATCTTAGTACAGTCGAAAATAGCGTTGCGTATGTTTGGCACCCACGAGGTGTTGGTCGCGGCCAAGCACCTTACGCAGCTTTCAGGCATTGACGTAATCGAGCCCGAAAGCGGCATCGAGTATTGGCATTTCCTGTGCGACAGCCATCAGGTTGTCTTCTCGGAAGGGGCGCCAACTGAAACGCTTTTCACTGGTGAAGAAGCGCTCAAAGCTGTTTCGCGCGCATCCCGCAAGGAAATTCTGTCATTGTTTCCCAATACTCAGCTGTCGAGGGCACCAAAATCCGCACGCGAGATCGTCAAAGGTCGCCCCGGACGTAGACTTGCGCAAAGGCACTTTGCAAACAACAAGCCATTGCTGACTAAATCGTTTCATAATCAAGGTATCCAAAAGCGGCACTGGTGTCAGGAAGCGCTTAAAAGCGCATGATGCTTGGGCACACAATGATTCAGGTGCATGAAGATGGCGCCATGAGACCTGCAAAAAACCTTGCTTCCGGTGATGTCGTATTCGACAGGCTTGCCGGGCGATATCAGGAACTAAAAGAAGTTTATCAAAAGAAAGTTGAGCCGAGCCAACTCTGGATCATGCCGCCCATTCAAATTCATACAAATGCTTTCGGAAAGGGTTGGCCAGAGGAGAATGTCTTTGTCACGCCTTGCCAGAAAGTTTTGGCTCCGCTTTCACACCCGGACAAGCCTCACCGGATCAAACTGCAACTTGTTTCCGCTAACTGGCTGGTAAAGAACCGGATGGCAAACAAATGCGAGCTAATCGGCCCGATCGAATATGTCGCGTTTTTCTTCGAATGCGAAATCATGGTTTATTGCTCTGGTCTCTTTTTTGAAGCTCATACGTTGTAAAAAGTTTCCTTATGAAAATATCCGACGAACGCTGAAAACAGATATCCGTATCCGTTGCCAAAATATGTCAGCAGTCAAATGGTTTTCTTTTTGCTAAATCGTTTCGATGTTAGCCCGAGTCAGGGGAAAATCGAAATTCGACGGAACAATAAAGCGATGAACGCGTTTCGCCACAAATCTAAGTCTCAGGATTGTCTCGAAATGCATTAGTTGCATTATGACAGAGGAGTGGAAATTGCTATACAAACAGAAATATAAAATCTAAAAATATCAATACAATACAATACAATACAATAAATTATAAGTTTATAGAACTTTATCTGGCGGACACCTCCTCCACCAGATAATTTCACCCTAGTGACACATCGGATTCAGAACAGCGTTTTCAAGCTACACGAGACTTCGCAGCGGCTCGGGTTTTCGCCATCTGCGCGTGGACTAAGTTGGAGAATTTCCGAATGAAGAACTGCTGGCGCGGATTGAAACCATCTCTTTTCAGCAAAACAAAACTGATATCAGGGATGCGGCCGCAATTCTCGGTGGTGCTGAAGAGCCGTCGATAACAGTAACTCGTGCCCTGGAGCTGTAAAGGGATCTGGCGCGCGAAAAACAATAGGAAAGAGCGCTGATTAGATACGGAAAATGGCTTAAACGATCACTTGTTGCTGCACAAAGGCACGGCAGTTTCAAAGTGGCGCCGGGAACAAGTCGTTTGAGTGCTTACAGATTCGAACAGTGACATTTTCGAAGCTTCTTCCCGCTGCCCCAAGAAACAAGAAATGTATCTTGAAGCGCTCTCTGGACAACATCCGCAGGTTACTTTGATCAATGTCTCAACGCATGCAAATCCATACAACGTCCCCCTGTGTTCAATCGGGCCAGGGGACTAAAAGCACTGTAGTTAAAAAAGGGTCCGAGCCCTTGTTAGTGCGCTCAGATTTTGGGCGCTATTCTTTTGAACTCACATTTCGAAGGCGATCGGCACCTGCGCGAGATGTTTGGGCTGATACCCGTGCTAAACCGAGCTGGTTTCTAAAGTCCAATTCAAAAATTTATTGTTCCAGTTGAAGCTTAAACCCTCTAGTCTCGTCAATGATCCTCTAAATCAGGCGCTTACCTCAGACATTTGCGAGACGACACATCGGATGGAGCCAACGGACGTCAAACATTTTAGCCTGACTGCGGTGCTTGTGGCCGATGTCTACAGCTATTCCAGGTTGATGAGTCGCAATGAGACGGAGACGTCCATCCGGATTTCGCATGCCATTACTCTGATCCGCCAGCTCACGACAGATTATGGAGGGTCTATCAAGAATATCGCGGGCGACGGTGTGCTGGCGCTTTTTGACAATGTGTCGAACTGCGTGAACTTTGCCATCGCGATGCAACAAGAATTCGCTAATGATGCGGTCTGGCACACCGGCGAGGACCCTATCTCCTTTCGCATCGGCATAAATGTGGGCGAAGTGCGTGAAGGGCATTTTGGCCTTCACGGACACGCCATCAATGTTGCCGCGCGGCTGCAGACACTGGCCAAACCGGGCGGGATTTGCGTGTCAAAAGCTGTGTCGCAGATGGCACGCAACACGAATGGAACGCTGAAGTCGCTGGGCACGCCTGAGCTGAAAAATATAGATGAACCGATCGAAGTTTTCGAGATTGAGCCGCAGGGGATAGCAGAGCCGCTGCAAGTGGAAAGCCCGGCAATTGTAGAACGGCCGGCCATGGCTCAGAATATTCCGGACAATTCAGTGGCGGTTCTGCCATTGGAAAATATGTCGGGTGAAGCGCAGAATTTGCATCTTTGCAATGGCGTGACGGGGGATATCATCTCGAATCTCACGCGGTTCAACAACCTGCATGTGATCGCGCAACAATCTTCGAGTTTCTTTGAGAACAGCCCGCTTCAGCCGAAAGAGATCGGGGAGAAGCTTGGCGTGCGGTATCTGACGACCGGTGGGTTTCAGCGGGCCGGTGATCAGTTGCGTGTGCAGGTCCAGCTGCTGGAAGCCGACACGGGGCGTTCCGTCTGGGCCGAGAAGTTCAACGGATCCATCGCCGACGTGTTCACGTTTCAGGACGAAATCACAGCGGTTATCGCGTCCTGTCTTTCAGTGAAAATCGACAAGGCAGAAAGCCAGCGCCAGCAGCGGTCCGCGCCTTCAGACCTCCGGGCTTACGGGCTGATCCTGCGCGGACGCGAAGTGTACAAGCAGCCCAGGCGGGAATTGAACCTTCATGCGCGACGTCTGTTTGAGCAGGCGTCAACCATCGATCCTGATTATTCAGTCTCATACACCTCGATTTCGCGCACCTCTAACGATGCGTGGCGGTTTAACTGGACCGAGCGCCCCGAAGAAGCCCTGGACGATGCAATCCTCAAGGCGGAAACCGCACTGCGCTTGGATCCTGATGATGCGCGCGGGCATGCGGCATTGGGCAATGCCTGTCTTTACAAACGCCGTCATGATGAATCACTGGCAGCGTATGAACGGGCAATCAAATACAACCCAAATGACGCAGATATCCTTGCCGAGATGGGCCATTCGGCCAGCGTATATGGAGAGCCGGAGCGCGCGGTGGAACTGATTGAAAGGGCCATGCGGCTTAACCCGTATTACCCGGATTGGTACCTTTGGCATCTGGGTGAAGCGTTCTTTGATATGACCGATTATGAGCGCGCGATCCGCACACTCGGTCAGATGCACGACAAGACAGAAGCATACCGCATGTTGACGGCCAGCAACGCGCTTTTGGGGCGTATGGATGAAGCGAAACAGCATGCGGCACAAATCCTGGCCACGCATCCTGAGTTCACGATGAAACACTGGGCAAACGTGCCGCCCGACCGCAACCCAGAACCGCGAGAGCGCCTGATTGAGGGGTTGAAAATGGCAGGTCTAAGCTGATGGCCAAAGCAGGATCGTCTGATCCGGGTGTTGCGCCACCGACATTTGCCTTGCGGCCCGGACGTGCCGAAGATTTCGACTTTGCGCGCACCCTGTACATGAGCTCAATGAAACCTTTGCTGAGCGCGCTCGACGCCTGGAAACAAGATGAGATCGAAAGCGCCTTCCGCAGTTACTATATTGCCAATGAGGTTAGAATCATCACGTTGGATGGAGAAGACATAGGCTGGATCCAGGTGTCCCATACCGACACCGAATTCTGTCTGGATCAGTTACATCTGGTGGAGGCGGCCCGGGGCAAAGGGATCGGTACGCATCTTATAAATGAAACGATTGCTGAGGCCGGCAAAGAGAACAAGAACGTGAGCCTGTCACTGGTCAAAGGGAACCGCGCTCGCAATTTTTACCAGCGTCTGGGGTTTCACCAGGTCGCAGAAGACAGCACCAAAATTCACAAACGCTATATCAATAGCTCTGCAACGTGAGCAGCTTTTGAACGCGGTTCAGTCGCTGCCGCCGAAAGCTTTGCCGCCGCTATAGGCTTTACCACCGCTATAAGCTTTACCGCCGCTATAGGCCTTGCCACCGCTGTAGGCCTTGCCGCCACTATAAGCCTTGCCGCCGCTATAGCCGCCGTCCCCGCCAAGTTCAGACTCGAGCAGGATTTGTTCCAGAGGACCGATTTCAGGATCCATGCGTACAGAGAAGTCCGACTTTTCATAAGCCCAAACCTTCAGGTCATCGGCAAATTTCACGTTACGCACCGCGAGGCCCGCCTGATCAACGCTGCCGCGTCCGCGCTCCTGAACGGCTTTGGCATCTTCCGCGGGCGCACCTTCGCCATGCACAAGAAAAATCTGAGGGCGCGCCAGATCGTAGTAATGCCCTTCAAAGCTGAAGCCGAAAATACGGGCGAAACGGGCATTTCCTGCGGCCAACTGGCTGTCCACGAAATTGGTTTTGTCGTCCTGTTCGGGGCGCTTTGTCTTTTCGATGGGTTTCTTGTTTTCGTCGAGTTCTGGCTTGTTGACGCTATCGGCCTCCATATTAACCAAATCATCCATCTCTCGTCCGAAAAGCAGGATTGTCGAGAAATTTACCAGTCTGTCGCCCATGTTCATGTTCTCCCAAAGCACTGGTGGGTCTTGCAGCGCCCACTCAGAGCCATGTATCGCACATAAAGCTTGCGCCTGTCGCCATTTTTTTCGCAAGGCACCCTTGAGCTGCGTATCGTCTACTCTTGAATGCGGCCCATTGATTTCGAACGACTGCTTGGCTCAGAATCACGAGTTCCCGGCTGCTTCCCGGCGCAGGGCATATGGCAAGCGCCGACTGCAGCCGCACGCATCCATGGGCGTCGCGGTGCGATCTGAGAATGCGTGGCTTTTCTTGTCGGGTGGCTTCAACCGCGGGCCGGCCTTGATAACACCGATGCCCCGACGGCGCATATTGCCATGAATGATGCGGTGGAACCGCCCCTGCGTCATGTCGTGGTCAACTTCGACGAAGGTCTCATAGACATCCGCGAAATCCAGGGTTTCGATCGACAGTCTTTCCCAAAGCGCAGCCATGGCGAAACCCATGTAGTCGCGCGAGGCAATTAGTGCGTCCGCGAAACCGCCGCGGTTTTTGGCGTAGGCCTCATCAAACAACGGCTGGATCACGGCCTCATACTCCGGATTGCCTTCCAAACGGTCGGACAGTTCCTCAAGGTCGCGCGAGATAAGGCCTGCATCCAAAAGGTTCTCGTGAAAGATATCAACCCAGATGTCGAAAAGTGCCCCGGTCATAACCTGCGACAGGCTGTGTTCATAGGTCCACCCATCTTTGAAATCGTAGAGTGTTTTGTCATTCGACGCTGATCGGAGCTGCCAGTTGTCGGACACTTCGCCAAAACGGTTGAGACGATTGAAGGAATATAGATTGCCGTGGCTGTTTTCCATCAGGCCAACGGTGGCGCTGTCAAAGTGCAAGAGCGAAATCAGCGCGACCATGTCCGCCGCGGATTCGTGGAAGCCGAAATATTCACCATCCACTTCCAGCGTCCCCGGAAGGCCGATTTCGTTGTAGATGATAAGATGCCCCAATTCGTGGGACAAAATATCAAAACTCAAACCAAACTCGACAAACGTACCGGTTTTCTTGGAGGTATAAGATCCGATCTCGATCGATCCGAACCCTGCGAAAGCATTGTCGAGCCCGCGCAGAAAAAGGATCTCCAGCCGGTCGTAGTAATCGCGAAAATGCCATTGCAGGGGGCGCTCGAAATAACGCTCCCAGATGTCCATCGTGAATCGTATGGCGCCGAAAGCGTGGGCTTGTTCAAACGCATAAGTGCCAATTTCCAGATGATCGAAATGCCCCTCTGGATCGGGATGCGCCTCTGGCAGGACCGGACCGCGCCATGGCGGGCGGTAGTGAAAGGTCGACCCACCGGGACCAGGGTAATAGCCGTACGCGCGCTCCTTGCCCACCGGGTCGATCACATACATCCGGTGGTCGGCCGGGCCGGGTAAAACCGTGCCCGCAGGCGACGACACCCAGACGGTTTCCGGCTCCTGCTGCTGCTCAAGTGATGGCAGTTGCGGGAACAAGCGGAATCGCGTTCCGCCGCTGTGTTCGGTTTCTACATATGCCAAACGCGCCTGCCCTATGAACTTCCCTACGCTTGTTCTTGCCACAGGACAAACTGCCGCGCCATCATTTGTTCGAATTCTTCGCGGTCTGAAAAATCATTGTTGATCAGAAAATCGTTCAGATCATTGGGCACAGCTTCGTCTCGAAACTCTTCGAAATACCACATCAACAAGGCCGCCGGTGTCAGCCCCAGATCGACAGGTGTAGGCCTGTCAAAACCCGCGCTGTGCAAGGTCGCTGCCTTGGATTGAGCCTCTTGAATGTATATGTCGTGCGTGCCGTCCTTCTTCATCGCGAGCAGCAGCGCGTTTCTGAAGGCCATGGGATTTTCAGCGATGACAGACGACAAAACCAGATCCTCTTTTAGACTGTCCTGCCATGCAGCCAGGTCGAGACCATTCTCGGCAAGCCAGGCGTCCAATGCAGTGCCCGTGTAAAGCTTGTGTTCCTTGCGAAACCGGGTAGAGGCCTGATCCAGTGCGGTGTGCGGCACCTCGTGGGTTGCCTTGTTCAACAGTGCTTCAGCAGCTCGCCTTCGAAGGATCTGGTACAGCTCTGGGTCATGCCGGACCTGATCGAGGACTAGCATGACGGGCAGGTCTGGCTCGGCATTGTCGCATTTGCGTTTCAGATCCTCCCACATCGCAGTGTGTTGAAAGGTAAACTCGGCGTGGCTGGTATTGGCTGGCTTAGGTTCATGCGACGCCAAAAGCGCCAGCATTTCGAGCGCGTCGAGACGTTTCTGATCGACCCGGCCTTCGGGCAGCCAATCCCGAAATTTCTGCAGGGCCTCCATTTTGAAACCCTTGTCGGAGGCATGTGCAAACAGGGCGTCCCACGATCTATTCGGGAAGAACATGGCTTTCATCAACCCGCATAGTTTTGATGCAATTCCTTGATCCAAAACATCCGACGCGACGGCGCTGTCCAGGGTGGCGCGGATGTTGACCATCGGTTCGGACAGGGCCATGTAGTTCAAGGCTTGTGGGCCGTGGCGTAGCGCGACTTCGTCATCGTCCTCCAACTGGCCATCGCGAAAGGCTTCAAAAATCCTGCCGACCCCAATCATACCGAACGCGTGCAGTTCGGCCGCCCGCAAAGCCCCCATGCTGGAAGCTCCGTACACTGCGATACCCCGATCAAGCGCCCACAGGATTTCCTTGTGCCAGACGGCAGGGACACCTTCAAAGAAACCATCGATCAACCCAATGGCTTTGGGTCCCTCGTCACAGGCCTTGTAAATATCGCCCGTGCGCGCCGGAGGTTTGAACTCGACCCCGTCCAGCACCTCATGGATTTCCGACGCATCAAGTGTGGGGCCCGCGAAAACGATCATTGCGTCAGACGCCTGCACACCCGATGGCCCGGGCAGTAATCATCGTGATCGTGCGGCCCTTCCAGCCCGGGGATGACAACACGGTGAACGGGGATATCGAATGCCGGTTTCGTTAGATCAACTGTGATAACCTCTTCTATGCCGGCGGCTGCCAGCCGTGTCACCACCCAATCTAAATCTCCTTCCAGCGTGTCCAGCGCCTGCGATGGCACATCTTCGAACTGCACCGGCGGGTCGTGCCGCATCGCCATCAGGCTTTCGGCATAGCGGGTCTTTCGCTCGATGCCGGACAGTTTATACTCGTCATCACGCAGATCATCCCTTGCGCCAGTGATGTAGTTCGTGCGGACCTGTACGGCTTCCGTCAGCGCACGCAAAAGGGCGATGTCGCGACTTGGATGCGTGCCCGCTCCGCCCCCGGAATGACCGTGTTCGACTTGCTTGTCGGTAATAAGACAGTGAAACGTCGCGACACCAACATCGCCGGTCATGTCCCAAACACCGACTGACATTCCCGCCTCCTTCAGCGTCTCAATCACAAAGCGGCAGCTTTGGTCGCCCACACTGTCCAGATCAATCCGCGTCGTGGCCTTTTCGTCCATTGGTAAATGCTCCCAAAGTGTATGAGCGTCGCGCTCGATGACTTCGCAAATACCGTGCACGATAGCTTCCAGTGGGTGATTGCCAGAGGCCAGGCCATTGGTGCTTGCCACAAAGCAACCGGCATGCGGGCGTCGTGGCAAGGTGTAATCGGTGTGCACAATTTCGGACGGCAACAAAACCGGATCGCCGGTGACCAGATCGTGACCTTCTGCCCAGAGGATTGAGCGTGCCCGGTCGAAATGCGTGCCGCTCAAATACGCCAGCCCGTCCGTATCAATCAGACGGTGCCGGTCATGCAGGTCGTCGTAGCTGCTCTCGACGAGTGGCAGATCGATGTCTTCTGCGTGAAACCCCTCGATCGCCTCCATAATGGCCGAGGCCCGCGCGGCCTCAAGTGTCAGTCCCTTTCCCTGTGAGACCGACAAAGACCTGGAATTGGGTCGAAGTGCGTTGACCACCGGAATGCCGATCCTGTCCAGCCCGGTCACATTGGCCACCCGGGTGATGCCCATGGCAGCCAGATGGGGCTGCACGACTTCAACGGTCCGGCTCGGCGATCGGGTGCGGTGTGTGCCGCTGTAGTAGGATTTAGTCGTGTGCTTCATGTCGGCCTCAATTCAAACACCGAAATCGCCATCTGGGCAAAGCGAATGAACACCAACGCAGTTTTGCCGTCAAACTTCGCCTCCGCGCCTGAAGAGCATCGGCTGCGGTGCAGCATGAAAACCCGACCTTTACCATGCATCATATTTCAAGATGCGGCGTTGCATCCAATGGCGGCAGTGCGTCCATTCACCAAATGTTGCACCTTGCACGAAAGGAAGTGAACCACCAACAGCGGGCATTGCGAGTAAAAACCATGGCTAATTCAGCATTTGTCTTCGGCAAAGCCGCGGCTTTGCCGCGAAAAAAGCAAACTTTCTAGGCCGGGCCAACGACGATATCCAAGCCTGCTGCTAGACGTTGGAAGGTATGTAATTAGCCATTTTTTCTCTGCGCAATCGACGCAATACTGCTGTCGGGAGAAGTGCTGAAACGTTCTCGGAGCTTCAATCTCTGTATTTTCCCAGATGGCCCTTTTGGTAGTTCGTCCAGAAAGTAGATTTGGTCGGGACATTTGAATTTTCCTAGGCGTTCTTCGCAAATCTTCTGAAGATCGAGTGCTGACACCACAGAGCTTGCGCGCATTTTTACTGCTGCCTCCACGCGCTCTCCATAGCTATTACAAGGGCAGGAAAAGGCGGCTGCCTCTATGACGTCTGGATGTGAATAGAGGGCCTCGTCGATTTCACGTGGGGCAATATTTTCGCCGCCCTTGATGATTAGTTCCTTCAGGCGTCCCGTTACAAAAACATACCCTTCGGCGTCCTGACGCCCCAGATCACCGGTGCGAAGCCAACCATCGGAGGAAAATGTGTCGCGCGTTGCCTCTGGGTTTTTGAGGTATTCGAGCATGACGTTTGGTCCTCGTATCGCGATCTCGCCCTCTTTTCCGGGTGGCATGGGGGTAAGGTTTGATGACAGAATGCTCACCTCATTACCGACAGCAACACCTGGTGAGCCAATTTTGCGCGTACCCGGTGGAAGTGGGTTCGACAGGATTTGCGCTGCCGTTTCAGTAAGGCCCATCGTTTCGATGATCGGCACGCCAAAACGAGTTTCAAACGCGGTTTGCACATCTGGAGACAGAGCAGATGACGCTGACCGCCCGAACCGAAGCTGGGATTTGGTTTCGGGTTTTGGATCGATTTCGGAATGCAGCAAATGCGATATTATTGTTGGAACAACCGAGAACCACGTTGCCCTGCTGATGCCAGCGTGATCCCAAAATCGTGTGGCAGAAAATTTTTCACACATTGCCAGCGAGCCACCCGAAACAAGAGCGCTCATCACTGTGACACATAGCCCATTGATGTGATAGATGGGCAGTACGCATAAACCCCGATCAGATGGTGTCAGAACATGGGCCATTGAAGTAGTCCAACCGCCCGCCAATAGACTTGATTGCGTGTGAACTACACCCTTCGGCCGCCCTGTGGTGCCTGAGGTGTACATGAGCAATGCATGATCGTTTGCCGAAACTAAATGCAGTGGTGCGCTCGCACCGGCGTTCAGGTCCAGCCGTTCAATCTGTCCGCTAGAAACTTTTTCAAAAAGTTCCATCTGCCCGTCGCCGACAAACGCAAAACGGCAATCGCTGTGTTCTAACGCATAGCAAATAGCATCTTGCCCGGCGACAAGGTTGATCATCACGACCCGGAATCCGCCGTATAAGGCGCCAAACAGGGCTTCCACCGCAGCCCGCCCGTTGGGCTGCATGATGGCCACACTTTCGCCGTGGGCAATGCCAAGGGCGGTCATTGATCCAGCAATGCCAGCGGCGATGGTTCGCAACTCATCCCATGTCAGTGAGTTGCCTCCCCCTGGAAAAACAAAAGCTGTGCCGCCATCTTCTGCCCGCGCGTCTATCCAGTCACGAAGTGTGCCAGATGGCGGTTTTTCAGGCGAGAACATCATTCGCCAGCATCCTCCCAATATGCGCCAAAAATGTCTTCCAAGGATGGTTCGCGGGCAGGGATTTCGCGGATGACCTTGGTGGTTTGCATGAAATGGCGCCAATGAAGGTTGTCATCGATAGCATTGCCACCCCAGCTGCCGCAGCCCATGCTGAGCGAGAACGGCATGCCATTGTTGAATGCGCCCCCGGTGGCAAAACAATGCGCCTGATTGACGATCACCCGACAGGTCGGGATTGTTTCTCCGAGCTGTAAGGCCCGGGCGCTATTTGCGCTGTGCAATCCGATCGAATGCCCTGCGCCCATATGTTCCAGAATACGTGCCGCTATTGATTGAGCATCATCGAAATCGCGGGCCCGATAAATCGCGGTGACCCGGCTGAGTTTCTCTCCCGACAGCGGGTGATCAGGACCGATACCATCGGTTTCGACTGCCAGAAATTGGGTGCCTTCGGGCACTTGATCCTTCATGCCCAGAGCCCTGAGCATAGGGTCGGCATCCTGCGCGATCACTTCTCGGTTCAGATGCCCATCAGGCCAGAGCCGGGCAACGATACCATCCGCCTGATCCGCAGGTACCAATGCTCCGCCCTCGTTGGCCAGCGCTTCTACGAAGTCATCATAAACCGCATCGACCACTACGATTTCGTTTTCTGAAGAACAGGACGTGGCATTGTCAAAGATCTTGGAGGCAGTGATTTTTGCAGCGGCGGCATCCAGATCTGCCGTTTCATCAACTATCACTGTCACGTTGCCCGCCCCAACAGCAAGGGCTGGCGTGCCACTGCTATATGCGCGACGCACGTTATCCTGGCTTCCTGTCACTACCAGCAGATCAGCGACCTCAAGCATCCTTTGGGTTTTCGCCTTGGACCCGGGCGCTGGCACCATCTGGACCAGATCGTGATCGAGACCAATTTTGTCGAATTCGGCGTAGATATAGCTCAGGAGCAGCTCGCAGGGCGGGATGCCCTTGGGCGAGGGTGACAGCACAATCGCATTCCCACATTTCAGAGCGTTGATTATGTTGTTGGCGGGGGTCGCTGCCGGGTTTGTTGAGGGCACAACGGCACCGATCACACCGATGGGGCGGGCAATTTCAGTAATCCCGGTGGTCAAGTCGTCGCTAACAACTCCGCAGGTCTTAGCGCCGGAGATATCACGCAGCAAACCGAGTGTCTTGCGATGGTTTTTGATGATTTTGTCGGGCACATTGCCCAGACCGGTGGTCTGTACCGCCAGTTCGGCCAGCGAACGGTTGCGGTCGGGTTCCATGATGGCCCAGCCAGCCGCAGTTGCAGCGCGGTCATAGCGCTCCTGCGTGGCTCCGTACTCATAAGCCTTTTGGGCAGCACGGGCACGGGCCATAACCTGATCGACACTGGCGAGGTCATTTTGGGCGTTCATTGGAAAAATCCTATGGAGTTGGAGGAAAAGGGCAGCGAACCGCCCTTTCCATTGGTTAAAGATCGGCGCTAGTTCAAAGGCCTTCCAGCAGCGTTTCTAATGTGGTTTGACGTGCGGCCCACATCTCAATCACCTCGTCACGGGTCATGATGTGCATCGGCGATCCGCCCGCTTTCATCTTCTTGGCAACACGACCATTGGCAAACATTTCAGGCACAGTAGCGGCCAGTTGGTCGATGATCTCCTGCGGGGTGCCTTTCGGCACCATGACACCACGGAAATTTACACTTGCGTTGTCGATCTCCAGGCCCTGCTCAATCATCGTCGGTACGTCGGGCAAGAACTCGTTGCGCTCTAGATCAAAGACACCAAGAATCTTGACGTTGCCGGCCTGTTGCGCGCGGAACGCATCGCTGAGGTTGTTCACACCTGCCAGGACTTCGCCCGCAATCACGGCTTTCATTGCCGCTGCACCGCCGCCCTTGGTAGGGATATAGGCCATTTTCACACCGGCAGCTTTCTCAAGTTGCAGGGCGGCAATGTGGTGGCCAACAAAAAGGCCCGCACCCGAGAATGTCAGCTTGCCGGGATTTTCCTTGGCATATGCTACCGCGTCAGCCATCGAATTCATTTCACTGTCAGCGGCGACGACGAACACCGCCGGGTCTGCTCCCCAGTTGGCGATTGGTTCGAAACTGTCAGTCGAATATTGAACGCCGCCCTTGATCGACTGGGCGATGAAATGCGGAACGTTATAGGCAGCAAGCGTATAGCCGTCACCTTCGGCCTGTGTTGCAAACCAATTCCAGCCAACACGGCCACCTGCACCAGGTTTGTTGATGATGGCGATGGGCATACCCAAAGCGTCCTCGTTGCCCGCCGTCATAGTCACGATCCGAGCCTGAAAGTCCGTTGCCCCACCCGCGCCATAGCTGACCATCAACATGATCGGGCGATCGGGGTAATCCTGCGCCTGAGCGGCACCGCCGGTCAGGGCCATCAGGGCCATTACGGCCCCTGCCAATAGGTTTTTCATTGTTGTTTCCTCCCTTGGAACTGATTTGTTTGTTAGCGTTCAGAATAGTATTTCGCGTGGTGTGTAGACTTTGAGCAGCAGCGCAAAGACGCTGTACATTACGGCAATGAAGCAGGCAGTGATGACTGCCCGTTTAACCCAGACTTTGACCTCATTGTGTGGCGCCGGATCGTAGAGTGTGAGCAGGATAAAAAAGCAGATCGTCGTGGCGGTGTAGAAGCCAAGCGCCTTTGCCAACCAGAAGATGTAGATAAGCGAGATAAAGAGCCCCGGTGCCAAATTCACGGCCATACGCATTGACACACCAGTGCCCACCTTGGACCAGCCCAACAGCGCCTTTAGAAACGTCCAACCTGCTAGTACCACAAACGCGGTAGAGATCAGACGTGGGAATAGGAAGGCTTCGGCAGGTTGTTCGGTAAAGCTGACCCAGGCGATCCATAGTCCCACAACAAAGATGATGCCTGACGGGATGATATGCTGTGCCCGGCTCATGATGTCACCTCCGGCGCTTTGCTCTGCCTGAGTTCCATCACCACCGAATAGGCGATCGAAGCGACTACAACTGCTATCAGTACAAGGTTCAGCGGGCCGCCAACGAAGTAGCTGCCCATTCCATCTGTGGCATTGGCGATCATGCTGCCCTGGATAAAATTCGCCTCGGCAATCGGTCCAAGGATCAGGCCGAGCACCAGTGGTGCGGCGGAAAACCCAAACCGTTCCAAAAAGAACATCATCACCCCAAGCGAAGCCATGACATAGACGTCACCCATCGAGTTTTGCACCGAATAGGCACCAAACATTGACAAGCCCAGCACCACAGCCGCCATGACACATTGCGGTACTTGAGCCACGCGCGCAGCCAACCCGGCCACATAAAGGCCAAAGATACACATCAGAACCTGCCCGATTAGCATTGAATTGATAAAGGTCCAGGCCACATCAGGGTGGTTGTCGAACAAATCTGTTCCCGGGAAAATTCCGTGGATCAGCAGGCCACCCAGCAGAACAGCAGCTGTCGGCGATCCGGGGATGGAGAGCGTCAGAAGTGGAACTAGGCTGGGGCCGACCATGGCGTTATTGGCACTTTCCGCCGCGATCACACCCTCTGAATGGCCCGTGCCAAATTTTTCGCGCTCAGGACTAAATTTCTTGGTCTGGTCATAGGCAACAAGCCCGGCAATCTGCCCGCCGACGCCGGGGATCAGACCTATGATTGAGCCGACTGCGGTACCGATGCCTAATGCGCGCTTGCGGCAAAGCAACTCGCGCACCGCCTCGGTAATCTTGTGCCTTTGCACCTTGATCACCTCGACCCCGTCGCCTTGGCGACCCTTGGCAAACATTGTCAGCACCTGCGGGATTGCAAACAGGCCGATAAGTGCAGCAATAATGTTAATACCGCCGCCAAGAGAATTGTGGAAAATGAACCTTTGCGCGCCCATGATGTCGTCAAAACCGATGGTTGCAAGCCACAGGCCGATGCATCCCGACAACAGTCCCTTGACTACAGATGCGCTATCTAGCGAACCGATAATCGTGACCCCCAGTATGGCAAGCCAAAACAAGTGCGACGGACCAAAGGCCAATGCCCATTGCGCCAACACTGGTGTCAAGAAAATCAGCAGTAGAACGCCGAAAATTCCCCCGAATGCAGACGCTAGAAACGAGAGCTGTAACGCCTTCGCTCCTTCTCCTTTTTTGGCCATGGTGTGACCGTCCAAAGTGGTTGCGATGTTGGCAGGTGCGCCTGGAATTTTCAGCAAAATCGCACTTACAGCGCCGCCCGCAACTGTTGAGGTGTAGGCGGCCCCAAGCAGAATGAGACCCTGTGTAGCCTGAAGATGAAAGGTAAAGGGGATCAAAAGCGCCACCGCCATCGTGGGCGATAGCCCAGGTGTTGCACCCAGGATCAATCCGCCGATCGTCCCCACCAATAGTAGGGCGAAATTGATCGGCGTGAACACGTCACCAAAGTAATAGATAAATTCCACGATGCGTCCCTCCCGGACCAATCAGGCACATTCACGCCAATTGACAAATCAGGGTAAGAGATGAAAATAGTAATGCAAATGTTTTCATAAACCTCATGAATAATCGATATAAATGGCTGATAAAAAACAAATAAAAGCAGATATAATAGCTGTCGCAAAAGCCGCTCGTGTCTCGCCCTCGACAGTATCTCGTTGCTTTAATCACCCTGCAATGGTCAACCCGGCGACTCGCAAAAAGGTTACCCGGGCAGTGGAACGGCTGGGTTACATTCGCAACCGCGCGGCGCAAACGATGCACGGGCGGCGGAGCAGTACGATCGGCTTGATTGTACCGACGATTAACCATGCCATATTTGCTGAAGTGATACAGGCGTTCTCGGACGCGGTAGATAAGGCTGGATTTACCGTTCTCATAACGTCGCACGGGTATGATCTGGACAGAGAATATGCCATGCTGCGCAAGCTTCTTGAACACCGGGTTGACGGCGTTGCGCTGGTTGGTTTTGAACACACGCCGGCAAGTCTCAATCTGATCGAGCAGCAAGATATATCAACTGTTGCCATTTGGAACTATTCCGAAACATCGGCAATGTCGTGTGTCGGAGCCGACAATGTATTGGCCGGCAGGATGGCAGCAGAGCACCTGTTGTCGCTGGGACATCGCGAACTAGGGTTGGTATTTCCCTCCATTCTGGGAAATGATCGCGCCGGAGGCCGGCTGACTGGTGCTCTGGCTGTGTTAGCGGAATACAATGTTGAAGTTCCAAACATTTGGCGTACCGAAACCCCTTATAGCATTTCACAGGCCAAACGTGTCTGCATCGACTTGCTCACGCTCGGTCACCGTCCCACCGCTTTGTTGTGCGGGAACGACATCATTGCCCAAGGGGCAGTATTTGCCGCCCAACATATCGGGTTGGATGTTCCCGAAGAAGTTTCTGTGATCGGAATAGGCGATTTCAAAGGCTCTGAAGATATGGAACCAGGACTGACAACAATTCGCATCCCGGCTCAAAGCATCGGTAAAATTGCAGGTGATCGGCTTACAAATTCCATAACCAGCGAGCGCAACGACCTGTTTCGACACAGTTGTGATCTGCAATGCATAATACGTGAAACAGTTGCGCCATATATCGTGCAACTTTAGGGCCTGTTTTGTTTTCTTCGTCAACTGGTTTTACGAGCCTAAAAATTCAAACTGTACAGGATCTGTTATTACTGGGTTTCCAATGCGAAGTGCCTGTGCCGGCGACAGAAATGATTGACTTCACCTATGCAATATGATGCCAGGCTCCAAAACCGACCATTGGTTTGCCGCAACGGGCGGCAGGTTTTCCCTTTTATAGATACCTGACAATCCAAAAATGCTGCGTTCTGCACGAACGATAGTTTTAGGGAAACCAGTATGTGAATTTTGAAAGTGGCCGATTGATGGCAAAGGACCGTTTCTTTCGAGTTCTGGAGTGAAAATTCGGTTTTGTAGTCGTCATAAAATTATTGCAATCGGCACATTTACGTCGCCTTCGTATAAAGTTCGCTTCCGAGCTTTGTCCAACATGGCTATAAGATCATCCAGTTCCGGATCAGCTTCTGCACTGTGCAAAAATCAACAACAACTCCATAGAAAGATTTCGAGCATTCTTCGGCGGACACTCCCTCCGCAATATTTTTGTTTTGGGGGTCTATTGCCCCTAAACTTCAAATAATCGGCATGCAGATTTCTTGTGGTGGGCTACACTTCGGACCACAATTCGATAGAGACGAATGTAGGCATCCGATGCCGGTCAACTGGTTCAGACCAGGTGCCTGATGCCTCCCCAGATACTCGCCGTGACGAAGCAGAGCGCTGCGATGCATACGATTGTGGGGCCCGCAGGGGTATCAAAGACATAAGCCGTTCTCAGTCCAATGACCGCTGATGCGGCTCCGATCAGTGTGGCAGTGATCGCCATGCCTTCAGGGGTGCGCGACAATGGCCGGGCAGCTGCTGCGGGGATAATCAATAGGGCCGCGATCAACAGGACACCCACAACTTTGATGGCAACAGCGACAGTTATCGCCAGCGATAATGTCAGCGCCAGCTTTTCCCGCTTTGGGTCTATCCCGCAGGAATAGGCGAGGTCTTCGTTAAGCGTGGATGTAAGCAGCCGCTGCCACCGCCAGGCAATCAGCATCACGACAAGCGCTGCGCCGCCCCAGATAACACCAAGGTCTCCACGAGAGACCGCTAAAATATCCCCAAACAGATAAGCCATCAGGTCAATACGAACCCCGGACAGGAACGACACCGCGACCAGACCAAAGGCCAGTGCAGAATGCGCCATGACACCCAGTAAAGTATCCATAGCATATCCGCGTCCGGACAATGCCGAAACAGTCAGGGCCATGACCAATGCAACAGCAACTGCCCCGACAAAGATTGACGTGGACAATGCCAGTGACAAGGCAACCCCCAAAATTGCAGCATGGGCCGTCGCATCACCGAAATAGGCCATGCGTCGCCAAACCACGAAACTGCCCAATGGGGCCGCGGCAAAGGCTACGCCGATGCCGGCCAACGTTGCGCGCATCATGAAATCATCCAGCATTACTCTGCGGCCTCTTTAGGGGAGTGATCGTGGTCGCAATCGCCGTCATGGGAATGGTCGTGCTCGTGCCGGTAAAGCGCCAATGCGCCCCCTGTTCCGCTACCAAATAGTGCGCGATATTCCGGGGCTGATGACACGATGTCTGGCGATCCTTGGCAGCAGACATGACCATTAAGGCAAATAACCCGGTCGGATGCTGCCATAACAACATGCAATTCATGGCTGATCATAAGAACCGAGCACTCGGTTTCGCGGCGAACTTTTTCAATCAAACGGTAAAAGGCCGCTGAAGCCTGTTGATCCAAACCCTGTGTCGGTTCATCCAGCAGCAGCAGGTCGGGGCCGTTGGCAAGGGCACGCGCCAACAGAACCCGTTGCAACTGTCCGCCAGAAAGTTGTGACATTTGTCTGGACGCGATGTCGGGCACACCTGCACGCTCCAAAGCTGTATCCAGAGTTTGTTTGTCTACGCCATTTGGCAGCCTCAGAAACCGCTCCACCGTTATCGGCAATGTCGGGTCCACATGCAGACGTTGCGGTACATATCCGATGCGCAGATCCGGTTTCTTGTCCACGGTTCCTGCGGTCAAAGGAATAGCACCCACGATTGCCCGCAGCAGGCTGGTTTTTCCCGATCCATTGGGGCCGACAACGGTGACAATCTCGTTTGGCTCTACCGTCAGGCCAACATTATGCAATGCCTGATGCGCGCCATAACTGACGCCCAGATGTTCGACACGGATAAGGCTCATGAAACGGCCTTATCTACACAGGATGGGCATAGGCCTTCCGCCTCCACCACCGTTTTCTCAATCATGAATCCTGCGGCTTTTGCTGCCTCTCCCAATGCGCCACGCGCGGGCATCGACTGCGTTTCGGCAACCGATTCACATTCACGGCAAATCATGAACGCCGGAGAATGGGTCGTGCCCGGATTTGCGCAGGCGATAAAAGCATTCAACTTTTCGATCTTGTGCACAAATCCATTTGAGACCAGAAACTCAAGTGCGCGGTAGGCGACGGGCGGCTGCGAGCCAAACCCATCTTCCCTGAGACGGTCGAGAACCTCGTATGCGCCAAGTGCACGATGTTCCTGCAACAGGATTTCCAGTGTTTTCTGGCGCACAGAAGTGAACCGCAAACCCTCTTCTGCGCAACGAGCTTCTGCAGCAGACATGCCCTTTTTTACGCAAGTCCTGTGGTCATGCTGTTCAAACCCGAGCGCCTCGGTCTTTTTAGCTGAATTGTTGGCGTCACGACTTGTCATGTTATAGCATATCATTTAATTGAAGCGTAACGTTATAAAATCACGTGGAGAGTTGGATGTCCAGATTGCTGTTTAACCTTAGCGCCACCGCGACCCTATTAAGCGGTGCAGCCTTTGCCGAAGTGCCACGTGTGGCGACAGATATTGCCCCTGTTCATTCGCTGGTTGCCCGGGTCATGGATGGTCTGGGTGCGCCAGATCTGGTCATTGCCCAAGGTGCCAGCCCGCATGAGTACAGTTTGCGCCCGTCAGAGGCGCGCGCACTTCAGGAGGCCGACATCGTCTTTTGGATCGGTGAGGGCTTAACCCCCTGGATGGAAGGCGCGATTGATACCCTGGCTGAAGATGCGAACGTGATTGAGCTGCTTGAGGTGGATGGTGTGACACAGTTGGCCTTTCGTGAAGGTGCACTGTTCGAGGCGCATGATCACGGTGAAGATGGTCATGAAGAACACGACCATGAAGACGGACATGGCGAAGAGCACGGCGAACATGGCCACGAGGAAGGGCATGATGGTGAACACGATGGTCATGAGGACAGTCACCATGACGCAAATGGTTCTCATGATCCGCACGCCTGGCTTTCGCCGGACAATGCAGCAGTCTGGCTGAATGTCATCGCGGCATCGTTGTCGGCAGCTGATCCGGAAAACGCCGGAACCTACTTCGCCAACGCGGCCGCGGGCCGTGATGAGTTGATGGCCCTTCAAGAAGAAATTGACGGCGTTCTTGACCCGGTTCGGGGCAGACGTTTTGTGGTGTTCCACGATGCCTACCAGTATTTCGAATCCGCGTTCGATTTCCCGGCATCCGGTGCAATTTCTCTGTCAGATGCGTCAGAACCAAGCCCTTCTCGAATCGCCGAAATTCAGGGCCGCGTTGCTGATGAAGGCATTGCGTGTGTTTTGTCTGAACCGCAGTACAACCAGAACCTTGTTGCAACCGTCATGGATGGCACCCAAGCCAACACTGCAGTGCTTGATCCGCTTGGCACCGATATTGAGCTTGGATCGAACCTGTATCCAGAGCTTTTGCGAAACCTTGCCACCTCTCTCGCCGGTTGCTTGAGATGATGTGAAAGGCATGCGAAACTGCGACGTCGGTGCTATTGGGTGGTCTGAATGTTGCTTCGCATTGTATTTCTGGTGATCTCACTCCAGATGGCCATTGGGCCCGCTGGGGCACATCCACATGTTTTTGTCGATGCCAAGGCCGGCTTTGAGGTCAATGAAGACGGCCTTTTAACTGCTCTGCATATCTCGTGGACCTACGACCCCTTTACCACGCTGTTTCTCTTTGATGCGCTTGATTTGGATAGCGACAGAGATGGGAAACTCAATGATGAGGATTATGCTGCCATTCTGCGCGGTGAAACCGAATGGGGAGAGGGGTATGTCGGCGACATTTATCTTGAGGTGAATGAAACGGTGCACCCGCATCTGAATCCGGTTGATGCGCAGGCAAGCTATGACAACGACCAGATCACGATCAGATTCGATCTGCCACTTGCAGAGCCGGTTAAGGTAGTGGGTCAGGCCGTCGTTCTCATGCTCTATGACCCCAATTATTACTATTCCTACACGGTTAATGATCTCATCGAGACGACTCCGTTACCCGAAAACTGTGACACGTCCATCTATGCCTTTGAGCCTGATGCCGTTACCGGTGATCTGTTGGTGGCTCTGGGTACGCTTTCCCGCGAAGAACAGCCAGAGCAGGCCAATGTCGGGAGGTTGTTTTCTGACGAGGTGGTGTTGTCTTGCGACTAAGCTGGACCATTCCTGGTACCGCCGTATTGGCGGTAGGCTTTTTGCTATGGGCTATGGTGCCGTGGTTTGAGCTTTCACAATGGGCCGCGGCGCAGCAACGCGAATTTCAGAACGCGATGGCGCGGGCATTGCGGGCCATTCGGGATGGAGAACCCAGGGCATTGTGGTTGCTATGTAGTGCAACCGCGGCTTATGGCGTTGTTCATGCGATTGGTCCGGGGCATGGCAAGGTGCTGTTGGGCGGTGCAGCGTTTGCAAGCGGCGCGACATTTCGACGGTTGGCAGTGCTCACACTCGCATCAAGCCTGGCACAATCGGCTACAGCGATCCTGCTTATCGGGGCGTTGGTGTTCGGTGCCCGTATGGGAGCAGGTGATGCTGCAGATCTCACAGAAACATGGCTCGCACCGCTCAGTCTGGCAGCGATTGGCGCCATCGGTGCACTCCTGATCTGGAGAGGTTTACGGTCATTTGGCAGATTGATGGCCGAGCAGGCGGATGACCACTCTTGCGGGTGCGGCCACTCACATGGGCCATCGGTGCAGGATGTCACATCTCTGGGGACGTTTCGCGATGCCGTGGGGCTAGTGGCCAGCATCGCAATCCGTCCTTGCACGGGCGCCCTTTTTGTTCTGGTGATCGCTGCCCGGTTTGATGCCTTTGCTGCTGGCTGCCTTGCGGTTTTAACGATGGGGTTGGGCACGGCATCGTTCAATCTGATCGTCGCCGGTGGCGGATCTCTGGCGCGCCGTTTTGCCTTGGCTGGCCAAAGCGCCGGGTCAGACAACGTGCTGCGCCTGTCAGCATTTTTTCACATTGTCGGGGGTGGAGTAATCTTAACGTTCAGCGCTCTGACACTGTTGGCGTAAACAATGCTTCCTGCTTCGGCCATTCACGCGTGAGAATGGGATGGAGCCATATGCGGTGCAGTCAGCGGCTTTCCAGCTTGAGCGCTTTACGGTCTTTCAGATAGGGGAGCCGTGCCTGCGCGGCCTGCACTTTGTCTAGTCGTAGCGTTGCATAAATCACTTCGGACTGTGATCCTGCACGTGCAATCTCTTCCCCGTCGGGTGCGGCGATAAAACTTTGACCCAAAAAATGCATACCGCGTTCGGTTCCCGCACTGTTGGCATAAGCCAAGAATACCCCGTTTTCATAGGCACGAGTGGGGATCATGCGCTGTGCAACCCATTCCCATTGTGCCCCGAGTGCGGTGGGGGCCAGAATAAGCTCCGCCCCCATTGACGCGACATGTCGTGCTGTTTCAGGGAATTCAACGTCATAACAGATCAGCGTGGCGATCCGCACATCGCGGTAGGTGAACAGCGCGCATCCTTCGCCGGGTGTAAATTGATCGCCTTCAAATCCCGGGGGAATGCACAGTTTGCGGTGATGTCCCAGATGCGATCCATCCGGGCCAATACATTGGGCTGAGTTATAGATCAGGCCGCCATCCGTTTCGGGATAGCCATAGTGAATGGCAACGCCGTGTGCGCTGGCCAGTTCCGCAATGGCCTGTGCGATTGGGCCATTCGCAATCTCGGCCCATGCTACTAGGTCCGCACCAATGTTGTAACCGGTTGCAAAGAGCTCTGGCAGCAATAACAGGTCTGTGCCTTTCGCTGCGACCGTAGGTAGTGTTTCGGACAGCCACTGCAGCCGGTCTGTGATTGTTGGCAGCTCCGCCGGGGATTGCCCGACGGCAAGGTGAAACGTGCGGCTCATGTCTAGTTTTCCGTTACCAGCAATGTACGGGGGTAGTTGGTGATGTATTCATACCCTGTTTCTGTCACCACAATCGAGTCTCCGATACGCCCGGCTGTAACACCATCGATGGAAATACCCCCGTCGACCGCAAAGGTCATACCGGGCTGCAGTACGGTCGTATCTCCGGTTTTAAGCTCAGGTGCTTCTAGGTAGGCTACTCCGATGGAACGGCCGGTGCGATATCCAGTCTGGTATCCGCGTTCGGCATAAACCTCATTTGCTGCCGCCGCCACGTCTTGTGCCTGAATGCCCGGCCGGATTGCGGCGATGGCGGCCAGTTGGGCATCAATAGCGGCCTGCTGTACGCGCGCGGCCTGGTCTGAAACCTCGCCGATATGGAACATCCGGTCAAAGCCAAGCTTGTATTGTTTGAACTGTGCCATGTTGCAAAAGCAGAAATAGACAGGATCGGCGCGCTGATAGTGGCGTACAGAGGCGCGGCGATGCACCATCGATGTGTCCTCGCCGCTTTGCAGGATTTGCAGGTTGTGGATCATCGGGGACACGAAACGGTCCCACCCCTTATCCGTCAGGAAAGTTGCGGCTTTACGAGAACCGGCGTCGATCACTGCCAGTGCGCTTTCGTATTCCTGTGCCCCTTCCCGAAGGCTGCCATGAGCTGCGGTCATCATCGCCCCGGCGATCTGGCCTGCCTCTTTCATCACCTGAATTTCAAACGGCGATTTGATCATCCGCATCGCCCCCAGAACTGGTGAGATATCTTTAATTGGCACTCCCATATAGGTTTCATCCAGATGATTGCGCACGATGGCCGGGATGCTGCAGCGTTCCAGCCAGATCTCACCCGGGTTGTCGCCCAATGCGCCGGCAAGGGCGCGGCCCCAGGTGCGTTGGCCCATATCCTCCCACACACGTACGTCGTCTACCCATGTCATGGCGCTAACCATTTCGCTTTCCATCAGCGGCGTGATCACGATGGGGGCATCTTCGGCATCCACCACCAGCATTGAGGGGCGGCCAAATTCGATTCCCAGGTAACCCCAGAACCCGGCCAGATAGGCGATCGAACTTTCATCGGTAAAAACGGCGCGTTGAATTCCCAAGTCCCGCATGCGGGATTGTAGGGCAAGGGTGCGGAATTTGGCTTCGTCAAGCATCTGAACTTTCCTGAATTGATGAGTCGGTGAATTCTGATTATCGTTAAGCTGTATACAGCAAAAGAGTCAATACGAGTAAAAGCTCGCCTATTGTGGACAAATTACTTATGATGTATGCAGCAATGACCAAGGAGACAATGATGAACGTTGCCGAGATAACTGCCGTTACAGATTCAAAAAGCACGGTGGACACCATTCAATCAGAGATTTTGCAGCGCATTTGCTTTTTGGATTATCAGCCTGGCGATCAGTTGAAAGAGGCCGAACTGGCCCGCGAATTTGGCGTGAGCCGCACCCCGGTGCGCGATGCGATCGGCCGGATAAGTCATCTGGGCCTGGTCGAGACCCGCAATGGTGTGGGATCCGTGGTTGTGGCATTGACCGCCGCTCAGATCCGGCATGTCTACGATATGCGGTTGGAACTGGCCTCTTTAATCGGAACCATGTCGCCACGTGCCATTACCCCGAATGACTTTGAAGGCGGTGAAATTCTGTTGCGAGAGGCGCGGGTCCTGCGAGAGTCATTTAACCCCCGACGATACATCGAAGTTAATCACCGTCTTCACGAACTGATTGCCAGTTTTATTGGCAACAGCACATTGCACTCATTCTGGTGGCAAACCTACCATCAGGCGGCCAGCACTTGGTACCGGGTCAGCAATCATATTGGGTCAGAAGTTGCACAGGCACTGATTGCCGAGCTTGAAGACATCAATACGGCGCTGAAACATGGCGATGTGGCAGCCATCGGGTTTATTCAACGCACGCATATTGGATACGGGTACAAACGGATCAAAGACATTTTGCTAGCGCCTGAGCTGGAGTAAATCACAGCTGATGGTCAGGCCGCAGCATCTCCACCGGTAAACTGTAGTTTAGCCAGTCGGGAATAAAGGCCGCCTTGAGCGATCAGATCATCATGGCCGCCCTGTGCCACAATCCGTCCGCCATCCATAACAATGATCCTGTCCGCTTTTTTCACGGTGGCCAACCGGTGGGCGACGACAATCATCGTTCGGTCCTCGGCCATCTCGTCGATCGCGTGCTGAACCGCGCGTTCACTTTCCGCATCCAGCGATGACGTCGCCTCGTCCAGCAAAAGCACAGGTGCATTTCGCAACACGGCGCGGGCAATCGCCATGCGTTGTTTCTGGCCGCCGGACAGCATCAAGCCGCGCTCTCCGACATAGGTATCGTAACCATCAGGTAGAGAAGAAATAAAGTCGTGGGCTGCTGCTGCTTTGGCAGCCGCAATGACGTCTTCATCATTTGCGTCCAGCCGCCCGAACCTGATATTTTCACGTGCAGTTGCTGCAAATATTACTGGATCCTGCGGTACCAGTGCAAGCGCGGTCCGAAACTCGTGCCGTGCCATTTGGTTCAGCGGAACACCGTCCAGTTTTACCTGACCTGAATCGGGATCATAGAATCGTTGGATAAGCTGAACGATTGTTGTTTTTCCGGCCCCCGAAGGTCCGACAATTGCTACAGTTTCACCCGGTTCGATCGTCAGGTTCAAATTATCAAGCGCCGGCATGTCAGGCCGCGACGGATAGTTGAAACTGACAGACTCAAAAGTGATTGCACCTTTGGCAGGCGCAGGCAATGCAACCGGGCTCGCCGGATCAGTGACATTATCCTCAGTCTGCAACAGCTCGATCAACCGCTCGGTTGCACCTGCTGCACGCTGCAACTCTCCCCAGATTTCGGACAAGGCTGCGACAGACCCGGCGACCATGATGGAATAGATCACGAACTGCACCAAAACACCGGCGCTCATCTCGCCGGCTCTTACATCGCGCGCGCCAATCCAAAGAACGCCGACCACACCGGTAAACACCAGGAAAATCACAATCACTGTCATCAGTGCGCGCGTCGTGACACGACGTTTCGCGGCATCATAACTTTGCTCACTCACATCGCCAAAATGCCGGATGCTTTCATTTTCATGGGTGTAGGCTTGCACGGTCTGCACGCTCAAAAGTGCCTCCGAGGCATTGCCGGAACTTGCCGCGATCCAATCCTGATTTTCAGCGCTTAACCGGCGCAGTTTGCGCCCAAGCGTAAGTATTGGAATAATCACCAGCGGCACGATCAGCAAAACCATTGCCGTCAGCTTTGGCGATGTAATCAGCATCAGCGCAGTTCCACCCAGGAAGATCAGGAAATTGCGCAATGCGATCGAAATCGAGGACCCGATGACAGACAGGATAAGCGTTGTATCCGTGGTGATGCGGCTAAGAACCTCCCCGGTCATGGTTTTTTCAAAAAAGGCGGGGCTCATATTGATGACCTTGGCGAACACCGACTTGCGGATATCTGTCACGACCCGTTCGCCAAGGCGGGTCACCAGCGCATAGCGCAGCCCGGTGCCAATGGCCAGAATACTGGCGATACCAATAGCGGCGATAAAATAGCTGTCCAGAATTGCACCGTCTTCGGTGCCGAAGTTGTCGATGACACGGCGCACAGCCAATGGCAGGATCAGCGAGACACTTGCCGTCAGAACCAACGCAAGAAAGGCGGCAGATGCAAGTGCTGTGTAGGGCCGCAAAAACGGCCACAACTCTGCCAGTACGCCAAGGCGCTTTGATTTCTCGCGGGCCTTGTTGTCAAAGCCGTGATCCGACCTGCTCGCCATCGGTGGTTCCTAACACATCATTCCGGGTTGGTTCTTGGCGTTGTGGTGGGTCAGGGTCAAGAGGGCAATTCGCCGGGTTTACTTGGTGACGCCGGTTGTTGTGTGTGAGATCGCTTTTAATCCTGCAATATCAGATCTCTAACGCCGGGCAGCATGCAAATTTTCAAGTTGAATTAGGAAGGAGGAGTTCTGGTGCGGGCGGCGGGAATCGAACCCGCGTCATTAGCTTGGAAGACAAAAATGCAAAATTCGAAAAATCTAAATTTGTCGGTAGTTTGTCTGAAACAATTACAATTCTTTGTAGGGAATGTGTCGGAAGTGGATTTTTGGAGCGGGCGGCGGGAATCGAACCCGCGTCATTAGCTTGGAAGGCTAAGGTCTTACCACTACACAACGCCCGCTCAGCAGAATTACCACCTAATTCATCCAAATTCGAGCGTCAAGGTCACTTCGGAAGAACTGATGAAAGATTGGTTGTTTATGATCAAGTCGGCGGGAAGTGTGAATTCGCTGCGGGCGCAAATCAAACCCATGAATACTTGAAAGCGGCCATTCACGCCAAGGAAACCAGACTAATAGAATCAGATGACTGTTTGAGCCCTGAATGACAGATGCTGCACTAATTGCCTACGACTGATTTGCGCGGAAGTGAGCTTTGCGCAAGCTTTTACGACCTATTGAAAGGGCAATTTCAATGACAATAATTGCATTTTAACTATAAGTTTTAGGCGTTTGAAGGCACTTCAATGCAAAACCTTAAAGGGGTGCTTTTCGGCAGCGTACAGTAATCTATTGACTGCAAGGTGTCCGTAGGAGAGGCGTCTCCTCCGATCAGAATGGTTGCTCTTCAGCCAGGTCAGCCGCGAGGGAAGGAGCTTTCCTCACATGGTTTCAGTCGAGCAAACCGGCCATGCGGTACCCCGACAGCCAGTTTTCCTTATCCTCGGGCATCTGACAAATCCGCGCGTGATACCTGGCATACCGTGCAAAATCGGAACTGACTGCGCAGGCCTGCCGAGACATGTTTGCTGCGTTCTCAGAGTCGCCCATACGTCCCAAATGTGCGTAGCAGGCGGCGATCTGGCCATAGGTGTGTGGCGGCGGATCTTGCCATGACATAAGAATGTCGAGGCAATCTTCGTAGCGTCGCAACATATAAAGACATTCGGCCATGGGCTCTTTTGTGAAATCAAGGATCTGTGGATCCATCCCGATCGCTTCTTTCATTACTCGCAACCCGTCTTCTGATTGCCCCGCGCCATTCAGGATTGACCCGTAAACTACACGAGACAGTACGTCATGCGGATTGATCCTAAGTGCCGCCTCAATATGCTTGCGTGCCCGATCACTTTCTCCCAACCAATAGTATGTCTCAGCGACCAGTGTCAGGATTGTAGGGTCGGCCTGTCCCGCCTTTAAGGCTTCGCCGAGATGCTTACGGGCTCGGTCCTCTGGATCACCGTACCAAACGCCAAGGCTAAAGAGAGAGTAAGCATAAAGATTGGCAAGTACAGCATGAGCGTGGGCATAATTGGGGTCGATGGCAAGCGCACGTTCGAGAGAATTTACCGCGCGGGAATCCGCGCCAGACGAGGTGAGAAAAATCCAGCGCCCCTGCAGAAAGAGTTCGTAAGCTGAGAAGTTGGTGGTCGACTTACGCTGAACGCGTTCGGACATGTCACTCCGCAACCGGTTTGGCAGCACGGAGGTGATGCTACGCGTCACCTCGTCCTGCAACGCGAACACGTCTTCGAGGTCACGGTCATAACGCTCGGCCCAGATATGCCCTCCATCTTCAACGTCGATCAATTGTACCGAAATGCGTACACGGCTGCCAGCCTTGCGGACACTGCCTTCAACGAGGTATTTTACGCCAAGCGCTTCACCGGCTTCAGTTGCATCCATCCGCTGGCCTTTGAAGGCAAAGGAAGAATTGCGTGCTTTGACGTGCAAATCGCGAAACCTGCTAAGCTCTGTGATGATGTCTTCCGTTATACCGTCTGAAAAAAACTCTTGCTCGGGATCGGTACTCAGATTTTCGAACGGTAAAACCGCAATAGAAGCCTGTCGCGCGGCCTCTAGTGCGATCGGCTCCCGTATTGCCAGCGCGGTGGATTTCTTCGCTGTGCGCACCTTTGACCATTGATGGATCTGATACTCTTCTGCAATGCCTTTCAGGCTGACCACTCCGCCATCTTCGAATGATATGTCTGTTTTGGCCCGGACCTGTGTCAACACCGCATCCGAAATACAGACACCGCCAGGGTCGGCGTGTGTCTGCAGGCGTGCGGCCACGTTCACTCCATCGCCGTGGATATCATCACCCTCGACGATAATATCTCCCAGATTGACAGCAATACGGAATTGAAGGCCGCGCAAGTCGAGGCTTTCCGCCTCGTTCACATGCAGGTGCATTTGCATTTGCAATTCGACGGCGCAGGTAACAGCATTCAAAACCGATGAAAATTCCATCAGGAAAGCATCGCCCATAGTTTTGATGATACGTCCACCATGCATACGCGACAGAGGAAGGAAGAAATTCTTTTCGAGCTTTTGAAAGAGCGTCCTTGTCCCGACCTCATCGCGCTGGATGTAACCCGAGTATCCAACCACATCCGCCATGACTATGGCGGCGAGACGGCGTTCGGTCGGTTGAGACATGTCACTTCCCCGTAGTTAGCCCAAAAACAATAAGTATAAGGTCACCATCATTGCAAGCTAGGTCCCAGCGTTGTTGTCGGCTTCGTGGTTCAGGTCGCTCACAGAATCTTGATAACAGATTTCTTCGGCAGATCAGACATTGTTTGAGGTCAGCGCTTGCTCCATCGTAACCCCACAACAGCGCCCTCCATCCCTGCCAGCACAGGAGTTTGTGGAGAGCTAGGAGAAGTATATTCGCGGTCTTCTTTGTACGCCCCAATGTAAAAAAGGCCTCAGGCTTCTATATGACGCTATTAATGGATTAGCTCAGGAACGTCATTCTATGAAACACCACATCACCGAAGTCTGTACCTGATAAAACCCGCTTTTCTTAGTTCCTATGTCGCTGTGGTGTATTCAGATTGAGGGCACTTATTTTTTGTTGTCATCATCGATCATCGATCATCGATCAACGTGCAAAGCGGACAAAGGGGATCTCGTAACAAACAGCAGCTGAGTCCCGCGATGCAATCTTCTGGTAAATCGAATTGCTGCGACCTGCATGAATGTCCGGTTCGGTGAAATTGACCTGTCGCAAGTCTGGCGCTTTGAATGACGGCTGTGGGCCGGGCGTGTCAGGCAAATTAGTGCGCAACGGGCTGATGCTGTGCTCGCTCCAACGGCTGCGAGGAGCCCGTTTCCAATGCTGCATTGCGAACGAATGTCTGGTACGAGGGGTTTCGAACCTACTCAACCCATCATTTCTTCCAAAACGGACAGTGCGGAGAACCCGGCACCGTCAACTGTAGAATAGAAGTCTTGGTTCAGAGCTTCGCCTGCGAAAAACACTTTGCCATCAAGCGGTTCTAAAATCCGCTTTCGAATTTTATGGCTTTCATTGTGACTATAAGAACCGCGCACATAAGGTTCTGTCGACCAGTTTTGGACAATGTGATTGACGTAGTTTTCCGTGGCTTTGCCCTCAAAAACACTGTCCAGTTCAGCAAGTACGGCCTTCATGATAGCAGCCTCATTGGGCAGGTCGGTAAACACTCGTGCTTCTTCTCCCACAATAAACAATGCGAGCACGTTGCTGTTGGCATCTTTCCGATAGGCAGCATCGTAATAATAGCTGTCATTCACTGCCACGGCATCTGGGTAAAAGCGGTTGGTAAATTTGATAAATACCTTCAAACCCGGTGGATAGGGATTGGCTTTGATCGCTTTTGCCTTCTTGGTCGGCAGGGCCGGAACAAAATCGATCATATTTGCTTTCAGAACACCCATCGGAACAGTGACAAGCACCTGATCAGCCTCATAGGTTTCACCGGATTTCGTTGTAACTATTGTCGTTTCACCTGAATAATCTATTTTGGTCACAGGTGAATTGAGCAGGATATTGGACCGGATGTCCGGCACAATGTATTTGTCGAGGAAGTCGAACCAAGTTGTGTTTTTGAATTTGTATTCGATGTAGCTCTCAGCAGGCTCTTTGGTCATCTTCCCTGCTTCCCAGAAAAACTCCTCTGGATCATAAGGAACAACAGCCTCGTCAAAGCTGACATCGTCGTCATCCACCATATCGGCAAAAAGCTCATAGGGTACGTCCGTGTGAATCCACTCCGCCCCTATATCTATTGGAAAGTCAGCAAAGCCTTCCGCTTTACGGACCCGACCCCCGTAACGATTTGTCGCTTCTAGAATGCGATAGCTGATCCCTTGTTTTTGAAGCTCATAGCCGGCCATCAACCCGGCAGCTCCGGCACCCACAATCACGACTTCTGTTTCCGCTCTTGTCGCCGCGATAGATGGGGACAATTTGATGAGGGGGGACACCGCTACTCCGGCACTCGTCATTGTCAGATACTTCAAAAATTCAGCTCGTGTCATTTTGCTATCTTTCGCGCTGTGATTGGATTGAACCACGGTCTCGTTGAGCGCCAGATAGGTATCGCAGAGAATACTTGTTACCTTGGCGTCGACGCTTTGGGTGCCAGTTGCGACCTATCCGTTACGAATCCACGCGTTTTTTTGTCTGGATGAACCGATATGAAGCTGCCATTGGTGTTTATGCAGCGAACGGCAGCTTTGTCCTGTGTGGATGGCTCCTGCAAAGCAAGACATTTTTGAGGTGATCGACATTTTGTCAGAAGCGGTCTTGTGTTCGGCCTGTTTGCGCGGTGCACTTGACCGCTGGCCCTGATGGTTTCCGCGACCCAAGTCCCCATCCTCGCAAGCGGACAGATGTCGTCCTGGACAAAGCCCGGGGTGTCTTGAGATTGCGGCTGACTCATTGCCATCACTTCTTTGGTCTTGCTGTCTCTGTTTCATTCCTTTCCGGTATCAGACGGTCCTGATCCTGTAGGGCTCATTTCGTGTGAGCACCGCCCAGATTATCCGCGCTGTCTTGTTCGCCATGGCCACTGCCGCGAGCTTTGCGGGTTTGCGCTCCAGCAGGTCCGCAAACCAGGGATCAAATCGCTCAGGTGCGCTTTTGATCTGTTTCATGCGGGAGGTCATGCCGACGACCATCAGGTGGCGTATGTAGCGGTCGCCCATCTTCGATATGCGGCCCAGCCTCTCTTTGCCTCCGGTCGACCGGTTGATCGGCGTCAGCCCCAACCAGGCCGAGAAGTCTCTGCCGCACTTAAACTGTGCGGCACTGCCAACCGTCGCGACAATGGCCGACGCCGTGATCGGCCCAATGCCGGGGATTGTCTGAAGCAAGTCGATCCGGGGCTCGGATTTCGCAGCTTGTGTCAGCTTGCGGCCATACCAGAGCACCCGCCCATGCAGGGCCAATATCTGTTCGCTAAGGTCGATGATGGTGTCCAGCGCAACGGGCGGTAGGTCCAGAGCCTGCTCTTGGGTGGTACGCTTTGCAAACCGGACGGCGTGACCGACGCCCTGAGCAAAGACGATGCCGAACTCCGCCAACAGACCACGCAGCATGTTGATCGTCTGGGTTCTCTGTCGAACGACTAGGCTACGCGCTCGGTGCAATGAAAGAATGGCCTGCTGTTCAGGCGACTTTACCTCAACGAACCGCATGGTCGGGCGGGTGACAGCCTCGCAGATCGCCTCTGCGTCAGCCGCATCGGACTTGCCGCGCTTGACATAGGGCTTCACATAGACAGGTGCTATCAACCTGACTTCATGACCCAGCCTGGTCAGTTCCCGCGCCCAGTAGTGGCTCGCACCGCACGCTTCCATGCCGATCAGACATGGCTCCAGACGTTCGAAAAATGCAAACATCTGACTGCGCCGCAAAGACCGGCTGAACCCTACAGATCCATCCTCCATGACACCGTGAATATGGAAAACGTTCTTGGCCAAATCGAGGCCGACTGTTGTAACCTGCATTGGGTGGCTCCTCTCCTAGCAGTTCATGACAACTGCACTATGGCGCATTGCGACGCCGATGGAGCAGGAGCCATCCACCCCATCCCGCAAAGCGGCCACTGTTTGAATCGAGTAGCCTATCATTAGTTTAAGTCTCAGCTGATCGAACATATCTCGGTTGCCGAAGTGCGTATGGATAGAGCCGAATTAGGTTTGTCTGAAAAGGCTTGTTAGTGGGTGTGCTTTGCTAACTTAGAGCCCCTGAATTTTTGTGGAACGCCTTGAATAATCTATGGTCGCTGCCATGAGATTTGAGCGGCAATTGTACCACAATTAATCGTATCGTTAACCATTAGAGGGCAGCTTTTAGCTGCACTGCAGCGGTGTACAGGGGGGTGCACGGGTGGTGTACGGATATCACCCCCCTGTTTGGCGTATTCTGAAAATGTTAACGGACAGGGCTCTCAGGGTTGCCCAAATGCAATCCGGGTCAGGAATTGCCATTGCCGGTAAAGCGCGCGGCATCCGCTGCGGCCCGGCGGATTGCGTTGGATTTGTGCACGGTTTCCATATATTCCGCCTCGGGATCGCTGTCATAGACAACCCCGCCACCGGCCTGAATATACAGCTTTTCATCCTTCAAAACCGCGGTGCGCAGGGCGATACAGACATCCATATCGCCGCCCGCGCTGAAATACCCGACACCACCACCGTATACCCCGCGTTTTTCGGGCTCCAGCTCGTCAATGATTTCCATCGCCCGTACCTTGGGTGCACCGCTTACCGTGCCAGCGGGCAGGCCAGCCAACAAAGCGCTCAGCGCGTCCTGATCCTCGGCCAGTTCACCCACCACATTTGATACGATATGCATCACGTGGCTGTACCGTTCGATGATGAACTCCTCGGTCGGGCGGACCGTTCCAATCTTAGACACGCGCCCCGCATCATTGCGCCCCAGATCAAGCAGCATGAGATGCTCGGCCAGTTCCTTGGTATCGGCCATCAGGTCGGCCTCGTTTACGCGATCTTCTTCGGGGGTTGCACCGCGCGGACGCGTACCTGCTATTGGCCTGATCGTGACCTCATCATCAAAAACGCGGACCAGTATTTCGGGCGAGGCGCCTACGACCTGAAAGCCGCCGAAATTGAAAAAGAACATGAACGGTGACGGGTTTGTCCGGCGCAGGGATCGATAGAGTGCAAAGGGCGGCTGCCGAAACGGCTGGGTCCAGCGTTGGCTGGGCACGACCTGGAAAATATCACCTGCGCGGATATATTCCTTCGCCTTTTCAACGACCTGCTTGTATTCTTCGCGGCTGATATTGGACACAGGTGGCGCGTCCTCATGCGCCTCACCCAGATCGCGGCTGGCCTGTGGCAGGGCACGTTCAAGATCACGCACCGCATCCATCACACGTTCAGCAGCCTGCGCATAGGCGGCGCGTGCGTTCTGGCCTGTACCGGCCCATGCTGGGGACACAACCGTCACGTCGCCCTTAACCCCGTCCAGCACCGCAATCACCGATGGCCGCAGCAATAACGCATCCGGCACGCCGAGGGGATCAGGATTCACGTTAGGCAGGTGTTCAACCAACCGGATCATGTCATAGCCCAGATAGCCGAACAGCCCGGCACTTGCCGCGGGCAGGTCATCGGGCAGATCTATCCGGCTTTCGGCCAGCAATGCCCGCAGATTGTCCAGCGGATGTCCTTCCTGTTGCACGAAGCTTTCAGAATCGAACCGCGCCTGTCGGTTGATCCGGCTGTCTTGGCCGTGGCACTGCCAGACCAGATCGGGTTTCATCCCGATGATCGAATAGCGGCCCCGCACCTCGCCCCCGGTAACGGATTCGAGCATAAAGGCATCCTTGGCGGCCGCCGTCAGTTTGAGCATCAGCGAAACCGGCGTGTCCAGATCCGCCGCAAGACGGGTATAAACAACCTGATTTTGCCCTGCCTCATACCCTTTGGCGAAGGCATCAAATGATGGGGTCAAATCCAACGCCGGACACTCCTATTGAAAATTCGCATGCACAGCGTTAAGCGCATGTTGATCAAGGGTAATTCCGGCCCGGTCGCGGATATCATTCGCTAAAAGCTGAAACAGATCCTGCGACAGGGAAGACGCGATTTCGTTTTCCACCAGAACCCGCAGCTGTGCCATCCGCTCATCTTCCAGATCAGCAGGGCGCACTTCGTCCAGCCGCAATATGTAAATCCGACCATCACCTTCGATCAGCCGGGCCTCACCCGGTTCCATCTCGAACGCAGGCCCGATGAACTCCAGCGGTGTGTCGGGCTCAAAACCTGTGCGCGTCAGCGCCTGAGCCCCTTGAATCGTTAGACCGACGGCCTCGAAATCGGCGCCGTTCTGCAGTTTCTCACGTTGTGATTCTGCTTGTGAACGCAGCGCCTCAACAAGCGAATACCGCTCCCATCCAGCGGTCACTTCGGCTCGGACGTCATCCAGCGGTTGCAAAGCTGGTGGCACAATTTCATCCAGCCGCATGGCAAAGATACCACCATCTTCGAGCTGTGCAATCCGCGGATAATCTGAAGAGCTGAGCGTTTCAGCAGCAGCCCGGAACCCCTCGTAGGCACTGATCGCTTCGCTTACACCGGTATGCCAGTCGATCTGGCCCAACGTCATCTCGGTTTCTTCAGCTAAATCCTCGACCGTGGCACCACCGGCCAGCAAATCGTCAATCCCCTCGATCTGACCGCCGATCACCCGGCGTGCCCGATCGCCGGCCAGTTCATCGCGAAGCTGCGGAAGGGCCTGCTTGTATGTGGTGACCTGCTTGGACAGTACCGCGTTCACCCGAAACAGTGCCGGGCCGAGTGAAGTGTCGAGCGGGCCGACAATATCGCCCACTTGAGCGGAGAAAACTGCGTCGGCGGCCTCTTCCAGTGTCGGGCGATCAACATCACCGAGATCAATATCAGCCAATTCCAGACCGCGTTCTTCCACCGCAGACTCAAACGTCAATTCTTCGCTGTCGATACGCGCTTTGGCGGCCTCTGCCGCCGCCTGATCGGGGTAAACCAGTCTTTCGACATAGCGGCGCTCTGGTTGATTGAACTCTGCCTCACGCGCGTCATAGGCATCGCGCAACGCCTGTTCGTCAACCTGAACCGTATCAATGATCATTTCAGGGGTCAGCCAGGCGTAGGTGATGCGTTTGGTTTCCGGGCTTGTGAAGGCCTCTGGATTAGCCGTGTGATAGGCCTCCAGATCCGCCTCGTCTGGCACAGGCAGGCCGGTTGCCAGATCTTTACGCTCTAGCATGGCCCATGAAATATCACGCCGTTCGCCGAAAAAACTCATCATGGCGTCTGTATATGGGGCAGGGGTGCTGACACCTGCCAGTATGGATGCCTGAAGGAAGCTTCGGGCGGTATCGGTTCGGGTGCTTTCTTCGAATTCCCGTTCGGACTGGCCGATCTGTTCCAGAAGGTAGCTATATGCTTCTCTGTCGAATTCTCCGTCCAAACCAACAAATTGTGGGTTCGAAACAATCTGGTCACGCAGAAACTCGTCCCCAACGGATAGCCCAAGCTGCCGGGCTTCATGATCCAGAGCGGCCTGGTTCACCATCCGCGCCAGCACCAGGTCGGCAACCCCTTCCGCTTGAGCCTCTGCAAAGCTCACACGGTTGCCGCGTTCTGCAGTCAAGGCGCCAATTTCGTTCTGAAGGTTACGGAAATATTCATTCACGCTGATTTCAGCATCTCCCACGCTGCCAACGCTACGGATGTTACCAGAGAGATTGGTCACACCGAATCCACCAAGCCCGAGAATGAGCAGGCCCATTAGAATCCAGACCAGCGTTTTGGAGATTTTATTGGATGCCATGGGGGCCCCTGTCAGACGGCTTTAAGTTATGGTTCGCGACTGTCTACGCGTTGACCGCGGCAGGGGCAAGGGGCCAGCGCAACCCGGTCAACCTGTCGAACAGCACACCAATCTCGGCCCGATTCACATTGGCGAAAGCCACGCGAAATTCACGGCCGCCGCTTGGGTCATCATCGGGGCGGAACATTGTTCCGGGCAGGGTCAGGACACCGGCCTCGCGCACCAGCATCCTTGCCAATTCATCAGATGGTTGGGCAAATGGATGCTGCAGATAGGCGAAATAGGCCCCGCACCCCATCAGACGCCAGCCTTGGTCGGTCAGTGCTGGCATGTTGTCTTCGATCGCAGCGCGCCGGTCCAAGATTTCAACCCGTTCCCCAGCCAACCATTGGCCAAGGTTCTGCATCCCCCAAAGTGCTGCAATCTGGCCCAGCTGATTGGGGCAGATGGTGACCGTATCAAGAAACTTTTCGACCTCAGCCAAACGTGTGGTGGAGGCGATCATCGCCCCTACCCGGTGCCCGGTCAGTCGGTAGGCCTTTGAAAAAGAGTAAAGCTGGATCAGAGTGTCGTCCCAATTCGGGTCCGTGAACAGGTCATGCGGAGCACCGGTTCTTGCGTCGAAATCCCTGTAGGTTTCATCGACAATCAGCGCGATGCCACGTTCTCTTGCCAGGTCGAACATGGCGCGCAGCACGTCGCCTGGATATTCCACCCCACCGGGGTTGTTCGGGCTGATCAGCACAATCGCCCGGGTGCGGTCAGTGATCAGGCTCGCGGTGAGCTCTGGATCGGGCAACAAATCTGACCCCGCAGGCATCGGGACAGCGCCGACACCCGACATATCCAGCCACATTTTATGATTGAAATACCATGGGGTTGGCAGGATTACTTCATCCCCTTCCGTGCACAAAGTTGCAATGGCTGCGCAAAATGCCTGATTGCAACCAGAGGTGATCGCAATTTGCTTTTCTGAAACCTCACCACCATAGGCACCTTTCCACTGGGCCGCGACCTCTTCACGTAGCTCTGCCAGGCCCAGGACTGGGCCATACAAATGCGCCTCGGGCACGTTAAGTGCAGCTTCGGCGATCACTTTGCGTAGTGTCACAGGCGGCGGATCAACCGGTGCGGCCTGACTGACATTTATCAGCGGCTTATCCGGAGCGAATTCGACACCATCCAACCAGCGACGAGCTTCCATTACAGGGGGCGAAAAGGTGGTCATCGTACGGGGGAAGGTGGTCATGTCATTCTCCTGCGATCACAACATTCATGTGCCGCGATAGGGCTGCACATATTGCAGAGCCATGTCCCAAGGAAAGAAGATCCAGGTGTCCTGGCTAACGCTGGTAATATAGGTGTCGGTCTGTTTTTCGCCCTCGGGCTTGGCATAGATGCAGGCGAAATGCGCCTTTGGATAATGTGAACGCACCAGTTCCAGTGTCTTGCCGCTATCGACCAGGTCATCGACGATCAGGATGCCTTTGCCATCGCCCATCATTTCGGCATTGGGGGCCTTGAGAACCTCGGCCTCGCGCCGCTGATCAGCCTTGCCACCGCCCGAATGGTAGGATTGAACCGAGATCGTATCGACGATGCGGATATCCAGTTCCCGCGCAACAATCATCGCCGGGGCCATACCGCCGCGGGTAATGGCCACAACGGCCCTCCACGCGCCGTTATCGGGGCCTTTGCCGTCCAGACGCCATGCCAGCGCCCGTGCATCGCGGTGCAATTGGTCCCAGCTGACGTGAAACCCTTTTTCATGCGGCAATCGGTCAGTCATGTGCGTCTCCCTTCGCAGTCATGCTGTTATTCATTTGATTTGATGCAGTGCTATCTGTCCACCAAAAGACGCAAACCAAGAACGCCCAACACAAACGCAGCAATACGGTCAAAGACCGGTTTGGCTTTCAAATAACCATCGCGTGCCTGCCGTGTCGAAAGCACACAGGCGAATGCGGCATAGGCCAAAAGCTCGACCAGCAGATGATTGCCTACAATCAGTGCCTTATCGGCCATAGTTAAATCCCTTGGAAAAACAACCAAAAGAACAGCGGAAGCAAATAAAACGGACTTAGGATTGGACAGGTTAACCAACAATCCCCCCAGAAAGGCCCTTTTTTGTACGGCTGTGCCCGCTGACAGAGGGGCTTTCGCGTCGCGCCAGATACAGTACGCCAACCAGAGCAAATAGGCGGCTCCGATGCTTTTCATCAGCAGATAGGCCCAGGGAACAACTCTAAATATTGCGTCCAGTCCCAACAGTGCCATAGCAGTCCAGACCGCGGCCGCTATTGCTAATCCTGCACCGGCGATGATGCCCGCCCGACGGCCAGACAAAAATGTCGTGCGCAGTGCCATCAGCATCGCCGGTCCAGGACTGGCCAATGCGGCCAACAAGGTCAGGTTAAAGGCGATCAGATGTGCAGCTTCCATCGCGGTTACGACTTATCAATATCCGGCGCGTCGACGGCCTTCATCCCGACCACGTGATAGCCACCATCAACGTGCAGGTTCTCACCCGTGGTCCCGCTGCCCAGATCACTGAGCAGGTATAGCGCAGATTTGCCAACATCTTCGATCGTTACGTTTCTGCGCAGTGGCGAATTCAGTTCATTCCATTTGAGGATATAGCGGAAATCGCCAATCCCGCTGGCGGCCAGAGTCTTGATCGGTCCGGCACTGATCGCATTGACGCGAATACCATCCTTGCCCAGATCTTCGGCGAGATATTTGACCGAAGCTTCCAGCGCCGCTTTTGCAACACCCATCACATTGTAGTGCGGCATAACCTGTTCCGCCCCGTAATAGGTCAGGGTCAGCATAGAACCGCCATCCGTCATCAACTTTTCAGCGCGCTGTGCAACTGCTGTAAATGAATAAACTGACACGTCCATAGTCATCAGGAAATTGTCGCGGCTGGTGTCTACATAGCGGCCACGCAGTTCGTTCTTGTCAGAAAACCCGATGGCATGCACCAGAAAGTCGATTTTGCCCCAGACCTTTTCAATCTCGGCAAAGGCCGCATCAATCGAGTCCGGATCAGATACATCGCAATCGAACAGCTGGGTGACACCCAATTGCGCAGCCAAGGGCTCGACCCGCTTTTTGAACGCATCGCCCATATAGGAAAATGCCAGCTCAGCCCCCGCATCAGCACAAGCTTTGGCGATACCCCAGGCAATCGACTTGTCGTTAGCAAGGCCCATAATCAGGCCGCGTTTACCCGCCATCAGTGAATTTGACATTTCTTGCCCTCGGCCCACGTTCTGTTTTGTTACCCCTTTAGGCGATCGCTCCTTATGCTTCAAGGGCAAGGCGCAGGATGTCAGAGGGAACTGGCCTAAGAGAAAAGCGCTCTTGCCATGCGCAACCCAGAGCGATAGGCGAAAAATATAAGAAAAGAACGGCTGAAAAGATGGTAAAACGACAAGGAATATTCGCAGGCAACGATCCCTTTGAAATCGCACGGTCCTGGCTCAAAGAGGCAGAGAAGTCAGAGATCAACGATCCTAACGCGACAGCGCTTTCGACGGTTGATGCAGACGGTTTGCCCAATGTGCGCATGGTCTTGTTGAAAGACATCACTGACGGACATTTCTGGTTCTATACCAATTACGACAGCGCCAAGGGGCGCGAAATTGCGGCCACCGGAAAGGCAGCCATGGTGTTGCATTGGAAATCTTTGCGGCGACAGCTGCGAATTCGTGGTACAGTGATTAAAGAAGACGGTCCTGCGGCAGATGACTATTATGCTTCCCGCTCGCTGCAAAGCCGGCTGGGAGCCTGGGCATCAAAGCAATCCCAACCTCTGGGTTCCAGACAGGAGCTGATGGCGAAGGTTGCAAAGATAACGGCAACGAAAGGACCAAGCCCTTCCCGGCCCCCGTTCTGGGGAGGGTTCAAGATTGAACCGCAGGAGATCGAATTCTGGGCGGATGGTGCATTCCGATTGCACGACCGTTTTGTCTGGCGGCGCGAAGCGCATGAAAATGAATGGAAAATTCAGCGCCTGAACCCGTGAAATTCACGTTGCGTCAAATGCAAGACGCTGAATATCAATGGATTTTCCGCTTGCACAGAGCAAATTTTGACGTTCTATGTGGATACGGGGAAATGTGAAGAACGCTTGTGGGTATGACACGGTGACTGATGAGAAAGACAAGACGCGCAGGATAAAAGGACAGGTTAAGTGGTTTGACCCGGTAAAGGGTTTTGGGTTTGTGATTTCCGATGAGGGAGGTCCTGATATTCTACTTCACGCAAATGTTTGGGAATTATATACCAAAGTCACATATCGATTGACAGTGCATTCATAGTGCGGAATTGGTAGACGCAGCGGCCTTGTAAGCCGAAGTCCTAAGCGGGACGTGCCGGTTCGAATCCGGCTGCGGGTACGATGATCATTGTTTACCGAAGGGAAAGGAAATGGCTAATGCTCGGGAGCATTTAAAAATGCTGAATGATGAATTAGAGCGCGTTCGGAGGCAAATAGCAGAGTTGAAAATCGAGGAAGCGTTGCTTGCGAAAATGCTTCGTCGTATGGGAGACGACAGCGCGAAGAAGAAGCCCACAAATCGTGCATTATACCAAGCGCGAGAATTTCTGACTCTTTTAGGATTCCCAATCTGTGTTTGATCTGATTCAGTCTGGCAAAGGAGATTTGTCATGGGATCAGCAGTTCCACTTCGATGTGATTATACAGCGGTTGAGTTGCGTCGGTTGGCGCGTCGGTGCCGCGGCAATAGACAGATACGGCGGTTGCTTGCGCTGGCAGCGGTTTATGATGGGATGAACCGTACCGAAGCAGCGCGGGTTGGTGGGATGGATCGGCAGACGTTGCGCGACTGGGTTCATCAGTTCAATACATACGGACCCGATGGTCTGACCAACGCCAAAGGGGCTGGTCGCCCTCGTTCGCTCAATGCCGAGCAAATGCTGATACTGGCTCAAATTGTCGAAACCGGGCCTAACCCACACACGGATGGCGTGGTTCGCTGGCGGTGTATTGACCTGGTTCGGGTCATCGCCGAACGGTTTGGCGTTGAATGTTCTGAGCGATCCATGTCGGATTATCTGGCCGAACTGGGCTTCTCCAATATCTCCGGTCGTCCCCGGCACCCCAAGCAGGATGCCCGTGTGATTGAGGCTTTCAAAAAAACTTCACCGATACGCTCGCAGCACACGTAGCCGACCTGCCTGAAGGAACACCTGTCGAAATATGGTTTCAGGATGAGGCAAGGATTGGCCAAAAGAACGGTCAGGTGCGCATCTGGGCGAAACAAGGAACCCGGCCACGCCTGCCTGCCGATCAGCGCTATGACAACACCTATCTGTTCGGGGCTATCTGCCCGAAACGTGGAACGGGTGCAGCCCTCGTTCTTCCCAAAGCTAACACTGAGGCGATGCAATTGCATCTCGACGAGATCAGCAAATATGTTGCTCACAAAGCTCACGCCGTTGTTCTGATGGATCGGGCCGGATGGCACAGCACCAGCAAGTTAATCCTGCCGAAGAACCTGACAATCATCCTGCTGCCGTCAAAATCACCCGAACTCAACCCGGTTGAGAACATCTGGCAATATCTGCGTTCAAACTATCTCTCAAACCGCATCTTCAACGATTACAACGCCATCGTCGAGGCAGCCTGCGACGCATGGAACGCGCCGATCGAAAAACCCAAGACAATCAAATCAATCGGAATGAGGGAATGGGCTCATCCTTGATCGGTCAGTATTTCTCGCGCTTAGTATTAGGCGTCAAATCGGCTGTCCTGAATTTTGCGTTCGAAGCCAGTGGAGATGGCGTTACGACCGAAGAAATGCGCGATGCGGTTGAGCGGGCGATCCCCGAAGTCGCAAAAGACACCGTGCGGTCAGTGCTCTCGCGATTGAAGAGCGACGGTGCTTTGGCTTTTGTAAGAGGGCGGTATTACGTGAAAGAGTTTGCGCCGCAGGAAGAAGACCGCCCTAATGTAACTCCCCTGCGTTCTGGTTAGTAACGGTCGGAGAGGCCGGGATTTTCCCGGCCTCTCCCAAGCGGTTAGTCTGGCATCGGACTCCAAATCTGACATGCCGAGGGTTCGATTCCCTTCGTCCGCTCCCTTTGGAAACGCAGATGCCTAAGCGGGACAGATCATTGCTTCCAACAAGCATGATGGCCTTGGAGACCCCTAAACGCACGTCAATTCGGTTTTCTTGCGTCATCCCAAATCAACTTGACAGGCTTGAGAACAGAATCTGCGAGTTCGTCAGGCGTTGCATCGATTCTTACGTCTTCAAGCATTTCCTTCTTACCAGGTTGATAAGTATTTGGTCGCAGTCGGATTTCCGGTTTATCGGTCATTGCGTTGCTCTCCATTCGGCCATGGTGCGTCCACCCTTGCTTCGATTGCAGCCAGAGCAGAGCAGTTGCAGGTTATCGGGATGGTCCGTGCCGCCTTTTACACGCGGAAGAATGTGATCAACTTCCATGACGCGGAACGGGAAGTGTGTTTTGCATCCGACGCAGACCCCTTCCTGTTCCCCGTAGAGCCTATGCCGATGGGTCCGGTAGTTGGGAAGTTCGCCAAGATCGGTGCGTTTCGGCGGCTCCGTCAAAGCCGTTGCACCGCCCCACAGACCGCGTTCCTCAGCAATTCGCTCATCCACCAGTTTGATGGCAAGCGGGGAGAGGTCAATCCCCGCCCATTGGCGCTGCAACCGGTCGGCGGCAACCAGCGTAGTTGCGCAACCGCAGAATGGATCGAGCACCAGATCGCCTTCGTCTGAACTGGCCTTGATGATCCGTTGCAGCAAAGCCAGCGGCTTCTGTGTGGGATAGCCCGTGCGTTCGCGGGCTTGAGAATTGACCGGCGGGATATCGACCCAAACATCGGGAGGCACCTGACCGGGGTTTGCTTCGAGATATCGCTTCAGGCGGGGCGTACCCTTTGATGTAAACAGGATCAGCCCCGCCTCGTGAAGCAAGTCCAGCCGCTTCAGAATACCGTCTTCCTTCAGATACCCGTGGATGAGACTACCATCAATCCAGCGGGCGTAATCACCGGTGCGCGGTACACTCCAGTGCCGCCCGATATCGGTTGGGTTCCAGCCCTGCCACGCGGTTCCGGCCTCGCCGTCGCTGACGCCAGGACCGGTGAGGTCGTCGCTGCTATATGCTCCTCTTTCGTCACTGTGGCGGTACTTTGAAGCGACATTCTGATCGCTGAGCGGTATCCGCACGGCGTTTCGGTGAATGTCCTGCCCGTAAAACAGAAGATGGTCCGCCGTTCGCCCGAAACGCCCACCATCGTTGTGATTGCCAATCCGTTTCCAGATCAGGTGATTACGAAACGCACTTTTGCTGAATAGCCCATCCATAAGCACACGCAGCCAATGCGCAGCAGTATCGTCACAATGCAGATAAACGCTGCCAGTGGGCTTCAACACCCGCCGCATTTCCAGAAGCCGCACGGCCATGAAGATCAGGTAGGATTGCATCGATTTGCCTTGGGCCTGACGCGCCGCCTCAATGACAGCGTAGGCTGCCGGGTTGCGGTCAGCCATCTCGCCGTGTTCGTACACATCAACGTCATCCAGTGTCCATGTATCCTTGAACGCAGCGCCGGCCGCTTTTGAGCCTATCGGGGCCTCATAGGTACGGTTGGAGTTGAACGGCGGATCAAGGTAGATCAGGTCCACGCAGGCGTCGTTCATGCCGCGCAGGACGGCCAGATTGTCGCCGGTCCAGATTGTGCCGCTGGCGAAGTTCGCAGTCATGTCGCTGGTTTCGCGCCGCTGGCTAATCCTGTATGCGCAATTAAGTCGCTATACCGAAGACGCTTGCCAACCATACCCGCAGCCATTCGGCCCATCTGGTCAGCGGTATCTTTGGACCGGATGTTGTGACGCCCGGAGAATTCAATCACATAGCGGTCAAGGTGCTTTGGTGACATCTTGTGGTACACACCATCATGACCACGTTTCAGACCGGACCAGAAACTTTCCATGCCGTTGGTGTGCGCCATGTCGCGGACATATTCGCCCACCGAATGCTTGACCGCCTCGTGCGGTCTGTCGATCCCTTTGTAGGCGCTGGCTTCGTCCGTGTAGACTTGTGCCCCTTCGGCGGTGTGATCGGTGACAAAGCCTTGAAGCGTTTCTGCGTCCGTCTTATGGACAACCTTGGCGACAACATGGTTAGTCTCGCGGTCTTTTGTTCCGGCCACAGCAGTTTTCCCTACAGCGCCACGACCCGCTTTTAGCTTCTTCTTGTTGTGCTTGTTCTTTTCCTTGCCGCCTATGTAGGTTTCATCGGCCTCAACAGGGCCGTTGAACAAAGGCTTTCCCGCCCTGTGCGCTTCTCTAAGGCGATGGGCCAAGTGCCAAGCGCTTTTCTGGGTGATCTCAAGGTCGCGATGCAGCTTCATGCTGGACACACCCTTGAGATTGGTTGTCACAAGGTAGATGGCGATTGCCCAAGTCTGATAGCCAAGTTTCGTCCCTTGCATCACATTGCCCGTTTTGAGGCTGAACATCGGGCGGTCAGGGCAATCACGGCAGCGATGGGTCATCGTCTTGTGCTTGATGTTTGATTGCACTTCAAAAGACCCGCAATGGGGACAATAGGGGCCGTCCGGCCATATTTTGCCCGCAAACCACTTTTTGGCAGCTGCGTCATCTGGGAACATGCGAAGAAGTTGGATCAGGCTTATGCCTTCACGATCTGACTTGCCGGGTGCCTTATGCGCCATATCTTGCCCTCCGTTGTGACTTTAATATAAACCACCTTCGCAGTCAGGGCAAGCTTAAAATGTGACTTTAGTATATAATTCCCAAATGTTTTGCGTAATTTCGGCCAAAGTTCTGTCGCTGACAGGGCAGGGGTCGAGCTCGAAGTGCAGGAAACTGAACGTGGCGTTCAGGCCATCGAAATTTTTGAGATTGAACCGCCAGAGATGGAAGATACCGCCGGGTTGGCGGATTTCGAAGAATTCGATCCTGAAGTCATCAAATCCGCACCGTTGGAAGCAGCGCGTGTGAAATGGTTCGACAAGGGCAAAGGATTTGGCTTTGCAAATACGTTCGGTCGTGATGAAGATGTGTTTGTGCATATAGAGGTGCTTCGGCGTTCCGGTATGTCAGACCTGCAGCCGGGTGAAGCTTTGGCAATTCGTGTGATTGAAGGTAAACGTGGCCGAATGGCGACAGAGGTGTGTGGATGGGAATTTGCCGTAAAACAAACGCAATCCTAATTGCAGTTTTCTCTTTTCTCATATGGCCATCAATTTCAATTGCCGCAGAATGTAGTCCGGAATTGATTAAGATTCGCGGGGATTGGGGGCAGGCACAGTTCTCAATCGAAGTGGCCGACAATACCGAAGAACGCAATCTGGGTCTGATGCATCGCAGCGAGATGCCGCGTATGGCCGGCATGTTGTTTGTGTACCCAAAACCCGGTGACAGAAGCTTCTGGATGAAAAACACGCTGATTCCGCTCGATATGCTCTTCGCGGACAAGACAGGCACAGTGCGCTTCATAAAACATAATGCAGAGCCGCAAAACCTGCGCCCGGTCTATGGCGGGAACAACATTCAATACGTTCTCGAAATCAATGGCGGAATGGCCGAAGCATTGGGAATCGTTAAGGGCAGCGAGCTGCTTCACCCTGCAATCAGCAATGAATTGGCTGCCTGGTCCTGTGCTGTGACGGAATAAAGGCGGAATATCCGTAATCAGGGCTTTTCAATTCTTTCAAAGCTGTCTAGATACCCGCCACGGTCCGGGGCGTGGCGCAGTCTGGTAGCGCACCTGTTTTGGGTACAGGGGGTCGCAAGTTCGAATCTTGCCGTCCCGACCATTTTCGAAGATTTCCTTACCTGATTCTGTGGAAATCTTTTGAGCCCGTTGATCGGGTCAGATTTTCTTCATAAAATTTCAAACCACTGCTGCCCGGTCCAGTCGCTTTGGCGATAACGCGTCTACTGATGAGCTTTCACAGCTAAACCGCCCGGAATAAATAGGTTTCGCATTTCTGCACAGCGATGCCGTTTGCGAAAATGAATCACACCGTGGCACCGGTTCGAAACATAGGCCTCCGGTCAATCCCCTTTTTCCTGAAATTTAGTCAAAAAAAACGTTGACCGGATATGGGTAAATACGCCACTTTGTATGAGCGGACCGCAAAGCCACAATATATAGTGGTAGCGGACTAGGCAGGGACAGAAACCCAAAGCATCGCCCGGGCGGCACCGGGATTGATATACGCGGCCAGTTGACTGATCGCGACGGGGATATTTTGCTCATTTGTCTGTTCTCATGTGGCCCGCTGGGACCGGCAAAATTTGCCCGGTGTCGGGGAAATATAGCTGAAAAGTGGGGCAGCGAAACTAATGAAGATCGAACGTAATTTCACCAAGGCAGGCCAGGACGCTTATGCAGAGCTTGAGTTTGTCACAACCAGTTCTGAAATCCGCAATCCGGATGGCACCACTGTTTTCAAGCTTGATTCGGTCGAGGTGCCAGCAGGATGGAGCCAGGTCGCCAGCGATGTGATCGCTCAGAAGTATTTTCGCAAAGCAGGTGTTCCCGAATCCCTGAAAAAAGTCCGCGAAAAAGGCGTGCCAGAATTCCTTTGGCGTTCTGTACCTGCTGATGACGCCACACCCAAAGCAGGTGAAACCAGCGCCAAGCAGGTATTCGACCGTCTGGCCGGGGCTTGGGCCTACTGGGGATGGAAAGGTGGTTACTTCTCGACCGAAGAAGACGCCAGCGCCTATTACGACGAAATGCGTTATATGCTGGCCGCACAGATGGCCGCACCCAATAGTCCGCAATGGTTCAACACCGGACTGCACTGGGCTTACGGTATCGATGGACCCAGCCAGGGCCATTACTATGTTGACTTCAAAACAGGTAAGCTGACCAAATCGGCCAGCGCCTATGAACACCCGCAGCCACACGCCTGCTTTATCCAGTCCGTTGCCGATGACCTCGTGGGCGATGGGGGCATCATGGACCTTTGGGTACGTGAAGCACGGCTTTTTAAATATGGCTCGGGCACCGGCACGAACTTTTCCTCCCTGCGTGCCGAAGGGGAATCCCTGTCAGGTGGCGGCAAATCGTCGGGCCTGATGGGATTCCTTAAAATTGGCGACCGGGCGGCTGGCGCAATCAAATCAGGCGGAACCACCCGCCGCGCCGCCAAAATGGTAATCTGCGATGCCGACCATCCGGATATTGAAGAGTTCATCAACTGGAAGGTCAAAGAAGAGCAGAAAGTGGCCAGCATCGTCGCCGGCTCTAAAATGCACGAAGAGAAGCTGAACGAAATCTTCGCGGCGATCCGCGCGTGGGATGGCAGCACCGAAGACGCCGTCGACCCCAAGAAGAACGAACAGCTCAAAACCGCAATTCGTGGCGCAAAGAAAACCCAGATACCGGAAACCTATGTCAAACGCGTGCTGGACTACGCCAAGCAAGGCTATGACAGTATCGAGTTCCCAACCTATGACACCGATTGGGACAGCGAGGCCTATGCCAGCGTTTCGGGCCAGAATTCAAATAACTCGATCCGTGTCACCGACGCCTTCCTAAAAGCGGTCAAGAACGATGAAAAATGGCAACTTATCAACCGGGTAAACGGCGAAACTGCCAAAGAGATTGACGCTCGCGGACTATGGGATCAGGTGGGCCATGCGGCATGGGCCTGTGCAGATCCCGGCATTCAGTTTCACGATACGGTCAACGCCTGGCACACCTGCCCGCAGGACGGTGCCATCCGCGGATCGAACCCGTGTTCCGAGTACATGTTCCTTGATGATACAGCCTGTAATCTGGCCTCAATGAACCTGCTGACCTTCTACAAAGACGGCAAATTCGACGCAGAGGCGTATATGCACGCCACCCGCCTGTGGACCGTGACACTGGAAATCTCTGTCCTGATGGCTCAGTTCCCGTCTAAGGAAATTGCCCAGAACTCATACGAAACCCGCACACTTGGCCTTGGTTACGCCAATATCGGCGGCCTGCTGATGAATATGGGGTACGGCTATGACAGTGACGAAGGGCGTTCGCTTTGCGGCGCACTAACGGCAATCATGACTGGCGTGGCCTATGCCACCTCTGCCGAAATCGCGGGCGAGTTGGGCGCATTCCCAGCCTATCAGCGCAACGCCACCGACATGCTCCGCGTGATCCGTAACCATCGCAACGCGGCCTATGGCGCCACCGAAGGGTACGAGGCTCTGGCGGTAAAGCCGGTTCCGCTGGATCATACCAACTGCCCCGATGCCCGCCTGATTGATCTGGCAATGGCCAGCTGGGATGAGGCGCTCAAACTCGGTGAGGCACATGGCTACCGCAACGCCCAGGCCACTGTGATTGCCCCTACAGGCACTATCGGTCTGGTAATGGATTGCGACACCACCGGGATCGAGCCTGACTTTGCACTGGTCAAGTTCAAGAAACTCGCCGGTGGTGGTTACTTCAAGATTATCAACCAATCGGTTCCGGCATCGCTTGAAATCCTCGGCTACGGTTCGGCACAAATTGAAGAGATTGTCAGCTATGCCGTAGGCCATGGCACCATTGGCAATGCGCCGGGCATCAACCACACCTCGCTGATCGGCCACGGCTTTGGCCCGAACGAGCTTGAAAAGGTCGAAGCAGCGCTTGGCGCGGCCTTTGACATCCGCTTTGTCTTTAACCAGTGGACCTTGGGTGAAGAATTTTGCAAGAACGTCCTTGGCATTCCGGCGGAAAAACTGAACGATCCGACTTTTGATTTGCTCGCCTCGCTTGGGTATTCCAAGGCTGATATCGACGCGGCCAACGACCATGTCTGTGGCACAATGACCCTCGAAGGTGCGCCGTTCCTGAAGGAAGAGCATTACTCGGTCTTCGACTGCGCCAACCCATGCGGCAAAAAAGGCAAACGCTTCCTGTCCACCGATGCCCATATCTACATGATGGCCGCCGCCCAAAGCTTTATCTCGGGCGCGATCTCTAAAACCATTAACATGCCGAACGACGCCACGATCGAGGATTGTCAGAAAGCATACGAGCTCAGCTGGTCATTGGGCGTCAAGGCCAATGCGCTTTATCGCGACGGATCGAAACTCTCGCAACCTCTGGCCGCGGCTCTGGTCGAGGATGATGACGAGGCCGCCGAGATCCTTGAAACCGGCACGCCTCAGGAAAAAGCCGCCGTTCTTGCCGAAAAGATCGTCGAAAAGATCATCGTCAAGGAAGTCGTCAAATCCCACCGCGAGAAAATGCCTGAACGCCGCAAGGGCTATACCCAAAAGGCCATCGTGGGCGGGCACAAGGTCTATCTGCGAACCGGAGAGTATCAGGACGGTAACCTGGGTGAGATTTTCATCGACATGCACAAAGAGGGTGCAGGGTTCCGCGCGATGATGAACAACTTCGCCATCGCCGTGTCGGTGGGCCTGCAATACGGTGTGCCGCTTGAGGAATTCGTCGATGCCTTCACCTTCACCAAGTTTGAGCCTGCGGGCATGGTTCAGGGCAACGACTCGATCAAGAACGCAACTTCGATCCTGGATTATATCTTCCGCGAACTGGCGGTCAGCTATCTCGACCGCACCGATCTGGCCCATGTCAAACCCGAAGGCGCATCCTTTGATGACCTGGGGCGTGGTGAAGAAGAAGGTGTCTCGAACATCACAGAGATGAGCGATGTCGCTGCCAATAATTCGCTTGAGGTGCTGAAACAGATCAGCTCGACCGGCTATCTGCGCAAGCGCCTGCCTCAGGAACTGGTTGTGCTTAACGGCGGACAATCCGCCGGGGCCGTGGCACTCAGCGGTGCCGCCGATCCAGTGGGGGCTTTGCAGACATTGGTTCCTGAAACCGCTGTGGCCAGCGCAGGCACGGTGACGGCATCAGTCACCTCGGGTGGAGGCGGCGGCGGTACCGCACCGATGGATGCTCGCGCCAAGGCGAAGATGCAGGGTTACGAAGGCGATCCCTGTGGCGATTGCGGAAACTACACGCTGGTGCGCAACGGCACCTGCATGAAATGCAACACCTGCGGGGGCACCTCGGGCTGTAGCTGACCAAAGCCGCGCCTCTTTGGGGCGTGCAGGGGGCAATAGGGCTGCACAAGGTCCGCCCCCGACGAAATAAAAGGGCCTCAGGCGGGATCAACCGCCTTGGCTCAAACCGAACACGGGGCGGGTGCGCTCGCCTCTGACGGCACTCAGGCCGCAGGCAGAAACCGGGCGGTATTAAAGAGTGAGCCTGAGTGGCGAAACTAATCGGGGGGCACCGCGCCCCCCGTTTTTCTTTTGACAAAGCGCGCGCGTCGTTCAAGTTCTTCGCCAGAGACAAGTGGTTTCCCGGAAGCGTAAAGGCAGAGCGATGCAAACCTATCACGGCACCTGTCATTGCACGGCCATCAACTTCACATTCGATGTCCCGAAAATCACAGATGCAATGCTGTGCGATTGCTCCATCTGTCGGCGCAAGGGCGCGATGCTGAGTAATTTCATACTTTCTCCGGAACAGATCACCATTCAAGACCCAGCTGATGCGCTGCGTGTCTACCAGTTCGGTACAAAAGCAGCCTCGCACTATTTCTGTTCCACTTGTGGTGTTCATCCCTTTGTCGAAACCCGTCTTAACCCGGGCCACTACCGGGTCAATCTGGGCTGCATTGAGGGTCTCGACCAGCGCGAACTTGCAGTCACTCATTATGACGGAGCCTCGCTCTAAAGGATCGCCTCGAAATGTACCTTTTGAGGTCATTCGGGCAAGGCATCTTGCGCGCTTCTCATCGTCTCGTTCGCCAAACTCCCTCTGGCCCTTGCCCTGCGCTTAATGCAAAAGGGGGACAGTAAGCTGTAGAGGCGCATCATGAAGCGATTGAAAAACCATCAGGCCCGCGAAAACTGGATCGCAAAAACCCTGCGGGCGTTACCCGACGGCAGCAGCCTGTTGGATGTGGGCGCCGGCGAATGTGCCTATAAACCGTTTTGCAGTCATCTGGATTATCTGGCGCAGGACATTGCCGAATATGACGGCACGGGTGACGGGTCCGGGCTGCACACCGGCAAATGGGACACCAGCAAGCTTGATTTCGTTTGTGACCTCTATGACATCCCCGAAGACCGGGAATTTGACACGGTGTTCTGCTCAGAAGTGCTCGAACATGTGATCGATCCGGTGCGTGCGGTGGAAAAAATGGCGCGTCTGACCAAACCGGGCGGGCAGGTGATCATCACCGCGCCGTTCAATTCGATCACCCATTTCGCGCCCTATCATTACTGCACCGGTTTCTCGCAGTATTTCTACCGGCTGCATTTCGAACGGTTGGGGTTCGAGATTGTAGAACTGACCGCCAATGGCGGCTATTTCGACGTGATGGATCAGGAGCTGGGTCGCGTCTCGCGCACCCGCAGGCAATTCGGGGCCTGGATACCAGAGCCCGTGACCTTCATCCTGATGCAACTCGCCCGCCTCAACGCCCGCCTGCTGGCCGCATTCGACGGCGACCGCATGGCCCGCCGCAGCAGCGAATTGCAATGCATGGGCTGGTTCGTGGTGGCGCGGAAGAAGGGGTAGGGTCCGGGTTGGCAAAACCGGAGCAGGCCTGTTTCGAGCCCTGAATGAACATTCGAATTTCGTCGTTAAGCGAGTAACTGAATCCAGCTGAAAGGTCAGCTTCTGAACCTGAGTAGACACTTTTTTACCATTGTTGCTCCCTTCTAATCACCTGAATTGCCAGTTTGCATCAAGGTGGTGTATCTTCATGAGCAAAAGAAGATACATTGTAATTACAAATATTTACTGGAGTGCACGATGGGCGAGAGATTGGATCATTCTGACGCTGTCATTGCTTTGTCAGCGCGTTATTTTGCCGCCATGTTAGACGCTGATGAAGCAGCATTACGACAGATTTTTCATCCCAAAGCATCGGTAATTGGCAACATTGATGGTTCCTTAGACTTCGCAAGTTTAGATGAGTTCATTGCAACAACACCCGAGGCTAAAACTGGCACCAGACCTTTTGACTGCCGAGTCGAAGAGATATCACTTGTTGGAGATACCGCAGTCGTCAAGGTCGGTAATTACAGTTACGGGGAATGGTATACGGACTATCTTTCGATGGTGAATTGCGACGGAGAATGGCGAATAGTCGCAAAGGTATTTTACAGTCATCCGTCGTCGAGCTGACTTTGGCACCAACAGTTTGACGTAGGAATGTCTCCATCGGTTCAAGGTGTTGATGAAAAGCGTGTTTGAACCCCGCTAATAATCTAAATCAAAATCGGTAGCTTTGCTCTGACATCTCGTATTTCTCTCAAAGAAAGTAAGAATATTTAACCCCATCAAAACTGCCCAGCCTCCGAACACAACGCCGCTGCCTCGCCACCCTCCGGCAGGTCCAGCGCCTCTCTCAAGGCCCGGCGCGCCCGGGCCAGACGGGACATGACCGTGCCCTCTGGCAACCCGGTCACCCGCGCAAGCGCCGCAGGGCTGCTCTCTCCCGCTGCTACCAGCCGGATCAACTGCGCCTGTGCCTCAGGCAATTGCGCCACGACCGCTTCCACATCTTTCAGCGCCAGCCGCGTCGGGGCCTCGGGTGCGTGGGGTAGGCTCAGGTCATCGGCATCCAGCATGATCACGCGCTCCCTCAACCTTTGCCGATACTGGTTGCGCAGGCTGGTGTTGGCATAACCTCGCAAGTTGTCGATCCTGTCGCCGCGAGCCAACCTCAGCCAAACACGCTCCAACACATCCTGCAGCAAGTCTTCGGCCTCATCGCGTTGCCGGGTGATGCGTCGAGCACTACGTCTCAGATCCGGGATCAGCGCGCACAGGTCTTCTGATAGGTGGGCAGAGCAGGGCATAGCAGTCTCCCAACGGGTGAAACTGCTCAACTCCTGACCGAACATCGGGGGGTAATTCAAACCGGCATTTTCCGCCGATTGCTGCCACAGGCCCTTTTTCGGCAGGCTTTCGCCCGATCACGGGGCCGTGATCGGCAGCTCCCCGCAGGGTAGCCATTGCGCCACAAACCCAAGGGACGCAAACCCCCGTTTTTCCGTCTTACCTCATGAGAGCCGCAACACCGCGGTGCTCAAACCACTCTAGAAGGAGACAGATCATGACCAAATTCATCCTCATTCTGCTCGGGATGGGCCTTGTCGCGCAATCCGCACTGGCGATGAGCGAAACTGCCGTGGAAATTGACACCAACGGCGATGGCCTGATGACCGTAGACGAGGTTCAGGCCGTGTTCCCTGAGATCACCGCAGACACCTTTGCCGCTGTTGATACCAACAATGACGGCGCTCTGGATGATGCAGAGATGATCGCCGGTCAGGAACAGGGCCTGATCCCGACCTCAATCGGCGGCTGATGCTGCCGATTTTCCCCCGGGCCCGGACTTTGGTCCCAATACCCCAGTGGGCCCGGGGGTTTTACGCTTAAGGCGTGGCGCGGCGCACCATGCCAAAAAGATCACGAGGATCATCCGGATCAGCCAGCAGATCCAGCTCTTCAAAATACGCAGTACCGCCAATCCGGTCGCGCACATAGCACAGCGCACTGAAATCCTCGATCGCAAAACCAACAGAATCAAACAGAGTGATCTGCGCCTCGCTTGTCCGGCCTTTGGCGGCCCCGGTCATCACCTGCCACAGCTCTGTCACCGGGTGATCTGCATCAAGCTGCTGAATTTCACCTTCAATCCGGGTTTGTTCCGGGTATTCCACGAAAATATCACTGCGGTGCAGGATGGCAGAGGCCAGTTCGGTCTTGCCCGGGCAATCGCCGCCAATTGCGTTAATATGTACACCGCTGCCGATCATGTTATCGGTCAGGATGGTGGCGCATTGCTTGTCCGCGGTGCAGGTGGTGATGATCTGCGCACCTTCCATCGATGCCTCAGCATTGGCGCATTTGACCACGTTCAGCCCCATGCCTTCGAGGTTCCGGGCCGCCTTGTCCGTCGCAGCCGGATCAATGTCGTAGAGGCGTACGGTTTTCAGCCCGCAAATGGCTTTCATGGCCAGGCTTTGAAATTCCGATTGGGCGCCGTTGCCGATCATCGCCATCGTATCGGCCCCCTTGGGTGCCAGATACCGCGCTACTAACGCCGATGTTGCGGCCGTGCGCAGTGCGGTCAAAACGGTCATTTCGGTCAACAGAACGGGATAGCCGGTGTTCACATCAGCCAACAATCCAAACGCGGTAACCGTTTGCAGACCTTCACGTGTGTTCTTGGGGTGGCCATTGACGTATTTGAAGCCGTAAGCCTCACCGTCCGAGGTTGGCATTAATTCAATCACGCCCACTTCGGAATGGCTTGCCACGCGCGGAGTTTTGTCAAACAGCTCCCACCGGTGAAAGTCCTTTTCAATGTACTCAGCCAGTTCACTCAACATCGTCTCGATTCCGATGTGGTGAACCAGTTTCATCATGTTTTCGACCGATACAAACGGCACCAGTGCTTTATCGGAAGGGGTAAGGGTAGTCATTGTCCAGCCTCGTTAAAATAAAGGTTATCTGTGTGCCAGATGGATGCCCGCGATCATACAACGGGCCGATCCTCCGGCGCTTTCGATTGTGGTTAGCTCCAAAGGAACAAGCCTGACCTTTTGTTCCAGTCTTTTGATCTGTTCTGCGGTCAGCACGCTTAACGCTTTGGCCGACAGCACCAGAATCAGGCCTGTCTCGGTTTCCAGCTCAATCGCGTTGCCTGCAAAGCCGGCAATTTGCGCCTCATCCAGCGCAATCACTTCACGACCGGTTTCGGTCAGACGATCCACGATTGTCTGTCGACGCTCATCATCCGGCACCATATCCAGCCCGACAAGGGCCACGCTGGTGCCGATCGCCATCAAAACATTGGTATGATAAACCGGCGCACCGACGGCATCAAAGGCATCGAACACAACCGGTTCATAACCGAAACGGGTGCAGAACCGCTCCAGCAATACCGGATCGGCCCTGTGCGACCGCGCAACAAACACGACCCGGCCGATATGGTCGATGACCATCGCTCCGGTGCCTTCAAGGCTCATGTAATCCTGTTCAAAGCCAGAAAAATCAATGACTTCCTGAACGCGGTAGTCCTGCTTCAGCAGCTCGATGACATCAGCCCGGCGTTCCTTGCGGCGGTTTTCAGCGAACATCGGATAAATTGCGACATAGCCGCCCGAATGGGTCGAGAACCAGTTGTTGGGAAAGATCGAATCCGGCGTTTCCGTTGATTCATCCTGAAACACGTGCACCATCACACCGGCTTGCCGAAGCGTCGCAACCGCGGCGTCAAATTCGGCCTGGGCCTGTGTTGCGATCTCTTCCGGTGACATGTCAGGCGTGCTCTGAAACCGGTTGTCCCCCGCTGTTTGCGGATTGGGATGGAACCGGTTTGGTCGGATCATCACAACGGCTGAAGGGGACTGAACGCTCATGTGTAGGCTCGGGTTGGTCGGTCAAAGACACGGCGACCCAATGCCGAAGCAGTCAGATCAACCATAACCTGCGCGGTCCGTCCCCGTTCGTCGAGGAATGGGTTCAATTCCACCAGGTCAAGCGACGTCATAAGACCGCTGTCACAGATCATTTCCATCACCAGATGTGCTTCGCGCATCGTGGCTCCGCCAGGCACTGTTGTACCAACGGCAGGGGCAAAGCTTGGATCAAGGAAATCCACATCAAGCGAGACATGCAATGCCCCGCCTTCTTTGGCCACATGCCCAAGAAACGCAGCCAGAGGGCGCGCAATGCCGCCTTCGTCGATCACGCGCATGTCGTGGTACTGGATACTGCTTTGCTGCAGCACCTCACGTTCCGGACGATCAACAGACCGAAGCCCCAGAATGCAGATGTTTTCCTGAGGAACCGGATTTAGAACTTCTGGGAATCCGTAAAACCCTTCACGACCCGTGACATATCCCAGGGGTGTGCCGTGCAGGTTGCCGGACGCCGTGGATTGCGGCGTGTGATAGTCGCTATGAGCATCCAACCACAAAACAAATTGTGGGCGGCCGGCCTTGGCAGCGTGGTTTGCAACCCCGGCAACTGATCCCAATGACAAGCTGTGATCGCCGCCCAGGAAAATTGGCAATCCCACCTCAAGTGCGTCTTCACCAGCCTTCGCCAGTGATTTAGTCCATCCGATTGTCTCAGAAGCTTCATGAACATGATCTGGCAACGAGCCAGGTGCATCTGAAGGCGTTGGTTCCAGATTGCCCATGTCTTTTACGGAATGTCCCAGATCCGTAATGGCCTGTTCCAGCCCTGCCACGCGAAATGAATCCGGGCCCATCAGGCAACCGCGCCGTTTTTTTCCGCTATCGACCGGGGCTCCGATCAAAATGCATGTCTGTCGTGTCATTTTGGGTCTCCATAGAAGCTTTCCAAGCAAATTCCGCTCGAATCGGGTTGGAAAACAGTCTACATTTTGTACAAATTGAGCTATGTTTAACCGAAACGAACGGGAAAATTTCCGATATGGACGAAACGGACCGCCGTCTACTCTCAGCGTTGCGCCATGATGCACGTGCCTCGCTTTCAGATCTGGCAATTACGCTTGGTGTATCTCGTACGACTGTTCGTGGCCGGATCGAAAAATTGCGACACTCTGGCGAAATTGTCGGCTTCACCGTTGTTCTCAAAGGTGACACTGTCCGAGACCCGGTTCGTGGCCTGATGATGCTCGGGATCGAGGGGCGCGGGGCAGAGCGCATTTTGCGGCAGTTGCGCGGGCTAAGCACCGTGCGTGCGATTCATTCTACCAATGGGCGATGGGACCTGATTGTTGAGATTGGAACAACCACACTCGAAGAACTGGACAAAACGCTGGCTCTTATTCGCCGAATCGACGGTATCGCGCATTCTGAAACCAATCTTTTGCTCGATACAAAAAAATCGACGAGTTGATTTGTTCGCTTAAAAATTCGCGGTTACCGGATTCTGCTAATTTAATAAAAAAGTGATGAAGGGGGTTTCCAAAAATCAGCCTACAAAATTACACCATTTGTAATGTTCACACCGTTACTCTTTCGAATTTCAGCTTTGAGTTTTTGCCCGAAGTAGAATGTATTTTGCACATATTTAACAAAATGTTACCTGGAAGAGCTCAGGTAATTAGCTCGCCCGAATTGCCTTGTACCAAATCCCAGCCAGAATCAGGGCCATCACCGCGTTCCAACTTGCCATTGATAGTCCCAAAAGCTCCCACGCGATCTCATCACAACGTATTACCGGTGCAGCCATGATCTGATCAAACAGCTCATCAGCTGTCAGACCCTCGGTCCCCGAAGAGGTGCAGGTGGTTGGTCCCTCCCACCAGCCTTTTTCCACCCCGGTGTGATACACCCCAAGTGCAGCCGTGGTCAGTGCAGCCAACATGCCCATAAACGGCCAAAACCGCCCTGGCGCGATCATAGCAATTGCGCCTAAAGCAATGGCTGCAACATGCGGATACCGCTGCCAAAAACATAATTTACAGGGGGCCATACCTCCAAGATATTGAAAGCCCAAAGCCCCCAACAACAATGCGGCCGAACCACCCGCTGCAATCAGGATCAGACTACGCCGTGACATGGTCAAATATGCCTCACCAGAAAGAAACCGCCAAATAACAGGATCACAAAGACAATCGTCAGTATTCCCAGTCTTTTCTCGATAAATTCTTTGATCGGTGTACCAAATTTCCAAAGCAATGCCGCGACAATGAAAAACCGCAACCCGCGTGCCAGAATTGAGGTGGCGATAAAGGTAAACAAGGGCATCCCGGTCCAGCCCGACATGATTGTAATAACTTTATAGGGAAACGGTGTGACACCCGCGGTTAGGACGGCCCAAAACCCAAAGTCATTGAACTTATTGCTGAATTCCGCCATTGATTCAGCTTTTCCAAGGCTTGCCAGAATTGGTTGTCCGATCTGTTCATAAGCCAGCGCCCCAATAGCGTACCCCAATAGACCACCCAAAACAGAAGCGACCAAAGCAACGCTCGCAATCAACCAGGCCCTGTTGGGCCGGGCAAGGATCATCGGAATCATCAAAACATCCGGCGGAATCGGAAAAACAGAGCTTTCCGCAAAGGAAACAACAGCCAGCACCCAAAGAGCACGTGGATGATCGGCAAGCGCGATCGTCTTGTCATAAAGACGTCTTAGCATCTGGTAGCGCCCCATTCGGTTTCTGCAAATCTCTCACCATGTGCAGCGCGAAGGGTCAAGCCCGCATCAACAACTGCGTCGAATCTGCACGACCCCTCTGGACCTCAGCTTTTCCTTTCGCTAGATCAGGGTTCGGGCCCAAGTGGCGGAATGGTAGACGCAGGGGATTCAAAATCCCCCGTCCTAACGGGCGTGTGGGTTCGAATCCCACCTTGGGCACCAAATATCCGCTAAATGACACAGATTAATAGAGAAATTCAGATTATCGCGATCTCTTGCACAGGGCGGTTTTCGATAATCCTGTCATAGTGGAACTGGCTCAGGTCTAGCTTTTGATAACTACCGTGAATTAACCATTCAGCGATTCCACGCCCCATTGCCGGGGCTTGTTGCAAGCCGTGACCGGAAAAGCCGTTGATAAACAAGAAATTTCCAATTTCCGGGTGAGGGCCTACGATTGCATTCTGGTCAAACACGTTGAATGCATAATGACCGGCCCATTCGGTAATGACGCGGATAGCTTCAAATTGGGGAATTCGATGTGCAATGGCCGGCCAGGCATGATCCAGCCACAGATTCTGGTCTATATGGAAATCGCCCAGATCCACCGCAGGATCTTCATTTGGAGAATGACCACCAGCCATATATGTTCTTGGACCATCTTGCCTAATATGCACACCAGATGGATCAACGGTTAGTGGAAGTGTCTGATTCAAAGGCGTTTCTGCTTCGAACACCCAAGTATGACGTTTGCGTGGTTCCACTGGAATATCAAGATCTGCCATTTGGGCGACCGCCGCTGCGCGAGGGCCTGCAGCGTTGACCACGTGGCCACATGAAATCTGTATGCCACTGGCCAAATGAACTGACTGGACCTGACCATATTCTGCGACCAGCCCAACAACTTCATCCGTGATATATTCTACACCGCTTTCACGCGCGGATCTGCGCAGCCACTCGAAAACAGTGCCACTGTCCCAATACCCTTCGTTGACCGGTCCATGGGTGCCCAGTCGGATGTCATCCAGGTTGAAAAACGGCCAGGATTCAGCGATCGCCTTGGGGGTTAGAATTCGGGTATTTGCTCCGTGAGAGACCTGTATTTCTTGATTGTCACGAAGCGCAGCCGCTGCTTCGGGTCGTGCTGCAAGGTAGAGATATCCGAATTGGTTGAATTCCACATCCGGAACGCGCGGGTCATTGCTCTGATACCTTCGAAAATTCTTGATAAACTCTACACCGAATTGGGAAATTCGGATGTTTAGCGGTGTACTGAACTGCTGTCGGATACATGAATTGCTGTGGGCTGTGGAACTGTTCGCATAGCTGGGATCTTTTTCTATAACCAGAACTGATCCATCAAATGACGGGTCTTGCATCAAAAACCACGCCACTGAAGAGCCCATCATTGCTCCACCGATGATCACAACGTCATATGTAGATTTCTGGGGGCGGGCATGTTGGCCGTGGGGCTGGGGCAAACGAACTCTCCTGGCCAAAAAAAGCAGTTGGTGTTTTAAATCATAGTCTAGTGACGCAATTGAAAATGACCAGAGCTTACACGCGCGTCAATTGATCGAAGGTTGTGCCGGTTTGTCCAATGAAATCAGTGGACGTGCCGGTTTTTGCACGACATATTCTGGTGCAATTGTCAGATCCGGGAAAGCGGAAATGATGTCTTTGGCTCGCGCAGAACGAAATGTCTGAGCGGCCGGAAGAGACATGTGGAAACTTTCAGACCAGGCATTGTCCGACAAGATCACCTCATGCTGCTCAAACAACAAATGGATGTAAGTCACTGACTGGTCAGTCAAATACCTAATACCGGGCATTCCCACCAGGGCACGGGCCTCGATCAGAGCTTCCCCGGTTTGCAGGTTTTTCAGGTGTCGGGCATCCGCTGTTAAAAGTCGGTGGCCGGGCGAGACAACCAGATCGCGATCTGGTTGCCCGGCGCCAAGAGCTCCGGCGCTGATTACAATGGGACGGCGATCCCTGTCGCTGACGGAGTCGTGGAAATTGATCTGGCGCGTGCCGATCCATAATACGGGTTGAAACCCGTTGTCCCGGGTCAGGATTTTATCACCGGCCCTGAGATCAGATGCAGGCCGTTTGCCATGAAGTGTTACGAATGAAGTAGCTGGAGTGAAGCATGTCACTGCGCGTCGCGCGGCTTTGTCAATTTGCCCCGGCTTAGCGGGTACCTGTTTTAAACTGTTGCTTTTAAACATAAAAACGCTCACAAATAGCCACTCAATTGGGTCCGTCAAATTGGGGCTTATACGTCACCACTCGATTGACTGATCCTTACCTCATTGTTCAGACTAAGCTTGGTTTGTGGCGCGAGTTGGGGCATTCCGGGGAGAGATCGGGAAATTGTCTTTGTCATTGGGTCATTTGTGGTGGGCATAACGAAGTGAAATTCCAATTGGCGCAGATTTGGTCAGTTTGGGAGCATTGGAAGTTGAGGAAGCAATATGAAGTTTGAAATATCTCATGAAAACAAAGCGTTGCTGGATCAAGTGATTGAGATGATCAGAAATGACATCGCTCCAAAAGAGACCGAATTTCATGCAGAGGTTGCGAAGGGTGACAGGTGGTCATTCACAGCGCGACAAATTTCAATTCTTGAGGACCTCAAGTCAAAGGCAAAAGCGGCGGGATTGTGGAATTTCTGGCTGACTGACGGAGAAGTCGGGCCAGGATTGAGCACCGTGGAATATGCCTATTTTGCTGAGGAAATGGGGCGATCGCCCTTGGCGGCGGAGGTTTTTAACTGCAATGCACCTGATACCGGCAACATGGAAGTGTTTCTGAAGTATGGAACGGAGGCGATGAAATCCCGTTGGTTGGCGCCATTAATGCAGGGGGAAATCCGCAGTGCGTACCTGATGACAGAGCCGGATGTGGCGAGTTCGGACCCGACTAACCTTGCCATGTCTTGTGTAAGACATGGCGATAAGTATTTGTTAAATGGAGAAAAATGGTGGGCGACCGGGGCGGGTGATCCGCGGTGTGAGGTGTATATTGTCATGGTGCGGACGGGCGGCACAGATGCGCCGAAACACCAGCGTCATTCTATGATTGTGGTGCCTTCAGAGACTCCGGGGATCGAGATACTAAGGCCGATGCAGGTTTATGGTCACGATGATGCGCCACATGGTCATATGCATATCCGTTTTACCGATGTTGCGGTGCCAGCCGAAAACCTTCTGCTGGGGGAAGGGCGTGGGTTCGAGATTGCCCAGGGGCGGTTGGGACCAGGGCGAATTCATCACTGTATGAGAGCCATCGGACAGGCCGAATCTGCGCTGGAATTGATGTGCAGGCGAAGTTTGAAGAGAGAAGCTTTTGGTAAGAAACTCGGTGAGTTAGGGGCTAATTTTGATGTGATTGCCGAGTGCCGGATGGAGATTGAGCAGGCCCGTTTACTGTGCCTCAAAGCGGCGTGGATGATGGATCGGGGCAATGCCCGTGCAGCGGCGCCATGGATTCATCAGATCAAAGTGGTGGCGCCGCGGATGGCGTTGAAAGTGGTGGATGAGGCAGTGCAGATGTTTGGTGCCCAGGGGATCAGTCAGGACGTGCCATTGGCTGCGATGTGGACCCATTTGCGGACGCTTCGGTTGGCAGATGGGCCCGATGCGGTGCACCGGCGACAGGTGGCCCGCGCAGAGCTGCGGAAATACACTCAGGAGCGGGACTGAATTGTACGAATTGTGTAAACTGTTTACGCGATTTGTACGAAGTTTGGGGTTCTGAGCGGGATTTGTGTGCAGGTTGTACAATTCGGGTAGATAGAGCATCAGCTTGATCAAAATGTGCACCTCTGTGTCTACGGAAATTAACACGGGAAGGCGTTGGGCGGGAAACCCACGCTGCGGCAATAGATTTAGAAAAGTTTGCGAAAAGCGTTTCTGCTCATCTTAACGTATTGGTTTAGAGTTTGTGCTACATTTCATCCAAGTCGTGAATTCAACTAGGTCTGTAAGCGAATGACAATTGATAAAGAACCTTCGGCGAATGAAGACAAACATGGTAATTGGCTTTCTACAATCATTGAAGGTGGTCTGCCTCAAGTACTCGCCGGGCCGGCCGGTAAAGCAATTAGTAGGTTAATAGGTGCAAGTGCCGATATTCCCGCCGCGTGGATAGAAGGTATCGCTCAGGGCCATAGAGATAAGACTTCAGCAAGAACAACGGTTTCAAACGCAATTGCAGAAAAAGCTGCCGGATTGGCGGGGGAAGACCAAGACCTCATTGAGCGCGCATTAAATGGTATGATCGCAGCTTCATATCGAAAGCAGGAAAATCGAGATGCCGTGGCTGCAGTCGCGCTAGAAGATTTGAGTAGGGCACCTCCGTTGGAAAGTAGCGAAGGACCCGATGAAGATTGGATGAACAAATTCGAGCGCCATGCCGAAGATGCCTCCAGTGAAGATCTTAGAACAATTTTTGGAAAAATATTGGCCGGAGAAATCCGTGCACCCGGCTCAATCTCACCTTCTACATTGCAATTTGTTTCAATGATGGACAGAGAAGTCGCAAACTTGATTAACCAAGTATTGCCTGCGTGCTCAATCATTGGCTATGCGTTCATGGATATGTTGCCGTGGTTAACTTTTGAGCAAAAAACCTTGCTGGAGCAGGCCGGACTATGGACATTTGACGATAATATGAAAGTCAAAATTACACCCGACACCTCCCGAACAGCAAATATAATTGTGAGGCCAACATCTGCGATTCAGATAGTCACAAAATCGAACGAAGTAATTGATTTACGGGGGGCAATTTTATCAAAGGCGGGAAAAGACTTGGTCGGTGCTGCTGATGTCGATTTCGATGTGAGCTTATTCTGTCCTATTGCTCGCGAAACAGGTAAAGTCGTGTCTGCAGTCGGCGCATCTTGTTTTCGGGTTGCAGACGGATGGAAGATTGCAAACGTTTCAACGACAATTCGGCAAATCTCTCGTAAACCAGAAAACGGTTAGCAACACCCTACACATTTGAAAGATGCTTAGGAGCTCAGCCCCGCGCGGAACAAGCCCGAAGGGCGCCGCGCGATCGCCTGACCGCTCCGGTGGTCTGGCGATTTGGTGCAGCTTGCGCATCGCGTCTTAGTTGTTCGGATTTGGCAGGCATAAAGCGCATAGCTGCAAACGCAAAATCGCCAGCCCGCGGTCAAACGATCGCGCGGCTATTGTGCAACCCAACGGCAAGCACAAAACTTGCCTTTGGACAAGACCGGTCGGATATGCTGGTATGGTCCAGGTTTCTCTATTTGTGACCTGCCAATTGTACCGGGGAAAGACATTTATGAACGATGACAGGTCGGATCCGTCTGAGTACATTCACGGCAGCTCGCCGGAAGAACAACACCGGTTGTCGTTGCTCAATGACATTCTGAACGAATCCTGTCTGAAAGAGCTTCAGCTTCGACCAGGTGAGAAGGTTCTGGATTTCGGCTGTGGCCTTGGCCAGTTTACGCGGCTCATTGCACGCACAGTAGGCGGTAAAGGGCAGGTTGTTGGCATTGAGCGGGATCGCGATCAGATCGCGCAGGCAAAACGATTGGCTGATGGGACAGGTGAGCCGGAGCTTGTGACGTTTCGCATTGGTGATGCGCTTGATCCGCCGTTAACCGGGGCAGAGTGGGGCACGTTTGATATGGCGCATGCCCGTTTCTTGTTGGAGCATCTACCCCGCCCGGAACTGGCCATTGCACAGATGGTGCGTGCGGTCCGTCCCGGTGGCCGGGTTTTTGTAATTGATGATGATCATGGCGATTTTCGCCCGTGGCCAGAACCAGAAGGCTTTCAGGCGCTTTGGCAGGCATATGTGCGGTCGTATGAAATGATGGGCAATGATCCATATGTCGGGCGCAGGCTGGTTTCGCTGCTTCGGGAGGCTGGGCTGACGGCTATCCGCAACGGCGGTGTATTCTTTGGGGGATGCGCGGGAAACGAAAGATTTCAGGCCATTGCGGACAATCTGATTGGCGCGCTTGCAGGGGCCAGGGAGGCGATGTTGGCCGGAGGCCTTCTGGATGAAGGGTCTATTCAAACAGGTCTGGAGGGGCTGCGGCAATGGAAAGCAGATCCATCGGCGGCCTTGTGGTATTCGGCTTGTTTCGCAGAAGGGACCGCGCCGGAATAGAATTGGCGAGATCCCGGAATTGATATTTCAGACATCAACCGGATGGATTGAGGTCACAGACAATCGCCGTAGCAGGCGTGTCACCGCGGTTGTAGAACCAGTGGGTCGTATCTCCATCTTCGATAATCCCGTTTTCCCCGTCGGCGGCAAAGGTGGTTTCGCCGTCCGGGTGCCCTTCGACCCAGTCGCCAGAGATGACCTTGACCAGGCCGGGACGGTTGCCATGGCCGTGCTCGGCAATTTGCCCGCCGGGTTCGATCGTTATGGCACGCAGTTGCATCATGTATCCCGACAGCCCTGTCTGTCGCTCGATCATTTCCGCTTCGATTTTGCCCAGAGCGGACACTGCCAGCCCTTTGTGTTCTGTCGGACCGCTGGCCCCGGCGATGGCGAGCCCGGTTACAAGGCCTGTTACGCCGGTGAGAGCGAAAGAAATAACGGTGAGAACTTTGCGTGACATGCCGAACCTCCTGCTGTGTTTTGCATTTCCCTGAAACCATCGTAAGCTTGGTGCGCAATAGCCGACAAACGAAAGGAATTTGCCGACAGGTGACGGCAATTCAGGTGTCATGAAGCGCAAGCTGCCCCCGTTTCCCGCGATCCGCGCCTTTGAGGCGGCAGCGCGGCTGGGATCGTTCAAAGAGGCCGCAGGAGAGCTATGCGTGACGGCATCGGCCATCAGTCATCAGGTGCGTGTGTTAGAGACGTTTTTGGGCCGGGCCATGTTTGAGCGTGGTCCGCGGCTGGTGGAGCTGACGGCGGATGGTCGTTTGTACCTGCAGCAGATTGGCCCGGTTCTGGACCAGTTGGACGCCTCGACCCGGTTGATCGCGGGTGAGACCTGTGCCGGACCGTTGCATTTGCAGATGACAGAGGGGTTTATGAAACGCTGGCTGATGCCCAGATTGAAGCGTTTCATGGAACGTTATCCGGATCTGGAGATCAGGATGGAGCGGTGGATGCCGCCGACGGTGTTTGAAGGGGGCAGGCCGGATGTCATAATTCATTGGGGTGATGAACCTGTTCCGGGTGTGGATATCAAGCCGCTGTTGAGTTCCACCCGTGTTCCCCTGTGCAGCCCTGAATTTCTGAAGGCCAACCCGGATTTGTCCCGTCCCGAGGCCCTGCTGACCAAGACATTGTTGCGCGACGAGACAGATGATGGCTGGGCCGAATGGTTCGGCCTGATCGGCCGGGCACGGGACTGTCCGGCAGGCGGGCCGGTTTTTGCCCATTGTGAGCTGTCGATGACGGCTGCGGAAAATGGTCTGGGCGTGGTTTTGGGGTACAAGGATATGATTGGAAAGACCTTGCGCGACGGATCGCTGGTGGTGGCCTGTGATCTTGAGGCGCCGACGCGCACGATCTATTCGATTGCCTGTAAAACTGCCCGGGCGCATGAGGCAAAAATCGTTGCCTTTCGAGACTGGGTGTTTGAGGAAGTTATGTTCAGCGATGCCTCTGAAACAGAAGCATTGCAGGCCGCCCAGTAAAGCGAAGTGAAGCAAAAGCACGCGCCGCCCCTTGCAGCCCTCCGGACGCAGCACTAAGACTCTCTTAGCACCTGATCAGTAAGGATCGGGAAGTTGAACAGGCAGGCGAATATGAAAGACCCTTTTGAGACGTATATGAACACCCTTGTGCCCATGGTTGTTGAACAAACCAGCCGGGGCGAGCGGGCCTATGATATCTTTTCCCGGCTTCTGAAAGAACGGATTATTTTCCTGTCCGGTCCGGTGCATGACGGGATGTCGAGCCTGATCGTGGCGCAGTTGCTGCATCTGGAGGCGGAGAACCCGAGCAAAGAAATTTCCATGTATATCAACAGCCCCGGCGGTGTTGTGACATCCGGTCTGTCGATCTACGACACGATGCAATACATCAAACCCAAGGTTAGCACGCTGGTCATCGGGCAGGCGGCAAGCATGGGGTCGCTGTTGCTGACCGCCGGTGAAAAGGGCATGCGGTTTTCGCTGCCCAACAGCCGGATCATGGTGCACCAGCCATCGGGCGGCTATCAGGGTCAGGCCACGGATATCATGATCCACGCCGAAGAGACGCTGAAGCTCAAAAAACGGCTTAATGAAATTTACGTGAAGCACACCGGTCAGGCGCTGAAGAAGGTTGAAGAGGCGCTGGAGCGGGATAACTTTATGTCGCCGGAAGAGGCCAAAGACTGGGGACTGATCGACGAAATCGTTGAGAACCGGGTCAAAGGCGAAGATGATGAGAGCTGATCAAAAGCGATCATTTTGAGATTGTGGTGCCGGGGGAGCTGTCTTAAGCTGTTCCGGAATTGGATGAGGGGACCGGGGAGCAACCCGGGAATCTGCGGCGCAGCGTCCGAAAGGTAAGTGAATGGCGAATAATTCCAGCGGTGACAGCAAAAATACCCTTTACTGCAGCTTTTGCGGCAAGAGCCAGCATGAGGTGCGCAAGCTGATTGCCGGGCCGACTGTTTTCATCTGTGATGAATGTGTCGAGCTGTGCATGGATATCATCCGGGAAGAAACCAAATCTTCTGGTTTGCGATCCAGTGAGGGTGTGCCGACGCCGCGCGAGATTTGTGATGTTCTGGATGATTACGTGATCGGGCAGGCGATGGCCAAGCGGGTGTTGTCGGTGGCGGTTCACAATCATTACAAACGGCTCAATCATTCCGGTAAGGCCGGTGAGATCGAATTGCAGAAGTCCAACATTCTGCTGATTGGTCCGACGGGCTGTGGCAAGACATTGCTGGCGCAGACACTGGCGCGGATCTTGGATGTGCCGTTTACGATGGCGGATGCGACCACGCTGACCGAAGCGGGGTATGTGGGCGAGGATGTGGAGAACATCATCCTTAAACTGCTGCAATCCAGCGAGTATAATGTTGAGCGCGCCCAACGCGGGATCGTCTATATTGACGAGGTTGATAAAATCACCCGCAAATCGGAAAACCCGTCGATCACCCGTGATGTGAGCGGCGAGGGCGTGCAGCAGGCGCTGCTGAAACTGATGGAAGGCACCGTGGCTGCGGTGCCGCCACAGGGCGGGCGCAAACATCCGCAGCAGGAATTCCTGCAGGTGGACACGACCAACATCCTGTTTATTTGCGGCGGCGCCTTTGCGGGCCTAGATAAGATCATCGCACAGCGCGGCAAAGGATCCGCGATGGGCTTTGGTGCCGATGTGCGCGAGGTGGATGCCCGCGGTGTGGGCGAGATTTTTGGAGATCTGGAGCCGGAAGATCTGTTGAAATTCGGGCTGATCCCGGAGTTCGTAGGCCGTTTGCCGGTGATCGCGACGCTGGAAGATCTGGACGAGGATGCGCTTGTGACCATCCTGACAGAGCCGAAAAACGCATTGGTCAAACAGTATCAGCGGTTGTTTGAGCTGGAAGACAGCAAGCTGTCCTTTACCGATGATGCGCTGAAATCCATCGCCAAGCGGGCGATTGCGCGCAAGACGGGCGCCCGTGGGCTGCGGTCTATCCTGGAAGAGATCCTGCTGGATACGATGTTTGAACTGCCGGGCATGGAGAATGTCGAGGAAGTGGTGGTCAACGACGAGGCGGTGAATTCTGACGCGGCGCCGCTGATGATTTATGCTGAGGCGCAGCAGGAAGAGGCGAGCGCGGGCTGATCCGGTGCCGATGGAGTGATTTGATCAAGGCGGGGTTTGACCCCGCCTTTTTTATGGGGGAGTGAGATGACGATCAGGCGAATTTCTTCCGTTGGGCCATATGAGGCCAGGATCGGGTATTGCCGGGCGGTGGTGGCTGGTGGGTTTGTCCATGTCGCCGGAACCGTAGCAGAGGGCGATACGGTGGTGGATCAGTGCCGGGCGGCGCTGGCGACAATCGAAAAGGCGCTGGCCGAGGCTGGGGCTTCTTTTTCGGACGCGGTGCGGGTGAATTACTATCTGCCTGATGCTGCGGAGTTCGAGCCGTGCTGGCCGCTGTTGTCTGAAACGTTCGGGGGAAATCCGCCTGCGGGCACAATGATTGAGTGCAACCTGATTGATCCGAAGTTTCGTATTGAGATTGAGCTGACCACGGTGGCGCCGGGGGTGTGATGCCAAGATAGGAATGCTTGTAGCAGGCATTTGAGCTGTACCGTCGCGCGGAATCAAGGGCGCAGCCCGCCGCGCATCGCCATCCCGCGGTTTGGCGATGCACGGCTCAGCAACAGGCCGGTTTTCGGAACAGCGCGCTACCTGATCGCTTTGGCCAGAATCCTGTTGGCGAGCCTTTTCAGGCCAATGCCGGTCCGGAATTCAAATTCCTCGTAATGGAAGCTGCGCGCAGTGACGCCGTAGCGTTGCAGGTCTTTTGGCAGGGCGGCGCGCAGGGACAGAGGGCCGCAGAAAGATACCTTTGCGTTGCCCAGGTCTGAACCGACGGTTTCGGCAAGGGTTGCCGCGGTCAGGCGGGCGCCATCGGACGAGGCGAAGACATGCAAAGACAGGTTCGGCTTGCCATCGGCAATGGCCTGAATTTCGGCCAGATGCGGTGCGTCGTTTTGTGAGCGCACACAGTAAAACAAATGCGCGGGGTCAGCATTTGCCTCAAGCGCCTCTGCCCAGGCAAGGAACGGCGTAATGCCAATGCCACCGGCGATCCAGACTTCCGGGCCTTTTCCAGACAGGCGGAAACGGCCAAAGGGGCCCTGAATGCGCACCTCTTGCCCGACTTTCAGCGCGCCGCTTAGGCCAGAGGTGAAATCACCGAGAGCCTTTGCTGTGACCCGCAATGTTCCGTCGGGTGCAATTTGGGAAAAGCTGAAAGGATGCGGTTCGCTTTTTCTGGCCCCGGTGAAGCGCAATATGCCGAACTGACCCGGATGGGGTCGCAGGCCGCGTGACTTGGGAGCCATTGTGATGGCAAGCGCGCCGCCCGTTTGCTCCAGCTTTGAGATATTATAAGCACGCGACGGGCGCATCCGCTCTGGCAGCAATGTCCAGAGATAGGCCAGTATTCCCGCAGCGCAGAATGCCCCGGTGTAAAGGCCGGCCGGATCGCCCATCGCGAAGGGCTTCATAATAAAGAAGAAATGGAAAGTACCAGCGGCAAAGAGCGCGCCCATGGCTTTGTGTGTCCATTTCCATAAATGGTAGGGGATGAAGGTTGCCACAGAGATCACAACAAGGATCAGCAAGCCATAAAGGCTAAGCTCGCCCAGGGTTTCGGCGAGTTCGTTCAGTGCTGTTTCACGCCCCAACCCGTCCATGTCCGCATCAATCGTATCGTGTAGCAAAATTGCGGCCATTACGACGATGCCGGTCCATTTGTGCAGGACATAGACGCGGTCGAGCCCGCCAAAAATGGTTTCGACACCACGAAAACGTGTCGCGAGGATTTGCCCCCATGCCATCAGAATGAGTGCTGCCAGCCCGAGATATTGCGAAAACAGCGCTACTTTATCCGCGACATTCGGCAGCGAAAACAGCTGGTAAGCGGGAAACAGCGCAGTGGCTGTGATCAGAAATATTCCAAGAGGATTCATGAAGGCAACTTATACTAAGCTTGATATGGCGCCTTTATAAGAAGATTTTGGCAAAGGTCATCAGGAAACATGTGCTGAGCGGCAATCTATGTGTTCCCTAAATTTCTTTATTGCCTCCGGGTCGGCGGTACCGGCGTTCCGATTGCGATTGATTTGATGGGCTATGGGCCGGTGCGCCACTGGACCTTGGGTCGACATTGGCTTATCACGAAAGGCAAGAGATTCAGGAGTACTTCATGGGCATTCTCAGAACGCTACTGCGCGCAGTCACCTGGTGGGATGGATCGACCATTAACACGCAGATCCACACCTGGCGCAAAGGTGTCCGGGTTGGTGAGGATGAACAGGGCAATGTTTTCTACCGCTCGCGCGATGGTAAGCGGCGGTGGGTGATGTTCAACGGCGAATGCGAAGCAAGCCGGGTGAGCCCGGATTGGCATGGCTGGCTGCATCACACCTATGAAGAGCCACCGACGGAAAAACCATTGGATCACAAGTCCTGGGAAAAACCGCACGAGGAGAACCTCACCGGGACCGCGATGGCCTATGCGCCCGCGGGATCTATTCGGCGTCAGGCACCAGCCGGGCGGAGCGATTACGAGGCCTGGAGCCCAGAATAAGGCGCGATCAACATGTCAGCGGAAAATACCACCGAGGTTTTGGTAGGCGGCGGAGTTCTGGCCGTTGCTATCGGATTCCTGATCTATGCCGGACAGGTTGCCGGGATATCCGGCGGGCAGTCGGAATATGAACTGACCGCGAGCTTTCGCAGTGCAGACGGCGTGAGTGTGGGAACCGATGTGCGGCTGGCCGGGGTCAAAGTGGGCCGGGTTACAGAACTTGAACTAGACGTCGCAACATACCGAGCACAAACAACTTTTAGCGTACGGAATGGCATTGAAGTGCCGGATGACAGCGCGATCGCCATTTCATCCGAAGGGTTGCTGGGCGGGAATTATGTGGAAATCCTGCCCGGTGGATCGCCGTTCTATTTTACACCCGGAGATGAAATTGAATTTACCCAAGGGTCGGTCAGTCTGGTTGGGCTGCTGATGAAATTTGTCGCGGGCGATGACGGCGAAGACAGCGGCACTGAAGAAAGCAGTACAGAAGAATGAAAATTGCCCTGATCGCGGCTTTGGGTTTTGGCCTGACTGCGGCGGGAGCCGGTTTTGCACAGGAAGAGGCCGAAACAGGCACCGGTGCGATGCTGCGTGGTCTGGACAAGGTGAACGGACATGTCACGGATATCGAACTGTCAAATGGTGAGAGTGCGAAATTTGGCCGCCTGACGGTCAGCCTGCAGGAATGCCGGTTTCCTGTCGGTGATGCGGCTGGCGATGCCTATGCGTTTTTGCGGATAAATGAGGCGGATGGCAGAGAGGTTTTTGCCGGTTGGATGCTGGCCTCTTCCCCCGCTTTGAACGCGATGGAGCATTCGCGTTATGACGTTTGGGTGTTGCGCTGCAAGACCGAGTGAACGTTCTGGGTTACGGGTTGAGACAGGATTGAGGCCTCTGTCCGCAAGGCGTCACGAAGGCGGTCGCGATAATTGTCCCGGCTGATTTCGACAGCGCCTAATGTGGTCAGATGCGGCGTGATGAACTGTGTATCAAAGAGCGTAAACCCGCACTGTGCCAAATGGTCTGTGAGGTGAGCGAGGGCGATTTTCGACGCGTTCGGGCGGTGTGAGAACATGCTTTCGCCGAAAAAAGCCCCACAGATGGCAACGCCGTAAACGCCGCCGATAAGTGTTTCATCTTGCCAAACTTCGAATGAATGGGCGTGACCTGTGGTATGTAATTCGTTGTAAAGCTGGAATATTTCACTGTTTATCCAGGTTTCTTTGCGGTCTGCACAGGCATTGACCACCTGAGCGAAACGAGTGTTGAGCGCAACCTTGTAGCCACCTTTGCGCATTTGACGGGCGAGCGAGCGGGAAATGTGAAAGCCATCCAGAGGCAGGATTCCGCGGCGTTTGGGCTCGACCCAGAAAATCTCGGGATCATCGCGGGATTCGGCCATTGGGAAAATGCCCGCCATATAAGCACGCAGCAACATCTGCGAGGTGAGAGGCGGGTCAGAAACTGTCATGTGTGGCTGGTTATCCGGGAGAATGAGAGAGCGCTGCCCCCAACGATGAATTCCAATTGGAATTCAATGCCTCCCCCGGAGTATTTCAGGCAAGATGAAGCACAAGGTGCGGGGTTCCTGCAGAAAACCTGCGGAAATTCAATGTGTAGTGGGCTTAGCCCTGAAGATTGGTCTCCAGCCATTTTTCCAGCCAGTGGATATTGTATTCGCCGGAGTGTATGTCCGGTTCCTGCAGGAGCGCGTGAAAGAGCGGCACAGTGGTGTCGATGCCATCGACGATCAGTTCGCCTAATGCACGATTCAGACGTGAAAGAGCGCTGGCACGGTCGCGGCCATGTACGATCAGCTTGGCAATCAGGCTGTCGTAATAGGGCGGGATTGAATAGCCGTCATAGAGCGCTGAATCCATCCGAACACCCAGCCCGCCGGGGGCGTGGAATTGCGTGATACGACCGGGACGAGGGGCGAATTCAGGCAGTTTCTCAGCCGTGATCCGTACTTCGATTGCGTGGCCGTTAATTTCCAGATCATCCTGGGTGAAGGACATTGGCAGGCCTTCGGCGACGCGGATTTGTTCACGCACAAGATCGACACCAAAGATCGCCTCTGTCACCGGGTGTTCGACCTGAAGGCGGGTATTCATTTCGATGAAGTAAAATTCGCCGTTTTCATAGAGGAACTCGATTGTGCCTGCGCCGATATAGTTGATCCGCGCGACTGCGTCTGCGCAAACCTTGCCGATGGCGGCACGTTCTTCCGGGGAAATACAGGGGCCGGGGGCCTCTTCAAACACCTTTTGGTGGCGACGCTGGAGTGAACAGTCACGCTCGCCCAAATGAACTGCGTTGCCTTTGCCATCGCCAAAGACCTGAATTTCGATATGGCGCGGTGTGGTCAGGTATTTTTCGATATAGACTTCGTCATTGCCAAAGTTGGATTTGCCTTCGGCGCGGGCCGTTAAAAAGGCGCTTTCCATTTCTTCTGCGCTGCCGGCCACTTTCATACCCCGACCGCCGCCGCCTGCTGTGGCTTTGACGATCACCGGGTAACCCATTTCGGCCCCCAGTCTTTTCGCCTCTTGCAGATTGGGAACGCCGCCGTCAGACCCGGGTACGCAGGGCACGCCCAGCTTTTTCATCGTGTCTTTGGCGGTGATCTTGTCACCCATGATACGAATATGTTCGGCAGTGGGGCCGATAAAGGTCAGATCGTGGTCTTCGACGATCTGAACAAAATTGGCATTTTCGCTGAGAAAACCATAGCCCGGGTGGATGGCTTGTGCCCCGGTCACTTCGCAGGCGGCGATAATCGCCGGGATCGAAAGGTAGCTGTCGGTGCTGGCCGGAGGGCCGATGCAAACGGATTCGTCGGCCATGCGCACATGCATGGCATCGGCGTCTGCGGTTGAATGCACCGCGACGGATTGAATTCCCATCTCGCGAGCGGCGCGGATGACACGAAGGGCTATTTCGCCCCGGTTGGCGACAAGGATTTTTTCGAACATTGGTTCGCGCGCCCTATTCGATGATCATCAGCGGTGCGCCGTATTCGACCGCTGCGCCATCTTCGACCATGATACGCTTGACTGTGCCAGAGCGGGAGGCCGGGATGTGGTTCATGGTTTTCATCGCTTCGATGATCAAAAGCGTATAACCTTCTTTCACCTGATCGCCGACAGACACAAAATTGGGCGCGCCCGGTTCGGCCTGCATATAGACCGTTCCAACCATTGGCGAGGTTACAGCGCCGGGGTGGTCGGCCGGATCATCGCCCGTACCTGCCCCCGCCGCGGCGGGGGCGGCTGGTGGGGCTGCTGCTGCCGGCGCTGCGACGGGGGCCGCTGCCGGGGCCATAGCCACCTGTCCGATCACTTCCTGTTTGCGGCTGACGCGTACATTCAGGCTGTCGTGATCACCATATTCGCGTTTGACCTGTAGTTCGGTGAGATCATTGTCGTTCAAAAGCTCAGCCAGGGCTTTTATGAAAGCAACATCGGTATCATGGGATTTGTTCGGCATGCGTGTCCTCGACCAGTTGTGGCGCTCGCATCTGCCGCGCGTTGCCACTTTTTTAGTTTCGCTGCTTATAGGTCATGGCTGACCGTTGGGAAAGCGGGCATTTGTGTACCAAATTGGGGTAAAATGTTGGAAATTGCGAGAGGGTTTGGCAAAAAAACGCACTTGGGTGTGGATCAGAGTGGCATGCCGGAAAGTTTTGCCACCAGTTCGGCCAGTTTGCGGGCCTGAAATTTCTCAAGCAGGCGGGCGCGGTACACCTCTATCGTGCGGTAGCTGAGGCCGAGCTCTAGGCCGATTTCTTTGGATGTCAGACCACGGCAGGTGAATATTGCGACTTCGCGCTCGCGGCGGGTCAATGACACCAGCGGGCGTTCTTCTGAGAGATCTGCAAAGGACCAGATGCCCCGGCGAAACGGATCGTCAGGGGTGAGCGAACGGCCGCGTACCCGGCACCAGAACAAGGTGCCATCGCGGCGTTTCATGATGCGTTCGTCGTCATAGCGGCCGGTTTGCTGCATCGCGCTTAGCCCGCGTTCACCGATGCGGCGGTAATCCTCGATTGAGGGGTAAAAGAGGGCCAGTGGCACATCAGTGTAATGGCTGGGTGTATCACCGAACATTCCGGCAAATTGCAGGTTGCACTGGCGGATGATCCGGTTTTCCAACACGGCCAGCCCGATGGGCGCATGGTCAAAGGCAATCTCTTTGATCGACATGGGGGAACTATGGCCCCAAGGACGGTGCGATCCAAGCGATTTGCGTGGTTCTACGGAATTGATCGGGCGCTGATCGCGCATCATACACCGATGCAGCACTGTGATTCGGAGAGAGAAGCATGAATATCGGACTTTGGTTGATGCGCGCGGCCCATGCGCGCCCGGATGCGCCCGCCCTGTTTCATGGCGAGGAGCTGATCACGGATTATGCCGGGTTTCATGATCGCGCGGCACGGGTTGCCGGGTGGCTGCAGGCTCAGGGTGTGGTGCCCGGAGATCGCGTGGCGATTTTCATGAAGAACAGCCCTGATTATCTGGTTGCGATGTATGCCGGTTGGTATGCCGGGGCGGCGGTTGTTCCGATCAATGCCAAGCTGCACGCCAAAGAGGCCGCGTGGATCATTGGCAATTCCGGGACCAAGATTACCTTTGCCTCACCAGGATTGAGCGATGGGCTGCGCGCGGTGGGGGTGGAAACACCAATCACAACTTCGCTTGAACCGGCACTGGCGGCCGATCCAATTGAACACCCGGTGCGGCGGGATCCGGATGATCTGGCCTGGTTGTTTTACACTTCCGGCACCACAGGGCGGCCCAAGGGGGTTATGATCACGCACCGAATGCTGGTGGGGATGAGCCTGAGTTATCTGGCGGACGTGGATGCGGTCGAGCCGGGGCATGCGGCCCTTTACGCGGCACCTATGAGCCATGCGGCGGGGCTGTACATTCTCATGCATGTTCTGGTGGGCGCGCGCCATGTCTGTCCGCTCTCGGGCGGGTTTGATCCGGATGAAATCTTTGCCCTGTCGCGCCATTTTGGCGAGGCGCATCTTTTTGCGGCGCCAACAATGGTCAAACGGATGACGCAGGTGGCCAAGGCTTCCGGGCTGACCGGAGAAGGGCTGCGCAGTGTGATTTATGCCGGTGGGCCGATGTATGTTGCCGATATCGTCGAGGCGGTGGATTATTTTGGACCGATTTTCATTCAGGTTTACGGGCAGGGCGAATGCCCGATGTCAATCACGGCCCTGTCGCGCCACGATGTGGCGGACCGTAGCCATCCGCGCTGGCGTCAGCGGTTGGGCTCAGTTGGTCGGGCACAATCGATTGTCGAGGTGATCGTGGGAGATGCCGAGGGTCGTGAATTGCCCCGCGGAGAAACCGGGGAGATTATGGTGCATGGCGATACGGTTATGCCGGGATACTGGCAGAACCCGGAAGGCACGGCGAAAACCGTTAAAGACGGCTGGCTGATGACCGGTGATGTGGGCAGCATGGACGAGGATGGCTATCTGACCCTGCAGGATCGTTCCAAGGATACGATCATCTCGGGCGGGTCAAACATCTACCCGCGCGAGGTGGAAGAGGTTTTGCTGCTGCATCCATCGGTCAGCGAAGTGTCGGTGGTGGGTCGGGGAAACGCCGATTGGGGTGAGGATGTCGTGGCCTTTGTCGTGCCAGCCGGGGGTGGTGGCATGGACGCAGATGCGCTCGGCGCGCATTGCCTGGAGCATATTGCCCGGTTCAAGCGGCCCAAGGACTATTATGAATTATCTGAATTGCCGAAAAACAATTACGGGAAAATCCTGAAGACGGAATTGCGGACCATGTTAAAGGCATCGAAGAAAAAGCAATAAGCCGCTGAAATACAATCTTTCTTTTTGCCGGAAATATCCCGGGGGTTTGGGGGCAGCGCCCCCATTCAACAAAACCGGTGTGGCGCAGCCACTCGTCTGGACCACAGCAAATTCTTGTCAATTCCGGCAGATGGGGATAGAGACCCCCGATACGCGGTCGCAGCCTACCCGCGCCAACAAAACAAGGGTGAAATTCATGAAGACGTTAGTCATCTGCTCAGGCGGGCTCGATTCCGTTTCACTGGCGCATAAGGTTGCGGCGGAACACACATTATGTGGTTTGCTGTCGTTTGATTACGGCCAGCGCCATGTGAAGGAAGTGGAAAGTGCCGCGGCCTGTGCCGAGCGGCTGGGGGTGCCGCATAAGGTGGTGGATATCAGCGGTGTGGGGGCTGCGTTAAGCGGCTCGGCCCTGACCGATGATATTGATGTGCCTGACGGACACTATGCGGAAGAAACGATGAAGCTGACCATCGTGCCCAATCGCAATGCGATCATGCTGGCCGTAGGGTTTGGCATGGCGGCGGCGGAAAAGCTGGATGCGGTGGCTGTGGCTGTGCATGGCGGGGATCACTTTATCTATCCCGATTGCCGCCCCGGTTTCATCGGGGCGTTTCAGGCGATGCAGGATCAGGCGCTGGATGGGGTGGCGCAGGTGCAGCTTTACGCGCCTTACGTGGATATTCCGAAATCGGGCATTGTGACGGATGGCGCCAAACACGGTACGCCCTTTGCTGAGACCTGGTCCTGTTACAAGGGCGGAGAGGTGCATTGCGGGCGCTGCGGTACCTGTGTGGAACGGCGTGAGGCATTTCATATCGCGGGTGTTAATGATCCCACGCTTTATGCCGATCCGGAGTTCTGGAAAGCTGCCACTGGACAGGAGGGCGCGTGATGTATCGGATCACCAAGGAATTTCATTTCTCAGCCTCTCATCAGCTGATGCAATTGCCCGAAACCCATCAATGCGGACGGCTGCATGGGCATAACTACGTGATCGAGGTTGAGTTGGCTGCTGTCGGTTTGAATCAGTACGGGTTTGTTCGCGATTATAACGAGTTGACGCCCCTCAAAACCTATATTGACGAGGTGTTCGACCACCGGCATCTGAATGATGTTCTGGACGACGATATGGTCACCGCGGAAAAGCTGGCCAAGCATTTTTTTGACTGGTGCCACGAGCGCTGGCCGGAAACTGCTGCGCTACGTGTCAGCGAGACACCCAAAACATGGGCGGAATACCGGCCGTGAGCAGCGAGACCCGCATTCGTGTGTCAGAGGTTTTCGGGCCGACCATTCAGGGCGAGGGCGCATTGATTGGAGTGCCCACGGTTTTTGTGCGCACCGGCGGGTGTGATTTTCGCTGTAGCTGGTGCGACAGTCTGCATGCAGTTGATGCCGAATACCGCGATACATGGGTGCCGATGACGCCCGAGGCGGTGATTGCCGAAGTTGAACGCCTGTCAGGCGGTGCGCCGCTGATGGTGACCTTGTCAGGCGGGAACCCGGCGATCCAACCGCTCGGGGCCTTGATCGCGCTGGGCCATGCGAAGGGCTATCAGTTTGCGATGGAAACCCAAGGATCGCGGTCGCGGAGTTGGTTTGCCGATCTTGATATGCTGGTGCTGAGCCCGAAACCGCCATCAAGCGGGATGGAAACAGATTGGGATATGGTCGCCGCCTGTGTGGATGCCGCCAAAGAGGCCGAGACCGTGCTCAAACTGGTGGTGTTTGATGAGGCAGATTATGCCTATGCACGGGACGCGGCGGCCCGGTTTCCGGATCTGCCGGTTTTTTTGCAACCGGGTAATCATACGCCGCCGCCACCCGATGATGACAGCGCGACGGTTGATCAGGCCGGGATTGATGCGCGAATGGATTGGCTGATTGCGCGGGCGGCCAAAGATCACTGGTATGCTGCACGGGTGTTGCCGCAGTTACATGTCATGCTTTGGGGCAACAAGCGCGGCGTTTAAGATTGGAGAGACCGGGATGAGCGACGACAACATTTATCAAAACCTCAAACAGCTGGGCGGTGCCACCGTGATGCCGGCAAACCCGGATGAGGCAGAACTTGAACGGGTGCCGAACCCGCAGGGTGATGTCGCCTATAATGTCCGTTTTACTGCACCGGAATTTACGTCGCTTTGTCCGATGACCGGTCAGCCGGATTTTGCCCATCTGGTGATTGATTATGTGCCGGGTCAGTGGCTGGTGGAAAGCAAGTCACTCAAACTGTATCTGGGTTCATTTCGCAATCACGGTGCGTTTCATGAGGACTGCACGGTGTCGATCGCGCGCAGGCTGACCGAGTTTCTGGAGCCACAGTGGCTTCGTATCGGCGGGTATTGGTATCCGCGTGGCGGTATTCCGATTGATGTGTTTTATCAGACGGGTCCGATGCCGGGGGATGTGTGGATTCCGGATCAGGGCGTGCCACCTTATCGGGGCAGGGGGTAGGGGCCACCTGCGGAAATGTAACTTTCGCGAAGATCTGATCCCGTCTAACGTCTCCGGAGTATCGCACCGCATTGGCGGGCATATAGGGGGCCGTGACAAATGCCAAAACCATTCCTGCATTTCAGCCCGGAAGAATTTTCAGAACGTCAGCAAAAATCGCGAGCCCGTCTGCAGGAGCTTGGCTATGACGGCCTGTTGCTGTTCAAAATCGAGGACATGTATTGGCTGACCGGGTATGAAAGCGACGGGTTTTGCATTTTCGGGTGCATGTTCATTGGCACCGATGGCGCGCTGACCCATCTGGCACGGCCGGCTGATCTGGGCAATGTATCCTATTCGTCGATTTGCACCGATGTGCGCATCTCACCCGATACCCAAGGGTCATCTCGGGCCGATCATATCAAAGACATGCTTCATTCGCTGGGAATGGAAGGTAAAAAGATCGGCATTCAGGTCGATACGATGGGCCTGACCCCGCGTTTGTTTCTGGAAATACAGGAGGCGTTGCAGGGGTGGTGTGAGCTGCAGATAGCACCCGATTTCACCCGAGAATTGCGGATGGTCAAAAGTCAGCAGGAGCTGTCCTATTTTCGCAAGGCCGGCGACATCATGGGCACGGTCATGGATAAAGTGATCGAGGCGACATATCCCGGTGCCTTTGAAGGCGACATTTACGCAACTTTTTATGACACGCTGTTCCGGATGGATGCGGATCTGCCGGCGCATATTCCGCCCTTTGGTTGTGGTGAATCCGCACTTAACCTGCGCTATACGACCGCACGCAAACATGTTCAGGAAAACGATCAGGTGACGCTGGAACTTGGCCTCGCCTATCGGCGCTATCACGTTGCTTGTATGTGTGTGGCACTTACCGGCCCCAAGATCAGTGACAGGCATCTGAAGATGCACGCAGCCAGCGTTGCGGCACTGGAGGCGACACAGGCCATTTTGCGGCCGGGAACGACCGTTGGAGAGCTGTTCGATGCGTACAAGACAACGCTGGAAGACCACGGCGAACATGACGCGGTTCTGACGGTGGCCGGGTACACGATGGGGGCGATGTGGCCGCCAACCTGGATGGAGCAGCCACAGATTTTTGCAGGGAACCCGACGGTTCTGGTGGAGAATATGACATTCTTTAATCACATGATCCTGAATGATCGTGAAACCGGATTGTCCATGGCTGTCGGTGAACAGGCCATTATCACAAGTGGCGCGCCTGAGATCATCACCCATGCGCCGAAAGAGCCGGTGATCAGGGGTTAGGTGTTATTACTTGATTTTGAGTGGCGCGGACTCAAGGTTAATCGCCGGAAAACTCAGCCGTTTAAAGAGGTGTGGCCGGAGGTTTTCGTCGCGCGCCTGAAAGGGCGTTGCCAATGATAGCCAGCAAAAGGATAGCACCACCTGCCAGGGTATAGATCGATGCGGTTTCGCCCAGAAACAGCCAGACCCATAGCGGCCCCAGAACCACTTCGGCCAGCGATAGCAGGATCAGCTCGGCGGCGGGCACGTGCTTGGAGCCGATAGTAAACAGTATCAGCCCGGCCCCCACCTGAAAAACACCCATGCTAAGAGCGATGCCACCGTCGCGCTGGCTGAGCGTGAAGGGCAGGTCAAGTGCGAGGCATATCGCGCCCATGATCACGATGGCAAAAAGGCCGGATACAAAGACGGCGGGCATCATGTCGCCCGACCGGCCCCAGCGAAGGGTGATGGTAAAGACGGCAAATCCAAAGGCCGAGCCGAGTGCTGCCAGATTACCCGCCATTGAACCGCCGCCGCCTGTCTGGTCCCAGAACATCACCCCGATACCAGCACAAGCAAGCAAGATGGCAAGCCATGTGTGGATGCGGACCGCTTCGCGCAGGATCAGCAGGCCGAGGATTGCCGCCATAAACGGCGCGCTGGCAAAGATGAGCATGGCCTTTGCAACGGAAGTGGTTTGAACCGCGTAAATTCCTCCGGCGTAGGCGGCTACGAGTGATAGCGCGCCAATCGTCACCGGCCATCCTGCGCGATAAGCAAGTCGAAACGGGTCCTGCCCGGTGCGCAGGCGGATCACGATGTACAGCAGAAGGCTGAGGCTAAAAGATCGATAAAACAGGATTTGCCAAACCAGCGCGTCTTCGATCAACCGGATGCCAAGCCCGACCGTGGACCAGAGCACGCCTGCCATGAACACCAGCATTACGCCGCGGGCCCGACCGGTGTCAGCGGGTTGGGTGTCCATTGCAAAGGTCATGGGCGGTGGTCGTCTTCGGCGACGAGCGAAGCAGGTTGCGCTTCGCCTGTTACAAATGGGGTATCAGTCACGATCGGTTCTTCGTCATTGGCCGGGGCTGTGCGCAATTCACGAATTCCGAGATAAAGTCCACCAGCAACGATCAGACCCATGCCTATGATTGTGTTCATTGGGGGAACCTCGTTCCACAAGAAATAGGCGACGACTGCGGCGAGGGGCAGATACGTATAGTCGAACGGTGCAACGACGCTGACCGGGGCGATCTGATAAGCGCGGTTCAGGAAAAGCCAGGCCATCATCCCGGTGGCGCCCAGCAGGCAAAGACGGGGCAGATCGCCAAATGTCTCAGCCGGAAACTCCCAGCGAAGGTGGTCAAATTCCGGTGGAATGGTGACGATCTGGTTGAACAGCCAGCCCATGGGCAGAATGAGGATGCCTGCAAATGTCAGTGTATAGAGCCCGACGGTGAGAGAGGTTTCGCGATCTCCGATCTGCCGGACAAGCACCTGCGATATCGCATAAGTGAACGCGCAGATCAGGGGCAGAATGGCGGTCCATTGAAATGCATCTGACGTCGGGTTCATTGCGATAATGACCCCTGCGAAACCCACCACCAATGCGCCGGCCCGGTGTTTGCCAATGGGTTCCCTGAGCCAGACCACCGCAAGAAGAACGGTCATCAGCGGGGCAGAGAAGAATATGGTTGTGACCTCGGCCAGTCCCATCAGGGGAAAGGCGGAATAGAACAGGCTGAACCCGACCGCAAACAACGCGGCACGCAGCAAGTGCAGTGGCCAGAGAGGGGTCCATAACCGATGTGGGGCGCCAAGAATGGCAATTGTCGGAACCAGCAAAAGGATCGCGATGCAGGAGCGCACAAAAATCAGCATCCAAATCGGATAGGTTTGGAGCAACGATTTCATGAACATGTCCTGAGTGACGAAAAATAGCATCGCCACCTCAATGCACAGAATTCCCGTGATCGCGGTCGAACGCGCGGTTACTGTGTTTGAGGATACCGTAGACATAATGAATTCCGCGTTTCCGTGGCTGGCATGTGCCAGACCACCTGAGCAAGGTTAGGTGGAAATGTCTTTTGGTCTCGCTTGTTTGCGACAGCGTGTCGGGAATGGAATAGTGCAGCTACGTTGCTGACCATTCTCTCAAGGTGTATTTCAGGTGGCAATGGCAGAAAGTCTTTGCATCTGTCAGGAGAAAATAAAGATCTCGCTCCAACGCATGTGCAAAGAAAAACCCCGCCAAGACTGGCGGGGTTAAGTGTTCTAATTTCAAGAATTTTAGCGGTTCATCCGATTCTCGATCAGATCATCCACCACTGCTGGTTCGGCCAATGTGGAGGTGTCCCCAAGAGCGCCGTAATCGTTTTCAGCGATCTTACGCAGGATGCGGCGCATGATCTTTCCTGAACGGGTTTTGGGCAGGCCCGGTGCCCATTGAATCAGGTCGGGCGAGGCAATCGGGCCGATTTCCTGGCGGACGTGATTGCGCAGTTCGGTCCGCAGATCATCCGTATATTCCTCGCCTGCCATCAGGGTCACGTAGCAATATATGCCTTGCCCTTTGATGTCATGCGGATAGCCGACAACGGCGGCCTCGGACACTTTGGGATGTGCGACAAGGGAAGATTCCACCTCTGCCGTGCCCATGCGGTGGCCGGAGACGTTGATCACGTCATCCACACGGCCCGTTATCCAGTAATAGCCATCCGCATCACGGCGGCAGCCGTCACCGGTGAAGTAGTAGCCTTTGTAATCGGAGAAATATGTCTTTTCGAAGCGCTCGTGATCACCCCAGACGGTGCGCATCTGGCCGGGCCAGCTGTCGCGGATGCAAAGCACGCCTTCGGCTTCGGTTTCGGAAATTTCCGCGCCGGTCTGCGGTTCCAGAATAACCGGTTCGACGCCAAAAAACGGATTGGTGCAGGAGCCGGGTTTGGTTGTGGTCGCGCCGGGCAGGGGGGTCATCAGATGGCCGCCGGTTTCGGTTTGCCACCATGTGTCCACGATCGGGCAATTACCCTTACCAACCACGTCATTGTACCAGTTCCAGGCCTCGGGGTTGATCGGTTCACCGACGGTGCCCAGAAGTTTGAGCGATGAAAGATCGCATTTCGTAACAAACTCTTCGCCTTGGCCCATCAATGCGCGGATCGCGGTAGGGGCGGTGTAGAACTGATTGACCTGGTGTTTATCGCAAACCTGCCAAAAGCGGGACGCGTCGGGGTAGGTTGGCACACCCTCGAACATCAACGTGGTGGCGCCGTTGGCGAGAGGTCCGTAAACGATATAGCTGTGGCCCGTGACCCAGCCCACATCAGCGGTACACCAGTAGACATCGCCATCATGATAATCAAAGACGTATTCGTGTGTCATCGACGCCCATACGAGATAGCCACCGGTGGTGTGCACCACACCTTTGGGCGCACCAGTAGAGCCGGAGGTGTAGAGGATGAAAAGCGGTTCCTCGGCATTCATCACTTCGGGTGCACATTCGGCTGAGGCATCGGCCATCAATGCGGCGTAAGAAAAGTCGCGTCCGTCGACCATTGGCAGGTCCGCACCTGTGCGTTCGACAACCAGTGTTTTTACATCTCCAGAGATGGCGAGCGCCTTGTCGACATTTGCCTTGAGCGGTGTGTTTTTGCCACCGCGGGGAGCCTGGTCAGCGGTGACCACGAGGGCGGCGTTGCACCCGCTAACCCGCGCGGCAAGCGCTTCCGGGCTGAACCCGCCAAAGACGATGGAGTGGATCGCACCGATGCGGGCACAAGCCAGCATGGCATAGGCCGCCTCGGGGATCATCGGCATATAAAGAACGACGCGGTCGCCTTTGCCTACGCCAAGCCCCTTGTAGACATTGGAGAGTCGGTTCACGTTCTCACTTAGCTCGGCATAGGTGATGTGCTTGGCGTCCGCGTTCGGATCATCCGGTTCCCAGATGATTGCCGTCTGATTGCCGCGGGTTGCAAGGTGACGATCGACGCAGTTGGCCGCGATGTTCAGTTGCCCATCTTCAAACCATTTGATTGAAACATTGCCAAACTCATAGCTTACATCTTTGACTTTGCTGAACGGTGTGATCCAGTCGACCCGTTTGCCCTGTTCAGCCCAGAAACTGTCAGGATCGGCGACAGAATCGGCATACATCGCATCGTATTTGGCTGCGTTGATATGGGCGTTTGCCGCGAATTCGGCTGAGGGAGGATAAGTGTTGTCAGTCATATGTAAGGTCGTCCCTTATTGCAGTTGAGAACAGCCTAATGGGTGCGCCAAAGGCTGTCACATCAGATATTACTATGAACTTATCGGCGCAAAACGATCAGATGGCCAGATACTCGGCGCGAAGAGTTTCATTTTCGAGCACTTCTTCGGCGGTCCCATCGAATACGATGCCGCCAGTGTCAAGAATCACCGCGCGATCTGCCAGTTCAAGCGCACGCACGGCATTCTGTTCGACAATAATCGTTGTGATGCCCTGTTCCTTGATCACGCGCAGTGTTTTCTCGATCTCATCCACGATCACGGGGGCAAGGCCCTCGTATGGTTCATCGAGCAACAGCACCTTGATGTCTCGGGCAAGCGCGCGGGCCACGGCAAGCATTTGCTGCTCGCCACCGGAAAGGGTTACACCCTCTTGCTTGCGGCGTTCTCTGAGGCGTGGGAACAGGTCGTAGAGTCGGTCCAGTGACCAACCGACAGGCGGTGCGATTTGGGCCAGCTGCAGGTTTTCTTCGACCGTCAGGCCGGGAATTATGCGGCGGTCTTCGGGCACAAGACCGATACCTGCGACGGATGCCTGATGGCTGTTCATTTTGTGCAAAGGATCATGGTCCAGCCAGATTTCACCGTGCATGACCTGCGGGTTGTCCATTCGTGCAATCGACCGCAGAGTAGTGGTTTTACCTGCACCATTGCGGCCCAGAAGGGCCAGAATTTCACCTTCGTGTACGTTGAACGAGATATCCTGAACGATATAGCTTTCCCCGTAATAGGATTTCATCCCCCAGATTGACAGGAAAGCAGGAGCGGTTTCGGCGGCGCTGCGGCCCTTGGAGAAGTCTGATTTCGCGTTCATTTCATTCGCTCCCTCAAGCCGATTCACCGAGATACGCTTCGCGTACCTTGGGGTGGCCTTTGATATTGTCAGGTGTGTCTTCGACCAGTGGTGTGCCCTGCGCCAGAACGGTAATCCGTTCGGCCAGAGAAAACACCACATGCATGTCATGTTCGATGATTGCGATGGTGATATCACGCTCATCACTGATTTGTTTCAGCAGGTCGATGGTGTTGTTGGTATCGGCCCGGGCCATGCCGGCAGTGGGTTCGTCCAGAAGCAACAGGCGAGGTTCCTGAGCCAGACACATGCCGATTTCGAGCCGCCGTTTGTTGCCGCGTGACATGGCGGCGGAATGCATGTTCCGCTGGTCCGCCAGATTCAAGCTTTCGAGCATCTGCTCTGCCTGCTCAATGATGCCCTTTTCGTTGTCAGCATTCTCAAAAGCATGCATCCGAAAGGCGCCGTCGCGTTTGGCGAAAATCGGAATCATCATGTTTTCGATAACGCTAAGATCGCCAAATATTTCCGGTGTCTGAAAGACGCGGGAAATGCCCATCTGGTTGATCTCATAGGGTTTGCGCCCCAACACGGATTGACCATCGAACAAAACCGAACCAGTGTCAGGGACCAGTTTCCCGACAAGAACGTTCAGCAGCGTGGATTTGCCAGCACCGTTGGGCCCGATGATCGCATGGACAGTGTTTTCTGCCACGCTCAGGTTTACATCCCCTAACGCCTGCAGACCGCCGAAGCGCTTGTTGACGTTTTTGACCTCCAAAATACCCATTGGTTCGTTTCCTTATTCTGCAGGTGTGGATTGTGTGGCTTCATCCGCCTCTTTCGCAGCTTTTTTGCCGCGGAAGAGACGCATGATGCGTTGTCCACCTTCGACCAGTCCACCCGGCAGGAAGATCACAACCATCATGAACAGCAGGCCAAGGGTCAGGTGCCAGCCTTTGCCGATGAAGGGGTGCACGATCGCGACCATGAAATCCTCCATCCCGTCTGGCAAGAACGAGAACCAGCTGTGCAGCACGGTGTCGTTGATCTTTGAGAAGATGTTCTCGAAATACTTGATAAAGCCTGCGCCAAGAATTGGACCGATCAGCGTTCCGGCGCCACCAAGGATGGTCATCAGGACCACTTCGCCTGAGGCTGTCCATTGCATCCGCTCAGCGCCTGCCAATGGGTCAACCGCGGCCATCAGGCCACCGGCGAGACCGGCATACATGCCCGAAATCACGAAGGCGGCCAATGTATAGGGCCGTGCATTCAGGCCGGTATAGTACATCCGGGTCTGGTTCGACTTAACCGCGCGCAGCATGGTGCCGAAAGGTGAACGGAAAATGCGGACTGAGAAGTAGAACGCAAGCAGCATGATCAATGCACAGAAGTAGTAACCGACGTTGAAGTTGAAATCCCAGCCCCCGACCGTCAACACGAAATTGTCGCGCATCGTCAGCAGGCCAAAGATATGCGGCAGATCCGGCAGGTGATCGCCATGGAACATCTGCAGGTCGTCCGTATAGACCTGCAGCCCGGTTTCCCCGTTGGTCAGATTGAATTTGGGGTTTGAAAGGACCGAGTAGGCCAGCGCAAATGACATCTGTGCAAAGGCCAGCGTCAGGATCGAAAAGTAAATTCCGGAGCGTCGCAGGCTGATATACCCGATCAGCAGCGAGAACAGGCCCGCTATGACAACGCTCAGGAAAATTGCCGGGAACACGTTGTATGAGAACAGCTTGAACATCCAGACCGCGGCATAAGAGCCGACACCAAGAAAGGCGGCGTGACCAAATGAGAGATATCCAGTCAGGCCAAACAGGATGTTAAAGCCGATGGCGAATATCCCAAAGATTACAAAGCGCTGCATCAGGTCGGGATAGCCAGCATTGAACTGGGCCATCGCGCTTTCAGTTGGGAACGGGTTCAGGATGAACGGAGCCAGCGCCGTGAGTGCAACGACGATCAGGAACAGTGTCGTATCTTGTTTGTTGAGACCCAGCATGAGTTAATCCTCCATCACGCCTTTGCGTCCCAACAGACCACGCGGACGGGTCAGAAGGACAATGATTGCGACAAGGTAGATGATCACCTGGTTAATGCCCGGAATTGTGGTTGTGGCCCAGGTGGTGGACGCAAAGCTTTCCAGGATGCCCAGCAGGAAACCGGCCAGAACAGCACCCGGCAGGCTGCCCATGCCGCCAACAACCACCACGACGAAGCTGAGGACCAGAAAATCCATGCCCATGTGATAGTTTGGCGGATTGATGGGGGTGTACATCACACCGGCAAGCCCTGCGACCGCGGCGGCGATGCCGAACATGATCGTGAACTTCCGGTCGATGTTAATTCCGAGCAAGCCAACGGTTTCTCGATCCGCCATGCCGGCGCGCACCACCATTCCGAAGGTGGTGAATTGCAGGAAGGCAAAGATACCACCGATGATCAGTGCTGAGAAACAGAAGTAAATGACACGCCAGAGTGGATACACGATATCCATTCCGATGATTGCGCCCAGATTGACAACACCGTTCAGTGATGCCGGGGCAGGGGTTGGGATTGGGTTTGCACCAAAGAAATACTTGATGATTTCCTGAAGCACGATCGCCAGCCCAAAAGTAACAAGGATCTGGTCGGCATGCGGGCGTTTGTAAAAATGCTTGATCAGCCCGCGTTCCATTGCAAAGCCGACGCCGATCATAACCGGAATGCAGAACAAGATCGCAAGCGGGACGGACCATTCTATGATGCCGGCCCCAACCTCGGGACCAAACCAATCCATCACATAGGGTGTTTCGACCTTGAGAGGGTTGCCGAGAAAGTCCTGTTGAGTGGGGTCTTCCGTGACAAAGCTCAGTTTGAAAATGCGCTGAAGTGTGACCGCACAAAATGCGCCGATCATGAACAAAGCACCATGTGCAAAGTTCACAACTCCAAGTGTGCCGAAAATAAGCGTCAGACCAAGGGCGATCAGGGCGTAAGCGCTACCCTTGTCCAAGCCATTCAAGATCTGAATTAAAAAGGCGTCCATTGTCCCACCCCGTGAAGGTTATTCATCAGCAGGCGTTTGCCTGCTGTCTGGTAATTCTGTCCGGCGCGCAAGACACGCGCCGGACGTTGTTGAAGTTTTGCTTATGCGCCTGGGTTACAGGTTCCCAGATCACCGCCGGCAAACATCGGGTGATCAGGTGCGTATTCGACCTGTGCACGCGGTGTTATCTCAACGATTTCAAGCGTGTCATAGGCGTTGGTCGGGTTCTCTGCACCTTTCACAACCAGCACGTCTTTGAAGCATTGGTGATCGTCGGCACGGTAGAGGGTCGGACCATTGCCCAATCCGTCGAACTCGAAGCCTTCCAATGCTTCGGATACGCCGCATGGGTTGAACGTGCCTGCACGCTCACATGCATCCGCATAAAGCAGGGTCTGCGCATAGCAGGTCTGGGCCGAATTGGACGGTGGTTTGCCGTATTTTTCGCCAAAGGACTGAACAAAGGCCTTGGTGCCTTCATCCTGCAGCTGCCAGTTCCAATTCATGGAACCAAACACACCTTTGATGTTTGCACCCGCACCCGCAGCCATCAGTTCTGAATAAAGCGGAACGACGATTTTAAAGTCTTTGCCGTTCACTTCTTTGTCCAGAAGGCCGAACTGGATCGCGTTGGTCAGAGAGTTGACCATGTTGCCACCGTAGTGGTTCAGAACCAGCACGTCAGCACCGGAGTTCAGAACCGGCGTGATGTAGCTTGAGAAGTCTGTAGATGCCAACGGTGTCAGCACGTTGTTTACAGTTTCCCAGCCAACAGCTTCTGTAGCGGCTGCAATCGATTCCTGCTGTGTCCAGCCCCAGGTGTAGTCTGCGGTCAGGTGATAGGCGCGGCGATCTTTGCCGTATTCTTTTTCAAGCACAGGAGCCAGAGCAGCGCCTGACATGTAACCGTTAAAGAAGTGGCGGAAACCATTGGCTTTCTTGTCTTTACCAGTGGTGTCGTTTGAGTGGGTGAGACCCGCCATAAAGATAACGCCGGCCTCTTGGCAGAGGCCCTGAACCGCGATAGCCACGCCCGAAGACGAACCGCCATTGATCATGATCGCGCCGTCTTTTTCGATCATCGACTTGGCTGATGCGCGTGCCGCGTCAGATTTGGTTTGGGTGTCGCCGGTTACGAATTCGACCTTCTTACCCAGAATACCGTTGCCTTGAAGGGCATTCGACGTGAACGTTTTCAGGCAACCGCCGTCGCCTTCGCCGTTCAGATGTTCGACCGCCAGTTTTTGCGCCAGCAGCTCGTCATTACCCTCATCTGCATAAGGACCGGTCTGAGGTACGTTAAAGCCTAAAGTGACAGAACCGCCGGTTGGCTCGTTCATGTAGGCCGCAGCGGACGAGGCCGTAAAGATCGTTGGCAATGCAACGCCAGCACCGGCGACGGCGCTGGTTTTCAGCAAGCCACGGCGCGTTAGGTTCGATTTGGACATGGATATCCTCCCGTTAAATACATGACCGGATGCGCCTCCTCAACGCATCCGTATGGCACAAGTGTGCAAACGGATTATCGCAAAGAGAAAGAAAATTTCGCAACAACTCCTTTTTATAAAACAATTTTTTTGTAAATTTGTGGACAATGATGAGCGGGATGTTGTAAATTTATTTGTATGATGCGGGCGAAGCCCCGCAATTTACGGGAAAATTTGCGATGGCTGAATCACTGATGGTTGGCACCCGTATCCGCGAAAGGCGGATGATGAGTGGCCTGCGGCAGGCAGAGCTGGCTCGTCGTGCTGGTATTTCGGCATCATACCTTAACCTGATTGAACACAACCGGCGTAGAATCGGCGGACGGACTTTGCTGAAATTGGCAGAGGTTCTGGAAGTGGAGGCTTCTGTACTCTCCGATGGGGCCGAGGCCGCGCTGATCAATGGGTTACGGCAGGCCGCAGCGCGGTCGAAAGGGGTGTCAGAGCTCGACCGAACCGAAGAGTTTGCTGGTCGGTTTCCTGGATGGGCCCGGCTGCTGTCAGATCTGAGCGTTCAGAGAGAGGGGCTTGAAGGAACCGTCAAGACACTGACTGACAGGCTGACGCATGATCCCCATCTGGCCGATGCATTGCATGAAGTGATATCGACGGTGACCGCGATCCGGTCGACCGCGTCAATTCTAGCAGGTAGTCAATCGATTGAACCAGAGTGGCAGCAAAGGTTTCACCGCAACATCAATGAAGACGGCAGGCGTCTTGCTGAGGCCGCCGAAGGGCTGGTTCGTTATCTGGAAGGAGCACCGGATACGGAAACTGAAATTAAGTCGCCACAAGATGAATTGAACGCCTTTCTGACCGCCAACGGTTTCCACTTTCCGATGCTCGAAGAATTTGACGGGGAAGGTCAGATCAAAGACATCCTAGGTCAGTCAGAGGCTATTGAAACACCTCCTGCACATTGGTTAGCGCAAGCAATGTTAGAGCAGTATGTGGCTGACGCCCGGGCGTTGCCACTGCAAATGTTAAAGGATCATTTCGACCAATATGGAATCGATCCGGAGCAACTCGCCAACATGACCGGTTGTGATCTGCCAGTGGTGTTCCGCAGGTTGGCCATGCTGCCCGAAGATCTGGTCGGGCCGGTGGGGTTGGTCATTTGTGATGGCACGGGGATGATTACCCTACGCAAGCCCGCTTTGGGGTTTGAGGTGCCGCGTTCGCCCGGCGCTTGTGCCTTGTGGCCGCTTTATCAGGTCCTTGCCCAACCTGGCATGCCTCTGCGTCAAAGGCTTCGGCAGGGTGAAGTTAACGTTCTGGTGTTTGCGGCTGCTGAAACTGCTCGTCCTGCAGGATTTGACCTGCCTGCGCTGATCCGGCCGCATATGCTATTATTGCCGGATGGAGAGACTGCTACAGTAGCTCGTCAGGTAGGCACAAATTGCCCGATTTGCGAGGTGCCTGATTGCCCCGCACGGCGAGAACCCTCAATCCTTTCTACCGGGTTTTGACAGCCGGTTCGAGTTTGACGATAGTGTAGCGGGCGCGCATGAAATTCCGCGGGGGAGGCCAAATGGGCAGGAAAGTCATGCTTATCGAGGATGAGCGGAACATAATTGAAGCGATTAGTTTCATTCTGTCGCGTGACGGGTGGGAGGTAAAAACCCATTCCAACGGGCATGACGCTTTGGATGCCATTCGCGAAAGAATGCCGGATGTTATCATTCTGGACGTAATGTTACCTGGGCGAAGCGGTTTTGATATTCTGCAGGATATACGCAAAGACACCGAAATTTCAGGCATTCCGGTACTGATGCTGACGGCCCGGGGTCAGAAAAAGGACCGGGAAATGGCCGAACGCGCCGGTGCTGACCAGTACATGACAAAGCCCTTTTCAAACGCCGAAATTCTTGAATCCGTGCGATCCCTGGTGATCACATGAGCGATGATCGCGGCCCTGTCTTTGTTGAAAGACGAACCTACCGCCGCCGCAGAATGGCAGATGCAGCGCGATTGTTGCCTGTGTTTGGCGCAGCGCTGATCCTGATCCCGCTTTTATGGACGGGTAGTGCGGATGAGGGGATGGGGACTGCGGGCGTTATGTTCTACCTGTTTCTGATCTGGGGCTTGTTGGCAATTATAGCGGCGCTGATCTCTGTCTTTTTGGGCCCGAATGAAGGCGCGCAACGGCGGCACGAGGACGGCTGAATGGCGACGCTCAATGTCCTTGTAGTTGTTTGCCTGCTGTACGTGATATTTCTGTTTGCGATCGCATTTGGCGCTGATCGCGCGGCACTTCATGGTCGCGGAACCTGGCTTCGTTCGCCTTTGGTCTACACCTTGTCGCTCTCCATTTACTGTACCGCCTGGACCTTCTATGGCGCGGTCGGTTTTGCCGCGCGGTCGGGGCTGGAGTATCTGACGATTTACCTTGGCCCGACACTGGTGATGATCGGATGGTGGTGGACCCTGCGCAAGATGGTGCGCCTTGGGCGGAGCCAGCGGATCACCTCAATTGCCGACATGATTTCATCACGGTATGGCAAGTCGAACTCTCTGGCTGTGTTTGTTACTGTGCTTGCGGTGATTGGAAGCACGCCATACATCGCGTTGCAGCTTCAATCTGTTACCCTGTCTTTTGCCGCATTTGCCGAAGCCGATTCAGGCGCGGGTTCTTTACCCGACCAAGGCAGTACGGCGTTTTGGGTGGCCGCTGGTCTTGCGCTGTTTACGATTTTGTTTGGTACGCGAAACCTGGATGCAAATGAACGGCACCACGGTGTGGTTATGGCCATCGCACTTGAGGCGGTTGTAAAGCTTTTTGCCCTGCTGGCGGTTGGCGTATTTGTGGTTTGGGGGTTGGCCGGCGGTGTAAGCGAAACACTGACCCGGATCGAAACATCGCCAATTGCGATGTGGCAGGTTCCGGGAAGTCGTTGGGTCGGGCTGATTCTGCTGTCTGCGGCGGCGTTCATGTGTTTGCCGCGCATGTTTCAGGTGATGGTGGTGGAAATCGAGGACGAAGGCCACCTGCGCACGGCATCCTGGGCGTTTCCGATTTATTTAATGTTGATCAGCCTGTTCGTCGTTCCGATTGCTGTGGTTGGGTTGCAGGAATTGCCGGCTGGGTCAAATCCAGATCTGTTTGTGCTGACATTGCCACTGATGGATGGGCGTGATGGTTTGGCGATCCTGTCGTTCCTTGGCGGGTTCAGTTCCGCCACCTCTATGGTCATTGTGGCCGCGATTGCGTTGTCGACGATGGTGTCGAACCATGTGGTGATGCCGATTTGGCTTTGGCTGACTGGGGCAAACGTGATGATGTCTGGCGACGTGCGCAGTGTTGCGTTGCTGACCCGAAGGTTGTCGATCGCTATCATTCTGTTCCTGGGCTACCTCTATTTCAGAATTTCCGGCGGCGGAACGGCGTTGGCTGCAATCGGGTTGATCTCGTTCGCTGGTGTCGCGCAGTTTTTGCCGGCACTGATGGGTGGCCTGTTCTGGCGCGGTGCCAACAAATCCGGCGCTTTGGCGGGACTTGGCGTCGGGTTCGCTGTCTGGCTGTTTTGCCTCTTCTTGCCCAGTTTCGGGCCAACTGTGATTTTGCCACAAGCTGTGATCGACAATGGCCTGTTTGGGCTGAGCTGGCTGCGGCCACAGGCGCTGTTCGGGGCAGAGGGCATGGACCCGCTGGTCCATGCGGTGATGTGGAGCATGTCTCTTAACACAGTGGTGTTTGTTCTTGTGTCACTGGTGAGTTTCCCTACGCCGGTCGAACGGTTGCAGGGCGCGCAGTTTGTTAATGTTTTCCAGCATTCGGCCACCGCGGGGGGGTGGTCAGGCGGATTGGCACAGAGTGAAGATTTGCTGATCATGGCGCAGCGGATCATGGGTGCGGCAGAGGCACAAAGACTGTTTGCAGGAGCGGCAGAATCGCAAGGATTGGCTGGATATTTGCCCGAACCAACACCGGATTTCCTGCAACAGCTGGAACGCAACCTGTCAGGGTCGGTTGGCGTTGCAACAGCGCATGCGATGATTTCCCAGATTGTGGGACGTGCTTCGGTATCGGTGGAAGACCTGATGGCTGTTGCGGATGAAACTGCACAAATCATGGAATATTCCAGCAAGCTGGAGGCCAAAACCGAAGAACAGGCGCGAACCGCCAGACAGCTGCGAGAAGCCAATGAAAAGTTGACCCAGATATCAGTGCAAAAGGATGGCTTCCTGTCGCAGATCAGCCACGAATTGCGCACGCCTATGACGTCGATCCGAGCGTTTTCCGAAATCCTGCGTGACACCGAAGGGTTTACAGAGACGGAAAAGAACAAATACGCGTCGATCATTCTGGACGAAGCTATTCGGCTCACCCGCCTGCTGGATGACCTGCTGGATCTCAGCGTGTTGGAAAACGGGCAGGTGGTGCTGAACACGCAAAGTGGTAATTTGCATGATATGATCGACAGGGCCGTTTCTGCCGCTGGTGGCACATCGACGGCTATGCAAATCAAACGAGACCCGGACACAGAGAATGTGCAGCTGGTGACAGACCTTGATCGTCTGGCCCAGGTGTTCATCAACCTGATCAGCAACGCGCGTAAATATTGCGATGCCAGCAAGCCAGAGTTGCAGATCAAAGTGGAACGCAAGGACCACCTGTTGGTGATTGATTTTGTTGACAATGGCCGCGGTATCCCGACTGATCTGCAATCTGTAATCTTTGAAAAGTTTTCCCGTATTGGCGATACCAAAGCGGGTGGCGCTGGCCTGGGGCTGGCGATTTGCAAAGAGATCATGGCGCGCCTTGGCGGGGATATCGCCTATCTACCGGGTCAAACGGGCGCTGCCTTTCGCGCGACCTTGCCCTTGAATGCCGAAATGTCAGACCAAGCAGCGCAATGATGTGCCAGTAAAGGCATTGGTAACCATCTGGCGTGTAATTTGGGCGCAATCAGTACCGGCACCGGGCAGCGGCAGGGCGTATGACAACGCAGGAACAATCTTCGGTTATCCATCGAAAGGCTAAAGGCGCGCGTCACGAAATTGATGCGCGTGCCATGTCGCCTGCAAAGGCACTTAGCATGTGTAATTGGGCTGACCCTGATCTGAGGTTGAGCTCCCGGTAGGATCACAGGATAGCTGTGAACAAGGGAGACTGATGATGGAATATTTTGCCGGACTGGATGTGTCGCTGCGGTCGTGCGCGCTTTGCATCGTTGATAGCAAGGGCAAGGTGATGCTTGAGCGCGATCTGCTGTGCGAGGTTGGCGACATTGCGGAGTGCTTGACGGATTTTGCTTATCCGATTGAGCGAGTTGGCTTCGAGGCGGGCACGATGAGCCAGCACCTTTTCTTTGGCTTGACCAATGAGGGCTTCGACGTCGTGTGCATGGAAGCGCGTCAGGTGAATGCGGCGCTGTCTGCGATGCGCAACAAGACCGACAAGAATGACGCCCGAGGAATTGCGCAGATCCTGCGCACCGGATGGTTCAGCCCTGTGCACATGAAGAGCCGGAAGGCCCATGGCTATCGTGCATTGCTCAGCACCCGTAAAGCCCTACTTAACAAAACGATTGATCTGGCCAATGAAGTTCGCGGGTTGCTGAAAATCTTCGGCATCCGCCTGCCCAAGACCGTGAAGCATGGCAGCTTTGACGGTGTTGTCCGCCCGATGATCGAGATGGATGATGTTCTGGCACATGCTATGCTTCCGCTGCTAGATGCACGCCTTGTTCTGTATCAGCACTTCCTGGAACTGGACCGGCGCGTCAAACGCGCTGCAAGTCACGATGAGGTCTGCATGCGGATGATGACTGTGCCGGGTGTCGGGCCGATCGCAGCGCTGACCTTCAAGGCGGCTGTCGATGATCCTGACCGCTTCAAGCGATCCCGCACGGTGGCCGCACATTTTGGGCTGACACCGCGCCGTTTCCAGTCGGGTGAACATGACAATCCCGGCCGAATATCAAAGGCGGGTGACAGAGACGTTCGCGCAACTTTATACGCGGCGGCAAATGCACTGCTCATGCGCACGATGGCCGGGTCACAGATCAAAACCTGGGGGACGCGCCTGATGCGGACCAAAGGCAGACGTCGCGCTGTCGTCGCCGTCGCACGTAAACTGGCTGTTTTGCTACACCGCATGTGGGCAGATGGCACTGAATTCCGTCCGGAAATGGTGGAGGGTACGGCATGATCTGAACCACCCACCACCAAACCGAGCGGGGTCGTCCCTCACCGGACGAGGTTCGTGGATGAAGCCGAAAATGACTGCTGCGCCACGTGAAGCGCGTCTCTTAGCGGGGCTCTCCACAACCGATCCGACATATGCGTGCAGCGGTGCCACCTGAGCATCAATCAGACTGCGAAGAGAAGCGTGACCCGGATGAGCGACAAAACCCAAAACTAAAAAGGAAAATGAGCTTGACCCAAACACCCAATTAGAGAAGGCTTTCTTTGGCCAAAGCGGCGGATCGGTTATATGCAATGGCGCTGACCGTTTTGACCGTCGAACAACGTACAGTTCCACACTCCGACCTTCAACAAGAGGTCGGCGAAGACGGCCTGTTGGTATTGCTCGACGGGAACAGCGGCCTTCGCGCGGGGGTCAGGCTTGACCCGGGTTTGATGACCGCGTTGATAGAGGTGCAGACAACCGGCCACGTTCGGTCCGGTGACGCGGAATCCAGGCCTGCAACACAGACAGATGCCGCGATCATTGCTCCGATGATTGACGCTGTTCTCTCCGGGTTTGCTGAGCAGATGGCGGCGGCAGCGCCCAACCAAATTGTACCAGACTACCGGTTTGGTGATCGTATCGAGGGGGCAAGGTTACTATCTCTGGCAATGGAGGCCCCGGAATACGAACTGTTTCGGATCAATCTGGACATCGAGAACGGCACCAGAGACGGTCTCGTTGTGCTGGCTTTTCCCCAAGAGGTACTGACTGCGCTCGGTTCAACGGATGACCATAATGATGGCGCTCCGCGCTTCACTTTAGAGGATATGGCGTTGACCGCACCTGTCACGCTGGACGTGGTCGTGGCACGTCTGACATTGCCGTTGCATGAGGTCAGTGCGTTCGCCGTCGGAATGACACTTCCGGTGGGCAAAGGAAGCTTGGAAGATACTTTGCTTTTGGCGTCGAAAGGTCACAAGGTTGCCAAGGTCAAGCTCGGCCAGCTAAACGGATTCCGGGCTGTTAGGCTATGTGCTCCACACCCGCACGCATCCAATAAAACCGAATTGGGCCCGGGCAATCCTGGTGAAACGGAAGTGGTTAAACCAGTAGGTGGTTTATCGACGGATTGGCAATCAATAAGTAGTCCATCGGCAGAGCAGGTATTTGCAGATCAGAGTTTCATTGAAGAAGACACAGCAACCGATCTGCCCCGGTCAGAAGAAGAATTGGTTTCTCTGCCTCAAGCAGCAACGAAAAATTTAATTGAGCCAGGAAATTCAGATGACCAAGAACACCTGCAGGTCGGGGAGTTTTCATCTTAGCAGCCGGTCAGGCAGTTTAGCCGCACCGCGATTGAAGCGCGATTTTGTGTGAAACCAGTCAACTGAAATTTTGGGAAGAGTTTTGACGTGGGTCAAAGTCAGAACCTAACAAAATCCAGATACTCGTATCGGGCAAAGTTGACGCCCATGTATCGGAGGTATTCGAAAATGACGCAGCGGATGAACGAGCTAAACGAATTGATGCGCAAGATTGAAAGCGCTCACCCGGATGCCCGTCGCCTGCATCAACCGCAACTTTCGAAACTGATCGAAGAATTGACCGCGGCCGGGGAACATGTTCCTGCAAGGGCGAAAAACCTGAACGAAGAATTGCTGAATGACGCAATTGAGGCGCGGTTTGACAACTTTCCGGTCTGAACGGGCCATCAAGGATGAGCAATTCCTTGCGCTGTTGCTCTAACTTGGGTGTAATCGCCCCATTGAGTGATCAAAGGTAAGCGCGGGGGTAAAAGTGTCTGGGCAGGTGCAGTATGAGTTGCAGGACGGGGTTGCGGTTCTTTCGTTGAACCGTCCAGGAGCAAACGCACTTGTTCAATCAACACGACAGGATCTGGCCGAGGCTCTTGAGCGTGCCTTTGAGGACGATTCTGCCAAGGGTGTGGTTGTGTGCGGCGCAGGGGGCTGCTTTTCCGCCGGTGCGGATGTGGCAGAGCTGGACCGACCGGCAATCGGCCCGCTTATCCGTGACATCTGTGCACTGATCGAAGACGCACCAAAGCCTGTAGTTACGGCGGTCCACGGGGTCGCGATGGGGGCAGGGTTCGAGCTGGTGCTCGCCGCACACGGACGCGTTGCCCAAAAAGGGACCAAGGTTTCCCTGCCTGATATCGCACTCGACCTTGTTCCTTGTGGCGGCGCCACACAGCGCCTGCCTCGGTTGATCGGGGCGCAGGCATCGCTTGAGTTCATGCTTTCCGGACGGCCGGTTGATGTGTCCGACGCAAAATTTGTCCGCGTTTTTGACGCCATAATTGACGACCATCCACTGCGTGCAGCCCGGATACTGGTTAAAACCCTGGCAGCCGGTGGAAGGTGGGAGAAATCCAGTGATCAACGCAGAGGGTTTTCAGACCCTCAGGTGTTTGCCAAATCGGTTGCTGCGATCTCTGGGCGGGTTAAAAAAACCAACAGCGCGGAAAATGACATGGTCAAGTGCATCGAAGCGTCCCAGTTACTGCCATTCGATCAAGGGATCGCGTTTGAGCGCGCGCGCTACGAAGACCGTTTGAATAGCGCTGAATCCCGTGCCATCCGACACCTCTACACAGCTGAACGTCGTGCCGACAACATGCCCGAATTGGCCAGCGGAAAAGCAAGTGAGGTTGCAACTGTCGCTCTTGTTGGCAGTGCCCCGATTCTGGCAGAACTTGCGGTCTTGTGCCTGAATGCAGGGCAAAAGGTTCTGGTTCTTGCCGCTGACGACGCAGGAACAGAAAAACTGATGAGCCGTGTGCGCGAAGTGTACGATCGGATGTCAGAAGCCGGTGAGCTGGACCAAAGCGATCAGGATGAAAGATTGGCAAGATTGCAATCCATCCCAAATGAAAGCGCGCTGGGGCAGGCCGATCTTGTGCTTGAGCGGGGCGAAATGCCGCTTGATCAAAACAACCTTAATGTCAAACCGAATGTATGTTGGGTGATGATAAACCTGCCCGGCGTTGTACCTCCAAAAAACTTCCCAAGCCGTGCCGCATTGCAGGGGCATATCGTGGTTCTTCGGGTGCAGCGGGGTGTTTCGCGCGCTGAATTGATGGAACTTGCCGTACCTCAGGAAACAAGCGCCGATGTAGTCGCGACAGTGCGGAAATATTTTTCGGACCAGGGCAAGGTAGTGCTGCGCAGCGTTGAAATCCCTGGAATGATGGGTGAAAACCTGACCGCTGCACTGATGCGTGCCGCCATAGCTTTGACAGCAGCAGGTGCCTCACCTTTCCTGGTGGATGATGCCGCGCGAAAACTGGGTTTCAAAAGCGGTCCTTTCATTATGATGCAACACGAAGGGTTTGCGCGTGTTCAGGCCCGGCTAGAAACTTTGCTCAAGGCACGCAATCTAAGGCCATTTGAATATCACGCCCTGCTGACTGACCGTCACAACGCTAACACGGGACAAGACGTAAACACTCACGGGTTTTATGAGTTAGAAGGGCAAAAATTACGTGCCCACAAAAGAGAACTGGTCTGGCTTGCTACATGGCGGATGAAACAGGGCAGTGTCCTGCCAAAACTGCCGGACGTTCCCTTGGTCACTGCGTTGCACGCCGCCATCGTTAACGAGGCTGCCCGCCTTATCGACCGCCGGGCATTGTTGCGGCCTACGGATATCGACGTTGCGATGGTCCGCGGATATGGTTTTTCCCGATCACGCGGTGGGCCGCTGTTGCAGGCAGATATTAACGGGTTGCTGCCCTTGGTAAGGGCAATGAAACAGCTGTCAGAACTAGATGAAACACTGTGGTCCTGTCACCCGTTGCTGACCCGTAAGGTTCAGAACGGAGAGCGGTTTTTCAACTAAGCAGAATACCGATTACCACCATCATCAGACCAATCATCGACAAAAAGAAGACGCCTGTTTTGATTGGCAATACTTTTTGCAGAACTTTATGCAGCTCTTCCCCTGCCAATCCGGATCGATGGGCGCGCCAGACCCGCGTGCCACACCAGACCAGACCGGCAAGCCCGATCAGGGTAATGCATGCACCCAGCCAGATAAGAATTTCCATTGGCCCATCCCTATTGAATATACGGTACTGCGCCTATCTCAGCTGGATTAAAGGCGCAAGTTTTGCGTCTCTGCGGCGTAAACTTAGAATGCTAATGCGGTTTTCGTTAAACCTGAATCATGTTTGGCGAAATACGTCCCGACATGACATTGATGTTGCGCCGTTTCCCGAAAACTTGATGCCTCAAGTTTATCGCGAAACGCTTTAATCAGTCTTGATGCGCCGCGCCTCGGCAGGTAGGAAATAGCTCCGGCAGATCAGAGGGTGCAAAATGAACGAGACGAATTCCGATACCAGTTACCGTGTTACCGCAGATGAATTGCGTCAGTTCATTGAAAGATTTGAGCGGCTGGAGGCCGAGAAAAAGGACATCGCTGATCAGCAGAAAGAGGTGATGGCCGAGGCCAAAGCACGGGGATATGACACCAAGGTCATGCGCAAAGTGATTGCCCTTCGCAAACGCGACCGCGATGATATCGCCGAAGAAGAAGCCGTGCTTGAAATGTATAAAGAAGCGCTTGGAATGTAAGCACTTTCACGGGGTGATTACATTCACCCCGGGCAGACGCGGAATTGTGTAAACATCTTCGTCATAAAGCTCGCTCAGGTCATCAATCAACGCTTCGGTCCAACCGGGCAGGTCAAGCTCTTCCTCAACTTCGTCCTCTTTGGCAAACTTATCGAGAAAAGCGGATATGACCCGTCGTTTCTGAATTTCCGTCATCCCCGGATGCGCTTCGAGATAGCTTTCAAACCGCTGCATTCCGACTTGGGTCATGATTTCTGACAAAAGAGAGAATTCTCCCTCAAAGGACGAAGTCGGATCCAGTCCACCCATCTCCCGCACAACCTGTCCCCAGATCAACGGCGTATCTTCGTTGCACCAGATTGTCATTGGCATATCCGGAAAATGCGTGCGCAGCCGGGTGATCAGTTCTGACCACATCAGGCTGGCAGGTGGCGTTCCGTTCAACAGATCGTCAACCGTGTTAAAGTTGGTTTGCTTCATCAGGGCCGGAATGAAGGTCGCCGGATTGCGAATGGCCAGAAAGAGCTCGATCTCATCATTCGGAAACATCTGGCGCATCGCTTCAATACGGGCGGGGGCCGAAGGATAAAAAATTCCATTCCGGATCGCCATTTTCGGCGTGCCGAAGAAGCCAAAGTTGGACAAGACCAACCGGTCAACTGCACCTTGCCTGACAACAGCATCCAGGAAAATATCGCGCGTATCAGCCCCGACCGATCCACTGGCAGAGGAATTAACGATATCGCGCAACAATTTACGATACGCAGATACGCTTGGAACGTTCGTGCCAATTTCGGAGAGCATTTCCGCATTGCCTGCAAGACAGCGGATTAGCCTGTCCTCGTCTGTCATGTGGGCACCAGCGTGTAATACGACCTGCATAGGGCCTCCGAAGCGGGTAATGTATTGCGCCAATATAGTGGAAATTCGGGTCAGTTAAACCGGTTTTACATCTTTGCAAAGAAGTGAAAATTCCATCTTGATGTGCCGGTGCGAAATGCGTATTGAAGCGCCCAAGCCCCTATAGCTCAGCTGGTAGAGCAACTGATTTGTAATCAGTAGGTCCGCGGTTCGAGTCCGTGTGGGGGCACCATTTCAACCGATTGATATTAAATGACAAAGTGAGCGCTCAGCCGTTCGCATTAGTGTGTATTTTCAAACGTTTTTCAAACACACCGAAGAATCGAATAATGGTACCATGTTTAGCGATATTCCGCATCGTTCAAAGGAATGGCCACTAAATATGGTTGGTGAATTGGGTTGGTTTGCGCTAAAACGCAGATAGTTCACCACTAACAAACTTGGGAACGTAATAAGAAGACGAAACAGAGGCGGGTATAATGAACTTCATCGCGTTAGAATCAGAACAGAAGCTACGCGGTGGATACTACACGCCTGCCGACCTCGCTAATTTCTTAACCCGATGGATAGCTCCGAGCGCCGGAACCCGCGTGCTTGAACCAAGCTGCGGAGATGGCGCATTTTTCCCAACGCTTGAGGGATCTGACGCAACAGTTACGGCATTCGAACTATCGCCAGAAGAAGCTGCAAAGGCTTCGGCGCGTGGTCTGCCGGATTGTACCGTTCACAATCGAGATTTCTTAAGTTGGGCGCTGGCAGCGGAACGCGGCCAGTTCGATGCGGTCATCGGCAACCCACCGTTTGTCAAGTACCAGTATCTCCCGGCGGACTTCCAAGCCAACGCTGAACGTGTGTTTGCGCGTCTCGGCTGCAAATTCACGAAACACACTAATGCATGGGTTCCTTTCATTCTCGCGTCGATGGACCTGCTGCGCCCCGGTGGGCGGCTAGCGATGGTGGTTCCGTCCGAGATCGTGCACGTTATGCACGCGCAATCCTTGCGAACCTATCTCGGACAGCAATGTCGCCGCATAGTGATCGTAGACCCTCAAGAAATCTGGTTCGAAGGCACCTTGCAGGGCGCGGTCCTGCTGATGGCCGAGAAGAAGGCTGCGCCTGATGTCCACGGCGAAGGGCTAGGCATTCACCGCGTAGCCGGTCGCGACTTCCTACGCGAAGACCCAGAAGCAGTTTTCAACACACCCCGAGCGATCAACGGAAAGACTGTTCAAGGCAAGTGGACACGCGCACTGGTGCCCACCGCGACTCTATCCACCCTCGAAGCCTTAGAAGAAGATTCCAGATTCTGCCGCTTCGACGATGCCGCTAAAGTGGACGTGGGCATAGTCACGGGTGCCAACAAGTTTTTCCTCGTCACAGACGACGTTGTGCGACAGAACGGACTGGAAAAGTGGGCGCATCCAATGTTTGGGCGCAGCGACCATTGCCCCGGAGTGATCTATGATAACGCGCAGCACGCCCGCAATGCGGCTACAGGCAAGCCTACGAACTTCCTGTGGCTCGACAGTTCGGTTATGGATAGTGCCAAAGGTCGCGCTTACATCGCTTCGGGCGAACACGAAAAGCTCCACGAGCGATATAAATGCCGTATCCGAAAGCCGTGGTACACGGTGCCTTCGGTGCACGCTACCGAGGTTGGAATGCTCAAGCGCAGCCACAACACGCCCCGCCTAATTCATAATCGTGTCGGGGCCTACACAACCGATACCGCCTATCGCATTCGTGCCCTTCGCGGTACAGCGGATGCTTTGGTTTATGGCTTCTACAACAGCCTGACCGCCCTCAGCGCGGAACTGGAAGGGCGTCACTATGGCGGTGGTGTTTTAGAGCTGGTGCCCAGCGAAATTGAGAAGCTGCTGTTACCTGCACCCGAAGGCATCTCCCCAAATGTTGAGAAATTGGACCGTATGGTGCGCGAAGATTCTGTGGCGGACACGCTGGAAGTGCAATCAGAAGATGTGCTTGGTGCTCTGACTAAGGCTGAACAGATGGACCTGCTTGCCGCTTGGGCTACTCTACGCGACCGCCGCCACCGAATTCCTTCTTAGTCGATTTCCAAAGTGAAGCGCGAAGGATCTTCGTTTTCGCGGAACAGTTTCAGCACGCGATCCAGCAAATCCTCTTTAGCAACGAGCGGTTTGGCATCGCCCCAGTGTAAGCCGGTCATGCTGTTGCGCTGCCGGTAGGAAGCTGTGTCAGTCCGCGTATTGTGCGAGAGGTGCATAGTGTGGACTCCGTAATCCACGTCTTTCACGATTAGTCGAATCTGCGCCTCTGCCCGTTCAATGTGGGCCCGTGCGGGAGCAGCGTCAGGTTCCCAGTCCAACGCCGCAAACACTTCGTCTCGGAAATAGTGTCGTTGGTCGATACCTTCCATTGCGCCAACACCTAGAAGCATAGAGCCAGTGGGGCTGGTGTTCGCGCCAGTGGGAATGTTCAAGTGGCGACGGGTCAGACCATTGCTTTCCCACACCAGCGCAAGGCGTTCGCGAGCCACAGGTGCTGCAGGCGCAACCGGTGGCACCGGAGGTGCGATAGGCCTCGCCACCTTCAAAGGGTTAGTATGCAATGCCATTTTTGGCACGGTGTCTAGATTGCGGTCAGATGAGCTTCCAGCAGGTTCGGGTGGTCGCCCCTTGCGCTCGTCTAACAGTCGGCCTGCGCGTTGTAGATCGGCCAGTTGGGCGGCATCAACCAAGCGGATCACGTGATTTGGGTAATCAATGATCATTGCGTCAAGTTTGCCCTCCAGGTCATCAAGGAACGCCGCGTCCTCGGTTGGGTCAAACTCCTGCAAAACACTGGCTTCGATGTTAGTGCGCAAGCCACCCATCGTCAGGTTAGCGCTGCCCAGCAGAAGTTTAGCGCGGGTGGCCGAGCGGGAATAGTACATCTTTGGGTGGAAAATGCGCTGCCGACTACCGGTATCCACCATGTATGTCTCGCAACCGATTTCCAGCGCCTTTTGTATGGATTGGACGGTAGTAATTCCATTTCGAATACCTACAAAAATGCGCGCTCGATCTGCGATTGGTTCCAATACACTTTGCAAAAGCGACAGGCCCGAAGCCGTCATGAACGCGGTGCTTATCGTTGCGGTCTGCAATTCGCCAAGGCCAAATACTTCGCGCGCGGGAGCGAGGTGATCTTCGTCGTTTACAGCTTGTAATAAAAAACGCTTCATTCAATCATTCCGAATAGTTAGCGGTTCGCAGCTATCTGATATACACCAATCAGTGAGAGCGAATTTTGCATAAGTTGAAATTCTAATCAGCCTACTGCGCGGGCTCGCAGGAGTCGAATGCAATTTCCAGTTGACCGGATCACCTACTCGGCACTTATGAAACATGCCTCCATCAACCGATGCCTTGAGGGCAAAACATGATTTCCAACCAGCTGATTGACGGGCGTAGCCATCAGGCGGCGCTGAACTGTGCCGAATGAGGTCGTGCAGGGCGAAGGCACGCGCTTATCGCTGTCCGCCCCTCCCGCCTAAAGCTGCCTACACGTCGTCGCGCTTGCGATTGCAGTTGTCGAGTTGATCGTTGCGCCATCAATGTGGCGGAAAACGCCTCATGGAATCGCAAGGAAGAATGACAAACTGATTAGTGACAATTAGGATCAGGATATGGATTTGAAGAAATACACCGTTACAGAATTGCTTGAAACGCACACCGCCGTGCTAAACGAATTGCGGGATCGCGAAATCCTACGAACTGCAAACAACCCGACAGGCGATTACGCCGAGTGGTTGTTCTGCCAAACATTCGGATGGGATCTGGCTGCGAATTCCGTGAAAGGGTTCGACGCCACAGACGCCGAAGGCATCCGCTATCAAATCAAAGGAAGGCGGCTGCACCAGCTTAACACATCGAGGCAGTTGTCGGCCATTCGAGACATGGACGGGTTTGACGTTTTGGCAGGTGTCCTTTTTGATGCTGCCTTTGTCGTTTCGCGCGCGGCGTTGATCCCGTCTGCAGTCGTCCGAGATCGTTCCAAATTTACCAAACACACCAATAGTCACCGTTTTATGCTGCGCGATGATATTTGGAACGCCGGCGGTGTTGTGGATGTGACGGCAAGACTTCAACAAGTCGCATCGAACAGCACAATGTAAGCGCGCGTCTAAGGCAGTGTGCGGTTTGCAGGCGCACATTGTAACCAAAATACCGAGACGCCCGTTAGCGCGCGATTTTTCGGGGGTGTTTGCCGACGTTTTGTTGAACGTGTCGCGCGACGGCAGACGCAAACGAATACGGCTCGCCGATTGGCGAGCCGTTGTTGTTTCAATACCGTCGATGGACCGTCGATGGTGCTCATAAATTGTTTGGTGCTGTCCACCATCGACCTTCCATGAAGATATAAGTGCGTTTACGGTGTGTGAAGCGAACGTAGCTGCTGCGGTCTAAGCCACGGCTGATGATGCGCAGCCGTTCGCGCACGTTCGGACTCATGCCGCAGCCTCCTTCTTCATCGCTGTGGCTGCATCACACCAGACCATTTGCATCTTGCGCAATGTGTTGGAAGCGTTTTCAAAGCCGCTTACAGCGAAACCGAACTCTTTGTCCGCCATCAGAACCGAAAGAACTTCGGCGTCATCTGGTTCGCCAAGAGTGAGCTTTTGCCCTGCCACGTAAATGATCCCAGCATAGAGCATTACATCAAACTCGTCAGGCTCGGTTCTCAGAATCGCAAGCGCACGAGTGAGGTTTTCAGGTTTCACATTCATGCCGCTACCTCTTGCTGAGTGCTATTCACTTCTTCGACGCGCCAGCCGCCAGCCAGCCGCTTGATTGTCTGCAAACTGTCGTTGCGAGTGAGCGTGATTTCTTGAACGCCGTTAACCGCAAGATATTTCCCGAGACGTTGTAGATCAGCGCGATTGAGTGCTGTAGGATTAAGTATTTTCATCTTAGATGTCCTTTCTTGGACGTTGCTGCCCGCGAATGTGCGGTGCACGCTGATTTGGACACAAACGAATATGAAAAGCTGGAGCCGCGAACATGGCTGAAAACTCCAACATGAATGAAATCGCGAATGCCGCTGAACGGGAACCCGGCGACGCGAAGAAAGCTTGGCGAATGTTGGCCTCCCACGTCGAAGAAACTGACTTGCCCGCTTGGGTGAAATCCTACGTGAAGAAATCGGCAAACGTTGTGGCCGATTACGACATGGGCAACGGCGATCAAGCGACGCTCGCGCATGAGCTAGGTTTCTATTTTGAACCCGTTGAGCGCCCCGGTGGGAGTTACGACCTTGATCACATTTTTGATTGGTTCACCGACCGGATGATGAAGGACGTTCAGGACGGTAAGAAGATCAGCATTTCTCGCACCTCTCGCGAATACCTAGACGAAAACGGAATGCCCAACAGCGCGCCGGGGGGCTTGCGCAAAGCCTACGAAAAGGCTCGCAAGCGCCATGCCAACCGAATGGAGGCCGGAGTGAAGCTAGACCAACTGCTGGCCGAACGAGGCGATTAAACAAGGTGCCTACAAAGCGCGTCAGCGAAGACGGTAATAGTCTCTGCCCCAAGGTTATGCCCAAAACCGCGCAATACCGCAGCGCTGCGCGATTTTTCGCGGTCGCTCGTCGAGTTCATGGTGTTACGACTCACGCGTTTGCCAAGAGCGCGACGAGAGACGTCAATACCACCCGCGCAGCGTGTGAGTCGTGATCATCTGTGGGCGCAGATACTGCGAAGCGAACGCGCCGACGATGACCGCGATCCCCAAATCCCCGTGACCGCCTGCTGATCGCGATTGGGTAATGATCTGATTGCCTGCCGCTGTCGTTTGCAATGAGAAGGAGGCAAGGTCGGATTCGATCTCGTCACGAAGCGGCAGGTCGTGGGCAAACTTGAGGTCGTCGGAGGCGAACAGCACGGACAGGTTTTCGATCATGAACGTTTTGCCCGCGTTCACATACCGCGAGCCTTCCTTGCGCCAAGATTGGCCGCCTGTCATTTGCACGGCGTGGTGATCAACTGATTGATCCCATAGCATGTCCGACACAACGCGCCCAAGGCTCGTTCCATCAATGACCAATTCCGACTTGCCACCGAACGGCGGCGCGTTGCGCAGGCGGATCAGGTGATCGCAGACATCGACATAAGACACGCCACGGAAGCGGTCGGCATAGACGATTGATCGGTGACGCGGACCGACAATCACTTTCGAGCCGTCAACGATGGGCAGCGCCTCGTCTTTGATCACGACAACGGCAGTGTAGTCATTTGCCTGTCCGAGATCAGCGGCCACCCAATAGTTTTGGTGCCCTGTGACGCGCTCGATGGCCGGGTCTTGGTTAGTTTCGTTCACTACCCGCCCGTCAGGCAGATAAACGAGGTTAAGTTGGGTTTCGTAGTTCACATCTTGGGACATATCGCGCCCTCCGTGCTCGTTGCGTTTTCGATGATTGAGAGGTCGAAATAGCTGGTGCCGTCTGAGAGCAGTTCGCATTCGATCTCTTGGCGGAATTTGGTCGCGGACAGCGTGCGACGCATCCGCTCCACTTTGTCTTTCAGTCGCGGGATGTCCGTGCCTTTGACGACAATGCGGTGAACACCGTCACCCGGCTTTGCGTCGAGGAACAGTCGCGCGAAGTAGTTGTTTTTGCCCGCAGGAGTTGAGCTAAAATAGACCTGCCCCTGCGATGTGAGCATCGGCAGCACGCCCGCAATCAGGTCTTCGCCGCCGCCTTCGCCCTGCAAGAACGCGCACTCGTCGATAATCAGGCACGACACCGATGGATAACCGCGAATGGTGTCCGAAGTGGACGGCAGCGCGACGACGCGGGCACCGTTTGACATTTCGAGTTCCGTCAGCGTCGAGCGCGTGATTACCAATTCCGTGCGCTTCAACTGCCGTCCGATTTCTCGCGCGATGATCTTCGCCTGACGCTCCGCTGGCGCAACGCAGATGGTCAGCGATTCTGGGATGTGCAGTTCTTCGACTGCCCGCGCGGCGAGCACACTGGTCTTGCCCGCCTGACGACCAACGCGCAAAGCGACTTCCGTCGCCTCCGTCGTGAAAGCGTCGATCTGCCAAGGATCAGGCTCATGGCCGATCCAGTGGCGCAGACGCGCGGCGGGATCGAGCGAGCGTTCAAGTTCTGCGCACCACGGTATGAGGGCGTCAAAAGGCATGTTACTGCCCCATCTGACAGGCGCGGCAACAACCCATCGAATATCGCGGGGAGATGTGCCCATTCTTGCATGGCTTGCCTGTGAAGTATTTGCCTTCGCCTTTTGCCTCGCGTCGGGACGCGGGCAATTCAACCCATTCGGGATGCCCGACTAAATTTGCCGCCTCAAGACGCCTTGCATGGTCGCGAGCATAGTGATCCCAGCCGAGGAATTCTGAATGGGGCGACTTCATAGCACCGACTCCTCTTTTGTGACGCTGAGAACGTGATGGCGCATGTGCTTGAGAAGAATGGGTTGAGCCTCGGGAACCTCGTCGCAGACCGCGCGGAGGATACTTTTCATCGTGACCCATTCGGGCGATTCCGCGAGCGTGACCGAAACGGACAGATTTGTTGCCATCTTGCCGTGCATCGTCGCAATGTCTTTCAGCACCTTCCGCAAGCCGTCCATCGCGGCCAAGGCAAAGCCATCGTCGCCCGCTTCTTCGGCTTTCGTGATCAGCTTTTCGACGCGTTGTGCGAGGCTTTCATACGTCCGGCCGATATCCAGCCGTTCGTCATTCAACATCTCGGTCGCACCGTCGATAGGTTCGAGTTTGAGTTTCGATGCAACGATGCGGCGCATATCTTCGGTGATGTGCGATTTACGATAGCGGTGGATCGTATCGACCTGCGCCCCAACACGCGCGGCAATTTTCGCATACGATTTCGCTCCCGGCGCGTTCAATTCGCGTTCAATGATCCGCCGCTCAATGTCTTTCCGTTCGGGATGCACTGCAATGATTGAAGGACGTCCCGATCCTTTGTTTCCAGCCATATTAGGTGTCTCCTCGAACTGCGGTTGAGACGGTTATGGGGTCGCACTTATCATCGCGATACCAACGGATGCGGTCACTAAGCCGATCCCATTCCTCAACGGAGACGTCGACCAAATGATCATGAACGCAATTTGCCACCTTTTCCCGCAAGCCTGCCGCGATGAGATCGCTGCGCAACTCGCCAAATTGGATACCGCCGACGTGGAGTTTCATCGCCTGCGCGAGGGCGACAACTAAGGCGTCACGGGGTTCGTTTGACGGGTCCAAAACTATGCGGTCGTGGGCCGTTACGATTGCAAGGTCGCGCATCACCAAAACCTCATCCTCCGCCGAATAACCGACGGTGATGCGAAATGCCCATTCCAACGTGGCTCGATCAATCGGGCGCATTGGCTTTTTCCATCAGAGCAAGCATTGTTTGCATGTGCTGCGGCAGATCGTCGGCGTTGTCCCACGACTGCACGTTGAACCCATCAGCACGAAGTTGGCGGTATTGACGCGTGTCTGATCCCATCACATCGCGGCGCATGTAGGCGATCTTTTGGTCGTCGTCGCGAATGAGCGAAGTGTTGAGTGATGTGTCAGTTGTCGTGCGGGATGAGCGGCGGTGCGTGTCGTCGTCGGCAGTTGGATCAACGATGGTCAGTGTTGCGCCTGCTTTCTCTGCTGCTGCTTTCGCCGCGCGGTATTTGACGGGATCGCGTGCTTCTTCGCGTGTCAGACTGTGTGTGGGTTTCGTTCCGCGCATATACCAATTGCCATCGTCACCGGGAACGAGTCCGGCATTGGCCATCTCGGCGATTTTCTCGGGCGTAGGTTGCGAGCTTGCTTTACGTTCCAAATCCTTTTTTTGATCCAGCACACGCCCGTTGAACTCGTGCAGTTTGTCGAGTCGGGTGTTTTGATCGTCGATTTGGGTGTTCTGTTTAACGACGGTCTCGGTGAGCGCACCCACCTGTTTAATCAGCGCCTGAATTGCGGCGGTCGTTTCATCGGCCATTTTATCGTCCTTTCGTAACCAAAGCGAACGCGACTGGTGGGCCGCGTCCGTTAAGCTGGTTAAGGACGACAAATTCACCAATCCGTCGAAAGTAAAATACAATCCAAGGCTGAATGGTTACACCGAAGAAGCAGGTAGCGCGTGGGGATGTTTAAGGTGTTGCCAACGTCTGCGGGCAAGCTCGACCTGCGCGGCGTGCTGCTCACTGGTTTCCAGAGTAAAGGGGTGCAGATCGGCGTTGCCTTCGAGGCCATCGACGATACGTTGGGCGGCAATGTCACCATCGAGACCCAATAGACCGAACAATTGACCACGCCAGCGGGCGTGTCGGCCATTGGGGGCGGTCAGGAAGGTTATCGCCGCGTATGCGTGTTCGTCATTCGGTCCAAGCATGTCGGAATACGCTTGCGAGATGATGGCCACGACGAACGCACCCTCTGACGTGCCTGTCATTCCATCCACGGCTTTCTGCCGCCGGGTTCGATGTGGATGATTTTGCGGGCAACGACGAGGTGTTCGGCAACGTCGATCTCGTGCTTGTTCGGGGCATCCTGCCAATCGACATAGACGCGCGGTGGGGTGTCGAGACCAATGTGCATGGTCCACACGCCGTGGATGCGCAGGCCGCGTTCAAGGAGCGTGCCGCGCGTCAGGGGCAATTCACGCCATAGGGGCCGCACCGTGTCAGGCATTGAGCTGATCGACCACAGAGGCGATGTGCTGCCACGGGATCGGGAACGAATGGGGATGCACTTCGATGGTCACGCCATCGGGTTTCACCAAGACGTTGTAGGCGTTGCGGTAGATGTCGCCTTGGTCGGGCTTGAAGGTCGATAGCAGGTCGTCAGCGAAAGCTGCCGCATCGGGCACACCAAGGTTCGACGTGGTGTTCATGCGGGTGTAAGTGAGCGTGACGGCTTCGTGCTCGTCGATTGTTGCGGTGATGGTCATTGCAGATCCTTTCCAAGTCTGACGTGCGCACCGTGTTTCATCACAACTAAGGAGTTGCTTTGCCCGGGCGTGCCACGGTGCGCACATGCCGGGGCGAAATATGCATATCAAGTCAGCTTGGGGTTGTGCGGGTAGATAAAGGTGGAGTGCAGGATAATTGCGGGTAATTTGGGCGCATGTTTGAAAAGCCGTTTGAAAACTAACGATTGATGTGTGCAACCGCTTGATAAACCTTTGGCAAAAGCAAGCTAAGTGACTGATGTATTATCAGTTGGTCACGAAACCACGTCATAGATGGTGACGTAGTTGGCCGGTATGTCAGCATCTGTGACGTATGGGTCGGAGAAAGAGGTGGTAGGTCACCTCGCGGGATCGAATGACCCAAAACACGCAACCCACGGAAGCCACGCAACGAATTCTTCCGTGGTTGATCCAAGGCGTTGAAACCAAAGCGTTTCCCACCATACCCATCATAACCATTATAAAATTTATAAAATACTGTCAGCGACGCAAAAACTGCTGCGCTTGAACACGCAACGGCCTGACGAAACTTTTCAAAATCTTCCGTGGTTGCGTGGGTTTGTGGGAAACGCTTTAAAATCAAAGACATAATTTCCCACGTTACCCACGGAAGCACGGTTACGTGGGACTTAAAACGGTATATCGTCGTCTTTGACCCATCTCTGTTGCGATTGCGCGTGCTGTTCGACGGCATCGGCATCGCCTCCATTCGGGTCGTTATCGAACCCAGGTCCTGCCACGGTGAACGCCTGCCAATCACCCCTTTCTGGGTACGTCCGCCCCGTGATACGCGACACCAATGCTCGAAAGTCGGGCAAAGGCGGCAATTCGACGCCTGAACGGTCAGTGCGATAGATAGGCGTGACTGATAAAATCCCATTGCTGTCCATCGCCCGATGCACGGATTCGACGTGATGGCAATTGGGTCGTGACGTGCCGCCGAATTTGGCTCGAACCTGATTGGTGAAACGACGGGATTGGGTCATGCGGTTTGCGCCGCGCGAAAGGCATTCTCGGGAAAGTGTCGCGGCTGACATGCGCCCGCGTCCCGTCAGATCGTCGGGACAAACACCTGTCTCGGCAATCTCGTCCATCAAGGCAAGCAACGGATCGGACGCAACCTTGTCGACCGCTTTGGCTTGAGTGATGTGACCGTATTGGATCAACCCACGATCCACCTCGAAGTCCATGAGGTAGTCGAGGATGATTCCAGGATGATCATCGACAAGGCGGTAATAAGGTTCCCACCATGTCCGTGCCTCGGGTCCGTGATCATCGAAACGCGTTGCCACCTCAACGACTGTCCAACGTCTATCATCGTGGTCGATATGAACCGCTTGATCTTCGTTTGTCGTCGCAATGATGCGGTGTACATTCTTGCCATCGAATTGCGCGAGGTATTTGCCTTCGTAGGACCATGTGTCTTGGGAGATAAACGACTTGGTCACGTTCGCCTGCTTTGGCGATCCCGCAAACAACGATTCTTCGCAAAGGACGAAGGTCGAGCCGAACAGGCCGCGATTGAAGCGCGAGAACATTCGGTCGGATTCCGCGATTGCCTGAGCGTGTGCCTTGCCAACGAGTTTTTGCATGGCACGCCCCAAGAATGATTTACCTGCGCCTTGGCCGCCTCGCAGCGCGAGTGCTGAGCCGGGATGCAATGACCAAGGGCGTTGAATGGCGTCGGCGAGATACGTCATGACCCAATGGGCAAGCGGCTTATCACCGCCGCATAACACGTCTTCGATATACTGAACCCAAAGCGACGCGTCACCTTTTTCCCGCGAACATACCCAGCCTTGGAACATATTGTACCCGGGGCCTTCGTAGTCGGGGCCTTCCATAACAATGCCGCGATATTCTGTGCGGTCGGGATCGGACAGCCACAATTTGGCAACAGGGAAGCGATATTTGCCGAGCTGAACAACCTGAGGCGCAGTCATGTCCATGAACGCGTTTTTGGAATAGCATTGGTCTTCTTCAATGTTCAGGAATTCGACCTGCCCATTGACCGCCATTACCGCCCAATCCCGATTGAACTTTTCGATCTGACGATAGTGCAGGGGCGTGGGTGCGCCTTTGTCGAGCTTTTTCGTCCGCTTGAGGATGTTCTTGATCTCGTTTTCCGTCAACGCGCCTGCTGTGAACAGTTCGTGGAATTTTTCGTCACCATTCAGGCGACGAATTTCCGCTTCCAATTCGGAGTCAGGCCAACCCCGCGATTGCATGGATGCCGCAACACTGAGTAACAGGTTGTTTCGACCTGCGGGACTGTCGGGCACCTTGTAGCCAATGTCGGACGTGTCGAGTGTAGGCTGCTCGTTCGTAATGGCAATCATGGTCGCGGCATCGACGCGGCAATGTTCGTCGATGTGCGAAAGTATGCTGGCCGCGCTCATTTCGTCGAGTGCCCATTTCGGACTCGCGCTCTCGTCGATCAGCCATGCCAATTCACGCTGCTGACCTTTCATTGGTAGATTGACAGAAGTTGGTTTGTCGTCGGGATTAACGAATGTCTGCGTCTCCTTCGGGAATATTTCGACATCTCGCTTTTGCTTCTTGTCGAAGCACGCTTTCGGAAGACGCTTGCGCAGGGCAACTAAGTAGTCGTGCATCACGCGTGCCGATACAGGCTCAGACGCGAAGATATAGACGTGCAGCCCACGTGATTTCGTGCGGAAAGCAGCGCATCGGGTGCGCAGTTGATCAGCCACGCGGCGAACGTCGTCCTCGGGCATGTCATACCAGTCAATGTCTAGCACACCGTAGAGACACGTGCTGTCTGCGCGCACAGGCGAAATGCCATAAGAGGCATCGCCCTCCAAATGCGCGCGCACCATTTCGGCGGTCAATGGGCCGTCGTCGAGGCGTGTCTTGCCTTCTACTTTGCCTCTATCGTTCTTCGACGGTTTACCGCTGAGAACGAGGTGTCGATCTTGGTTGCCATCGAATAGGCGGAGGAATGTATTTTCTTGATCCATACCATTTTCAGGATGGACCTGCTTCGCTGGTCGCGCGTCGTCGCGTCGCCGTCTATAAACGAGTTATAGCGCACAACGCTTCCATACCCGATATGCGACCAGTGAGGGGCAGGTCTTATCCTGCCCCTCCTACTTTGTGCGACTCTGCCCAAGCAATCACATCGTCGCGATCATACCGCACCGTGCGCTCGCTCCAATACATTGCGGGAGGCACATCGCCTGCGCGTTTCCACGCGTAGAATTGCCCTTCCGAGATGCCGACGAAATCGGCCACTTGGCGAGGTGTCATGAGTTTGGGGAGGGTTTGCTTTTCGAGCAGTTCAGCGACCTGCTTTTTGAGAGCCTTCTCGCTTTGCAGGTGGTCGATATGCGCGTCCCAAAGCTGGTTGTAGCGCTCTAACTCCGAAGTGAAGCGGGCATCAATGCGCTCTTCGAGCGCACGTATTTGTACTGTGGAATCCATCAACAGATCCTTTCGTCAGTCTTTAACCAGACAAACGCTCTCTGTTGATATGCGACGGGCGAGCTCATTTTTATCCCGCACGCTTGCGTCGCGACGTTTGGGAAACGTTGTGCACTGCCAGAACGGCAACACGTCTCACGACGGGCAGGTGCGACTTCAATGTAGTGCGGTAAACCAAAATATTCAATCCTCGAAAGAAGGTTCTACCTTTATTCGTTCGAAAATCACTGTCTCCGCCATTGCGGGCGCTGACCGTCCAACGCGCTTTGTGTACTTCGAAAGCATCGAGCCGTCGCCGCCTTTATCACCGCGTAGGAACCTGTTGACCTGTTCGGGCAGCAATGCCTCGTTGCACGCCTCTTGGAAGTAGGCGCGTGTGTCGTGCGGGCGGATCACGGGAACAAACTTTCCTGCCACCTCAATCTCCAATGTGTCGAGGCCGAAAGTCCCGCCGATGTATCCTGTCTTTGAGTTGGCTGGGAATACCCATTCGGATTCCGTCGCCCGTATCGCCGCCAACGACCTAATCACCGTATCACAAACGGGCAATTCGACGTTACGCAACCCCGACTTGAGTTTTGGGAATGTGATCGACCGCCGTTGCAGGTCAACGAACCCATGCACACCGTCACGGTCCCAGCGCAGCGAACAAACGTTGCTGACGCGGATGCCCGTAAACAGCATTACGATCCAAGCCGTGCCCATGATCACGTTTTGCTCCCGCTTTTTCCATATAGCGTTCCAAATGGTGGATAAGTCTTCGGGATCAAGATCGCGATTGTCGTTGCATAAGTCATACCAAATGGGTTGCCGTTCGTTCGCATCAGGGACAGAAACGTTGTCTACTGGGTTGTCGCCGGGTAGGCGTTTGAACGCTGACGACAATGCCACGCGGACATGCCTTTTGGTCGCTGCTGAATTCTTACCGCGTCCCGTGTCGATTGCATTGACCGCGTTCTGTATCATGACAGTGGAAACGTCGGTCGGTGCAGCATCCAAAATCGACGATGCCCAACGCTCAAGCTTGGTGGTCATGTCGAACCTGTGCTTGTCCGACATTTTGCCTTCCGACTGCTTGGTCGTGCAATGATGCTGCCACGCGTCGCGCACCGTCTTGATGTCTGCGGAGACAACACCTGTGTGGTACTCAGTCAGTGTCGCAATCTTTTCAAAAGCCTGCGCGGCTGTCGTTTCGGGAAACTTGGCCTTGAGCGCCTTCTGTTGGGAGCGCCCGTTTAAACGACCTTTGAAATACCAAGACGCGGCGCGCTTGCCGACGCCGAGATAGAGGCATGGGTATTTGTCTCCGTCGTGCGAATACCAAGTTGTACCCGCGTCGGGTTTGCCTGCTGCTGCCTTGCGCACCTTCGGCACACTATCGAAATTGATGGTCGCGGTCATGGGCGGTCTCCGTTGCCATTTTCAAACGCTTTTTCAAACGCACGACAACACTTACACGCAGCAACACTCACTTTCAACCGACTGACTATCGTTTGAAAAATGAGTTATTCCTTTGTTTTTGTTCATTAACCGCACCAACCCTCAGTTGTTGAATAAATATCGGGGGCTGATTTGTAATCAGTAGGTCCGCGGTTCGAGTCCGTGTGGGGGCACCATTTAAATCATTGAAAATGAACGGGAAATTAGCGTTTTGGCGCTCGTCTTGCTGTTATGGTTGAGATGTTTTGCAATTATTTTTGCAATTGGATCGTAGGCGCGATTTGAAGCTTTCCGACTCGTTCAGTCTCTACTGTTCATTCGCCAAACGCGCCGCCTTGGTGGCATCACGATACTTGGCTTCGCAGTTCACGCAAAAATCGTCACCGGGCTGTCTGATTGTACTGGAACAGCGTCGGCATGGTTTATCGACAGCTTCGTAGGTCGGCTGACCTGTAGCCCAAGCTTCTGCTCTAGCTGAGTTCGGTGAGGGGACGCCTAGATCGCCGCGATGGTAAGCGTGCCAAACAGCAATGTTGGACACGCCAAGCAAGTCAGCGATTTCACGGCACTCATTGTCTTGCCGTAGATGCCCATTGTTGTCGCGATACAATGACCGTGCAAGATCCAGTGCGGCTGGGAACTCCCGCAAGTCAACTATGGTTTTGCGTCTTTTGTATGCCATGCTTAGGTCACTTCTGGAGCGTCTAGTAGCGCTCCGACATTCACGCCCAAAGCAACGGCCAGCTTATCCACTACGCTGATGGTTGGGTTGCGTGCACCGCGTTCCAGATCGCTCACATAGGTCCGATGTAAGCCCGCTTCATGCGCAAACTCCTCCTGCGACCAGCCTTTCGACTGGCGCAATCGGCGCATGTTTAAACTTAAGCGAGCACGAATTTCCATGCCGCAAATGGGCAAATTTGTCGTCAATCAGTCTACAGACGATCAGTGATATAATTCTTGACTAATTGGGGGACGGGTGACTTTCTATGTCACTCATTGACTACATTATCGTGAGATTGAATTTGACCAGTGCACCGCCAGTTTCGAGATTGGCTGACTACATAGAGCAAACGGAGTTAAACGTTCCGAAATTGGCGGATGAATACCGCTATGCGTCGCTACCATTGTGCGTTGTCGATGCGGTTTTTTCGATTGGGGTCCGATACACAAGCACGCAGAAAGTCGTTTCTAACTTGTGTGAGTTTGCTGGATGGACGCGCTTTGCTACATCGCGGGAAGCTCGTGGGGCTGGTGAGTACGGGATAAGCGACCTGACCTCAATGTTCGATAAGTTTGGCGTTGAAGGGATGGTCGAAAGAGCTTTCCAGAATAGACAGCGCACTTCCTCTCGATCTGGCGTCCTCAAAGCCGAGGCCGTCCTGCTATATTGCCGAGCATTGACCGATGCGGGCATCAATGATTTCTCAGATTTGGATGTTGAGCGGCGAGAATACGCAGAAGCAATCATTTTGGGCCTGCCCGGCCAGTCCAGTGGCATCGCGTTTGACTATTTCATGATGTTGGCAGGGGATGACAACCTTATTAAACCCGACCGGATGGTGCAGCGTTATGTTTGTCATGCGTTGGAACTGGACAGCGTGCCTCAACCTCGCCAAGCGGCAATTCTTGTGCGATTGGCCGCGGGCGAGCTTCTCCAGCGAGGGTATGGATGGACACCGTTGAGCCTAGATCACGCGATTTGGAAACACCAAAGCAGAAAAACAGCCGTTTGACAGCGAGAGCTTCCGGTTATTCGAGCTTGTCTGTTCGCGTCAAAATTGTTTAACTGAAATGCCAATTTTCTATTTCTTACTTACAATATCGGGAAATAAGTGTCCGAAATTCAACTTGCTACCGTTCTGCTCGGGGCGACCGGTTTCAATGAAAACAATGTGAACGACACATTCCGAGGTCAAGTTTTGACCTCGGATGGCCGAACTCGACAAGCAATTATCAAGGATTTGAATCTCGTTCAGCTTTGCAACGAGTTGGTGGCTCAGTGTTTAGCGCGCGAAGTTGGGTTACCCATCCCCGATTGCTACCTTGGCTTGGTTCGGCCGGGTATTTTAAACGTAACTAAGGCCCCCGCAACTACAGACGGCTCGAAACTTGTATTCGTCAGCGTTGACGTCAAGGTGCCCAATGTGACTTACCGCTGGCAGGGGACGGATACAGCCGGAAAGCTAGCGCTGCTCTCCGAGATATCAAAGTGGGGTGATCTTGGTCATCTGTATGCTTATGATGCATGGATAGCCAACATAGACCGCCACATGGGCAATCTGCTGTTCGGGGGCGACAGTGAATTTTGGTTGATCGACCACGGGCATTGTTTCACCGGCCCAAACTGGCAAGCCGACCAGCTTGATCCAGACGTAGAGTACAATAATCGCCTTAGCGAGTGGTTGACAGGTCATTTGTCTTTAGACCAGAAGCGGCAACGGGCCACAGAAGTTCGCGAGTTTGGCGTGGGGATCAATGGGTTCGATGCGACCCAAACCTCGAAAAACAGTCGCATATCCGATCTGTTACCGTTAAGAAATGTGGATGCTCTGAAAGGATTTCTTGAGAAAAGAACGGCTAGAGTCCCGATTGATGCAAGCAAAGCACTAGGTGTGCCAACGATGGTATGATAGATATTTCACTCGATACGAACATGTTTCCTCAATTGCACGACGGTGTTCGTGCACGCTGGGCACCTGTGTTTTTCGAACCGATATCTGGCTCATACGAGCGGTTCGTTGTAGGCGTCGCCGCAATCAACGACCAAGGTTTCCACTTGGAGTGGGCTAACCAACTGGATCGTTTGACCTGCTTTTACGGTACGGACGCAGTCGGTGCAGTCAGTGCAATCCAGATAGCCGGTGAATACTTGAAGGATGACTTAGCGAAACGCGCTAGTGAGGCTCTGTCATCGCCTGATCCTGCTGTTACGGGTATTGGATTTGGCGAACTTCGCGAGGCTGAAGGTAGCAGCCTTGAGAGCGTGGCCAAAAGCTGGATGGCTGCATTGTCCTTGTGTGGATGGCTCCTGCAAAGCAAGACATTTTTGAGGTGATCGACATTTTGTCAGAAGCGGTCTTGTGTTCGGCCTGTTTGCGCGGTGCACTTGACCGCTGGCCCTGATGGTTTCCGCGACCCAAGTCCCCATCCTCGCAAGCGGACAGATGTCGTCCTGGACAAAGCCCGGGGTGTCTTGAGATTGCGGCTGACTCATTGCCATCACTTCTTTGGTCTTGCTGTCTCTGTTTCATTCCTTTCCGGTATCAGACGGTCCTGATCCTGTAGGGCTCATTTCGTGTGAGCACCGCCCAGATTATCCGCGCTGTCTTGTTCGCCATGGCCACTGCCGCGAGCTTTGCGGGTTTGCGCTCCAGCAGGTCCGCAAACCAGGGATCAAATCGCTCAGGTGCGCTTTTGATCTGTTTCATGCGGGAGGTCATGCCGACGACCATCAGGTGGCGTATGTAGCGGTCGCCCATCTTCGATATGCGGCCCAGCCTCTCTTTGCCTCCGGTCGACCGGTTGATCGGCGTCAGCCCCAACCAGGCCGAGAAGTCTCTGCCGCACTTAAACTGTGCGGCACTGCCAACCGTCGCGACAATGGCCGACGCCGTGATCGGCCCAATGCCGGGGATTGTCTGAAGCAAGTCGATCCGGGGCTCGGATTTCGCAGCTTGTGTCAGCTTGCGGCCATACCAGAGCACCCGCCCATGCAGGGCCAATATCTGTTCGCTAAGGTCGATGATGGTGTCCAGCGCAACGGGCGGTAGGTCCAGAGCCTGCTCTTGGGTGGTACGCTTTGCAAACCGGACGGCGTGACCGACGCCCTGAGCAAAGACGATGCCGAACTCCGCCAACAGACCACGCAGCATGTTGATCGTCTGGGTTCTCTGTCGAACGACTAGGCTACGCGCTCGGTGCAATGAAAGAATGGCCTGCTGTTCAGGCGACTTTACCTCAACGAACCGCATGGTCGGGCGGGTGACAGCCTCGCAGATCGCCTCTGCGTCAGCCGCATCGGACTTGCCGCGCTTGACATAGGGCTTCACATAGACAGGTGCTATCAACCTGACTTCATGACCCAGCCTGGTCAGTTCCCGCGCCCAGTAGTGGCTCGCACCGCACGCTTCCATGCCGATCAGACATGGCTCCAGACGTTCGAAAAATGCAAACATCTGACTGCGCCGCAAAGACCGGCTGAACCCTACAGATCCATCCTCCATGACACCGTGAATATGGAAAACGTTCTTGGCCAAATCGAGGCCGACTGTTGTAACCTGCATTGGGTGGCTCCTCTCCTAGCAGTTCATGACAACTGCACTATGGCGCATTGCGACGCCGATGGAGCAGGAGCCATCCACCCCATCCCGCTATACATTGAACCGTTAGGTGAAATGGTGGCGCTTGTTCAGCCTGTTCTACCCGTCGCCTTTGCAAATGGTGATGGTGCTGGTGACCGGCTGCCCTTTATGGTCTGTGAGTATGTCAAAAACCACAGAGAAGGATTTGCAAATTTCTTTAGCGCCGACCTTCGCGAGGGAAAGCAGCGACGCATGAAAGGGTCTAGCCACAAAGTCATAATTGATTTCTCTGGCTCAAAACTGGTCGCTAATTTCGGCACATTGAAAGCCGGGTCTCTGACAGGATCAATCAATCTAATAAAACGCCGACTTTGGGATTTGAAGGTGGAACGAGATCGGGAACCTAGCGGTGATTTTTCGCGAAAGCATGAAATGATTTTGCAACGACCCAGCAAGGCTGATCCTCAGGTGACGGAAAAACAGTTGTCCAATTTGGATGAAGCGTTCGAAGCTTTGGAAAGCCAAGCTGATCAGGAAGAATTGCGTCTTCGTTCATTGGACACAGTGGAGCAAATTGGGGCTCATATTTTGGCAACAGAAGCCGCTTAAGCGGTTCGCTGGAATAGAAACGCAGAAGCCATGAACACCGGCGTTAAGTTTGGTGCGTCTCTAGAACATCCCAACCAGTTTGCTTACCTGAATGCCTTGCGGCATCAGATACTGCGATGCGAAGGCCGCAACGATCAGACCGATACCAAGATCGCCGTGGCCCGACGCGTTGCGTGCCTGAGTGATGATCTGGTTGCCTGCTGCCGTGGTTTGAGTGGTGAATGTCGCCAAGTCTTCTTCAATTTCTGAGCGAAGTGGCAGGTCATGGGCGAATTTCAATTCATCGGCGGCAAACAACACCGCGAGGTTTTCGATCATCAACGTTTTCGACGCATTTACATACCGCCCTTTACGCGTCCAGTCCGCGCCGCCTGTCATCTGCACTGCCGAGTGTGGGATAGACTGATCCCAAAGCATGTCGGACACGACACGCCCCAAGCTGGTGCCGTCAATTACAAGTTCTGACTTTCCACCGAAAGGAGGCGCATTGCGTAGCTTGATCAGGTGATCCACGACGTCCACATAACTGACGCCCCTGAACTTATCGGCATAGACAATGGTTCGCTCACGGGGGCCGAGAGTGACGCACGCGCCATCGGAGACTGGCAACTGTTGATCCTTGATCACCACAACCGATGAAAAGTCATTGGCTTGACCCAAATCCGCACCAATAAAATATCTGACAAATCCGGTCACTTTGGGAATGGCGGGGTCTTGATTGGTTTCGTTGACCACACGGCCATCCGGCAAAAAGCTCAGGTTTAAAGTCGAGGGCATATTGCATTCTCCATGCTGGTGGCGTTTTCAATTGTCGCCAAATCAAAATATGAAAGCCCGTCTGAAAGCATTTCGACCTCCACCTCCTGACGGAAGCGCGTGGCCGAAAGCTGCGAACGCAGGCGCTCAACGCGGGATGCAAGGCGCGGGATTGATGTGCCTTTAACCACGATGCGGTGAACGTCGTCTTTCGTTTCTTGGAACAGTTCCGCGAAGTGGTTGTTTTTGCCCGCAGGTGTTGAGGCAAACACGACTTGGGAGTTTTGGACGTCATCCCGAAGCATTGGCAGAACGGAAACGATCACATCTTCGCCCCCATTCATGCCGGGCAAATATGCGGCCTCGTCAATTTGAATTTCGTGGACAGAATTGCCCCTGATTGTTGCACCGCTGGCTGGTACAGAGATGAACCGCCCACCATTTGACGTTTCGATTTCTGTCTGAGTTGCACGCTCGACAACCAGATCAGTCGCGCGGAGGTAGGTCGCAACTTTCCGGCCAATTTCGCGACTTTGGCGATCCGCAGGGGCCAAACATAGAACGGTATGGCCTTGCTTTAAACGGCGGACAGCTCGGGTGGCAAGAACACAAGATTTCCCTGCCTGCCGACACACACGCATCGCAATTGTGCCCGCAGTTGAATTGACAGCCTCCAACTGCCAAGGGTCCACCTCAGTGGCATTTGGAATTTCTTGGCGCAGGAAATATAGCATTTCAGCAGCTGGGTCTAAGTCGCGCTCAAGACCCAAACACCAGTCATTGAGTACATCAAACGGCATCGCGACGCTCCGCAAGGCGCATTAAGTGACATTGGGTGCAATCGCCGTACTGGTTGCGCGGCGAGATGTGTCCGCGTTTACACGCGATGCCTGTGAAGAACAGTTTGCCGCCTTCCGCGACCATGATGCGTTTCGCGTGGGGCAGTTGCGCCCAGTCAGGGTTGCCTGCCTTTGTCGCCGCAGAGACGCGCTGTGCGTGGGCCTCCCAACCTTCAAATTCACGATGGGTCATAGGATCGTGTCCTCCTTAGTTACGGACAGAACATGGTGGCGCATTCGGCGCAGCAGCGGTTCGCGTGCTGCTGGGATTTCATCGCAAACCTCATTCAGGATATTGCGAAGCGTGACCCATTCTTTGCTTTCGGCCAGAGACACGTTGACGGTCAGGTTCTGGGCCAGTTTGCCTTGAAGCTGGGCGATGTCGCGGAGGGTGCGACGAAGCCCCTCCATAGCGGCCAAGGCAAAGTGATCGTCTTCGTTTTGCTCGGCTTTGGTAATCAGCCGCTCCACGCGCTTGGCCAACGACTCGTATGTGACTGACACATCGAGCCTGTCTTGGTTGATGATCTCGGTGTCCGCTTCGATGGCAGAGATACGGTTTTCGGCCATAATCTCGCGGCGCATTTCTTCGGAGATTTTTTCATCCCGATAACGCTGCACCGTAGAATAATCGACGCCAAGACGACGAGCGATTTCAGTCATGGAGCGCCGTTCAAGCACTATGTCCTTGATGATCTCATTCTTGTCTGGGCGCATGTCGATGATCGCTTTGCGACCAGAGTTTTTGTTGCCGCCTTGGGCCATATCAGGATCCTCCTGATGCTTTGGTTGTGACAAAGATCGGTGTGCCGTTATCATCGCCATACCAACGGATGCGATCCCGCAACCGTCCCCATTCTTCAACGGAGACATCAACCAAATGATCATGAACGCGATTAGCGAAATGTTCCCCGACGCCCGACTGGATCAGGTCATTGCGCAACTTTGCAAAGCCGGTGCCGCCAAGGTGCAACTTCATCATCTGGGCCAACGCGGCAATTGAGGCGTCAGTTGCGTTGCTGCTTGGGGCGATTTTGAACAGGTGGTCCCAGACTACAACGCCGTCGCGGCGCACATATATTTCAGTTTCAGGGCTGATGCCGTAGACAACACGGCAGGCCCACTCAACGCAGGCGCGGTTGTCAGCTTGCATTGGCCGCGTTCTCCATCATGCGCAGTTTTGTCTGCATGTGATCCGGCAAATCACCGGGTTGCGACCATGACACGGGGATAAACCCGTCATCGCGCAGCAGTTTGTATTGTTGCCGAAAATCCGATGACCCAAGCATGTCTTGGCGGATATAGGCGCGGCGTTCCGCATCATCTTTGACAACCGTTGTCTTGGTTGCCGCTACTTGTGCCCGTCCTGACCGCGTTGGATCACCTTTTCCTTCGTCAATCACGGTGAGGGTCTCGCCAGCAGCTTCCGCTACGGCCTTGGCTTCGCGATACTTGACCGGATCACGGGCATCGGTGCGGCTAATTGAATGTTTGGGGCGATGCCCCTTGAGATGCCAATTGCCATTAGCATCTTTCTCCAAATTGGCCGCGTGCATTTTGCGCTCGTATTCCTCGTCGTTCGCAATTTCGAGAATGGATTTCTTGGTCGACGTCGCCTTAAGCTGGCGCTGCATATCCTTCTTTTCGTCCAAGATGCGGCTGTTGAAGGAATGCAGATCGTCAAGGCGTTTGGCCTGATCTGTCATGGTCTCGGTTAGCTTCGTGACCTGCTGCATGAGGGCTTGCAAAGCGGCTGTATTGTCGTCGGGCATAGGGTGCTCCTGCTTGATCCAAAAACGAACGCAGTATCTCGGGTCATGCCGCGCTCATCTGGATTGGATCAGAAAGGAGCGACGCACCGTTGCGCTCATGCACATAATCGGTCCTGCCGCCGGGGCTGCTCAACCGAAGAAGAAGGTCTTGGATGGGCCGATTTAAGGTAATGCCAACGTGCGCGAATGCTCATAACAGCTTTCTCGTGCCGGGCCAGCGTGCCGGGGGTGGGATCCGGTGTAGGTGGTGGAAAATCCGACCCTTCCATCATCGCCTTAACGCGGCTTGAAAGGGCATCACCATCCCAGCCGATCAGGGAACAGAGTGCATTGCGATTGCGTGCGAGTGACCCGGTCTGATCGGTCAGGAATGATATGGCCTGATCTTGCTCCGACTGTGCTGTGAAGGTTGCTGGCCCATCGGATTTGATCGCGATGAACAAATCGCGATAGGCCTACATCAGAATGGCCGTCACAAAGGCAGATTCAGGCGTCTCTAGGCGGTCTTGGGGCAGCACGACGGATGACCCGGATCAACCGCGCAGGCCGTTCACAACGGGCAAAATATGCCGCCACGGCAAAGTGAACTTGCCTTGGTTGGTCTCAACGCTGACGCCCGTGTCTGATGGCACAACGCGATAGTGACGGTCGATGGCGTCAGCGTCAGGGTCGGTCAGGAACTGTTCGAGATCATCGGCCAAGAGCTTCGCACCCTTGATCATCAGTTTTGAACTGCTCGATACTGTGGTCAAATGCAGATAGGCGTTTGAGTTCTCATAATGTGCGCTGATTTGCATGGTGCGGTCTTTCGGTGATGGTACGCGCCCAAGGGCCAAGCCAGTCGAACCGGCCTTGGGCGCGTGTTTCATCACAGCGGTTCGACAAATGATGCGTATCACCTTGAAACGGGGCGGATGTGGCTAGAATGAGGTGGCGAAGTCATTAAGTTAGGTTCTAGATAAAGTTGTTGGCTCAGAAGGTGGCGCAAGATATAGAATACGGCTAAAGCATGCACCAATCACGCTCGTCGGCGTATGGCGTATTCGAAAACCTATTGCTGAAAATTCGGAATTTGCATGAGCTATAGCAAGTCAAACATTGATCGAAATAACTTTTCTTGGTTTGGAAAAGACAATTCGCGCGCCACGCTGGCATCAATTGAACTGTCCAAGGGGAATGTGCGGGGTCTTGGTCAATTCAAGGCTGAGTTCGACTATCCAATATCTGCATTCGCTGGCTCAAATGGCTCAGGGAAGTCTACGATGTTGGCACTTGCTGCATGTGCGTTTCACAATGACCGCAAGGGGTTCAAACCCCCGCTTAGGTCAAAACCGTACTATACCTTCAGTGATTTTTTTGTTCAGTCCTCTGATGAAACTCCCGTTGATGGTGTCAAAATACGATACGGCATCCGATATGATAACTGGAAGAGGGTTGGGGCGGGCCTTCGGTATCAATCAAGATACAAAGGAAAAGGCGGGCGCTGGAACGACTATGACTCTAGGGTAAGCCGGAACGTAATTTACTTCGGCGTTCAGCGAGTTGTGCCGCACTTTGAAAGAAGTGTTTCCAAGTCTTATAAGTCTAGGTTCAAACCCGGAAATTTGCCAGAGGCAACGCGACAGAAGATTGCCAAGATTGCTGGAAAAGTAATTGGCAAAGCTTACGCAGATTTTGACAGCTATGAACATAGTAAGTATTCCCTTCCGATAGTGAATGCTGCCGGAATCTCATACTCAGGTTTTAACATGGGGGCGGGTGAGAGTGCAGTTTTTGAGATATTGACGGCCTTATTCCGTGCTGGGGCAGGAACATTGATCGTTATCGACGAAATCGAACTTGGGTTGCATGAGAAAGCCCAAGTGAGAATGATCGAAGAGTTAAAAAAATTGTGCAAAGAGCTGAAATGCCAAATTATATGTTCGACGCATTCCTATGCAGTTTTGAAAAGTTTGCCCCCTGAGGCAAGGTTCTTCATAGAAACCAATGGGGTTTCTACAGTGCTAACGAAAGGTATATCGGCAGATTTTGCTTGCGGCAAAATGGGCAAAGCCGAAGCCGAGGAACTCGACATTTTCGTGGAAGATGAGAATGCAGGATCAATCCTCCAGCAAGTACTTCCACTCGACACCAGAAAGCGGTGTCGAATAAAGCCAATTGGCTCGCACAGCGCAGTTCTTAGGCAATTGGCGAGCCGTTCAATGGAGGGGCTCAACAATTGCATGTGCGTTCTAGATGGGGATCAATCCGGTGAATTGGCTGGCGGGTTGAAGAGCGTGGTGAACGGGACCGAAGCAAGCACTCAGGAAGAGAAAGACGCCATTAAATCTTGGGCGGGAGAGCGGGTGTACTTTTTGCCTGGGGATACTTGGCCAGAGAAATGGTTGATTACCGAAGCAGTCGGTTTTCTAGAGAATGATCTTCTCGGTGATCCGAGCAAAACGGCTACCATGTGGGGGCTGGAAAGCGACGATCAAGTTTTGGGCCTGCTGAGAGAAGCACTGCTTGCTGATAAACATGACGAGTTTTTCGAACTTGGGGAATCCGTTGAGTTGGATCCGGAGCGTGTCCGGCAAGATGTCTGTCGCTTGGTCGCAATGGCGAAGCCAGAGAGATTTTCAGACCTTATTGCGGTCATTAACGCTAAGCTGCCTTAGTGACCACAGAACTTAAATCGTCCCACTAACTAATTCCCAATCAGTTTGTTTCGCTTGGAAACGTTAGATAAATCCACGGTTTGCAATTCAGGCTTTGCAATTTTGGGCCAAATTTGCCCGGCCACGATGCAGTTAGGCGGAGAATTCTGAGGAAGGTCGGGTGCCTTCGGTTTGTGTCCCCATGGAGGCAACCACATTGACCATGGAAGCACTGCCAGTGTGGCTGCGCCAACGCTTTGGCAAGAAACGCAAATCCATGCTTGCCACGCTACACACACTAAAAATCAAAAAGCCATATGAAAACTTGGTCTGTAAAATCGAGCCTTGAAAGCGTCACCGCTGACATCTGTCTCGGAGTTCACAAAAGCAGCGTCTATTGCATGGGAACATGCGCTTAACAACATGTTTGGCAATCAAAAAATATCCCCACGCAAGACCAGCCAGCGTGGGGAATTGTCAGTCGAAAAGATCGCCACGATGGGATCAGAAGGGTATGTCTTCCTTCACAATGGCACCGTTATCTTTCACGTACTGCAAAACGCCATCAACATCGCCGCCGTTGGGGTCAATGTCGTTGACTGTTTCGGGATCGGCAATGCGATGCTCCAACCAATCGCCATCATCGGGGTATGTCTCACCCGTGACTTTGGACACCATGCGCCGAAACTCCGCCAAAGCCGGAAGCTGGACGCCAGCGCGATCAGTGCGCTTGATAACGTAAGGCGTCAGGATGCCATCTGGGGTCTGGCGATATTCAACCTTTTCAATGTTGATGCAGTTTGCCGCTGTCATGCCGCCAAACTTGTCGCGCAGTTGGTTGGAAAAGCGCCGTGGGTTGTCATAGCGAGATGCACCCCGCGCCCAAGCTTCACGCGCCAGCGTAGCCGTTGAGATGCGCCCATCGCCGCGCAGATCGTCAGGGCATGAGCCAGTGCGGGCAATATCATCCATTAGTGCAACGACAGGATCAGAGGCAATCTTGTCGGATGCTTTGGCTGCTGTCACCCACGGCGACGCAATCAAATCTTGATCGACTTCATATTCCAACAAATATCGCAACACAGCACCCGGATCGTCGCGCAGCAGGGCATAATAGGGATCCCACCATTTGCGGCCTTCCAAGCGATTGGTATCGTCAAACATGGTTGGCACTTCAATCACGGTCCAACGGCGATCATCAAAATCGACATGAACAGCCTGGTCTTCATTGGTTGTGGCGATCACGCGGTGCACGTTCTTGGCTGAGAACGATGCAAGGTATTTTTGCTCGTAAGTCCATTCATCCGACTCCACCAACACCTTGGCCGCTGCTGCCATTTTGCGCGAACCAGCAAAAAAGGATTCTTCCGCCAGCACGAATGTTGCGCCAAACATTGACCGGTTGAATTGTCCAAGCAGTCGGTCCGACTGGGCAAACTCCGCGATGTGAGCTTTTGGCAGGATCGCACGCATAGCTTTGCCAAGGAATGACTTACCGCCGCCTTGACCGCCGCGTAGCGCGATGGCTGTGCCGGGGTGTTTTGACCACGGGCGCTGCACAGCGTCGGCTAGGAACGACATTACCCAATGCGCAAGATCAGTGTCGCCAGAGCAAAGGATGTCTTTGACATACGTCTCCCACAGCGTGGCATCGCCGTTTGTAGGTTCAACTTTCCAGCCTTGAAAGATGTTGTAGCCTTCACCATCGTAATCCGGCGCTTCGATCACGTAGCCATCATATTCACGCCGATCTGGATCATCGAGCCAATACGCCGTGACCTCTCTACCACGCAGTTTGTATGGACGAAGTTTGAGTTGGAATGCCGCCATTGAATAGGGCTTGTCAGTTCTGGTGTTCAACACTTCGAACGATCCATCGACGAACATCAAAGCCCATTCAGCATTCATCCGTTCAACAACATCATAGGCAAGATCAGCAACTTCGCCTTGCGGCAGTTTTTGCACCTGTTCAATCACCGTGGACAGACGTTTGCTGTCAGTGATTGGGCCTTTGGAGCCAAATTCGCTGTCTGGGTTGTTGAACTCGTCATTGATGCCATGAATGATTTCGCTGATCTCATCGTCATCCGCTCCGCGCGCTCGCGCAGACGCACCGCAATGGAAGAGGAAGCTGTTGCGCCCCTCCATCGCTTTGCCGGATGTAGGGCGTTTGAAACCACCAGCATACTTCTTTTTCTCGCGTGCTTTTGACGAGCGTTTCGGGGCTTTTGTCAGCGCCGAAACGATCACGGAAGCCATGTGAGATTCAGGCACATAGCATTGCTCCGCGATTTCCCCCCAATCTGCTGCGATCACGTCACCATACTTGGTTCGCCCGCAGTATTGGATTGTCGAGCCAGCTTTCCACGCCAACACCGGTCGCTCTGAACCACATTGTGGCAAGTTCATCTGTGATCCGTTGCCAGCCTTCTGTTTTGGGAAAATTTCGTCGGCATGGGATAGGATTTTAGGTTCCAGAACGGCATCACGCTTCGCCGCCAAGTATTTGCGCATAACATCGGCATCCACCCAATCACGGGTAAAAGCGATGATATGAATGCCACCAGATTTGGAACGTGAAACAAGGCATGGGTCTGCCCACTTCCTCATGAACGCTTCCAGTTCGTCATCGGTTTCAAGGAATGGGTAGACGTCAATATCGACGGCACCCCACTTTACTTTGCCATCTCGCAGCGGCGACAAGCCAAGTGAAATTTCACCATTCAGATGTTGAGTCCAGACTTTCTCTGATACCTCGCGTTTGATGGTTTTATAGTCGGGTACCAACTTGCCGTCTTCATCCCTAGCGTTGAGCGATGATGGGTTGAAAGTTAAGTAGCGTTCTTGATTGCCAGCGAACAATTTTTCGTAAGCCATAATGGTCTCTCTTTCTCAAGAGAGCGCGGGTCCATCACCTCATTCCATGGTTTTGGCGGAGCATGAAAACTGCTATAAGGCAGTTATTCCAAACACTTCGTGCAACACCTAACTCGGAGCGGGGACTCGACCCTCGCTCCGGTTATCCTGCGATTACACGATGTTCATTCATCCAAGCGATCAAATCATCGCGCATGTAGCGCACGATTTTTGATGCTGGCTGTGAATATGCTGGCCCAGATTTTCGCTTTCGCAAATCGAGCAAATAGTAATCGGACACACCGAGAAACTCTGCGGCCTGTGCTGGCGTCATGATTTCTGGAGTTTGATGCGCTTCAATGGCCGAGCGCAATTCGGCAATAAGTGTATTAGTCATAAGGTCACCCTTTTGGGTAGCCAGATGACCGGGTGCTTATGCCTTCGCGTTCAAGATCGCATTTTGCTTAGGGCCCGTCGTGGGCGTTAATCTTGATTCTGCACCGCGGCCTCATCTCACGGAAGGACGCGTGTGAGATGGAGGCGAATAACAACAGGAGAGTTAGTGGTTCGTGATGGCTTTGACAAGGTCAGAATAAGGTGTTGATGATTTCTGGGCCACAAGCTGTCCGATTTTCTCGACATCTTCATGGGCTGCAATGCCATGCATGTAGCCAACGTCGGCCCCATCACCCAGCACAATGTCACCGCGCAAGTATTTGACCTTTGATCTATCAATCCCGGCCATTGACCCGGCAGATGTGAACAAGTGGCGGGTATCATGTTGGCGCAATACCTTTGGTGTCCCCAAAGCGTGTTGGTGAGCAATTGGAACGCCAGCTTTGGTCTTGGAGGCAAACACCAGTTTATCATGAATGCGGGGAACGCGTTTAAACGCGGCGGTTGCGGCCTCGGACAACGGGAAGGTGCGTCTCGTTCCATTCTTAAGGCGTGGAATGTTGAGCATATTCTGTTCGAGGTCGAGATCGGCCCATTCGATGCTGCGAACATTGGATGATCTGATGCCTGTGAACAGCATAACCAGCCAGGCCGAGCGGGCTGTCACGTCTTCAACTTGCATGATGGCGTCAAGGGCGGGCCAACGCCCAGACGGATCGAACAGAAGTTCCTTTGTCTTAGACGGATAAGCCCGGACCCGAAAAGTCGGGTCGTCGATAATGTCGTCCCGGATCAACATTTCATTGCGATAGATGGCTGAAATGATGCGAAGCAGCTTAGTCGCCTGAGAAGGGCGGTCCTTCATAGCTTTCATCTGGGCATTGATCATCGCGCGCGTGATCTGGTCGATTGGTACATCAAGCCATTCACCGTCCTTACCGGCATGATTTTGCAGGGTGGACAGGTAGTCGTAGACGGTGTTGGCCGTTTTCTCTTTGGTGCGTGGGTCAACACGTTCGGTTGTGTGCCTGAGAAATGCCTGTCTAAGGCTGATCTCCTTGGCTTGGGTAACAACAGGGGCAGGCAAGGCGTGCGTCGCATCAGCGACCCGCTCAGACATCGTGTCTGCCGCCTGCGCGGCTGAGTGCAGGTTCATGGCAGGCCATTTTCCAAGTGTTTTGGATTTTGTTTTGCCATGCGCAAATTTGACCAGACGCCAAGTTTTGGTTTTTGTGCCGACGTCTAAATACAGGTTTGGGAAGACGCCTTTGCGCTGGTCAGCATAACGGTTTGTGCCGGACTTCGAAAACGGCAGTTTGTCGATACTGCCTTCGGTGAACTTGATACGTTGGGTTGCCATGGAGGCCTCCATTTTTGCAATTATTTTGCAATTTTCGTATCAACCACCACCGGGTCTGCTCAACCGAAGTGTCTGTATTTATTAGGTAAAAGCAACATAAGCCACCGTCAGCAACCCAATTTTCCCGTATTTGTAATCAGTAGGTCCGCGGTTCGAGTCCGTGTGGGGGCACCATTAAAACGCTTAGTTTTCAACATCATCAAGTCAGTTATGTATAGTTAAATCAGGTACTTGACCAATTTGTGGTTGGGTTAGATTGGTGTTGGAACGTAACGTGAACCTTGTAACGAGACGGTCATTACAAGGATCACCGATATGCCCCATATCAAGTTCACAGACTCGACGCTCAAGAAGTTGTCGGCCACCAAAACAACATGGTTCACGGACCCAACGGTCAAAGGATTGCGCCTCTGCGTGACGAAAGGCGGCGTCAAAACGTGGTACGTCAACAAGTGGGACCCTACATCGCAGAAGACCCGGTCGGTCAAATTGGCCCAATGGGCAACCAAAGCCACACACTGCCGTTGGGCGAAGGATCAAGTTGGTAAAGTCGCGCATGACATAACCACAGGCAATGTGCAGACACGCGATGAGCATGAAGCAAAACAGGCTACACGGGGCGTCCCAACGTTTGGTGATGCACTGGAACAATACATCGAACACCGCACGCAGCCGCGCGCCTCTGGGAAGGCTCAGATGAAGCCGGGTACGGCGTATGACTACCGCAACACGTTCTCCAACCATCTTGCGCGTTGGGCCGACGTACCAGTGAACGAATTGCCGATTCTTGAGATCAATCAGCATCTGAACACTTTGCAGCTTGAGAAGGCGCACGCGGCCAATCATGCGAGTTGCGTCGCGGGGGCCACCGTGCGGTTCATCAACAAGCTTTGCGCCCTTGCGCTGCCGATACCGTCGCTGCTCGATAACACCAAAATTCGCTCACGCGTCCAGACGGGCAAACTCGACATGTCAGTGCCGTGGTCGGATCGTTGGGACGAAATTCAGGCGGTCAAAAACGAGCATATCAGGCTGTGCTGGATGATTACTTGGTACACAGGCTTTCGCCATGAAGACAGCTTGCGGCCTTTGACTTGGGATCAGGTTGATCTGGACGAAGGCACCATCACATTCGGCAGGTTGAAGAAACAGGAAGACGCGCGGGAGATTGCCATTGCTGACGATGTGGTCAGGCTGTTCGAACGGCTTTGGGACATTCGTGTAGATGACTGTAACTGGGTGTTTCCATCACGTCGGGCGGTTAATGGGCGGCGCGGTCACTTGGATGTTTTGGACCGTTTGCCCCTGACACGCGCGGGCGATCTGCGGCATCTGTGGATGACAACGGCCCGCGAAGTGGCCCCGCGTCACGTTCATAGGTGGTTGGCGCAGCAGACCATGACCGACGACGATCTGCGAATGCTTGGGCATTACGGCCAGCCGAGCCATGAAGAACAAAAGCGGTCAGCCAATGCAATTGCATCGGCGATCAACATGCAATTGGGAACGCCACCTTCATCCGTTGTTGAACTGAAACGCAAGCGCGCCTAAATATTGATGACATATGCCTCCATGCCCGGGCGTAGTGACCTGACCGGGACTGGAAGGCCGAACGCGTAAGCGACGGTTTGTACCGTCAGGAGCAGGAGACGCGTCGGTCATAGGCCTCATCATGAGGAAAATGCCTATGACTATCGACGAGCTTTCAGAGCAGCTTGAAGCTTTGCACAATGACCTGATACGGTCGCACCCACCCCAAGTCATGACATGCCGCGAGGCCGCGCAATTTCTTGCAGTGACTGATGAAACGTTGTTTCGTTGGCGCAAGGATGGTGTTGGGCCGTCATACTCACAGCCGAATTCTCGGCTAATTCGATACCTGTATGACGACCTTGTTGCTTGGATGAAGGAGTGTCGGGGATGAAGGAGATCAAAGACTTTCTAAAAAACCGACGCGCGGAAACACCAGCCGATATTTTTGAAGGCAAAGCGTTGTGGGAACAGTTCATCGTGCGCTTCCGATTTGGCGATGTAGCAAGCTATCTGGCCGAGCATGGCTTGATAATGCGGCAGAGTGAGGTTGCGAAAGCCTTAGAGGAAATGGGCGCACGTCGCATGGGCAATACAGTGATCGCGACAAAGCAAATTCGACCTTGGGCCGTGACCGTGGAGGCCATCAATGCTGACTGATCGAGAAAAGGCCGTGAGCGATGCTGCTGTCCGGGCTGGACATCCAGATTGGGCCGGATTGCCTATGTCCAGAAAAGAGGCGCAAGGGCTCGGGAAAACCTACTATTTTACAGGTCGCCTTTGCCCATATGGACATATCGCACGGCGGATCACTCTGACCGATAAGTGTGAATATTGCGCTTTGCCTCGTGTGCCCGACAAAACGACCGAGCAGATCATTTGGGAGGATCGGTTCTCGCATCTGGCGGACAAGATAGAGGCGACGGGTCGGCTGCACTATTACAAGAAGGGCAAGTCGTTTGACTATCGCGTTGTCGAGAGGGATCGGGTTGTGCCTGACTTCGACAACCTACGGGCGGCTTGCGCCAAAGCCGCTAAGTTCACGGCCAGAGATGGCGTGCTGCGATGCGTTATGCCGGGAGCAACACGTTGGGTCGTGAAGATAGCAGTTTGAGGCCTTCGCGTGCTGCGTCGTCCATACGCGTAAGGAAATGGCTGTCGTGCACTGTGGGTGACCCCCGTGCATGGTGTAGGTCGTGTCAACATGATAAGGAAGTATCTTTGTTTTCAGGTATTTAACCTCAAACTTTTTTCCTGCATACAAGGTTTTGATATTTGCAGTGCGAATGGCAGTTTGTGGAAAATCAATGTGTTACCATTAAACTATTTCCCTGCATGTAATTCCAAGTACGTCGGTCAACTGTATGATCACCCAAAATTTAGGTCGTTCGTTCGCGCGCTTGCGCACACGTAATGACTTGGCAATCCCCAACTATGTCACCCTGACGCCCCGCAGAAGAACGACCTCTGAAGGTTATTACCAAGGCCAACTGATCAGTAGTACGTGTGTCTACGCGGTCAAATCATTGATCTTAAAGCACAATGCCGACCGTGATCCTTGTAACGCATGGCGCATCACAGGTTTGCAAGGTATTTCGCCCGACCACCCCCTTTCTGAGACAGCAACCCTCGCCCCCACAGACATTTAGAAGATTACAATTCCACGATTTCCCCGCCACGACCGCACGGCACAAATGCCCTGTACCCCGCAACCGCATCAAAGCCGCAGCGAAACCGCGCAAGCAACGCGTTCCTGCCCATGCGCCCCACCATCATGCCCGCTGCCCCACAACCGCCTTCTCTGACGCGCTCCGCAAGGCAATCAACACCGGCCTTCGCCACCTGCTTTCCCCGACCGCTACCTTGTTATCTCGGTAACGCCACTCGCACGCGCTGTTCTATAAATGTTCTGCACGCCGATACCAAACAGAGAAAGCAATCGAATGCCCATCAAAACCGTCGCCATTAAGTCGACACCCCAAGGCTCGCGCCTCTTCGCCGAAGACATTCACACGGCGTACCATCTGGATTTACCCATCGCCGAAGAAGACCTGCGCAACCTGATCGTTGCAGCGGCCAAAGCAGACGACCTGCACCCACGCGTGGAACTCATGGGCGTCCTTGCGGATCGAACTGAAACCGGCGTCCGCGTCCGCAATGTCGCCAACACATCGCATTTTGACATTCCTTGGCAATTCATCGTGAGGGGCATCGAATGACAAAGATCAACCATCGTACCTATCAGGAACAACGGCAGGCTTATGACAAAATCCGCGATGTGATTGCGGGCGAAGACCGGCTCAAAAATGCAGGCTCCCAATACCTGCCACAGCCCGAGGGCATGACCTCAACCCAATACAACCGATACGTCCAAGGATCGTCGTTTTACGCCGTTGCGGAGCGCACGCTCCGGGGAATGGTGGGCTCTGTGACGCGCAACGCCCCAATTCTGGAATAGCCTGATCGGATCGCCTCGATGCGCGATGCTGCGACTTTCGAAGGGCACAGCCTCGACGTTCTTTTGGAAGACACGCTGCGCGAAGTCCTGTCTATTGGCCGTTACGCGATGGTTCTCGACTATCCCACCGAAGGCGCGGCTCCGGGTTCGGCCCCGTTCATTTCGACGTTCAACGCGGAATCAATTCTGGACTGGAAAGAGGAACTGGTTGGTGGCCGTCAAAAATTGACGCGCCTGCGTCTGCACGAGGACAATGACGATCTGGACGATGGCGTTGAGCAACACCTCCTGCTGACCCTCGAACCGGCCTATACCGTCCGCCGCTACCATGTTTCGCGCAAACGCAACGGCCCCGAGATTGCGACCACTGCGGAAGTTCAAGTCGGCGAAGACATCGTGCCGACCATAGACGGTGCGCCGCTGTTTGACATTCCGGCGGTCGTTGTCAGCCCTTACAACCTGAAAGCCGATGTTGAGAAGCCGCCGTTCCTTGATTTGGTCAACGTCAATCTGGCCCATTGGCGCGTCAGCGCTGACTATTATTGGAGCCTTTATTTGACCTCGCAACCCACACCTTGGGTGGCTGGTTCGCTCAACGAAAAGAATATGCCCAGGCAAATCGGTTCGGGCGCGTTTTGGGTTTTGCCGCAAGGCGCGACCGCAGGCATGTTGGAGTTTACCGGCGCAGGTATCGCCGCCCAAAAGACTGCCTTGGACGACCTGACCGCTCAGATGGCAACATTGGGCGCGCGCATGGTCTACGATGGCAAGGGGCGCAACGAGACCACCGACACCGCGAAATTGCGAACGCGCAGCGAATTGTCCCTCCTGCATTCGTCGGTGAATATGGTTGAGGCGGCAATCCTCAAACTGCTGCGCCTTGCCGCCGAATGGACGCAAACAGGCACCCAAGATCAAGTCTCCCTGAAACTGCATCGCGACTTTATCACCGCCCAGATGGACCCGGCTGTTCTGACCGCTCTGATCAAGGCGTGGCAGGCTGGTGCAATCTCGCATGACACGCTCCTGATGAACTTGAAGAAGGGCGAATTGATGGACGTCAATCGCGCCTTGGATGACGAACGCGATCTGATCGAAGAAGATGAAAACGTGCTGCCGTTCTCCACGTTGCCACAAGCCGGAAACGTGTGATGCCCCCAGTCGATCCCGATCACGGCATACATCATTCTCGGACCATGCCCGAGGAGTTGCTGATCTTCTCGGTTTTGTCCCGCGCAATTCTCGATCTGTTTGGTCCTGTAGGATTGACGTCGACCAAAGAGGAGGCGCAGCAGGCAAAGAGTGATGCGCTATCGTTTTTGACCAAAAAGTCGGGCGCGTGGGCAAAGCGGCGCAATGATCTTTGCGACGCTATCGGCTTCGATGGTGACAACGTGCGCGCTCGGGTCATTCAGGTTCTGGAAGGCGACAGCACCGCGCTTGCCACATATGACGGGCGGCGCGAATTGTCCCAAGTCGCGCAGGCGCGCGAGCTTTGGGAGAAAGAGCAATCGCGGTCAAATCGCCGGAAATCAACGCAAAAGCCAAAACCAAAACCTATGCCACGGCCACGGCACGCAATTTCCCGCTACGCCGATGTGCGTCGCCATATCATGCCGCTCCTGACCAAGCCGCGCACCTTCAAAGACTTGATCATGGAGACCAACGGCGACGTGTCAGACACGACCATCCGCGACGTCTTGCGCAACGCAATTGCGAAGGGCGAAATCACGAACACAGACAACACCTATCTCCTTGTTTCTGTACCTGAAACTGCGGTTGCGGCAACCGCCGGATAGCACCGAAAATCATTTCACAGCAATCGGGTTAGGCCCCTCTGCTCCTTGTGATTGGGGCGGATTGGGCATAATCCGTCCCAATCACAAGGAAACCAGAAATGGCCGACGACAACGACAAGCAAGCAGCCGCCCTGATTGCAGCCCTTGCGCCCAAGATCGCAGAAGCGATCATTCCCCAACTTACCGAACAGGTTGAGACCCAAGTGAAGGGCCTCAAAGACAAGAACGATGAGCTATTGGACAAGCTCGCGAACATGAAAAAGGAAGCAGAGATTGAGGAGGCTGGCAAGGCATCAGCAGCCCTCGCCACCCAGACCAAAGCCCTGATCGACGCCGCCGATAGACAGCGCGTAGCGCGCCTTGACGGAAACAACATGTACCAAGGCCGCAAGGCCGGTGATGCCATCAAGATCACGCGCTCGGACGCGCGCAGCGTTTCAGCCTATCGCGATGCGAAAGCGCTGGCCGAGAAAGAAGGCGTGCCGCTTGAGATTGTTGCCGACGAATGACTCAGGGAAAACGCCCCCATAAAATGATGATGCTCCCGGACGCGAAACGGGAGCATTACACGCGCGAGATCGTTCTCGGGCGCATGTCGATGTTCCAGGCGGGCAAAGACCTTGGGATGTCTGACACATCGGTTGCGCGGTACATTTCGCAACTGCCCGAAGAGGACAAACTGGCGATCCTCGCGACAGCAATGCACGATGCCAAAGTCAAAACAGCGATGCAGCACGCGGCCATTGTCAACGAGTTTGGCGAGGACACCGACAAGGATTTGAAATGGGTTCTACGCGAACTCAAAAGCCTGCTCGAAGGGGCGAAAGGCGACGAGGACCGCACGATGCAGTTGGGCGCGCTGAAAGAGTTGCGCCAGAGCCTCATGTCACTGGCTGATCTCCACGGCAAGCTGAACAAGAAGATGGATATCCATCTGAACCTGAACGAGAGCCCGCAATTTATCCAGCTTCGTCAGATCATCCTGAAAGTGCTCAACAACCACCCGGCCGCTAAGCACGACTTCCTGAACGAGATGGACGCTATGGGGGTCATCAAAGAACCCGTCCTTGTCGATGACCGGAGGCCCGCGTAATGCCGACGCGTAGCGCAAAACTATCCGTCGAGATCGTCAATCGGCTTGAGAACACCGACCTTGAAAGCCCAAGTGCCGTGCGTGATGCGATGAAAAACGCGTCACCCGTTATCGTCCAACTCCTCTCCGAATTGGCCGCGCGCAACATGCTGAAACCCGCAACACGCTGGCCCGGCCAGCCTAACCGTTCATGATCCAAGACGCCGCCCTACATTCGTTTCTGCAAGGGTTGACCGTCTCGCTCGATCCCATCCAGCGGTTTCGGCTTGCCATTGGTGAGCCTGACCCTTGGCAGCAAACGCTCCTGCAAACCGATCCGCGTTTAAACGAGGAAGACCGAATGGTCCTCGCTCTATGTGGGCGGCAGTCGGGCAAATCTACGTCGGCGGGTGGCCTTGGTTATGACGATTTCTCCGTCGGCAAAACGGTGATCCTGACCGCGCCCAGCCTTCGGCAATCGACCGAGTTGTTCCGGCGCATTCTGGAATTCAAAAACACAGATCCCTTTTGCCCGCCCATCGTGCGGCAGACGCAAACAGAGCTTGAGGCACACCCCAGCCACGGTGGACGGATCATCGTTGTCCCGGCAACCGATCAAGCGCGCGGCATGACCGCAGACACGATCATCATAGACGAGGCGGCCTTTATCGATGACGACTCTCTGACCGCCTTTTTCCCAATGAGGCGTGAAACTGGGCGCATCTTTTGTCTGACCACGCCGAACCTGCGGCAGGGGTTTTTCTACGAGACTTGGACAAGCAACAAACGGGTGAAGCGCATTACGGCGCGATCCATCGACATCCCGCGACGCGCGGCCCAGGTCGCATTCGATAAGGCAACGATGTCCGACACCACATTCCGGCGCGAGCACCTTTGCGAATTTGTTGGCTCTGGCACGCCTCTGATCTCGTGGGAGACTCTGGAGAACGCATCCAACAAGAACGTCCAAGCATTGGAAATCAAATGACCTCCGACAACCCACCCAAGTATGAATACCTCAAAGACGGGCGCATTGTGCTGCCATCAAACGCCGATCCCGCAGCCTATGGCACGGTCGTTCACGGCTGGCTGAAACATCATGTGGGCATGGACCTCGGAAGACAGGATCCGTCAGCAATCGTGGTGGTCCGCGACGCGTGCTATCCGCAGTTCACTGGTCGCGGGTTCGAACAGGAATTGGGGCAGCGTCAATGCACCGTCGTCTTCCAAGAGACGATCCAGCTTTATTCATACACTGACCTCGCCGACTTCTTGGCAAAGCGCCTGAACCAGATTCCGCACTGGTCCCTTGCAATCGATGCGTCCGGCCTTGGCGCACCGTTTTCATCGACATTGGACAATGCAGGCATCGAACACCACGCCGCCGTCATGACCGCTGGCGCGAACATGTCCCGCAACGGCAAAGACGTGACAATCGCCAAAACAATGCTTCTGGAAAACATGGCGGTCGGCCTCGAAACCGGAGCCCTGACCGTCGCCCATGACCTTGACGGCAAACAAGACCTCCTCAACGAGATCGCATCTTTCGAACTGGCGTCTACGTCGGCGGGCAACCTCGTCTTGCAAGGCGGTGGCAAAGGCCACCATGCCGACCGCGCAATTGCAACAGCCCTCGCGTACCTGTCGGCAACCCATCTCGACACGTACACTGGCGGCTCGTACCGATTGCAGGGTTGGGCGTGAAACCTTGTCGCTACCACCATTGCGTGCAATGCTGGCTGCATGGAAGAAGACAAAAATCTTTGGCCCAAGTTTGGACCTACTGGTGACGCAGAAGAAGACGCGCGCCGCAGTAAGGACCTGCTCAAAAAACTCGAGCGGATCATCAAAGATCACAAGCTTGGCCTGTCTGAGGATTTGTTCCCTGATGCGGGCCATGCGCGTCCTCCTGACAACAAACGGAAGTTTGCCAAAGACCGCAAGGTTGTCATGTTTGCTTTCGCGTTTGGCCTCGACGATCACGTTCCAAAAGAACTGGTGAAAAAATATCTTGAGCCGGATATGCCTGGGGAGGCTCAGCAAGAACTGGAGAAGAAGTACCCGGCACGACCCGTTACCGAAAAGGAACTGCGAGCACGGGCGAGGAAGTTTGAGGACAAAGATATCCCGTTCTAACCCAAGCTCTCGTCGATCTCTCTACATCGGCCCGTCATTGCCCAACGAGTTCAACAAGCGACCCGTTTTTTTTGCGGCTCTCTGCGGCAAGGTGGTGTAATGCGGTATCAGCGTCGGGCAGCGCCAACAGCCGCGTTCTCTGACGCCCAGTTGCCTCAATCGCCTTCTGTGCTGGTCTTGGACATAGTGAAATGCGGTCGGTCCTGATCCAAATTCGCTAGACGCGCTCGTCGCACTTTGTGGTAAGCGGATTTTATGGTCTCGTATTCGTCTAGCGTGAGTTTGTGGATGTCGATATATTCCCAAAGGGCTTGGTCTAGATTGACCTCCTCAGTCCTTTGCCAGCCATCAACCCAGTCGAAGACATGTGCATAGTCATGACGAGACTTAGCACCGAGCCGCTTGCGTTTCTTTGACCGCAGGACGGGCACTTCAAGCTGGCAGGTCAGTGCGATCTCGTCGTCTTCGTGCGGATCGAACTCTTCGACCATTGCCACCAGCTTTTGGAAGTAGACATGCGCCCAATCTGGCAGATCGTTCAACTGCGTCGATAGCAGCGCCCACGCCATGAACGCGTCGCCTTCCTCCTCGGAATTCGAGTTGAGTAAATCTGGGTTCTGCTCAACTGCCATCGGTCTCAGAATCCTTAGTTTCGCTTTCAAGCCATCTTCAATGACGAAGATGGCGAATGAAAGCCAACAAATGGAGTATCCAAATTATGGCAAATCAACAAATGGCGTTCGCCGCCGTAATGACCATCGCTACGCGCGAGCGACCCGACCTTTTCTCTATCAAGGACGGTGACTTCTACTTCACGGACTGGCGGATGACGGCGTGGCTCGTGCTCGCAATTGCCGACGAAATGCACGTCCTCGAAGAGAATATCGACCTCGAGAACAACATCCGCCGAATGCGTAGCGCGGAACTGGAGGACGCGGCATGAGTCCAAACGTTCGCGAACGGCTGCGCATCATCAGCCGAGGTCTCGACAGCAACAGCTTTGTGCGTTTCACGCATCGCAGGCGGACCTACATCTTCATGGAAGGGCGCTGGTGGACAGCACCGGACCTTTGAAACAACAATGGGCGACGCATAGGCGTCGCCCGCTTTCCTTAATGTGGGTCGTGCTCGTTGCACTGGCCCTGGTCGGTGTGCCTTTAGATCGACGAGCGCCCCGGTTTTTCTGCGGTGCTGACGGGTGTCTTGGTGGTATCGGCACGATGATATTCGCCTATTCCTCATACATTTGGTGTGGGACGACGAAGCGAAGACAATTTGCTGCCAGGCATCAGCATAGCTTTTTGTTGATTTCATCAGGAAACGCTTGCTACCGCGTCAATTGAAAAAGATAGTGGCGACGAGTTGCAACCGGTAAGGAGTTCAGTTTGCTGTACTTGGATGGATCGTCGCGCAAACCAGAGGACGCGCTTGGTTATTGGGTCGACAAAGAGGACCCAAAGGAAATTTCCCACCTGCGGTTTCAATCTGGTTACTTTTCCTTAAGTGGTCTTGGCGCATTTGCGGGTATCATCAAGTCTCTGAACACTAACAGCAACAAAATTTCGGCCGTGATTGGCGCAAATGAAAAAGAAACAATTAAGGATGATGTTGAAAGCTATCTTGACTTAGTGAAATCACCAAGAAAAGGCGTGAATACTGCGATTGTTAGTTTTTCTAACGGGCTTTTTCATCCAAAGGTCTACCACTTAACAAGGTCTGACGGCTCAGAGATCGCGTATGTCGGGTCTGCTAACCTTACTAGTTTCGGGATAAATTCTGGGAACATAGAAGCGGGGCTAATCGTCGATACAAGAAAAGGGGATCAGAAGGCGATACTGGCGAAAATTTCGGCGAGTATAGATACTTGGCTTGGCTCCACCACAATTGGAAGTTCTGTTATTAAAACAAACGCCGACGTTGCGAAACTTGTGACCGACGGCATCATCGGAGTCGCGAAAACGCCCCGAACCTCAGCGAGCGGTGGAGCGAAATCCTCCACTGCCAAGAAGCCGCCCCTAAGCCCACTTCTTACTTTTGGGCCGCTTTTAAAGAAAGGAAAGACCACTACGGCCGCACCAGCTGGCCCAACGTCCAGCACGAGCAAGACAACCGCGGCTCCATCGGCTGCTCATTCGTTGCCGGGGTTCGTAATGACTCTCCAAAAAACCGACGTCGGAGTAGGCCAAACCTCGACAGGGACCTCCAGACGCTCACCGGAAATTTTTGTTCCGTTGGGGGCTCGAGATATGAACCCGGGTTTTTGGAGTTGGCCCGGAGCGTTTGTTGCGGATGCCGGATGGAGTGGCTCAATCGACCAAAACGGATTTGGAAAGATGGATCGCACCAATGTACGGATCAGGCTCGGAGGTACAAATACGACCATGAATATGTGGTACAATCCCGACAAACGGGACTTGAGATTGAGGAGTGAAGAACTCAGAAGTTCAGGATCTATCGGAGATATATTGCGCATCGAGAAGGTAAGTGGCGCCGGGTATGACTATTATATTGAGATTGTTCCGACCGGTACGACTCAACATCCTGTTTATTTGGCAAAATGCGTTGAAAGTGTTCGAGCGCCGTCAAAGAAGAAATTTGGATATTACTAAGGTTTTTGAAGCCAAACGATTTGCTCAGAAGGCATAGCATTGGAGCGGAATATGCCACGCGAAGCTAGCATTTCCATATTAATACTTTCTACATGATTGAAACCAATTGCCTTGCCAATTTCAGCTAGGTGCATTGCAGTCTCAATGCAGATGTCTTTTCCTCCGGCCGTGGTGCGGTTGTTTCCGACAACAAGAAACATTGGCGCCCCGGATTTCAAAGCACTTAGCGATTGGACCAATACGCTCCTCATATCCAAAAAATATTTACTTAGCAGCGCCGAGAGGTTTTTGCGCCGAAACCCAACGTCGCTATTTAGATTCAATTCATGAATCCTTTGAATGAGCGTGCAAGTTTGATCGGGGAGTTCGAACCGCCGTTCTTCAAATGTTTCCCAGTAGGCCTTCCGCACGCGTTCAGTTACTTCCCGATTTCCGATCATTTCCATGTCGCGGGCACGGTGGTCGTTTCGAGGGAGCAACCCAAGAACGATCAAGCTTAGCCGGTCTGTGTCAAGATAAGGTAGTGCCGTTGCATATGGGGGAGAGGTGATGATGGCGTCCACTGTGCCGTTCACTTCTGGTATTTCTCCTGCAAAGTTCCTTGCATCACCAGCGACAACACTGTGCGCGATAGTGGAGTGATCACCGGACATCTCTACGAGATATGCAACCAGCAGCTTCACTGACTTCTTAGCGAACTCAAGGAAGCGTCTTTGAAGGTCTCCGGTAGAATAGTGCTTTTCTTCCTTTCTAACCCTCAAGTCTGCTTCCTTCTGGAGTGAAACAGCACGCAACACGTTGCTGAGGCAAACTCGGAAAAAGTCACGAAAATTGTCACTGTCAAGATTGTCTAGAACGGATAGAACGAGTCCTAGATCTTCTAGGCATTCAGGCGCAAACCACCGTTTAAGATACTCCTGATCCTTTTGGGTGTAGCGAGTTGTCCATGGCCGGTCAGCTTCGGCATCAACACTATTCGCTATTGCGAAGTCCAACCGAGTAAAAACGTCAATCAGATCGTCTGGATCAAATCCAAGGGCTTTGCATTTAATGTCCGATACGAAAACTGAAAGAGGGTTCATGTCAAAGCCAATAGCCCATCGACCAGATGATTTGGCCTCTACGATGGTAGTGCCACTACCGCACATAGGATCGACTATCAGGCCATCTTGCGGTACTTCGGCTATATTCGCGAGCGCCCTAACGAGCTGTGGAAAAAACTTCCCACGATATTCATGCAACCCGTGTGACGCGTACCGAAGACAACGACGATTGGGCAGTCGCTCAGGGACGAGTTCGTTAGTTTTTTCGCGGACAGTTGCAATGTCTAGACCGTTCCCCGCGACAATGGATGTCGCTTCGGCTCTGATTTGCTCCGTTAAGGTTGCTTCCTCAGCATTCACCTCACGCCAATATGACAATGACTTGCTGAGGTATTGAGGGTCAAATTGACCAGAAATCTCGAACACAGAGGCAGACGACGCGTCGTTACCGACAGCAGATGGAGTGCTCTGTGACAATGCCTCTAGTTCTAACATTGCCAATCTACGTTCAAACGGCTGGATGAATTGCTTTATCGCAAGTTGGGCCTTCATTTTTATCCACCATTTCTCAAGATCAGGATTTTTTCAGACTTGATTTTGCCTATCTTGGGGTTGAAGGCTTTCCTTGTCGGCGCGATCTGCCGTTCAATACGGTCCACGTCGACAAAGCCAAGCGGTTTAGCCACTTCCGATATCAATTGAGCATTATCAATCCTTTTGCCATCAAGTGTCGAGTCTCCAACCACGAGGCAGGCATATCGACCTTGCGCCAGTTTCGGTTTCAACCACATCAATATTTTCGAGAACTCATTGGCGAAAGTTTCACTTGTCGCTTTGTTCTTGCCTTTAGAGCTGTATTTTCTGTGGCTTCCGATTTCGGCTTGTTTGAACACCTGATCATCGAAACCAAGCCAAATCAAGCGGAGTCGATGGTATAGATGGTAGCTGTAAGCGTTCGGATATGGGGGCGAGCTAACTACCAGATCGAATTCATCGGTCTCGGGTGCTTCGAGGATGTTGGAGTGGATGATCTCGCAATTGAAGCGATCTTCAATTAAGTCCCCAAGCTCAAGTACCGCCCCCATGGCTGATGCCAGTTGAGAAATATATCGCGAGAGCGTGCTTCCTGCGGATACTTTCTTTTCCCTCCGCACGTATCGAGTATCGGAATCCTGTTTCGACACAGTTACAATGATCGCTGAGAAAGCGGATAGGCACAAATTCCGCGCGTTCTTCGATTTGATCTTTCTAATCTGGAGTAGAATCTCCGCAAGCTCCTCCACGGCTTCAGGGAAAAACCAGAAATCTGTTACTTTGGCATCTGGCCGCCAACCCTCAGATTGAAAGATTTCCCCAGAAAAGAACATGTCGCCTGTATCAGCTTGCAATGAAGATAGCAGCCTCTTGCAGAGCTCTAGGTGCTCACCTACCTCCTCAAGTTCAACGTTCGAAAGCGCTTTTGTTTTTGCCCCGCTAACCAGACACGCCAAAGGATTGGCATCTATGCCAATTGCATTTCGCTTTAGCTGCAGTGCCTCAAGGAGCGTCGTTCCGCTGCCACAAAAGATGTCGGCTACGGTTTCGCCGACCGAAGATAACTCTTGAATAAGCGCATTTGGAATTTGGGGGATGAATTTCGCTGGATAAGGATGCATACCATGGGTCAAGTATCGAGTTTTTGCACTCTCGAAGTTCCAGTCGATGTTATGCAATTTTGCGATGTCGTGGTCTGGACCATTCGGTGAGATCGGTTGTTCCCAACTACCGGTTTCTGCGAAGCGCGACACTGCAACAGCTTCGGCGCTAGTAAACACCCGCCAGCCCCGATGATCGCGACTGGGCTCCGGGATTGCTTTCTCCCTAAGCCAACGCAGCAGCGTATCTCTGTGAACGCCAGCGAGGCTGGCAACTTCGGATGTAGTCAGTGTCTCGTTATGCATATAGATACCTATAGACACAAGGACACAAACTCACAACCGAACATAAGCATGTTGTGCGCATCCAAACCAATCAAACATTACGCCGAGCGACCCTTGTGACATCCTTGTAACGCAAATTCGCCACCACGATTACCACCTTGCCAACAAGCGGTTAGCCTCCAGTCCCACGTCTTTGTAATCAGTAGGTCCGCGGTTCGAGTCCGTGTGGGGGCACCATTTTAATATCAACAAAAACAATATATTGGCCGGGTCCGCTCTCAACTATCGTTGTTGTTTCTCCCCTTTTTGCAATAAATTTTGCAATTAGGTTAGGAGCTTACTGGCGAACTTGGGGCAGGCGACTTCTTTTTCAGAGTTAGGCAACGGTATTTCCACCCGTAGGGCTTGGTCGTTAAAAAATTAATTTTTCAGCACCGGAAATTGAACCGCCCCGGTTTTACCGGAGACTGTTAAGCTCGTATTTCAAGCTGCAATGTCGTCTGTTTTCAAGCTTTGACAGTATGTATCCTCTGCTTCTTGCGGTGTGATGTATCACAGCGGCTCGAGAAGCCGCTTAATGTTGAACCAATCGACCCATTTCAATGTTTCCCACTCAACCTGATCTTTGGACTTCCGTGGACCGAAGCGGTTGATGACCTCGGTCTTGAACAAACCGATCATCGTTTCGGCAAGGGCATTGTCATATGAGTCACCGACACTGCCGACGGATGGGTCCAGTCCAGCATCGGCCAGTCGTTCGGTGTATTTGATCGACACATATTGAGACCCGCGATCAGAATGGTGAATGAGGCTGTCCGCTGGTCTGCGTGCATAGATGGCCTGCTCCAAAGCATCCAAGACAAGCTGCGTGTCCTGTGATGTCGAGGCTTATACCTACTCAGTATCGTTTCGCAAAAACAGATACAGACCTGCTGCGCATAACAGGAAGGACAGCAAGAATGGCGCCCCGGGGAAGTATATGGGACCGTTCGGGCGGGTGGCTGCCGCAAAGGACAGCATGGCTGGAATGGGTGACAGGATGAAGGCCAGCGCATTCAGGCTGCTGAAAAGGCCCTGAAGGGCCCCCTGAGCATCATCGGGTGTGGTGCGCGACATGATTTGCTGCAGAGCCGGTAGGGCGATGCCGGCGATGGCCCCAACCGGGGTAAAGATCAGAACGAGGGTGCCATTGGTCAGAACGCACAGGCCCGCGAAGGAGGCAAGTGCCGCGGCAAATCCAATCTTTACAGTACCGCCTTCGCCGAACCAGGCGAGGATAAAGCGGATTGCACCGCCCTGAACCACCGCCATCGCGATGCCGAAGATGGCCAGAGAGATGCCGATCATTTTGCTGTCCCAGCCAAACTGGGCGCGGGTGTAATAGGCCCAGATTGTCGGAAATGCGAAAAAGGCCAGCTGAAACAGGAACATGACGCCAAGCAGGTGCCCCATATTCGGAAGTTTACCCAGATCGCGGAACGCCCCAAGCGGGTTGGCACGGGACCAGACGAAGCTGCGGCGGTTCTGATCTGTGATGGTTTCTGGCAAGGCGAAAACTGAGATCAGGAAGGTGACCGCCGACAACACACAGGCCGCCCAGAAGGGCGCCCGTGTTCCGACATCGGCAAGAAGGCCGCCCATGACCGGGCCCAGCACAAACCCGGCCCCAAAGGCTGCCGTGACGATGGCAAACCCCTGTCCGCGTTTGTCAGGGGGCAGGATATCGGCCATATAGGCGGCGGCTGTCGATTGGGTAGCCGCGGCGGTGCCGCTGATGAAGCGCCCGATCAGCAGCAGCCAGATAGATCCGGCGACGGCCATAATGAAATACATCAGCGTCATCACCGCAAGAGAGATCAGCATGACAGGGCGGCGGCCAAACCGGTCTGACAGATTGCCGATAAGCGGCCCGCACAGGAATTGCATGATCGCATAGGACGCCCAAAGCGCGCTGCCCCAGATCGCGGCATCGGAGAGTGAAATCCCGCGGATTTCGCGGATCAGGTCCGGCATCACCGGAATGATCAGCCCAACGCCGATCCCGTCGATCAGAACCGTCAGCAACACCGACAATGTTGACAGGCGAAACAGCATCACATCTCCCGCTGGGCGGATCTGCCCGCTGGTGCAGGTTAAACGCGGTGATGCGGGATACAAGCCCGGTTTTGAGTTACAACGTGGGCCGGGTGCCTGGTTTTCGGCGATTGCGGGTCAGTTCGATCAAGGCGCGAATGGCGACCGAAAAGATCACGATTGCACCGCCAAGAATGGTGGCGCGGGTCGGGGTCTCGGCCACGAACAACCAGACCCATATGGGACCGAGCGCAAATTCCAGCAACATGATCAATGTGAGCTCTGCTGCTGCGAGATGTTTAGAGGCCGCGATAAAGAGGGCATTGGCTATCCCTGACAGAACACCACCCCACAGGAAACAGAGCGCGAGATCATGCAGCGATATTCCCAGATCGCCCCACCGCATAATGAGTGCGACCAATGCAATCAGTGTGCCTGAGATGAACAAGGCCGGCAGCATTTCCACGCCGCGTTGTCTTCGGACGATGATGGCATAGCCGGAAAAGCACAGTGCCGTGGTCAGGGCCATCAGGTTGCCATAGAGAGAGCCCGCACCGATCCCGCCGATCACCATCACGATGACGCCTGATCCGGCGGAAAACATGGTTAAAATTGTCGAGGGCAACAGTGTTTCGCGCAGGATGATACGCGCAAGTGCTGCGGTGAAAAACGGGATCGCACTGAGCAAAAAGAGGGTGTTTGCGACGGTCGTGCTGGACAGGGCCTGCAGAAAGCTGGTGCCGGCAATGGCCAGCAGCAGACCGGCGGCGATGCCCGGCTTGCCAATGCCGATGACCTGTGCAGGGGCCTTGCGGCCATAGCGCCAGAACATCAGCAACGCGATGGCCACCATTAATGCAAGTGAGCGGTAGAACTGGATCTGCCACGTGTCGGCTGCTTCGATGTTGCGTATGATCAGGCCCCCAAAGCTGATGGCGACCGAACCGGCGATCATCAATCCCATGGCAAAGGCGCGCCGTTGGGGGATGTGCGCTGTGATATCGGGCTGTGCCGTCATGGGTGCCGGCCCGTCGCGTGGCGGGGGGTGAGTATCATAATTGTTCGCTTTCACCCGACATGCTGGCATGAAAGACGGTTGCAATCGGCCCGGTCTGCGACAGCCGCTTGTCGCATTTGATCTGTTAAAGCGGTTTTCACCAACGCGTTGATGTTGCTGCGTTTCCCAAAAACCTGATGGCTCAGGTTTGTTGCGAAACGCTTTAAATATGGCCGATATCGCGCAGGAAGCCGGTCAGAACTCTGGCGTATTCTTCAGGTTGTTCAACGCAGGGCAGGTGGCCCGCGCGGCGGATCAGATGGAATTTGGACCCCGGCACCAGTTCGGTAGTTTCGCGAACCAGATCGGGCGGGGTCACGCTGTCTTCGGATCCTGCAATGCCCAGCACCGGCAGGCGCAGGCCACTGGTCGGGGTGTAGAAATCTGTGCCCGAGATTGCGGCGGAGCAGCCGATGTAGGCTTCATCGGATTGCCCGGTCAGGTGATCGCGCCAAAACTGATGTGCGCCGGACCTGATGAAAGCGCGCGAAAACCAACGTGTCATCACAGCGTCGGCCAATGCGTCAATGCCGCCGCTGCGTATGGTGTCGATCCGGTCCTGCCACATCGCAGGATGGCCAATTTTAGCAGCGGTGTTTGACAGCACCAGAGCACGGACCTGATCAAGCCGTTTGACCGCCAGCCCCTGACCAATCATGCCACCGATAGAGAGCCCGACAAACACGCAATCGCGGATATTCAGGTGATCCAGCAGGCGTTCGGCATCTCGCACCAGGGTACCCATGGAATAGGGGGCCGGGGGGATGCTGCTTTGGCCATGGCCACGTTTGTCGTAGCGAATAATCCGCAGGCCCAGGGGCAGGAGCGGCAGAAGGGTGTCCCAGACGCGCAGGTCAGTGCCGAGCGCGTTGGCAAAGACCAAGGGCGCGCCATCTGCTGTGCCGCTCTCGCTGTAATGCAGGGTGACATCTTTAAATTCAACAAATCCGCTCATAAAGCCAAGCCCACGTAGTTTTCAGCAAATACCCTTTGCGCAGAAGAGTTAACGGCCAATTGGTTCAGTTGCGCCTGTTGCATCTTCTGGTCGAAACCCGACTGTTCCGGAAAGCGGTGCAGCAGATTGGTCATCCACCAGCTGAACCTCTGGGTTTTCCAGATGCGGGCCAGTGCGGTCGAAGAATAATGTTCGAGTGCGTGCCCGTCGCCATCCCGGTAATGGCTCAGGAATGCCTGTGACAGGTCGCGCACGTCGCTGGCGGCGGCATTGAGGCCCTTGGCCCCGGTTGGAGGCACGATATGGGCCGCATCACCGCAGAGATAGAGCCGCCCCCATTGCATCGGTTCACAGACAAATGACCGCAGTGGCGCGATGGATTTTTCGACAGAGACCCCACTTATCAGCTGCTCTGCGACCGTATCCGGCAGACGGCGGCGCAGCTCGCGCCAGAATTTGTCGTCGGGCCAATCCTCTGGATCATCTGACAGCGGGCACTGGATGTAATAGCGGCTGAGGTTCGGGCCACGCATTGAGCACAGGGCAAAACCGCGGGCAGAGCTTGCATATATCAGCTCATCCGCGACCGGAGGTGTTTCTGACAAAAGCCCAAGCCAGCCAAACGGATAGGTTTTTTCGAATTCGGTACGGCGGTCTTCTGGGATGGCCTGGCGAGAGGGGCCGTGAAATCCATCGCATCCGGCGATGAAATCACAGTCAAGCCTGTGATCTTGCCCGCCATGGCAAAAAGTGACGTAGGGCGCGGTGCTGTCAATGTCGTGAAGTTCAACACCGGAGCAGTTGTCGAAAGTTGTTCCGCCTGTTGCATCACGGGCGTCGTAGAGATCAAGGGTAAGCTCTGTCTGGCCGTAGATCACCACATTGCCGCCTGTCAGAGCGCGAAAATCAATCCGGAACATGCCGTCTGGATGGGCTATATTGGCGCCCTCGTGAACGATCCCCTTGCCATCCATGCGTTCGCTTGCCCCAGCTGCGCGCATCAAGTCGGCAAAGCTGGCCTCTAGCACGCCGGCCCTTATTCTTGACAGTACATAGGCCCGTGACCGGCGTTCCAGAACCACCGTATCGATGCCCTGATGGTGCAGGATCTGCGACAACAACAGGCCTGCGGGCCCTCCGCCGATGATCGCCACCTGTGTGCGCATGTGTCTTCCCCCTATGCCAGAGTATCGCTCTTTTAATCTGTTTCAGTAGCGATGCTCTACTCTTCTGATTTTACGCGCAATTTATTCCGAAAACCGGTTCCCACTTTTCGGATTGCACTCTAACGCAGCGACATATGTGCCATGATCTGCCCGTGATCAGAGGCGAGTTTGTTATACGGGGCTTCCGGGTGGGAGCCATCGGTCAGGTGATCGTTGAACACGCTGAAATAGGTCATATCACCAATACGGTCGGCGTTCTCTGGGTGGAAGTGACGGGACATGTAGATCTGGTCGATGGATTCAAACGCACCGCCAAAGGCAGACGTATAGACCATATCGCGCAGGGATTTGCGCACGAAGAGTTTTTCCGCGGAATGCAGGCGCACGGCCTCTATGTTACCAGTGATCTGGGTGCTTTCCTCTGCTGAGTAGCGCGCACTGCGGTCCCGGGCGTCATGGCGCTGCATCCAGGCGTAGTTTTTGAACGGTGTTTCACCGGTGATAATTTCAGAGCTGACCGCGTGTTCGCCATCGTTAAAATCCCCCAAAACCATAACCGGATTGCCTGATTTAATTTCCGCAATGATTTCGCGGCGCAGCACCCAAGCCTCGGCCATCCGGCGCAGGGCCGAGCGGAGGCCGCCCAGGGCGCGACCGACCGGGTCATAGCGGGTCAGGTCCTCTTCGGGGGCGAAATCGGCGCCATCGGGACGTATGAATTCGCCCAGCTTGGATTTGAGGTGACAATTGAACACAGTCACCACCTGTTCGCCCACAGGAACGCGGACTTTAAGGACGGGGCGTGACAACCGGCGCATCTGGTAATGGCCTGCATCCTGTGGGCCGCCCATGCCACGCAAGGGGGGGAAATTGATGGTCAGAGGCTCGGAGAGGTCCTGAATGACCTCTGGCTGTCCGACAAATCCAAAGCGTGACAGGACCGCCAGGCCGGGCCGTCTTTGTCCCGGGATACCTTCGTCCGCTGTGTTGCGGGCAAAGGCCAATGAGGCCTCGGAATAGGGGTCAACACGGAGCTTTCTGAAGATGACCTTTCGATGATAGCGCTTTGATTTATCAGGGATAGTTTCGGCATTAAGCGCCTCTGCCCGGCGATCGGTTTCTTTGATCACGTCGCGCAGTGCATCCTCTTCAAAGATCTCCTGAAAGCCCACGATGTCGGCATCAAGTGTCAGCAGTTGGTCCGCCATCCAGTCTTTTTTCCAGGCGTATTCCTCGGGCGTGTAGGTCTGGAATTCGTAATATTCCTTGTCCGGGCCGATCAGGTTTTTGACGTTGAACGAGGAAATGGTGAATTCGGTCATGTGCGCATCCCTATCTTTTGCACAAAAGGGAAACACCTTTCCAACCCGGGCGCAACCTGCAAGCTATTGTCTTGTGTGGATGTCGGCGATGCGTGACTTTGAAGGCCTTTGCCCGATTCCGCCATGCCGCGCAGTGCCTTACCGCCGGGTGGGCGCAGCAACCTATATTCGGGGCACTTTATGTCCGCCAAATACATCCTTGCTGTGAAGGGGTTCCGTCGCTGCGCAGCGGCGCGTTCCGCGCCCTGATTCCGCGCTTTATTGTGCTTTTCCTAGGGCTGCTTCGGGCTCTCACCAATCATCTGACGAATTTGGTTAGAATTGTTGACCTTTAGGTCAGTTGAGCCGGACAATACGGGCTTTCGCTGCACAAACCTTCAACGTCTGGTATCGGCGCTTTGCGACCGTGGCAAAAAGCAGCAAGGGTGGTATTGTAGACATTCGCAGCAATTGCAATCTACACGAGAGTATTTGTGAAAAGCTTACTTTGCAGATCTACAGAATGCCTAGCCAATCTGGTTCTTAATGGCCGTTATTTCGAAGACATAAGACTCATAGATTTGGAAGTAGGATCATCCTCGTTACCGCTCCATACTTAGAGTAGGAGAATATTCTCAGAAGAACGTAGGCGTTGGTTAATCGGTTTTTCAAGCGGCTAAAGTGTGTCGCGAGAACCTGGAACACAATTTTCGTGGAAACGTCCAAAACGCTGTGAAATCAAGCGGTTCTGTAATGCACAAATTTTACATTTGCCGAGTTGAGCGTGCCCACAGGAGCAGTGTCAGGAAGGCCAAAATCAATGCTATGAGATAGTATGGAATGGTTCCGTCGCCACCTGTGCCGGGAACGACCGGAACATTCGCAGGTGTCGGACTTCCGGATGCCGCCGGTGTAGGGCTTCCGGATGGCATTCGTGTCGGCCTAGGCGTTCCCGTTGGTGATGTTGATGGCGTGGGCATCAGAGTCGGCGTGGCCGCGGGCGTCGGAGTCGCCGTCGGTGTTGGAGTGGCGGTTGGTGTTGGTGTCGGAGTTGCCGTCGGTGCCGGTGTAGGAGTGGTGGTTGGCGTTGGTGCCGGTGTTGGAGTCGCTGTGGGTGTCGGATCGCTCTGCGCCATCGCGCTACCAGATACCGTCACTAAAGCAAACAGCGCCGCAACAAAGTGCAGCACAAACTGCCTCGCCAAAATTTCAACAGAATACCTAAGCATCTTTTTCCGATTTACGATTGAAATCCCATTTTTACACCTTTTCGCCACCCAAATAGTAGCAGGCCGGGAATACCAATAGCAATATGCATTAGGCCAAATAGAATAGAGACGGTAATTGCGCCGTCAAATATTACATCCTGTAGTTGAAAAGCCTGTGAGATCGCAAGTTCTCTAACGCCCCACCCACCAACGGTAATCGGGGCAACTGCGCTCAGCAGTCCAATCGCGACAGAAACCACAGTTTCCAGCAATGGCGGAGCAAATCCTATTGAAAACGCGATGCAAATATAGCTGGCAATGTTTAGAACATGTGCAATCGCTGAAAGAAACACCAACGCAATCCCCAATTGTGACCCTGCAAGATGCCCTAAATTGGCCAGTATCGCTTTGACAGGCCGAAATACTCTGGACAGTGCAATCGCGCAGGCCGTGCCAAGAAAAATTACAACAATCAACAAAGCTGCCAGATACATACTATCGGCTGGTGGCAGGACCCAAAGCATTGCCATCAAGCCCACAGCAAGCAAGCTGGACAAACCAATGACCCTATCTACCAATACAATTCGCAGACCCTCGGAAATAGGAACCCTGCGCTCTCTCAGCCCTGCAACCCTCAACGCATCTGCTGAGACCGGGCCAAGCGCAATCTGGCTTAGCCCAATTCCGGCCCAGGTGAGCTGGCCCAGAACCAGAAAGGACAATTCGCTTGACTGAACTTCAAGGCCACGGACCAGAAGCAACCATCGCCAGCTCAAAATCATAATGATCGTGATCTGGAGCACGATCGCCAAAAGCAGCCAACCCGCTGATGGTTCGGCCGGCAAATGCAAATAGCTCACGCCATCGGAAAGTTTGAACGCGAGCCAAAGCGCCGCGATGCTGACGACAACCGTTAACAGGCTTCTGATACTAAACCGTCTCACGAACAGGTTTCCGGGTCTGGTGCGATAACTCGTCCTGCGCCGGTTTGATAAATTGTATGACCAACCTGATCAAAAACAGCATCCTGCAAATCCGGGTACAGGGTTTTCTCGACCTGGCTGACCACAATGTACCTGACGTTATAGGATTGAAGTACATCACAGAGCTGTCGGATATTTTGTGATTCATACGCGTGTTTTACTGCCGCCTGCCGGTCTGCGATTTTCTGACCATACCCGCGCCACAGCACTTCATGCCCCAGCCAGCCCAAAACCGTCGGCTGACCGGTCACAGCGGAAATACGCCCGCCATCAGAAAAGCTCTCCCCACCGGCCTCAAGAATTGCCTCTCCTTTGGTCAGGGGCAATGTGTTAACGAAATTGGCGATCGCGCGTTCTTCCTTTAAAAATGCAAGCCCGTCCAGGTTTTTGACAATACCTGGGCTCTGAAACGTTATACCGGCATAGGAAAATGTGGAAATCAGTGGCACGGACAGAATGCAGCCGAGAATAAATTTGCGGCGCGAGCTGGCGGTCAGCAGGATGACGACAACCAGCGCGGATATCTGCAGGAACATCTGGCTTCGAAAGCTCAGTTTAAACATGGTGTTCGCGCGCGCATAATCTTCCCCATGCGCGTCTTTCACATAAACGAATTCAGGTATGGCGATCAGCAGGACAACTGTGAAGGCCAGAACGCCTGTGAAAACATGTTCTGGTTGTTGCCGGTCCTGATGCGTTATGAACAGCATGAAAAACACAGCTATCGCAAAAATGCCATGACCGTAAATAACCAGTAATTGCCAAAAGGGAGTCTGCAGATTGACAAGTCGGATACCTTCCACAAACGCGACAAACGAGTTCAGAAAGGGTGTCATCGTGAGAAACGTTATTGCCAGACAGGTCATTCCCACAGCGAGATAGCGGTCAACTGTTCCGAGAATGGGTTGGCGGGAACGTATCAACAATATTGCACCAGTTAGCAACGCCAACAGGCCATTAATCGCCAAATCCCAAGCGTTCGTCATGTAGCTCAGCCCAAGCAGCCAACCCAGCAGGATCGCATAGCGATAAACTGCTGACTGAGCTGTCCAGTTGTTGCGCAGGGTAGAAAGCAACACCAATGCCGTCAGAACGGCAATCGGGGTGGCCAAGACATGCGCGTGCATATCACCCACATGAAACCCATACGCCACGAACTCTGTAAAAGCTTTGTCCTCTGTGATCGGGTCAAAACCGATAAAGCGGGTGGAATCCGGGTAGTAAAACTGTGGATTCACAGCATTCATCAACGGTCGGAAAATCGTGTACAATACCGAGTGGAAATTGCCGGCATACAGCACCAGCATCGTCCCTGTGATCCCGCCGATAACCGATAGGGTTCTTCCGGCAGGACGAGACAATTCCCGGACCAGCCGATACACACCAAGCCCGGTAAGCCCGAACAATGTCGCCATATGCAGCTGATAACCGTGATCTGCACTGACATTCGTCAGCAATGCCCATAGGGCAGCTCCGGAGTGTCCGTAGTAATAGTAATTGATCGTTTCTCCGGACATCCACATATCCGGCGGGGGCATGGTCTCTGCCCGCATTGACGAGGCCAGAAAACCCAAATCCATGAATTTTTCGAGCCCTGCAATATCAGGCGCATGCAACCGCGCAGCAAGACCAAGTATGAACAGGACGCCGAACCCCAGTTCTATCCTGAGGATGGACACCCAATTGATTTCCCATTTGGTCGGGCGGAATGCAACAAAGGCAACCGCCATCGCTAGCAATCCAATAACGGGACCCGTTGAACCGAAGGACACGATCCCCATTGAGGCCGCAAGCCAGGGGATGTAGGCAAACCCAAGCCACCCCAAAATCTTTCCAGCGACATAACCATGGTCACAATGGTCGCCAAACAGGCGTTGTGCCATAGGCAACGCGGCAAATCCTACAAGCCAGAGCCAGAACAACCAGCTCATGATCTCCAACACCTGAGAAGACGGTAAATCGGGTATCAAAATGTTGGCACTCCGCAGGAATCGCTTCTGGTTGTGATCCGATCCTCTATGGCTTGGGCTAAGATAGCTGAGCGTCTTTTGAAAACAATCACCTCAGGCCGGTCGAACACGATGCGTGTTTCCTCTGCTCCGAGCCCCGGATAGGTTAGTCCTCGCAGTATCTGGTTTCTGGAAAATCGCGCGACCTCCTGTAGTCCGAACTCACCATGCTCCAGCGCAGAGTAATATCCGCACATATATCTGAACCTCTCTGTCAGCTTTGGCAACACAGACCAATGTCGGCGGCTATTCATCACCAGCCAGTCCGCATTGGCGACCAAAGATGATATGTCACTAACCTTTTCCGGTGATGAGGCTTCGATCAGCGGTAATACCGCAACATTCGGTGACCCAAATAACGGCGCACCTACATCAACGGGTTCACGCAGAATGGCATCACCTTCGTTCATATGTGCTTTGAGATATCTATGCGCATTAATCCTGGGATCCTCGGCCTGAAAACTCAGCGCCATCATCAGCCCCGTCGCAACGGTTAACAGCAATGAGAACGCGGACAACACCCTGGCAGAGCTGGACCAGCCCGTGATGAGGCGCGCCACTGCGACCGCAGCGTAAATAAGCAGAACCGGAAGGACCGGCGCCAGGTATCGGATAAACTTTGCGTGCCATTGGCTTACGATCAGCAGGTAAATGATCACGAAGGCCAGCATGGGAATAGTTTGCCGAAACTTCTGCTTCGACAGCAAGAAAACACCCACCACGGCCAGAAGAAGCATACCACCATCAAGCACCTGCCACAGTGATCTGAATTCATATAGGACATCTACCGCATCACTAAACTGCCAAGTCCAGAACACGTCGGTCTGGCCGCTGACAACTCCGCGCTCAAACGCCATAACGGACAGATATTGTTCTGTCTTGAACAGCAGAGCGGGTGTTGTCGCCAAGAATATCGCACCGGCGATGAGAATGCCCGTCATGCAGGGGAATACCAGTTTCCAGCCGAACTGACGCACCAGTACAATCAACGTCATGCCCGGAATAAGAGCAAAAGCCAGAGCCGTGGTTTTGAAACCGCAGGCCACGCCAATAGCGATACCGGAATAGATTGCAGCCCTCAGAAGGGTCTCTTCTCCGGACATCACCCGAAGTGACAACCACCACAGAATGAGCACGAACAGGATCATCGAGCTTTCCGTGGTTCCGAAATGCGCCCATTGAATCAATGGTGCAGAGGTGGCCAGCAGTAATATTGCAATCTGTCCCGCCAACCTGTCGCCTATTCGTATCGCGATCAAACAGCCAAATCCGACCGAAAGTGAGCTGAGCAGCGCCGAAAGCAGACGCGCGGCCCAGGTCACATCGGCCACATCAGGCGACGCAGATATCAGGTGTGCGATGGCGAGCGGTGTATACAGGGACAGGCCGTTGTAAGCGAGAAAATCAGGAACATGCCAATTGCTGGCCGTCAGCGATAGTGCTGCGTAAACGATGTTTCTTTCATCGGGGTGGAATTGCTGCCAACCATCCCAATCCAGACCCTGCAGCCGCAAGCAAGTGCCCAACAGCAGACATATGCCGACCCAACGCGCAAAATTCTGATCAAGAACCTGTTTCCAACTCCCGATCACGCTCTACTCCATAGATCAATATCAATGCCGGCAGGACTAACAGGATCAGGTGCACAATGGTATTTTGCATCAATCTGAAACAATCAATCACCAGATTCGAAGGCGGCTCATACGCGGTTAGGGCGGCCTTTCCATTCCCCAGCGAAACTATGCTGAATTTCACCTCTTTAAGCAAAGCGATATTCCAGATTTCTGTATGCGACCCCAATGACAGGGCAACAACCATGCCAAGAATCGCAAGCACCAAATAAAGATATCCGCTTCGAACAACCACGACCGCAGCGATCAACAACGGCATCGCAAGGGTGAAATCAGCCGGATACAGAGGCGAAATATACAGTCTTAGCGGTTCCTGTGATTGGACCAGCTGGCTGCCAATTCGCCAGCCGGTGTCAGAGTTCGAGATTTGCCCAATCTCCGCATAACCCAGAACTACATTCATCCATTCTGCGAGTGGCAACGCTGTGACCACCGTGATTGGCTCTCCGGCAAAGTACCAGGCCACCGCCAGAACAGACGAAAGCACCGCCACCAGAACCGCCTGAGGACGTAGTCTTGGCATCATACTGGTTACCAATGCGACCAGCATCAGCGCTGTCAGCAGCGGGAAAAGGTAAAAGTGAAAAGTGTCAAACAGGGTCGTCCCAGCCGGAGCAGCCACATACAAAACGACAATGCGTATCAGATTGAATATTTGAACAACCAGAAATCCGACTGCGAAATAAATCAGCCGTTTCAACATTGTCGCGCGAACAATCATCAAAATTGCCGCCCAGCTAATGATCAACCCATGCCCATCACAGGCTTCTGTCACCTCAATGGCAAATCCCTGCAGTTGGTCACGTAATTCTGTTCCTGTTTGGGTGATGTCATAGCCAGCCAAGCCCAGAATGAATGCACTTACAGAAGCCAACAGAGTTGCCAATGCATCAAAAGCGTTCTGAATAACTGGTAAAGATAACAGCGCGAACCCTAAAGCCACCGCTACAGCAGCAATCACGGGCGCCATAATTGCAAAGCGCATAAAGGATTAAAACCGCTTCACTATTCTGAGGCGCCCGTCGAATCCGTCATAACCGTCTTCTGTGGTGTGAACCCCTACGCCAAATTCGAACAGTGAATTGCCAGTCTCATGGGCAATACCAGCACCAAACCTAGCGTTGAAATCGGTTGAGCTCAGATCGGCCACGCCCACAGGCAGGTTAGAATCGTCGACCAGATCATAGCGAATCTGGGTTTCGAGGAATGGATCAACACCGGCCGAAATAAAGCGCGCCCTCATGCCTGCCAATGCGCTAAAAGTGGTATGCGACGTCGAGCCGACGAACAAACCGCCACTTTCTGTATAGCTATCATTATCCTGGTGGATATACCGAGCGCCAAAATTATAGGTGTAGATTACGCCATTCTGCTGACGAACGGTATTCGTCTGCAGATCAGCCATTAGCCTTGTCGCATCGAAAGATCCCCTAATGGCCCCTGCAGTTCTCGTGACATCATAATCCAAGAACAGATAACCTAGCGCGCCAATTATAGAAGTATTGTCATTAATCCTGGCGTCGAAACCGGCTGCTGCGCCGACGCCCTCGGCCTCAATCGTGCCGACATTAAAAGGCGTATCTCCATCCAGATATTCACCGATCACACCGCCAAACAAGAGCAAATTCGCCTGTGGCCTGTACAACAACAGCGCTGAGCCATCCAAAAGATCGGCATCGATGTCGGAATTATCGACGTTGCGATATTCAAGGTTGAACAATACGCCGAAACCATCTTCGTTTAAAAATCCAGCATTCCCGCCCTGGAAGGCCAATGAGCCGTCATTCCCGATAGCGCCCTGACTAACCAAATCTAATCTGGCGACAATATCCGTCTGCGGCACACGGTCATCGCCACGCACCTTCAGCAAGCCATCGTGGATGCCATTAATTAAGGAAGCACTGGCCGTTTCACTAAGCGGGCCAACAACTGCCGAAGCTGATCCTGGAACATTCCGGGCGTTTGCCGAATCTGCAAAAATGCCGAAAAGTGAGCAAAGCACAATCGTGACAATTAGTTTCACTGACCAATTTTTGAACTTAAAACGCAATGTTTTCACTCCCCTGAGTGGCGCGCTTAGGCTCATCTACGAATAGCAGTCCGGCTTTTTTTTTTGCAACTTGAACATCGGCAGCTTTCATTTTTTGCTTTTGGCTATCTTGCGAAAGGCTATGACCTCAGTCGCCGCAGCCATGCAAAATTTGGTCAGGCGGTTAAAATTTAAACTGGATTGCCCGTGCGAACGAGCCGCATGTAAAACCGGAATTTCAAATACCCTATTGCGGTCATGGTGAAGCAGGAAAATCGCGAGCAGAACAGATGGAATCCAACTTTTGGCTGAAATGTATTGAGCGGCCTCCAACCATTTCTCGCGGCTGACGATTTTATAGGGCACGCCCGCATCCTGTGGCGCTTTTCTAAATATGCAGAAAATCAAAAATTTCATCGCTCTGGTGACCAGTAAACGATGAAAGGGGTCATGGCGTGGCTTGCGCACTCCCAGTACCGCTACGCATTGCTGTTCTGTATAAAACTTCCAATGTTCCGCAAACTGCAAAAGTGAAATCTGACGGTCACTGTCGAGCAGCAACAATGTCTCACCCCTGCTTTCTGCCAAACCATGCATCAACGCTGATCCGTGACCGCCATTGGCTTGCCTGATCAGTTTTAAATTGGGAATTTTCGGCTCAAGAGCCGCGATCAGATTTGCCGTGTCGTCGGTTGATCCGTCATCAACAACGATCAACTCACTCTCTGGCACCACGCTTAAAACATGCTCCACCGTTTCGCTGATGGCATCGGTGATAGAGGCAGATTCGTTGTAAGCTGGCATGACCACAGATAACGATAGCATTCAATATGAACTCCGCTTAGCGTCTACAGGCCTTATCTACCGGTCACGCGGTAATGCTGTTAGCATGACAACAGCCATTGAACTAACTTGAAAGACCGGAAATGGAAACGCCGTTTTTGATTATTGGTGCCGGAGTAAGCGGCGCAACACTCGCCAGAGTGTTGGCTGACGCAGGTCAGCATGTGATGGTGATCGACGAACGGGACCATGTCGGCGGAAATTGCCACACTGCGATTGATCCCGCGACCGGCATCATGGTCCATGCCTATGGGCCCCATATCTTTCATACCGATCAGGAACATGTCTGGGACTTCGTCTCAAGGTTTGCGAATTTCATTCCTTACCGGCACAGGGTTCTGGCTGTTGCCAATGGCCAGGCTTACCGACTTCCAATCAACCTTCATACATTGAGCCAGTTTTTCAGCAGATGTTTCAAACCGGAAGAAGCAAAGAAGTTTCTCAGCGCACATGCTGAGGAAATTCCTCATCCGGTCACATTCGAAGAACAGGCACTCTCAACCATCGGGCGCCCGCTTTATGAGGCCTTTTTCAAAGGCTACACGATCAAGCAATGGGGAAGAGATCCCAGTGAATTGCCTGCCTCAATTCTCAAACGGCTACCAGTCCGGTTTTCGTTCGATGACAATTATTTTCACCACCAGCGCCAAGCTCTGCCAGAGAAAGGTTATACCCAAATGGTCCTGAACATGCTGGCGCACGAAAACATCGTCACAAGGTTGGGTTGCCGCTTTGAGGAAATGCCGGAAATCGACGTGCAGCACACGTTTTACTCAGGACCGATAGACAGGTATTTTCAGTACAAGGCGGGGCGCCTCGCCTACCGTACACTACATTTCGAAGAACTTCGTGAGCGCGGTGACATTCAGGGCACGCCAGTCATTAATTTCTGCGATCTGGAGGTGCCGCATACCCGGATCACCGAGCATCGCCACCTGTCATCCTGGCAACAAGAAACCAGCGGCAGCATTGCATTTGTGGAAACATCAAGGGAGGCAGGCGAAAACGACATTCCGTATTATCCTGTTCATTTGGCCAGCGATAAAAAGCAGCTCACCCAATACAAAAAAATGGCATCGCAGACGCGGGACGTTACGTTTTTAGGGCGGTTGGGTACTTACAGCTATCTTGATATGGATCAGGCCATCGCGCAGGCACTGAAGATCGCCGAAAAAACACTAAACGACATGCAAAACGCCGGCTTAAGAAAAGCCAATTGCGCATAAAACGTTATGCAATCCCAGGCCTTTCGAAATTCACTTGCCTTTCTGACCGTTGCTTTTGCTCTTTTCGCAATTGCCGCGTGGTTAAGATTGGCCGGAACCGGCTGGGATGAATTTGCCAGCCTGCACCCGGACGAACGTCATCTTCTGTTCGTAATTGGTGAGATAAGTTCAGGATATTCAGACGCATCTGCCAAGTCACTGGCGCTTTCGCATCTTTGGTTCGCCAGCGGACAATCACCGCTTGATCCTCATGCAACGTCGGGCGGGCTTGTTTACGGGGAATTCCCCATCCTCTCCATGGCCTTGCTTGCCATCCATCTTGAAATCTCCGACTGGACACAGTTGCTCATAACGACCAGAACTGTAACCGCCCTGATCGACAGTTTTACGATACTCGCTGTTGTCATGTTGGGCTTTGAGGTGACGAAAAGCCATCGTGCTGCGCTCTTGGCCGGTTTGCTTTACGCCTCTGCGCCGACCTCCTTGCAGCTTGCAAATTTCTATACGGTCGACACATGGCTAACCGCAGGATTTGCCTGTTCAGCTTTACTGTTGTTTCGCCTTTCAGCATGTCAGTCGTTTTGGAACATGATCATGCTTGGGACCGCCTCTGCCGTTGCAATTGGATTAACCATCGCCTGCAAGATTACCGGGCTTGTTCTGGGGCTGCCGGTACTTTTTGTTTTGCTGAAACTCCTCCCTGCTAAGGGCGTCTGGCGTATGATTGTGCTGGGAATCGTTATTCTTGCCGGAATTCTGGTTTCCTATCGCCTGCTCAATCCGTTTGCCTTTGCAGGCCCCGGGATATTCGATGTTTCGCTATCTGCCGATTTCATCCAAGAACTCTCGCACGCCCACGCTATTAGCAAATCAGCAGGCTTCCCCCCAAACTGGCAGTGGTTGCAAGGGTACAGCACGCCTGACTTTCTCCGTGACTTTGTGCTGTTTGGGTGTGGCCCGGTAATCGCGTTGTTACTCTTGTCCGGCCTGCGTTTCCGCAAAGGCACATGGCAGGTTTGGACCCTTCTAAGCCTGTGTGCACCAATACTGATCTATTCGATCCTAAATCAGGCGTCGGTGCTAAGATATGCCGCGCCTGCATTACCCGTACTTGCGGTTCTGGCTTCGCTGGCCGTACTGAGCACCGGCCTTCCAAAGAGCATCTCATTGGTCGCAGCGGCGTTTGGCGTTTGGTGGGGAAGCGGTGTATATCTTATTCACACATCGCCCCACCCGCGATTGGAAGCGTCCCGTTGGATTTGGTCGCTGCCAAAAGGAACAGTCATCGCCAATGAATCCGGTTGGGATGACGGACTGCCTGTACCTGTAACCCTGAAAGGCGACCAATCACGAAGATGGTCAAATTATGACAACCACTTTGAGATACTTAATCTTGAGCTGACAAATTCGGACAGCCCTCAAAAGGCTGCCGATTTGGCAGAAAAACTAAAAAAGACCGATTATCTGATCATATCCTCGGGCCGACAGGCGCTGGTTCTTCCTCGGTTCGATCAGCGGTTTGCAATGACGAAACGCTATTATGAGATGCTGTATGACGGCGAGCTTTGCTTCGAACTTGCATGGCAGGATATCAGGGGGTACCGGCCGCTTTTTCTTGAAGTACCGGATCTTTGGGCCCAGGAACCGTGGCGGGTATACGATCATCCGATGGTTCAGATATTCAGAAAAAACAACTGCTTTGATCAGCAGAATATTCTGGAAAATCTGAAAAATTCGCTCTAGGTCGTAGAGTAATAAGCCGGGTCAACAAAGATTTTCACAACAACAACGAACAAGAAATTGCAGTGACCTAAGGAATACCGACGGGATTACGCACCTTTATGGCACCCTCCTCAGAAACCGTGCAATTCGTCAACTCGTGCTTAGAGGCTGCGCGGCCGCATCATTGGGTAAAAAATCTGTTGGTTTTTCTGCCCATGCTCGCGGCACATCAGGTTTCGTCAAACACCTTGCTCAACAGTGTCAATGCTTTCGTATCGTTTAGTCTGATTGCATCAGCAGTTTACCTTCTTAACGATCTGTATGATTGCAACGCCGACAAAACCCATAGCCGCAAACGCAACAGACCACTGGCATCCGGGCGAATTACCAGATCGGCCTGCCTTGTATGTGCGGGGGTATTCCTGGTAGCAGCGTTTGTTTCGGCGGCAAGGCTCGGCACTTACTTCTCGGTCGTCCTGTTGGCATATCTTTCTTTGGCGGTCGCTTATACTGTCTTTCTTAAACGCATAGTCTATCTGGATGTTTGCATTCTGGCTGGTCTTTACACCTCTCGGATTATTGCAGGAGGTGCTGCAACTGCCATCACGCCATCGGTTTGGTTGTTGTTGTTTTCAGCCTGTATTTTCTTTGCACTTGCTGCTGTAAAGCGCTTGGCTGAACTGAGAGATATTGCGGATAGCGCAGACGTCCAAAGCATTTCAGGCCGTGGATATCACCTGCGCCATTTGCCGATTGTAGAGCGGTTCGCGACGATTGCCGGATACGCATCGGTTGTTATTCTGGCGCTGTATTTCAATTCATCCGCGGTAGAACGGCTTTATCAGACCCCGGTTTTTCTCTGGCTGATCTGTTTGGTTCTGATTGTTTGGCTCAGACACATATTTCAGACCACCGCATCCGGAAGAATGCATGATGACCCCGTAATATTCGCCACAACAGATCGAAGAAGCCTGATTTGTTTCGTGTTAATTGTTGGTTTCGTCGCCTTTGCAATAACTTTCTGATCTGCAGATTATACTGCATACGGTCTACCTTGGGCAGGGCAATCGGTATAGACTGTCAGCTCCGGGCACAGTGATCAGACAGACACTTCGGGCAGAGGAGGCCACGCAATAAGAATTCTCTATTCTATCACGTTCTTTTTTCCGCATCTGTCCGGCCTAACTCTCGCACTTCAGCCGATAACAAAGGCCTTGTCATCTCGAGGGCATGATGTGACGGTCATCGCCGCAAAACACAATCCTGACCTTCCTGCGCATGAGCAATTGCATGCCATAGATATCCATCGGATAAAGCCGATTGCGCATATTGGAAAAGGTCCTCTTGTACCGGCGTTCGGGCCCAAGGTCTGGCGATTGTCGAAAGACGCCGATCTCGTCCATCTCTGGCTGCCCCAGTTCGATGCAGCCCCTGCAGCGGTATGTGCCTGGCTACGGCGCCGTCCGATATTGATCACTTACAATTGCTCGATGACCGGCGATAATGTGCTTTCCAAATTTTCAGCGTTGTTATGTGGGCTATCGCATCTGGTTGCCGGGCTGCTGGCCCGTAAAATCGTGGCCACGACTGAAGACTATGCACACCGAAACTGGTTTTGCCGGCTGTTCAGGAAAAAGCTGGAATTTATTGACGTGCCGGTGCCAAATTGGCCGCAAAAAATCTCTCCGTATCGATCACCAGTCAAGCCCTACAAAATAGGTTTTGTCGGACGCATCGCACCGGAAAAGTCGCTTGAAGTTCTTTTGCAGGCACTGGACCCCCTCAAAGCAAAGCTGGGGCCGGATTTTACCCTTGAATTCGTCGGGCCGATTGAAAGTGGAATGTACGATCTGGTCTCAAAGTATTCAGATGAGCGGGTGATCTTTCGAGGGCGTGTCAGCGATGAGGAACTTGATCAATTCTACCACGACATTGATGTTTTGGTTCTGCCATCAAACAATCGAATAGAGGCATTTGGCCTGGTTCAGGTCGAGGCGATGTTGAGAGGAACACCATGCGTGACATCCGATCGGCCCGGTATGCGCCAGCCTGTTTCGCGTACTGGATTCGGGTATTTGTTTGAGCCCGGAAATTCTGAGGCGCTGGCAGGTGCAATTTTTAAAACACTCTCAGACGGCCCGGAAACTATCCCCTCCCGCTCACAATTGGCAAGCATCTTCAGTTCTGACAAAATCTGTGACAGCTATGAGCGTTTGTATTTAGAAGTTACAGGTGGGTAGCACCTTGAACCTACAACGTCTGCTTAGCGCGCTCTATTGTTATTTGTGTTCACTGCAGCAATTGTTGCTTTGGGCTCCGAGCATGTGTAATTGGGCTGACCCTGATCTGAGGTTGAGCTCCCGGTAGGATCACAGGATAGCTGTGAACAAGGGAGACTGATGATGGAATATTTTGCCGGACTGGATGTGTCGCTGCGGTCGTGCGCGCTTTGCATCGTTGATAGCAAGGGCAAGGTGATGCTTGAGCGCGATCTGCTGTGCGAGGTTGGCGACATTGCGGAGTGCTTGACGGATTTTGCTTATCCGATTGAGCGAGTTGGCTTCGAGGCGGGCACGATGAGCCAGCACCTTTTCTTTGGCTTGACCAATGAGGGCTTCGACGTCGTGTGCATGGAAGCGCGTCAGGTGAATGCGGCGCTGTCTGCGATGCGCAACAAGACCGACAAGAATGACGCCCGAGGAATTGCGCAGATCCTGCGCACCGGATGGTTCAGCCCTGTGCACATGAAGAGCCGGAAGGCCCATGGCTATCGTGCATTGCTCAGCACCCGTAAAGCCCTACTTAACAAAACGATTGATCTGGCCAATGAAGTTCGCGGGTTGCTGAAAATCTTCGGCATCCGCCTGCCCAAGACCGTGAAGCATGGCAGCTTTGACGGTGTTGTCCGCCCGATGATCGAGATGGATGATGTTCTGGCACATGCTATGCTTCCGCTGCTAGATGCACGCCTTGTTCTGTATCAGCACTTCCTGGAACTGGACCGGCGCGTCAAACGCGCTGCAAGTCACGATGAGGTCTGCATGCGGATGATGACTGTGCCGGGTGTCGGGCCGATCGCAGCGCTGACCTTCAAGGCGGCTGTCGATGATCCTGACCGCTTCAAGCGATCCCGCACGGTGGCCGCACATTTTGGGCTGACACCGCGCCGTTTCCAGTCGGGTGAACATGACAATCCCGGCCGAATATCAAAGGCGGGTGACAGAGACGTTCGCGCAACTTTATACGCGGCGGCAAATGCACTGCTCATGCGCACGATGGCCGGGTCACAGATCAAAACCTGGGGGACGCGCCTGATGCGGACCAAAGGCAGACGTCGCGCTGTCGTCGCCGTCGCACGTAAACTGGCTGTTTTGCTACACCGCATGTGGGCAGATGGCACTGAATTCCGTCCGGAAATGGTGGAGGGTACGGCATGATCTGAACCACCCACCACCAAACCGAGCGGGGTCGTCCCTCACCGGACGAGGTTCGTGGATGAAGCCGAAAATGACTGCTGCGCCACGTGAAGCGCGTCTCTTAGCGGGGCTCTCCACAACCGATCCGACATATGCGTGCAGCGGTGCCACCTGAGCATCAATCAGACTGCGAAGAGAAGCGTGACCCGGATGAGCGACAAAACCCAAAACTAAAAAGGAAAATGAGCTTGACCCAAACACCCAATTAGAGAAGCGGTCTTTTGCTTATCCTTCGAACCTGTTCAAAGCCATCTGAAACACATCCGCATCCACATTCCCCCCCGAAATGGTGCAGATCACCGCGTTGCCCTCAATCTCATCCCCATGAAACAGGGCAGCCGCAAGGGCCGCAGCGCCGCCGGGTTCTGCGACAAGCTTGAGCCGTTGAAAGGCCAATGCCATGGCGTGCAGGCATTCGTCTTCGGTAACCACAAGGCCCGGGCCGCAAAGCCGCTGCATGACCGGAAAGGTGATCTGGCCGGGCGAGGGGGTCAGGATCGCGTCGCACAGGCTACCGGATTGCTGGTTGTTGGTTTCGATATGACCTGAGATGAGCGAGCGGGTGACGTCGTCAAACCCTTCAGGCTCTACCGGGCGGGGGCGCAGACCGGGGGCATCCGCCTCCAGCGCCAGTGCAATGCCCGATGTCAAACCACCTCCGCCGCAGCAGACCAGCACATCGGCGGAGTCTACGCCGGCCTCTTGCGCTTGTGCAGCTATTTCCAGCCCTGTGGTGCCCTGACCGGCGATGACCTGGGGTTCGTCATAGGGTTTGATCAGGGTCAGGCCGCGTTCAGCGGTTATCGCGTCACCAAGCGCCTCGCGGCTTTCGCCCCCGGCGCGGTCATAAAGCACCACCTCGGCACCGATGGCGCGAGTGTTTTCGATCTTTAGCCTCGGGGCATCGGCGGGCATAATGATCACCGCCGGAATGCCGAATTCCTTGGCCGCCAGGGCCACGCCCTGGGCATGGTTGCCGCTGGAAAAGGCGATGACGCCACGGGCGCGCACCTCTGGGTCCAGCGCAGAGACGGCAGAGCGCCCGCCACGGTATTTGAAACTGCCGGTATGTTGCAGACATTCGGGTTTGACCAGAACCCGCCGTCCGGCGATTTCGTCAAGGAACGGAGAGCTGAGCAGGGGGGTGCGGCGGGCGTGGCCCTTGATACGTTCGGCGGCGGCGCGGATCATGGTGATATTGGTCATTTGGTCTGCTCCAGCAGGGAATGAATGGCGGCAAGCGCTTGTGGTTCGTCGAGAAAGGGAACATGGCCCCGGTTGGGGATTGTGGCGGTGATCATGCCAGGGTAACGATCTTGCATTTTCTCAAAGGTTTCAATGGCGAAGAGGTCAGAGTTCGCGCCGCGAATGGTGGCAAGGGGTATGTTCTTTAGGCCATCGAACAGCTGCCATAGATCAGGGGCCTCACCTACGCCCGCCTGACCGATCAGGGCATCACGCAGGCGGGCATCATAGCGCAGGCCGATACCGCCGCCGGGTTTGTCATACCACAAGAATTCCGCCTGTTCGCGCCAGCGGGACAGGGGAACGCCGGGAAATCCAGCCTGATGCCCGGATTGCAGGGCGGTTGCAGCAGCGTCGAGATTGGCAAAGGGCGGCTCCTTGCCCACATAGTCCATGATCCGGGCGATGCCTGCGGGGGCCACTTCGGGGCCAATATCGTTAAGGACAACACCGTTCAGCCGCGCGGGATCGGTCACCGACAGGGCCATCGCGATCAGACCGCCACGGGAAGTGCCGATCAAGGTGGCCTGCGCAAGGTCCAGATGATCCAGAAGCTCGATCGCGTCGCGTCCTTCGCGCAGAATGTTGTAGGACATGAAATCATCCGGATATTCGGAGTGTCCGCGCCCGCGATAGTCCAGCCGGATCAGGCGGTGGTCTGTGAGATGTTGGGCAAGATAGGTGAAATCAGTGCTGTTGCGGGTCAGCCCGGCAAGGCACAGCACCGGTGGACCTGTTCCATCGTCCTCATAATGCAGACGAACGCTGTCTGATGTCGTAAAACCGGGCATTCAGACCCCGGCCAGTTTAGGTATGCCGGTCAGGTCGTTCAGAACGTGATTTGGCTTGGCCGGCAGGCGGTCCATCGGTTCGCCCGCGCGGTTGACCCATGCGGTGGTAAATCCGTATCCGGCGGCGGCGCTGGCGTCCCAACCGTTGGAGGAGACAAACAAAACCTCGTCCCGGGTGCAGCCAAAACGCTTTGTGACCAGTTCATAGACGATATCGGCGGGCTTAAAAATGCCGACGCTTTCAACCGACAGGACATCATCCAGCACGTCACCGATCAGGGCAGATTGCACGGCCCCATCCAGCATGGCGGGAGAGCCGTTGGATAAGATGGCGGTGTTCATGCCGCCGCTTTTGAGGGCGGCGAGCATAGCGGGCACTTCGGGAAATGCGTCGAGTTCCCAATAAAGCTGCAGCAACCTTTCGCGAAGTTCAGGATCATCGCCCAGCCCCTCTGCCTCTAGTGCCCAGTCCAGCCCGTTTTGTGTGACATCCCAGAAATCCGCGTGCTGGCCCATCACTGCCCGCAGCCAGGTATATTGCAGCTGTTTCAGCCGCCAGTGACTGGCGATGGCTGGCCAGTGCGCAGCAAATGCTTCGCGACCGGGTTCTTTTGCTGCGTTTCGGGCGGCGGCGGCGACATCAAACAGGGTTCCGTAAGCGTCAAAGATACAGGTGGTAATGGGCATGGTTTCCTCCGGTTTCGCCGCGCAGAGTGGCATGGAAGCAGGGCCGATAAAACCCCCAACTATGTGCAAAGTCCGGCATCTGATTGCAATCCAATCACGTCCACGTTAGCGTCATGCATTCGTTCAAGCACCCGCGCTGTACGCGGCCTTGCCAACCCATCCCGTCACAGAATTGGACCCCCGATGACCCTTGTAAAAACGGGCGACACCGTTCGCATTCACTATACCGGCACTTTGGACAACGGTGATACGTTTGACAGCAGCGAAGGGCGCGAGCCGCTTGAATTCGCTGTTGGCTCTGGTCAGATTATCCCCGGTCTTGATGCGGCCATTCCGGGAATGAAGATTGGTGAGAAGAAAACCGTCAATATCCCCTGTGATCAGGCCTATGGTCCGATCAACCCCGCCGCACGACAGCAGATCGCAAGAGACAACATTCCCGATGATATTCCTTTGGAAGTTGGCATGACGCTTCAGATGCAAAGCCCGCAGGGACAGGCGATACCGGTTACTGTGATGGAGGTTACGGATGATCACGTGACACTTGATGCCAATCATCCGTTGGCGGGTAAGGATCTGACTTTTGCGATTGAATTGGTGTCGGTTGGGTGATGGACAATCGAGCTAATGGCTGTAATGCGGACGAAGCTACTCGTTTTTCCAACAACAATGGTGTGTTCGCGACACATATTGCGAGTCGGCCATGTGCCAGAACTGACAGTTTACCAAGCGTCCCGCTTTATTGAAACTGACGTGCTACAAGTCGTGCCGACAGAAGAACGGATAGGCCATTGATCCAGTGCTTTTCCGCCGCTATCCTGTGGTGGAACGAATTTAGTTGAGAACATCAACGTGTTACTCCTAGGGGACGTGTTCGCCGCCTATTGGCGAGTGATACTAAGATACAACAACGGGATGGATGCCCGTGCCGCGCTGAGTGACTTAGAAGAGCAAATTGGCGCGGAATTTGTGATGACAGTCTTTGAACCATTCTCAGAGGCATCAGGCCTTTTCGATTGCTGTTTCTGGAGCAGGCATAGGCGGCGCAAAGGGGAGCAGCTGGAAAAGACAATTCAGAACTTGATCAGCAAGTTGCCTGGCGAATGGCAGATAGAAGATCGCCCCGTCTCCGAAAGCGGGGTGATTGAGGTGCAGGCCTTCCTGGATGCCTATGATGATCTCAACGCCAGATGGGCCTGGGGCCACTTCTGGGTCCGCGACACCCCGGAATGGGGAGACGAGATTTTTCGTTAAGATCGCCTCTAACGGAAACACTTAGAAACGACACCGATTCTGGATTTGCGTAAGGACCTGTTCACAGGTGTTGCCCCAACCATAGTTAAAGTCGGCAGGGATACTTGAAGGCGCATATCCGCCAGTGTTCATGTAGAGAAGGAAGTCCGCGGAGCCGTCTGAATTTTCGCGCGACGCAGCGTAGCAGCTGTGTTGCTTCATACTGAGTTGGCCCCACGTCGTTCCATTCTGCGAAATAAGTTTCATTGTGCAGGATGCGTTGAAGTACTCGGGAATCGCAGGATTGTTAGACGGCGGATTGTGCGGCGATGGAACAGGGCGGTCCGTGCGGATACTGCACATTGGAGCGCTTGACCATGTATGTATGGCCTCAATGTTATAGTATGCTGACGATTGCCAATAGCGGCCATCGCTTTGGACAATTGAATTGTACCACTTTGTAAATTTTGCTAGTTCGGCGGCTTGGGTCATGAGCGTGCTAGGGTGGCACTTCCAACAATTATTTCCAGAGTCCACCGCGTAATTCCAAACTTCTCCGATGTGGACAGCAGCTTCTTCCAGTAGGCGATACGCCCGCTTGCAAGGGACATGTGAGAGAGCTTTTGTTGCTGCCTGGCATTGTTCAATTGCCGGGCCGGCAAGTTTGATGTTCCCAACCGCCTTCGCGACGCTAAAACCATTGGATGAAACATTGCATTGCGAACTGGCGTGAAGCGAACTCTGGCTCGCAAGAATAACAACCAGCGACGTCGCTAAGCGCAGAAACATCGTTGTCCAAATCATGGAAAGTTTTTGGAAAGAGGCAGAGAGTTGTATTGAAGCCACGATGAGTTCAACCTTCCGATAAGAAGCGCTTCTTAAATAGCTTGAAATGTCGAGCGAGTAAACTCAGCGCAGCAGGTGCCCAGCATAGCAACCTTAAAAACGTCGAGAACTGCTAGGCCTAAGCCCCACTGGCTAGGTGTCTTGCTAGCCCCCTGTTTCCTTGCGCGCACTCTATCGATGCGGCGTTGCTAAGCAACAGGATGCAGACCTGAAGACAGATGCCTAGAGTTGCTGAGAATAAGGTCAAAGAATCTCTCCAAAAACTTGAGCTTCTGCCCGAGTTGTATGGTCTTGGGTTCTTTACCCGGACCCTCTGGCACACAGGTAGTTTCCACCCGGTGGGTCTGGGTTTAGCGGTTTTTTCTCTCCCTTCGGTAAGTGATTAATTCCGGGAAAAGCAGATGTCTGATTTGTCCGTTTAGCAGTTATTGCACTTTGAAATGCCACGTCGGCTCTGGGTAAAGAAGCAGACCTTGCGGTGACTTTCACCTCACTTCGCGCCAAAATCTGAATGTCTGGAACGGGCTCAAACCAGTCATCTGATGCTTATTGTGAGCTCATTACACTGACTGCTCCCTGTACTTACCCGATATTCAGCAGGACACACCCCATCCGGCCTGGGGTCATCACCGCGTTCTGCGCGGCGGCACAGTCAGACAAACTGTAGTGAGCTGAAATCTCAGGCTTAAGCGCACCTTTTGTGAGCGCATCATGCAGGCGTGAAACCGCGGCCTGACGATCTGAAAGCGGTAGGATGTAGATCAAATTAATGTCCACCTTTAACGCCTTGAAAAGAAACGGACCAAAAGGAAATTCTGGTGTCATGTTCTTGCCCGAACCGTAGGTCGAAATCGTTGCCAGAGGGGCCATTACTTCGGCCAGAAGAGCCGCGTTTTGACCGAATTCAACCTCTACCGCGCGGTCAACGCCTTGGCCCCTTGTTGCGTCGAATATTTTTTTCGACAGTTCCGGATCCGAGTAGTCAAAAACCTCATGCGCGCCAGCAGCACGTACCCGATCTGCGCCAGAGGCTGAGGCCGTTGCGATCACCCGTGCGCCGCCCCAACGGGCCAGTTGAACGGCATTGTGGCCAACGGCACCCGCGCCGCCGCTGATTAACACGGTTTTGTCTGAAATATCTCCACCACCGAACACAGTCTGCGCAGCGGTTAGCCCCGGAATGCCAAGGGTGGCGCCGGTGCTGTTCGAGACGCCCTCCGGAAGAGGAACCGCCTGTTCCGCGGGCAGTGCGATATATTCTGCCGCAGTGCCAAAGGCGCGCTGCCACTGGCCATTCCAGATCCAAACACGCTGACCGATACGGCCATAGTCGATGCCTTCACCCACGGCCTCGACAACTCCCGCACCGTCGGAATGCGGCACGATCTGATCAAAAGCGGGTTTGATCACACCAGGGCGTGCCCCTGCACGGGCTTTGGCATCCGACGGGTTCACACCGGAATGGGTGAGACGGATCAGCACCTCGCCCGGGTTAGGATCTGGTGTGGGCAGATCACCAAGTTCCAGAACATCCGAAGCGGGCCCGAAACGGGAATACCATACAGCTTTCATAGCATTAAATCCTGACAGAATAGGGTGGTGCCTTGGGATGGATCGGTATCAGTCCTGCGTGCGGCGCAGGCGGATGACCACATCCACTTTGGCGATTTCTGTGCCTTCGGGCGCGCCGGGCAGGCGGGAAATTTCCAATTGATCTGCCGGGGCATCGGTCAAACGGTGTTCGTCTTCCCAGTAGAAATGCGGGTGATCATGGGTGTTGGTGTCAAAATAGCTGCGCGAGCCGTCGACGGTTACTTCCTGAATAATTCCCGCATCGCAAAAGGCGCGTAGCGTATTGTAGACCGTGGCAAGCGAGACCCGGTCGCCCATGTCCTGCACCGCAGCATACAGGCTTTCGGCGGTGACGTGGCGGTGTTGACCATCGCCGATCAGCAACGTTGCCAGCGCGACACGCTGGCGTGTTGGCCGCAATCCTGCAGCACTCAGCCATTTTGTTCCGCGTGAAATTGCCTGTGTATCAGTCATCGTGAACCCTCGCTTGGGTCGCAATATATGGCTGTATGGGGCTTGAATTCAAACAAATTCCACTCCACCTGAAGATTAGAATTGGTTTTTCGTGGGCTTGCATGGAGCTTTCGCACGATGTTACACGATCAAGTAACACAAAAGCTAACCAAGAAAGGGCCGCGTGAATGGCCGATTTCCCGAGCAGTTTTGAAAAAGATGAGTTGCTGAAATGCGCCCGAGGTGAATTGTTCGGGCCCGGAAACGCACAATTGCCTGAGCCGCCGATGCTGATGATGGACCGGATCACCGAAGTGAGCGGTGACGCGGGCCTGCATGGAAAAGGCCATATCGTGGCCGAATTGGATATCCATCCGGAGCTGTGGTTTTTCCCCTGTCATTTCCCGGGGAACAATGTGATGCCCGGCTGTCTGATGCTGGACGGGTTGTGGCAGCTGACCGGTTTTAACCTTGGCTGGCGCGGTTGGCAGGGACAGGGATTTGCGCTTGGGGCCGGAGAAGTGAAACTTTCCGGCATGATCAGGCCGGACCGGAAACTTGTCAGCTATCACGTTGATTTCACCCGGGTGATTGATCGCCGTCTGAAAATGGGTGTTGCCAATGGCGTCGTGAAAGCCGACGGTGAGGTGGTCTGTGAAGTAAGTGACATGAAAGTCGGCCTTGCACAGGCTGCGGACTAAAACGCAATTCAGGGCAGAGGAGACCGCTCATGCGTCGCGTCGTCGTCACCGGGTTGGGGATTGTTTCCAGCATCGGGAACAATGCTGAAGAAGTACTGGCATCGCTCAAGTCCGGGCGGTCCGGGATTGTTGCCAATGAACAAATGGCCGAACACGGGTTTCGAAGCCGTGTTTCCGGGACACTGAATATTGATGTTTCAGAACATGTGGACAAGCGCACGTTGCGGTTTATGGGGCCGGGTGCGGCCTATGCCCATATCGCGATGAGCCAGGCCATCGCCGACAGCGGTTTGGAAGAAAGCGATATTGTCAATCCGCGGACGGGACTTGTTGCCGGATCGGGCGGGCCATCGACCTCTGCCATGCTTGCGTCGCATGAAGCTGTTCTTAAAACTGGTGCAACCAAGCGGATTGGGCCGTTTGCAGTGCCGAAATGCATGTGTTCGACTGTGTCGGCGAACCTATCGACGGCTTTTAAAATCAAAGGCATAAACTATTCAATTACCTCTGCCTGTTCGACCAGTCTGCATTGTATCGGCAATGCCGCCGAACAGATCATGATGGGCAAGCAGGACGTGATGTTTGCCGGCGGCGGAGAAGAACTCGACTGGACCCTGAGCTGTCTGTTTGACGCGATGGGTGCGATGTCTAGCAAGTATAATGATACGCCTGAAAAAGCATCCCGCGCATTTGATGCAGATCGCGATGGTTTTGTGATATCCGGTGGTGGCGGCATTCTCGTGTTGGAAGACCTGGACCACGCACTGGCCCGCGGTGCAAAGATTTACGCTGAAGTCACAGGGTACGCGGCGACCAGTGATGGACATGACATGGTGGCACCATCCGGTGAAGGTGGTGAGCGCGCGATGCGACTGGCCCTTGGCCAGCTGGGGAATGAGCGCAAGGTTGGCTACATCAACGCCCATGGCACCAGCACCCCCGTGGGCGATGTCGGCGAAGTTGAAGCCGTGCGCCGAATTTTTGGTGCAGGTCACGTGCCGCCTATCAGCTCAACCAAGTCGATGACCGGGCACAGCCAAGGAGCGACCGGTGCGCAAGAGGCAATCTATTGTCTGTTGGCGCTGGCAAATGATTTTATCATTCCATCGATCAATGTTGAAACGCTCGATCCGGCGCTGGATCCCAGCGAGATTGCTACGGCGCGGGTGGATAATGCAGGGCTTGATACCGTCATGACCAACAGCTTCGGCTTTGGCGGAACGAACGGCTCAATGCTGTTGAGCAGATATAGCGGGTAGATGTCTATGAGTGATGCAATGAAGGGCAAACGTGGTCTGGTCATGGGGGTGGCCAATGACCGATCGATCGCATGGGGCATTGCCAAAGCGCTGCATGAAGCAGGCGCAGAGCTGGCTTTTACTTATCAGGGCGACGCGTTTGGTAAACGCGTAGAACCGCTGGCGGCGTCGGTTGGGTCTGATTTGCTGCTGGACGTTGACGTGACCGATGATAGCTCGCTGGGTGCCGCGTTCACGGCGCTGACAGAGCGGTGGCCGACAATTGATTTTGTGGTTCACGCAATTGCCTACTCTGACAAGTCAGAGCTTTCGGGCCGGTTCCTCGAAACCAGCCGGGCCAATTTCAAACACTCGATGGATATTTCAGCCTATTCCTTTATCGAAGTCGCACGCCGCGCCTATCCGATGATGCGGGACGCTGGCGGCACCTTGCTGACGCTGACCTATCAGGGATCGAACCGCGTGGTGCCGAATTACAATGTGATGGGTGTGGCCAAAGCCGCACTTGAAGCGGCGACGCGGTATCTGGCCAATGATCTTGGCCCGGATGGCATTCGCGTAAACGCAATTTCACCGGGTCCGATGAAAACCCTCGCCGGGGCTGCGATTGGTGGAGCACGCCGCACATTCCGCCATACGGAAGAAAACGCACCTTTGCGCAGTAACGCGACATTGGAAGCGGTGGGCGGAACCGCAGTGTATTTGGCGTCGGATGCCGGGAAATTCACGACCGGAGAAGTCATCCGGGTAGATGGCGGTTTTCACGTATTGGGCATGCCGCAGACCGAGCATCTTTGATTTCGCTTCTTGATGGTCGTGCCGTAAAATCAAGGTAACACCTTGAAATCGATTGATTATACGCCACCAGAGCTGACAGTTCACATCACATTCCTGCCCGAATTTGGTCGTTTTAGGGCCGTGTTTTCGGGCAATAAAGGCGGGATGAAGTTTGCTCGCTACTATGAAGATGCGCGCCAACGCGCATATCTGTCACGGTCCCGGAAGGCCCGCGAACGCGCTTGGCTTGTCTTATCTGCCTTGGTCATTGCGATCGGTGTTGCCGCCTGGATTGATGAATCCTACGGACCAACAGTTCAGGCCTATTTCTTTGGCGGTCTGGAAAAGCTCGAAAACATTCGTGAAGAATGGGATGGATTTGCCCACGCGGCAGCTCAGATTGAAAGCTGGTGGAAATACTGAGCCACTTGCGGTTTCAGAACCATTGACCCGGTTCCATCAACCCCAAATCAAGAAGCTGCCGGGAATGCCATTCAAAGGGTGTGGAGTTGTGCCATTTGAAGGATTTGATATCAAATGTTGAACCGGGATTACGCTTGAGCGCCTTGGCGGTCCGGAACGACACGACAGATGCGGTCAAATTGTGGTGCCACGGGCAGGCATAGGTATTGTATTCTTCATCATTGAACGTGTGATCGGGCCGAAGCGTAAGCTCTGGTTTCGACCTGAACAGCGAAATCCGGTCAATTTTGCGTCGCGGCGACGGAATATGTTCTTCATAGCGCCAGCGCAGGCCGCCAAAGAAATTCAGCTGCCGTTCCTTAGGGTGGTTGTGATTTTCCGGGTCGTTGCGGGCCAGAGCGTAGTAGCCGGATTTGTCCAAATGCGCATCTTCCAGCGAAACCGCGCTAGGGTGTGCATTCAGATCGCCGGCGTAGATATCGATCACATAGCTCAGCATTGCGTCGCGCCGTTCTTCACCATGGAAGGTCATCAATTCCGAAATGGTCCGGGTCTCGCAAAAAGGATAGAAAAGATACTCCGCGTTAAAGCAATAATAGAGCCAGATGCCGGGTGCGGCGGCGATGATCTGGTTAACCGCATCGGCAAAATCTTCTCCTGCCGCCAAGTCGAATTGAATGCGGTGAGCCAACGGCACAACATCTTTGGACAGTGCAAAGGATTCGGGGGCGAACAGCAGCACCTCTTTGAACCCGGTATCGACATGGTGTCGGACGGTGCTGTCCAGTTCTGTTTCATCTTCCGCAAAGATCAGGGCGACCGGACCTTTGGCCAAGGCCTGACTGTTCTTTGATAGAAAATCTGCGACGCCTGAATACTGCATCATTATCCTCGTACTGCCCGGTGCAGAATCGTCCAAATCGGAACGCATTGCAAGTGACCCGACCTTTGATGTAGTCAGGCCCCCTGAAACCGCCAAGCGACCGGGACCCGCGATTATGACTGAGGCAAAAAAACTCTACATCAAGACGTATGGTTGTCAGATGAATGTCTATGACAGCGAACGTATGGCCGAGGCATTGGGCGGGTCTGGCTATGTTGAGACCCAAAGCCCCGATGATGCAGACATGATTCTGCTGAACACCTGTCACATACGTGAAAAGGCTGCGGAAAAGGTTTATTCCGAACTGGGCCGGTTTCGGACGCTGAAACAGGACAAACCTGATCTCAAAATCGGCGTGGCCGGGTGTGTGGCCCAGGCCGAAGGTGAAGAGATCATGCGCCGCCAGCCGCTGGTCGATCTGGTCGTCGGTCCGCAAAGCTATCACCGTTTGCCACAGTTGGAGGCCAAGGCGCGCGAGGGCAAAAAAGCGCTGGATACAGATTTTCCGGTGGATGACAAATTCGATACGCTGCGTCACCGGCCAAAGGCAAAGCGCGGGCCAACCGCGTTTTTGACGGTACAGGAGGGGTGCGACAAGTTTTGCGCCTTTTGTGTCGTGCCCTACACCCGTGGGGCCGAAGTGAGTCGTCCCGCGACACGGATTGTTGAAGAAGCACAGGATTTGGTTGAACGCGGTGTGCGCGAAATTACGCTGTTGGGCCAGAACGTGAATGCCTATCACGGTGCAGGGCCCAATGGGGGTGATTGGTCCTTGGCGCGGTTGATCTGGGCGCTGAACGATATTGACGGTTTGGAGCGTATCCGGTTCACGACCTCTCACCCCAATGACATGAGTGACGATCTGATCGCAGCGCATGGTGAATGCGAAAAACTGATGCCTTATCTGCACCTTCCGGTGCAGTCTGGAAGTGATCATATTCTAAAACGCATGAACCGCAGCCATACTGCAGAAAGCTATCTGCGCGTGATAGAGAAAATTCGTGCGGCCCGTCCGGACATCCTGTTGTCGGGTGATTTCATCGTGGGATTCCCGGAAGAATCAGAAGCAGATTTTCAGGCCACGCTCGATCTGATCGAAGAAGTTGAATACGGCTACGCCTATTCCTTCAAGTATTCCACGCGCCCGGGAACACCTGCTGCGGAACGTGCTCAGGTCGATGAAGATGTCAAATCAGAACGCCTGCAGCGGTTACAAGCCCTGATCACGCGACAACAACGCAAGATACAAGACGCAATGGTGGGGCGCACGGTAAAGGTGTTGTTTGAGAAGCCGGGCCGGTTGCCCGGTCAGATGGTCGGAAAATCCGATTATCTGCATGCTGTTCACGTAACTGATTCCTCTGTTCAGGCCGCAGAAATCGCCAGTGTTGAAATCATTGAAAGCGGGACAAATTCGCTTGGCGGGCGAATTGTGGCCCGCTGAACCGACGAATAATACGCGCTAACCCAGCGAAATTTATGGCGAATTGGTAAACATTCCGGCGCTTGTGCTTGGACAATCTAGGTATTGTTTCCGTCTCGCATACAATATCTGGGTATTTATGCTTCACATCGAACCCAAACTTGTTAAACTCTAAGGATAAATAGCTTTTGTCCTGAATCCCTGTTTGGGGAGGGGGACAATGGGGGAACAGAATAAGGACAGGTAATGTGGCCGAATTTCTATTGAATACGGTTCGCAATGCACTCGGCGGAATAGTTGCTGCCGCTGCGTGTGTTGTTGTGATGGCCAATCCTGCTCTGGCTCAGAGTGGTCAGACGGTGGTTGGGGAGCGTTATGTACCTACAGTCTGGGTTGATCCGGACGGGTGCGAGCATTGGGTTATGGACGATGGTTGGGAAGGCTATATGACGCCGCATGTCACCCGTCAGGGTATACCGGTCTGCCGACGCGGTAATGTCTGTGGCGTGGTTAATACGGATCAGCTTTTCGCTACTGACAGTTCGCGAATCAGCGCTGCGGGCCAGCAGCGTCTTGCGAATTTTTTCCAGCAAACGAATGCCGTGTCCTACATCATCACCGGTCACACCGACAGCCGGGCATCTGATCAGTACAACATGGGCCTCTCGCTGCGCCGCGCCAACGCTGTGGCAAAAGTTGCCGCACAGACGGGGGCACGCATTGCTGATGTCCGTGGCTATGGCGAGCGTCTGCCCAAGGCATCCAACAATACAGCCGCCGGTATGCAACAGAACCGCCGCGTTGAAATCATTTGCATACGCTAGGGGGCTAATATGAAAGTTGTTAAGTTAACCTTTACACTCTGTGCGACGGCCCTGTTTCTGGCTGGTTGTGGTGACAAGAAAAACAAAACCGTGGACCGCGGCTTTGACACCAAGCACCTGAGCACATTACAGGCGGGTATTTGGATCGACCCCAATGGGTGTGACCATTGGATTATCGATGACGGGATCGAAGGCTATCTTTCGCAGCGTCTGGACAAATACGGCAAGCCGGTTTGCTCTGGTACAGCGCCTCCGACGATCGCCACCGGGCCATTTAAATCGGGTTCACCCGTACCTGACCCGATCTGATACGTGCACAGTTTTTGCGCAATCAAAACCGCGGGTCGAAACACCCGCGGTTTTTTTGCGCCCAAAGTCCAGCTTGTACACGGGTTGCGCTTGCACACAGCCGGGCAAGTTGGCACCATTGAGGCGACTCTGAATCCTGGGAGATTTGATTGACTACAACTGCCGCGCCCCCGATGGCCGATGCTTCATCGCTGTATGAAGAGCTCGTGGAGTTTCCCGATAATTTTCTTTTGATAGATCTGTGCGGCGAACATGACCGCAACCTCGCTGAGATAGAGCGCCAGATGGGTGTTCAGATCATGCGCCGGGGCAATCAGCTATCGGTCATAGGAGAGGAGCATTCTGCCAAACAGACCGCAGGTGTACTTCGGGCGCTTTACCAGCGTCTTGAGGCAGGTCGACCTGTGGAACATGCCGATGTCGACCGCGAACTTCGTATGGGCAATGGCGGGGAAGACGAGAGCGAAGACATCTCAGGTGATCAGCTTGAGATGTTTCGCGGCGGCAAGGTCGAGATCAAGACCCGAAAGAAGCTGGTCGAGCCCCGCACAGATGCCCAAAGAGCCTATGTTCTGTCATTGTTCGAAAACGAATTGGCCTTCGGTATTGGCCCGGCGGGAACGGGCAAGACCTATCTCGCGGTGGCTGTCGGTGTCACGATGTTCATCGAAGGACATGTTGACCGTATCATCCTGAGCCGTCCGGCTGTCGAAGCGGGGGAGAAGCTGGGCTATCTGCCCGGGGATATGAAGGACAAGGTCGATCCCTATATGCAGCCGCTATACGATGCACTGAACGACTTTTTGCCGTCCAAGCAGGTTGCGAAACTGATTGAAGAAAAGCGGATTGAGATTGCACCACTTGCCTTTATGCGCGGTCGGACGCTGGCCAATGCATTCGTTGTATTGGACGAGGCACAGAATGCGACGTCAATGCAGATGAAAATGTTCCTGACCCGATTGGGCGAAGGCAGCCGTATGGTTGTTACCGGCGATCGCAGCCAGATTGACCTTCCTCGCGGTGTGACCAGCGGTTTGCATGACGCCGAAAGGTTATTGCAATCGATTCCCAAGATTTCGTTCAACTACTTCACCTCCAAAGATGTGGTTCGCCACCCCTTGGTCGCGGCGATTATCGAGGCGTATGAGGCAGATGGTTAAGTCCGGATCTGGCTTTGTGCGGCTAAGAATTGTGCCGTGATGCCTGTTGAGACTCTGATCGAAGATACCCGCTGGAGCGCGTTTGACCTGGAGCCTGTGGCAAAGTGTGCCATGCAGGCGACGCTGGCCCATCTGGATCTTGATCCCGAAGCGTGGGAAATCAGCGTTCTGGCCTGCGACGATGCCAGAATCACCGCGCTGAACAGTGATTTCCGTGACAAACCACAGCCGACAAACGTGCTGAGCTGGCCTTCGGACGAACGTGGGGCAGAACAGGACGGCGGTGTGCCGGATTCGCCGGTGCCGGGCCCTGATCCTGAGCTGGGGGATATTGCAATCGCGTGGGAGACATGCGCACGCGAAGCAGATGATGCGGGCAAGCCATTAGAGCATCATGTCACACATTTGTTAGTTCACGCGGTATTACACCTCTTGGGCTATGATCATATACGTGACAAGGATGCCACTTTGATGGAATCAACAGAATCCGCCATACTTGGCAAACTGGGGGTTCCTGACCCATATTAGGGCATGCAGGGGCGTTTCCCCTGTTTTTTGGAAAGAGAAGATGGGCGACAGTATCGACGGATCCTCTAACGCAGCGCATGGCGCGCAGGCGGATAGTCAGGACAGCGAAGATGAACAGGGCGGATTTTTTCGCCGTATCATGGGGGCGCTCAGCCCCAGTGAAGACACAACTCAACAGCATGAACCGGCGTATAAAAGCGGATCGGGCGCAATGCTTGGTCTTGGCAATCTGCGCACGCTAACGGTTGAAGACGTATCAATTCCAAAGGCCGATATCGTTTCGGTCCCGGTCACGATCACCAAGGATGAACTGGTACAGGTGTTCCGCGAAAGCGGTCTGACCCGCTTGCCGGTTTATCAGAATACGCTGGACACGCCGATCGGGATGGCGCATCTCAAGGACCTTGCGCTTAAGCATGGTTTCAATGGCGGCAACGGGCGTTTCGCGCTTAAGAAGCTGCTGCGACCATTGATGTATGTCCCGCCGTCCATGTCCATTGGCGTTTTGCTGCAGAACATGCAGGCAGAGCGTCGGCATATGGCTCTGGTCATTGACGAATACGGGGGTGTTGACGGGCTGGTGACCATTGAGGATCTGATAGAGCAGGTTGTTGGTGAGATCGAGGATGAGCACGATATTGACGAAGGCCATTACTGGGTTCAGGAAATGCCCGGCTGTTATGTGGCTCAGGCCAAAACGCCTCTGGAAGATTTCGAAGCAGAAACCGGTATTTCCCTGACCGATGCCGATGAGGTTGACGAAGAAGAAATCGATACTTTGGGCGGTCTGGTCTTCATGCTGCTTGGTCGCGTTCCAGTGCGTGGAGAGATGGTGGAACACCCGCTTGGTGTCGTGTTCGAGGTGATGGATGCCGAACCAAGACGAATCAAGCGGTTGCGTGTGCGCCTGCCGGACCAAGTAGAGGGATAAGGGCATGCGCCAGATCGTTCTGGCCCTTGTCGCTGGTGGTCTGGCTGCCCTTGGGCAAGCACCGTATGAGATATGGCCCGCTACGGTTGCCGGTCTGGGGCTGGCCATGGTGTTGTTTTCCAACGCTGAACGCGCGCGACGTGCAGCATTCATAGGATGGCTGGCAGGTACCACCTATTTTGCCGTGGCGCTTTCATGGATTGTTGAGCCTTTCCTTGTGGATGCGGCACGGCACGGGTGGATTGCCCCGTTTGCGCTGTTTTTCCTCTCGGCTGGTTTGGCGTTGTTCTGGGCGTTGTCCTTTGGACTTTCACATCGGTTCAAGGGCGGGCTGATGATACTCAGCGCTTTGTTTTTGCTTGCTGAACTTGTGCGCGGATACCTTTGGACTGGCTTCCCATGGGCGCAGATTGGCCATGCTTGGATCAACACGCCAATGCTCTATTGGGCATCATGGGGCGGAGCGATGGCGCTTACGGCTTTGATGTTTGTGGCAGCTGCTGGGCTTGCCCATCTGGCAAGCCGTTTATGGCTGTCAGGTGGTGCTTTGTTGCTGGGTGTGGGCGCGATGTATGCGGCGGGTCATGTGCTGACACCGGTGATTGCTGTCTCAGATGACGCCCCGAATATCCGCCTGATCCAGCCAAACGCGGCACAGCACGAAAAATGGGACCCAAGCAAGCTTCGGCTGTTTTTTGATCGTCAGGTGGGGTTCACTGCTGAACCTGGACAGGGCGATACACGCCCCGATCTGGTGGTCTGGCCGGAAACCGCTATACCAGTTCCTCTTGACGTCGCCGAAGGCGCCCTTGCCACGATAGCGCAGGCGGCGGCGGGCGCTCCTGTCGTACTCGGGGCGCAGCGCCGCGATGGCAACCGCTATTACAATGCTTTGGCAATGCTGGATGGGCAGGGCGCGCTGGCCGATGTTTACGACAAATTCCACCTTGTGCCCTTTGGCGAATATGTTCCCTATGGCGATTACCTGTCGCAATTTGGGATTCGCGGATTGGCCTCACGCAATGGGTTTGGATATTCAGCGGGGCCGGGCCCCGCGATCATCGACGTTCCTGGAATAGGCCGGGCGCTTCCCCTGATTTGCTACGAGGGGGTGTTTCCGCAACATATCCGCAATGCCCCGGAACGGGCTGACTTCATTTTGTTGATCACCAATGATGCGTGGTTCGGTGAACGTTCCGGTCCCTACCAGCATCTCGCACAGGCGCGGCTGCGCAGTGCAGAACAAGGCCTGCCGATGATCCGTGTGGCCAACACCGGGATTTCGGCGATTATCGACGCAACAGGGCGGGTGACAGAACATTTGCCGTTGGGCGAGGCGGGGTGGGTGGATGCATCGCTGCCTCAACCTTTGCCAGAAACAATGTACTCTAAGACCGGAGACGGGCCGTTGGCTGGCATCGTTTTGATTTTGCTGGGCCTGTCGCGGCTCTACAACAGGCGCAGGCTGCGACAGAGTTAATGATTGACGCTGTCTCCAGTTATCCTTAAGCAAGCGCGATACCGCCACAACGGCTTCCTGAAGTGGCGGTGATTTTATTTATGGAGCAGCTTTCATGTCCCGCCAGAACTACATTTTTACTTCCGAATCCGTATCGGAAGGTCACCCCGACAAAGTGTGCGATCGCATTTCCGATGCCGTCCTTGATGCCTTTCTGGCAGAAGAGCCGGAAGCGCGCGTTGCCTGCGAAACCTTTGCCACCACGAACCGGGTGGTGATCGGTGGTGAAGTTGGTCTTTCCGATCAGGATAAGCTGCGTGATTACATGGGCCGGATTGATGACATCGCGCGTGCCTGTATCAAAGATATCGGATACGAGCAGGATAAATTCCACTGGAACACCTGTGAAGTCACCAACCTGCTGCATGAACAATCCGCCCATATTGCACAGGGTGTCGACGCGTCGGGCGACAAGGATGAAGGCGCCGGTGATCAGGGCATCATGTTTGGCTATGCCACAACGGAAACTCCTGATCTTATGCCCGCGCCAATTCAATACTCACATGCGATCCTGCGCCGTCTTGCGGAAGTGCGCAAATCGGGCGCAGAACCCGCGCTTGGCCCGGACGCCAAGTCCCAGCTTTCGGTGCTCTATCGTGATGGCGTGCCGGTCGGCGTGACATCGGTTGTTTTGTCGACGCAGCACCTTGATGTCAGCCTGAGCAGCGATGATATCCGCGCAATTGTCGAGCCATATATCCGTGAAACTCTGCCCGATGGATGGCTCTCGGCAGAAACAGAATGGCACGTGAACCCAACCGGCAAGTTCGTAATCGGTGGTCCCGATGGTGATGCGGGGCTGACCGGGCGCAAGATTATCGTCGATACATATGGCGGTGCCGCACCACATGGTGGTGGCGCGTTCTCTGGAAAAGACCCGACCAAGGTCGACCGGTCGGCAGCCTACGCCGCGCGCTACCTGGCGAAAAACGTGGTTGCGGCAGGAATGGCGGAAAAATGCACCATTCAGCTTTCATATGCGATCGGTGTATCCAAACCGCTTTCGATTTATGCCGATACCCATGGCACCGGTGACGTGAACCCCGCAGATATCGAAAAAGCCATCGAGGCTTCGATGGACCTTACGCCGCGCGGCATTCGCGAGCATCTTCAGCTGAATAAACCGATTTACCAGCGCACCGCCGCCTATGGCCATTTTGGCCGTAGTCCAATGGACGATGGTGGCTTCAGCTGGGAACGTACCGACCTTGTTGATACGTTGAAAAGCAACGCCTGATCCAATCAAATTACGAACACAGGGGCCGGTATAATACCGGCCCTTTTTGCGTTTGGGTTGGCAATTGCGACTTGATAACGCAGAGGTCACACCGCTAGTCTTTACCTATTATGAAAATATCAGTGAAGTCCTCTCCGATGCGCCTCTTCTTGCTCTTATCTGGTTGGTGCCTGTTCCTATCTGGCTGCGCGGCTTTGTCAGAGTATCCAGGCCAGAATACGGCAACGCCAGATGCTTCTTGCGAGGGCAGCGATGTTGTCGCATGTCGGTTCGTGAATAGCCCGGTGCAGCTTGATGAAAGCAACCCGGTGCGCATTTCTGATCGCGATGTTGATTTTTTTCCAACCGTTGAACGGCTAGACTTTGTTGATGGCTCAGGAAAAACCTGGATTGCACACAAAGGGATCGTCACTGATGGGGCCTCGATCCCCAAGATATTCATTTCAATCGTTGGCGAGCCCAGATCACCTGAATTCGTGAATGCGGCTGCGGTTCATGACGCCTACTGCGGTGCCGGTAACGAGAGTGCGCCGAGGTTCCACAAGGACAGCTGGCAGCGTGTGCACGTGATGTTCTACGACGCCCTGCGCGCCGGAGGAACGCCTGAAATCAAGGCAAAGATCATGTTTGCGGCCGTCTATCTTGGCGGCCCACGATGGGGCCGGGGGACACATAGTTCGCCCATCGCATTACCTCTGAATCTGACCCGTGCGGTGCCTATTCCAGCAAGTTTTCAGGTTATCAAACCGTCGGTCCCTGCATTGATCTCATACAAGACACGGTACTTATCAGCGTCCAATCTTGCCCGGGTATCGCCATCCGCAAAAAGCTTCCTTCAAACCAGCAGTGCCTTGGCTCCAGAGTTGATCGATTACAATCCGCGTAACGTCCCATCGGCAACGCTGAGACAGGCGATGCGAACAACCAAACGCTTCATCCAGGCCAATAATCCGTCGATTCCTGAACTGATTGCCTTCATGACTCAGCTGGAGCAAAAGATTGCAGCGGAAGGTCTGGCGGCTCCTGCGAATCCAGGCCCGGTTTCCAAACCAAAGCCTGGCCCCAAGGCCACTCCTGATTCTGAACCAGAGAGTTCGCGTGGAGACTGACTGTACACTCCGCCCGTATAGGATTAAGCGCCGCAGTTATGACACAAGACACTCACCACCCTTCTGGTGCGCCCTGGCGCAACTTCTATGGCCGGTTCAAGGGCAAAGGGCTTCGAAAGACACAACAGGTCCTTATTGACGAGGATCTGGCACAGCTGAGCCCGGGGCCGGTGTCATGGGAGGAAAACCCAAATCGTGAGCCTCTGGACCTTGCCCGGCTCTTTGGTTCCTCACCTGTTTGGCTTGAAATCGGATTTGGTGGCGGAGAGCACCTTGTGCATCAGGCGACACAAAACCCCGGCAATGGGTTGATCGGGTGCGAGCCCTATATCAACGGTGTTGCGATGCTGTTGGGTAAAATTCGCGATGCTAAATGTGACAATGTTCGCATCCATCCCGGTGACGCGCGTGACATTTTTGATGTATTACCAAAGGCTTCAATTGACCGTGCCTTTCTGCTCTATCCCGACCCCTGGCCGAAAAAGCGCCATCACCGGCGCCGGTTTGTCACGCCCGAGCATCTTGAACCTCTGGCAAATGTGTTGAAACCCGGAGCTGTATTCAGGGTGGCAACGGATATTCCGGACTATGTTCGCCAGACGCTGGAACAAGTGCCCCGGCATGGGTTCGAGTGGCTGGCAGAAGGGCCCCGGGATTGGCGGACACCGTGGTCTGACTGGCATTCCACCCGGTACGAACAGAAAGCCCTGCGCGAAGGGCGTGTACCGCATTATCTGACCTTTCAGAGGCTCTAAGAGGCGTTCTGGGTATCTGAGTAAGAGGCAATGAGCGTCGGGGCCGAGCCGCTCGATCCCACGCGCGTGCTTAACTCCAAAAGTGGCAATAGGCCGGTGCCGAAATGTATTGATGCAATGCGCGGAGGACCTGTAAGCCGGATTCTGTCCACCCCGAACCGTATCCGGGGTTGGATGACCATTCGTCTGGGCCTGCTGTTGCCAACAGGCTCTGGCTGCCAACCCGGACCGTCAGGGCCAAAGCTGCCCTGCAGGTGGTTTCGGTTGCCCGACCTGCCTGCGCGCGGTCCCTATTTGGCATTGCTCCAGGTGGGGCTTGCCATGCCGGTCCGGTTGCCCGTCCCGCGGTGGGCTCTTACCCCACCGTTTCACCATCACTCCTGCGGACAAGAGCAGACTGTTCTCTGTGGCGCTTTCCCTCGGGTTACCCCGGCCGGGCGTTACCCGGCACCGTTGCCTTGTGGAGTCCGGACTTTCCTCGCCCCCGGATCGCTCCGGGGTCGCGGCCATCCAGCCCTCCGCGCACAGGGGACTTAGGCGCTTGTGACCGGTGGGTCAACGGGGAAGCGTTCAGCAAGGTTATGAACGATTGCACTATCGAAGGCATCCAACGGTCCTTCGGCCCATGGACGAAACCGAGAACGAACTGCAAATAGTAAGAATTCATCTGGAATTTTACACTTATAACCAATAGCTTGAGACAACTTCTTAAACTCATCAATATTGGTTTCAGCGGGCTGCACTGCCTCGTACCAGATGCTCAAACCCTGCCGGGCCAGCCGAAGCCAATCAAACCGGGGACCCGGATCGAATTTGCGATCCGGTGCCATGTCCGAATGGCCAATGACACGCTCTGGCGCGATATTCCAGCGTGCCATGATCCCTGTCATCAACACCTCAAGGGCCGCCATCTGCGGTTCTGAAAACGGATGCAGTCCAGTATTGGCAAGTTCGATCCCGATGGACCGCGAATTCACGTCCGTAACGCTGCCCCATTGTCCGGCCCCGGCATGCCAGGCGCGCATTTCTTCTTCGACCAATTGCCAGATTTGCCCGGTCTCACCGATCAGATAATGCGCAGAGACTTCAGCATCCGAGTCGCATAACCGGTCGCGTGCCGCCTTTGCCGTATCCATTGCTGTGTAATGCAGCACGATCATATCCGGCCGTGCGCCATCCCGGCGCGGGCCGCAATTGGGGGATGGAAACCAAGTAATCGGGGGGGCAGAGGCCCGGGGCATTTTACCCGCCAACTGCCTTGCGGAATGGCGACGGATCCCAGGCGCAGGCATAACCGTCGCCGTCCGGATCAAGCCCCAGCTTGTCGCGATTTGGGCCGCCTTGGGACAGAAAATCCGATTGCGCCAGATCGGGAGAGGCATATTTTGCGCAATTCCGCTCGTACCGCGACGCTTTGGCAATTCCGACACGGGTGTAAATCTTGGTGCCCCGCGGGTGTTTGGTAGACAGAGCATATTTTACAATGTTCGGGCCTGAATTGGCGCTGCGTTTGGGCAGGGCCGTAGGCTCAATCACCTTGTATTGGCTGCGATTGATGGCAATCAGCTCTGCATCGCTTTCAATCGATCGCTCGGTGCCTACAACTGAAAAATCATTTTCACTGGAGATTCCGGTTGAGGTCGAAACGGTTTGGGGTGCCGGATTGCCCGGGTCCGCGTCGACAGGTGCTTCACCAGAATTTGCATCTGTCGCTTGTAGTGCTGCACGCGTTTCGGCAGCTAAATCTTCGCCTTCGCCACCGGTCGTCGAAGCAGTATTAGTTGTACCCGTTCCGGTAACCGCAATGGCGCCGCTGACCGGGGATTCATCTGAAACAGCGTCGGCTGGGGGGATAGCACCGCCGGAAAGGGCTTCCTCACGCGCGCGTTTGGCGGCCTCATATTCCTCGTAACTGTCAAACCCCACACCTTTGCCACTGTCTGGTATCTGCGAATTACAGGCCGTCAGCGCGACAAGCGCGACTGCTAGGGGAATTATACGCATCTGCTGTTATCCTGCCATCTTAGCTTTTGGCTCGTATTACCACCATTTCGCCGGTTTGGCCACAAAACCTGCGGCGGACTCAAGCGCATAGGCGGTGTTAAGCAGATCACCTTCTTCCCATGGCCGTCCAATCAGTTGCAGCCCCAGTGGCAGGCCCTGTTTGTCCAGGCCCGCCGGCACCGAAATCCCCGGCAATCCGGCAAGGTTGACCGTAACGGTGAAAACATCGTTCAGATACATTTGAACCGGGTCGGCATTTGCCATTTCTCCCAGACCAAACGCTGCTGAGGGTGTCGCTGGCGTCAGGATCGCATCAATGCCATCGGCAAAGACATCCTCAAAGTCCTTTTTGATCAAGGCACGGACGCGGCGGGCCCGGTTGTAATAGGCATCGTAGAACCCGGCGGACAATACATAAGTGCCGATCATGACCCGCCGCTTCACCTCTGGGCCAAAACCCTCGGCGCGGGTTTTTTCGTACATTTCGGTGATGCCTTCGCCTTGCGAAAGGGCGGCGCGGTGGCCATAGCGCACCCCGTCATAGCGGGCGAGGTTTGATGACGCTTCGGCCGGTGCAATAACGTAATAGGCGGGCAGGGCGTATTTGGTGTGGGGCAGGGTGATATCGCGGATTTCCGCGCCCGCATCGCGCAGCATCGCCGTGCCATCCCGCCATAATGTCTCGATCTCTTCCGGCATGCCGTCCATCCGGTATTCTTGTGGAATACCAATGACTTTCCCCCGAACATCTCCGGTCAGCATCGCCTCGAAATCCGGCACCGGGATATCGGCAGAGGTGGAATCCTTGGGATCATGTCCGCACATCGCCTCTAGCATGATAGCTGCGTCACGTACCGATTTGGTCATCGGCCCGGCCTGATCCAGCGAAGAGGCAAAGGCCACAATGCCCCACCGTGAACACCGCCCATAGGTCGGCTTGATACCCGTAATCCCCACAAAAGCGGCAGGCTGTCGGATGGATCCACCCGTATCCGTGCCCGTCGCGCCCAGACACAGGTCAGCCGCCACTGCGCTGGCCGATCCGCCGGATGATCCGCCCGGTGTCAGCGCCGCGTCATCATTACCGCGCCGCCACGGGTTGACCGCATTGCCATAAACGCTGGTCTCGTTGGACGAACCCATCGCGAACTCGTCCATGTTCAGCTTGCCCAGCATCACCGATCCCGCATCAAACAGGTTCTGCGAAACGGTGGATTCGTATTCCGGGGTAAAGCCGTCCAGAATTGCGCTTCCCGCCTGACTGGCCACACCCTTGGTGCAGAACAGATCCTTGATGCCCAACGGGATCCCGCACATCGCAGGGGCGTCGCCCCCGGCAATCCGGGCATCTGCCGCCTTGGCCTGTTCCCGGGCCAGTTTGGGGGTGTGGTGCACAAACGCGCCAAGCGCCCCTGCGCCTTCAATCTTTGACAGACATGCCTCGGTCAGTTCAATCGAACTTGTCTCACCAGAGCGTAATTTGTCACGCGCCTCGGCGATGGTCAGGGAATTCAGATCAGTCATGATTACTCCACCACCTTGGGAACCGCGAAAAAGCCTTCGCGTGCATCGGGCGCGTTTGCCAGAACTTTCTGTTGCTGATCACCGTCATTCACCACATCCTGACGACGGGGCAGGCGCATTGGCGTGACACTCGTCATCGGCTCTACACCCTCAACATCGACCTCATTCAATTGTTCAATGAACCCCAGAATATCGTTAAATTCCTGCGCCAGCGCGGGCAGGTCTTCGTCTTCCACACGTATCCGCGCCAGCTTGGCTACTTTCGCGGCGGTTTGGGTGTCAATTGACATGGGTGATCTCCGGTAGCTCTGTCCGAGCAGCGTTTACCGCTCTGCGCGCCGCCCCGCAAGCCAGAGTCGCGCAATTGGGCACATGTTGGCAGGATGTGACAATTGCATTCTCTGGGGTAAGCTGAACCAAACGACAAAGGGAGAATGCAATGAATATCATTTGGCTGGGTCACGGATCATTTCGGATCGAAATTGCGGGGCAGGTGTTGCTGGTGGATCCATGGCTGACGGGCAATCCAATGTTGGCAGAAGACCAGCATGAGGCCGCAACAGCGGGCGCCACGCATATCCTGTTGACCCATGCGCATTTCGACCACGTTGCCGATGTCTTGCCACTGGCAAAATCCCTGAGCGTGCCGGTGGTGGGCCAGTATGATCTGATGGCCTATTGGGAAGAAAAAGAGGGGCTTAGCACCGTCGGATTTAACAAGGGCGGCACAGTTGATCTGGGAGGTGTCGAGGTTACCATGGTACACGCCGTGCATTCATCCAGTTTTGGCGGAGAAAACGGGCCAAACGTACCGGGCACAGAATGTGGTTACATGATAGCGGGTGAAGGCCATGTGATTTACCTGTCCGGCGATACCGATGTGATGGCGGATATGGGCGTATTCAATGCCCTGCATGCGCCCGATATCGGGATTTTGTGCACGGGTGGCCATTTCACGATGGATATGCACCGCGCAGGCTATGCCGCAAAAACATTCTTTGATTTCAAAACGGTAATCCCCTGCCATTACCGGACATTCCCGATCCTTGAACAATCGGCAGAGACGCTTGTTGCGGCCTTACCTGGTGTTCGGGTGATAGAGCCAGAGGTCATGCAGGCGATTGAAATTTGATCGCCCGCAGATTCGAACGCGCATTGATGGAGTTAACCAACCTTGTCTGAATTACCCAGTTTCACCGCCATTTCTGAAACCGTCAAAACTTATATCGAGGGCATGTGCCAGAATGATCCGGCAAAGTTGCGCGAAGCCATGCACGAAAATTCATGCTGTATTGGGCATTTCGATGGCGGTTTGGAATGGGACAATCGCGAAGCCTTTATCAAGGGTGTTGCAGATGCTGTCGAAACCCCCGACCCATCGCCCTGGTTCGAGATAAAATCCATCTCGGTCACGGGCGATGTTGCTACTATTCATGTCGAAGATATCTGGCTTGGGATGCATTTCGACGACCACCTCACTCTGCTTTATAAAGAGGGCAGATGGGCGATAGTCTCAAAAGTGTTTTATCTCAGACCAGACAGATGATCGGCCTTTGAGGTTTTCGTCTGCTTCGCCAATTTTGCATTGCGGTCGCGGTTCGTAACAAGGCAATCAATGAACAGGCGCAGACATTCAACGCGCCGGTTCTGTTCGGGATAGTACAGGTAGAACGGCGGATACTGCTGCGTATAAGGCTCAAGAACCTGAACAAGATCTCCTGAATTCAGATGCTCCTCAACCGTCGCGTGCAGCGAAAACCCAATCCCATGCCCTTCACGGGTCGCCTGAATAACCCCGGTTATGTGATCAAAGACCAACCGTGTCGGTGGATTGACCACTTTTTCCTGCCCGTCTTCGATAAATACCCAATCTGCGATCTTTTTTGCTGTCGGCAGCCTGTAACGAATGCAGCTGTGATCCAACAGGTCCCGGGGTCGCTTTGGACAACCATGCCGTTCCAGGTAGGACGGCGCGGCAGTGAAAACAGTGGTCAATGGCGGTGTCAGCCGAACCCCCACCATATCCGGCGACAGAATATCCCCTAGCCGGATACCTGCGTGAAACCCTTCTTTGATGATATCAACCAGCTCTTCGTTCCACGACAGGTCCAGGTTAATCCCGGGGTTTTCGGCCTGAAACTTTTCCAGCACGGGGGTCACGGCGGTCATGTAAGCCCCCCGGGACAGGCTTAACCGCAATGTGCCTTGGGCGGATTGCCCGGTTTCTTTGGTTTTCTTCACCGCATAAATCATATCGCGATAGGCCGGGGCGGCAGCTTCGAACAGGACCTGACCCGCTTCGGTCAGCTTGATACTGCGGGTTGTGCGATGAATGAGGCCAACACCCATCTTTTCTTCCAGCGCCTTTAGCTGGAGACTGACCGCCGGAGCGCCCACACCTAATGCACGGGCTGCGGCTCGCAGTGATCCTTCCTGAACAATTGTCAGAAATACTTCGATTCCATGTACGGGTGCACGCTCCATTATTTAACAATGCCAAACAATGGGTTTGATTTCCAATGCATATTCAAACACTGCGCTACCGCATAAGTTACAGATCATAGCAGTGTCTGGATAACGGAACGCACGACAATGATTGACGAACAGGCACGGCCTCAGAACATCACACGCGGCGTCATTTTGGTGGTGGCTGTCGCGTTCTCAATCTCAGTTCAGGATGTGGTGTTCAAACTCTTCTCCAATGCACTGACATTCGGTCAGATTTTCGCGCTGCGTGGGATGTTGATGCTGCCGATGTTGTTCTTGCTCGCGTGGACCCAGGGCAGACACCACAGTATTCTGGCTGATGCTTTAGAAAAATGGGTGCTGCTGCGTTCGGTGTTCCTGACAATGACTTTTTTGGGATTTTATGCCGCGATTCCGTTTCTGAATCTGTCGACCGTTGGGGCGGCCAATTACGTTGCACCGATATTTGTAACGTTGCTTTCGGCGTATGTGATTGGTGAGCCGGTAGGCCCACGTGGTTGGTGTGCTGTTTTCATCGGCTTTGCCGGTGTCGTCCTTTTGCTTCAGCCGGGAACAGACGCGTTTTCCTTTTGGGCGATATTGCCGCTCTGCGGCGCTGCTTTTTATGCCTGTGCCCACATCACGACACGTGCAAAATGCCAGAAGGTGCCGTTGACCGTCATGGCCATGTCTGTGAATTTGGTGATGCTCACCTCGGGCCTTTTGGTCAGTGCGACGGTATTGGTTATCCAGCCTGACCCGGCTCTCGTGCAGGCCTATCCTTATATCTTGGGAACATGGGCATCGGTTGGACCATCAGAATGGATGATACTCGGATTTCTGGCGGCATTGAGCGTGGTGATCTACATCCTGCTTGCCGGGGCATACCAGGCAGCACCACCCTCGACAGTGGCGACATTTGAATACAGCTATCTGGTTTTCGTTGTGATATGGGATGCCGTGGTTTTTGCAATTTTGCCTAATGGCACGTCACTGGCGGGCATGGTGATGATCATCGGTGCCGGATTGCTTGTTTTACGGCGATGACAAATGCTGCGCTGCGGCGGTGTACAGGGGGTGCACGGGTTGTGTACGGATATCACCCCCCTGTTTTGGCGGTTTCTGGGGTCAGGTCTTTGCCTTATCTGCCCGCCTGTCGCGAAAAAACTGCCTTAGCAGATTTTCGGAAGCTTCAGCAGAAATTCCGTCATAAATTTCAGGGACATGATGGCATTGGGGATGTGTGAACACCTTGGCCCCATGGGCGACGCCACCCGATTTGGGATCGGCCGCTCCATAGTAAAGCCGCGCAATTCTCGCCGCCGCAACCGCCCCGGCACACATCGCACAAGGCTCCAACGTTACGTACAGGCTAAATCCCTGTAACCGCTCTGTTTTCAGCTTGTCACAGGCGGCGCGAATAACGGCAATTTCAGCATGCGCCGTGGGATCCTTCAGCTCTCGCATCCGGTTCCCCGCCTGCGCCACCAGCCGCCCTTTGGCATCTGCAATCGCCGCCCCCACAGGAACCTCACCCCGCTCCGCCGCTAGGCGGGCTTCTGACAGGGCCGTGTCCATATGGCTGTTGAACTGCATATCTTTCCATGCCTGTTTGGGCACTTAAAGGCAAGTGTTTTGAAGGGCTTAACGGGTTAATTCTCCATGCGTCGCCATGCCTGGTGATTGTCAGTAATATCACAAACAACCCGTTTTTCGGTTGCGCGACAGGGGTGACGGGACGTAAGCCGCCGGTATGACTCAAAAAACTCCTCCGGGCGAACGGATCGCCAAGGTTATAGCGCGCGCCGGCGTCGCCAGCCGGCGTGAAGCCGAACGCATGATCGAAGTGGGCCGTGTACAGGTAAATGGCAAGGTGATCGACCGCGCTGCACTTAACGTGACAGAGCGTGATGTCATCAATGTCGATGGCCGCGATCTGAGCGCACCAGAGCCGTCCCGATTGTGGCTGTTCAACAAGCCCACCGGCCTTGTCACCACCACCAAGGACGAGCAGGGCAGGCCAACAATTTATGACGATCTGCCCGCTGATCTGCCCCGGGTAATGACGGTTGGTCGGCTTGACCTGAATTCCGAAGGGTTACTGCTGCTGACCAATGATGGTGGCGTTAAGCGCAAACTGGAACTGCCCTCTACTGGCTGGTTACGCAAATACCGGGTACGGATCAAAGGGCGTCCAACGGATGCTACATTTGAGCCGCTCCGTCAGGGACTTACCATCGACGGAGAACGGTTTCAGCCAATGGTCGTGACACTGGACCGCCAACAAGGGGCCAACGCCTGGGCGACTGTGTCCATCAGAGAGGGTAAGAACCGTGAAATCCGCCGGGCTATGGAATATGTAGGCTTGTCTGTTAACCGTTTGATCCGTGTTTCCTATGGCCCGTTCCAGCTGGGACAGCTCAAATCCGGGGAGGTGTTGGAGGTCCGCGCACGGGTTCTTAAGGATCAATTAGGGATTAAGGCGGAAGCTGAATTTGCAAAAGATGATCGCCCGATTCCCAAAAGACGCCGGTCAAAAAAGTAGAATACGGGTTGGCATGGGCTGGTTTGAAAGATTGCGAAAGCTGAGAGCGGAGCAAAAGAACAAATAGCCGCCTGCTGGTACGTTAATTGGTCCAGCTTTTGCGGTAAGTGCTGGGTGATTTGCCAAACCGTTTGCGGAACCGCTGCGACAGTTGCGAAGACGAAGTGAACCCGGTTGCCACTGCGATCTGACCCACGGTCATATTGGTCTCGTTCAACAGAGCATGCGCGCGGGTTATGCGCAGTTCAAGATAAAATTGTGCTGGAGTATCAGATAGATACCGGTTGAACAGCCGCTCAAGCTGACGCCGAGAAATATTGATGTGTTTGGCAACATCGCCCATTTCAACAGGATCTTCCAAATGTTCATTCATAAACTCGATGGCCGCTATCAAGCGGGGGTTGCGACTGCCCAGAGCGGATGCATATGCAGAACGCTGAGGTGCCGCACGGTTATCTGATCGTGAGTGCAAACACATGTCTGCCACGATCATCGCCAGTTCCTTGCCGTGATCACGTTCAATAATGTTCAACATCATATCCGTCGCAGCGCTTCCGCCGCCGCAGGTTAGTAATCCTTCATCATTCTCATACAGGTTTTCAGAGGGTTCTAATTCAAGGAACAACTCTTTGAATGCTGGCTGGTTTTCCCAATGCAGGGTGAAGCGCTTGTTTTTCAGCAGTCCCGCCCGGGCCAGCGCAAAAGCCCCGGTGCAAATCCCGCCAACCTTGCACCCAAAAGCCCGTTGCCGGCTGATCCAGTTAATAGTTCGCTGGCTCACCGTTTCGGATGGTTCTATGCCAGCGCAAACAAAGGCAGATCCGGTTCGGGGAACGTCCTTCAGGTCGGTATCAGGTGTAATTTTGACCCCACAGGAACATAAAACAGACCCGTCATCTTCGGTCATCACGTACCAACGGTAAAGTTCGCGATTTGTGATCTGATTGGCAATGCGCAAAGGTTCTAACGCTGACGTAAACGCCAGCAATGTCAGTTTCGGGAGCAGCAGAAAGTAGTAGTCCTTTGGCGGCCCGTCATAGGAAACGTGAAAACTGGCAGCGCCGCGTGGCACAAAAGATCGATCATGCATGGGGTCTTCTACCATTCCCGATGAGAGAGTACAAAGACAGTGTTGGGCTGTTGTGAACAATGATTTCTTAGATGTTAAGAGACGAATAGGGGAATTTACATGCGGGCATTGTTACAACGGGTCAGCGAGGCGCAGGTTGCGGTCGACGGTGAGGTGATTGGCCAGACGGGGCAGGGGCTGTTGGTCCTGGTTTGCGCGATGCAGGGCGATACCCAGGCAGAAGCGGACCGGCTTGCTGCTAAGATAGCGAAAACCCGTATCTTTACTGACGATGGTGGTAAAATGAACCATTCTGTTTTGGATATAGGCGGAAGTGCCTTGGTGGTCAGCCAGTTTACCTTGGCTGCTGACACATCACGTGGAAACAGACCGGGATATTCCTCCGCTGCGGCTCCAGAGGAAGGCCACAAGCTATATGAATACTTTGCCGAGCAGCTGGCCCAGCAGGGCGTGCCGGTGGAAACGGGCAGGTTTGGCGCAGATATGAAGGTCTCGTTGATCAACGATGGCCCGGTCACGATCTGGATGGAAGTCTGATCCGGGCAAACAGCCCCTTTATTTGTGTCTCCGTCCTGCTAGATAATCCCTATGCCCTACGAATGGTCCAGACCGCATCAAAACGAGCAAATCACAGACCAGCTGCATCTGTGGCCATATCGGTCGCTGCCAAGGCGTGGTTTTGCCGCCTTTGTTCTGGGAACGTTTGCGATGATCTGTCTGCCCCTACTGGCCTTTCTGGGAACCGGGGCAATGTGGGGATTGCTGCCATTCCTGATAGGTGCTGTGTTAGCAATCTGGTGGGGATTGGAACGATCCTATCGTGACGCGCGCCAACACGAGGTTTTAACAATTGGCCGGGCTAAAACAGGGCTGTGCCGTACAGAACCTGATGGTCGTGTGCGCCATTGGGATGCGCTAACCTATTGGGTAAAAGCACATATTCACCACAAAGGTGGCCCGGTCTCCCATTATCTGACTTTGACCGGAAGTGACCGGGAAGTTGAGATTGGAGCGTTTTTGTCAGAGGAAGAGCGCTTGAACCTACTGCCGGAAATAGAGGACGCTCTGCACCGCGCGAGATCACCTTTGGGAGTGGATTAGCCGGAATTCAACCGAGACGGCGTTTGACCATTGGACCGACAGCGCCAAAATCCATCTGGCCGGTATACTGACCTTTCAGATGACCCATAATCTTGCCCATATCCCGGATCGAACTGGCTCCGGTTTCGGCAATAGCGGTGTCTATAGCTGCGTCAATTTCTGCATCATCCAATTGACGTGGCAGAAATTCCGAGAGAATGGCAATTTCCTCTCGTTCGCGCTCGGCCAGATCCAGACGGCCGCCTTCTTCATAGGCACGCACGCTTTCCTGGCGCTGCTTGGTCATCTTGCCCAGAATGGCGAGAATATCGGCATCACCAACACCGGTATCGCCATCGGCACTACGACGGGCGATTTCCTGATCTTTGATGGCAGCGTTGATCAACCGCAAGGTCGCCAATCTTGTTGCCTGTTTGTCTTTCATGGCCTGTTTGAGGGCCGAGTTGACCTGGTCACGCATTCCCATGCCGGTCCATCCTCAGTGGTTCTGCACAAGTCACTACCCCTAACTCAATCATTTCCGGCTGGCAACCACGGTATCGTCCAAAGAGCGGCTCGAACTTATGTGCTGGATATTGGCTGACCATCACCATCTTGGCGCTTGACCACACTCGCTCTCACCCGTAGTTTCGCGCAAATTTTGACACCGGAGAATCCTTGATATGGCGCTTCAGACTCCGCCGAACGCAACCGCATGTCTGGCCCTTGCTGATGGGTCGCTGTTTTTTGGCAAAGGGTTTGGCGCAGCCGGTGAAGTGACTGCAGAGCTTTGTTTTAACACGGCAATGACAGGATATCAGGAAATCATGACGGACCCTTCCTATGCAGGGCAAGTCGTGACATTTACTTTTCCGCATATTGGCAATGTTGGCGTCAATCCAGAGGATGATGAAACCGCTGATCCCGTGGCCGAAGGCATGGTTGTAAAATGGGATCCGACAGAGCCCAGCAGTTGGCGGTCTGCCGAAGAATTGTCAAATTGGCTCGCACGCAGGGGAAGGGTTGCTATCGGGGGCGTCGACACCCGTCGATTGACCCGTTTGATTCGCCAGCAGGGTGCACCTCATGTGGCTCTGGCACATGATCCGAACGGCCAGTTTGATCTTGAGGCATTGGTTGCCAAAGCGCGCGCATTCGCGGGTCTGGAAGGAATGGACCTGGCTGCGAAAGTCACTTGTGCTCAGTCCTATCACTGGGACGAGATGCGATGGGCGTGGCCCGGCGGATTTGCCCGCCAGACAGAGCCACGTCATAAGGTCGTTGCGGTCGATTATGGGGCAAAGCGAAATATACTGCGCTGCTTGGCGAGTGCCGGGTGTGACGTGACTGTATTGCCCGCGGAATCAACTGCCGAAGATGTTCTTGCGCATAAACCCGACGGTGTTTTCCTGTCCAACGGACCGGGTGATCCAGCAGCCACCGGCGCCTATGCTGTTCCGATGATTAAAGGTGTGTTGGAAAAGGAACTGCCCGTTTTTGGTATTTGCCTGGGTCATCAAATGCTTGCTCTCGCGCTTGGGGCGAAAACCGTGAAAATGAACCACGGTCATCACGGTGCAAACCACCCGGTGAAGGAGATTGCTACCGGAAAGGTAGAAATCACTTCGATGAACCACGGCTTTGCGGTGGATGGCCAGACCTTGCCGAAAGGTGTGGAAGAAACACATGTTTCTCTTTTTGACGGGTCGAATTGCGGCATCCGGATAAAGGATCGCCCGGTGTTTTCGGTACAACATCATCCGGAAGCCAGCCCCGGACCGCAGGACAGTTTTTACCTGTTTGAAAGGTTCGCAGCATCCATGGCTGCCGCATCTTGATCACTTTCAATGCAATGTGAGCATGATCTGATTCTTGGCTATCGATTTTTGAATAAGCGTTAATTTACCAATCATTAACCCTCGCTCTTCATTCTGACACCGGGAGTGGTTTGCGAGAGGACATATGGGGATCTCCGAACTGCGAAATTTGGATCAGCGGAGATCTCCGCTGAATGCTCCGCATGGCACATTGGCTCAGGATTTGGTCCAATCCGGTGTCATATCCAAAGCTGATCTGCAGCTGGCTCAGGTCGTACAAAATCATTGCGATGCAAGAATTGGCGACATCCTTTTGGCTGAGGGTTTGGTTGGTCCTGCGGATATTCTTGCTGCCCAAGCGCGACGTTTTAAATCCCGCTGCTTGTCCAGAGAAAGTTTGCTTTCGCTCGAAAGGTTTAAGGTCAGAATTCCTGCCGAAGTTTTGCTTAGACATGCTGTATTGCCGGTTAGGGATCGAGACGGAAATCCGGCACTGATCTGCAGTGAGCCGGACGATTTAATCCTGCTTTGGCCGCGTCTGCCAAAAATCCTGCGCGACGCGCGCATTCTGTTTGCACCAAGGCAGTTGGTGCAGGAATGCATTTCGATACATCACCGCGAATACCTCACCAATTTGGCACAGTCGCGTGTTGCCGAACACGAAAGTTGCCGGACATGGGCAAAGAAATCCGGGCGCCGCATTGTCGGCACTTCTGTGCTGTTTGCGGTATTGTTATCCTGTGCTGTTTTGTATCCAACAGTCACGTTCAGTATATTCGCGGGGTGGGCGGTCTTTACCCTTTTGATATCTGCCCTGTTCAAAGCGGCGGCATTTATAGCAGGTGAATTAGGGTCTGGGGATTCGCCGCCCGTCGATGATAAAGAAGAGTCAGAGCCACTCCCAAAAGTTTCAATATTGGTGCCGCTTTTTCGGGAAACTGAAATTGCGCATGCCCTGATCGCGCGCTTGTCGGGTCTGACCTATCCGAAATGCCTGTTGGACGTAATCCTGGTGCTTGAAGAAGAAGACAAACTTACCCAAGAAACTCTGGCTTCAATTGATTTACCTTCCTGGATCAGGCCGGTGATTGTTCCGGATGGACAACCCAGGACCAAACCCAGGGCAATGAACTATGCTTTGGATTACTGCGAAGGCGATCTGGTTGGTATTTTCGATGCAGAGGATGCACCGGATCCAGATCAGATCACCCGCGTCGCGTGTCGGTTCCAGCAGGTCAAAGATGACGTCGTTTGTCTCCAAGGTATACTGGACTACTACAACCCGCGGCAAAACTGGATAGCGCGGTGTTTTACCATAGAATACGCGGCCTGGTTCCGCAGGATGCTGCCTGGGATGGCGCGTTTGGGGTTTGCAATACCCCTTGGCGGCACAACTTTGTATTTTCGCCGTGACGTCCTTGAAGAGCTGGGGGGGTGGGATGCCCATAACGTGACAGAAGATGCTGATCTCGGTTTCCGACTTGCAAGGCATGGCTACCGGGCTCAACTGATTGAAACGGTCACAAATGAAGAAGCCAACTGCCGCCCCTGGGCGTGGGTTAAGCAGCGGTCTCGTTGGCTAAAAGGCTATGTGACGACTTATCTCGTGCACATGCGATCCCCGCGCTTGTTGTTTAAACAATTGGGCGCATGGAAGTTTTTGGGATTTCAGGCGCATTTTCTGGCAGCCCTGTCACAGTTCCTGCTGGCACCGGTTCTATGGTCTTTTTGGTTGATCCTTCTGGGCGTGCCACATCCGCTTAGTTCAGTTGTACCGAATGATTTTCTGGTGATGCTAGGCGTGTCTTTTCTGGCGATTGAACTGGTGAACATTGCAATATTTGCTTTGGCGGTCAGGGGCCAAAAACATCGTCATCTGGTCCCATGGGCACCGACAATGCATTTTTACACACCCTTTGCCGCAATCGCAGCTTATAAGGCGCTGTACGAGGTTGTTTTTAAGCCATTTTATTGGGAAAAGACCACGCACGGCCTATCGCTAAATCAGAAGCAAAGGCAAGGGCAATCATCGCAAGAATCTGTATCAGATAACGCTGTTGACCTCGCCTGAATCGAGCTTCAATCGCGTGACAAATGCTTTTGAGATATGAGAGCGCAGGGCCTCTCCGGCGCTCTTGTGATCCCGGTCTGCAATCGCGGTCACAATCGTATCATGCTCACTCAATGCATCTTCGCCCCGGCCGGCAGCAGCAAGTGAAGTGACTGCCAAAAGAGCCATAGAACGGTGTACAAGATCTAGCTGTTGAACCAAAAAACGGTTATGCGATGCAAGATGGATCTGCTTGTGAAAACGCCGATTTGCACGTGACATCGCGTGCGGGTCGCCCAGAAGTTTTTGATCTTCTTGTACCATGTCCTTTAGCACGCGCACTTCTTCATCTGTGGCATGGCGTGCGGCCAGACTGGCCGCAAGCGCTTCAAGCTCAGCCCGAACAACATAAAGTTCTGCGAGTTGATTGTGATCAAGCGACGCAACGATCAGGCTTCGGCCATCACGGGTGAGCAGAGATTGAGTTTCCAACCGCTGAAGCGCCTCGCGGATTGGCGTTCTGGAGACACCAAACTGTTCAGCCAGATCGCTTTCGACAAGACGGTCGCCGGGCCGATAAAGTCCGGTATCAATCGCTTCGAGAATAAGCGTATAGGCGTCTTTTTGATTTGGTTTCATCATATGTCCCGACAACTGGCGATTGGCCTTCGGGCGAGACTACTCTTGTGGCGTTGAAACGATCAAGCCCGGTTAGCGGCGTGAATGCGTTTATTGGTCCGTAATCCAAGGAAATTGCGGCTGTTTTGGCGAAACGATTCAACAACAGTGAAAATAACACTAGCGTACAGCCATGGCAAAAGATCGATTCGCACATGTGACCTATTGGGTCTTTGACTTGGATAATACGCTTTATCCTCCCAAAGCGCGGTTGTTTGATCAGATAGAAGTGCGAATGACACAATATGTTATGGACACGCTAAAGGTTGATAGGTCCGAGGCAGATCGGTTGCGCCGAAAATACTGGCTGGAACATGGTACGACCCTGGCCGGTCTTATGCGTGAGCATGACGTTGATCCGGCGCCCTATCTTACCCATGTGCACGAAATTTCGCTCTACCACCTGGAGCCTGACCAAGAGTTGCGCGCGCGCATCCGCGATCTTCCCGGACGCAAGATTGTTTACACAAACGGTTGTGCGCCATATGCAGAGCGCGTGGTGGCACAGCGGGGCCTTTCTGGTGCGTTCGATGCGGTTTACGGCGTTGAACATGCGGGTTTTTCGCCCAAGCCTGAACGGGCCGCGTTTGAGGCGATTTTTGCGCTTGATGGCATTGATTCGGCGCGGTCTGCCATGTTTGAGGATGATGCGCGGAACCTGTCTGCACCCTTTGAAATGGGTATGCGCACCGTTCACGTGGCGCCTGAACCGATTGAGGAAACGTATATCGACCACCATACGGATGACCTGAGCGATTTTCTGAGCCGCTTGCTGTGACAGCCTGACAGCTTGGAACCGGGCAAAGGGCGCGTTACCAATTGGTCAGGAGGGTGCGAATGGGTCGATTGGATTGTGATATCATTGTATCGGGAGGCGGGATCGCTGGCCTTGTTGCATCCTGCGCGTTTGGTGCCGCTGGATTCAAAGTGATCTGTGTTGATCCCGCGCCACCAATAACAGAGCGAGAAACCGAAGGCTCGGACTTAAGGACAACTGCGTTTCTACAGCCTGCACAGGAGTTTTTGAATCGTGCAGGGTTATGGTCGAAGTTTGAAGCCTATGCCGCTGATCTGCAAACAATGCGCATCGTTGATGCCGGTGGAGCTGACCATTCGCCACGTGTGGTCAAAGAGTTTGATGCAGCAGATATCTCGGACAATCCTTTTGGCTGGAACCTGCCGAATTGGCTGCTTCGGCGAGAGATGTTGGCACATATAAAGGAACTCCCATCTGTTACTTTCCTTGCAGGAATTGGTGTGAAGTCTCTTTTCACTCGCGAAAGTGAAGCACGAGTTGGCCTAACGGATGGCACAAATTTGCGCAGCCGGATGGTGATCGCGGCAGATGGGCGGCACTCTACTGTGCGCGAGGCTGCCGGGATCAAAGTGACGACCACGCGCTATGGGCAAAAGGCATTAGCCTTTGCTGTCACGCATCCAACCCCGCACGGCAATGTTTCAACCGAAATTCACCGCTCCGGCGGGCCATTCACGCTTGTTCCTTTGCCTGACCACCAAGGCCGTCCATCATCAGCGATTGTCTGGATGGAAGAAGGGCCCGAGGTAAAGCGCCTTGCCGCGTTGAAAAGGGGTGAGTTTGAAGAGGCGATGAACCAAAGGTCCTGTCAGCTTTTTGGACCTCTCAGCCTTGCGTCGCGGCGCACGGTATGGCCCATCATCAGCCAGGTTGCCGAACACATGTGTGCCGAGCGTGTCGCCCTGGTGGCAGAAGCCGCGCATGTGGTGCCGCCAATTGGGGCACAGGGGCTCAATATGTCGCTTGGAGATATGCGGGTCCTGCTGGAACTGGCCGAGGCCGCGCCTGATCGCTTGGGCGATGCAGATATGCTGGAAACCTACCACCGCCGCCGCCATGCAGAGGTTAAGGCACGGGTTGCCGGTATTGACCTTTTGAACCGCGCGTCAATGATGCGCGCGCAACCGTTAAAGGATGCACGCGCGTTGGGATTGAATGCTATTTATTCGCTGGCTCCGGTTCGCAAGACCCTTATGCAGCTCGGCCTAGGGGTGCGTGGTTGAACCGGATTGGATCGTTCTCATTTTGTCGGGGTGTTCAGAGAACCTTGTCCAGAACGGCATTCAGCCGCGACAATGCCCCGGGAACATCATAGAGCTTGTCCAAACCAAACAGGCCAAGCCGGAAGGTGCAAAAGCCTTCAGGTTCGTCACACGCAAGTGGGACACCAGCGGCAATCTGCATGCCCTGAGCAGCGAATTTCTTGCCATTTTGAACGTCGGGATCATCGGTGTAGGCAACAACTACGCCCGGCGCGCCGAAACCATCAGCAGCAACAGAAATCAATCCTCTGTCAGAAAGCATTTTGCGCACGCCATTGCCCAGTTCCCATTGCGCATCGCGCAATTTTCCAAATCCATACTCCTGTGTTTCGAGCATAGTGTCCCGAAATGCGCGCAGCGCGTCGGTGGGCATAGTGGCATGATAGGCATGGCCACCGTTTTCATAGGCCTGCATGATCGATTACCATTTTTTCAGGTCAATCGAAAAGCTGTTTGAACTGGTGTTTTCCAGCCGTTCCAGCGCACGCTCAGTCATCATGACCAGACCGGCAGAAGGCGAGGCTGACCAGCCCTTTTGTGGCGCAGAAATGAGTACATCCACACCAAGCGCTTTCATGTCAATCCAAACACAGCCCGACGCGATGCAGTCAAGCACCATCAGTGCCCCAACTTCATGCGCAGCAGAGGCCATTGCGGCAATGTAATCATCAGGAAGGATCAGGCCGGCGGATGTTTCCACATGGGGGGCGAAAACCACATCAGGCTTTGCTTCGCGGATTTTGGTGGTCACATCTTCAATCGGCGCCGGGGCAAATGGTGCGGTTACGCCATTGCCGGTTTGGCGGGCCATGCACACGGTTGTTTCCGAGGTGAACTGCCCAGCATCAAAAATCTGGCTCCAGCGGAACGAGAACCAGCCATTACGCACGATCAGGGCATGAGCATCGCTGCCGAATTGCCGGGCAACCGCCTCCATGCCATAGGTTCCGCCGCCCGGAACAAGAGCGACGGCATCAGCATTATAGACGTCCTTGAGCATGCCCGAGATATCACGCATCACTTGCTGAAAGCTGGCGGACATGTGATTGAGCGAACGATCCGTAAAGACAACGGAATATTCGAGCATTCCATCGGGATCGACAGTATCGAGTAGGGCGGCCATTGTTGTATCTCCTGAAATGACGCAGCTTTGTGGGGCTATTCCTAACAAACAGCCTATTCTTGGATTGCCCGATAACAGCTACTTAGGGCAAGAGTCATGGAAAACTCGCCACTAACCTTATGATTTTCGACAAACACTAAAAAATCCTATTCGATTGGCCCGGGCAGGCGTTCTTCGCTGAGCAGAACGTTTGCCTCAACATCGCCTACGCCGGGCATCATCATGATTCGACGCCTGAGTACCCGCTCGAAATCCGCGATGTCCCTCGCCACGACACGAAGCCGGTAATCATAGACGCCAAGTACATGCTCAACAGTTTGAACTTCTGGTATCGCGCTCACAGCCCGCTCAAAATCTTCAAGGCTGACGCGCCCCTTGGTGGCCAGTTTGATGCCCAGAAAAACGGTAACACCAAAGCCCAGCTTTTCGCGATCAAGGTCAAGCCTCTGACCTCGGATTACTCCGCTATCCCGCAGCCGCCGGATACGGCGCCATGTGGCCGGTTGAGATAGCCCAAGTGACCGGCCAAGGGCGCTGGCGCTTTGCGTGGCATCTTTGACCAACGCACGCAGGATCAACCTGTCTGTCGCGTCCATTTCAATCATATTGGCAACACTTCATCTGACTTAATCTGGGCGACATGCATCAACGCCTCAATATCGGCGATATGGGGCAATGTCAGAATGGCAGAGCGATAAATCTGCTGATAGTGCGGCATATCACGAGCAATTACGGAAAGACGGACATCGACCCGGCCTAGAAATGTTTGAATTTCTATCACATCCGGAATGCCACGTGCCGCTGCTATGAATTCCTCAAAAGCGCGCGAGATGGTTTTGTCCAGGGTAACTCGCAGGGAAACCTCGACAGTGTAGCCCAAGACAGCCCAATCAATCACGGCATGATTGCCGCGGATAATGCCATCGTTGATCATCCTTTCCAGCCTGCGGGCGCAGGTAGCAGGTGTGATGCGCGCGCGTTCGGCCAGCTCTGCCGGGCCAAGCGTTGCGTCGTGTTGATAATGGCGCAATATGCGTCTGTCGTTGTCATCTAGCATGAAATTTTCATAATTAGGATAAATTCAGAATACAATAATCAAAATAGATCGATTTATTAAACTGATCACTCTCGTCATTTTGGCCGCGTTTGTTACATTGCCGGCAGAAACATGACCGCAAGAGGAAAATACGATGCGCGTTTATTACGATCGCGATTGCGATATCAACCTGATCAAAGACATGAATGTCGCCATTCTGGGCTATGGCAGTCAGGGGCATGCTCATGCCTTGAACCTGCGTGACAGCGGCGCCAAAAACGTGGTTGTCGCCCTGCGTGATGGATCACCTTCGGCGAAAAAAGCAGAAGGCGAAGGCCTGAAAGTGATGGAAATCGCTGAGGCTGCGGCCTGGGCGGACCTGATCATGTTCACAATGCCCGACGAATTGCAGGCAGAGACATACAAGAAATATGTTCACGACAACATTCGCGAAGGTGCAGCGATTGCATTCGCCCACGGTCTGAACATCCACTTCGGCCTGATCGAAGCCAAACGCGGCGTAGACGTGATCATGATGGCGCCCAAGGGTCCGGGTCACACAGTACGCGGCGAATATGTCAAAGGTGGCGGCGTGCCTTGCCTTGTGGCAGTCCATAATGATTCCTCGGGCAAAGCACTCGAAATTGGCCTGTCCTATTGTTCAGCAATCGGCGGTGGCCGTTCAGGTATCATCGAAACCAACTTCCGCGAAGAGTGTGAAACGGACCTCTTTGGTGAACAGGCCGTTCTGTGCGGTGGCGTGGTTGAGCTGATCCGCATGGGTTTCGAAACGCTTGTCGAAGCAGGCTATGCCCCTGAAATGGCTTACTTTGAATGCCTGCACGAAGTTAAGTTGATCGTGGATCTGATCTATGAAGGCGGTATCGCCAACATGAACTACTCGATCTCGAACACGGCCGAGTATGGTGAATATGTCAGCGGCCCGCGGGTTCTGCCTTATGAGCAGACCAAGAAAGAGATGAAGGCAATTTTGCACGACATCCAAACCGGCAAATTCGTACGCGACTTCATGCAGGAAAATGCGGTTGGTCAGCCATTCTTCAAAGGGACACGTCGTATGAACGATGCCCACCAGATCGAAGAGGTCGGTGCCAAGCTGCGCGGTATGATGCCGTGGATTTCTGCTGGAAAACTAGTGGATCAGGAGAAAAACTGATCCGCTTTGTGGTAACGTAAGCTACTGTACCACCTTAAGAATTCAGCCGGGCCATGACCTTTTCCAGCAAATGGCCCGTGCTGTCCCCGGCGAAAAATGAAACCTCGGCCGCGGGTTTTTGCATGAGACCCTCAACGATGGGTCGGGCACCGGATTCGTCGCATTCTTTCATGCCAAGGGGGAGCCAATCGGGATAATGCTTGTCCCGGTGCGGCGGAAGAACATTGCGGGTCAACGTTTCAAAGACTTTTCTGTCACTAGGGATAGTGACGTGATGTTCTTTGTTTGAAGGTCCTATATTGGGAAGGATCACCCCGTTCAGATGTCCGCCGGGGTGGCATTTTCCAAGCGGAAAGCAGGCATCCAGTTCTTCCGCGAGAAGCTGAATTTTGTCAGACATTTTCGGCCATTCGACAGGGTCAATTCGCATTACACGCCTTGGACTGAATCGGTAAGTTGGCGAGGTAAGCTGTTCAGAATGTGGGATAAAATTTTCAAGTTGAGGGTATTGCGTTGCAGTCCCAAGCCCGATGGCCGTAAGCATCGGGAAGGGTTGGCACCGTATGGAACCGTTCGAGAGCTTCAGCAAAATTCGTTCGTTCGCAATCATGCTTGCACCACCGGACATCAGGGCAAGGATCAAAGAGGTTTTGCCCTGACCGCCGTCACCAACAACAAGATGTGCTGCGCCATCGAAATTGACCGCACCAGCATGGAAGGTTTGCCAGCCCTGATCGTGCAGGTACGCGATGATGATTGCGCGGGCGGTCGAATTACCGATGGCGAGAGGGTACTTGGTTCTGGCAGATGTGATCAGATGGACCAGCTTACGTCGGCGGTCGATTACCCAAAGTATGCCCTGAGACGGCCGGCAACAAATATCCAGATCGGAGTTTATGGCCAGACGCCAAATCGCCTTGGTCTTGATTGCGACGCGTTCGGGAGCGAGATTATACTGTTGGACAATAGAAAATAAATTTCTTGGGGCCAAAGGATTGGTCGACATCCGAAGCGTCCAATTTGTGATTTCTGGTGCTTTGTCATTCAACGAAAGAGGAGCAAGATTTGCACGGATCCAATCAAGTTGTGCCGTGTGTTCTGCTTGAAGGTTAAGCGTGAGACCTTCGACTGTGAATGTGTCCTGACAAGACGCATTAGAAGCTTTTTCAACCGATGCGATCCAGGATTGGATTTCAGGCAAGAGGGTAAAATTCGAATCGGCGTTGGGCATGCCTGAGCATGCAGCACATTTTGTGTGTGAAACAGTGTGTAAATCATCATGTGCTATTTCTGCGCGGCTGAGCCATCGCTGTTGAGCTGCGCAGCTGTGAAATGAAGGCTGTACAGCAGCTACAAAAAGGTTAATGGCAGGGTAGAGCGGATCAATCGAGTTGCTCGTGTGCCAGAGGGGATATGAGCGTGCCTGAAATAAGCCCAATAAACTGGTTGAGATTGGCGATCCTGGGGGTGATCTGGGGCGCTTCATTCATGTTCGTCACCATCGCGCTGACGGGTGTCGGCCCTCTTGTGCTTGTCGCAACACGGCTGACACTGGGCGCTATTTTTCTTGTTATTCTTTCGTGCGTTATGGGTTCTGGCCTGCCTCCCAGGCGTGGTCCGAATGCCATCCGTATTTGGCTGTTTGCACTGGTGTTGGCGTTGTTTTCCAATGCGGCCCCGTTCGCCTTGTTGTCGTGGGGTCAACAAGTGGTCGCATCTGGATTTGCAGGCGTGTGCATGGCGGTTGTGCCATTGTTTGTTTTGCCGTTGGCGCATGTATTTGTGCCGGGTGAAACGTTAACGCTGCGTCGGCTTACGGGATTCGTGACCGGCACGATTGGAGTGATCATTCTTATCGGACCAACAGCATTCGCTTCGACCGGTAATGACATGGAAATACTTGCAAAAATTGCATGCGTCTGCGCGGCCAGCTGTTATGCGATTGGGACGATTTGTACCCGGTTATGCCCGGATGTTGATCGATTGGCACTCGCCACAGCCGTGCTGTTACTGGCTAGCCTGATCTTCACCCCTTATGCGCTGTACATGGAAGGGTTGCCTGACACGCTGAATGCGAAAAGCTTATTTGCACTTTTGTACTTGGGGATACTGCCTACGGGTGTTGCGCAAATACTGCTGGTCATGGTGATCCGCGAGGCCGGGCCGGTTTTCATGAGTCTTGTTAACTATCAGGTACCTATCTGGTCGGTCGTTTTTGGTACCTTGGTCCTTACAGAGCCGCTTCCGCCAAGTCTGCTGCTTGGGTTGGTGCTGATTTTGAGCGGCGTGGCGCTGAGCCAGCTGGGGGCTTTGCGGCGGCTTTTCGGTCGCGGCTGAATGTGTAAACTTTGCACAAATTGTACATCCGTTTTGTACAAAATTCGGGCGATCTGAGCATGTTTGAGTACATCATGCACACAAACCCGGAAATTCAGCCCATTTGACCCAGGGTTGCCGCTTGCCAAAGGCGCAAAGCCTCGGCCGTTTCGCGGACGTCGTGAACCCGCAGCATCTGAACGCCTTGGGCAACACCAGCAAGAGCGACGGCAACGGAGCCCGCTGCGCGGTTGCGCGCCTCTTCGGTGCCGCCGATCGTGCCGATAAAACGCTTGCGAGAAGCGCCGAGCAGGATCGGACATCCAAGCCCGTGAAAGAGCGAGAGGTTTTGCAAGAGCGCCAGATTGTGATCGAGGGTTTTGCCGAAACCGATTCCGGGGTCGGTGATGATTTGCGAACGCGGAATGCCAAGCGCGATCAGGGCATCGACCCGGTCAGAGAGGTAGTCATAGATGTCGAGCGCCACGTTGTCGTAGCGTGGATCCCTTTGCATGATCTCCGGCGTGCCCTGTGCATGCATCACGCAGACCGGTAATCCGGCAGCTGCACAAAAGGGTGCGAGATCGGGATCAAAGGTAAAGCCCGCCACGTCATTGACCAGCGTGGCACCGGCAGTGTGGGCCGCGCGGGCCACGTCGGCCTTGCGGGTGTCGATGGATATGGGAATATCGGATGCGTCTCGCAGATTGACGATGACTGGAGCAGTGCGGTTAATTTCGTCGTCAATGGTAACTTCTGTGGCGCCGGGGCGGGTGGATTCGCCGCCGATATCGATGATTGCCGCCCCTTGGGCGATCATGTCATGGGTGCGGGCCAGCGCCGCTTTAGGGGCATTATACTGTCCCCCATCGGAAAAGCTGTCCGGGGTTACGTTCAGGATTCCCATCAGGTGCGGCGTATCAAAGCCAAGGCCGCAGATGGGCGCGCGCGGGGCGGTCAGCCGCTCAAGCATGTCTGCAGGAAGCTTTGAAGCGGCCATCAGTACCGGGGGTGCATCGCGTTGCAGAACCTCAACCGTATCGAACCAGACCCATCCGCCCGCCAGGAGATAGCTTCCCGGTGGCCGGTGGAGGTCAGTGCTGGGGATCGGACGGTAGTAGGTCATAACAGGGACATCTCGGTGTGATGGTTTTCTTTTACAGACCTGATTGTGCGATATCCTGAATGAGCACCGGCACTGGTGAAGAGCTGGGCGGGCGCTCACCGATCAAAAGCAGGTCAGATGCCTCGATATGTCCGGCGAACCACGCGGCGAGGGCAACGGGATCATCAGGGCCGGTGGCAGGGCCGTCCACGGCGTCAAGAACGATCTTGGAGGGGCCCCAGACGCTGATCTGGCCGTTTTTCATTGACCAGTCGAGCTCTGTCCGTGTGTCGACCACCACGCAGCGGTCATCGCGGCCGGCCAGAACCCATGCGTTTTGTTCCAGCGCCAGCAGATCCACGCGTCGTTGGGTCATCTTGTGGCCGGTTTGTGGGGCGTCCGTGTCGGCGTGGCCAACACATAGAATGATCGGTTCGGCCCGCGCCTGCAGCTGGTCAAGCCAGCGGGTGAGGTTGGGCGAGCGGATCGCCGCGTTGGTCAGATAGACCACATGCGGGTGCGGGGTGGTGTCGGCATGCGGGGTCGCGGTTTTGGTTGCGAGATCGTCGGTGGAGCGGACGATTTCCACGCCAAGCGCACCGGGGCCACGGTCCAGTTTTTCAATGCGTACAAAGGTGCGCACCGCCTGTGGCTCCAGCAGGATGCGTTCAGCAATGCGCCCGGCCAGGGTTTCCAGCAGGTTGAGCCGTTCGTCGGCCAGCTCTGCGGCGATGGCTTCGGTCACGCGGTCATAGGACAGGATGCGGTCAACATCATCATCGATACGGTGAGTGACTGGTCGGACCTCTACCACGACGTTGAAGCAGATACGCTGAGTTGTGCCGCGCTCGGCCTGAAAGGCGCCGATCTCAACCTCGACAATATGGTCGCGCAGGGAAATGCGGTCCAGCGGGCCATCAGGGGCCGTGGCATCGGCCCGTTCCGAAGGGTGCTCAAATGCGAGGCGGATTTCGTTGGACATAGCGCGCGCTCTGGCTGGTTCAGGGTGCGGCGGGCTTAGCACGGGGCAGGGGCGCGGGGAAAGGGTAGAATGCAGGGCGGGTCGTCAGCGCCGGGCGATCTCGGTCAGGGCGAGGCTTGTGATCACCAACGCCACGCCGATCCACTGGATAAGGCTGAGAACCTCGCCGACCAGAAGGACAGCAAAGAGGATGATCATGACGGGTTCCGAAATGCTGAGCAGAGAGGCACGGGCGGTGCCGATGATATTGGCGCTGATGAAAAAGCACAGATAGCCAAGGGAAAAAGTGATCCCGACGGTGGCAACCGCAATCCAGCCTGTCAGAGTGTTTGGCAATGCCAGCGGATCGATCAGGCCGGTCTGCGGGCCGATCAGGGCAGCAAGCGAGAAGATTAACACAGCCCAGATTGTCATGAGCAGATTAGAGTTTGGAGCGCCGGCCTCTTTTGTCAGATCGGCCATCGAGATGATCATGAAGGTGAACCCGAGCATCCCCATAACCGCGATGGCGATGCCACGGGGGTCTGTGCTGCTGAAGTTACCGAGCACCAGTACGAGACCGACCATTGCCAGCACCATCAAACCCAGCATCGCCGGGGTGAGCGGTGTTTCGCCGCGAAAATGGGCTATGACGGCAATTGGAAACGGGTAGAGGAACAGGATGATGTTGGCCAGGCTAATGTCGATATAGACGATGGAGGCAAGAATACCGATGGCGGCAACAACATGGGTGACGCCGGACAGGAACGAAATGCGCATGTTTCGCAGGGAAAGACCCGTGCCGCGACCGGTGATGAAGATAAAGAGAAGGATTACGATCACACCTGTGACCGAACGGCCCAGCATCGCAAAGAGAGCATTGGCACCATCCAGATAGGCGAATTTGGCTGCGGTCGGCATCAGGCCGATCAGAGCAGCGGCGACCAGAAGAAGGATGACACCATAGGACTGGCTGTTGCGGTTCATAGGTGCCTCCGATCTTGGGTTTAAACGTTTCGCAATAAACCTGAGCGATCAGGTGGTTGGGAAACAGAACACTATAAATGCGTCGTCAGGAGTTTTTCGCCAAACCTGATTTGGGTTTAACGAAAACCGACTTAAACAAAATAATTGCTGAGTGGTTAGCGGGACATCAGCCGGATCAATGCGGTGACCTGTTTGTCCGACAATCCGGCATCAACGCCGTCCTGTACAAGATTGCCGAGCAGTTCCGGAAGTTCGTGCCGGACACCCGCGGTTTTAAACGTATCGAGCACGTCGCGAAAGGCCGCGTTGTAAGTGCCGACAGAAGCGGGTGGGTTGTCGAAGTCACCTGTCGGGACGGTACTGGCGAAGACATCGAAATAGTCATGCACCACTTTGACGGTTAAAGGGATCTGGCGGACGTATTCTTCCATCGAGATGCCCGATTTTTCACACAGCAGCGCGCCGTAGATCAGGCCGAACATGAAACCCTGGCGCGGAAGGAACAGCGCGGCAAAAAGCGCGGCCAGAGCGCCGAGTTCAGGACCAAGGTATGAAGATGCGCCGGCCATGGTGGTGATGATGTCGCGATGATCGGTCCAGACGGTTTCGTCGCCAACTGTGACGATGGCACTGTCGGATTTGCCGATGCCGCCGGGGAAGGTTGCAATCATTCCGATAAGGCAACGTGCACCGGCATCCATGATCCATCCTGCGAGAGCCCTGGCATCATTGGCATCGCCGGTGCTGGTTTCGATGATGGTTTTGCCCTTGATGACGTCAGACATGTCCGAAAGCAGGATCTGGGTGTCAGAATGCGACTGGATGCAGATCACGGTGACATCGCTGGCAGCGACAGCAGCCTTTGCGGTTGGGGCCAGCGTGGCACCGTTTGCCACCAGTGCCGCTGCTTTTTCAGCGGATCGGTTCCAGACAGTGAGGTCATATCCGGCTTTGAGCAGTGATTCCGCCAGCGCCGCGCCCATGGCACCAAGGCCAATAACGGAAACTGTTTTCATTGCATTGTTCCCCCAATCAGAATTCCCGGTGCATCCGGTTTTAGCAGAAATTCAGGGGTGTGTCGTGGATGCGGAAAATCAGCGTTCGATTGGTGCGGAATACACGAAAAAAAGGCCCCGGGTAATCCAGGGCCTTTTTTGTAACTTTGATCCGATGCGCTTAGTGCGCGTGGCCTTTGTCCCATTCTTCCTGCTTTGGCAAGATTTCGAATGTGTGCTCTGGCGGTGGCGAGGGCACAGTCCATTCCAGCGTGTCGGCATATTCGTTCCAAGGGTTGTTCTCGGTCACCCGTGCCCCGCGGAAGAGCGAGTAGAACACGATGCCAAAGAAGAACACGAAGGATGCAAACGAGATGAACGCACCGATTGACGACCAGTAGTTCCAAGGCGCGAACGCTTCTGGATAGTCGATATAGCGGCGTGGCATGCCCTGACGGCCCAGGAAGTGCTGGGGGAAGAAGGTCAGGTTGGCGCCAATGAACATGGTCCAGAAGTGCAGTTTGCCTGCCCATTCAGGGTACATGCGGCCGGTCATCTTGGGGAAGTAAAAATACATGCCCGCAAAGATAGCGAAGACTGCGCCAAGCGACATCACATAGTGGAAGTGGGCCACAACATAATAGGTGTCGTGATAGGCCCGGTCGATGCCTGCCTGTGACAGAACGATCCCTGTAACCCCGCCCACGGTGAACAGGAACAGGAAGCCGAATGCCCAGAGCATGGGTGTTTTGAACTCAATCGAGCCGCCCCACATGGTGGCGATCCAGCTGAACACCTTGACCCCCGTGGGAACCGCGATGACCATCGTCGCCAGCATGAAATAGCTTTGCTGGGTCAACGACATACCAACCGTGTACATATGGTGCGCCCAGACAACAAAGCCCAGAGCCCCAATCGCGATCAGCGCCCAGACCATTGGCAGGTACCCGAACACAGGCTTGCGCGCGAAGGTCGCAATCACGTGGGAGATGATACCAAAGCCAGGCAGGATGATGATGTACACCTCTGGATGGCCAAAGAACCACAGGATGTGCTGATAAAGGATCGGATCGCCGCCACCGGCGGGATCAAAGAAGGTGGTGCCAAAGTTCCGATCAGTCAGCAGCATTGTGATGGCCCCCGCCAGAACCGGCAGCGACAGCAGGATCAGCCACGCGGTGACGAAGATTGACCATGAAAACAGCGGAACCTTGAACAACGTCATGCCCGGGGCGCGCATGTTCAGGAAGGTGGTGATCATGTTGATCGCACCCAGGATCGAGCTGGCGCCCGAAACGTGCACGGCAAAAATCGCCAGATCCATCGACATACCCGCCTCGGTCGTTGACAGAGGCGCGTAAAGCACCCAGCCCACACCGGAACCGGCCTGACCGTTGCCACCCGGTGCGAGCAGCGAAGCAACACCCAGTGAAGTACCGGTTACGTATAGCCAGAAGGACAGGTTGTTCATCCGCGGGAATGCCATGTCCGGCGCGCCGATCTGAAGCGGCATGAAGAAGTTACCAAAACCACCGAAAAGTGCCGGGATAACCACAAAGAACATCATCAGGACACCGTGGTAGGTGATCATAACGTTCCAAAGGTGCCCGTTCGGGGTACATTCCGCAGCGCTGTCCGCTATGAACCGCGCGCCTTCGAGGCACATATACTGTACCCCAGGCTCCATCAGTTCGAGCCGCATATAGACGGTAAAGAGAACCGAGATCAGCCCGACAAATGCCGAGACGACAAGGTAAAGAATACCGATATCTTTGTGGTTGGTGGACATGAACCAGCGGGTAAAGAACCCGCGATTGTCTTCGTGTCCGTGGCCGTGAATGGCTGCGTCTGCCATTTGATGCCTCCTGCTGGTGTGTTGTAGCGCGCACGAAACCGGATGAGTCACACGCACGTGATCCCTGCCGGTTTTAGAAGGTCGGGCCGTGCAGGGCAATGCGAGAGTTTGTCTTAGATCAAATAAATTTGTCGCACCCTTGTGACTGACCTCTGGTCCGGGGGAGAGGTTTTTGCTCTTGGGTATTTAAAGCAAGAAAGAAGCGGCGGTGTTCGGTGACATGCCACAGCGCTACATGTGCGTTGTTCCACTGGGGTTACAGGGTGTCCTCGTGCTAGTCTGCAGTGTCTTGTTCGGCGGTTCCTTCTAGGGGGGCAGCGGGCGCATCTTCTTCGGGTTCCGTGATTGAGAAGGTCGCCAGATAGGCAGCGACATCTTCGGCGTTTTTCTTCATTCGGAAGGTCATCTTTGAGCGATCCCCGAGAAATGCTTTCGGGTCCTTGATGAACTCTGCAAGCGTGGCCTCGTCCCAGACTAGCCCGTCCGCACCCGCGGCGGCCAGGGCCTTGGAATATTTAAATCCATCATATGTACCAGCTGTACGGCCAATGACGCCGTAAAGATTGGGGCCGGAGCGGCCGCCTTTGACAAAGACCTGCTTGTCCAGCGTGATCATGTGGCATGCTTTGCATTTTTTGAACTCATCTTCACCTTTTGCTGCGTCCCCTTCTGCGAGAGCAGGCAGAGCGAGCATGGAAAGGGTAAGGACGGCGATGATGTGATACTTCATGGGTTCCTCTTTACGAAAGCGGTCAAACATGGGTTGTCAGGGAGATTAATACCGCAATCGTTAGAATTATTCGAAACTATGTTAAGGATGAATCGTCGCAGCTGAATGGTCCGGGGTCTGTTGTGCCGGTGGTGGTGCCTGGGCGGAGCAATACAGCCAGAGACAAATTGCTACATTGGCAAGCCTTTACGAGATTCCTAAATTTCAATCATGAATGCGCAGAACGAAGCCTATTCCTATCGCAGCGACCCTGCGGTGCCGGAGTTTTCGGCAGGAGAATTTGTGACTGTGATGGATGCGCGCTGTGCGCTGTGTGCCCGGGGAGCGGCCTGGATCGCGCGCAATGACAGGGACGAGAAGTTTCGGATCATCCCCATGCAATCAAATCTGGGTACAGCGCTGATGCGGCACTACGGGATGGATCCGGAGGATCCTGTGTCCTGGCTATACCTGGAACTGGGCGTGGCGCATCATTCGCTTGGGACATTTATCCGGGTGAGTGGACAGCTGGGCGGGCGTTGGCGGCTGTTGTCGGTGTTGTACATCCTGCCACGCGGGGTGCGCGACTGGCTGTACCGGTTGGTGGCGCGCAATCGGTACCGGATATTCGGAACGGCGGATATGTGTGCGATGCCTGACAAGGGCGTGCAGCAAAGATTACTGCAATGAGAATCCTCATCCTTGGCGGATATGGTGTGTTTGGCGGGCGGCTGGTTGAATTGCTGGGTGATGTGCCGGAAATTGAGATGATTGTAGGTGGCCGCAACGCGGCACGTGCTGAAGCCTTTTGTGAGCGATTTGTGGGTCACGCCCGGGTGAAGCCGATGCGTCTGCCACGGGACAAAGTGGAAAAGGCGCTGACAGAGGTCCGGCCCGATCTACTGGTTGATGCCTCCGGGCCGTTTCAGAATTATGGAAACGATCCATATGGCGTTGTTCGGGCGTGCGTTGCCAATGGCGTGCATTATATGGATTTCGCGGACGGGGCCGATTTTGTTTTTGGGATTTCTCAGTTCGATGCAGAGGCACGCGCCGCCAATGTCTTTGTTCTGTCCGGGGTAAGCAGCTTCCCGGTTTTGACCGCGGCAGTGTTGCGTCGGATGGCACAACGCCTGCAGATCACCCCTGTCGAGGGTGGGATTGCACCGTCACCTTACGCCGGAATTGGGTTGAACGTGATGGGAGCGGTATTGGGATATGCAGGAGCCCCGGTGCGATTGTGGCGGGATGGCAAGCAGGCAGAGGCCCGGGGGTTGACCGAAAGCAGAAGGTACACGATTGCGGTTCCAGGGAAGTTGCCGCTGCACAATATCCGGTTCTCGCTGGTGGATGTGCCGGATTTGCAGGTGATTCCGCCCGAACATGACGGATTGCGTGACATCTGGATGGGGGCGGGCCCAGTGCCGGAAATCCTGCACCGGATGCTCAACGTATTGGCAAAGACACGGGCGACGTTGCGGTTGCCGTCTTTGGCGCCGATGGCTGGGTTGTTTCACCGGGTTTTGAACCTGATGCAATTTGGCGAACATCGGGGTGGGATGTATGTTGAGGTGAAAGGTGTCAGCAACGGGTCGGCGGAGACGTTGTCTTGGCATCTGTTGGCCGAAGGGGATGACGGCCCCTATATTCCTTCGATGGCGATAGAGGCGGTTGTGCGCAAATATTTGCGTGGAGAGCGCCCTGTAACCGGAGCGAGACCCGCCGTTGCGGCACTTGAGCTGGAGGACTATGAGCATCTGTTCGAAAAGCGCGATATCTGGTGCGGATTTCGGGCCGGGAATGGCGATGGCGTGCCTTTGTATCGTCAGGTGTTAGGTTCAGCTTTTGACGATCTGCCATCACAGGTAAAAACGCTGCATGATGCGGCAGTTACGCGCGACTGGGTCGGAGCTGCGCAAGTGCGGCGTGGACCGGGCGTGCTGGCGCGGATTGTTGCCGCGGTGTTTGGATTTCCAAAGGCAGCGGAGAGTGTTCCGGTTCGGGTCACTCTTTCGCCTGAGGCGGGAGGAGAGCGCTGGCTGCGGAATTTCGACGGCAAACGGTTTTCCTCCTATCAAAGCCGGGGCAGGGGGCGGGATGCCCATCTGCTGATTGAACGGTTCGGGATCATTGCGGTGGCGCTGGCAATGGTGGTGGAAGACAAGCGGTTATACTTGATCCCGCGCCGGTGGTCGGCACTGGGTCTACCGCTGCCAAGGATGCTGCTGCCCAAAGGGGCCAGTTTTGAAACACAAGAGGACGGGTGTTTTGTCTTTGATGTCGAGATATCTGCGCCTCTGGTCGGGTTGATCGTGACCTATCGCGGAAAGCTGAGGCCCGAATGAGCGGGATCAGACCGGGGGCGTGAGAATCCCGCGAAAATTCCTAATGTGTTAGGATAAGCCCCAATATCTGAGGTTTTAATCTCAGGCGATCCGCAGAGGGGGAAGCACAATGCGACCGTTTCGAGTGATGTTTCTGTTCTTTTTTGCTTTTGTAATGCCTGTTGGCAGTTTGAATGCGGAACCAATACATGATGCCGCAATGGATGGTGATGCCCAACAGATTCGCCTGTTGCTGGAGGCCGGGGCGGACGTGAATGCACCTGATCCGCTTGGTGGACCGCTTTATCTGGCGTTGTTTGCACAGCACAACGATGCTGCGCTTGTTCTGATCGAGGCCGGGGCAGACCCGAATTATGTTGGCATGATGGGGTCGACACTGATGTTGGTAGTTCAGCTGGGCAATGATGATATATTGAATTCCTTGCTGGCGGCAGGGGCCGATCCAAATGTTGGTGATGGGCAGACCCCACTGATGGCTGCGGCATTGTCTGGCCGCGCAGAGGCGGTCCGTCTTTTGCTTGAACACGGGGCTGCGACAGGCCCTGTTGACTCGGAAGGTCGTACGGCTCTGCACCGTGCGGCAGAGGCAGGCAGCGTCGACGCGATCAGGTCTCTGATTTCCTATGGGGCGGACGTGCAAGTCCTGACAAGTATTGGCAAGCCAGCGATTCACTTTGCTGCACAGTTTCAACATCTCGAAGCCGTGGAAGTGTTCTATGAGGCCGGTTGGCAACCTTTACCGGTCGAGTCTATTGATCCTTTTATGGAAACAGCAGACCTGAAACAGGGCAAAGCAGAATATGAAGCAAAATGTCTGCATTGCCATCCGGTCGAACGCGACCGCTATTACATCGGACCGGAAATGGAGGGGGTGTGGGGCCGTGCTTTTGGCGGGCTAGAAGATTTCAGTTATTCCCCGGCTTTGACTGCCGCTGACGGAGTTTGGGATGCGGAGGCGGTAAATCAATATATTGCGCAGCCTACACAATTTCTGCCAGGTGTCTGGATGGAAACGGCGGGTATTTCTGACCCCCGGCGTCGGGCGGACATCATTGCCTATTTGCAGACGCTGAATCCTTAGGCAGATTCTGGAGTGGTTCTTTTACCACTAAACACCTGATCAAAGGTTTTGCGAAGCGCCACATCAACATCACCGATCTCGACCGGCAGTCCCAGATCAACCAGTGAGGTCACGCCGTGCTCAGATATGCCACAGGGCACGATACCGGTGAAATGATCGAGATCGGGTTCGACATTAATCGAAATGCCATGAAAACTGACCCATCGGCGCAGGCGGATACCGATGGCGGCAATCTTGTCTTCCGGGTTTGCCCCGCTGGCGGTCAGCGGTTTGTCCTTGCGTTCCACCCAGACGCCTACACGACCCGGACGGATTTCACCGCGGATATTGAACTGATCCAGCGTGGCGATGACCCAGGTCTCTAACTGTTGTACAAAGCGGCGAACATCGCGACCGCGCCGGTTCAGGTCCAGCATGACATAGACCACCCGTTGTCCGGGGCCGTGATAGGTGTACTGCCCGCCACGTTTGCTGGTGTAGACGGGAAACCTGTCTGGAGCGGTCAGATCCTCGGGCTGGGCCGACGTGCCGGCGGTATAGAGAGGTGGATGTTCGACGAGCCATATCGCCTCGTCCTCGGTGCCCGCGATGATGCCATCGGCGCGGGCCTCCATAAAGCGCACTGCGTCGTCATATTCGGTCAGGCCGGGGGTTGTGATCCATTGTGGCAAGGGCGGGCACCGGGTTTGAAGTCCTATGTTATCCCACATAGAGGCAAAGCGCCCGAATGCCAAAGGGCAGGACAGAGGGATTGCATAAATAGGCACATTTTTTCGCTTTCCTTCGCATGAATCCTGTCCTATACGGCGCCCTACCAATCCAGTGCGGTCGTGGCGGAATGGTAGACGCGCAGCGTTGAGGTCGCTGTGAGGTAACACTCGTGCGAGTTCGAGTCTCGCCGACCGCACCAAACAGGCCCGCCTGTTCGAAATCCTTCCAATTTCCATGAGATGTCGGGCAACGCCATTAAACTGGCTAGATGTGTTCTGCAAGATGCCAGATATCAACGCGCTACCCGGGTTTCTTCGGTCCTTTCATAAAGTTCACATTTCGACTACATTTCCAGAACAGATCCATGGGAATTAGCCAAATGATAATCCCGCGTGTGGTGATCCCGGCGCAGACACCCTGCGGTTAGGTGAGGTTTTGAATGGGCAATAAAAACAGGTTGTTTGGGTGGCTTTTAAGCTTCGCTCTTAGTCTTGGCTTCGCACAGAATTCTGGGGCATGTGCCTTTCACGGGTACACGCCCAATCCGACACTTATCGATATCCTGCTAGCAACCGAACAGGTTGTGATTGCGCGCCCAGAGCCTTCAAACCCGAGCCAATACACACCCATTGAAACACTTGCCGGTCCGGAGGTGATCAACATTCCGATTGGCGTGACACCTGCAACGAGGGTGCTGCTTGCCGGAAAACCGTCAGCAACGGTCCTGCTGGCACGAGACGGATCATACGGACCGTGGTTGGAAATTGCTGTTCTGGATAACAGGTATCGTAAGTTTGTCAGCCGAATCCTGCGTCAACAATCTGAATTGCTTTTGGCGGGGGGCAAGAAACGGCTTCTGCTCTTTGCCGCGCTTGTGAACGATCCAAATCCTGGCATCCGTCGTCTCGCTTTGCAAGAGTTGGACCGCGCGCCGTACAGCGATCTGAAAAGTTTGCGACTGCCGAAAATTCAAAACCTTGGGCAGGACCTTGAGAATGGAGATGAAGATCTGATGCCCATTCGCGTGCTTCTGGCAGGGCTATCACAGGATCGCAGTTTTACCCGCATAATGAATGCAAAGCTTGATGCGGCGATTCAGAATGATGTTCCCTACTTGGGTGCCTATGCAACAGCTCTGATCGAACTGGAGGGGGCGGCGGCAGTCCGCAAAATTTTTGACCGGCAGTTGAACGCTGACAACCTCTCGGCTGATAATAGGGAAAAACTACTGCAGGCGATGGCGATTCAATACAAAACTGCGCCAAAGCCGACACGGAATCTCATTGCTCGTGAGCTTACCGAGTTTGCACGTATTTCCCCGGACTTTGCCGAGGCTGCCGCGCGTCAGTTCGGGTTTCGAGGCCACCGGAGCCAGGCGGTGCAGGAACTTCAACGATAAGAGTAGTTTCCGCAAAATGCCAAGCTTAGCAATAGCGGGTTCACATACTGTTACGCATTGACCAAATCGACGCCACAAGATGCCTTTCAGGTGAGCACACAGTCAGGCAGGGGCTTAGGCCCTGTTGCAAAAGTGTTCTGCGTCCCAGTTCACTTATTGATTCAGCGTCCAATCATATTCGGAACCCGAAAGCTCACCAATCTGCAACAGACGTTCGGATTTTTCAGCAGGCGCGTGTTTTGCGATGTGTTCGATTATGGCTTGTTCGGAGTTTCCGAAATCATAAGCAAACCATTCATAAATCGAAGAAACAGTAACAACATCGCCTTCAATTTTCAGGCCGCGAGGATGGCTTAGATAGTCCGAGGCGAGTTGATCAAGCAATTGGTCCGCATTATCCGCGGTAAAGGCACGGATGTGCAGGTTCGGGCAACCCACTGAAGCGCAATTGATTGCGTAATGCAGACGCGGGTCCTGCCAGATAGGACGCAGAATTTCATGTTCGATTGCGTTCAGTGACATGGGTTCCTGTTCTACTTCGATCAGGTCTTCGTCCCATGGTCCGCTGCTGAGCACGCCGCCAAGCCGTATCTTTCGAATTGAGGAAACCGGATAATGGTCAAGGACGACATTTATAGTCAGTGCGTTGTAAAGATTGATCCAGTAGGCCAGCTGTACCGGTTTTGAGCGTTCAGTGATTTCGATCTTCGAAAGGGCTGCGATATAGCTTTCCAGCACAGTTTTATCTGTTTCCGTTACGCTGGAATATGCAAAGGCATTATACCCATTGCCGTCGGGCCGGACATATTTCTGAAGAAACCCGTCCCATAAGCTATGGTCAATCCGCTGTTCGTTTTGTGGGTTGTTGTATTCCCAATATTCCCATGCTTCCGGTGCATTGGATGACCAGTTGTCGAACAGACCCGCGGGCAGGGTTAGCAGGGTAATCGCAAGAAAGGCAAATCGGCGAAGCATGATGTGACCTTGGTTATCAGGGCAATACGTGAATGGCTGAAAAATGACTGCGCGACGCGGGAGCTGCAAAACAAATCTTCTGCACGCAAATGTGAGACAATGTTCAATTCCAATCGGGTATGAACGGATTTAGGTTTTGCAATATTAATGATGCCCCCGGTCAGGATCGCAAATGTCCCTAAATTTGATCACAAAAATTGGCCCGATTGCTGCAGCTGTTATGATTGCGGGTCAGATCGCGATTGCCGGCGAAACAAAATCGTCAAAAGGGTTGTTTGGCTTCGAGGGTTCACAGGCGATTGTTGCGGAGCGTTTGAATTCCAAAAACCAGGAATTTTCGCAAAGTTCCGAAACCGCACCGAAAACCAAAAAGAAGAAAAAACGAAAGAAAAAGGTCCGGCGCGGCAGTTTTTATTGAGAGTTTTACCCTACTCAGTTTAAACGCGGATGGAAATGAGCACCAACATCAAACCTGTTGTAGCGGCGTGGTCCTGCCTCGGGATGTTTTTGCTATTGTCGGCTCTGGCACTGCGATTTTCGGCACGGTTCTTTGGGTATGATGTCCCGCTGGACGAAATGCCAATTCTTCTGTTTGTTGCGTGCTATGTCCTTGTCACGGCCGTCGCGACAATGGCCATACCGGTGTTGGTTCGAAAAACACCGCTTGGATCGGTTCGAAACATGCTGTTCCTGATTTTCGTCCTTGGCGCGGCTTGCCGCCTGTTGCAGCTTGGGACGCCAACACTGTTGGAAGACGACTATAACCGGTATCTTTGGGACGGAGCGGTTGTCGCTTTGGGGGAGTCTCCGTTTCAGCATTCGCCGCTGGCGGTGGCAAATGGTCAAACAGGCTCGTCAAATCTACAGGTCTTGGCGTTGCAGGGCGCTGACGTGCTTGAACGGGTGAATTACGCGGAATTCCGAACGGTATATCCACCGGTGGCGCAGGCCGTATTCGCGCTGTCACATGTGATCGCGCCATTTGATTTGGACGTCTGGCGGGGCGTGTTATTTTTGTTTGAATTAGGCTGCCTTGGCTTCATCTGCCTGATTTTGGTGAGGCTTGGAAAAACGCCGTTGTGGATGGCTCTCTACTGGTGGAACCCTTTGATCATTAAGGAGATCGCCAACTCCGCGCATATGGAGCCTGTTTTGATGTTGCCAGTGCTGTTGGCTGGATTTCTAGCGCTGAAAAGCCGGGCTATTGGCGCTTCGACTTTATTGGCGATATCTGCCGGGGTGAAAATTTGGCCGCTGCTAATGGCTGCCGCGATTTGGAGGCATATTTGGGGACAACGCCAGGTTCTGGTCATTGCCATTTTAACGTCTGGTGTATTGCTAGCTGCAATTTTTTGGCCGGTTTTTGCTGCCAAACTGGATGACAGTTCTGGTTTCGTGGCATTTGCGCAAAACTGGAAAGCGTCCTCGGCGGTGATACTGGTCAGCGAAGGGATGGTTGGATTGGCTGCCCCAGATCAGGCTGATCGTGGCTTGATTTCCCGGGTTGTTCTGGGCTTCACGATATTACTAGTCGTATTTGCAATAGTTTGTCGTAAGGCACCTGACCCTGTCGCGGTCTTCCGACAGATGTTATTGATTGCCGGAGCATTCTACCTGCTATCGCCTTCGCAAACACCGTGGTATTTTCTTTGGATCGCGCCGTTTTTGTGCTTTTTCCCGGTGCGGGGGTTGTTGTTGGCAGGAGTTTTATTGCCCCTGCATTACCTTTATTTTCACCTGGTACTTCACGACCAAGAGCTGATTTATCGTTATGGTGTTGTCTGGGTGATCTGGATTCCTGTCTGGGCTCTCCTTTTGACTGATTTGATCCGTCACTACAGAAGCGATGTTGCCGTGAAAAAGGCCGCGTGATGCGCAACGCGGCGCGAATTGGGTTGGTAATACCAACGCTGAATGAAGAGCGGGCGATCGGCCACGTGCTGGCCGAAGTTCCCGAGTGGGTTGATCATATTGTGGTCGCCGACAACGGATCGACAGATCAAACAATCGAAGTGGCCCAATCCTGTGGCGCGGTGACAGTCAAAGCCGCGCGACGCGGATATGGCGCGGCTTGTCTGGCCGGAACCGCGGCGTTGCCGGATTGCGATGTCATCGTCTTTGTCGACGGAGACTACAGTGACTACCCTGAGCAAATGGACCGGTTGGTCGATCCTATAACGACAGAAGGCGTGCAGCTGGTCATAGGATCACGCAGGTTGGGGCAGAGCGAACAGGGCTCTTTGACCCTGCCGCAACGGTTTGGCAACTGGCTGGCCTGTTGGCTGATCTGGCAATTTTGGTCAGTGCGTTATTCGGATTTGGGGCCGTTTCGCGCGATAGATGCGAGGGCTTTGCGGCACATCAACATGAAAGACCAGGCTTTCGGCTGGACGGTTGAGATGCAGCTTCGCGCGATTCAGGAGGGATTGGCGATGCGTGAAGTGCCGGTTGATTACCGGGTGCGAATTGGTGTTTCAAAAATTTCGGGTACAGTTCGTGGGACCATTTTGGCAGGCCATGCAATCATTGGAACCATCATTAAGACGGCTTACAGGGATTGGCGAAACAAGACCGCGGAATGAACGCTGGCGCACCGATTGTTTGATACCGCCATGGCCTATCCGTAGCAGACAAACAATATGTGTGGCCGCGATGATCCGATGCTGGTAACCGAGGTTGAGATTGCAAAAGCGATCCGCCATGCTTATTGGCAAGAACGGCAGGTCATCGAAGGGTCTGGCAGCGTTGGCATTGCTGCCCTGTTGGCGGGCAAAATCAAAGATCCGGGGCGATGTATTGCACTAACGACGGGTCAGAACATCGATATGGGTGTGCATCACCGGATCATCTCCGGCGAAGATGTGGATGTAACAGCGGAGGAATAGATGCCTGATATCAAGATACTGACCGAATCTGAGCTGCGGGATCTGGTGCCGCTGGATACCGACGCGGTGAACTGTGTTGAACAGGGGTTCACGACGCTGGCGGGGGGCAATGTTGTCATGCCGCCGATCATGACATTGATGGTGCCCGATCATAACGGTGAGGTGTGTGTGAAGTCGGCCTATGTCCCCGGCGTCGACAGTTTTGCGATGAAGATGAGCCCCGGGTTCTTTGACAATCCCAAGCTCGGCCTGCCCAGCTCATCTGGCCTGATGGTGTTGTTTGCCAGCAAGACGGGCATGTTGGAGGCGCTGCTGTTGGACAATGGATATCTGACCGACGTGCGCACAGCCGCAGCGGGCGCGGTTTCTGCGCGCCATCTGGCGCGGCAAGATGCCAGCCGCGTGTGCATCATCGGCGCGGGTGTGCAGGCCAAGCTTCAGCTCAAGGCGCTGATGCTTGTACGTGAGATCAGGACCGCAGTGATCTGGGCAAGGGATATAAGCAAGGCTGAGGCCACCGCAGCCGATCTGCGTGCCGAGCTGGGGCTGGACGTGACCGCCAGCAGCGACGTGACCCAAGCCGTTTCTTCCGCCGACATTGTCGTGACAACCACGCCTTCGTCTTCGCCACTGGTCCAAAGCGACTGGCTCAGACCCGGGCAGCTGATCATCGCGATGGGATCGGACCAGGAGCACAAGGTAGAACTGGAGCCCGATTGCCTGAGCAAAGCAACGCTTTACGTGCCTGACAGCCAGTCGCAATGCGCCGTAAAAGGCGAGCTGCGCAGCGCTCTGGAGGCCGGGTTGTTTCCCGATGACCAGACGTTTTCCGAGCTGGGAGACATCACATCCGGCAAAGCCCCCGGGCGCCGGTCAGACGGTGACATCGTGATCGCTGACCTGACCGGCACGGGCGTGCAGGACACCGCCATTGCAACCCTTGCCAGACAGCGTGCCGAAGTTGCTGGCAAAGGCGCCACTTTCACAAGCTAAATCGGGTAAAATCATGCCGGAACCAAAACTATACTTTACGCGTGATGAATATGCACAACGCATCGCCAAAACCCGAACAGCCATGCAGGCGCGCGGCATTGATCTGTTGATCATCTCGGATCCGTCCAACATGAACTGGCTGACCGGCTATGACGGGTGGTCATTTTACGTGCATCAGTGCGTGGTGCTGACTCTGGACGGGGAACCGATCTGGTTCGGGCGCGGTCAGGATGCGAAGGGCGCGCTCAGAACCTGTTTCATGGATCCGGCCAACATCATCGGCTACCCCGATCACTACGTGCAATCAACCGAGCGCCACCCGATGGACTATCTGTCGGCCCAGTTGGTCGATCGCAAGCTGGACAAGGGCACGATTGGCGTCGAGATGGACAATTACTGGTTCACTGCGGCGGCTTATGCCTCGCTCATGTGGCATCTTCCAAATGCCCATATGGTGGATGCGAACGCGCTGGTAAACTGGCAGCGTGCAATAAAATCGGAAACCGAACTGGATTACATGCGCATCGCGGGCCGCATCGTCGGGCGCATGCATGAACGGGTTTTCGACAAGGTTGAGCCCGGTCTGCGCAAATGCGATCTGGCAGCGGAAATTTACGATGCCGGCCTGCGTTATGATCCTGAAATCGGTGCGGGCGGTGATTATCCGGCCATCGTGCCGTTGCTGCCCTCTGGCCCGGATGCGGCGGCACCCCATCTGACCTGGGATGACACGCCGATGAAATCAGGCGAAGGCACGTTTTTCGAAATCGCCGGTGTCTATCACCGCTATCACTGCCCGCTGTCACGCACTGTGTTTCTGGGCAAGCCGACGCAAACCTTCCTCGATGCGGAAAAGGCCGTTCTCGAAGGGATGGAGGCCGGGCTGGAAGTCGCGAAAGAGGGAAACCTGTGCGAGGATATCGCCAATGCGTTCTTTGGCGTGCTCAGGACATACGGTATCGAGAAAGACAGTCGCACGGGCTATCCGATTGGCCTGTCCTATCCCCCGGATTGGGGCGAACGTACCATGTCTTTACGGTCCGGCGACAAAACGGTTCTGCAGGAAAACATGACCCTGCATTTTATGACCGGCCTCTGGATGGAGGACTGGGGCTTTGAGATTACCGAAAGCATCCGCATCGGCAAAACAGGCCCCGAATGCCTCGCCAATGTACCACGCAAAATGGTCGTGAAAGATTAGGTATGAAATCGAAACCGAACGCAGCTGCCATCACTCTGGATGCCCGTGATCTTGATATTCTTCGGGTGCTTTCGACGGATGGGCGCATAACGAAAACAGCGTTGGCCGAGCGTGTGGGATTGTCGCCGACGCCCTGTTGGGAGCGATTGAAGAAACTTGAAAAGGCCGGGCTGATCGAGCGTTACCGTGCAGACATAAATCTGCGCAAACTAGGGACGCATATATCGATCTTTGTTACGGTCGAACTTTCGGATCACACGGCCGCCAGCTTTCAGGCCTTTGAGGCGGCAATAAAACGCTACGACGAGGTTCTGGCATGCTGGGCGCTTGGCGGGGGCTTTGACTATATCCTGCAGATCGTGATCCGCGATATCGACGCCTATCAGCGGCTGATCGACGAAATGCTCAACGCCCGCATCGGCCTCGCCCGCTACTTTACCTATGTCGTGACCAAACAAGTGAAGGGGCAGGGTGTGCCACCGATTGCCCTGATCGCGGGAAAGCAAGATTAAGTCCGCTATGAGGGACGGAGCTGACCTTGAGTTGTGCGATTGTAGTGGCTGCTTTTGGGCATCTAGCTACGGTGGCGGAAAACGCACAACATTGGAATTTGCGGCGGCACTAATGGCCGCCGCTTTGGAGAAATCGTCGTCTTAGAAAGGCTCTATGCGAACCCAGTTGGTTTCACCATCAGCGATGTGCTTGGCGATGTCCGCCCGCCACTTGTCCCGTGCGCCTTCATGGACAAATGTGTACAGCTTGCCATCCACCATTTGTGTCACATTTGGGTCGCCCGGACGTTTGTAGCCCTGCGATGCCGCCCATGCGCAATAAGCGTCAAATTGCGGCGCATAAGCAGCCGGGTCTGCCTTGTAGGTGTCACGGTTTTCTTCCGTACTAAAGGCCCAGAGTGCCCCGTCCCACAGATGGAAGAACTTTGCCTTACCTTGTGCTGGCGCATCCTGGAAATAAGACACTGGATCATAGCCAGCGAAAGCGGTTCCGAGTGTATTACCGGCTGTTGCCGGCAATGCCATTACTGAGCAACCGGAGATTGCGATTGCTGCGAAGAGTTTTCTCATAATTCAGTCCTTGTTTAGGAGGCAAGAATCAGGGTCAGAAAGAAGCACAAATGGGTCCTTTCCTATTGTTTCGGGCCTAGATTTACTGTCTCTGATGACATATATGATTATCAATGGGAAATATTCCCATTACAAGTAAATTTGCATTCACAAAATCTTGTGCCCTCACTATAGAATGGCCTGCAAATGGAACGGATCGACAAAACTCTCTCAGAGCAAATGCTGTTGGCTCTGCTACAGCCAATGGCCAGATTGATGATCGAAAATGACATCAGCCTGGCGGGCGCTGTCGAATTGCTCAAGTCTGCTTTAGTGGCGGAAGCTTATGCTCAGACGCCGGACGTCTCCGCCAGCCATGTCAGCCTCATGACTGGAGTGCATAGAAAAGACATCAAGAGACTGGAAGGCGCAAATCAGCCGCCGAGCAAAGCTTCGGCCGCGGCGCGGGTTCTCACCTTGTGGCAAAACGAACCCGACTACCTTGAGGACGGGCAACCGCGTATGCTGACCCGTCAAGGGGACGCAGGATTTGATGCGCTGGTAGGTCTGGCAAAAGTCGACGCGGCCCCTGCAACCGTTCTGTCGGTCCTGCTTGCCTCCGGCAACATCATAGAAAAAGACGGCCTGATCCGTTTTGAAACTGCTTCGATGGTGCCTCAGGATCGCGATGAAAAATTGCGCGCTGCCGTCGCAACTCTCGTGCCTCATCTCGACACAACGGTTGGCAACCTGACAGGCGAAACCCAGCATTGGGATCAAGCTTTGCGCTATTCTCACCTGTCAAAGGAAGCGGCCGATGAGCTGGAAAAAGACGCAAACCGGATGGCCTTAGACATGCTTCAAGCTTTGAACAAGAAAGCAAATGCCTTGCAGCAGAAGGAAGAAGGGATGACCCTCTTTGTCGCCGGAACCTATGTAAACAAGAAGGTGCAAGACCAATGATCCGGATGTTGATTTCTATCCTGTGTTTACTGTTTGCTTGGCCCCTTTTCGCTGCAGAAAAAGAAGGGGGCATTATTGGTACTGGCGTTATCGGCCAAATCACCGGCCTTGATGATTTCGAAGTCAGCGGCATGCGCTTTGACTTTGCGGCCGACATTGAATTGAAGGGGCTCAGCACGCTGGACGACCTTCGCATGGGTATGACACTGGCATTAAGCACCAGTCGAGATGGCGCGTCTTGGGAAATCAAGACATTGCAACATATGCCCATTTTGACAGGGCCCATAACCGCTCCAGGAGAGGTTATGGGCGTACCAATTACCGGCGCATTGCCTGCATCGGGAACAGTTCAGGTCGACGGTTTCTGGTCAAAGGACGGTATCGTGGCGTCGCGCATTGTCGAAGTCACACAGGACAATGTTCAGATTACAGGCGTCTATGATGGTCTTGGCCTGGTTGGTCAGGTTCCGGTGCAAGGTGAAGTCCTTGCAGGTCTTGCAGCAGGTAAAACTCTCTCCATTTCAGGCCAGTTTGAGAACGGTGTAATCGTGGTGGATACCGCAATGGAAGGCCCCTTCATGGGCCCCGCGCCTGACCTTGTGCTTCTTGAAGGTTACTTTCAGCCAATGGCAGCGAGCAATTCGCTTAGCCTGCAAGGGGTCGCCATCGCCAGCGCAACAGTCGAACAGAATGTGGGGTTAGATGAATTGGTTCGGCGCTGTTCCCTGAATGGTCGGATTGACTTTTCGCTGAGCGATTTGACGCAAAGCGATATAGAACTGGTGAATTCATTCTGTATCAGTGCCTCTAATTAGGTATTGCCGTTTGAATGATCAAAGAACCTTCTAGGCGAAAAATTGGCCAGCCCATAGGCGCCATACTCCGTCTTTTGGAAGTTGCTGTTGAGGTGTCAACACATCTACCCCATCCGAAGGTCTAAATGTCTGCCTTGGCAAAGCGGACATCCAACCGCGCCGCAGCATTCGACAATTTGGGCTCTTCGCGGCCATCGGAAGCGTTGCAGCATCCGGCGTGCCTCGCTGATGCGCCACCTTCAGGAGCGGCCCTTTGCAGACATTCGCGTCGTCTCAAACTCTGTCGTCCGGCTTCCCAAAACCGGACGTTGGTAAACAGCGCGGCATTAGAAATAAACTGATGGCTAATGGCGGCCAAGAGTTTTCTCCGAAACGGTACTGATGGCTTCTATTGGCGCTTCGCAACGGAGGTGCTTTTTTTGCATCACGAAATGCGCAAATTGGCTAAGTTAAAAATCTAGTGTCAAATGGGTAGTGTGTGAGATTCTCGGCACCATCCTCAGTGATCAGAACTTGATCTTCCAGTTTGACCCCCTCTCTGCCACCCACCGCACCGATGTATGCTTCGACGCAAAGTGTCATGCCCGGCTGAAGGACATAATCGAATGCACCTTCGATGAAGTCTTCGGGATAATAGATGCAGGGGAATTCGTCGCACATGCCGATGCCGTGCAGCATCAAGCCATAACGTTGCGCACGAAACTCTTCGGGCAAGCGATGGCCGGTTTGCGTGATCTCGGTGAAACTGACGCCAGGTTTCAGCAGATCGAAATTCCGCGTGATATGCTCATAGGCAACCTGGTAGAGGTGTCTTTGCTCATCCGTAGGCTGACCATCGCCACAAAGCCAGGTGCGTGAGATGTCAGCACACATCGAGTAGACGCCTACCATGTCCGTATCGAAGGCGATGAGGTCCCCGGCCTGAATGATCCTTGGGCCACATTCCTGCATCCAGGGGTTGGTGCGCGGGCCGGAATTCAGAATGCGGGTTTCAATCCATTCGCCGCCACGGGCAATGTTTTCGCGATGCAGAATCGACCAAAGCTCGTTTTCCGAAATCCCCGGTCTTTGGGCCTTTTCCATTTCAGCCACGGCAATCTCGCAAGTTGCCAAGGCACAGCGCATCGCGCGGATTTCGTCAGGGCCTTTGATGAGGCGGGCATGTTCCATTACTTCCATCCCGGAGATGATGTCGATGTTTTCAGCCTGAAGTGCAGCGACGCCATCAACTTCTATTTTGTCGACGGCGAGCCTGCGATTGCCGCCGCCATGTTCGCGCAATACATCTGCCACTTCACGGGCAAAGTCGTGGGCTCTTTCTGCAGTCTTGTCACCGGTTTCAAAGTAAAAGAATCCAGCACCACCTTTGCGGATTTCGTTGATGTTCGGCAGGAAATCCGCCAGATGGCTGGCGCGGTGTTGTTCCCACAAGATCGCGTAACCGTCGGCCGAAACGAATGAAGCGCGAGATAAGTTATGGGCGGTCCAAAGCATCATGTTGCTGGCATCGAGCGCATAGCGAATATTGATAGGATCAAACATCAGAACACCCGCCAAATCGCGCTTTTGCAGCTCCTGCACGACCCGGCCCAAACGGTAGTCTCGCATGGTTGGTAGATGTGGAGGTGTCAGACCAAGCAAGGCCCATTCTTTGAATGCTTTGTCGGTCGGCCCGATTTCCACCCTGTCATTGTCCAGTGGGGTGCCGTCCGCCTTGAAGCCGGGCGTGATTTTGGGTTGCTTGATTGAAAACCGGTTCATCTAGATTCACCTGATGGTTGGATCGATTTCTGATTTGCGCCGCGCCACAAATTCATCCAGCTCATTGCGCATATCGGGTTCATATTCGGGTGGTTCAAAGTCTTCCAACAGCGTGCGGGCTTTTCGGCGGCACCTTGTAGCCATGTCTTCAGAACCTGCTGCGCTCCATTGTTCAAAACTCGAGAAGTCCATCACCTCGGGCATGACAAAGGCATCTCGGAAATGGTCCAGAGTGAAACTGTCGCCAAGATAATGGCCGCCTGGCCCGATCCTGCGCACGGCCTGAAGCGCCTCGTCAAACCGGTCGAACGAAATACCTCCGGCGTATCTGGCCATCATTTGATTTTGCTCATCATCGGCGATGAATTTTCCGTAGCAGATCACCAGCCCGCCCTCGTCCCAGCCGCCTGCATGGAGCATCAGGTTAGCGCCTGCGTTTATTCCGGTCATCATGGCTGCCGCCCCCTCAAAACCCGATTGCGCATCAAAGGATTTGGACGAGGCATGGTTGGCCGTGGTGCGCCAGGGCAGGCGATATTTCCGTGCAAGCTGTCCGATGACCGAGGTGATCAACGCCACTTCGGGCGTGCCAGCCATTGGCGCACCAGACTGCATGGAAATGGAAACCGTATATTGGCCGTAAACCGTCGGCGTGCCTGGGCGATAGAGTTGGGTGTAAGCTATGGCGGCCAACGCTTCGGCATTGACCTGCGCAATAGTAGCAGCGACATCTGCCGGCGTGTTCGCCGCAGCCAGAACGAAAGGAGAGCACAAAACAGCCTGCCCCGCATCGGCAAAGGCCCTTGCGCCGTCCATCATCGCCTGATCCCAAACCAGCGGCGAATTGCCCGAGGCATGCATCCAGATTGCGACGGCATTTTCCATCAAGTCACCCGTCGCGATCCGCGCCATCGCGATGCAGTCTTCGGCCCGTTCTCTCGACGTGCCGATCCCAAATAGTGGCAAGTCAGTTTCCACCAGATGATGCCGCATCATCACTAGATGCCGGTGTGGGACGGCGATATCCATTGGCTCGCAAGTAAACCCGCCTGCCATATGAAAACTGGGGCAGGCCTGCGTGAGGCGCGCGAAATTTATTACATCAGTCTCGGTGGTTGACCGGCGCACCCCATCCAGGTCACGCGTAAATGGTGCGCCGGTCATCGGGCAGAACACGGTTGTGTTGCCGCCCATGGTAAAGCCGGAACTCGCACCGCGCCCCTCCACATAAAAATCAGCAGGCGCCTTGGCGATCAGTTCCATGAGCATCGCACGATCAATTCGCACCCGTTCACCCGCCACCTCTGCCCCAATCTCGCGCCAGTGGTTCAGCGCGATGGGATCACGAAATTCGATCCCGACTTCTTCGAGTATGGCGCAAGAAGCATCGTGAATACGCTCAACCGCCTCGGCGTCGACAACTTCGACTGGATTGAGTCTGCTCAGAACCGGCGCAAGGCGGGGCCGCACGGCGGATTGATCCCGCAGGCGCGCCGCTCTGCCCGATCTCACACTCGGCATGAGACTCCACCATCGACTGTGATTTCGGTGCCGGTGATATAGGACGCCTCGTCGCTGGCCAGAAAAACCGCTGCGTTCGCTACATCCCATGGCGTGCCCACCCGGCCCAATGGAATGCGGGCAGCGCGTTGCTGATCCAATGCTTCCCAGTCTATTTGCTTGGGGTTTTCAGTGTTTTGTTCGATGATGTTGCGCGCCATAGGCGTATCGATGAACCCCGGAAGGACCGTATTGGCACGAATGCCATGCGGGGCGACCTCCGCCGCAAGGTTGCGGGTATACGAAATGATGGACCCCTTTGTGGCGTTGTAGCCAATGTAGGGAGTGCCAAGATAGCGCTGCCCAGCGATGGACGAGACATTAGTGACGATGCCATACCTGCGTTCTATAAAATGCGGCAGAACGTGTTTGGTGGGCAGGAACACCGCCTTCATATTCACATGGGCCATCAGATCCCAGTCGGCAACGGAGGTATCCATCGCCCCGCCCGCACGCAAGATGCCTACATTGTTTTGCAGAATGTCGATCTGGCCGAATTCACCAAGACACTCGGCAACAGCAGATGAAACTTGCACCTCGTTGGTGACATCGCCAGCGACAGCGGCCGCTGACCCACCTTCGGCACGTATTATTGCACAGGTTTCTTCCGCCGCGTCCAGATCAACGTCAAGCACGCAAATTGCGGCCCCTTCCTGAGCCAGACGAATAGCCGTAGCCTTGCCATTGCCAAGCCCCCCGTTCATTGAACCGGCCCCAGTGACCAGTGCGACGCGGCCTTGCAAGCGCTTCATACGTTAAGCCTCGTTCGATTGCAGGAACGCATTCATCCCGCCATCAATCGCCAATAGCTGGCCGTTGATGTAAGACGCGGCCTCGGACATCAGAAAAGCTGCGGGGCCGGCGATTTCCTCGGGTTCGGCCCAGCGGGCGGCAGGGGTGCGGTTTTCGATCCGGCGGACGAACGCCTTGTCGCTTAGGATTTTGCGATTGATCGCTGTCAGCACATACCCCGGCGCAATGGCGTTGGCGCATATGCCATCTTTGCCGAAATCCGCGGCCAGGGATCGCGTCAAGCCCGCGATGGCTGCCTTGGATGAAGCATAGTTGCCAATGCTTGGGCGGGGATGTGTAGCCGCTATGGATGAGACAGAAACGATCCGCCCGCGTTGTGGCCCCGGATTTTGCTGCATGACCTTGCCCGCCTCGCGCGCCAGTACAAAGGGGGCGAAAACATGCAGGTTGTAGATGGATTGATAGTCCTCAATCGTCTGGCTGGTAACATGGCCATGGTTGATGAAACCTGCGTTGTTGATCAATCCCCAGATGACTCCGGTTTTGGCCGCTGTCTCTTTGACCCACGTCTCGCAGGCGGAAAAATCAGTTAGATCAAACGCCGTCGCACTGGCCTCATATCCCTTGGCCCGAAGTGCCTCGGCGGTAGAGTGCACGCCGTCGGCATTCAGATCCTGCAAGTGAAGCTGAGCACCCTGTCCCGCACAAGCCTCGGCCATCGCGGCACCCAGGCCCTGCGCGGCACCGGTGACAAGAACAACCTTGCCTTCAAGTGAATAGTTCGGCGCGTTCATGACGCCAATGCCGTTTGGTCCGTTTCAAGGGCCGCGTTTACGGCTGGCATGACCTGATCACAGAAGACCTCAAGCGAGCGCAGCGTATTGGCAAAGGGGATCGAAGCGATTTGCATGAAGACGCTCAGATGAGTGATGCCGAACTCGCGCGCTTCGGCCACGATACGCTTCGTGACCTCTTCTGCATCGCCGATGATGGCGCGCTCAAGGATCGTGTCGACATCTGGCTCATTCTCGAACGGAACGATCTTGAGGTCAGAGCCGTCGATCTGCGGATCGGCCTGTCGCATATTGTTTGCCATGCGCGCATGGATCAGCACTTGCTCGGCAGCGGCCCGGGCATCAGCCTTGTCTTTGGCGACGTAGACATAACGCTGAACGGCAAAGGGGAAGTCTTCGCCACTCAACCCGTTTTCAACCCGCGTTTCCTGATAGAGCCTGCGCGCGGTTGCAAGGATGGAATTCGGCCCGATGGCAGGGGTGGTCAGTGTTTCAGCACCATAATCTATCATTTTCTGGCGCATTTCTGGGGCATTGCCGACAGCGAAGGTCCGGATGCGATCCTGCACCGGCGCAATCGACAAGGCCGCATCCTGAATCTGGATATGGTCGCCGTTGTAATCGACGGTGCCACCATAGACGCCTTGTTCAATGCAATCCCAAATCTCAAGCCCGCGCATCAACCGGTCGTCGATCTCAAATCCGAATTTCTTGAATTCACGCGGCTGATACCCGGTTCCCAGCCCGAGAACCAACCGGCCCTCGGTCAATTGATCGGTCAGGCAGATATCTTCAACCAACCGCAATGGTTCGTAAAACGGCATCACCACCACGGCAGGGCCCAGTTTGATGCGCTTTGTCTGGCCTGCCATGTGCGCGGTGGTCATCAGGGGTGACGGTGAAATACTATAGTTTGAGAGGTGGTGTTCGGCAAACCACGCCACATCAAATCCGGCTTCGTCCACCATTCGCGTCATTGTGCGCATCTGCTGGAACACGTCGACGTGGCCTGATCCATCCACGGGCTTGGTCATCAAATTGAAAAGCGAAAAATCCATCGGCACTCTCCGGTCCCATGTTTCTACGGCCTAAGTGTCCCTTAAACCCAGACCCATGCCAAATGGTCACTCCTTTGGACTTGCCAAAGAAATTCTTATGCAGATCGCGCTTCTGCTCTCAGCCAGGATAGAAACTCCTGAACACGTGGCTGCTCCATCCTGCCTTCGGGGCACAAAAAATGATAGGCATGCGGTCCCTTGACTGACTGGAATGGCAAAGCGACCAACTGCCCGGTCGCCAGTAAGTGCCCGGCAAGAACATCGCGAACGACGCCAATTCCATGGCCCGTAGCAATAGCGGCCTGCGTCGCACTGGCATCGCCGAAATACTGCCCCTGTTCGAACCGGTCAGGGTCGCCGCCGTTCAATTCAATAACTGCTCGCCACTCGCTGAAATTCGTATCATGCACAAAGGGATACTTGTTCAGATCATCCATGGGTGGGGCTGGCCCCAAAGCGGATGCAACCTCTGCCGACGCCACCAGCAAGTGCCGTTCTTCCAGTAATTTCTCCTCATATACATCTTCCGTACCACCCGGACCCCAGCGGATCGCGACATCCGCGCCTTCCTGGCCAAAGCCCGTTTGGGCAACGGTTGATAGCACGATCAGGTCAATTGTCGGGTTCAGCGTGGTGAAGCGCCCTGACCGGGTCGCAAACCATGTGGATGCAAACGAGGGCAGCAAACTGACTGTCAAACTCGACCGCACTCCTTCGGGGTTCAGATCATTCACGCTTTCACTGAGGTGGTCGAGTATACGGGTGACTGTTTCGGCGAAATTCTCTCCCTGCTCGGTCGGCTCGATCTGATTGTTCCGACGTCGAAACAGTGCCACTCCAAGCCGGTGCTCCAGAAGTTTGACTTGTTGACTGATGGCAGGTTGGGTGAGGTTCAGTTCTGCCGCAGCGAGTGTAAAGCTCCTCAATCGGGCCGCGGCCTCGAATGCAACAAGCGTTTGCAGGGGCGGTAAACCTCGCCGCATTCTGTTGCTGTCGAACCCAACTGGTTCCAGCCTAGACAACTCGGCGGGCCCGAGGCGATCAAGTTTGGATTGAAGGTGACGGCTCATTGGGTGTCGCTGCATAAGAAATCGTTTGCCAAACGGTAAGCATTCCAGTCTTGTAGTCAATTCATGAGGGCTGGAAATTCGGCAGGTCGGGACCGAAGCAAGATCATACGTGAAACGTTTGCGTGTTTCACCGGTCCACGCATACGGATCTCTCCCATAGGATCACATTGAATCTTAATTGGCAAAGTTGAGCATGCAATCTGCACCGGTAATGTTTCCCTAACTTATTGGGATAGACGGCCCATAAGAGACATTCGCTGACCACTTTCGATGCTGCGTTTGCAGCCCGCGTTGCGGACCTTCGCTGCGAGCGCAAAACTTGCCAAATTTAATCGGAGGCATTCACGAATTTAGCAAGTCCACAATCTCATTCTGGCCTGCCTCTTTTGCATAGTCTGAGATTGTTTGGCCCTCTGCATCTGCGATATCGGGATCGGCCCCATGCTGAAGGAGCAATCTTGCAGCATCGAGGCTGCCGTTTACCGCCGCGTACCAAAGTGGAGGGACCCAGTCGCGCTCAAAGCTCTCCTGTGGACCCGTTCGAACCGTTCTGAAACGAGTGTTCACCAAGCTTGGGTCTTCATTCAGGATTGCCGCAATCTGTTCTTTGTTTCCCGTTGCCGACGCCGCAAAGAGATCCATCGGTTGCTGCAATAACAGTTCCGCAGTTTCCTCTTGGAAGTTGTGCATTGCATGGACAAATGGCGGTGTGTGGTAATCGGGATCACGCATAGCGGTATCCGCCCCCGCATTGATCAAAGCCCGGACAACGTCGAGATGCCCCTTGAACGCCGACATATGCAGCGGTGTTCTCTTTCCTCTAGGACTAAGCTCGAATCCAAGTTCGATCATCGTTTGGACAGCTGCGAGATTGCCGTTTCCAGCGGCTTCGCATAGTAGCTCATGGTCCTTCTCCGGTTCTTTTCCCATGTGTTTTGCAGCCAAGTCGGAAGCGGCCTTCAGGTCGCCACGCATACACGCGGCTTGAAATGCCTCATAACTTCCCAATGGATCTGCCCGCCCGCCCTTTGCTTTGATCAATTCGGCAATGTCGGACATGCCCCTCATCAAGGCGACTTGATAGGGTGTGTAGCCAACCGTGTAAGTGGGGTAGTAATTGTTGTCAGGGGTATTGATATCAACGCCATGCTCTATCAACAGACGTGCGCGGTCGGCGAAGCCCCAACGCAACGCGATGATCAGTTGAAAGTGCATTGTCCGATGATCCTGAGGATCGTTCTCCACTTCGGCAAGCCACCAGTCGGACGGGTCACTGTCATTAAGGCCATATTCAAGCATTAATTCCAAATGCGTATCGTCTGGGCTAAAGCAGCGGTTATAGGCACCTTGACTATCATTGGGATTTGCACCGGCATCCAAAAGCGCGCGCGCAAATGGCACCATGTCCGGATGTGGTGGTTGTCGCACTAAGCCACCTTCACCGTCTCCAAAAACACCCGTCAGAACAGCGAAACGATACGTACCATGGGACATGAAATGAGCGTTTGGATCAGCACCTGCGTCAATCAGGGCCTTGCCTACATCCAATGTGGAAACACCAGGAAGTCGCGCGTAAGCAGCGTACATCAAAGGTGTCCAATCGAATGGACCGCTCTTCAAATCGACTTGATTTGGGTATTTTGAAAGTATGTCCTGCAGTACTGCAAGGCTCCCGGAAGCAGCCGCCGTGTGCAGGCTATATTCCACAATCTCTGGGTGGGTTTGGAGAAGCGCAGCAGCTTGCTCGAATTCGGCGGCGCTTCGGCTGTTTGGGTCTGGCGCATAATGGATACAGGCAAGGTCTAGAAACCGATTTGCACGTTGCTCCTGTGTTTCGACTTGCCAGGAACCCGACTCTATATGGCGCTTGAGTTTGGTCCAGCTTGAAAAGCCATACTCACGAGCGAGCACAAGATGTGCCTGTTGGAGCGAGATTTTTGAAGGGTCTCCGACGTAAGGACCAACCTGTGCTAAAGCACTAGGTTCTTCGGCATGAGCAGATTTCACAAGCCGCTTTGCTTGCTTCTTCAGATTCTCAACTGAAGGACGTGAAGGAAGATTAGGCATACTGGCCTCCTTTCTTTATCCGGTATCCGCGCCCTCGGACCTGAAAGAAGGTCAACTACATGGTCTAGTGTTTAGTCTCAGATAGGCTTGGCCCTTCCCGCGGATCGGTAGCACTCTGACGCACGGGGAAAACAATACCACATTTTTTGACAGTCAGCCAATTGTTGGTCGAACGGCCCATACCGGCCATTCAGCTCGCCTCAAAATCTACTTGCCCGCTTCCCGGAAGCCGCCGTTCATGCATCTTGCAGCATTTCTAGCTCGACGAACGGGCAAACTGCGGGACCTTCCCGCCATTCGACCTCCTCGCGCGAGTGGCTGGTATCCGCGGATCGCGACACCGGCGAACATGTGCGCCGCAAGCCTGCGCTGGCGGTGCACAGTAACTTAGGAATCCGTGGCTTGCGCCAAGTAATGAAAGTTCCGAAGGCCTCTGGAAGAATCGGCGCACGCGCGACGGCAGTTGCGGGGCAACCTGTATGGAAAGGCGCTCCCGATTTTGGATGAAGCCGCGAGTCGTGTATTCTCATTAAATCATCGGAAGCTGAGTCTGAGGGCAAGATCATGGATTTATTCCGCTACGCCACCAAGAAGGCGTTCGCCGCTACATTTTGCGTGTTTTTTGGGCTGCCTAGTATCGCCGTATCACAGGACATTCTCAAGATGGCTCTGGCAGGCGATGTCGAAGCGCTGCGTATGGCGCTTCCTGAAGGCAGCAACCCGGACCCCGATACGCTGGTTCGTCCAATCTACTTTGCAGCGCAGCGCGGCCATCCCGATGCCGTTGAATTCCTTTTGGAGGTTGGTGCACCACCCGATGCGATGACGGATTTTGGTTCAGCACTGCAAATCGCTGCCCGCAATAACCATGCAAACATTGTCAGTATGTTACTTGATCGGGGAGCAGACCCCAACACGCGCGGGGGGGATTTTGGCAATGCACCGATCCATGACGCTGCTGAACGCGGCGCGATGGATACGGCAAGAGTTTTACTGAAGCGAGGTGCAGATGTGAATCTTCGAAGAGGTACCGGAGATCAGCCTGCCATTCATCTTGCCGTTCGAAAGGGGCGTAGCGAAATGGTTGCCCTGCTATTGGAAAATGGTGCGACCCCCTTGATACCCTCGCCCATAACGGTCAGCGAGTTTGACGCTATTGATCCCAAACTCGGGCGCGCACGGGCCGAAGAATGCTTGTTTTGTCATTCGATGGAAATTGGCAAACAGCCCTCAACCAAATTTGCCGGGCCAGATTTGGTCGGATTTGTGGGCAGGGAAAAAGCAATGCGAGACTCCTTCAAGTACTCTGACGCAATGAAAGCGGAAAGCGGGACTTGGGCAATAGAAGAATTGAACAAGTTCATCGCCGACCCTACGGGTGTGATCCCTGGAACCATTATGGAACGCGGCGCTGTGACCGACCGAGTCGAGCGACTGGCAGTCATCAAATATCTAATGAACGCGGCTGACAAACAGCAATAGACATACAAGCTCTCCACAACTGCGGGGAAGCGACGACTTCGTCCTGTGTGGATGGCTCCTGCAAAGCAAGACATTTTTGAGGTGATCGACATTTTGTCAGAAGCGGTCTTGTGTTCGGCCTGTTTGCGCGGTGCACTTGACCGCTGGCCCTGATGGTTTCCGCGACCCAAGTCCCCATCCTCGCAAGCGGACAGATGTCGTCCTGGACAAAGCCCGGGGTGTCTTGAGATTGCGGCTGACTCATTGCCATCACTTCTTTGGTCTTGCTGTCTCTGTTTCATTCCTTTCCGGTATCAGACGGTCCTGATCCTGTAGGGCTCATTTCGTGTGAGCACCGCCCAGATTATCCGCGCTGTCTTGTTCGCCATGGCCACTGCCGCGAGCTTTGCGGGTTTGCGCTCCAGCAGGTCCGCAAACCAGGGATCAAATCGCTCAGGTGCGCTTTTGATCTGTTTCATGCGGGAGGTCATGCCGACGACCATCAGGTGGCGTATGTAGCGGTCGCCCATCTTCGATATGCGGCCCAGCCTCTCTTTGCCTCCGGTCGACCGGTTGATCGGCGTCAGCCCCAACCAGGCCGAGAAGTCTCTGCCGCACTTAAACTGTGCGGCACTGCCAACCGTCGCGACAATGGCCGACGCCGTGATCGGCCCAATGCCGGGGATTGTCTGAAGCAAGTCGATCCGGGGCTCGGATTTCGCAGCTTGTGTCAGCTTGCGGCCATACCAGAGCACCCGCCCATGCAGGGCCAATATCTGTTCGCTAAGGTCGATGATGGTGTCCAGCGCAACGGGCGGTAGGTCCAGAGCCTGCTCTTGGGTGGTACGCTTTGCAAACCGGACGGCGTGACCGACGCCCTGAGCAAAGACGATGCCGAACTCCGCCAACAGACCACGCAGCATGTTGATCGTCTGGGTTCTCTGTCGAACGACTAGGCTACGCGCTCGGTGCAATGAAAGAATGGCCTGCTGTTCAGGCGACTTTACCTCAACGAACCGCATGGTCGGGCGGGTGACAGCCTCGCAGATCGCCTCTGCGTCAGCCGCATCGGACTTGCCGCGCTTGACATAGGGCTTCACATAGACAGGTGCTATCAACCTGACTTCATGACCCAGCCTGGTCAGTTCCCGCGCCCAGTAGTGGCTCGCACCGCACGCTTCCATGCCGATCAGACATGGCTCCAGACGTTCGAAAAATGCAAACATCTGACTGCGCCGCAAAGACCGGCTGAACCCTACAGATCCATCCTCCATGACACCGTGAATATGGAAAACGTTCTTGGCCAAATCGAGGCCGACTGTTGTAACCTGCATTGGGTGGCTCCTCTCCTAGCAGTTCATGACAACTGCACTATGGCGCATTGCGACGCCGATGGAGCAGGAGCCATCCACCCCATCCCGCAATGCAGTCGGTCGATCGACTTGTAATGCTGCACGGCGAACGAGTGGCCGCTTTGGTGAAGCTGGGTTGCAGCGGCAAGGCTATCCGGGGACAAGCGCGATGAGCGGGCTCCTCCACGGGTAGTGTCCGCTCATCACGCATTGCGCAAGTTCGTTCGTCACGCAGCAAGCGTAGCTCTGGGCTCTTCGCGGCCATCGGAAGCGTTGCAGCATCCGGCGTGCCTCGCTGATGCGCCACCTTCAGGAGCGGCCCACAGCCGACATTCGACCCTGCCCGCTGATGCTGCGGCGCGGCCCGTCGAACCGGACGTTCGCTGCGCGCGCAACATCGGGCGACCATCGAACCAACAGTTCGCGGGACAAAACGGTCGTACACGGCTTGCGTCCGAATGGCAGCTTTAACGTAGTTACTGCCATTTAAGAAAGCTCAAGCGGATCATCACGTAGAAAACCCACAAACAGCTTCTTTGAACCGGACATTACATCTGAACGCCACACAGCCATTGTCTGCAAGTTCTCGTCTACATCCTCGAAATCGAGAATGACCAAACCTGGGACAATAGAATTGCGAACATTGTCGGTCAGGATGGTTACACCCATGCCGCTTGCCACCAGCCCTAAGATGCCAGCGGTGTTGTAAGCCTCCTGAACAATCCGTGGTTCAAATCCTGATCTGCGGCAGAGCGGAAAGAGGTATGAATAGAACTGCTGCCAGTCCTTCGAGGACCCGTGCACAAAATCCTCGCCTGATATTTCTTCCATTCTGATCGACTTGCGCGCGGCCAAAGGATGGGCCTCGTAGACTACACACACGAATCTTTCTGATTGTACCGGGCATTGCTCGTATCCTGATCTGTTGATCGGTCCCGTTACAAACCCAAAATCCAGAACACCTTGGTCCAACTTTTGCAACTGCGTGTTCGTAACGTCATGGTGAGGTTGCAGAACAACGCCCGGCTGCTGGTCCTGAAACGCCTTGAGCTGACCCGGCAAAACACCCGATATCGCCGTATCGGTGTATCCAATCCGCAAGACGCCGATTTGGCCTTGATTGACCCGTCTGGTGTTCTCAACAACATGTGCAACTGAGTTCACGATTGTCAGGCACCCATCAAAAAAAGTTTGCCCGGCGGCGGTGATCGCGACGCTTCGGTTAGAGCGGACAAACAGATCAACACCTAGTTCCTTCTCCAGATAGCGAATGGCACGGCTCAACGCGGGCTGAGCGATGCCCAACCGCTCCGCTGCGCGCCGGAAATGCAGTTCCTCGGCTACAGCAATGAAATAACGAATATGTCTAAGACCAAATTTCATGATACCCTTTTAGCATCAATTATTACCTTATTGATATTTTACAGGCAACATAAACCGTGCCATCTTTGCGGGATAAGAAAGTAAAAAACCAAGAATACCCAACAAGGAGAACCCAATGCCCACTTTAGGCCTGAAATCACTTGCGGCATCTGCGCTTGCGCTGGCTGTCACAGGATCTTCTGCATTCGCAGCCGACGTCACGATCAATCTCGGCTATGCCACTGCTGAGACCAGTTCATATGGCACAATCGCCACCAAGTTCGAGGAGCTGGCAGAGGAATACTCGGGCGGTAGCATCGACGTCAAAATCCGCTGCTGTGCGCAGCTGACTTCGGAAGACGAGGCTTTCAAGGCGATGCAGCTGGGCACAGTCGACATGTACATCATCACGATGAACAACGTGTCGCCGCACTTCCCGCTGATGGATGCGTTTGTGCTTCCCTACATTTTCCAAAGCAAAGAGCACGCCTACAAAGTGCTTGAAGGCGAAGTTGGCCAGGGTTTTGCCAATCAGTTGCAGGATGCAACTGGCGTGCACCTGCTGACCTATGGTGTCGTTGGTGACCGCGACTTCTTTAACTCCCGTAACGCGATCAAGTCGATGGCCGACATGGAAGGCATGAAAATCCGGGTTCCCAAGAACCAGGTCATGCTGGATACGTTCAAAGCGTTTGGGGCCGCTCCGATCCCACTGCCTTGGGCCGATACGCCAACAGCCCTGCAGACCCGTACCGTTGATGGCGGCGATGCCGGTACGCCATTTGTGAAATCGCAGAAATTCTATGAATTCATGCCACATTTCTCGGCGCTTGAGCACTTCAACTATTTCTCGCCGCTGTTTGCCAGCGACCGAATCATGAACAAGCTGGACGATGCACAGCGCGAAGCAGTGCTGCGCGCGGCGCGTGAAGCAGGTGTCTATCAGAAAGAGATCGTGTCGGCTCAGGTCGAAGAGATCCGCACCTTCCTGACCACCGAGGGTGGCATGACGACAGCTGAGGTCGACAAGTCCGACTTTATCGCGGCTGGTCTGTCGGTTCAGGACCAATACGCGAAAGAGGGTAGCGACGATTTCAACGCCCTGCTGACCGCGATTCGCGCGGCTGCTGAGTAACACCTCGCAAGCACATACAAGAATGGGGCCTGTGAGCGGCTGTTCACGGGCCCGTTTTTAAAATGGGTGGCGTTTCGGCGCGTGCCCGAAGGAGGCGGAGATGCTGTCCAAGATTGATGAACACTTCGAAGAAGTGTTTTGTGCGATATTTCTGTGTGTCATTGTTGGTTCCGTATTATTACAGGTGATCCTACGATTTGTCTTTCACTCGGCTGCTGCCTGGGCAGAGGAAACGGCGGTATACGGCATGATATTTGCCGTTTACCTGGGCGCGACGATGGCCACCCGCGAACGTGCGCATATCCGCATTACGCTGTTGGTGAACCGGTTGCCCAAGACCATTCAGGTGGCCTGTATTGTCGTTGCCGACGCTTTGTGGCTGGGGTTCGTGATCTTCATGATCGTACAGACCCTGTCGTACACACAGCTGTTGTTCAACGTGACCTACCAAACGCCCGGACTGGGCATTGAACAGCGGTGGATACAGATGTTCGTCCCAATGTTCTTTGGCCTGATGCTGTTCCGAATTCTCCAGGTCTACTGGCGCTGGAGCAAAGAAAAATTTGAAGGACTGCCGCTATGACCGAGATAACCAAAAAACAGGCCACAGGCGGGTCGCTGACGGCGGTTGTCGTCCTGGTGGCTTTGATCCTTGGCCTGATCATGGCTGTTGTCAGCGGGGCAAACGGCCCGATCATCATGGCCGTGGTTTTTGTCCTTGCCATGGCGATCGGCGTGCCGATCCCGTTTGCCGCGGGGCTTGCCACAGTCGCCGGGCTTTATATCGCCGACATTCCCATGACCTTGATGGCGCAGGCCGCGTGGACAGCGTTTGAGCCGTTTCCGCTTGTGACCATTCCGCTATTCGTGCTGGCCGGTCAGTTGATGGAGCAGGGCGGGATGTCGGAAAAGCTGGTCAACATCGCGCAGAAACTTGTCGGTGCCTATAAAGGTGGTATCGGACTTGTGACGGTTGTGGCCTGTATGTTTTTTGCCGCCCTGTCGGGCTCGGGTCCGGCGACCACGGCGGCGATCGGATCAATCACCATCCCTGCCATGCAGAAAGAAGGTTATCCCTCACGGTTTGCCGGGGCAATTGCTGCCGCTGCTGGCGCGCTGGGCAGCATGATTCCACCGTCCAACCTTTTGATCATCTTCGCGCTCGTGACGGATGTGTCGATTCCGCGCTTGTTCCTTGCCGGCATCGTGCCGGGCATCGTTCTGGGCCTGATGCTGATGGCCGTTGTCTTTGTGATCTCGTTGAAGAACGGGTACGGCGGGACCGGCGAGCGTTTCCGCTGGGGTCCGCTGCTCGAAGCCTTCTGGGAAGGTAAATGGGCTGTGATGGCACCAGTGATCATTCTGGGCGGTATCTATGCGGGGATTTTCACTCCGTCCGAGGCGGCCGGTGTTGCCGTGGCCTATGGCCTGTTTGTCGGCATGTTCATCTACAAGGGTCTGACATGGACCAAACTGTTCCACGCGTTCAAGTTTACCGCAATCGTGATCGGCACTGTGCTGTTCATTCTGGGGTCGACAAAGGCCTTTGGTCAGCTTGTAACCCTGTTTGACATCCCAACGGCCGTTCTGTCGCTGTTCCAGGGACTGATTGAATTCCCATGGCTGGTGATGTTGCTGATCGGTGTGTTTTACATCATCGTCGGCATGTGGCTGGAGAGCATCCCGCAGATTATCATCTTTACCGCGGTGTTCTTTCCGCTCGCCACCAGCTTGGGCGTCGACCCGGTGGTGTTTGGTATCTTTACGGTGATGACCTGTGAAATCGGCTTCCTGACGCCGCCGATTGGTGTGAACCTGTTTGTCGCCGCGCGGATCAGCAAAATTTCCATCGAAGAAATCTCGGTGGGTGTTTTGCCTCTGCTCGTTCCCTATGTGGCAATGATCTTGCTGCTAGTCTTCTTCTCTGGTTGGGTCACCTTCCTACCGGACCTCGTATATGGCCCAATGCGATGAGTGAAAAACCTCAAGACTTGCCGCTCACGGGATATGTTGAGCAATTATCAGGGCGACCGGGTGAAACGTTGGAATTCAAGGTTTCGTCCAAGTCTATAAACCCCATAACTGCTCGGCTGGTCAGATCCATCAGCTCTGATCCGAACCCAGTTGGTCCGGGGATAATCGAAGAGGATGCCTCGGAATTTTTTGTTCAACAAAGCTTTCCTTCGGTGCACCAGCCCTTTTTCCCCGGTTCTTACGGGATAGCGACAGAATATGTGCAAGCAGATGAAGGCGCTAAGGTCGTGTTCTCCGCCACTATCTATCCGACGCAGCACTGCGACTACGTTCAAACTGTGCTTAGCTGCGGGGGGGTAGCTCTTTACCTCGATGCAAAGGGGGCGGTCTGTCTGCGTGTGAATGGAGAGCAAGTATCGACAAATGCCCCACTAAGTTTGCACCAATGGCACTGCGTTGAAGGTAAGATAGAAGGCAAAAAACTAACCGTCACGCAAAGGAAGTTGGGTCGATTAACGGCGGATCCGATCCACGCTGTAAAGACAGACGAAACTATTGCGTTGACGGGCAAGCCAACCGTCGGTGCACATATAGCGGAGGGACGGGCCACCCGGCATTTCAATGGAAAAATCGAAGCACCGTCCATCACAGCAAACAATGTGACGCTGTGCTCATGGGATTTCGCACAAGCCATTACAAAAACGATTGTCCCTGCGCAGGTTGGTCCCGATCTCAAGCTGGTCAACTTCCCGACCCGTGCCCTGACAAGCGCAGACTGGGATGCGACCGAGATGAATTGGTCGCATCGGCCCGACCACTACGCCGCGATCCACTTCCATCAGGACGATATCTATGACTTCGGCTGGGACACCGATTTCACCTTTACAATTCCGGATGACATGCCATCGGGCGTCTACATCATGCGGCTGGAATGTGACGGACAGCACGAAGCGATCCCATTCTTTGTGTGCCCGCCGCTGGGTCAACATCGGGCCGAACTGTGCGTGTTGGTGTCCACTTTTACCTACGCGATCTATGGCAACCATGCGCGGCCGGACTATGATCCTTCATGGCAGGAGCGGATCAGCGATTGGAACGCATACCCGCACAATCCTGCCGAAAATCCGAATTATGGCTTGTCGACTTACAACCACCATTCGGATGGTTCTGGAATTTGCCACGCGTCTCACCGACGGCCGCTGTTCAACCTTCGTCCGGGGTTTCTGACCTTTGGCAACACACCCTGTTCGGGTCTGCGCCATTTCCCTGCCGACAGTCACCTGATCAGCTGGCTGCATGCCAAAGGCATCGCATACGATGTCGTCACGGATCATGATTTACATATTCACGGCCATGCGGCGATTGTGGGTTACAAGGCGGTCACAACCGGCAGCCATCCTGAATATCACACCGCTGAAAGCCTTAACGCTCTGCGTGATTATCGCGATAATGGCGGTCATCTGACCTATCTCGGTGGCAACGGGTTCTACTGGCGTATCGCCGTGCATAGCGAAAATGACGGCATGCTAGAAATTCGACGGGCCGAGGATGGCATTCGCGCCTGGGCTGCCGAGCCGGGAGAGTACTATAACGCCTTTGACGGCAGCTATGGCGGGCTGTGGCGACGCAACGGTCGTGCCCCGCAAGACCTCGTCGGCATCGGATTTGCCGCACAGGGCGAGTTCTTTGGCGACCCATACCGGCGCGTCTCGGCTGATCCGAAATTCGATTGGGTTTTCGAAGGTGTCAACGACGACTTCATCGGCGATTTCGGCTATTCCGGCAATGGTGCAGCCGGGTTTGAGTTGGATCATATGGATACGCGTATTGGCACACCGGACAACGCGGTTCTCTTGGCCCGTTCTGTTACCCGTAAGGACGGCTTCATGCTCGCTCCTGAAGAACAGCTTACCCATCTGACCAACCTCACAGGTGGTTCAGAGGCCGAGGCAAAGCATGCTGAGATGATCTACTGCGACTATCCAGGTGGAGGGTCAGTCTTTGCAACCGGTTCAATCACATTTTGTGGTAGCCTGCCTTGGAATGATTATGACAATAACGTTTCGCGATTACTATGGAACGTCTTTCAGAAGGCGTTGAACTGACGCGTACTGAAGTCCTAAAACAAATCGCATGTTGGAACTTAATGTCCGGATTTGGAGCATTGCCGCTGTTTGTCGTTAACGCAGCATCCGGTAGGTAATGGGATGTACCGGCTGCTTCACCCAGCAGGTTAGGCTTGGCCTATTTCTGCAACATGGAGAAGTAGCATGGCGAAGAACGATTTTAATGAGTTGATGTCGGTTGGCATCGACATTGGCAAAGATGTCTTTCACTTGGTTGGTTTTGATTATGATGGCCAGCTCGTGCTGCGCAAGAAGATCAAACGGCTGGCACTGTTGGCAACGTTTGAGAATTTGCCGCGCTGCATTGTTGGTATGGAGGCCTGCTTGAGCGCGCATTTTGTCAGCCGGACGCTGCGCGAAATGGGTTTCGAGCCTCGTATTATTCCTGCGATTTACGTGAAGCCTTTCAACAAGGGTCAAAAGAACGACTACAATGATGCCGAAGCCATCGCAGAGGCTGCGTTGCGTCCCAATCTGAAAACAGTCTCAGAGAAAACCCAGGACCAGCTTGACCTTCAAGCACTACATCGCGTCCGGTCTCGCCTTGTGTCGCGGCGGACGGCAGCCATGAACCAAATCCGTGCCTTTTTGATCGAACAAGGCATCACCGTCCGGCGCAGTGTCGCCGCCCTGCGCAATTCCCTTGATGCTATTCTGGACAACCGCAGTGGCGAGATGTCCCTGCGCATGCGGAAGCTGATTTTGGGTCTTCAACAGGATTGGATCTGGCTGGATAAACGGATCGAGATGACGACATCAGAAATCAAAAAGGTCAGTGAAACTGAGCCGGGTTGCCAGCGCCTCATGACCATCCCAGGCATCGGCCCCCTGATCTCGACAGCAATGGTCGCCGCCATCGGCAAAGGCGAGGCCTATGACCGAGGGCGTGACTTTGCGGCCTGGCTTGGATTGGTGCCACGGCAACACAGCACTGGGGGACGCACCATATTAGGCAGCATCACAAAACGCGGAAGTAGATATCTGCGCATGCTCTTTGTGCAGGCAGCACAGGTCATCATGATGCGGCCAAAGAACTGGCACAAGTTCAGCTTTGGCGTTTGGCTGGAGGCGGCCTCAACGCGCATGCAGCACAACAAGCTTGGTGTCGCACTGGCCAACAAACTGGCCCGGATCGCATGGAGCGTTCTAAGCTCCGGCAAGGATTTTGATTGGAAGGAAAGAGAGACAGCGTCAGCGATCTAAGCAGACCGCTGACACAACGATGTTCGTAAACCTCAAATGCATGGAACGGGAATAAGACGCACCCAAAGTCTGAGAGCCCAAATGGTCATCAATGATCTGGTAAGTAATGAGACAGCGGCGCGTGCGCACTCCCAACAGGGCCACGGCAATCAACAAGCCGATACAAAGGCCGGATACATATCAGCGACTTCCTGAAGACGTGCAATTTATCACTTGCGAACAGCAGCCGGTACATACATTGGGCTCAAACTAGACTTCAATCAACTAACTGGAACAAAGCTGACTCTCAAGACCATGAAGACTAAAACCACTGCAAGAAGAGCTTCTTGCAGATAAAACCTCTGCCAAACGCTCAATCTTTGGTCTCACCCCTCGCCAAAACTGCCCGAAACTCCCCCGCAACATGGGAGAGGTATTTATGACCAGCACGGTACTTTCCGCACGGGACGAGATTTCTGACAAATCTCTGGTGCGCAGTTTTTCATACATAGATTGCAAATGGTGTGGTGCGGCGTCGGGTGAAACCCTTAGCATCACCGATCCGGCAACCGGTGATGTCATCGGTGAGGTTGCCAATCTGAATGCTGCAGAATCTGCGACTGCCGTTGATGCGGCCCAAGCTGCATTTCCCGCGTGGTCCGGCCTTTTACCGCAAGATCGCTCCACTATTCTGCGGCGTTGGTTTGACCTGATGATTGTGCATAAGGAAGATCTGGCGCGGATCATGGTTCTGGAACAGGGCAAACCCCTGTCCGAAGCGCGTGGAGAAATCGATTATGCCGCGTCTTTTGTGGAATTCTATGCGGAGGAGGCCAAGCGCCCCAACATCGAGGGCGTCACCAGCCATCTGCCCGATGCCGAGGTTGAAGTCTGGCTCGAGCCTGTCGGTGTGGTGGCTATGATCACACCTTGGAATTTTCCTGCAGCCATGCTGACCCGCAAGGCGGCGGCGGCTATGGCGGTGGGATGTACCGTTGTCGCCCATCCTTCGGGTGAAACCCCTTTCTCGGCGCTCGCCTTGGCGGAATTGGCGGAAAGGGCAGGAGTGCCTGCCGGGGTGTTCAACGTGGTCACGGGTCGCGCCTCTGTCGTGGTTGAACCCTGGACCAAGGACAGCCGGGTCAGAGCGCTCTCTTTCACCGGTTCGACCGAAATCGGGCGGCTGCTGTATCGTCAGTCCGCCGACACGGTCAAGAAACTGGTGATGGAACTGGGTGGCCACGCACCTGTCATCGTGTTCAAAGGTGCCGATCTGGATGTCGCGGTTGCAGAAACGATCAAAGCAAAATTCGCCACATCCGGACAGGATTGCCTCGGCGCCAACCGCATCTTTGTGGAACGCGCCATTTATGACGAATTCTGTGCACGCTTCACCCTTGCCACCAAGGCACTGACCGTTGGGGTCGGCATGGATGACCCCGATATTGGTCCATTGATGAATGAAAAGGCGGTGCAAAAGCAGGAAGAACATGTTGCCGACGCTTTGGCCAAAGGGGCAAAACTGGCCTGTGGCGGGAAACGCCATAACCTTGGCCCGCTGTTTTACGAGCCGACTGTTCTGACCGATGTGCCCGGCGATGCGGCTATTATGTCCGACGAAACATTTGGCCCGGTTGCCGCAATCACGCCGTTCGATACCGAAGAAGAGGCGATCGCACGCGCCAATGATACCGAATACGGGCTGGTCGCCTATCTGCACAGCCACGATCCACGCCGCATCTACCGCGTCAGCCGGGCCTTGCAATTCGGTATGGTGGCGGTAAACCGGACCAAAGTGACCGGCGCGCCGATCCCCTTTGGCGGTACCAAACAATCTGGTCTGGGACGCGAAGGGGCGCGTCTGGGAATGGAAGAATTTACTGAAATCAAATACGTCTGCCGTGACTGGGCATAAGGAGAGCCAACATGCTTCGCAACGACCAACTGGATCAATGGGATCGCGACAACTTTTTTCACCCCTCCACGCATCTGGCCCAACATGCCCGCGGGGAAAGCCCAAGCCGCGTGATCAAAACCGCCTCTGGTGTTCACATAGAGGATCGCGATGGCGTCCAATTGCTGGATGCTTTTGCCGGGCTGTACTGTGTGAACGTGGGCTATGGCCGTCAGGATATCGCCGACGCGATTGCCGCACAGGCGAGCGAACTAGCCTATTACCATTCCTATGTTGGGCATGGCACCGAGGCTTCGATCACCCTGTCCAAGATGATCCTCGATCGGGCGCCCGCGAACATGTCCAAGGTGTACTTCGGCCTTGGCGGGTCCGATGCGAATGAGACCAATGTCAAACTGATCTGGTACATGAACAACATCCTTGGGCGGCCGGAAAAGAAAAAGATCATCAGTCGCTGGCGCGGGTATCACGGGTCGGGTCTGGTGACCGGATCGCTTACCGGACTTGAGCTTTTCCACAAGAAATTCGATCTGCCCCTGACGCAGGTGATCCATACCGAGGCGCCGTACTACTATCGCCGGGATGACCTGAACCAGACAGAAGAGCAGTTTGTCGCGCATTGTGTGGCTGAGCTGGAAACGCTGATCGAACGTGAAGGCCCTGACACAATCGCGGCATTCATTGGTGAGCCGATTTTGGGCACGGGCGGCATTGTGCCTCCTCCTGCCGGATACTGGGCTGCGATTCAGGCGGTGCTGAAAAAGCATGACATTCTGCTGGTTGCTGACGAAGTGGTCACCGGGTTTGGCCGTCTGGGCACCATGTTCGGATCAGATCACTACGGGATCGAAGCTGATATCATCACCATCGCCAAGGGCCTGACCTCTGCCTATGCACCGCTTTCCGGCTCGATCGTATCTGACAAGGTCTGGAAGGTACTGGAGCAGGGAACTGACGAAAACGGTCCTATTGGCCATGGCTGGACCTATTCGGCCCACCCGATCGGGGCGGCGGCAGGTGTTGCCAACCTGAAACTGATTGATGAGCTGAACCTCGTTACGAATGCGGGCGAGGTGGGCAGCTACCTGAACAGCAGCATGGCAGAAGCGCTGGCGGATCATCCCAATGTGGGCGACATCCGGGGTGAGGGGATGCTCTGCGCGGTCGAGTTTGTCAAAGACAAAGACAGCCGCACGTTCTTTGATGCGGCTGACAAAATCGGCCCGCAAATCTCGGCAACGCTGTTGGCACAGGACAAGGTGATCGCGCGGGCCATGCCACAGGGCGACATCCTGGGCTTTGCCCCGCCATTCTGTTTGAGCCGGGAAGAAGCGGATACCGTTGTTGCCGCGACAAAACGGGCGGTTCAGACGGTGTTGGGATAAGTCAAAGTCAACGCTTTTGAGCTAAATTACAGCGCGAAATTGCGGCCAAGGCCGTCGCGCATCGCCGTCGCACCCCGACGCGGCGGCGATTTGGCTACAGTTGGCGATACGCATTGATCTTTTGCAGATTTGTCCAAAATAAAACACGCTGCTCAAATGTCTGATCGCCACCGCGCGCGACGGCAATGCGCGGCTTAGTGCTGCTGCAGGTGCTTACCGCACCAACAGTTCTAATCCCTGACGCGACAACCGCTCTACGCCGGTCTCAGTCACCAGCACCGAATGACCGTAGCACATGGCCTGTCCCGCCTCGCTGTCCATCAGGATCATATGCAGAAAAAACACCTGTCCGGCCTGCATCAGCAGCGGGTTGCCCTCGTAAAACATCGGAAAATCCACCCAGATCGGGTTGTAAACCGCCCCCATCCCATAACCACATGCTTGGGACCGCGCATGAGACAGCCCGTGTGAATCAAACACCCGCGCATGGGCGTCAAACACATTCCCCATCGGGTCGCCGGGACGAATGGCATCTTCACAGGCTTCCAGTGCTTCAACAGCCGCCGCATGCATATGGCGCTGCCAGTCATTGGGTTTGCCTATCACCACCGTGCGCATCATAGCCGCGTGATAGCGTGCATAGGCCCCGGCCCATTCCCACGTCATCTGGTCTTGTGTATCCAGATGTCGCCGACCAGAAAAGTACCGGCACAGTAGCGCCCCAGCACCTGACCCCAGAATAAACTCATTGCCCGCATAATCCCCACCGCCTTTGAGTACCGCCCCCTGCATTGCGGCCAGAATATCACCTTCGAACGCACCCGGCTGGGTCAGTTCAAGGCCCGCATCCATCGCGTCATCGGCAAGGGCGGCGGCCTTACGGTGCATTTCAATCTCTGCAGTGGATTTCACCCGCCGAAGCGCGCGGATCAGGTCGGAATGATCCATCAGATCGGGCAGGGCTGCGCGCAGCATCTGTCCATTGAAATCCGTCAGACCAGAGGTGCTTGATTCAAACCCCAATCGCCCCCGGGCCACACCCAATTGATTAAGCAACTTCACCAGATCCTGGGCAGGTTGGGCACCCTCGACCTCGGTCCAGATGTGGATCTCATCATCGTTGAGTGTCGATGTCTGCTGAGCCTGCCGCAGATCGGGCAGGCGGGTCAAAAGATGCAGATCGCCCTTGGCCGTCAACACCATCGCCTGAAACATTGCAAAGCCGAACGTGTCGTAGCCGCACAGCCAAAGATGGCTTTCGGGTGCGAACATGATCATCGCATCCAGTCCAGCCTCTTGAACCGCACGCGTGGCGATTTCTTGTCGGGTTGCGTACTCAGCAGCATCGAAATGAAAGGGCATTCAACAGCTCCAGTTGTTTGCTGGAACTGGAAACTGACATAGTTGAAATTGCAACAAAAAACTGTGCCACCAGGTGGCGGAGGTGGTTCAGAATATCGAACCTTGCGCAGAAAGTGCGCCGGGCTGCAAACTCTGAAACCACACAATCTTCACCCAAAGTAACGGTTTTGTGATATTCTGGTATCGGGGGATAACATCATGACGGCATTACTTTGGGCTGGCACTATGCTGGGCGCAGTGGTCGGATTCTTTCATGCTTTGCAGGTTCTTCAAAGCCGAATGGGCCGTCCCGGCTTGGATCCGGTCAAAACAATTTGGCAGGCGGTCTGGACATGGGGATTATGGACCCTGTTCGGCGCCTATGTTCTGACTTTCTGGATTTTGGGCCTGATCTGCTTTGGCATTTCACGCGCACTCCGCTCGGGGCGAGGTGCAGCATGATCAGCGGTGAAATCAAGAAAGTCGCCATTATCGGGGCCGGAGTTTCCGGGTTAGCAACGGCCAAATGCCTGCAGCAAAAAGGTGTGAATTGTGCAATCTATGACCGCAATTCAATTTTGGGTGGCGTTTGGGCAGACGGGTATCACGGTTTTGGCATCCAGATACAGAAAGACCTTTACGAGTTCCCCGATTTCCCGTTGCCTGAGCATGTTCCGCATTTCACGCCCGGACCACAGTTTCAGAAATACATGGAAGATTACTGCGATCACTTTGGTATTCGACAATGCCTTAGTCTGAATACACGCGTGACATCGCTCGCGCGCGCAGGCGAGGGGTGGGAACTTAAGATCGAAAAAGACGGAAAGGCAAAGGCCGTTCACGCCGATATGGTCGTTGTTGCGACAGGTCTTTATTCAGAAACGCCCGCCATGCCCCAGATCGAAGGGCAGGATCAGTTTACAGGCGATATCCTGCATAACAGCCAGGTAAAGGATATCGAGGTTTTGCGCGGGCACCGCGTCGCGGTTGTCGGATATGGCAAGAGCGCCACAGACATTGCCCGAGCGGCCGTCGGAGTTGCGGACAAGGTGCATCTGGTCTTCCGTACCGCACATTGGCCAGTGCCCAGAAAACTGCTGGGACTATTACCGTTCAAATGGGGCATGCTGACCCGCCTTGTGGCGTCCATGATCCCGCCATATGTGCGCCCAACTCCGTTGGCGCGCGCCTTGCACACCGTCGGCTATCCGTTGCCATGGCTATTTTGGCGGGTCGTAGAGCTTTTGCTGCGTGGACAGCAGAAACTGGACACTAAAATTGCCAACGGTAAAAATCTGGTGCCCGATCACCCTGTCGAATACGACGCATATACTGAAGTGACGATGGTCCCCCGACCGGGCTTTACCAACATGATCCGAAAAGGTGAAATTTCGGCCCATCGCAGCGGATTGCAGTCGTTTTCCATAAATGCGCTTACCTTACAGGATGGCGATACGCTCGATGTCGATTGTGTGGTCTTTGGCACAGGGTGGAAAACCGGTTTCGGCTTCCTGCCGGATAAATTGCGCGAAGATCTGGGCGAGGGGCCGGATGGCATTTACCTCTATCGCCACATTCTGCACCCGAACGCGCCGAACCTGGCCTTTGTCGGTCGGGCATCATCATTTATGAGCGTGACCACATTCACACTTCAGGCGCGGTGGCTCGCCGAAGCGGTAACAGGTCATGTTGATTTGCCAACCGCGCATATAATGCAGACACAGATCAACGCGCTCCGAAACTGGAAACAAAGCTGGATGCCTGACGGCCCTTCACGCTCGGCAACATTATTGCTGCATATGGCGCATTATCATGATGAGCTGTTATGCGATATCGGCGCCGACCCGCTTCGCAAAAAGGGCGTGTTAGCGCCACTGAAGGAACTGCTGGTGCCCTATCAGGCAAGTGATTTCAAAGAGGTGGTTTAACCCAAGTACCTGCCTACCCTGAACAGCTCGCTCCGCCCAGCACACAGAACTTTGCGCAATGAGGATGGTTAAGCGATACGTCCCGCTCGGCCTCGGCAAGTGTTTCGCCCATTTCGAACTCGGGGTCATAAGGCAGCAAGGTACAGGCCAGAACCGCAGGGTGTGACGCGCCTTTGCGCTTTACCACCATGCGTGAAGAGGCGCACATCACATCATTCGGTGACTTGTTCAGAATGTCCCAACAGGCAGTTGTGATCTCGGGCACCTCTACAGATTCGTCCATTTCCGGGAACAGAACCGTTGACGCAGGGTGAAACGCGTCAATGTCAAATCCATGCGTCTGATAAAACTTCGCATATCCTGCGCGTGAGGCCTGATCATCCTCACCCCAAACCGTGCGCCCGGCGACCGCCATGCGAATGCCAGCGTCACGCAGCCAATGCATACCGTCAAGCGTGCGGGCAAAAGCCCCTCTACCACGTTCTTCGTCGTGAAGTTTTTCCGACCAGTGATCGACGGAAATTCGCAGGGTCAGCTTATCACGCCACGTCTCTGCCAGCGTCACCAACCCAGCCTTGACCGACTTTCGCATCATCGGGCGCATCGCATTGGTCAGAATCAACACCTCGAACCCACGCTCCAGTGCGACACGCGTCATGTCTATCATTTGTGGGTTCATAAATGGCTCACCACCGGTAAATCCGATCTCGCGAATGGGCCAGCCTTGCGCGGCGATCTGATCGAGATAGGCGCTTACCTCAGCGGCGGTGATATACACCAACCGGTCATTGCTGGGCGAGCTTTTAATATAGCAATTGGCACAGGTGATATTACACTGTGTCCCGGTATTGAACCACAACGTTTCGGGATGGCTGAGTGGCACCGTCGCGCGGCGCTGGCCGTCGGCAGTAAACTCAGGATCGCTGAACTTGCCAGTATTGGCCGGAACGGCAAGGGCGTCTTTCATCTCATCATCCGATTTTCGTTTGCTTTTCCGGCCTAACCCGTCCTTTCTGTGAAGGAAAGCTGTCTGCGGGCTGGTGACAGCTTTGTGATCGGTTCATAGTGGTGCAGCAATAATGATCATGTCAGCAAAGCAGGCATGTCAGGCAGGAGAGATCAGATGGTTTCGCGTGTTATACCGGTAGATCCCTTTGACCTCGTGATTTTCGGGGGTACGGGCGATCTTGCCCGGCGAAAAATTTATCCTGGTTTGTTTCGGCGCTTTTGTAGTGGCCAGATCGGGCCGGAAACACGGTTCATCGGTGCCGCCCGCACCGAGCTGGACAACAAGGGCTATCGCAAGTTTGTAGCTGATGCGATCAACGAATTTTACCCCGAAGCTGCGAATAGCCGAAAAAAACTCAACGCATTTCTCAAACTGATCAGCTACATCCTTGTCGATGCACTGGGTGAGACCGGATGGGATCAGTTGGCCGATATTGCCGATGCGGACAGGGTGCAGGCGTTTTACTTTTCTGTAGCTCCGCGCCTGTTCGGGGATTTGGCCAAACGGTTGCATAAACATGGACTCGCCGAAGACAATTGCCGGATTGTTGTAGAAAAACCATTTGGCCGCGATCTGGAAAGTGCCCGAGAGTTGAACCGTGTCCTGGCACGGCATTTCGGCGAACATCAGATTTACCGGATTGATCACTATCTGGGCAAAGAAACCGTGCAAAACCTGATGGCGATCCGGTTTGGCAACATGCTGTTCGAACCACTGTGGAACAGCCAGTACGTGGATCATATTCAGATCACTGTGGCTGAATCCGTGGGTGTGGGTGGCCGAGGTGACTATTATGACCGCTCCGGCGCCATGCGGGACATGATGCAGAACCATCTGATGCAGCTTTTATGCCTGATCGCGATGGAACCACCGGCCAAGTTCAACCCCGATGCTGTGCGCGACGAAAAACTTAAAGTGATCCGTGCACTTGATCCGGTTGGCATGGATGACATTGTGCGGGGACAGTACGAGGGCACGGGCGACCGCGCAGGTTACCGCATTCAGGTTGGCAATCGGGATAGCACTACCGAAAGCTTTGTGGCCCTGCGGGCCAATATCAGCAATTGGCGTTGGGCGGGCACGCCATTTTACCTGCGCACGGGCAAACGCCTGCGTGACCGGGCCAGTGAGATTGCGGTTGTGTTCAAAGATGCACCTCATTCGATCTTTGACGAAGATGCCGGGCGCCACCGCAACATCCTGACGATCAAGCTGCAACCCAATGAAGGGATCGAGTTGGGGGTGACAATCAAAGAGCCGGGCCCGGGTGGAATGCGCCTGATTGACGTGCCGCTTGATATGAGTTTTGCAGAGGCACTGGGGCCGGAAGAAGCAGATTTTCCAGATGCTTATGAGCGTTTGATCATGGACGTGATCCGCGGCAATCAAACGCTCTTTATGCGCGGGGACGAGGTTGAGGCGGCATGGGCCTGGACTGATCCGGTGATTGCCGAATGGGAAACGCTGGGCGATGAGCCCTTGCCGTATGTCACTGGCGGCTCCGGACCGGACGAGGCGCTGATGCTGATGCACCGGGATGGCCGGCGCTGGCGGGAGATCAAGGCATGAATTTGACAGAGTACCCCGATGACGAAATGCTCGCCATCGATCTGGCCAATGTTCTGGCTGGCGAATTGCGACTGGCGCTTGATCATCAGGAGCGGGTGCTTTTTGTGGTCCCGGGCGGCACAACACCGGGCCCGGTATTTGATGACCTGTGCGCCGCTGATCTGGATTGGGGCCGCGTCGATGTGTTGCTCAGCGATGAACGCTGGCTGCCAGAGGTGCATGTGCGCTCAAACACCCGGCTTATTCGGGAAAGACTGATGATAGGTCGCGCTGCCGCTGCGCATATGATCCCGCTATATGCGCCTGCGGAACGGCCGGAGGATGTGTTGGCAGAGCTGGAAGCGGGCATTGAGCCGTTGCTGCCGATCTCAGTCTGCCTGCTTGGCATGGGGGCGGATATGCACACGGCCTCTCTTTTCCCCGGCGCGGACAATCTCGAAGCGGCGCTGGACGGTCATGCGCCGATCCTGGTGCCGATGCGCCCCGAAGGCGTGCCCGAACCCCGGCTGACGCTTTCGGCACGGGTGCTGGATGCGGCACTCAACAAACATATTGTGATCACCGGTCAGGCGAAAAAAGCGGCACTTGACCGTGCGGCAGGCCTGCCTGCAAGTGAAGCACCGATCAACGCGGTTCTGGCCGGGGCAACGGTGCATTGGGCGATGTAAGCGGGGTCGTGGGGGCGCTGCCCCCGTCGCCCTATGGGCGACTCCCCCGGGATATTTGAGGCAAAAAGAAAAACATATGTGGGAAGAACTGAAACAACATCGCGGGGCAAAGATTGCCGGGCTTTTTGAAACGCCGGGCCGGGCGGAAGCATTTTCGGTCCGGTTTGACGGCATGTTGTTTGATTATTCCAAAACTTCCCTGACTGTTGCGGCGCGAGAGGCGATGCTGGCCAAATTGGCGTCGCGCAGGGTCGAGGCGGGGCGTGATGCCATGTTTGCAGGGCAGCCGATTAACGAAACCGAGAAACGCGCGGTGCTGCATGTGGCCTTACGGGCCGGATCAGATGCCCGGATTGAGGTGGACGGCGCAGATGTAATGCCTGCGGTGCGTGATGGATTGGCGCGTATGACGCACTTTGCCGAAGACCTGCGTGCAGGCCGGATCAGAGGGTCAGGCGGGCCGATAACGGATGTGGTCAATATCGGCATCGGCGGCTCGCATCTGGGCCCGGAAATGGCGGTACGCGCGCTCAGCCCATATCACGACGGGCCACGTTGCCATTTTGTATCGAACGTGGATGGTGCGGATATTTCCGATACCCTGCAAGGGCTTGACCCCAATACGACATTGGTAATCGTCGCTTCGAAAAGCTTTACAACGATCGAAACCATGACCAACGCCGCCACGGCACGCAACTGGATGGCCGGGCAGGTGGAAAACCCTGCAGAGCAGTTTATTGCCCTATCCACCGCGCTGGACAAGACCACAGAATTTGGCATTGCTCCAAACCGCGTGTTTGGCTTCGAAGATTGGGTTGGTGGGCGTTACTCCGTCTGGGGGCCAATCGGCCTCCCCCTGATGATCGCCATCGGACCGGACGCATTTAGTGCCTTTCTGCAAGGCGGCGCTGCGATGGATGCTCATTTTCAGACCGCATCTCTAGCCCAGAACATGCCGGTGATGCTGGCAGCCGCGGGCCTTTGGCACCATCAGGTTTGCGGCTACCAGACCCGCGCCGTACTGCCCTATGACCAGCGCCTTGCCCGTCTGTCCGCCTATTTCCAGCAGCTTGAAATGGAATCAAACGGCAAGGGCGTGACAATGGACGGCGCCCCGGTCGACGGGCCCTCTGGCCCGGTCGTCTGGGGCGAGCCTGGCACAAATGGCCAGCATGCGTTTTACCAGCTGATTCATCAGGGCACGCAAGTTGTCCCTTGCGAATTCATGATCGCCGCCACCGGACACGAGCCGGGTTTGAACCACCATCACCGTCTGCTGGTTGCCAACTGCCTGGCGCAGTCAGAGGCCCTGATGCGAGGGCGTTCACTGGAACAGTCTAGGGCATTGCTGGCCGAAAAAGGGCTTTCTGGGGCAGAGCTGGACCGACAGGCCCGGCACAGGGTCTTCCCGGGCAATCGCCCCTCGACCACATTGATCTATGACCGTCTCACGCCCCGCCGTCTGGGGCAGATCATCGCGCTTTATGAACATCGGGTGTTTGTCGAAGGGGCCATCCTTGGGATTAATTCCTTTGATCAGTGGGGTGTTGAGCTTGGCAAAGTACTGGCGACAGAGCTGGAAACAGTATTGAGCGGTAGTGCAGACGCCACCGACAAAGACGGCTCAACCCGGCAATTGGTGGAGTTTGTCCGCGATACCAGTGGTTAAAGGGGTAGGGCGGGGTTTCACCCCGCCATATTTCTTTTGAAGACGCCGGGGTAAATCTCGGCCTGCGCGCGCTCGCAACTAACGCGAAATTTCAAAGCCCAGTGGCGCCAGCGTGAAATGCTCAAACTCAAATCCGGGCGATACCGTACAGCCGACAAGGGTGAATTCACCGGTTGAGCGCGCTTTTTGCCAGTGGTTTGGCGGGATGATCACTTGTGGATGCGCGCCATTCGCCAGATCAGGGCCCAACACGTGATCAATTGCAGGTCCGGCCTCGGTCTCGGCACAGGATAACACCAGCGGCGCACCGCTGTAATAGTGCCAGATTTCGGCGGCATCCACCCGGTGCCAATGGTTGTTCTCACCACCCTGCAGCAAAAAGTAAATTGCCGTACCAGCCGCGCGGCCATTTCCCTCTGCCCGCCAGGTTTCCGCAAAATGGCCACCCTCGGGGTGGGGCTGCAGGTTTAATTTCTTGATGATCTCTTGCGCATTCATGCGTGCAAGCTACGCTGACCGCAAACAGAGGGAAAGGGCCGATCATGGGCTCACGTGTGATAATAATCGGGGCGGGGATCATCGGGGCGGCGATCGCGGCGGAACTGGCGAAATCCGGCCAATCCGTAACGGTTATTGATGCCGCGGCTGGCCCTGCATCCGGGGCATCCGGGCGCTCCTTCGGCTGGATCAACGCATCCTATTCGCTCAGCGATGCTCATTTCCACCTCCGCTTTAGCGGAATGGACGCATGGCGCAGATGGCATTCGCAACACCCCACGCTGTCAATAGCCTGGCCCGGGTGTCTCTATTGGCTGGACGATTGCGCAGAACTCGCCAAAACAGCAGAACAGCTACAAGCCTTGGGCTACCCGATTGAACGTGTCGGGGCCGATGAATTCGCGGTGCGTGCTCCGGCCATTGGGCCGGTCCCGCAAGAGGCGCTGTTTTTCCCTGGTGAAGGTGCGGCAGAGGCCGGGCAGGTGGCGGCTCAGCTGTTGGAACTGGCCCGATCTTATGGCGCATGTGTCGTGACCGGCACACGGGTGGAAAACATTGCAGTGCACAACGGCCGGGTTCAGGGTGTGCAGGTGAAAGAGGGGGTATTGAAGGCGGATCGCGTTGTGGTCGCGGCAGGCAATGACAATGCGGCGCTTCTGGCATCACTGGATGTGCCTTTACCAATGCTGCGCAGGCCCGGCGCGATGGTCGTGACCAGACCCACAACAACCGTGCTCAATCATGTTATGGCCTCGCCGGAATTGGAGCTGCGTCAAACCAGCGACGGGCGCATCCTAGCACCTGCCGCCGCAGATCATCAGGCGGATGAAAGTGAAACGCTCTCTTCTGACCCGGAAACACTGGCCAACGATACTATTTCTCGGTTGAATACCTTGCTGCCAGGCACAGACTTGGAATGGGAAAGTGTCACACAAGCCTTGCGCCCGGTTCCGGGGGATGGATTGCCCGTGGTAGGCCATACCGGGCCTGACGGCCTTTATTTGGCAGTGATGCATAGCGGAGTGACCCTTGCTGCGATCATTGCGGAATCGGTAGCGGGGGAGCTTTCAGGCAGTGAAGCATCGCATCTTTTAGCAGAATTTCGTCCCGACCGATTTAGGGAAGTGTAAAAAACGTCACAACATTGGGATGTTGGGTGAGCCATTGGGATATTGTGCGGTGCTTTCAAAATCCCTACCAACACTCATGAACCGCGCGTTCTGGCGGCAGAAAAGGGGACCAATATGATTACATTGATTGTCGCACGAGCGCGGAACGGGGCGATTGGCAGGGATGGCGATATGCCGTGGCATCTGCCCCAGGACCTGGCGTTTTTCCAGCGCGAAACAAAAGGCGGGGCCGTAATCATGGGTCGCCGCACATGGTTTAGCCTGCCAGAGCAGTATCGTCCTCTGAAAGACCGTCTTAACCTTGTGATCACGCGACAGTCGGATTTGTACGAACACACGTTCAGCAGCATCGAAGATGCGATTGCCGCTGCCGGCGAGCACGGACATCGCCGCATCTATGGCATGGGCGGCGGACAGGTGTACCGCTCGATGATACCCTTGGCAGATCGGCTGGTGATCACCGAGATTAATGTAGAGGTCGGCGATGCCGATACATACTTTCCGGAATTTGGTGGCGATGATTGGCGTCATATCGGCCAGATGGAACTCGTCGGTTCTGACCCGAAATGTGTGGTGCATGAGTATCTGCGCCGGGGGCCGTGATTAGCACCCGGCGGGCCTGATTTTGTAAAATGTGTGCATTATGCAGCACTTTGGACAGGAATGCCCCGATCTTTGTACAAAACGCATGTACAAATTGTACAATTTGTACAAACCGGCGGCGGTGGATTGTCAGCGCAAAACTGACCGCCCGGCATACTCGGCACTCTCACCCAAAGCCTCTTCAATCCGGATCAGCTGATTGTATTTTGCCAGCCGGTCCGACCGTGCCAGAGATCCAGTTTTGATCTGACCACAATTGGTTGCAACCGCCAGATCGGCAATAGTGGCATCTTCGGTTTCACCTGAACGGTGCGACATAACATTGGTCATCCGTGCCCGATGCGCCATATCAACTGCTTTAAGTGTTTCGGTTAAGGTGCCAATCTGATTTACTTTTACCAGCATCGAATTTGCGGCACCCCGTGTGATCCCTTCGGCCAGACGCACAGGGTTGGTCACAAACAGATCGTCCCCAATCAGCTGAACCTTGTCACCAATAGCCGCGGTCAGCGCGGTCCAGCCCTCCCAATCATCTTCGGACATGCCATCCTCGATCGAGATGATGGGATAATCATTCACCAGCGCACTCAGATAATCTACGTTCTCATCCGAGGAGAGCGACTTTCCTTCTCCAGAAAGCACATATTTGCCATCTTTGAAGTATTCTGTCGCTGCACAATCCAGTGCAAGATAGATGTCGTCGCCAGGTTTGTAACCTGCTTTTTCAATAGACTTCAGGATGAAATCCAGCGCTTCTCGGGTTGATGCGATATTTGGGGCAAAGCCACCTTCGTCGCCAATGCCCGTTGACAGGCCTGCGGCAGACAGTTCTTTTTTAAGCGTGTGGAATATTTCTGATCCCATCCGAACCGCGTCACGGATGTTTCCGGCGCTTACCGGCATGATCATAAATTCCTGAATATCTATAGGATTATCAGCATGTTCCCCGCCGTTGATGATGTTCATCATTGGCACAGGTAACAGTCGTGCGAAGGTGCCGCCGACATAGCGAAACAAGGGTTGTGCGGTATAATCGGCAGCCGCTTTGGCTGTGGCCAGAGAAACCCCCAGAATAGCATTCGCCCCCAACCGGGCTTTGTTGGGCGTGCCATCCAGTTCGATCATCGCCTGATCAATCGCAACCTGTTCTGTGGCGTCATACCCAACCAGATCCTCGGCAATTTCCCCGTTCACTGCCGCTACGGCCTCCAGAACGCCTTTACCCAAATAGCGGGCCTTGTCCCCATCCCGCTTCTCAACGGCTTCATGCGCCCCTGTAGAGGCGCCAGAGGGCACCGCTGCGCGTCCCATTGTGCCATCCTCCAGAATGACATCAACTTCGACAGTTGGATTTCCCCGGCTGTCAAGGATTTCACGTGCGTGGATGTCGATGATGCTACTCATGGTTCGTGCCCTTGGTTGATAATCTTTCGCGTTCCATATCAAGTTCAGGCGCGAATGCAACCATAATAGTTAGCGCTAACATAAATTGATTTGAGAAAGTAAACGGAAACTCGCGTATCGAATTAGTCAGCTTTGTTTGTCGAGTTTTTGTTCGCGTATGAACGTGTAAAGACCAGAAACAATGATCAGCGCTGCGCCAAAATAGGTAAGCGTATCAGGACGCTCGCCGAATACAATAATGCCAATTATCAGTGCGAATATGAGGCGAGAGTACCGAAAAGGCGCAACAAATGACACTTCGCCTACACGCATCGCGCCCACAATTGCGTAATACCCCAGCACGCTGAATATCACTGCGCCGGCAAGCAATTTCCAACTTGATAAGTCAACAGGAGCGGGATTTCCGGATACTGCCAGCATCACTGCACCTGCAAAAATGAGCGTAGCATAGGCATAACAGGACAATTGTAATGAACTGACTGTTTTTGGCGCGGCCCGCGTTGCCAGGTCTCTCAGTGCAAGTGCGGCCACCGCTGCAACGGCAAGCAGTGAAGCGGGCTGAAACCCGCTAAATCCTGGTCGAATAATGATCAGAACGCCAATAAAACCCACAATCACCGCGCTCCACCGCCGCCACCTGACCGTTTCGCCCAAGAAAAGCGCTGCTGCCAGCGTGATCGCGAGCGGCGTCGCCTGAATAATGGCAGAAGCAGTAGACAACGGGGTTAAAACGATTGCTGTTATAAAAAACACCGCGGCCAAGAGTTCACCCAAATTTCGCAATATCACTGCCGGATGAAGCAATATGCGATCAAATAAGGGCTGTTTTTGCGAAACGGCGGCCAGGCTAAAAATAATGACCCCGCCAATCCCAAGCAGAAAAAGGATTTGCCCCACGGGAAGGGCGTTCGATAACTGCTTGATAAACATATCTTCCAGCGCGAATCCGGCCATCGCCACGACCATGAGCGCGCCGCCGCGCAGGTTTTCCATCGCTTTCTCCGGAGTACATTACCCTATTGCCAGTAGGAGATTGCGGTAGAGTTGGCAAGAAGGTTGGTTAGATGCCATCGATACGCCCAAACTGAAGGTGTTGTTTTAGCGCATCGGATCCGCTGCACGATAGTGTTTTTCCATTACACCAGATCAGGTTCCCGCCCTAACCGATTGGCCAATTTAGCAACTGTAAGTCCCTGAATAATAATCGAAAATATTACGATTACATAGGTCGAGGTCAGGATCAGAGGTTTCCATTCATTGTCTGGGAGGGACAAGGCAAGAGCGACAGAAATACCCCCCTTTAAACCGCCCCAGGTCATGATTGGGATCACCCCGGGGGAAAAGCTGCGGAAAGGTTTGAGCAAGAATACGGGGATGGCAACCGCCGCGAGCCGCCCCAACAAGGCAAGGCCGATGGCGAGAACACCTGAAAGCAGGAAATCGACTTCGAACGCCACGGCAAACACCTCGAACCCGATTAACAGGAACAACACCGCGTTCAGGATTTCATCGATCAGCTTCCAAAACGCATCAACATATTTGCGGGTTTCTTCGCTCATCCCATGCTTTGTGCCGACATCGCCGATCAGCAAACCAGCACATACAGCCATAATCGGAGCGGATACGTGTAAGTAAACGGCCAGTTCATAACCTCCAAAGGCCAGCCCAAGCGTCAGCAATACTTCGAGAGAATAATCGTCAATCTGCCGCATTACGCGAAAGGTCAGCCAGCCCAGAACGATACCAAGAACCGCGCCGCCCAATGCTTCCTGCAAAAAGAGCTTGGCAGCATCCTGTAATCCTGATCCGTGATGCGCATCACCACTGGGGAAGGCGAGGCCGACAAGCACAAGAAACACAACATAGCCGACGCCGTCGTTGAACAGGCTTTCACCCGCGATCTTGGTTTCCAGCGACTTACGCAAGTTTGCCTCTCTCAGTACTCCGAGAACGGCAACCGGGTCTGTTGGTGAGATTAGTGAACCAAACACCAATGCGATCATCAATGGCATGCCAGTCAGCCAGGAGAACCCAACACCTACAACAACCGTTGATAATCCGACCCCAATTGTCGCCATCAAGAACACAAGACGCCATTGTGCGCGCAGGTCAGAGATTTTCACATGTAACGCGCCGGCGAATAACAAAAGCCCGAGCATGCCTTCGAGCAGGGCATCAGAAAAATCGATTCCCGTCACCATGTCGCGCGCAGTTTCTGCGATGATGAGTTGCGGCCAGATCAGATCGGTAAGTAAAACGCCGAAAGACGCCAACAGCGCTACAACCAAGATGCCGATCGCCGAAGGTAGCTTTAAAAACAAATAGTTAATCGCACCAAAAGCACCAGCGAGTACGATTAAAAAAGAGGTGATTTGGAGAATATTCATCCGAAAGGTATTCCAATGCGTCGCGTTTTCGCGATGCCTATCACGAGTTCCGCTGCCGGGCCAGTTTCAAGTCGTGGGGACGTTTCAGGTGCCACAGAACGTTTGCTGCACGACCTCGCTGGGTTCAGGCGGGGCAGTCAGATCGTTCGCATCAGGCTGATCGGTGAAAGGATCGGCCAGAACAGAGAGCAAACGATTGAACGGATCAAAATCACCCGCAACCGCGGCCTGAATCATTTGTTCGATCCTGTGATTGCGTGGGATAAAGGCCGGGTTGGCATTGATCATCACTGCTTCTGGATCAGATTCAGAGCTAAGTCGTTCCCGCCATCCGGGTTCCCATTCGTCGAATGCCTTGGGGTTTAAGAATTGATCCCGGCATTTGTTGGTTAAAAGCGCTCGAAACGCATTGGTGAAATCTGCACGATTTTGCGCCATCGCAGTTAGCAGATTGGTGATCAGCGGCTCATCCGCTTCTGATGCATCGGCAACCCCGATCTTGCGTCCGAACAGTTTGAGCCATTCAGATTGAATTAGATCCGGCATTGTGTGGATCAGTTTTGTGAAGTCTTCAACAGCCTTGTCCTGATCCGGCATCAAAGGAACAAGACACGTCGCCAATTGTGCCATGTTCCACACAATGACATTGGGCTGATTGGAATAGGCATATCGTCCGTGCGCGTCGATGGAACTAAAGACCGTATCTGGGTGATAAACATCCAAAAATGCGCAGGGGCCGTAATCAATTGTTTCGCCTGAAATGGTGGTGTTATCCGTATTCATCACACCGTGGATGAAGCCCACAGACATCCAATGTGCAATCAAACTGGCTTGACGTGTAACCACAGCGTTCAGGAATTCTGCGGGTGTTTCAGCAGAAGGATAGTGGCGTTTGACGGTGTAGGCGTAAAGCGTTCTGAGCCCTTCCATGTCTCTTCTTGCCAGAAAAAACTGAAATGTGCCTACGCGTATGTGGCTGTCGGCGACACGGGTCAGAATTGCCCCCGGCAGTGCCCCATTTTCACGATACACCGGTTCACCAGTGGTCACAGCGGCCAATGCGCGGCTGGTTGGGATACCAAGGGCATACATCGCCTCAGAGATCACGTATTCGCGCAGAACCGGCCCAAGCCATGCGCGGCCATCCCCCATGCGGGAGTAGGGCGTAGGCCCGGATCCTTTGAGCTGGATATCGCGGTGTTTGCCGTTAAGACTAACCTCACCCAGCAGATTGGCACGTCCATCGCCCAGTTGTGGTGAGAAGCCGCCAAACTGGTGTCCGGCATAGGCTTGAGCAAGCGGTTCAGCGCCACCGGGCGTCACGTTACCGGAAAATACTTGTGCCAATTCGGTTTCTGGCGCTGGCGCAATGCCCAACTCCGCCGCCAAATCCTCATTGAAGGCGATCAGCTCGGGCGATTTTACGGGTTTCGGTGTGATGCGGCTATGAAACCTGTCAGGCAGGCGGGCATAGGTGTTTTCGAAGGCTATTTTCACAGACATGGCCCGAAAATAGGGGACTGCACCAAAACCGCTAGAGTTTTCGTGTCATGAGGCAGAATTTATCGCGCGGTGAGAAATGCAGCTTTTCATAAAGCGATTTGGCGCGATCATTGTCTTTCGCCACTTCGAGATGCATGGCTTTGACGCCCGCACCTGCAAGAGCACGGGGTAGGGAGGACAGGATTTCGCTGCCAATCCCACGCCCGCGAACCGCTGGTCTAATGTAAATTTCATCGATCCAGGCTTCCATGCCGCCCAGTTCTATCGACCATCCAAATGTGACGATTACATAGCCAATAGGCGCCCGCGCTGGACCGGCAAGGTAAATTACACCATGCGGTGATCCCTCTAGTAGCGGTAGCAACGCGGCTTGGCGGGTTTCGTCGCTTTGAATGATATCCACTTCAGCATGAAAATCGGAAACCAACCGCAAAATGCGATCGATGTCTTGAGGTTTGGCTATCGTGAGGGCGGTCACAGTCGGGCCAGCCTTTCTGTGAGAAGATCAAAAAAGCCATCGGCATCAATATCGCCAACAAAATAGGCGTTCGGCTCGCGATCAGTAACGCGCCACCAGTCAGCTACTGTCATACCCATGGTAAGCTCTGACGTTGTTTCTATCTCTACGTTGATGTGGCGCCCCGAGAAAAGATCAGGTCGCAGAAGATAGGCAATCACACAAGGATCATGCAGCGGAGCCCCGGCAGAGCCGTATTTTTCTCGGTCGTATCTCTCAAAGAAATCGGTCATCTGGGCCACCGCGGTACCAACGGACGTGCCAAGTGAGCGAAATGCATCGTTGCGTGGCTTGGTCACCAGTGCTTTGTGCGTAACATCTAGCGGCATCACAGTGATCGGAGCGCCAGAACGAAACACGCACTTGGCGGCATGCGGGTCAACATGAATGTTAAATTCAGCTGCCGGCGTAATATTCCCCACCTCGAAGTATGCGCCGCCCATCAGGACGATTTCATGAACCTTATCAATAATATCTGGCGCGTTATTAAATGCTGTTGCGATGTTGGTAAGAGGACCAATGGGGCAAAGAGTGACCGTTCCGTTGCTTTCAGAGCGGAGTGTATCGATGATAAAATCGACGGCGTGCGGTTGGCGCAGCTCCATGACAGGTTCAGGCAAATCGGGCCCATCAAGGCCGGAACGCCCGTGAACATGCTCTGCCGTTACAAGATTACGACCAAGCGGGCGATCACATCCGGCGAATACCGGCACATCTGTGCGATTGGCCAGCTCACAAATCATACGCGCATTCTTTGCCGTCAGATCAAGCGGTACGTTGCCGGCGACACAGGTAATGCCAAGAAGCTCAATCTCATCGGGGCTTGCCAGGGCAAGCAGGATGGCGACCGCGTCGTCCTGACCCGGATCAGTATCAATAATGATCTTGCGTTTGCTCATTTCGGGGATGTCTCATGGCTGAAGCAGCCTGTCTAGCTGTAATGCCGGTATGTGGCGGCGAATTGCCGGGCAGGGATTATGTGGATCAGCGCCCGAGCTCTTTCATCCCGGCTTCAATTCCGGCAAGCGTCATCGGCACCATCCGGTTTTCAAAGATCTCGCGGATCATCGCGATGGATTGGGTATAAGGCCAGGAGCGCTCGAGGATCGGATTGATCCACAGATTGTCCGGCCATTGCTCACGCGCCCGGCTCAACCAAACCTGGCCTGCTTCTGGATTCCAATGTTCATTGGCCCCACCGGCAAAGGCGATTTCATAAGGGGACATCGACGCGTCGCCAACAAAAATGCATTTGTAGTCTGAGCCATAAGTGCGCAGCACTTCTTCGGTTGGTATCTGGGCGTCCCACCGCCGGCGGTTATCGCGCCATACCCCTTCGTAAAGGCAGTTGTGGAAATAGAAATGCTCAAGGTGCTTGAATTCTGTTCTTGCCGCAGAAAACAGTTCTTCCACCACTTTGATATGCGGGTCCATCGACCCGCCAACATCGAGGAAAAGAAGGACTTTTACTGCATTTCGGCGCTCAGGCCGGGTCTTCACATCAAGATAACCATGTTCGGCTGTCGCCCGAACAGTTCCATCGAGGTCAAGCTCTTCCTCGGCGCCATCTCGCGCCCACTGCCGCAGTCGTTTTAGCGCCACCTTGATGTTGCGGGTTCCAAGCTCAACCGTGTCGTCAAGGTTGCGGAATTCGCGCTTGTCCCAGACTTTCACTGCGCGCTGGTGCCGGCTTTCGTTTTGTCCAATGCGTATTCCTTCGGGATTATAGCCATAAGCCCCGAACGGAGAAGTGCCGGCAGTCCCGATCCATTTGTTTCCGCCCTGATGGCGGCCTTGTTGCTCTTTCAGCCGTTCTTTCAACGTTTCCATCAGTTTATCAAAACCGCCAAGCGCTTCTATCTCGGCTTTTTCTTCAGCGCTCAGGTGATTTTCTGCAAGTTTTTCAAGCCATTCCTGGGGTAAATCTACGGTCTCAATTACATCTGCGGTGCTGATTGCTTCCAGCCCCTCAAAGCTGGCGGCAAAGGCACGATCGAACCGGTCGATTAGCCGCTCGTCTTTAACCATCGATGTTCGCGCGAGATAGTAGAAACCTTCGATGTCATATATGACCAAACCTTTGGACAGGGCTTCCAGAAAAGTCAGGTACTCACGCAAAGAAACGGGTATGCCCGCATTTCGAAGATTGTCGAAGAAGGGCAGAAACATCAGGTCAGGCTGTCAAACGATGCAGGACGATTGACAGAAAGACAGAGGCAACAATGAAAACTGCCCCGTAAACAAAAGCATATTGCAAAATGTCGGCCAATGTACCTTTGCGACGATGCGCAATTAGGGCGCCTAATGTCGCGCCCAGAACCAGTGCACCCAGATATACTAACATATTTTATCCGTTTGGCCCCCTTAGGGGACTGAGCGCCGAAATCTCGCGCAGTTTTGCACGCACCGCCCAGTCCGCGCCAAATCCGTAGCGTGCCCAGCCCAAACTGTCCAGACGCACCGCCTGTGCCTCTGCCGGGCGTCCGGTCAGGTCAAGCGCCTCTGCTCTGAGCATCAATAGCGTGGCCAGCAAAGCCGCGTTTTCGTGACGTTCAGCGGTGGCGAGGTGCGGGGCTATGATCGCCAATGCAGATTTTCCGTCACCGCGGTTGATAGCATAGGCTGACAGCTGTGAAGCTGAGTAAGCACGATGCAGGTCGGTGCCGGGCGTGCGGCGATAAAATCGCTCTGCCGTGATGAATTGCGCGTGTGCGAAATCGGGGTCGGTCGATTGCATAAGTCTGCCAAGCGCAAAATGACTAAAGGCGCGGCGATGATCAGTCCAGCCAGCGGATTGTGCCAGCCGCAAAGCGTCCTGTGCTGCATGACGGCGCTGAGCAGGGCGTGTGCCCGGCCCGAGGGCTGTTTGTATGGCACGAACCCAGGATCTGGGCGTAGCAGCAGCGAACTCTGGCTTTATGCCATCTCCAGCAGGGTTCAGTCGTGACAAAATAGCCGGCAAACGATCAGCGACTTGTTGCTTTGTCATGCCTGCCCGCAATGATGGATCGTAGTATGCTTTCAGAACAAGCATGTCGAAGCCGGTGAGCACGGTGTGAACATTGTCGTCGTTAAAGACACTGTCGCGAAGGCGGTACAGATCATTAAGCGGTCCGATGGCCTGCGCCAGCTCCTCATGCAGACAATCGCGAACTTCCTGCGGAGACGAATCGTTGGGTATGAAAACCGCGATCTGCTGGCGCTCCGTTAGGTTTCCCCAACTCGTTGTTCGGCTATGCCGTGATGTGCTGTATTGTGCTAAACTTGAAACATTGGGGACGACAAAGCAGGCTGCTTTGGGCAGGTGTCGGCGAATATCCGCACGAGAGACAGCTTCGATTGTGATGTTGGCCTGTCCGGAGTTGACCCGACCAATATCAATGCCTGCCTCTGTCCGTAACCTGTGAACCACCCGATTTAGGTCTGAAATCATGGATGGGGGTGGGTTCCCTGTGACTTGAATTGAGATTGGTTTCTCAAATCGCGAGAATTTGTCGAGCACACGGCCAGATTCCAGCTGGAAGCTCAATTCCATGAAATCGCGGAATATGTCTCGGTTAGAACGGGTCGGGGCAACGGGCCGAGCGGTTGAAAAGGACTTCATAGCAGGCAGGGCGCTAGCCTCAGGTGTTGCCGCACGAGAAGGTACATCGCTTGACGGACCCGGAACACAAGCCCCCAGCAAAAAACAAAGTGGTAAAATTGCTCGGCGCATATGCTTCCTGTAGCCCGTTACTAATACTTCAAACCGTGCGCCTTTTAGCATGCGCGATTGCTTTTCACTGCAGCATTGGCCAAACGAGTGACAGCTTCCAGGTTCTGCACATCGATCTTGTTGCCCCAAACTGCTGTGGGTCTGACTTAAAGTTTGCCTCTTTTCCTGACCGCTATAAGGAGCAAAGTAGGCGATATTATGACTCATGGAAGTTTGGTGCTGTGGAAGAATTTTATCTTTGTATAATATTGATACTAAACGATTAATTGTCCCATTTTGTTTTTCGTAGCAGTCCTTTACCGCCGTTCTGATCGGTTTTGGTCCTCGCAAGATTTTCGCGGCCGATAGAGTCTGTTTTATGAATTGCATCGGGTTCACTAGAATTCCTGCGCAGGCTTGATGTCTTGAAGACGCTTTCAGCTTTCTAAAGGCCATAGAATGCAGCGAGCGCCGTCAACTTACAATGCAATTTTGCAATTTGCCTCTGTGCGCTCCCAGCGTTTGGGTTGGATTGATTCTTATCTCTGTCGCCGAGCCATGAAGGCAAGCCGTTCAAACAGATGAACGTCTTGTTCGTTCTTCAGCAAAGCACCATGCAGTTTCGGCAAAGCATCAGCACCATCGCGTCTGAGATCCTCTGCAGTGAGATCCTCTGCCAGAATCAATTTGAGCCAATCGAGTACTTCTGATGTTGACGGCTTTTTCTTTAAACCTTGTTGATCCCGGATTTCGTAAAACTGCGTTAAGGCCTCGGCCAAAAGTTTCTCCTTTATGCCGGGATGGTGCACAGCCACGATCTTTTTCATGGTCTCTTCATCAGGGAATCGAATGTAGTGAAAAAAGCAGCGACGCAAAAACGCGTCAGGCAGTTCTTTTTCATTATTGGAGGTGATGATCACAATGGGGCGTTGTCGTGCACGGACCGTTTCACCGGTCTCATATACATGGAACTCCATCTTATCGAGTTCTTGAAGCAGGTCGTTGGGAAACTCGATATCTGCTTTGTCGATTTCGTCGATCAGAAGGACAACTTTTTCTTCCGAATCGAATGCCTGCCACAATTTCCCCTGGCGGATGTAGTTGGAAACATCGTGCACACGCTCTTCGCCAAGTTGGCTGTCGCGCAGACGGCTTACAGCGTCATATTCATAAAGCCCCTGTTGGGCTTTGGTTGTCGATTTGATGTTCCACTCGAACATTTTCAGCCCCAGTGCCTGTGACACCTGACGGGCGAGTTCGGTTTTGCCGGTGCCGGGTTCACCTTTGACAAGTAGCGGACGTTCTAGCGTAACTGCTGCACTTACGGCCACAGTAAGGTCGTCGGTGGCGACATAAGTGTCGGTGCCGCGGAATTTCATTCTTTTTCAATCCTTTTATGGCCTTCAAGTTACCAATCAAGCGGCACACTAGTGTCTTAAAGAATTCACATCAATGGTGCGTGATTGTGTAGTGACAATCCTGTGAGCTGGGTGTAAGTGCAGCGCCGAGGGAGCCAATTGTCTGAGGAGATTATTATGCCAGACACTGGCCTTGATGAGGGAGCTGACATGAAAGCCGAAGTCTTTCTACCAGAAGATTATCGACCGGCCGAAGACGAACCATTTATGAACGAGCGGCAGTTGGAATATTTTCGCCGTAAGCTCAACACTTGGAGAAGCGAACTACTTGAAGGTAGTCGCGACACGATTGAAGGATTGCAGGACGGCACACGCGCTATTCCTGATGTCGCTGATCGTGCCAGTGAAGAAACCGATCGCGCGTTGGAACTGCGCACACGGGACCGCCAGCGCAAACTGGTTGCCAAGATCGATTCAGCTTTGCGCCGGATTGAAGAAGGTGAATACGGTTATTGTGAAGTCACCGGAGAGCCAATCAGCCTTAAACGGCTGGACGCGCGGCCGATCGCAACCATGAGCCTTGAGGCACAGGAACGCCATGAGCGCCGTGAAAAGGTCCATCGCGACGACTAACCGCACTTGATTTAGCAAAATAAAGAACGCCGGGGCTATCGCTTCGGCGTTTTTCGTTCGATACCGGTATAGCTATGCTTGATGGTCTGAAAACTATTGTGATTGGTGGCGGCATTGCCGGATTGGCCGTGGCCCGTGCGCTTCGATTGCAAGGCGCAGAGGTGACTTTGCTGGAGCAGGCCGAGGCAATCACAGAAGTCGGTGCCGGATTACAGATCAGTCCCAATGGGTTCCGGGTGATCGAGGCCCTGGGATTGGGGGATGAGCTTCGCGATACCTCGGTTCAGGCTGATACTGTGCAACTTTGCGACTACAAGGGTGGTAAGGTTGTGGAGCTTGATCTGCGCCAGCTGGAAAGTCGGGATTACTATTTTGTCCATCGGTCAGATTTGATCGATCTTCTTGCAAAAGGTGCACGTGCAAGCGGTGTGAAAATTCGGCTGCTGCAGCCCGTCAAAAAAATCGAAACCGGAACGGTTCCACGTGTTGTCTTGGAAAACGGTGCAGAATTAGAAGCGGATTTGGTTTTGGGGGCTGACGGGCTGCATTCGGTGACCCGCCAGATGCTCAATGGAAGCGTTCCCCCATTTTTCACCGGCCAGATAGCATGGCGTGCCGTAGTCCCTAACACCTTGCAGCGCGGCCCAGATGCAAAGGTTCATATGGGGCCTCATCGTCATCTTGTAAGTTATCCGATTCGGGGCGGTTCATTGCTGAACTTGGTTGCTGTTCAGGAACGCTCGGCATGGACGCAAGAGAGCTGGAGCCAGGAAGATGACCCGGATAGCCTACGGGCCGCATTTTCTGATTTCGGGAACGAAGCACGCGACTTGCTTCAAGCCGTGAGCAAAGTTCACCTATGGGGCCTCTTTCGGCATCCGGTGGCACGGAATTGGTATGGAGAAGGTGTCGCGATTTTGGGGGACGCGGCTCATCCGACGCTCCCATTCATGGCGCAGGGGGCCTCATTGGGGCTTGAAGATGCGTGGTGTCTGGTCGATTCCTTGTTGGAAGACGCTCCGCTTTCAGATCGGCTGAAGAAGTATCAGGCGCGACGATTTAACAGGGCTCGCAAAATCGTGGACGCGGCGAGTGACAATGCGTGGAAGTATCACCTGTCATTTCCACCCTTGCGATTTGCGGCACATACCGCGCTCAGGCTTGGAGGCCGGATCGCCCCAAGGCGTATGATGCAGCGTTATGACTGGATTTATGGGTATGATGTGACGCGCGAAAATTAGCGTACGATAAAGCCCGCAAAAATTTCGAGCCTCAAATGTCTAAATTTACCCAAATCGGAACGTGATCCGATGGTTTCTCGCGACCACGAATGGCTTTGTCTATTTGACAGTCGGTCAAAAGATCTGCGGCTTGTGGTGACAGCAGAAAATGATCGATCCTGATGCCGTCATCTCGGTTCCATGCGCCGGCCTGATAATCCCAAAATGAATAATGCCCCGGTCCGCTGTGGCGCGCGCGGAATGCTTCTGTGAACCCCAGGCTGACAATCCGGCGATATGCGGCACGGCTTTCAGGTCTTGCGAGGGCATCTTCCTGCCAGACCTCTGGCCGTTTGGCATCCTCATCAAGTGGGATGATGTTGTAATCACCAGCCATCAGCGCGGGTTCTTCGGTGGCCAGCAGATCGCGCGCGCGGGATTGCAGTCGCTCCATCCACGCAAGCTTATAGTCATACTTTGGGCCGGGTGTCGGGTTGCCGTTAGGCAGATAAAGCCCACAAACCCGAACTGCGCCTTTATCGCCGATCACCGTTGCTTCGATCCAGCGGGCCTGTTCGTCACTATCATCGCCTGGCAAACCACGGCTGACATCCTCTAAAGGGTATTTTGATAAAATGCCGACGCCGTTAAAGCTTTTCTGCCCATGGGTTTCGACCCGGTAACCGCGATCTTCAAATATCTCACGCGGAAAATTTTCGTCGACTGATTTGATCTCCTGTAAAAGGGCGACGTCGGGCTGCGCTTCATCAAGCCAATCGCCGAGGGCATTAATACGGGCCTTTATGCCGTTGATGTTGAAACTCGCGATTTTCACAAAATGCCCTCGTTTTTGCAGCCATATACCGTCCAATCGAAATCGGGCGTGAAAGATGGTGATACTCAGCCTAAATTACATTGAAAAGGATGTACCGCAACCGCACGAACTGCTGGCGTTTGGATTGTTGATCGCAAATCGGGCGCCAATCAACTCGTCGACAAAATCAATTGTAGCGCCGGTCAAAAACGGCAGCGAAATCCTGTCGACAATTACCTTTTGTCCGTGACCTTCCAGAATCAGATCATCATCTGCCGGTGCATCAAGGCGAATATCATATTGGAAACCAGAACATCCCCCGCCTTCGACGGCGACCCGCAATCCCTGACCTTGATCGGATGCACCGATTTCTGCCAGCCGGGCAAAGGCCCTGTCGGTAACTGTTGGGGGTAACTGCATGTCATCTGTTCCAGCGGTTTAATTGCGCGTCGTGATGCAATATATGGGCGGGTAGGGCAGGCGGCAAGGACGGACGTAATGAAGGTGGAATGCGCAGCCGATCCGGCGCTATCGCGCGGTCGGCTGGTAGACGAAGAAGAAAGTGCATTCCGGTCTTGTTTTCAAAGGGACCGGGACCGGATAATTCACTCCAGTGCTTTTCGCAGGCTAAAGCACAAAACACAGGTTTTTGTGGAACACGAAGGCGACTATTTTCGGACACGGCTGACCCATTCGATTGAAGTGGCTCAGGTGGCGCGGACGGTCTCTCGTGCGCTTGGACTGAACCAAGAACTGACAGAGGCTGTCGCGCTTGCGCATGATTTGGGGCATACACCGTTCGGCCATACCGGTGAAGAGGCGCTTGATGCTCTTATGAGCTCTTATGGTGGGTTTGATCATAATGCCCAAGCCGTACGGATTGTCACTGGGTTAGAGCGACACTATGCAGAGTTCGACGGCTTGAACCTGACTTGGGAGACGCTGGAGGGCATTGCCAAACATAATGGTCCTGTAACCGGAAAGCTTCCCTACGCATTGGCCGAATATAATGACCGGCACGATCTGGAATTGCATACCCATGCCAGTGCAGAAGCCCAGGTCGCGGCCTTGGCAGATGACATTGCTTACAACAATCACGACTTGCACGACGGGTTAAGGGCCGGGCTTTTTTCCGAGAAAGATATTTTTGAACTTCCGATAATCGGTGAATGTTACGCCGAAGTAGATCGTTTGTATCCAAATTTGGAGCCCTATCGCCGCCGTCACGAAGCGCTGCGCAGAGTATTCGGGGTGATGGTCTCTGATGTAATTAATACATCGCGTGCCATATTAGCGGCCGAAGCTCCGGAAAGTTCAAATCAAGTCAGACACCTTGGAAGACCTGTCATCCGGTTTTCGGAGGATCTTTGGGCACAGCTAAAAGAAATTCGAAAGTTTCTGTTTCAGCATATGTACCGGGCGCCGAAAGTGGTTGAGATGCGTCAGAAAGTTACGACAGTAGTTGAACAATTGTTCCCTTTTTACCTGGAGAAGCCAGAGCACCTTCCAAAACAATGGCAAATCGATGTCCGTGCCACGTCGAGCGAAACCGAACTAGCACGTCTCGTCTCCGATTATATCGCAGGAATGACAGATCGATTTGCACTGGAAAGCCATGCACGCCTTATTGCGTAGAGCAGGTTAATTGCTCCAAGCGTGAACTGATTGACGCGGCAGCATGGGGTGGTAAACCGGCGCGCGATGAATGAGGAATGAAAAAATGAATCTCTTCAGCGAAATTCGCGAGCTGGTAATCGATACTTTGGGCAAAATGCAGGCTTCTGGCGAATTGCCCAAAGGGCTGGAGATGAGCAATGTTGCTGTTGAACCGCCCCGGGATTCTGCCCATGGTGATATGGCAACAAATGCCGCGATGGTGTTGGCCAAGGCAGCAAAGATGAAGCCGCGGGACATCGCGGAAAGACTGGGTGAGCTGCTAGGTAAAGACGAAAGAATTTCAAAGGTTGAAGTGGCCGGACCCGGTTTTTTGAACCTGCGCTTGAGTGAATCTCTGTGGTTAGATGTTGTCAGGGCAGCGCTTGATTCAGGAATTGATTTTGGTCGCTTGAAAATCGGCGACGGAAAACGCGTTAACGTAGAATATGTCAGTGCCAATCCAACTGGACCGCTGCATGTTGGCCACACGCGCGGCGCTGTCTTCGGTGACGCATTGGCCAGTTTGCTGGATTTCGTAGGCTTCAATGTCACTCGCGAATACTACATCAATGATGGCGGCTCTCAGGTCGATGTTTTGGCGCGATCGGTCTATCTGCGTTATCTGGAAGCGCACGGTCGGGCCGTTGCGTTTGAAGACGGCACTTACCCGGGAGATTACCTGATCGACGTCGGACTAGCTCTTAAAAACAAGGTCGGTGATGCCTATCTGGAGCAACCAGAGAATGTCTGGCTCGCCGATGTACGGGAATTTGCAACTGAAGCAATGATGGATCTGATCCGTGCTGATCTCAAATCGCTCGGTGTGGAAATGGATGTCTTTTACAGTGAGAAATCACTCTATGGCACAGGCCGGATTGAAGAAGCGCTTGAGACACTTGAAGGCAAAGGGTTGATTTACGAGGGTGTGCTTGATCCGCCCAAGGGCAAAGTTCCTGAAGATTGGGAGCCGCGCGAACAGACGCTCTTTAAATCAACAGAGCACGGCGACGATGTGGATCGGCCTGTTAAAAAATCCGATGGTGGCTGGACATACTTCGCGCCTGATATTGCCTATCATTATGACAAGGTTAGTCGTGGATTTGACGCCCTGATCGACGTGTTTGGCGCGGATCACAGTGGGTATGTCAAAAGAATGAAGGCGGCCGTCAGCGCACTTTCTGATGGCAGCGTACCACTTGATATCAAACTCACACAGTTGGTGAAGCTTTACAAAGATGGCCAACCATTCAAGATGTCTAAACGCGCCGGTACATTCGTTACGCTGCGTGACGTTGTGGACCTGGTAGGGCCGGATGTTACCCGGTTTGTCATGCTTACGCGGAAGAATGATGCCGCACTTGATTTTGATTTTGACAAAGTGCTTGAGCAGTCAAAAGAAAACCCGGTCTTTTATGTGCAATACGCCAACGCCCGGGTGAAATCCACGATGCGGAAAGCTGCAAAAGCTGGCATCGATGTAAGCGATGAAACGCTCGGACTGGCAAACCTTGCCCTACTAACAGACAGTGCGCAGCTGGAGGTCATGAAGAAAATTTCAGAATGGCCAAGGTTGGTCGAAATTGCAGGTCGGACAAACGAACCACATCGTGTCGCATTTTACTTATATGAATTGTCCAGCGCGCTACATGCGCTTTACAACAAAGGGTATGAAGTACCGTCTTTGCGCTTGCTGGATGAGGCAGATGTAACCGCAACGCAGGCAAAAATTGCCTTAGCACGGGCCGTAACCGTTGTTATTTCCGCTGGTCTTGGTATTCTCGGTGTAACTCCGGCAGAAGAGATGCGGTAACCATAGCGCACAGTCAGGCCGGGGTGAGGCAGAACAGCATACCCGGTGACCATGTATCGCCGGGATAAGCGAGGCGAGAGATGGCGGAAATGCATGAGGTGCAGCAACAGCCTGTGCCGGAGCGAACAAATACACTTTCACGGGCAACCAACGTTTTGGGCGCGACCATGTCGCTTGCACTGGTCGTGGGAATAAGTGTTTGGGGATACAAGGTCATTTCAAGGGATGTCAGCGGCGTGCCGGTGGTGCGTGCCGCCGAAGGGCCTATGCGGGTGCAGCCGGTCGATCCGGGTGGGCATCAGGCATCGCATCAGGGGCTGTCTGTCAATGAAGTGGCTGCTGATGGGTCTGCAGCACGTGCGGCTGACAGGCTTGTTCTGGCTCCAGAGCCACTGGAGCTTAGCCTTGAGGATACCCTTGGTAATCTGGCGGCAGATACGCAACCCGGTGAAGCAACGGTTCAACTTGCATCAGTTGAGGCGCTGGCGGCAGAGATCGCAGCCGGAGTTCCACCAATAGAGGGGCTAGGTACCGAAGCTGCGCAACCTCAGGCCCAGGCATCTGCCCAAAGCCCGAAAGTGAAAGGTGGCTTGGGTCAATCCCTGCGGCCAAAGCTGCGACCTGTCAGCCTTGGTACGGCTTCGCCCGCAGATACGGAAGATGCGCCGCAGCAAAGCGTGTTGGATATTGACCCCGATGCAATTCCGGTCGGCACACGGCTTGCGCAACTTGGGGCCTTTGAAAGCGCTGAGATTGCACATAACGAATGGGATCGCCTGTCCGAAAAGTTTGGCGAATATCTGGAAGGTAAAAGCCGGGTCGTTCAAAAGGCAACCAGCGGGGGCAGAACGTTCTACCGCCTGCGGGCGATGGGATTTACTGATTTGAGCGATGCACGTCGGTTTTGCTCTGCGTTGGTCGCCGAGAATGCCGATTGCATCCCGGTAGTCACTCGGTGACCCATCAGGGCGCGTGTATTCTGGACGCGGAGGGCCTGCGGCTTTCTGCCGATGAAAAGGCCCTTTTTAGGCGGGTGGAACCATTCGGTTTCATCCTATTTGCCCGCAATATTCAGGCTCCGGATCAGGTTCGTGCTCTTTGTGATGAAATGCGGAGCGCTGTAGGTCGCGATGTACCGATTTTCAACGACCAAGAGGGTGGGCGTGTTCAACGTTTGCGTGCGCCTGTTTGGCGCGAATGGTTGCCGCCACTGGAGCATGTAACGGCGGCCGGGGCCCTCGCTGAACGGGCGATGTACCTGCGCTACAGGATCATAGCGGACGAATTACGCAAAATCGGAATAGATGGGAACTGTGCCCCACTGGTTGACGTCGCAGGGCCTCAGACCCACGAGTTTCTCAGAAACCGGTGCTATGAAACCCAGGCCGACAAGGTTGCGCACCTTGGCAGGGCCGTCGCGAATGGATTGCTGGACGGTGGCGTGCTGCCCGTAGTCAAACACATTCCGGGGCACGGTCGGGCAGTGACCGATAGCCACCATTCGCTGCCTCATGTGGATGCGGCAGAAGCGACGCTAAAGGACGTGGATTTCAAACCCTTTCGTATGCTGCAGGACTTGCCAATGGCAATGACAGCGCATGTTGTGTACTCGGATTTAGATGATCGAGCGGCTACTGTCTCACCAATAGTCATGCAGATGATCAGAGAAAAAATCGGGTTTGAGGGGCTGGTTATGACAGATGACGTTTCTATGAAAGCGTTGTCAGGTTCACTGGCCGAAATTTCAGTGCAGTCGTTAGAGGCTGGCTGTGACGTGATATTGCATTGCAACGGGACATTATCTGAACGTGCCGAGGTAGCCGATGCCGCAGGCCGCTTGTCAAATGCAGGACAGGATCGTGCTGATCGTGCTATGGCTATGCGGCATTCGCCTGATAAGGTTGATATTGCTGCAATGGAGGCGGAGCTGTCGAAGATATTGAACGGGCCGGGGCATGGCTGAGGACGAGTTTGAAGACATCGGACGGATTGAAAATGTTGCCGACCGCATGGCAGCAGAGGCGCTTATCATCGACGTCGATGGGTTTGAAGGTCCGCTTGATCTTTTGTTGACGCTAAGCCGCACGCAGAAAGTCGACCTGCGGAAGATATCTGTGCTGCAGCTGGCTCAGCAATATCTTGAATTCGTTAAGAAAGCTAAACAGATACGGATAGAGCTTGCCGCGGATTACCTGGTGATGGCTGCCTGGCTCGCTTATCTCAAATCCCGCTTGTTGTTGCCGCCCGATCCAACCGAAGAAGGGCCATCTGGCGAAGAACTGGCGGCGCATCTGGCCTTTCAGCTGGAGCGATTGCATGCAATGCGCGAGGCAGCGGCCAAGCTGATGGCCCGGGACCGGCTTGGCCGGGACTTCTTTGTCCGTGGTATTCCCGAAGATATGGAGCGAGTGAAGCGTGTGACCTATACGGCAACGCTACTTGATCTTATGCAAGGCTATGCCAGAATTCGGACACGAGACGACTTTCGCCCCTATACCATGGATCGCGATGCAATATTCACTCTTGAGCAGGCCTTAGAGCGCATGCGTGGTTTGATTTCGTTTGCAGGGACTTGGACGGATATTGCCTCTTACCTTCCTGATGAATTTTCTGCGGACCCTGTGAGAAGAAGGTCTGCGACGGCTTCGACATTTGCGGCATCGTTGGAGTTGGTCAAAGAAGGTCGTGTCGAGATACGCCAGAACAATGCTTTTGCCCCGATAGAATTACGCCGCAAGGATTAGCTTCATGCAGGAAGAAACAGATAACAAAGAAGAAAGCCTGTTTGAGGCCCCTCCAATCGCAGAACAAGAACGGATGTGCGAAGCGATTATGTTTGCAAGCGCTGAGCCTGTTTCAGTTGGAGAAATGGAGGCAAGGATGCCGCATGGATGTGACGCGGCAGAAGCTCTTGTTCACTTACGCAAACGGTACGAGGGGCGCGGTGTGCGCTTGGTCAAAGTAGGGGACGCCTGGGCAATGCGAACTGCGCCGGATCTTGGGTTCCTTATGCAGAAGGAAAGTTTTGAAACGCGCAAGCTATCACGGGCGGCAATCGAAACTCTTGCAATTATTTCCTACCATCAACCTGTCACTCGGGCTGAAATTGAAGAAATAAGAGGTGTGAGTGTCAGCAGGGGCACTGTGGATCAGTTGCTGGAGCTGGAATGGATCCGCTTTGGCCGCCGCAAAATGACCCCCGGCAGGCCTGTTACTTTTGTGGTTACACAGGGTTTTCTTGATCACTTTGGATTGGAAAGCGCGCGCGATTTACCCGGCCTGAAGGAACTGCGGGCAGCAGGGCTTTTGGAAAATCGTCTACCCCCGAGGATTATGCCAACCTCTCTAGACAGTGATGAAGATGATGCAGAAGACCTGCAAGAAGGTCAAAGCGAGTTGTTCGAGGACTAGGGTTGAAGGCGAGCTTGCGCAGAAAACTGCCTGACTGCCCTAAAATTTCCATGATTTTATGCTATGTACCCACCTGAGGCAGGAAATGGAGGGCGCAATGAACGCCAATCAAATTATCAACATGGTTATCCGCATGGTTATGCGCCGGGTTCTGAGATCCGGTGTGGATGCCGGAATCAATGCTGTGGGCAATCGCATGAATCGGGGCAAATCTTCGGCAGAGGGAACGCAGAGCCCGGACACCGCAGAAACTACGAAACGAGCCAAACAGACAATGCGGGTCGCACGGAAAATTGGCCGCATGTAACTGCATGAATTTGCGTTTGTGAATTGTCAGAACCGGCGGCCATTAAGCCGACCTGAAATGCTTGCTGAGTTTAAGCCCCTGACCCTGATAGTTCGAAGCAATGCCGGCACCATAAAGCTGTCTGGGTTCGCTGCTCATTCGCTCATAGACTAAGCGTCCAACGATTTGGCCGTGCTCCAGTACAAAGGGTGCATCGTGACATCGAACCTCTAAAACACCACGAGAGCCTGTTCCACCGGCCGCATCGAATCCAAACCCCGGGTCAAAAAAACCGGCGTAGTGGACGCGAAACTCCCCCACCATTGCAAGATAGGGGGCCATTTCAGCCGCGCAATCCGGTGGGATTGCGATGGCTTCGCGACTGACCAGAATATAAAATGCGCCGGGGTCGAGTATGATGCGGCCCTTGTAGGTTCTTACCTCTTCCCAGTAATCGGAGGGGTCGTAGTGGTTTAATTTTGCAAGATCGATAACACCAGTATGCCGCTTTGCACGGTAGCCAACCAAGTCGTCATTCGCTAGCTGCAGATCAACCGAAAATCCCAACCCATCAGAGATAACCGGTTCACCATTAACAATGGGGGAACGCGCATGAACTCTTCGAAGTTCATCATCAGTTAACCCAGTTTTACCTAAACGGAAAATGATCTGGGTAAGCAGTTGGCCCGGTTGGGCAACGACCGAAAAGCTTTGCGGGCATATTTCCGCATAAAGCGGCCCGGTATAACCATCCTGAACGCGGTCAAATTCGATCCCCTGATCGGTAATCACGCGGGTCATAAGGTCGAGCCGGCCAATAGAGCTTTTGGCGCTTGCAGCGGCGGTCATGCCTTTTTGCAGATCAAGGCGTTCCATGAGCGGAACGACGTAAACGCACCCTTTTTCAAGTACGGCACCACCCGTCAGCGTAATTTCGTGCATCGTCAATTCGTTCAGCCGATCCGACACAGTTCTGCCGGTGCCCGGAAGAAATGAAGCACGAACACGGTAGGCGCGGTCACTCAAGCGCAGATCGAGCGAAGCGGGCTGGATTTGTTCATTCAGAATTGGGGATGACGCCGCGATTTTACCTTCGGCGATCAATTGCGATATCTGATGATCAGCCAGCACACCGGTTTTCATGCGTATGTTTCCCCCGGATGTAAAAACACCCGCCACAAGGATGGGCGGGCGGTTTTAGATTTGGTCGGGCTAGCAGGACTCGAACCTGCGACCTTCCGTCCCCCAGACGGACGCGCTACCAGGCTGCGCCATAGCCCGACGATGTCGGTTACATACTGGTTTTCAATCTGAGAACAAGGGGATTTTCCCAAAATTCCACCTTAGCTCTGATTGCTGCCATCTCTGTTTGTGCGAAGTCGCTGCAGAACCGGCGAAAGCATCTGTGCAGCATCGTGAGAAAGCGGTTTTTGAAGATTGTGAAGCTTTAAAAGAATGCCGGGGGTTGCCTGTACATCATCTGCTAAATCATCGGGCACGGAAATATTATTGGGAGTAGGTGGAGCAGGGGGCTCAGGTTCAGCAGGTTTTATGTCTTCAGGTTGATCACCCCGCAGATTCATGAAGCTTGGCAATACCGGTTCTGAGGTCTCAGTTGCTTCTGAAGCCGCTGTCAGACCCTCTGTTTCACCTTCTTCTTCAACTGCAGAAGGCTCTTCGGCAGCTGAGGGAATTGTATCCTCATCCGGGCCATCTTGTTCTTCTTCGGTTTCTGGAGACTCCGGATCTGCAATCGGCTCCGATGTAACCTCAGCATGTCGAAAATTCACAATATCGGCAGAATCCGTGGGTGCCACTTTTGCTTCGACAATTGGATGATCGTCATCAGCGGCATCGCCTAACGGTTGAGAAAGTGCCGAGACATGCTTAACACCCTGCTCTCGAAGGATTTTTTGCACGCCTTTGATGGTAAGCCCATCCTGATGAAGTAGCTTCTTAATTCCGCCAATCAACTTCATATCGGCAGGCCGGTAGTAACGCCGCCCACCCGCACGTTTAACCGGTTTAACCTGGCTGAACTTGCTTTCCCAGAAACGGAGCACATGCGCTGGCGTTTCCAGCCAATCTGCGACCTCGCTTATGGTTCTGAAGGCATCGGCGGATTTGGCCATAACCTGCGGCTTTCCTTACCGCTTATTGCCTGCCGCGACCCTGTCTTTCATCAGGTGGGACGGCCGGAAGGTCAGAACGCGGCGAGGGTTGATCGGAACCTCTTCACCAGTTTTTGGGTTGCGACCGACGCGCGCCGATTTTTCCCGAACGGAGAACGTGCCAAAGGAAGAAATCTTGACCTGTTCACCGCGCACAAGAGCATCAGAAACATGCTCCAGTACCGTCTCAACAAGTTGTGCGGAATCATTGCGTGAGAGGCCTACCTCGCGGAACACAGCCTCGCTCAAATCCATTCTGGTCAAAGTCTTTTCGCTCATCACATCCCCTCGTGTCTTTGGGAAGACTTTAGGGTGGAAGGATTTTACGAGTCAATGTCAACGACTTGGAAGGAGGAGTTTAAGCGGGTTTTTCTCAGTTCAGGGCCAATTTACCACCGTAGAACCACCGCACCCCATGCTAGTCCGCCACCGATTGCCTCAGAAACCAGCAAATCTCCCCGCTTAATGGAGCCGTCGGAAACCCCGACAGACAGTGCCAGGGGAATCGATGCAGCTGATGTGTTGCCATGATCCTGGACCGTCACAATGACACGGTCCATGGGCACACCCATGCGTTTTGCGGTGCCTTGGATGATCCGGATGTTAGCCTGGTGGGGCACGATCCAATCCACATCGTCGTCAGTCAGGCCAGCCTTGGCAAGGGCAGTTTCAGCCGTTGTTGTCAGCTTTTCTACAGCCTGACGGAACAACGGATTGCCCTGCATGCGCAGTTTACCAGCAGTGCCAGACGACGAAACACCGCCGTCTACGTACAGCATTTCGCGGTAACGTCCGTCCGAATTCAAATCCGCAGACAAAATACCCTGATCCGTGTTATCACCTGCGCCTTCTTGAGCGGAAAGAACAATTGCGCCGGCACCATCTCCAAACAGCACGCAGGTCGACCGGTCTGTCCAATCCATGATTCGGCTGAATGTTTCTGCGCCGATAACAAGCAAACGCTTGGCCTGACCAGAGACAATCATCGCGTTTGCATTGGTCAATGCATAGATAAAACCAGCACAAACAGCCTGAACATCAAACCCAAAGCCACGCGTCATGCCCAGTTCGCGCTGTACCATGGTGGCCACAGAAGGAAATGTAAGGTCTGGTGTGGAAGTAGCTACGACAATTCCATCAATATCATCTGGTTCAAGCCCGGCATTTTTCAATGCCGCCTGTGCGGCGCGCACGGCAAGGTCAGAAGTTGTCTGACCTTCGGCTGCAAAATGACGCCGTTCAATTCCTGTGCGCGCCTTGATCCATTCGTCAGACGTATCGAGGAATTTTTCAAATTCCGAGTTATGGACGATTCGGTCTGGCAAGTAGTGCCCGACACCTTCGACGACGGCGCGTAACGTCATTCAGGATCACCGCTGGCTGTGGAGTTTCCAGTCTCAGCATCCTGATCAAGCATTGCCGCAGATGCAACCCGCGCAGCAAGTTTTTCGGTAAAGCCTGACTGTGCGAGCTGAAATGCCAGCTTAACCGCCGCAGAAATACCCGTTGCGTCGGCTGAGCCATGAGATTTGACAACAGTGCCGTTAAGCCCAAGGAACACGCCCCCATTTGCCCGGCGTGGATCGATTCGTTTCTTGAGACGGTTTAACGATGTGTAGGCCAGCACCGAGGCCAGTCGTGATAGCGGAGTGTAACGAAATGCTTCGCGCAGTAGGCTTGAGATGAGATTGGCTGTTCCTTCACCAGTCTTGAGCGCGACATTCCCGGTAAATCCATCAGTGACAATCACATCGCATTTCGTACCGGGCAGGTCCCGGCCTTCGACAAAGCCAACAAAATCAAATTCCGCATTGCGTGCATTTGCTGCAATCAGATCATGCGCTTCTTTGAGTTCGGAGCGGCCCTTGTGTTCTTCGGTACCGACATTCAACAGCCCGATGCGTGGACGTGATATCTCGAATCCGTTGCGAGCATAAGATGTCCCCATCAATGCGTATTGCATCAGGTCCTTCGCGTCGGCGCGGATATCTGCCCCGCCATCCAGCATAATGTTAAAGCCTTGCGGATTAGGAGAAGGCCAGAGAACGGCAATTGCAGGACGGTAGATGCCAGGTAACTTTCGCAGGCGCACAACGGACATTGCCATCAATGCACCTGTGTTGCCGCAGGACACGCAAACGGTTGCTTCACCGTTCCGTACCGATTCGATGGCCGACCACATGGATGTGTCTTTGCCCTGCCGGATCACCTGGCTGGGTTTGTCTTCCATAGAGACAACCCCAGTAGCATTCCGAATTTCGCAGCGACCGGCAAGGTATTTGCGGCGTTTGACCAGCTTTTCCAGCTCGTCTTTGCGTCCATGCAAAATGAACCCGATGTCGGGGTTTATCTTGGCGGAACTTGCGATGCCTGCCACTACAACGGCTGCACCCAGATCACCGCCCATCGCATCAACTGAAATGACAATGCGGTCAGCGCGCGTCTTAGTCTGATCCGTAGAGCCGGTCATAAAGACGCGCTCCTTCGCCTGTGTTAGGCCGCGTCGTCTTCCAGATCGACCTCGTCAACCAAAGCAACGATTTCGCGGTCTGCATAATGACCACACGCCGCACACACGTGGTGCGGGCGCTTCAGCTCGCCACAGTTGGGGCACTCATTCGGGTTGGCTGCAACCAGAGAGTCGTGCGCGCGGCGGTTGTTGCGGCGCGATTTGGATACTTTGTTTTGTTGGACGGCCATGTCGCAATCTCAATATACTTACGGGCCATCAGGCCCAGTTTCACGGGTTAATGCGGCTCTTAATCTAATCAGAGCCGGCGGTACAACCCTATAATCCGGTGAGAGCGCGAAAATACAGGGAAATACGCGTTGAGCAAGCGATTTTTTGCTTTTCCGTTAATCATCTGATTCAAGCTTATCCCGCAAACCTGCAAGGGCGGCAAATGGCTTTACCGCATCATCATCCAATGGTGCAGTTCCGGGCGGCGCAGCCCGCGTATTTTCTACTTTAGCATCTTGGACGCGCGGGTAGGGTGGCAACGACAATGCCAGTACCTCGGCCATTATTTCCTTCAGGTTTATGGTCTCTTCGAGCGCATCAATTGTTTCGTCATCAGGCATTTCCACGTCTTCGCCAAGCTCTTCGGCTGTGGGCCAGTCGCGTAAGAACCGGCGCTTCACACGTTCTTCAATTCTGGTGGTCACTGGCTGCAGGGTCACGACACATGGCTGAACGACTGTTGCTCCAAATTGTGCAGTCAGGGCCCAGTCAGTTGTTCCTTCGGGTTCCAGCGATCCTTTGAATCGAAGTTTGCGCAGACCCAACAGGCCTAATTCTGATGCAAGAATAGCTAATTCGCTCTCATTTGGCGTGATTTCAAAAGTTGGAGGGTTGCGTGGAGAAAGATCGCTGACGCGAAAAAGACCATGTGTTTTTGAATCCTGCGTCATTGAGAATCTCGTATCCTTTCTTGAACCAGTAGCCTACCTTGTTGTAAGCGAGATAAAAAGCGTAGCAGGTCAAAGACAAGAGGGCAGATATGTTTGGGTTCCAACTTCGGCTGACCAGAGCATTGGCGATGTTCTGTCTTGTATTTACCACGGCATGCACGGCGTCTTATCAAAATCACGGATATGTTCCGTCCGAAGAGGATTTGGCAAGTCTCGTGGTTGGGGTCGACACGCGTGCGACTGTTGATGATGTGATTGGTGCGCCTTCTGCCTCGGGATTGCTGAGTGGTGGTGATTATTATTATGTCCGCAGCCAAATTCGCGAATACGGGATGTTTAAACCTGAAGTGGTCGATCGGCAGGTTCTGGCGATCAGTTTCAACAGTGATGATTCCATCGCCAATATCGAACGTTTTGGACTTGAGGACGGCCATGTCGTGCCACTTACGCGCCGGGTGACCAATTCTTCCGTCGTTAGTAACGGGTTCATTCGGCAGATCTTTGGAAACTTCGGCAACCTGAACCCGGCAGACTTTTTCTAACGAAGGGCCGTCATCTTATTGACGCGACTTGTGTGTAGTTTTCACCGCAGCTACGATCAGATAACGCTGTGGGGAGCTGATAGACGATGCTCAAAAAAGGGCGTTACTTAGCAAGAGTTGCACGAACTGACGCGGACATACGCGCGGCGCAGGCCTTACGGTGCCTGACCTTTGGGATCAACGACGAAAAAGGCGGTACCGATCGCGATACCTTTGATGAAGTTTGCACTCATTTTGTAGTGGAAGAAGTAAAGACAAAGCGGTTGGTATGTTGCTTTCGCTTGCTGTTGTTAAGCGATGGAAGTCAGATCGAGCGTAGCTATTCTGCACAATTTTATGAATTGTCTGCGCTGGATCAATTTACTGGACGAATGGCGGAGATGGGCCGTTTTTGTATTCACCCGGAAGCGCGGGACCCTGATGTTCTTCGCACGGCTTGGGCTGCGTTGACCCGTTTTGTCGATGAAAATGGGATTGAAATGCTGTTTGGCTGTTCATCTTTTCCAGGGACGAACGCGGAAACCTATCTCGATGCATTTGCGGTGTTGAAAGAACGCCATTTAGCCCCAAGCAGCTGGTTGCCCAAGGTCAAAGCACCCTCAGTGTATCGTTTCGCCGAGAAGCTGAGGCTGCACAGGCCCAATACAAAGGTTGCAATGCAGCGTATGCCACCCTTGTTACGCAGCTATCTTCTGATGGGGGGGTGGGTCAGCGATCATGCAGTTGTGGACACGCAACTGAACACCCTGCACGTTTTTACCGGCGTTGAAATCAAGGCGATACCCGCCGAACGCAAACGGTTGTTACGTATGGCTGCGCAATAATTCATTGCTCGTCTTGACGTGACAATGGCCGCGGGATAGCTCGCGAACATGGCTCGCACTCCGCTTTTGCAACTTACTGACATTTCTCTGACATTTGGTGGTGATCCTGTGTTCGACAACCTGTCATTGGTGGTCCAGCCCGGTGATCGCATTGCTTTGGTTGGGCGGAATGGTTCAGGTAAATCTACCCTTATGAAAGTAATGGCAGGGTTAGTCGAGCCGGATAGGGGTTTCCCAACGATACCCCCGGGTGTGACAGTTGGATACATGGAGCAGGATCCGGATATGTCCGGGTTTGCAACACTTGGCGATTTTGCCGCTGATGGCTTGGAACAGGGGCAGGAATTCCGCGTGGAATTGGCGGCAGAGGGATTGAAATTTGATCCCGAATGCCCGGTCGAAACCGCCTCGGGCGGGGAACGCAGACGTGCTGCATTGGCGCGTATATTGGCTATGGCACCGGAACTTATGCTGCTTGACGAGCCAACCAACCATTTGGACATCGAGGCGATCCGCTGGTTGGAAAGAACGTTGAAAGAGACCCGTGCGGCGTATGTTCTAATCAGTCACGACCGTGCATTTCTGCGTGAGCTTACGCAGGCAACCCTATGGATCGACCGAGGAATAGTTCGTCGGCAGGAAAAAGGCTTTGAGGCGTTTGAGGCTTGGCGGGACAAAACCTGGGATGAGGAAGATGACGCGCGGCACAAGCTGAACCGAAAGATCAAGTCAGAGGCCCGTTGGGCCGTGGAAGGCATCAGCGCCAGGCGTAAGCGCAATCAGGGGCGAGTGCGTGCTTTGCAGGCGCTGCGGTCAGAACGGGCGGCGCAAATAAAACGTCAGGGTGCGGCAGCAATGGCGCTTGAATCCGGTCCGAAATCCGGCAGGCGGGTGATTGATGCAAGGAACATCACGAAAGCCTTTGAAAACGAATTAATTTTGAATGAATTCAGCATTCGCATTCAAAGGGGCGACCGGATTGCATTTGTTGGCCCCAATGGTGTGGGAAAAACAACGCTTCTGAAAATGCTGATGAAGGAAATTACACCGGACAGCGGTGAGGTAACGCATGGTACAAATCTGATTCCTGCCGTTTTTGATCAAAGCCGCGCTCAATTAAATCCCGATCAATCGCTCTGGGACAGTCTGACAGCGGACCCGTCCATGCGGGTATCGGGGCGTGCAGATCAGGTCATGGTACGCGGGCAGCCCAAACATGTGGTTGGCTATCTTAAGGATTTCTTGTTTGACGAACGTCAGGCCAGAGCACCGGTTCGGTCACTATCCGGAGGGGAAAAGGCGCGCCTGTTGTTAGCGCGGTTGATGGCGTTCGAGAGTAACTTGTTGGTTCTCGACGAGCCAACCAACGATCTGGATATAGAAACGCTCGATCTGTTGCAGGAATTGCTCGACACTTACGACGGAACGATCCTGTTGGTCAGTCATGACAGGGATTTCCTGGACCGGGTCGCAACCGTGACGATTGCTATGGAGGGGAACGGAGCCGCTACAGCCTATGCAGGTGGTTGGAATGACTATCAGGCACAAAGGCCGAAGAACAACGCGGATAACGCTGACAGGCGTGAAAGAGGGGCGAACGCGGCAAAGGCAGTAAGCAAAGAAAAGAAAGCAGAAAAGCCAAGTCAAAACAAACTCACATTCACTGAAAAGCATCGGCTTGAGGCACTTCCCGGTATTCTGGAAAAGCTATCGGAAGAGATTTCAAAGCTGGAAAACCTCATGTCAGATCCGGATTTATTTACCAGAGATCCGGACAAGTTTTCGAAAGCCTCGAAGGCTCTTACTGACCGGCAAAAATCGATGTCTGACGCTGAGGAAGAGTGGTTACTACTGGCGGAAAAGGCAGAAGATACAGGTGGCTAAGTGGTTTAATCAGTGTGTATCCTGATTTGCAAAATTAATATCAGGCCAGCACAAATACTATGTGCCTGGTAACCAATTATTGAGCGCCCAAGCGCAAACGCTGGCCTTTAACAAGAGTAACGCTACGCGGCGAAGTTACGCCTCAGTTGGCTCTTCTTCGTCTTCAGCCTGCTCAGCAATCCAGGCAACACTGACAACGCGCTCGCCCTTGCCCGTATCAAACACTTTGACACCGCCCGCACCGCGCGACCGGAATGAAATGCCGTCAACGGGAACGCGGATGGATTGACCTGTTGAGGTGGCCAGCATGATCTGGTCCTCCATCTCTACCGGGAAGCTGGCGATCAGGTTGCCACCGCGCATTGCTTTGTCCATGGCGGCAACACCCATGCCGCCGCGGCCGCGCACAGGGTAATCGTGCGACGAAGAAAGTTTGCCTGAACCACCTTCTGATATCGTCAGAATGAGGTTTTCGGCGGCGGACATCTCCGCATATCTCTCTTGGCTGATCGTGGCATTTTCGTTTATTTCATCGTCGCTTACGGCATCATCTTCAGGCGATCCCGCGATCGCGCGCCGCATCTTGAGATACGCTGCGCGCTCGTCCGGTGTCGCCTCAAAGTGAAGGATGACCGACATTGATACTACACGGTCATCGCCGCTAAGACGGATACCTCGAACGCCTGTTGAATCGCGGCCTTTAAACACTCGAACCTCAGTCGACGGGAACCGGATAGCACGGCCTGAATTGGTCACCAGCATGATGTCGTCAGCCTCGGAACAAATCCGGGCATTTACCAGTTCAACACGTTCCGGCAGTTTCATGGCGATCTTGCCGTTGCGCTTAACATTGGTGAAGTCGCTCAAGGCATTGCGCCTGACGTCGCCCGCGCTTGTGGCGAAGAAGATATGCAGATCGGCCCATTCCTCTTCGGGACGATCCACCGGCATGATCGCGGCGATGGAAACACCTGTGGGCATCGGCAGGATATTTACAATTGCTTTGCCTTTGGCCGTGCGACCGCCCAGAGGCAGGCGCCAGGTTTTCAGCTTGTAGACGATCCCATCTGTGGTGAAGATCAAAAGCTGCGTATGGGTGTTGGCAACAAAGAGGGTGGTGACCACGTCCTCTTCTTTTGTTTGCATGCCTGACAGGCCCTTGCCGCCGCGTTTCTGAGCACGGAAATCGGCCAGGGCGGTACGCTTGATATAACCGGCCTGCGTGACCGTGACGACCATATCTTCACGTTCGATCAGGTCTTCGTCTTCCATGTCGCCGGACCAGTCGACAATCTCTGTCCGGCGGGGAACGGCGAACTGATCTTTGACGTCCCGGAGCTCGTCCGAAATGATCTGCATGATCCTTTCCCGGCTGGCAAGAATGGCCAGGAAGCCTTTGATTTTGCCTGCCAATTCCTGAAGCTCATCAGTGACTTCACGAACACCAATCTGGGTCAGGCGTTGAAGTCGCAGGTCAAGAATGGCGCGGGCCTGAATTTCGCTCAGGTTATAGGTGCCGTCGTCATTGGCGGTGTGTGTGGGATCATCAATCAGGACGATGTATTCAAGGATGTCCTGAGCTGGCCAGCGGCGCTCCATCAGCTTGCGACGCGCTTCGGCTGCATCCGCAGAGGATCTGATCGTGGCGACCACTTCGTCCACATTGGAGACCGCAGCAGCCAGCCCGCACAGGACATGGCTACGTTCGCGTGCTTTGCGCAGGTCATAGGCCGTGCGGCGCGCTACGACGTCTTCCCGGAATGAGATGAAGGCGCTAAGGAAACCGTAAAGGGTGAGTTGTTCGGGTCTGCCGCCGTTCAGGGCCAACATGTTGCAGCCAAAATAGGTTTGCATCGGAGTGTAGCGGTAAAGCTGGTTCAGCACCACTTCGGCGGTTGCGTCACGCTTGAGCTCGACCACCACCCTCACGCCGTTTCGGTCGGATTCATCCTGCACATGAGAAATACCTTCTACGCGTTTATCACGCACAGTCTCGGCTATCTTCTCGATCATTGCGGCCTTGTTAACCTGATAAGGAATTTCATCTATAACAATGGCATAGCGATCTTTTCTGATCTCTTCGACGCGGGTTCTGGCGCGGATGATCACGCTACCGCGGCCTTCGAGATAGGCCTTACGTGCACCGGAACGGCCGAGCATGATGGCGCCGGTCGGGAAATCAGGGCCGGGGACGTATTCGATCAGGTCTTCGCTGGACAGATCGGGGTTGTCGATCAGCGCCAGCGTGGCGTCTACAACCTCTCCCAGATTATGGGGAGGGATGTTGGTGGCCATGCCAACGGCAATACCGCCCGCGCCATTGACCAGCATGTTGGGAAAACGCGCAGGAAGGACCGAGGGTTCGCGATCTTTGCCGTCATAATTGTCTTGAAAATCAACGGTTTCTTTTTCGATATCCGCAAGCAGCGCGCTTGCAGGTTTATCCATCCGAACCTCGGTATAGCGCATGGCTGCGGGGTTATCACCGTCCATGGAGCCGAAGTTGCCCTGACCGTCCAGAAGAGGCAGGGACATCGAGAAATCCTGGGCCATGCGGACAAGGGCATCATAGATCGCACCATCGCCGTGGGGGTGGTATTTACCCATCACATCACCTACCGGACGGGCCGATTTGCGGTAGGATTTATCGTGGGTATTACCGGTTTCATGCATCGCGTAGAGAATGCGCCGATGCACCGGTTTCAGACCGTCGCGAAGGTCAGGAATTGCGCGGCTGACGATCACGCTCATCGCGTAATCGAGATAAGAGGTTTTCATCTCCTCTTCGATGGAAACCACAGGCCCGTCGTATATCGGCCGCTCAGGTGGCGTTTCATCCATATTTTCAGGGGGTTGTGGCGTGTCGTTCACTTGGTTGCCTGTCCTGTCCGCGCATTCTATATCTTGTTATTTTTACTATATCAGAGGCATGATGTTGGGTGCAATGGCCACCGGGACCACAGATTGGCAGCCAGAGGTCACGATTGATAACATATTGTTTTTATTGAAAAGTAATTTCTTTCAGGCATCATATCTGTAACAGACACAGATAAGGAGCAGAAAATGGAGATGTCTGAAACAGAACGGATGCTGAAAGGGTATGGGCTGACGACAGCCGAATTTTACTATCATATGCCGGATTATGTACACGTGTTGAACACGTTTATCTGGCAGGATTATGATCTGGCACCTGACCATCCGAGACTGTTTAAATTTGTTGAATTCTGGCAGCGGGAAATTGAGGGGCCGCTGCATTCGGTTCGCTTTACCCACCGGAGGGAAATTTCCCCGGGAGAGTGGCGGCAGGTGAAGGGTGAATTCACCCTTCATTAAGGCCTGCGGACGGTGCGTTAATCAATGCACCGATGCGGCCAAAACAGGGGGGTGACATCCGTACACCCCCTGTGCACCCCCTGTGCACCGGGCGGTCGGGTGGCAAACTGTTAACGGGTCTGGCGTTAAACCTTGCGAAAACCTTAACAGGAGATTGCAGGATGAGCTTTCGACAACAGCAAGCCCGGGTAAAGATGATCCAGGAACTCAGAGCGCTTCAGGAGCAGCTGACAGAGAACTGGATTGGTGGATCGCTTCCCGATGACTGGAACGGGCTGGACAGCGCCGACCCTGTTGCGCCGGCCAAGACCCGGGTCACCATCCGCCTGGACAATGACATGGTGCGTTGGTTTCGCAAGTTGGGGCCGGGATACAGTGCACGGATTAATCAGATTCTGAGGATTTACTGGCAGGCAGTACTGGCGGGTCAGGTGCGCGCCCATTGGGACGAAGATACAGCCGGCCCCCGATTTGCGGAATATCTGGATCGTAAGATGGCGATTTTGCGCGAGCAACGAGAACAAGAGAAAGAGGCGGAAGCGGAGGGGGACGTTTGGTGAGGCGAAACGTAGGGTCGTTTCTGGCAATACTACCGGAGTGTTTCGCCCCAAATCTAAAATAGCTGACTGGCGAGTGGCAGCTGAACACAACCCCGTATTGCCACGACGGAACCTTGCTATTGAAATAACGCGCACCAAATTGGCGAAGAAACGGGTTGAGATCGCGCAATCTGATCCTTGACCTGACCCTGCATTGGAGCAGGGCAAGTGCAAGTATCATCGGCTGAATAACTCAGTTGGCGATTTCACTTTATCGTTTTAGTGCCGTGACCCATTTGTCCAACGTCCGGTTGAACATTGCGCGGGGCATACCGTCCACACCAACAACGGGGTGTTCGATTATTGCAAGATTTGTACCGTCCAGAAATGCCTTGCCAATGAACCAGTCACGGTTTTGGCCAACGATGTCGCGATCTGACAGGACCGTGTCAGTAAACGTGCCGCGGAACTGGATATCCTGGCAATTGGTGTTGTTTGTGCATCCGTAAAACAGAACAGAATAGTAGATTCCATCGGCAACTGCATTGATCATCGGATCACCGCCACTATCGACTGTCAGTTCGGGCGCGTGCCCCTGAGCGTTAAGCGCCGATACGACGCTTTCGGGGTAATTGGCGCTGATAGACTGAGCCGAGGCAGCGCCAGCCCAGGTCAACAATGTGGCAGTGATTGCCAGTTTGAACATTTTCATTAAATTCTCTCCTGAACAGCTGTAGACACTGGTTTTTCTTGTCGATCTTATAAGGCATAGCATGCGCGTGTCGTTTGGCCAAACGTTGTGAAGAATTTCTTTATTTGAAATCATGTGGTTGGAACAAAGCTCTGCCACAACGGGGCCGGATCGTCATCCCGTAGTTCGACGATGCGCAGTTTGAAATCAGAGTGTAAGTGGCAACAACAGGCCAGGTGCTATGGAACTTTGGCGTGAGTTTCCTGTAGCCGATATGATCCCAAACGGTAGCAGAAAAAGAGCCATGTCGCGCCGCCCAGAAACTTGAACCCTTCTTCAAGTATCTGATTGTACGCATAGGGCAGGGCGATGATTTCCTGTACTGCGTCGACAAAGACAGACAATGCCAGAAAACTGCCCGCCAGCAAAAAGGCGAAACCATCAACCTCGACAATGGTCGTGTGATGGCGGATCAGCAGGTAAATCAGGTAGATCGCATAGAGCGGAAAGAGGATACCTTCGGTGATGTAGCGATCATGGATGAGGAAAAAGTCATCCACCGCGAGGAACAGGGAAAACCAGCCGATCAGATGCAGCAGTTTTTTGAGCTGGTTGTTTGAATTTCGGTCTAACGTGGCGATCCTGAACAGGCAAATAGTGGCCCCCGCAACCCAGAGCCAGCTGCCAACGCTGGACAGAAAGCCCAGAAAGCTGGATGTCTTGGTGATCTGCGCTGAATCCCTAAGAATCTCAAGGGTGCTGAACCCGGACAGCGTGAGCACGATCATAGAGATTGAGAAGAACAGCAAAGCCGGAAGGCAGCAATAGCGCAGGCATCGCGATATGTTTTCGGCTATGAATATTTTCTGCATACGCGATTTGCTCAGCATGGATTGTCCCTTGATCAGAGCCGACGGTGGAGTAGGTGGATTTTGGTATTGCTGCTGTGCAGGAATAGGTTTGACCGGTCAATGGATCAACCGGCCAAAAATGCTTAGGGATAGACAATATCCCGGAATGTGGTGATCGCGTTTTGCCATTTGTCAATCGAGCGGCTGAAAGTGCTGCGCGACATACCATCTACGCCGACCATTGCATGTTCAATGACCGCTTCTCTAATTGGGTGTTTGGGTCAAGCTCATTTTCCTTTTTAGTTTTGGGTTTTGTCGCTCATCCGGGTCACGCTTCTCTTCGCAGTCTGATTGATGCTCAGGTGGCACCGCTGCACGCATATGTCGGATCGGTTGTGGAGAGCCCCGCTAAGAGACGCGCTTCACGTGGCGCAGCAGTCATTTTCGGCTTCATCCACGAACCTCGTCCGGTGAGGGACGACCCCGCTCGGTTTGGTGGTGGGTGGTTCAGATCATGCCGTACCCTCCACCATTTCCGGACGGAATTCAGTGCCATCTGCCCACATGCGGTGTAGCAAAACAGCCAGTTTACGTGCGACGGCGACGACAGCGCGACGTCTGCCTTTGGTCCGCATCAGGCGCGTCCCCCAGGTTTTGATCTGTGACCCGGCCATCGTGCGCATGAGCAGTGCATTTGCCGCCGCGTATAAAGTTGCGCGAACGTCTCTGTCACCCGCCTTTGATATTCGGCCGGGATTGTCATGTTCACCCGACTGGAAACGGCGCGGTGTCAGCCCAAAATGTGCGGCCACCGTGCGGGATCGCTTGAAGCGGTCAGGATCATCGACAGCCGCCTTGAAGGTCAGCGCTGCGATCGGCCCGACACCCGGCACAGTCATCATCCGCATGCAGACCTCATCGTGACTTGCAGCGCGTTTGACGCGCCGGTCCAGTTCCAGGAAGTGCTGATACAGAACAAGGCGTGCATCTAGCAGCGGAAGCATAGCATGTGCCAGAACATCATCCATCTCGATCATCGGGCGGACAACACCGTCAAAGCTGCCATGCTTCACGGTCTTGGGCAGGCGGATGCCGAAGATTTTCAGCAACCCGCGAACTTCATTGGCCAGATCAATCGTTTTGTTAAGTAGGGCTTTACGGGTGCTGAGCAATGCACGATAGCCATGGGCCTTCCGGCTCTTCATGTGCACAGGGCTGAACCATCCGGTGCGCAGGATCTGCGCAATTCCTCGGGCGTCATTCTTGTCGGTCTTGTTGCGCATCGCAGACAGCGCCGCATTCACCTGACGCGCTTCCATGCACACGACGTCGAAGCCCTCATTGGTCAAGCCAAAGAAAAGGTGCTGGCTCATCGTGCCCGCCTCGAAGCCAACTCGCTCAATCGGATAAGCAAAATCCGTCAAGCACTCCGCAATGTCGCCAACCTCGCACAGCAGATCGCGCTCAAGCATCACCTTGCCCTTGCTATCAACGATGCAAAGCGCGCACGACCGCAGCGACACATCCAGTCCGGCAAAATATTCCATCATCAGTCTCCCTTGTTCACAGCTATCCTGTGATCCTACCGGGAGCTCAACCTCAGATCAGGGTCAGCCCAATTACACATGCTATCAGATTGTTGTTGGAGTCGTAGCTCATATAGGTTTTTCCAATAAACCAGTCTTTGTTGTAGGACGCGAGCAAGCCGGTGTCGAAACTACCGTCTACAGTGAAGGTGGCCCGGACCTGGATGTCCTTGCAATTCACATTGTATTCGCAGCCATAAAACAGGACTGAGTAATACAAGCCATCAGTTTGGGCATTGATCATGGGGTCGCCGCTGTTGTCTGTCGTCAACTCGGGTGAGTGCCCCAGGGTGCTAAGCGCGTCAATAACGCTTCCCGGATAGGCCGCAGTTACTGACTGGGCCGTGGCCGCGCCCGTCGTCACGAACACGCTAAGAATGGCGGCTGTACATAGTTTAAGCATTGAATTCCCCCGATTAATTTTTCTGCTTTGGATGTGTATCGGGGGAAGACTAGCATGTGAAAAACGCGCCACGCAAAAGAAAATGCGGCGCATTGTTAAAATTCAAGGGATGATCCGGGTATATTTCATACCTTCGAGCGAGACGCCCGCCAGCGCCCCGGCCTGGCCAAAGACCACGGCGATCACGGGTGCGGTTGTGGTTGTCGTGTCGGCACGCAGGTTCTCTCCCTTGTCCTTGAACACATATTCCACATCGGCGCCGGCCACCCAGCCGGATGCGCGGCGGAACTTGGAAAGCGCGTCTTCGGTCATGAAAAACAACACATGGGCAAATTGCTGTGCCCCGATCTGTAGTCCGACACTGCCCTTGGTGGCAGAGTAGTAATCAACGGTAACGGTTTCGATCCGCAGGGCGCCACGGCCATAGCCACCGCCGACAATAAGGCCGCCTTCGGTGATCAGAGGCATGACCAGCATACCGCTGGATTTGGCGGCGAGGTCATAGGTGTTGGGGTAGTTGTCATACAGATAGGCGAGCGTGGAATCGGCGCGCGCGTCGATCTGCTGGGCCTTGTTGCTGCCAATCCCGTTGCCGCATGAGGCGAGAAGGGGCGCGCTGGCCAATGCGCCGAGCGTGAAGCCACGTCTGGAGAAATTATTCATGTTTCATTGCCTGTTATAGTGCCTGACTAAGTGCCGGTTTTCTTACGCATACCGATCTGGGGCCACTATAGGCGCGGTCGCACGATATGTCACTATGTCTGGCGAATTTGAGCAGGTTATCGCGCGGAAGTCAGGGCGCGGGCGACGGCAGGGGCAAAATAGGTGAGAATTCCATCACATCCGGCGCGTTTGAAGGCCATCAGGCTTTCCATCATGGCGCGGTCGCCGTCGATCCAGCCGTTTTGCGCGGCCGCCGTAATCATCGCGTATTCGCCAGAGACCTGATAGGCATAAGTCGGCGCGCCGAACGTGTCTTTCACACGGCGGCAGATGTCGAGATAGGGCATGCCGGGTTTGACCATCACCATATCCGCCCCTTCGGCGAGATCACGTTCGACACAGCGCAGTGCCTCGTCTGAATTGGCCGGATCCATCTGATAGGTCTTCTTGTCACCTTTCAGCGCGCCCGAGGCGCCGACGGCATCGCGGAAGGGACCATAAAACGCAGAGGCATATTTGGCAGCATAGCTGAGCAAGGCCACGTTTTTGTGGTCTGCAGCCTCTAACGCCTGTCGGATTGCGCCAATGCGCCCGTCCATCATGTCGGAGGGCCCGATGATGTCGACGCCGGCCTCTGCCTGCGACAGGGCCTGTTTGATCAGGGCCTCGATGGTTTCGTCATTGACGATTTCGCCGTTTACGACAAACCCGTCCTGCCCGGTGTCTGAATAGGGATCAAGCGCCACGTCTGTCATGATAGCAATCTCGGGCACAGCGGATTTGATCGCACGGGTGGCGCGGTTTGACAGGTTGTCCGGGTTCCACGCTTCGGCACAATCGGAGGTGCGGTTATGAGCCTCGGTATAGGGAAACAGGCAGATCGCGGGGATACCCAGATCAGAGGCCTCGCGGGCAACTTCGACCACCTTGTCGACGCTCCGCCGCACAACGCCGGGCATTGAGACAACAGGTTCTTCTACCCCGTTCCCTTCGCGCACGAATACCGGCCAGATCAGATCATTCGCACTCAGCGTGTTTTCCGCCACCAGCGCGCGCATGGCAGGCGATTTGCGGGTCCGGCGCAGCCGGGTCGCGGGAAAGGCGGAGACGGTCGGGCGCATGGTTTTTTCCTCCGAAACGGACTTGTGTGTCAGTGGCATGGAATTTCACGCATCTCAAGGGTAGGAATTGCCTTAAAGCACGGTTAATAGGGGCGGAACGACATCTGAGGGCAGGATTTCCGTGGACTGGTACGAAAGTATATTCGAGCTGATCGACATGCGCAGTTTCAGCAACCTTTGGTTCTGGATAGCGCTTGCCGTGATGTGGTCTTCGACCAGCCATTGGGTGCTGGGTGTTCCCTGGGATACAGTGACGCGCGCCCGGCGTGCTGATGATGAACAGAGCGTTGCAGATTTTGAAGACCTTGTGCGGATCAATTCGAACCGGATTTTATTCATTGTCCACGAGTCAGGTCTGTTGTTGGCCGGTTTCTGCTGTTTTATGCTTACGATGCTGTTTATGCTGGGTTTTATTTACGAAAACGAATTTTGTCAGGCCGTATTTCTGCTTGCGTTCCCGATGAGCCTGGTGGGGTTGTTGTCTTTTTGGACGGCACGAACGATCCGGATCAAGGGGCTGTCTGGTGATGCGCTCTATACACGGATGCATCGGCACCGGCTGATGACGCAGGTTGTTGGTATGCTGTCCATTTTGGCCACCGGAATGTGGGGAATGCTGCAGAACCTGACGGCCGGAGTGCTTGGCTGACACGTCAAGTGGTCTGAAAGATTTGATCGGGCAGGATATGAGCGAGTCACTGCAAATCACCATGGGCGGTGCGCCCGAAGGTTTTGACGCCCGGATGGTTCTGAAAGAGCTGGAACGGGCATCCGGGCCGGTTGTGCATGTGGCTCGCGATGACAAGCGCATGGCGGCAATGGCCGATGCGCTGCGGTTTTTTGCACCGGACGTACCAGTTATCCAATTTCCGGGATGGGATTGCCTGCCTTATGACCGGGTGTCGCCCAATGCCGATATTTCGGCGGCACGGATGGCAACCCTTGCAGGGTTGGTGCATGGAGGACCATCAAAGTTCATCCTGTTGACCACATTGAATGCAGCCACACAGCGCGTGCCGGCACGTGCTGTGTTGAAGGAGGCGGCGTTCAGCGCGCAGGTTGGCAACCGCATAGATGAACAGGCTTTGCGCGGCTTCCTGGTGAAAATGGGGTTTGTACAGGCGCCAACAGTGCTGGAACCGGGTGATTATGCGGTCCGGGGGGGCATCATCGACATCTATCCGCCGGGGGAAAGTGGCCCTGTTCGGCTGGACCTGTTCGGCGATGTTCTGGATGGCGCACGGCGGTTTGATCCGGTCAGTCAGCGGACAACCCGCAAGCTTGACCTTGTTGAACTTGCCCCGGTCAGCGAGGTGATCCTTGACGAGCCGTCAATCCGGCGGTTCAGGCAGAATTACCGGATCGAATTTGGCGCCGCGGGCACGGATGATCCTTTGTATGAAGCGGTCAGCGCGGGGCGCAAACATGCTGGTGTTGAGCATTGGTTGCCGTTTTTCCACGCTGAGCTGGAAACACTGTTTGATTACCTGCCGGGTGCGTCGGTGACGCTGGATGATCAGGTCGATGCCGCGCGGTTGGCGCGGTGGGACGGGATTAGTGATCAGTACGAGGCGCGTCGTCACGCGCTGGAACAAAAGGCGCGGGCGGATACGATTTACAAGCCGGTGGCGCCTGAGTTGCTGTATCTGGATGATGAAGCCTGGGTAAAGGCTGTGGGAGATCAACGCGTTGTGCGGTTTTCGCCTCTGCCACAGGCCCCGGGGCCCAGCATGGTGGACGCCGGTGGCCGCGTGGGCCGCAACTTTGCCCCGGAGCGGCAACAGGAAAGCATCAGCCTGTTTGGCGCGCTGAAAGATCATATCGAGGCCCGGCTGGCGAATGGGCCAGTGGTTCTGGCCAGTTATTCCGAGGGCGCGCGCGAGCGGATGGCGGGATTGGTCGAGGATGAGGGCCTGATCGGTGCGGTCAGTGTGGCCGATGCCAAGGGTGTGGGCAAACACGGTTTACATCTGGCCGTCTGGGCGTTGGAACACGGGTTTCAGTCCGATGACCTGACCGTGATTGCCGAGCAGGATATTCTGGGTGACCGGTTGATCCGGGTCCCGAAAAAACGCCGTCGCGCCGAGAATTTTCTGACCGAAGCACAAAGCCTGTCACCCGGTGATCTGGTGGTGCATGTAGATCACGGCGTGGGGCGGTATCATGGGCTGGAGGTGATCACGGCGGCGGGGGCGGCGCATGAGTGCCTGTCGCTGGAGTATGCCGAAAAATCAAGGCTTTACCTGCCGGTTGAGAACATCGAGCTGCTGAGCAGGTTTGGCCATGAAGAGGGTCTGCTTGACCGGTTGGGCGGTGGCGCATGGCAGGCGAAGAAAGCCAAACTGAAAGAGCGTATTCGCGAAATTGCGGACCGATTGATCAGGATCGCGGCGGAGCGTGCCCTGCGTAAGGCACCGGTGCTGTCGCCCGAACATCATTCGTGGGAAACATTCTCGGCCCGCTTCCCCTATCAGGAAACCGATGATCAGCTGCGTGCGATTGAGGATGTTGTCGCGGACCTTGATGCCGGGGTGCCGATGGATCGGTTGATCTGTGGCGATGTTGGTTTCGGCAAAACCGAAGTGGCGATGCGCGCGGCGTTTGTGGCGGCGATGCAGGGGTATCAGGTCTCGGTGATTGCGCCGACCACATTGCTGGCCCGGCAGCATTATCAAAGTTTTGCCGAGCGGTTTCGAGGCTTTCCCATCAATGTCCGGCCCTTGTCACGGTTTGTGTCTGCAGGCGAGGCCGCGAAAACCCGCGATGGAATGGCCCGGGGCACGGTGGATATCGTGATTGGCACCCATGCGTTGCTGGCCAAGGGTGTTCGGTTTCACAATCTGGGCCTGCTGGTAATAGATGAAGAACAGCGGTTTGGCGTGGCCCATAAAGAACGGCTCAAACAGCTGCGCAGCGATGTGCATGTGCTGACCCTGACGGCAACGCCGATCCCGCGGACCCTACAGCTTAGCCTGTCGGGGGTGCGGGACCTGTCGATCATCGGCACGCCGCCGGTGGACCGTTTGTCGATCCGCACCTATGTGAGCGAGTTTGACAGTGTCACCATCCGCGAAGCGCTGTTGCGCGAGCATTATCGCGGCGGGCAGAGTTTTTACGTGGTGCCGCGGATTTCCGATTTGCCCGAGATTGAAGCGTTTTTGAAAGATCAGGTGCCCGAGGTCAGCTATGTTATCGCTCATGGCCAGATGGCGGCGGGCACGCTGGATGAACGGATGAATGCGTTCTACGACGGCAAATACGACGTGCTGCTGGCCACCACGATTGTGGAAAGCGGTCTGGATATTCCAACGGCTAACACGATGGTCGTGCACCGCGCGGATATGTTCGGGCTGGCGCAGCTGTATCAGATCAGGGGTCGCGTGGGGCGGTCAAAAATCCGGGCCTATGCCTATATGACAACGCGGCCGCGCAAGCGTTTGACCATGACCGCCGAGAAACGCCTGCGGGTGTTGGGCAGTCTGGACACGCTGGGTGCCGGGTTCACACTGGCCAGTCAGGACCTGGATATCCGCGGGGCCGGGAACCTGCTGGGAGAGGAGCAATCCGGCCAGATGCGGGATGTAGGCTATGAGCTCTATCAATCCATGCTGGAAGAGGCGATTGCCAAGATCAAGGCCGGGGAAATGGAAGGGCTGTCGGAGGCGGATGATCAATGGGCACCGCAGATCAATCTGGGTGTTCCTGTTTTGATACCAGAGGCTTATGTGCCTGATCTTGATGTGCGTCTGGGCCTTTACCGGCGTTTGTCTGCGTTATCCTCCAAGGTAGAGCTGGAAGGGTTTGCAGCAGAGTTGATTGACCGGTTTGGCAAGCTGCCCAGAGAGGTCAACATGCTGATGCTGATCGTGCGGATCAAGGCGATGTGCCGAAAAGCGGGGATTGCCAAGCTGGATGGCGGGCCCAAGGGGGCGACGATCCAGTTTCACAAGGACAAGTTTGCCTCTCCGCAGGGGTTGGTGGAGTTTATCGAGGCACAAAGGGGCCTCGCCAAGGTAAAAGACAACAAGATTGTTGTGCGCCGCGATTGGAAGAAAGAGGGCGACAAGATCAAAGGCGCCTTTGCCATTGCGCGTGACCTTGCGGAAAAGGTTATTGCCGCGAAAAAGGCGAAGAAACAGGGGCTAAAGAACTAGGCCTTCGTTCCACTGTTGCGGAACAAAGGCCTGGATATATGAAAGCCTAAAAGCGGCTTTCAATCTTATACAACATCAACGATTGGTGCAGCCTGCGGGATGGCCGCAGGGGAAGGTTGGCATTTTGTCAGATTTCGCGGCCTCGGTCGGCGCGTCGATATGCGTGGTGGCGTAGGTATCGGCAAATGCAGGTGCGCCGAGGGTGATAAGGGTAGCAAGAACGGTGAGGGTGCGCATTTGAGGGCTCCAATCTGTTTGATTACATGAGGGGTGGCCCTCATCTGAATTCACAGATGGGATTGATTTAGTGTTTGGAAACAGCTGGTCGAGAAATGGTGATCGCCGCGTTTGCGCGCCTCACAAAACCGTCAGGTTTGAGGTGGTTTCTCGGCGTTGTCGGACCCCGTTGACGCGGCACTTTCCTGCTGTTTGGCTTTGAAAGCCTTTACCCGTTCCATCAGCATCGCGCGGGCGGAAATATTGGCACGGCGCACGCGCATGGAGGTCAAAAACGCCTCTTCCGCCGTTTGTGAGGTGGCACCCAGAAGTTTGACGATGTCACTGATGATCTGTTCATCGCCGGACGCTTCGACGAATTTGATGACCTGCATCGCCAGATCATCGGCGAGATCTTCTGTAACACCCATTGCCGGTTACCTTGTGTTTTCGGTCAGGCGGCGTTTCACATAGCCGGTCACGTTGTCGATCATCGTGTCCATATGCGGCTCTTCAAAGAAGTGGCCGGAGCCTTCAAGTTCCTGATGGGTGATGGTGATGCCCTGTTGTTCGTGCAGTTTATTGACCAGAGCGACGGTATCGGCCGGGGGTGCAACACGATCCGCACTGCCATTGATAATCAGGCCGGAAGACGGGCAAGGGGCCAGGAAAGAAAAGTCATACATGTTGGCCGGAGGGGACACCGAGATGAAGCCGGTGATTTCCGGGCGGCGCATCAATAGCTGCATACCGATCCATGCACCAAACGAAAATCCCGCGACCCAGCAATGCTTGGAATTGTTGTTCATCGACTGGAGATAGTCGAGCGCCGAAGCGGCATCTGACAGCTCACCAACCCCCTGATCATATTCGCCCTGGCTGCGACCGACGCCGCGGAAATTGAACCGCAGCACCGTAAAGCCCATGTTGTAGAACGCGTAATGCAGGTTGTAGACAACCTTGTTGTTCATCGTGCCGCCGAATTGCGGGTGCGGGTGCAGCACAATGGCAATGGGGGCGTCTTTTTCGCGTTGCGGGTGGTAGCGTCCTTCAAGACGGCCTTCGGGGCCGGCAAAGATAACCTCGGGCATATGGTCCCTTGTCCTTTTGATCGGGTGCGCGTAGTGGAATTCTTGACGAATTCACTCAAGCACCTTAGAACTATTCTAAACTCCAGCCGGGGCGGGAATGGCTTTGAAGCGGGATAAGCCTTGCGCGGTGCGAGGTCAATCTATTCGCGGAGGATGAATGCATGAAACTGAGCACCAAGGGCCGATATGCAATGGTTGCCCTCACCGATATTGCACTTCAGGAGCAGGGTGAGCTGGTTACGCTTGGGGATATTTCGAAACGCCAGGACATCTCTCTGCCTTATCTGGAGCAGCTTTTTGTAAAGCTGCGGCGCGCTGGACTGGTGGAATCGGTGCGCGGACCCGGTGGCGGGTATCGGCTGGCACGGGCGACATCCGAGGTTCGGATCTGTGATGTGCTGGAAGCGGTGGATGAAACGGTGGATGCGTTGCACAAAGGGGCGGGCGCCTCTGGGGCGGCAAGCGGGTCAAAAGCGCAATCGATGACCAACCGGTTATGGGAGGGGCTGAGCGCGCATGTCTATGTGTATCTGCATCAGACCCGGCTGAGCGATGTGGTCGAGAATTCGCTGGCGCCCTGTCCGGCGGTGCCGAACCTGTTTGATGTGGTGGATGAAGAGTGATGTCGAGCGGTTCAAGAGGTTTTGCGCCGCCTTTGGCGTCGCCAGGGGACATCCGCTGCTGCGACACGGATGCCTGCCTTCGGCGGGAGTATTTTTCGAACACTGAAAGCAGGTGTTTGTAAATGGTTGAGCGAGTCTACCTGGACTACAACGCCACAGCACCGCTGCGCCCGGAGGCGCGGGAGGCGATGATTGCGGCGATGGAGGTCGTGGGCAATCCATCGAGCGTGCATGCAGAGGGTCGGGCGGCGAAGGGCCTGATTGAGCGCGCGCGCGGGCAGGTGGCAGCGGCTGTGGGGTGTAAACCACAGGAGGTGATCTTTACTTCTGGCGCGACCGAAGCTGCACGGGTTCTGACTGGGCAGGAGGTTCGGGTTCAGGACACCGCGCATGATGCGCTTTGGTCTTATGCAGGGGCCGGATATGCGATCACTGCCATGGGTCTGGCCAATTCGGAAACCGGAGTGATTGCAGACATTCCGGAGCGTGAAGACGGGTTGTTGCTGTTGGATGTCACGCAGGCCGTTGGGCGCATTCCGTTTTCTTTTGCCTGGAGCGGCGCGGACATGGCCATTCTTTCGGCCCATAAACTGGGTGGGCCTAAGGGAGTTGGAGCGCTGATTCTGCGGCAGGGGCTGGATATGCCATCGCTTGCCGTCGGAGGCGGTCAGGAGATGGGGCGCCGGTCCGGAACGGAAAACTTAATCGGAATCAGCGGCTTTGGAGCCGCAGTTGAAGCGGCTATGAAGGATGCTTCTGACAAGAAATGGCAGCAGGTGGAAGTTTTTAGAAACATTCTAGAATCAGCTATTGAGGAATCTGCAAAAGAGACTATTTTTGTCGGGAAATCTGAAAGGCGTCTGCCCAACACCTCTTGTTTTATCACTCCCGGATGGAAGGGCGAAACGCAGGTTATGGCGATGGATTTGGCCGGATTTGCGATTTCTGCTGGATCGGCCTGTTCCAGCGGAAAGGTCAAAACCAGCCGAGTGCTGGGGGCGATGGGGTTTGATACGGTTGAGGCGGCCTGTGCCGTGCGCGTATCGCTTGGCCCTGAGACGACAGAAGACGATGTATTGCGCTTTGCCGAGTGTTGGCTGAAGCACCACGAGAAATTCCGCGCCCGGGCGGCGTGAGGTAAAGGAGACTGGCATGGCGGTTCTGGATGATACCCAGGTCAAAGATGGCGTTGATCAGGAAACGGTAGATGCCGTGCGCGAGGTTGGTGGTGCCTATAAATACGGCTGGGAAACCGAGATTGAGACGGAATATGCACCCAAAGGTCTGACAACGGACATTGTGCGGCTGATTTCGGACAAGAACGGCGAGCCGGAATGGATGACCGAATGGCGGCTGGAGGCGTTTGCACGCTGGCAAAAGCTGGAAGAGCCCGACTGGGCGATGGTGGACTATCCTGAGATCGATTTTCAGGATCAGTATTACTATGCCCGCCCCAAGAGTATGGAAGTAAAACCTAAGTCGCTGGATGAGGTCGATCCCAAGCTGTTGGCGACCTATGAAAAGCTGGGTATTCCGCTGAAAGAACAGATGATACTGGCCGGAGTTGAGGGTGCTGAAAACGCCCCTGCCGAAGGTCGCAAGGTGGCCGTTGATGCGGTGTTTGACTCTGTGTCTGTGGGCACAACTTTTCAGGCCGAGCTGAAAAAGGCCGGCGTTATTTTCTGTTCGATTTCCGAGGCCATTCGCGAGCACCCGGAACTGGTGAAGAAATACCTCGGATCGGTCGTGCCGGTGAGTGACAATTTCTATGCGACGCTGAATTCGGCGGTCTTTTCCGATGGATCATTTGTTTATGTGCCGCCGGGTGTGCGTTGTCCGATGGAATTGTCGACCTACTTCCGGATCAATGCCGAGAATACCGGCCAGTTTGAGCGGACGCTGATCATCGCTGATAAGGGATCCTATGTGTCCTATCTGGAAGGCTGTACTGCGCCGCAGCGGGATACGTCACAGCTCCATGCTGCGGTGGTGGAAATTGTCATCGAGGAAGATGCCGAAGTAAAGTATTCTACCGTTCAGAACTGGTATCCCGGGGATGAGAACGGCAAGGGCGGGATCTATAACTTTGTGACCAAACGCGCCGATTGCCGGGGCGACCGGGCCAAGGTGATGTGGACGCAGGTGGAAACCGGGTCTGCGGTGACGTGGAAATACCCGTCTTGCGTGCTGCGTGGTGCGGAAAGCCAGGGCGAATTTTATTCCATCGCGATCACCAACAACATGCAGCAGGCCGATACCGGGACCAAGATGATCCATCTGGGTAAAAACACCCGGTCACGGATCGTGTCCAAAGGGATCAGCGCTGGCAAGGCGCAGAACACCTATCGTGGCCTTGTGTCGATGCACCCCAAAGCCAAGGAATCGCGGAACTATACGCAGTGTGACAGCCTGTTGATCGGCGACAAATGCGGGGCGCATACGGTGCCCTATATCGAGGTGAAGAACAATTCATCCCGGGTGGAGCATGAGGCGACAACCTCCAAGGTGGATGATGATCAGCTGTTCTATTGCCGCCAACGCGGGATGGACGAGGAAGAGGCGGTGGCGCTGGTTGTGAACGGGTTTTGCAAGGATGTGTTGCAGGCGTTGCCGATGGAATTTGCCATGGAGGCGCAGCAATTGGTGGCGATTTCTCTTGAAGGGTCGGTCGGGTAAGGTATGGCGGTATGTTCTCAATCGCTTACCGAGGCGTTCTAATGAGCGATTTTAGTTTTTTGACAGCGATGGGATTGCTTTGGGGGTACAAGACTACGAAGCCAACTCCAGATCGCACTGCAAACGAGGAGGTTGCTGCTTTTGAGCGACATGCCGCGCGAGGTATTCGCCACTATCTGTTGAGGCAATTCATCAAATGGACAGGGCCGTTTATTTTCGCTTTTGCGATAGTTCTATTGCTGGCCAGCTATCAGATCGCAGGTGTAATAGGTACGCTGACGACAGCGATCTTTGCAGCTGTGATACTTTATTTGTATGCCCGTTTTGTTTGGTTTTGGTTCCGTTGGTAAATGTTGGCGCAGTGAGTGCCCTGGAGAAATAGAATATGATCATTACAACCACCCCCTCCATCGAAGGCCGCTCTATCGCGGACTACAAAGGCATTGTCGTAGGCGAGGCGATTATGGGCGCCAATGTGGTGCGGGATGTTTTTGCCGCCGTCACTGATATCGTTGGCGGGCGCTCGGGCGCATACGAGAGCAAGCTGCAGGACGCACGGGACACTGCACTGCGTGAACTGGAAGAGCGTGCTGCTGCATTGGGCGCGGAAGCTGTTGTTGGGGTTGATCTGGATTACGAAGTCGTTGGTCAATCTATGCTGATGGTTTCGGCCAGCGGTACAGCGGTTACGCTAAAGTAGGGATCAGGCATGAGCGGTAACGCCACAGAGGAATATCTGCTGACGCGGCTGGATTATCCGGGCCATGCGGACCCGAGCCGGTTTGCCGGGTTGACCGGGTCGATTGCCGCACTGGTGAGCGGGTTGGCGGTGAGCGAGATAACGAACGGCCCGTCCGGCTTTGTGGTTGGGGCTGCCGTTGGGTTGTTTACTGGCGCGGCTGTGTATCGTCGTCTGAGCCGACGGGCGCTGGACAGACAAGCGCAGGAGCTGGTGGAACGCCGCGCCATTCAAGTGGCGGATACCGAACAGAAATTGAGCGATTTGCGCAATGGTGAGGCGCGAAAGTGACCGACACGGCGATCATATCCCGGCCAGAGCTGACATTGCCGGAAGCAGAGGCCGAGGCATTGCGCGAGGCCTATGGCGCGGTGGCTGTGATCCTTGAGTATGGCAGCGGCGGGTCCACTGTGATGGCCGGTGAGATGCCGGGAAAGCGGGTGTTTTCGGTCGAAAGCGACCGGGACTGGGCAATGATGATGCGTGGCTGGTTCGATCAGTCGCCGCCGGTTACTGGCAGTGAGGTTGATATCATCTGGTCCGATATCGGCCCCACGCGGGAATGGGGGCACCCCAAGGATGACGCCGAATGGCGGCGGTTTGCGCAATATCCGCTGAAAGTTTGGGAACTTGCGGAATTTGTGCAGCCCGATGTGGTGTTGGTAGATGGCCGTTTTCGGCCCGGATGCGCCATGGCCACTGCATTTCGGACCACGCGGGACGTGACCCTGTTTGTCGATGATTACAAGCGGCGCAAACAGTACCACACGATCGAAGAATTTTTGGGCCAACCCGAGCTGATCGGGCGAATGGCGCGTTTTGAAGTGACACCACAGCCGGTCCCGGCGGACAGGCTGTTGACGATAATAGAGATGATGACCCGCCCCTGAGGCGCGGACAGAAAGTAACCGTAAGGAAGAAAAATGCTGGAAATCAAAAACTTGCACGTTGATCTTGAAGAAGAAGACAAGACAATTCTGAAAGGCGTGAATCTGTCTGTAGAAGCGGGCAAGGTGCATGCAATCATGGGGCCGAACGGATCCGGTAAATCGACGCTTTCTTATGTGCTGTCCGGTAAGGACGGCTATGAAGTGATAAGCGGTAGTGCGTCACTGGAGGGCGAAGACATCCTTGAGATGGAGCCCGAAGAACGTGCCGCGGCGGGCCTGTTCCTGGCGTTTCAGTATCCGGTGGAAATTCCCGGCGTGGGCAACATGACGTTTCTGCGTACCGCGATGAACGCACAGCTCAAAGCGCGGGGCGAGCCCGAGATGAGCGCGACTGATTTCCTGAAAATGGTGCGGGAAAAGGCGAAAACGCTGAAGATTGACGCGGATATGCTGAAGCGGCCTGTCAATGTTGGGTTTTCGGGCGGTGAGAAGAAACGCAACGAAATCCTGCAGATGGCCGTGCTTGAACCCAAGATGTGCATTCTGGATGAGACAGATTCAGGGCTTGATGTGGACGCGATGAAACTGGTGGCGCAGGGCGTGAATGCGCTGCGTAGCGAAGGCCGCGGGTTTCTGGTGATCACCCACTATCAACGCCTGTTGGACCATATCAAACCCGACGTGGTGCATATCATGGCCGATGGTCGGATTGTAAAAACCGGTGGGCCGGAGCTGGCACTGGAAGTTGAGCACAATGGATACACTGATATCCTTGCGGAGGTGGCCTGATGCCCGTTGCTGAGGCGAAATCAAACCCGGTTGACCGGCTGAGTGCCGCTGTTTTGCCCGAAGGGGCGGGATGGGCGCGAGATGCACGGCAAAAGGCGCTGTCGCGGGTGCAATCGATGGGATTGCCATCGCGGCGCGACGAATACTGGAAATACACGCGCCCTGATACGCTGACCTCTGAAGCGGTGCCGCAGGCCGCTGTTTTCGAATCCGGAGAGCCGGATTTATTCAACGCTGTTGAGCGGCTTAAAATCGTGTTTGTCGATGGGGTTTTTGACCCTGATGCCAGCGATGATCTTAGCCTGGAGGGGGTGCGGATCGACCGGTTGGAAACAGCAGCACAAGCCGATATCCATTGGGCGAAAGAGCTGTATGGTGTGCTGGAAGAGCGTGGGCAGGACCCGGTAGAGCGACCGTTGGCAGCGTTGAACACGGCGCTTGCCCCTGATGGCGTTCTGATCCATGTCACGGCAGAGGCGAGCAAGCCAATAAACCTGATTTATAACCATAAATCAGAGAGTTCCGATGCAATCCTGCACCACGTTGTAAAACTGGATTCCGGGGCTGACGTGACCATCCTTGAAAACGGCCCAGCGGCGGCGCGGTTCAACAAGGTAATGGAAGTAGACGTGGCAGATGGTGCGGGGTTCCACCATGTGTGTGCCCAGGGCCGGGATCATGAGCGCCGCGCTGTGACGCATATTTTTGCCCGATTGGGTGAAAAGAGCACGTTCAAATCCTTTACTCTGACCGCCAACGGAGTGCTTACCCGCAATGAATGCGTGATCGAGCTGACCGGGGATGAGAGCGTGGCCCATGTCGCCGGAGCCTGTGTCGGAGACGGTGATTTTCATCATGACGACACGGTGTTTGTTACCCATGATGCGGTGAACTGTGAAAGCCGTCAGGTGTTCAAAAAGGTTCTGCGCAATGGCGCCAAAGGCGTTTTTCAGGGCAAAATCCTTGTAAAAGCGGGTGCGCAGAAGACCGACGGCTATCAGATCAGCCAATCCTTGCTGCTGGACGGTGACAGTGAGTTTCTGGCGAAGCCGGAACTGGAGATTTACGCCGACGATGTGGCGTGTTCGCATGGGTCCACAAGTGGTGCCATTGATGAGGATGCGCTGTTTTATCTGCGCGCGCGCGGTGTGCCGAGTGCGATTGCCACCGATCTGTTGACGCTGGCGTTTTTAGCGGAAGCCGTTGAAGAGATCGAAGAAGAAACGCTGAGACAAGAAATCGTGGACCTGCTGGAAGGTTGGTTGGAGCGTCGGCGCGGCTAATGCCCGTGACGCGCGATATTGTGGCCAGTTACAAGGGCCCGGGCAAAGTCATGCGGCGTTTGCTGGAGCTGGGCGAGCATGAAGGGCGGGCGCTGGCCATCTTGATGGCCGCCTGTGCCGTGACTTTCATTGGTCAGTGGCCACGATTAGCGCGAGAGGCGCACATTACCGGGCAGGAGCTGAACCCACTGCTGGGCGGCGCATTGTTAGGTCTGGTCTTCATCGCGCCGCTATTGTTCTATGCTCTTGCGTTTGTTGTGTTTTTGATCTGTCGTGCGTTTGGCCGAAAGATCAGCGGCTATGGCTCTCGTTTGGCGTTGTTCTGGGCGCTGTTGGCGGCCAGCCCGCTATTGCTGTTGTGGGGCATGGTTGCAGGGTTTATCGGGCAGGGGCCGGCGATGACGCTGGTTGGTGCGATATGGTGCGTTATATTCCTGTGGTTCTGGATATCCAATCTGCGTGAGGCAGGAAAGGGCATGACATGAATGCGGCGCTGCTAGCAGATATTTTCCGCCTGACATTGCGCAACCCGCGCGCAGGCGCAGAGCGGGTAATGGCGCTGAACCTGCCGGTGCAGGGCCTGTGGATCGCGCTGGCATTGGTTGCAGTGTTGTTGTCTTTGATGTTGTCGGCCAGTGTTCTTGCAATGCCGATACCGTCGGATGAAATGGCGCAGTTTCTGGCCCTGTCACCTGCTTACAGCTCACCACTGTTTTTCGCGGTCCTGAATTGGGCGCAGGCCGTCATCTGGGTTTTCGCGATTCTTTGGGCTGGCCGGATGTTTGGTGGCCAGGGAGAGTTTGCGGATGTGTTAGCTGTCGCAGCTTTGTGGCAGGTCATGTCATTCGTGCTGTTCATGGTGATATTTCTGATAACAGCGGTTCTGCCGTTTGTGGCGCTGCTGGCCATGCTTGTGTTTGTGGTCTGGTTGTTATGGGCCTCTGTCTCCTTTGTCGGTGCGGCCCACCGCGTAGAGAGTGCGGGACATGCGGCGGGAATTTGGTTCGCTGCGCTGATGGGCACATTGATCGCTTCGATGATTTTGTCGACCGTTCTTGGCGGTCTGGCGTTTGGAAGGGCCTAAGATGCTGGATATCAACAAAATCAGAGCCGATTTTCCTATCCTGAGCCGGGAGATTAATGGCAAGCCATTGGTCTATCTGGACAATGGCGCATCGGCGCAAAAGCCGCAGGTGGTGATTGATGCGATAACCAATGCCTATTCCCACGAATATGCCAATGTACATCGTGGGTTGCACACACTCTCAAACATCGCGACCGAGAAGTATGAGGCGGTGCGGGGAATTATTGCGAAGTTTCTGGGCGTGGCGGATGAGGATCAGATCGTTCTGAATTCTGGCACAACCGAAGGCATCAACATGGTTGCCTATGGCTGGGCCATGCCGCGCATGAAGGCAGGCGACGAGATTGTTCTGAGTGTGATGGAGCACCATGCCAATATCGTACCCTGGCATTTCCTGCGCGAGCGTCAGGGTGTGGTTTTGAAATGGGTTGATACGGATGCCAGCGGTGCACTGGATGCGCAGAAGGTGATCGATGCCATCGGTCCAAAGACCAAGTTGGTAGCAATATCTCACCTTTCTAATGTGTTAGGGACTAAGGTTGATGTAAAATCAATTTGTCAGGCCGCGCGAGATCAGGGCGTTCCTGTACTGGTAGATGGCAGCCAGGCCGCGGTGCACATGCCGGTTAATCTGGACGATTTGGGGTGTGATTTTTACGCGATCACTGGTCACAAACTATACGGCCCCTCCGGATCAGGTGCAATTTTTGTGCGCAGGGAGCGTTTGGCCGAGATGCGGCCGTTTATGGGCGGCGGGGATATGATCCGCGAAGTCAGCAAAGACGCCGTGACCTATAACGATCCGCCCATGAAGTTCGAGGCCGGCACGCCGGGGATTGTTCAGACCATCGGACTTGGCGTGGCGCTGGACTATATGATGAGCCTGGGGATGGAGAATATTGCGGCGCACGAGGACCATTTGCGCGACTATGCCGTGTCACGATTGACCGGGCTGAACTGGTTGCAATTGCAGGGGACTGCACCGGATAAGGCCGCAATCTTCTCATTCACGCTGGACGGGGCAGCGCATGCCCATGATATTTCAACGATTCTGGACAAAAAAGGCGTGGCAGTGCGGGCAGGGCACCATTGTGCCGGACCATTGATGGATCATCTGGGGTTAACGGCAACGTGCCGGGCGTCATTTGGCCTCTATAATACTGAGGCAGAGATTGACGTGCTGGTCGATGCACTGGAGCTGTGTCACGAATTGCTGGGCTAGCGCTTAACACCCAGCAGTCTTCATCTCTTTGGTCAACTTTCTAATCTGAGACTTGTAGTTTGAAACCCATGTGCGCGCGCTATTCAGTTTGGCTTGGGCATCCTTCAAGTCTCTTAATTCGCTCGCGTGTCGGTTGTTATTTTCCCAAATATCGATTTCCAAATTTTCAACATGGTCTTCTGCACCCTTTTCTTTTTCAAGGGCGTCGTCTAGGGCACGTTCTGCGCTTGCGGTTTTTGTATCATTTCCTGCTGCTCGCGCACGTTCATATACTCTGCTGGCCAATTTCGTCCGCTTTTCGGCCTTCTTCAAATTTGTTCGTGCTTTACGCAACTTTGCTTGATCCACATGAACTTGAGCTTCATAGTCTTCTGCGTCGTTACGAATACTGTTAAATAGCCTTTCCCGCTTTTTTTCTGCGCGTTCTGCTCTTTTGAGATTCCGCCGTAATTCTGCGAGCTTTTTCTTGAGCGCCTTGCAGTTTTTTTCGGGCGCGTCCTTTTTCTCAGGTGTTTGAGACGTTTTTGGTTTGCCGAACTTTGGTGGGGCTTCCCCACCTGCCATCAGCGAAGAAGGAAATGCAACACATGCAAAAGCGGTACCCGTCTTCAGAAATTGTCTACGTATCATGATTTTCTCTAAATTGGCTTGAAGGCAAACATATCAGATAGAAGCAAATTGGCATAAACATTCTTATTCTGCGGGTTTGCACGTACCTGTGTTGGTACACGCATTCGAAAATGTTGGTTCTGAAGGAGATTTGCGACAGCAATACGTACATGCCGCTGGCGATGTCGCACTCAACGGGTGAGGCATTTTGTACACAGTCGACAAAGATCGGCGGAAATCCGAAAAAAATTGAAATTTTTGCGTATTAATGTTCGACGGATGCGAATAGAGTCGCTAACATTCTTGTGAATGAAGCAAAAGGAGCTGCCAGCATGAAGCTTTTGAAAATTACCGTAGTACTCGCAATGGGTATCTTCGTATCGGCCTGCGCACAGCAGGAAGAGCCAACAATTTTTGTTGAGCCAGAACCCACATACGACAAATACGGTAACCCAGTTTAAGCGCAGCTTCTGCGTTCAGGACTACCTCTTTTTGGGGTCTCGGAAACGGGGCCCCAAAACGTGTTTTTAAAACATGTCATTTTCCCGCATTTGTGAGTAACGATATTCGCGATTGCGCCGCCGGTTTTGCCCGGCTATACCGCGCGAACAGTGCACCTGTAGCTCAGCTGGATAGAGCGCTGCCCTCCGAAGGCAGAGGCCAGAGGTTCGAATCCTCTCAGGTGCGCCATTTTCAAACCACCCTTTAAGATAGCGTATTTAGCTGATTCTAACGTGCTTTATACGCGTTGGATTCAGTGGCAATGAATTTGGCGATGATACTTTAGCGAATGACAATTTCGTCTGACCGCAAGAGACCCAAAACGTCACGGGCCTGTTGGTCCAGCAGGTCAAGATCAAGAAAGGTGTCTGACAGCCGTGCCGTCAGGTTTTCCATCCGGGCAACCTTGGCATTCAGCCGGTCCAGACGGGCCTGCAACGCCTTTTCTTCGGCTACGATCTCTGCCCGTCGGAACAGGCCATAATCGCCCTGAACGGCCGCAAAGGTGAAGTAAGCGCCCAATCCAAAGGCGATGGCAAAATATACCAAAATGCCGATTGCCGGGCGTTTGCGATTGGTCATGATCGTCCTGCTCTGCCTTTGTGTGCCCACCTCTTTTTGGGTGGTGCCCTGACACCATGGCACAGGTATGGTGGTTTGTGAATCCCCTTTCACATCAATTGTTTCGCGCAGCACAATTGATGTGGCATGGAGAGTCTTTCATGCCACAGATCCCGCCTCGGTCAGAGCTTGACACACATGATGTCCATAATCAACCTGAAGCGAGGCACGATATCGACTATTGGGGCGGTGATATTGCATTGCGAGAGCACGCAGCGTTAGCAGGTGGGGATGCGGCTGTGTTGGCGGATTATGGCGCGTTGATGTGGCAGGCAGATATGCGTGTTACCGGGTGTCAGACCAATCGGCATGTGCCCGAGTTGATCCAGTTTGATACAGGTGGTCGGCGGCTTGATGAAGTCGAGTTTCACCCCTCATATCATCGATAAATGTCGTCTGATATCGGAGCTGGCTATACCGCTGTGGCCTGGGAAGACCGGGTCGGTGGTCCATGCGACCCATGCCGGGATGGTCTGTCTCACGTCGCAAACTGAGCCCGGTGTGTGCTGCCCGATCTTACGCTGGATAGGGAAGGCACGCTTGCATTTGGCCTCTATGTGGCGGGGTTCTTTGACCGCGCCTCAGAGGCTAATCGTGACTTTGCCCGTCTAGCCGTTGCATTGGCAAAATTCCTTGGGAACAAGCTGTGCTCTAACTTTGTTTACAAGGCGATGGAGCGCATGGGGGGCACAGGCTATATTGAAGATACGCCATTGCCCTTGTTTTACCGTGAGGCACCGCTGAATTCGATCTGGGAAGGGTCGGGCAACGCGATCTGTCTCGACATTCTGTGCACGCTTCGCCGAGAGCCACTAGCGGGGTCGGTTGCAGGGCTGGATACCGTGGCGTTGCTTGCGCGGATTTCCGGATGATCTGATATACCGAACGCCGCTTTCGGTCGTCGCGATAAAACATGAGCAGCGTGTAACCCGCTGCTCCGTTTCTTACTTTGCTTCCAACATCATGATGGCAGGTGAATGTTGAACTTCCGCCGAATTTCAGCATCCAGCATGGGATTGAACCGTGCAGCAGAGCGTTCTGAGAGGATCTGCTCTTTGCGTGTTGTGGCGTTTATCAGCAGGTCAGGTTTGTCCCGTTCTGCCCATTCCTTGGGAGAGGTTCTGTCCCCAAGTGCCGGATAAACATAATCTTTCTGCATTCGGCCGAGCGTTTGTTCCGTGCCAAGGTAATGTCCCGGCCCACCGATGCAAACTTCGCGGATTTGTTCAAAGGCGAGGGTTTCATCATCCACTTCAATCCCGCGCACACAGCGCAGCGCATGACCAATCAGATCGTCGCCCAGGATCAGGGATTCGTGGCAGAAGCCAAGCAGAGAAGCATGCATGCCGGCGGCCTCGTACACCATGTTCAAACCGGAAAGCCCGGCCATCACATTCGAACACATTTGCTCCCAACCGGCTTGCATATCAGGCATTTTGGAATCAGCAGCACCGGCTGCGGCGCCACCCGGCACGCCGTAGAATTTGTGCATTTGAGCGCATCCGGCTGACAACAATGCCTGTTCGCCTGAACCCACGGTCATCGCGCCTGTGCGCAGGTCAAGGCCGAAGGGCCAAGTGCCGAAAATTGCCGGGTGTCCTGGTTTGACCGCATTCACATAGACCAGACCGGCCAGACATTCCGCCACAGCCTGCACAATAGCGCCTGCTACAGTGGACGGCGCCGTTGCTCCGGCCATACCGGCTGAGAGTAGCAACACTGGCATCCCACCCTTGATACACTCCTCCATCACCTGACAGGATTCAGTGGCAAACTTCATAGGTGGGACAACGAAGCAGTTGGAATTGCTCATAAATGGCCGTTCACGCCATTTGTCTTCACCACCGGCGATCATGTGCAGCATTTCAAGGGCCGGGGCGACATAGCTGGGATCGGTAAAGGAGGTGCCGATGTGTTTGGTTGTCCCGGCAGTAGTGGCATAGACTGTGTTAAGATCCATTTCACGGTTGTCCGGAATGTCCCGGCAGACCATCGGGCGCTGCACGAAATGGATGTTATCCAGCACGTCACAAATGCGCGACGCATCATGCAGGTCCTGAAGAGTGCTTTCGCGATATTCTCGGCCTGCTACATCCACCATATGAACGGCAGCACCAGCGGTGCCGTAATGAACGCGATTACCGGAAAGTGAGAGGTCGTTCTTGCCGTCACGGCTGCACAATGTGACCTGCCTGTTTGCCACGGCGATCATGTCTTCGACGAGCGCCCGGGGGAAACGGATACGTCCGTCATCGCCGAGGATTGCACCGGCATCGGTCAAATACTTGATGCCACTTTCGGGCGCATCGGCCAAGCCGATTTGTTCCAGCGCGTCAAGGGCGGTGTTGTGAATCTTTTCCATTCCTGCCTGTGTCAGGGGCTTGTATGTGCCGCCTTCGATACCCGCGCGAACGGGGCGAACGGCATCCTCCAGAGGAGCGGCGCGGCTTGCGCGCCGGGCTGCACGTCCACCGGAACGGCGCGAGGTTGTGGTTGTATCGGTCATGTCAGGATCGTCCTTGGGTCAAGCTATCATTGGGGTGAAAGGTTAGCCCAATGATGGTCTTCCCCGCGCTGCGCGACCGCGGACAGCGCCGATCGTGTAGATTACCAAAGCAATCTTGCAGCGTTGCTTCATGGTTAAAACTCCCTGTTGGCGCAGGTAAATGCATGATTCCCTGTCGTATTCTGTCCCATTTGCGACGTATGTCGCAAATGGTCTTTATTGTTGGCGGTGTGGCGACCAATTTTATCTGAGGGCATGTTTTGTTCTGAGACGCCTCGTTTCTAACCTCTTTCTATATGTAAATATGCTATTCACACCGTTTCGCTGTTGTCCCCCAACAGATAGCGCGGCCCGGCGCCGCGACGTGCCGCGCGATCACGCGCGTTATAAAGTCCGCAGGTTTTAAGCGACAGACATCCGCACCCAATGCATCCGTCCAGTTTTTCGCGGAGCAGCTGCATCTGTGAAATACGCTCATCCAGAACCCTGCCGAAATTGCGCGAAATCCTGGCCCAATCCCCTTTGTTTGGCGTCCTGTGTTCGGGCAAGGTAGCCAAGGCATTGCGAATGTCCGAGATGGAAAACCCCAAACCCTGTGCAATCATCACAAAAGAGAGGCGCCTGATGTCGGACCGGGCATAACGGCGGTGCCCGCTTTCATTGCGATCGGGGTGCACCAGTTGTTCGTCCTCGTAGTAGCGGATGGCTGATACAGACAGGCCTGTACGCTCTGAAACATATCCTATTGAGAGACCTCTATTTCGTAATGAATTGTTTTGCATGAATATTTTCCATATTGAACTCAAGTTAACTTGAAGTACTACATTCAAAGTCATTAAATTTCAATCCGGAAGGAAACAACATGCATCTGGAACACGTAAACATCACCGTGCCGAAACCCGAGGAAAGCGCTGCGATCCTGTGTAATTTGTTTGGCTGGCATATTCGTTGGGAAGGTGAAGCGAAGGACAATGGGCATACCGTGCACGTGGGTGATGCGGACAGCTATCTTGCGCTTTATGCACCGAATAAAGAGCTTAAGAAGCTCGGGAATACCTATGGCCGAATTGGCGGGCTCAATCACGTAGGTGTAGTTGTGGACGACATCGATGCGACAGAAGCACGGGTCAAGGCCGCCGGGTATGAAACACACAGTCACGGCGATTACGAACCCGGCCTTCGGTTCTATTTCGACGGACCTGATGGGATCGAGTTTGAGGTTGTGAATTACAGCTGAATCGAATGGGCGCAGCCGGTCATTAGAATTGGCTGTTCCCAACAAAAGGAATGCATCATGGAAATTTCGCGTTACGGCTTTATTTTAAATACGGGCGACTACCCGGCGTGCCGGGCGTTTTATCGGGATGTGATCGGCCTCAAGGTGCTTTTTGAGAAAGGTACGGATAGGGACGGGCTGATCTGTTTTGATCTGAGTGGTGCCTATCTGATGGTGGAAACCGGCGGCACTACTGCAGCGAAACTCAAATCCCCCCAGGAATGCCCTTCTAAACTACGTCTCAACACCAATGATCTGGCAGCATCGGTTGCGCACCTGCGATCCCATGGTGTGGTTGTTGAAGAGTTTGATTACTCATGGGGGCGGACAGCAGAGTTTATGGACCCGGATGGCAATCGCTGTGCCTTGCGCACTGATCACGACTTTTTTGACTGAACCATACGGTTCCGGTCAGAGCTATTGACCGGGCCCTGCCACCTGCCTATGTTCGCCGTCATGACCAATGCAACCATCATTATCTGCTGCATTACCCACTGAGAAATCTCAGGCGGGCCCGGTCATCTATTCCATCCAAGACGTTAAGTTGATAAGCCCGCCGCGGATCACGCGCGCGAGGACCTTATGACGACGATCAGACTGCACAACACCAAATCCCGGAAAAAAGAGGATTTTACCCCCATCGATCCGGACAATGTGCGGATGTATGTCTGTGGCCCCACGGTGTATGACCGCGCGCATCTGGGCAATGCCCGGCCTGTTGTGGTGTTTGACGTGCTCTACCGGCTGTTGCGCCATGTGTTTGGTACGGACCATGTCACATATGCCCGCAATTTCACCGATGTGGATGACAAGATCAACGCACGCGCCGCCGAAAGTGGCCGGTCGATCAGTGACATAACCAATGAGACAACACAGTGGTTTCTGGACGATATGGGCGCATTGGGTGCTCTGGAACCGGATGCCATGCCCCGCGCGACCGAATGGATCGCGCCTATGGTTGCGATGACCTCTGCACTGATCGAACGCGGCCATGCCTACGCCGTTGAAGGCCATGTCCTGTTCCGGGTGCGGTCTTATAAAGACTATGGAGCGTTGTCTGGTCGCAGTGTTGACGACATGATCGCCGGTGCCCGGGTTGAGGTGGCACCGTATAAAGAAGACCCGATGGATTTTGTGCTGTGGAAACCCTCGGACGAAGCCCAACCCGGCTGGGACAGCCCATGGGGCAGGGGTCGCCCCGGCTGGCACATCGAATGCTCGGCCATGGCTTATGAACTGCTGGGCGAAAGCTTTGACATCCATGGCGGCGGCAATGACCTGCAATTCCCGCATCATGAGAATGAGATTGCTCAGTCACGCTGCATGGGCCACGGGTTTGCCAATGTCTGGATGCACAACGAGATGCTTCAGGTCGAAGGCAAGAAGATGTCCAAATCATTGGGCAATTTCTTTACCGTGCGGGATTTGCTCGATCAGGGCATCCCGGGCGAGGTGATCCACTTTGTGTTCCTGTCCACGCATTACCGCAAACCGATGGACTGGACAGCGGAGAAAGCGAGGGAGGCTGAGAAAACGCTGAGAAGATGGTATGCACAAGCCGAGCAAGGTGTAGGAACTGGTGAACCTTACAAAGCTGTTGTGAATTCTTTGTCAGACGATTTGAATACTGCGGGTGCGATTGCCGAATTGCATCAGCTTTCATTGGCTGATGATATTTCCACCTTAAGATACACTCTACAATTTTTGGGCCTTATGGGAGATATGGTGCCGGGGTGGGCCGCGTTGCCCAAAGCTTCAGGCCTTGGATTGCTTGCTGACAAATTGCAGGCTGTTAGACAGGCTGCGATGCAAACCAAAAACTTCGCCGAAGTCGATCGTCTCAAAGCAGCGCTAATTAACGCCGGTGTCGAGGTACGAATGTCCAAAGACGGCGTCGAACTGGTCCCCGGCCCGGAGTTCGACCCCACCAAGCTTGAGGCACTCCAATGACCAAATCCCGACTCTCCCTCTACGACACCACTCTGCGCGACGGTCAGCAAACGCAGGGCGTCCAGTTTTCGACCTCGGAAAAGCAGCAGATTGCACAGGCTCTTGATGCCCTCGGCCTCGACTATATCGAAGGCGGCTGGCCCGGGGCCAATCCCACCGATAGTGCGTTTTTCGATGCCGCCCCCGATACCCGGGCGACCATGACCGCCTTTGGCATGACCAAACGGACCGGGCGGTCGGCGGAGAATGACGATGTGCTGGCCGCGGTGATGAACGCGGGCACGCCTGCCGTGTGTCTGGTGGGAAAAACCCATGATTTCCATGTCGAAACCGCGCTCAGCATCACGCTCGACGAAAATCGGGATAACATTGCCCGGTCCATCGAACATATCGTGGCGCAGGGGCGCGAGGCGCTGTTTGATGCCGAGCATTTCTTTGACGGATACAAATCCAATCCGGACTATGCGCTCTCTTGTCTTCATGCCGCTCTAGAGGCCGGTGCCCGCTGGATCGTATTATGCGACACCAATGGTGGCACGCTGCCGCAGGAAATCCATGACATCACCAAAGCCGTGATTGCGGGGGGTATCCCCGGGGAAAACCTCGGGATTCATACCCACAACGACACCGAAAACGCAGTTGCCGGTTCCCTTGCAGCCGTCGATGCGGGCGCGCGGCAGATTCAGGGCACGCTGAACGGGCTTGGCGAACGCTGTGGAAATGCAAACCTCACAGCGATCATTCCGACGCTTTTGCTTAAAGAGCCTTATGCCAGCCAGTATGAAACCGGGATTAGCCTGGATGCGCTCAAAGGGTTAAGTCGCGCCAGTCGGCAACTTGATGATATCCTAAACCGCGTGCCCCTGCGGCAATCGGCCTATGTCGGGGCCTCTGCCTTTGCTCACAAGGCGGGGTTGCATGCGTCGGCCATTCTCAAAGATCCGACCACCTATGAACATATTGACCCGGAAATGGTGGGAAATGCGCGTATCATCCCGATGTCAAATCAGGCTGGACAGTCCAATTTGCGCAGCCGTTTGGCCGAAGCAGGGTTAGAGGTTGCACCGGATGACCCGGCCTTGTCGCGCATTCTCGAACAGATCAAACAGCGTGAGGATCGCGGCTATACCTATGACAGCGCACAGGCGTCTTTCGAACTCTTGGCGCGGGGCGAGTTGGGCCTGCTGCCAGAGTTTTTTGAGGTCAAGCGTTACAAAGTCACCGTCGAGCGGCGCAAAAACAAATACAACCAGATGATCTCGCTTTCCGAGGCCGTTGTTGTTGTCAAAATTGACGGAGAGAAAACGCTGTCGGTTTCTGAGTCAATGGATGAGCAAGGGTCTGATCGTGGTCCGGTGAACGCATTGGCCAAGGCGCTGGCAAAGGATTTGGGCCCCTATCAGCATGCGATTGAAGATATGCGCCTTGTGGATTTCAAGGTGCGCATTACCCAGGGCGGGACAGAGGCCGTGACCCGTGTGATCATCGACAGCGAAGATGGCAAGGGACGGCGATGGTCAACTGTGGGTGTGTCCCCCAACATAGTGGATGCGTCATTTGAGGCGCTGCTGGATGCCATAATCTGGAAGCTGCTGCGCGATGGATGAGGCGCTGACCGCCTGTGCCGGGATCGTTGAACGCGGCGATCCGGACAGGTTTATGGCGGCAATGGCAGCACCGGTAAAGGCGCGTGCAGTGCTGTTTCCGATTTACGCGTTTAACGTTGAGGTGGCGCGCGCACCCTGGCTGACGCAGGAAAGCATGATTGCGGAAATGCGGCTGCAATGGTGGCGCGATGTTTTGGAAGAAATCCGCACCGGTAGAGATGTCCGGAGGCATGAGGTGGCCACACCATTGGCGGGTGTGCTGGACGCAGAAGGTGCAGGATTGCTAGACCAGTTGATTGTGGCCCGACGATGGGACATCTACCGCGATCCGTTTGAGGATATGCAGCATTTTCGCGAATATCTCGATCATACGTCGGCCAATCTTCTTTTGGCCAGCGCCCGCGCGCTTTGTCCGACCGAATTGCCTGAAGACGCCCTGCGACAGGCCGGTTTCGCGCTTGGCCTTGCCAACTGGCTGCGCGCAATACCTGCACTGGAAAGCTCGGGCCGTATCCCTTTGGTGGAAGGTACGCCTGATGCAGTGCGTACCCTTGCAAAAGAGGGGATTGCCGCTTTGATGCAGGCGCGTAAGGGTTGCGCCCGATTGCCCAAAATTGCCCGCCCGGCCTTGAACCCGTTATGGCAAAGTGCGACCATATTGCGCCAGGCAGAACGCGCGCCTTCAAATGTCGCATCAGGTTCGCTGGAATTGTCCCCGGCTCGCAGCCGTCTGATGCTGATGCGAACCGCTTTTACAGGCCGTTGGTAACTGCTGAACGATGCGCGCAGATGTGAAAATCTCCGGGTGTTTTTGGCAAGACGAATAACTGCGGGGTAACTGGGGCTTCTTTCTTGCCCAAAATACCCATGTGTTACCTATGCGACCCCGCAATAGCTGGGTTGGTAAACTATACGTATCAACTCATACCTCTTTGGGGCGTAACATCAGCCATATCAATGCGCCACCTGCGAGGGTCAGCAATGGTACTATGGCCAGATTAACCGCGATCCAACCAGTCGCCGCGTCTCCACCAGTACAGTTCATCAAACCACCTGAGGAAAGCGACGCAAGTGTCACGCCCCCAAACACAATCAGATCGTTCAGCCCTTGTATTCTCCCGCGTTCCTCTGGTGTGTGAGAAGAGGCCAGCATAGTTGTGGCACCGATAAAGCCGAAATTCCATCCCAGCCCCAACAGGATGAGCGCTATGAAGAAATTACTCAGCTCAATCCCCTGAAGCGCGACAACCCCTGCACAGGCGAGGATGAAAAGGCCTGTGCCCATTATCCTTTCAACTCCGAACCGGGCAATCAGATGACCGGTAAAAAAGGAGGGTGCAAACATTGCCAGCACATGCCCGGTAACCACATCTGCGGCATTACCTTCGGTAAACCCACATCCGACAACCGCCAGCGGAGTAGAGGTCATAACAAGGTTCATCAGCGCATAGCTTACCGCGGCACAGATCACAGCCACCGCAATGCGTGGCGTTGTCAAAAGCTCCCAACGGCTTCTGCCGGGTTTGTCATCGACTTTTGCGGGTGCTGGCTTTGGAATATCCAAAAAGAAGAAAAGAAATGCGCCGATAAGGTTGAGCGCGACCACTGCCAGATAGGTGCCCAAAAAAGGCACCACCATCGCCTGTGATGTAACTTTTACCAATTGCGGGCCGATGATCGCGCTGGCAAGCCCTCCGGCCATCACGTAGGAAATTGCCTTTGGTTTATAGCCTTCGCTTGCCATGTCGGTCGCTGCAAACCGGTAAAACCCCTGTGCTGACATATAGACGCCGGTGATCAGGCTGCCCAACAGAAGAACCGGAAAGGATGCCAGATAGAGACCATATGCGCCAACAGCGCCTCCGGTTGCCCCGGCTGCGACGCCGATCAAAAACCCCGATCTGCGCCCCCATTTCTGCATCAATGCAGATAAAGGGTTTGCTGCCAGCATTGAGCCCAGAACGATCAGCGTGATCGGCAGCGTGGCAAAACAAATATTGCTTGCCAGTGATTGCCCAGCCAACCCGCCAACCACGAATAACATTGACATCTGCGACCCCAATATCGCCTGCGCCAGGATCAAAACCGCAACATTGCGTTTGGCCTGTGGCAGTTCGGGCGAGATGGCGGTTTCACTCATGCGTGAAGTGCTAGAGTGCTTTTCCGGGGGCTGCAAGTGGCTCAGATTACCCTGTCGATGACATGGGCAAAGCTACCCTGGACATGCCCCACACGCAGCCCCATTTCAGGTAGGGTGTTGCCTTCGGCATCCTGGGCTGAAAACAGGGGGGTGCCGTTTGCCCGTAAGGTTGTCGCATAGTGGAATTCATGCGCTGTGAAAGAGCCTTTCATTGGACCGTCTGAACAGGTCAATTGACGATACCCAAGGTGAAGTTTGCGTTTCGCGAAGGAGGTTTCCAGCGGCAATAGTCCTGCCATCTGGTGGCAGGTGCCGTCGGCATCAAACAGAGCTTCACCCAGCAACATATAGCCACCACATTCGCCATAAATCACGGCGTTTTGCGCTGCGATCAACAGACTTTCTTTGAACCGTGAAGCGGCTGCAAGCCGGGCGCCGTGCAATTCGGGGTATCCACCTGGTAAAAATACAAAACCCGCGTCCGGCACAGCCTCGTCTGCCAAAGGGGAGAAAAAGCGTATTTCGGCCCCGGCTTTACGCCAGTCTGCCAGCATATGCGGGTATGAAAAGGCAAATGCCTCATCACTGGCGACCGCAATTGCCTGGGCTGGCGGTGAAAATATCCGCGCAGAGTTTGCAACCGATAACGGGCGCGGCTGAGCCAAAAAAGCGTCCCGGTCCAAACTTGCGGCAAGCGCGTCAGCGGCGGTATCCAGAAACTCATCAAGATCAGCGCGTTCAGTGGCCTGAACCAGCCCGAGATGGCGGGACGGCATGGCCAGATCCGCATTACGTGGCAATACGGCAAGAACTGGAATATCCAACGGTGCCAAAGCCCGGCGCAACATCCGTTCATGGCGGTCACTTCCGACATTGTTCAGAATGAGCCCGGTAATCCGCACCGTGTTGTCATAGTTTGCAAAACCAGCAACCAGCGGCGCGATCGATCCGGCCATGCGCCCCGTATCAATGACCAGCACCACAGGAAGGTCTAGGATACGGGCCAGATCTGCAACAGCGCCGCGGCTATCGGGAGGTGCGCCGTCATACAGGCCCATGGCGCCTTCGATCAAAAGCATGCCTTCGCCTGTAGCAAGCGACCGTACCCGTTCAGGTGTCATCGCCCAGGCATCCAGATTGGGGCAAGGTGCGCCACAGGCAGCCTCGTGAAATCGCGGATCGATGTAGTCAGGTCCGGATTTCGCGCCACGTACAGCGACACCCTCACGCGACAACAGACGCAATAACGCCAGGGTCACCGTTGTTTTGCCCGAACCAGAGGATGGTGCAGCAATGATCAGGCCGCTATTCATGGCCAACACCGCTTTTCTTCTTGCTGAGAATATCCCGGGGGAGGCGCCAATGGCGCCGGGGGCAGAGCCCCCTCAAACTAAAACGGGTTCGCGTGATCATGACGCCTCGGCAGGGCGTCCACGGCCAAGTGGGTCAAGGTTACGAGGGGCCTGGCCGCCCATCATGCCCTGCCAGTCCAGAACCTGTCGCATCAACACCGATCGGCCCACGCACAAGATTGCAGGCGGCTCATAGCCGCTTGCGGCAATGTCCGCGGCCATCCGCCCCAGCGTGGTTTCAAGCACCTTCTGATCACCGGTCGTGGCTGAACAGACCACAGCACAAGGTTCCTCAACTCCGCGCCCGGCTTTAATCAATTCACTGGTGATCTGCTCCGCATGTTTCATGCCCATATAGATCACCAGTACTTGGCTGCCTTGCGCAATAGCCGGCCAGTTCAGCGACGAAGGTGTTTCACCGGATTGATCATGACCGGTGACAAAGGTGACCGACTGGTTCACGTCACGGTGGGTTACGGGAATTCCGGCATAGGCCAATCCGCCGATACCGGCGCTGATGCCCGGAATGATCCGGATCGGTACATTGTGCTGCACCAATGTTTGGGCCTCTTCGCCGCCGCGTCCGAACACAAATGGATCCCCGCCTTTCAGGCGCAGCACGCGCTTGCCTTCTCTGGCCAGATCCACAAGACGGAGCGATATATCACGTTGAATAGCAGACGGCTTGCCACCGCGTTTGCCTGCATAGATATGTTTGGCCTGAGGCGCCCACTCCAGTATCGCTTCCTGTACAAGCGCATCATAGATCACGACATCCGCCTGGCGCAGCGCATTGATTGCGTGCAGGGTAAGCAGTCCCGGATCGCCGGGGCCGGCGCCGCACAGCCAGACCCAGCCTGGCAGCAGTTCCGGCCAATCGCCATTGGGAAGTGAAAGTGAGTCGTTCATGCCCCATATATGCCTATTCCAACGCAGACGGGAAAGGGCGGTCGCGACGCTTGACCAGACAGGTCGCGACATTTTGGTGGGTCAATTATGGTTCTATTGACCCTGCGAGCTACGAGAGGCCGCTTAACCCGAGCAATAGGCAAAATGAACGCCCGGCAATTTCGAATTTCGTGATGCTTGTTTTCGGTGATTTGCGGATTGGCCTGACGATCTGCTCTGCCTATAGTCCGCATCACGATGGCTCGCAAACCGGATAGACCTTTGCGCCGTGGCTGGACCACAGGCGCCTGTGCCACGGCGGCGACGCGCGCGGCGTTGATGGGGCTATGGGGCGAGGGGCGCCCGGATCGTGTGCGCATAACACTGCCCAAGGGAGAGCGGCCGGAATTTGAAATTTCACATTGGGACCAGGGGGAAGGCTGGGCAGAGGCCGGTGTGATCAAAGATGCGGGTGATGATCCTGACGTAACGCATGGTGCACTGATCCGGTCCCGGGTATCCGCGTCGGCGGGTGGGGTGCAGTTTGTAGCGGGTGAGGGGGTGGGGACGGTAACCATGGAGGGTTTGCCAATTCCGCCCGGTGAGCCTGCAATCAACCCTGTACCGCGGCAAATGTTGACCGATACGGTGCAGGAAATGGCGCAAAGGTTATCGCAAGCCGCTGATGTGATGATCGAAATTTCAATTCCCGGCGGCGAAAAACTGGCCCAAAAAACCTGGAATCCACGTCTTGGAATCAAGGGTGGATTGTCTGTTTTGGGCACTACTGGAATTGTGCGTCCGTTTTCCTGTGCTGCATGGATTGCCTCTATCCATCGCGGCATTGATGTGGCCCGGGCCGACGGGCTGATCCATGTGGCGGGTTGTACCGGGGCGACGAGCGAGAAAACCGTGCAAACCCTATATGGGTTGCCGGATCATGCCATGCTGGACATGGGGGATTTTGCGGGCGGTTTGTTGAAGTATCTCGCCCGCCACCCGCTGCCGCGGATCACCATTGGGGGTGGTATCGGCAAGATGACCAAGCTTGCCCAGGGCGCGCGTGACCTTCATTCCGGGCGCAGTCAGGTGGATTTCGCGCGGCTTGCAAAGGATCTTGGCAAACCAGACGTGGAGTACATGAATTCAGCATTGCAAACCTATGAAAACATAGGAAAAAATTACGCTGAATTTGTTGCGGGTGAAGCGTTGAAAAATGTGTCTGGCATGTTGCCGGAAGAGATCAAAGCGGATGTCGTGATCATTGACCGGAAAGGTGCAGTTGTTTCGAGGGCCGGAGAATGACCGTTCTTTTGTTGGCCGGAACCGGGCAGGCACTGCAAATTGCCGGGGCTTTCGCAAAACAGGACATTCAAGCAATCGCTTCGTTGGCCGGGGCCACGCGGGCGCCAAAAGACACTGGTTTGCCGACACGGATTGGCGGCTTTGGAGGTGCTGAAGGCTTTCGAACTTTTCTGAAGGAAGAGAATATAAGCGCGGTTCTGGACGCCACGCACCCATTTGCGGCTCGCATTTCTATGCGCAGTGCGCTGCTTTGCGAGGAAGAAAAAATTCCCTATTGCCAGTTGCTTAGACAAGAGTGGGTGCCCGAAGCGGGCGATCTATGGACGATGATTGATCGCGAAGAGGATGCATCCTCTGAAATTGAAGATGGATTAACGGTGTTTCTGGCCACCGGGAGGCAGACACTGGACCGGTTTGCAAATCTTGCCAGTTGCCGGTTGATCTGTCGGCAGATTGATCCCCCGGATCGCGAATTTCCGTTTCCAAACGGCGAGTTTTTGATCGGGCGCCCTCCGTTTTCGGTTGAAGAAGAAGTAAATCTATTCACTCGTTTGAGTGTCGATTGGCTGATCGTCAAGAACGCCGGTGGCGAGGCCCCGAAATCTAAACTGATTGCGGCGCGGGAGCTGGGTATCAGGGTGGCCATGATCCGGCGACCTGCTCAACCGGATGCGGTTCGGGTTGAGACGGTGGATGCAGCGCTTGAGTGGGTTTTGTCGCTGTGACGGGTCGAATCATCGAAACCGATGCGGATGTACAGGAAGGGGCTGAGTTTCTGATTTCGGTTTGCCCGAAACTCGCGCAAGCCTTTGAAATAACGAAACCTTTGCCGTTGCGACGCAAGCCGGATGGGTTTGATCAATTGTTAAGCGCGATTGTCAGTCAACAGGTGAGCACAGCTTCGGCCAGTGCCATCTGGGATCGGATGAAGGCGGCGAGACTGACATCTGCAGATAACGTTCGGCAGGCGACCGAAGATGATCTGCGCGATGTTGGGCTGAGTCGGCAGAAAATTCGATATTCAATTGCCCTGGCGCAGGCAGATCTGGACTATGCAGAACTGCGCTACGCGCCTACAGACGAAGTGATTAAAACGCTGACAAAAGTGCCAGGTATCGGTGTCTGGACCGCAGAAGTTTACGCCATGTTCAGCCTGGGCCGAGCAGATGTTTTTGCTCCGGGCGATCTGGCGCTGCAGGAAGCCGCCAAAGTTCTGTATGACCTGCCCGAACGACCAAAAGACCGGGCGTTTCGTGAATTGGCCGAAGCATGGGCCCCATGGAGATCGGTTGCAGCGCGCATATTGTGGGCCTACTACCGGGTTGTGAAGAACAGGGAAGGGGTCAGATGACCAGAGTTTTGAAAGCGGGCCGTAAAGAGCCGCTGTCAGGGACAACGCGTTCGGTTGTGGTGTTCCTTCACGGCTACGGTGCGAATGGGGCCGATTTGTTGGGACTGGCTGACGTATTGGCCGAGCATTTGCCCGATACGCTGTTTGTGGCCCCCGATGCGCCGGAAACGATTCCGGGTATGCCCTTTGGCTTGCAGTGGTTTCCGATCCCCTGGATTGACGGGTCGTCTGAGGAAGAGGCCGAACGTGGCCTGATGGCTGCTTCTGCTGATCTTGATGCATTTCTGGATGCATTGATGGTCGACGAAGATGTACTGCCAGAGCAGGTTGTGTTGTTTGGGTTCTCGCAGGGCACAATGATGGCGCTGCATGTGGCCCCGCGCCGCGAAGACCCGATTGCGGGGATTGTTGCGTTTTCCGGGCGTTTGCTAGCGCCGGAATTGCTTAACGAAGAGGTAATGAGCCGTCCGCCGGTGCTGTTGGTGCATGGGGATGCGGATGATGTGGTGCCGCCAAAGTCTTTGCCGGAGGCTGCAGAAGCGTTACAGGCAGCGGGATGGAAAGATGTATTTGCCCATATCATGAAAGGCACGGCTCATGGGATTGCGCCGGATGGATTGAGCGTGGCCCTGGCGTTTATGCGGGATGGGGTGGATGGCTCCTGCTCCATCGGCGTCGCAATGCGCCATAGTGCAGTTGTCATGAACTGCTAGGAGAGGAGCCACCCAATGCAGGTTACAACAGTCGGCCTCGATTTGGCCAAGAACGTTTTCCATATTCACGGTGTCATGGAGGATGGATCTGTAGGGTTCAGCCGGTCTTTGCGGCGCAGTCAGATGTTTGCATTTTTCGAACGTCTGGAGCCATGTCTGATCGGCATGGAAGCGTGCGGTGCGAGCCACTACTGGGCGCGGGAACTGACCAGGCTGGGTCATGAAGTCAGGTTGATAGCACCTGTCTATGTGAAGCCCTATGTCAAGCGCGGCAAGTCCGATGCGGCTGACGCAGAGGCGATCTGCGAGGCTGTCACCCGCCCGACCATGCGGTTCGTTGAGGTAAAGTCGCCTGAACAGCAGGCCATTCTTTCATTGCACCGAGCGCGTAGCCTAGTCGTTCGACAGAGAACCCAGACGATCAACATGCTGCGTGGTCTGTTGGCGGAGTTCGGCATCGTCTTTGCTCAGGGCGTCGGTCACGCCGTCCGGTTTGCAAAGCGTACCACCCAAGAGCAGGCTCTGGACCTACCGCCCGTTGCGCTGGACACCATCATCGACCTTAGCGAACAGATATTGGCCCTGCATGGGCGGGTGCTCTGGTATGGCCGCAAGCTGACACAAGCTGCGAAATCCGAGCCCCGGATCGACTTGCTTCAGACAATCCCCGGCATTGGGCCGATCACGGCGTCGGCCATTGTCGCGACGGTTGGCAGTGCCGCACAGTTTAAGTGCGGCAGAGACTTCTCGGCCTGGTTGGGGCTGACGCCGATCAACCGGTCGACCGGAGGCAAAGAGAGGCTGGGCCGCATATCGAAGATGGGCGACCGCTACATACGCCACCTGATGGTCGTCGGCATGACCTCCCGCATGAAACAGATCAAAAGCGCACCTGAGCGATTTGATCCCTGGTTTGCGGACCTGCTGGAGCGCAAACCCGCAAAGCTCGCGGCAGTGGCCATGGCGAACAAGACAGCGCGGATAATCTGGGCGGTGCTCACACGAAATGAGCCCTACAGGATCAGGACCGTCTGATACCGGAAAGGAATGAAACAGAGACAGCAAGACCAAAGAAGTGATGGCAATGAGTCAGCCGCAATCTCAAGACACCCCGGGCTTTGTCCAGGACGACATCTGTCCGCTTGCGAGGATGGGGACTTGGGTCGCGGAAACCATCAGGGCCAGCGGTCAAGTGCACCGCGCAAACAGGCCGAACACAAGACCGCTTCTGACAAAATGTCGATCACCTCAAAAATGTCTTGCTTTGCAGGAGCCATCCACACAGGACAAATTGGGGTTATGAACAGCGATAAGAGTGCGTTCTCGTGGATATAACACGAGGTCCCGAGACAAGCCCGGGAAGGCGGGTGAAATAGCATTACACCGATTTGCTCTAGTCTAATTTTCTCAACCGTTTGAACAGACTGGACGTGTCCCATCGGCCGCCTCCCATCTTTTGGACGTCCTTGTAGAATTGATCGACCAGTGCCGTGACCGGCAAGGAAGCGCCGTTTTCATCGGCTGCGGTCAAGCAAATGTCCAGGTCCTTACGCATCCAGTCCACCGCGAAGCCATGTTCAAAATGGTCGTCGAGCATGGTCTCAAAACGATTGGACATCTGCCAGCTGCCCGCCGCGCCCTGGCTGATCACCTCGACCACCGCGCGGCCATCCAACCCGGCTTTTTCAGCGAAATGCAATGCCTCTGACAGGCCCTGCACCAGCCCCGCGATGGCGATTTGGTTGGCCATCTTGGTTTTTTGCCCCGCGCCGCTTTCGCCGATTCGACGGCAAAGCTTGGCATAGGTGTTCATCACAGGCTCTGCGCGATCATAGGCGGCCTGATCGCCGCCGCACATAATTGATAGCTTGCCATTTTGTGCGCCGGCCTCGCCCCCGGAAATCGGCGCATCTACAAAGTTAATACCCTGCTCGCTGGCAACCAAGAAAAGTTCCTGAGTAACCGTTGCGGAAACGGTGGTGTGATCAACAAAACAAGCGCCGCTATCCATCCCGGCAAAAGCGCCGTCATCACCAAGACAGACGCTGCGCAGGTCGTCATCATTGCCAACGCAGGCCATCACAAGTTCGGCGCCCTGCGCGGCCTCTCGTGGCGTAGCAGCAAAGCGGCCGCCATGTTCAGCTGCCCAGCCTTCGGCCTTGGCCACTGTGCGATTGTAGACGCAGACTTCATACCCTGCAGCCTGAAGATGCCCAGCCATCGGATATCCCATCACGCCCATACCCAAAAATGCGAGTTTTGCCATCGTTTTTTTCCTTGCCATTGTCTACTGCGGGATTTCTGACTATCCCGGCCCCAGAGGCAAGCGAAATCGGAGCACATATGGCGCGGGTCTTCAACTGGCTGGTAGCAATTACGGGCGGAATGATCGTTTTGGTGTTGATCGCTGTCATGGCGATCTATTTCCTCGTGTCGCGGTCTTTGCCGGAATATGACAAACGGTTGCAGGTGAACGGCGTATCTTCTGCCGTGGAGATTGTGCGCGATAATGCCAATGTTCCTCATATTTTTGCAGGCAATGATCAGGATGTTTTCTATGGATTGGGCTACGCCCATGCGCAGGACCGGTTGTGGCAGATGGTTGTGTTGCGCCGAACGGTACAGGGGCGGCTGTCAGAGCTGTTTGGCCAGCGCAGCATAGAGATCGACAAAGTGATGCGCCGCTATGATCTTTATACCGCAGCGCGTGCGTCTGTTGATGTGCAGGATGCAGATACGCTGCGGGCACTTGAGGCGTATTCGGCAGGGATCAATGCCCGCCTGCAGGAGATCAATGACGAGGCATTGGGCCGTGGTGCGCCTGAGATGTTCATGTTCAGTGCGCCGATAGCACCGTGGCAGCCAGCGGATTCAATTGCCATTATCAAGTTGATGGCCGTGCAGCTATCTCCGCATCTGCACAATGAAGTCCTTTATGCGCGCAGTTCTCTGGCTCTGCAGGATGAATCGCGTTTGGCGGATATTATGCCCTTGGCACCCGGCAGCGGGATTGCGGCACTGCCGGATTATGCGTCGTTTTTCCCAGATAGCTCAACCGTTTCTACACCTCGGCTTGCCTCTGCTGGCGCCGTTGGGCAGCCATTGTCGCCCTTTCTGGAACGCGCTTTTGCCGGGGCCTCGAATGCCTGGGCGGCTGCGCCTGCGCGTTCTGCGTCAGGTGGAACGCTGTTGGCCAACGATCCGCATCTGGGCTTCTCTGCTCCGGCGATCTGGTATCTTGCGCGGATGGAGCTGGAAACCGGCGGCGTCATAGGCGGAACGATCCCCGGCATTCCGGTTATCCTGACCGGACGAAGCGCACTATTGGGGTGGGGGATAACGTCGTCCTATCTGGATGATCAGGACCTTTATATCGAGAAGCTGAACCCGGAAGAACCGAGCGAATATTTGACGCCGGTTGGGTTCATGCCCTTTGAAACAAAGAAAACAATTATCCGGATCAAGGATGCAGAGCCGATCACGATGACCTTGCGCTGGACCGAAAATGGCCCGGTGCTGCCGGGATCGCATTACGGGTTGTCAGCGGTCACGCCACCGGGGCATGTGGCGTCGTTGGCCTGGACGGTGCTGACCCCGCAGGACACAACGATGAGCGCGGCGATGGCATTGATGCGGTCGAACAGTGTGGACGAGGCGCTGGAGGCCGGGCGATTGTACATCGGGCCGTCGCAGAACCTGACACTGGTCGGGCCCGAGCAGATTGCCCTGAAGACTATTGGAGCGATGCCGCGGCGTCATGCGGGGCATGAAAGCCTGGGACGAATGCCAAGCCGGGGATGGATTGCTGAAAACCGCTGGCAGGGCATCAGCCCCTATTCCGCCAACCCCGAGTTTTTGGATCCCGCGGGCGGTTTGTTGGGCAATACCAACAATAAGACCGTTGACCGGCCTTTTCCGCTGCATGTGAGCTTTGTCTGGGGGGATACCCAGCGTGTACACAGGTGGCACAAGCTGATGCAGACCCGGCAGGTGCATACGCGCGACAGTTTTATCGAGGCGCAGCTGGATACGGTGAGCTTTACCGCGCGGTCGTTGCTGCCCCTGATCGGTGCGAATCTGTGGTTCACCGGAGAGGCGGCGCCCGAAGGCAGTGACGAACGCCAGAGGCAGCGGGCGCTGGAACTGTTGTCGAACTGGAACGGCGAGATGAACGAGCATCTGCCAGAACCGTTGATCTATGCCGCATGGCTGCGTGCGCTGCAGCTGCGGCTTGTTCAGGATGAGCTGGGCCCGTTGACGGAAGATTTTACCAGACCAAACCCGGTTTTCATTGAACGGGTGTACCGCGATGTAGATGGGGCATCAGCGTGGTGTGATGTGCGGCAGTCTTCTCCGATTGAGAGTTGCGAGGATATTGCGCGGCTTGCACTCGATGATGCGCTGATCTGGATAACAGAACGTTACGGTACCGCGCTTGAGAGTCTGCGATGGGGTGATGCGCATCAGGCGACCCATGATCATCTGGTATTGGGCAACATTCCGTTGCTGCGTTATTTTGTTAACATTCGACAATCGACGTCGGGCGGCGACAACACTTTGTTGCGGGGCAGGACCAGCGGGAAAGATCCCAATCCTTTCAATAACGTACATGGTGCTGGGTATCGCGGTGTTTATGATTTTGCAGACCCGGACAGCAGCGTTTTTGTCATCTCAACCGGGCAGTCGGGTCATTTTCTGAGCCGCCATTACGATGATCTGGCACAGCGTTGGCGGCAGGGAGAATACATCCCTATGTCGCTCGATCCCGAGCTTGCCCGCGCGGCTGCGGTGGGTGTGACGGTGCTGGTTCCTGCAGGCCAGTAAGGTGCTGCGAGCGGTGTGTTAATCTGCCCAAACTGACCCAAAACAGGGGGGTGACATCCGTACACCCCCTGTGCACCCCCCGTACACCGGGTGGATGACGGGGAAAGGATGGGAAAAGTGTTAACGAATCGGTTTGCCCGGGGGGTTTGACCCGCTTTCGACCGGGCGTTAGCGTTGCCAGAGCGCCATTGCGTCACAAGGAGCCTTATGCTGGACCGACCGATTGCCCGTATTGAGAACCTGAGGGTCGAGTTCCAGACCCGCGACGGCCCGGTTGCGGGGGTCGAGGACATCTCTTTCGATGTTCATGCTGGTGAGGCCGTCTGTATCGTCGGCGAAAGCGGGTCGGGCAAGTCGGTCTCATCTTTGTCGCTGATGCGGCTGGTGGAATTTGGTGGTGGCGACATCACCCAAGGGCGCCTTTTGTTCGACCGCTGTGATGGCACAGAGGTTGATCTGGCAAAGACCGATCAATCGCTGATGCGGACCATTCGCGGTAACGAAATCGGAATGATCTTTCAGGAGCCGATGACCGCGCTGAACCCGGTTTTTACCATTGGCCGGCAATTGAGGGAGGGGCTGCGACTGCACAAGGGATTGTCCCGGCGCGAAGCACAGGAAAGAGCGGCGGAGTTGCTGTGCGAGGTCCGGATTCCAGAGCCGGAGCGACGGCTGAGCCAATATCCGCACGAGCTGTCCGGCGGCATGCGGCAGAGGGTGGTGATTGCGATGGCGTTGGCCTGCTCTCCGCGGTTGTTGATTGCGGATGAGCCGACGACGGCGCTGGATGTGACGATTCAGGCCGAGATACTGGCCCTGATGGATCGGTTGAAGCGTGAGACCGGGACTGCGGTGGTGTTTATCACCCATGATATGGCGGTCGTGGCACAGATGGCTGACCGGGTTGTGGTGATGTACCGGGGACGCAAGGTGGAAGAAGGCCCGGTCGAGCAAATATTCGAAGCGCCCCAACATGACTACACCAAATCTTTGTTGGCCGCTGTGCCGAAGCTTGGTGAGATGAAGGGGAAACCCGACCCGGTGCCGATGCGGTTACTGGGATCGGACACGGCAAAGGAAAAGCCGATTACGGGCAGCGATGAGCTGTTGTTGGAGGTCGAGGGGCTGGTGACGCGATTTCCGGTCAAAGGCGGGTTGATGCGCCGGACCGTGGCCAATGTGCATGCGGTTGAAGATGTTTCTTTCACCCTGAACAAGGGCCGCACGCTGTCACTGGTCGGGGAATCGGGTTGTGGCAAATCCTCTGCCGGGCGATCGATTTTGCGGTTGATAGATCCGTTGCGTGGTCAGGTGCGGCTGGACGGTATGGATATTATGGCGCTTGGCCCGTCAGAGCTGCGGGCAGCGCGGGTAAATATGCAGATGATCTTTCAGGATCCGTTTGCCAGCCTGAACCCACAGATGCGCCTGTCTGATCAGGTGGCAGAACCGATGCGGAATTACCAAATGGGCAGTGCCGCGGAAATGGATGACCGGGTGGCCATGTTGTTCGATCGGGTACAGCTTCCATTGAGTTTTCTGCAGCGTTATCCACATGAGTTATCAGGCGGTCAGCGGCAACGGGTGGCGATTGCGCGGGCGCTGGCGTTGAACCCAAAGCTGATCGTGTCGGATGAGGCGGTTTCGGCGCTGGACGTGAGCGTTCAGGCGCAGGTGCTGAACCTGATGATGGAGCTGCAGGCCGAGCTGGGCCTGTCTTATCTGTTCATCAGCCATGACATGGCGGTGGTGGAACGGGTCAGCCATGATGTGGGCGTTATGTATCTGGGCCGCATCGTCGAACGTGGCCCCCGTGCCTCGGTGTTTGAAAATCCGCAGCATCCCTATACCAAGGCACTGCTGAGCGCGGTGCCGATTGCCGATCCGAAACGACGCAAATCGGAAAGCGATCTGAAACTCAAACCGATACCCTCGCCGATCCATCCCGTGGGGTATGAACCGGGTCCGTCAATCTACGAGAAAGTGAGCGAAGGACACTTTGTACTGGTGTCCGAAAGCGGCTATTGACGGTGGGCGAGAGCAGAGGAGCCTGTCATGCCAGTTAAGAACCGTTTTGCCGAATTGCAGCCCGAGATCACCGCCTGGCGGCGGGATCTGCATGAGCATCCCGAACTTATGTTTGACACGCATCGGACCAGTGCGTTGGTGGCCGAAAAGCTGCAGGCCTTTGGCTGTGACGAGGTGGTGACCGGTATTGGCCGGACGGGTGTTGTTGGCGTGATACGTGGCCGCGAGAATGGGTCGGGCCGGGTGGTCGGGCTGCGTGCGGATATGGATGCGTTGCCCATTCACGAGGCAACGGGCGTGGAGTATGCCAGCAAAACGCCGGGCGCGATGCATGCTTGTGGTCATGACGGGCATACTGCGATGTTGCTGGGGGCGGCGAAGTATCTGGCCGAGACGCGGAATTTTGACGGCACAGCCGTGATTATTTTCCAACCTGCAGAAGAGGGCGGCGGCGGCGGTCGTGAAATGTGTGATGACGGTCTGATGGAGCGGTTTGGTGTGCGGGAAGTCTACGGCATGCACAATTGGCCGGGGGTCCCCGAAGGTCAGTTTGCGATTCGTCAGGGGCCGTTTTTTGCAGCGACCGACAAGTTCGACATCGAGATCGAGGGCAGGGGTGGCCATGCGGCCAAGCCGCATGAAACCATCGATACAACAGTTATGGCCAGCCATCTGGTGATAGCGCTTCAGACAATTGCCAGCCGCAATGCCGATCCGGTGGAGCAGCTGGTGGTGTCAGTGACCTCGTTCAGCACGGATTCGGACACATTCAACGTGATCCCGCAGAAGGTGCATCTGATGGGTACAGTGCGCACGCTGAGCCCCGAGATGCGGGATCTGGCTGAGGAGCGAATGGGCGTGCTATGCGATCACATTTCGGCGGCGTTTGGCGGGACGGCTGTATTGAATTATGAGCGGAACTATCCGGTTATGGTCAACCATGAAACGCAGACCGAATTTGCCGCCAAGGTTGCGCAATCAGTCAGCGGACAATGCGATGAGGCGCCGTTGATCATGGGGGGTGAGGATTTTGCCTTTATGCTCGAAAAGCGGCCAGGAGCTTATATTCTGGTGGGTAATGGCGACACGGCTGCGGTGCATCATCCGGAATACAACTTTAATGACGAGGTAATACCGGCGGGCTGTAGCTGGTGGGCCGAGATTGTTGAGCAGAGGATGCCGGTTTAGAGATTTGTCTGCAACCTGTGACGATGGCCTGTAATTGCCATTGAATACAAGCCGCGCGATTGCCGGGCCGCCCCTCGGACTGGCGATCGCGCGGCGCCCTGCGGGCTTGATTCCGCGCGGAGGGAGAATGTCCAAACGTCCGCTCAAGGCCAACAACACCGGTCTGAGTCAGGATTTCGGGGCGAAACGCCAGCTATCTGGGTGAAGCCATTTCTTAGCTCTGCTGCCACAGCTGCTGATAGACCGTATCGATCCCGTCTGCTTCGGATTTGATGCTGAAATGGGTCAGCGCCGCATCTCTGGCAGCGTTCGACATTTTGCTGTGTCGGTCCGCGTCAGTCAGCAGGCCATCGAGCGCTTGTGCCGCTCCTTCTGCAACCTCTTCGGGAACGATGAGGCCGCTGGTGCCCTGACCGGAAAAGTTGCGGTAGTACCCCATATCCGTGGCCACAAAGGGCACACCAGAAGCCATGCCCTCAAGCGGCGTCATGCCGTAACCTTCGTAACGGGGCAGCTGAACGATTGCAGAGAGGGCGCGCATGAGAGCGGGCAGATCATCGGATGAGATTTCGCCAGGAAAGAGAATGCGGTCGTTCAGGCCGGCCTCGTCGATTTCGACCCTTAAATCGTCCAGAAACCACTGATCGGATTTTGCCGCGCGGCCAATCACCAATGCGGTGGTGTCAGGATGGTCGGGCAAGAGGCGCAGCATAGCTTTGACAAAGCGATCTGTGCCTTTTTCGGGGCGGATACGCCCGATCGTGGCGATGCCCCTTGAGCCGGGGTACCCGGCTGCAAGCCAGGCGATTGCCCGGTCTTCGGCGGGATAAAACCGTTCTGTTTCTACCCCGTGGGGCACAACGGCGCGGACATTCGGTACAAATTCCGCCGCCCGTTCGGTCGTGGCGATTACCGCATCCATGCGGGAGATCAGCCAGCGCGGGAACATCGAGTGATACCTTTGCGCGGCAGAGGTAAAGACGATCCGTACCGGCAGGCGCAGCACATCGCGTGCCCACAATGCGGCGCGCATTTCCGGGTTGCGGCGGACGTGCCAGATTGTGAAAGGGTATTTCTCAGGGTTTCGCCGGCTGAGTTGCGTGACCTCAGCCCGTGTGACAGGCGCGGGGCAACCGGGCAAAGCGTGTCCGGCAAGCGCCAGATCGTAGCGGTCGACTTGCTGGCGCACCACACCCGCGGCAGTGGCGGACACACCGGTGAAATTTTGATTAAAATTGGTAACGATCAGGTCCGGCACACGGCTGCTCATTCAAAAAAGCGGGTTCTGAACTGCCTAAACTAGCGACAACGCCTTGGAAAGGGTGCGTGCGAAAGCGTCAAGCTGGTCGACCTGTGCCTCGGCAAAACTGTGTGCGCCGTCTTGCAACCGGGTCAGGGCCTCTGCATCGCTCAGCAATTCATTGAGAGCTTCGCCAAGCTCTTTTGCGTCTGCCACCTGGCGCGCGGCCCCTATTGCATCCATTTCTTCGTATGTTTTGGCAATGTTGGTATAGAGTGGCCCGTGCAGAATGGCCGAACCCGCGTAGGCGGGCTCATAGGGGTTATGACCACCGACTGGTGTGAAAGACCCGCACAGGCAGGTCAGTGGGCAAAGCGCATACCAGAGGCCTGTTTCACCAAGGGTGTCTGCCAGATAAACCTGAGTTTCAGGGGAAATCTGTGCATCTGTTGAGCGGCGCGTGTGACGCTGGCCTGTTCCAGAGATCAATTTTGCAATATCGTTGGCGCGTTCCGGGTGGCGCGGAACGAGGATCAAAAGAGCGTCAGGATGTTCTTTCAAAAGCGTTTTATGCGCTTTGAGCATGATTCCATCTTCGCCCGGATGCGTCGAACTGGCGAGCCAGACCGGGCGCTTGCCGGTCACATCGCTAAGGCGGGAAAGCTCATCCGCGTCAAAGGGCAGGGGGCCGGACAGTGATTTTAGGTTCTGCCCTGCTTTGGCCTGGGTCAAACCGATGTCGTTGAGGTGTTTGGCTGTCCGGGTGTCCTGGCAATGTATTAGACGGAAATGATCCATCAGGTGTTTGGCGGTCGAGCGAAACCGCTTCCATTTGCGGGCGGAATTCTCCGAAATACGCGCGTTGATCAGAGCCAGGGGGATGTCGCGTGCATGGGTGCGTGTCAGCATTTGCGGCCAAAGTTCGCTTTCGACAAAGATCGCAGCATCAGGTGTCCAATGATCCAGAAACCGGTTTACCGCACGGGCGCTGTCGAGCGGGGCAAACTGGTGGGTTGTGCGCGGGGGCAGGCGGCGGGCGACGATGTCTGCCGAGGTGGCAGTGCCGGAAGTCAGCAGGAAAGCAAGATCGGGATCTGTTTCCCCCATCCGTGTGATGAGCCGCAGGACCGAAAGGCTTTCCCCGACTGAGGCGGCGTGGAACCAGAGCAGTCGCTTGGAGGGCCGTTCAGCACTTGCATGTCCCAGACGTTCGCGCAGTCGGGCCGGGGACGTACCTTGTGCAGACAATTTGGCGGCAACACGTCGAAAGGCCAGTGGCGCGACCAGATTTGCGAGCGTGCAATACAGGCGTACTGGTAGCGGTGCAGAGGGCATCAGCCGCCGGTATGGCTCATATGACGGGACATCTGACCGCCGACTGCCTGCCGGGAATAGTCAAAGTCATGGCCCTTGGGTTTGTGCGATATAGCGGTGCGAATGGCGTCTTCCAAAGGCGCGTCCGATTTGGGGTGGTTGCGCAACGCAGCGCGCAGATCGGCGTTGTCCTCTTGGCCAAGGCACATAAACAGCTCTCCGGTGCAGGTCAGGCGCACGCGGTTGCAGCTTTCACAGAAATTATGGGTCAACGGCGTGATAAAACCGATTTTCTGACCGGTTTCGTTAATGCGCACATAGCGGGCAGGTCCGCCGCTGCTTTCCTCAAGCTCGGTCAGGGTATAGTTTTCTGCCATCCGGGCCCGCAGGTCAGAGAGTTTCCAATACTGATCCAACCGGTTTTCGTTACCGATATCGCCCATTGGCATAACTTCGATAAAGGTTAGATCCATATCGCGCGCGTGGCACCATTCGAGGAGGGTAAACAATTCGTCCTCGTTAAACCCTTTCAGAGCGACAGTGTTGATTTTGACCCGCAGACCCGCCTTTTGTGCGGCGTCTATGCCGCGCAGGACCTGTGGCAGGCGACCCCAGCGGGTGATGTCGGCGAATTTCTTCTCATCCAGCGTGTCGAGCGAGATATTCACGCGGCGCACGCCTGTGGCATAAAGATCTTCTGCGAAGCGTTCGAGCTGTGATCCGTTGGTTGTGAGGGTCAATTCCCGCAATGTACCGGAGTCAAGGTGGCGGTTCATCGACCTGAAATACGACATGATATCGCGACGCACCAACGGTTCTCCGCCCGTGATGCGCAGTTTTTCAACACCCAGGCGGATAAAGGTCGAGCACATACGATCCAGCTCTTCCAGCGTCAGAAGCTCCTTCTTGGGCAGAAAGGTCATGTTTTCGGACATGCAATAGACACAGCGGAAATCGCAGCGGTCAGTGACCGAAACGCGCAGGTAAGAGATGGGGCGCAGAAAGGGATCGATGAGTGGGGCTGTCATGTGGGAAATCTAGGGTTTGTGCGGGCCGGGGGCAAGGCGGTAATTGGCGGATTGATCGGTGGGTGGCCGTTGCCTAGAGTGTGATCATGATACGTTTGGTTGTTTGTGCCGGGTTAATCGGGATGCTTGCAGCGTGTGGCGGCTGGCCAAGGGTGTTACGGCCGGCTCCGGAGGCCGTACCCGAGGTGCGGGACGCGAGCGGGCAGGTCCGGCCTGTTGCCCGGCCTTTAGGGCTAAAACTCCCGCAAAATGCCCGTACAATTGAAGAATTTGACACTACAAGTGCCGAAGAACGGACGGAGGCGGTTCAGGGTGTCGGGGTGGGTGGTGTCGATCTTGGGCTGACAGTGGTCTCGCTCGGGTCGGCAACGGAGCCGGGTATTTGGTTAAAAACGCCGTTGGTGAAGACAACTGCGAAGGGGCGGGTTGAGTACCCTGCCAAAGGGACATCTGTGGCGGTGGAGCTGATCCCGATCGAAGGGGATGCGGGGTCAGGCAGCCGGATATCATTGGCGGCGATGCGGTTGATCGAAGCCAATTTGACGGGTTTGCCGGAGCTACGCGTGTATCGGATGTCAAATTGATTCAGTGTTTATTTACAGAAGTCTAGCAGCCTCTTCTCGTGCAAAAGACTTCATTCGTTCGCCATGTTCGTCCAAAAAGTATTGAACCCTGGCTGCATCATGTTTTGACAGATCTCTGAGCCACCATGCGACAGCCTTTTGGATGAACCATTCGGTGTCATCAACATAACCCGCAGCCCAGCCAAGAACGCGTTCACGGACCTCTAGTTCGTGCGGTTTGGGATGGTTCTGCTTGGTAAAAGGCAGGGAGATGACCAGCGCGGCACGACGAATCCTAAAGCTGTCTGATTTGGTCCAGCTTTCTATTTCATCAATGCGGGATGGGTCAGCTGTCAGCCGTTTTTGACCGGCCGTCATGGCGTGATCTGCAATGGCCCAGCTGTCAAAATCAGGAAGCCATGAGGTGATCAGTGCCCATACGTCTTGATCCGGCCGGATGCGCGCCTGTGTCAGCAGTTTCCCGGCGGCGACACGCGCCTCGAATATGTCGGTTTGCCACAGGGCCGAGGCCAGATCGATGCGTTGAGACAGGCTAAGCGTGCGTCGCCAGCCAGTGGTTAGTTCATTTGTCGCAGGGTTGGGCGCGCCGAGATATCGGCGTGGCACCTTGTGATAGGCTGCCATTTGTTCGGCACGCCCCGGCTCTGCGCGGGATGCGAGGGCATCGAGTGCGTCCTGAAGGGTCACTCCACAGTCACGGATTTGGCGAGGTTGCGCGGCTGATCCACGTCTGTGCCCTTGGCAACGGCGGTGTGATAGGCCAGCAATTGCGCCGGAATGGCGTAGAGGATGGGGGCGAAGATGGGGTCGACATCGGGCAGGACCAGCTCTTTCCAAACCCCGTCACCGGCTTCTGAGACACCTTTGGCATCGCTGACCAGCATAATTTTACCACCGCGCGCCATTACCTCCTGCATGTTGGAGACGGTTTTGTCGAAGAGCCCGTCACTGGGCGCCATAACCACAACGGGCATCTTTTTGTCAACCAGTGCTATGGGGCCGTGTTTGAGTTCCCCGGATGCATAAGCTTCGGCGTGTATATAGCTGATTTCTTTTAATTTAAGCGCGCCTTCGAGAGCGAGAGGGAACATCAGGCCACGCCCGAGAAACAGGGCATTATCGGCTTTGGCAAGCCCTTTGGACGCGCTGCGGAATGCGCTGTCATCCTCTAGCGTGAGGTTGATCAAGGCCGGAATGCGACGCAGTTCCGTCAAGTGTTTGCCGAGTGTTTCAGCGTCCATTTCGCCGCGGTCCTTGGCGGCTTTCAGCGCCAAAAGCAGCAGCACGACCAACTGGCAGGTAAATGCCTTGGTCGAGGCAACACCGATTTCCGTGCCGGCATGGATGGGCAGGGCCAGATCGCTTTCACGGGCGATCGAGCTTTCCGGGACATTTACAACCGAAAGAACCCGGTCTGCGCGTGAGGTGCAGTAGCGCAGGGCGGCGAGGGTGTCGGCGGTTTCGCCCGACTGGCTGACAAAAAGGGCTGCGGTTCTGGCCGGGATCGGGGGTTCGCGGTAGCGGAATTCAGATGCGACATCGACGTCTACCGGAAGACCGGCGACCTGTTCAAACCAATATTTGGCCGTGACACAGGCATAATACGCCGTGCCACAGGCAACCAGCGAAAGCCGGTCAATCTTTGAGAAATCCAGCGCTTTGTCACCCAGGTCGATGTCAAGACCATCTTCGGTCAGGTAGTGACGCAAAGCATCGCCGATCACCATCGGTTGTTCGGCGATTTCCTTGGCCATGAAATGCTTGTGCCCTGCTTTGTCGACGCGGGTGTTGTCGATCTGAAGCGTTCGCATCTCGCGATTGGCGAGGGTGCCGTGCGCGTCGGTGATAACGACGCTGTTGCGGGTCACAACGGCACAATCGCCTTCTTCGAGATACGTGATCTGATTGGTGAAGGGTGACAGCGCAATAGCGTCAGAACCAACAAACATCTCATCACCCCCGTGACCAATGGCCAGTGGGCTGCCCTTGCGGGCCGCGACGAGAAGATCCGCTTCACCGTCAAACAAGAAGCACAGGGCATAGGCGCCTTCGAGCCGGGTCAGTGTTTGTTTGGCGGCTTCGGAGGGGCTGGCCCCCTGGGTCATGTAGTAATGCGTCAGAAGGGCCACGGTTTCTGTGTCGGTGTCGGTGTCGAATCCGATGCCTTTTTCAGACAGATCGGCACGCAGTTCGCGATAGTTTTCGATGATACCGTTATGGACCACGGCAACAGGTCCGGCACGGTGTGGGTGGGTGTTGGACAGGTTCGGCGCGCCGTGCGTGGCCCAGCGGGTGTGGCCGATACCGGCCTTGCCAGCCAGTGGTTCATGAACCAGTTTATCCGAAAGGTTGACCAGTTTTCCAATCGCACGGCGACGATCCAGTTGACCGTTGTTGATGGTCGCAATGCCCGCGCTGTCGTAACCGCGATATTCCAGTAATTTCAAAGCCTCGACCAAAACTGGCGCGGCTTCGTGTTTTCCAAGTACGCCTACAATACCACACATATCAGGAAGCCTTTTTCTTTTTCAAATTTGCTGTACGTCTAAGGGAATCAAATAACTTTCGGGCCAGTTCGGGTTTGTTGACCTGCTGTGCCCGCGCGATGGCGAGAGCCTCTGCTGGGACATCTTTGGTAATGACCGCGCCAGACGCGGTCATTGCGTTGTCGCCAATTGAAACCGGTGCGACCAGCATCGTGTTGGACCCGATAAACACGTTGCTGCCGACATCGGTGTGGTGTTTGGAAACGCCATCGTAGTTGCAGGTGATTGTGCCTGCGCCGACGTTTGTGGCCTCACCCAAATGGGCGTCGCCGATATAGCTGAGATGGTTGACCTTTGCGCCCGCGTCAATCGTGGCGTTCTTGATCTCAACAAAATTGCCAACACGGGTGTTTTCAGCCAGTTCCGCCCCCGGGCGGAGACGGGCATAGGGGCCGATAATGGCGCCTTGGGCCACGTGACAGCCCTCAAGATGCGAGAATGCACGGATACGGGCGCCTGATTCCACGGTTGCACCGGGGCCGAAAAAGACATATGGCTCAACCACTGTGTCGCGGCCAATCACAGTATCGAAGGCGAAATACACGGTTTCCGGGGCGGTCAGAGTGACGCCGTTTTCAAATGCTGTTGCACGCGCGTGATCCTGAAACGTTTTTTCCGCCACCGCGAGTTCAGCGCGAGAGTTGATGCCCATGGTCTCCGCCTCAGAGCAGCGGACGGCGCTCGCGCTTAGCCCGCGTTCGCGGGCAATGCCGATAATGTCGGTGAGGTAGTATTCACCAGAGGCATTATTGTTTGAAACCTCTGAAAGCAGGTCAAACAAGGTGGCAGAACGGGCGGCGATCACGCCGGAATTGCAGAAATTTATGGCCCGTTCGGATTCGGATGCATCTTTGAATTCCACGATACGTTCAAGGGTTTCACCCTTGGTGACAAGGCGCCCGTAGCGCCCCGGATCGGCGGCATCGAAGCCCAGAACCACGATATCATGGTCCGTACGCGCGGCGATCATCCGGGTTAGAGTTTCGGAGCTTATAAACGGCGTGTCGCCATATAGGACGATGGTGTCACCATCGTGACCGGCAAGCGCGGCTTGGGCTTGTTGGACGGCATGTCCGGTTCCAAGCTGTTCTGTTTGCAATACCACTTCGGCTTCGTCGTTAAAGGCCTTGGCACAGTGTTCAACTTTCTCTGCGCCGTGGCCGGCAACCACAACGATACGATCCGGATCGAGCGCTTGTCCTGCCCGCATGGCATGCTCCAACAGAGGGGCGCCAGCCACCTGATGCAACACTTTGGGGAGATCGGATTTCATTCGGGTCCCCTTGCCAGCGGCAAGGATGATCAAAGCAGTGCCCATGCGGTTTTTCTTTCCTTCCAGTTGCGCACGTTTTATCCGGTTGCGGAACAGGCGCAAGATCGCAATCCATCAAAGATGATTGCGGGATGTGACAAACTTGCGCGGAAATATGCCAAACCGGGCGTTTCACCCATGGGAGACAGGGTATTGAAAACAGTTGTATTTGATCTGGACGGTACTCTGGCGGACACCAGTGGAGACCTGATTGCAGCCGCAAATGCCTGTTTTCAGGGGTTGGGAGTAGGTGATCTGCTCGACCCGGTCAGAGATGCAAGTACAGCGTTGCGGGGCGGGCGCGCGATGCTGAAGCTGGGGTTGGGCCGGATCGGACGTGGGGAGGATACGGATGAGATTGACCGGCAATATCCCGTTCTGCTGGCAGCTTACGAGAAAGCGATTGATGTCCACACGGTGTTTTATCCGGGTGCGTTGGACGCGGTGGATGTGCTCAAGGTGGATGGGTACAGGGTATCAATTTGCACGAACAAACCAGAATACCTCGCCCGGTTGTTGCTACGCCGTCTGGGTGTGTTGGACCAGTTTGGCGCGTTGATCGGCGCGGATACGTTGTCAGTCCGGAAACCTGATCCTGAACCGTTGTTCGAGGCGGTTCGGCGGGCTGGGGGTGCACCTGAGCTGTGTCTGTTGGTTGGCGATACGCAGACGGATCATGATACCGCGCGTGCGGCGGGCGTGCCCTCGGTTCTGGTCAATTTTGGACCGAACGGGCCGATTGCTGCAGATCTGGAGCCAGATGCGATGATTGATGGATTTGCCGAACTGCCCGATGTTGTGCTGCGGTTGATTGGACCCGCCCGAGTTTAAGAACACACAGAGCAGGATTTCGGGTTTTCGAAACATAGCGGCGAAAGTCATGCCAACCCATTGACCTGCGTCAAAACCGACCGCATTAACAAAAGCATGACTGAGATTTTCAAAGGTAGTTTCACCCAGCAAGAGCCGATTCCCGAAGACGGGATCAGGGCGGCGATGGAGGTGTTACAGCATGGACGCCTGCATCGGTATAATCTCGCATCCGGAGAGGATGGTGAGACGGCCCTGTTAGAGCGGGAATTTGCGGCCTATACCGGTGCGAAATATGCGCTTGCCGTGGCGTCGGGCGGTTATGCCATGGCCACCGCGTTGCGGGCGATCGGTGTAAAGCCGGGTGAGAGGGTGCTGACCAACGCCTTTACCCTGGCCCCGGTGCCGGGTGCGATTGCGAGTATAGAGGCTGTGCCTGTGTTTGTGGGGGTCACTGAGTCGCTGACGATTGATCTGGATGATCTGCGGGCCAAGGCAGATCAGGCAGCAGTGCTGATGCTGAGCCATATGCGCGGGCATTTGTGCGATATGGATCAGTTGATACAGATCTGTGACGAGGCTGGCATTACGGTCATCGAGGATTGCGCGCACACGATGGGTGCGGCTTGGAAAGGGCGGCCGTCGGGGCGTGATGGGTTGATCGGCTGTTATTCAACACAGACCTATAAGCACATGAATTCCGGTGAGGGTGGGTTTTTCGTTACTGACGATGATGAAGTGATGGCCCGGGCTGTTATCTTGTCAGGGTCTTATATGCTGTACGGGCGCAACGGGGTGGTTCCGTCCGCCGAGGTATTTGAGCGGGTGAAATACCACACGCCTAACGTGTCGGGCCGGATGGATAATTTGCGGGCCGCAATTTTGCGGCCGCAGCTGGCCGCGCTGGAGAAGCAATGCGCAGCATGGAATGACCGTTATCGGGTGGTCGAGGACGGTTTGCGTGGCACACCGGGCCTGACGGTTGTGGAGCGGCCGGAGGAAGAGACCTATGTTGGATCGTCCATCCAGTTTCTGTTGTTGGATTGGTCCGAAGCCGCCATTGCAGATGTACTGGCACGCTGTTCAAAGCGGGGCGTGGAGCTTAAATGGTTCGGGGGTGCAGAACCCACAGGCTTTACCAGCCGGTATGACAGCTGGCGCTATGTGTCGAGTGAGCGGATGCCCGAAAGCGACAGGGTGCTTAAGGGGATCGTCGACATGCGATTACCGCTGACCTTTAGTGAAAAAGATTGTGCGTTGATCTCAAGGATCATAAGGGCCGAGGTAGGAACGGTCTTTCAAGGGCAATCTTGACATATTGGCCCATTTGGACTATTTGAATGGCCCAAATGAACCGCACTGGAGTCACCAATGCCATTCGACATCGCAAGTCAGGAGGAGCTTCGGCATTCCTGGAAGTTTTTGGGTCAGGGAAAATCCGCGCCGGAGACTGCAATTGACGTGCATACGGCGATAGAGAATGGCCTGCCCCCGTTGGCGCTACACAGGTTTCGGGCGGCGGTGGATGAATTGCCGGACAAGACCTGGGCCGAAATTCTGTCGATCAGCGTATCGCAGCTTAAACGGTTGCGGGACAGTGAAAAACCGTTGTCGAGCAATGTCAGTTCACAGCTGGTTTTGTTCGCACTGATTCTGACCCGGGCAGAGGACGTGTTTGGTGGGCGCGACACGGCATTGCAGTGGTTGCGCTCCGATCAGCTGGCCCTTGGCGGTCGTCGGCCGATTGATCTGTTGGATACGTTCATTGGTGCGGCCCTTGTGGATCAGACCCTGCGTCAGATTGATTTCGGCGTCTATCTGTGACGCCATTGCCCGCGCAATTGGGTGGCGGTGCCCTTCGGGCGCACCGGCTTGACCGGGCGCGGCATGCGCCGGGTTGGGACAGTGGCGAAGGCGCGTTTCAGGCAGGGGGCCGCTGGAACAGCGTTGGAACCCGCGCTGTGTATTGCGCATTGGACCCGGCGACCGCGATCTTGGAGGTTGCCGTTCACAAGGGGTTTCAGCTGCTTGATCAACAACCCCATATCCTGACGTCGTTCACTATAGTGGACCCGGACCGCGTTGCGGTGTTTCAGCCAGAGGATTTTGCAGAACAAAGATGGCTGGAGGCAGGCGTTGTGGCGCCGGACCAGCGGCAATGGGGGGATCGCGCCCTTCAGGCGCACAAAATGATCGTTTTACCCTCTGCCGTGTCGCGGCAGAGCTGGAACCTGATTTTTCAGGCCCCGTTGCCGGAGGATTGGATCACGGATGTGAGCCAGACATCTTTCGTTCTTGATCCGCGGTTAAACACTTCATCACGCTAGATTCAGGGCCAAACAAGGTCGGGATTGACCCGACTCAGAGATTGCGTTTATAAAATGAACAAGTGTTCAATAAACCTGAGAGACGGGAGCAAAAGGCCATGTTCAACGCCGTTATGCGGTTCGATTTGGGTGAGGACGTTGAGAACCTCCGCGAGCTCGTGCACAAATGGGCGCAGGAGCGGGTCAAGCCGATTGCGACAGAGATCGACGAACAAAACAGCTTTCCCAACGAACTTTGGACGGAGATGGGCGAGCTGGGCCTGTTGGGGATCACTGTGCCCGAAGAATACGGTGGCGTCGATATGGGCTATCTCGCCCACGTGGTGGCGGTTGAAGAGATCGCGCGTGCCTCGGCCAGTGTCTCGCTAAGCTATGGGGCGCATTCGAACCTGTGCGTCAATCAGATTAAGCTGAACGGGACGGATGAACAGCGGCAAAAATACCTGCCGGGGCTGGTTTCGGGTGCCCATGTGGGCGCATTGGCGATGTCAGAGGCTGGTTCTGGCAGTGATGTGGTCAGCATGAAACTGCGTGCGGAGAAACGGAATGATCATTACCGTTTGAACGGCAACAAATACTGGATCACCAACGGCCCGGATGCCGAGACGCTGGTGGTTTATGCAAAGACCGACCCCGAAGCGGGATCAAAGGGGATCACGGCGTTTTTGATCGAGCGGGAGATGGCTGGATTTTCCACCAGTCCGCATTTTGACAAGCTTGGGATGCGGGGCAGTAACACGGCAGAGCTGATCTTTGACGATGTTGAAGTGCCGTTTGAGAATGTTCTGGGGGAAGAGGGGCGCGGTGTCCGGGTTTTAATGTCCGGCCTGGATTATGAGCGTGTGGTGTTGGCCGGGATTGGGCTGGGGATCATGGCGTCCTGTCTGGATGAGGTGATGCCCTACCTTGCGGAGCGCAGGCAGTTTGGTCAGCCGATTGGAAACTTTCAACTCATGCAGGGCAAGATCGCCGACATGTACACCGCGATGAACTCCGCTCGCGCCTATGTCTACGAAGTGGCCAAGGCCTGTGACCGGGGAGAGGTCACACGACAGGATGCGGCGGCCTGCTGTCTATATGCGAGCGAGCAGGCAATGACGCAGGCGCATCAGGCCGTTCAGGCCATGGGCGGGGCCGGGTTTTTGAATGATGCGCCCGTGGCCAGACTGTTCCGCGATGCCAAGCTGATGGAAATTGGTGCGGGGACATCGGAAATCCGTCGTATGCTGGTCGGCAGGGAAATGATGGGAGCGATGCAATGAAATACTTAGTGTTAGCCATTTTTTTGATTGCTGGGCCTTCACAAGCACAGGAGCTGCAATTTGACGACACTTATACGGATGACTGCCTGTTTGAGCATGTTATGGGTGATTTCGACCATTGCATTGGGTTATCTGCAGAACATTGCCTTGAACATAATGATCTGGGTTATTCAACGGCGGGTCAGGTGATGTGTTATGGTGCTGAGGCCGAATGGTGGGACGCGCGACTGAACGTGGCCTATAAAGCGCTGATGGCACAATCGAGCCGGATCGACAGCGAAAATGGCGAAAGTGCACCCAGTCAAGTGGCAGCTTTGCGCAACATGCAACGTGCTTGGATCTTATTTCGCGACTCGAAGTGTGACTTTGAGCGGTCGCAATGGGGAGGTGGCACCGGCGGCGGGCCAGCGCAAGTAGTATGCCTGATGTGGGCGACTGCGGAACAGACGCTTTTCCTGGAAGGTCGGTTGTCGAACTAGACGATGTTGAAGCACGCTCAATCATATGACGATCTGGTTGCCAATTTCGCTTGGGAGTTGCCTGTGCGGTTGAATATGGCAACGCAGGTTTGCGATGGCCCGGCAAAGACCACACCCGACAAAGTGGCGATCATAGATCTGAGTGACGGGCTTCAGGAGGTTACCTTTGCTCAGATGCAAACCATGGCCGACAGTTTGGCGCGTGAACTGGTTGCACGGGGTGTAAGGCGCGGCGACCGTGTTGGGGTTTTGCGAAGCCAGGATGCGTGGTGCGCTGTGGCCCATATCGCAATCTGGAAAATAGCAGCGATTTCAATTCCTTTGTTTAAGCTCTTCAAACAAGATGCCTTGGTCAGCCGAGTAGCAGATGCCAGCGCAAAAATTGTTGTGTGCGATATAGAGGGTGCGCAATTGTTGGCATCACTTGGCGATATCACAGCACTGGTCCCGGAAGAATCCGATCTACCGGAAGGTACTTTTAAGACCGCGGAGACCGGCCCGGAAGATCCCGCCGTGCTCATCTACACCAGCGGGACAACGGGTAGCCCCAAAGGCGCGCTGCATGGCCACCGGATTTTGACTGGGCATCTGCCAGGAGTGGAGCTCAGCCACGATTTTCTGGGACAGGACGGTGATTGCCTATGGACGCCCGCGGATTGGGCTTGGATTGGCGGATTGTTTGATGTCCTGATGCCGGGCTTGGCACTTGGTGTTCCCGTTGTTGCGGCCAGATTTGCGAAGTTCAGCGTTGATGAGTGTATTCGGGTCGTGTCGGAAGGCGCTGTTCGTAATGTGTTTTTTCCGCCAACCGCGCTGAGAATGCTGAAGGCGCAGGATGCAGAAATATCCGGTCTGCGCAGTGTGGCGAGCGGTGGAGAGCCCTTGGGCTCAGAAATGTTGGAGTGGGGCCAAAGGGCACTAGGCCTGCAAATCAATGAGTTTTATGGTCAGACAGAGTGCAACATGGTCGCGTCGAGCTGTAGCGCATTGTTTGAACCGCAGCCGGGATGCATCGGCAAACCCGTGCCCGGACATGAGGTGGGTATCCTGAATCCTGATGGAATCCCAACAGATGTAGAGGGCGATGTGGCGACCAGGCGCGGGTCGGCCAGTATGATGCTTGGGTACTGGAACCAACCAGAATTGACCGCTGAAAAGTTTAAGGGCGATTGGATGTTGACCGGAGACAGGGGCGTCTGGGATGGCGACTATCTGCGGTTTGTCGGGCGTGAAGACGACGTTATCACCTCATCGGGTTATCGGATTGGCCCGGCAGAGATAGAGGATTGCCTGCTCAAACATCCCGCGGTCGCAACCGTAGGGGTGGTCGGGAAACCCGATGCGTTGAGGACAGAGATCGTTAAGGCGTATGTCGTGCTGAAGCCGGTTTCGAAAGCGCAAGTTATTGATCCGGGGGAATTGCAGCGCTTTGTTAAAGATCGTCTTGCAAGCCATTCATATCCAAGGGAAATAGAATTTGTTGAGGCTTTGCCTATGACCGTCACCGGTAAAGTCATTCGCAAGGAGTTGAGGTCACGTGCCGCAGCCGAGGTCGACGGTTGTGCCTAGGTTTTTCCCATATTTCGCTGTTGTGCTGATTTGGTGTGCCGGGACCAGTAGTTCCGAAGATGTGCCTTTGCCTGATTTCAAAACCTGTATGGACATCGAAGTTGCACGCTACGAGCGCGAACTGACTTGGCTACACCGGCGAGCCGACGCGCAGGAAGGTTACAAGATAGCCGGAGTTCAGTGGGTGGAGTACTGCGGCAATATCGGGATCACGCTCTGTGACCGATCCAATGATCTGGTGGGTTGCCAGCAGGCGTTAACGGAAACACAGGAATCTCTGCGCTTGGAGGTGCTGGGCCAGTTGCGGGCGCCTTTGGTTGATGCGGAGCAGGAGAACTTTGCCGCTCAGCTTTATGCCAATGCCTGGTCGATAGCGCATGGTGGTTCAGCAGGGCAGGATTGTGCCGGTGCCGAGCAATTGTATCAGGTATGGTGTGAAGCGCGAGAGGCCAATGGACGGCTGAGAAATGCGGTTCTTGCATGGCAAATTGCGCGGCATTTGGGCTGGGCGATGCCTGCGGTCGAAGCGGGCTGGGCCCGTATTCCGCCGCCGATCCGCCCGAAGGTGCGGCCCGGGCCGGGGGCAGATTGATGTTTGCATTAGCTGTTTGCATAAAATTCACGCGGGCCAGCGCGGTGCGTCTGGCGATATTGGGAAAATCCTATGAAACTTCGATCTAGTGCGCTGACATCTTCGGAGGCATTCCAGTCAAATCGGGCGGCACATCTGGAGGCTTTGCGGGTGGCGGAAGACGCTGCATATCTTGCAGCAGCCGGAGGCGGTGAATCGTCCCGCGAACGGCATGTGTCGCGAGGTAAAATGCTTCCCCGGGAACGGGTGGCCAATCTGCTTGATCCCGGTAGTCCGTTTCTCGAAATCGGAGCAACGGCGGCGCATGGCATGTATGATGGTGCGGCACCTTGTGCCGGGGTTATTGCCGGTGTTGGGCGTGTCGAAGGGCGCGATTGTATGATCGTCTGCAATGACGCCACGGTAAAAGGCGGCACCTATTACCCAATGACTGTCAAAAAGCATCTGCGCGCGCAGGAAATTGCGGCGGAATGCAATTTGCCCTGTATCTATCAGGTGGATAGCGGCGGGGCTAACTTGCCCAATCAGGATGAAGTTTTTCCGGATCGGGACCATTTTGGGCGGATTTTCTATAATCAGGCGCAGATGAGTGCAAAAGGCATCGCGCAGATAGCGGTTGTGATGGGTAGTTGTACCGCTGGAGGTGCTTATGTTCCGGCGATGTCAGATGTGACAATTATCGTGAAAGAACAAGGGACTATCTTTCTGGCGGGACCGCCTTTGGTCAAGGCTGCAACAGGCGAAGTGGTGAGTGCCGAGGATTTGGGCGGTGGGGATGTACATACGCGCCTGAGCGGTGTTGCGGATTACCTGGCCGAAGACGACACGCATGCGCTGGCATTGGCGCGGCGTGCCGTTGCCAATCTGGGTGGTACCTTGAGGGCCACACAAAATAGAGCGACACCGGAACTGCCAGCGTATGATCCGGAAGAGATCCTGAGTGTGGTTCCGGGGGATTTACGTACGCCTTATGACATACGCGAAGTGATTGCCCGCATTGTTGATGGTTCGCGGTTTGATGAATTCAAACAAAGGTTTGGCGAAACACTTGTCTGCGGGTTTGCCCATGTCGACGGCTATCCGGTGGGGTTGATTGCGAATAATGGCGTGCTGTTTTCCGATGCGGCCCAAAAAGGCGCGCATTTCGTGGAACTGTGCAGCCAGCGAAAGATACCGTTGGTGTTTCTGCAGAATATCACCGGGTTCATGGTGGGCCGGAAGTATGAAAACGAAGGCATCGCAAGGCACGGCGCAAAGATGGTGACAGCCGTGGCGACAACGGCGGTGCCCAAAATTACAATGGTTGTAGGCGGCTCATTCGGAGCTGGAAATTATGTAATGTCTGGAAGGGCTTATAGCCCGCTCTTTATGTGGTCATGGCCGAATTCCCGGATTTCTGTGATGGGGGGTGAGCAGGCGGCGGGCGTGCTGGCAACGGTGCGGCGGGATGCGATCGAACGCAAAGGTGGTGAATGGTCAGTCGAAGAAGAGGCCGCCTTCAAACAGCCCACGATTGACATGTTCGAGCGCCAGTCCCATCCACTTTATGCCAGCGCGCGGCTTTGGGATGACGGGATCGTCGACCCGCGCAAGAGCCGAAATGTGCTGTCCCTGTCACTGCGCGCAGCGTTGAATGCACCAATTGAGAAGACACGTTTCGGCGTGTTCCGGATGTAGTCCATGCCCTTCGAGATACTAAAGGCTGACATCACCACACTTGCGGTAGATGTGATTGTAAACGCTGCAAATCGCTCGCTTCTAGGCGGTGGTGGTGTCGATGGTGCAATCCATCGTGTGGCCGGACCCGAGTTGAAAGAAGAGTGCACGCGTCTTGGCGGCGCTAACCCCGGAGAGGCGAAACTTACAAGCGCTTACAACCTTCCAGCGCGCTTTGTGATCCACACGGTTGGGCCGATTTGGCGTGGTGGCACCGATGGCGAGGCAGAAATTCTTGCAGATTGTTATCGCAACTCATTGCAACTGGCGCAGGCAAATGGATGTCGATCCATCGCATTCCCAGCAATTTCAACCGGGGCTTATGGATACCCGCATGATGAAGCAGCGCTTATTGCTGTTTCTCAGACACGCTTGAGCATATTGGATGTGAAACTGGTGTCCGTTGATGACCGAACCGCACGGCATTTAAAAAATGCGGTGCGTAAGCTGGGGATAACTGATGTTTCATAAAATCCTTATCGCAAACCGAGGCGAGATTGCCTGCCGCGTCATTGACACCGCGCGATCCTTGGGTGTGCGGACTGTGGCGGTCTATTCGGATGCGGATCAGGCGGCGCGGCATGTGAGGCTCGCAGACATGGCTGTGCATATTGGCGGCGCAGCACCGGCAGAAAGCTATTTGCGGGGGGATCGGGTTATTGAGGCGGCATTGGCCACAGGCGCGCAGGCGATACATCCCGGTTATGGTTTTCTGAGCGAGAACCCAGAGTTTGTTGAGGCGGTCGAAGCGGCGGGCCTTACGTTTATTGGACCCTCTGCGGATGCGATACGTGCGATGGGCCTGAAGGATGCGGCCAAAGCACTGATGGAAAAGGCTGGTGTGCCTGTTGTGCCGGGGTATCATGGTGCGGAGCAGGATGCGGCTTTTCTGGCCATGCAGGCGGAGACCATTGGATATCCAGTGCTGATCAAGGCTGTGGCGGGCGGGGGCGGCAAGGGGATGCGGTTGGTCGAGGCCGACACCGAATTCAACGCCGCATTAGAGAGTGCGCGCAGCGAAGCGCGCACGGCCTTTGGTAATGATGCGGTGCTGATCGAGAAGTTTGTTGAAAGCCCGCGCCATATTGAGGTGCAGGTGTTTGGCGATGGCACTAACGCGGTTCATTTATTTGAACGGGATTGTTCACTGCAACGCCGGCATCAGAAGGTCATAGAAGAGGCGCCTGCGCCGGGCATGACCGATGAGATGCGCGCGGCAATGGGGTCGGCTGCGGTTCGAGCGGCAGAGGCTATTGGTTACAAAGGGGCGGGGACCGTAGAGTTTATTGTGGACGGGTCTGACGGGCTGCGCACCGATGGGTTCTGGTTCATGGAGATGAATACACGATTGCAGGTGGAACATCCGGTCACCGAAGCGATCACTGGCGTTGATCTGGTAGAGTGGCAGCTGCGGGTAGCCAGTGGCGAAGGGTTGCCGTTGACGCAGGATGAACTGTCCATCAAAGGCCATGCATTCGAGGCACGGCTTTATGCCGAGGACGTTCCCAAGGGGTTTTTGCCCGCGACGGGCCGGTTGACGCATCTTCAGTTCCCTAAAGAAGCCAGAGCAGACAGCGGTGTCGAGGCCGGGGATGAGATAAGCCCATGGTACGATCCGATGATTGCCAAGCTGATCACCCATGGGGCAACACGTACCGGTGCGTTGCGCAGGATGTCATCGGCGTTGGCCGCCTGTGAGGTGTCTGGCACGGTTACAAATCTGGGATTTCTAGGGGCTCTGACGGGGCACAAGGACTTTGCCGAGGGGCGGTTGGATACAGGGCTGATTGGTCGCGATCTGGATGATCTGGTCAAAGAAGTGCAACCCATGCCTGCTGACGTTGCGTTGGCCGCTCTGGCTGCACTTGGATTGTTGGGCATGGAAGGTGCGAATGTGGGTTTTCACCTATGGCAGCCGATGAATCGAAGTCTCGTGTTGCGCCGCGGAGAAGAGGAGTATGCGGTTCGGATTGAGACTCTGTCAGCGGCGGCACATGAGGTGGAGTGTTGTGGCGAGAAACTATCAGTTCTGCGCCCGGTCGGGCGGTGGCAGATTGAGGGTTTGACGGCGCCAAAGACCGTGGTCAATGGCGATGTGGTCACTGTCTTTTCTCAGTTTGGTATTCATTTCGAGATTGTCGACCCTCTGGATCAGGCGGTGAGCGCGGCGGGTGATGCGGCATTGATCGAGGCGCCGATGCCAGGGTTGGTCAAGGCGGTGTTTTCGACAGTTGGCCAGAATGTTCAGGCCGGCGATCGCCTGGCCATACTTGAAGCAATGAAAATGGAACATTCCCTGCTTGCGGCACGTGATGGCGAAGTTGCAGAGGTTTTAGTTTCAGAGGGTGCTCAGGTAGAAGCCGGCGCCGCGCTTATCCGTTTGGCCGATGAGGCTTCCGATTGACGGGTGGCAATCAAAATATGCGCCTGATTGGGTATGAATTCAGCGTGTACACACGCATCGTTAAGATAGCGCTGAGTGCAAAAGGCTTATCTTACGACTATCTCGAAGCAGACCCTTTTATGCCGGAAGGGCAGGCACAACTGTCAGGCCGACATCCGTTTTCTAGGGTGCCGGTATTGGAATATGCAGGTTTTGAGATTTGGGAAACGGCCGCCATTCTCGATTATTTAGATCTAGCGTTCTCTGACCCGCCGCTGATCCCGCAGGGCCCATTGGCCCGGGCGCGGATGCGTCAGGTGATCGGGATCGTCGACAATTACGGGTATTGGCCGCTGGTCCGGCAGGTTTTCTCGCATGGGTATTTTCAACCGCTTCTCGGTGAAGCGGCTGACAGGGAAGAGGTTGAGACCGGGTTGCGCGCCTCAGAGCCGGTTCTGGCTGCATTAGAGGCGATTGCTGTTGAAGGGCATGTGCTGGGGCAGGGTGCGATGTCACTGGCGGATTGCCACCTGATCCCGATGCTCGAATATTTTGTCCAGGCGCCAGAAGGTCAGACATTAATCGAGCATTACCCGGCGTTGGCCGCGCGCTTAGAGTTGATGAGGGCTATGCGCCCATTTTTAGAGACATGGCCAGACTTGCAGGCCCTGAAGCAGGAGGTGCCGGAATGATCCGTTTGCATCATGTTCCGTTTTCGCGATCTTTCCGGGTGCTGTGGATGTTGGAAGAACTTGGGTTGGAATGCGAGTTGGTCAGCTACTCCATTCGCGACGGCTCTTTGCGCAGTCCCGAATTTTTGGCGCTTTCGCCAGCCGGTCGTGTCCCGGCGTTGGAAATTGATGGCTTAACCATCTTTGAAAGTGGGGCGATCGTACAATACCTTTGCGAACGCCATCCTGATGCAAGTTTGGCACCAGAACCCGGGCACCCGGAAAGGCCCCGGTTTCTGGAATTGCTGAGCTATGCCGAAACCTTGGCAAGCCCGATAGAGCAGTTGAATATGCAGCATCTGTTTCTGCGTGATCCTTCGCAAGCGTCGCCTGTGGTAATCAAATTGGTAACGGCGCGTTTGCGGGCTGCGGCGAAAGGGCTGGAAGATATGCTGGGTGCGCAGGATTATCTGCTGACTACTGGATTTACAGCGGCGGATGTCATGATGGGCTTCAATCTGTTTGCGGCGCCATACTACGTTGACATGGAGCCATTCGAGGGTTTGCGGCGCTATATGACACGGCTAGAAGCACGCCCGAGCTATAAGGCTGCAAGGGGCAAGGACGGCGTTCAGGACTTCTACACCCGGGATTTTTACCCGGTGCCGGAGGAGTAAATGGCAGGACATGTGGAAATCTTTGAAGTTGGCCCAAGGGACGGGTTGCAGAATGAGAAGGGTCGAATTTCAACGGATGATAAGATCGCTCTGATCAATTGCCTGAATCAGGCCGGATACCGCCGGATCGAAGTGGCGAGCTTTGTCAGTCCCAAATGGGTGCCACAGATGGCGGATAGCGCAGTTGTGTTGGCTGGGATCAAACGCGGTGAAAACGTTTCTTATGCTGCGCTAACCCCGAACATGCGTGGGTTTGAGGCAGCACAGGCGGCGAAAGCGGATGAAGTGGCGATATTTGGATCCGCTTCGGAAGGGTTTTCTAAGGCGAATATCAACGCGACAATTGAAGAAAGCTTGGAACGATTTGCGCCTGTTGCGGAGGCGGCAAACCGAGTTGGAATTCGCGTGCGGGGGTATGTTTCCTGTATAAGTGATTGCCCATATGACGGACCTGTTGCACCACAGCAGGTGGCCAAAGTTGCCGCAGCCTTGTCAGCAATGGGGTGTTATGAGATCAGCCTGGGGGATACGATCGGTCAGGCAACACCAGAGCGTATTGATGCGATGCTATCGGCCGTTTTGGATGAAGTTCCAGCTGACCGGCTCGCGGGGCATTTTCACGATACCAGCGGACGTGCGCTATTGAATGTAGACGTCGCTTTGGAGCGAGAATTACGGGTGTTTGACGCCGCTATCGGTGGGCTTGGCGGGTGTCCTTTTGCGCCTGGGGCCGCGGGCAATGTCGTAACCGAAGCAGTCCATGATCATCTTACAAAATTGGGATACGAAACCGCGTTGGACCGTGAAGTTCTGACCGCGGCATCAAATATGGCGCGGGCCATGCGGAGCGAGCTGTGAGAATAAGGATCTGGAATGTCGCCAAAATTTGAAACCATAGAAATCGAACAAGATTCGCGTGGCGTGGTGACGCTTTGGTTGGATCGCGCTGAAAAGCACAATGCCATGTCGGCAAAGATGATTTCTGAGCTGAGCGCAGCCGCAGAAACACTTGGCGCAAATGATCAAGTGCGCGTCGTAGTCCTTGCAGCCAGGGGAAAGAGCTTTTGCGCCGGGGGAGATCTGGCGTGGATGCGCGAACAGTTTGATGCAGCTCCAGACGTGCGGGCGCAGGAGGCGGCAAAGCTCGCGAATATGCTGTTTGCGCTCAACACATTGCCCAAACCGTTGATTGGCCGATTGCACGGACATGCGTTTGGTGGAGGCGTGGGACTGGCCAGTGTTTGCGATGTGGCAATTGGGGCTGATCACATCAAAATGGGTCTGACAGAAACAAAGCTCGGACTGATCCCCGCGACGATCGGGCCTTATGTCTGGGCACGCATGGGAGAAGGCAAGGCGCGCAGGGTTTTCATGTCCGGGCGTTTGTTTGGTGCAGATGAGGCGGTGTCGCTTGATCTGCTGGCGCGGGCTGTACCGTTAGAAGAGTTGGACGAGGTTGTCGCGGCCGAAGTTGAACCTTATCTGCAATGTGCTCCGGGTGCGGTGGCGCGGGCCAAATACTTGCTGCGACAGCTCGGACCAAAAATTGATGCCGGCATGATTGATCACAGTATTGCCCAGCTGGTTGAATGCTGGGACGGCAAAGAGGCTCCCGAAGGGGTCGGGGCATTCTTTGATAAAAGAAAACCCGACTGGGATGTGAACTAGATGCCTTCGAAGCCTCTTGGTTAACAGGATAGTAAGGGCTTCAACCTCCTATTGAGAAAAACAGGGAGGTGAGGCCGTGAATAAATTTAGGCCGGTAATTGCCGTTTTCTTGGTTTGTGTTGTTTGCGGCGCCGGCCCTGTCACTGGGCAGGGTAGTGGTTTCACGTGGGCGACCAATGTGGACTATTCAGACGGCATGTTTGACCGGCAGGGCAATGTCACCGGTAAGATTGCTTTTGCGTTGCGCGCGCGACATTCCGGTGGGTTGCCTGAACTGGGGCTTAGTTTTGGTGGCAGGGTCGTGGGGACTTATATTGCGGAAACGACCGATACGGCGGGCAAATTTCCCACCCTGTCCCGATTGCCACCCACGCATACATCGGGAATCTCGGATAGTTATAGCGTGATCAATGAGGCATCGTTGAATGCGACACTGACCTTGCCCGGTTTTATGGCCTTCGCCCAAGGTGAATATACCGAAGTCGAATACCCGGGGCAGGATGACGTGCAGTTGCGCAAATTTTGGGTGGTTTTCGGCGATTTGGATCGATGGCCGTTCTACATTGCGGCCGGGCGCAAGACGGTCAATTTCGGGCAGTTTGCCACCTTTTCCCCCTTTACCCACAGCCATAGCAATCACTACTTCTGGGCGCAGTCCGAAGATGTGCTGGTTGAATTTGGCTATGTGACCGATCAAACCGAACTGTCTTTAACATTGATCCCGGCGCATCGCGGATTGCGGGTTCTTAGCAGCCCGGCGAATAACGGTGCCTTTAGCAATTATGCAGTGAACGGATCGCACCGGTTTGATCTGGATGGTAATACGAGCCTGAAGCTGGGGGCAGGAATCCTGCGCGGGACGATTTATGACAGCACAATTGCGCATCATCCTCCGGGTGTCGGCATCAACCGGGTATGGAATGGGGCCTGGGATGTGAATGTGAGGCTAGGCCATCGCCCGTTTGATATTGCCGCGGAGTTTACGCGTACGTTGCATGACTGGCCGGCAACCGGCCATCACGTGTCTGCAACTACTCTGCAGGCACGCTATCATGCGCAGCTTCTGGGTCGTCCAGCCATCTGGTCTGTTAGTGCGAGCCGGGGTGAGCAAGGTACCAATGGCACCGAATGGGAACGGATGGAGCAGGTCATCTTTGGGATTGAAGTGGAGGCGGCACCCAACGTGCGGGTTGGTGCGGAATACATGTACAATGCCGGTTTCGTACTATTGATCATGCCAACCATTACCGGTGATCGAAGCGTCGAGTCGCACACATTGATCACAGGAGTAAAACTTACATTCTAGAGACCTCTGGCTGACACGTTTCTCTTGCGTGTGCTAAAGCGCCTTCTTAGCATCCTCTAGAACGCTGCAATTTCCAAGGGGTCCGAATGCCACTGACAACAACCTGTATCGGGGCCTATCCCAAACCGGATTACGTCCCCATTTCGGATTGGTTTCAAATTGATCTGGCAGATGCGCAATATAGCGAACAAGTACTCAACAATTGGTCCCATGAAAAAGTTGAGGAGGCGCGCGCCTTGCTCGACAAAGCCACAAGAGAGGTGATTTCAGACCAGATTGACTGTGGTATCGATGTTCCGACAGACGGTGAGGTTCGGCGGGAAAATTATGTGCACTACCAGTGCCGGCATTTTTCTGGATTTGATTTCGACAATTTGACGCGCACAGTAATGCGAAACGGTGCCTATGACGTGGATCTGCCGACCATCCGGGGTAAGGTTTCGGCGGGTGACGTGAGCACACTGGTGCGTGATTGGGAGTTTGCCGAGGCGGCGGCCGGACGACCTGTGAAAATCACTGTGCCGGGGCCGATGACGATCTCAGATACGACAGCGAACGTACATTACGCTGATGCCGCGGTTCAGGCGCGGGATTTGGCAGATGCTTTGAACGTTCAAATCCGGGCTCTGGCAGAGGCCGGGTGCCGCTACATCCAGGTCGATGAGCCGATATTTGCACGCAAACCAGCAGGCGCACTGGCCTATGGCATAGAAACGCTTGAACGGTGTTTTCATGGGGTGCCAGATGACGTGACCCGGGTTGTTCATATGTGCTGTGGCTATCCCAGCTGTCTGGACGACCATGACTATCCCAAAGCAGATCAGGGCGCATATATGCAAATTGCCAAAGCGGTGGACGGTGTTGCGGACCAGATTTCGATCGAGGATGCACATCGGCACAACCCGGACGCGTTATTTTCGCAGTTTGAGCGATCAAGCCTGATCGTTGGGTTTGTTACAATAGCGTCCAGCCGCGTGGAATCCGTAGAAGAAATTCGCACCCGAATGCAGGACGTATTAAAGTACCTGCCTGCAAATCGCGTTATTGCCGGGCCAGATTGCGGGTTAGGGTTTCTGGGGCGCGATCTGGCGATGCGTAAGCTGAAAAACCTTTCTGAGGCGGCGCGTACAGTCTGATTGCGTCACGTATTTTTGTCGCGAAATCTGTAGACGGCTTATTGGGTAACTGCACAATTTGAGCCGAAATTCCAACGACTAGGGGGGCGCTATGCAAATCAACAAGATTACTCCGACTTTGGGTGCAGAAATTTCAGGCATTGATTTCTCGGCACCAATTTCGAATGCCGTGCATGACGCAATTTATCAGGCTTTGATGGACAATCTGGTTATCTTTTTCCGCGACAGCGAAATCAGTCCTTCGGCCCACATGTCCTTTGCGCGCGGTTTTGGTCAGATAGATGAGCCGCACCCTCTGTATCCTCATGTAGATGGATTCAAGAATATCGTGCTGCTCGAAAATGATTCCGGTGCACCTCCGGACACGAACAGTTGGCACACCGATCTGACATTTAAGCAGGAACAGCCTTTTGCCTCTATTTTGGTCGCGCGGCATGTGCCGGAAGTGGGCGGAGATACAATGTGGTCGAGCTGTTATGCGGCCTATGACCGCCTGCCTGAAGGGATGAAACGTGACCTTGAAGGGTTGAATGCGATCCATGACATGGGTGATTTTCGTAACAGTTTTGCGGTGGAACAGGCTGGAAAATCAGCCGAAGAACGTCTGAACGAAGGAATGGCGCGGTTTGGACATAGGGTACGTCCACTTATCGCGGATCACCCGGTTACGGGACGTAAGTTTCTGAATTTTAACGAAGCTTTCGTGACTCACATCGCAGGTTTGACAACCAATGAAGCCAATTCTCTGAAAACCTGGCTGGCAGGGCATATGAATAAGCCCGAGGATCAGGTGCGGTGGCGCTGGAAGGCCGGGGACATTGCAATGTGGGACAATCGCGTCACCATGCACTATGCCGTGGCGGACTATCTGCCCGAATACCGTTGTATGAACCGGATTACGGTTGTTGCTGATGGGCGTGTATCAACACAGGCAGAGGTCGCTTGAACCCCCAAGCGTGAACGTGGCAGTTTGCCGTTATCCAAGGCGTCTAAATTCGCGGCGTCCGGTTGACCCCATCGGGGGGCACGGTTAAACCCGAAAGAGTGATACTGCAGCCATCTTAATGTGCACCTGCTTGCGCATGAAAGGAGCCACCACTTGGAAGAGATGCTGAGGGAATATCTTCCCGTTCTCGTTCTTATGGGCATCGCCATCGGTCTTGGCATCGTCCTGATCCTCGCGGCCGTTATTGTCGCCGTCCGAAATCCCGATCCTGAAAAAGTCAGTGCGTATGAATGCGGGTTCAACGCATTCGATGATGCGCGGATGAAATTCGATGTCCGGTTCTACCTTGTTTCGATCCTGTTCATCATCTTCGATCTTGAGATCGCGATGCTGTTCCCATGGGCTGTGGCGTTCAAGGATATCAGCATGGTCGGGTTCTGGTCGATGATGGTGTTCCTGGCCGTCCTGACCGCAGGGTTTGCCTATGAGTGGAAGAAGGGGGCGATGGAATGGGAGTAGCGACCGGAGTGAATTCCGCCGGAGGTGATCGCGAGGTGGCGACACGAGAGCTTAACCGTGAGCTTCAGGATAAGGGGTTTTTGCTGACCTCGACCGAAGACATCATCAACTGGGCGCGCACGGGTTCGTTGCACTGGATGACCTTTGGGTTGGCTTGTTGTGCGGTTGAAATGATGCACACAGCGATGCCGCGCTATGATGTGGAGCGTTTCGGCTTTGCCCCACGTGCCAGCCCGCGCCAGTCGGACGTGATGATCGTGGCAGGTACGTTGACCAACAAAATGGCCCCCGCGCTGCGCAAGGTTTACGACCAGATGCCCGAACCACGTTACGTGATTTCGATGGGCTCCTGCGCTAATGGCGGCGGTTACTACCACTATAGCTATTCGGTTGTGCGCGGCTGTGACCGGGTTGTTCCGGTTGATGTTTACGTTCCCGGCTGTCCGCCAACGGCAGAAGCTTTGGTGTATGGCATTTTGCAGCTCCAGCGCAAAATCCGTCGAACAGGGACGATCGTGCGTTAACTCGCACGTGAAAGGATAAGAAACGATGTCTGAGGCACTGAAAGAACTTGGCACCCATATCGAGCTCAAACGCACAGATTGTGTGTTGGGTTGGGATGTGAGCCAGGGAGAGCTGAACGTCGATGTGACGCTGGCGAATATTGTCGGGCTGGTGGAGTTTCTGAAAACCGATCAGACCTGCAAGTTTTCATCTTTGGTGGACATCACCGCAGTAGATTACCCCGAGCGGGTCAAGCGGTTTGATGTCGTTTACCACTTTCTGAGCATGTACCAGAACCAACGCATACGTCTGCGCGTGGCGGTGCGCGAGGATGACATGGTGCCGTCGATTGTGGATGTGCACCCGTCTGCCAATTGGTTTGAGCGCGAAGTGTTTGATATGTTCGGCATCCTGTTCTCGGGCCATCCGGACCTGCGCCGTATTCTGACCGACTATGGTTTCCGCGGCTATCCGCTGCGCAAGGACTTCCCAACCACGGGTTATACCGAAGTGCGCTATGACGAGGTGCAAAAGCGGGTTGTCTATGAACCGGTTTCGCTTGTTCAGGAATACCGCCAGTTTGATTTCATGAGCCCGTGGGAGGGTGCGGAATACATCCTGCCGGGTGATGAGAATGAGGAGGCGGCGAAATGATTGGTCTTTTCTGGGATATCTTCTTGGTAGTCTTCGGTTCAGGGTTAAGCGCATTGCTCGCTAGCGAGGTGTTCAAAAAAACGCGCGTTGGAAAAGTTTTTCCAGTTGTTCAAGTGAGAAACGATTACCCAATTAAAAAAACGCTTATGAAATCTATCCCCTGCGTTCTGGGTTTTCCGCAATGTTATCAAAGGACCGGTTATTCATGGGTATTCATACAACGGAGGGTTCACTATGATGGACGGCTCCAAAGGTTTTGACGACGCCCAGACCGGCGAACAGAAGATCCGCAATTTCAACATCAATTTCGGCCCGCAGCACCCGGCGGCCCACGGCGTGCTGCGTCTGGTTCTGGAACTGGATGGCGAGATCGTAGAACGCTGCGATCCGCATATCGGCCTGCTGCACCGTGGCACCGAAAAGTTGATGGAAAGCCGCACCTACCTGCAAAACCTGCCCTATTTCGACCGGCTGGATTACGTGGCGCCGATGAATCAGGAACATGCCTGGTGTCTGGCGATTGAAAAGCTGACTGGCACCGAAGTGCCTCGCCGAGGCAGCCTGATCCGGGTGCTGTATTCCGAAATTGGCCGCATCCTGAACCACCTGCTGAACGTTACCACGCAGGCGATGGATGTGGGCGCGCTGACCCCACCGCTTTGGGGGTTTGAAGAGCGTGAAAAGCTGATGGTGTTTTATGAACGCGCCTGTGGTGCACGTCTGCACGCAGCCTATTTCCGGCCCGGCGGGGTGCATCAGGATATTCCCGATGATCTGATTGATGATATCGAAACCTGGGCCAGGGAATTTCCACAGGTCATGGACGATATTGATGGGCTTTTGACCGAAAACCGAATTTTCAAGCAACGCAATGCTGATATCGGTGTGGTGAGTGAGCAGGAAGCTCTTGATTGGGGCTTTTCCGGAGTGATGGTTCGTGGCTCTGGCATGGCGTGGGATTTGCGCAGGGCGCAACCCTATGAATGTTATGACGAATTCGAATTTCAGATCCCGGTTGGCAAGAATGGCGATTGCTATGATCGTTATCTCTGCCGGATGGAAGAAATGCGCCAGTCGCTTCATATTATCCATCAGGCAATTGCCAAACTGCGTGCACCGGACGGGAAGGGCGATGTTATGGCCAGAGGCAAGCTGTCGCCGCCGTCACGCGGAGATATGAAAACCTCGATGGAGGCGTTGATCCACCACTTCAAACTTTATACCGAAGGATTTCACGTTCCCGCGGGCGAAGTTTATGCGGCTGTCGAGGCACCGAAGGGTGAATTTGGGGTCTATCTGGTCTCTGATGGGACAAATAAGCCGTATCGCTCAAAAATCCGTGCGCCGGGCTATTTGCATCTTCAAGCCATGGATCACGTGGCCGGAGGTCATCAGCTTGCCGATGTGGCGGCGATTATCGGGACGATGGATGTCGTCTTTGGGGAGATTGACCGTTGAAGAAAAGTTTGATTGCGGTGTTGTCCCTCGGGTTTTTGGCCGCCTGTGATGTGCCGCCGGAAGGGACGTCGGTCGAAAATGTGGCTGCCTACGAGCTGGCCGTTGCCAGCATCGGCTGCGAAATGGTCAGTGAATCCGACTATGTAGCGGTTGAATTTCAGGCGGATCTGACCCGAGAGCAGGCCACCGCGATTTCCCAACATATGCTCGCCACCGGAAAAGCAGAACGGCTTGCCGATGGTGGGGTTCGTTTGATTACAGGAGCCTGTGCCTAGATGCTACGCCGTCTTTACCACAACCAACCTGAGAGCTTTGCGTTTTCACCCGCCAACCAGAGCTGGGCAGAAGGGCAGATCAGTAAGTACCCTGAAGGTCGTCAGGCCAGCGCGATTATCCCACTGTTGTGGCGTGCGCAGGAGCAGGAAGGCTGGCTGACCCGGCCTGCGATCGAACATATCGCAGATTTGTTGGACATGGCGTATATTCGTGCGCTTGAAGTGGCATCCTTTTACTTTATGTTTCAGCTGCAACCAGTTGGTTCTGTTGCGCATATTCAGATTTGCGGCACGACCTCATGTATGATTTGCGGCGCAGAAGATCTGGTGGCGGTTTGTCGTGAAAAGATCGCTGATCAGCCCCATGTTGTCAGCGTGGATGGCAAGCTAAGCTGGGAAGAAGTTGAATGCCTCGGGGCCTGTGCCAACGCGCCGATGGCCCAGATCGGCAAGGATTATTACGAGGATCTGACGGTCGAACGGTTTGCTGAAATTCTGGATGAATTGTCTGCCGGTAAGGTTCCTGTGCCCGGTCCGCAAAATGGCCGGTATGCCTCGGAACCCAAGTCGGGCCTGACCAGCCTGAGCGATTTCGACAGTGGAAAGACCAAATACAATGCCAGCGCGCAACTCGCCACTGATATTGGCGAAACGATCAAGCGCATTGACGGGACAGAAGTGCCATTGTTGACACCCTGGCGTGACAAAGGTGCCAATCACAAACCCGGTGCATATGCTCCGCCTGCTGCTGAAGCAGCTGATGAGGTGGTTGCCGAAGCTCCGAAAGCTACGACTGAAAAGCCTAAGGCCAAAGCCGAGAAACCCAAGGCCAAAAAAGCAAAGGCAGCCAAGCCCAAGAAAGCGGCCAAGGCTGACGTCGGCGCCGGTGGCGATGAGGCGCAGCCGGAAACGCTCACCGCCGCACGCGACGGTGGAGCTGATGACCTGAAGCAGCTCAAAGGTGTTGGCCCGAAGCTGGAGCAGACACTGAATGAGCTTGGGTTTTACCATTTTGATCAGATCGCGGCCTGGGGTTCAGGTGAGATTGCCTGGGTCGATAGCCGGCTGAAATTCAAAGGCCGGATCGAGCGCGATGGCTGGGTCGAACAAGCCAAACAGCTAGCCGCCGGGGAACAGACGGAATTTTCAAAACGCGTGAAAAAGGGCGACGTTTACTAGACCACCAAGGTCTGAATGAGGGATCACACCATGACGACATTAGAAGGATGGAACACCTGCCGGATCGTTTGCTGCGTAGTAGCGGCAATCGTCGGGCTTGCTGTATTTTTGATGTCGCGCGACGCAATCACGTTTGTGGGCGCGTTGCTGGCCGGGGCTATCCTGGCGATTATCCTTTGGATTGTTCTGACGCGGCTGTTTTGTAATGCGCAGGAAGATCGCAGTTACGGATCAACGCCTGCTGACACACGTTCCGATGCGGTACCGGCCAAGCCGGAATCGTCCGAGGCATCTTCGGCGGCAACTTCTGAAACAAAGGCTGAAGCGGTTAAAGTCGATACCGTTGAGGCTTCGGCTTCTGTTGATGTTGAAACGGTTCCTGATAGTGATGGTCCTGTTGTATTGGAAGGCCCGCGGGACGGGCAGGCGGATGACTTGAAGCGGCTCAAAGGCGTTGGCCCAAAACTGGAGCAAACGCTGAATGAACTTGGGTTTTATCACTTTGATCAGATCGCGGCGTGGAATGCGGATGACATCGCATGGGTTGACAGCCGCCTGAAGTTCAAAGGCCGGATTGAACGGGATGGCTGGGTCGATCAGGCAGGTACTCTTGCATCTGGTGGCGAGACGGAATTTGCCAAGCGGGTCGACAAAGGTGACGTGTATTGAATGAGCGGATGGCATGAGCAAACGCAACGATCAGAACCGAACGGGGCGACAGGCCGCTTTGGTCATTGCCGGGACCGCGGTGATCTGGGTTGTGGCGGTGTTGGTCGGGTCGCAAGCAGGGCTGAGCCAGCGGATGCTGGCGCTGTTCGATATGCTGGCATTGGCGGGGTTCGTTTGGGCCTTGTGGTTAATTTTTCAAATCTGGCGTGCGCGTCAGGACAATCAGGGGTAGCGGGATGCTGACAGACCAGGACCGTATCTTTACCAATCTCTACGGTATGCATGACCGCACGCTCAAAGGGGCGCAGTCGCGCGGCCATTGGGACGGCACGGCAAAGATTCTTCAGAACGGTCGTGACTGGATCGTTGATCAGATGAAGGCCAGCGGACTGCGCGGGCGCGGTGGTGCGGGTTTCCCAACCGGTTTGAAGTGGTCATTCATGCCCAAGGAAAGCGATGGGCGACCGGCCTACCTGGTGGTCAATGCCGATGAATCGGAACCCGGCACCTGTAAAGACCGCGAGATTATGCGCCATGATCCGCATACTTTGGTCGAAGGATGCCTGATTGCCAGTTTCGCTATGAACGCGCATGCCTGTTACATCTATATCCGGGGTGAATACATCCGCGAGAAAGAGGCACTGCAAAACGCGATTGATGAGGCGTATGAGGCTGGTCTGGTCGGCCGCAATGCATGCGGGTCTGGCTATGATTTTGATCTGTACCTGCACCACGGCGCCGGGGCCTATATCTGTGGTGAAGAAACTGCGTTGATCGAAAGTCTTGAGGGCAAAAAGGGCATGCCTCGGATGAAACCTCCGTTTCCGGCTGGCGCTGGCCTTTATGGTTGCCCAACGACGGTGAACAATGTGGAATCGATTGCCGTTGTGCCAACCATCCTGCGCCGCGGGGCTGATTGGTTTGCTGGGATCGGTCGGGCTAATAACTCAGGCACAAAAGTCTATGCCATTAGCGGTCACGTGAACAATCCATGCGTTGTCGAAGACGCGATGGGGATCAGCTTTGAAGAACTGATTGAGACACATTGTGGCGGAATTCGCGGTGGTTGGGAAAACCTGAAAGCGGTGATCCCGGGCGGTTCCTCGGTACCTTGTGTGACCGGTGCGAATATTCGCGATGCGATAATGGATTTCGACGGCCTGCGTGAGTGTGGATCAAGCCTTGGTACGGCGGCGGTGATCGTGATGGACAATTCCACCGACATCATCAAAGCGATTTGGCGACTTTCCAAATTCTACAAACATGAAAGCTGTGGCCAGTGCACACCGTGTCGCGAGGGCACCGGCTGGATGATGCGGGTAATGGACCGGTTGGTGAAAGGTGAGGCAGAGATCGAAGAGATCGATATGCTGCTGGATGTCACCAAGCAGGTAGAGGGGCACACAATCTGTGCCCTGGGTGATGCGGCGGCCTGGCCTATTCAGGGGCTGATCAAAAATTTCCGCGGTGAAATCGAGGACCGGATCAAAGTTCAAAAAAACGGCCGCGGTAGTGCGGTCGCGGCGGAGTAGCGCGGATGGAGCAATTTGCAGCATATGGACACGCAATCGTTGCAATGGCGGGGACCGCCATTTTCGGCCTCCTGTTGAGCCCGCTTTCAGCGATGCGCAAAACAAAGATCGGGCTTGCACCGGGCAGTGAGCCAGAGGCGGATTATTCCAGCTCGGTTTACCGTTGGCACAGGTGTTATGCGAACCTGTCAGAAACCATGGGCTATTTCCTGGCTGTGACCGTTGCGGCCATGTTGGCGGGGGCAAGCCCGTTTTGGGTTAACTTGCTGGCTTCGATCTTTTTCGTCAGCCGGTTGGTACTGGCCTTTGTTCACATTCGAGGCCTTGGTCGCCCGGATATGAGCCTTCGGTCCTTTAGCTATGTTGGTGGTTGGGCTGTGTGCGTCATTCTTGGATTGATGGCTATTGTTGGAGTATTTGCTGGTGGGTAATGTGTCAGTAAAGCTGACTGGATATGGGCGGGTGGTAACAATTGCTGTCCTTGTCGCCGCATTTGCGCTTTCTGCATGCCAGAAACGTAATGAGCGTGTTCTTTTTGACGGCAAGTACTATCCGGTCAAAGAATCCGGTGCCAAGGGCGACCGAAATTCCTTTGTTGTAACGGTGCGCCGTGCGGAACAGGGTTTGGATGCCGCGCGCGAAGCGGGGCGTCATGGCGGTACAAGATACTGCCTGAAAAACTTTGGCACATCAGACATTGACTGGACCCAAGGACCGGATGCCGAAGATGCTGAGTTGGAGCTGTCAGGTGGCAACCTGATATTCAGGGGCAGGTGCGTACTTTGGTAAAGAACCTTTCAATAACAGTAACTTGGGGCATGTGTTATTGCATAACACATGAGCATTCTCCCATCTGCGAAGCAGATGAGGCAGCAATGCTTGCGGCCTCCGAGTTCTCTGTGAAAGGAGTTTTGTGATGCGACTGATAACTACTGCGGTTCTCACTTTGGCGATTTCGGCAGGTGCTGCCGGTGCAAATGCCAAACCCGGGTTAAAGCACGAAGCCGATATAAATGAAGGCCTGTTGTTTATCGCTGCGGCGGACAAGATACGCCGCGCCTGTGATGGTATTGGAGGGCGTTTGTTCAAAGCTCAGTCTTATGCCAACGCGCTTAAAGATGCGGCTGCGGACCGTGGGTACACCGACGACGAGATTGATGCATACATTAACAGCAGCGAAAACAAGGCGGAGATGCGCGCAAGGCGCAACGCCTTTTTCCATAGCCGTGGAGCAAGTAATCTGGACGCGGAGAGCCTGTGCGCACTCGGCCGGGAAGAGATTGCAAAGAAAAGCCGGATCGGCCGGTTACTGAAAGCAAAGTGAGAACGGATGTCTGACCTTCGCAAAATCATCATCGACGATCAGGAGATCGAGGTAGACGGGGCAATGACCCTGATTCAGGCCTGTGAACAGGTCGGAGTTGAAGTGCCGCGGTTTTGCTACCACGAACGTTTGTCCATCGCGGGCAATTGCCGGATGTGTCTTGTGGAAGTCGTTGGGGGGCCGCCGAAACCGGCGGCTTCCTGTGCGATGCAGGTGCGTGATTTGCGACCCGGTCCTGAGGGGCAGTCGCCCGTTGTGAAAACAAACAGCCCGATGGTTAAGAAGGCCCGCGAAGGGGTGATGGAATTTCTTCTGATCAACCATCCGCTGGATTGTCCGATCTGCGATCAGGGAGGTGAATGCGATCTGCAGGATCAGGCGATGGCCTATGGTGTGGATTTCAGCCGTTATCGTGAAGCAAAACGGGCCTGTGACGATCTTGATTTGGGCCCGCTGGTAGAAACCCATATGACGCGTTGTATATCATGCACACGTTGCGTGCGATTCACTACTGAGGTCGCAGGTATCACGCAGATGGGTCAAACCGGCCGTGGCGAAGATGCAGAAATCACCTCGTATTTAGGGGAGACCCTGGACAGCAATATGCAGGGTAACATTATCGACCTTTGTCCGGTTGGTGCTCTGGTCAGCAAGCCATATGCCTTTACTGCAAGGCCATGGGAGCTGAACAAGACAGAAACCATTGATGTGATGGATGCGCTTGGCAGCAATATTCGTGTAGACACCAAAGGCCGAGAAGTGATGCGAATTCTGCCACGTAACCACGATGGCGTAAACGAAGAATGGATTTCCGACAAAACACGGTTTGTCTGGGACGGGCTTCGTCGTCAACGCTTGGACAAACCCTATGTGCGCGAAAACGGTAAACTACGCCCGGCCAGTTGGTCCGAGGCGATGAGTAAAGCTGCAGAAGCGCTGCAGAATCGGAAGGTAGCGGGCCTGGTTGGTGATCTGGTGCCGGTTGAGGCTGCATTCGCGCTCAAGCAGCTGGTGACTGGATTAGGTGGCACCGTAGAATGCCGTACAGATGGTGCTGCACTTCCCGCGGGCAACCGTTCCGGTTATGTCGGAACTGCCCGGGTCGAGGATATCGACAGCGCCCGCCGGATTTACCTGATTGGTAGCGATCCTTCTGTAGAAGCCCCTGTTCTGAATGCGCGCATTCGCAAGGCGTGGTTAAAAGGGGCAGATATCACACATGTTGGTCAACATATCGATCTGACCTATGACGTTGAACAGTTAGGTGCCGGAAATCGCTATCTGGGCCGTGCGATCAAAGAGGCGAAACCAGAGGAAAGCGCTGTGGTAATCGTCGGGCAAGGCGCTATTTCCGGTGACAGTGGTGCCGCCGTTTTGAGCCACGCTATGCAATTGACGGAAAAGCTTGGTGGCAAGATGCTGATCTTGCACATTGCTGCAGGGCGGGTTGGCGCGATGGATGCCGGATGCACTACAGATGGCGGCCTCAACGCGGCACTTGATGGGGCAGAGGTTGTCTACAACCTTGGTGCAGATGAAATTGATATCGCAGGCGGGCCGTTTGTCATTTACCAGGGTAGCCACGGTGACCGCGGTGCTCATCGTGCGGATGTGATCTTGCCCGGAGCGGCATATACCGAAGAACAGGGTCTTTTTGTAAATACCGAAGGCCGTCCTCAATTGGCGTTGCGTGCCGGTCACGCACCGGGCGAGGCCAAAGAAAACTGGGCCATCCTTCGGGCGTTGTCCGGTGAGCTTGGAAACGCGCTTGCTTATGACAGTTTGGCGCAGCTGCGACAGGCGTTGATCGCGGAGGTGCCGCATCTGGCGATGATTGATCAGGTGCCAGAGAATGAATGGGCACTTGTTGAGTCTGTTGAATTGGGTGCCGGAAAAATCTCGGGCGCAGTCAGCGACTTTTATCTGACTAACCCGATCGCAAGGGCGAGCGCACTCATGGCAGAGCTTTCGGCAAATGCGCTTGAACGGCGCGCGCCAAAGGTTGCTGCAGAGTAATGCGTTCCGGGTCACATATCCTTCCGCTGATTTGCGCGGCTCCCGTCGCATTGTCGGGGTGCAATTCCGCTGATGCCGAAGTGGTGGGCCGTTTCAGCCCGGATTACAGAGGGATAGAGACCAGGTTGCTGGAAGGTGATCTGGTTAACTTCCAGGTGACGATGACAGGGGCGCGTAACTCTACCGATGTGGATCGGTATGCCGAATGTGCCGCGGCGCAGTATACGCTTATTCGCGGTTTCGGATTTGCACGCCATGTTCGCACGAATGTGGTGGAAGAGGCTGGTATCTGGCGCGGTGATGCGGTTTATACGGTCTCATCAGCCCTGCCTGATGGGCTAAGAAAACTCGACGCAGAAGTCGTCGCCGCGGATTGTGCGGAAAACGGAATACCGATGGTGTGAGGAGCTGATGGCTGAATTCTTTACTACCCCCTTCGGGACCCTGGTGATCATCGTGGCGCAATGCCTGGCGGTGGTGGGTTTTGTGATGATCTCACTGCTGTTTCTGGTCTATGGCGACCGCAAAATCTGGGCCGCGGTTCAGATGCGCCGAGGGCCGAATGTGGTTGGGGTCTTTGGCCTTTTGCAATCGGTTGCAGATGCTCTGAAATATGTCGTGAAAGAAGTGGTTGTGCCTGCCGGCGCCGACAAACCGGTCTTTATGCTGGCACCGCTGACAAGTTTCGTACTTGCGATCCTGGCCTGGGCAGTCATTCCGTTCAATGATGGCTGGGTATTAAGCGATATTAACGTCGCGATCCTGTTCGTCTTTGCGGTTTCCTCACTCGAGGTTTACGGCGTGATTATGGGTGGCTGGGCGTCGAACTCTAAATATCCATTCTTGGGATCGCTCCGGTCAGCGGCACAGATGATTTCCTACGAGGTTTCGATCGGCCTGATTATCATCGGCGTGATCATCTCCACGGGCTCAATGAACTTTGGTGCAATCGTGGCCGCGCAGGATACCGGTTACGGGTTCTTTGGCTGGTACTGGTTGCCGCATTTCCCGATGGTGTTCCTGTTCTTTATCTCGGCACTGGCCGAAACCAACCGTCCGCCCTTTGACCTTCCTGAGGCTGAATCAGAACTGGTGGCTGGATATCAAGTGGAATATTCCTCAACCCCATTCCTGTTGTTCATGGCCGGTGAATACATCGCGATTTTCCTGATGTGCGCGCTGACATCGCTGCTGTTCTTCGGTGGCTGGCTGTCACCCATTCCAGGGCTGCCAGATGGCGTGCTGTGGATGGTTGGTAAAATGGCGTTTTTCTTCTTTATCTTCGCGATGGTGAAGGCGATCACGCCGCGGTACCGCTATGATCAACTGATGCGGATCGGCTGGAAAGTGTTCCTGCCGCTTAGCCTTGCTTGGGTGGTAGTTGTCTCGTTCCTTGCGAAATTTGAAGTGCTTGGCGGGTTCTGGGCCCGTTGGGCGATAGGAGGATAACCTATGACACAGATCGATTATGGCCGTGCCGCCGGGTATTTCCTGCTAAAGGATTTCGTCAAAGGCTTCGCTCTTGGCCTGAAATATTTTTTCGCGCCCAAGGCGACGCTGAACTATCCGCATGAAAAAGGCCCACTGTCTCCTCGGTTTCGGGGTGAGCATGCACTACGTCGCTATCCGAATGGGGAAGAGCGCTGCATTGCCTGTAAGCTGTGCGAGGCGATTTGCCCAGCGCAGGCGATTACGATTGATGCGGAGCCGCGCGATGACGGCAGCCGTCGGACAACGCGCTACGATATCGACATGACGAAATGCATCTATTGTGGTTTCTGTCAGGAAGCCTGCCCGGTAGATGCCATCGTCGAAGGGCCGAATTTCGAGTTTGCGACCGAGACGCGAGAAGAGCTGTTTTATGACAAGGCCAAATTGTTGAAAAACGGCGAGCGGTGGGAAGCAGAGATTGCCCGAAATCTGGAAATGGATGCGCCCTACAGATGACAGATCCCAAGAACCCATTTGAGTCGATGATGGCACAGGCGCAGGAGATGGCGAAAGCTTTCAATCCGGCACTGGAATCATTTGCGCCCAAAGGGTTTGAAAACCTCTGGCCCACGATGCCCAAGGAAGTCATGGAGATGGGGTTTGGGAAGGGTTTGAACAAAGACGGGTTAGATGCCAAGACCCGCCTGTTGCTGACGCTTGCCGGGCTGACCATGCTGGGTGCGCAAAGCGATACGCAAATCCGGATGACAGTGCGCCACGCGCTTGAGGCCGGAGCAACCAAAGACGAGATTGCCGAGACCATCGCACAGATGGCGGTATTTGCGGGGATCCCTTCTATGACCCGGGCAATGGAATTTGCCCGTGAGGTTCTGGACAAGGACGAGGAAGACAAAACATGACCATAGCCGCGCTTTCCTTTTATCTTTTTGCGATATCGGCGCTGACCGGTGGGCTTTTTACGGTCATCAGCCGGAACCCCGTGCATTCGGTGCTGTGGCTGATCCTGTCCTTTATCAGCTCTGCAGGTTTGTTCGTGTTGCTTGGGGCCGAGTTCGTGGCGATGCTGTTGATCATCGTTTACGTGGGCGCAGTTGCCGTTCTTTTCCTGTTCGTTGTGATGATGCTGGATGTGGACTTTGCTGAATTGAAAGCAGAGATGGCAAAATACCTGCCGCTTGCGTTGCTGATTGGTGTGATTCTGTTGATGCAGTTTGGTTTGGCCTATGGCAACTGGACTGCGGCAGAAGGGGCAGAGGCTGCGCGGGCAGCAGTAGCACCAGAAGGCGTAACCAACACTGCAGCACTTGGCCTTCTGCTCTACGACAAATACTTTCTGCTATTCCAACTGGCTGGTCTGATCCTGCTGGTTGCGATGATCGGGGCAATTGTTCTGACCCTGCGGCACCGTCAGGACATCAAACGTCAGGATGTGCTGGCACAAATGTACCGCGATCCGGCTAAGGCGATGGAATTGAAAGACGTGAAACCGGGGCAGGGGCTCTAAGCACTGTCCGCCCCGGATCTGATCCGGAGCTCGTTGGCCAATAGGCCGACAATTAGAAAAGAGGTCTCGGTTCAAACCCGAGGTCGGAAAAACAAAGACGAACGGGGATACCCCGGAGGGACGAGATGATAGGACTGGAACATTACCTGACGGTGGCGGCGGCGTTGTTCGTCATCGGGATATTCGGGCTTTTCCTGAATCGGAAGAATGTGATCATCCTGTTGATGTCGATCGAGCTGATGCTGCTTGCGGTCAATATCAACCTGGTCGCCTTTTCCAGCTTTCTTGGCGATCTGGTCGGACAGGTCTTTACCCTCTTTGTGCTGACTGTGGCCGCTGCAGAGGCCGCGATTGGCCTGGCGATCCTTGTCTGTTTCTTCCGCAACCGTGGCACGATTGCTGTGGAAGATGTCAACGTGATGAAAGGCTAACCCCAGATGGAAAAGATCATCCTCTTCGCGCCTCTCATCGGTGCCATCATCGGCGGCTTTGGCTGGCGGATCATTGGTGACAAGGGTGCACAATGGTTGACCACCGGGCTGTTGTTTCTGTCTTGCGGGCTAAGCTGGATCATATTCCTTGGCCATGATGGTCAAACCCATTACATCCATGTGCTGGATTGGGTGCGCTCTGGCACGCTGGATACTGCTTGGGCAATCCGTCTGGACCGGCTGACCGCGATCATGCTGATCGTGATCACAACCGTTTCGGCGCTCGTCCACCTTTATTCCATGGGCTACATGGCGCATGACAGCCAGTTTGACGAAGAAAAAGAAAGCTATCGTCCAAGGTTTTTTGCCTACCTAAGCCTGTTTACCTTTGCCATGTTGATGCTGGTGACAGCGGATAACCTGCTGCAGATGTTCTTCGGCTGGGAAGGTGTGGGGCTGGCCTCATACCTGTTGATCGGTTTCTATTTCCGCAAACCATCGGCCAACGCTGCGGCGATCAAAGCGTTTGTGGTGAACCGGATCGGGGATTTCGGTTTTGCCCTTGGTATTTTCGCACTCTACTACCTGACAGACAGTATCAAGTTTGAAGATGTCTTTGCCGCAGCGCCCGAGCTATCGCAGACAGAGCTGGCTTTCCTTTGGACAGAATGGAATGCGGCCAATCTGATCGCGGTTTTGCTGTTCATCGGTGCGATGGGAAAATCGGCGCAGCTGCTCCTGCACACATGGCTGCCTGACGCGATGGAAGGCCCGACCCCGGTGTCGGCGCTGATCCACGCGGCGACGATGGTTACCGCAGGCGTATTCCTCGTATGTCGGATGTCGCCGCTGTTTGAATATGCGCCGGATGCAAAGATGATGGTTGTTTATCTGGGTGCCTCAACAGCGTTTTTCGCCGCGACTGTGGGTCTTGTCCAGAATGACATCAAGCGCGTGATTGCGTACTCAACCTGTTCGCAGCTCGGCTACATGTTCGTAGCGGCAGGTGTTGGTGTTTATTCGGTGGCGATGTTCCATCTGCTGACCCATGCCTTTTTCAAGGCCATGCTGTTTCTGGGTGCCGGTTCGGTCATCCACGGAATGCATCATGAGCAGGATATGCGGAACTATGGTGGGTTGCGCAAAAAGCTGCCCTATACGTTCTGGGCGATGCTGATCGGAACCCTGGCCATCACGGGCGTTGGCATCCCTCTGACTACAATTGGCTTTGCCGGGTTCCTTTCGAAAGACGCCATTATTGAAAGCGCATATGCGGGCACCCAGGGTGGATTTGCCTTCTGGGCACTGGTTGTCGCAGCTCTGTTCACCAGTTTCTATAGCTGGCGGCTGATGTTCATGACGTTCTGGGGCGAGCCACGAGGCGACAAGCACACCCATGACCATGCTCATGAAAGCCCAGCCGTTATGTTGGTTCCGCTTGGAGTGCTGGCGCTTGGGTCAATCTTTGCCGGGATGGTGTGGTATGGAAGCTTCTTCGGGAGCCATGACAAGGTGAATGCGTTCTTTGGTATCCCCGCACATCATGCCGAAGCCGGGCATGGAGAAGAAGCGCACGGTGAAGAGACTGCGGCGCATGGTGAAGCAGATAGTCACGCGGTTGCCGATGCTTCGCACGGTGCGGAAGACAGCCATGCAACTGACACCGGCCACGGTGAAGAGACTGCGGGGCACGCAGAGGATAGCCAAGTGGCCGCTGATGCGGGTCATGCAACGGCACCGGAAGGCGCGATATATATGGCTGCCGACAATCATGTCTTGGACGACGCGCACCATTCACCCAAATGGGTCAAGGTCAGTCCCTTCGTGGCCATGCTAACCGGGCTTATCATGGCGCTGTGGTTCTATGTCTGGGATCCGACCATGCCGCGCAAAGTGGCAGAGAGTCAAAGACCGTTGTACCTGTTCCTGCTGAACAAATGGTACTTCGACGAAATCTATGACTTCCTCTTTGTCCGCCCTGCCAAAGCGCTTGGGAATCTGTTGTGGAAAAGAGGAGACGGCAACGTGATCGACGGCGCACTGAATGGCGTGGCAATGGGCATTATCCCCTTCTTTACACGCCTCGCAGGGCGGGCGCAGTCGGGATATATCTTTACTTATGCATTCGCGATGGTTGTCGGGATCGCCGTTTTGGTGACCTGGATGACAATCACCGGAGGGGCTGAATAATGCTGGATAACGTACTTTCCTTCACCACCTTCATCCCTGCGGTTGCGGCGATAATCCTTGCGCTGTTCTTGCGCGGCGAAGACGCGGCGGCGCAGCGCAATGCGAAATGGGTGGCGCTGGCTGCCACTACGCTGACCTTTTTGGTCTCGCTCTTTATCCTGTTTGATTTCGACCCATCGAACACAGGTTTCCAGTTCGTAGAAGAACGCGATTGGTTGCTTGGTCTGAAATACAAAATGGGTGTGGACGGTATCAGCGTTCTGTTTGTAATGCTGACCACTTTCATCATGCCGCTGACAATTGCGGCTTCGTGGAACGTGACCGACCGGGTCAAGGAATACATGATTGCCTTCCTGATCCTTGAAACGCTCATGCTGGGCGTGTTCATGGCGCTCGATCTGGTGCTGTTCTACTTGTTCTTTGAGGCGGGCCTTATCCCGATGTTCCTGATTATTGGGATCTGGGGCGGCAAGGAGCGGATCTACGCGAGCTTCAAGTTCTTCCTCTACACCTTCCTCGGCTCTGTCTTGATGCTGGTCGCCATGGTCGCCATGTTCGCCGAGGCAGGGACCACGGACATTCCGGCACTGATGACACATCAGTTTGGCAGTGAGAGTTTTTCAATTCTGGGCATTCATGTTGTAGGCGGCATGCAGACGCTGATGTTCATCGCCTTCTTTGCCAGCTTTGCGGTGAAGATGCCAATGTGGCCGGTGCATACCTGGCTTCCGGATGCACACGTTCAGGCACCTACCGCTGGATCGGTCGTGCTGGCGGCGATCCTTTTGAAAATGGGTGGCTATGGGTTCTTGCGGTTCAGCCTTCCCATGTTCCCCGTGGGTAGTGAGGTGATGACGCCGCTGGTGTTGTGGATGAGCGCCATTGCGATTGTTTACACGTCTCTTGTGGCGCTGGCGCAGGAAGATATGAAAAAGCTGATCGCGTACTCATCGGTTGCACATATGGGTTACGTTACGATGGGTATCTTCGCTGCGAACCAGCAGGGTATCGATGGCGCCATATTCCAGATGTTGAGCCACGGATTTATTTCCGGCGCGCTCTTCCTTTGCGTCGGTGTCATCTATGACCGGATGCACACCCGCGATATCGATGCTTATGGCGGGCTGGTAAACCGCATGCCTGCTTATGCTCTGATTTTCATGTTGTTCACGATGGCCAACGTCGGCCTTCCGGGTACATCTGGATTTGTCGGTGAGTTCCTGACACTTGTTGGCATTTTCCAGGTAAACACATGGGTCGCAGCAGTGGCCACCTCGGGCGTGATCCTGTCAGCGGCTTATGCGCTGTGGCTCTATCGCCGCGTGGTGATGGGGGATCTGATCAAAGAAAGCCTGAGATCGATCACCGATATGAGCGGGCGAGAGCGCGCGATCTTTGCGCCGCTGATCGTTATGACACTGTTGCTGGGCGTATACCCCGCGCTTGTCACCGACATTATTGGCCCCTCGGTCGAGGCGCTGATTACAAACTATGATACGGCCCGGGCAGAGGCACATGCCATATCCCAGGTTGCCGAAACATCGCATTAACGGAGGCCACTGATGCAGGCTGATCTGAATATTATCCTCCCCGAGATCGTGATCGCGGTCTATGCGATGGCCGCACTTCTGTTTGCAGCCTATTCAGGCAAGGACAAGCTGGCGAGCATGCTCACCTGGCTTACGGCAGGATTGCTGGTGGCAATGGCACTGTGGATCGGATCATCCGGTGATGGGGCTCGTACCGCGTTTGGTGGCATGTTCAATGATGACGGTTTCGCGCGCTTTGCAAAGGTGACGATCCTGTTATCGGCCGCAGCTGTTTTGGTGATGGGGAAGGATTACATGGCCCGCCGGGGCATTCTGCGCTTTGAATATCCTATCCTGATTGCACTTGCCTCTGTCGGAATGATGATGATGGTCAGTGCCGGCGATCTGATGGCCCTTTACATGGGGTTAGAGCTGCAATCCCTGTCGCTCTATGTTGTAGCGTCTCTTCGCAGGGACAGTGCGAAATCGACCGAGGCCGGTTTGAAGTATTTCGTTCTGGGCGCGCTAAGCTCTGGTTTGCTGCTTTATGGCGCGTCACTGGTATATGGATACACCGGTACAACGTTATTCTCAGGAATTATTGCATCAGCAGACGGACATGCCCCGATTGGGTTGTTGCTGGGGCTGGTTTTCGTTCTTTCCGGGCTTGCCTTCAAAGTGTCGGCAGTTCCCTTCCATATGTGGACCCCTGATGTCTACGAAGGCGCGCCTACACCAATTACTGCATTCTTTGCGACCGCACCCAAAATGGCAGCGATGGGTCTATTTGCCCGGGTCGTGCATGATGCGTTTGGTGGGGTTGTCAGCGACTGGCAGCAGGTTCTGGCAGTTCTGTCACTGCTGTCCATGTTCCTGGGGGCCGTGGCGGCAATAGGTCAAACCGATATCAAGCGTCTGATGGCGTACTCGTCGATTGCCCATATGGGATATGCGCTGATGGGGCTGGCCGCTGGCACGGCCTTTGGTGTCCAGTCCATGCTGATCTACATGGCAATTTATGTAACCATGAATGTCGGCACCTTCGCCTTCATTTTATCGATGGAGCGAGACGGGCAGCCGGTTACGGATATCGCGAGCCTGAACCTCTATTCCAAGGCAAACCCGGGCCGCGCGATGGCAATGTTGATCCTGCTTTTCAGTCTGGCGGGTGTTCCACCGCTTTTGGGTTTCTTTGGCAAGTTCTATGTCCTGCGCGCGGCCTATGATGGCGGTCTGGCGTGGTTGGCGGTCGCCGGTGTAATAGCTTCGGTGATTGGGGCGTTCTATTACTTGCGGATCGTGTTCTACATGTATTTTGGCGAAGAACGTGAGCCGTTGGAAAAGAACAACTCTCCGGTTCTCTGGGGGTTCCTTATGGCCTCTGCTGCGATCATGTTGCTGGGTATCGCAAATATGTTTGGTGTTGAAAGCATCGCCCAAGCTGCAGCAGCCACACTTGTTAACTAGATTCACCCAGCCAATGCTTGGTTGATATGCTCCGTCTGGATGCATGCGTCCGGCGGGAGTATTTTCAGCAAGATGAACAATTCAACTTGGCCACAAGGGTATGGAAAACGCGTTCTGGCCGAAGTGGACAGTACGAATGCAGAGGCCGCGCGTATTGCCAGTGAAATTTCGGGGCCGGAATGGATTCTCGCCCTAAAGCAAACTGCCGCGCGTGGGCGGCGTGGGCGGGCCTGGGCCAACCCGGAAGGAAACTTTGCAGCCACGCTGGTAATGCGCCCCCAGGAAAGCGCTGATCGTATGGCCTTACGCTCCTTTGTTGCCGCTTTGGCGCTTTATGATGCATTTGTTGCGGCTACGGGACGACCGCAGGGGTTTTCCCTTAAATGGCCAAACGATGTGTTGCTCAACGGTGGTAAGCTTGCAGGTATCCTGCTCGAAAGTGCCAGCAGTGGCAGGGGCCTTTCTCATTTTGCGATTGGTATTGGTGTAAATCTCATCCATGCCCCATCAGAAGACAAGTTGGAGGCGGGCGCTGTTCGCCCTGTGTCATTGATGTCCGAAACCGGGGTTTCCGTGACGCCAGAAGAGTTTTTGGATCTGCTGGCGCCCTGTTATGCTGACTTTGAAACACAATTTCTGACTTATGGATTCGAACCAATTAGAAGCGCGTGGCTTGCGCGTGCAGCGAGATTAGGCGAGGTGGTTACCGCGAAAACATCGCGTGATGAATTCACAGGTACGTTCGAGACAGTAGACGAGGCGGGCAATCTCGTACTATCTACGCCGAAATCCCGGATGGCTATTCCCGCTGCCGAGATATTCTTTTGAAACAGGGGACCGTTTTATGCTTCTGGCCATAGACTGCGGCAACACCAATACGGTTTTTTCGATCTGGGATGGGTCTGGGTTTTTGTGCACCCTGCGCACATCTACCCACCATGCCCGTACGGCGGACGCCTATTTCACCTGGTATTCAACCTTGGTGAAACACTATGGAATCGAAGCAGAAATTACCGATGTGATCATCTCATCTACTGTGCCGCGGGTGGTGTTTAACCTGCGGGTGTTTGCGGATCGGTTCTTTGGGTGCAGGCCGATGGTCGTGGGCAAGCCTGACTGCGCATTGCCGGTGCAGGCGCGTGTAGACGAGGGAACGCAGGTTGGGCCGGACCGTCTGGTGAACGCGGCGGGGGCCTATGATCGTCATGGTGGCGATTTGATTGTGGTGGATTTCGGAACGGCGACCACATTTGATGTGGTGGCGGCAGATGGCGCATACATTGGCGGGGTGATTGCGCCCGGTGTGAATCTCAGCCTTGAGGCGTTACACATGGCCGCAGCAGCCCTGCCACATGTGGATGTGACCAAGCCGCAAAAAGTGATTGGAACCAATACAGTAGACTGTATGCAGTCAGGTGTTTTCTGGGGCTATGTGGGACTGGTCAGTGGTATTTGCACCCAAATACGCGCAGAGTATGAACAGCCGATGCGGGTCATTGGGACCGGGGGGCTTGCCCCGTTATTTGCGCAAGGCGAAATGTTGTTTGATGAGATCGAAGAAGATCTGACAATGCATGGATTGACGGTAATCCATGCCCATAATGCGAAAGGTTAAAGCCGGATGAGCAGTGAACGGCTAATCTATCTGCCCTTGGGTGGAGCGGGTGAGATCGGGATGAACGCCTATGTGTACGGCGTCGGGAAACCAGGCAAAGAACGGTACATCCTGGTGGACCTTGGTGTGACCTTTCCGGACATGGATGGATCCCCCGGAGTTGATCTGATTCTGCCTGATATTCAATGGCTTAGTGATCGACGTGATCAACTGGAAGCGATCTTTATAACCCATGCCCACGAGGATCATGTGGGTGCTGTGGCGCATCATTGGAACAAGTTGGGGGCACCGGTTTATGCGCGTGCGTTTACGGCGAATATTGCGCGGCGAAAGATGGATGAGCATGGGCATCCGGAAAATGTGGTTCGTACAGCCTCTGCATGGCCGGAAACTGTAGCAGCAGGGCCGTTCCAAGTGGGGTTTGTACCGATTTCCCATTCGATTCCAGAGAGTTCCGGATTGGTGATCGACACGCCAAAGGGGAGGATCGTACATTCCGGGGACTTCAAAATGGATGCCGATCCGGTTGTCGGAGAGCCATTCGATCCAGAGGTCTGGAGCGCACTATCGACACCGGAGGTCACCGCATTGATGTGCGATTCAACGAATGTTTTCAACACACATGCAGGACGTTCTGAAAGTACTCTTGCGGGTGATATCGAAGCGTTGGTTGCCGGTGCTAAGGGCATGTTCGTGACAACAACCTTTGCCAGCAATGTTGCACGGGTCAAAACATTGGCTGAAGCCGGACAAAGGGCTGGCCGGACCGTGTGTTTGTTAGGCCGGGCAATGCGGCGGATGATCGAAGCGTCGGTGGAAACCGGTGTGTTGAAGGGCTTTCCAAAAACCATAAGCCCTGAAGATACAAAGGAAATTCCGCGTGAAAACCTGATGTTGATTGTCACGGGCAGTCAGGGAGAACGACGTGCAGCGAGTGCGCAACTGGCACAAGGAAAATATCGCGGAATCGTGTTGAAGCAGGGGGATACGTTCCTGTTTTCATCCAAAACTATCCCCGGAAACGAACGCGGCGTAAACAAAATCATCAACCAATTCAGCGAGTTGGGCGTAGATGTGGTGGATGACAGCAGCAGTCTTTACCATGTGTCGGGACATGCCAATCGGCCGGATCTGGAAAAGCTGCATAAAATGGTGAAGCCAAAGGTCGTGGTTCCTATGCATGGCGAACACCGTCATTTGCGTGAACACGTAAAGTTATGTAATTCCAATGGTATGTGCGCTGTTCTTGCGCCGAATGGTACGATGGTAGACCTGTCTGCTGAAACTCCATCTGTTGTTGACTACGTTGAGACGGGCCGTGTCTATCTGGATGGTACGTCACAGATTGGGGCATTGGATGGGATCGTAAGAGACCGTATCCGCATGGCGCTGAACGGGCATGTGACGGTCAATGTCATCTTGGATGACCGGGACGAACCACTTGGCGAACCCTGGTGTGAAATCAAAGGTTTAGCGGAAGAGGGTCATAGCCGCGCACCGCTTGTGGATGTTCTGGAGGAAGATCTGAACCAGTTTCTGGGTCGCGCAAATGAGCGTACTTTGATCGATGATAACAAGCTTGAAGAAGGGATGCGACGAGTTGTTCGGCAAAGTGCAATGGCCGAGATCGGCAAGAAGCCCGAAGTCACGATTATCATCAGCAGATTAAGCGCCTGAATTTGTTACAACTTTGTACAAATTGTACACGCGATTTGTACAAAGATCCGGGGGTATTCCGGAATTTGTGTGCATGATGCAGACAAATCGGAATTTTGCGGGGTTTTGGGCGATGGAGAATGGTGGGGTGAAACCCCACCCTACCGCGATAATTCAAAGCCAGGTTGAGATCAGAAGGTCGACTACGGTTCTGATCAGGAGGCCATGCGTTCTTCAAAACTCAGCGCGATGAAACGGGGCAGGTGATCGCCCATTCCGGCAGCTTTGCCCTGGTTACTGGATTTGTCGTATTTGCCACCGCTGCGCCGGGGTTTTGGACTGTCGTCGGTGTTGTCAGCGATGGGCGCATCGGTGGTTGTAACCTCGGCCTGCTCGGCTTCAGACGATTTGCGGCTGCGCGAACGGCGGGTCTTTTTGGGTTTTTCTGTTTCAGTCGTTTCCTCAGAAACAGTTTCGACCGGGGCCGCTTTGGCAATCGGATTGTCGAGCATTGGAATGCTTTTTTGTAACAACCGTTCCACCGCATCGAGCGATTTTTCATCACGCGGGTTGCAGATGGTGATTGCCTTGCCTTCGCGGCCTGCACGACCTGTACGGCCGATACGGTGAATGTAATCTTCGGCATGGCCGGGGACATCAAAGTTGAACACATGGCTGACAGACGGAATATCAAGCCCCCGCGCGGCTACGTCAGAGGCAACCAGCAGGGTCAATTCGCCGGCGCGGAAGGATTCCAGCGTTCGTGTGCGTTGTGACTGTTCCAGATCGCCATGAATGGCGGCGGCGTTATAGCCGTATTTTTTAAGCGATTTGGTACAGATATCCACATCTGTCTTGCGGTTGCAGAAAATGATGGCGTTTGTGCATGTCTCGCCCTCGCCATCGATCAGCGCGCGCAACACTTTGCGTTTTTCGCTGTCGGCCCGGTCGCGGCGGGATGGTTTGAACTTTACCACGCCCTGCGTGATGGTTTCAGAGGCGGTGGCCTGACGCGCAACCTCTACCCGTTCCGGGGCGGAGAGGAAGGTGTTGGTGATCCGCTCAATCTCGGGTGCCATTGTGGCCGAGAAGAACAGGGTTTGGCGGGTAAACGGCGTAAGTCCGAAAATGCGTTCGATGTCAGGGATGAAACCCATATCGAGCATGCGGTCCGCTTCGTCCACGACCATGACTTTTACGTCCGACAGGATCAGCTTGCCCCGTTCGAAATGGTCGAGCAGACGCCCGGGCGTGGCAATCAGAACGTCAACGCCCTTGTCAATCAGCTGGTCCTGTTCCTTGAAACTTACGCCACCGATCAGTAGCGCCTTGGTCAATTTCAAGTGTTTGGAATAGGTGTCGAAATTTTCAGCCACTTGCGCGGCCAGTTCCCGTGTCGGGCAGAGCACAAGGCTGCGCGGCATACGCGCGCGGGCGCGACCACGGGCCAGGAGCGACAGCATGGGCAGCGTGAAGCTGGCGGTTTTGCCGGTACCGGTTTGGGCGATGCCCAAGACGTCACGTCCCTGCAGAGCCGGTGGAATGGCGCCTTCCTGAATGGGTGTAGGGGTTTCGTAACCGGTTTCTTCAACCGCTTTGAGGACCTTGGGATTAAGGTTCAGTTCGGAAAACTTGGTCATATGTGTCCATTTTTTGCGGACACGATCGTGGCCCGCCATCTGATCAGGGTCAGGCCCGTACGGCCCCGTGTAGTCTACGTAAATGACCCCATTGCGCCCCTGCCTTTACTGGAAGAGTGCCCTGCGGTCAATCCAGCGTTCCGGAACAGGAACAATTCACCCTAAACCCGCGCAACTGTTTGCAAATCGGCGACAGTCAGTGGGCGTTGGGAAAGTAACGGGCGCGTTTTTCATCGAGATTGAGGGTGATTGCGTGCAAGTGACCGAATCCTGCAAGTCGTTCTCGCAACCCCGGCGTGGCGATGCAGACCTCTTCATAAAAGGCGCGCAGGGCCGGTTCGCCGCCTTCGGATTCGAGCGTCTCAAACAGCTGATTCATGGTGAGGGAAGTTAAATCATTACGAGAAGCGGGTTTTAAGCCAACGCGATAAGAGCCGTGTTTGAGCCTGTAGCGGTAGAGGTTCTGCCAATGAGCCCAGTCGTGTGCATGCAAGTGTACCAGCTTGGTCGCATCAAAACGCGCGGGGTTTGGATCTTCGACGCCACGTTCAAAGACTTTGTGGATACGCAGGATGATGCCTTCGCGACCGGTACGGGCAAAGACCTTGCCCGCGACGTGGCTGAGGAACCCGCCGTTCAGGTGGGGGCCATAAGTGGGGTAAATCTCATTTGTCTGGCTGCGGCGGGCGGATTGCAGTCTCGCATGGCCTTTGCACCAAATCTGGCCATCGGGGGGCGGGTCATCGGGATCGGCGGCAAGCGCCTCGATCGGGCGGATTCGGGCGCTGAAGGTTTCGGGGGGCAGCTGGGACAGTTGCGCCAGAAGCGGCGTTTCAGGCCAGAGAAATTCATCGACATCAATATGCGCGAGCCAGTCCACCTGCGGGTTGCGGCGGTAGCAGTGAGTGGCGTTCTTGGTCTGGCGCGACTGGTGTTTGTCGGGACGTCCCTTGCGGCGTCTCCAGTAGCTTTCGTTGCACAGGGTGACGCGGCATTTGGGATGCGCGATCAGGGCATCACGGGCGGTTGGGCTGTCTTCATCCAGGTAGATATGCACCCGGTGCGCGCCCAGATCGAGATGCCAGGCGGCGAAGTTCAGGATGTCGCGGGCCGGGGCCTTGATGGTGGAGACTATGCCCCAGGTGGGTTGGCGGCTCATGTGGGCAGAATGCGGATTGTGCGGGGGGTGCGCAAGAGGGAAGAGGCGGTTTTGGTGGCGATGTCGGAGCCTCCGGCGGGGATATTTAAGCAAAAAGAACGGCCAGGGGATTCAGAGAGTGTTTGCCGATGGGTGCAAGGCGGGCAGGTAGCCTTGTGCCAGTACGGCCACGGTGCAGGCGGGGGTGAGCACAGTGGCGTTTTCTTTGGCTGGTCGGGGCTGGGCCGTGGTGTAGCCGGCAGGGGAATACTGCAGAAGGGTTGCGCCGTGGATCAGATGGGGCGAACCGTTGTGCAGGATGAAAGTGCCGTTGGGCAGGGCGTCGCAGCGGGCCTGGTAGCGGACCTGTTGGCGGGTTCGGGTGGCGCGGTCGCGGTGCATGGCCCTGTCCAGTGAGAGGCGGTCGGGTGTGGGTCCGTGGGCAGCGTCCCAGAGGGCGCGAAACCGATTGTAGTCCGTGCGGCGGCACAGGGCGCAGGGGCGGTGACCGGCGGCGAGGGCAGTTGCCTCATCCAGAAAGAACAGTTCGGTGTAATTTTTGGGGGTCATGACCGGGCGGTGCCAGTCTTTGTGTTTCAGAACGCAGGTCACCCAGTGGGGGTGCTGCCAGCGTCGGGTTTGCAGCTGTTGTTGGTCATCGTGCAGGATGCCACGGTTGCCCATCAGGGTACCGCGTTCTGGTGTGGCGATGATTTCACCGGTGGGTTGGACGCGGTTTTGAAGGGGCATGGGAGTAACCTAGCGGAGAGTGTTAATTGGAGCAATTTCCAATTCGCCTTTAATAAACCACTTGATTAATTAACTAAGTGGTTTATTAATATGCCATGGACGATGCCGAACACCTTGACGCCGTTTTCGCGGCCCTCGCAAACACTACCCGGCGTGCGATCCTTGCACGGCTCGCGGAAGGAGAGGCAACAGTTAATACGCTGGCGGAGCCGTTTGAGATGAGCCTGCCAGCGATTTCCAAACACATTCGGGTTCTTGAGAAGGCAGATCTCATATCACGCGGTAGAGACGCGCAATTTCGCCCCTGCAAGCTGAATGCAGACCGAGTGAAAGACGTCGCACATTGGACTGAACAATACCGTCACATCTGGGACATCCGGTTTGCGGCAATGGACAGAGTGATCGAAGAAATGAAGGATACCAATGATGGCTGATCAGCAAGAGTGGGTGAAGATTACACGGGAATTCAATGCCCCTATTGATCTGGTTTGGCAAATGTGGACCGATCCTGAGCTGTTCAGGAAATGGTATGGACCGAGGGGGATGAGCATCCCGACGGCTGAGATGGACCTCGTCGTTGGTGGTACCCGCAAAATCTGCATGGAAATGAAGACACCGGACCGTTCGATGAGCATGTGGACCATTGGTGTATTTAAAGAGATCAACCGTCCCTCGCGCCTGGTCTATACTGAAAGTATGTGTGACGCGGATGGTGTCCTAATTTCACCACAGAGCATGGGAATGCCCGAAGGCCATCCTGACATCACCGAAGTCATCGTCGAACTAAAGGACGTCGGCGGGAGAACAATGATGACCATGGTTCACATAGGCGTGCCTGAGGGATCAGCTGGCGAAGGTGGCTGGGGTCAGGCCTTTGACAAGCTCGCTGAGGCTCTGGACAGCAGATGATGGTTCGATAACGCTGCGGCTTGAAGTAGGCATTGCCAACGGCAGTGATGGCGACCGAATTTTCTAAACCATCATTTCCTTGGTCGACGACAGTTCCACATCCGGGAAATCGCGCACAATCCGGTCGATATCCCATTGCAGGCGTGTCAGGTAAACCGGGTCGCCATCATTGTCATGGGCGATATGCTGTTTGTTTGATTCAATCAGTTTATCAATGGCTTGTTGATCACCTTTCAACCATCGGGCTGAAGTGAACTGAGACGCCTCAAAACGGACTGGCAGGCCGTACTCAAGTTCGATCCTTGACCCCAACACCTCGAACTGCAGCTGGCCCACGACACCGACGATAAAGCCCGAGCCGAAGGCAGGTTTGAACACCTTGGCCGCGCCCTCTTCGGCAAATTGCATCAAAGCCTTTTCCAGATGCTTGGCCTTGAGCGGATCGCCGGCGCGGCAGGATTGCAGCAACTCGGGCGCAAAGGAGGGGATGCCGGTGGCGCGCAGGACCTCGCCCTCGGTCAGGGTGTCGCCAATACGCAGCTGACCGTGGTTGGGAATGCCGATGATGTCCCCGGCCCAGGCCTCTTCCGCGAGCTCGCGGTCAGAGGCGAGGAAGAGGACGGGGTTGGAGACGGCCATGGGCTTTTTGGTGCGCACATGGGTGAGTTTCATGCCGCGCTTGAAATGACCTGAGGCCATGCGGACAAAGGCCACCCGGTCGCGGTGGCGGGGGTCCATATTGGCCTGAACCTTGAACACAAAGCCTGCGACTTTGGTTTCTTCCGGCGCAATCTGGCGCGGTTCCGCCGCCTGAGGTTGGGGTTCGGGGCCGTAGTTGGCGATGCCGTCCATCAGTTCGCGCACGCCAAAGGAGTTGATCGCGGAGCCGAACCAGATGGGTGTCATATGCCCTTCGAGCACGGATTGCGGGTTGAGCGGGGGCAAAAGTTCTTTCGCCATCTCAACCTCTTCGCGCAGGGTTTCGATCAGGTTGGCGGGCACGTAATCGGCCAGTTTGGGATCATCCAGACCGTTGATTTCGATGGTTTCCGCCACCTTGTTACGGTCGGCGCGGTCCATCAGTTCCAGCCGGTCGTTCAGCATGTCATAACAACCGATGAAATCACGCCCCACGCCGATGGGCCAGGAGGCCGGGGTCACGTCAATGGCCAGGTTTTCCTGAATTTCGTCTATGATTTCAAAGGTATCGCGGCTCTCGCGGTCCATCTTGTTACAGAAGGTCAGGATCGGAAGGTCGCGCAGGCGGCACACCTCGAACAGCTTGCGGGTCTGGCTTTCCACGCCCTTGGCACCGTCGATCACCATGACAGCCGCGTCTACGGCGGTGAGGGTGCGGTAGGTGTCCTCAGAGAAGTCCGAGTGGCCCGGGGTGTCCACCAGATTGAAGCGGAAGGGGCCGAAATCAAACGACATGGCCGAGGCCGAGACGGAAATGCCGCGATCCTGTTCCATCTGCATGAAATCAGAGCGTGTGCGCCGTGCCTCACCCTTGGCACGGACCTGTCCGGCCATCTGGATGGCACCGCCATAGAGCAGGAATTTTTCCGTCAGCGTGGTCTTGCCCGCATCCGGGTGCGAGATGATGGCAAAGGTGCGCCGCCGGGCAATTTCGGGCGGAAGTTCAGGGCGGTTTGAGACATCATCAAGCATGAGCGCGCGTATAGGTAAGGAATGCATCAATAGCAAGAAAATGCGGGGGTGATATCCGTACACAACCCGTGCACCCCCTGTACACCGCCGCGGTGCGGCGAGAATGGTTAACGGAACTGGTGGTAAAGGTTAAGGAATCGTTAATTTTGAAATATCTTGGCACTCAGGTGTTCAGCGTGGTGCCAATGAATTCCTTTTTGGTGTTCCAGAACTTTTTGATCTTTTCGTAGCTTTTTGCCAAAGACGGGGTCCGGTTGATTGCGTTCTGTCTTTTTTGATGATTCATGGCCTGTCGCAGCCATTGGCCGATCAGGCACCAAGCCGTGCGATTGTCAGGCCGCGGAGTGGCGAGTACTATCAGGAGCGGCGCGCTTTATGTCTGCCAAATTCGCAAAACTTTAATGCGTTACACAGACTTCAGCCAATCGCCAGTCCGGGGGGCGGCCTGGCGACCGCGCGGCGCCCTGCGGGCTCGATTCCGCGCGGAAGGAAAATCTTCGAAGGGCAGCTTCAAGCCAAGTGCTGCTGAACGGCCAGACAGACGAGCGAACAGTGGAAGCGGAAAATAAGGGAGTGCCGGGGTGAACCCCGGCCTACGGGGGTGGTTAGCGGGTTGAGGCGCGTTTGAGGATGCTGGCGGCGTCGGGGTGTTTGAGGAGCGATTCGCTGACCTCGAACTTCAGGTGGCGGCGGTTTTCGTGGCCCGGCAGGCTTTGCGCCAGTTTTTCGTTCAGCTCTTCGGGCAGGGCGGCGCGGGTGCGAGTGTCGACCAGCAGGGTTTCGGCGGCGATGCCTTCGGCAAAGATGATCTGGTGGCGGTCAAACAGGATCTGGAAGTAATCGACAAATCCCCCCGCCTCTCGTACCACGCTGTCGCCGTTTACCAGATGACGTGCCCTGACCAGCACCTCGTGCCGGCCGGCGCCAAGCTCGTCAGAGCGCTGGTAGATAAAGAGCCGGTGGTCGGGGTTGACCAGCAGATCGCTTTCATTATGAAGCGTGCCCGCCTTGATCCGGATCGGGGCAAATTCGCCTACGGCACGCATGGTGGACTGGCCAATCCAGCGCACGGCCTGTGGGCCGTCGTCACGGGTGAGGATAAGATCGCCAACATTCACATCCTCGATCGGGATCTGTGCACCCGAGGCCATAGTGATATGGGTTCCACGTGAGAAGAAGACGCAGGCGACCTGGGCAAATTTCTGGCGGGCGTTTTCATGGTCGATGCCGACAAGGGCATAGCCTGTGCGTTCGGTCAGTTGGGCCAGCGGAAGCGCGTAGACGTTGTTGACATTGCCGTCATCACCGACTTCGACCAGCACCAGTATTTCGGTGGTCTGTCCCATGCCGGACATCATCGTCAGGCAACAATCAAGATGCAGGGCGGCACCGGGAAAGCCGAGGCGGGATTCTTTGGCGACTGCAAAGCTGCCATCTTCGCGAATGACAAAGGACAGGCGGTGGCGGCGGGCATTGGCGCGCAGCTCGTACGTATCGCCGGGATCAAGCTCTGCCGCGAAGGACAGCGAATCGCCGAGGTTCGCGCCATTGACCACAGAGATGTCGACCGCCGGATGAACCAGCACGGATTGGGAAGGGATATCGGCAGATTGGGTCATGTAACTGGCTTAAAACTCGTCTGGCAAAAAATCGAAATACGTCTCTGTAGAGGGGTAGCCTAGGAATTTGGCGCAATATGGTCAATTCCCGGGTGATTTGCTGGCCTCCGGGGGCGTTCTGTTGCACGCTGCTGGAAAATTCACAGGGAGATTCTGTCATGCAACTGGGAATCAAAGGTAAACGGGCACTGGTTTGTGCCTCTTCCAAGGGGTTGGGGCTGGGATGTGCGCGGGCGCTGGCCGAGGCCGGTGTTAATCTGGTGATGAATGCGCGGGGGCCTGAGGCGCTGGAAGAGGCCGCTTCGGGGATTCGTCGGGATTTCGGGGTCGAAATTACTACGGTGGCCGCTGATGTTACTTCGCCTGATGGTCAGGCGGCGGTTCTGGAGGCTGCTGAAGGCGTGGATATTCTGGTCACCAATGCCGGCGGGCCGCCCCCTGGCATGTGGCATGATTGGGAGCGTGAGGATTTCATCAAGGCGCTGGACGCCAATATGCTGACCCCGATTGCATTTATGAAGGCGCTGATGCCGGGGATGATTGAAAAGGGATGGGGCCGGGTTGTGAACATCACATCACAATCAGTCAAGGCGCCGATCCCGGTACTGGGGTTGAGCAATTCCGCCCGGGCCGGGTTGACCGGATATGTTGCAGGAACGTCGCGGCAGGTTGCCGGAAAAGGTGTAATAATCAATAATTTACAGCCCGGAATTCATGCAACTGACAGAGCTGAATCTTTGGATTCTAGCGTAGCACAAACGCAGGGCATCAGTATAGAAGAGGCTAAAGCACTGCGTTGTACCACAATTCCCGCCGGCCGTTATGGCACGGCGGACGAGTTCGGGGCGACCTGTGCGTTTTTGTGCAGCCAGCATGCCGGGTTTATCGTGGGCCAGAATATCCTGTTGGATGGTGGCGGCGTGAATTCGACGATGTAGTCGCGTGGCACAGGGATATTCGCTGAAAGATCAGCTGTTTAACGAAGGTAGCATTGGGGATCTGGCGGCAGAATTTGCCGCCGGAGTGCCGGGGTTTGATGCGGACGCGTTTCAGGCGGATGTGATGGCCGGGTTGGCCGGGCGGGGCCTGTTGGAGCGGTTGGACTGGATCGCCGATTGTCTGGAGCCGCGGCTTAGCGCCGATTTTCCGCAGATGGCAGAACAGCTCGAGGCAGCGATGGTGCCACCGCTTGATCCGTTGCTGTCTGATGATGACTTTGGGCGGTTCATCCATGCGGTACCGGGGATTTTAGCGGTTCGTCATGGGTTGGAGGCGCATCGGGAGAGGGCGCTCGATTTGCTGTTTGAAGCCACCAAGCGGTTTTCGATGGAGTTCTATATTCGTCCGTTTTTGAACCGCTGGCCAGACAAAACGATGGCACGGTTGGAGCAATGGGCCGAAGACGAAAACTACCATGTTCGACGGCTGGTGAGCGAGGGGACACGGCCAAAGTTGCCTTGGGCGAGCAAGATTGACCTCGAACCGGGAGCTGCGGTGCCTTTGCTGGATCGGTTACATGGCGATCGCACAAGGTTTGTGACAAGGTCGGTTGCCAACCATTTGAATGATATAGCAAAAAGTGACCCTGACTGCGTTGTCGATACGCTACTCAAGTGGCGAGATAGGGATCAGCAAAACCGCAAAGAGCTGGATTGGATGACCCGTCATGCGCTTCGCTCTTTGATCAAGCAGGGCCATGTTGGGGCCTTAGGGTTGTTGGGGTATCGCAGTGATGTGGACGTGAGCGTTGAGGTGTCACTTGCAACGAACACGGTACGGATTGGTGAGGAGCTGGCGTTTGAATGTCAGATCCTGACACAAGAGGCGCTGCCGGTTCTGGTGGATTATGTGCTGCATTTTAACCGGCCGAGTGGGCGGCCGGGGCGAAAAGTGTATAAACTGAAGCAGGGTAAGGCGCGGGCAGGTGAGGCATTGGTAATGTCCAAACGGCATAAGCTGAAAGGTGATGCGACCACTTTTACCCTGCATCCCGGACCACACCGGATTGAGCTGCAGGTCAATGGCCGGATTGTTGCGGATGCCGAATTCGAGCTTTTGCCGGGTCAGGGCTGAACCACACGCGGTTATCAACTTTTCGTAGGGTCAGTGTTCCGCGCTGGCCTGTGTGGGATGAGCCTGCTAACCGGTTGTAATCCTACACCAGAGCAAGCGAGCGTTTAAATGCAAGCAACTGTTATTGTGGCACTATTCGCTTTGGTGATCCTAGGAAGTTTGATCGTTTCACCACGCCGCGCAACGGTAAACGGCTTTTTCAGCGGATTGTCGGCAGACGGAGAGGCACCTGGGCTTTGGGTTCTGGTATTTAGCCAGGTGACCACGTGGATCTTTGCTCGATCTCTGATGAATGCCGCCATTCTGGGATATTTCTACGGGATTTGGGGCACGTTGGCTTATGCGGCCTATTACGGGTCTTTTCTGAGCGGCGGCTTCATCGTGGGGCGGTTGCGCGATACCGGTGCGGGTTCGGTTCAGGACTGGCTGGGCGCGCGGTTCGGTGCCGTTGGGCGGGTTTGCTACAATCTTGTGATTGCGCTGCGTCTGCTTTCGGAAGTGTTTGCAAATCTGATCGTTGTGGGGCTGATCTTTGCCGCAGCGATGCCCGAGTTTGGCGCGGCAAAAGAACTGTCGATCCTATTGGTTGCAGGTCTTGGGCTGGCCTATAGCGCCTGGGGTGGTTTGCGGGCGGCATTGCACACTGATGTGCTGCAAATGGTTGTTTTTCTTGCAGTATTTTCGGCAGCCTTTACGGCACTGATCACAAGCCCTGCGTTTGATATTGGGGCGATTCTGACCGCGCCGGGGAATTCAGGGTCATGGAATGGGCAGGTTTTGCTGCTGGTGGCGTTTTTACAGGTGTTTTCCTATCCGGCACATGATCCGGTGATGATGGATCGCGGATTTCTGGCCGATCGGGCCACGACACGGGCGTCTTTCCTGCATGCTTTCTGGATTTCGACACTGTGTATTGTAGCGTTTGGTTTTTTCGGCATTCAGGCGTCCATCGCCGGGGCTGAGTATGAAGGGCAACTGATCGGAACCTGGGCAGTGATGTTTCCACCTTGGATTTTCGTGGCGTTGTTGGTGTCGTTGTTGATCAGTGCGTTGAGCACATTGGATTCAGCGCTTGCCAGTGCAGCGCGGCTTGTGGTGGAGGAATTGCGCCTGAGCCCTCGGACGCTTGGCGGTGGGCGTGCTGCGATGGTTGTTTTTATGGTTGCTGGGGTTGCATTGACGTTATGGGGAAATCAGAGCCTGTTTGATGCGGTTGCTGTGAGTGGGACTGCAAGCATGTTCCTTACCCCTGTTCTGATTGTAGGGCTGGTGATGGGACGGCAGGTGGCCTTGTGGTCTTATCTGGTGGCCTTTGGGGCTGCGATGGCGGGGGCGGTGGCCTATTTTCAGCGCGAAGTGGTATTCACGACGGTTATGGCCGAGGCGCATAAGTACGAGCAATTACTCGCGATCTGCATTGTCGTATTGGTTGCGGGTTTTGCAGCGGTGTTGAGTGGGGCGCGTAGAGGGTAGGGAACCTAGACGGATTCGTGCAAAATCCATACCTGAATTGCAGAATTGTCCAGTTTCACAGGCTTGAGGCCCACATTTTTCTGCACAAACCCCTGTTGCGTTGCGCTTTGGTTCTTCCAACCCGTGCGCGGAAGGCTTAGATACGGTTGGTGAAAACCAGATGTTCCGTAGAACGGACGGGTTTAAGGGAGAAAAACTATGCTGAACAATATTGGCCTTCCAGGCATTCTTTTGATCGCGGTTGTGGTCCTCGTGCTTTTTGGCCGTGGCAAAATCTCGTCTTTGATGGGTGAAGTGGGCAAGGGCATCACGTCATTTAAGAAGGGCGTATCCGAAGGCACCAAGGAGTTGGACGAAGCGACAGAAGAGGCGGCTGAGACCGCAAAGGATGTCACCCCGGACAGCGAAAAAGACAAGGTCTGAGCGTTTAGATGTTCGATCTGGGCTGGAGCGAACTTCTGGTCATCGGCGTTGTTGCGTTGATTGTCGTTGGACCGAAGGATTTGCCGGGTATGTTTCGTACGGTCGGCAATTTTGTCGGCAAGGCAAAGCGTATGGCGCGCGAATTCAGTCAGGCAATGAACGATGCGGCTGATGATGCAGGGGTGAATGATGTCAAAAAGACATTAAGCGCTGCGGCGAACCCGATGAAATCGGCGGTGGATGAGGTCAAGAAAACGACCGAGAGCTTTACCGCCAAGACCATGGCCGGGCCAAATCCGAAAAAAGAAGAGCTTGATCCGGAGCGTGCAGAGAAAGCCGAGAAGATCCGCGCGAGCGCAGCGAAGAAGGCGACCGAGCGCAAGGCCGCAGAGGCCAAGGCCGAGGAAGAAGCCAAGTTTTCCGGTGCAGATGCGGTGGCGAAACCGGCGGCTAAGAAGCCCGCGGCGAAGAAGACAACCGCAAAGAAACCGGCGGCCAAAAAGCCGGCGGCAAAGAAACCAGCCGCGAAAAAGCCAGCGGCGGCTAAGGCGGCGGCGAAGCCCGCGCCTAAGGCGGCAGCTGCGAAAAAACCTGCGGCCAAAGCGGCGAGTAAGCCCAAACCCGCGGGCACAACCAAGGCACCCGCCAAGCGCAAGGCAGCGACCAAGAAACCTGCCACCAAAGCCGCCGGAGATAAGGCATGAGCCAGACCGATGATGTGGAAGAAAGCGCCGCACCGCTGATTGAGCATTTGGCAGAGCTGCGTTCGCGATTAATCCGGTCCGTTGTTGCATTTATCATCGGAATTGTGCTGGCCTTCATTGTCGCAGAGCCGATTTTGCAGTTTTTGCTGCACCCGATCGAAGAGACATTGCGCGAATTGGGCGATCCGTCCCCGACGTTGCAATATACGTCGCCTCAAGAATACCTGTTCACCTTGTTCCGTATCTCAATGGTATTTGGCTTTGCGTTGGCCTTTCCGGTCATCGCTCATCAAATGTGGCGGTTTGTGGCGCCCGGACTGTATCGAACCGAGAAATCCGCATTCTTGCCGTTTATCATCGCGTCGCCGGTGATGTTCCTGTTGGGAGCATCGTTTGCGCATTTCGTTGTCACACCGCTGGCGATGGCGTTTTTCTTAGGCTTTGCCGATGTCAGCTCGATCTTTGCCAACCTGATTTCCGGAACTGTTGACAGCACGTCGGCCGAAGTGGCAGTGCCCGAGACTGATGATGGGTTGAAGATCACCTTCTTCGGGAAAGTAAACGAATCCCTTGATATCACACTGAAATTCATCATCGCCTTTGGGCTTTGCTTCCAGTTGCCTGTGTTGCTGACATTGATGGGCAAGGCCGGGTTGGTGAGCGCAAAGGGTTTGGGCGGCGTGCGGAAATACGCGATGGTTGGCATTCTGGTGCTGGCCGCGCTGGTGACACCGCCGGATGTGATCACGCAGGTGATCCTGTTCACGGTTGTTTACGGTCTTTATGAGATTTCAATCTTCCTTGTGGCCCGCGTCGAAAAGCAACGCGAGAAGAAGTTGCGTGCCGAGGGGCTGTGGTTTGACGACGAGGAAGAAGAAGATGGCGATGCCGAAGTTGAAGCCTCTAACGACGAGGCAGAGACAGGCGAAAAACCGTGAGTGACCCGCTGGAGCGGATTGCGGCGGCGTTGGAGCGGATGGCACCTGCGCCGCTGGAAGCACCTGATTTTGCAGCAGCCGATGCGTTTGTCTGGCATGTGGAGCCGGATCGGCTGGAGCCCGTGGCGCGGGTGAACCGGGTGGAAATGTCGCTGTTGCTGGGTATTGACCGTTCTCGTGACACGCTGGTTGAGAATACTGAGCAGTTTGCCCGGGGGTTGCCGGCCAACAACGCCCTGTTGTGGGGTGCGCGGGGGATGGGAAAATCCTCGCTGGTTAAAGCGGTGCATGCGGCGATTCTGGCCAAGGGCCATGCGATTAAGATGGTCGAACTTCAGCGCGAAGATTTACCGTCGGTGGGTCGTTTGCTGAACCTGCTGCGCGAGAGTGATGACCGGTTTCTGTTGTTTTGCGACGATCTGAGCTTTTCCCATGATGATCAGCACTATAAATCGCTCAAGGCGGTGCTGGATGGCGGGATCGAAGGGCGGCCGGAAAACGTCGTGTTCTATGCGACCTCAAACCGCCGTCACCTGATGCCGCGGGATATGATCGAAAATGAACGCTCAACCGCGATCAGCCCGAGCGAGGCGGTAGAGGAAAAGGTGTCTCTGTCTGACCGGTTCGGTTTGTGGCTGGGTTTTCATCCGTGCACTCAGGATGATTATCTGGCGATGATCAAGGGGTATTGCGCAGCTTATGGCGTGGAAATTGACCCCGAGACCCTGCGGGCCGAGGCGATTGAATGGCAGGCGACACGGGGGTCACGATCTGGCCGGGTGGCGTGGCAGTATTTCATCGATCTGGCAGGGCGTAAGGGTGTGACGGTAAGCTAAAATTTTAAGAGTTTCGTTGAGGTTTTAAAAGTTTAAACCTGTTGCAATCCTTGACCACGCCGACGCCAAGCCGCGCATTGGCAGACCGCGGGATGGCGATCAAACGTAGGCACGATAGTACTTTATGCCAGCCAAGCACATCTAAGATTAGTTCGTTGCACCAAGCTGTGCCAAATCGCCAGCTCTTGGGGCGGTCTGGCGATGCGCGGCGGGCTTCGCCCTTTACTCCGCGCAGAGGTGTTGCCCGATCAGAGTCCCATTCGCTGCTAATGTATCAGATCTGCGCCAACAGACTGGCAACCCGGGCCTCGTGTTCCGGCGTGTTGCGCAGGTAGGCCGGGGCCCAGAAGGCGGTGTTGTGGCGAATTTCGATCATGGCCAGCTTTATCATCTTGCGAAAACTGGCGAGGGCCAAAGCTTCGGCCTCGCTGACATCAGAGATCGCCCGCAATGATGTCATTTGGGTATTGCGCATCGACATAAGTGCATCTGGCATCGGGCATGCGATTTCATTCCGATCCATTGCGGTCAGGCCATTGATGCCGGGCCGGATAGCATCAACGGATTTCTGGTCGCCGTATCCGCGCAGGATTTTGACGAAGTATTCTGCCTGGGATTTGACGTGGTAGTGGTGAAAAGACCCGCATTCAAAATCGGGTTGTGAAAGAGCATGACCCTCTGAAAACGCCGCAGGAAGCGTTCGACCGTCTGCGGTGCGCCAGCTTGGATGTTCGTTCCGGCGGCTGGTTGGCGCGTGCTGCCGCATATGGGCGGGGGGTACTGGGCGAAATATCGATTTGACCTGCCAGAACGGACGCTTGGTGCCGGGGTCATCGGTGCGTGCGGCCATTGGGAAACGGTCAACAACAGAGCCGGGTGCGAATTGCCAAAGACCGCAGGAGCCAAAGATACGCCAGGGCAGGGACACGATATCGGGCCGGTCCAGACGGTCAAGCATGACGGAGGGCGTTTCATCTTTGGGAAGTACAAGAAATTCATCGATATCCGCGACCATGACATAGTCACAGCCCTGAACCAGCGGATCGGTCCCGGCGCGCCGCAAAGCGCGCTGAATCGGCGGCAGAGCGTCCAGTTTATCGTCAAACCCAGGGGCCGTGTTTGGGCGATAATGTACAACGCCTTGTTGGTCCAGGCTGGACAACAATTCGGCGCTGCCATCTACGGAATCGTTCTCATAGACCAGAATGGGGCCAAACCCCAATGCCCGGTGGTGGGCGATCCACTCGATCAGATAAACGGCCTCGTTACGAACCGAGGTGACCAGGCCGATCTGCATCAGAAGATCCGGCGTCTAGTTGAGGTAAGGCAGCGGATCAACACTGTCAAAGCCATCACGCACTTCGAAATGAACCGCCGCGGTGCCCGTTTTGCGAATCTCAGCCAGCTTGGCACCGCGCTTTACACGGTCTCCCTTTGTCACAGTGACACCGCCGACATTGGAATAGACCGTAAGCAGATTGCCATCGTGCTTGAGAACGATAATCGGTGCGCCATTGGTATCTTCGGTGATTGCAGCAACAGTGCCATCTGCGGCAGCACGAATGGGTGTGCCGGGGGCAGCAGCGATGTCGATTCCGTCATTCTTACCCTTAGAATACTCACGAATTATGTCGCCTTTGACCGGATACCCCATCCGCGCACTGCTGCTGGTTTCCGGCTGGCTGAGATCAGGTGCTACGGTTTCTGTAATCGTTTCAGATGCGGCAGTTGTGTCGTCCTCAGGCAACGGGGTTGAGGCGCTTGGTGGCTCGGGTGTTGGAGAGCCATCCCCCGGCAATATAGCGTCGCTGTTGTCTGAGCTTTGTGGCAGGACCACGGGGATCAACAGGAACTGTCCTTCGCGTACCGCAAAATCACTGCCCAACCCATTCCACTCTGCCAGGCTACGGATCGAAACCTTGTAGAGGCGCGCGATGGAATAGGCGGTCTCGCCCCGTTCAACCTTGTGCCGTACAGGTTCTATTCCAGATTGCGCCTTTCTGGCTGTGGGTCGTGCGGGTGTGGGATCAAGCGTGGTGGTCTCGATCTGGGCGGCATCTGCTTCGTCAATGGCGGTCCCGGCAAGTGCGGTGATATCAACGCCACCGGGACGAATTGGCCCGCCTTCAGGCTCTGCGACGCGTGAGGGCAGGGCGATGATTTCACCCTTTCGAAGGTTGTCGGAGGGTTCGATGCCGTTATAGGCGGACAGGGCGTTCACATCGGCGCCAATCCGCGTGGCAAGCGTGTTTAGCGTATCGCCGCGCCGGGCAACAGCGACCTGGTAGTTTGGATATGAGATAATACCGCGGCTGTCCGGCTCAGGCCGTTTGGCGGTTGCATTGCGGGCCGCATCAGCGGTGCTGGGGGCATCGCCAAAGGCGCCGCGCAGGTCGAAATCGAGCGGTTGGCTGCAGGCGCCGAGCAGGATCAGCGCGGAGCCAGCTAGGGCCAATGCAGGGCGTGGGAGATGGCGCATCTCGATTTGGTTCCTCATAATTTACCCCTTGTTGACCGGGGCCTTAATCAAAAAATCTTTGTCATACGTCACGTCCCAGCCCTTCAAGAAGTGGGACAAAACGAACCGGCAGCAGCTCTTCGTAATCAAAACCTGTCTCGGACCGGGTTACACGGATCAGGCTTTGCACGGCGTCGGACTGTCCAACCGGCAACACCATGATACCCCCGATTTTAAGCTGCGCCAAGAGCGGCCCCGGGGCGTCTTCTGCGGCGGCGGTGACAAGAATCCGGTCAAAAGGTGCCTGATCGGGCAAACCAAAGCTGCCATCGGAAAGCTGCGTGGTGATATTGGTGAGGTCGAGCTCGCGGAAAATCGTGCTGGCCTCTGACACCAACCGGCGGTGGCGGTCCACTGTGTAAACCCGGCGCGCCAGATGGCTGAGGATCGCCGCCTGATAACCCGAGCCGGTTCCAACCTCGAGCACCTTGTCCCGAGGTGAGGTATCAAGTGCCTGGGTCATCAGCCCAACGACAGAGGGTTGCGAAATGGTTTGGCCACAGGCGATGGGCAGGGGCATATCCTCGTAAGCGCGCGCGGCAAAATGGCCGCGGACAAAGCGGCCCCGATCGACCTTTTCCATCGCTTCCAACACGCGCGTATTTGTGACACCGCGAGAGCGCAGCGCGAACAGGAACTGCATTTTGCGTTCGGCGATATCGTCGGCGTTTTCGGTCATTCGATGGCTTTCAGAGCCTCCAGTGCGTCATGGGCGGTCAGGTCTGCGCGCATCGGAGTAACAGAGATATAGCCGTTCAGGTTCACATCGGCATCAGAGCCGGGCGATGTGGGTTGCTGTTGTGGCGCGCCGGTGATCCACAGGAAGCGGCGACCAGAGGGGGACATATGCGGTTGCACCCCAAACCCCATATCGCGGCGAAAACCCTGGCGCGCGGCGCGCATGCCTTTGACATCGGCGGCGGGCACCGGCGGGAAGTTGATGTTGTAGAAAATCCCGTAATCGTCCTTGGTCCAGACACCCTTGTCGAGCAGCTTGCGCAAGGTTGAGAGGCCGTGAACACGAGCTGCCTCCCACTGATCTGGCAGGTCGCGATTGGCCGGGCCGTAATATTGCGACAGGGCGATGGCGGGTACTCCCTGAAGGGCGGCTTCCATGGCCGCGCCCACGGTGCCGGAATAGACCGCGTTTTCGGCAGAGTTATTGCCCCGGTTCACGCCGGAAAGCACCAGATCGGGGGGAATATCCTTCATCACGTCGTGAACTGCGGCCAGAACGCAATCTGCCGGTGAACCCTGGGCGGCATATCGGCGTTCGCCCATCTGGGTGATCATCATCGGGGAGGTATAGGAAATACAATGCCCGACGCCGGATTGTTCAAAGGCAGGGGCAACTGTCCAGACCTCGCCCGTGGGGCCCGCCAGTTCGGTCGCGATGTCATGCATAACGGCCAGTCCAGGCGCGCTGATCCCGTCGTCATTGGTGATGAGAATGCGCAATGGCCTGCCCCTGTGATCTGCCCTTTGCGTTTGTGTAGCGGGGTGATGCGTTTGGGGCAAGCAGAGTTGAACCTGAGGTGCCCTTATAGGCTTGTAAGCAGGCGCTTGGCCTCGACTTTCGGTTCGGTTAAACCTGCACGATCTTCGCCCGGGAAAAAGCGGGCGCGGGTGGCGGTGGGCATCGGCTCGGGCGTAAGGATATGCACCTGTGGGCCGATAGTAATGGTTTCCGCCTGCCAGCTTTGCGCCAAGGCAATCTGGGCGGATTTGCTGGCGCCATACGCACCAAAGAACTTCTCGCCCGCGCGCGGGTCATTGAAAAAGAGGGCGGTGCCTGTTTCCCCTAACAGGGGCGCGATAAAGGGGATCAAGCGCCCGGTTGCCGTCACGTTGGTGGCGACGGATTTGTCCCAGTCCTTGGTATCGAGATGCCCTGCGGGCGTAAGGGGCGCTGCATGGACTGCTGTATGTGCCCAGATGTCGATCTTGCCCCAACGATCGTGGATTGAGCGACATAGCTGGGCCATGGCATCGACATTGGTGATATCCATAGGTGCCAACGTGGATTGACCGCCTGCCGCCTGAATACGGTCATCAAGCTCTTCCAGGGCACCGACCGTGCGAGCCACCGCGACAATGTGATGGGTTTTGGCCAGTGTTTCAGCCAATGCGGCGCCCAGCCCACGTGAGGCACCGGTGATCAGGGCGATTTTCATATCATTCTTGTCGGTCATGGGTGCGGCAAATCCCATCAGTTGGTTCATAAATCAAGAGCAATCGCTTGACTTTTGCTGTGGTGCAGCGAAAAAGTCTGGCAAACTTATCCATTAGGGGGACGCAAAACCATGCGTGATACTGTTCTGAGCAAAGCCATCATAGGCTCTGACACTTTTTTGAAAAAAGCGGCGCTGGTTCTCGGCGGCTCTTTGTTCATCGCACTGGCGGCGCAGGTGAGCGTGCCGTTCTATCCTGTGCCATTGACCATGCAGACATTGGCCATCCTGATTGTTGGCCTGACATTCGGCTCTCGCCTTGGGGCGCTGACACTGATCGCCTATCTGGCCGAAGGCGCGATGGGACTGCCGGTTTTCGCAAATGGCGGCTCTGCCCCGGCGCTGATTGGCCCGACAGCAGGGTTCCTGTTCGGTTTCGTCGGTGTGGCCTATCTGGCTGGGCTGGCTGTTGAAAAAGGTCTGGCACGCGGTGTGGTGACGACGGCCTTGGCCGGTATCGTGATTTCGGCGCTGCTGTACATTCCAGGCGTTGCATGGCCGATGGCTGTAGCCGAGATGTTTGGCGCAACCGGCAAATGGGTTGGATCCTCTGCCGATGTGATCTGGACCTACTGGGTCAGCCCGTTCCTGCTTGGCGATGCCGTGAAGGCCGTGATTGCGGCGATGGTTGTCTGGGGCGGCTGGAAAGCTCTGGAAGCCCGCAAAGGCTGATCCTGTCTATCCATCGAGGATTTGAGAACGCCGCTTCCCATTGGGAGCGGCGTTTTTCTATTGGTGGACCCTTTGGCAGCGTCACGTTGACCTTAAAGGTCCTCCGAGCGCAGCCTAGCGCGGAATCTAAAGGGCAATGCGCAACTTGGATGCAAATGAATCGCCGTAAATTGCCTACTTAATCTTGAATTGCAGTACTATGCAGCTCATTCAGCGCCAGTTCGCAATAGCCCAGCTCTAACCACTGACAACCGCTGCAAAGCGTTGTTAATGACCCCGGCGGGACCCGTTTGACCATTCGGCGTTTGGCTTCGGCCCAGCTTATTTGGGTGCCAACAAACAGACCAAGAGCACGGGCGTGGCGGGCGTCGAGCGCGGCGATCTTATCTTGTTCTTCACACAATGCGCCGCGTCGTTTGGGGCAGGGGGCGCAAATGTCATCCGTATGACCGACAACTTCGATCTCTGTTTCGTCTCCGCCGGGAGAGCGCAGCGTGTCGTCTACGATTTGAGACATGTTTGCTGTGAAACCGTCAGAATACCCTTTGCCCTGAAATCCCAGGGAGCACAAAAAATGATGAGGGCGGTATTTGATCGCGGTCATGGCGCCAGAGAATGAGTGGCGGCGTAATGCCCGTCAAGCCCCGGTACGGTTAGTTTACGCACCCGGCTAAGCTGGGCAATATACAGCGCGCCGTCTTCGATGGCGACGACGGTGTAGCCGCAAATCGTATCCCCCAGTGCTACGCTACGTATTTTGCCCAATGGCTCACGTACCAAAGCCTCGGGCCCTCCCTGTTTGAGGAAAGTCCCAACTAGAACGAGGCCGTGATCGGGCATTGCACCAAGCAATGTTGCCGCGTCGCGGGTCTCCACGGAAATTTCAGCGGGCTGAGCCATAAGATTGAAGGTCCGTATTAGAACAGAGCGCGCGCATATCGATGTTGATGCGCGCGCGAAAGAGGAAAGTTAACAAAGGGCCAAAAGGTCGCGGATTTGTGCCGGTGAGATCGTACCAGTGGGAAAAAAACGTCTCGACGCGCTGATCAAAAACTAAAAACCTATCTTCTGTGGTAAACTAAAATACCTTGCTCAACTGTAATTCGCGCGAATATTGTTGATTATGATTAGTACAATGGGCGAATTGATTTTTGCGGCAATCGTTGGCTGCGGCATTTTGTTTGCGCTGATCTTTTTCATAAAAAAACAACGACGTTCAACATCTGTCCGCAAGAAATTGGCAGAATCGGGTTTCGAAGTAGGCCATTTTTACACGTCCGCAATCACCGGAGATTATTTGGCAATCGATGAAACCGCTCGGAAAATCGCCGTTGGCGGCATTGGCCAAGACGCGTTGCAATTTGTTGAGAAAGTAAACATGAAATCAAAGGAAGCAGTTTTTACAGTTGCTCAGATAGAATTTGCCGAGAAAAACAGTGAGTTAGAATTGATTGAGATGGCGGGGCGTAAAAGTACCGAGAGATTAATTGTTTTTCGAATTTCACTGCAGAACGAAGAACGAATTGAAGAATGTTTATCGCAGTTGCGAAAATTTGGCATTGGTCCGTCTGAGCGCCTTGACGTTCATTTTGATTAAATAACCGATTGGGCGGAAAGTAATGGGTTTCCATCTTTTGATTTAGCGCACTAACTATCTGTAGTCTCGATGGTAGATCAGGAAAACCTATTCAGCTGCCTTAAGTTCGAACCCTTTTTCGATCTGGTCAGACGGTTCAACCGGATATTCACCGGAGAAACAGGCATCGCAGTATTGCGGAGCGTTGGGATTTCGTCCCTGTGCTTCGCCGACTGCGCGGTATAGGCCGTCGAGAGAGATGAATTTGAGACTGTCCACGGCAAGATGTTCGCGCATCTCTTCTTCGGACATGGTTGCCGCCAGCAGTTTTTCGCGATTAGGCGTGTCCACCCCGTAAAAACAGGGCCAGGCGGTGGGCGGAGACGCGATGCGGAAATGCACTTCGGCAGCGCCGGCATCAAGGATCATTTCCTTGATCTTGCGTGAGGTCGTGCCGCGCACCACGCTGTCATCGACCAGGATAACACGCTTACCTTCGATCAACGCGCGATTGACGTTCAGTTTGAGCCGGACGCCCATATTGCGGATCTGTTCGGTGGGTTCGATAAATGTGCGGCCCATATACTGATTTCGGATGATCCCCATAGCATAGGGGATGCCCGATTCGTGGCTGAAACCGATGGCCGCAGGTGTCCCGCTGTCAGGGACCGGGCAGACGAGGTCTGCATCAACCGGTGATTCCTTGGCCAGTTCAATCCCGATCTGACGGCGGGTTTCATAAACAGACTGGCCACCGATGATTGAATCAGGGCGCGAGAAATAAACATGCTCGAAAATGCAGAAGCGGGATTTCTGTGGACGGAAGGGATAGTGGCTTTCGACACCGCGTTCGGTGATGACAACCATCTCACCCGGTTCAATCTCGCGTACATAGGCGGCGCCGATGATGTCCAGCGCGCAGGTTTCTGAGCTGAGCACCCAACCTTCGCCGACCTGTCCAAGGACGAGGGGCCGCACACCCAGAGGGTCACGTACACCGATCAACTTGGTCCGGGTCATCGCAACCACGGAAAATGCGCCTTCAACACGGCGCAGCGCGTCTTCCATACGTTCGGGGATCGTACGCTGGAGCGAACGTGCCATCAGGTGGATGATGCATTCACTGTCTGAATTGGACTGAAAGATCGACCCGCGTTCGATCAATTCCCGGCGCAGGGCATCTGCATTGGTGATGTTGCCGTTATGGGCAATCGCCGCACCGCCCATGGCAAATTCACCAAAAAACGGCTGAACGTCCCTGATCACCGGAGTTTTGCCACCCGCGGTTGAATAGCGGACATGGCCGATTGCCAGCGGTCCGGGCAGAGTTTCCATCAGGCTTTGACGGGTAAAGTTGTCGCGGACATAGCCAAAGCGGCGGGCAGAGTTAAAGCCTTGTTCCGGGTCATGCACCACGATGCCGCCGGCCTCTTGTCCGCGATGCTGAAGCGCATGCAGGCCAAGTGCCACAAAATTTGCCGCGTCAGCGACGCCTATGACCCCGAATATCCCGCACTCTTCACGTAGCTTATCATCATCAAAAGGGTGCGCAGGGGGCATGTTTCTGGACAAGGGGCAGCTCCGAATACCAGACGACTGTTATACCCCTCTTAAGGGGTTGAGCGGCCCATGTCACGATTCGATGACAATTAACAGGCCACCGTGCCGGATTGTGAACAGATGCACTGTTAAGTGGCCCACGAGTTACCCTGCCATCTGTTCCTTTAACCCGCCGATAAAGCTGGTGTCGTCTTGTGCTTTGCGGGCATCGAGCAAAGTCTCTGCGTCCGCTCCGGCGCGGTAGCGGAGGCGGTCAGAGCCGTCGGTGACACTTTCATATATCACATTGGCCACAAGTTCTGGTTCCGACGCGTTTGCGCTAAAAGATCCGAGCATACCCATGAACATACCCGATCTGGCGCAAGTTGCGGGAATGAGCTCTTCATCCTTTCACGCGCATTTCAAAGCGGTGACCGCCACCACGCCTTTGCAGTATCAAAAGGATTTGCGGCTGATGGAAGCGCGCAGAATATTGTCCGAAGATGGTCAGGCTGTATCAAGTGCAGCCTTTGCAGTTGGATATGAAAGCCCGACGCAATTCAGCCGCGAATATGCGCGCAAGTTTGGCAATTCTCCACGCACTGATATGGCACGGCTAATGCATAACGTGCCTTGAAATCACGTAGTAAACCTGACGCCAGACGAGACACGCTGGACATTTTTGTAGTCCAGATAGATGTCAATCTGGTGCCTTAGATCAGGTGGCGCTTTCGCAAGTTCCAATCAGCGCTTCGTAGCGGGTCGTGATCCAGCCGAGCGCCTGTTCGGGGTTGCCATCCTCTACCCGATCAGTGAGGCGAGCGAATACACGGGCAGAGCGGCTGTCATCAATGATCTGGATGTTCTGCGAGGTCACAACAGTTTCATAGACAAAATAGGCGATGGCCACCAACAGAACACCACGCGCGACGCCGAACAGGAAGCCCAAACCCTGGTCCAGCCCACCAAGCGCTGAGCGCTGAACAAGCGAGGAAAAAAGCGGGGTGATCAGTGACGCCACAATCAGCGCCACCGCGAACAGGGCTGCGAAGGCAACAATCATTGCCAGCTCACAGTTGTCGCCGATGATGCTGGAAACATAAGGGATTTCCTTGACCAGCGGTTCGACCTGCGGTGCAAGGATATAGGCCACAACGCCCGCCACGATCCAGCCGGCGATTGCCAGCCCTTCACGTACAAAGCCGCGGGAATAGGCCAAAAGCGCCGAAAGCACGATGATCAATGCTACGACGCCATCTATAATGGTGAAACCTTCCATAAACGTGTCCTGTCCCTTTTGTCGTGCGGCTATCCTGCGCCGAATATCTCACCTGTAAAGGCAGTCAGATCCCCGAATTCCCGAAGAGCCAAGCCACCTGTTGCGCCGGGCTTACCACCCGATGGCACAATTGCGCTCGTGAAACCAAGTTTTTTGGCTTCTTTCAACCTATTTTCGGTCTGAGCCACCGGTCGAAGGGCCCCTGAAAGGCTGATTTCTCCAAAAATGACGGCTTCAGCCGGTAAACTGGCGTCTTCCCGCGCACTTAACAGCGCAGCAGCAACGGCGAGATCCGCAGCAGGCTCGGAAATACGGATGCCGCCCGCGACGTTGAGATAGACATCAAGACCGGTGAACGGAATGCCGCAGCGCGCCTCAAGCACGGCCAGGATCATCGCCAGGCGCGCGCTGTCCCAACCCACCACGGCGCGGCGGGGTTGGGCATGGGGGGTAGGGGCCACAAGCGCCTGTAACTCAACGAGCAGCGGTCTGGTGCCCTCGATACCAGCGAAGACCACCGAACCGGGCGTGGGGTCGCCCCGACCGGACAAGAACAAGGCGGAAGGGTTGGCAACCTCTGCCAAGCCCCGGCCAGTCATCTCAAACACGCCGATTTCATCTGCAGGACCAAATCTGTTTTTGACGCTGCGCAGAATGCGAAACTGATGCCCGCGTTCACCTTCGAAATAGAGAACGGTGTCGACCATGTGTTCGACTACACGCGGACCCGCGATCTGGCCCTCTTTGGTGACGTGGCCCACCAGAACGACGGCAGTGCCCTTGCGTTTGGCAAATGTTGTCAGTTCGTGGGCAACGGCCCGCACCTGTGCGACAGAGCCCGGAGCGCTGTCGATCGTGTCGATCCACATGGTTTGTATGGAATCGATGATCACCAGATCGGGCGCGGTTGTATCAAGCGTGGTCAGGATGTCGCGTAGTGATGTTGCGGTGGCCAGTTTTACCGGTGCATCGGAAAGGCCGAGCCGGGCGGCACGCATGCGCACCTGTGCACCGGCTTCTTCGCCGGAAATGTAGACCGTGGACAGGCCCTGAGCCGCAAAACGGGCGGCGGCCTGTAGCAAAAGCGTTGATTTTCCGATGCCGGGGTCGCCGCCCACCAGAATGGCGCTGGCGGGCACCAACCCGCCGCCCAGTACGCGGTCAAGCTCTGCAATAGTGGAATGGGTGCGTGGGGGAGGTGGTTCGCTGTCGGACAGATCGGTCAGGTTCAGTGCCGCACCACGGTTTGCACCAAGGGATTTGGACTTTGGGCCGGTGGAAAGCGGGGCCTCTTCAACGATCGTGTTCCATGCACCGCAGGCTTCGCACTGGCCGGACCATTTGCGATGCGACACGCCACAGGCCGTGCAGGTGAAAGAGGCGGATTTACCCATAAAGGCGTGATGCCCGAAGACAGGCCGGGGGTCAAACCCCAGATCCTCAGTTCCTGATATTTAGATCAAGGAAGTCGTGCCCGGCCGCGTGGTCGGGGTTTGTCACTGTTCGGTGCCTTGGGAATTGCGACGACGGTGCCATCGGGGCGCACAATGTCATCAGAGATCATCAGGTCGGGCAACAGATCCTGCACTTCTTCGCGTAGTTTCTGTAGCTGGTTGGCCGCCAGCGTCTCTTCAAGCTCAACCTCATGTGTCCAGTACTTGATTTCCTGAACAATAAGTTTGGCGCGCTCGATCCGGGCATTAAATGCCTCGACTTCCTGTTGGCGTTGTTTCAGGAAAGTATGCGCGCGCTCGACCTTGTCATCAGAATAGATATCGGCCAGTTCGTGACTGATAAACGACATTTGTGCCGCTGCTTCCAGAACGCCGGGCTCGAAGGTTTCAAGCTCCGGGTGGGTTCGCATGTAGTTCAACCGCTCACGCACGGCATCAAATTCTGAGCTAAGGCGAAATACGTTCTTGCGGTCGGATGCATGTGCCACCGCATAGGCGCGCGCCACGTCTTCCATCCCGATATCGAACCGTCGATGGGAATTTTCCAGCTTCATGATTCGCAAATTTGCCGGCAAGTAAAAGCACAAAAGGACCGATAAAACGGTGATCCCGATCTGTGCAATTTGTCCGGCGTTTACGTAGGCCGTTCCGCCGAAAAAGGCGGTAAATTGTACCCAGGGTAAAACGCCCGCAGCGGCAAGTATAGTTGCGCCAGTCAGCCCAATGGCGGCCAGAAAAAACATGAAAACCGCCAGGCGGTGGGCAAGGTATTTGATTATAACAGCAAGTGATCTTAAATGATCGGTCATGACTTCCCCCGAAAGTGCACACCCGTAATACGGTAGGGAAGTGTAGGCCTATAAGCGGAATTCCCCCAAGAGAAAATTACCTAACGCTCTGTCAAATCTGCGAAATTTCTTTGAGAGCGGTTCTGATTTATTCTACTTTGGAAACAATCGTTGCCGTGCGCCGAGATTTTTCAGTAAAGTGCCCAATCAGAATCGACGCCACAATACATGCGGTGAACAGGTAGAGACCCCAGGCGGTTTCGATTTTCCCGATGCCGATCCCCTTGGTCAGCGTTATGTAGAGCGCGATCAGGAAAACATCAGCCATCGCGAGCTTTCCCAGAATTTGGAGAATGGGAAGTGTTTTTCGTCGCAGCAGGCCGAAGTGGATGAGCGCGAGGCCAACGGTTTTGGTGTAAGGCGCGAATAGCGCGAAAAACGTGACCAGTAGGGCGAGGATCGCGTCCGATTCCCACAAGCTTTGCAGTCCGGTGATCACGGAAATCTCACTCAACCCGAAAAGCGGTAGTAGTCCAGCGCGCATCAGAGGGGCGAACCATGCGATGGGGAATAAAATGAGGAGGGCGAGGTTGGCGTATTTGAGCATGTGTGTCCTGCGGATTTCCAATTTGAGGTAAACACCGCAGTAAGATGGTGCAAGTCTGTCCGTGGAAAGTTTCTATGGTAACCTGATGTCTCGGATTGATTTACGCGACACGATACTGGCAGGAGGTGACAGATGAATTATGAAACCTGGCTTTCGACGTTGTCGAATTGGGCCGCAATATTGACCGCAGTTATTGCAGTTCTCGCATTTGGCCAGTTTCAATATCTTCGAATCTCGCGAAGAGTGCGTCTTGAAAATTATCTCAGGACAGTGAGAAGCGAAGATCAGGGGCAAAAAAGCGTAATGCATCTGATGGCGCGGCTTTCGATGACTGAGGCCGAGGTTATGACCGCTGGTTTTCATAGCCGCAAAATCAAAGCACTTATCAAAGCGGACGAAGAGGGCATAGCCGATGTTATGCTGTTTCAATATATCGACGGGTGATCCGGGTCAGCGCACCGCCTCAATTGGCCCGTCCGCTTTGCCGTGAATGAATTGCTCCAGATAGGGATCGCCCGACGCATCCATATCAGCCACCGGTCCGGTCCACTGGATTATCCCGTCATGCAGCATGGCCACATTATCAGCGATGGCGCGGACAGAAGACATATCGTGGGTGATTGTCATGGCTGTGGCACCCATTTCCACGACGATTTCACGGATGAGATCGTTAATGACCCCGGACATAATCGGATCAAGGCCAGTGGTGGGTTCATCGAAAAAGATGATCTCGGGCTCTGCCGCGATTGCGCGGGCGAGGCCAACCCTTTTTTGCATGCCACCGGATAGTTCTGCGGGGAACAGATCTGCAACGTCAGCCTTCAGTCCCACGCGGCGAAGCTTTTCGATGGCAATTTCGCGGGCTTCTGTCTTTGGGCGTTTGAGAGAGCCGCGCAACAGACGGAAGGCCACGTTTTGCCAGACGGGCAGGGAGTCAAACAACGCACCGCCCTGAAACAGCATGCCAAAGCGGGCGAGAAAGCTGTCGCGTTCTGCCTTTTTAACATCTTCGCCGTCCAGAGTGATGGTACCGCTGTCATGAACAACAAGCCCCAGAATGCTTTTGAGGCAAATGGACTTACCAGTGCCCGAACCGCCGATCACCACCATCGACGAACCTTTGGTAATATTCAGATCGACGCCACGCAGGACGTGGTTGCTGCCAAAGGATTTATGAACGTTGCGAAGCTCTATCATATCGAAAAGAAAATGCTGGTGAGAAGGAAGTTGGCGGCAAGGATCAGGATCGCCGCGGCCTCAACCGCGCCTTTGGTGGCACGGCCAACACCCTGTGCACCGCGGCCGGTATTGATACCGTAATAACAACCCATCAAAGTTGCGATAAAACCAAAAGCCGCGCCTTTGACCAGTGAAGATACGATGTCGCGCATCTCAACAAAATCGACGGTGTTTTTAAGATAGGTGGCCGGATTGAACCCCAGGCTGCCTGTGCCGACGATGTAGCCCCCAAGGATGCCAATCACATCCCCCACACCGACGAGTATGGGGACCATCAGCAGCCCCGCCAGAACGCGGGGTACGGTAAGATATTGCATCGGATTGGTTGAAAGTGTGACCAAGGCATCGATCTGTTCGGTCACTTTCATCGTGGCGATTTCGGCGGCGATAGAAGATGTCACCCGCGCTGCAATCATCAATCCCACCAGAACTGGGCCCAATTCACGGACCATACCAATAGCAACAATCTGGGGTACAACGGCCTCTGCATTAAAGCGCGCACCGCCCGAGTAAATTTGCAGCGCAAGAGCGCCGCCGGTAAAGATGGCGGTAAGCCCAACAACCGGAAGGCTGAGATATCCTACGTTTATAAGGGAGTACAGAATTTCCTTAAAGTAAAATGGCGGCTTCACCATATGCCCGATCGTGCGGCCGCCAAACAGAGCCAGACGGCCCAAGGCGGCGAGCGTTCCAAGCGTGGAGCGGCCAATCGCGGCGAGTGGGGATAACAACACAATCATCCGCCGGTATAACGACGCGTGTAGCGCCCGCCGAGTGAGGTCAGGATTTCATAGCCGATGGTTCCTGCGTAGTCGGCCAGCATATCAGGTGTTTGTTGCGGACCAATCAATTCAAGCGATGTCGGATCACCTTTCAGGTCTGTAATGTCCACCCCGATTGTATCCATCGAAATGCGTCCAGCGATTGGGCATGGTTCTTCTTCTGCGAAGGCCTGTGCTTTTGGTCCCAGCACCCGGTGCAGCCCATCAGCATAACCTGCGGCAATTGTCGCGATGCGGGTTTGTCGGGTTGCAACAAACTTGTTCCCATAACCAACGCTCTCTCCGGGTGCGAGGTCTCGACATTGAATGACGGGTGCCTCCAAGCGAACTACGGGAGATGCATCAGCAAAAGGCCGTCCGCCAAAGGTGCCGATTCCGGGCCGGGTGAGGTCAAAATGGTAGTTTTTACCCAGAAGGATACCACCCGTATTGGCCAGTGAGCGCGGAACATCCGCCCCTTCGGTCATCTCAACAAAGGCACGAATCTGAGCTTCGTTCATTTCGATATCGGGCTCATCTGCACAGGCCAGATGGCTCATAATCAGTTGTGGACCTTGTGCAAGTGCTACATCACGGATGGCGGCCCATTCACCTGGCTCCATCCCCAGCCGGTTCATCCCGGTGTCGAGTTGAATGCCAAAAGGGTGGCCTGGGAGAGCTTCGAAATGGCGGATCAGCTGGTCAACCGAATTGATCATCGGAACCAAATCGGTATCGCCGATTATATCTGAATCGCCAGCCATATGACCGGAAAACACCGAAATAACTGGGCTTGGGCCAAGGGCCTGTCGCAGTGCGGCACCTTCTTCTGCCGCTGCCACAAAAAACCGATGAGCACCGGCGCGGGCCAGCGCACGCCCAACCTTGCCTGCGCCAAGACCGTAGCCGTCGGCCTTGACCACCGCCGCGGTTTCGCAATCGGTCATGGCGTCAAGTGCGCGCCAGTTGGAGACTATTGCGTCTAAATCAATCGTAAGTGTCGCTGTACTCATGCAGGCGTTTTGACAGGCTGGGCGCGTGGGTCAAGTGGAAACAGAATATAAGGTTGACTGTCGGCGAAGTTCAGGCCGGAAGCTGTTGGGTTGCGCAGTGAATACCCCCGCCGTTCTCGCCCAATGGGTCGGTGTTGAGAGCAATGATTTCGCGCCCGGGATAATGACGCGCCAATGCTGACTGCGCGATCTGGTCGCTGTCAGAATCACCGAAATGAGGCATGATAACTGCGCCGTTGCACACATAGTAATTTACGTAAGACGCTACAAAATCAATGCTTTTTACTCGACGGTGCGTGGGGTCGGGGATTATGTCCAAAGTCAATCCGGCGTCGGTCAAGTCCTTGTGGGTTCTGTTCGCCGCCTTGTGAAACGGATCACGGGCATCGGGCCTTTTGGGCAAATTCATCAGAACGCGGCCGGGGCCGGTGAACCGGGCGAGGCCGTCGATGTGATAGTCGGTGACGTCCCGCGCTTTCAGCCCTTCTGACCAGACCAAATGGCGGGCACCATATGCTGACAGCAATCTGCGTTCAATTTCTGCCTGGCTTAACCCTGGATTTCGGTTGGCGATAACCCAGCTGCTTTCATGCGCAATCAGATTTCCGTGACCATCCTGATCTGCACCGCCGCATTCGCCTCGCAGGCCGCTGTCATAGGTGTCGAACCCTAGCCGGTCCGTGACTGATTTGGCGACCGCCCCATCGAATTTGTGGACCTGTTTTTTGCCCCAACCGTTGAAACGGATATGGCTGTGCACGCGTCGTCCATTGGAAGCGGTCGCGATTAAAGGGCCAGCATCACGCGCCCAGAGATCCTCAGTCGGAATATCCCAAAGCACAACATCGTCGGAAACAAGTTTGCGTATTCGGCTGTGTTCGTTGGCATCTGCAAGGAGAATTACCGGCTCAAAGTCTTTGATAGCATTGGCTATTTTAGAAATAGTGCGCTGCACCAACCGCAAATAACTCTTGCCGGTATACACCCTACGGCTGGCGGGCCACATCATAATTGTGGCCTCGTGCGGCGACTCTTCGGCAGGAACGCGAAAACCTTGCGGCAATCCAGCCTGGGCCTCAGTCGAGGCCATTACACAGACTGCTGCTGCTGAACTTGTCTGCAAAAAAGTGCGTCTGTCCACATCTGCCCTCAAAACTGTCTGTCAGCAGACAGTAGCGGTGGCCGAACTGTGTTGCAAATTTTTGGCTGCAATTGCGGTAGTATTAAAACTCTTGATCGTCGGATTGCTGCCAGGGTTTGACCAGGTTGCCAAATCGGGTGAAACGCCCCTCAAAGCTTAGCTCGACCGTGCCAATCGGGCCGTGGCGTTGTTTGCCGATGACGACTTCGGCCTTGCCATGGAGGCGTTCCATGCGTTCGGTCCAGGCGGCCATTTCTTCCAGTTTTTCATCAGAAGGTTTTTCACGTTCAGCATAGTATTCTTCACGGAACACGAACATGACCACATCGGCATCCTGTTCGATCGACCCCGATTCCCGCAGATCAGAAAGCTGAGGACGCTTGTCGTCGCGGCTTTCAACCTGACGAGAAAGCTGAGACAGGGCGATAACGGGTATATCAAGCTCTTTTGCGATCGCCTTCAGGCCCTGGGTGATTTCAGAAACCTCGTTCACGCGGCTGTCTTTAGCGGTTGCCGGACGAACAAGCTGTAAATAGTCCACGATCAGGACATCAAGCCCGTGGGTGCGTTTAAGGCGCCGTGCGCGCGCTGCCAGCTGTGAAATGGGCAGGGCCGGCGTGTCGTCGATGTAAAGCGGGCAGGATTCCAGGGTTTTGGCGGCTTCGACAAAGCGACGGAATTCCCCTTCGGTCATGTCACCGCGTCTGATTTGCTCTGATGGAACCTCGGATGCTTCGGACAATACCCGTGCGGCAAGCTGCTCGGCGCTCATCTCTAACGAATAGAACCCCACGACACCCCCATCAACGGTGCCCTCAGAGCCATCAGTTGTCGTACCCCGGCGGTATTTCTTGGCGATGTTAAAGGCGATGTTAGTCGCCAACGAGGTTTTCCCCATAGACGGTCGACCAGCAAGTATCAGAAGATCAGACTTGTGAAGCCCGCCAAGTTTGCGGTCCATGTCCGTCAGGCCGGTGGAAATGCCTGCAAGGCCACCGTCACGTTGATAGGCCGCGTTTGCAACATTAACTGCATCAGTTACAGCTTTGAGAAAGCTTTGAAATCCGCTTTCTGTTTGCCCTTGTTCAGAGAGTTTGTAGAGCTTTTGTTCCGCTTCAACAATTTGGTCCCGTGGTTCGCTGTCAACCTCTGCTCGCGCGGCCTTGCCCGCGATGTCATGTCCCAGACCAATCAATTCGCGTCGGATGGCCATATCGTAAATCATCTGGGCATAATCGCGTGCCGCAAATGCACTGATCGCTGCCCCTGCGAGACGGGCAAGGTAGGCGGGGCCGCCCAGTTCTTTCAGACCGTCATCTTCTTCAAGGAAGGTTTTCAGCGTGACCGGAGACGCCAGATTGCCCTTGGCAATCCTGGCCGCGGCGGTTTCGTAGATGCGGGCATGAACCGGGTCATAAAAATGCTGAGGACCGATGACACTAGCCACCCTGTCATAGATGTCGTTGTTGGTCAGGATCGCCCCGAGAAGCTGTTGTTCAGCCTCAATCGAATGCGGCATCGCATCGGCATTCTGCACCTCAACGCCTGATGCGTTGAAGCTGGTGACCTCGTTCATTCTGTTCCCCCGATTCTTATGGGGTCCACCTCTTACAGACGCTTAACGCATTGGCGCAAATTGTATGTTTCTGTGGATAGATTGTGGATATCGATATATACCATATATTGTGGGTATTGCGCAAACCTTTCACCTATTTCGTAGGTACTGCGCATTAACGGCGAGGGGCGTGGCAGTAAAGTCGCGAAGAAACTTAATTTCTGTACAACGGCATTGAGCGGTATGTGATTCTATTTGCTGTTTGCCGCCTGCCAGGCGCGCGGGTCCTTCAAAAACGATTCGACGCCGTTCAATGTTTCAGTATCAAATGCACCTTGTGCACGTGCCTCGGTCAATACATCCCACCACGTGCACAGGTGGTGCAGTTGAACACCGTGATCGCCCAGTGTCTTTTCGGTTTCCGGGAATATGCCGTAGTAAAATATCACTGCGGTGTGCCCGCAGTCTGCCCCGGTTTCGCGGATAGCATCGACGAAGCTGAGTTTTGAGCCGCCATCGGTGGTCAGATCTTCGACCAGCAAAACCCGTTGCCCTTCTGTCATCTCGCCTTCGATACGGGCGTTACGCCCGTAGCCTTTGGGTTTTTTGCGCACATAGGTCATCGGCAGTGCCATGCGTTCAGCGACCAGGGCGGCAAAGGGAATCCCTGCCGTCTCGCCCCCGCCAATGTTGTCAAACGCTTCAAAACCAGCGTTACGCATCACCGTGACTGTCAGAAAATCCATCAGGGTGGAGCGGATACGTGGATGCGAAATCAGCTTTCGGCAATCGATGTAGGTGGGCGATGGCAGGCCAGAGGCAAGAATAAAAGGTTCATCGGCGTTGAAGTGAACAGCCTGAATTTCCAGCAGCATGCGGGCGGTAAGGCGGGCGATTTCTTCTTTGCTGGGGTAGGAGGAGGGTATCATGCTCGAAGTCCTTTGGAGCTGCCAAAGTTGTTTGCCATTGGCGTGGAGTAATTTGCCGAAGAGAGATTCAGGTCACATTCCAGTAAAGCGGAAAACCTGGGTCGAAGACTGTTACAGGCCCATCAGGGGTATCTATTTTATCCGGATAGTTGGTTGCTTCGCCTTTGGTCAGGGTCAATTTGGTTTCATTCACTGGCAGGCCATAGAAAGCGGGGCCATTCAGCGAAGCAAAGGCTTCTAATTGCTCAAGCGCGCCCTCTTCTTCGAACACATGCGCGAGGATCGACATTGTGTTGGTCGCGGTAAAGCAGCCGGCACAGCCGCAAGCGCTTTCTTTGTTTGGATCGGTATGAGGTGCGCTGTCGGTTCCAAGGAAAAAGCTTTTGTCGCCAGAAACCGCTGCGCGACGCAGGGCGAGCCGATGTTCCTCACGTTTTGCAACAGGCAGGCAGTAATAATGTGGTTTGATCCCACCAACCAGAATATGGTTCCGGTTGATGACTAGATGATGGGTTGTGATCGTAGCGGCCAAATCTGAGCCCTGAGAGAGGGCGTACTCCACGCCGTTGGAGGTGGTAATATGCTCCATAACCACGCGAAGACCCGGGGTCGCCCTGCGAATGGGGTCAAGCACGCGGTCAATAAACACAGCCTCGCGATCAAAAATATCCACATCCGGATCGGTGACTTCACCGTGTACACAAAGTGGTAGGTCAATCTCGGCCATTTTCTCCAATGTTCCACGAACCTTATTGAAATTTGTGACGCCAGAGGCAGAATTGGTCGTGGCGCCCGCGGGGTAAAGCTTTACCGCATTGATCAGGCCATCTGCATGCGCGGCCGCGACATCGTTTGGGTCGGTTTCTTCCGTCAGGTATAGCGTCATCAGTGGGGTGAAACTCATCCCTCTGGGAAGCGCATCCATAATGCGGCTTTTATAGGCTGCAGCCTGCGCGGCAGTCACTACCGGCGGCACCAGATTGGGCATGATAATGGCGCGCTCAAAATGGCGCGCTGTTTCAGGCAGAACCGAATGCAAGATCGCACCATCACGCAGGTGCAGGTGCCAGTCGTCGGGGCGGCGTATGGTTAGGCTTAGGGTCATAGCCCGGCTTTACACAATCAATTGCACCATCGCCAGAGTTGGATTGTCAAATTTGGAGTAATTCAAATGCTCTGAGAGTTCTCAGTATTTGCCAATTGTTTGTTGGCACGCGCCAATGCCTTGCGAAATGGAGGCGAATTGCGCCGCTCCAGAACTTCACGGCATAAAATAGCTATCAAGCCGTGCCGCTGCCTGTTTTGTAGTTTTTTCAGCATGCTGAACTGGTATTGGCCCACCTCGCGTTTGCGGCGCATCAGCTTTGAGATGTTTCTCTGATGGAACTTTCCAGCCGAAATTTGCGCTAGCATACGAAAAAGAACTTTCATTTGGAGTAGCATCGATTGAAGTTCAGCACCCAAAAAACGGGCGCGGATTTTTGTTACGTTCTTACGAGTGAACAAAGCGGCGTGCATTGCATCAAGTTGTTCGTTTGGATCATAGATTACATATGCATGTTCGGCCGCGTCGAGCATATCAGGGGCGAACCCATAGCGGTCATCAAATGCGGTACGTCGCATCGGAAGAAACCGTTCATCCCATTCGGTTATACGTGGGTCCAGAGTCGCCTGTGGGCTCAAAATCAGCACCTTTGATCCTGGCGCCGCGACAGAATAAGCAGCAGCTGCATATCCGCACGGGCCCGCACCATAGAAAATCACCTGATCGAAGTCTTCGAAAAAACCGTCGTCAATCAACCGGTCAAAAAACCCAAAAACACGCCGGTCCCGAAACCAGGTGTCGCCGTTGCTGACGATGCACAGATGTGACCAGCCCAGAGCTTTGACCAATTGCCAGCCGAGCGGTTGAGCGAGATTTGAGTGTGTGGGAATATTCTCGTAGTTCTCGAATGAAACAAACAGCGTTGGTTTGTCTTCTACAAAAACCGCGGCGTGACGCTCGCCAAGCGGCTGAGCATAGCCGTCTTCGTCGGCAATTTCACCCGCCTTTTCAAGCCATTCTGTCCAGCCCAGCCCGGCAAGTGATGCCTCAAGGTCGCTGACTCTTTCCTGCATTAACTCAATCCTCAACACACTCTACACCGCTTTGATGCGGTTTTTACTTGCCTTGAGGTACCGTGAAATCTGGGCAAAATTGCGGAAAATTGATGAGGTTTCTGCGCGATTGAGGCGTGTCCTCACCCTTGGGTTGTGCCTGCGCCAATTGGTCTTTCCAATACATTGTTTTCTCCTTTGCCAACAAAATTGGCGTCTTTTCCGGCACGTCGTATTGGTCGCGCTAGGCATTCATGTTCATTTATGAGAAAGACTTTCACCAAGGCCCTGGTGAATTCGGTGACATAGCTGCCTATTGAATTCATTTAACCATGGTGCCCGGGCCCTGTTTTAATGGCGGTGGAGGAAAATTTGGACCGATTTGACAATGTCCCTGAGACAGCCCTCTCTTGGCATAAACTGGGGAAACAGGTTGCACTCGCCACGGTCGTTCAGACTTGGGGCAGTGCGCCGCGTCGGGTGGGTGCCCAGATGGTGATTTCAGGAACCGGCGAAATCCAAGGCTCGGTTTCGGGGGGGTGTGTCGAAGGCGCTGTTGTCGCCGAAGCACTTGACGCGATGGAAGCTGGCCATGCAGTGACGCTTGAATATGGGATAAGCGACGGAGACGCCTTTGCGGTGGGTCTAGCCTGTGGCGGGACAATCCGCATTTTGGTTGAGCCTGTTGGAGAGGTTATGCCTTTGAAAATATTGGAAGACCTCGTCGCAGATCGGGAGCACAGAATCCCGGTGGCCTATGTTTCCGGGGAGGGTAAGACACGCAGGCTGGAACATAATAAATTTGCAGAACGCTTTCGGCTCGATCGTTCGGGTTTTGAAGAAGATGGCGAGACCTTTGTCGCCATCCATAACCCGCCATTGCGTTTGATCGTCGTCGGGGCGGTGCATATTGCACAGGCCTTGGTGCCGATGGCCAGAATCGCGGGTTATGATCCCATATTGATCGATCCGCGCGATAGTTTCGGCTCAGAGCCTCGTTTTCCGGGCGAAATCATCCTGAACGATTGGCCCGATGAAGCTATGCGCGGACTAAAGCCGGATGCGCGCACTGCGGTTGTGTTGCTCACTCATGACCCAAAGCTGGATGATCCGGCATTGGAGGAAGCGTTAACATCGAGTGTGTTTTACATTGGTGCGCTCGGCTCTGTTCGAACTCATGCAATACGCGTTGAGCGCTTACAGAAAAAAGGATTTAGTGATGCGCAAATTTCCCGCATTCACGGCCCCGTTGGATTGGATCTCGGCGCTGTCGGGCCAGCAGAAATTGCGCTTGCGACACTGGCACAGATAACCAAGGCCCTGAGGTCGGGTAAATGAAATTTGGTAAAGTGGCTGTGCAGGACGCTCAGGGTGCGATCCTGGCACACTCACTTAATTTGACTGACGGTCGGCTGCGTAAGGGTGTATTATTGGATGCAGCCCGGATTGCCCGGATTAATGCAGCTGGCATAAGGCAGGTAACGGTTGCCCGGCTTGAACTGGGCGATGTGCATGAGGATGATGCCGCTCACGAACTGGCAAGGGCACTATCGGGTGGGGTGGAATTTTTAGAGCTCTCTCAACCATTTACCGGCCGTACCAATGTGATTGCCTGTCAACCCGGGCTGGTTTTGATCGATGCAGATGCCGTGACAGCCGCAAATTCCGTAGATCCGATGATCACCATATCGACTGTCCCTCCTTACCATCAGACCAGAAATGGCGGCATGGTGGCCACGATAAAGGTAATTTCATACGCAATTCCCAAAACCACTCTCGATGCCGTGGTTGAATGTGCGAAGGGCGCAATCAAAATCGCTGCAGCAAAATTTCAAACAGCCAGCCTGATTGTTTCTGAAACCCCCGGCGGACCAGGGAAAAAAGGCGTCAGCGCGATTGAAAACCGCCTGGCTGCACTGGGCGCTTCTTTGTCTGAGACAATAAATTGTAACCATTCAGAACCTGCTCTGGCGCAGGCAATCTCTGACGCGGGCGGGGATGTTATATTGATCTTGACCGGATCGGCAACGTCAGACCTGAGAGACACAGCACCTCAGGCTTTGAAACGCGCGGGCGGCGATATGATTAGGTTTGGAATACCCGTTGATCCAGGGAACCTGTTGTTTTTGGGGTCGGTTGATGATCGGCCTGTGATTGGCTTGCCGGGAAGTGCGCGCTCGCCCGTGCTACATGGCGCGGATTGGGTTCTGTCGCGCGTGATCTGTGGGAAAACACCAACCGATGATGAGTTTGCTGCTATGGGTGTGGGCGGGTTGCTCAAAGAAATTCCGACGCGGCCGATGCCGCGTCGGGGCCATTTAAAACGTTGATTTTCTAGAATATCGCTTGTGCGACGATCATTAAAGCGCCGCTGCAGAGAATGTAACCAGCATCGATGCATGTAGCAGCAGCAGATTTCTGGCTGAAAAGATCCATTCCTGAAACGAATAACGTGGTGGCCAAAATTGAGAGGGTGGCAATTCCAATTGCCCCCGTCGTTTCCGTTAATCCGATGACAAGGGCCAGTGCGATCGTCGCAGCAAGTTGAACAACCATCGCGGCAACCGGAGGAGAAGCAGGCGGTTGAATGTCATGGCTTCCTTTAGCCCAATTGCGGCCAAAGAGCAGAGAGCTGAACCAAATCATCCCCAGTCCATATGCTGAAACGACTCCAACTCCGACGGCCAACCAATTCAATTCGTTCCACATTTAGTCGTTCCCCTTAGCCATTTTCGCCAAGTACTTCATCTTGCTTGGCAAGAATTGCCGTCCAGCCGCCATTGTGACTATCACGGTGTTCTTCGTCGATAAATCGAACATGGTGCAACCTGACATGAGTGCCTTCCTCAACAGCCTTGAAATCAATCGTAACGACGCTGCCTTCGATCGAAAACGGGCTTTCCCATGTGAATTGCAGACGATTGGGACGGTCAATGATTTGATAGATTCCACCATGTGGTAGGTCATCATCGCCGGATTTCATTACCAGATCGAAACGCCCACCGACACGGGCCTCTGTATCGGCGATAGGGGTCGTGACTGACGGCCCGGGACACATGCATTTCTTGAGCATCTCCGGGTCAAGCCAGGCATCAAATACTTTTTCGGGGGATGCGGCAATCGTGCGCTCTACAGTCAGCGAAAGGTCAGTTTTGGTGGCAGTCATTTGTCTTCTCCTTGTGTGATTATGTCGTCGAGCGCTTCCAATCGGATTGCCCAGATAGAGCGCAGTTCGCTGAACCATGCCTCGATAAGTTGCAAAGGCTCCATTCTGACTTCGATCAGATGTTCTCTCCATTCAGTGCGACGTTGAACGAGACCTGCATTCTCCAGAACTTTGATGTGCTTGGAGACGGAGTTCAGGCTCATCTCAAACTGTGCTGCGATTTGGGTAACTCGCAAAGGGCCATGCTGTGCAAGCAGTGTCAGAATGGTCCGCCGGGTGGGATCACTCGCAGCTTTTAAGATGTCATTCAGTGGTATGTGTGATTCTCGTTCAACCATATGGATGAATTACACATTGCACATCATCAATCAACCATAAAGTTGAATGATAGAGTTCAAGAAAATGGACTTCACCCAAATTTTGTTCTGACCGGATGGAAAATTAAACCTCTTCTCAATTGGAAAATCACGTGGTTAACTCACACTGTAATAACAATATAATTGGGGAGTAGCTGCCGTTAGTTGGCGCAACCGGGAAAGAAATCGAACAGGTCTGGCACTGTTAAACGCCGACTATTCCTTGTGAGTTCTTTCTCAATCACTCCGGACACCAATTTACAATCAACATGTTCACGCCTGAAACAGGCCAGAACTCAAACGGGGAAAAAGAAGAATGATCAGACATACGCAGTTTATTGCCGGCCTTTTTGGCCTGGCAATGTTGGCAAGTACGGCCTCGGCCGAGGGGTATTCGGTGTCCAACCTTGGCTACATGGATTCGCGTGAAACCTGCAGATTACAGGCGGAACTCGCACTTAGACGTTATGTGCAATCGGATGGCGGCGGAGAGGTATCTTCAGCGACATGGTCGATCTACGGATGGGACTTGCGGCCCGGGGATCAGGATGTCGTATTTATGTGTCCCAGCCTTGACGCCGGTGGGTATCAGGCCTTGTTGGTGGTTCATGGTGAAGGATCTGAAGATCAGCGAATTTATACCAAGGACCAATTGAAGGCTTACTTCAACGGGAATTGACTGTCGGGCCCACGGGATCGCGTCTAGTTGAAAATTATGCAAAAAGCTCTTCGCGCAGCGGTTTCGTGGCGCGAATTTCTTCTTAAGCCAAATTGCGATGTGAACAAGTTAGCTAGACGTCGCGCCGATGGAAGCATCGAGCTTTATTCATAAGCCCAAAGCCATACGTCCAAAATTGAATCTAGGCACTCAAAGTTAGGTTCCAAATAGCGGCCATGGGACCAGCCAACCACACTGCCGTTTTGGGCTATCATGCACCATTTGCCTTCGCAGTCGCGGATGTCGATCCAATCGGCATTATGTTCGAGAAATCCGACTTTGCGGCACGACGCGCTACCACAGTCACGTATCCATAATACGTCATCAGAGCGAACATCTGTAACACGGGCACAACTGTGGGCCAGGTCATCGGTTTAAGCGCTCACGGCAGTGGCCAAGATCGAAGCGGTGATTGAAAGAAATCTGACCAATTTCGTTGTAGTCTCGCAGATTATAAATTTTCGGCGGAACAGGAAACAGAGAAACCAATGTAATTTCAGTGTATTATGCCGCGGGTATAATTCAATCCTCTTGTTCAAGTTGAACAATTGAGCGGTGAGAAAAAATTTGACCCCGTCGCGAAACCGTTACGACGCGGCTGTAGCTAGAACACAATATCTTCTGCCAATTGCAGGGTTGTCAGCTTAAAAACACGATATATAGTTGTTATTAATAACAAAGAAGCAAAACGGGCAGGGTGGGGAATATGATGGATGGAGAGTTCAGAACCGAATTTGTCAGAGAGCCGGCGGCGTTAAAACAGCATCCGGCGCTGGTGCTGAATGCGGATTACCGACCCCTTTCATACTACCCTTTGTCGCTGTGGTGCTGGCAGGATGCGGTCAAGGCGGTATACCTGGATCGTGTTGATATCGTTGCAGAATATGACCAATACGTACACAGCCCCAGCACCGAAATACGCATCCCATCAGTCATTGTACTGAAGGATTACGTAAAACCGCAAAAACGTGTGGCTTTCACCCGGTTTAATCTTTTCTTAAGAGATGGGTTCCGGTGTCAGTATTGCGGATCCAAGGGGGATTTAACCTTTGATCACGTGGTACCGCGCGCACGGGGCGGAATCACCAGCTGGGAAAATGTAGTTGCGGCCTGTGGTACCTGTAATTTACGTAAAGGTTCCAGAAGCTTACGGCAGGCGCGAATGAATCTGCGCAAACCACCACGGGCGCCGGGGGCTGAGGAGCTGCGCAATCGGGGCCGGAAATTTCCACCGAATTACCTGCATGACAGCTGGATGGACTTCCTTTACTGGGATGCCGAGCTGGACGCTTGAAGTGTATGTGCTTGTTTCTGTTCAATCAGTAAAATTTGATCAATGGTTTTATAATGAAATCGGGTTGAGCCAGATAAATTCGGAGCACAAAGTGCAGAATGTGTGAATTTTGGCGCCACCGATATCGTTGCTGATGACTTCTTTGAGAATGCAACTATTGCAGCTGTGTTAATTGTCCTGTTCAGTTTTGCAAAGCTGAATATCGGAAATTGCAGCGGAGGCCGTATTGGACAGTTCTTTTGATGTGGTCATCATTGGAGGCGGGATTGTCGGGTCAAGTGCCGCCTATTTTCTGAGTAAAGCGGGTCAACGTGTGGCGATGGTGGAAAAGGGTCGCATTGCGGGTGAGCAATCTAGCCGCAACTGGGGCGCGGTTCGGGTGCAGGGCCGTCACAGGGCCGAAGTTCCAATCATGTTGGACAGTCTTGAAATCTGGAAAGAACTGAAGACGGAACTTGGTGAATGTGTAAACTTTACCCAGCAGGGGCAGATGCTGGTGGCCTATGGGCATAAACAACTGGCTGGGTTTGAAGAGACGTTGACGGTTGCGAAAGAGTTTGGAATTCCATCGCGCATTCTGACACCCGGTGAAATACACGATCTGTTACCGCATTACCGGAGTGAGACCTGTGTCGGGGCGTTGTTTAATCCGCTGGATGGTTGTGCGGAACCCGAACTGGCTGCGCCAGCAATAGCGCGCGGCGCGGCGCGGTAGGGTGCTGAAATTTTTGAACATTGTGCAGCTCTGGAAATTGAGACCACCAACAGTAAGGTGAGCGGGGTTGAGACAGAAGTTGGGCGACTAAAAACAGATGCTGTTGTTGTGGCAGCGGGGGCCTGGACAAGTCGCCTTCTAATGCCACTCGGCATGCGGCATCCATCGCTTTGGATCAGAGGATCAGTTGGGCGCACGGCACCTCTGCCGATTGAATTGCGCAAGTTGGTAGTTTGGGGGGCTACGGCCTATCGCCAGCGCGCTGATGGGCGCGTGAACATTGCCGTGTCCGAGGATGGATTCCACGATCTGATGGTGGATAGTTTTGCGAATGGTCATCGTTTTCTACCGCTGGCCTGGAAGAACCGGCATTTGCTGCGATTAGGTCTGGGGCGTCCGATGATGCAAAGCCTTATGGGCGAATTTGCCGATTTCACCACACACCGGACACTGGACCCGCGTCCAGATTGGCGGGGACTGAAGCGTGCAGGAAGAACGTTTCGACATGAATACCCTGATGCTGGTGATATTCGGTTCGAGCGGGCATGGGCCGGGTATATTGACTATATGCCTGACGAACTTCCGGTGATTGGCATGGCCCCGGGAGTTCAGGGTTTGGTGATTGCGGCCGGTCTAAGCGGGAACGGATTTGGCATAGGTCCAGGGGTTGGGCGAACGATCTGCGATCTGGTGGTTACTGGTCGGTCAAGGCATGATTTGAGCGCCTTCACAGCCGAGCGGTTTTCGTAAGGTGCGCGTTTAGGATTATAAATCAGCGTGAAATTCTTCGATAAGATGATTCACGGTGTCCTGAAGCGCCTCTTGCTGTGATTTCCCGGCATCAATGGCATTTTGGAATGCATTGCGCTGCCGGGTAGAGCTGGGGCCGTTTGCGGCAATGTCGCTGGCATGGGTAATCTCGGCTGTAGAGCCAAACATTTCGGCGTCTTCTTCAATCAGGCCAAACAATTCTTCGACAAGATCGCTCATTGAAACGATTTTCCCCCGCCCAAAGTCGATTAGACCTTCGGCTGTGCCATAGCGTTGGGCGCGCCAGCGGTTTTCGGCCACAAGAAATGTATCGTAGATGCGCCAGCGCTGGTTGCGGGTGGCCAGACGCCAAAGCATCCGGGTGAGAGCCTGGGTAAGTGCGGCGAGCATCAAAGTGTGTTCTAGCCGGGGTTGGACATCGCAAATGCGCGATTCCAGCGTTGGGAATTTAGAAGAGGGCCGCAGATCCCACCAGATTTTCGAGCTGTCCTGAATAACGCCAAGATCAACAAGCACCTGAACCGATCGTTCGAACTCAGAAAAACTGTCCATTCTTGGAGGCAGGCCTGTGCGGGGCAGGTTGTCGAATACGGTGAGGCGGTATGAGTCGAGCCCGGTGTCTCGCCCCTGCCAGAACGGCGAGGAGCAGGAAAGAGCCAGAAGATGCGGCAAAAAATAAGACAATTGGTTCATCAGGTCGATGCGGCGATCCGGTTCGCCGATGCCGACATGCACGTGCATTCCGCAGATCAGCATGCGCTGCACCACACCGCCCAAATCAGTAGACAGCATGTTGTAACGATCTTTGTCGGTGTGATGCTGGTCGCGCCAATCAGAGAAAGGATGACACGAGGCTGCGATAGGGGCGAGGTTGAACTGGGCGGCATGTTTAGACACACAGGCGCGCAGCCGTTTGAGGTCTTCACGGGCCTCAGCGGCAGTGGCACAGACCTTAGTTCCGATCTCAATCTGACATTTGAGAAACTCCGGTGCGACCTGATCCTGCAGCTCTGATTGGCATGCGGACATCAGGGCTTCTGGCGCTTCGGCAAGGGCGAGGCTGTCGCGGTCGACAAGAAGATATTCCTCTTCGATGCCGATGGTGAAATCAGAATCCGGTGTGGTCATGGATTTTTTCCATCCCTCGTTTTCTTAAAGAAAAGCGTGGAAATGGACCCATGCCAAGGAAAAACAGGCAGCAGTGGAAAATTGTACCACCCTAATGAGCCAAATTCTTTGGATCAGTCGCCGAGCGAGACCCACAACACTTTAGCGGGTTCTTCGCTTGTCGAGATGCATCCGTGGCCCATGCTGCTGTCATAATAGACAGAGTCACCTGCACGCATACTCAGGGGGCGATAATGTTCTGTAAACAACGTGACATCGCCGCTTATGACATACATGAATTCTTCGCCGCTGTGACGGACCCAGTTGTCAAATTCGGTCACATCGCGGGCTTTGATCGTGCTGATATAGGGTAGCATTCTTTTGCTTGTCAGCTCTGTGCACAGCAGCTCGTGGTCATAAGTCGATGTAACCTGATGCTCTCCGTCGCCAGTTCTGGTGAAATCGCGCCGGCCTGAGATGTCAGTTTTTGCAGATTGAACAAAAAGCTGAGGCGTCCTGAGTTCCAGCGTCTGCATCAAACGGCGGATGATATCAAAGCTGGGCCGCGTTTGATTGTTTTCGATCTTTGAAAGGGTCGAGCGGCCAATTGCTGCGGCTTTGGCGGCCTCGTCCAGTGTCAGACCTTTGTCCTTGCGTGCTTCGCGGATCATCCGGCCGAGCACTTCTCCGTCCGGGGCTTCGGTGGGTTCAGGTGCCGGGCCCGAATCTTCAAATTGGATTGGTTCCATTGATAAAGTTTTTCCGTTGTTTCACATCTATTACCAAAATTGCAGTTAAAGGTCAAAGTTTCGTGATCAATTCAAGTGTTGATTAAAGAGAAAAGTTTCCTATAGGGGTCATATTGCGCATGCAATGGTATGCAAATGTAGGGTGCGACTAGATTTACTGGGGGTAATCAATGTCGAACTTCGATCAGATCGTTGTTGGAATTGAACAATGGCGCTGCGCAGCAGTCGCCGATGCCGCCAGTATTTTGTCAGCGGCACGATCCTCTTTTCGCACCGAAGATTTCACCGTCCTGAAGGAACCGCGCCATGATGCGTTGTCTAAGGGGCATAACCACGCACAATTGGGAGGAACACCAAGGAAGCGTTAAGTAACATAGTCGGACAGATAAACGGGGTCGTTTGGGGGCCTCTTATGCTCGTCCTCATTCTGGGCGTAGGCTTTTTCCTGCAAGTCGGGTTGAAGTTCATGCCGATCCTGAAGCTGGGCACCGGTTTCAAACTTTTGTTCAGCGGCCGTGAATCGGCGGGTGAAGGCCAGATCAGCCCGTTCAACGCGCTGATGACGTCCCTTTCGGCGACCATCGGTACCGGCAACATTGCCGGTGTTGCGACGGCGGTGTTCCTGGGTGGACCGGGCGCGTTGTTCTGGATGTGGATGACAGCCCTTGTTGGCATGGCTACAAAATACGCCGAGGCGGTTTGCGCGGTGAAATATCGCGAGAAGGATGAGCTGGGTAACTATGTCGGCGGGCCGATGTATTACATCAAAAATGGGCTCGACAAAAAATGGTACTGGCTGGCACCTGCGTTTGCCCTGTTTGGTGCAATCGCGGCGTTTGGCATCGGTAACGGTGTTCAGGCCAATGGTGTTGCCAGCGTTCTGGAATCGAACTTTGGTGTGAACGTGTCGGTGACCGGTGTTGTTCTGATGGTTTTGACAGCCGCCGTAATTCTGGGTGGTATCAGCCGGATTGGCGCGGTTGCAGGTAAGCTGGTTCCGTTCATGGCTGTTGCTTACATCATTGCAGGTCTGCTGGTTCTGCTGATCAACATCGGCGGTATCGGGAATGCGCTGAACCTTGTGTTTACACATGCATTCACCCCATCCGCCGCAGAAGGTGGTTTTGCCGGTGCAGCCGTTTGGGCCGCGATCCGGTTTGGTGTGGCACGTGGTGTGTTCTCGAACGAAGCCGGTCTTGGCTCGGCGCCGATTGCCCACGCAGCGGCATCTACCAAAGGTCCGGTAAACCAGGGTCTTGTTGCGATGCTGGGGACGTTCATTGATACGATCATCGTCTGCTCGATCACTGGTCTTGCGATTATCGCTTCGGGTGCCTGGACATCGGGTGAATCCGGTGCGGCACTGACCGCACATGCGTTCGAGCTTTCGCTGCCGGGTATTGGCGGTTCGCTCATCGCGATTGCCCTGTCGATCTTTGCCTTTACAACCATTCTGGGCTGGTCGTTCTACGGTGAGAAATGCGTTGGGTTCTTCTTTGGTTCGAAAGCTTTGATGCCTTACCGCATTTTGTGGATCGCTATGATCTATTTCGGTGCAACTGCCGATCTGGGCTTTATCTGGCTGCTGGCGGATACGCTGAATGCCATGATGGCGATACCGAACCTGATTGCGCTGGCACTGCTTAGCCCGATTGTCTTCAAGCTGACTCGCGAGTTCTTTGCATCAAATGGTCAGACCGAAGAGCCGGGCGGAGCCTCTGAGTAAACTTTGCCGGGGGGCCTGATGGCCCCCCGACATCCCCTACGAAACCACTCTCTGAGGAGGTAAGTAAATGGCAACGAAGATACTTCTGCCAATCGACCATACCGACGAAAGCTCTTGGAATTCGGCACTTCCACTCGCGATGAAACAAGCGGAGTTTAACGGCGCAGAGTTGCATGTTGTGTGCGTCATTCCCGACATTATCCTTTTGCCAAATCTGCCTGCAAACTATGGGGCAGGGGCAAAGGACCATGTTAGGGGCGCTGTTCAGAAGATCCTTGAGGATAACGGAGCGGCGGGTCTGAACATTCACATCGAACAGGGCAGCGTATACCGCGAAATCCTGAAGCTTGCTTATAAAGACAGCTTTGACATGATCATAATGGCGTCGTCAAAAGGCGATTTCCCGAATTATGAAATCGGTCCCAATCTGGCACGCGTGGTGCGTAATGCGCATTGTTCTGTGCTGGTCGTTAGAGGTTAGAAATTATCCCGTTTGATTAATTTCCAGCTTTCCTAAACGTGCTTGTGCCCCCGAAGCGGGGCACAAGTATTTATGTTTGAGGATTTGGAGCTAAAACGCAGCTTTCCATTGTTCGGTATCGACGAACCAGCGTTCTTCGCGCACCTTGTCGCCGTCGAAGATGAACAGCACTGACAGCTGGCTGCCCTCTGGCACCTTGGCGCATTTCCAATCGATGATTGACACCACTTCGCCCATTTCACCGATCTGACGCAACCCGGTGATTTCGAACCCGGCCGGTAAAGCCGCACCCAGATTGTTGAGGACCTCGCGAAACGCTGTCCGACCATTCAGGACATCATTTTGCCCCGGCATCACGAATACCATGTCGTCCACGTAATCGGCGACAAGCGCGTCCCAATCGCCCCGGCCTACGGCCTCCCATCCACGTTGAACGATATCGGCGTGGCTTACTTTGATCGTCTGCTGGTTGGTCATTTTAGAACTCCTTTGATTGCGATTATGCTGTCATTCTAAGAAGATACGAACAGTGCAGATATCACCCAGCTGCTGTATTTTGACTACTGCATGTGATGTATTCTGTATACGTTAGGCACGCATCAGTTACAAAAACCGGGCGCCTTGCCCGAGGAGAAAGAGAACTCTTGGATAAATCAACACCATCCAGAGGACAGCTAAGCGCCAGAGAGCAGCAGATCGCGCGGGCTTACTCTGATGGGGCGGAGTATCACAAGATTGCGGATCAGCTGTGCATTGCGCCGTCAACGGTGCGCACGCATTTGACGACGATTTATCGCAAACTTGGTGTCTCCTCGAAATTGGACCTGCGAAAGCATTTCGAACAGGCAGCATTGGCCGCGGATTCCCCAAAGCCTTTGGTTCCTGATAAGCCGTCCATCGCGGTTCTGGCGTTTGAAAACATGTCGGGCGATCCCGAGCAGGAGTATTTTTCCGATGGGATATCAGAGGACATCATCACCGCTTTGTCCCGGTCGCCCTGGCTGTTCATCATCGCGCGGAATACGACGTTTACCTATAAGGGAGAGAATGTTGACGTCCGCCGGGTCGCCGAAGACTTAGGTGTGCGCTATGTTCTTGAAGGCAGCGTGCGCCGTGCTGGTGACCGCATCCGTGTGACGGCACAGCTGATTGACGGAATAACGGGGGGCCATGTCTGGTCTGAAAGGTATGACGGTCAACTGGCCGATGTGTTCGACCTGCAGGACGAGATCACGCGCAATGTGGTGGCATCAATCCAGACCAGCGTGCATCTGACCGCAAGCCCACCGGTAGAACGCAGCAACCGGCCCGACCTGACGGTGTGGGAACTGACGATGCGCGCATGGCACCTGCTCTATAATTTTTCCCCGGACAGCTATGATACAGCCATCAACCTGCTGGAACGCGCCTTGGCCCATGACCCGGAAAGTGCTGAGGCCAATCTGGTTTTGTCCCTGATCCATTATCACTGTGCCATCATGGGCTATGTCGATGATCATGTTGCAGCAATGGAAACCGCCCGTAGTCTTGCACAACGCGCCACCAAGCTGGATGACCGGAATGAATATGCACATTGGGCACTGGGATGTAGTTGTTGGGGCCTATACCGCCATCATGAAGCAGTGGCAGCACTGGAACGCGCGGTTGAGTTGAACCCAAACTGTTCATTGGCCTATGGCAGCCTTGGCACCGCGTTGAGCCTGGTGGGACGCGTGGACGAAGCCATCGCAAATCAGGAAATTTCTATCCGTTCGAACCCACGCGATCCCAGCATATTCTTCCGCTTTACGGGCATAGCACTTGGTCACTATCTGGCCGGGCGGTACGACAATGCAGTTGAATGGGCCAGCAAATCCGTTCACCGAATGCCACAATGGTATTTTGGTCATTACCTGCTGATTGCCGGTCATGTGCAGGCTGATCGACCAGAGGCTGCCCGGGCTGCTGTTGCAACCTGTCTGGAGGCCATTCCGGAGGCCCGAATCGCTGATCTTGACCGTATACCGCTGAGCGATCCGGCAAAAATGGAAGCGATACGCGAATGTCTGCGGCGGGCAGGGATGCCTGGCTGACTGATTGGCTATCTATTGTGTAGCTGCTGTTTCTTGTCTGGTTTTGCCTTTGGGTGCGATGGCAAATCGTTACTAATGCTGGATCAGACCACGCATTCTTAGGTCGCGCCTAATCAAAGCTAAGATAAACCATACTTTCTCCTAGCTCAAATATCATTGATCCTACACCTCAACACCCATTGCTACAGCGGCGGTTTCGCCCTCGCTAGGCCAGAAAATTCACAAGTGTGAAGCGGGTCAGGGCCCGAATTCACCGTGCCGATTAATCCAAGAGGATCAAAATATGTCTACCGAACAAATAGATACGTTAGTTGTTGGCGGCGGTCAGGCTGGGATTGCGATGAGTGAGCACCTTCGCAATAACAAGGTTCCGCATATTGTACTTGAAAAGAACCGCGTCGCTGAATCCTGGCGTTCTGGTCGGTGGGATTCAATGGTAGCGAATGGTCCGGCGTGGCATGATCGGTTTCCTAATATGGAGTTCGAGGACTCGCACCCGGATTCCTTTGTGCCAAAAGAACGCATGGCGAAATACCTGGCCGATTACGCGAACATGATTGACGCGCCGATACGCACCGGCGTCGAGGTTCTTAAGGCTGAAAGGAAGAAGGACGGCGGGTTCATTGTCGACACATCCAAGGGCAGGATTGAGGCAAACCGCATTGTCACCGCAACAGGGGCGTTCCAGATTCCCGTGATTCCTCCTCTGGTTCCGAAGGATGAGAAAATCTTTCAACTGCACTCTTTCCATTACCACAATCCCGGGCAACTTCCTGAGGGTAACGTGATGGTTGTAGGCGCCGGATCGTCCGGAGTGCAGATTGCCGAGGAACTACGGCGTGAGGGGAAGAACGTCTTTCTCTCGGTTGGACCTCACGAGCGCCCGCCGCGCCGATACAGAGGCCGCGACAATGTTTGGTGGCTGGGAGTTCTTGGCCTTTGGGAAGCGCCTTCGATGGCACCGGGAAGCGAACGTTTTACCATTTGCGTCAGCGGCGCGCATGGTGGCAATACGGTCGATTTCCGCCGTATGGCAGGCGACGGAATAAACTTGGTCGGCATGACTGAAACCTACGAAAACGGCGTCTTTCGCTTTGCAGGTGACCTCCAGCAAAATATCGGAACTGGTGACCAGCAATATCTGGCAATGCTGGATGCTGCGGATGATTATGTTGCGCGGACCGGAATTGAACTGCCGGAAGAACCTGAGGCCCGGCAATTTCCACCGGATCCGGATTGCCTGATTAACCCGATCAGTGAACTTGATCTGGCCAAAGCCGGCATCACCGCGATCATCTGGGCAACTGGTTTCCGTCAGGACTTCAGTTGGCTGAATGTGGATGCGTTCGATGATGCTGGCAAGCCTGTCCATCAGCGTGGCGTTTCGTCTGAACCGGATGTCTATTTCCTGGGGCTGCCCTGGCAGTCGCGCAGAGGCTCGACCTTTGTTTGGGGCATCTGGCATGACGCAAAACACGTAGCAGACCAGATTGCGATCCAGCGAAATTACCTGAGCTATCGAGGACCTGATGAACGGGCGATCCCTGCCGCAGAGTAACTGCACCCGCAAGATACAACTCACAAGATATTCACGATTTAAAGTGCCAAGGAACGCTACATGACCCATACCCGCATTCGAAAATTCAATACATCTGACACCTACCCTGAACAAAATCTGGATAATGATCTGTGCCAGGCAGTGGTGACCGAGGGCGGCAAGACCGTTTACCTGCGCGGTCAGTGTCCTCAAAACCTGGATGACGCAGTCAACATAAACAGCCATGATCCGGTAGAACAAACCCACAAGGTCATGCAGAATATCAAGCAGCTGATCGAAGAGTCCGGCGGCTCGATTGAGCATCTGGTCAAGGTTGTGGTGTACATCACCGACGTGCGCCATCGCGAAGCTGTCTATCGCACCATGGGCGAATATATCAAAGGCGTGCATCCGGTCTCGACCGGATTGGTGGTTCAAGCCTTGGCTCGCCCCGATTGGCTGGTGGAAATTGACGGCACTGCCGTTATTCCGGGCTGACAGCGATGACATTTTCTCTTGTTGCGCGCTGTGAAGAAACCGGCACGTTCGGGTTGGCAATCTCTTCATCCTCACCTGCAGTTGCGGCACGCTGCTCCTTTGCGCGCGCGGGCGTTGGCGCGGTTGCATCTCAGAATGTAACTGATCCGTCGCTGGGGCCAATGGCGCTTGATCTGATGCAAAGTGGTCTGACAGCCAAAGAGGCCGTTGAAGAAGTGTCACTGCGCGGCAAATTCATCGAATACCGACAGGTATTGGCAGTTGACAAGGCGGGCGGAACGGCGATCCACTCCGGGCCCAACTCTTTAGGTATCTGGACGCAGGCGCAGGCACAAAACGTGGCCTCGGGTGGCAACCTTCTGGCCAATGACAAGGTACCACAAGCAATCGTGGATGGGTTCCTTGAGGCCGAAGGCCATATTGGGGACCGCCTGATCGCGGCGATGCGTGCCGGACTGGCCGCCGGAGGTGAAGCCGGGCCGATACATTCTGCGGGCATGAAAGTCGTGGACAAGGTCAGCTGGCCGGTTGCCGATCTGCGCTGTGACTGGACCGAGGATTGCCCGATCGAGGCCATCGCAACCGCCTGGGATGTCTACAAACCGCAGCTGGAGGCCTACATCCAACGGGCGCTCGACCCGCGAGAGGCGCCCTCTTATGGCGTGCCCGGCGACCAATAAATTCAGGGAGATACAAATGCTCGACTATTCACACGACGACTGGAAATCACGGGCTGATGCCCTGAGCCTGCGCAATCAGGCCTTTATCGATGGCAAGTTCGTCGATGCGGCTTCGGGCGAGACATTTGACTGCATCAACCCGGCCACAGGTGATGTACTGGCACAAGTCGCAGCTTGTGACGTCGAGGATGTGGACCGGGCAGTCCTTGCCGCACGCAAGTCGTTTGATACAGGAAGCTGGTCCCGAGCGGCACCGGGAGATCGCAAGGCAGTGCTTTTGAAGCTGGCCGACTTGATTCGTGAAAACCTAGAAGAAATGGCCCTGCTGGACAGTCTGGACATGGGTAAGCTCATCACCGATGCGGTGACAGTTGATGCGCCCGGTTCGGCGCATTTTTTTCAGTGGTATGCAGAAGCCATCGACAAGATCTATGACGAAGTGGCGCCGACAGGCCCCGGTGATTTGGCGCTGGTGAAACGCGTGCCATTGGGCGTGGTCGGTGCGGTGACACCATGGAACTTCCCGCTGGATATGGCCACTTGGAAATCGGCCGCAGCATTGGCGGCGGGTAACTCTGTTGTCCTCAAACCGGCGGAGCAATCACCACTCTCCGCCCTGCGTCTGGCTGAACTGGCCGCCGAGGCGGGACTGCCTGATGGCGTGCTGAACGTGGTGCCGGGCTTTGGTGTGACGGCGGGGAAAGCATTGGGTCTGCATATGGATGTGGATACGCTTGCATTTACCGGATCGACCGCAGTGGGTAAGATATTTATGCAGTATTCGGGCCAGTCGAACCTCAAATCTGTCTGGCCGGAAACCGGCGGCAAAAGCCCCAACCTAATCTTTGCCGATTGTGAAAATCTGGATGCGGCGGCGGATATGGCGGCGTTTGGAATTTTCTTCAACCAAGGCGAGGTTTGCTCGGCCAACTCCAGACTATATATCGAACGTTCTATCAAGGATGAGTTCGTTGACCGCATGGTCGCGCGGGCACAGGGTATGCAGCCGGGCGATCCTCTGGATCCGGCTTCGAAAATGGGTGCGATCGTGGACGAGAACCAAACCCAAGGCATCATGCGCCACGTAGAGGCCGGCAAGAAAACAGCCAATCTGGCAACCGGTGGTGAGCGGGTGCAGGTCAACGGCAGGGGATGTTTCGTACAACCGACAATTTTCACTGACGTTGATCATGACGATCCCCTTGCGCGCGATGAAATTTTTGGCCCTGTCCTGTCGATTATTCCATTCGACAATGAGGAAGACGCTGTGCGTATGGCCAACGACAGCGTCTATGGGTTGGCAGCGTCAGTGTGGACTGACAATCTAAGCCGGGCACATCGTGTTTCCGACGCGTTGCAAGCAGGCACCGTATCGGTCAACACCGTTGATGCGCTTTCCGCCGAAACACCGTTTGGCGGGATAAAGCAATCCGGCTTTGGCCGCGATCTGTCGCTGCATAGCCTGGATAAATATACTGCCCTCAAAACGACCTGGATCAAGTATCAGGCTTGAATTCTGCAGGACCGCAAAGGATAGTTCACCTATGCCTTTGCGGTTCACATTGCGTCAGCTGGAATATTTTGTTGCAGTCGGCGAGGCAGGTTCGATCGCGCTTGCCTCGGAGATGGTGAATGTTTCTTCACCATCGATTTCGGCTGCTATCTCGCAGCTTGAAAACGAATTCGGGTTGCAATTGTTTGTCAGAAAACATGCCCACGGGCTGTCACTTACACAGGCCGGCCGGCAATTTATGACGCAGGCCAAAACGGTGTTGAGTGAAACAGAGGCTCTGAACAGGCTTGCCGACAATATCTCTGGCTTTGTTCAGGGGCCCTTGGCCGTTGGGTGTTTGCTGACTTTTGCGCAGATTATTGTACCTGGCCTGCGGCGTGAGTTTGAAAGCCGCTACCCTGATGTCACGGTCAGCCAGGTAGAGCGTGACCAGACCGCCCTGATCGAAATGCTACGTCGTGCGGATATTGATGTGGCGCTGACGTACGATCTTGATATTCCGACCGATCTGACATTTCTGCCACTTGCCGAATTGCCACCCTATGCGATTTTTGGTGAAAGCCATCCATTGGCAAATCGTACGTCTGTTTCTCTGGAAGAGTTGCAGGAATTTGAATTGGTTTTGTTGGACCTGCCGTTGAGCTCTGAATACTTTCTGTCCCTATTCGCGCAAAATGGAACCAAGCCTAACATCGCTGAACGATCGCGTGATATGGCGGTTCTGCGCAGTCTGGTGGCAAATGATTTTGGCTATTCTCTCCTTAATATCCGCTTCAGTAACGATACGGCCCCTGATGGGCGAAGGCTGAAATATGTGCCGATCACAGATAAAGTGCGGCATTTACGGATGGGATTGGTGACATCACAAGGCGCACAAAATGTTCTGACAGTTCAGGCGTTTATCGATCTGTGCCGTGTTAAACTTACCAATGAGAGCATCCCTGGCATGAACATGGCGCCAGCCATAGCACACCGCTAAGTTAACAGCTGGATTTGCTTAAGTAAAACCTAACCCAAGCTTCCGCAGTGTCGACTTTATCCAAACTGTTTAATCTGAGACCTTGTTGGAAAGCTAATTCGGAAAGGGAGCCGGAAATTGCGCGATCCACGCTACGATATATTATTTGAGCCGATGCAAGTCGGTCCGGTTCGGGCCAAAAACCGCTTTTATCAGGTGCCGCATTGCAATGGTGGTGGCTATCGCGACCCGTCTGCTGCGGCGGCTATGCGCGGGATCAAGGCCGAAGGCGGTTGGGGCGTGATCTTTACCGAGCAGTGCGAAATGCACCATACATCGGAAATCACCCCGTTCATTGAATTGCGCCTTTGGGAAGACAAGGACATCCCACAACTGCGCAAAATGTCGGAGAAGATGAAAGAGCACGGCGCGCTGGCGGGAATTCAACTGGCCTATTCTGGCATCAACGGCCCTAATCTTTACACCAAAGAGGTGCCGCTTGCGCCGTCTGCTTTGCCAATTAGGACGTTTACAAATGATCCCATTCAGGCCCGAGCCCTCTCAAAATCCGATATCAAGGATCTGCGACGTTGGTTTGTAAATGCCGCGAAACGATCAAAGGATGCAGGCTTTGACCTGATCTGCCTTTATGGTGCGCATGGTTTCGGCATCTTCCAGCATTTTCTGAGCCGTGCCACTAACCAACGCAGCGACGAATATGGTGGTAGCCTTGAGAACCGCTCGCGATTTGCGCGTGAGGTGATTGCCGACATGCGCGATGCTGTGGGCGATACTATGGCACTGACTTTACGAGTCAGCCTTGATGAGACGATTGGCGAGTTGGGGTTTTCCAATGCCGAGGTGCGCGACTTTGTCGAAATGAACAAAGACCTGCCCGATCTTTGGGATCTGGCGCAGGGGACATGGGAAGATTGCTCAGGACCGAGTCGTTTCAAGGAAGAGGCCGCGCAGCATGATCTGGTCAAGGGCATTCACGAATTGACCGACAAGCCGATCGTGGGTGTGGGCCGGTTCACCAGCCCCGATGTCATGGTCAAGCAGATCAAATCGGGTGTGCTGGATTTCATCGGCTGTGCACGGCCATCTATCGCTGATCCGTTCTTGCCCAAGAAAGTCGAGGAAGGCCGGATCGAAGACATCCGCGAATGCATTGGCTGCAATATCTGCATCACCGGCGACATGACCATGTCAATCAGCCGTTGCACCCAGAACCCGACCTTCATGGAAGAATGGCGCAAGGGCTGGCATCCGGAAAAGATGAATGCAAAAGGCGACAGTGACAATGTGCTGATCGTAGGGTCCGGACCTGCCGGACTGGAAGCCGCATGGGCACTGTCGCGACGTGGATATGATGTTGCCATTGCTGAGGCCAAAACAGAGATTGGTGGTCGTGTGACCCGCGAACGGCAATTGCCCGGGCTCAGTGCGTGGGGACGTGTTGTGGATTATCGTGAATACCAGCTACAGCAGCGCCCGAATGTCGACATTTATTTCGACAGTGAATTGGATGCCGACAGCATTCTGGAATTCGGGTTTGAGAACGTGGCGATTGCCACCGGGGCAAGCTGGCGGAGCGATGGCGTATCTCGTCAGCACGTTGTTCCAATGCCGATCTCAGAAACCGCAAAGGTATATACACCGGACGACCTGATGGATGGCACAGTGCCGGAAGGCAATGTCGTGGTCTACGATGATGATCATTATTACATGGGTGGTGTATTGGCCGAGCTGCTGGTTAAAAATGGTGCCAAGGTTACGTTAATCACGCCGTCTGCCTTTGTCTCTGACTGGACGAACAATACTCTGGAACAAGGAACAATTCACGCTAGACTGGCTGAGCTGGGTGTTGAGATTGTGCTTAATCGCGGAGTGACTGAAATCGGGTCAGATCATGTGGTAAGCGATTGTATTTACACGGGGCGCACGCAGAAATTTGCGGCTGAGGCTGTGGTTATGGTTGCGTCCCGGTCGGGCAATGATGCAATCTATAATGACTTGATTGCCCGCGAGGCCGACTGGGTCGATGCAGGCATCAAATCGGTTAAGATTTTTGGAGACGCCGAAGCGCCGGGACCAATTGCATGGTCAACCTATGCCGGACACCGCTATGCCCGCGAGCTGGATGGTGCGGATATTGGCGACGATTTGCCGTTCCGCCGTGAGATCACCGAATTGGCGACAGACTAAAGTGAAAGATTGGATGAGTTCACCTGTTGCTTCGTGCGGTGCATAATTGATTAGTTTGAGCCTAATGTTCGCTAAGGGACTCAATTCTTAGTGACACTGCGCTCAGGCCTTATCGTCAATCAAGGGAAATTCTCTGATGGGAGGGGATATGTCGGACAAAGAGATAATAGCCATCGACGTGCGCGATGCGGTTAAGCGCTATGGCGACTTCACGGCTTTGCAGAGGATTTCGCTGTCAATCTACGACAATGAATTCTTTACGTTGCTGGGTCCATCTGGCTGCGGTAAGACTACGCTTCTGCGGATGATTGCCGGATTTGAGGACGTCACCGAGGGAGCCATATTCCTCTTTGGCGATGAAATCGAAAACCTGCCACCCAACAAACGCCCGGTGAACACGGTTTTCCAGAACTATGCCCTTTTCCCGCACATGAGCATCACCGAGAATGTTGGTTTTGGCCTCGAAATGCGGGGCAAGTCCAAGTCTGACGCGCGCAAACGTGCGGGCGAAATGCTGGAGCTTGTTCAGCTTTCACAGTTTGCTGACCGGAAACCATCACAGCTCTCTGGTGGTCAGCAACAACGTGTGGCGCTGGCGCGTGCGCTGGCGCCACAACCCAAAGTGCTGCTGTTGGATGAACCCTTATCGGCGCTGGATCTGAAGCTGCGGCAGGCGATGCGTTTTGAGTTGAAAGAGTTGCAGCGCGAGACCGGCATTACCTTCATCTTCGTCACCCACGATCAGGAGGAAGCCCTGACAATGTCTGACCGAATCGCGGTGATGTCTGCTGGTGAAATGCAGCAATTGGGCGAGGCCAAGGATATTTACGAGCGTCCCCACAACATGTTTGTGGCAGACTTTATCGGCGAAACTAACCTTCTGGAAGTTTCCGTTGATCAGATCACCAATGGTCGCGCCATATGCCATCTGGGCGGCGGGCACGAACTGACCTGCAGCGAAGTTGAAGGGATCGGTGTCGGTGCGAACGTACACATGTCTGTGCGCCCAGAACGCTTGTTCTTGTCAGACGAACCCACTGAATCCGAAAGCCTAAAAGGCACGATCCGCGACAACATTTTTGTCGGTACTGATATTCAGACGATCATCGATCTGGCAGACGGCCCAAAAATGATAGTACGAACCTCCAATTCCGATCGCGGCAACAAACGAATTTTTGAACCAGGTGCTGCGGCATATGTCAACATGGAGGCGGAGGCTGCGCGCCTCCTGGTTGACTGATGGCGGCGGGGGCAGCAAGCGGCGGCAGCGCCAAATCCGATACCTACGCCGATGCACGTACATGGCTATTACTTCCGGCCTGGGCAGTGCTTGGTATCTTTATCCTGACGCCAGTATTGATGATGCTGGTCTACTCCTTCCTGACGAAGGAATTCCGCGGCGGTGTGATCTGGGAACTTTCCTTTGCCGCCTATGATCAATTCTTCTGCAGTCGCGGGCTGTTCGGAGATGAACCCTGTACCGTCGAATGGACGTATATAAACATCTTCTGGCGTTCGATCTGGCAGGCCGGGGCTGCAACACTTCTCAGTCTGGTGATCGGATTCCCAACTGCCTATTTCATCGCCACGCGGCCTGAAAGTGTGCGCCCGGTCTGGGTCTTTCTGATCACCATTCCCTATTGGGTCAATCTGCTGATCCGCACCGTCAGCATGAAATTTATGCTGCGCGATCAGGGGCCGTTGAACGATTTCCTGATCTCTACCGGCTTGATCGACAGCCCCATTCATATCGTGAACACAAATTTCGCTGTGCAACTGGGGCTCTTCTATTCCTACTTACCTTTCATGGTTTTGCCAATCTACGCCTCTGTCGAGCGCTATAATTTCAACCTGTCCGAGGCCGCTGCCGACCTCTATGCCAGTAAGATGACAACTCTGCGCCGGATACTACTGCCAGCAGTAAAACCCGGGGTAATTGCCGGCTGTATTCTGGTCTTTGTCCCATCATTGGGTTCGTTTCTGGCGCCTGACTTGCTGGGTGGAGCGAAGAATTTCATGATCGGATCGCTTATTGAAGAGCAGTTCAAAGGCAATGCGGGTAACTGGCCCTTTGGGGCAGCAGCCTCGATGATCCTGCTGAGCATGGTGCTGGTCATCCTGATGATCTTTGCACGCCAACAGGCCAAAGCAGAGAAAGGAGCAGGATGATGGCACGCGGTAAATACGATATCAAAGCGTTCCCCGGCTTCTTGCCAATGACGATACTATGCCTGGTGATCCTCTATGCACCTTTGGCGGTGGTGACGATCTATTCGCTGAATGACAGCAACTCGATCACCAATTGGGAGGGGGTAAGCTTTCGCTGGTATGCGGATGTCTTCACCGGGCCTGAATCCGAGAAATTCAAAATTGCCGCCTGGAACAGTTTCACCATCGCGATCATCGCTGCAACCGTCTCAACCACGATTGCCACTTTGGCTGCGACGGCGATGGTTCGCGGTGGGCGCTTCAAACTGCGCACTGTTTCCTTTGGCCTGATCAGCCTGCCGTTGATGGTGCCCGAGATCGTAACCGCGGTGGCAACACTGATCTTTTTCAACTCGATCGGCTTTACACGAGGTTATCTGACCATACTTGTTGCCCACATCGCCTTTTGCATCCCCTTTGCCTATATGCCGATCTCGGCCCGGATGCAGGGTATCGAGGATACCTATGAGCAGGCCGCAATGGACCTTTATGCCACCAAGCGGCAGGCCTTTACCAAGATCCTGATGCCCCTGATGCTGCCGGGCATTATCTCTGGCTACATCCTGGCCTTCATCATCTCGCTTGACGATTTCATCATCACTAACTTCGTCAAAGGTGCGGGTGTCGAAACCCTGCCAACAGCGATCTTTGGTTCGGTCAAACAGGGTATTAAACCCAATATCATGGCTATTTCGACAATGCTGTTGGCGGTGTCGATCATCATGGTCACGATCTCGTACTTCGTCAGCAAATCCGACAACACAAAATAAAACTAGGGAGACCAACATGAAAACACTACTGAAAACGACTGCCACCGCGATGGCCCTTGCACTGGCCGCCAATGCGGCCAGTGCCGAGGGAAAACTGGTGATCTATCACTGGTTCGAATACATCCCTCAGGAGCTTTTGGATAAATTCTCCGCTGAGCACGGGGTTGAGGTTGTCATGGACACCTACGATTCGAACGAGTCGCTTCTGGCTTCGCTCAAAGCAGGGGCCATCGGCACATATGACGTTGCTGTCCCTGGCGATTACATGGTTTCGATCATGGCGGGCGAAGGGATGCTTGACACCATCGCCGACGGAGAGCTTGCCAACAGCGGCAACATTGCACCGGAATGGGCAGACCCGAGCTTTGATCCCGGTCGTAAGCATTCGATCCCTTATCAGTGGGGCTCAACCAGCTTTTCAGTGAACCGCGATGTCTATAGCGGTGATATCAATACCACTGACATTCTATTCAACCCGCCCTCTGAACTGGCGGGCAAGATCAACATGCTCGACAGCCAGGGCGAAGTTCTGGCAATGGCCTCGCTGCATATGGGGATGCCGCAATGTTCAAACGACCGCGAACAACTCAAGGCACTGAACGCAATGCTTCAGGAGGCCAAAGGGAACTGGGCCTCGTTCAACTCTGATACAGCCAAGGAAGTACTGGTTTCGGGTGATGCCGCGGTTGGCCAGATCTATGACGGCTTTGGTGCCAAGGCGCGTGAAGAAGGTGCAAATGTCGAGTACGCCTTTCCACAGCAGGGTTATGTGGTCTGGATGGACAATGTTGTGCTGCTCAAAGATGCACCCAACCGTGCCAACGCGCTAAAGTTCATGGATTTCCTGCTGGAGCCTGAGAACATCGCTGCGGTTTCCAACTACGCTCGCTACGGTGCGGGTGTAAGCGGTGTGTCAGAGCATCTTGATCCGGCACTGGCCACCCTGCCAGAGGCGAACCCGCCTGCTGACGCTGGAGCGGGTGTCTTTATCGAGGTCTGCAATGAGGAAACCCAGGCCGTATACGACACCATCTGGACCAACCTCAAAAAGTAAGAACCCAACCAGACCCGCCGGCGAAATGCTGGCGGGTCTTTTTTTTGCAGGTTTGGGGCTGGGAGCTGATGGCATTTGGCAAGTAAAACCAAGTCAATCTTGCACAAGTAATCCGAAGTTTCATCGAAAGCGATAAGGCCCTTGAATGGGAATTGGGCGAGTTTTCAGATCCGAACCTGAGGCGGGCATTGGATGCGTTCCACAAAGCGGTTGATCAAAACTGGCCTGTGGAAACGCTGGCAAATGCAGCCGGGATGTCGCGCACGAGTTTCGCCGTTTTGTTTCAAAAGAAAATGGCGATGACACCGATAGAGCGTGTTCCACGGTGGCGTATTGAAATTGCTAAGAAACTGTGCCTCCCCAGGTAGATAGCCAACCAACCGGCTCGGCCTTGCCCCTGTTGAGCTAGGACATAAGCCACAGTTCAATTCGCCACGATGATGCCCTTCATCGAGGGGTGAAACTGGCATCTATATTCGAAACTGCCGGCTGTCTCTACAATCACCTCTGTACGCTCGGCAGTACCCAACGTGCCGGTGTCAAACGCGCCATCCAAGGACGTTGCCGTATGAGGTGCATTGTCGAAATTTTGAAATACCACCGTGTCACCTGCGGAGATCTCCAGTACGTGAGGGGCGAAGGAAAACCCCTGAATGGCGACATCATGAGTTTCCGCCCGTGATTTGGTTGCAACAAAGGCAAATGGAGTGGCCGTCAGGGCTGCAAGTATGGAACGGCGAGAAAATTGCATCTGGTTATCTCCGCTAAAGCTAGGTGGTCAGTATTGCGCGACCGTAGGAGGAGATCAATTGATCAAGCGGGTGCCTGAAAAAGCGAAAGCTCCGGGCGGTACCCGGAGCTTTCTGTTTCATTACGCAGAGGTGGATTAGTCCATCGCTTTGAAGTTGAACTCTCCACCTTCCTTGATGCCCGAGGGCCAGCGCGAGGTGACGGTTTTGGTCCGCGTGTAAAATTTGAAACTGTCCGGTCCATGCTGGTTCAGGTCACCAAACATGGATTTCTTCCAGCCACCAAATGTGTGATAGGCCAGCGGAACCGGGATTGGCACATTGATGCCAACCATGCCGATATTGATCCGGTGGGCAAAATCTCGGGCGGTGTCGCCGTCGCGAGTATAGATCGCGGTGCCGTTGCCGTATTCGTGATCCATAGCAAGGCCGATCGCCTCTTCGTAAGACCCTGCGCGCACGCAGCTGAGGACAGGGCCGAAAATCTCGGTTTTGTAGATGTCCATATCGGGTGTCACGCGGTCAAAGAGGTGTGGACCTACAAAAAAGCCGTCCTCATACCCTTGCAGCGAGAAGTTGCGATTGTCGACCACCAGATCAGCGCCCTGATCAACGCCAGACTGGATCAGGCCCAAAATACGCTCTTTGGCTTCGCGGGTGACAACAGGGCCGTAATCGACATCATCGCCATCAGTGTAGGGAGCGACGCGCAGTTTTTCGACACGGGGTACAAGCTTTTCAATCAAGCGATCGGCTGTTTCTTCGCCGACCGGCACGGCAACCGAGACAGCCATGCAGCGTTCGCCAGCCGCGCCAAATCCGGCGCCGACAAGAGCATCTGCTGCCTGATCCATGTCGGCGTCAGGCATGACGATCATGTGGTTTTTCGCTCCACCGAAACACTGGGCCCGTTTGCCGTTGGCTGTGGCACGGGAGTAGATGTATTGCGCAATCGGGGTGGAACCGACGAAGCTGACGCCCTGAATGATTTCACTGTCGAGCAGGGTATCCACGGCTTCTTTGTCGCCATTCACAACCTGGAACACGCCTTTGGGCAGGCCGGCCTCAATAAACAATTCTGCCAGCATAAGAGGCACTGAGGGGTCACGCTCGGACGGTTTGAGCACCACGGCATTGCCGCAGGCCAGAGCAGGACCAACATGCCAGAGCGGCATCATGGCGGGGAAGTTGAATGGCATGATCGAGGCTACGACGCCCAGAGGCTGGCGCATGGAGTACATATCGATCCCTGGGCCAGCATCATCGGTATAGTCGCCTTTGAGCATTTGCGGCGCGCCGATGCAGTATTCGATCACTTCAAGCCCACGCTGAAGGTCGCCTTTGGCATCGGGGATGGTTTTGCCATGTTCGCGGCTCAGCGCCTCGGCCAGCTTGTCCATGTCGCGGTTCATCAGGCCAACCATGGCCATCATTACCCGGGCGCGGCGCTGCGGATTCCGGGCGCCCCAAGCAGGTTGGGCGGCAGCGGCATCTTCGATGGCAGCGGTGGTTTCCGCAGCCGATGCCATAGGGCATTTAGACTGAACTTCACCTGTTGCGGGGTTGAAGACATCAGAAAAACGGCCGGATGTGCCGTTTGTCATGGCACCGTTCAGGAAGTGGGTCAGTTCGTTCATGGGATCCTCCAGGAAATTTGTGCGCAAGTTATCGTTGCAAAAATGGATGGAAAAGAGGCAATATCCCAAAAAGGCTATGCATTTTTGCAAAGGGCGGGTTGGTGGCAGCACAATGGGATGATCTGAGGGTGTTTTTGGCGGTGGCGCGAAGCGAAAGCTTGTCAGCCGCCGGCCGCAGGATCAAGCTGGACCCGGCCACAGTTGGCAGGCGCGTGGCGCGGTTAGAGACAGATATGAACGCGCCGTTGTTTGCAAAATCCCCAAGTGGTTATGCCCTGACCGACGCGGGTCAAAGGTTGATGGCGCATGCGGTTCGAGCCGAGCAGGCGATGGAAGACGCCGCAGAAGAGATGATGGGCCAATCTGGGGGGCTAAGCGGTCAAATCCGTATTGGTGCGCCGGATGGGTCTGCTAATTTCCTGTTGCCGCAGGTTTGCGCCAAGATTGGTCAGCAGAATCCGGATCTTGAAATACAGATCGTGGCGCTGCCGCGCGTGTTCAACCTGAGCCGGAGAGAAGCGGATATGGTCGTGGCCGTGAGCCCGCCTACGGCCGGGCGGCTGACCGTGAAGAAGATTGCAGATTACCGGTTACACCTAGCGGCAAGCGAAGCCTATTTAGACAGCCATCCACCGATCAACAGCCTGAGCGACCTGAAAGATCACACCATGATCGGGTATATTCAGGACATGATTTTCGTCAAGGAACTGGACTATCTGGGTGAGGCTGGACTGGCCCGGGTGAACCTCGCCTCGAATTCGGTTTCAGTGCAAATCAACTGGGTCCGGCTTGGTTGTGGGGTTGGCATAGTTCATGACTTTGCGATACCGGCGTTTCAGGGATTGCGTAAGATTTTGACGGATCAAGTGAGCCTGACGCGCAGCTTTTACATGGTCCGGCACGAAGATGACCGGCGTCTTGAAAGGCTGAATCGGTTTGCAAGAGTGCTGAGTGAAGAACTGGGACAAGAGGTGGCAAGACTGGAGGCCCAGACTTGACAGCTTACGGGATTTAACAGACCCTTGATTTATTGACACATTATTGCGGAGACTTTGGCCATGCTTGTTCAACAAATCCTCAAATCCAAGGGTGACAACGGGGTGCTGACGATCAAGACAAGCACGAAAGTCTCGGAGGCAGCGCAGATTCTGGCGGAACGACGGATTGGGGGCCTGGTGGTTTCGGATGACGGCGAAAGCCCGGATGGCATCCTGTCAGAACGTGACATTGTACGGTCACTGGCCGTGCGCGGCACCGGTTGCATGACCGAAAGTGTCGAAGAAATGATGACCCGCAACCCGGTCTGCTGTTCCCGGCAGGATACATCGGATGCGGTGCTGACGCGAATGACCGACGGACGGTTCCGGCATATGCCGGTGGTCGAGGATGGCAAACTGGTTGGAATTGTCACCATTGGAGACGTGGTCAAAGCGCGGCTGCAGGAGCTGGCGATGGAAAAAGACGCGCTGCAGGGCATGATAATGGGACACTGATTCCGGACGCAGATGCTGAGCCAAAGTGCGGGAGCCTCCGGCGGGGATACATAGTGCAAAAAGAAAGATTTGCTGAAGCCCAAGAGGGGCAGCGCCCCTGATAGGTTACAAGTCATTCTGCCACTTGCATTCCGACGCATGTTGTAGTTGCGTGCGCGCGGTAACTGATGGAGCCCAAGATGCGCACAGGACTTTATCCCGGAACGTTTGATCCGATTACACTTGGACATATTGATATTATTCGCCGCGCATCTGCGTTGGTGGATCGGTTGGTTATCGGCGTTGCGATCAATCGTGACAAAGGGCCGTTGTTCAATCTGGAAGAGCGGGTCTCGATGATTGAGGCAGAGAGCGCCAAGTTGAGCGCGTTGACCGGTACGGAAATCGTAGTGCATCCGTTTGAAAACCTGCTGATCGATTGCGCGCGTGATGTGGGCGCACAGATTATCGTACGTGGCCTGCGGGCCGTGGCGGATTTTGAGTATGAATTTCAGATGGTTGGTATGAACCGTGCGTTGGATGACAACATTGAAACGGTGTTTTTGATGGCCGATGCCGGGCATCAGGCAATTGCCAGTAAACTGGTGAAAGAGATTGCCCGGCTTGGCGGTGATGTGCGTAAATTCGTGACACCGGCTGTGAATAATGCGTTACGTGAGCGGTTTAGCTGAAATCTGCCGGAACAGGCAACGTCGAAACGGTCAACGCCAGAACGCCATCCATTCGATCAGGTCGGTGAGTTTCCGGACCAGAAACACAAGGTTGAACCAATCAAAATAGAAAAAATCTATCGCCAGTCCGATCGCGATGAGAACAAGGAGAAAGATGGCGATCTTGTTGGTCATCCGGACCGGCCCTGTAAAAACACTTGGTCCCGCCGGTATGCCCGACGGGACCAAGCCACGCAAGAGAAGCGTGTGTTTAGGAGAGGTTACCCATCGCAACAGCGACATCCGCCATACGGCAGGAAAAACCCCATTCATTGTCATACCAGGCCAGAACACGAACCAGACGCCCGCCGGTGACTTTGGTTTGTTCGGGAGCAAAGATTGAGCTTTCCTCGGTATGGTTAAAGTCGATCGAGACCTTGGGCTCCGGATCATAGCCAAGAACGCCTTTCATCGGGCCAGCGGCGGCTGCGGCAACGACTTCGTTTACATCCGCTTCGGTCACGTCTTTTTTGGCAATAAAGGTCAGATCTACGGCCGAGACGTTGGGTGTGGGCACACGGATTGCCGATCCATCAAGTTTGCCTTTCAGATCGGGAAGAACTTCACCAAGGGCTTTGGCCGCACCAGTAGAGGTCGGGATCATCGACATTGCTGCCGCCCGGGCGCGGTAGAGGTCTTTGTGGCGGCGGTCCAGTGTGGGCTGGTCACCGGTATAGGCATGAATGGTGGTCATAATGCCCGACTCGATGCCGATGCCTTCGTGCAGGACCTTGGCAACCGGCGCCAGACAGTTGGTGGTGCAGGAACCGTTTGAAATCATCCGTTCACTGGCCTGCAACTCGCTGTCATTGACGCCGTAGACCACGGTGCGGTCTACGTTCTTACCCGGGGCCGAAAGCAGAACTTTGCCAGCACCTTGTTCCAGGTGCTTCTTGGCCTTTTCGCCATCGTTGAACTTGCCTGTGCATTCCAGAACGACATCGACGCCGGACCAGTCGAGTTCATCCATGTCATAGGTCGAAAACATCTGCATCGGACCACGGCCCAGGTCCATGGTCCCATTACCAAGGGTAATCTCGTTGGCAAAACGGCCATGAACACTGTCATATTTGATCAGATGCGCTGCGGTTTCCAACGGGCCGGTGGCATTTACCTTGACGACTTTGATGTCATTGCGGGTGGATTGCGCGATATGAGCAAGCGTGCAGCGGCCGATACGGCCAAAGCCGTTAATACCAACGGTGATGGTCATGACATGTCTCCTGAGAGCGAGGGTTTGGGGTCGATATAACGGCCCTGTCGCGGGTCGGAAAGGGAGAAATGCCGCGATAGCGTTAACGGTTTTGACCATTCAGAGAAGTTGCTAAAGAATCCGAAATGCTCGGCATAGTACGCTTGCCTGTAAGAGCCGTAACACCGAGACTGAAATCTAAGGCCGGAGCAAACCGGTGAGGAGACTTGGATGACCGATTTTCTGTTACTGGCGTTTATTTTTCTGCTTGCAGGCGTAATTTCGGTTCCCATCGCCTCGCGGCTCGGGCTTGGGTCGGTTCTGGGGTATCTGATTGCGGGGATTGTGATCAGTCCGTTGCTGGCCCTGATCGGGGTTGACGTCATTTCTATTCAGCATTTTGCTGAATTCGGCGTTGTCATGATGCTGTTTCTGGTTGGCTTAGAGCTTGAACCAAAGGCGCTGTGGTCGATGCGTACGCGGTTGTTGGGGTTGGGCGGCGGTCAGATCGGGCTGACCACGGCGCTGGTCACAGGTGCAGCGATTGTGCTGGGTCAGACCTGGCAAATTTCTCTGACAATCGGTCTGGTCTTTGCGCTGTCTTCAACAGCCATCGTTTTGCAGACATTGAATGAAAAGGGGCTGATGCGATCCGATGGGGGACAATCGTCCTTTGCCGTTCTGCTGACTCAGGACATTGCGGTTATCCCCATGCTGGCACTGATCCCGCTGCTGGCCGTGCCAGAGCTTGCTAATTTGGCGGCAGAGCATGGCACTGCTGTTGTTGAGCACGCAACAGGGACTGCTCATGGCTTGCCTAATCACGGTGAAGGAGATCATGAGGGTGGAGATCACGGTAGCGGCCTGAGCTTAGTTGCGGGTCTGAATGGTTGGCAAACGGCGTTGGTTAATCTGGCTGCGATTGGCGCTGTTGTTTTTGGGGGCAGCTATCTGAACGATCCCATATTTCGGTTTATTGCAAGCGCAGGATTGCGCGAGCTGTTTACCGCGGCCGCATTGGGAATCGTGGTGGGCATCGCCTTGTTGATGTCACTTGTCGGGCTTTCACCTGCACTTGGAACATTTTTGGCAGGTGTAGTACTGGCCAACTCCACCTACCGGCATGAGCTGGAAAGCGACATTGATCCGTTCAAGGGGCTATTGTTGGGGCTCTTTTTCATGACGGTTGGAGCGTCGATCAATTTTTCACTGCTCTTTGCCAATGTGGGCAGCATCCTGGGGCTGACGATTGGATTGATAGCGATCAAGGTTCTGGTTCTGTTGATTCTGGCTGTGATTTTTCGTTTACGCGGGGCGGATAAGTGGTTGTTTGCGCTTGGACTTGCTCAGGCAGGTGAATTTGGCTTTGTTCTGTTGTCCTTCACCGTGGCAAATTCTGTCCTGCCGGCATCGCTGGCAGAACCTTTGTTATTGGTCGTGGCATTGTCGATGCTACTGACACCCGCACTGTTCATCCTTTATGACAAGGTGATTGCGCCCAGCTATTCCGAAGAGCAGGAGCGCGAAGCGGACGATATGCCCGAAGGCGCCGAAGTTCTGATTGCCGGGGCAGGGCGGGTTGGCGGGCTGATCAACAGGGTGTTGGAGGCCGGGGGCATGCACACCACTGTGGTGGATTACGATTCCCGCCGCCTGGCCATTTTGGAACGGTTTGGCACGCGGCACTACTTTGGAGATGCGAGCAGGCCTGACCTGCTTCACGCAGCCGGGATTGCCGATGCAAAAATGCTGATCGTGGCGATAGATGACCGGCACAAGATTGATGAGATCGTGAAACATGCCCTGCAAAATTATCCGAAGCTGCATGTGATCGCGCGGGCCATGGACCGTGATCATGTATTTGATCTTTGGGCCTATGGCTGCCGGGACATCATTCGCGAAACCTATGACAGCACATTGCGGATGAGCCGATCTGCCCTTGAGGCAACCGGGGTTTCCAGAGAAATCGCGCAGCGGATGATTGATGCATTTGATGCGCATGATCAGGAAAACATGCTGGCGGTCGCGGGCATTCATCAGGTCAATGTGCCGGTGCATGAAAACGAGGCATATGTGTCAAAAATCCGCGAGATGCGCGGAGAGTGGGAGGCAAAGCTGCGCGAGCAGCTTGACGCGATCCGCAAAGGCGGGGAGTAAGTCCGCGAGGATAGTCGGGAGTAAATTGCATGAGTGGATTGCTCGCATTGCTGGACGACGTAGCCGGGCTTGCAAAGGTTGCGGCGGCGTCTATTGATGATGTGGCGGCAAATGCAGCCAAAGCCGGGGCTAAGGCTGCGGGAGCTGTTATTGATGATGCTGCAGTCACGCCGAAATATGTGCAGGGTTTTGATGCTAGCCGGGAATTGCCGATTATCTGGAGGATTGCACGCGGCTCTATCTTTAATAAACTGGTGTTTTTACTGCCTGCCGGATTGGTGCTATCTGCCTTCGCACCTTGGTTGGTTGCACCACTGTTGATGTTGGGCGGGGCTTATCTGTGCTTTGAGGGCGCTGAGAAAGTGGCCCACTGGCTTTGGCCCGGATCGCATGGGGCAGAGGATGCAGAAGAAGAGATTGGCGATCCGGCGCATCTTGAAGAGGTCAAGGTTGCGGGGGCGATAAAGACTGACTTTATCCTGTCTGCAGAGATTATGACCATCGCACTGGCGGCAATACCTGAGAGTGGGTTCTGGATGGAAGCCTCTATTCTGGCGGTGGTGGCGGTCGGGATTACAGTGGCAGTTTACGGCACTGTTGCTTTGATCGTAAAGGCGGATGATATGGGCTGTTGGCTGTCGCGAAACGGGCGGCTTGGTGTTACGCGAAAACTGGGCCGTTGAATTGTTGATGCGATGCCCAAGTTTTTGAAGCTGTTGATGATTGTTGGCACGGCAGCGATGTTGTGGGTCGGTGGATCAATTATCCTTCACAGTGCGGCAGAGATAGGTTGGCACGCGCCTTATGACGTGGTGCACCACGTGGCAGTGTACGTCGCGCACGGGTTGGATCAGGCGCAAGATGCCGTGGAATGGATTGTAACTGCCGCCATTGATGGCGTGTTTGGTTTGGTTCTTGGATTGGTGTTGATGCCTGTGGGGGCGCGGTTGATTGGACCAATGTGGCAGCGGTTAAAGCGGTTTAATCCTCTGGCATGAAATCGATCCGGAAAGAGTTGGTTTTCCGGATCGACTTAAACGAGGTTATTGACAGTGCCAAACACCGATTTTCTTACCCCAAAAGTGCCCGAACCTTGGCAACAGTTGCCTCTGCGGTGATACCGAACTTTTCATAAAGCGTCTCGGCAGGTGCGGATGCACCAAAGTTGTTCATACCAACGAAATCGGCCTTGATTTCGCGTCCGCGTTCGCCGCAAAGCCAGCGATCCCAGCCCTGACGTACGCCAGCCTCGATGCCCACACGCACAGCGCCTGCCGGTAGGACCCGTCGGCGGTAGCTTTCTTCCTGTTGTTCGAAAAGTTCCCAGCAGGGCATGGACACGACGCGCGTACCAATGCCTTCGGCCTGTAGCATTTCGCGTGCTTTCATCGCGATTTCCACTTCGGAACCGGTGGCGAGAAGGATCGCCTGACGCCTTCCATCCGCATCGGCCAGGACATAGGCGCCTTGAGCGGAAAGGTTTTTACTTTTGTGCTCTGTCCGCAAGGTTGGAAGGCCCTGACGTGTCAGAGACAGCACTGATGGCGTGGTCTTAGAGCTGAAGGCCAGTTCCCAGGCTTCTGCTGTTTCAACCGTATCGCACGGGCGGAAGACCATAGTGTTGGGCGTTGCGCGGCTGATGGCCAGATGTTCCACTGGCTGGTGGGTGGGGCCGTCTTCGCCAAGTCCGATACTGTCATGGGTCATGACAAATACGGTTGGCATTTTCATCAGGGCCGCCAGGCGCATGGCCGGGCGGGCATAATCAGTGAAGCACATAAACGTGCCGCCGTAGGGGCGCACGCCACCATGCAGGGACATGCCGTTCATTGCAGAAGCCATTCCATGTTCACGGATGCCGTAATGAACATAGCGGCCGTTGCGATTGTCCACATCAAAAACCGACATATCAGCAGAGCGGGTGTTGTTTGAGCCCGACAGGTCCGCCGATCCGCCAACGGTTTCCTTCATAATCGGATTGATCACGTTGAGAACCATTTCGCTGGACTTCCGTGTGGCAACCTTTGGCGCGTCGAGGCTGATCTGCTTTTTCAGAGACCGCACACGAGATGCGAGCGATTTGGGCACATCGCCGGCCATGACGCGGGTGAATTCGGAATGCCGGCGGTTGGGGCATTCCGACAGACGTGTTTCCCAATCGGCGCGGGCGTCTGCGCCGCGACGGCCAATTTCTTCCCAGGCGGATTTGACACCTGCGGGCACTTCGAACGGGCCACCGGTCCAGCCATAGAGCTCTTTCGCAGCAGCCAATTGATCGGGGTCTGTTAGCGCGCCGTGGCCTTTGGATGTGTCCTGGGCCGCGTGGCCGAGGGCGATATGCGTCTTGCACGCAATCATTGATGGTCTGTTGGTATTACGGGCAGCTGAGATTGCTTCGTCAATTTCCCGCGGGTTATGGCCGTCGATTTCAATCACATGCCAGTCAGACGCGCGGAAGCGTTTGATCTGATCGGTGCTGTCAGCAAGCTCAACCTTGCCGTCAATCGTGATGTTGTTGTTGTCCCAGAGCACGATGAGTTTGCTCAGGCGTTGCCGCCCGGCAAAGCTGATGGCTTCCTGGCTGACGCCTTCCATCAGGCAGCCGTCACCGGCGATGACGTAGGTATAGTGGTCTACCAGTTTGCGGCTGAACCGGGCCCGCAGCACTTCTTCAGCCATGGCAAAGCCGACCGCGTTTGCAATGCCCTGACCCAAAGGTCCGGTTGTTGTTTCGATCGCGGGATGCAGAAAGTTTTCCGGATGTCCGGCGGTCAGGGCGCCCCATTGGCGGAAATTGCGGATCTCATCGATCTCCATACCGGCATAGCCTGTGAGATGGAGCAGAGAGTAAAGCAACATAGAGCCGTGACCGGCTGACAGGATAAATCTGTCCCGGTCGTGCCATTGTGGGGCTGAGGCATCAAATTTCAGATGTTTTTCAAAAAGGACCGTGGCGACATCTGCCATGCCCATGGGCATGCCGGAATGGCCAGAATTGGCAGCGTGGACTGCATCAAGTGTAAGCGCGCGGATGGCAGCGGCTTTGGTCCAGTGATCGGGATTGGCAGAACGCAGGGCGGCGATATCCACGGGGTGGTATCCTTTGAAATTGGCATCTGTCTGAGCGCTGCATAGCAGCCCGATCACAAAGATCAAGCACGGTTGGCCATACTGATGTCAGGGGGGGAGCATTTTCCGCAGTCATTTTGTAGACTTGTCAGCAAAAGTGGGCCGCCCGATTCGCCAAAGGGGCCCGGAAGGCAAAAAAGGGGACGAGGAGATGAGCGAGATAGACGAGCTTCAGCAGCGCATTGCAGCTGCACTTGACCGGATCGGTCAAGGATTGGAACAAAGCGGTGACAGCGCTGTTGACTCTGAAGAGCTTGATGGCCTGAGGCAGGCGCTGGACGATGAAAAACTCGCCAATGAACAGTTGCAGGAGAGACTCAAAGCCAATCGCGGAAAAATCGAGGGGCTGCAGGCCGAGCTCGACAAAGCGCGGACTGAGAGCGCCGAAGCGATGAGCAAACTGGATAGAAGCGTTCAGTCTCTGCGCAAGGCTAATGCGCAACTGCGCGAAAACAACAATGCACTGCGAGAGGCCAACGAGGCCGGCGTGGGCGAGCCGCATTTGATTAATAAGTCGATGATGGCCGAGCTGGAAGGGCTGCGGGCGGCTCGAGCGGTTGATCAGGCAGAACAGGATGCGATTATGAATGAATTGTCTGCCGCCATAGACGGTGCAGCCAATGCCCAATCTGCGGGGGATGCGTAATGCCGGAAGTCGAGATTCATATTGGTGATCGTGTATTTGAGGTTGCGTGTCAGGAAGGGGAAGAACATTACCTTCAGGCCGCTGCAAAAATGTTGGATGAAGAAGCCGGAGTTCTGGCCGCTCAGATCGGGCGCATTCCTGAGACACGCATGCTGTTGATGGCCGGATTGATGCTTGCGGACAAGACCGCAGGTATGCAGGACAAGCTGCGCGAGGCAGAGGACAAGATGGCCGAGAAAGAAGCCGAGTTGAACCAGCTGCGCAATGCACCAGTGCCAGAAGCCAAGAAAATCGAGGTTCCTGTTGTGCCAGCTGCGGTAACGGACGCTCTGGCTGAGATCGCGGCACGGGCCGAGGCGCTGGCTGAACAAGTGGATCCGAAGGCTGACGCCTAGTTTTTCCTTGTTAGCGAAGCGATAAGTCGACGTCGCAATAATGGCAGAAAGCATTGGCCATGATACTGAGCAATGATGTTGCCCAATGGGTGAAAACTGTCCGTTTCACCTGTTTGATTTGTGAGGCACTCAGTTAGAAGTTGAAAAGGCGCGACGGATCGCATCTGCGAGGCCCGAGCAGGCCGCGGTGACGTCTTGCTTTGCTATGCCAAGCACGAGGTGCGAGACAGGCATCTCCAGAAATCCATCCTTGGGCCCCAACGTGCGCAGTTTTGGGGTTAAAGAGGAGTGCCCTAATAAACCCACGGCGCTTCCGGCCTCTATTGCGGCGATAACTCCGCCCACACTTTGGCTGGAGTAGATCACGCGGTATGGTTTGCCGATTTTGGTTAGTGCCTCCAGAGCTGCGTCGCGCCACCAGCAATCCCGGTCAAACAACGCAACGGGCATAGGATCGCAATTGGTGAGGTCGTGGAACTTTGAACACATCCAAAACGTCTGATCGCGCATAAGCACCTCATCGGTTGGTTTTGGTTGGGCAACTTCATACACGGCCAGATCAAGTTTTCCGGCGCGCAACGCCTCCGGGAAACCGGTACTGAGATCACATGTGACATCTAATTCAATACCCGGGTGCGCACGGGTGAACTCGCCTATGATCTGCGCAAGGTGATCACGGCCATGGTCATCTGGGATACCAAAGCATAAACGCCCTGAAATGTCTTTTGCGGATAAATTTGCCAGGGTGTTGTCCAAACGCGCTGTTATCTCGCGGGCAATGGGGAGAAGGGTTTCACCTGTTGCCGTAAGGTTTACGCCGCGGCCGTGACGCTCGAACACCGGTTGATCCAGCAAGGTTTCAAGCCGTTTGATTTGTAGGCTCACCGCAGATTGTGTGCGGAAAATACGGGCTGCCCCGTCGGTCATGGACCCGGTTTCGGCAACCGCAAGAAATCCGCGCAATAGATCACTGTCGAGATATGTCATCCAAAAAACTCATACCTAAAATTAATAATATTCGTTTTTATTCTACCTCGCCCCATACCAGATTTACAATAGGCATCAACTGGAGGGCCTGTGATGATTGGATATGTAAGAGAGCGACTGAGAGTGCCAACCTGGCGCGTTGGCGCAACATTGGCGGCGATATCAGTACTGTGGTTTTGGCCAGCCGAAGTTGGTACAACAATTGTCTTTGTGTTGCGAAGTCTGGCCTTTGTTGCACCGATGGTGGTGCCGGGGGTTGTTCTGGCCGCAGCGATGATTGCAAGTGGCGCAGACGGGTATGCTGCGCAGGTTTTTGAGGGGCGGCAGGTGCCTGCGATTATTGGTGCGTCTTTAATTGGTGCTATTACTCCGGTCTGTGGCGTAACGGTGTTGCCAATGATGGCGGGGCTGCTGGCCGCCGGGGTTCCGCTTGCGCCTGTCATGGCATTCTGGTTGTCCTCGCCGATCACCGATCCGGCGATGTTGGCCACAACGGCGGCTACATTGGGCATCAGTTTTGCTGTGGGTAAGACGCTGTCTGCGATTGGGTTGGGCCTGTTGGGCGGTGTTGTAACTGCGCTGCTGGCAAAAGCTCTATGGATCAAGGCTCCGCTCAGGGAAAGTAGCTTTGTGGGTCGGATTGTCGTGAAACGCTGTGGCGCAGACGAAGATATGAATTTGAGATTCTGGTTGGATCCAGCCCGTCGAGTGATTTTTAGACGCCAGGTCTGGGCGACGACGCGGCTTATGCTGATCTGCCTTATCCCGGCTTTTGCGGCTGAGTTCTGGCTTAACGCGCTGCTTCAACCAGAAGCGCTGAGCGATTGGGTGGGGGCGGATAATTGGTATGCTATCCCATTGGCGGTCACCGTTGGGGCGCCCGCCTATTTGGATGGATATGCTGCATTGCCTTTGACCCGAGGTTTGATCGCACATGGAATGTCACCCGGCGCGGCAATGGGCTTTCTGGTTTCGGGGGGTGTAGTCAGCATCTGGGGTGCAATGGCCATTTTTCCAGTGCTCAGACTAGCGCCTTTCCTGCTTTACCTTGGGCTAGCGATCAGTGGATCATTGGTTGCGGCATATGTTTTTGAGTGGATGGTATGATGCATCACTGCATTCTTAGGGCACCATCAAGGCGAATAACCGTACCATTGAGATAATCGCATTCGACAATAAACTGGGCGAGCCGGGCAAATTCAACCGGGTCGCCCAATCGTTTTGGAAAGGTGACGTCTTTTGCCAATTCGTCCTGAACATCTTGGGGCAGTCCCTGTAGCATCGGGGTCAGAAAGATACCCGGAGCGATGGCCATCACCCGAATGCCGTCGCGTGAAAGGTCCCGGGCCATGGGCAGTGACAATCCGGCAATTCCGCTTTTTGAGGCTGCATAGGCAGTCTGACCCTTTTGTCCTTCGAAAGCAGCGATAGACGCCGTGTTGATGATAACGCCACGTGTACCATCAGGTGCCGGTTTATTGCGTGAAATTTCTGCCGCTGCGAGCCGGGCCACATTGAATGTGCCGGAAAGATTGATGTCTATTGTACTCCGGAACGCGTCAAGACTATGAGGTCCATCGCGGCCCAGTGTTTTTTTCCCGATGACAATTCCCGCACAGTTAATTGCTGTGGTGATCCGCCCCATGGACGATTTAGCATGCATCAACGATTGAGTGACAGAATCTTCGTCTGTCACATCAGTATGCGCAAAACTCGCACCGATTTCTGATGCGATCTTTTCCCCGCGCTTTGCGTCGAGATCAAACAAAGTGACTTGTGCGCCGCAGGCACGGAAATGTCTAGCAGTGGCTTCGCCCAGGCCAGATGCACCTCCGGTGATTATTGCCGCGGTGTCTTTCATTTGCATTGGGTATCTCTCGCACCAAAATGAACAAGTGTTCAAATAAACCGATTGTGGAGTTCTGTCAAAATTTTGATTGCATACGTTTTGAAAACAGAACCAAACCTAAGACAGTTAGCAGGATACGAAAGATGTGGTGCAGGGTAACAAAAGCTGGATTCGCCTGAAGGCTTAGGGCAACAAGGGCCATTTCAGTGACACCTCCGGGAGCAAAGCTAATTAACAGCACGTCAAAACTTTCTCCGGTGAAAGGTAACAATAAAGCTGCAAACGCGCCTGCCAGCAGGAGCATTCCCCCGACAGAGATCAGCGCTAGCCCTGCGCCTCGCAAGATTAAGCCGCGCGAAAGCCCGGCAAACCGCATCCCAAGGGCGGTACCGACAACTATTTGGGCTATATTGACCAGCCATTGCGGGATATCGAGCTGCCAAACACCGGTGAGTGACAAAATGGCAGCAATAGCCATAGGGCCGGTGAGTTGCTTTGCAGGCAAGCATAGCAAGCGGCCCAGAAGGGCGCCGCCCAGTCCAGCCATTACGACAACCGGCAGGTCGAGCCAGGAAACTTCAGATGCGGCAAGTGTCATTCCTGCGGCACTGCCAAGCGGTCGACCCAACCAGATAGACAGACCAATGGGCAGTATCGTGACGACCATGATGATCCGCAGGAACTGTTGAAGCGTTAATCGAGCAGGATCGCCGCCGGCCTCTTCCCCCATGCTAAGGGATTCAAAAAGTCCGCCGGGTGACGCTGCGAAAAATGCAGTGGGCCGGTCATAGCCGCCCAGACGGCGGAAAATGGCATAATTCCAGCTGTGACACAGGCCGACAAAGAGCACGAGTGCTGCAAAGCTTAGCGCAAATCGTGGAGCATTGTGAAACAGCGCGGGGGTCACTTGCGCACCAATCATCATGCCGATCACAGCTATGAAGACGAGCCGCAGTTGATTGGGGAAAGTGTACCCATCAGGCAATTTTTGGGGCAGGGCGATGGCAATTGTTCCAGCGCTGATCAGAGGTCCGAGCAGCCACGGCAGAGACAGGCCAAGCTTTTGTGCCATGAAACCCGCAACGGAGCCGAGCAAAATCAATGCGGTTGTGAGAAGCGCCTTGGGCATAAGCCCCTTGAACCATTTAGAAAGCAAGGTCGCAAGACATCGTAGGGATAAGGAAAGGCAGATGTTTGGTGATTGATTGGTGAACCGAGGTGTCCAGCGACGATGAGAAACCAGATCAGAGTTTTGACTGTGATTGCGCAATGCTGTGATGAGTAAATCAGCGACACGTCCCGCGAAAGGGCAGAGTGTATTTGGAATTTTAAGATGGTGGCGGACCGAGGAGGATTCGAACCCCCGACCCCCTGATTCGTAGTCAGGTACTCTATCCAGCTGAGCTATCGGTCCGTGAGGTTGAGCATCTAGACCCAGTTGTGTTGCGATGCAAGAGGGTATCTCGAAAATAAACGGGCAAATCCCTGTGGATCGCGAGGCACGGATTTGCGCAGGTGTTCAAAGTTGAAGTGGGTGAAGTATTCGCGACTTACTTTGCCGGATCCGACGAAGTTTCTTTCCGCAGGCGTGTCGCGAAACGCGCATTTTCGGATCCTTCTTTGGGCAAGGCCAAACAGAACACCGTCCCTGTTTCATCTGTCCGCTCCAGTACCAACCGCCCGCCATGGCCACGAACGAGTTCTTCGGCAATAGAAAGGCCCAAGCCAGTGCCGCCTTTGGTCACACCGCCCTGAAAGGGCTTGAAGAGATGTTCGCGTGCCTTTGGTGGCAAGCCAGGTCCGGTGCCAGTGACCGACATGATCCAGGATTCATCGGTTTCGTGTGCTGCGATGTTTATTTCGCCGGGTCGTCCGCTGTTCACGATGGCCTGCCGTGCGTTGCGTGTCAGGTTTGAGATGACGCGGTAAAGTTGTTCAGAATCGGCCCGCACCTCGAACTCATTTGGTATGTCTTCGGAAAAGCTGACATCAGCGTCACCAATTGCCAGGCGTTCGCTTTCGATCACGTCGCTGACGATGCTGGTGAGATTTACACGGGTCAGGGTCGGCGCCGGTTCTTCGGCTTTACCAAAAGCAAGCGTGGATTCACACAGATGGACCGCCCTGGTGATCGAGTTGACCAGTTTGGGAGCCATTTTTTTGACCTTTGGATCGTCGCTCATCTCAATCCGGTCAGTGAACAGTTGCGCGGATGTCAGGATGTTCCGCAGATCATGACTGACCTTGGCGACTGCGCCGCCGAGTTGAGCAAGGCGTTCGCGCTGTTTCAGGGCACCGGTCAGCTGAGTCTGAAGCGATTGCAGGCTTTCTTCAGCCTCGCGCAACTCCGTTACCCCTGCGGATGGTTGAATCACTTTGCGGGCATCTTCCGGAGCTTCAGCATAGGCGAGCATATGACCAATCACGCGCTTGATGGGTTTGACCAGGAACCCGCGCACGGCAAGAAACAATAGAACCGCTGTGAAGATTGAAATGACTGCAGACAGCACAAGAATGCGCAACCCATAGTCTATCATCGCAGCCCGCAAACCGTCAGTCTGCATCGTAACTTCGATCTGCAGGCCACCCATTTTTGAGGGTTCGCCAATGACACGAATGACCCCGAAATTGGGATCAAGTAATCGTGCCATTGCATCCCTGATCAATTCAAACGGAGGTGCGTCGCGAATATCAAAGGTTTGAATATCAGCTTCTGGGATAGGTGAAGACAGCATTAACTGCCGGGCTTCATCGCGGCGCAGAACGACGTTGAAGACCCCCGCATTCTGCAGCAATTCCTCTTCAAGCTCAGCGCTGATTTCGTCATTTGCCAAAAGGGCGAGCGAAGCGATTTGTGCCCGGTCCAGCCGGGCCATCAGATAATCTTCTCTGAATCGCGCCATTGACGGCACGAATATCAATACCTCGGCCAACATCACAAAAACGGCTGTCAAAACAAGAAACCGGCCAGAAAGGGAATTCAGAAATTTCATCAATTACCTTGTTCAGGGAAGCCAGCGTTGTACCAGTCTCACGATTGTTTTGATCTTAGGGTTTTCAAAAAGCCTTGGCGAGAAATATGCACCGGCTGCGCGTTTGTTCAACTCTGCTATTGTCGGATAAGGGGCAACCATTGCCGCCACATGTTTCATTTTCTGGCCATTGGCGATGACATGTGACCACAAGGCTATAAGCTCTCCGGCTTGAGCTCCGACGATAGATACGCCAACAGGTTTGCCTTTTACGACCATCACCTTGATCAATCCACTGGTTTTTCGTTCCGTAATGGCACGATCGTTGTGATTGTAGTGGGACCGTATCACTTCGAGTTTGTCGCCGTACTCATTGCGCGCCTGGGCCTCTGTCAAACCTACGTGCGAAAGCTCGGGATCGGTATAAGTTGCCCATGGAATATGCTGTGTCCTCTGTTTCGCAGGCAGGCCGAATAGTGCTGAGCGGATGATGATACCGGCGTGATATCCGGCAACGTGGGTAAATTGCAGCCCACCCGCCACATCGCCGATGGCGTATACCCGACGGTTTGTTGTCTTAAGCTGTGCATCAACTTCAATGCCCTGCCTGTTGGATTTGATATCTGCGGCTTCGAGATTTAGCTGATCAATATTTGCCTTGCGACCGACCGCCATCAACAGGTGAGAGCCCTTGTAAACATGCCCATTCTCACAAACCACTTCGATTGAGCCGCTTTTCCCACGTACTTCAGCAGCCATGGCGTTCTCAAGAATAGTAATCCCTTCGTCGCGCAATTTATCCAGAACAATTTCAGACAGTTCCGGGTCATCGTTCCCCAGTGCTTTCATGCCTTCTATTACTGTCACATCGCATCCAAGGCGCCGGTGGGCCTGTGCCATTTCAAGGCCGATGGGTCCGCCACCGATGATCAAAAGGTGATCTGGTTTTTCGCGGAGTTCGAAAATCGTTTCGTTTGTCTCATACGGAATTGTATCGAGCCCGGGCAGAGGTGGTACGAACGGTGTTGATCCTGTTGCGACGACGATACGACGCGCGGTGATCAGATGGTCACCCGCCTGAACTTGTTTGTGTGAGGTGAATTTGCCAAATTCGCGGATTACATTGACGCCTAACCCTTCGAACCGCTCCTGGCTGTCGACAGGTTCTATCTGGGTGATGACGGCTGCAACATGATCCTTCACGGCGGCATAATTAATTTCTGGCGTATTAAACTCTGTGATGCCAAATGCAGCGGTATGCTGTTGCTGTTGGGCGGCCTTTCCCGCTGCAAGAAGAGCTTTTGAGGGAACGCAGCCGTAGTTAAGACAGTCGCCGCCCATCTTATGCCCTTCAAGAAGGTCCACACTGGCGCCCATCTGTACAGCGCCAGCCGCAACCGACAAACCGCCCGAGCCGGCCCCGATTACCAGCAGATCGCATTTCAGCTTGTTCATAATTTGTGGCCTCATTTGCGGCGGATTGTTTTTACCACGATTGGCAGGGCAGCCAAAACGCATAGGCCAAGTATTGGGACAATCACCTGTGGCTCCCACAACAAGGAGAGATCCGGATTTTCGCCGCGGTCGAAAACTTCGCCAAGGCCAACACCAATCCAGGTGAAGACGATCGCGCCCGGAATAATCCCCAATATGGTTGTGTAGACAAAATTGAAGAACCTGACACCAACCAGCGCAGGCAGCAGGTTGGCAACAAAGAACGGAACCACCGGGACGAGGCGCATCAGGAACAGGACGGAAATTTCGTGTTCCGTCAGTCCATCTTTAAGTTTTTTTAGTTTGCCGTCCGAGGTTTCCAGTTTTGCTGCAAGCGTTTGACCTAACCCCCATCTTGCCGCGAGGAAAATGGTACATGCCCCCATAGAGGCCGCGGCGACGTTGAATGCCGTTCCGAAACCTAAACCAAATAGAAACCCGCCTGTGACAGATGCCACTGCGGCGCCGGGCAGGGAAAAGGCAACGATCAGATAGTAGATTGCGATAAACCCTGCGACCAATCCTGCAAAATTGGCGTCGCGGAAAGCAAGCAAAGCCTCTCGATTTTCGCGCAAAGTGTCAAAGCTAAGGTAGTCGCGCAGCGCGAAATAGCCAACAAGTGCAACTATCAGAATAATGGCCAGCGGCGCATGGCGTGCCAGCGCAGGTGTTGCGTCATTGTCAACGTTGTGCATTTTACGATCCGGTCTGATTCAACTGCTCCCTAGATGCGATCTTTCGCCTTGAATGACCATGCGACTCACGAGGGGGTGATGTTGTGTGATGTAAACCGCCGCCAATTGGATGAAATAATACGGATTTGTAACTCTAGAGCCATCAAATACCGTGAATTTTACAACAAAGCGTGCGCACGGGTTTGACTTGTAAATCAGAGGCTACTATAGACCGGGCTTCGAATAGACATTGAGGCAACCGCGATTCCCGCAGGACGCCCGAAAACCGGAGAACGGAGCGATGAAACGCACCTACCAACCTTCGAACCTGGTTCGCAAACGCCGCCATGGGTTCCGCGCCCGTATGGCCACTAAAGCTGGCCGTAAGATTTTGAATGCCCGTCGGGCACGCGGTCGCAAAGAACTGAGCGCATAAACCTAATCCGTAAGGTTTTTTCAACATGACACCGCCGGAGGCCCCTGTGACACAAACGGGGAGTACGCCCCCGGCGGTGTCCGTTTGTCTGGAAGGTTTGCGAAAGCGGCCTGACTTTCTGGCGCTGAATCGCGCGCGTCGACAATCTGCATCATCAATGTTGGTCCAGGGTCGGGACAGGCATGATGATAGCGAAGCAATTCGCGTTGGTTTTACCTGTTCTAAAAAAGTTGGCAACGCAGTCGCGCGCAACCGGGCCAAGCGGAGGCTTAGGGCGGTCGCCCGGCTGGTTTTGCCAGTGCACGGCCAACCCGGCTGGGACTACGCCTTGATCGGTCGGGCAGGAGCAACCGCAGAGAGAAATTTCGAGGACCTAACAAATGACTTTGTCCAGGCGCTCGCAAAACTTCATGGTTCGAAATGACACCAATGGCTTACGTCCTGTCACTGCCTGTGCGTGGATACCGCCTGATATTTTCGCCCTTGGTGGGGTTTAACTGCCGGTATCAGCCAACCTGCAGCGCCTATGCACTTGAAGCGCTGGAAAAACACGGCGCGATCAAAGGCGGCTGGCTTGCTTTACATAGGATTCTGCGGTGCAATCCTTGGGGGCAGTGCGGGTATGATCCAGTCCCGGAGAACTCAAAGAAGAACAACAGCATGTGAATGTATTCTTTTGCGTTTGGCAAAGAGCCTCACGAATTGGCCTTTTACCCCGCCGTGATCCATGCAATAGGGAAGCGCCAAACGAGCTGTCCACTGGAGATACAAGATGGAGATTCGTGAGGCGTTAACCTTTGACGATGTGTTACTGGTTCCGGCACGGTCGAGTGTGCTTCCCAACACTGCTGATACGCGGACGCGTGTCACCGCGTCGATTGACCTGAATATCCCACTGCTGAGTTCCGCGATGGATACCGTCACGGAAGCGCGTATGGCGATCAGCATGGCTCAGTCAGGCGGCATGGGTGTTATCCACCGCAATCTGAATGTTGAAGAACAGGCCAGAGAAGTGCGCCGGGTTAAACGGTTTGAATCCGGTATTGTTTTCAATCCGGTAACTTTGACCCCGGATCAAACACTTGCAGATGCCAAAGCCTTGCAGGAGCGCTATAAGATCACTGGATTTCCGGTTGTTGATGGCGATGGCCGCGTTGTTGGTATCGTGACAAACCGCGATATGCGGTTCGCAGAAAACGACAAAACTCCGGTCAGTGTGATGATGACCAGCGATAATCTTGCCATGCTGCAGGAACCTGCTGATCTGGATGAAGCCAAAAGCCTGATGCGGGCGCGGCGGATAGAGAAGCTGTTGGTAACTGATTCAAATGGCAAGCTAACAGGATTGTTGACGCTCAAAGATACTGAGCAAGCGGTTTTGAACCCTACCGCTTGCAAGGATGATTTGGGTCGCTTACGGGTCGCAGCAGCTTCTACAGTTGGTGACGCCGGATTCGAACGTTCTGCAGCACTTGTTGATGCAGGCGTAGATATGATCGTTATAGACACAGCGCATGGACATTCCGAAGGCGTGGCCAAGGCCGTGGAACGCGCCAAGGGGCTCTCCAATGAAGTGCAGATCGTGGCTGGAAACGTTGCGACGGGAGAGGCGACAAAAGCCCTGATCGGCGCAGGTGCCGATGCGGTCAAGGTGGGCATTGGACCCGGAAGTATTTGTACCACGCGCATGGTCGCCGGGGTGGGCGTGCCTCAGCTCACGGCCATATTGGATTGTGCAAATGCCGCAGGTGATGTGCCTGTGATTGCTGATGGCGGCATCAAGTTTTCCGGGGACTTTGCAAAGGCGATCGCAGCCGGAGCATCCTGTGCCATGGTTGGATCAATGCTGGCCGGCACAGATGAAAGCCCTGGTGAAGTGATCCTTTACCAAGGTCGGAGTTTCAAGGCCTATCGCGGAATGGGCAGTCTTGGCGCAATGGCGCGCGGCAGCGCTGACCGTTATTTTCAGAAGGATGCTGCAAGCGATAAGTTGGTACCCGAGGGTATTGAAGGGCAGGTGCCCTACAAAGGTGCCGCCGGAAATGTCATTCATCAGCTTGTTGGCGGATTGCGGGCAGCGATGGGCTACACTGGTTGTGCTACAGTTGATGAAATGCGCACAGATTGTAATTTTGTTCGCATCACGGGTGCCGGACTTAAGGAAAGTCATGTGCATGATGTTCAAATTACGCGGGAGAGCCCAAACTATCGAATTGGTTAAGCCGTTTAATAACAGCATGTTGCCTGTCAAAGATGCTGTGGCAGAATGACACCAGCTGCACGCATTGAAGCCGCGATCGGTATTTTGGACTCGGTTCTGTTAGGGACGCCTGCGGAAGCGGCTTTGCTAAATTGGGCGCGGGGATCTCGTTATGCGGGATCAAAAGATCGCGCTTCGGTTCGCGACCATGTGTATCAAGCCCTGCGCTGCAGAAATTCGTATGCCTGCCTGGGTGGAAGCGTTAGCGGACGGGGTTTGATGATCGGCGCATTGCGCGCAAATGATATGTCTCCAGAAGAGTTGTTTACGGGTGAAGGCTATTCACCGTCGCCGCTAACTACAGAAGAAAAAAATGGCGGCCGAGGGGCTGAAACCTTGGAAGAACGGTTTGACTTGCCCGGATGGCTTGTTGAACGCTTTTCGGAATCTCTGGGGGAGGATGCTGAAGGTGCCGCACTCACTTTGACAGAGCGCGCGCCCATCGTTTTACGGGTGAATTCAAAAAAAGCTTCTCGGCCCGACGTCATCAAAATGCTGGCGTTGGAAAACACCACATCAGAAGCTCTGGAAATATGCCCGACAGCCTTGGGTGTCACCGAAGGCGCGCGACGTCTCACTCTTTCAGCGGCGTTCAAGAATGGCCTTTTTGAGTTACAAGATGGCAGCAGTCAGGCAGCCATGGAAAAACTTCCGATCCCGAAGAATGGCAAGGTGCTGGATTACTGTGCTGGTGGCGGGGGGAAAGTTCTGGCTTTGGCTGCGCGGGCGCAGGCGAATTGGTTCGCTCATGATGCCGATATGGGTCGAATGAAAGACATACATACAAGGACGGAGCGTGCGGGCTGCGACGTCACACTGATCAATTCTGAAGACGTAGCAAAGCATGCACCTTATGATCTGGTGTTGTGTGATGTACCATGTTCCGGCAGTGGAACCTGGCGGCGTACGCCGGATGCTAAATGGAAACTAACCCCGCAAAGACTGCGAGAACTGGTGGCCATACAAACAGAAATTTTGTCACAGGCAGGAGCATTGATCAGAAAAGACGGTATTTTGGCCTATTCGACATGTTCGGTCTTAAATGAAGAAAATGAGATGCAAATATCGGCATTGTTAGAAGTGTCGGATAATTGGTCTTTAGAACATTCGCAGCGTTGGCCAATAGGGCGTGAAGGGGATGGGTTTTATCTATCTCTATTAAGGCGCATTTGAATTACTGTCACAACCTTGACGGGTTCGTAATATTACCCTTAAGTCAAATTTAAGTCTTTTCATTCAGAAAAGCTTTGAATTCGAACGTTACCAGGACAAAAGTTTTTGGCAAAATTTGGCTTTGGAATGCTCCAGATCCGAGATAATGCATTGCGGCTTCGGCCACGCGTAAATGCATTGCTTGGGTCAGTATTGTTGTTTGTTGCGGCCGCGGTTCTGAGTGGAAATCTCACAATCAAAGTGACATTTTTAGCAGTGGCATTGGTCATGCTGGTGATCACTACCTGTGCATGGAGTATCGCACAAATTGAAGCGTATTTTTCAGCGCGCTCAAGAAAACTTGTTGAAAAATTGCTTTTTTCTGAACCAAGCCCTGTATTTTTGACAGATTCAGATGGTGCTGTTGAATATGCAAACCCTGCCGCCATAAGGGCGTTTGATACAGGCGGAAAGAAAACGCTCACAGGGGCGCTGCATAATACACTCGCAAATCCGACGCCTGTCCTTTGCCGGCTGAAGTCACAGGCAGCACTTCACGGTACAGCGGTTGAAGATATCGTGACGCGCCAGGGGCATTTGCGGATCCATACTCACAGTGCCAGCAATGACAGGTTTTTATGGCGCCTGGAAAAAACCGTAGAAAACCCGCCTGCCAGTTCTGACGCGCTACCCGTTCCAATGTTAACTCTTGGGCAAGATGAAACAATTTTGTACATAAACAATGCAGCGCGAGAGTTGATTGGTGAGCGGGTACTAACTTTAGACCGCATTTGCGAAAGATTACCCCTCAGACCGGGCCAGTTGAACGAAATATGTACGAATTCGGGTATCGTCTCCTGTCTTGCCGTGGAAATAGAGGCATCCGTTGATCGGCAAGAGATACTTTTGTTGCCAAATCTGGACCTTCAGATAACTGCGGATGGATGGGCTATTTTCGATGAACTACCGGTGCCACTGCTAAAACTATCGCGAAGTGGGGAAATTCGGCTTTCTAATCGCCCTGCAAGGGCTTTGCTTGGACTGGATAGTTGCGCGGGGCGCCGGTTGGCAGACCTGATGGAGGGGCCTGGCCGGCCCATTTCCGATTGGTTGGATGATGCGGCCGCGAAACGAGGCACGGTTCATTCTGAATTTCTGCGGGTTCGGCGGAGCGACAAAGAAGTATTTGTGCAGGTTACGCTTAACCCTGTCCCTGATGCTGGTGAGACGGCTTTGATCGCGGTCTTGAATGATGCAACAAAGCTAAAATCATTAGAGGCGCAATTCGTGCAAAGCCAAAAAATGCAGGCAATCGGACAGCTTGCAGGTGGTGTCGCGCATGATTTTAATAATCTTTTGACGGCAATCTCAGGACACTGCGATTTGTTGCTGCTGCGCCATGATCAGGAGGATCCGGATTATTCTGATCTTATTCAAATTCACCAAAATTCAAACCGCGCAGCGACGTTAGTCAATCAGTTGCTTGCATTTTCCCGTAAGCAGACACTGTGCCCAGAGGTCATGGATCTGCGTGACATGTTGGCGGATCTTACTCATTTGTTGAATCGGCTGGTTGGCGAAAAAATCAAATTGACCCTTGGTCATGATCCCCAATTATGGGCCGTTCGAGCAGATAAACGCCAACTGGAACAGGTATTAATGAACCTTGTTGTTAATGCGCGTGATGCAATGCGTGAGGGTGGTGAAGTAAAAATCAGCACTGGCAATTGCGTTCTGACGAAACCCCTGCTTCGCAGCCGTGCGGTTGTTGCTCCTGGTCGTTATGTGTCGGTCAAAGTTTCGGATGCGGGTGTGGGCATTCCTCAGGACAAATTGCAGAAAATTTTCGAACCGTTTTACACCACAAAACGGCCGGGCGAGGGGACGGGCCTGGGCCTGTCGACGGCTTATGGAATCGTCAAACAAACCGGCGGCTTCATTTTTGCTGACAGTACGCCAGGAGAAGGCACAGAATTTCAACTTTTGCTGCCAGCCCATGACAGCGAAATCAAAGAACCATCGAAAAAACTGGCGATGGAAACATCCGATGCACCGGCAGAAGGTGTTGTTCTATTAGTTGAGGATGAAGCACCGGTACGCGCCTTTGCGAGTCGTGCGCTTCAGATGCGCGGATTTGCGGTATTGGAAGCAGAATGCGCAGAGCATGCGCTTGAACTCCTGAATGACAGCAATGTCGAAGTTGATGTTTTTGTAACCGATGTAGTCATGCCCGGAATGGACGGCCCGACCTGGGTACTAAAGGCATTGGAAAACCGACCTGATACCAAAGTCGTATTTGTCTCAGGCTACGCCGAAGAAACATTTGTCGATGCGCGGGCAAAGATTCCGAATTCGGTATTCCTGCCCAAACCATTTTCACTGACAGAGCTTACCGATACAGTGCTGAAACAATTAACATAACCCGTTATCTGTTTGTAATGTCAGATAATTTATCTTTATTTTATTTTTTTATTTGGCGCGGGAGCTGGCCTTAGTGGCGTGTGCTGGCCGTTTTTCCCAATGCTTTCATACAGATCAAAATCAACTAACATTTTGCGTCGCAACCGCGTCTCGGTTTTTTCTGTAAGCTCTAAGCGCATTGGGAGAGAGACATTCATTTTTTTGGTAACAATTTGGGTTGAAAGCCGGGTGTCCAAAAAGGAATTCAGGTTTTCAGGATCTTCATAACGAAACAGATGGGTAATGGCCGTGCCATTGCGTTGAGGTTCCAGAAACTTCGCTTGAGAGCCAACCTGTGCAAATGCCGGTCGCTGTCCTAACAGATAAGCCTGAACAAATTCGTCAAAGTTTACATGGTGAGTGGAATTTTGAGCGCCGGTATTGGCCTCTCTGCGCCGATAGCGATACCAGCTGCCCAACCAGTCGATCGGCTCTCGCATAACTGCCATAACATCAAAACCGTCGCCAACGAATTTTTCCAGCATCGGGCGGAAAAACCGGTTGTAGCGAAAAACCGGAGAATGCTTCAGCTCGGGCGGATCGTTAACGACCATCGAGGCCAATGGCGCAAGAGCGGCGGTGTAAGCTGTGGTTCCTGTTTTTGGCACGGACAGAAATACAAGCTTAGCCTTTGAAAACACGAGCATTTACAAACTCACCCCAATGAACATTTCAGAATTCTTGTGTGTTTAAACTACTCTTTAACTCTTTCGGGAAAAAGTAGAGAAGTTAACAATTTTCTTGAAATGTTCTCTTTTTGTATCCATAAGATGTAGAACAAGAGGTGAACGAAGGCAGTGATTGCCGCCCGGTAAAGGGTGTGGAATAAGGAAGTAAATGACATGGCAACGGCAGATTTATTGACAATGGACAACAAGAAAACCGCGGATAAGCAAAAGGCACTTGATAGCGCGCTTGCACAGATTGAACGTCAGTTTGGCAAAGGCTCTATCATGAAGCTTGGCGCCGATAATCCCGCCCAAGACATCGCATCCACATCAACCGGATCACTGGGTCTGGACATTGCTTTGGGAATAGGCGGATTGCCGAAAGGACGGATTGTTGAAATTTACGGACCTGAAAGCTCCGGCAAAACTACACTAACCCTCCATAGTGTTGCGGAAGAGCAGAAAAAGGGCGGTGTTTGCGCTTTTGTAGATGCGGAACATGCGCTTGATCCAATTTATGCCAAAAAACTGGGCGTGGATCTGGACGAACTTCTGATTTCGCAACCTGATACCGGCGAACAATCTCTTGAGATCGTGGATACGCTTGTGCGTTCCGGAGCGGTGAGCATGATTGTGGTCGATTCTGTTGCTGCATTGACCCCTAAATCAGAGCTGGAAGGCGATATGGGCGACAGCAGCGTTGGTGTTCACGCCCGCCTAATGAGCCAGGCAATGCGGAAGCTGACAGGCTCGATCAGCCGGAGCAAATGTACTGTCATTTTCATCAATCAAATCCGCATGAAAATCGGAGTCATGTTTGGTAGTCCGGAAACCACGACCGGCGGCAACGCGTTAAAATTCTATAGCTCTGTTCGTCTTGATATTCGCCGGATCGGGGCGATCAAAGATCGTGACGAAGTAGTAGGCAATGCCACCCGCGTTAAAGTGGTTAAAAACAAGGTCGCGCCACCGTTCAAGCAGGTTGAATTCGACATCATGTATGGCGAAGGCATCTCAAAAACCGGTGAGCTTCTTGATCTGGGTGTAAAAGCAGGCGTGGTCGAAAAATCGGGGAGCTGGTTCAGCTACGGTGATGAGCGGATTGGCCAGGGCCGTGAGAATGCCAAGTCTTTCCTCAAAGAAAACACGCGTATCGCGCTGGAGATTGAAGACAAGATTCGCGCTGCACATGGGCTCGACTTTGAAATGCCAGAAGGCGTAATGGAGGAAGAAAGCGATATTCTCGAAGCCTGATTAACCGCAGATAATTCTACCAATGAAACCCGGGCCGTCAGGCTCGGGTTTTCTTGTTATAGACATCACGCTGCAGCGCGGCTAAGTCATCAGAGTGCCAATAATTATGAGCCTTTGGAAGATAGCCGATGCCGACGTTGAATGAAATCCGATCCACTTTTCTGAACTTTTTCGATCGCAACGATCATCAAATCGTTCAAAGCTCGCCACTGGTGCCGCGCAATGACCCAACGCTTATGTTCACCAATTCAGGTATGGTGCAGTTCAAGAATCTGTTCACAGGGTTGGAAAATCGCGATTACAAACGTGCATCAACCTCTCAAAAATGCGTGCGCGCGGGCGGTAAGCACAATGATTTGGACAATGTCGGTTATACCGCGCGGCATCATACATTCTTTGAAATGCTCGGAAATTTCAGCTTTGGGGATTACTTCAAAGAGCAAGCAATACCCTATGCATGGGATTTACTGACCAAAGACTTTGAGCTGGATAAATCAAAGCTTCTCGTCACGGTTTATCATACCGACGAAGAGGCTGCGGATATCTGGAAAAAATACGCGGGCCTGCCGGATGACCGGATTATCCGTATCGCAACTGATGACAATTTCTGGTCAATGGGCCCTACGGGACCATGTGGCCCATGTACTGAAATATTCTACGACCACGGGCCAGAAATCTGGGGAGGCCCTCCAGGTAGCCCCGAAGAAGATGGTGATAGGTTCATCGAAATCTGGAACCTCGTTTTCATGCAGAATGAGCGGTTCGAAGACGGCACTCAGCGTGATCTAGAGATGCAGTCGATTGACACTGGCATGGGCCTGGAACGCATCGGTGCCTTGTTGCAGGGCAAACACGACAACTACGACACCGATCTGATGCGTAGTCTGATCGAAGCCAGTGCACATGCAACGAGCCAGGATCCTGACGGACCAGGCAATATTCATCACAGAGTTATCGCTGACCATTTACGCTCTACGTCCTTCCTTATTGCGGATGGCGTGATGCCATCGAACGAAGGCCGGGGGTATGTTTTACGCAGGATCATGCGCCGCGCCATGCGGCACGCGCATCTTCTTGGGTCTAAAGATCCGATTATGCATCAGTTGGTTCCAGCTCTGGTTACCCAGATGGGACAGGCATTCCCTGAGCTCGGACAGGCCCAGACACTTATCGAAGAAACACTTCGAATTGAAGAAACACGTTTTAAGCAGACGCTCGAACGTGGTTTGCGACTTCTGGATGATGAGTTGAATGCCTTGCCTGAAGGTACTGCATTGCCGGGTGAAACAGCCTTTAAACTATATGACACTTACGGTTTCCCGCTGGATTTGACCCAGGATGCATTGCGAGAGAAGTCCAGAGAGGTCGAGGTTGCAGGTTTTGACGCGGCGATGGAGAAACAAAAGGCCAAAGCCCGCGCTGCATGGAGCGGCTCGGGAGAGGCTGAAGACGCATCAATCTGGTTCGACATAACCGAAGAACATGGCCCAACAGATTTTCTTGGGTATGACACAGAGATTGCCGAAGGGCAGATCGCGGCAATTGTCTGTGACGGCAAGCAAGTTGAGACAGCGATGCAAGGTGCAGAGGTTCAGATTGTCCTGAACCAGACGCCATTTTACGCAGAGGCCGGTGGCCAGGTTGGGGATACGGGCACCCTTCGGACCGAGTTTGGGTTTGTCGATATCGCCGGAACCAGAAAGGTTGCCGGCGCGTACATCCATGAAGGTGTGGTAAAAGAGGGAAAACTGGATAAGGGCGAGGCTGCACAGCTGGAAGTGAATAATTCAAGGCGCTCCGCGATCCGTGCCAACCACTCAGCTACGCACCTGTTACACGAAGCATTGCGCAACGCGCTCGGCGATCATGTCGCTCAACGAGGATCGCTTAATGCAGCGGATCGCCTGCGGTTTGACTTCAGCCATTCAAAAGCCATGTCACAGGAAGAATTGCGTGCAGTTGAAAACGAAGTGAATGCCTATATCAGGCAAAATGCATCGGTAGAGACAAGGATTATGACGCCTGACGATGCACGGGCGCTCGGTGCCCAAGCGTTGTTCGGAGAAAAGTATGGCGATGAAGTCCGCGTGGTTTCGATGGGCCATGTTGATGGATCCGGCAAGGGTTTGGATGGGCGAACCTATTCGATTGAACTTTGCGGCGGGACGCATGTTCAGCAAACCGGTGATATTGGTCTGTTCTCCATAACCAGCGAAGGCGCATCCAGTGCCGATGTAAGGCGTATTGAGGCTCTGACCGGTGAAGGCGCGCTCAAGTATTTGTCCATGCAGGACCAGCGCCTGAATGAAATTTCGAGCGAACTCAGGGCGCGTCCTGAAGATGTTGTTGATAGGGTTCGTTCATTGCTGAGCGAACGCAAGGCACTGAATGCAGAAATCGCCCAATTGCGCCGGGAACTGGCGCTTTCGGGCGGTGGCGGTTCGACAGGCGGCGCAGAAGCCATTGACGTTGGAGGTGTTAAGTTTCTGGCACAGGTGGTGACCGGCGTTTCTGGCAAAGATCTTCCACCTCTTATTGACGAACATAAATCACGGCTTGGCTCTGGTGCGGTTTTGCTGATTGCGGATGCAGGTGGCAAAGCTGCAGTGGCTGCCGGGGTAACAGAGGACTTGACGGATCGGGTTTCGGCTGTTGATCTGGTCAAAGCAGCGGTTGCAGAACTGGGTGGCAAGGGCGGCGGAGGCCGGCCCGACATGGCTCAGGGGGGCGGGAAGAGCGTTGAGAACGCTCAATCCGCAATTAAAGCGGCCAGTAACCTGCTGAGTGGTTAAGGAGATGAGAAATGAGCGCCTATGTTATAGCCCGGATCAATGTAACCGATCCTGAGGACTATAAAACCTATGCCAGCCAGACGATTGCGCTGGCGGAAAAGGCGGGCGGCAGATTTCTTGTCAAAGGTGGCAGGCAAACCATGCTCGAGGGCAATAGCCCGGACCGGCATATTATAATCGAGTTTCCGGATCACGACTCCGCACTTAACTGGTACAATTCGCAAGCGTATCAGCGGATTTTGCCGATTGCTTTGTCCAGTAGCGAGCGTGATATTGTCATCGTGGATGGATTGGGCTGAGGGAATATTATGCCGGCACTATGGATTGCACATGTTACTGTAACAGACGCAGAAGCCTATGGACGTTACGCGGCACTGGCCGGGCCCGCAATTGAAAAGCATGGCGGTTACTTTATCGCGCGGGCAGGGCGGTTTGTTCAGCTTGAGGGGAATGAAAGACCCCGAAATGTTGTGGCCAAGTTCCCGTCAGTAGAAGCTGCGGAAGAATGTTATCATTCACCTGAATATCAAGAGGCGTTGTCGCATGCGCGCAACGCCTCTGAACGCGAATTACTGATTGTGGAAACCACCGAATAAGTCCGCTCCGGAACTAGGCTGACCGTGCCATCCGTTTGCGTTCATGGGTGTCTAGGTACCGTTTCCGCAGACGGATCACTTTTGGCGTAACTTCGACCAGCTCGTCGTCGTCAATATAAGCAATGGCTTCTTCCAGTGAAAACTGAATATGCGGGGTGAGGCGAACCGCTTCATCGGTTCCTGACGCACGAACGTTGGTCAGCTTCTTACCTTTTAAAGGATTCACCTCAAGGTCATTCTCCCGGCTGTGTTGCCCGATGACCATACCCTTGTATATCTTTGCCTGAGGGCCAATGAACATGCGCCCGCGCTCTTCCAGGTTCCATAAGGCATAAGCGACGGATTCACCGTCTTCCATAGAGATGAGAACACCCGCCCTGCGACCCGGGATCGGCCCCTTATGTGCTGTCCAGCTGTTAAACACACGGTTAATAATGCCGGTTCCGCGGGTGTCGGTCAGAAATTCACCCTGATACCCGATCAATCCACGTGATGGGACCAGTGCGATGATACGTGTGCGGCCGTTACCGGCCGGCTTCATCTCTGTCAGGTCGCCTTTGCGCGCGCCGGTGAGCTTTTCAATCACGGCGCCGAAATAGTTGTCATCGACATCAATGGTGACTTCTTCTAGCGGTTCTAACCGTTCACCGTTTTCGCCTTCGCGAAACAGAACCTGTGGACGCGAGATCGACAACTCAAACCCTTCGCGCCGCATGTTCTCGATCAGAACACCCATCTGCAATTCCCCGCGCCCTGCTACTTCGAAGGCTTCGCCGCCTGGTGTGTCGGTAACGCGGATCGCCACATTGGATTCGGCTTCTTTCATCAAACGGTCACGGATGACGCGGCTTTGAACCTTTTTACCGTCACGTCCTGCCAGCGGGCTGTCATTGATGCCGAAGGTTACGGTGATGGTTGGTGGGTCAATAGGCTGTGCTTCCAGCGGCGTATCAACGGCCAGTGCGCAGACTGTATCAGCCACCGTCGCCTTGGACATCCCGGCTATACTAACAATGTCACCAGCAACGGCTTCGTCGATGTCCGTTGTCGACAGGCCGCGAAAGGCTTGTATCTTGGTGATCCGGAATTGTTCGATTTTTTGTCCGACCCGGCTAAGCGCCTGCACCGTGGCGCCAACTTTGAGACTCCCGGTTTCAACTCGGCCTGTCAGGATTCGGCCCACGAATGGATCGCTTCCAAGGGTCGTGGCAAGCATGCTGAAATCACCATCCTGATGTGCAATCTGACGCGGGGCAGGGACGTGATTGAGGATCAGATCAAATAGCGCGGATAGATCTTTGCGCGGCCCGTCAAGGTCATGATCCGCCCAACCTGAACGTCCGCTGGCGTACATATGCGGGAAATCAAGCTGATCTTCGCTGGCATCAAGGTTGGCAAAAAGGTCAAAACATTCGTCAAGAGCGCGATCAGGCTCGGCATCGGGTTTGTCGGCCTTGTTCAAAACCACGATCGGGCGCAAACCCAGTGCAAGCGCTTTGGAGGTGACAAACTTTGTCTGCGGCATTGGGCCTTCAGCGGCATCAACCAATAGGACAACGCCATCGACCATGGACAAAATGCGTTCCACTTCGCCGCCGAAATCGGCGTGACCGGGCGTATCGACGATGTTGATACGCGATCCTTTCCACTCGACCGAGGTCGCCTTGGCTAAAATGGTAATCCCACGCTCACGCTCCAGATCATTGCTGTCCATCGCCCGTTCTTCAACAGCCTGATTGGCGCGGAAAGCGCCCGATTGCTTCAGCAGTTCGTCGACGAGAGTGGTCTTCCCGTGGTCAACGTGAGCGATGATCGCGATGTTGCGCAGATCCATTAGAATTGTCCTTTATCCATTCGCCGGCGGCTTAACTGGCGGAACAAGGAATGACCAGAGACAAAGCGAGCAAGGATTGTTTCGAGGCCGTGAAACCACAAACTGGTAAATCCAGCCGATGTTGGGGCTCACCGCGCCTGCCTCGGGGAATGTAAAAGGCCGCCCTTAATCAGAGCGGCCCGAATGCTTTTGTTGTTTCAGCCGAAACTAGAACGGAATCTCGTCATCGTAATCCCCACCGGCTGGTGCGCCCATGGGTTCGCTTTGTGCGGGGCCGTTGTCGTAACCACCCTGGCTTCCGCCACTATAGCCTCCGCCGCTGGAATCTCCGCGACCATCCAGCATAGTGAGTTCAGAGCGGAAAGGCCGCAGAACAACTTCTGTCGAATACCGGTCTTGCCCGCTTTGGTCCTGCCACTTGCGCGTTTCAAGCTGGCCCTCGATATAAACCTTGGACCCTTTGCGCAGATATTGCTCTGCTACACGGGCCAGAGGCTCTGAAAAAATGGCAACAGAATGCCACTCTGTCCGCTCTCTGCGCTCTCCGGTGTTCCGGTCTTTCCAGTTTTCAGATGTTGCAATGCGCAGATTGCAAACCTTGCCGCCGTTCTGGAAGGTACGAACCTCCGGATCGCGGCCTAAATTTCCGATGAGAATTACCTTGTTTACTGAACCGGCCATTACTCCCCCCTAGATTCGTTTTCGAAAGCTGTTCCGAGGTGTTACATCACCCCAAACGCGTGAATGAAAGGTAAAGTTTTATGGATTTCTTCGCAATCCTGCTGAATTCCGCTCAGAGTTTATACAAAACTGGAAAAACGTTTAAAAATGCGTATATTGCGCCGAACGCTGTTATTGGGGGCGGTTACGAGTATGAAACATCTCGCGTCAGCGGTGATTTGTTTGGCGCTTGCGGTTCCTGCAGGTGCATCAGCCGATATTTTTGCATCGAAAAGCAAGGGTAAGCTGTTCAAGTCCCAAACCAAAGTTCTCGATACCAGGGCCAAACAACAATACAAAGCTTCGGTGCGTTTGCAGCCAGAGAAAATACATACGCCGACCAAGTGGGGCGACCTTTCGACCAAAACCTACAAGGGGCGGTACAAGGGCCGTTACCTGAACATGGCGAAGGATGCCGCTCGGCGGTATGGCGTGCCAGAGGATTTGTTTCTGCGTTTGGTTCAACAAGAATCAGGATGGAACGCCAACGCGCTTTCCCATGCCGGGGCGATTGGCCTTGCTCAGTTGATGCCGGCGACAGCCGCGTCATTGCGGGTGGACCCGCATGACCCCTATGAAAATCTGGACGGCGGCGCGCGCTACCTGGCTGAACAATACCGCACATTTCAATCGTGGCGCCTGGCGCTTGCTGCATATAATGCCGGGCCCGAAGCCGTTAAAAAATTCGGCGGTGTGCCACCCTACAAAGAAACCACCAATTACGTGCGCGTAATCTGGGGTAGTTGAGAACATTCACACATCGGTTTTGTAGGATGAATCGTCGGTCTTGGCGTCTATGCTCGTAGAGCTGAAGGCGAATGGCCTGTGTGACGCAAAACAAATCGTGAAAAATAGGCAGCGCTTTTGAAACCCAACATCGCGGCAATTTGGTTCGCTGGATGATTTGTTTTTGCCAGAAACTCACGTGAGGCATGTACGATCCTTTGTGTTAAAAGTTCGGATGCCGTTAAACCAGAGCAACTGCGGCAAATTCTGGTTAGGTGTGTTGGGGTGACCCCAAGCAATCGCGCGTATTCCGACATTGTCTTTCCGCTGGCAAAATCACGCTCTATCAACGCGGCAAATGCAATCACCAACCTCTGTGCGGCTGAATACGCAACGGATTCCTCTGGACCGTCAATCATAGCTCGGCGCAACCATATGGTCAAAAGGCTTGCATATGCTTGTAGGGATTCATCCACAAAGGCGTGCTTTTTGCCGCTCTCCTGCTGCATGGCCTCAAGAATCGCTGTCAACTCGCCTTGTACACGGACATCTCTGATGCGCAGGATCATTTGCTGGTCCGGCATCAAAATCGGACTGCCCGTTGGGATCAAACAAACCGTGCCAAAACATTGGCGCCCTATATCAAGAGCAAAGAGTGTCTTTGCCGGGATGCAAACAGCATTATGCACCCCCAATCCGTGGCGTATTCCCTCAATCACGCAACGCCCCTGGCCACGCGTAATCCACAAAAAAACATGGCTGGAACTACTGTGTGGCAGTTCTGAGCGCCACTTTTCAGGGCCCAGCCATTCAGCTAGACTCATAATTTTAACCTGTTTTCTCAAAAATGGACACGCCTCGAAATTGTTGAATAATTGAAATAATTAGCACCAATTGTCCTAGTTCACACGTCTAAATATCGCTTTTTGATAATTCATGCGAGGCTAGCCATTCCCAATCTGACATCCGTGATCGGAACCAACTGCGCTGACGCTTTGCATATTGGCGCGTAGCGATGATCACTGTCTCACGAACATCAGCAAGCGTACATTCACCTTTTAGATAGGATATCAACTCTGGTGCGCCGATGGCTCTTGATGACGGAATATTTGAGTCCCACAGGTCCAAGTTTTGCTCTGCCTCTTCAAGAGCACCATCTTGCAGCATCAGATCGAAGCGCTGTTCGATACGTGGCGTCAGCCACTCCTTTGGAGCATCAATCACAATGGGCCTGCATTTGTGTAGCGGGAACAAGGGTGCAGGTGTCTCATCCTGCCAATCCGCGATTCCCCGGCCAGTCGTGTTTAGAACTTCCCACGCGCGCTGGACACGGGCCGGATTGTTCGGATCAATTCGGTCTTTTGTTTTCTGATCGAGCTGGTCAAAAAGTATCTCCAGACCTTCCACCGCAAGTTTTTGTTCCGAAAGTTCCCGAACATTGGGTGGCACTGCGGGGATGTTTGACAGCCCGGTCGTGAGCGAGGTGAAATACAATCCAGTACCCCCAACGATGATGGGGGCGGGCATTTTGGTGATCAATTCGCTTACTTCACGTATCCAATGACCAACCGAATATGCCACGTCATGTGCCACGTGGCCATAAAGGTGGTGTTGAACCTGTAACTCATCTTCTATCGTTGGCCTGGCTGTTAGGACCCGCCAATTTGAATACACCTGCAGGGCATCAGCGTTAATGATGTCTCGATTCTGCGCTTGGGCCAGCTCCAGCGCCAAGGCAGATTTTCCCGAGGCAGTGGGCCCGGCAATCAAAACTGGTTGATCCAGCGGTATTTTGGCAAAAGACATCATCGGATCCCATGAATTAAACAGTTTCTCTGAATATGCGAGGATGTTTTGTGCAAATTCTGCGTATTGCCGGTTTCAGAGATTGAATGTGCCGGGCTTTTCCGACATTTTGCGCACAGTTCTCAAGGCGGTATCAAACGGAGCGTTTTTCATGCCAGACACCGATTCCCCGATAGGTAAATTTAACCGCGTTCTGCTCAAGATTTCTGGCGAAGCGCTGATGGGGGAACAAGGATTTGGACTACATCCACCAACTGTTGAGCGCATTGCCAGAGAAGTGAAAGAAGTTCACGATCTTGGTGTTGAAATTTGCATGGTGATCGGAGGCGGGAACATTTTCCGCGGCCTGCAAGGCTCTGCTCAGGGAATGGAGAGAACCACGGCTGATTACATGGGCATGCTGGCCACCGTGATGAATGCGCTTGCAATGCAAAGCTCACTTGAAAAACTGGATGTGTATTGCCGCGTTATCACTGCGATCCGTATGGATGAGGTGGCTGAACCCTACATTCGACGCCGGGCTGTTCGTCACCTTGAGAAAAAGCGGATTTGTATTTTTGCAGCTGGCACAGGAAACCCCTATTTCACAACAGACACCGCGGCCACGCTTCGCGCAAACGAAATGGCCTGTCAGGCAATTTTCAAGGGCACCAAAGTGGATGGCGTGTATGACAAGGATCCTGTTGAACATGATGACGCCAAACGTTTTGATACCGTGAGCTATGACGAGGTGCTTGCCAAACATCTCAAGGTAATGGATGCCAGCGCAATTGCCCTTGCGCGCGACAACAACCTGCCAATCATCGTCTTTAGCCTGGATGAACCTGGAGGTTTCCGCAGCATTCTCGATGGCAGCGGTACCTATACAACCGTACATGGTTGAGGCTAAACAGGTGATAAGATCAAAAGCCTGAGAAAAGGAAAATAAATGGCGGATGATTTCGAACTGGATACCAAAGATCTGGAACGCCGGATGGATGGGGCCATAGCCTCTCTTCGGACTGAATTTGCATCGCTTCGGACCGGGCGCGCTTCGGCCACGATGCTGGAGCCCGTCATGGTGGAGGCTTATGGCCAGAAAACACCGATCAATCAGGTCGGGACGGTCAATGTGCCTGAGCCGCGCATGGTGACCATAAATGTCTGGGACAAATCACTCGTTAACGCGGTGGAAAAAGCCATTCGCGAAAGCGGTTTAGGGATCAACCCCCAGCTGAATGGCACAATTATTATGCTTCCAATTCCGGAGCTCAACGAAGAGCGGCGCAAAGAATTAACAAAAGTTGCGTCTCAATACGCGGAAAATGCCCGTGTTGCGGTTCGTAATGTCAGACGTGATGGCATGGATCAGATCAAGAAGGCCAAAGCGGATGGCATGTCTGAAGATGATCAGAAATTCTGGGAAACCGAAGTTCAGGAAATGACAGATATTTTCATCGCAAATGTTGATGAAGCATTAGAGACCAAGCAAGCGGAGATCATGCAGGTCTGAGATGTTAAAATCGCGCAATATGGAACAATCATTCACGCCGGGCGGGCCGCGACATGTTGCGATCATCATGGATGGAAATGGCCGGTGGGCCAAGGCCCGTGGTCGGCCGCGGTTATTTGGCCACCATGCGGGCGCTCGCCGGTTGCGTGAAATTGTAACTGCTTGCCCGGATCTGGGCGTTGAATATCTGACGATATTCGCCTTCTCCACGGAAAACTGGAAGCGTACGCAGACAGAAGTGGCGGGGCTAATGTCCTTGTTTAAACGCTACATCACCAAAGAAATGCAGGCGTTTGTCGATGAGAATTTGCGGGTGCGATTTATCGGCGACAGGCTTCGACTGGCTCCGGCGCTGCAGGATTTGATGGACAACGCCGAAGAACTTACCAAGCACTGCACAGGTGTGAACCTCACTGTGGCATTGAACTACGGCGGCCGTGATGAGGTCGCACGTGCGACCAAGCGCTTGGCGAAAGACGTTGCATTGGGCAAAGTCGATCCAGATGATGTGGATGAAGAAACATTTGTAAAGTATTTAGATACTTATGTCTTACCTGATCCTGATCTTGTAATTAGAACAAGCGGTGAGGCCAGAATTTCCAACTTTCTGCTTTGGCAGTCCGCCTATGCTGAGTACGAGTTTATTGATACGCTTTGGCCTGATTTTTCCCCGGAAGTATTCGCAAAACTGCTCGCAGGTTATGGTGTGCGTGATCGTCGTTTCGGGGCCGCTCCAGCATGACAGCGTCGGCCCAATGGTCCGATCTGCTGCCGCGCGTTCTGTCAGGGGCTTTGATGGCTGGTGTTGGCTTGGCTCTGATTTGGGTCGGTGGTTTTCTTTTTTTTGCCGTCGTTTGTTTGCTAAGCGCTGTGATGTCTTGGGAAACCGGCAAGATGTTTGAGGCTAAAAATTCGCTTCTGATCGCGGCTCTGACCGGGGCGGTCATGCTGCTGGTCTATTTCTTGCCTTGGTTTTACCTTTTGCCATTTGTGGTCGCCTCCGGATTGGTCGCTGTTGGTCAGGTTAGCAAAGATCGCCCCCTGTTTTTGGCGGTGTATTATTGGATTGTTCTTTCAGGCATCGCACTTGGTGTATTGCGCGACCAAAACGGAATGGCTTGGATGTTTTGGCTCGTCCTGATTGTGGTTACGTCAGATATTGCCGGTTATTTCGCTGGGCGCAAAATTGGAGGCCCAAAGTTTTGGCCCAGTATTAGCCCTAAGAAAACCTGGTCCGGAACAATCGCTGGTTGGATCGGCGCAGCTGCAATCGGCGCAATATTCTCTCTATCATTTGGTTGGGGATTTGGCCTTGTGGCAGTTTCTGTCATCGTGGGCTTTGCAGGGCAAATGGGTGACATCGGGCAAAGCGCCATCAAACGACGCATGGGGGTTAAAGACAGCTCTAATCTGATACCTGGTCATGGCGGTGTGTTCGACCGTTTTGATGCGATGTTGGGGGCAGGGGCTGTCGCAATGATCCTTTGGGCATTCCATTTAGTGCCGGGGATGTCATGAGACGTGTAACGATCTTGGGTGCAACCGGATCAATTGGCCAAAATACTATAGACCTGATCCGCCGACAAAAGTCACAAATTGATGTTGTTGCTCTCACCGGTGGTCGCAATATCGAACAGCTGGCCAAAGACGCGATTGAACTTGGCGCAGAGATCGCTGTGACCGCTTATGATGATTTGTTGCAGGAATTGCGCGAAGCATTGTCTGGTAGCGGTGTCAAAGCATCTGCCGGTACAGCCGCATTAAATGAAGCGGCAGCACAACCTGCGGATTGGATCATGTCAGCCATTGTAGGGGTTGCGGGGCTTGAGCCCGGATTGGTTGCGTTGAAGCAGGGCGCAACACTGGCCTTGGCGAACAAGGAAACGCTCGTAACAGCCGGACCATTGGTGCTTGAAACCGCGCGCCGAAATGACGCTAAAATCCTGCCCGTCGATAGCGAACACTCTGCTATTTTTCAAGCGCTGCAAGGGGAAGATATAGCGTCGGTCTCGCGGGTCATCATCACGGCCAGTGGCGGCGCCTTTAGGGACTGGCCAATCGAAAGCCTCGCATCTGCCACGCCTGAGCAGGCGGCAAAGCATCCGAATTGGAGTATGGGTCAGCGCATAACTATCGACAGCGCATCTATGTTTAACAAAGCATTGGAAATTATTGAAACAAGAGAGTATTTTGACTTTCTTCCGGAACAAATTGAAGTGATCGTTCACCCGGAATCACTTGTTCACGCTTTGGTTGGCTTCCGCGATGGCGGCATGATGGCCCATGTTGGACCGCCGGATATGCGGCACGCGATCGGGTATGCACTGAATTGGCCACAACGTTTGGATTTACCTGTCGAATCCTTGGATTTGACATCGATTGGGTCACTCACATTTGCTCAACCTGACCTTACGCGCTATCCGGCATTACGGCTGGCACGCGAAGTAATGGAAATGCGAGGTTTGACAGGCGCCGTGTTCAACGCGGCCAAAGAAAGGGCACTTGATCATTTCATTGCACAGCGGATCGGATTTTGCGACATGAACGTAATCGTTGAAACGGTTCTCGAACAGCTCTCGTCAAATGAAGGTCTTATTGATACCGAAATTACCCTTGATACCGTGCGCGAAGCTGATCATTTAGCACGACAACGCGTTGACGCACTGGTGGGCAAGTAAATTGGATAGGAAAACCGGGTGGATATTTACACGCTGATACCGCAATTCGGAAGCGTCTTCTCAACCATAATTGCCTTTGTTGTGGCTTTGTCGGTGATTGTCGCAATACACGAATACGGCCATTATATTGTCGGACGCTGGTGCGGAATAAAGGCGGATGTGTTCTCGCTTGGGTTTGGGCCTGTTTTGTTTTCACGCATGGACCGCCATGGAACGCTTTGGCAGCTCGCCGCACTTCCCTTTGGCGGATATGTGAAATTTATGGGCGACGCCAATGCCGCGAGCGGTATCGTTATGGATTCCGTCGCAAAAATGCCCCCGGAAATGCACCGGCAAACGATGCAGGGGGCACCATTATGGGCGCGCACCGCAACGGTTGCTGCCGGCCCTGTATTCAACTTTGTCCTTTCTATCTTTGTTTTTGCAGCAATCATGATGGCGCAGGGAAAGGCGATTGAACCTCTCGCTGTCGGGGAACTCAAACCCCTCCCGGTGGAAGGAGTAACGCTCGAACCGGGTGATGAATTGCTACGCATTTCAGGGAACATTGTTCCGAAACGTGATGAAGAAGACAGGGACGCTTTTTCTGACTTCATGGACACACTGCCCAGAGAGGCTTTGCTGGACTATGTAGTTTTGCGCAACGGCGTTGAGACGTCAGCCAAGGGTCCATTTCCGATGCCGCCGTTGGTCCTGCAGCTCGCACCAAAATCAGCCGCATATGACATCGACATGAAGCAGGGCGATGTCATCATCGCAATAGACGGAAACCCGATCGTTGCCTTTGACCAACTTAAAGAGGTTGTAGAGACATCTGATGGTCGCCCTCTAAAGCTGGATATCTGGCGCGAAGGTCAGATTTTGGAATTCGTCCTCGCACCGCGTCGCCGTGACGAACCTTTGCCAGAAGGTGGATTCCAAACTCATTGGCGAATCGGTATTGCAGGTGGCCTTGCATTTGAACCTGCGCGCGAACGGTTGGGGCCAGGGGCTGCCGTGGTCGATGGCACCGTGCAGACATGGGGCGTGGTTTCGAGTTCAATTTCAGGCCTCTACCACATGATCACCGGAGCGATCAGCAGCTGCAATATGTCAGGACCGATTGGCATTGCCCAGGTTTCGGGCGCTATGGCCAGCCAGGGAATCGACAGCTTTATCTGGTTTATCGCCGTCTTATCTGCGGCTGTTGGCCTGCTGAACCTGTTTCCAATACCTGTTTTGGATGGCGGTCACCTCGTGTTCTACGGAATCGAGGCCGTCACAGGGCGTCCACCTAGTGAAAAATTCCTGCGTATCACCATGACCGTTGGCCTGGTTCTTGTGCTTAGCCTGATGGTGTTCGCCCTTGGGAATGATCTTTTTTGCCCATAGAGGGAATATTGCCACAATCTTGCCTTAATTGGATACCGCTTTTGGTCACAATGCGATGGCAGATTGGTCGTGTAAAAATCACAAGGCAGTAAGATGCAACACATTGTAAGCGGATATCGCGGGTTTTCTCTTCTCGTGAACCTGAATTGGGACCGGATTTTGTATCTGGCAACGATTCTTGTCGCGCTTTACGCAGGCGCATTTGTTGGTTCACTTTAAGTAAAAAGAGCCGCTGCAACTGCGCGGCTCACCGCCACCCAAGATTTATAACGATTGGCGTTTTGACAAGCACTTCCATAATGGTTAGTGACAGTCCTACTGGGATGTCTGACTGGGATTGCTGATGCTCGATTTCATTGACGCGCGGAGCAAAGGTTCTGCAGGGCTTTCACCTTTGAGAGTGATAGTTCGAAGTGTTCTTTTTCTTTTTGTTTGTCTGGCCATGTTGGCGTTGCCTAAAGAGGCAAGTGCGCAGACCTACCGTTTTTCTTCGGTAACGATTGAGGGGAACCAGCGTGTAGAGGCAGCAACTATTCTGACATATGCTGGCATTGCACGCGGTCAAACGGTTTCAGCTGGACAGCTGAACGACGCTTACCAAAGAATTCAAAAAAGTGGCTTGTTCGAAAAAGTTTCGATCGAACCTCAAGGTAGTCGGCTAGTCATCAGTGTCGTCGAATTCCCAACAATCAACCGAATAGTATTTGAAGGCAACAAGCGCCTAAAAGATGAAGACCTAGAGGGTTTTGTTGAGAGCCGCCCCAGACAGGTATTCAGCCCAAGCAAAGCAGAACGAGATGCTTCGACAATTACCGAAGCCTATTCCCAAAACGGCCGCGTTTCCGCGCGGGTAACTCCTAAAGTCATTCGCCGTAGTGACAACCGTGTTGATCTGGTATTTGAAATTTTCGAAGGCAAAGGCATCGAAGTTCAACGGATCAGCTTCGTCGGGAATCGTGTTTATTCAGACCGACGTCTTCGGCGCGTAATAGACAGTAAACAAGCCGGGCTACTGCGTGCGATTATTGCTCGGGACACATTTGCAGAGGACCGGTTAGAGTTCGATAAACAGGTTCTTACCGATTTCTATTATTCTAGAGGTTACGTTGATTTTCGAGTGACCGGAGCAAATGCGGAACTTGCACGCGAGCGGGATGCATATTTCGTTACCTTCAACATCCAGGAAGGTCAGCAGTTTAGATTTGGCGAAATCACAACGGTTAGCGAAATAACTGAAGCTGACGCAGACACGTATCATGATGTACTGAAGATTAGACCAGGTGTGGTTTATTCTCCGACTCTGATCGAGAACTCAATCGCGCGCATGGAACGTCTTGCCATCAGGCAAGGCGTTGACTTTCTAAGAGTTGAACCACGTATTACCCGTAACGACCGCGATCTTACGTTGAATGTAGAATTCATGCTTGTAAGGGGTCCGCGTGTATTCGTGGAACGAATTGACATCGAGGGAAACACCACAACCCTAGATCGCGTGATCCGTCGACAGTTTGATGTGGTGGAGGGAGATCCTTTCAATCCACGTCAAATTCGCGAAGCAGCTGAGAGAATTCGTGCGCTCAGGTTCTTCCAGGTTGCTGACGTAAACGCGCGTGAAGGCTCGAGGCCAGATCAAGTTGTGGTCGACGTGGACGTCGAGGAAACCACAACAGGATCTCTGTCGTTTGGGGGTAGTTTTTCATCTGATACCGGGCTTGGTATTTCAATTGGATTTAGCGAGCGGAACTTTCTGGGGCGAGGGCAAAGACTTAGCGCTAACTTTGCCTTGTCGGCAGATACAGCCAACTACAGCATAAATTTTGCAGAACCTGCATTTTTGGGCCGAGATGTAGAATTTGGACTTACATTTGCGTTGGTTGAAACAGACGGTAGCAATAGTTTTTACGACACAATTACGGGTACAATTCGTCCTTCTCTGACATTTCCAGTCGCCGAAAACAGCCGCCTTTCTGTTTTCTACGCTGGCGGTTATAACGATATGACGAACTACACTGGTGCGGCGCCAACTTTGGCTGCCGAAGCAGCTGTTGGTGGTTTGTATTCGAGTGGGATTGGGCTTCGTTACGTATATGATAGCCGCCGCTCTGGTTTGAATCCGAATGCTGGATTTTTGGTGGATGTGGGACTGGAATATGCAGGACTCGGAGGGGATCAGGATTTCATAAAGGCCGATGCCCGGCTTGTTGGTCAAACCAAGGTTCTTAACGAAGAAGTGACGCTTCGGGCCACTCTAGAAGGCGGAGCGATCGATTTCCAAAATGGTCAAACCAGCCGGGCGGTCGATCGATTCACGCACCAAGTCATTCGTGGTTTCGATACCAACGGTCTTGGACCGCTTCAGTCTGGTGAACATCTGGGTGGCAACTTTTTTGCCGCTGCCAAATTTGAGGCAGAATTTCCACTGGGGCTGCCCGCCGAGTATGGGATAAGCGGTGGCGTGTTTTACGATGTTGGCTCAATTTGGGATGTATCTGCAGTGACAACGGCTGCGACACCAGTGTCTTCTTCGGGCTTCAAACCGCGCCATGTCGTTGGGTTTTCGGTTTTCTGGGAATCGCCATTTGGCCCGCTACGTTTGAATTTCTCTCGCGCCCTCAAAAAAGAACCGGGAGACGTGACGCGGAATTTTGACTTTACGGTCAGAACGGACTTCTAGACATGCTGAAAATGCTTCGTCTAATTTTAGTGGTGATGAGCGCCACTTTTTTAAACGTGGCAAATGCGACTGCTCAAAATGTTGGCGTGGTGCAGAGTGAAATTCTTTCACTTGATGCAGAACGCCTCTTTGCGGAAACGCAAATGGGTCAACGCCTCTCTGAAGAGATCCAGGCGAAGCGCGAGCAACTGGTTTCAAGAAACCAGGAAATTCAAGCTGTTCTCGAACTTGAAGAGAAACAACTGACAGACCTTCGTACGGAAACCTCGCCCGAAGAATTTCGTCAAATGGCAGATGCGTTCGACGCCAAAGTCCAAGAAATTCGACGCGACAGCGAGCGTCAGATATTGGACCTGGAACGCGAGCGTGAACGTGCTCCGGTTTTTTTTATGAAAACGGTCGAACCTGTTCTGGTTTCACTCATGCGCGAAGCTGGCGGGGTTGTCGTCTTGAACAATCGCAGTATTCTGCTGCGGGTAGATGTTATCGATATCACTGATATTGCAATATCACGTATCGACCGCGAGTTCGGAGACGGCCTTGTTGAAAGCCCGGCAGGCAAAGATGACGTTCCCAATGAAACTTCAGACGAGTAGAACCTGTACTTGCTGACAATTCCTCTACTTGTTAGGAAACGCACCAAAGCTTAGGCAAAGGGACGCACCATGACAGAGTCGCTAAAATGCGCGGATATCCACCTGATACAGCGGCTCATTCCGCACCGTTATCCATTCCTGCTGGTTGACAAGGTGATCAACATTGATGGGTATCAAACTGCGTTGGGCATAAAAAATGTCACGATGAACGAACCCCATTTTCAGGGCCATTTTCCTGGAAAACCAATCATGCCCGGTGTAACCATTGTCGAAGCGATGGCTCAGACCGCGGCTGTAATGGTGGGCACTGCGCTGGACATGGCTGACCGCAATATGCTGGTCTATTTCATGTCAATCGACAATTGCAAATTCCGGCGGATGGTGGTCCCCGGCGATGTTCTTGAAATGCGCTTAACCACGCTGCGTGGCAAACCGGGTGGCAAAGTCTGGAAGTTTCAGGGTGTGGCTGAGGTGGAAGGCGAGTTGGCGTCAGAGGCTGAGTTCACCGCGATGATGGACCTTCCCAAGGAGTGATGCGTATGTCAGCGTTGCCCGAAACGCAAATTCACCCTGCTGCAATTGTGGAAGAGGGGGCCAAGATTGGGCAGGGATGCCAGATTGGTCCGTTTTGTCATATTGGTCCTGACGTTGAAATCGGTGACAGGGGTGTACTGAAATCACATGTTGTCGTCACGGGGGACACAAGTATCGGCGAAGATTGCACAATCTTTCCCTTTGCCTGCATTGGAGAGATTCCGCAGGACTTAAAGTTCAAGGGCGAAAAGACAAAACTCGTCATTGGCGACAGAAGCAGAATTCGTGAGAATGTAACGATAAATACGGGCACTGGCGGTGGCGGCGGCATCACCCGGGTTGGCGATGATGCGCTGTTCATGGCGGGATGTCATATCGCCCATGATGTACAGATCGGCGATCGGGTAATTGTCGTTAATAATGCAGCGGTTGCGGGCCATTGTTTAATCGACGATGATGTGATCATCGGCGGTCTGAGCGGCATTCATCAATTTGTTCGCATTGGTAAAGGTGCTATTATTGGTGCGGTCACAATGGTGACCAATGATGTTATCCCCTACGGCCTCGTTCAGGCATCACGGGGCGAGTTGGATGGGCTGAACCTCATCGGCCTTAAACGCAAGGGTGTCGCACGCTCTGACATTACTGCACTGCGGACAGCCTTCCAGATGCTTGCACAGGGGGAAGGGGCCTTTCAGGACCGCGCTAAGCGGCTTGGAGAGGAAACCGATAGTGAATATGTCCAACAAATTGTAGATTTTGTAACCGCAAACAGTGACCGCTCATTTCTGACACCCGGCACGGATTAAACATATGCCGAAAGATGTTGCCATCATCGCGTGTGACGGTGCGTTGCCGGTCGAGCTCGCCGCAGCCTGCCCAGATGCGGGTGTCTATACGCTGGAAGGCGTCCCAAGCAGGCTTAGGCCACGCTCGAAAGAGCATCGCCTAGAAAAGATCGGTTCACTATTCGAGGCAATGAAGGCTGACGGTCGGAAACAGGTGGTCTTTGCCGGCTCACTCGTACGACCGCAATTAGACCCAGAGAAATTTGACCAAACCATGCAGGCTATCGCACCGGAGTTGTTTCAGGCAATTGGCCTTGGCGACGATGCTTTACTGCGAACTGTTATAAAAATATTTGAAGAACAAGGCTTTATAATCGTCGGCGCATCTGAATTGGCACCTGAACTCGTTGCTGACAACGGACTGAAAATCGGCCCGGAACCCAGTTTGCAAGAGCTGACAGATATCCAGCGGGCGGGCGAAATTTTGTCGGGCCTTTCCCCGTTGGACGTTGGCCAGGGATGTGTTGTCGCGTTGGGGCAGTGCCTGGGGATCGAAACGGTTCAGGGGACGGACGCACTATTGAATTTCGTAGCTGCGACACCAGAGAAATACCGTAGAAATTACAAAGGTGTTTTCGTCAAATCAGCGAAAAAAGACCAAGACCTTCGCATAGATATGCCTGCTATCGGGCCACAAACCATTCGCTCCGTTTCCGATGCAGGATTGGCGGGTCTCGTTGTAGAAGCGGGCAGGGTGATGATTTTGGAACGCGAAAAAACATTGCAAGCGGTGCGGGACCTTGGGCTTTTCCTGATCGCAAAGGATCTGTGATGCGCGTCTTCTTGGTTGCCGGAGAAGCGTCAGGGGACCGGCTTGGCGCATCTTTGATGGCCGGATTAAAGTCACTGGAAAGCATTGAATTTCAGGGTGTTGGCGGCCCGTTGATGCAGGCTGAAGGCATGCAGTCCCTTTTCCCCATGGAAGAACTGAGCGTTATGGGAATTGCCGAAGTTCTGCCGAAATATCCGGAACTTAGGCGCCGGTTGCATCAAACGGCAGAGGCCGTGTTGGACGCAAAGCCGGATGTTCTGATCACCATTGACAGCCCGGATTTTTGTTTACGTGTTGCCAAATTGGTAAAGAAAAAAAGCCCCATAAGAACAGTGCATTACGTGGCACCTTCGGTCTGGGCCTGGCGCGCGGGACGCGCAGAAAAAATGGCCAAGGTCATCGATCAGGTTCTGGCGCTTTTACCGTTTGAGCCGCCCTATATGCAGAAGGCCGGGATGGATTGTGATTTTGTCGGACATCCCGTCGTGGACGAACGGCAAGTAAAAGAAGAAGAAATTCAACAGTTTAGAGCAAAGCGCGGGTTAGGCAACGCACCGCTGTTGATGGTCCTTCCAGGCTCCCGCAAGGGCGAGGTGGCGCGACATGGTCCGATCTTTGCAGAAGCAATAAAACGTGTATACGAGCAAAAACCTGAGTTGCGCTTGATCCTACCCACGACGGCCTCGCGGGACGCGCAGGTGCGGGAACTTGTGTCGGATTGGCCAGGGAACCCACTGGTGATGTCACCAAAAGACATTAATATAGCTGATTATACCATTGAAAAACAAACGGCTTTTGCCGCTGCGAATTGGGCGCTTGCTGTGTCTGGAACGGTTTCTCTTGAACTGGCGGCAGCGGGAACGCCGATGTTGATTGCCTATGATGCGAACCCGATCACGCGCGCTATTATTTCCAGAATGATCAAGATTGATACGCTTACCTTGGTGAATCTTGTAACCGAAACTCGCGTCATACCGGAATGCCTTGGCAAGGAATGTCGTCCGGAAATTATCCATCCTAAGCTTTTGAATCTTATGGATAACCCGGATGAACAGATTGCCGCGATGAAGCTTACGATGGAACGGTTGGGACGGGGTGGCGAGAATCCGGGGCTACGTGCGGCCAAAGCTGTTCTGCGCGGACTTCAATGAATTATTGGAGATTTACCGGCCGCCGTTCTTTTCAATTTGCAAGCTGCTAAACAAACAAATTTCACATCATGAAAATTGTAACAAAGTATAAGAACTATACATACTTTTTTACAAAACTCAGATCGTGGCCGAGCGGCGCCTGACGAACGAAAAAATTGCCGCTGATCCGCGCGAAATCAAGTCATCGCCGCGACGAATTCTTTAAGCGTGTTTATCGGATCATCTGATCGCCAGATTTCGTCGCCCATTCCAAAAAAATCCGTTACTGAGGACAAATTTTTCATCAACCCGGTGTCCAGTGCGCCTTCGGCGACAACCGGCACTTCGATCATCTGAGACCACCATTCAAAAATCTCACGTTCTGCCTGCTCTCCTCCGGCAAGTGAGGTCACGCCAACTGGTCCAAAGCTGACATAGTCGGCGCCACTTTCCCCGGCATTCATACCTTCATGCCGGGAGGGGCCACAGTATGCTCCGACGATCGCATCAGTTCCAAGTGCCTTGCGCGCGGCCCGGACAGAGCGGGCGCCATCATTTAAGTGTACACCATCTAGACCAAGCCGGTCAGCCAGCACAAAATGCGTCTCAATCACCAGCGCGATGTCGCGTGCATGGGTGACGTCACGGCAGGCATCAGCAGCACGACATAGCTCAGTTTCGTCGTGGGTGGACAGGGCAAGCCGAACACAAGCCACTTCATGGGCATCCAGCACCCGGGCGAGCGTGTCGGAAAAGCTCGACAGCTCAATCTCTGGCGGGGTGATGAGATAGATCTGGGGCTGTTCTGTCTCGGCCATGGCTGCATCCTTGGATAATTTGCGCCGCTATAACGCGGAAAATCCAGTTTGGCCATCAGCGAGTAGAGTCAGGTGCTTCTTTCTTGCTTTAAATACCTCGGGGTCTGGGGCAGAGCTCCAGGGAGTTAGTCGCTCACACGCTGAATACGCCCATCAGTGAAAGGGGTATAAAGTTGCTGCGACGCAAGGTAGTCCGCCAGAACTTCGGCCACATCAGGTCCAAAATCATACGCATCCTGCGCATCCCGCAGCATGGTGTATCCATCACCACCATTGCGGAGGTAATTATTGGACACTGCGGAATAAAGCCGCTCGGGATCAAGCGGTTTGCCGTCTACTGTCACATCGCGAATACGGGCGCCCGACGGGGCATTTGGGTCAAATCTGTACTGCATCCCGGCCACCTGAGTGAACCGGCCTGCGCCATCCTCGAACTGGCTCACCCCATTTTCAAGAGCTTCCAACAGAGTGGCGCCAGTGATTCTGAAAGTAGAAAGCGTGTTCTGAAACGGCAAAACGGTCAGAACTTCGCCCATTGTGACCGGGCCGGCGTCAATACTGGCTCGTAGGCCGCCGCCATTTTGTATTGCGATTTCAACGCCCTGACCCCGTACGCGGGCCAGCATGGCCTCGGCCACGAGGGTGCCCATCTGGCATTCTGCGGCGCGGCAGGTTGTTTTGTCGCCATCAACCGCGGCGGATGTTTCTGCCACGACGCGATTGCGGATCGCATCAAGTGGAATCGCAGCCTCGGCAATACGGGATTTGACATCGGCATCTTCGGCCACGCCTGCATCCATCAAAACCGGCGCGCCGGTGGCAGTGGTGATGGTGCCGGTGTCGTCAAACATCACCTTCAGCTCTCCCAAAAACTTGCCATAGGCATAGGCCTGAACCACGGCGGTGTTTCCCACCATGGTCGGGTAGGGCCCGGCGGCATCCTCGTCTTCCGAATGCAGGTAGGTGTTGGAATGACCGCCAACGATGACATCCACCCCGGTCGTTTCGCGGGCCACGTGCAGATCGGTGCGATAGCCGGAGTGGCTTAACACAATAATCTTGGTGACGCCGTCGGCGGTCAGGCGGTCGACCTCGGCCTGAACGGCATGCACGGGATCGGTAAAGATGATGTTGGGCCCGGGGCTGGCCAGCTCGTCGGTGTTCTGCGGTGTCAGGCCGATTAGTCCGATGCGCTCACCTGCGCGTTCGATCACCGTGGATTTGCGCAGCTTCCCGGCCAGGTGTGGCTCTCCTGAGACATCGGCATTGGACATCAGCACCGGAAACGCGACGGCGTCCATGAAACCGCGCAACACCTCTGGCCCGTCATCGAATTCATGATTGCCAACGGTCATCGCGTCGTAACCCAGGGCATTCATCATTTCGGCGGTTAGCTTGCCCTTGTACTGAGTATAAAACAAAGTGCCCTGAAACTGATCCCCGCCATCGAACAGGACCGGGTTTTCAACACGCGCACGGGCAGCTCTGATCGCGGTTAACAGCCTGGCAGAACCACCAAAGCACTTGCCTGCGTCGTTATCTTCGTGCCCGCAGGAGGAATCGTATTTGTTGATAGGCTCAAACCGGGCGTGAAAATCATTCGTGTGCAGGATGGTAAGCGTATAGTCCGCTAATCCCTGCGTGGTGGACAGGCAAAGCGCGGTCAGGGCGGCAGTCAGGAGGGATTTAGGGGCGGGCATAGCAGCAGGCTCCGGTTTTTTGAGATGACCCTATCCTGACGCGTTGACAGGGCCCATGTCAAAACCTTCAAGCTTGACCTTGGGAAATCGGCGGGGCATGACCCGGGCATGCTGATTTACAAGATATTTCGCCAGTCTGAATGGGCCGCGCTGCGCGCCGAGGGCAAGACATCCGGTGCTCCCATTGATCTGGCCGACGGGTTCATCCATTTCTCTACAATTGAACAGGCACCCGAGACGGCGGATAAACATTTTGCCGGGGCGGATGATCTGATGCTGGCAGCGGTTGAGGCAGATGATCTGGGCCAGGCTTTGAAGTGGGAGCCATCGCGGGGAGGGGCCTTGTTCCCGCATCTTTATCGCGCGCTCAACCTTTCAGAGGTTAGGTGGGCGCAGCCTTTGCCCTTGTTCGACGGCGTGCATCAGTTTCCGGCGGGTGTTGAATGACGCCGGTTGAGCGACTTGGCCTTGCCCTGTTGCATCGGTGTGATCCTGAGCGGGCACATGGGCTGGCCCTAACTGCGCTACGGCTGGGGCTGGCGCCTTTGCCAGGTGTCGTAACGTCACAGCGTCTGAAAACCCAAGTGGCTGGTCTGGAATTGCCCAACCCCGTCGGGCTGGCCGCAGGATTTGACAAGAACGCTCAAGCGCTTGGGCCCTTGGTCAAGGCTGGGTTTGGGTTTGTCGAGGTGGGCGCCGTCACGCCTAAGGCGCAGCCAGGAAATCCTCGGCCTCGGTTGTTTCGGCTGCGTAAAGACCGGGCGGTGATCAATCGGTTTGGGTTCAACAATGAAGGAATGGAAGCCGCAGCCGGACGGCTGGCTGGTCGGCCGCAGAACGCCGTGATCGGCCTGAACCTCGGGGCAAACAAGGACAGTGAGGACCGGGCCGAAGATTTTGCCCGGGTGCTTTCCCATTGTGGCCGGCATTTGGATTTTGCAACGGTTAATGTCTCAAGTCCCAATACTGAAAAGCTGCGCGATTTGCAGGGGGCTGAGGCGCTGGCCGGCTTGCTGAAGGGTGTAATGAAAGCGCGTGACTGGTTGGAGCAACCGCTTCCGGTATTTCTGAAGATCGCGCCTGATTTGACCGAGGCAGAGCTGGGTGAGGTTGTCGGTGTCGCACGCGAGGCGACGGTGGATGCAATTATTGCAACCAACACCACGCTGGATCGCGATGGTCTGGTCAGCGCGGCGCGGGATCAGGCCGGGGGATTGTCAGGCGCACCGCTGTTTGAGAAATCGACCCATGTTCTGGCCCAGCTTTCGCAGCTGTCAGGCGGTGATATTCCTTTGGTCGGTGTGGGCGGGATCGGATCAGCCGAGCAGGCCTATGCCAAGATCAGGGCCGGAGCCAGTGCGGTGCAGCTTTATACAGCGCTGATCTACGGCGGGCTTTCGTTGGCCGGTGAAATTGCGCGCGGGCTGGACCGGTTGCTGGAGCAGGATGGATTTGCCAACGTGGCCGAGGCTGTTGGCACGGGACGAGAGGAATGGCTGTGACAGAGATTTGGCATAACCCGCGATGTTCGAAGTCCAGAGAGACACTGGCTTTGGTTGAGGAGCATGGTAGCGAAGTTACGGTTCGCCGTTATCTGGAAGACGCGCCGGGTTTGGAAGAACTGAAAAAGGTGCAGGCAGCGCTTGGCCTGCGGGCGATAGAGATGATGCGCCCTAGCGAAGCGGTATTCAAAGAGCTGGGGTTGAGCAAGACCGACAGCGATGAAGTGCTGTTGGCGGCGATGGCAGTTCATCCTGTATTGATCGAGCGTCCGATTGTTATTGCGAGGGGAAAAGCCGTGATTGGGCGACCACCAGAGAATGTGCTGGAGATTCTTTGAAGGTCTCGTTGTCGCGGAACCGTAACCCCCGATTTCATGCGCAGGAGCCTCCGGCGGGGATATTGCCAGCAAGAAGAAAGTCGGGCCGCGCATGGCCTTCTTTCTTGCTAAAAATACCCAATCGAGTGATTGCAATAAGGAGCAGCCCTAGGGTGTTGGAGGGAAACAGATGCCAAGCGAAATGCCACAACCGGCCTTTGTTCTGGTGCGCCCGCAGATGGGCGAGAACATTGGTGCAGCAGCACGTGCGATGTGGAATTTTGGGCTGGACCGGATGCGCGTTGTGGCCCCCCGGGATGGTTGGCCCAACCCGGCAGCGGTGGCGATGGCCAGCGGGGCAGGCCGATTGTTGGATGAAGCGCGGTTGGTTGAGGATGTGACCGAAGCCGTGGCAGATTGCCACTATGTGCTGGCCACAACCGCGCGGGTGCGCGGGCTGACCAAGCCGGTTCTGAGCCCGGAGCGGGCAATGCAGGAAACGGCGCAAAGGATTGTCGCCGGGGAACGGGTGGCGGTGCTGTTTGGGCCGGAAAGATCGGGGCTTGAGAATGAAGATGTGGCGCGCGCCAATGCGATCATCAATGTGCCAGTGAACCCGGAGTTTGCCAGCCTGAACCTGGCACAATGCGTCTTGCTGACCGCTTATGAGTGGCGGCGTGCGCAGGGCGGGATAGAGGCCGAACGAATGGACATGGCCAAGGCGGTATGGGCTGAACAGGTGGAAATTGAAAAACTGGCCGATCACTATGAGGAACGGCTTGGGCAGGCCGGGTTCTTTTTTCCGGAAGCCAAGGCCGAAAACATGAAGGTAAACCTGCGCAATATGTGGAGCAGAATGCCATTGACCCGCGCCGATGTGCAGATGTTTCACGGGGTTCTGCGACAGATGGTCAGATGGAAAGAGCGCGGCGACTGAGCGTGCTTGAAGGGGCCACGCTCAGGCAGTAGCGTGCAAGACGACGAGACAGGGGGCGGCAATGAGCGGCAAGCGCAGCATTTTCGAAGATGTAAGCGAACCAGAGGCCCGGCGGGACACGCCACAGGGCGGCATGATCGATCAGGGCCGCGGCGGTGCACGCGGCGCGATCCGGCTATGGCTGATGTTGTTGTTTGTGTTGGTGGTGTTGATCATTGCCGTAGGTGGTCTCACCCGGTTGACCGATAGTGGGCTAAGCATCACGCAATGGAAACCGCTGAGCGGCGCGCTGCCACCGATGAGCGCGGCGGATTGGGATGCGGAGTTTACACTTTATCAACAGATTCCAGAATTCACCGAACAAAACAACTGGATGTCCCTGGCTGATTTCAAACGCATCTACTGGTGGGAATGGGGCCATCGGCAACTGGGTCGGGTGATTGGTTTAGTGTGGGCTGTCGGGTTCTTTGGCTTTCTTGCGGCCCGCAAGATTCCCGTTGGCTGGACCGGCCGCTTGCTGCTGCCAGGTATTTTGGGCGGCATACAGGGCGCTGTGGGCTGGTGGATGGTGTCTTCGGGGCTGGGCGAGGGGCGGCTGGATGTGGCCAGTTATCGACTGGCGCTGCATCTGGGTCTGGCCTTTGTCATTCTGGGGGTTTTGGCGTGGTATATCCTGATGCTGGGGCGACAGGATCGTGAGCTGATGCAGGCAAGGCGCGGGCGTGAGGCAAAGCTTTACGGGCTTGCCACCGGATTGTTGCATTTCGCCTTTCTGCAGATCCTGATTGGCGCGTTGGTGGCGGGTATTGACGCCGGCAGAACCTATACCGATTGGCCATTGATGGCCGGTGGCCTGCTGCCGCCTGATATGTGGATGGCTGATCTGGGAATACGCAATCTGTTTGAAAATCCCGGACTTGTGCAATTTGTGCACCGGATGGTTGGCTATCTGTTGCTGGGCTTTGCAGTGATGGTGTTCCTGCGTGGACGCAGGAGTGCGAACATTGTGACGCGTGGGGCGTTTTCCACGGCATTCGCGATGCTGTGCTTACAGGTAGTGCTGGGAATCATAACGGTGCTCTATATAGCGCCAGTGTCGCTGGCGCTGTTGCATCAACTGGGGGCCGTGGTGCTGTGGGTTCTTATCCTTCGGACGCGTTTTCTGTGTCAGTACCCTGTGGCACAATCTGTGAGAGGGTGATTTAGTGACTGCATTCAAAGAGTTGATGGCGTATCAGCGTGACACCGCAGCGCTGGCGCAGGTAGCTGGCCGGTTGGGTTGGGATCAGGAAACGGTGATGCCACGAGGCGCCGCGTCACAGCGCGCAGAAGAGGCCGGAGCGATGGAAGCAGTTTTACACGCCCGCAAAACCGATCCTCGTATTGGAGACTGGCTCGAACAGGCTGAAGCGCCGGATGCGGCAGGGACATCAGCGATCCGTTTAATCCGGAGATATTACGAGCGCGGCGTCAAGGTGCCCGCAGATCTTGCCGTGGCTATGGCTCGTCTGACCAGCCGATCGCAGGGGATATGGGCAGAGGCGCGGGCAAAGGATGACTTTGCCGGGTTCGCGCCGGTGTTGGAGCAGGTTGTTGCGCTCAAGCGTCAAGAGGCCGCAGCGCTGGCTGAGGAAGGCAGTCTTTATGATGCGCTGCTCGAGGATTTTGAACCGGGAATGACCGAGGCCGAGCTGGAAGCCATGTTTGCTGAGATGCGCCCCGGTCTGGTGCGATTGCGACAAACCGCTCTGGACGCACCCGAGGTTGCGCCCGTACGAGGGACATTCGCCGGAAAATCGCAGATGAAGCTGGCCCGGAGCCTCGCCCGTGATTTCGGTTATGACTTCAGCAAGGGGCGCCTCGACAAAGCAGTTCATCCGTTTTCATCGGGGTCCGGGACGGATGTGCGGATCACAACGCGGGTGGCCGAGGATGATCCGTTCAATTGCATCTATTCTACAATCCACGAGACCGGGCATGCCTGTTACGAACAGGCGATTGATGCCAGTTATCTGCTGACACCCTTGGGGCAGGGCGTGTCCATGGGCGTGCATGAAAGCCAGAGCCGGATATACGAAAACCAGCTGGGCCGGAGCCGGGCCTTTTGCAGTTATCTTTATGGAGAGATGCAGGAAGCCTTTGGCGATCTTGGCGTTGCCGATGCGGATGGGTTTTACGCCGCAGTGAACCGCGTGCATCGCGGCTATATCCGGACCGAGGCCGACGAGGTGCAGTACAACCTGCATATCATGCTGCGGTTTGATCTGGAGCGTTCTTTGATCTCTGGTGATCTTGCGGTCGCAGATTTGGAAGCGGCTTGGAACGACCGGTTCAAAGCGGATTTCGGCTATGAGGTTGATGTAGCCTCAAACGGCGTGTTGCAGGACGTGCATTGGTCGGTTGGGTTGTTCGGGTATTTTCCGACCTATTCACTGGGCAATGTCTATGCGGGATGCCTGATGGCGGCGCTGCGCCGGGCCGTTCCGGATCTGGATGCCCAACTGGAGCATGGAGAGTTGGAAGCGGCTACCGGATGGCTGCGCGAAAACGTGCAGCAACACGGTGGCCTTTATGAGCCCAAAGAGGTGATTGAGCGGGCTTGTGGTGCGGCCCCTACAGCGGCACCATTAATGTCCTATCTGGAAGGAAAGTTTGGGGCGCTCTATCCGGGGTAAGGGGTTGTGCCAAACTACACACCCCCACTTGTCTACACACAAAATCACGCAATTTAGCATGTATAAATTGTACAAAAATTCCGGCCCACCCGAAAATCTGATCTTTGCGTAATTTTCATAACAATCACCGCCCGATGCATATGCTGATCTCTCAACCTTCAACGCGGCAACAGATCGTCCTCTTCGGTTTGACCAAGCAGCCACTCCCTAAACTTCAACAGAGCCGCATCGTGGGATTTTTCTATAGGCCAAACAAGGTGATAGGCGCCATCAGACGGTGTCGGGCCGCCCCATGCGGTCACCAGCCGCCCGGCGGCGAGGTCTTGTTCAGCCAAATAATCGGGCAACAAGGCCACGCCCAGTCCGTGCAGGGCCGCCTGCGTTATCGTTGTAAATTGATCATAAATTGTACCGGTTATGTGGCCCGTATCCACCCCGTGTTTAGCAAACCATTCTTCCCATGCATCGGGCCGGGTTTCGATGTGTAACAAGGGCAGGGCGCGTAAATCGCTGGCATAGTGTAGAACTCTGCTCTCCAGCACTTCTGGCGCACACACCGCGACAACTGTTTCTGCGCGCAGTCGCAAAGATTGTGTGCCGGGCCAATCAGGGCCTCCAAAATGGATCGCTGCATCAAATGGGTCTTCGGAAAAGTTAAATGGTTTCAGCCGCGTAGACAGGTTTAGGGTTACGTCGGGGTGATTTTGGGCAAAATCACCCAACCGTGGCACCAACCAGCGCATTCCGAAGGTTGGTAAAATCGCCAGGTTCAAGCCACCACCAGCAGGGTTCATCGTCAGTTTAAGAGCGGCCTGCGTGATCTTTTGCAACGCTCCCCGCACAACACCGGCATAATCCGACGCCTCAGGTGTCAGCACCAGACGACGCCCCTGCCTGACGAACATTGGCACGCCCAGTTGCTCCTCTAGAGATTGTAGTTGTCGGCTGACCGCACTTTGTGTCAGGTCCAATTCAGATGCCGCAGCAGTGGCACTTCCAAGCCGATCCAAGGCTTCAAGTGCGCGCAGAGCAGATGTAGATGGCAAAAACCGGCGGGACAAGCTCATATATTCCAATACCTCATAAGTACTTGCGGAACACTTGATGTTTTCGTGACATAAGATGCCTTATGCTGCAAGAAACTTGATAATTTAGCACGAAAAGAGCGTTCGCATGACTTTCGAAACCCCCAAACTCTCTGCAAAAGACCGCCCAGACCTCGGTTCGTTCAACTGGGAAGATCCGTTTTATCTTGAAAATCAATTGCTTGAAGAAGAGCGAATGATAACGGAGTCGGCTCGTACCTTCGCTCAGGAGGTTCTGCAACCTCGTGTGATAAGCGCCTACGCCGAAGAAACGACAGAACCCGAGATTTTTCATGAGATGGGTGAAATGGGCCTTCTGGGCACCACAATACCGGAAGAATACGGTGGATTATCTGCGGGTTACGTGAGTTACGGATTGGTCGCCCGCGAGATCGAGCGTGTCGATTCGGGCTATCGCAGCATGATGAGCGTTCAATCTTCACTCGTTATGTACCCGATCTATGCATATGGCAGCGAAGAACAACGCCGCAAATATCTGAATGGGTTAGCAAAAGGAGAGCTTATTGGATGTTTTGGCCTGACCGAACCCGATGCTGGCAGCGATCCTGCAGGCATGAAAACCCGGGCGGAAAAAATCGACGGCGGTTATCGCCTGACCGGCACAAAGACCTGGATCTCCAACGCACCGATTGCTGACGTTTTCATAATCTGGGCCAAGTCTGACGCCCATGACGGTAAGATCAGAGGATTCGTTCTGGACAAAGGCACCAAAGGATTGTCCGCGCCCAAAATTGAAGGAAAACTGAGCCTTCGCGCGTCGATCACTGGTGAAATCGTAATGGAAGGCGTTGAAGTGTCTGAAGACGCAATCCTTCCTAATGTTCAAGGCCTTAAGGGCCCCTTTGGGTGCCTCAACCGGGCGCGTTATGGTATCGCCTGGGGGGTAATGGGTGCGGCAGAGTTCTGCTGGCATGGCGCACGTCAGTACGGCCTCGACCGACATCAATTCCGCCGCCCTCTTGCACAGACACAGCTCTTCCAGAAAAAACTGGCAGACATGCAGACAGAGATCACATTGGGCCTTAACGCGGCCTTAAGGGTAGGGCGCCTGATGGACGAGGCCAACGCCGCACCTGAAATGATCAGCCTGATCAAACGAAACAACTGCGGCAAAGCACTGGATATAGCGCGCATGGCACGCGACATGCATGGTGGAAATGGAATTTCAGAGGAATTTCAAGTTATCAGACATATGATGAACCTGGAAACTGTGAATACCTACGAAGGCACCCATGATGTGCACGCCCTTATTCTGGGTCGAGCTCAGACAGGTCTTCAGGCATTTTTCTAATTACATCTTCTGCAATTGCCGCAACGCCAGAAATGGGCTCTCATGGATCGCGCTGATATCGTCCACGAAAATTTCCTCAGACGGGTCCGTCAGCGGGATTTGCCTTTTGTTTCAGGCCTGTCGGCATCTGATGCCGGACTGGAAACAACTGATTTAATAGACATATTCAGGTCGCAGATAATCAGCCGGCAACTTGATCGGATGGCCCGTGCCTTACAGGCAAAGGGGCAGGGCTTTTATACAATTGGCTCAAGTGGGCATGAAGGCTCAGCAGCAATCGCCCATGCCCTGTGCCCGACCGACCCGGCATTTCTGCATTACCGCGACGGCGCTTTTCAAATTGCCCGCGCTGGCCAGGTGCCGGATCAGGACCCAATCCGGGATATGTTGCTTAGTTTTACGCTGTCTTCTGAGGATCCAATCAGCGGCGGGCGGCATAAAGTACTGGGAAGTAAAGCACTTAGCATCCCACCGCAAACTTCCACCATCGCAAGTCATTTACCAAAATCGGTTGGCGCGGCCTATGCCATCGGCCTTGCCCGTAAGATGCCGCCACCTGACATTCAGTATCCTCATGATTCCATCGCATATTGTAGCTTTGGCGATGCATCCCTTAACCATTCAACAGCACAAGGCGCTTTGAACGCGGCAGGTTGGGCCGCATGGCAAGGCGCCTCATTGCCGCTACTTTTTTGCTGCGAAGACAACGGGATAGGAATTTCTGTTAAATCTCCTGAGGGGTGGGTTTCTGCAGTGTTACAGTCACGCCCGGGACTAAAGTACTTTTCGTGCAACGGGTTGGATATCGTCGATACATTCCAAGCCGCCAAATCCGCAGCTGACTGGATTCGCAGCGAACGCAAACCCGCAATCCTCCACATGACCTGTGTCCGCCTCCACGGCCACGCAGGCCCAGATGTTGAAACGTCGTACCGTCCTGTTGCTGAGGTGAATGCCGCGGAAGCTAACGACCCGTTACTGTACAGTGCGGCGCGTTTGATTGCTGAAGGGGTAGTAGCGGAAACTGAAATTATCAATATTTATCAATCTGTTTGGGGTGATATTTCACGCAAATCTGAGCATGCTGTTCAGCAACCACGTCTGACCACTGCAGAAGAAATTGCAACCTCACTGGTACCTGCGCCAAAGCTGATCGCGGACATTGCCAAACCTGATCCAGAAATCCGGACAGCATGCTTTGGGTCAGCAGATCTTCGCGCTTTGGAGACGCCACAACCGATGGGCAAGCTTATCAATCTAGGGCTGGCCGATCTGATGTTGCAGCACCCGGAAATCATCATGGTTGGTGAGGATGTGGGACGAAAGGGAGGCGTGTACGGCATTACAAAGGGGCTACAGGCCAAGTTCGGTGCCAGAAGGGTTGTTGACAGCCTTTTGGATGAACAGAGCATTCTGGGTCTGTCTATCGGTCTGTCGCATAACGGGTTCATCCCGATGCCGGAAATTCAGTTCCTGGCCTATCTCCATAACGCTGAGGATCAAATTCGAGGTGAGGCGGCGACACTTCCATTTTTCTCAAACGGGCAATTTGACAACCCGATGGTGTTACGGATTGCGGGGTTGGGGTATCAAAAGGGATTTGGCGGTCACTTTCACAATGACAATTCTTTGGCGGTTCTGCGTGACATACCGGGCATAATTATTGCTTGCCCATCAAATGGTTATGATGCGGTGTGCATGTATCGTGAAGTTGTCAGGCTGGCGCGCGTAGAGCGGCGTGTTGTCGTCATGGTAGAGCCAATTGCGCTCTATCCGATGCGCGATCTGCACGATGATGGCGACGGCGGCTGGATGTGTTCGTATCCCGCAGAAGACCATACAATGCCACCCGGTCAGCTTGGTGTTTCCGGCACGGGCAGGGAGCTTGCCATCATCACCTATGGAAATGGATGTTACCTGAGCCATCAGGCAGCGGCAGGACTTGAAGATCGGGTCAGGATAATCGATTTGCGCTGGCTGGCGCCGCTGGCGAAAGAAGAGATTGTCGTTGCAATCAAAGACTGTTCCAACATCCTAATCGTGGATGAATGCAGAGATACAGGATCTCAATCCGAAGGATTGTCTGCATTCATTACCGAGCGAACAGGTAAAGCCGTCTCAAGGATCACTGCAACGGATTGTTTCATCGCAACCGGGCCAGCCTATGGGGCAACACTTCCTTCGAAAGAACAAATTCGCTCGGAAATTGAAAGAATTCTTCAACTTTAGCGACATCGCTTCGAAATTACCGTTCTAGGGCTGTCAATGTGCACAAATGCACCAAAATATGTGTAAGCATTGTGATTGTGATTGATGGCCAAGGTCCTAAATCCCGCTGACCAGTGATTTTTCGGAGCTTTGCTTTGGCACATACGACCGACGCTCATTTTACCCACGGTAGCCTGCTAAAGCATGTTTCCGTCATGTCCTTTACGGCCAGCATTGGCCTTATGGCGATATTTGCTGTGGACCTGGTGGATATTATTTTCATTTCGATGCTGGGGCAGGAGGCGCTTGCCGCGGCGGCCGGATATGCCAGCACGCTGATGTTTTTTGCCAGTGCCTTCAACATTGGCCTTTCCATTGCTGCGGGCGCATTGGTGTCCCGCGCGATCGGAGCCGGAGAGGAAGAAGACGCGCGAGAGTTTGCAACCAGTGTGGCTGTGTTTTCAGTATTGATTGGGATCGTTCTGCCGCTGTTGATGTTGCCAAACCTTGAATATTTATTGGGGCTGATAGGGGCAAAAGGAGACGTAGCAGAAAAAGCTGCCAATTATCTCTGGATTATTCTGCCAACCACGGTGTTTTCTGGGCTTTCCATGACCGCTGTGGCGGTTTTGCGGGCATATGGGGATGGCCAGCGCGCAATGTACCCCTCGCTGGCAGGGGGCGCTGTAAATGCTGTTCTGGACCCGATTTTCATCTTTACGCTGGGAATGGGGCTGGAAGGCGCTGCGTGGGCCACCTTCATGGCCCGTATTGCCACACTGTTGTTTGCCATCTACCCGGCGTTTATCCAGTACCGTGCCTTTGCGATACCACGCCCGCAATGTGTTTTGCGCGACTTCACCGAAGCCACACGCATTGCCATACCCGCGGTTCTTGCCACCGTTGCGACACCTGTGGGTGCAGCGATTGTTACCCGCGAAATGGCCAAATACGGAACGGATGCAGTAGCAGGTATGGCTGTCATTGGGCGTTTGATCCCAGTTGTATTTGCGGTGGTGCTGGCGCTTTCGGGCGCCATTGGCCCGATTATTGGCCAGAATTTTGGGGCAGGGCGGATGGACCGGGTTAAAGAGACGTTCTTTGATGGCATCACATTCGTCGCAATTTATGTCGTAGCCGCCGCACTTCTTTTGTTTGTGTTCAGAGAGCCGATTGCCGATCTCTTTGATGCGACAGGTGAGACCCGGGAAGTGCTGTTCCTGTTCTGTGGGCCGTTGGCGTTAGCATCGTTTTTCAACGGGGCAATCTTTGTGTCCAACGCATCCTTTAACAACCTTGGTCATCCCAGCTATTCCACTTGGGTGAACTGGGGGCGGAATACGATTGGAACATTGCCGCTCGTTTTGCTGGGTGGCGCGATGTTTGGTGCCAAAGGTGTGTTGATCGGACAAGCACTAGGGGGAGTGGTCTTTGCGGCACTAGCGACATGGATGAGTTTGCGTGTGATAGCCAACCCAACGGATTCACCAATCCTCCCGCATTTTCGGTATCGGCATCAGAGAATGCATGTACTCTGCCATCGGTGTCATAGGTAACTAGTTTGAGCTGCCGGCATGAATATAATGCGCATAATCAGTATTATGTGTATATTATTAACTACCTCAGTTCACTTTGCGCTAACATTACTAATTTAATAACAAATAGTTATTTCGTGTTCTTACACAAAATAACTTGCCAACGTTTCGCAAATGAAAAAACAAATTGTGCTTGGTAACTCGGTCACACTGACGCGTAGATTAGCCTCTGTTTCCTGCTGCATCTCGACAGATCTGTTTGCAGATGTTTAGAACAAGAAAAAAGGATGCAGCAGTTAATGACCTCCCTTTTGATATTGAACGGTCCAAACCTGAATTTACTCGGCCAACGGCAGCCTGAAGTTTACGGAACTACGACTCTGTCTGACATAGAGGCGATGAGTCAGGCGAAGGCAGCATCGTTTTCGGTTGGCTTAGAGTTCAAACAAAGTAACTCTGAAGGTGAAATGGTGGATATCATTCACGCCGCCAAAGGTCAGCATGACGGGATTATTCTGAATGCCGGCGCCTACACACACACTTCGATTGCTTTGATGGATGCAGTGAGTTCCGTTGAGCTGCCGGTGATTGAGCTGCACTTGTCAAATATCCATGCCCGCGAAGAGTTTCGCCATAAGTCCTATGTGGCAAAGGTGGCGGTTGGCGTCATATGTGGCTTTGGCGCAGTTGGTTATGAGCTCGCCGTCGAGGCGATGGTGCGTCATCTGCGAGCCTCAGAATGATCGCATCTGAAGATCTCTTAGAGCTTTTGAACGCATCAAGCATTGAAGAGCTATGGGATCGTCACACCCGCAGGATGCGTGATTACGGTTTTGACAGGCTAATTTACGGGTATACCCGTTACCGCACATCGACTTCTTTGGGTGACCCCGAGGATTTTGTGCTGCTGACCAATCATACGAAAGAGTATACCGACGTCTTTATCGGCGACGGTTTGTATTTTCACGCGCCAATGGTGCGTTGGGCGCTGGATAATGATGGTGCTTGTTCGTGGTCAGTTTTACGTGACATGGCAGATACAGGTGTGATGACTGCCCAAGAGCGTAAAGTATTAGAATTCAATATATTACAGGGTGTTGTTGCGGGGTATTCAATTAGTTTTGGATCTATTTCAGCGAGATCAAAAGGCGCAATTGCACTGACTGCGCGATCAGGTCTTTCACAAGAAGACGTTGATGATATTTGGGCGGAGCATGGTGAAGATATTACTCTTTTGAATACGTTGGTTCATTTGCGCATTCTCACCCTGCCCTATACTGCCCCAGGGCGCACACTTACCAAGCGCCAACATGAAGTACTTGATTGGGTCGGTGATGGTAAAACAATTCAAGATATCGCTATCTTGCTGGAGTTGACGCCGGCAACGATCGAGAAACATCTGCGGTTGGCGCGAGAATCTTTGTGTGTCGAGACGACTGCCCAAGCCGTTTTAAAGGCGGCTTTTCAGAACCAGATTTTCATTATCGACCACTGATCATTGGTATTTTGTGGACGTATCAAATTGGTGAAAAACAGCGCTATCATTAGGGAGCGCTGTTTTCAAATTCTTCAACTTAAGCTTGGAAAGTAATCCTCGCAGGAGCCTTCGCGGTATACATCTGCTGTACAACAATGCAGGCCACCGCCAAATGCATAGGCGTCGCGCAGTTCAACCTCGACCACTTCCATGCCCAGTTTATCCATTTGCTCTGCCTGATAAACTTCTGATTTCTCAACACAAACGGTTTTTGGATCAAGTACCAAGACATTCATGCTGAGCCATGTAGACGAGTAACAAAGCGGTGGCGGCGTGTTGTGCGCAGGCTGTGCTGCATCAACGATTTCCCAGTCGTTATCATGGAACATTTTGCGCTGTTCATCCGGCAAACGGCGCTGTGGGTTGTTGACAATCAGCCCTGGGCGCAGAGGCGTGAACGTGGCGTCGATATGGATCGGATACGGGTCCCCGGGGAAGTTAACCGTATGCACGCGGTGATCCGGGAAATGCCGGCGAAGCCACTCGATTCCCTTAAGATTGGTGGTAAAACCGTGCTGCGCCACCAGATCGCGGCCAAAGCGAAGAACATCAGCCGCATCAAACAGAGGCTCTTCTTCAGTGGTGACAAAGAACTTTTCAGCCGCCCATTGCAGGCGCTTTTCAACACCAATCTTATCGGACAGGTAATCAGGATGATAATCTGCATCTGTCAGGCGCGGTTTAGGCGCGCTTTCGTGACGGAAGTTCGGATCTTCGTCAAAGTACTGCTGCATCAGCGGGCGATAGTTCAGATATTCGAACCAGCGGCACCGGTAAGACATCGTTGCCTCAAGCATCTCGCTACCCACAGTCAACAGCACATCGCGTGGCGGCATACAGCCAAACTGGCTGTCGGTGTGGAAATCCGGGGTGGTGGCAGGCAGTGAATGATCAATTGATGTAGGACGATCAACACGAATACCGCGTGCCTGCAACTGTGCTGCAAAATTGTCCAGCAGTTCATTTGCGCGATCGATGGTTTCTTGCGGGCGCCTGCCCCATTGGCCGCGCATGTCGCTGTCTTCAGGCACTTTGGCATCCAGCGCGGGCTCTTCTGGCGGGATATGGCAATTATCCGCGCGCCCAACAATCACATGCTTCAGCGGATCCCATTCATTCCAGCTGTTTACAACGGTTTTCCCTGTCATTTCATTCCCTCCCTCAAATGAAAAGGGGCACCAAAGGGTGCCCCGATCCGTGTAGATATTAGGCTTAGCCCTGAACCGCTTTGGCAACCTCGGCAGCGAAGTCTTCTTTTTCGACTTCGATACCTTCGCCGACTTCGAGCCTGACAAAACCAGTGATTTCTGCTCCGGCTTCTTTTGCGGCAGCTTCGACCGTCAGGTCAGGGTTCATGACAAAGGACTGACCCATCAAAGTGACTTCGGACATGAATTTCTTCATCCGGCCAATAATCATTTTTTCGATTACTTGCTCTGGCTTGCCGGATTCACGGGCGATATCGATCTGAACCTGCTTTTCTTTTTCCACAACAGCTGGGTCCAGCTCTGCCTCGTTAAGAGCGGCAGGATTGGTGGCCGCGATGTGCATCGCGATCTGTTTGGCAAAGCCTGCATCGCCATTCACGGCAACAAGTACACCGATTTTGCCCATGCCATCAGTGGCGGCGTTGTGGACATAAGATACGACAGTATCACCCTCAACCGCAGCCATACGGCGCAGCGACATGTTTTCACCAATGGTGGCCACCTTCGCTGTGATGGTTTCGGCTACTGTTTTTCCACCCATATCCGTTGCTGCCAGCGCATCAACATCTGCCGCGCCAATCGCGGCAGCAGCTACGTCACGTACCATCGACTGGAACTCGGCGTTTTTGGCAACAAAATCGGTTTCCGAATTGATCTCGACCGCGACGCCGCGACCACCTTCAACCTTTACAGCAACCAGACCCTCAGCAGCTGTCCGGCCTGATTTCTTGGCGGCTTTCGCCAGACCTTTGGTACGCAGCCAATCAACTGCGGCTTCCATGTCGCCATCGTTTTCGGTCAGCGCTTTTTTCGCGTCCATCATGCCTGCGCCTGTGGAATCGCGCAGTTCTTTCACCATTGCAGCTGTGATCGCCATTTTGGCTCTCCTCAAATCATCGGGTTGTTGGGGCAGGTCTCCCCTGCCCCTGTATCATTTTCGTGAAAGCTTGGTTCAGCTTTCTGCGGTGGCTTCCTCGGCCGGAGCCTCTGCAGCAGGAGCTTCTTCAGCTGGTGCTTCTGTAACGGCTTCTTCTACCGGAGCTTCGTCCATTGCGCCAAGGTCAACGCCTGCGGCACCCATCTGGGCCGACATACCGTCAAGTGCGGCGCGTGCAACCAGATCACAGTACAGCGTGATCGCGCGCGATGCGTCATCATTGCCGGGGATCATGTAGTCGATCCCGTCAGGCGGGCAGTTGGTGTCGACAACAGCCACAACCGGGATGCCCAGTTTATTGGCTTCTGCCACAGCCAGTGCTTCTTTGCGCACGTCGACCACGAAAAGCATGTCAGGTGTACCACCCATTTCGCGGATACCGCCGAGGCTTGCCTGCAGCTTGCCTTGGTCGCGTTCGATGCCAAGACGCTCTTTCTTGGTCAGGCCTTCGGCGCCGCCATCAAGCACTTCGTCGATTTCTTTCAGACGCTGAATCGATTTCGAAACAGTTTGCCAGTTGGTCAGCGTCCCGCCCAGCCAGCGGTGGTTCATATAATACTGGGCACATTTTTCCGCAGCATCCGCGATTGGTGCGCTGGCCTGACGTTTTGTACCGACGAAAAGCAGGCGACCACCCTTGGCTACAGTCTCGCGAATTGCGTTGAGAGCTGCGTCCAGCATGGGTGCTGTTTGTGTCAGGTCGATGATATGGATGCCATTGCGCGACCCATAGATGAACTCGCCCATACGGGGGTTCCAACGCTGAGTCTGGTGGCCAAAATGAACGCCGGCTTCAAGCAGCTGACGCATGGAGAACTCTGGAAGAGCCATGTCTTTTTCCTTTCCGGTTTTCGCCTCGATACGGGATGAGAAGCGGATGCTTCAACCGGTGGACATCTGGGGATGTCTCCCCCAAAGGCCCGCCCATACCTGCGGATTTAATGGCGCGCGTATAGCGGCTTACTTATCCAAGTGCAATAGCTATGAATTCACTCTGTTTCCAAAGATTCCAATCGTAGGAATATGTAGGTTTTTCCCAATGACGCTTTGTCTTTTAGCGATACAGAGACACGGGATGAACCGACGGAAAACTGGCTTAGCTGATAGCTGTCGGGATGGTTGACGCCTTGATCAGGGGTCAGTTTTGCATCGGTTCCAAAGCAATCAGACAAAGCTTGATCAAATCTTACAAATTCGGCTTCGGCGTTTGGATCCCTGTAGTCATAGGGCCATTTGCAATGAAACGACTTGCCGTACGTACCATTATTTCCAAATTCGCATGCGTCTTGTGTCATCGGTAGGTTAAGATTGGTTACCCAATTATCCGAGCTTTCCCTCAACTGAGCAAGTTCCTCCACTTGAACAGCCAACTTGTCACAAACCGATGTTGCCTTTGCCTGTTGACCTGTTGTGAAAACGACCAAAACCAAGGGGAGCAGCTGTCCGGCGTAAAAAGGCGTTTTCATTTGCATTACTTCTCCTGTCTGCTCAATCTGGCGCAAATACCGGAAAAGGCCAGCCAAAATGCTTGAATTTGATTTTACGGACCGGGTCGCAGTCATCACGGGCGCAGGCGGTGGCATGGGCCTTGCAATAGCCAATGGCATTTTGCGCGCTGGAGGATGTGTAATTCTGATGGATGTCAAACCGGAGCCGGACACGCTAGCAGGAACACCTGATCAACGGCTCTATGCGACCGGCGATCTGCGAGACGACGCTTTTGTTACCGCAACTGTGAACGAAGGAGCCAACAAGTTTGGCCGCATCGATTATCTAGCCAATATCGCTGGTGTTTTATGGTTCGATCGCGACTTCTCTGTGCTGGAAATGGATATGGATGTCTGGGATCAAGTGTTTGACATCAACCTTAAATCAATGGCTCGTACAGCCCGAGCTGTTGTTCCGCACATGAAACAAATTGGCGGCGGCTCAATGGTGCATATTTCGTCCACTCAATGTTTGCGCGGTGACCCCCTGCCCCAGGATGCCTATTCTACCGCCAAGGCCGGTGTTGGCGCACTTTCGAGATCTCTGGCGATGCAGCTGGCGCCAGGTAACATACGTTCAAACACGATTTATCCGGGTCCGACTCAAACTCCGATGCAGGCCCGCTGGGACACTGAAGAAAAGCGTCAGACTGCGGGTTCGGCCGTGCCGCTTGGGCGGGTTGGCCGGGCTGAAGAGCTGGCTGCAGTTGTTCTATTTCTGCTGTCGGATGGGGCTTCTTACATAACCGGAGCAGATTTGGTGGTGGATGGCGGGTTGTTGTTGAATTAGACGCGGCACTTAACGATACGCTGTTCAGATTCAGAAAGATCGATATGACTGAAATATTGTGCATCGGCTCTGTGCTTTGGGACATGATTGGCAGGTCTGAAGGCAAAATGCGTCAAGGCTCCGATCAGGCCGGACGAATTGTACGCAGGCCGGGCGGTGTTGCGCTTAACATTGCGATGGTGCTCAAACGATTTGGTTTATCGCCTGTATTGTTAACTGCTGTGGGTCAGGATCGGTCCGGAGATGAGTTGTTACAGGCTTGCAAGAAACTTGGACTGGACTGTGACCACGTTCACCGCATGAGCGATCTGCCGACAGACAGGTATATGGCTATCGAAGACAGAGAAGGCCTGATCGCGGCTGTTGCAGATGCCCACACACTGGAGGCTGCGGGTGACGAAATCCTTCAACCGATCAGAGGTGGGCGCCTTGCCAGTGCACAAACATCTTACAAGGGACTTGTGGCGTTAGATGGGAATCTAACTTCAACCTTGCTGCGGGAAATCGCCTTTGGTGAGTTGTTTGAACAAGCAGATTTACGAATTGCCCCAGCTTCACCCGGTAAGGCGCTTCGTCTTGCCCCATTCGTAGAAAACCGGCGTGGCACGCTTTACGTTAACCTTGAAGAAGCGGGCCTGCTTTGCAATCGATGTTTCCCAACGGCTTTGGAGGCTGCACGTACGTTGTGTGAACAAGGCGCAAAACGTGCTCTTGTCACCAATGGTAGTGATATGGCTGCTGATGGATCCACAGAGGGTTTATTTCATGCAATGCCCCCTGCGGTTTCCATTACACAGGTTACGGGCGCAGGTGATACATTCATGGCAGCCCATATCGCGGCGGAAGCATCTGGCGCCTCGAGGCAGGACTCGCTGTCGCGGGCCCTGTCCGCAGCTGCGGCGCATGTTTCCGGGGAAAGAATCGAATGAAATTTCTGCAACGCTCTCAGGAAGTCGAAGAAGCACAGCGCAACAATAGACCGGTTGTAGCGCTTGAAAGCACCATCATCACACACGGTATGCCGTGGCCCCAAAACTATGAGACGGCACAGAGGGTGGAAGCCGAAATTCGCACTTGCGGCGCCGTTCCCGCAACGATCGCGGTTTTGGAGGGAACATTGCATGTGGGCCTTACAGATACCCAACTGATGACCCTTGCCCAGGCAAATAATGTGGCCAAGCTCAGCCGCGCGGATCTTGCGACCTGTCTCGCGTGCAAGGGTACAGGTGCAACCACGGTTGCCGCCACTATGATAGCGGCTGCACACGCTGGTATTTCTACATTTGCCACAGGTGGAATTGGAGGCGTGCATCGGGGGGCTGAAAACAGTTTCGATGTATCGGCTGATCTACATGAGCTTGCCCAGACTGCCGTCACCGTAGTTTGCGCAGGTGCGAAAGCAATTCTCGATCTGCCAAAAACGCTTGAAGTACTCGAAACACTTGGCGTTCCGGTGGTCGCTTTCGGTCAGGACAACTTTCCCGCGTTTTGGTCACGTACCTCTTCACTAGATGCACCAATTAGGATGGACAGCGCATCAGAAGTTGCTCAGGCATTTCAGATGAGAAAGGCATTGGGATTGCAAGGCGGAATGCTGATCGCAAACCCTATTCCGGCAAATTCAGAGATTCCACCGATCGAAATTGACCCGGTGATTGCCCTGGCTGTTCAGGACGCTGAAGCACAAAACATTACAGGAAAGGATCTAACCCCTTTCCTTTTACGGCGTATTTTTGAGGAAACTGAGGGGCGATCCCTTGAGTCCAACATTTCATTGATTCTGAATAATGCCCGGCTGGCGGCAGAGATCGCTGCAGAGATCGTTCGACTGGAATAAGCTGTTCAAACGAAATTCATTGTAGCAAATGGTTAATTTGCATAGAAGGTTTTCGTTGTCCTTTCTTTGGTTGCCTAAATGAACACGCCCTTCGACCAAGAACCGCCAAAACCGACTAAGCCACCGAAAAAGTCCCGGATGTTTCCGGGGCTCCGCGCCAGTTTTCTGACCGGTATCGTGGTGATTGCGCCTGTTGGGCTAACCATATGGCTGGTTTGGACATTGATTGGCTGGGTCGACAGCTTTGTACTGCCGCTCGTTCCCTACAATTTCCGGCCTGAGAAATACATTGGGATTAACCTTCGTGGCGTTGGTGTCATCTTTTTCCTGATGTTCACGATTTTCATTGGTTGGGTTGCGAAAGGTCTGATCGGTAAATCGCTCATCCGTTTTGCTGAATCTTTTGTCGAGCGGATGCCGGTGGTCCGGTCGATTTATTCTGGCGTCAAACAGATCGCGGAAACTGTTTTTGCTCAATCTGACCGCAGCTTTGAAAAGGCGTGTCTTATCCAATACCCCCGTAAGGGGATCTGGGCCATTGGTTTCGTTTCGACCACAACCAAGGGTGAGGTGATACAAAAGGCGGAAACAGGCGGGGAAATGTTAAGCATTTTTCTTCCCACAACGCCCAACCCAACATCCGGGTTTCTTCTGTTTTTACCAAAAGAAGACGTCATCGAGCTTGATATGTCCATCGAGGAAGCTGCCAAATTGGTGATCTCTGCAGGGCTCGTTTACCCTGAGCAGAACGGCGACACATCCAGAACTGACTAACGGTTACAAAGCTGTCCAACCACCATCGACGCTTATTGTCGTGCCCGTCACCTGTGCTGCGGCATCAGAACACAGATACAGCGTTGTGCCGCCCAGCTGTTCCACAGTGGCAAAAGACTTTGACGGCTGGCGCGTCATGATCACATCTCGGATCACTTCCTCGCGGCTCAAACCATACTCTTTCATTGTGTCGGGGATCTGTGCTTCGACCAGCGGGGTCAGCACATAGCCAGGGCAAATTGCGTTGGCAGTTATTGGTTCTTCCGCGGTTTCCAGCGCGGTCACTTTGGTCAATCCAACTATGCCGTGCTTTGCGGCCACATAAGCGGATTTGAAAGGGCTGGCGGTTAACCCATGGGCGCTCGCAATATTGACCACCCTGCCCCAACCTCTTTCCCGCATCACAGGCAGCGCTGCCGCGGTGGTGTGAAAAGCAGAAGACAAGTTGATGGCAATGATCGCATCCCATTTCTCCACCGCAAAGTCCGGGATCGAAGCGACGTGTTGAATGCCAGCGTTGTTGATCAGGATGTCGCATCCACCTGCAGCTTCGATCAGCGCCCTGCAATCGTCTGGATTCGACATGTCTGCGCGAACATAATTTGCAGTCACACCAAACTCTGAAGCAAGGCTCGCGGCAAGTGTGTGATCTTCTTCCGAATCGGTGAATGAGTTGAGCGTGATGTTAGCACCCGCCTTTGCAAGTTCACGCGCCACCCCAAGGCCGATCCCGGAATTTGAACCGGTGATAATCGCTGTTTTGCCCGCTACACTCATCAATGCCCCTCCGTATATTTGCGGTTGCAGCATACATGCTGCATGTGCGAATTGCACGGGTAAGCTTTATATCCGAGCAGAAGACAAAAAAACGCCGGCACGAAGCCGGCGTTAAGTTATTGAGGCAGGTTTCATACAGGCAAGAAACCTATCGAGCAGTAAGTCCTTTATAAGCAATCTGGCGCCGTGATCCAAGCTAAAAGTTTGATAATGCGTGAATCCGTCATTACCGTCTGGGTCAATGATACAAGGGCCGAGCAGGATTGTTGCCAATATGAGACCAGTTAATTTCCTCTTCAACAGCGTTAAATTTGGATATTTTTTGCTGGTTTTTGGGGCGGCTCCGGCCCTGTCAGACCCTGCGCATGGCATAGCTATGTATGGTGATCCCGCCCTACCACCTGATTTTGTGTCCCTGCCTTACGCCAATCCAAATGCACCAAAAGGAGGCAAACTTGTTACCGGCAACGTGGGCGGTTTCGATTCGCTCAACCCATTCACTCTCAAGGGCGACGCTCCGTGGCAGTTGCGATTTCTGACTCACGAATCGCTAATGGGACGTTCTTGGGACGAACCTTTCACACTTTACGGGCTTCTGGCCGAATCGGTTGAGACCGGACCGAATCGCGAGTGGGTTGAATTCACCCTCCGAGAAGAGGCGCAATTTTCAGATGGCAGCCCAGTGACCGTTGAGGATGTGATCTGGTCCTACACAACGCTCGGCACAAAGGGGCACCCACGCTATCACGGCTTCTGGAACAAAATTGATAAGATCGAGGAAACAGGCCCACGAAAAATCCGCATCACCTTCAATGACCCCGATAGAGAACTGGCGCTGATCGCCGGATTAAGACCCATTCTGAGGAAAAACCAATGGACAGATTTGGACTTTTCCGAGGCCGGAATATCGGACGTTCCATTGGGCACCGCACCTTATGTCGTCGCGGATTATGAAGTTGATCGATATGTCATTCTGCATCGCAATCCGAATTATTGGGGAAAGGATTTGGCGTTTCGTCGCGGTACCAACAACTTCGATGAAATCCGTATCGAGTTTTACGGTGACGACACAGTGATGAAGGAATCCTTCAAAGCGAAGGCAATTAGTTTTACACGCGAATTTAACGCCGAAAAATGGGCGACTCAATATGAGTTTCCGGCAGTCCAATCCGGCGACATCATCCTAACCGAAATACCTCATAAAAAACCTTCTGGCATCACCGGGTTCGCAATGAACACCCGCCGTGCACCATTGGATGACTGGCGCGTCAGGGATGCTTTGATCCATGCATTCAACTTCGAATTCATCAACGACACGCTTACCGGAGGCCGCCAGCCTCGTATCAGTTCTTACTTCTCCAATTCTGACCTGGCCATGCAACCCGGACCAGCCGAAGGGCGCGTGCGGGACTTGCTGGAACCATTCGCACAGTATCTCCTGCCAGGCGCCATTGAGGGGTATGCATTACCCGTAGGTGATGGAACGAAGCGCAACAGGGCGAACCTCCGAAAAGCAATGAAACTGCTCGCAGAGGCTGGATGGTCGGTAGATGATGGTTGGCTTAGGAACGCGTCGGGAGACGCTTTAGAACTCACCGTGCTTCTGAAACAGGACGCATTGATAACGCAAGCGACGGCCATAATGGATATTTATGCGCGTGCGCTAGAACGGCTCGGCATAAAACTCATCGTGCAGACAATTGACAAGGCACAATATGCCGAACGTGAACGAAACTATGATTTTAACCTTACCTTCATCCGGCGCGCAATTTCACTAAGTCCGGGAAACGAACAGAGGTATTATTGGGGATCAGAAGTTGCCGATCAGCCCGGAAGCCGAAATCTGATGGGTATGAAATCAAACGCCGCTGATGCGATGATCGACGAAATGCTGACTTCCGAAGGCCGGGAAGAATTCGTTGCCGCCGCACGCGCGTTGGACAGGGTGTTGATTTCGGGCCGCTATGTCATTCCGATTCATCAATATTCTGTTGGGCGGATTGCCCATCTGCGCGAATTAAAGTATCCAGAGGGCAAGCTGCCAATCTATGGCGATGGGATTTGGTTCCTGCCAGAGATATGGTGGTATGAGGCAGAAGAATAAATACAGGCGAAGTTAACCACGAGGCTGGAGGCATGAAAAAGCTGTTTGTTTTAGCGCTGATCACAGCGGCCCTTTCGGGTTGCGCAACGGTGGACGGTATCGGCCGTGACATATCCGGAGCAGCACTCGGCGTTCAAAACTGGTTCTAAACCGACTGGAAGTTAGGGTCTATTTGCTCGTGCTGGCGCATAGGGCACGATTATCTGTGTCCTGAAGTCATTTGTAATAAAACGAAAAATCAGCTTCGCGGTGTCAAGCGAAGCCAAATTCCATCTTTCCCCCGCACCGTCAGATGGGCCACCGGCATTGCAGGTTTATCTGCGACGGTTTCAAAGCGGTATTTCGCAACCATCATCGAGAGCAACAATGGCCCTTCAATCATAGCAAAACCCGCACCGGTGCATACTCTTTGGCCGGCTGAAAACGGCATATATGCAGAACGAAGGCAGGTTTTACCGTTTTCCGTGTCAAATCGCGATGGATCAAAGTCATCCGGCTTGTCCCAAAGGCGCTCGTGGCGGTGCAGATGCCAGGGGCTAAGTACTATTTGACTCCCCATCTTGACGTCTCGGTCCCTTAGACGTTCAGGGCATGCGGCCTCTCGCACCATCATGGGAAACGGTGGGTAAAGCCTCAGCGTTTCTCGAAAAACATCGCGCGATACTCGCAGCTTGCTAACATCTGAAAATGTTGGTGTGCCCTGCCCCAAAATTTCAACAGCTTCCTGCGCAAGCTTGTCTTGCCAATCAGGGAATAGCGCGAGCAGATAAAGCGCCCATGCGAGCGCAGATGCACTGGTTTCGTGCCCTGCGAGAAAAAATATTGCGACCTGATCGACCATTTCATCGGTGCTGAACACGGCGTTGGTCACAGGATCGGCGGTTGTCATGATTTTAGTCGCCAAATCATCTGGCGCTGTGCCAGCCTCAATTTCCAGCATCCGCTCTTTGGTCAAGCCAGTGATCAGGTCACGAATTTTTTGGGCAGTTTCCTTGGTTTTCCGCTTGTGAAACCTGGGAAACCAGCGTGGCAAAGGTATAAGTGCTCCGAGATTAACAACCGGTTGGGTGCGCTGATGCGCACGAAATTCTTCAAAAACCTGAGTTGCGACCTGATTCTCAATGGGAATGGAAAACAGAGTTCTAAAAATGACATCAGCAGCGGCATGACTGGTCTGTTCTTCCACTTCTTGGGGGTGACCATTGGCCAAAGGCAAAAGCCGTTCAACCGCCCCTTGTCCGGCGGCGAGCATAGCAGGAAACGTATCTTTCAGTCGCCCCCCCTCAAACGCGGGGTCAATAATACGTCGCTGACGTTTCCAGACTTCGCCATTTGTCACAAAGACAGAATTTCCCAAAAGGGGGCGAAGCCCTTCGCGAATGCGATCAGATTTTGGAAAGTCATCAGGACGTTCTTTTAGAATTAAATCAACAAGTTCGGGTTGATTGCAAAGGTAAGATCGAAAAAACGGGGTGCGAAACTCTGCCATCCAGGCGCGATAAAGCCGTGCAGGTTGGGCTGACAAGATATCCTGGCGGAACAACTTCAAGTATCGCCATAGAGAGACCCTTCCTTCACGTGCAGGTGGTTTGGGGGGGCGGGTCATCTCTCGATGCTCGTATATTTTGAAACGGGTTTCTCGATCCTGCTGGGGGATGCTGGACGGTCTTTGAAACGATCAATCAGCGTCAGCGGCCCTGCAGTGATGCGGAAATAGTCATATTCGCCAGGTTGATCAAAAGCACATAAATACTGGAAATGCAGTCGAAAAAACCGCCATCGCAATGCCTTCCAACGCTCTGGGCTCAAAGTCTTGGTAAACGCTGCGGACAATACCAAGGGCCAGCGCTTGTTCTCCGGAGCAACACCAGTCACAGCCACTGGGTCACATAGCGCAAAGGCACAACCATCACCGGGGGCAGTTACGTCCACCCATGTCAGTTCTGTACGTTGTGAAATCTGATTAAGGTCGGCACGTAACCTGTTGGCGTCAGGTAAAAAAGACACCATCGGAACCACCTGACCTAGTGACAGAAATGATAATTTGGCACCTTCTTTGGGCGCCCTGCCAGACAGGATTAAATCAGATAAACAGGACACAGCAAGATGCGCGCCAGATGAGTGCCCAACAACAAGAACCTCATCAACATCCAGCTTCAAGGCATCGGCAATTTCATCCGTAAATTCAGCCATCCGTGCCTCTAGAGCGGGAGGATTTGCACCGCGATATCGGGCTGAATATGCGTAGTCATGCATCAGATAATAGGCGAAAAACTTGTTATCCTTGCGTCGAAACCATTCAAGGATGAATGGCACAACGATAAGCCCTCCCCAGCTTAACCAAGGGTGAAGAAATGCAAGGATCTTTCCTAGTCCCCAGGCAATCAATAATGCCAGGGCAAGCTGGGTGATGAGAAAACCGATGGGATAAAGCGCAGCAATGATCGGGCCTTTCCTAAGTTTTAGCAGCCGTGCGAATGCACCGCTGGTGATATAAACCCATGCCGTCCGGACCAATTGCAGGTATGTCGCAACAATACCCTGCTCCATGCTGTCACGAACGATATCGGACCAGACAAGCACTTCGAAGTCTGCTGAAATCTGCTGGCCTTCAATCTCTGATTCGACATGCCAGCCGTACCGCCCCTTTTCCTTTTTAGGAGATAATTCAAGGCTGTATCCGGAAATCTTCGCCTGAATAGCGCTTTCCTTGCGGTAAAGCTCACGATACCGGCGGGGATGGATCGGGTCGTAGCCCGGGATATAGAAGACACGCCTGTGGCGGACTGTTGATCTGGTGGAGCTGCTCATACCTCACCTCTGCTGGGTTTAATCTACCTCAGCATTTGGGCGAGAGTAAGACCTAACCTAACGTGGCAAGTGCTGGAAACATCTCTAACAGCCAGTAAGAAAAGGCTGAAAAGCCACCGGTGAGCATCAAAAGGCCAATGGTCCACAGTAATAGCCCCATGACTTTTTCGATTTGCTCCATATGGCGTTTCATCCAAGCCATTAAACCACCCAAACGGGGAAGGAAGGCTGCGAAAATCAAGAATGGCACTCCAAGTCCGATGGCATATATGGCGAGCAGGAGCGTGCCGCGGGTGACTGAGGCTTCGGCGGCGGCCAATGAAAGGATTGCACCGAGTTGTGGGCCGATGCAGGGGGTCCAGCCGAATGCGAACGCAAGGCCAAGAATGTAGGCGCCGAAGGCGGACCCACCCCGATCGCCAACTTCAAGACGCGCCTCGCGATCCAGGAAACCAATGCGGTAAATTCCAATAAAATGGGCCCCGAATCCCATCACAAGTATACCTGCCAAAGTATTGAAATAGCTTTGGTATTGCAGAAACGCTATACCTGCGGCCGAGGCCGCAAAACCCAGCATCAAGAATACCGTGGACAGCCCCAAAACAAAGCAGAACGCGGGCATCATTGCGCGCGAACGTGCTTTGCCATCGGTGTTGAGATCGCCCAGTGTAACGCCGCTCATATACGCCAGATAGGGAGGAACGATTGGCAGGACGCAAGGGCTGAGAAACGAAATTATCCCAGCAAGCAGGGCCACTGTCATCGCGGGCAGCAATGCTGCATCTATGATTTCGATTCCAAACATATCAAGGGTTTAGACAATAAATATCACGGCGTCACGCAGGGAGTGGTCACATCCTTGTGGACAGGGCGTGATCGCTGTTTTATGCCGCGGGATATGAAGATTTCTGACACAGTTGATGCGCGTGGCCTGTTATGCCCGTTGCCGGTACTTAAGCTGCGCAAGCGGATTAAGGCGTTGAAAAGTGGAGAAATTGTCCAACTTCTTTCGGATGATCCAGCGGCAGTCATTGACGTCCCGCATTACTGTAATGAAGCTGGACATGAATTTATTGGGCACCAGGAAGAAGCGAATTTCAGCACCTATTTGCTGCGAAAATCCGATAAATAAACCCAGATTCAGAGGTCTGATATTTTTGCACAATGTGCAAATTTGTACGTAGGGTTGATAACAAAACAGCCCCGACCGAAATTCGACCGGGGCTGTAACTGATAAATCCAACCAACCAGAAACCGACTTGTTTAGCGTCCGACTGACCACCATCCCCGGCGCTTTGGACGCTTGGGTTCCTCTGACGCCGGCTCGGCGGTTGCTACCTCCGGTTCGGGGGTTGGTGCAGGTTCCGGTTCTGCAACGATCTGTGGGGCAGTCTCTTCCAACGCCGCAGGTTGAACTTCTGCCACCGGAGCAGCTTCTGCAACAACAGCTTCGACTTCTGCCGCAGATTCGGTTGCTGCGGGGGTATCCTCGGTGACCTTCTTCTTGCGACGAGAACGCGTGGCCTTTTTCGGTTTTTCCATCACTTCAGCGTCAGGCTGTTCCTCGGTTTCCGCCGGCGCAGTAGTTTCTTCAGAGCTGGCGTCAGCCTTGGGTTCTTCTGAATCCGCTTTCTTGCTCTTGCTTGAGCGACGTGTGCGTTTTGGTTTGGGCTTCGGCTCTGGCTCAACTTCTGCCGCTGCGTCTGATGCAGTGTGTTCGGCTGGAGCCTCTTCGCTGGCGGTATCAGCGTTTTCTGACGCTTGTTCTGCCTCTGGAACGGCGGCACCTTCTGCGTCTGTCGCAGTTTCGGCTTCAGAGACTGCATCCCCTGCCCCACGGGACTTGGACCGACGGCGGCGACGGCGGCGCCGTTTCTTCGGCTTATCCTCTGCTTCTCCATCGCTGTCTTCGGTAGGAGATTCGACGGCAACGGCGTCTTCGGCATCTGCATCGACGCTATCCATCAGAGAACTGTCGACGGACACCACCGGTGATACTGGCTCGGGGATTGCCCGGCTTGCAGTTTTGAATTTTTCGATAGTGAATTCAGGGCTGACCAGCGATGGATCACCTTCGATCCGAACGGACAGGCCATAACGGGCCTCGATCTGAGCCACGTGTTCGCGTTTCTGATTCATCAGGAAGTTGGCGATGCCAACCGGACATTTGATCAGAACCTCGCGCGAGCGGCGGCGCACGCCTTCTTCTTCAACCTGGCGCAGAATATTGAGAGCAAGGTTGTCATCGGAGCGGATCAAGCCCGTGCCGTGGCAGGCGGTACAAGGTTGGGTCGTGGCCTCGATCATACCGGGGCGCAGGCGCTGGCGGCTCATCTCCATCAGGCCAAAGCCCGAGATACGGCCCACCTGAATGCGAGCACGATCAGTTTTGAGGCGATCTTTCATTCGTTTTTCAACGGCTGAATTGTTCTTGCGCTCGTCCATGTCGATAAAGTCGATCACGATCAGGCCCGCAAGGTCACGCAGACGCAGCTGGCGGGCAACTTCTTCGGCAGCTTCAAGGTTTGTCTTGAGAGCGGTTTCTTCGATCGAGCCTTCTTTGGTTGCGCGGCCCGAGTTCACGTCGATGGCGACAAGCGCCTCGGTCACACCGATGACGATGTAGCCACCTGATTTGAGCTGCACCACCGGATTGAACATGCCCGACAGGTAGCTTTCAACCTGATAACGGGCGAATAGCGGCATCGCATCCTGATAGTGTTTCACGTTCTTGGCGTGGGACGGCATGATCATCTTCATGAAGTCCTTGGCGATGCGGTATCCGCCTTCGCCTTCCACATGAACCTCGTCAATCTCGCGATTATAGAGATCACGGATTGATCGTTTGATGAGGTTGCCCTCTTCATAGATCTTGGCCGGAGCGATGGATTTGAGCGTCAGTTCGCGGATTTGTTCCCAAAGGCGTTGCAGATACTCATAGTCGCGCTTGATCTCTGATTTGGTCCGTTTCGCACCGGCGGTGCGAACGATCAGACCTGCGCCCTGGGGCACGTCGATTTCAGACGCGATATCCTTGAGTTTTTTGCGGTCAGCGGCATTCGTGATTTTGCGGCTGATGCCGCCGCCGCGCGCGGTGTTGGGCATCAGGACACAGTAGCGACCTGCGAGCGAAAGGTAAGTGGTGAGAGCAGCACCTTTATTGCCGCGTTCTTCCTTGACGACCTGCACCAGGAGGATCTGACGAACCTTGATGACTTCCTGAATCTTGTAGCGGCGCGGGCGCGGTTTGCGCACGGGGCGGATGTCTTCGCTGTCGTCTTCTTCGGCGACCGATTCGATGGAATCATCCTTGGCAGAGGCATCCGTTTTGGGTTCGTCATCGTCAGAATCAGGTGCTTCGGTTGGGGAATCCTTATCCTCGATCTCTTCTGAGGCAGAATCTTCTGCGGCAGTTTCTTCGCTGGCTGAAACATCTGTTTCTTCGGTTTCTGCGGATGTCTCCTCGGCATCAGCGTTATCTTCTGCTGGTTCGGTGACCTCTTCCTGAGCCTCAGCGGCGGCCTCTTCCTGCGGTTCTTCCACAGGTGTTTCGGTCACGGTTTCCATTGGCGACAGCCCTTCGGCGTCGTCCACATTCTCATCCGTCAGGTCGATGGTTTCCATTCCGGTGACGTCGTCAGAAACGGCGACAGCATCATCCGATTTGGTTTTTTCAGCCTTTGAAGACCGGCGACGCGAACGGCGTTTAGGTTTGGGTTTGTCGTCTTCTTCGTCGCGTGCCTTTTGAGCCTCGGCGTAGGCGCGCTCTTCTTCCAGGAGCGCCTCGCGGTCAGCGACAGGGATCTGGTAGTAATCCGGGTGGATTTCCGAAAACGCAAGGAAGCCGTGACGATTGCCGCCGTAATCGACGAACGCCGCCTGAAGCGATGGTTCGACGCGCGTTACCTTTGCGAGGTAGATATTTCCAGCGAGTTGCCGTTTATTTTCGGATTCAAAGTCAAATTCCTCAACCTTGTTTCCGTCGACCACCACGACGCGAGTTTCTTCCGCGTGGGTGGCATCGATAAGCATTTTCTTAGCCATGTTTTTTTCTGTGACCGCGACAAACGGGTCGGCCCCTGTCCGTAAACCGGAGGGAATGCCGTTGGCGGCGGTATCTCATTGATGGCGATAGAGGACAAAGGTGCGGAAACGGCTGCGCGGGCACCTTTCAGAGTGCCTGTCTGTGCTGTCCTGTTTCTCGCTCGCCTCATCGCGGTTCTTCTGTTCCGGCACCCGTATGGTGCCTGTTTAGCGGCCTGTCGTCCCGGTATCTTCCGGCGTCAGGCGTTCGGGTGACCCAAGTAATTGGGGTCCAATCGGTCTGTTCGGAGCGGCGGAATTCGTTCCCACATCGCCCTGTTACAGCGAAACTCTCTCGCCCGGCGCGGATGCGCTTGGGGCTTGGGTCACACTAATGCCTTCGGCGGCAGAATTACAATGGGGAAAATGCGGTTGTCTTTGAGGGCAGCGGTCAAAGATAATCTGACCGCTGCAGGCTGTATTTCGCCATTTTCTCGTTCAGGGTTCGGCGTGGCAGGCACAGCTCCTCCATCACCGAGGCGATAGATCCCTTGTGGCGGCGCATGGTGTTGTCGATGAGCATACGCTCGAACGCCTCGACATATTCCTTGAGGGGTTTGCCCTCGGTGGTCATGACGGGTTGCATTTCCTGATGGTCCGACATCAGAAGCGAAGCAATTGTGCCCGAGCCGCGGCGCGATTGCAGGACGGCACGTTCGGCGATGTTGATCAGTTGGCGCACATTGCCCGGCCAGGGGGCCTGAAGAAGTTGTGCAGCCTCTTGTGCGCTGACCTGGGGGGCGTCGCAGCCATAATCCTCGGCGAACTGGTCGGAAAAGCGGGTGAAAAGCGTCAAAATATCTTCGCCCCGGTTGCGAAGTGGCGGTACGGTTATGCGCAGCGAGGCCAGGCGATAGAACAGATCAGCGCGCAGGGCATCTTCGCAGGTGCGGTCCTGTTCCTGCATATTGCAGATGGCGACGATGCGGGTTTCAGCCGGGGTGCCCTCGTCATTGATGAAAGACAATAGCCGGGTTTGAGCGGCTTCGCTGAGGCTTTCGATGTCTTCCAGCACAAGCGTGCCGCCGCGGGCCTCTTCTACGGCGGGCAATTGGCTATCTTCGGGCTGCATTGGACCAAAGAGGCGCTTGATCAGCGTGTCCTCTTCAAAAGCCGCACAGGAGACCAAAACGAATTTCTTGCCAGCCCGAGCACCGACCGCATGCAACGCATGGGCCACGAGGGTTTTGCCAGTGCCAGTTTCGCCTTCGACCAGAACATGCCCGTCTGCCTGACCAAGATCCAGAATGTCCTCTTTCAGGCGCTCCATTGCCGGGCTAGAGCCGATAAGCTTTTTCATCAACTGGCCACCATCGGATAGTTCTCGCCGCAAAGCGCGGGCATCGAGGACCATGCGGCGCACATTAGTGGCCTTTTTTGCCAACTCGGTCATGCGGTCAGGGTTGAACGGTTTTTCGAGGAAGTCATAGGCACCAACGCGCATCGCCTCGACCGCCATCGGGACATCGCCATGGCCGGTGATCATGATCACTGGTAGACTTGAATCGGTTCCCATTAGTTTTTTAAGGAACTGCATTCCGTCCATGCCCGGCATTTTGATGTCGGTGACGACGATGCCCGGATAATCTGCACTGAGTACTTTCAGCGCCTCTTCGGCAGAGGGAAACGCCTCTGTGTCATAGCCGGACAACGCGAGCCATTGGCTGATTGACTGACGCATGTCTTTTTCGTCGTCGATGATCGCAATCTTCATGGCACTTGGCATTTCAGGTCACTCCGCTGCTCTGGTCTCTTCCGGCAAGATAGGAAGTTGTAATTCGAAAACAGCCCCCCCTGCCGCCACGTTCCGGGCGGTCAGCCGTCCCCCAAGGTCGTTCACGATACCAGAAGAAATGGCAAGACCCAGTCCGACACCGTCGCCGGGTTGCTTGGTGGTGTAAAACGGCTCGAACAGGTTATCGATATCTTCAATACCGTACCCATTGTCGCGTACGGTCAGCACCGCTGTTTCGCCCGCCGCAAGAAGCACCTCAATTGCAGCTTCAGGGACAGCCTGTGTGGCATCAAGCGCGTTTCGCAGAAGGTTGATCATCACCTGTTCAAGGCGCACCCGGTCCCCCATGATCTGGACCGGTTGATCCGGCACAATACGGGTGATCCTGACCCTGCGCTGACGCAGTTGCGGTTCCATCATGGTGAGGGCCGAATTGAGCGCATCGCCCATATTTACAGGGCTTAACTCACTTCCCCCGCGCCGGGCGTATGATTTGAGCTGTTTGGTAATCGTGCCCATTCGTTCAATCAGGTCATCGATCCTTTGAAAGGAGGATAACGCCTCTTCCGGACGGTTGCGGTTCAGCAAAAGGCGGGCACCGGCGAGGTACGTCTTCATTGCCGCAAGGGGTTGGTTCAACTCATGGCTAACCGCGGCGGACATTTCACCCAATGCAGCCAGTTTAGAGCTTTGTGCGAGGGTTTGTTCGGCCACGGCTAGGTTCTCCTGCACCCGTCTGCGTTCGGCAATTTCCCGCTGGAGCCGGGCGTTCAATGCGCGAAGCTCTGCCGATTCCCGTTGAACCAATGCGATGCGAACCGTGGCCCGGCGGTTAAGAAAATAGAATGCCAAGGCCAGGAGAATCGCAAAGCACATGATTTCCAGCGCAATGAAACCATTCACTTTTTCCCGAATGCTGTCGTAACTGGTGAAACTGGCTATCCGCCAGCCGCGAAAAGCCACACGACCGCCAACGCGCATCACTGCCCTGCCCTGAAGATAGGCATCTGCAGGTAAAACGCTCCAATCGGCAGTGGCCTGAATCGCGCGTTGAATGGCGCTGGTCGGGGGCTCACGGGCAAGCGCATCCTCTTCACTTCGTCCGCGCCAGCGTGGTTCTGTCGCCAGAATGATCTGACCTTGGCTGTCGGTCACCATCACCGCATCTGAAATGCCGGCCCAGGCCCGTTCATGTTTTTGCAGATCGACCTCGACCAAAATGACGCCTGCCAGAGAGCTTTGGCTTTCTACCCGACGGGAATAGAAGAACCGAAAATTTCCAGTTTCCTCTTGTAATATTTTGAAAATATTATCTTTTGATCGCAGAGCATCCACGAAATATGGGGCTTGTTTGTGGCTTTCGCCCAGTGAACTCCGATCTGTTGATGCCACGGTGCGACCGTCTTTGTCCAACAAAGTAAGAGAGGCCGCGCCGATTTCTTCTTTGAATGAAATCAGTCGTTGGGAGGATTGTGTGAAGTCATTGCTGTCAAGTGCCACAATCAAGGCCGGATCACGTGCTAACAGCTGTGGCACGATGGCATTCTGGCGCAACTCGCTCAATAGATTTCCGCTATACAGAACCAGCCGAAGCTCTGCCCGGTTTCGGGTGTTCTGGGTGAAGCGATCAGTTAACAGCCGGTTGGTCACAAACACAGTGACTACGGCAAGAACAACCAGACCAAGCAGCGCCAGACGGGCGCGCCAACTAACCGTTCGCATCCGCTGATTTTCAGAGCCTGGCAGCTTGGGTATCATACGCAGCAGGTTACGCCGCAGGGTGCGAAGGCTCAAGAGGGTCAGGCGTTTGCCAGCTGCCCAACAAGGCTGTCGAACATTGCTTTGCCTTCGGAATTGCCGTGAAGCGGCTCTGCCATCCGTTCCGGATGCGGCATCATCCCCAAAACGCGACGGTTTTCCGAGAGAATGCCGGCGATATCGCGGGCTGATCCGTTGGGGTTGTCGACATAGCGGAAAGCCACGCGATTTTCGCCCTCTAGCTGGTCAAGCGTTGCGTCGTCGGCGAAATAATTGCCGTCATGATGCGCGATTGGGATCGTAATTGCGCTGTTGTGACCGTAGCCGGAGGTGAACGCGGTTTCTGTATTTTCCACCTTTAATTCAATGGCTTTGCAGACGTACTTTAACCCCGAATTGCGCAGTAGAACACCCGGCAGAAGACCGGTTTCCGTCAACACCTGAAATCCATTGCAAATTCCAAGGACATAGCCACCTTTATTCGCGTGCGAGATAACCGATTTGCAAATTGGCGAGTTGGCAGCGATCGCGCCACAACGCAGATAATCACCAAAAGAGAACCCACCCGGCACGCCGATGATATCAACATCTGACGGCATCTGGGTGTCCTTGTGCCAGACCATCGACACCTTTGCCCCTGCCCGTTCAAACGCGACCGCCATGTCACGATCACAGTTGGATCCGGGAAAGACGATGACGGCGGCATGCATCAGGAAATCTCCACTGAATAGCTTTCGATCACTGTATTGGCGAGGAGCTTTTCGCACATCGCGGTGACGGCTGCATTGGCCTTGTCCGCATCAGTCTCGGTCAGGTCAAGTTCGATCACTTTGCCCTGACGGACACCTTCGACCCCATCAAAGCCCAAGGACCCGAGCGCGTGGCGAACGGCCTCGCCCTGAGGATCAAGAACTCCGTTTTTCAACATGACATGCACACGTGCCTTCATGGCTGTCTATTCCCATTGTTGATCGGCACACTGCGCGCCGGTTGGCATTTGATCCGGCCGGGATCAGTTGATCAGGGTCGGCCGGGCGATGGGTGTGGCGCCTTTGGGCATGACGCCCAGACGTTTGGCCACTTCGGTATAGGCGTCGGTCAGAGAGCCAAGATCGCGACGGAACACATCCTTGTCGAGCTTCTGGCCGGTTTCGATGTCCCACAGGCGGCAGCTGTCAGGGCTGATTTCGTCAGCAACGATCAGGCGCATGAAATCACCGTCATAGACGCGGCCGATTTCTATTTTGAAATCAACCAGTTTGATACCAACGCCGTACATGACACCTGACAGGAAGTCGTTGACCCGCAGGGCCAGGCTGAGAATATCGTCCATATCCTGCTGGCTGGCCCAGCCGAAGGCAGCGATATGTTCTTCAGTCACCAGTGGATCACCCAACTTGTCCTCTTTGAGGCAATATTCGACGATGGGGCGCGGCAATTGCGTGCCTTCCTCCATCCCGAGACGTTTGGCCATGGTGCCGGCGGAATAGTTGCGCACGATCACCTCTAACGGGATGATTTCAACCGAGCGCACCAGCTGTTCACGCATGTTGAGGCGTTTCATGAAATGGTTTGGGATGCCCACGCTGGTCAGACCGTTCATGAAATATTCCGACAGCATGTTGTTGAGAACGCCTTTGCCCTCGATCACATCTTTTTTCTCGGCATTAAAGGCGGTGGCATCGTCCTTGAAATATTGCACGATTGTGCCAGGCTCAGGCCCTTCGAACAGGATCTTTGCTTTGCCTTCGTAAATTTTCTTGCGGCGCGCCATGCTCTCTCCGTCGATGAGGCGTTGGAGATGCGTTTCCCCGCTGCCGTTGGCGTCCTCATAGTGCATGGGCCCGCCCGCCGCAAGATGGTGCCGGACCCCTTGCGGTTTGCCCGGCAAACAGCCATATCTAGGGCAACCGAAACCCATGATAAGGGACGTTTCCCATGACCACATTTGACGAACGCGAATCCGCATTTGAAAACAAATACGCCCATGACGAAGAAATGGCGTTCAAAGCAGAAGCCCGGCGCAACAAATTATTGGGTTTATGGGCGGCAGAGCTGATGGGCAAAAGTGGTGATGACGCGGATGCCTATGCCAAAGAGGTTATCATCGCCGATTTCGAAGAAGCCGGTCACGAGGATGTCGTCCGCAAAGTGGCTGGTGATCTGGGTGATCTTGCGGATGCGGATACGATCCGGTCCAAAATGGATGAGCTGATGAAAGTCGCCAAAGCACAGCTGATGGACGAAGTGTAAGCCGCTGACGCTTTTTAGAAGAATTTTTTGGGCGCACTGTATTCCGGTGCGCCCTTTTTCATATGAATAGTAAATTCATTCACAATCATCATGAAGATTATGAGTTTGCCAATAGTAAAGTGCCGTGACAAAGCGAGGAGCATTTCTTTTCAGGACACGACAATGGTAAACGCGCTTTCCAAATTGCTTGAAACCCGAGATTGGCTGTTGGCCGATGGCGCCACTGGCACCAATCTTTTCAATATGGGGCTGAGTTCCGGCGATGCGCCAGAGATGTGGAATGACGAACATCCTGATCGCATCACGGCCCTTTACAAGGGCGCGGTGGATGCAGGCAGTGACCTGTTCCTGACCAACTCTTTCGGCGGCAATGCCGCACGTCTTAAACTGCACGGCGCGCAGAAACGCGCGCATGAGCTCTCGCGCATCTCTGCTGAGATTGGCCGTGAAGTGGCAGATCGCCAGGACCGCACGGTGATCGTCGCCGGATCCGTGGGCCCGACCGGAGAGATCATGGCGCCGATGGGCTCGATGACCCACGAACTGGCTGTAGAGATATTTCACGAACAGGCAGAAGGCCTGAAAGAAGGTGGTGCAGACGTTTTGTGGCTGGAAACGATTTCCGCACATGAGGAATACATCGCGGCTGCAGAAGCATTCAAACTGGCCGATATGCCATGGTGTGGCACGATGAGTTTTGACACAGCGGGCCGGACGATGATGGGGTTCACCTCTGCCGATATGGCCAAGATGGTGGAAAAACTGGACAATCCTCCGCTTGCCTATGGCGCCAATTGCGGTGTGGGTGCGTCAGACCTAATGCGGACAGTGCTTGGTTTTGTGGCTGAAGGTGTTGAGCGTCCGGTGATTGCCAAGGGCAATGCTGGAATCCCTAAATATCTGGATGGGCATATCCATTATGATGGCACGCCCGAGCTTATGGCCGATTACGCTGTACTGGCGCGGGACGCGGGTGCGACGGTTATCGGCGGCTGCTGTGGGACGATGCCAGAGCATTTGTCAAAGATGCGCGAAGCACTGGAGACCCGCGAGCGCGGCCCACGTCCGGCATTGGAGCAAATTGCAGAGGCTCTTGGCGCGTTTTCTTCTGCGGCGGATGGCACCGAAGAAGGCGCAGAACGACCGGTGCGAAGACGCAGCCGCCGTCGTGCCTGAGTCAAATTAGGGATGCTGCGCCTGATCTTAATGATTGTTGGTGTCGCTGCCCTGTTGGGTTGGATTGCTTTTTACATCTGGGCGTCTGCCATGGCCTGTGCCTTTGGCAGCCCCAACAGCAACACCTGTGATTTTACAATGCCGTGGGAAATGCATGGCGAGGATTTGACCATTTTTGTGCTGATTCCAGGTGGAATCGTTGTGGTCATTTTTCTAGCCGCGTGGTGGGCAGGAAGAGCAGCACAGTCAAAGTAACGGCAATTGATCCCCTGACCGGATTGGCGGGCGAAAGAGATCACAACGCAGGGCCGGTTGCTTTTGGTCGAGGTCAAAGCGACGTGCTGCAAGTTCAAACCGTCTGGCGATCATGTCGGCATACGTGCCGCTTCCCCGCATCCGCCGCCCCCAATCGGCTGCATAATCGCGGCCATCATGCATGTCCCGCACCAACCCCATGATCCGCTTTGCCCGGTCCGGGTAATGCGCGGCCAGCCATTCACGGAACAGCGGTGAAACCTCCAGCGGAAGGCGCAGCATGATCCAGCTGGCTGCCCCTGCCCCGGCATCTTTGCCGGCCTCAAGCAACGCTTCTATTTCATGGTCATTGAGTGCCGGTATGATTGGCGATGTCATGATGCGGACCGGCACTCCGGACTTTGCAAGCGTCTTGATCATAGTCAGGCGTCGGGTTGGCGTGGGGGCACGGGGCTCAAGCAGGCGTGAAAGTTTCGGCTCCAGCGTAGTGACAGAAATCCCAGCTCGGGCCAGACCATCTGCCGCCATCGGGGCAAGAATATCCAGATCCCGTTCGATCAGTGCCCCTTTGGTGACGATAGCGACCGGGTGCCGGAATGCGCGAAGGACTTTGAGGCAAGCGCGCATGATCTTGTGTTCTTTTTCAATAGGTTGATAGGGATCAGTGTTGGTTCCAATCGCTATGGGCCGCACCCTGTATCGTGGGTTTCGCAATTCTTTCTCTAAAATTTCTGGCGCATTTGGCCGGGCAATAAGACGGGTTTCAAAATCAAGGCCAGCCGACATCCCAAGCCAACTATGCGTCGGTCGCGCAAAGCAATAAATACATCCATGTTCACACCCCCGATAGGGATTGATCGACCGGTCAAATGGCAAATCAGGAGAGCGGTTATAGGTGATAATCTTTCGTGGTGTTTCTTCTGAAACTTCGGTGCGCAACAGCTGTTCTTCGGCTTTTTTTACTTCCCACCCATCGCTTTCAAAACGAGTAGTGAGTGGTTCATATCGTCCTGTCGCATTGCTTTGCGCGCCGCGTGCCCTTCGACGGAGGATTGGATCAATGCTGATGTCGTTTTCGCCCGCCATACAACAAATTGGAACATATAGAGAACAAATGCAATAAACACATGGAGTTCATCAAAAGATTTCATGCGCCAAACGTGAAATTTTGCCCTATAAGTCGGAAGCGAAGCTGTCTGTGTCGCAATTCGCAAAGTGTAACCGCGACAAAATGACGAAATGTCGAAAGTAATGAAAACGCGCACGCACGGCGCCCAGATTTTAGGAATCCGCTCATGTCCGACGAAGAAGACGACATCATCCTGTCGGAACTGGATGATGAAGAGCTTGTTCAGCAAATGTTTGACGACCTTTACGACGGCCTCAAGGAAGAGATCGAAGAAGGCGTTAACATCCTGCTTGAGCGCAAGTGGCAGCCTTACGACGTTTTGACCAAAGCATTGGTTGGCGGCATGACCATCGTCGGCAAAGACTTCCGCGACGGTATTTTGTTTGTGCCTGAGGTTCTGCTGGCTGCAAATGCGATGAAGGGTGGCATGGCCATTCTTAAGCCGCTGCTGGCCGAAACTGGTGCACCACGTGTGGGCCGGATGGTGATCGGCACGGTTAAAGGTGACATTCACGACATTGGCAAAAACCTCGTCGGTATGATGATGGAAGGTGCTGGTTTCGAGGTGGTCGATCTGGGTATCAACAACCCGGTTGAGAACTATCTTGAGGCACTGGATTCTGAACAACCAGATATCCTTGGGATGTCTGCCCTGCTGACCACAACAATGCCGTACATGAAAGTTGTGATCGATACGCTGATTGAACAGGGCCGGCGCGAGGATTATGTCGTTCTGGTCGGTGGTGCGCCTCTGAACGAAGAATTCGGCAAAGCCATCGGTGCAGACGCCTATTGCCGTGACGCGGCCGTGGCGGTGGAAACCGCCAAGGAATTTATGTCGCGCAAGCACAATCTGGGCGCGACGGGCTGATTTAACGCTGTGATCCACAGCTAATGACGGCCCGTGCAGATTGTGCGGGCCGTTTTTGCTAGGAGAACTGAGCCATGACTGAACTTCCAAATGACACTGTTCTGACCGAAAGCGGTTTTGCGGACGCTTCGGGTCATGGCCGTATCTTGTTAATTGCGTGCGGCGCCCTGGCGCATGAAATTCTGGCCCTGAAACGCGCCAATGGTTGGGATCATATGGAGCTGCAGTGCCTACCAGCCAAGTATCACCTCTACCCGGAAAAGATTACTGATGCCGTTGAGGAAACGGTCGCGAAGTATCGCGGTGAGTATGAAAACATGTTTGTGGTTTATGCTGATTGTGGAACCGGTGGCGGGTTGCAGGCGAAATGCGAAGAACTGGGCGTGGACATGATAGAAGGTCCGCATTGTTATTCTTTTTTTGAAGGCAATGATGCCTTTGCCCAACACGATGATGAAATCACCGCCTTTTACCTTACTGATTTTCTGGTGAAGCAGTTTGATGCTTTTATCTGGAAACCGATGGGTCTGGACCGTCACCCCGAGCTGCGCGACATGTATTTCGGGAATTACACCAAGCTGGTTTATCAGGCGCAGGTAAAGAACCCTGTACTGGTGGATAAAGCGAAAGAATGTGCAGAGCGTCTGGGGCTGACGTTCGAGTATCGATTTACCGGTTATGGCGATCTTGAAACGGCGTTGCGCCGGTCTGCCAAAGTGACTGCAGCCACCACATGACCTGAATTATTTGGATGGTCTTGCACCGGCTGCCCGGTTGCGGTCTTATCAATGATGTAAGTCTTCGCTGCCAGAGGGCTTTTCTAAAGGCCGAAAATAATGGCAACGCCAAACGTATTCATTGCCGGTGCCGGGATCGCGGGGACAACGCTTGCCCTGCAGTTGTCGCGGATTGGTGTGCCTGTTCAGATCATTGATACAGTTACAAATTTCCAACCCATTGGTGCTGGCATCAACCTGTTGCCACATGCGACGGGTGCGCTCAATTCGCTTGGATTGTTGGAGGCGCTGGAGTCGTCATCTGCCGAGATTGAAAGGCTCTCATTCAAAACAGCCTCAGGGCAATTGATTCATAGTGAGGCGCGGGGGCGCAATGCTGGGTATCACGACCCACAGCTCGCCATACATAGGGGGACGTTGCACGAAATCCTGTTAAAGGCTCTGGAACAATCGCAGGGAATTGAGATGCGGCAGGGCGAGCATTTGGTTGGTTTTCGATCTGGAAAAGAAAATGTTGAGATTACATTGGCCAATGTCTCAACAGGTATTGAGGCTGTCACGCATGTTAATGCACTGATCGGATGCGACGGAATTCATTCAAAGGTCAGAGAATGCCTGTATCCAGAAGAAGGGAACCCTGTTCAGTCAGGTGTGGAAATGTGGCGGGGAATCGCTATGAATTCAGGCCTTCAGCTGGGGCGGGAAATGTCGCTTATCGGATGTCTGCGAGACCTGAAATTGGTCCTATATCCATTGGGTTCGCAAGACGGGGCAGAGCGGGTGAACTGGGTTCTGGAAAGGCGGCAAAGAGCCGAGGCAATGGCGACGGCGGATTGGTCACGCATAGCCGACAAAGCTGCGTTGCGCGATATCTGCCAACAGTCGGAAATCGAATGTGTTGATCTGGGCAACCTGATTAATTCGACGGAAACCGTTCACTATTACCAAATGGTGGATCGCGATCCGTTGCCACAATGGAGTTATGGGCGTGTTACCCTTCTTGGGGATGCCGCACATCCAATGTATCCTTTTGGATCAAACGGCGCCTGTCAGGCTATTTTGGATACGAAGTGCCTGTCTTCGGAAATGGCAGAAGCATCAACTGTTATGGACGCATTTGAGTCATATGACGCCAAACGTCGTCCAGCGATGTCCAAAGTTGTTGAGTTAAACCGGGAATTGCCTCCGGATGCGATCCTGGACATAGTTGACGAACGCCTTGGAAAACAGGTTGGCGCGGTGCCAAGCGATGTTATCGGAGAGAATGAAATTGCCCGGTTATCTGAACGGTACAAAGCTGTGGCCGGCTTTTCACTGTCACAGGTCTGAACCAAAACTGGTGTTAAAACGTGTTCAGGCGCTTCCCGCGACATCCCGTATGCGCTGGATCATAGACCGCAAGCCATTCGAGCGTTGTGCAGACAGATGATCGTTAAGGCCAAGCCGGGCCATTTCTGCGGCGGCATCGACCTGCATCACATCAGTCACGGGTAAATCATTATACAGCGCACGCAGGACAGCGATCAGGCCGCGAACGATCATCGCATCGCTGTCACCGTCAAAAGAAAACGATTCATTCGCGATTCGCGGGTGAAGCCAGACCTGGCTGGCGCAGCCATCAACCTTGGTTGAAGGTACTTTGAGAGCATCCTCCAGCGGCTCCATCGCCTTGCCGCGATCAATGACATAGCGATACCGGTCTTCCCAGTCTTCGAGAAACTCAAAATCCTCTACGATTTCCTCAAATGCTTCGGTTGCCACGGCTTTCCCCTTATCGTGCTCGCGGACAAACACCTAGGGGCAAGCCGCGCATAGGTCCAGCCCCCTTCCTTGCGCCTTTTCAACGCGGGCCGGATAGGGTAACCCGTTTGTAGCGGACTAAAGGGTGTAGCATGCGGTTATTTCTTGCGTTTCTGATAATGTCGACTCTTGTACTTGCCGGTTGCGGCGGCTTGCGGGATTCACGTGCCAATCCAGCCAACTGGTTCGGTAAGAGTAAATCCGTAACAACGGTCGAAACCGGTTCTGGAACCGCTGAAGTGGAGGAAATTAATCCACTTATCGGCGGAGGAAAAAATTCACAACTCGTTCGCGCCAATGCGACAGCATTGCAAAAATCCGGAGTTTTGCGCCGCCGCAGCAAGGTCGTTCCGTACGAAGGAACATTGGTGGATCAGGTGACCGACCTAGTAATTGAACGCACGACAAGCGGGGCCATCATTCGAGTAACAGGTGAAACCGCCCGTCAGGGAGGATTTGATGTCAGATTACTTCCTGAAAATGACGGTGTGCCGGTCGACGGCGTGTTGATCTATACTCTGAACGCTCTGCAGCCGATCAACACCCAACAAGGGTCGCCGAGGACAAGAAAAGTGCAGGTTGCGGCGTATATTTCCACTCAGGACCTTGATGCTGTGCGCTCAATCCAGGTAATCGCAAAACGCAATGTTCGTACCAGTAAACGCCGGTAAACCTACTATTACAGTTCAAATGTGATGATGGATTTGCCCTTTGTGGCAAGGCCAATTTCACCGTTGCACAAGCGCAGAGCATCATCGCCGAATACTTCGTGCCGCCAACCCTTTAGCGCTGCGATATCGCGTTCGCCTGCGGATAAAGCATCCAAATCCGCAGCGCTTGCGATAAGTTTTGAGGCGACGCCGGATTCTTCTGTTTTGGCTTTCAAAAGTACACGCAAAAGATCGGCAAGCGCCGGGTTGACCTGTAATTTGTCACGTGTGCGGCCGGGTTTGGGCATATTCGCAGCAGGGCAATTCAATCCATCTTGAATAGCTTTCAAAATGCCATCAGCGATGTCCCCTTTGCGAGCTTCCCGCAGCAATAGCCGCGCGCGAGAAAGTTCTTTGCTATTGCCAGGTTTTGTCGAGGCCAGTTCCACCAACGCGTCATCTTTTAACACCCGGTTGCGGGGGATGTTGCGGCTTTGCGCATATTCTTCTCGAAAGCGCGCAAGTTCGCGTACAATTGCCAAAAACTTGCCCGAGGAGTTGCGGGTTTTAATCCTGCGCCAGGCATCTTCCGGCCGCACGATGTAGGTTTCCGGATCAGTCAGCGTCTGCAATTCTTCCGCAAGCCATTTGTCACGGCCGCTTTCCTGCAGTTTTGCAGCCAAAAACTCGTAGATATCGCGCAGATGAGTAACGTCTGCCAATGCATATGTCATCTGTGCATCGGTCAGCGGACGACGGGACCAATCTGTAAAACGTGATGATTTATCAAGCTGTTGTCGGGCGACCTTGCGCACAAGCGTCTCATATCCGACCTGATCCCCAAAGCCGCAGACCATCGCCGCGACCTGAGTGTCAAACAATGGATCGGGTATCACACCTGCATCGACGCAGAAAATCTCAATATCCTGTCGGGCGGCGTGAAACACCTTGACCACGGACGTGTCGCGGAACAACTCGTATACTGGTTCCAGCGACAGGTCGCCGGCAATCGGATCAACCAGAACCGCATCATCCTCGCCCCGTCCCGGCAGCGCCATTTGCAGCAGGCATAGCTTTGAATAGTATGTTCGCTCTCGTAGGAATTCGGTGTCCAGGGTGACATAGTCACAGTCTTTTGCCCGCTGGCAAAATTCGGCAAGCTCTTCGGTGGTTCTGATGATTTTCATGTAGTCCCGTATCTTGTCGTATTTGTTTGTTTTTGCCCGCCCTGTATCCGGTATAGGCGAGCCGGAAGAAAAAGCAAACTGACTTAGGGAATTAGGACCGGGCTGCGGTCCCCAATTGCAAAACTGCGCAGAACAGCTGGGTAAAGGATGTGTTCTTGCACCAGAACACGTTTGGCCAGTGATTCCACTGTGTCTTCGCTTTTAATGGGCACCCGCGCCTGCCCCAACAGAGGACCTGCATCGAGTTCCGGAATGACCTCGTGCACGCTGCAGCCGGCCTCAAGGTCACCTGCTTCTAGTGCGCGTGCGTAGGTGTTCAGACCAGGGTATTTGGGCAGCAAAGAGGGGTGAATATTCAGCATCTGGCCCTGCCATCTTGTTGCAAAACCGGGCGTCAAAACGCGCATAAAACCGGCAAGACAAATGATGTCCGGTTGATGCTGATCGAGAACCGCGTTCAATTCTTTCTCGAATGCTGCTCGGTTCCCCAGGAAAGGACGATGATCCACCACTGCAGCCGCGATCTGACGATCTGAGGCCTTGCTCAGACCGCCGGCATCCGGATTGTTGGAGAGCACCAGCACCGGTCGCGCCGGGAAATCGCCAGTCATCGCCTCCACCAGAGAGACCATGTTGGACCCGCCGCCTGAGATCAGGATGGCAACCCGTTTGGTCACACAAGCGCGCCTAGATAAGTAACGCCCGGTGAATCGTCTACCTGACCAATACGGTGTACGGTTTCGCCTTCTGCTTCCAGCAGATCGGTAAGTGCGTCTGCACGATCAGCAGCCACGGCCAAAACCATCCCAATTCCGCAATTGAAGGTCTTGAGCAGTTCAGCCTCCGCCATGCCGCCCTGTTCGACTAGCCAGCGGAAAACAGGTGGCAAAGCCCAAGACGACAAATCAACTTTTGCACCACAATTCTCAGGCAAAACCCGAGGTAGGTTTTCAGTCAGCCCGCCGCCGGTGATATGGGCCAGCGCATGCACGCCCCCTGCCCGCACAGCCGCCAGCGCCTGCGTCACGTAAAGCCGTGTTGGCGCCAGCAAGGCCGCGCCAAGTGTATCGTCTGACCACGGGCATTTGGCGTCCCATCCCAGGCCCGAAAGCTCAACCAGACGCCGTACCAGCGAATATCCATTGGAATGCACGCCATCGCTAGCCAAGCCCAGCAGAACGTCACCTGCTTTAACGTCTGCAGGCAACTCGGCCCCGCGTTCCATCGCCCCAACAGCAAATCCGGCCAGATCAAAATCACCTGCTTCGTACATACCCGGCATCTCTGCGGTCTCGCCACCGATCAGTGCCGCACCGGATCGTACGCATCCTTCGGCAATGCCTTCGATGATGCGGGCGGCGGTTTCGGTTTCCAGCTTGCCGGTGGCAAAATAGTCGAGGAAAAACAGCGGCTCGGCGCCCTGACACACAAGATCATTCACGCACATCGCCACCAGATCAATTCCAATTGTGTCAACATTTCCCGTATCAATTGCAATTCGCAGCTTTGTGCCTACGCCATCTGTGGCCGCCACCAGAACCGGATCAGAGTAACCCGCGCCCTTGAGGTCAAACAGAGCGCCAAACCCGCCAAGCCCCGCCATGACGCCGGGCCGGTTGGTGCGTTTCGCAGCAGGTTTGATCCGCTCGACCAATTCATTGCCTGCGTCGATGTCCACGCCCGCATCGGCATAGGTGATCCCGTTCTTTATTCCGCTCATTAGCCCGCTCCGATCGTGTCTTGAGGCCTCCGTTAGACCATCAGGCCCACGTTCGCAATCTGAAAGCCTTGACGCCCCTTCCAGCCCCCCTTACGAGGGGCATCAGGCGGGCCTGTAGCTCAATTGGTTAGAGCAGAGCGCTCATAACGCTTTGGTTGGGGGTTCGAGTCCCTCCGGGCCTACCAAAATACAACAAAATCAATAACTTATATAACTCCATGGGCAACCTTCACCGCACATGATTTCAATGGCTTGCATCCTAGCTGCCCCACGGAATCGGCTGTCAGCTGGTGTAGCCGACATTGGTGCCATCTGCAGCGAAGGACCGCAAAGCCCAAAACTGACGTAACGCGATGGCTAAGATACCACCCTAGCGCGACCTATGAAACGTGTTTTCCACATGAAATACTCGGTCGCCGCCTTAAATATTCTGGGCCCGTCTGGGTTTGCAAACACGAAGCTAACCTCCGCTTGTCACCAGGAAGCAACGGAATATCACCAAGAAGTGGCCAAGCAGTCCACCCGACCAACGGCTCTTCCATACTTAGCGTTAGTGGGCAGCACCAACCCAGCAAAGCAGGAGCTTTTCTCCCTCCGCTCTTTCGCCAAACAACTCGACATCTGCATTCAGTTGAGGGGAGGTAGAACGCGGTTTAGCCACACGATCCATTTGTTCTGCCTGGATTTAGATAGGTTGGTGACAACTTCAACGGTCAATGTACTTGGGTCAACAGCCAATGTCTGCAAAGTCCCGCGAAGCAGACATCCACTCAAAAGGGCTGTTTTGCAGGGATTATCATTTGCTGAATGACGATTCAGTGTTCCGGACATTCTGACTCATAAACTTAATCGAAAGGCTGTATCGATATAAGAGATGCGAAATGAGAGTTGGTGTTGATACATTTTCGACGACTGGCCCGACCCAGCAAGACCGCTGGAACAGCAGGCTTACAGACTTATTCAGCAAGCGGTTGATCCGTTCAAGCTGTTAAGCCGGGTGCCGTGTAAGCAGTGCGGCCTCTTCTGATTGTTTGATGTACCTTACAATGTTCCAAGCATTCCGGATCATCGATCGGGTTGGTGTTAAGGATGGCCAAGTCAGCCAATTTGCCGGGTGTGATTGAGCCCCGGACATCTTCCTGAAAAACCTGCCAGGCTGCAGTGATTGTTTGGGCCTTCAGCGCTGACATAATCGATATTTTCTCTGCTTCGCCCAGGACACGCCCCCCAGCAGTACGCCGGTTCACCGCACAATGGGCCAGATGCAAAGGACGTGTGGGCGTTACAGAGGCATCATTGTGCAGTGTATAGCGCACGCCATGCCTTTCAGCAGACGCCGCCGCTGAAATGCGTTCTGCACGCTCTGGTCCAAGAAATGTGTCATAATGCCGGTCGCCCCAGAAATGGATATGGGCTGAGAAGAAGCTTACCGTGACACCCAGCCTTGCCATACGGGCCAACTGATCATCCCGCAGCACCTGACCGTGAATTACCGTGTGGCGGTGATCCTCGCGGGGGGCTTCAGCCAGAGCAGCCTCGATGGCGTCGAGCAACATATCGGTGCCTGCGTCGCCGTTGCAATGGCAGTGAATTTGGAAACCCAATCCATGCAGTTTACTCACCTGGGCGTTCAGTTCGGCCACGTCTGTATAGGGCATTCCACGAGGCGCGTCGGGGTTTGTGGGTTTGTGATACGGAGCACTTAGATAGGCCGTCTGAAGTTGAAATGCCCCATCCGTAAAAAGCTTTCGCGGTCCGAGCGTGATGTAGGGCGATTCTTGCCAATCAAGCGCGTCAGAGCCATTGGTCAGGTCGGGTTCCAGCTCACCAATCGGCAGCAGCAACACATCGAGCCCCGGGTCATGCCCTGTTGGCAAGCTGCCGAAGTGCTCAAGCATCTCTCGCGAGGTCCAAGCGTTTTGCGCAAAGGTTACGCCGCAGGAGAGATACTCGTCGCGACAGGCATCAAATCCCTGCCAGAAACGTGTGCGGTCAATGAGAAAATCGGTGGCACTCATTTCCCCCATGGCCGATATACCCTCAATCAGGCCGGTCAGCGCGCCTGTTTCCGGATCGCGACCAAATCGTCCGCCAATCGGATCAGGTGTATGCCGGTCAATCCCTTGTTTTTTCAACGTACAGGAATTGGCGGAGCCGTTATGCCCCGAGGCATGAATTACCCAAACCGGATGATCTGTTGAGACTGAATCCAATTCCGCGCGGGTTGGCATGCGGCCTTCTGCGACCGAGGTATTGTCAAACAGGACCCCCATCACCCATTCGCCCTTGGGTGTGGCCGCAGCCTTGTCTTTCAATCGCGACAAGGCGGTCTTCATATCAACGCAATCACCGCGGGGCGGTGCGGAAAGGTCGACACGATAAAGCCGGACAAAGCCAGGATCGGGAAAATGCCCATGCGGGTCGATAAAGGCGGGGATCATTGTCTGACCGTGCAGATCGACCTCGGTCGCCTCGGTCATCGCGTCGCGCAGGCTCGGTTCGTCGCCAACGGCCACGATCCGCTCACCATCGGTTAGAACCGCATCAACACTTGGTTGGCCATCGTCCATCGTCAGGATCGAACCGTTGAAATAGAGCTTCTGCCCAAGCCCCACATCTTTATCCTACCATCGAGATAAATTAGAAAAACCTTCCGCACCTCAAAGGGTGCGGAAGGCCTTGTGTGATCCGGGAGAAAAGATCACACCATCCACCAACGCTCCAGAATGCGGCGGCCGTCGAAACCACGCAGCCATGAAACATGCTCGCCATGAGCGATGTTTTCGTTGCGGGCATTTACGGAATTGGCGAACATCGGCACAACGTGGCCACCTTCTTCACGCAGGATGATCTGCATATCTCGGTACATTTCGGCGCGCAGTCCTTCGTCAAGCTCAGCTCTTGCCTGAACTAATAATTCGTTGAACCGTGCGTGATCCCATTGGGTGTCATTCCAGGCAGCACCAGGTGCAAATCCTGTTGTGAACATTGTGTCCTCGGTTGTGTACCCGCCCCAGTAGCTGGCAGTCCAAGGTTTCTTGTTCCACACATCTGACCAGTAGCCGTCATTGGGTTCGCGTATCACATTAATATTGATACCAGCTTTTTTGGCCGAGGCCTGATAGAGCACCGCAGCATCCACCGCACCGGCATAAGCCGCATCCGAGGCGCTCAGATTGAGTGTGATATCGCCAAGACCAGATTTTTCCCAAAGATGACGGGCTTTGTCGGGGTCGTACGTGATCTGATCAATTTCCGAAGCATGATAGCGATAAGTTGGTCCAATCGGATGATCGTTACCCGGAATTCCGTGACCGAACAGAACTTTATCAACGATATCCTGGCGGTCGAGGGCGTATTTCAAAGCCTGACGTGCATCGATGTTATCGAATGGTGCCGTTTTGGTCATAATCGGGAAAGAATAATGCAGTGGGCCTACGCCTTCCTCGATGACGATACCGGGCTTACGCTCCAGCAGCGCCAGCGTTTTCAGTTCAACACGGTCGATACAATCGACCTCACCGGTGATCAGTGCGTTCTGACGCGCTGCCGGATCGGTAATGGATTGCAACGTCACCGAATCCGCGTGCGCCACGCCTTCCTTCCAATAGTTTGGATTGCGTTCGTATTCATAACGTTGGCCGGGCTGTTCATTTTTCAGAATATATGGGCCCGAACCACCAGCTTGCCAGTCAATGGTACCGTCCTTGGATGGGTAGATGCAGAAAATCGCCTCGTTGAAATTGAACGGGAAGTCTGCGTTGCCGCCTGAAAGGGTGAACACAACTGTATTCGGTCCATCCGCCTTGATATCAACCACGGCTGCCATCACCGGTTTGCCGATCGAGGTGGAATCTTCACCACGGTGATAGTTGAGGGACGCGATGACATCCTCTGCGGTCATGGTTTTACCATTGTGGAACTCGACGTCATTGCGCAGCTCAAATGTCCACACAGCGGCATCAGGCGAGGATGACCATCCGCTCGCCAATGATGGTACCAGGCTGCCATCAGCTGCGACCTCGGTCAGCGTGTTGGCAACCCCGTAGGTTGCCGTCCATTGGATGCCGTTTTCAATTACTGCAGGATCCAGAGTATCCGACGTGGCACCATGGCCCATCGCCAGGCGCATGTGGCCTCCTTTTTTAGGTGTCGAGGCCAGCGCCCTGTCTGCAAGTCCGGTGCTCAGACCCAACGCGAGACCCAAAGCGGTACTGCGCCCCAAAAACTCGCGCCGCGACATGCGGCCTTTCTCAAGTTGACCGACGAGCCATTTTGCATGCTTTTCTTGTGAATTCATATTTTTGTCTCCCAATTGGTCTTGGTTCTGGATTCGTCTGGATTGGTTGCCAGCATCGGATAGAATCCTTGTTACAGGAATTAGACTGGTTTACATCTATTTACACTATTTTACATTACTTTAGATACAAGCGGAACGATCACAATGAACCAGGATTTTTGCAAGAATCTGCGAAGCATTTGCGCAGAGTTCGGATCAATATCAAAAATAAGTCGCGAGATTGGTATCAATCGGCAGCAGTTCAACCGATATGTAAACGGCGCTGGCATGCCATCCGAACACACGTTGCGCCGTATTGTGCGCTACTTTGGTTTAACTGAAGAGGATATGCTGGTTGAGCATTCGATTTTTGCCCTGAACCATTTGCCAAAACATAGCCCAAGCTCCGGTGACCCTGCCGAGAAGATGACAGACCTGTTTAGAGACCAGGCCAGACTGCTGCGTAACAATCTTGGATTCTATCATACCCATTTCCTGTCCCCCAGCTGGGAAGGAAAAATTATCCGAGGACTGACACGTCTTCATGAAGAAAACGGCTACGTCATTGTCAGCTCGTTTGAACGCGCCACATCTGAAGACGGAGATAAAGGACATAAAGCACGATATGAAGGTTTGGCCTCCAAGCGCGAATACAACATTTATCTGGTTGAATACGAACAGGTCACAGGTGGATCCGTCATCGAATCCATCCTGACCCATTCACACAGGCAAAACGTCAGTTACCTGTTTGGGATGACGTTGGGCGTTGCGTGGCACAAACGGTCCCGCCCCTACGCCTCTCGCATCGCCTGGAAGAAACTGGACGAAGTAACCGATTTGAAAGACGCATTAAAAGCCTGTGGCGCCTTTCCGGTGGGCAGTCGATACATTGAACCGAAGGTGCGAAATTATCTCTCGGGCAAAACCGATATTACACCGGAAAGTGAAGCTGGAAGCCTGTTAGTTTGAAGCCGTTTTTGTAATTGGGTCCTGCGATCTGAGCAAAAAAAAGAGCGTGGCCTACACTGTTGCCGCGAACGTGATCGGTTGCTATGCCTGAGGTCGAATCGCCTCAAAGAGGCTCTCCCCGACAGCGAATCTTTGTACCAAGGAGTGGTCAATGACATCCCCAAATCCCTTCAAAATCAGCGATCAGGCCAAGGCAATTTATGATGATGCGCTGGTTTGGGACATGACATTGCCTTTTCAGCAAAATGAATCTGACGATGTCACCCTGCCCCGGTTTCATGCCGCTGGCATTGACGTGATCTCGCTGACATTAGATGCGCCGACGCGGGATCAAACCATTCAACATATTGCAAATATCCGGGCCTACATCCGGGCAAATTCAGATACGATGACCTTCATCACTTCACCCGATGAAGCCATTGAGGCCAAAAAAGCCGGAAAGCTGGCCCTTACCTTCCATTTACAGGAAACCAATCCTCTGGATGGTGATGTCAACATGATTGATGTTTATTTCCAGCTGGGTATCCGCCACATGCTGCTTTCCTATAACCTTAAAAACCGGGTCGGCGATGGGTGTGCCGAGCCGGGAGATGCCGGGCTAAGCCGTTTTGGTGTGCAGGTCGTGAAAGAGATGAACCGGGTCGGTATGTTGGTCGATGGCACGCATACAGGGTATCGCACATCGATGGATGCAATTGAGGTATGTAACGCGCCGTTCATCTTTTCACACTGCAACGCCTATGGGGTGCAGCCGCATTACCGCAACATCAAAGACGATCAGATCAAGGCTTGTGCTGCGACTGGTGGTGTAATCGGCATCAACGGTATTGGTGAATTTCTGGGCGATCGCTCTGCCAGCAGCGAGGCGATGTTCCGCCACATAGATTACATGGTCAATCTGGTTGGACCTCAACATGTTGGTATCGGTCTTGACTATGTAAAAGATGTACCGGAATTCTGGGAATGGGTTGCACAAAGGCCCGATATGTGGCCGCCGTTCAACGATGACCCGAACCGTGCAACAGCGTTTGCTCAACCCGAGCAAATTATTGAATTGGTTAAACTTATGCTGTCACATCAGTATCCAGAAGACGATATTCGGGCGATTCTTGGCGGCAATTTCGCCCGTGTTACAACCGAAGTTCTGAGGTAAGGATTCCCCACCAAGACGGCCTGTACCAATTAAAATTTGTGGGTGTTTTCCTGAAGACAGGAAGGGATGCACCTGCACCATTGAGAAGGCATTTTTTGACGACCAGATTGTCTTGTCGGTCGGCTGACAGCCGGCAAAGCAAACCTGGAACGCAACAGCAAATTGCAGATAATCAAATTTGATTTGCCCGTGTGTATGACTCCCGCATAACCTGCCCCAAACGGGGGACAGCCATGCGCAGCGTTATTTCAATGATTTTCAGCCTTCTGCTGATAAGTGGTATTGCCGCAGCTGAACCGCAGGGCACTTTCCGTTTCGCACACGACCTTGGATCGGGTGCGCATTCCAGCCTTGATCCGATTTCCAAAGGTCGTGTCCTTCAGATCACCGAAAAAATGATGAGCCGCCTGATCCGACCCGGAGCGGATGGCCGGCCTGAGCCCGACCTTGCCACGGGATGGAGTGCAAATTCCGATGGGTCTGTCTGGACACTTACCCTGCGCGAAGGCGTGCAATTTCATGATGGCACCGACTTTGATGCCGCGGACGTGGTTTATTCGCTCAACCGCGTACTCGATCCGGAAATGGGCAGCCCGGCACATTCTGCCGTCAAAATGATGCAGACCGTGGTTGCTCTGGACGCGTTCACAGTTCAGATCAATCTGGAGTCGACCTTCGCCGATCTCCCCCTGCAGTTAATGGACCCCCGTCTGCGGATCATTCCCGAAGGATCCGGGGATACAATCGGCCAGACCGGCATTGGCACGGGACCATTTCAACTTGAAAAGTTTGATCCCGACGGCACCACAATATTGAGCGCATTTGACGGATATTGGGAAGGCACGCCCAAATTGGAGCGTATGGAAATTATCGGCATCCCCGACGCCAACACACGTATGCAGGCGTTCCTGGCCGGGCAATTGGATATGGAGCGCGGCTTGCGTCCGCTGGTGCGTCGTGCGCTGAAACGGTCATCGAAATACGTGGTTCAGGAAATTCCAACCGGCAACTGGTCGGGGTTCGTGTTCCGCACAGATGTGGCTCCGTTCAATGATGTGCGTGTGCGCCGCGCTCTCCGGCTGGCTGTTGACCGGGCTGAGATGCTCAAACTGGCGCTTGATGGCGGTGGAATTATCAGTTGTGACACCCCGGTTGGGCCCGGTGATCAGTATCGTTCTGAAATGAGTTGTGACCGGGATGTTGAACAGGCACGTGCGCTGCTGACCGAAGCGGGCTATCCGGATGGCATTGATGTAACTCTCCATGTCTCGTCTATCGATGCCTCATGGTCCCCAATGGCCGTTGTGTATCAGGACCACGCCGCAGAAGCGGGAATTCGGGTCAAAATTAAAAATGCATCTGCTGATGGCTACTGGACAGAAGTCTGGATGCATAAAGATGTCTTCGCGACAAGTTGGGGCGAACGGCCCGCTGATCAGGTGTTAAACGAGGCGTTCCATTCTGAAGCAAAATGGAATGAAAGCCATTTCAACGATCCAAGGTTTGACCACATGCTCGCCCGCGCCAGGCAAGAGCTCGATTTCGCTGAACGGCGCAATTATTACATTCATGCCCAGGAGTATTTGGCCGAACATTCCGGAACACTGATACCCTATCACCGGACCCAGCTTGTCGGGCTTTCACCCCGGGTGCGCAACCTTGATCCGGTCAAAAGCGATCGGGTGAGGTGGCATCTCGTCGATATCAGTGAAGAAAATTCCTGAGCGCCAAAGAAATTCGGTTCAGTAGTTTCCGGCGACATATTTTGCGATTGCCGCACCACGGGAATTAACGCTCAGTTTCTGGTAAATCGCCTTGAGGTAATATTTCACCGTATTCTCGCTCAGACCCAGCCGTGCAGAAATCTGAAAATTGGTCAATCCGTCCACCAACAACGTCAAAATTTCATGCTCACGGCGCGACAGGCTGTCGGTATTCTCAGATGTCAGTTTTCGTAGAATATCGGTCGGAACAATCGAATGTCCTTCGATCAGCTTACCCAGAATCTTGGGTAAACTATCCAGTATCCGACTCATCAAACAGACAGAGTTTGCACCTGCCTTTACCGCCGTACGGATAAAGGCAAATTCGGTATCTTCAGCCACGACAACAACCATGACCTCCGGATAATCCCGCCGAACCATTTCCAGAACCTGGGTCAAATCCCCATCCACCAATCTGATGCCAAGGATCAGAATGGTCCTGCCACGCGTACCTGACAGATGCTTCTTGAGCGTTGCTTTATCCGTCGCAAATGGCCCGAGACGCACCTCTGATATCTGGGAAACCAGCGAACCAAGCCCCTGGCAAACGATGACCTGCCGATCTGCGACGATCACTTCCGGGATGTCTGCATGTGGTTCTGTTGTCATTTCTGGCGTCGTCTCGATCTGGTTCATGGTCCAAGCATAGATCAGAATCAGAATTCCTCCATGTGGCAAATTGCGACAAATACGAGCGGGAAACCGATGAAAAATAAGGAAAAACTAGTATACATCGGCATGCATGCTTTGATTGCCATTGTAATTCCCCCGAAAGGGTAGTGTCGCCCTACCCGTTTGTCGGTGGTCGTCGGACTCTGGTTTGCAACTGGTATTCACTCGGGCATTACGCAAAGGGAAAAGCAGCGCGAACATTGTCGCAGCCCCACAGGAGAGCGATCATGAACGGCAACCAACATCTATTCATCCCCGGCCCCACCAACATTCCAGAACCTGTTCGTCAGGCGATGAACATTCCAATGGAAGATATGCGCGCGCCGGATTTCCCGGATTTCGTCAGCGGCCTGCTGACCGACCTGAAAAAGGTCTACCGGATGGAAGCGGGACGCGTATTCCTGTTCCCGTCTTCCGGAACAGGTGCATGGGAATCAGCTATCCAGAACACACTGAATTCCGGGGAGAAGGTGTTGATGTCGCGCTTTGGCCAATTCTCGCTTCTTTGGGTGGATATGGCAGAGCGTTTAGGCCTTGATGTCGATCTGTGCGAAGTCGAGTGGGGCAAAGGTGTGCCAGCAGACGACTACAAATCCAAGCTTGCCGCGGACACATCACACAGCATCAAGGCTGTGTTCTGCACCCAGAATGAAACGGCGACCGGGGTAAAGTCAGACATCGCCGCCGTTCGGGCCGCGCTTGATGAAACTGGCCATCCGGCAATGCTGTTTGTGGATGGTGTCAGCTCTATTGCTTCGGTTGAATTCGAAATGGACAAATGGGGCGTGGACCTTGCTGTCTCAGGCTCTCAAAAAGGGTTCATGTTACCTGCGGGTCTTGGCATTCTGGGCGTGTCCGACAAGGCGCTTGAGGCCAACAAAGCAATTGGCAATTCAGGTATGAACCGGTGCTATTTCAGCTTTGAGGATATGATTAAACTGAACGACACAGGCTATTTCCCTTATACCCCCGCCACCCAGCTTTTGCGCGGCCTGCGGGTATCGCTGGACATGTTGATTGAGGTGGGAATGGAAAACGTGTGGGAACGCCACAACCGCCTTGCTGAGGGGGTTCGCCTTGCTGTTGCGGCGTGGGACGGGTGCGAGCTTGTTTCACGCGGGCCTGAATGGGCATCAGATACTGTATCCGCGATCTACACCCCCGATGGTGTCGATGCGCGTGATGTGATTTCGGCTGGGTTTTACAAATACAACACCTCGTTTGGCACCGGCCTGAACAAACTGATGGGCAAGGCATTTCGTATCGGCCACCTGGGGTCATTGAACCCTGTCATGCTGTGTGGTGCGCTTTCCGCGGCGGAAATGGCATTGACTGACGCTGGCGCCAAGATTGAGCCCGGTTCAGGTGTCGCAGCGGCGCAGGCACATTACTGCGCCACTACACCTTCCAAATAGAGCGCAGTATCCCAACGGTTTACCTGCCAAGTTTAGCCTGTAATAACAGCGACAATGAGCGGGCCATGATCACACATCATGGCCCGTTTTTCGTGCGAATCCCCCCTCTTCTGATTTGCTTATCTGATCCTGCGGATTGTCAGATACGTTACTCGGCTCCCCAAAAGTTTCCGATCGTAAACAATTGTTTTCTATAGGCTTCTCTGCACTGCAGCGACGGTGCCCCATTGCACTCCGGCAGCCCGGGTACGGGTAGCCACCCCCTACCCGTTCAGGCCCAGACCCCAACCCCGGGCACGCTTTGTTACCCGGGGGAAAGTATCGCCAAGTCGCTTTTCCCCCGACCATGAGATCAAGCAAACACCGCCCCAGGGCCATCATACTTTGGGCTATTCAAGGAACGACAAAATGAGCTACACGCTACACCCGCTGAAAAAACAACGCCTGCAAAGATCGGAACTGGCGGTGCCGGGGTCCAACCCATCGATGATAGAAAAAGCGGCCGACAGCGATGTCGATTATATCTTCCTCGACCTTGAAGACGCGGTTGCCCCGCCTGAGAAAATTCAGGCGCGTTCCAACATCATTCAGGCCCTGAACGACATCGACTGGAAAGCCAAAGGCAAAACCATGTCGATCCGCATCAACGGCCTCGATACCCATTACATGTACCGCGACGTTGTTGAGATTGTTGAACAGGCCGGTCAGCACCTCGACACCATTCTGGTTCCCAAAGTGGGCGTACCCGGTGATCTTTACACCGTCGAAACCATGGTCAGTCAGATCGAAGAGGCTATGGGGTTCACGCACCAGATTGGTCTTGAAGCGCTGATTGAAACCGCGCTTGGTATGGCCAATGTTGAAGCCATTGCCGCCGCGCCGGGTCGTTTGGAAGCGATGCATTTCGGTGTGGCAGATTATGCTGCCTCTAACCGCGCCCGCACCGTGGTCATCGGAGGTCTGAACCCCGATTACCCGGGTGATCAGTGGCATTTTGCCCTGTCGCGCATGACGGTGGCCTGTCGCGCCTATGGCCTGCGCGCCATCGACGGACCGTTTGGTGATTTCTCTGATCCTGACAGCTTTATCCTCGCCGCCAAACGTGGTGCAGCACTGGGCATCGAAGGTAAATGGGCCATCCATCCCAGCCAGATCGAACTGGCCAATCAGGTGTTCTCGCCACCAGAATCGGAAGTCACCCGCGCCCGCCGTATTATCGAAGAGCTGCGCAAAGCAGAGGCCGAAGGCAAAGGCGCTGCATCTCTTGACGGTAAAATGATCGATGCCGCGAGCGAGCGTATGGCGAACAACGTCCTCACCGTCGCCGACGCGATCGCGGCCAAAGGCTAACCAGACCTGAAAGGAGGGTCAGTCATGGACATTCATGAATATCAGGCCAAAGAGCTTCTAAAACGCTTTGGTGTCAATGTGCCGCGCGGCGGAATTGCCTACAGCCCGGAACAAGCCGTTTATCGCTGTAGCGAACTTTCCGGCGAAAAATGGGTGGTCAAAGCCCAGATTCACTCGGGTGCCCGGGGCAAAGCCGGTGGCGTTCGAATCTGTTCGACAGAACAAGAGGTCGAAGAATCGGCACAGTGGATGCTTGGCCGCAAACTGGTCACCCATCAGACCGGGCCACAAGGGAAACTGGTCAACCGCCTCTACATCGAAGAGGCCACCAACATTGTTCAGGAAATTTACCTGGCCTTTGTTATGGACCGGACCGAAGAACGTGTTGTGGTTGTCGCTTCGGCCCAGGGTGGAATGGAAATCGAAGAGATTTCTGAAAAAGAACCAGAATCCATTATCCGTTCGGTGGTTGACCCGGCGGTCGGCATGCAAAGCTTTCAGGCGCGTGAAATTGCCTTCTCGCTTGGACTTGACCCAGCTCTGATCCCTCAGGCAGTCAAGACCATCATGGGCTGCTACAACCTGATGAACCAGATGGACGCCAATATGGTCGAAATCAACCCGCTGGTTGTAACCGGTGGGGGCGAGATCGTAGCACTTGACGGCAAGCTCAGCTTTGATGACAACGCCCTCTTCCGGCACCCGGATGTGTCTGAGCTTCGCGATAAATCACAGGAAGATCCGCGCGAAACGTATGCCGGTGACCGTGGCCTCAGCTACATCGGCCTTGATGGCAAAATCGGTTGCATCGTTAACGGTGCGGGCCTTGCCATGGCAACGCTCGACATGATCAAGATGGCCGGTGGTGAACCCGCCAACTTCCTTGATGTCGGTGGTGGAGCCAGCCCAGAGCGTGTCTTGATGTCGTTCAAGGCTGTCCTCAATGACCGCAATGTCGAGGCGATTCTTGTCAATATCTTCGCTGGCATCAATCGCTGTGACTGGATCGCTGAAGGCGTGATCCGGGCGGTGAAGGAACTGGATCTGAAAATGCCACTTGTCGTGCGCCTGTCAGGCACAAATGTCGAAGAGGGCATGACCCTGCTTAAAGACAGTGGTCTCAACATCGAAACCGCCAGCTCGCTTGCCGAGGCCGCCGATAAAGTTGTGAAGTCCTGGAAATCCAAAAGCATAGAGGAGGCCGTGTAATGGCCATTCTGATCGACAAAGACACTCGCGTTCTGGTTACAGGGTTTACCGGTCGCATCGGTAGCTTCCACGCGCAGGATATGATGAATCACGGCACCAACGTGGTTGGTGGCGTCACGCCGGGCAAAGGCGGTGGCAGCCATCTGGGTTTGCCGGTGTTCAACACCGTCAAAGGCGCTGTCGCAGAAACCGGTGCCGATCTTGTCGCCAGTTTCGTACCACCACCTTTTGCCGCCGATTCAATTTGCGAAGCCGCTGACGCAGGAATCAAAACCTGCGTGTGCATCGCCGATGGGATCCCGGCCCAGGACATGATCCGGGTTAAACGCTTTATGCGTCGCTATAAATCGGCCAACCGCATGCGCCTGATCGGGCCAAACTGCGCCGGTATCATCACGCCCGGGCAAGCGTTCGCTGGTCTCATGCCTCCTCATATCTATCAGCCTGGTCGGGTTGGAATTGTCGGACGCTCAGGCACACTTGGTTACGAGGCAGCAAGCCAGATGAAAGAGCGCAATATTGGCGTTTCCTCCTCCATCGGCATCGGCGGCGACCCGATCAACGGATCAAGCTTTAAGGATATTCTTGAACTGTTCGAGGCCGATCCTGACACCGATGCCGTGGTATTGGTCGGCGAAATCGGTGGCCCGCAAGAGGCTGAAGCTGCTGAGTATATCCGTGATCACATGACCAAGCCGGTCGCGGCCTATATCGCAGGTCTGTCCGCACCCAAAGGCCGCACCATGGGCCATGCCGGGGCAATTGTCTCTGCTTTCGGTGAATCGGCTCAGGAAAAGGTCGACATCCTCAAAGAAGCAGGCGTTGCGATTGTGCCAACACCGTCCTCCTTTGGCGACGTAGTTGAGAAAATGGTCGCCTGATCTCCCTTAGGTGACAAATCTGTGCCCGGCGATCAACCAATCGTCGGGCATTTTTTGTCAGGCAGGCATCTTACCAAAGGCAACGAGGCCGATGTCTAAAGCGTTTCGCAAAAACCTGAGGCATTAGGTTGTTGGGAAACGCCGCAACATCAATGCGTTGTCGGGACGTTTTTCGCCAAACCTGATTCAGGTTTAACGAAAACCGCTTTAGCCCAGTGAGTAACCTGCACCGCGCACGGTGCGTAGGGGATCGTCGCCGCCATTTGAGCAGAGCGCTTTGCGCAAACGGCCAATATGCACATCGACCGTTCTGGTGTCGACATAGATGTCGCGCCCCCAGACCCGGTCTAAAAGCTGTTCACGGCTCCAAACCCGGCCGGGTTTTTCCATGAATGTAGAGAGCAGGCGAAATTCGGTTGGCCCCAGTTTAATCCCATTGCCCGAACGAGACACACGGTGGGTTTCTGAATCCAGCACGATGTCCTGATACTCAAGCCGCTCGCCCACAGTTGTGGGACGGGAGCGGCGCAGCTGTGCGCGGACGCGGGCCATAAGTTCGACCACCGAATAGGGTTTGACGACATAGTCATCTGCGCCGGTCTCAAGTCCGCGGACGCGGTCCACCTCTTCTGAGCGGGCTGAGATCATGATGACCGGGACGTTACGTGTTTCAGAGCGCGATTTGATGCGGCGGCAGACCTCAATACCCGAGACATTGGGCAGCATCCAGTCCAGCAGGATGACATCGGGGTCGGCCTCGGCCACGCAAAGCAGCGCCTCTTCACCGTTCTCGGCGCGGACAACCTGAAACCCATCGGCCTCAAGGTTGTAGGCTAAGACCTCTCGCTGGGCGGCTTCGTCTTCGACCAGAAGGACAACGGGTTTATCGGGGGTCATGTTCCGGATGCCTTTGATTGTTTGCATCAGGCGGGGGCCGCGGCTTCGGGATCAACCGAGGTTTGGTCGCCTTTGGGGCGGGCCTCGTCGGGCAGTTCACCGGTGACGAAGTAAATCACCTGTTCCGCGATATTGGTGACGTGGTCGCCCATGCGTTCGGTGTTTTTGGCCATAAAGTGAAGGTGCATACAAGGAGTGATGTTGCGGGGGTCTTCCATCATGAAGGTTATGAATTCGCGAAACAGGGCGTTGTACATCTGATCCACGTCATGATCACGGTGCAATACCTCATAAGCAAGCTCGATATCACGCTGGATATAGGCATCGAGGGCCGAGGAAAGCATTATCTGCACTTCCTTGGCCATGCGGCGCAAAGAGGAGGGAGAGCCGTTGATGGCCGGCAGTTCGTTGAGGACACCGGTGCGTTTGGCCATGTTCTTGGCATAGTCGCCGATGCGTTCGAGGTTGCCGGCGATCTTGATGACTGAAAGGACCAGACGCAGGTCGCTGGCCGCAGGTGCGCGCAGGGCGATGAGACGGGCTGTGTCCTGATTGATATCTTCTTCGAGCCCGTCAATGGCGCGGTCACGCTGGCGAACTTCTTCTGCAAGCTCAATATCGCGCAATTCCAGCGACCGGGCGGCGTCGTAGATGGCTTTTTCGACCAGACCGCCCATTTTCATGATCTTGGCCTGTATCGCCTCAAGCTCCTGATCGAAGGCGGATGAGATATGTTGCTCTGACATGGTCATTCCTTATCCGATACGGCCGGTGATGTAATTTTCGGTCCGCTGGTCCTGGGGGTTGGTGAAGATGTTTGCGGTTTCGTCATATTCCACCAGCTCGCCCAGATGGAAATAGGCGGTTTTCTGGCTGACGCGCGCGGCCTGTTGCATTGAGTGGGTAACGATAACAACGGCAAATTTCTCGCGCAGTTCCGTCATCAGGTTTTCGACCTGTTCGGTGGCAATGGGATCGAGCGCCGAGCAGGGTTCGTCCATCAGCAACACTTCGGGTTGGGTGGCTACCGCGCGGGCGATGCACAGGCGCTGTTGCTGGCCACCCGAAAGGCCGGTTCCCGGTGCGTCAAGCCGGTCTTTGACCTCGTCCCAGATGGCGCCACGGCGCAGCGATTTTTCAACAATCTCATCAAGCTCAGCCTTGTTGCGAGCCATGCCGTGAATTCGGGGGCCATAGGCCACGTTGTCGTAGATGGATTTCGGGAATGGATTGGGTTTCTGGAACACCATACCCACCTTGGCCCGCAATTGGACGGGATCAACGGTTTTGTCGTAAATATCTTCGCCATCAAGCCGGATATCTCCCGAGACCCGGCAGACATCTATGGTGTCATTCATCCGGTTAAGGCAGCGCAGAAAGGTCGATTTCCCGCATCCGGACGGCCCGATAAAGGCGGTAACGGTCTTGTCCTCGATCTCGACATTGACATCGCGGATGGCGTGGGTATCGCCGTAATAGACCTGAACCTCCTTTGCGGAGAATTTTGATTTCTTATCAGACACGGTGTTCTCCGTCCTTAGGGTATCGTACATCGGATCGGCCTTTTTGGTTACCAGCGCCGCTCGAACCGGCGGCGTAATATGATTGCAACGGCATTCATGACCACCAGGAAACCAAGCAGCACACAGATTGCGGCGCCGGTTTTCGCCTCGAACGCGCGTTCGGGGAAGTCGGACCAGCGGAACACCTGTACCGGCAAAACAGTGGCAGAGTCGGTGATGGCGGTGGGCACGTCAACGATGAAAGCCACCATACCGATCATGATCAAGGGGGCGGTTTCGCCAAGCGCCTGTGCCATACCGATGATGGTACCGGTCAGGATACCGGGCATGGCAAGTGGCAGAACATGGTGAAAGGTTGTCTGCAGTTTCGAGGCCCCTACCCCAAGAGCCGCGTCGCGGATTGATGGCGGAACCGCCTGAATGGCGGCGCGGGCGGCGATGATGATTGTCGGCAGAGTCATCAGTGCCAACACGATACCGCCCGCCAGTGGCGCAGATCGCGGCACGCCGAAAACGCCGAGGAACACCGACAGGCCCAGCAAACCAAAAACGATCGACGGCACAGCGGCAAGGTTGTTGATGTTCACCTCGACAAAATCGGTAAAGCGATTGCGGGGTGCGAATTCTTCCAGATAGATCGCTGCACTGACGCCGATTGGAAAGGCGAGCATGAAGGTTACCAGCATCGTCCAGAATGACCCTATAGCTGCGCCGCGAATACCGGCCAGTTCCGGTTCACGCGAATCGGCAGCGGTGAAAAAGCGCCAGTTGAACACCTGTTCTACCCGGTCTTTGGCACGCAGTTCTTCGATCACTACAATCTGGGTGTCCGAAATCTTGCGAGAGGCTTCAGGCAGGTCTGTAGAAAAGAGATGCCAATCATCGACACTCTCCAAAGAGGTCGGAAGCGGGGTCATCACCTCACCTACGGCCTCGGATGTATCAAGCCGGGTAATCTTGATCCAACCGCCGCCGACGCTGACGAAAAGGGAAACGTTTTCATCGGTCAGATCCTCGGGCCCTTCCGAACCATTGGCGCGGGCCTCAAGCGCCTCTGCGTCAGCGATGAACTGATCTCGCTTGGCGCGGGCGCTTTCGCCTTTCTTACCAAGCTTTTCACGCTCTTCTTCGGTTTCGGCCGCATCAAGTTGTTGTTTATAAACCTGAACCGCATTGTTTTGACGCGCTGCTTTGCGACGCAAGCTGGCCGCGTCGTTGATCAAATGCGCCTTGACCTGAGCCAGCGCAATTTCAAAATCGTCGGCAGTCGATGAAAGTGTGACAGTGTCATCATCTACCACTATCGAGAGTTGGCCGAGAGTTTTGGTTTCATTCAGATTGCCGAATTCACCTTTGAGATAAAGATCTGTGACGTCTGACGACAGGAACCGATAGTCGATCGTTTGTCCGATCATAGACGGATCAGCTGAAACCATTTCTGCGAGCTCGAACGAAGCGCCGGAGGATACGATATCGTAAAGTTGGCGCTTGGCTGTGCGACCGGACACCCAGGGAAACTGTTCCTTCAACGTGTCTTTGGTAAGTCCCGCGAAGTCACCACGCAGGATGATTTTAGGGTCATTGGTGCTGTCGGGATCAATTTCCTCAGCAAGCAAGGTGATCGGGATTGTTACATACGATTCCTTCAACGCCGTCGTCGCCTGACCGATCACCGACCAGAGCAGGGTAAAGAGCGCCAGCCCGGCAACGGTGATTGCAGTGATGCCGTAGGCCTTGAGCCGGAATTCGGACCAGCGGCGTTTTTTCAACCGTTTGCCGGATTGACCCAGAAGGGAGCCGTGATGGGATGTTGTGTCAGCCATAATCCGTTCCGTTAATCGTATGCTTCGCGGTATTTACGCACGAGGCGCTGTGCCAGCACGTTCATCAGGAGCGTCACACAGAAGAGTGTGAACCCAAGGGTAAAGGCGGGGCCGGCTGCGGTTTCCGCCTCGGTATCACCGGTGATCAGCATGACGATCTGCACCGTCACGGTGGTCACGGCCTCGAGCGGGTTTGCGGTCAGGTTGGCACCCTGCCCTGCGGCCATCACAACGATCATGGTTTCGCCCACCGCGCGGGAGAAGCCCAGCAATGCCGCCGACACGATCCCCGGCAGTGCGGCAGGCAGAATGACCTGGCGGATGGTTTCAGCCTTGGTCGCCCCCAGCCCGTAAGAGCCGTCACGCAATGCCTGTGGCACAGAGTTAATCACATCATCAGAGAGCGAGGAAATGAACGGGATGATCATGATCCCCATGACCAGTCCGGCGACCAGCGCAGATTCAGAGGCGACAGTGAGCCCCAGGGATTCGCCGGAGCCACGCAGGAATGGGGCGACAGTGATTGCGGCAAAGAAGCCATAGACAACGGTTGGGATACCGGCGAGCAGTTCCAGCATTGGTTTCACGACAGAGCGCACGCGGCTGGAGGCAAAATCTGACAGATATATTGCCGCGAACAGCCCAACCGGCACGGCCACCAGCATTGCAATCAGCGTGATCAGCAAGGTGCCTGCGAATAGTGGAATTGCGCCTACTTTGTCGGCGTCCATTTTCCCCTCGTGCACGCCGGAAAGCGGTGACCAGCTGGTGCCGAACAGGAATTTGTCGATGCGCCAATCGATTTTGGAAAAGAAATTCAGGGTTTCAAACACCAGAGACAGGACGATGCCGACTGTTGTCAGGATGGCGATGGTGGCCATTGCCGCGAGGATCAGGCGGACAAGTTTTTCCGAGCGGTTGCGGGCGCGGTATTCCAGCGAAACCGTGCGCTGAGTCAGGAAAGCCGCGAGGACCGCTGCACCAACGACAAGAGCGATACGTATAACACCCCAGAAAGTGGAGAGGGTGGAGTAACGCGCAGCAATCGTCTGGCGCAGCTCGTCAGTCTTTGAGGCGACAGTACCTGAGGCCAGTGCCTTGGCATCGGACAGGATCAATTGCCGTTCGATAAAGACTGAATCAGGTTTGGCTGTGCCAATCTCGCCCAGCAGGGTCTGGGTGATGATAGCGTTTGGAATGATCGTCAGAACGATCAGAAAGCCGATGCCCGCCAAGAAAACCCAAAGAAAGCTGTAAAACCCGTGGTATCCGGGGCGCGAGTGCAGCCGGGAGGGAGTATCGCCTGCCATTGCATAGGCGCGGTGCCGGGCGATCAGGAAAGAGGCAGCGCCTAGCAGCAGGACGACAGCGCTCAGGATCGAAACCATCTTTTAATCCCCCGTGAAAGACCGGGGGCGCTGTCAAATGCGCCCCCGGTTGTTGGTTAAGAATGCCGGATCAGTTCCATTCGTTGCCGGTCATAACGCCAAGATTGCTGACGTTGCTGCTAACCGCTTCAAAGGCATCCTCGGCCAGCGGGATCAGGCCTTTGTCGACGAGGTAGCCTTCTTCACCGGCGGCATCTTCGGACATGAATTCAACTGCGTATTCCTGGATGCCGGGAACGACACCGACATGGGCGTTCTTGATGTAGAAATAGAGCGAACGTGACACCGGATAGTCGCCACCTGCGATGTTTTCAAAAGTGGGTTCAACACCGTCAACGACCGCACCTTTGATCGCATCAGCATTCTGGTCGAGGAAGGAGAAGCCAAAGACGCCGAGAGCATTTGGATTGGCCTCAAGCTTGGATACGATCAGATTGTCGTTTTCGCCGGCTTCAATATAGGCACCATCTTCGCGGATGTGGCTGCCTTCGCCTTTACAGTAGGCTTTGTCGCCTTTTTCGAGCTTTTTGCAGGTTTTCTGCATTACCAGCTCTTCAAAAGCGTCGCGGGTGCCGGACGAAGGCGGAGGCCCGAGCACTTCGATTTTGATGGCAGGCAGCGCCGGGTCGATTTCGTCCCACGTGGTGGGCTTGTCGCCTGCGTCGGCAAGTGCTTCCCACAGTTGTTCGCGGGTGATTTCAAAGTCCGGGCCAGCCTTGGCATTTGCAACAACGATACCGTCAAAGCCAACAACTGCTTCGGTGATTTCGGTGACGCCGTTTTCGGCACAAAGCTTGAATTCTTTTTCCTTCATGCGGCGCGAGGCGTTGGTGATATCCGGGTGTTCTGTACCAACACCGGCGCAAAACAGCTTCAGGCCGCCACCAGAGCCAGTTGATTCCACAACGGGTGTGGCGAAATCTGTGGTCTTCCCGAATTGTTCGGCCACGGCGGTCGAAAATGGGAATACGGTGGATGATCCGACGATGCGGATTTGGTCGCGCGCGGTTGCTGCGGTTGCAGAAACGGCAGCAAGTGCCAGCGCAGAGACAGAAAGTTTAACGAGAGACATAAAAGCAGCTCCTGATTTCGGTTGCGGCCGCTATGGCGACCTTGGGGGTCTGCTAACGCGGCTGCACGACGCTTTTGTTAAAGAAACGTAACAGTTTCATGACAGAGCTGATTTTTTGGAAAATAAGTTAGGGATGACAGCGAAGTTGCCGTCTTAGCCCGGCTTTGCCGGAGGGACGATAGGCAAAACAACTCGAAATTCGCTGCCCTGCCCCAGCGTGCTTTCGATTCGCAGTCGGCCGCGATGGCGGTTGAGGATATGTTTCACGATCGCCAGTCCAAGCCCGGTGCCGCCCATTTCGCGTGAACGGTGATCGTCTACGCGGTAAAACCGCTCAGTAAGGCGGGGAATGTCAACGGTTTTGATGCCGGGCCCTTCATCGCGCACCGCAATAACCGCGGCAGGGCCACGAATGGTCGGTTCCTGATCTGTGGTCGAAAAGGTCAGATAAACTGTTTTACCGGAGCCGCCATATTTGATCGCGTTTTCGATGAGGTTGGTCACGACCTGGCGCAGCTGGTCTTCATCCCCGGGTAGCAGGATCGGTTTGTTAACTGTTGCTGTTTTTATGGTGACGTCTGCCCCCTCAGAAACCGGACGCAAGGTATGCAAGACAGCAGAAATTATGTCCGAAAGATTCACCTGCTGTGTGGGCCTGATCCGTTCTTCGCTCTCAACCCGGCTGAGCGAAAGCAGATCACGAACAAGGCGCTCCATCCGTTCCGCTTCGTCCTGCATAATGGACAGGAAGCGTTCCGTTGCGGCGGTGTCGTCGCGTGCGGGGCCGCGCAGGGTTTCGATAAAGCCAAGGATCGCGGTCAGGGGGCTGCGCAATTCGTGGCTGACATTTGCAATGAAGTCGCGGCGCATCTGACCGGCCTGTGTCAGATGGGTCATGTCCTCGAACGTCACAAGAACGCCACCGCCGGTGGATTTCAAATTTGTACAGGTGACCACATAGGTCGCGTCTTGCCCGCCATCCGACGTCAGGTATCGGGTTGTGTGGGTGCCACCATCCCGCAGGCAGGTGTCGACAGCATCCAGAACGCCGGGCTGACGTAGGGTGGTGATGAAATGGCGCTGCGTGATGCCCTGCCCAAGCAATTCGAGTGCGCCTGCGTTGGCTGACAGGATGCGTTCGTCTTCCGCGTCGATAAGCAAAGCCGGCAGTGGAAGCGCGTCTAAAGGAACGGTGGGAACGGTCATGCGGTGCCAAACCTCAGTTCGGGTTTAACCCATTACGAAACCGGCGCATGTTCTGTTGGTATCCCAGAGCACTTTTGCGCAGGCCTTCGATGGCTTGCTCATCAAGCTGGCGCATCACCTTGCCCGGCATTCCCATGACGAGCGATCCATCCGGAATTTCCTTGCCTTCGGGAATCAAAGCCCCGGCCCCGATGAGACAGTTCCGTCCGATCCTAGCGCCATTCAGTATCGTCGCCCCCATACCGATAAGCGTGTTTTCCCCCAGTGTGCAGCCATGCAGCATCGCCTTGTGCCCGATTGTGCACCCTGCCCCAATGGTCAGCGGATAGCCCATGTCGGTGTGCATGACGCAGTTTTCCTGAACATTGGTGCCACTTCCGATAATGATCAGTTCATTGTCGCCTCGCAGCGTGACACCAAACCAGACCGATGAAGCCTGTTCCACGATCACCTGTCCGATTACATTGGCATCCGGGGCAATCCATGTGTCTTCGGCGATCTGTGGTGTATGCCCATCGAGGGTATAGAGGGTCATTTGCGGTCCTCAAATTCTGCGTGAAGCGACATCACATGACCGTTCAGCCCGGGTTGTTGAATGCGCTTAAGACGCGCGGCTGAGACGATGCTTTTGAGCTTTTGCTCGGTTGCATCCAGATCGTCGTTGATCAGGACGTAGTCATATTCGCCCCAGTGGCTGATTTCATCCCAGCTTTTCAGCATCCTGCGGCCAATCACCTCTTCGCTGTCCTGACCCCGGCTTTCCAGACGGCGGCGCAGTTCCGCGATGGAGGGGGGAAGGATGAAGATGGACAACGTGTGCTGGCCAAGGCCGGAATTCTGAATTTGCTGCGCGCCTTGCCAGTCAATGTCAAACAACACGTCGTGGCCGTTGTTGATAGCCTGTTCGACAGGCGCGCGCGGCGATCCGTAGAAGTTTCCGAAAACATGCGCATGTTCAAGCATGTCGCCCGACGTAACCGCGCGTTTGAAATCAGCTTCGGGCATAAAGTGATAGTCCTGCCCATCGGTTTCGCCATTACGCGGTTTGCGGGTTGTGGCAGACACGGAAAAGGAAATAGACGAATCCCAGTCACGCAACCGGTGCGACAGGGTGGATTTACCAGCACCAGAGGGCGACGACAGGATGATCAATAGGCCCCGACGGTTGGTCATATCCTGTCCTTGCGTTTATTCCACATTCTGCACCTGTTCGCGCATTTGGTCGATCACGGTTTTCAGCTCCAGCCCAATGGTGGTCAACGCAGCAAACTGCGCCTTGGAGCACAAGGTATTGGCCTCTCTGTTAAACTCTTGTGACAAAAAGTCGAGTTTTCGGCCTGCGGGGCTGCCATTGCTGAGCAATTCGCGGGCTGCAGCCACATGGGCGCGCAGGCGGTCGATCTCTTCGGTCACGTCAGCCTTGACCGCAATGGTCGCAATTTCCTGGGCGATCCGGCCCTCATCCAAGGTGTCAGCGTTGTCAGTCACGCGGGCAAGCGCGGTACGGAAGGATTGCGCCATCTCTTCACGCCGTTCTTCGATCAGAGCAGCAGCGGCCTCGGTAAGGCGGGCGATTTCATCCATTTGTGCGGAAAGTACCTGCTCAAGTGCAGCGCCCTCGGATGCGCGCATATCCAAAAAGGCCGCGAGTACAGCGTTAAAGTCCGCGATCAGTGTTTTGCTAAGTACTTCGGTGTCTTCTTCGCCCGAGCTGACCTCTAACACGCCGCGCAGGCCCAGCAGGTCGGTTGCTGTCGCCGGGGCAAGGTGCAGTCCGCGGGCCCCTGCAAGGTTTTCAACCTCAATTGCTGCAGTGATCACTGCGTCAAGCTGTACAGGGTTTAAGGCCAGCGTCCCGCCACGGTCTTCGGATTGCAGGCGCAAAGAAAGGGTGACATTGCCGCGGGTCAGCGCCTTTCCCATGCGGGCGCGCAATGCAAGCTCTAATCCTTCGATCCAATCCGGCACACGCAGGCGCATGTCGAGGCCCCGGCCGTTCACGCTACGCAATTCCCATGCCCAGCCGAATCCCTCACAAGAGCCTTTGGCCGAAGCGAAGGCAGTCATTGATCTGAGCACCGGTATCCTCCTGCTGGTCGCTAACTTGTCCTAGACATTCAGCTGCCAGAGGGCAAGCGCGCAGGCCAGAATTGGCTGATCCGGGTTAACCATTTGTAAGGATTGATTAACAATTAAAGAATAAAACGTGGCAAATTCGAAGCGATCGGGAACCGGTATTCTGGTGATGTTTTTCCGAAAATTGTGTGTGTTTGCAAAGAGAGGATGAGGTGATGTGTGATGACAGAAACGGGCGTGATGGGGGCGCTGTTTTTGAACTTACGCCAATGACAGGCAAAGAGTTCGACGCGGGGTTACAGGCATTTTGCGCCTACTGGTCCGGGATGCGGCGCAACGGGGATGTTCCGCGCCGGTCTGATATTGATCCGCGGGGCATTGAAACGATGCTGTCAAATGCCTTTGTCGCAGAAAAAATAGCGCCGGGTTTGGCCCGGTTGCGTATTGCCGGGTCGCATCTGTCCGATCTGATGGGGATGGAAGTGCGCGGGATGCCGGTGAGTGCGCTGATCGAACCTGCGCATCGCGAGACGCTGGCGGATTGTATTGTTGAACTTTTTGACCGTCCGGCGAAGATAGAGATTGATCTGGCCGCGAAAGGCGGTGTTGGACGTCCGGCGTTGACAGGTAAGCTGGTCCTGTTGCCGTTGCGCAGCGATTTGGGTGATATTTCACGGGCGTTGGGGTGTCTGGTGACGCAGGGGGGCATTGGCCGCGGGCCGAGGCGGCTGGAAATCGCAGCGCATCGAATTGATCCGGTTGAAATTACTGGTTTGAATCAGGATCAACCGTTGAAGGCAGAGGGGTTTTCCGAGACGGAGCGGCAGTTCACCGGTAACAATCCCAAATCGCTTAACGCAGAGCGGCCTTATCTGAGGCTGGTGCGTGCCGAGTGATGTAATGCATCCGTATTGAATGCGCTGCTTTGTTATGGACAAAGTGCCCGACCACGGTCGGACACTTCACTTTCAACAAAACTGGATTCAGCTCACCCGGCGCGTGCCGCCTCGCCCGCAAGACGCAGCGATGACAGCTCTTCCGCCACCAAAAACGCCAGCTCGAGCGATTGCGACGCGTTGAGGCGTGGGTCGCAGGCGGTGTGGTAGCGATCAGACAGGTCCTCTTCGCTGACGGCGCGCATGCCGCCGATGCATTCGGTCACATCCTGACCGGTCATCTCGAAATGCACACCACCCGGAACCGTGCCTTCGGCGCGGTGAATGGCAAAGAATTCCTGCACCTCACGGAGCACCGCTTCAAAGGGCCGGGTTTTGTAGCCGGTGGCCGATTTGATGGTGTTGCCATGCATCGGGTCACAGACCCAGAGCACATTGGCGCCTTCCTGTTCCACCGTGCGGACCAGGCGTGGCAGGTGTTCACCCACGTTGCCTGCACCAAAGCGGGCGATCAGGGTCAGGCGACCTGCCTCGTTTTCCGGGTTCAGGCGTTCCATCAGAACTTTGAGGTCTTCAGCCGTTGTTGTCGGCCCACATTTCAGCCCGATTGGGTTTTGCACGCCACGGGCAAATTCCACGTGAGCGCCATCCGGCTGACGGGTGCGGTCACCAATCCAGATCATGTGACCGGAGCCAGCAAGCCATTTACCCGAGGTGGAATCGAGCCGGGTCAGCGCCTCTTCATATTCCAGCAGCAGGCTTTCGTGGCTGGTGTAGAAATCCACGGTGCGCAGGGTTGGCGCATTGTCGCTGTCGATGCCTGCAGCCTTGATGAAATCAAGCGTGTCGCTGATCCGGCTGGCCATTTCGCGGTAACGCTCTGCCTTTTCACCTTCGGTAAAGCCGAGAATCCACGCGTGAACCTGATGTACATCCGCATATCCACCGGTCGAAAACGCACGCAACAGGTTCAGTGTTGCGGCAGCCTGAGTGTAGGCGTGCAGCATTTTGCCGGGATCGGGAATGCGGGCCTCGGGTGTGAAGGCCAGCTCGTTGATGATGTCGCCACGGTAGCTGGGCAATTCCACTCCATCGACCACCTCTGTCGGGGCGGAACGGGGTTTGGCAAACTGACCCGCCATGCGGCCCACCTTGATGACCGGCACTTTGGCGCCATAGGTCAGCACCATCGCCATCTGAAGCATCACTTTGAACGTGTCGCGGATTGCATCAGCAGAAAACTGGTCAAACGCCTCGGCGCAATCGCCGCCCTGCAGCAAGAAAGCCTCGCCCCGCGATGCGGCGCCCAGCTGTGCCTTAAGGCGTCTTGCTTCGCCTGCAAAAACCAACGGAGGATATTGTGACAAACGCCCTTCGACACTGTGCAATGCCTCTGCATCCAAATAGTCGGGCATCTGGATCCGCGGTTTGTTCCGCCAGTCAGATTTCTGCCATTCAGCCATGGTCTTTCTCCGCAATCGGTATTCCGAGGCCCGTCTATACTAAAGCCTGAGCCAAGTGACCATATAGGTTCTTTCCTAAATCGTGCAATTTGACATCTGTTGCTCTTGTCAATTCTATTTGTTCGTGAAAGACGCGAATTCGTGGCATGATGTGACTGAGGAGTCGTCGCGATGCTGGTGGATGTTGGAAAAGTTAACGTTGACGCCAAAGGCGCAACCAAACGCTTTGTCTTTGTTTTACTGGAAGATTTCACGTTGTTGTGCTTTGCCGCAGCCGTGGAAAGCCTTCGCATTGCCAACCGTATGGCAGAGAAGAATCTGTATGACTGGGTTCTGGCCGGTGAAGGGGGTGAGACGATTTGCTGTTCGGCTGGCGCGGAATTCAAGTTGGACATGGATCTTGAAGAGCTGAAGCGCGACGATGTTGTCATGATCTGCGGTGGCATCAATGTTCAGGCCGCAACCACCAAAAAAATCCTGAACTGGGTGCGGCGTGAAGCACGCAGAGGTCTGGTTGTCGGCGGGTTGTGCACCGCCGCGCATACGGTGGCCAAGGCCGGCCTGTTGGACGGTAAGAAAGCCACCATTCACTGGGAAAATCAGGACAGTTTTATTGAAGAGTTCGACGAAGTTGAGCTGACGAAATCGGTCTTTGTTATCGACGGAAACCGGATGACCACGGCTGGTGGCACCTCTTCGATCGATCTGATGCTCAAGCTGATTGCCGATGACCATGGTGAAAAGCTTGCCAATGCGGTGGCCGATCAACTTATCTATTCGTCGATCCGGACCGATCAGGATACCCAAAGGCTAAGCGTGCCAACACGCATTGGCGTTCGGCATCCCAAACTGAGCCAGGTCATTCAGATGATGGAAAACAACATCGAAGAACCGGTGAGCCCGTCGATACTGGCAAAAGATGTTGGCATGTCCACGCGGCAGCTGGAACGATTGTTCCGGCGCTATCTGAACCGCAGCCCGAAACGCTATTATATGGAGTTAAGGCTGCAAAAGGCGCGTAACCTGTTGATGCAGACCGATATGACGGTGATCAATGTGGCCCTGGCTTGTGGTTTTGCCAGCCCGTCACATTTTTCCAAATGCTATCGGTCACATTATAATACCACGCCCTATCGTGAGCGTGGTGCACAATCGACGCGTTTGTCTGTTTAGGGCATTAAAGGCCGTTCGATTGCCATTTCTGATGTTTTAATCGTCTTCATTCTGACAACCGATAAAGCACGCCGTCGCTGATGGATAAGAACCATATAGAACCATCCGGCGCCTCGCGGATATCGCGAATTCTGCCGGTCTGGCCGGATTTGAGCTGTTCCACCTCTCGCAAGGGCGTGCCGTCCAGCCGGGCGATATAATCGAATTTAAGCGAGCCGACAAAGATGTCGCCCCGCCATTGTGGCCACAGCTTTCCAGAGTAAATCATCAAGCCGGAGGGGGCGATAGACGGGTCCCAATAAAATTTTGGCTGTTCCATTCCGGGTTTGGCTGTGCCTTCGCCGATCTTTTTGCCCGAGTAATGAACCCCATAAGAAATCACCGGCCAGCCGTAGTTGGCGCCCTTGCGGATCTGGTTCACTTCGTCACCACCCTTGGCACCGTGTTCAGAGACCCACATCCGCCCCTGCAGATCGAGAGCGGCACCTTGGGGGTTGCGGTGGCCATAAGACCAGATTTCAGGCTGTGCGCCGGCTGTTCCCACAAATGGGTTGTCTGTGGGGATGCCTCCGTCTTTGTGAATGCGAATGATCGAACCGTTTTCACGTCCCAGATCCTGGGCCGAGGGCCGGTCGCCGCGTTCGCCCACCGTGATCATCAAAGTGCCGTCTTTGGCTTCGACAATGCGTGAGCCAAAGTGGCGCCCCCCATCTGAGCCGCGTTCCATTTCAAAGATCACGGTCCATCCGGTCAAATTCCGGCCATTTTTGGATAATCTTGCCCGCGCGACTGCGGTGCCCGCGCCAGAACCCTGGCGTTTGGCAAAAGTGAAGAACAAGGTTCGGGATTTTGCAAAGTTTCTTGGGACAAGGATATCGAGCAAACCACCCTGCCCCTTTTTGTAGACCGACGGAATACCGGACACTTTGATTAGATCGGTGGAGGTCAGATGCAGCAACGCGCCGTCCCGTTCAGTAATCAGGACACCACCATCTGGCAGAAACCCAAAGGCCCATGGCTGATCAAGGCCGCGTGCCATAGGCGTCAACACAAGTTCCCCCGCGCTGGTTTTGAGCGTGTTCGCATCTGCTGGTGAGACGCAGGCAAGAAACAGAAAAAAGATCAGGCGGAAAAATTGCATAAGTCCCTCGGCAACTGTTCGTACAGTCAACCGGTTGCGCATCCGCAGGTCAAATCAACATTCTTTTGACCCGCTCGATTCGCTTGGTCCAGATATTGGTGGAATTGAGCAGGCGCTGCAGGCCGGCCTGTTTCCGTAATAGAACCAATTTCAGGCAACTGTTGAGACTGCGCAGGCTGGAGCAACAATTGCGGCAATTTTGTGTCAAAATTGGTCCCAAAACCTGTTCTTGCCACAATTTTGCCAGATTTTGGAGCCAAGTTTTTCATTATTCAGCTTGGTTAAGCGATGTTGGGTGGGCGTCCGATAGTCAGATTGTTGGTTACGAATTAAAATTTTGCCAGAAAGGCGCTGCCATGTTCGCTCTGTTCAAAAATTTCATTCACGGTGAGTCCGGTGTTGTAACTGTGGACTGGATCATCATCTCCGCATGTGTTGTGGGAATAGCTGTGGGCGGCGTCAGTGCTGCGCAGACTGCTGTTGTGGAACTGGGCGGCACAGTTGAGCACAGCGTTACCGTGGAAAACGGCAACTGATTTGATCATCCTCTAATCTACAAGCAATACCTACGCGGTCCCGTGTGACCTGCCCAGCTGGGCGATGCCCAGAACTTCGAGAACTTTTGCTTCGATATCGCTCGCACTCAGACCGGCACTTGCATACATATCTTCAGGACTGGCCTGATCAATAAAGATGTCAGGCAGGACCATTGTGCGAAACTTCAATCCCTTCGACAAAACATCAGCTTCGGTCAGTAACCGGCTGACATGGCTTCCGAATCCGCCAACTGCACCTTCCTCTATCGTGATCAGAGCCTCATGGTTCGCGGCCAGATCAAAGATTAGATCTTCGTCCAGTGGTTTAGCGAAACGGGCATCTGCGATTGTAGGCGATATGCCCCGAGCAGATAGTTTCTCCGCGGCCTTTTGCACCTCTCCCAGTCGGGTACCAAAGGAGAGAATGGCGACACGTGACCCTTGTGAAACAATCCGGCCCTTGCCGATTTCGAGCGGTTGGCCGGTTTCAGGCATATCAACGCCCTGCCCCTCGCCGCGTGGATAGCGAAATGCGATGGGGCCGCTGTCATGGGCCGCGGCGGTGGCGACCATGTGAACAAGCTCTGCCTCGTCCGCAGCAGCCATGACAACAAATCCGGGAAGGTTGGCAAGATAGGCAATGTCATAGCTGCCCGCATGTGTGGCACCATCGGCCCCGACCAACCCGGCACGATCAATCGCAAATCGGACCGGCAAACGCTGAATGGCAACATCATGGACAACCTGATCGTATCCGCGCTGCAGGAAGGTTGAGTAAAGCGCGCAAAACGGTTTCATCCCGCCAGCGGCCAAGCCGGCCGAAAACGTCACCGCGTGTTGTTCAGCGATTCCCACATCAAAACAACGGCTTGGATAGCGTTGTTCAAACAAATCAAGACCGGTACCATCGGGCATCGCGGCCGTTATCGCGCAAATCCGGTCATCGCGCGCCGCGTGATCCAGCAAAGCATTGGCAAACACCTTTGTATAGCTGGGCGCGTTTGAAGGTGCTTTTTTCTGCTGGCCTGTCACTACGTCAAATTTGGCCGTTGCATGGCCGCCATCGCGGGCTTTTTCAGCCGGTGCGTACCCTTTTCCCTTTTTAGTCAGAATATGCAGCAGAACTGGCCCGGTTGCCCGTTGGCGCAGCGTGCGCAAAACCGGAAGCATCTGGTCCAGATCATGTCCATCGATGGGACCAACATAAGAAAACCCAAGCTCTTCAAACAGCGTGCCACCCACTGCCATACCTTTAAGCATTTCCTTGGCGCGGCGTGCGCCCTCCTGAAAAGGCTCGGGCAAAAGAGATACTGCACCTTTGGCTGCGGCTTTGAACTCCTGAAACGGTTCTCCCGCATAAAGTCTTGAAAGATAAGAGGAAAGCGCGCCAACCGGAGGCGCGATAGACATCTCATTGTCATTGAGAACAACGAACAGGCGTTTTTTCAGGTGGCCTGCATTGTTCATCGCTTCAAAGGCCATGCCCGCGCTCATTGCGCCGTCGCCGATAACGGCAATCGCGTCGCCATGGCCGGTGTCGCAGGCACCACCCAGATCGCGCGCTACGGCAAAACCAAGGGCTGCGCTGATTGATGTTGAACTATGCGCCGCACCGAACGGGTCGTAGGGTGATTCAGATCGTTTGGTAAATCCGCTGAGCCCGTCCTTTTGCCGTAAGGTGGGCATGCGATCGCGCCGGCCTGTCAGAATTTTATGCGGATAACATTGGTGGCTCACGTCCCAGATGATTTTATCCCGGGGCGCGTCAAAAATGGCGTGTAAGGCAACGGTAAGCTCAACAACGCCAAGCCCTGCCCCCAGATGGCCACCTGTTTCAGACACTGCAGCAACTGTTTCTGCACGCAGCTCATGTGCCAGTTGTGTCAGCTGTGCGTCTGACAGCGGCTTGAGGTCAGCCGGGCTCTGGATCTGGTCCAGCAGAGGTGTTTCCGGACGGTCTGTCATTGCCACCTTCTCCGGCGTCTACTCATCAGGTTCGGCGCGAGATAACGAAATGCGCCAGCTGCCGCAAGGTATCGGCCTCCTGACCATACAAAGATAGGGCGTCACAGGCCGAAATAACAAGGTCTGATGCGCGGCGTTTTGCCTCGTCCAGTCCAAGGAGCGAAACAAAGGTCGCTTTGCCGGCGATTGCGTCCTTGCCCACGGCCTTGCCCACCGAGGCAGAATCGCCGGTCACGTCGATCACATCATCCTGAATTTGAAAGGCCAAACCGACGGCTGCTGCATAAGCCTGCAAGGGCGCCGAATCCGCCTGAGCCATAACGGCCCCTGCGGTGGCTGCCCAAGCAATCAAAGCTCCGGTTTTTCCGGCCTGAAGCGTGGTAATTTCATTAAGCGTCAACTGGTCGGGCGATGTTTCCGCTGCAATATCAAGCGCCTGACCCAGCACCATCCCTTGTGCCCCGGCCGCACGAGCAAGCCCAAAACCCAGGTTGGCCCGTGCTTCTGCCGTTTCAGCACCTTTGGGGTGCATGGTAAGTTCAAAGGCAAGCGATTGGAGCGCGTCACCAACCAGAACGGCAGTGGTTTCATCCCATTTCACATGCACCGTGGGCTGCCCACGCCGCAGGTCATCGTCATCCATGCACGGCAAATCATCATGAACCAGCGAATAGGCGTGCATCGCCTCTATCGCGCAAGCAGGCCATATTGCACGAGCGGAATCAACATTATGCAAACGCGCACTTTCCAGGACCAAAAGCGCGCGTACGCGTTTGCCACCGGAAACCGCATAACGCATTGCACCGGAAATAGGGCTGTCCGCGATATCAGAAAGTATCTGCTCGAAATGCGCGTTCACCTGGTCGGAAACCGCGGTCAGATGATCCTGCATGTTGGCACTATAGCCCCTCTACCGGGTTCAGACCGGCGGGTTTTCCGTCTGCATCAAGCGTGATGGCCGCAACTTTTTCTTCAGCCTCGCGCAATTTTGTTTCGCAGCGTTTTTTAAGTTCTGCACCCCGTTCGTACAGCTTGATCGACTCGTCCAGTGCAACATCCCCTCTTTCGAGGCGTCCAACCACCTGTTCAAGCTCTTTCATGGCCTCTTCGAATGTCATTTCGGAAACGGGGGAATCGGTCATGCGCGCATCCTTGGGCCAGCAAATTTCGACGCACCTTACCTTTGGCTGCTTCGAGGTTCAATTCAGTTGACGCCCTATGGGTCATACGGGATTGTGGCCCTATGTCAGCCGCTATGCCCCCTTCTCGTTTGCCTGATTCAAAAGCGCTGCAATCTATCTATGGCATGATATCGCGGGCGGGACAGGTGGACGCGGTTTTAAAACGGGCTGAGCCGGACGAGGTTCTGCGCTATGTCAAAGGGAAACGGGTTGTGATGTCAGCGACGGATGGAGACCGTCGAATCATCATCCGAATGTATCTGGAAGATGGGTTTGAATGTGCAAAACGTGACTGGGCTGAGCTGAACCGATGTTGGCCACATATGAATGCGGGGCCATACCGGGTGATGGAACCGATTTCACACGTTCCGGCGCTTGGCATTGTCGTCACCTCTTTTGTCGAAGGGACACCGTTCTTGCGGTACATTCGAAGCCTGCCGAAAAGAGACCGCCCACCTTGTTATCAGGGGGCCGCGGCGTGGCTGCGGCAGCATATGGAGGTATCAGAACATTTTGATACACCGCGAGCCGCACGCTGGTTGAAACGTACCGACCGGATGGCCGGGCCTCAGCCCACCCAAGACCTAATTGTCCTTCGCAATGCCGTTGGACAGGAAACTGAGCGTCTTGCCACAAAACTCAAAGATCAAAAGTGGCGTTATGCGATAGGGCATGGTGATTTTCATGCCAATAATCTGCTTTACACTAAGGGCCATTTGACGGGGATTGATCTGGGCGGGTCCGCGATTGCCCCGATCTACCGCGATATGGCCCGCTTCATGGTACATATGGCAACCAGAGGTGCCCGCACAGCGGGTACACCGGTAATGGGAATCGATTGTGCCGCATTGAATACGTTTGCTGATGTGTTTGAAATGAGTGATGTCGATCGCGAAGTAAGTCTGCCCGTGATGATCGCCTATGAATGGCTCATCAGGATCAGTGCGTCAGCAGGTGACGAGACGAAAATTGATCTTGCTGCCGAACGCTATGAGGCTTTGCTGGAGGGGTTGCGCCAGTACTGACGGGTCAGCGCCCTTTGAACAACCCGCCCAGAATACCACGTACGATCCTTCGGCCTGTTGTGCCCTTGAGTTCCTTAATCACAGCCGATGACATCGCATCACCAAATTGGCGGCCAAAGCTGCGGTTCTTACGGCTGCTGGAGCGGGAAACGCGGTTGCCGGAGTAGCGCCTGCCAGCGTTAAATTCCCGTTCAGCTGGAGAAAGCTCTTCTGCGCGGGTTTCGGATTCTTCTGCCTCTGCCGCTGCAGATGAAGCACGGGCGGATAGGATTTCATAAGCAGAGCGGCGATCAAGCGTTGTGTCATACTTTCCTGCCATGGGTGAAGATTTGATAATCTCGCCGCGTAATTTTTCATCAATCGGGCCAAGTTTAGAGGATGGGGGACGGATAAGCGTGCGTTCCACAACACCCGGAACGCCCTTTTTTTCTAGCATCGAGGTCACCGCCTCTCCGACACCTACATCGCGGATGGCGTCCACCGTTTCGAATCGCGGGTTGGGCCGGTAGGTTTCGGCGGCTCGTTCCAGTGCCTTGCGATCACGGGCAGTGAAAGCGCGAAGCGCATGCTGAAACCGATTGCCAAGTTGCCCCAGGATATCTTCGGGAATGTCATCGGGGTTTTGGCTGATAAAATAGACCCCTACCCCCTTTGACCGGATCAAACGTGCAACCTGTTCTACTTTGTCCACCAGCGCCTTTGGCGCGTCGTCAAACAGCAAATGCGCCTCGTCAAAGAAGAAAACCAGCTTCGGTTTATCGGGATCGCCCACCTCTGGCAGGGTTTCAAACAACTCACTCAGCAGCCACAACAGGAAGGTGGCGTAAAGGCGCGGGGCGCCCATAAGTTTGTTAGAAGCCAAAATGTTAATTTGTCCTCGGCCGTCAGATGCGGTCTGCATCAGGTCTTCAAGTGCAAGCGCAGGTTCGCCAAAAAACTGCGCGCCGCCCTGGTTTTCCAGAACAAGCAATTGCCGTTGAATGGCGCCAACAGATTGCGAGGACACATTTCCATAGCGCAGGGAAAGCTCGCCCGAATTTTCACCCACCCAAACCAGCAAAGCCTGCAGGTCTTTTAGATCAAGCAATGGCAGGCCCTGTTCATCAGCAACACGGTAAGCGATGTTAACCACGCCTTCCTGAGCTTCTGTCAGCTGAAGCAGGCGGCTGAACAAAAGGGGGCCCATCTCGGCCACGGTCGTGCGAATCGAGTGCCCTTGATTGCCGAACAGATCCCAAAAGGTGACTGGAAAGCTTTCATACCGATAATCTTCAAAGCCAATCGTTGCTGCACGTTCCGTAAACGCTCCGTGCAGTTTGAAATCAGCGCTTCCGGAAGCGGCAAGACCGGATAAATCCCCCTTTACGTCCGACAAAAAGACCGGAACGCCGGCATTCGAAAAGCCTTCTGCCAAAATCTGCAGGGTAACTGTCTTGCCGGTTCCCGTTGCACCGGCAATCAGCCCGTGCCTGTTTGCATATTTGAGTGTAAGGCCTTGTTTGGTGCCGTATGCCTCTCCACCGCCGCCTACAAAAATCTTATTTTCCAATGCCCTGCCCCTTTGGCCCAACCTTTTTCACGGTGTGAACATACAAAGTTAACGGTTTCACGCCACTATGATTTTTGTTCAGGGCCTCATGTCCTCTTGGCTTTGGATGACTTCCTCCCTGTCAGACTGGCCGCGCCATTTGGTGCGGCCTTTTTTTGTGATTGGTTTTATTGATCAAAGTTGTTGACGGGTGCGATCATCTGGCCTAGCGTGCGGCCTATAAATAAGTCGGCCAGTCCGGCAGGGAGAAGATGGAGAAGAGACCGAGAGGTCTCTTTTCCTTTTTTTGTCAGTTGAAATGAGTTCAAAAAGCGGAAATCCGCCTTGAAACTAGCTGATCCATACGATTTTATCCTGACACGCCAGACGCTTCATGTTAGGCGCGCTTTAAATTACAAATCATCTTACGGAGAACTTATGTCCAGATTGATTTCCACTTTACCTTTGATCGCCCTCATGGCGCTAGGTACAGCAACTTTTGCGCAAGAGGCAGAAACAACCGAAACGGCGAGTGAAGAAGCCGTCGAAGGCACAACCGAGGCAACAGAAGCGCCGGCAGAAACCGAAACGGTTGATGCTGAAACCGGCCTTGATATGGGCACCGAGGTTCAGGAAGACGCGACTTATATCAAAGAGCAATATGGCGACTGGCAATTGCAGTGTTTCCGTAGCGAGGCCGAAGAAGACCCTTGTCAGATGTACCAGCTTCTGCGTGAAGACGCTGGAAACCCAGTGGCTGAGTTCAGTATCTTCAAGCTGCCCGGCAATACTCAAGCAGTCGCTGGTGCTATGATTATCGTTCCACTTGGGACATTGATCCCCGAAGGACTTAAAATTGCGGTCGATGGTGGAAAAGCCAAGGAATACGAGTATTCTTTTTGCAGCATGGTAGGATGTTTTGCTCGTATCGGGTTTACCCAGGCAGATGTTGATACGTTCAAAGCCGGCGGCACAGCACAGTTGATCATTATCCCGGCACAAGCCCCGGATCAGACTGTAGTGATCAAAGCCTCTTTGGATGGCTTTACCGCGGCCTATGGTAATGTATCGGTTGCGTCCAACTAAGCTAACTGTAGATAGCGAAAATCTGGAACCTGGAAGGCAATGCCTTTCAGGTTTTTTTTGTTTGTTGTGAACTCACTGCAACGCGCTAAAGCGTTTCGTAATAAACCCGAGGCATGAGGGTTTTTAGGAAACGCAGCAACATCAATGCATTGGCGGGACGTTTTTCGCCAAACCTGATTCAGGTTTAACGAAAACCGCTTTAGCTAAATCGCTTTAGCGCCAGAACCGCGTTCAGCCCACCAAAAGCGAAGGCATTTGAAAGAGCCACGTCTACTTTCGCCTCTCGCGCCTCATTCGGTACGACATCCAGCGCACATTCAGGATCTGATTCTTCGTATCCTATCGTTGGTGCAACAATTCCATCTCGCAATGCCATTATGCACGCCAACAGCTCGACCGCGCCGGTGCCGCCGATTAGATGGCCATGCATCGATTTTGTTGAAGAAATCATCAACCGGTCCGCATGTGCGCCAAAGACATCCGCCACGGCGGCGCTTTCGGTTTTGTCATTGGCGGCCGTGCCCGTCCCGTGGGCATTAATGTAACCTACGTCGGTTGCATTGATCCGCGCATCCTGAAGCGCGCCCTTTATGGCACGCGCTGCCCCCTGTTTTGAGGGCATGACAATGTCGGCGGCATCTGATGACATGGCATAGCCTGCGACTTCTGCAAGGATTTCTGCGCCGCGCTTCCGGGCATGTTCCAGTTCTTCAAATACAAAGATTCCGGCCCCTTCACCTTGCACCATACCATTGCGGTTGGCTGAAAACGGACGGCAGGCGTCTTTGGACATCACACGCAGGCCTTCCCACGCCTTTACACCGCCAAAGCAGAGCATGGATTCTGATCCACCCGCGATCATGACAGGTGTCAATCCGCCATGCACCATCTGAAAAGCCTGAGCCATGGCGTGATTAGAGCTTGCGCAGGCGGTAGCCACGGTAAAGCTGGGACCCTTGAGATTAAATTCCATTGAGACGTGGCTGGCTGCCGCGTTGTTCATGAGCTTTGGCACCACGAACGGGTGAACCCGGTTTTTGCCATCCTCGTAGACCGAACGGTAATTTTCGTCGAGCGTGGTCATTCCACCGCCCGAGTTGCCTAGGACAACACCGGCACGCGCTGCAAGCGCGCCCGAAAATTCCAAACCGGCCTGTGCTACAGCTTCGCGCGCCGCGATCAGAGTAAACTGAGTGAACCGGTCGTAGAGCGCCAGTTGTTGCCGGTTGAAGTTTTCTTCGGCCTCATAGCCGCGCACCTGGCCTCCGATCCGGATCGACAAACGGTCGACATCACGAAACTCAAGAGGGCCGATCCCACAACGGCCTTCTTGCATAGCCTTAAGCGTTTCAGGTACCGAATGACCGAGCGCGTTGATCGTTCCCGCACCGGTGATGACAACCCGTTTCACGATTGTTCCGCCACCAGTTTCTGTATTCCGGCCACTATCGAGGACACAGAAGAGATATCGAAATCACCCTGGTCTGGTTCGTTGGCGTTGAATGGGACGCTGATATCGAACGCTTCTTCGATCGCAAAAATGCTTTCAACTAGGCCAAGGCTGTCAATTCCCAGGTCTTCAAGCGAGCTGTCCATCGTTACATCTGACGGATCCAGAACCGCCTGTTCAGCGATAATATTGATGACACGATCTGTGATATCCATTCGCCATGCCTTCCCGTACTGTCACGCCCGATTTAGTCATTCTGCGGCTTGTTTGAAACAGTTTTCTTAAGCTCTGCGACATCATTGAACAAACGCTTGAGCCGTCGAAACCCTTTGAAAACCTCCATTGTTGTTTCCATTTTCATGGCCGGATAGCCCAGCATTACCCGGCCTGCGGGAATATTTGACAGCACAATCGTGCCACCACCGGTGATGACATTGTCGCCAATGAAGATGTTGTCGCTGACGCCGGTCTGACCCGCAAGAACCACGTTGTTACCGATCCGGGTGGACCCGGCGATGCCGACATGCCCACACAGCAAGCTGTCATTTCCAATTTCGACGTTGTGACCAATCATTACTAAGTTGTCGATTTTTGTACCGTTCCCAATACGCGTGGCGCGGATGGTTCCACGATCAATCGTACAATTCGATCCAAGCTCAACATCATCACCGATTTCAACCGTGCCGAGGCTGTGAATTCTGGTCCAGCTTTGTGCCCGGGTATCCCCTTGATCGCCTAAAGACTGTCGGGCGGCCTCGACCCCGGATTTTTCTGGTGTGACATATGAAAAACCATCTCCGCCTACGACCGCGCCGGGCTGTGAGATGAATCTTTTGCCAATCTGAACGCGTGCTCCGATACGAACAGCTTCGCGCAGGAAGGCGTTTTCGCCAATTTTTACATCAGCGCCCACGAAACAATGTGGACCAATGACCGACCCGTCTCCGATTTCCGCGCCAGCACAGACAACAGCCAAGGGACCGACAGAAACGTCTTTGCCTAGTTTAGCGGTAGGATGAATCACGGCAGATCCATCTATTCCCTCATCCCAGCCCTGACCAGGGTCAAGCATGGTGGTCAGACCGGACATCACATAGCGCGGGCGCGGAGCTACGATTGCCGCATTCAGCCCCATCGCCTGCCAGTCTGCGCCGTCCCAAACAACGGCTGTTCGGGCGGCCCCGGAAGATAGGGCCTCTGCATATTCAGGTTTCATCGCAAGTGCGAGTTGATGCTCAGAGGCGTCCGCAGGCTCTGCAACCCCATCCACCATCAAATCAACAGCGCCAAAGGCTTTCGCCCCGAGCGCTGTCGCAATCTGTTCAATTGTATAGCTCATGGCTCTCCCCTGACTCAGGGGGAGATTTTAACTCTGAACGCCACCCAGCGAAACCCCTGCCCGTGCAAGTGCGTTCCAAATTTTTGCGTCACGGCCATAAACATCTTCACGATACTGGGCCTGACCTTTCGCATTGGTGAAGGCAGTCCGGTAGATAATATGAACCGGAACTTGGGTCTCGAGCACCACCTTGGTTTCCGCACCTGTTTTCAGGCGGCTATGAAAGAAATCTTTAGGATTGCTTTCTTGCTTCGCGAGCAAAGCGTACGCAAACTCAAACGGCTGTTGCAGACGAATGCAGCCATGGCTGTAGGCACGCTTTTCTCTATGGAACAAATCCTTCGCCGGAGTGTCATGCAAATAGATATTGTATTTGTTCGGGAACATGAATTTTACCAAACCTAGCGCGTTACGCGAGGAAGGCGGCTGTTTCAGATCAAACGGAAAATTCCGTGAATTGTACTGGGAGAAATCCACATTTGCCCGGCTCACAGACTGACCGCGTGCGTTTACAATTCGCAGATGCCCCGCCGCACCTGGATTCCGCTGTAACTGCGGCAAATACTCTTTTACCGCTATGGAGCGTGGCACATGCCATGTTGGATTGATGATCATATGCTCCATCACGTCCGAAAACTCCGGGCTGCGACGATCGCTCACGTTTTTGCCAACAACGGCGCGCGTTTCGAATGTGATCCGGTCCTCATCGATGATTCGAGCACTGAAATCTGTGAGGTTAACCAGCACATGCCGTTTGCCGCGTTCGCGGTTAAGCCAACGTTCGCGCTCCAATGCTACAATCACTGACCTCAGGCGATGATCGGCTGAACGGTTGAGCTCTACAATCGTCGAAGCGCCAGCAACCCCATCGGCGTCCAATCCGTGTGCGGACTGAAAGCGGCGCACTGCATCTTCGATATTCTTGTCATAAACCTGTGTGGCGCTGCGGGTCAGATAGCCCATGTTGATCAACCTGTTGCGCAGCGCGACAACAGCATTTCCCGATTGACCCGGCTTTAGATTTTTCGCCGGAACAGTTGGACCCCATCCCCCGGCAGCGAACAATTGCTCTAGCCGGAATTTTTCCTTTAACAAGCGGCGGTACTCATTGGTATCGGGTGCCAAAGACCGAACAAAGCGATGCGGATCCGCATCGACAAACTCCGCCATCAACTCTGTACGATCGCGGTAGGGAACTTCGCGTTTTATTCCGTCATCAATGCTGGCAGGAACCAGTGCGCCGGTTTGCATATCGCGGGCAAGCTTGAGGAATGTTTCGCTAAGCGCAACCTCCGCAAAGCCAAGGTCACGTGTGCTGCGCACTGACCTGAGCTGTTGCTTTAATCCTTCGGCATCGTAACGTGCTTGCGGCAATCCATGCATACCTGTCACATCTATGGCCGCAAAAAGTGCGCTCCGTCGTGCCCTACCCAGCTCGCTATCTTCGGTCCAAACGGCTTCAAAATTGTTCTCGCGGTAGAATGCTGCCAACTCCCGGTCCTTAGACGCAGATTCTGCAACTGCCTGTTTGAATGCCGTTACCTGCGCCTCGGCTGAGGAGGTAAAGGTCAAACTCCCCAAAGCAAGCATCGATGTAATCGCAACAACTTTTATCAAATCTTTATGGAATCTTAGCATCTTTACGTGTTCCCCTAACCTTGCATCGGCTGTTTCGAGCTTAATGGTTCGCGTTTTTTATAACGGTATTTTCCAACTTACCGGATACGTGTCTAATCAAATCTTCTTTAGCGATAGATTCCTGATCAATTTGCAACACTCATAGTTCGAACGACAAATCAGGCACAGGCCGGAAAGATTGCGCGGAATTTCGCCGAATCCCCTTGATAGATAAAAATTTTCCGACTTCAGGGCTTGGTCCATGATTCCGTTTATGCAATAAAGTGCGCACATCTGGGGATGAGATGGCAGATCCGCTTTTAATGCGGGCAACAGGTAAGCGACGGGACAGGCGCTAATAACATGACCAATCCAAGCTCTGTGAGCATAACAAGGCGCGCTATTTTAGGAGCGTTTGCAGCAACTTCCTTGGTTGCAGCACCAACGTTTCCAAAAGCAGCAGGCCTACTACGCGGCGCCGGCGACATTCGCCGGATCAGCATGACTTCCCCCAGAACCGGCGAAAGCATCAACACGATCTACTGGATCGAAGGCGACTATATCAAAGACGCCGTTCGAGAGATCACCAGCTTTATGCGCGATTGGCGCACCGATGAAACCCACAAAATTGACATCCGGACCATCGATATTCTGGCCGCAAGTCATAACCTGCTGGATTCGAGCGAACCCTATACCCTGCTCTCCGGCTACCGCAGCCCATCAACAAACGCGATGTTGCGCCGCCGGTCGCGCGGTGTCGCTAAAAATTCCCGCCATATGGTTGGAGAAGCTGCTGATGTGCGGCTTGGCTCCCGCTCAGTCAGCCAAATGTTCCGCGCTGCAAGTGCGTGCCGTGGTGGTGGTGTTGGTAAATACTCTGGCAGCAACTTTGTTCACATGGATTGCGGACCGGTTAGAACCTGGGGCGGTTAACCCGATTTCGGAATTTTACTGTTCGAAAGAAAACACCGGCTGGATTGCTCCGCCGGTGTTTTTCATTTCAATAATTGCTAACCCGGATTAGGAGCCGTATTTTTCAATACGCGCGGATTGCAGACGGGCAAAATCATCACCCGCGTGATAGGATGACCGCGTGAGCGGTGTTGCCGAAACCATCAAGAATCCCTTACCGAATGCTGCGCGCTCATAGGCCGCAAATTCATCCGGATGCACAAACCGGTCTAGCGCATGATGTTTCGGCGTCGGCTGCAGATATTGCCCAATTGTCAAAAAATCGATATTGGCCGCCCGCATGTCATCCATCACCTGATGCACCTGTTGGCGATTCTCCCCCAATCCAACCATGATCCCCGATTTGGTAAACATCGTCGGATCCAGCTCTTTCACTCTTTGCAACAAGCGAAGGGAATGAAAATACCGCGCGCCGGGCCGGACTTCTGGGTAAAGGCCGGGAACGGTTTCAAGATTATGGTTGAAAACATCAGGCTTCGCTGCGACCACCTCTTCCAGCACGGCAGGATCACAATTGATAAAATCGGGTGTCAGAATTTCAATAGTTGTTCCCGGACTGCGATGCCGGATTGCCCGGATGGTCTGGGCAAAATGTTCTGCCCCGCCATCCTTGACATCATCGCGGTCAACCGATGTCACAACTACATGATTCAAGCCAAGCTTTTGCACGGCGTCGGCAACCCGGCCAGGCTCAAACGGATCAAGGTCTTCTGGCGGCTTGCCGGTGGCAATGTTGCAGAACGTACAGGCGCGGGTGCAAACCTCGCCCATAATCATCATAGTAGCATGGCCCTGACTCCAACATTCGCCGACATTGGGGCACCCTGCTTCTTCGCAAACTGTGGTTAACCTATGCTCGCGCATAATTTTATGAGTTTCGGCATAACCCTTACCCCCCGGTGCTTTGACGCGAATCCAGGAGGGTTTGCGAGGCTGTGCGTTATCAGGACGGTGCGCCTTCTCGGGATGGCGCTGTTCTGGAATCTTGATGTCTCTCACAGAATATTCCCCGCGAATGGTTTGGTAACTTTCCATAGCTATATTTCATAGCGGTGGGGAGTACCAGTAAAGCAAGGCCGCTATTCGGCTGCGTCATGAATGTTAACAAGTGCCCACCGCATTCCTGTTCCGCCAAACCAACCCGGCCCGTGTCTACACGGTTCGGTGTTTTGATTGATGCAGAGATTTTCTTGGCGAAACTCGTTTCCTTCCTGTATTCCCGAATACGCGAATCCCATGATCCTTCGCTCGATTTTAAGGGTAGAGCGTTGGAGGGCATGAAGACAGTGAATCTAAGAGGGAGTAGAGGAAGATGAACAAGTTAGTTGCAGAGGTGATCGGAACCTTCGCGCTTGTATTCCTAGGATGCGGAACGATTTTGTTTATGGTGCAGGATGTGGGGCTGATGGGTGTCAGCTTTGCCTTTGGCTTGGCGGTTGTGGCGATGGCTTATGGCCTTGGCCCCATCTCAGGCGCACATCTTAACCCGGCGGTAAGCCTTGGTGCCCTGATGGCCGGGCGCATGGAGGCTGGTGAATTCATCGGTTACGTGATCGCCCAAGTAATTGGTGGCCTTGCGGCTGCGGTTTTGTTGGGTGTGATGGGGGCAAGTGTCGGCGAAGCGTCAACCACGATCGGCGCAAACGGCGCAACAGCGGCTGTTATCTTTGAGCTGGTGGCAACGTTTTTGTTTGTGACAGTCATACTGGGCGCCACGCAGGATGGGCACGCCACACCTGTTGCAGGTCTCGCCATCGGTCTGACCTTGGTCGTTATTCACCTGGCTGGCATTAAAGTGTCCGGCGCATCAGTGAATCCTGCCCGCTCAATCGCAACGAACGTGTTTGACGCAGACGCCGCAAGCCAGCTTTGGCTTTATGTTGCGGCTCCGCTGGTGGGTGGTGCTTTGGCAGGTATCCTGCATAAATCTGGTTTGACACGCGCTTCTTAAACAATAATCAGACAACAAATTATAAAGAAGCGCCCGGATCATTTCGGGCGCTTCTTTTGTCAGACAATATCGACAAATACGTTTCGCAAAAAACCTGAGGCAGCAGATTTTTTACGAAAACCGCTTTAGCCCATAAGGCCTCCGGCCTCTCCCAGCTCATCATAGTGGCGTCGCAACCTTTGCAGCGCAATGCGAAGAACTATTTTGCCTGAACGAGCAGACCAACCCATGCGTTTCTCTGCCCGTTCCAGCCCCTCAAGATAGCAGCAGCAGCATAATACGACGTCACCCAATCCCGGGCCAAGATCACGCAAGGCCTTGATCACACGCCGTCGTGCTTCTCTACCGGCAACGTGGTAAGACTCGGTATTATCCTGAAACTTGCTGATTTTTAAAAAGCCATCCCAGTTTTGCGTTGAACACGTGCTAAACCCGGCTAGTTCAAAATCTTCGCGCAGCCGCTCTCCTGCACGAACCAGATCCTCTGACAAAAACTTGCTTCCATCCCGGTCCCGTCGACGTGCCAACAAGATCAGCGGCGTTTCAGTTACTCCGTAACGTATCCGCTTGGGGGTCTCACCTTCGGGTATGTCGCTGTTTTCAGCTTGCCCAACAAACCCGGCTTGTGCCTCTGCGAATCCCGTAGCCCGGTTTTCGCTTTCCGCGATCAAAAAGCCCAGCTTGGTACGTCCGGTTGGAGTGATCCGATACCGCGCAACCCGACCGGGGGTTTCGCATTTGATCCAGTTTTTAAGCGCCATAGCCTCTGCTATGTCACGGTCCACAACCGCTGTACGGCTTGAAGTGCCGTCATCACTTTCACGCACAACGATGGCCTTTTCCATCTTGGCCGCCACGGCCAGTACGGCACCGGTTTCACCCATTCGCCGCAGAATGCGCAAAGCTTCTGTTTTCAGGCGATTTTCTGAAACTGCGTCAGGCCCCGCTTCTTCACAAACACACGTATCCATCCATTCCTCCTTGGTGTGTGAACCGGATGTACGTTTGTTTGAAACATGCCGTCCCAGACGGCGAAGCGCCTCATCCACCAAAAGGTCATCGCGACGGGATTCGAATTTACGGATCTGGCGGGACACCGTCGATGCGTGACACCCTGCCTTGCGGGCAAGCGCACGGATCGAAGTGCCCGTTTCTGTGTGAGCAAGATAATGTATTGCTGCATGCGGTACCCAAGAGGGTACCCCTGAAATTGTGCAGGATTTACTGAGGCCACTGTTCATTCCGATACCCTCCTGTCGGACACATGTATTGGCACTCAGACTTTTCCACAGACTTATCCACAAACATAAACAACCTATACGGGCATTTATTACCGGTTCGTTAACTGTTGCCAACTCAACAACATTCGTTTCGAAATTCTAAACAAATTCAAACCCGAGCGTTCGGCCCATCCGCAATTGCCGCAACACTCTTATAGGTTGCGCCAATCTGCCTGAAGAATCAGACGGAGAATAGAAATGAAAGATATCCTTTCCACATTCAGCACGCTGCGACGACCACGCCTGCTGTTGCAGGCGGCGCGCATTGGCTTGCAGTCCTATCACCGTGAATTCGATCTTAGGCGGCAATTCGCATACGGGCCGTTACCACGATCCGGTCAGGCATTGATGTCATTGATGGAAATCGAAACAGTCCTGAACGAGCAACGGGTTCAGGGCAAAGTCTGCTACAGACCTTCAAATCATGTGGATGTGCTGATTGCGGTGCTGGGCGAGGCGCAGATACTACGCGCCTCGCTAAACAGTTGAAAAATCAGCCAAAGGCATCCGGCATCGACGCCTTTTTCTCGGCAACATAAACGTCAAGCGCCTCAGCGATCGCCGGGTCGAGTGCGGGTTGCTGATAATTGGCCAGCATCTGTTTCATTTTGACATTGGCCAATGTCATTGTATCGCGCTCACCCTCTTCGGCCCAAGTTTCGTAAGGCTTGTAATCGAGCACGTTTGACCGCCAGAACGCAGATTTGAAGTTTGCCTGGGTGTGCGCACAGCCAAGATAGTGCCCTCCTGGTCCGACTTCACGGATGGCGTCCATGGCTTGACCGTTTTCATCAATCTCAACCCCCTTGGCGAGATGATGCAGGATACCCAGCTGATCCGCATCCATTACGAATTTTTCAAAGGATGAAACAAGGCCGCCTTCCATCCAGCCACAGGAATGCAGCATGAAGTTCACACCGGACAACAGACCCATGTTCAGGCTGTTTGCAGTTTCATAGGCGGCCTGCGCATCTGGCAGTTTCGACCCATTAAAAGATCCGGCCGAACGATACGGAAGGCCCAGACGGCGTGCGATCTGGCCCGCACCATAGGTGATATGTGCGGCCTCTGGTGTACCAAATGTCGGCGCGCCAGAGTTCATGTCGATTGAAGTGACAAACGCGCCCATGACAACTGGTGCCCCAGGGCGGATAAGCTGGTTATAGGCGATCCCTGCCAGAACTTCGGCCATCACCTGGGTAAGTGTCCCGGCAACCGAAACCGGTGCCATCGCACCGCCAACGATAAAGGGCGAAACGATACAGGCCTGGTTGTTCTGTGCATACACCTCCATCGAACCCATCATCACATCATCGAATGTCATCGGAGAGTTGATGTTGATCAGCGACGTCATCACAGTGTTCTGCTGCACGAAATCCTTACCAAAGAGAATGCCGCACATATCCACACTGTCCTGCGCGCGGCTTGCTTCTGTGACGGATCCCATGAACGGTTTGTCAGACAGAACCATATGCGCCTTGAGCATGTCCAGGTGACGTTTGTTAACCGGGATATCGGTCGGTTCACACACGGTCCCACCTGAATGGTGCAGCCATTTTGACATGTAGCCCAGTTTCACGAACTTTTCGAAGTCGTCCATGGTGGCGTAGCGGCGTCCACCGTCCATGTCATGCACGAAGGGTGGGCCATAAACCGGTGCCAGAACCATATTGCGACCGCCGACAACGACGTTCCGCTCAGGGTTGCGCGCATGTTGGGTGTATTGACCGGGTGCCGTTTTGATCAGCTCTCGGGCCAGACCACGTGGAATGCGAACCCGCTCGCCATCGACATCGGCGCCTGCGTCTTTCCAACGTTCCAGTGCAGCAGGATTATCAACAAAGTTTACGCCAACCTCTTCAAGAATCGTTTCGGCGTTTGTCTCAATTATCTCAAGTGCTTCTTCGGTCAGCACTTCGAAATTGGGAATATTCCGCTCAATGTATTTGGCGGTTTCAATGCTTACGGCAGTGCGTTCTGCCCGGCGGGCGGCGCCCCCACCCCCGCGGCCACGTCTGCGGGATGCTGCTTCGGCCATAGTAAGATGTCCTTTGGTCTGGATCGGCACCGTCGGTGGTGCATGTCGCATCATGTTTATCAAAGCCATTTTCAACGACAGTGAAGAATTGCGCCGCTTGAGGTGGGAAAGCGACATTGCGTCAACGCGTCAGAGTGATTTCCAGATAACTTCGAATACCCGCTCTAATTAGCCGACTAAATTCACGCAAAATGTGGATATTGGAATGAACACAAGCTTTGTACGAGATCAGGCGCGCTGAGCAGATGCTTCTATAGCTGCTTGTCCATGAACACCCTGTCCCCTTCACGATACGTTTCGTTCCAACCCAGATGGGTATAAATCCTAACATTTTCCGGCATATTCACGTGTGTTACCAGTTTGAGGATTTTGATTCCCTTATTTCGCGCGATCGTCTCAATTTCGTCCATCAAGGAACGTGCCACCCCGCGGCCTTGCGCGTTTGGATCCACCGCCAGATTGGCGAGTTTAAGATGATCCTTGCCCGAAATCGTTACGGCAAATCCTGTCATTCGGTTATCAACGACCGCCACAATCACATCATCCTCGGCGATGTGGTTCACCAATCCCCCGGTCACATCGGGCATTACCGAGATTCGAAGCATTGCATTTGCATAAGCTGCCCGCGCGATTTGCTCGATTTCAGCCAGATCATCTGCATTCGCGGGCCTGATTACCACCTTGCTCATGCAACTTTCTCCTCTTCACTTACACCCGACCTTGCGAAAACCTGTTTGTCACAGTATGGCCGCTCACATGAATATCCAGACCCACGACCGCCTATTGATCATAGACTTCGGCAGCCAGGTGACACAGCTGATTGCCCGGCGCCTGCGCGAATTGAATGTCTATTGCGAAATTCATCCCTATCAGAATGTCACAATGGATTTCGTGCACAAGATGGCACCCAAGGCCGTGATCTTCTCTGGCGGTCCCGATAGTGTTGTGCGCGAGGGCAGCCCGCGACCTCCGCAGGAAATATTCGATTATGGCGTGCCAATCCTGGGTATTTGCTATGGCCAGCAGGTCATGATGCAGCAATTGGGTGGCAAGGTTGAGGGCGGCAAAATATCCGGCGGCGGGGGCACGGCAGAATTTGGCCGCGCATATGTAAAACCAAGGGGTGAAAAACTGGCCGTTCTCGATGGCTGGTTTCAAAATGACGACGACCATGAACAGGTCTGGATGAGCCACGGCGATCACGTCAGCAAGCTTGCCCCCGGGTTTGAGGTCTATGGAACCTCACCCAATGCGCCTTATGCCATTACCGCCGATGTATCCCGCAATTTCTATGCGGTGCAGTTTCATCCAGAGGTGCACCACACGCCGAATGGCGCAAAACTGTACGAAAACTTCGTGCGTGCGGCGGGTTTCTCCGGTGACTGGACGATGGGCGCCTATCGCGAAGAAGCAATCCGCAAAATCCGCGAACAGGTTGGAGATAAACAGGTCATCTGTGGCCTGTCCGGGGGGGTAGACAGCTCTGTCGCGGCGGTTTTGATTCATGAGGCTATCGGGGATCAACTGACTTGTGTGTTTGTTGATCACGGGCTGTTGCGCATGAACGAGGCGGATGAAGTCGTCTCGATGTTCCGCGATAATTACAATATTCCACTCATTCATGCCGATGAATCAGAACTGTTTTTAGGTGAACTGGACGGTGTAAGTGATCCGGAAACAAAAAGAAAAATCATTGGCCGCCTCTTTATTGATGTGTTTCAAAAACACGCCAATGCCATCGAAGGTGCCGAATTCCTGGCCCAGGGCACGCTTTATCCCGATGTAATTGAATCGGTTAGCTTTTCCGGCGGCCCTTCGGTGACCATCAAATCCCACCACAATGTGGGCGGATTGCCCGAAAAGATGGGTCTGAAGCTGGTGGAACCCTTGCGCGAGCTGTTCAAGGATGAGGTTCGCGCCCTTGGCCGCGAACTCGGGCTGCCCGATAGTTTCATTGGCCGCCACCCCTTCCCCGGACCCGGTCTTGCCATTCGTTGTCCCGGTGAAATCACCCGGCAAAAACTGGAAATTCTACGCAAGGCAGACGCCGTTTACATCGATCAGATCCGCAAACACGGCCTGTACAATGAGATCTGGCAGGCGTTTGTCGCCATTTTGCCTGTACGCACCGTAGGTGTCATGGGTGATGGGCGTACATATGATTTTGCCTGTGCGCTGCGCGCCGTGACCTCAGTCGATGGCATGACGGCTGATTATTATCCGTATAGCCATGAATTTCTGGGGGAAACGGCCACGCGTATCATTAACGAGGTCGAAGGCATCAACCGGGTGACCTATGATATCACGTCCAAACCCCCTGGCACGATTGAGTGGGAGTAGCCCGATGAACCCCTTTACAGGCCTAAAAGCTCTTATGGATTGGCGCAAACGCGGTTGGTCTGACAACGCGCCTCAATTCGCAAAAGAAGCAATTTTACGAAAATACGCCATCGCTGGGGCCACATGGGTTGAGACCGGAACATTCATGGGTGCGACGACAAGATTTCTGGCGTCGATTTCCCCCAAGGTCTGCACCGTTGAACCCGCGCAAAAGCTGTTTGAGCGCGCCAAACGTCGCTTTGCCAATACTCACGTCGAGGTCATCAACGGTGTCAGCGAAGAGATCTTTCCATCCCTTTTGCCGACTTTATCCGGCGATATTTGTTTTTGGTTGGATGGCCATTACTCTGCCGGTCAAACCTTTAAGGGCGCAACTGACTGCCCCGTCGAGGATGAGCTGAAGGCCATCGAGGCCAATCTTGCCAGTTTCGGGAAAGTGTCGATCTTAATCGACGATGTACGTTGTTTCCTGTCAACAGCCGCTGATTTTGATGACTATCCATCCATTGATTATCTGGTCGATTGGTCCCGCAAGCACGGGCTCAACTGGCGAATTGAACAGGACATTTTCATTATTCGGAACTGGATCTGAACATGGCTGCGCCGCAGCCAGACGGCGCTGATCCATCTAAGGTCTTACGCGCAGCATTCTGGATGCTGGGTTCTGTTGTTGCGTTCACCTTGATGGCAATTGCCGGGCGCGCAGTGAGCTTTGAGCTCGATACATTTGAAATCATGATGTATCGCAGCTTTGTCGGGCTGTTCATCGTTGTGATCGTGCTCACAACAACGGGACGTCAATCTCAGATTTCGCGACAACGCCTGCCATTACATTTGCTCAGAAACGTGTTTCATTTTGCCGGGCAGAACCTTTGGTTTCTGGCTCTTGCGCTGATCCCATTAGCTCAGGTATTCGCATTGGAATTCACCACGCCGCTTTGGGTACTGCTAATTTCACCGCTGCTATTGGGGGAAAGGCTAACGCGGCTGCGGGTTGTTTGCGCGCTCATTGGTTTTGCTGGCATTCTGATCGTGGCCAGACCGAACGCCGAAGCGTTAAACATTGGCACGATTGCTGCAGCAGCCGCTGCGATCGGCTTTGCGGGTTCAATTGTCTTTACAAAGCAGTTGACGCGAACTGAGTCTTTGCTCTGCATCCTCTTCTGGATGACCCTGACGCAGTCAGTTTTCGGGATCATCTGTTCGGGATATGACTTTGATGTCGCGGTGCCCTCGCTTGGTTCAACTCTTTGGCTCGTGCTCATCGGCCTTGGCGGCTTAGCGGCGCATTTTTGCCTGACGACGGCCTTGTCCATTGCACCAGCGACGTTGATAACACCGTTCGATTTTCTGCGCCTGCCCATCATTGTTGTCATTGGAATGGCATTTTATGGTGAACCGGCGGATGCTCTGGTTATCCTTGGTGCCATCGTGATTTTCGGGGCGAATTACGTCAACCTTTGGTCTGAAACACGCAAGATTTAACCGGCCGATCAAATGCAATGTTCAATGAAGGCTTTGCATTGACCCTGCGCATCGCTCTGGCTACCACGGGCGCATAAGGTATGAGGCGAAGATGATCTACCAGACAGCTAAAGATTGGCAGGCGGCGAAAAACAAGCGCGTATTGTTTTACGGCATGTCTGGCCTTGGCAAAACTTACCTGTCCAACCTGCTTCGCGCCCAGGGGGATTGGTTTCACTACTCAATCGATTACCGCATCGGCACCCGCTACATGGGCGAGCTGATTGCTGACAACGCAAAAGCATATGCAATGCAGGTCCCGTTTTTGCGCGACCTGCTGTTGACGGATTCGATTTTTATCGGCTCAAACATTACCTTCAACAATCTCGCTCCCGTTTCGAGTTATTTGGGAAAGCCGGGCAACCCCGACCTTGGTGGCACTCCCATTGCCGAATATCGCCGCAGACAGGAACAGTTTCGGCAAGCAGAGATATCTTCGCTGATGGACACGGCGTACTTCATCGGACGCAGCCAGCGGCTCTATGGCTATCCCCATTTTGTCTGCGATACAGGTGGCTCTATTTGCGAATGGGCCAATGGAAATGACCCAGATGATCCATTGCTCACGGAATTGTCACGTCACTGCCTGCTCGTCCGGATAAAAGGGGATGATGCACATACCCAAGAATTGATCCGCCGGTTTGACCGCGCGCCCAAGCCAATGGCCTACCAACCAGAATTCTTGTTGCAATCATGGAACGAATACCTAAGCGAAAACAATTGCAAAGAAGATGAAGTTGATCCGGATAAGTTCATCCGCTGGACCTATGCCCGCGCTCTTTCCCACCGTCAACCACGTTACGAGTCGCTGGCAAAATGGGGGATTACAGTCACCGCAGATGATGTGGTCACAGTGAAATCAATCGAAGACTTCGATGCACTTATCAGCACCGCCCTTGAGCACAGCGCATGATTGCCTATTTCTCTTCTTGTTGGCCCGAAAGTCTGAATTAGTATGCCTATAAAAATCCCATCTGACCTGCCTGCCTATGACGTGCTGACGCGCGAAGGTGTGATGGTGATGAGTGAAGATCAGGCTGCTCGTCAGGACATTCGTCCGCTTCGTATCGGGCTGCTCAATCTGATGCCAAAGAAAATCCAAACGGAAAATCAATTTGCCCGCCTGATCGGTGCCACACCTTTGCAGATCGAGTTCAGCCTGATCAGAATGAGTGAGCACCAGAGCAAAAACACGGCCGCTGCACATATGGAGAGTTTTTACCGGCCGTTTTCAGAAATCGAAGCGTCCGGAGAGAAATTTGATGGTCTGATCATTACAGGCACCCCGATCGAGCACCTTGAATTCGAGGATGTCACATATTGGAAAGAGTTGTGCCGCTTAATGGATTGGACCCAGACCCATGTGCATTCCACATTTGGTGTGTGCTGGGGGGGCATGGCAATGATCAACCACTTTCACGGCGTGAACAAACATATGCTTGGGCACAAGGCCTTTGGCTGTTTCCGGCAACGTAATATGGATCCGGCATCGCCCTATCTGCGTGGGTTTTCGGATGACTGCGTGATCCCGGTCAGCCGTTGGACAGAGATGCGCCAGAACGAGATTGATACAGCAACCGGCCTTAAAACATTGCTATACAGCGATGAAACCGGCCCCTGTCTGGTAGAAGACGCAGCGCATAATGCGCTCTATATCTTTAACCACTTTGAGTACGACAGTGAGACGTTGAAGCAGGAATATGATCGTGATGTCAAAGACGGCACTCCGATCAATATACCTTGCAATTACTATCCGGATGACGATCCATCAGTGACGCCACAAAACCGCTGGCGCAGCCACGCCCACCTTCTTTATGGCAACTGGATCAACGAGATTTATCAATCCACACCATTCGATCTTCATGTCACTCAGGATTAAGCTGCTTGTCACAGTTCTTCTCGCGCTTGTCCTGTTTGTGCTTTGGACAGTGAACCGGGCAAACAACGCTGAAACACAGGCAGAACGCGAATTTCCACCGACCGGCCAAATTTTGATGGTCGATGGGCATAGGGTTCATGCACAAATCATGGGGAGCGGCCCTGATTTGGTTTTGTTGCATGGTTCTGGAAGCAATTTGCGCGACATGACATTCTCACTGGCACCCAAATTGGCAGAAAACTACCGCGTCATCATCTTTGACAGGCCCGGCCATGGCTATTCCAGCCATCTCAACCCTGCAGGGGCCAGTCTCGTTGAACAGGCAGACCTGTTGGTCAGGGCGTCTAATCAGCTAGGTGCGGAGAAACCTATCGTGATGGGGCACTCCTACGGTGGTGCTGTTGCGCTGGCCTGGGCACTGCACCACCCCGATGCGCTTTCGGCTCTGGTTCCTGTCGCCGCCCCTTCGCACCCGTGGACAACCGGGTTGTCAGCCTATTACACATTCCTGTCGCACCCGATTACCGGTCCGTTACTTGCTCCGCTGATCACCGCTTTCGTGGGAGAAAGGCGGATCAATTCAGCACTTAACGATGCATTTCATCCCAATCCTGTGCCTTCCGGATATGGCACACATTTCGGACCCGGTCTCACTTTGCGACGATCCAGCCTGCGTGCCAATGCGATGCAACGTGCCAATCTGTTGTCTGACATCGAAAAATTGCACAGCCGCTACGAAGAAATATCGGTGCCAACGGAAATCATACACGGCCTTGATGACGATACCGTCAACTTTACCCTTCATTCTGAAGCTTTGTTTGAGGCTATTCTTGGCGCAGCCCTTATCCGGCTTTCCAATGTGGGCCATATGCCACATCACTCCTCTGAAATAGAAATCATCAGAGCTATCGACAGTGTTGCAAAACGGGCCGGATTGCGCCCGGCACCCTGAGCCGCCATATTACAATCAAGAACAATAAGGGAGCAGTTATATGAAGCTGCCATTCGACGGGGCAATCAGCTCGTTTTTTGAAAACGACGCACCAAAAGAGGTCAGCAATGCCATTCGCCGGGCAGAACGGGGCGATATCCTCGACACCTCCTATCCCCATTCCGAACGCCTGCCCCGAAAGCATTATGAAAAAGACCTGCGCAGACTGCAGACCGAACTGGTCAAACTTCAGGCCTGGACCAAGGAAAGTGATGCCCGCGTTGCTTGTGTGTTCGAAGGACGTGATGCTGCCGGAAAAGGTGGTACAATCAAACGCTTCCGGGAATACCTTAACCCTCGTGGCGCGCGTGTGGTCGCATTATCTAAACCCACCGAGACCGAGCAAACGCAATGGTATTTTCAACGCTACATCGACCATTTGCCCTCTGGTGGTGAAATCGTGTTTTTCGACCGCAGCTGGTACAATCGTGGCGTGGTCGAAAAGGTTTTTGGATTCTGTACGGATGACCAACGCGAACATTTCTTTACCCAGGTGCCCGATTTCGAACGTATGTTAGCGGAAGAAGGCATTCACCTTTTCAAATTCTGGCTCAATGTCGGCCGTGCCGAACAGCTGCGTCGTTTTCTTGGACGCGAAAATGACCCCTTAAAGCAGTGGAAGCTTAGCTGGATTGATGTCGAAGGTCTGAAGAAATGGGATCAATACACCACCGCGATTGGCGAAACCCTTGATCGCAGCCACAGGCCGGAAGCACCATGGACAATTATCCGTTCCGACGACAAACGCCGCGCCCGGCTGGAAGCGATCCGTCACGTCCTGCACACCATTGACTATGATCGAAAGGATGCAGCCGCAATTGGTACGTGCGACGCCCATGTTTGCGGCGGTCCGGATATTTGGAATGCCTAAGCGTGGATATCATCATGGCAATCTGCGACAGGCTCTGGTTGAAGCAGCACTCAAGCTGATCGAAGCCAAAGGTCCAACCGGTTTCACCTTGTCAGAGGCCGCCAAACAGGCCGGGGTTACGCCCGCCGCCGTTTACCGCCACTTCGCGGGCCGCGAAGACCTGATCGCCGAAGCCGCCCGTCAGGGCTATGAAATCTTCGCCGATGTCATGCAATACGCCTACGAAACCGGTCAGCCCTCGGCACTCGCCTCATTCGAGGCAACGGGCCGCGCATATCTTGCCTTTGCCCGTAAATACCCCGGCCATTACATCGCGATGTTTGAAAGCGGCATATCGGTCAACCGTACGCCAGAGCTTGCCGCGATCTCGGCCCGCGCCCGCGGCGTGCTGGAACGCGCCGCCGAAGAGCTGTCTCAACACATCCCGCCAGAAAAACGCCCGCCACCCTCAATGTTCTTCGCTCATATCTGGGCCTTGTCACACGGCGTTGTAGAACTATTCGCCCGTAATTCCCCGGGCACCCAAAGCCCCTTTCCACCAGAGGACCTTTTGGAAAGTGGCATCGGTGTCTACCTGCGCGGCCTGGGTTTGGTGCCGCCGGATGAGTAAGCTCGAAAACGAAAGCGATAAGCGGTTTCATAAACTCGACAAACTGCTGTGGTGGGACAAGTATTCAGCAGTAATATTGTATTTCTGTCTGTCTGGGGTATTTGGCGCATTTTGGCTTTATCTAACTTACAGAGAACCACACCATCACGATAGTTATGTCGTCGCCGAGGTGCTTTTTACACACTCAATAGCCAGTGAAGAAGGAGGATTTTCGTTTTTTGCAACAGTACGTCTACCTGATGGGACAGAAAAAACTGTTGGCACTAAGTCAGTCGCTTTGTCGGGACAGGTTGCCAGTCGGGCGTGTATTGAGCAGCGTCTTGGCGAGTCTGGGCGCATGTATCACAAGTTGGTCCCTACTACTCGCTGTAGTAAAAACGAATAGTCTCAAGGCAACAAGTTCTGAATCTCTTGCTTACGGTGCATCTCTAAAGAAAGGAAATTATTGTGATAGAGTGATGGGACAATTATTGTTGGGGAATACCATGCGATTAATCTTTTTTCTGGTCATTAGCCTAATCGGCGCATCTGCCGCATCTGCCCAAGATCGCTTTATGCCCACCGCCAGCTGCACGCAGGTGGCGGGTTTCGACGACGCGGCAGAACATCAGGCGATGGAGCGTTACCTCTATTTCGCCGTCACTTCGATGCTGGAAACCACCTTGCCCGACACCGCGGAAACCTATGCGGAGCTACGCCGCCGCACCGGAACTGTTTGTGTGGATATGCCATATGGCACATCGATCGAGAATGCAGTGATCGCGCTCGTCAGCGGCCTGTCCAGCTCCTCTCCAGAAGATGAGGCGCGTGCGCTATTGGGAAAATTCCTCGACCCCGGTGCAGATCGCAGAGCGTTAACTGCCGCGCTTCGCCCAACACAAGCAGAACTTGCTATGATTTTTAAGTCAGCGTTATTGCCCGCCGTCACAGCTTATGTTGACTCGATTTATGATGGTGCCGCCATTGGTCCAAATCAGGGGCAAACCGAGCTATTGGTCGTCACTGCAACCACAACTGAATTGATCAATCGGGACCCAGTTATCGGAAAATTCCCAGGCGGTTACAATGAGTTGCTGCCCTATCTTAATCGTGGCATCCCAATTGTACGTTTCAAATTTGTGGAACCCGGCGAAACCCTTGGAATGGCCTTTGATGGGCTCTACAAGGTCAGCGACCGTTGGGTGCTGATCCCCAAAGCGTGGCGCGTGGTGCCAGAATAATCCCCAACTGGCCCGTGCTTCACCTTTCAACATATACGTCGGGAGTTCAGGAGCAGCTCCCCAACATATCGCAAAAGAAAAAGGGCCGCCCGAAGGCCGCCCTTTCCAAATTGTAATTCCGAAACGATTAACGCTTCGAGAACTGGAAGCTCCGGCGCGCCTTGCGCTTACCGAATTTCTTACGTTCAACAACGCGGCTGTCGCGTGTCAGGAAGCCCGCGGCTTTCAATGCCGAACGCAGGCTCGGATCATAAAGCTGCAGCGCTTTTGAAATACCGTGTTTAACCGCACCGGCCTGACCTGACAGGCCGCCACCTTTGACAGTTGCCTGCACGTCAAACTGATCTTCAACACCGGCAACCGAGAAAGGCTGACGCAGGATCATCTGCAAAACCGGACGCGCGAAATAGACGTTCATTGCTCTGCCATTCACGCTGACCTTGCCCGAACCGGGTTTGATCCAGACACGGGCAACCGCATCTTTCCGCTTGCCGGTTGCATAAGACCGACCAAGGTCATCACGAACGGGGTCGCGTGCAACTTCTACCTCTGCCACAGGTGCAACACCTTCGGCCACTGCTTCGAGTTCTTCGAGGGATTTGATTTCTTCAGACATCAGTAGGCCACCCGCGTATTCTTTGAGTTCATGGATTTGACATCCAGCACTTCCGGGCTTTGCGCCTCATGCGGATGATCGCCACCGGCGTAAACACGCAGATTGGTCATCTGCTGACGGCTCAGACGGTTGCCTGGCAGCATCCGCTTGACGGCCTGCATGACAACACGCTCAGGATGCTCGCCTTCCAGGATCTCTCCGGTGGTGCGGGATTTGATGCCGCCCGGATGCCCGGTGTGCCAGTAGTTTGGTTTTTCACGTTTGTTGCCGGTCAGTTGAACCTTGTCGGCATTAACGACGATAACATTGTCGCCCATGTCCATGTTCGGCGTGAAACTCGGCTTATGCTTACCACGCAGGCGCGTGGCGACGATAGCGGCAAGACGACCCAGAACAACGCCTTCGGCGTCAATCACGATCCATTTCTTGTCGATATCTGCCGGTGTTGCAGAGAATGTTTTCATTGCAGGGAAACCCTATATTTGTTCAGGCAGGGCCAAATGACATGACCCCAAATTCGATGGACGGGTTATATAGGCTTAGTATTTCGCGTCAAGGACAGTAAGTTTAAATTACCGTTGTAAAATCAATGTGTTACAAAATAGGTATTATTTTACCCCATCAAATATCCACATTCACTGGCGGCTGTGACAGTATAGCCGACATTTCTCTCAAACAAGCCTCCAATTCCGGCAAGGGCATGTTCGCATTCAATGTAATTCGCACCGCATTCGGCGCATGACCATCCGGTAAGGCAAATTCATCCGCCGACTTGATCCGCATTTGCTTTGCTTCACAAGCACGTACAAATGTAGACCCGCGCCAGCCCTGAGGTAGTTTCAACCACAGGAACGGGGAATCAGATCGCCAGGCAATATCCCACTGCCCCATGATGTTTACGGCTGTCTGCGACAGTGACTTTATGACCCGTTCCACCTGCGCACGCGTTTCTTCGGCTGCGCCCGACTGAATAAGATCCGCACAAACATCCAAAATTGGCTGAGGAAGCCCATAAAACGAAGATTGCGCGACTTGCCTCGCAGTATTGCCAAGTCCCTTTGGCGCCGCGGCATAGCCAAACCGTACAGAGGAAGACACAGTTTTGGTCAGGGATGAAATAAACCACGCCCGTTCCGGGCAAATTGCCCGATACGCCGGTGTTTCAGGGCGGGTAATGCAATGACAATCATCCTCGATGATCTGCAGCTGATACTGCCGGGCGATTTGTGCAATCTCCATCCTGCGTTCTACGCTGGTACGGATTGTGGTGGGACTATGCAGTTCACAAGAGGTCAGCAGCACTTGCCCCCCATGTCGACGCAACGCCTCTTCCAGCCGGTCCGGGCGAATGCCGTATTCGTCCATTTCTATCCCGATCAGCTGCGCCCGCAGCAATCTTGCTGCATGCCGCACCCCGGGATAGGTCAAATCCTCTGTCAGGATCACGGGATGGGCACCATGCAGGACCGCCTGCAATGCCATCATCACAGAATTTTGGGCGCCAAGGCCCAGCACAATATCATCAATCGTCAATCGCCCCGCGCGATTCGGGCCAATCCATTGCGCAACTGCGTTTCTAGCGATCCGGTCCGTTTCAGACGTCGGATAATCGGTATAGTTTCGTTCAGAAGACTGGCTCAATCGGGCCAGCGCTTTGCGAATTGCAGCCCCCTGCCCGATATTGGGCACGCGAACACCTCTGAAATCTGAAAACTCTGGTGCAACGGGATTGATCAACGGTTCCGGGGGCACGGATTCCACAACCATGCCACCGGTTACAAACGTCCCACGACCAACAGCGGTTTCAAGCAACCCCTCATCAGCGGCCATTTTGTATGACCGTGCAACTGTGCCCGGCGTGATCCCCAGCTTCCACGCCAGATCGCGCACCGGTGGCATGCGGCTTCCCTGTTTCAGATTGCCGGAGCGGATCGCCGTGCGCATTGATTGTATCAATACAATATACTTTGGATCAGTGGAATTCGAGAAATCGACGGGCCAAATTGTATCAGTCACAATGTAATCCTAGTAGAATCAATGTTTATTGATTAGCTCATTGGTACACACATTTGAAATTGTATCAACACAATACTGGAGAACACCAATGACGTCCCTTTCCACACCAGATCGCAGAGCATTGGCGCATCTTGCCCGCCCCTCCTCGCTGCCTGTCGCATCAAACGTGGCAATTCGAGTGGCGTATACCCTGTTTCTCTGGTCGCAGCGCCGCCGCACACGCGCCAGCCTCCGGCACATGACCGATCAAATGCTGCTCGATGTAGGTATCAGCCCTGCGGAAGCCTACGCTGAGTGCCAAAAATGGTTCTGGAGGCCGTAAAGTCCCCTATCAACGGACCTCTTCCACTGGGCCGGAGAAATCCGGCCCTTTTTTATAAGTCCGTTGTCCGAGTTTGATGTCGTCGTTTCCATCAAACAGGCTGGAAAATCCTCATCAGACCTCTAGGCTGATTACCGAAGGCTTGAACTTGAGGGGGTGACAAGGCTTTGGATTTTCTAAAACGGCTAAACTACAAAATCCGCAAATTCTACGATGACGATTTTGACTGGCAAAACTACACAAAGGACAGTTACCACCGCCGCCTGAAAAAGGACGTAGAAGCAGAATATCTTACAATTGCGCGAACAGATGACCTGTCATTTGACCAAAAAAGTGGAACGTTAATCGCCAAAGGACAAAGCCTGCATCCAAACCACGCCGCGATCCTTGAAGTCATTGGACAGCTAAAACCAAAAACCGCGCATGAAATCGGCTGCGGTGGCGGCGACCATGTTGCGAACGCCAATACGGTGTTTCCGGACGTACAAACAACCGGCAGCGACCGCGGCAAATTTCAGATAGAGCTGGCCTGCAAACGCCATCCCAAGCTATACGATTCATTCGGAATTCTGGACGCCACCATGCCCTATTCACGGCTCTGGCCGCGGGCGGAGCTGGTGTATTGTCAGGCAGTATTGATGCACATCCATACCGCCGTCAGCCATTTTGTTGCCCTCTCCAACATGTTTGCAATGGCCGACAAGTATGTGTATTTGATGGAAAACTTCCAATGTCACAACTTCGTTTCCGATATACAGAACCTGTTCAAAGGCGGGCACTTACCCTGGGACACGCTGTATGTGTACAGGTTTGACGGCTCTGCCGGTGCCCGGGGGATGTTGATGTCAAAAGAAAAATTGGATTACACGGCTCTTACATCTGATGATCAAATGCGTGCGGGGTTAAAATTTTCAAAACGCCGCATCAACCGCTCAAACGAAGACAGCGAGCGGGGCACTTTCGGCGCAAACACCTGCGTGCTCTGACACTGATTCGACTGCGTAACCACTCAACAAAAGCCCGACCATTTCCGCAGATCCGGGCCATTATTCCAGTGCACCAAACAGTCGATACTCATTTCCATCGCCAACCACATTTAGCGACCAATTCGCAAAATTTCCCGGGCCGATGCACATATTACCGAATCCTGAATAGATCAGCTCGGCCTCGACCGCTTTGGTGCCGGCAAAATCGCCGCTACCATACACATCGCCTTTGAACCGAATTTCGGTAAATAGAAGTGGTTCGCCTTCGGATTTTCCCGGCTCCGGATCGACACCAAAGTAGGTATATTCTGCCGGCAGGTCGAAACTTAGCGTCCCGCGAAATCTTCCCGCCTCATCGCTCAGATCAAAATCGACACCCGCCTCTGACACCGCAACCTCGACCCCGTATTCATAAAGTGGATTGCTGATGCCGGATACGCATTCCAGATCGCAGGCCGAGACAAACAATTGTGCGGGCGATGCCGCGCGCACCGCCGCCATCTCGCTCAATTCCCAGTGGCCCAACTCTGATTTATACAAAAATCTCTCGCCACGTTCGGCACAACACGCACAGGCGAATGCAGATTGCGGAAGCATGGCCAAGGCAATGCAACCACCGAAAAACTTTGCAATTTCAGTCATTTTCATCCTTTCGGTGGGATCGAATAGGTCATGCTCGCCCTTGCAACGGGCGCATCCACACCCTCAGAAAACAACAAAACCTCTCCTACCGCCAGCACCCGGCCCAGTTTCAGCAACCTGCATTCTGCAATTAAATCAACGCCAGCGGCCGGTTTACGCATAAAATCCACCGAACAGCTTGTCGTCACCGCCAGCCCCTGCGGCCCGATCATCGCCAGCACAGCAAGGTAAACCGATACATCCGCCAGTGCAAAGATGGATGGCCCCGACACCGTGCCACCCGGTCGAAGATGACGTTCCCCGACATTCAGGCGGGTACGGATCCGCATCTCACCCAACTCGTCGATGGCAAACTCGCCCTTCATCTGGGGAAATTCCCGGTCGAGAAACACCATCAAATCCTCGATACTCATCTGCAGACGCATACTTCCCTCCCAACGCTTCTGGCCTTAGAAAGAATCACAAGCCAAAGGGAGAGACAAGATGGCAATCCTAAATCGCAGCGACACCGGCGCCATTGCCCGGCTCACGTTGAATGCCCCGGAAAAACTGAATGCGTTGTCCGATGCCATGTTGCTGGCACTCCAGACAGAATTTGACCGCCTGAAAGAACAACCACATATCCGCGCTGTGATCCTCGCCGGCACGGGCAAAGCATTCTGTGCCGGGCATGACCTGAAGGAAATGACTCTCGGGCGACAGGCCGAAGATGGTGGCAAGGCTTACTTTGCCGATCTGTTCACCCGTTGCGCCAACGTGATGACTTCTATCCGCGATCTGCCGCAACCGGTGATTGCCCAGCCCCACGGCATCGCCACTGCTGCCGGTTGCCAGCTTGTGGCTTCATGTGATCTGGCGGTGGCCGCAGAAGGAACACGGTTTGGCGTGAACGGGGTAAACATTGGGCTATTCTGCTCGACCCCCATGGTGGCTCTATCTCGTAATATTACACGAAAACAAGCATTTGAAATGCTTACTACAGGTGAATTTATCGATACAGACCGAGCCATGGCACTTGGGCTGATCAATCGTGCCGTGCCGCATGATGACCTTGAAACTGCAACGAATGAACTGGCTGAAACCATCGCTGCCAAACTGGGTGTTGCGGTTAAGATCGGCAAACAAGCATTTTACAAGCAGCTCGAAATGCCTCTGACAGAAGCATATGATTACACGCGCGATGTGATGGTTGAGAATATGCTCGATCGCGACACCGCCGAAGGGATCAGCGCATTCATCGAAAAACGTCCGCCGGAATGGATACAATAAGTTCAGCAACTTCAGGCAACCGTTTCTGGAATCGAGCCAAAGAATTTCCACTTTCACCGTTTTCGGGAAACCTTTGATGCGTTAGACCCGGTCAAAGCAGGAAAACACCGGGGGTCAAAATCCAGATGCGCATCTGTGCCACCTTTTTTGCATGGATTTTGTGTCTGGGCGGTGCAATGGCCGCGGACCTTCCCGAACCGGTCTCAAATGATGGCTTTCCCGCACCGACGGCAAGCTCGGTCCTGCTTGGCCGTGATCTTTTCTTTGACCCGCTCCTTTCCGGCAATCGCAATATTGCCTGTGCCAGCTGTCACCATCCCGATCTCGGCACCTCGGACAGCGTCTCTTTGTCCATCGGCGAAGGCGCCACCGGATTTGGTCTCACGCGGCGCCCGGACCCCGCAAATCCACCAGTATCGCGCCTGCCCCGCAACGCACCGGCGCTGTACAATCTGGGGGCTTACGAATTCACTTCAATGTTTCACGATGGTCGGCTGATGCGTGATCCGTCTGCACGGTTCGGCATCCGCCTGCCTGGGAATGCCGACCTCGAACGCCCTTTACCGCTTTTGGCGGCACAAGCGCTCTTGCCGTTAATTGCAGACAACGAAATGGCCGGTCATCCGGGCGAAAACCCGGTCGCTGATGCCGTCGAACGAGATCAGATCACCGGCCCGGATGGGGCATGGCAGATCATCGCAGACCGTGTCGCAGCCAACCCTGACTATGCCCAAAGGTTCGCATGGCTGCTCAAACCCGATGAACCCCTGCATATTACCCATATCGCAAAGGCAATTGGCGATTTCATTACATTCGAGTTTCGCGCCACCAACAGCCCGTTCGACAGGTTTCTTGCCGGCGACATCGAAGCATTAACCAACACCCAACTTCGCGGCATGTCACTGTTTTATGGCAAGGCACAATGCGTGACCTGCCATTCAGGTGCACTCCAGACCGACCACGGCTTTCACGCCATCGGCATGCCCCAGATCGGGCCAGGAAAGGGGCATGGACTATCGGGTCATGCAGATCATGGACGCGCGAATGTCACCCTCGATGGGGTCGATATGTACCGATTTCGCACTCCTTCCCTACGCAACGTGGCTCTCACCGCCCCGTATGGCCATAACGGCGCGTACAGCACACTTCGCGACATGATCCGTCACCACCTCGATCCCGCAACCATGTTGGCAGAATATTCAGACACCTCCCTTGCCATCCTGCCCGAAACGGGGCTTGCAGGCCCGGAAGATCCGGCGATGCAGGACTATGACGAGGTTCTCGCCATCTTTGCGGCCATCGAGATAGCACCCACGCCGCTTAACGACCGCGAAATTGACGCGATCATCGCCTTCCTCGACGCCCTGACCGATCCCATATCGCTGACCGGCCGTCTCGGCGCACCGGAAACTGTCCCCTCGGGCCTGCCGGTTGAGAAGCCGGTAAAGTCTTCCTTCTGACCCTTTCCAATCCCGCCCTGATCCCCTAGATCGCCCATATGAACAATACCCTGAATATCGTCGGCGGTGGCATGGCCGGGTCCGAGGCCGCATGGCAGGCCGCCCAAATGGGCGTTTCTGTTGTCATTCACGAAATGCGCCCGCAGGTGGGCACATTTGCTCACCAGACCGGCAATCTGGCAGAAATGGTATGCTCAAATTCATTCCGCTCTGACGATGATGAACAAAACGCCGTGGGTCTGCTGCATTGGGAAATGCGCGCAGCGGATGGGCTGATCATGAAAATGGCCGATCGTCACCGTCTGCCTGCAGGTGGGGCACTGGCCGTGGACCGTGATCCCTTTGCGCAAAGCGTCACAGATCGCCTACGTGCGCATCCCAATGTGACAGTCAAAGAGGGTGAAATCACCGAATTGCCAACCGAAGGCCACTGGATATTCGCCACTGGCCCCCTCACTTCGGAAAACCTTGGCGCGGCCATCGCCCGCGAAACCGGGGCACAGGCGCTGGCATTTTTCGACGCCATCGCCCCGATTGTTTATTTCGATTCAATCGACATGTCGCGCGCGTGGATGCAATCGCGTTATGACAAGGGTGGAACCGAAGAAGAACGTACCGCCTATCTCAACTGTCCCATGGACCGCGTCCAGTACGAAGCGTTCATTGACGCACTTCTTACTGCCGACAAGACAGAGTTTCACGAAGGCGAAACCGCAACCTATTTCGATGGGTGCCTCCCGATCGAGGTGATGGCAGAACGCGGGCGTGAAACCCTTCGCTTTGGCCCGATGAAACCCGTCGGCCTGACCAATCCCCATCAACCCGATGTAAAGCCCTATGCCGTTGTGCAATTACGCCGCGATAACGCATTAGGAACGCTTTATAACATAGTGGGTTTTCAGACTAAAATGAAATACAGTGCGCAAACCAAAGTACTGCGCACAATCCCCGGTCTGGAAAATGCTGGTTTTGCCCGTCTGGGCGGAATTCACCGGAACACCTTCCTGAATTCCCCCACCCTGATTGATCACCAGATGCGTCTGAAATCACGCCCCAATATCCGTTTTGCAGGTCAGATCACCGGGGTCGAAGGATACGTAGAATCCGCTGCCATGGGCCTTCTTGCCGGGCGCCTTGCCGCGGCTGAAATCCTTGGCGAATCCCTTGCACCACCTCCGCAAGACAGCGCCATGGGCGCCCTCATCCATCACATCACCGGCGGGGCCGAGGCCAAGACATTCCAGCCTATGAACGTCAATTTCGGCCTGTTCCGCCCGGTCGATGGCCTCAAAGGAGGCCGCCGCGGCCGCAAAGACCGTTACAAGGCCTATACCGACCGGGCCAAGGCGGCCTGGACCGACTGGCTGTCACAATCCACACTGGACGCCTCGCAGCCATTGTGATTTCCTGTCTTCATGACAGAGAAATTTCTCGACCGCGTGTATAACGAATACACACCCGAAAAGACCAAGGCGCTGTATGACGACTGGGCGCAGACCTACGACGCCGAAGTTGGGGATAACGGCTACGCCACCCCCGGCCGCGTAGCCGACGCTCTTATGCGCTATCTTCCCGGTCCGGACACACCCGTTCTCGATTTTGGTTGCGGCACCGGCCTCTCGGGCGCGGCATTGCGGCTTGCTGGTGTCATCACGATTGACGGGATGGACCCAAGCCCGGAAATGATTGATATCGCGCGGGAAAAACAAATTTACCGCGATCTAAAACTGATCAACGTGAATGACCCTATGCCGATTGAACACAACGTGTATTCAGCCATAACAGCCATCGGCGTAATCGGCATCGGTGCGGCCCCGCCACAGACGTTTTTTACCTTGATGAAAGCATTGAAACGCCGTGGTGTTCTCGCGCTCAGCCTCAATGATCACGCCCTGAAAGATCCGGCATACGAAGCCGCACTCAACCAATGGCTTGATTGCGGCGCGGCGTGTCTGCGGCTAAAGGAATACGGCACCCACCTGCCCGGCCAGGACTTAAAGTCCACAGTATATATCATTGAAAAGAATTGACATTCAGGACACGATTCGCTCCGTCCCCAACTGGTCCGTTGCACCTTGGTCATGCCTATTCCGCAATGCTCGCCCATGATACGGCGACGGCAGAGGCCGGCACGTTCCACCTGCGGATTGACGACATTGATCAAAGCCGTAGTCGAACGGCGTGGGAAACGCAGATTTTCGATGACCTCCGCTGGCTCGGCCTAAACTGGCCCAAACCAGTCTGGCGGCAATCTGAACGCTTATCTCGCTATCGCGCGGCCCTGCAAACCCTTTGGGAAATGGGTTTGCTGTACTCCTGCGCCTGCACCCGGGCCGACATACGTACAGCGGTATCCGCCCCTCAGGAGGGCGTTGTGCAACATGGTCCAGACGGAATCATTTACCCAGGCACCTGCAGACCAGCGGAGAAACCCGCAGGGCCAATGCCCGACACCCCTTTGCGGCTGGATATGGCTCGTGCTCTGCAGCATGTCGGGGCCTGCCCGACATTCACCGAAACCGGCTTGGGCCCCAAAGATCAAACCGGACAAATCGCCTGTAAAGATATGATTACGCGTATTGGTGACGTCGCCCTCGCCCGTCCCGGCATGGGCGCTTCTTACCATCTGTCAATTGTCACAGACGACGCTGATCAGGGCATTATGCATGTGATCCGCGGTCAGGACCTGTTCGAGGCCACACACATTCATGTGCTGCTACAGCGCTTGCTGGGCCTGCCGACCCCGATCTACCACCACCATCAGCTGATCCGCGACGACCAGGGCAAACGCCTGGCCAAACGCGACGATGCCCGCGCGATTTCGAAATATCGAGCAGAAGGCGCGACGCCCGGTGATATCCGACGGATGGTGGGGTTGTAGGCGTATTTCAGATACTTGGAAAAGATACAGCAAGGCCGTGTGGTTCTTTACGATAACACCCTAAGCCGGCCCGCAACACGCCGTCATCGCCCGGCATAAGCAGGACGAGGTTATCGCCACATCTGCCCGTGCCTGTGCCTCTGCCAGCTGACGCTCCAATGCGGGCAATTCCTCTGACTCTCCACGTCGGCGCAAACACTCCACCAGCCCATGCAAAGACCACACGTTACCGGGATGCTGTGCACAGCGTTGCAACTGATCATTCAGCCCCAGATCAGTGCGATACACCTCTTCCGCCTCATCATAGTGCCCTTGTTCGGACAGCAACGCCGCCAGCGCGTGCCGTGGCGGGTGCATCCAGGCCCAGGGCTCGGAATAGGCCAGCGCATCATCCCGCCGCACGGCCTTGCGCAGGTGCTGATAGGCAACAGCATGATTGCCTTTGTGATATTCCAGCTCTCCGTTCAGCATCGCCTCACCAATCGCCAGAACCATCACGGCCTCGTTGTTGAAAAACTTTCGCCCCTCAGGCACCCGGTCGACAGCATTGTAAAACAGACGTTTTTGCGCCTCAGCCTCATCGAACTGGTGCAAAGCGGCATGTGCCACACCCTTGGCATAATGATGCATCGGGATTGTCACCGGATACAAATCCGGATCGGTTGGCGTGGGTTCGTCCACAATCTCCTGCCAGCGCCCAAACCGCACCTTCACATGCAGACGGGTGGAATAATATCCTTCCATCGTTGTGGTCATTTGCGGACGGTCCGGAATGCATAAAACCTCTGGGGTCAACGTTGCACACATCTGATCGGCAGCGGCCATCGCGCACTGATACTGACCCATGAACATACAGGTGTACATCATCAGGTGCAGATCATGGCACCGCGCGGTGGTATAGAAATTGAAGGGTCCGGCGTAATCCAGGTAAATTTCATCAGCCCGGATCGCCTTTTCACTCGCGATGCGCGCTTTTTCATATTCTCCGCACAACACATAGGTATGGCCGGGCATGTGGTTCATATGGCCTGCATCCGGGCACATGGTTCCCAGTAAATCCGCAGACCGCATCGCGCGCTCCGGCGTATTCGACATCTCTGTCGCATGGATATGCAGGTGCAGGATGGCCGGGTGCTGGGGAGTCCCGGCAGCATCATGCATGGCAATCGACCGCTCAATCACCTCAAGCGCTTCTAACGTGTCGGCATTGGCAGCGGGCAGACCGGTGTGCACGTCCCACAATTTCCAGGGCGTGCGGGTCATCAGCGCTTCGGCAAATATGGCCATCACATCATGATCGTCACGGTGATGGACATAGACATCGCGCATCGCTGCGGCGTAATCGTCATCCCATTGATCGAACTCTTCCGGTGCCACCGGATAGGGCTTCTGAAACCTTAGGGCCAGCGCCTCTACCAACCGGTTTTCCAGATCACTCGCCCCGGAAGCCCCTGCACGTGCGCGTGCAATATGGCCATGACAAAACGCCGTACAGGTTTTGGCCTCTTCACCGCAAAAATCCCGCCACGGCATATTGTAAAACGGACCCGCACCATAGGCGATGCCCCAATGCGCCATCACGCAATCAGGATCGAATTCCAGCGCTTTTTGGAAGCACTTAACACCTTCTTCGTGATTAAACCCGTAACACCAGTTCAGCCCCATATCGAACCAGAACTGTGCGTCCTTTGATGTCGTGCTGATGGTTTTGCTGTGCCGCCCCAGATCGAACCGATCCATTCACGCCCCTTTGCTGACCGTTTATGACAGCAGGACTTGATAACAAAATCGTGATCAAGACAAGAGGTCAGACCGTTTCGGGTGCCAAAATCTCCAGCTCTTTACCATCGCGAATGGCGGTATAAAAACAGCTCCACCGGTTTGTATGACACGCTGCACCAATCTGTTCGATCCGCATCAACAGGCAATCGCGGTCACAATCCACCCGCATCTCCACCAGTTTCTGAGTGTGACCGCTGGTCTCTCCTTTGATCCAGAACTGTGCCCTGGACCGGCTCCAGTAGGTGACCCTGCCACTCTCCAGCGTCCGTGCCACAGCCTCGGCATTCATCCAGGCCATCATAAGAACATCACCACTGTCATGATCCTGAGCGATCGCGGGGATCAATCCCGCCTCGTTGTATTTTAATGTCGTGGGATCAAATGACATATTCACAGGCCTTTCACTCTGGCGTAATGGCCTCTATTTAGGGGACAGCCATCCAAAGGAAAAGCCATGAGCGGCGAAACCGACCTGATCAAACTCTATTCGGCCCGAATTCTCGAACTGGCCGCCGATATCCCACATCATGGCCGGCTGGATGCTCCGGATGCTTCGGTCAAACGCCGCGCGCCGCTTTGTGGTTCAACGGTCACCGTTGACGTGTGCGTTCACGACGGAAAAATCACCGACTACGCAGCAGAGGTTAAGGCTTGTGCACTTGGCCAAGCCTCAGCCAGCGTAGTAGGGTCCGGCATCATCGGATGCGATCTGGCACAGGTCACTGAAGCCCGTGATGCACTTAAATCGATGCTGAAACAGGATGGCCCAACACCACCTGCCCCGTTCGACGGGATGGAGGTGCTGCGCCCGGCGCGCGACTACAAAAACCGCCATGCCTCGATCCTGTTGACACTTGAAGCATTGGTAGAAGCACTTGAAGAGATCGCCAACACCTCGTCCTGCGCCTGATCTCGATCCTCAGCGATCATTTCTCCCTTCGTGATTGAATATTTCAGAAAGATGAAAAACCCTCTCCTTTCACCATTCTCCAAATACTCTCGCCGAAGGCGATCAACACATAAAAAATACCAAAGCGATTTTCGTTAAAACTGACTCAGGCTTGGCGAAAAACGTCCCGCCTACGCATTGATGTTGCGACGTTTAGAAGAAAAAATTGCCTTCGCTGGGATGCTTCACCCAATATTTCAGTAATTTTATAACCGCCTTTAATCTGCGTATTTCGTAATATTCGGGAGATTTATATTTCACCCTGCCCTTCGCCTTTATTTTTCTAACAACTTCCTCATAAACACGCACTGCTCGTTGAAGATACTCTTTTCTCCGTAAGAGATTATCACCTATAGAATCTAAAGCAGAAATTTCAAAGTCGACCCGATTTTGATCTAACAATGCCGTTTCAAACAATCTTAGGGACATTTCTTTAGAGAAACCTTCAACAGTAATGTTAAAACCCTTTCTAATTCCCGTTACCGCTGTTTTTAAATCCTTTTGGGAAATCTTGCGAAAGTTCCGCTTCGTATAGTAAACGCCATCTTTTTTGGTTATAACATTCTTTTTCTTCGATGAAGATGATTTCGGATCATCGGAAATATTAAGATCTTTCGATAAGCGTGAATCGTTCCCTCCGCCAGCATTTGCAGGAGATTGTGCACTCAACATCAATGCGGCGATCACAGCACCTATCATAGCAGTTCGCATCTTGTTCATGGTCATTTCCTTTGTATGGCTACAACCCTACATCGAATCTGCGCGTGAAAAGGGTCAAAATCAAATCAATTTCCTTTCATAACCAGAGGCGACGGGTTGAAAATCGGCAACCGCATGGTCACGCAAGCAAGAGGTAGTTGACATTAGTCCACACAAAAAAACCGCCGCACACCCAAATCAGGGCGGCGGCGGAAGGGAATGCAAAGCTTTGTAATCTCCTGTCATGCCCGGGCGGGGAGAGGCAAATCCCCGGCAGAGACGATGGGACAGTGTCAGTTGCAGCGCATCAAAAGGGACAGGAGATGCAGAAGGCGTGACAGGTACGAAAGCGTCGCAGGCAGAATTCAATGCAATCCCGGAAATCGTTGGTAACGGTGATCCATCCGGAGTTGCGCAAACTTATCGTTAAAATACTCCAGGCAGGTAAAGCCCGCCAACCAACGTCACCATCAACGCGGCGGCACCAACCGCATCTCCCAGCAATGTATCGCTGGAACGGCGGGTCACTGTTTTGATCTGGCGAAGCATGGGCGGCTCCTTTTTGTTAACTCTTGTTGCCTCTTTGTTCTCATTTTGATGGACGCTTGTAAAGAACTTTTTGGGAACATTTGTGAACTTCTGTGGAATTCTTATCTTAACCAATTGAAATCAAACGAATTGCCTGATCCTGCTCCATCAGCCATAACAACACCCGCGCGGCCCGTCCCCGCTCTGATGTCAGCTCCGGATCATCCGCCAACAGTTTGCGCGCATCGCTTTGTGCCACCGCCATCAGCGCTGCCTGCCCTTCAAGGTCAGCGACACGAAACACCGGTACACCCGATTGCGCCGTCCCGATTAGATCGCCGGCACCACGAATTTCCAGATCGGTTTCGGCAATCTTGAACCCGTCTTCGGTATCCCGCATCGTGGTCAATCTCTTGTTGCCGGTCTCGCTCAATGGCGCCTGATACATCATCAAACAGGTCGATTCCGCCGCCCCGCGCCCGACCCTTCCGCGCAATTGATGAAGCTGCGCCAGACCAAAGCTTTCTGCCCGTTCCACCACCATGATCGACGCATTGGGCACGTCCACGCCCACCTCAATCACCGTCGTCGCCACCAGAACAGAGGTTTGCCCCGACTGAAACGCCGACATGGCCGCGTCTTTCTCTTCCGGCGGCATCTGGCCATGCACCAGACCGACAACATCCTCTCCCAATGCCGCGCGCAAACGTACAAACCGTTCCTGCGCGCTGGACAGATCAACCAGCTCACTTTCTTCGACCAGCGGACAGACCCAATAGGCCTGTCGCCCCTCGGCCACCGCCCGGCGCAGATGATCAATCACCTCATCCATCCGGCCCATATTCACCAGCGCTGTCTTGATTGGCTTGCGCCCGGGCGGCTTTTCATCCAGCACACTGACATCCATATCGCCATACTGTGCCAGGGCCAGGCTGCGCGGGATCGGCGTTGCGGTCATCACCAGAACATCGGGGGCAAGCCCCTTACGGCTCAGCTCCAGTCGCTGGCGCACGCCAAACCGGTGTTGTTCGTCCACGACCGCAAGACGCAGATCGTTAAACTCAACATCCTTTTGAAAGACTGCATGGGTGCCAACCAGAATACCTATTTCACCTGCAGCAAGTGCCGCCAGCTTTTCACGGCGCTCTGCCCCCCGGTCCCGCCCGGTCAGGATGTCCAGCCGTACGCCTGCTGCCTCTGCCAGCGGGCGCAGCCCGGACAGATGCTGGCGCGCCAGGATTTCGGTGGGCGCCATCATCACCCCCTGCCCTCCGGCCTCGACCGCGATCAGCAGCGCCTGAAACGCGACCAGCGTCTTGCCTGCGCCCACATCGCCCTGCAACAGCCGGTTCATCCGTCTTGCATCGGCCATATCTCCGGCAATCTCTGCCACGGCGCGGGTCTGCGCACTGGTGGGCGTGTAAGGCAAAGCAGCTAACACACGGTCCTGTAACGCCCCGGTTCCGACCGTCTCGCGCCCTTTTGCCCGCCGGACCCGCGCTCTGGCCAAGGCAAGCGTCAGCTGATGTGCCATCAGCTCGTCATAGGCCAGCCGCTCTCGCGCCGGATGGCTGGCACTGATGTCGGCCATGGTCTGTGGTCCATGCGCCTTTGCCAGCGCGTCACCCCAATCCGGCCACCCCGCTTTGGCCTTTTGCGCCGGATCAATCCATTCCGCCAGCTTTGGCACCCGTTTCAAAGCCGCCGCCGATGCCTTACCCATCAGCTTTTGCGTGACCCCAGCGGTCAGCGGGTAAACTGGTTCAAAATCAGGGATTTCGCCTGCCTCTGGGGGTTCCAGCACATGATCGGGATGCGGCATCTGGGCGATCCCGTCAAACAGCTCTACCTTGCCTGATACTACCCGCCGCGAGCCTGTGGGCAGAATACGGCGCAGATAATCCTCTCGGGCGTGAAAGAATACCAGCTGAAACGCAACTTGCGCGTCCTCAACCTGTACCCGGTAAGGACGCCCCTTACGCGCTGGCGGGTGATGCGCGCCCACCGTGACCTCAATCGTCACCACACCGGGCAGATCAGCACCCTGCACACTGTCCCGCTTGCGCCGGTCAATCCCAGAATGCGGTAAAGTATAGAGCAAATCCCGCGGCTTGCTGATTTCCAGCCCGGCCAGGTTCTGCGCCGTGCGTGGCCCCACCCCTTCCAGCGTTTCCAGCTCCGCAAACAGCGGAAACAGGGATTCGGGCCGCCCGCTCATGCGTCCCCGATCAGCCGCAGCCAGCCATCTTCATCCACCATGTCAATGCCCAGGCCTTCTGCCTTCTTAGCCTTAGAGCCCGCGCCCGGTCCGGCCACAACCAGATCGGTTTTGGCGCTCACACTGCCCGACACCTTGGCCCCCAAGGCCTCCGCCCTTGCTTTCGCCTCCGCACGGGTCATTTTTTCCAGGGTTCCGGTGAACACCACGGTTTTGCCTGCAACGGGGCTGCCATCTGTATCCGGGGCAGCAGTGGCCTCAACGGTCAGATGCGCGCTCAGCCGGTCGATGCTCTCCCGCTCATGCGGTTGCGCAAAGGCGGTGACCAGGCTGCGCGCCATCACCTCGCCAACACCGTCGATGCCCAACAACCCTTCCCAATCAGGGCCTTCAAAATCCGCAGCGCCATCCATAGCCGAGGCAAACTCACCCCACGTGCCATAAGTCCGCGCAATCAGATTGCTGGCCTGCTCGCCCACATGCCGGATACCAAGCGCGAATAGCAACCTCCCAAAGGGAATATTTCTTTTTTCATCAATTGCTTCAAAGAGGTTATTCGCGCTCTTTTCACCCCAACCCTCGCGATTTTTAAGCTGTTGCAAACCGGTGCCGTAACGGTCCCGCAGGGTGAAAATTTCAGAGGGTTCGCGGATCCAGCCATCGCGGTAGAACTGCTCCACTTGTTTGGCCCCAAGCCCTTCGATGTCAAAGGCCGCGCGCGATACAAAATGTTTGAGCTTTTCAACCGCTTGCGCCGGGCAGATCAGCCCGCCGGTACACCGGCGTACGGCATCTCCTTCTTCCCTGATAGCGGCAGAACCGCATTCGGGGCAGGTTTCGGGAAATATGTAGGGGGCTGTCTTGTCGCTGCGTTTCGACAGATCCACATCGGCCACTTTCGGGATCACATCACCGGCCCGATAGACCTGCACCCAATCCCCTTCACGAATATCTTTGCCGCCTCGGATTTCATTACCCTTGCTGTCCAGCCCGGCAATATAATCTTCGTTATGCAGCGTCGCATTGGACACCACTACACCCCCGACAGTCACCGGCTGTAGCCGCGCAACCGGCGACAATGCACCGGTGCGACCGACCTGAATGTCGATCGCCTCCAGCCGGGTCCAGGCGAGCTCGGCGGGGAATTTATGCGCTATTGCCCATCTGGGCGTTGTGCTGCGAAACCCAAGCCGCGATTGCAGGCCCAGATCGTCAACCTTGTAGACCACCCCGTCAATGTCATAGCCCAGATCGCTGCGCCGCTGCTCGATCTGCGCATAATGGGCCAGCATCTCCTGCGGGCCATTGCACAATGCGGTCAGGGGATTGGTGGCAAAGCCCATCTCGGCCATCCGCTCAATCGCTGTCATCTGATGATCTGCCAACGGTGCACTCAATTCACCCCAGGCATAGGCGAAAAAACGCAATGGCCGTTCACGGGTGATATTCGAATCCAGTTGTCTGAGCGATCCGGCGGCGGCGTTTCGCGGATTGGCAAACTGCTTGTCGGCCTTTTCTGCCTGCCGTGCGTTCAGCGCCGCGAAGTCTTCGTGGCTCATGTAAACTTCGCCGCGGATTTCCATCACCTCCGGCGCACCGCTGACCGTATCGGGAATATCGCTGATCGTGCGGGCATTGGCGGTTACATTCTCGCCCACGGCTCCATCGCCTCGAGTTGCCGCCTGAACCAGCTTTCCGCCCTCATAACGCAAAGACAAACTCAGCCCGTCGATCTTTGGCTCACTGGTATAGGCTAACGCCGCTTCCGAACCTAACCCCAGATAGCGACGGATACGATCATCGAAATCAGCAATGTCTTCAGCATCGAACGCATTGGACAGGCTCAGCATCCGAACAGCATGTGTGACTTTGGCAAATCCGTCTGCCGGGGTCGCCCCCACTTGCTCGCTGGGGCTATCGGCGCGTTTCAGATGTGCAAAGCGCGTTTCGATTGCCGCATTGCGGGATTTCAGCTTGTCATATTCCGCGTCGCTGATCTCTGGCGCATCTTCGGTATGGTAGGCCTTGTTGGCCTGCACCAAAACGTCCGCCAGATGTGCCAATTCTTGTTTGGCCTCATCTTCTGTCAGCGTTTCAACCGGTTTAACTTTGGCCATGCCATCCCCGCTTTGATCACCTCCGGGCGCTGCACATGGTACACGCCCGGTTCAGATCAAAGTGATAGAATGCACCGCTTCCAAGGTCCAGCCATCCTTGTCCTGCAAGTCATCCGCAACGGCGCGGTGTCAGGCGCCCACCACCATGCGGGGTTGTTCCTTGCTGACGGTTTCGGGATCACGCAGGACATATCCCCGGCCCCAAACCGTTTCGATATAGTTTTCACCGCCCGTCGCCTCGCTCAGCTTCTTGCGCAGCTTGCAGATGAAAACATCAATGATTTTCAGCTCGGGCTCATCCATCCCGCCATAAAGATGGTTCAGAAACATCTCTTTGGTCAGTGTCGTACCTTTACGCAGGCTCAGCAACTCCAGCATCTGGTATTCCTTGCCAGTCAGATGCACCGTCCGGTCATCCACATCCACCGTCTTGGCGTCCAGGTTGACGTTGATCTGCCCGGTCCTGATCATCGACTGTGAATGCCCTTTCGACCGGCGGATGATCGCGTGAATGCGCGCCACCAGCTCTTCGCGATGGAAAGGCTTGGTCAGGTAATCATCCGCCCCAAATCCAAATCCCCTGATTTTGTTTTCGGCATCATCGGCCCCGCTCAGTATCAGAATCGGCGTTTCAACCCGTGACAATCGCAACTGTCGCAGTACTTCGTGCCCATCCATGTCCGGCAAGCCCAGATCAAGAAGTATAAGATCGTAATCATATAGTTTTGCCAGATCGATCCCCTCTTCCCCCAAATCGGTCGTATAAACATTCAGATTCGCATGGGTCAGCATCAGTTCGATGCTTTTTGAGGTTGTAGGGTCATCTTCAACAAGAAGAACGCGCATCAACTATCTCCGATAATTTTTTTATGACTGCCACGACACTGGCGAACATTGGTTAACTACAGGTTACCATAGCAGAACAAAATGTGATTTAAACCTTAGGTTGAATATTTTTGCGGATAAAAGTTGCCTTTAAACCCGCCTCGCCGCGTTCAGACAAAGCACTAACCCATTCCTGAAATTCTTCTTCGCTCAACCCATATGTTTGCAGCGCATCCTCTTGAGAAATAAGGCCATATACCACGCCCCGCACCACCGATAACTTGCGCGATGCCACCCACCTGCGCGTCTCCGGTGGTGGCAGATCAGCCTGTGACAAGACCGTTCCGTCCGGTAGTTTAACAGCTCTTGGCCCATTCACTTTCTTCAGATACATCACACGCACCTTATTTGTTGGCCCCGCCAACCTCGCGCCTATCGTTTAACGCAAGGTGAAACAGGCCCCTTGAGAGTGTTTAGGATTTTCCTATATTCCGCTGCATCTGACCCCGGAGAGATAAATGCCCCTCGACGCGCCCCTTAATTCCCTTGGGCTGCCCAAGACCCCCGCCGACACGCGTGTTGTCGTCGCCATGTCCGGCGGCGTCGACAGCTCTGTCGTGGCCGCTCAGCTGGCCGAAGAAGGTTACGACGTGGTGGGCGTCACCCTGCAGTTATATGATCACGGGGCAGCACTCGCCAAAAAGGGCGCCTGCTGTGCCGGCATCGACATCCACGATGCCCGCCGGGTAGCCGAAGAAATGGGCTTTCCCCATTATGTCCTCGATTACGAAAATATTTTCCGTGACGCTGTGATCGACGAATTTGCTGACAGTTACCTGGCCGGCGCCACCCCTGTGCCATGCATCCGCTGCAACGAACGGGTAAAATTCAAAGATCTGCTGCAGACGGCCAGGGATCTGGATGCCGATTGTATGGCTACAGGTCACTACATTCAGCGCAAACTCGGCCCCAACGGACCTGAATTACATTGCGCGGCAGATGCCAACCGGGATCAAAGCTATTTCCTGTTCTCCACCACCCCGGAACAACTCGCTTTCCTGCGCTTTCCGCTTGGGCATCTCCCCTCCAAAGATGCCACCCGCGAACTCGCCGCGAAATACGGCCTTGCGGTTGCAGACAAACCAGACAGCCAGGACATCTGCTTTGTTCCAAACGGCAACTACGCCGCCGTGATCGAAAAACTGCGCCCCGGTGCCGCCGAATCTGGCGAAATTGTCGATCATCAGGGAAATGTACTTGGAACCCACAATGGCGTGATCCATTACACCATCGGTCAACGCCGCGGTCTGGGTATCGGCGGTCTGGCCGATCCGCTTTACGTGGTCAAACTGGATGTCGACAGCAAACAGGTTGTTGTAGGCCCCAAAGAGATGTTGTCGACCCGCACTGTCCCGGTGCGCGAAATCAACTGGCTTGGCGACGCACCCCTCACCTCACGGCCGGAATGGAATGTCTCGGTCAAAGTCCGATCCACCCGCCCCCCACGGGAAGCGGTAGTCAGACCGCTATCAGACACCACCGCCGAAGTAGAGCTTTTGACGCCCGAGGCCGGCATCTCTCCGGGTCAGGCTTGTGTATTCTACGAAAACGAAAGCAGCCGAATTTTAGGCGGGGGCTGGATCTGGAAGGGTGAAAGCTCCTGAATATCCATTCGGCTTACCAAGCTACACCAGATCGCCGGCCCGCGAGGCTGCATACGGTCGCTGATTTGCGCCGGGGCTTTGTTTAAAATTCGTTAACAATAACTGACCCTAGTCTGGCCATGCACTCCAGACATTAAACTTGTGTATATCCGGTACACAAAATCCCGCCAAACCGCCGAACCTTGTACAAATCGCATGTACAACTTGTACAGATAGTACAAATTTACTGCATGATCTGGCGCTCCGGTGGCATGCCCTGCCGCACGACCTGTTCCACATGTGCGGCCAGCGCTTTTCGGTCTGAAAATTCATTAACCTTAACGGGACGGTGATAAATGACTTTGACTGACCCCTGCCGCCTCTGCGCAAGCAACTTGATCATGTGGCTGCCAAAATCCATATCCCCCCACCAGCCATAAAACCGTTCGTCTTCTCCGGCAGGGGCAAAATAGGTTACGGTGACGGGTTGTATATGCATTTCGCCCCGCAACTCCGGGCTAAAGAACGCCTGAAAAAGCGTTGGTTTAAAAGGCAAAACTCTCATCCCGTCAGTTGAAGTTCCCTCGGGGAAAAACAACAACTTGTGCCCGGCAAGCAACCTGTTTTCAAAGATGATTTTTTGCTCTCTGGCGGCTTTGGGATCGCGCGTTATGAACACCGTTCCCGTAATCCGCGCCAACCATCCTATTCCAGGCCAACGCGCCACTTCTGCTTTAGACACAAAATATATACGCTTACGCGCATTCAACGTGAAAATATCCAACCATGAGGCATGGTTGGCCACCACTGCTCCCGGCCGGTTCATCCGTTTGCCCTGGGTTTCATGGCGTATTCTCATGATAAAAAAAGACGCCCGACAGACCCATTGCGTGATGTATGGCGTCCATGGTCGCTTAACCCCGAAAATCGGACGTTCGATCAGCCTTAAAAACAATGTTGTCAGAACGCCGATCAACAGAACAAGCACCAATGGCAAGGCCCTTAGAACCACCCTGACCCAACCGGTTATCGGAATGCGTACAGGATCCGGTTTCTGCTCAGGTGTCCACGTGAATGTCAAATCGTAACATCCCGGGAATAAATGTTCTTTTGAGTTTGATTTAAACGCGCTGTATCCATGACAAGGCAGACATCTGTGGTATTGAATGCACGATCAACATAGGCGCCCTCGCCCACATATCCGCCCAACCTGAGATAGGCCTTGATCAGCGCTGGAACCTGCAACATCGCCACACGCCGGTCGATCTCGGCTTCGGGCATCAGGTTCATAGACTGGTAGTGTTCATCACGGGTTCTGACCCGCAAATCCTCTGGCGCCAAATGCCGGTGGTGCAATAATGACAGAGGTTGTGCCAGTTCATTCGGGTCGGTGCCATGAAAACTCGCCACACCAAACAGAATTTCCACTTTGTGTTCAGCCACATAACGCGCCAGGCCATTCCAGAGATGATACATTGCTGCCCCACCGCGATACTCCGCCGCGACACAAGACCGACCCAGCTCCATAAGTTTACGATTTGAAGACTTCAAAACACTCAGATCATATTCATCTTCGGAGTAAAACTGCCCGGCTTTAGCGGCCTGATCATCGCGTAAAAGCCGGTAAACACCTACAATCAAATTATTTTTATTGCCATCAGTCAGTATGAGGTGTTCGTAGAACGGGTCAAATCGATCCAGCTCAAGCCGGGCTTCGTGGTCCACCGTCGGGCCGTCCCCACCAAGCTCTTCGACAAAAACCTCATATCGCAACCTTTGTGCTGCCTGCAGATCTGCTTCATCTGTGGCAAGCCGGACGTTAAACTGTTGATCCTGTTGGTTATTCATGAATGACCCGTTCTGGCTTTGCGGGGTTTTATGCGTTGAAAATGGTAAACGCAACTTCGTCGGACTACGGCTGTATTAATCCACCTTAACGTGTGTTAACTTTCTGGTAACCATTATGAAGGATCAATAACAGGTAACAATTCCACGCGGGAGCCATCGACTACAACCTTTCCAACTTCTTGAAAATTAACGGTAATCTTTCCTCCAATATTGGATTGAACCTGGCCCGTTCCCCAATCAGGTCTCTCTGGATGTTCCACTACCATTCCTGGTTCCAGTACTGAATTCAGCCCCGACATATTTTCTCACCATCTGGAGTTTCCATTTTGCCCAACGATAGCGAAAATTTGGCCGCACTGATAGGCTCGCGAATTTGTCACGACCTAATCAGCCCGATTGGTGCAATCACCAATGGGTTGGAATTGCTGGAACTTTCCAACACAGCACCCACTCCGGAATTGTCTCTGGTATCTCAAAGCGCGGCCAATGCCAGCGCCCGACTACGTTTTTTCCGTCTGGCATTTGGCACCGCGTCACCTGATCAGATCGTATCCGCAACTGAGATCAAATCGCTTTTGTCGGAAACACATACAGATGGGCGACTCTCAATTAACTTTCTCGTTAACCAGAGCCATCCTCGTCCGATAGTGCAGGCCATGTTGCTTGCGCTTCTGTGCGCTGAACAAGCGGTTCCGTTCGGTGGTGAAATTGAAATTCGGGATAGCTCTGGCAAATGGACCATCACCGCGCGTTCAAAGCGGATTGAGGTTATTGAAGACCATTGGAAACTGCTAAGCGGTGGCGGGCAATCACATGGGGTATCGCCCGCAGCGGTTCAGTTCCTTATGCTTCCAGATATTCTGACTATAATGCACTTAAAGCCTGTTGTTCAATTATCAGAAAGTAAAGTCATAATTCAGTTTTAGGTGCGGATAGTTCCGTTCCCTTCCACCAGATATTTGAAACTCGTCAACTGCGCAGCGCCAACCGGGCCGCGGGCATGCATCTTGCCCGTCGCGATACCGATTTCGGCGCCCATACCAAACTCTCCACCATCGGCGAACTGCGTCGATGCATTGCGCATCAGAATTGCGCTGTCGAGCCCGGCAAAGAAAGCAGCAGCGGCCTCATCGTCTTCAGTAATGATGCAATCCGTATGCTGTGAATGATACGTCCGGATATGGGCAATTGCATCATCTATATCGTTAACCATTTTGGCGGCGATGATCATATCAAGGAATTCTTTCCCCCAATCCGTTTCATCCGCCTTTAGGGTTCCGTTAACAAATTGCAGACCTGCATCGGTACGCACTTCCACGCCTTCGTGCAGCAAAGCCTTGATCAGGTTTTTCCCAATAGAATCTGCGACTTCCCGGTGAATCAAAAGGCATTCTGCCGCGCCACATATGCCAGTCCGGCGAGTCTTTGCATTGAGCACTACGTTCAAAGCTTTCTGCGGGTCCGCGTCTTTGTCGACATAGATATGAACAATCCCTTCAAGATGCGCAAAAACAGGCACCCGCGCCTCGCGCTGCACCAATCCAACAAGCCCTTTTCCACCGCGCGGTACAATCACATCAACCGTCTCGGTCATCGTTAATAGTTCCTGTACGGCGGCCCTGTCGCGCGTCGGCACTAATTGAATTGCGTCCTCGGGTAGCCCTGCTGCTTTAAGGCCATCGACAAGACAGCTGTGAATGGCGGTCGAAGAGTGAAAACTCTCTGATCCACCCCGTAAAATAACGGCATTCCCCGATTTCAGGCACAAGGCACCGGCATCTGCGGTTACATTGGGTCGGCTTTCGTAAATGACACCAATCACCCCCAAAGGCGTGCGAACACGGCGAATATGAAGCCCGCTTTCCATATCCCATTCGGCCAGAACCTCACCTACTGGATCGGGCTGAGACGCAACAGCACGCAGACCGCTAACTATTCCCTCGATCCGCGCCTCTTCCAGCATGAGGCGGTCCATCATAGCATCTGACAGGCCCTTCTCACGGCCATAGTCTAAATCCTTTAAATTGGCAGAAACTATCTCGTCGCGCCGTTCCCAGACAGCATCTGCGGCGAGGCGCAACGCACGCTCTTTCACCTCAGCAGTTGATTGCGACAACATAGCCGAAGCTGCACGCGCTCGAGCGCCGATATCTTCCATAAGAGCGGGAATATTGCTGAGATCTTTCATATCAATTCTTTCTTTGCGGTCCCTGAGAAGATTAGCACCGGGCTGGACTAAAAGGCCATATCGTCACGGTGGATCAGCGGGCCCCTTGCCGGATATCCAAGAACTGGCTCAATCTGAACACTCCGCAACCCTTTGATTTGCCTGGCATCTTCCGCGTCATATCGGGTAAGCCCCTGCCCCAGTTTGCGGCCATTAATGTCCAGCACCTCAACCGCATCGCCACGGCCAAACACGCCCTGAACTTCAGCAATTCCAGCCACGAGCAAGCTGCTGCCGGATTTCAGCGCCTTTGCCGCCCCGGCATCCACTGTGACTGTTCCGCGCGGTTTCATCGCTGCTATCCACTGTTTTCGCTTTTGCTGTGGATCACCCTGTGCTGTGAACCACGTTGCGGGCGCATTGTTCTCCAGCGCAGAGATCGGGTGCAGGACAGACCCTTCGGTAATCACCATGTCGCATCCTGCCGCAGTTGCCGTCTTGGCTGCCATCAGCTTGGTCTTCATACCGCCTTTGGACAGGCCAGACCCTGCATCACCTGCCATCGCCTCTATTTCTGGTGTTATTTCCGCGATTGTATCAAATCGTTGTGCATTCGGGTCATCAGATGGATTTCCCGAATAAAATCCATCAACATCGCTCAACAGGATAAGCAAATCAGCGCCAGCAGTGACCGCCACTTGCGCCGCCATACGATCATTGTCGCCATATCGGATTTCGTCTGTGGCAACCGTGTCATTTTCATTGACGATCGGAATCACGTTCAGCTTGAGTAATTGCTCCAAAGTCGCCCTCGAATTCAGATAACGACGCCGATCTGCACTGTCCTCCAGCGTGACCAAGACTTGTGCTGCCCTTAAATCATGTTCTGCCAGCGCACTGTCATAGGCGCGGGCGAGCTGGATTTGTCCAACGGCTGCTGCTGCCTGAGACTGTTCCAGCAAAAGCTCTTCCGGTGGAAGACCAAGTGCTGATCGTCCAAGTGCAATTGACCCGGAAGATACCAGGATTACGTCGGTCCCTTGTGTGCGTATCCGCGCGACATCCGCTGCGAGTGCTTGTAGCCACTCTGCCCGCAGTTCGCCGCTTTGCCTGTCAACCAGAAGAGCGGAACCGATCTTTATGACCAGTCGTTTTGCCTCTTCTAAGGTTGCCACGGTGCAATGCTTTCTTGTGAGGTTGAATGGCGCAGTCGATCACCATCGATATGCCCGCGCAGCGCACGCAGCACCTCTGTGGTGCCTTCGCGCGACACTCCGGACATCAGGTAAATCTTGTCGTTACTGGCCTGTTGCAGCTCGTCACGCAGAAACTCCCGCTCTTCCTGATCGAGTGCATCAATCTTGTTGAGAACGGTGATCCGCGGCTTGCCAGCCAAAATGTCGCCATAAGCTTCGACCTCACCGATGATCGTCTGATAGTCCTCGACCAACGTGGGCGAGGTTCCGTCAATGAGGTGCAGCAGAACCGAACACCGCTCAACATGCCCCAAAAACAAATCCCCAAGTCCGCGCCCTTCATGCGCGCCTTCGATAAGACCCGGGATATCCGCCACCACAAATTCTACATCATCGACACCGACGACCCCCAAGTTGGGGTGCAGCGTTGTGAAAGGATAATCCGCAATCTTGGGTCGGGCATTTGAAGTGGCCGACAAAAACGTAGATTTGCCAGCGTTCGGCAAACCAAGCAAGCCGACATCAGCAATCAGCTTCAGTCGCAGCCAAAGCGTACGTTCAACACCTTCTTGCCCGGGATTGGCCCGTCTCGGCGCCTGGTTTGTCGAGGTTTTGAAATGCAGGTTGCCAAAACCACCATTGCCACCCTTGGCCAGCAGTATGCGTTCTCCGACTGTAGTCAGGTCAGCCAGAACAGTTTCCTGGTCTTCATCAAGTATTTCAGTACCTTCCGGAACACGAAGGACAATGTCATCACCATCTTTGCCGGTTCGTTGACGCCCCATACCGGGTTGCCCGTTTTTGGCGAAAAAATGCTGTTGGTAACGAAAATCGATCAGCGTGTTCAGGCCGTCAACGGACTCGGCCCAGACATAGCCACCCTTGCCACCGTCACCACCATCCGGGCCGCCATATTCAATGTATTTCTCCCGCCGGAAGCTGACACAGCCGCCGCCGCCCGAACCGGACCTGATATAGACTTTTGCAAGATCGAGGAATTTCATATTCGGGACCTTTGTAGCTTTGCAGACCTGCGATAGAGGGAAACGTGGCCACGCTCAAGTGTGTGGGCGGGTAAGTGTAAAAGTTCGGGTTGGGAATCTTCCATTTCTCGCTTCGCACCAACCTTCACATTTTGGACCTTCAGTAAATCCTAGCTTTTCCAGCACGCGAGAAGATGCTGGGTTATCCGCGAACACACATGCTGACAGCTTTGGCCAATCAGTATGCCTAAACACTTCTGCGATCAGGGCCTTGCCACTTTCAGTCGCATATCCCTTTCCCCAATGTTGTCGTGCCAGCATGTACCCAAATTCTCCCTCAGCACTGGTACCAACTGTACCGATGAGGTCGGTGCCAAGGAAAACCATACCATTCAAAGCGGAGGTGCATTGGGTCGGCTCTGTGCGAGAGACCGTGAATTCACGACAGGCAGGCCACGGCCAGCTTCCAGTGTGGCGTACAACTTCGAAATCTGAAACAAGGGTATGCATTTGATCCACATCCGTGACCCGCGCCTCGCGGATCAAAAGCCGCTCTGTCTGTAACTGAAACCCGGATGACATTGCTCTAGTCCAGCTTCAAACTATAGGTCCAGGTCGGCACCTTCGCACCGCGCGCCACGCAAAATGTCTCTGCATCGCCAAGATAGCAGAATCCGCAATTGATCAGCACACGCGCAGAGGCTGGATTATCCTGGAATGCACTGGCAAAAATCGTTCTGCAGTCCTGCGGATTAGCGCGAACCAATGCCTCAACCGCTTCCGAAGCAAGACCGGCATTCCAGAAGGCAGGCGAGGTCCAATATCCGATCTCTGATTGTGATCGCTCGATACGAGACAAGCTGATCAACCCCATTACTTCACTACCGCTGGATTTTTGGCCATCAATCGCCCAAACATCTTCAATGCGGTCCTCGGACAGAGAACGCGCTATTAATGCCTCGATTGCTCCGGGGGGCAATGGATGGGGAATCACAGCAGTGTTCATCGCAACCCTGGGATCGCCTGCGTTTAAAGTAATCAGCCCCACATCTGACGTCCGAAGCGGACGCAAATCAAACCGGCTGGTCTCGATAACAGGTTGATTGGGTACAATAGTTTGTAACATCATGCGCTTTCTCCTCCGAAAAGCACGAACAAAACAGAAGCGACTGTCAGCACAGCCAACGCTCGCATTAACGTTGTTTCCGCCCGTGTACCGGCGACGGCCCGGGCAATTCTGTCTCCTCCCAGAGTCCAGATTGGGTGCAATACGATCTGGACAGCCATCAGACAGATGGCGATGGTTGCTGTCGCTTGCAAGGCGGGTGTGCCCGGCGTCACAAAATTGGTAAATCCTGTGATAGTCATTGCCCAAGCCTTTGGATTCAGAGGGTGAACGGCCAACCCTGCCAAAAAGCCGGGCGAGTTATCTTCTGGAGCATCGGCAGAGAGCTTCATCCCCGCAATCCTCCAGGCCAACCAGCAGATATATGCGACACAGACCCATTTGAGACCCTCGAACAGCACTGGCGCACGCGTCATAACCTCCATCAGGCCAAAGCCCAGTGGCCAGATGATCAACTGTTTACCCAGTACAACGCCGCCCACAAACGGCAACGCCCTGCGGAAGCCATAGCGTGCACCGGTGGCCATAAGCGCCATGTTCGCCGGTCCCGGAGTGCCGACCTGCGAAGCCCCGAAGATGAGGAAGCTGATGACTGCGACACTCATTGATCTGCCTCCCAACGCGCTCGATGCAAAACCAGATCAACATGAGGCAGATCTTCGCCGCGTGAAACGCATTGACGCATGCCACGGCCGGTTTCTGTGAAACCGAGCTTTTGAAGAATTTTGGCAGAGGCGGTGTTTCCCACGAAGTACCCTGAGAGTACGCTCGTTACATTTGAGGTTGCAAAGATATGCCGGGTCATCGCACCCGCCGCTTCGGTGGCAATTCCCTGCCCCCAATGATCCCTCTGTACCCAATATCCCAGGTGAGGTTGACCGCTAACTATCCCAACCATCTGACCGCCTGTTTCAATAGCAGCGAGTTCAGGCCAACGGCTGGAACCGTCCTGGTTTTTTAGTCTGAGATCAGCCTTGGTGAACGGATAGGGTGGTGTTGCGAGCCATTTCACAACATCAAAATCATTCAATGCCGTAATAACAGTCTCGCCATCCGCATCCGTCAATGGGCGAAGTACAAGCCGTTCAGTTGTAATCACGTCAGTCATTCGACTGTTCCAAAAAGAAAGAGGGACCGGTTTGCACCGATCCCCCTAAAAAATTCATGAACCTTGAGGAGTTCGGCTTATTCGGCAGCCTCCGCCACTGGCAGTACCGAAATAAAGGTGCGGCCTTTGAAGCCCTTGTGGAACTTCACAGCGCCTTCGGCAGTCGCAAAAATGGTATGATCTTTGCCTTGCCCTACACCTTCGCCCGGCCAGAATTTGTTACCGCGCTGACGCACAATAATGTTTCCGGGGTCGACAGCCTGACCACCATACAGCTTGACGCCAAGACGACGACCGGCAGAGTCGCGACCGTTACGGGATGAACCGCCTGCTTTCTTATGTGCCATCTCGTCTCTCCTTAACCTTTAGTCAGTTCTTTGGCCTGTTCGATCCAGCCTTCACGCTCGATCCGGCCTTTGAACGACAGTTTCTCGTCCATAGCAGCAACATCCGCTTCCGTCCATGCTGCGATTTGGGCAAATGTGGTTACGCCAGCTTCGAGCAGCTTTTTCTCAAGCGCGGGTCCAACGCCGGACAGCGCCTTGAGATCATCAGCGGCAGCCGCTTCTGCTTTGGCTGCTTTCTTTGGCTCTGCTTTGGCTTCTGCCTTTTTCGGTGCAGCTTTTTTGGCTGCGGGCTTTTTGGCTTCAGTTGCCGCAACGGCAACCGCTGCAACCGAACCGGCACCGATGGCGGCCTTTACACCCGATTTGTCACCACCTTTTTCGAGGATTTCAGTGACGCGCAGCAGTGTGAGCTGCTGACGATGACCTTTGGTCCGCTTCGAGCCGTGCTTACGGCGGCGTTTTACAAAGTGGATCACCTTGTCGCCTTTGACCTGGTCAACAACTTCGGCCTGGACTGCTGCACCATCAACCAGAGGTGCACCAACGACCGGCTTGTCGCCACCCAGCATCAGAATTTCGTTGAATTGAACTTTTTCGCCGGCATCTGCTGCAATTTTCTCAACGCGGAGCGTGTCGCCCGATTGAACTTTGTATTGCTTGCCACCGGTCTTGAGGACCGCAAACATGCGCATTTCCTTTTTCTTACCGCGTTCTGTGGTCCCCGTTTTCGGGCGTTTTTGGCCTTGGCCACCTCGAACAGCGCGCCCCGTCAGGGCGATCATTACATTCCCCGTGCGGAATCCGCCCGCCGGGATGCGCGCTTATCGTGAGAATGCTGTGCAAAGTCAAGGGCCATTCACCCGTAAATCCTACAGTTTCTCGGATTGCATCCGCTGGGCAATGGCCAGCCCCAGCAGATAGGAAATTTCATCATACATCTGATTGAATGTCTCGAACATAATCCGGTTCAGATCGCGCCCTTCCTCGCTCTGATACAGGGCGATATATGTGTCCAAATCCTGTTCTGTCAGTGGTTGATAGGCCATCAGCAAAAAGGCGCCGAGCCAGTTTTTCGTGTCTTCGCGAATGCCCTCTTCCTGCATCCAGACGTCGGCCAAAATCTCGTCCTCGCTCAAGTCGAAAGCACCACCATCAACCAGCCCGCGATAAAACAAGAAATTTGAGTTCAAGGCGCCCATAACGTTGAGCTCAACCAGATCGCTATCCGCAATCATTGTGTCGATTTGTGCAATGATGCGTGTATCAGCCGCTCGTACCTTTTCGTACTGAATTCTCGCGGCACTCTCTGTCTCCGCGTCCATAATAATACGCCGCGCATCGAGTTCGAGTGTGACAATCCTACGTCCAAGATCGGATTGGTAAAAACTGACAAGAGGCGTCAGATCCGTTCCCTCGAACCGGGATTCGAAACCTCCTTCAATAATGCGCTGCATCCTTTCAGTGTCGTAGATACGAGAGATTTCCTTTTCCCAGCCAACCATATCGTCCTCTGGCAGCATGTCGTGCCCAACCTCAACGCCATAAATCAAACCCTCTTCGCGCATGATTTTGATTGTGTCATCGATTTTTAGAGCTTCGATGAGCGCATCAAGCTGACCCTCATCGGATGCATGCGAAGCCGGGCTGAAAGAAAGAGCCGAAAAACAGGTAATACAAACCGCCAGAAACCATCTCATATCAAAGTTCCTGCCCGGGATGCAGTTCTGCCATTTTCACGGCCAAAGCCTCGAAACGATTGGCCGTAATCTCGTACTGCACCGCATTCATCAGCTCATAAACGCGCTGCATCTTTGGATTTTCTAATGCTGCCAGGTAATCTCTGAGGTCCGATTTTGAAATGTCTCGGTACGTGTAAGATGAATATGCCAACCCTGCTGCTTGCAGACTACGCTTTAGCTCGCTCTCATCTTCACGCAGCAATGCGCGAAGTGTTGCTTCGTCGAGCTCCAGTTCTACAACTCCCGACCGGGATGCCGCCATCAGGAATCTCACCTGAATTTCCTGTATGGCACGCACACCCGTTCCGGATGCATCTACCGCCTGATTCAGTTGCCTCAGGATTTCAGAACGCCCTGCCCCCTCCGCAACATCCGCATCGACAAGTGCCGCACCTTCCGCATGTTTAGCTGCGTCATCTTCAACAAGATGGGATGAATTTTCGACCTCGACCAAACGTTGACCGAGTGGCGAGGCATAAAATTCTGCCGCATGAATAAGCAGGCCGTCCTCCAGAGTCGCCTCCAGAATATCGAGCGCCATTTCCCGCATCTTGTCTGTGTCAAAGACGTTGTTAGCCGCAATCGTCCAATCGGCACCGAAATCCGTAGCCGACATTCCCAGCATTTCCGGCGCATCCGCCGCGGAAAGCGCGATGCTGTCAAGAGCCACGCCAAATCCGGTAACTTCGAGAAATGCCTCTAAGCGGTCTCTGTCAGCTGCCTGTGCCGCTCCAGCCAGGCAAACCGTCAAGCACATGGCCCACAGACAGTTCAAAACCGGAATTGATCGCAAACTTCTCATGGAACATTCTCCGAAATCTTGGCCTGCCTCACCCTAGGCAGAATCTGTGCCAAGACAATGCAAAACCCCTTGCCCATGCAGGTAAAGGCGATTAAACGCAGCCTCCAGACCCCCGCGGAGAGGTGCCGGAGTGGTCGAACGGGGCGGTCTCGAAAACCGTTGTCCCTTCACGGGGACCCAGGGTTCGAATCCCTGTCTCTCCGCCATATTGTTATATTGTTGCTGTACAACCGCTTTTGCGTTCGGGCACTTGTTCAACTTTAATTCACTAAATTTAATGCGTTGATTTTTGAACAATTTATTACGGCTCCAATCCCATGCGGATGCTTGCATGAAGAGGCGACGCAACACGGAAGAAATTTACGAAGACCGATGTAACCGCATTCGAGAACGGTATGCTGAGGATGATAAACAGTTTATTGGTAAAGAAATAAGAGAAGCTGCAGATAATTTGCTTGGTTTGAATAACAAGATTATTGAAATTGTGATGGAGAAAAATGAATAACAGAACGACGATCCGTGAAACCATTCAGGATGATATTGAATCTCTAAAAGCCCTTTATAAAAAGGCTTTCACTGACGAAGATTTGTTTCCTCTTGTAACTGATTTATTAAATGACAAGCAAAATACCATCATGCTTTCTGCCCTACATGAAGACGGTCTTGTTGGTCACATTGCCTTTACCAAATGCCACGCCTCACCAAGTGAGATTGATTTATCTTTGCTGGGTCCGATGGCTGTGCTGCCATCATACCAAGGCAAGGGTATTGGCACTGACCTTATCAAAGAGGGGTTTTGCCGCCTCAAGAAAACCAGAGTAGAAAAAGTAATTGTTTTTGGCGATCCAAATTTTTATGGCCGGTCAGGCTTCACCTTAGAGACAAATATTGAGCCTGCATTTACCATCCCAAAAGATTACATACCGGGATGGCAATCTATATCTTTTTCGGATGATGTATCTGCTGTTTCTGGAAGGCTACAAGTGACTAAGCCATGGCAACAACCAGATCTATGGTCATCTTAAAAAATCCTACCGTTCCTAATGACGTGTGGCATATGGGTGGCTAACTCGTGAACAAGAACTCTTGTTCCGGTAATGGTTCGAATATCGTCCATTACGCGCGGGAACCGCCGCTTGTCGTCATTCAGCTTAATATGTGCAATGCTGACTTTCTTTCCGCTGCCTCGCCACAAATGCATGCCTGGTTCCATGCTGTTTCTGGTTATTGTATGCTTCGTTTCATGCCACCTTTGATGCCTGAATGTTTTCCACCAAAAACCGGACGGATGCATGAAGTCTGCGGACCCGGGGGATTCGGCTATGCTGCTGTTTTGATGGCGCGGACCGAGGGGCCTGTGTTTTGGGTGCGGGAGGCATATCAACAACAGCTTATTCATCCACCCGGTGTAACGCTCTTTGCGGACCCCTCGCGACTTTTGATCGCCAATGCCAAACACCAAACCGATGCTCTTGCCGTCGCTGAAGAAGCACTGCGCGCGGGGGCGGTCAGCATGGTTATGGTTGAAATCAGCAAGCCGCTTACCTTGACTGCGGGACGACGGCTACAGCTTGCCGCGAAAGCGGGGAACAGTATCGGACTGTGCCTTATTCCCGAAGGCATGGGCAGCAATGCAGCGGAAACGCGTTGGCACTGTGAGCCGGTATTTGATGCGGATATATATTCACAGGACTCGACACTTTTTCACTGGTCACTTATTAAGAACAAATCGGGAACAAATGGATCTTGGCATGTTCGATGGGATCACGCGACGCGTCGTCTCACTGTGGTTTCCACACCTTGCAAGCGACCGGGCCCTCCGCAGACGCCCGGTTGAAGGCCCGTTTGCGCTGATCCTTAAGGAGCAAAACGCCAACCGCCTATATTGTCTGAATAATGTGGCCGAACGTCAGGGGCTGCATCGGGGCATGCCCTATTCTGATGCACGGGCGTTTTGCCCCGATCTGATCAGCCGCCCCGCTGATCTACCAGGCGATCAGCAGTTTCTATGCGCCTTGCGGCGTTGGGCGACCCGCTATTGCCCCTGGGTGGGGTTGGAGGGGCGCGATGGGCTGGTACTTGATGTCACAGGGACAGCCCATCTTTTTGGGGGCGAGGCCAGCATGCTTTCGGATATGCGCCAGCGATTATCCCGCGCCCGGATCTCAGTGCAGTTGGGGGTCGGCGATAACCGCGGGACAGCCTGGGCATTGGCTCATTACGGAGAGGGTGTTGCCCCTGCCAACGAGGCTCTGACCGTGCTTGGCCCCCTGCCCGTCGCCGCCTTGCGTCTGAGTGAGAAGACAACGATCGGATTGCAACGCCTGGGCTTGCGCCGGATTGCCGATCTGGAGCAGGCCAAGCGCGCACCGCTGGCCCGCCGTTTCGGGTCGGACCTGTTGTTGCGGCTTGATCAGGCGCTTGGCCGTCAGCCAGAAGAAATCACTCCGCTAACCGAGCCGCCTCATTATGGCGTGCGGATGGCTTTCCCTGATCCTATTGGGTTGACAGGGGATGTGATGGCCGCGACGGCGCGGCTTCTGGATCGCCTGTGTGACAAGTTGAAATCACAGGAAACTGGCGCCCGGATGCTACGCCTGACACTGGGCCGGGTGGATCATTACAATCAGCAGGTTGAATTGCGCCTGGCCCATCCCTTGCGAAATGCTGCGCGCATCCTGCCCCTTTTTGAACGCGGCATAAGTGCGGTGGACGCAGGCTTTGGCATTGACCGGATGCGGATTGAGGCCGTGCAGGTCGAACCACTGCCGGTGCGGCAGATCAGCCATGTCACAGCCAAACATAAAGACAAGCTTGATGATCTGATCACCCGGATTGGAACGCGGATCGGGTTAGAGAATATCCAGCGGTTTCTGCCTGCTGAAAGTCATATACCAGAGCGAAGCTTTATCATCGCCCCGGCGGCATGGTCCGAGGTACAAAGCGGTTGGGTCAGCCTGCGCCCACGCCCCATATGCCTTTTCCGGCCAGAGCCGATCATCGGGACAGGACCACAGCCGCCAAAGCAGTTTCGCTGGCGTCGCATGATGTTAACCATAGGTCGCGCGACAGGGCCGGAACGTCTTGCCCCGGAATGGTGGTTTGAGGATGACAACTGGCGCTCTGGCCTGCGTGATTACTGGCGCGTGGAAACACGGCAAGGGCGGCGTTTATGGCTGTTTTATACCCCGCAGAACCCGGGCTGGTTCGTACAGGGTGAATTCGCATGATTGAAGTGAATCCCACATACCGCCCCGTTGAGGCATTTCAGCATGAAATGCCCCGCGAGTATCGCGCCGGCACCTATGCCGAACTGTGCGTGACAACCAATTTCACCTTTCTTACCGGGGCGTCACATCCAGAGGAAATGGTAACCCGTGCAGCAGAGCTTGGCCTTTCGGCCATCGCCATTTCCGATCACAATTCCCTGGCAGGCGTGGTGCGCGCCTATTCCGCACTCAAAGAACTGAAACGCGAGACCCAAGAAGCCATCCGCATCCGCTCGCAACATCGGATTGACAGCTCTTCACGGCAAGAGATTGGGCATCCCGATCCGGTCACCCGCCCTAAAACCCTTCGTTTACCCAAGCTGATTGTCGGGTGCCGTTTGGTGTTACGGGACAGTTCGGTGGATTGGATCGCCCTGCCTTGTGACCGCGCTGCCTATACACGGCTGACACGGCTATTGACGCGGGGCAAACGGCGGGCGGAAAAAGGGGGCTGCCATCTGGACCGTGCGGATATGATAAAGGCGTGCAGGGGCATGGCCCTGATCGCCTTGCCACAAGACGGGCTGCACAAAGCGGTTCGCGATATTCAGCAGATGCAACGGCAGTTTCCGGATTACGTCTATCTTGGGGCCGCGCCACGCTATGATGGCTCGGATCAGGCCTATTTCAATACATGCGCAAAGGTAGCGCAGAAAACCGCAGCGCCAATGGTCGCGGTGGGGAATGTGCTGATGCACCGCGCGGCGCGCAAACAGTTGGCTGATGTACTGACCTGTATGCGCGAACATATCACCATTGACGAGATCGGCACACGCGCCCTGCCCAATGCTGAACGCCGCCTGAAGGGCCCCGGCGATATGGCGCGTCTTTTTCGCAACCACCCCGCCGCGCTGCGCCGAACGCTTGAGATCACGGACCGGTGCAGATTTTGCCTGAGCGAGCTGAGCTATGAATATCCAGACGAGGTGACAAATGGCGAAGATGCACAGGCCCGGCTGGAACGTCTGGCCCGGGAAGGACTGGCATGGCGATACCCGGATGGGCCGACGGACAAAGCGCTGAGGCTCGTGGAGAAAGAGCTTCGGCTGGTCGCCGAGCTGGGCTTTCCCGCCTATTTTCTGACTGTGCATGATATCGTGCAATTCGCCAAAAGCAGCGGCATCCTCTGCCAAGGGCGCGGATCGGCGGCGAATTCAATCCTATGCTATCTGCTGGGCATCACCGATGTCAGCCCGGATATGATCGCCATGGTGTTTGAGCGTTTTGTATCAAAGTACCGGGGCGAACCACCCGACATTGATGTCGATTTCGAACATGAGCGGCGCGAAGAGGTGATCCAGTGGATTTACCAGAAATATGGGCGACATCGTGCCGGACTGTGCGCCACCGTGATCCATTTTCGCTCACGCGCTGCGATCCGTGAGGTTGGCAAGGTAATGGGGCTGTCGGCAGATGTGACCGCCGGATTGTCCAGCCAGATCTGGGGCATGAGCAATGGCGGCGTTGATCTGGAGCGCATCCGCGAGCTTGGGCTTAACCCGGATGACCGCCGTCTGATGCAGACCATCCGCCTGATTGGCGAGATCATCGGCTTTCCCCGGCACCTGTCGCAGCATGTCGGCGGTTTTGTCATCACCAAGGGGCGGCTGGATGAACTTTGCCCGATTGAGAATGCCGCGATGGAGGACCGCACGGTCATCGAATGGGATAAAGACGACATAGATACGCTTGGCATTCTCAAGGTGGATGTGCTGGGACTTGGGATGCTGACCTGTGTACGCAAGGCATTCGATTTGATGCAGGAACATGAAAAGCAAAGCTTGAGCATCGCAACAATCCCGCAAGAAGATGGGGCAACATATAAGATGCTGCAGCGTGCTGACGCGGTAGGTGTGTTTCAGGTCGAAAGCCGGGCACAGATGAATTTTCTGCCCCGGATGAAGCCCAAAACTTTTTATGACCTGGTCATCGAGGTCGCCATTGTCCGCCCCGGCCCCATTCAGGGCGGTATGGTCCAGCCGTATATCCGGCGTCGTCAGGGGCTGGAAACGCCCGAGCCTTTTGGCCCCAAGCTTGAAGAGGTCACCAGACGCACCCTCGGTGTACCGCTGTTTCAGGAACAGGCGATGCAGATCGCAGTGGTAGGCGCGGGTTTCTCCCCGGAAGAGGCTGATCATCTGCGCCGTTCACTCGCATCTTTCCGCCGGATGGGCACTATCGGGACATTCGAGGATAAATTCATTAATGGGATGTTGAAGAATGGCTATAATTTGGAAGTCGCCAAACGCTGCTTTTCCCAGATCGAAGGCTTTGCCGATTACGGCTTTCCCGAAAGCCATGCTGCCGCCTTTGCTATGCTCGCCTATATCTCGGCCTGGCTCAAATGCCACCATCCGGCAATCTTCTCATGCGCGCTACTGAATTCCCAGCCGATGGGATTTTACGCCCCGGCACAGATCGTGCGGGATGCCCGCGAACATGACGTAGAAGTTCGCCCGATCTGCGTGAACCAAAGCCATTGGGACAATATATTAGAACGTCGCCCCGATGGCATGCTGGCCCTGCGTCTGGGTTTTCGGCAAATCAAGGGGTTCAAGGAGGAGGAGGCTGGTTGGATCGTGGCGGCACGTGGGAACGGATATTCCGACCCTGAAAGCCTTTGGTTGCGCGCAGGCCTTGCGCCTGCAGCACTCGAACGCCTTGCCGAAGCCGATGCATTCACGGCAATGGGCCTGGCGCGGCGCGACGCGCTTTGGCAGGTCAAAGCGATCCGCGCACCAGCCCCTCTGCCACTGTTTAATGATCCATTGGATGGTGAGGGCATTCAGGAACCCCAGGTGATCTTGCCCAAAATGCACAAGGGCGAAGAAGTGGTTGAAGATTACGTGTCGATGCGACTTTCCCTGCGCGCCCACCCAATGGAATTACTGCGCCCGGAGATGCCCGGGCTGACCCGGCATGATCAACTGATCCAAACGCCCTTGCAGCAGCTTTCCGTCTGTGGTCTCGTCATCACCCGTCAACGCCCCGGCACCGCCTCTGGTGTGATATTCCTGACGCTTGAGGATGAAACCGGGGTCTCAAATGTCGTTGTCTGGCGTAAGGTTTATGAGCGTTTTCGCCGGATCGTCATGGGTGGGCGGCTGTTGCGTGTAACCGGCTATTTGCAACGCGAAGGTATCGTCACCCATCTGATCGCCCAGAATATTCAGGATGTTTCCTACAAACTCACAGAGCTCGGCCACCCGCTGGACGAAGCAATCCACACCGAAGGCCCCCGGGCCGACGACACCCCCAAACGCGCCCGCCACCCTGCCCGCGCCATGCATCCGCGTGACCAGGCCAAACGGCTGTTTCCAAGCCGGGATTTTCATTGAGCGGTCGCTGAAAGCAACATCGAACAGATTCAAACATCCCAAACCGAAACTGGGTTCAAACAACAATCCTCATTGCGTAGCCCGGATCGCCGCTTCACTAAGGGATCATGTCGCTTGCAAGTTCTTGGTCGATCATCCGCTCAAATGTGCCGCGCGGGCGTGTAAACCGTGCCAACAAATCATACAGAACCGGCGTGACAATCAAGACCAGTACACTCGATAATCCCAACCCCGCGATAATCACGGTCCCGATCGCATTGCGACTTTCAGCACCTGCGCCAGATGCTAAAACAAGCGGCAATGCGCCTAACATTGTGGAAAGTACGGTCATCACAATAGGGCGTAATCGAAGCGCCGATGCCTGAAGAACGGATTCACGTGTGCCCATACCTTCGTCACGAAGCTGGTTGGCAAATTCGACAATCAAAATGCCGTTCTTGGCAACAAGACCAACGAGCAGAATAATACCAATCTGGCTATATATGTTCAGCGACAAGCCGGCCAAAGCCATCGCATAAATTGCCCCAGCCAGCCCGGCAGGTACTGTAAGCATAATCGTCACAGGGTGCAGAAAGCTCTCAAATTGGGCTGCAAGCACCAGAAACACGATAAGAAAAGCCATTGCCAGAACCAGCCACACCCCTTGGGAGGTATCCTTGAACGTTCGGGATTGCCCTTCGTATCCAAGTTTCGCGCCAACGGGTAAAATTTCGCTGGCAACATCTTCTATTGCATTCAAAACCGTACCCAGGTTTTCACCGGGTGCCAGGGTTCCCGACAGCTGGATAGACGGCAAACGGTCAAACCTGCGCAGCGACGGTGCTGCTGCGTTTTCGGTAAGCGTGACCAAAGCACCCAGCGGAACCAGAGTTTCGCCATCCCCAGAGCGAATGAAAAGATTGTTGATGTCAGAGGGTTCGCGCCGGTCGGATTTACCTGCCTGCAAAATCACCGGGTATTCACGACCCCGGCTGACAAAAGTCGTCACCTCACGCGATGCCAGCATGGTTTGTAAAGTATTGGCCACCGTTTCCACCGATATGCCCAGATCATCGGCACGGGCGCGATCAATGGTGACGTCAAGCTGCGGCAGATTCTGATCGAAATTAATTTGCGGATTGACCAGTCCCGGAATGGTTTCCGCCCGCTCTAACAGCGTATTGGCCCAAAGCTTCACACTATCGAAATCCGGGCCGCCAATCACAACCCGCACCGGCGTTGAGCTGCCTCTCAGTCCCAAACCGGCAGGCGTCACCGGGAAGCCGCGCGCGATGGTCACCTCCCGCATACGCGGAATGATTTCACGCACCACATCAGAAATCGGCCGGTCCCTTTCTTCCCAAGGTGCCAGACGAAACACGACAAAAGACCGCCACGCACGATTGCCCCAACCGGTGAAGGTGTACACGGTTTCGATCACCCCTTCCTCCCGCAACGGGGTCAAAATCTTCTCTACCTGCATTGCTGCTTTGTCAGAATGTGCAACAGTGCTGCCCTGAGGTGCAGTAAGCGGAATAAAGCCAACCCCCCGGTCTTCTTTCGGAGCCAGCTCTCGCGGCAGGCCATCATAGAACAAAGCGGCGCCAGCGGTCACAGCTAATGCCAAGGCCAAAACAACAAGCGGGGCATTCACACAACGTTGTAAAACTCTGAAATAGAGGCCCTGAATTCCTTTTGGCTGAAAGGTCTCAGCCTGTTTGACCGTTGGCCCGCTGCGCGCTTTTAGAATTTTCGATGCCAGCGCCGGGCAAGCGGTCAAAGCTACAAAGGTAGAGATCAAAACCGTCCCGGCCATGACCCAACCGAACTCTACAAACAGCCGACCAACCTGCCCCGGCATAAAGGACAACGGCACAAAAACCGCGATCAAGGTGAGCGATGTCGCGATCACGGCAAAGGTCACCTGACGCGCGCCTCGCAAGCTGGCAATCAAGGGCGGCTCTCCCGCCTCGATCCGTCGTTGGATATTCTCCAACACGACAATGGCGTCATCAACCACCAACCCAATCGCCAGTAAAAGTGCCAGCAATGTTAAGGTATTAAGCGAAAACCCCCACGCCTCGATCAGAATGAAACATCCTACCAATGAGACCGGAATGGCCACAGCCGGCACCAGAACCGCGCGCAGACTGCGCAAAAATACCAGGATCACCAGAACCACCAACACCAGCGAGATTGTAAGCGCAGTCAGCACTTCACGGATTGATGCGCCGACGAACAATGCGTCGTCAGACCCGACAATGATCCGCATGCCTTCCGGCAAAGACGGGGAGATCCGGTCAATTTCTGCCCTGACGCCCTGAGAAATAGCAACCGTGTTTGACTGGCTCTGGCGCAACACCGCCATCCCAACCGCGTCCGTGCCATTTGTTCTGACAATGGTCGACTCGTCCGACACCCCCGGCGTGACATCGGCCACATCCCCCAAGCGGACGGGATATCCGGCGACCCGGTCCAAAACAACATCGCGGAAATCTTCGACGCTTTTCAGGCGGCTGTTCAACCTGACGGAAAGCTGCCGTTCATCCGAAACCACCTCGCCTGCCGGTAATTCTACATTGTTACGCCGTAGCGCCGCCTCAACATCCGCAACGGTGAGTTTACGTGCTGCCAACGCACGACGATCCAGCCAAATTCGAACCGCAAATGGCCGCTGGCCGTAAATTCGCACATTTGCCACACCGTCGAGCGTTGCAATACGATCAACGATAAAACGGTCGATGTAATCGGTTATTTCCGCAGTTGTCATTCGGGTTGAGGTGACGGCCAACCGCATTACCGGGTCAGCATCGGCATCACTTTTCACTACACGCGGATCATTGGCCTCTTCCGGCAAGCTGCTGCTGACCCGGCCCACGGCATCACGCACATCATTCGCTGCCTCGGCCAGATCGCGACCCGCTTCAAATTCTATTGTGACGTTGCTGCGTCCCTGACGGCTTTCAGAGCTGATCGTCCGGATGCCTGTGATTGCAGCGACCGCGCCTTCTATGGGCTCGGTAACATCGGTATCCATGACTTCTGGCGCGGCACCGCGATAGGTGGTCGAAACCGATACAAAGGCGTTATCAACGTCCGGCAATTCGCGCACAGGAATTTCGCGCAAAGCGGCAAGTCCAAAGACCAAAATCAGCAGGCTTGCGACCGCGGCAAGGACCGGACGACGAACTGCGAGGTCTGACAGGGTCAAGACTCATTCTCCCCCGCACCAACGCTCACACCGGGTGCGTTCAAAACCTCGACCTTCCGCCCGTCGCGCACCCGTTGCAAACCTTTGATCACTATTGGTTCACCCTCAGTGATTCCTTCTTCAACGACAATGTAGCCATCCCGACGCGCACTGGTTCTCACGCGGGTCAGTTTTGCCGTTCCGTCCTCTATCGTGAACACATAAGTTTCTGCAGCCTGAAAGATAACCGCCTCTTCGGGCACGACCAGCGCGTCACGCCGTGAAAGGGTCAAAGTCAGAGACATGAACATGCCAGCAGGCAATGTGCGATCTGGGTTTGGGATAACTGCCCTTGTCCGAAACGAACGCGAAACCGGATCAATTCGGCTGTCAACAGATGCAACCGCCCCGACAAACACCCTATCGGAAAATGCAGCACTGCGGGCAGAGATCGGCAAATCCTTACTTATCCGAGCAAACAGCGTTTCCGGCAATGAAAACTCAACCTCAACCTGTGCCAGATCATCAAGTCGTGTGATCCGGTCGCCTTCATTTACTCGTGCGCCCAGATCAATATCTGACAATCCCGCCACACCATCAAAAGGCGCGCTGATTGTGCGATTCAAGAGCCGTTGTTTTGCACGATCCAGCTGCGCCTCGGCCTCTGCCAGTCTGGCAGTGACCTCCTCAACAGAGGCCTGAGAGACCGCATTGGTGCTGCGCAGTTGCTGCATCCGCTGCAGCGTCTGCTGTTGCTCTGTCACCCGCGCCTCTGCCTCGGCAAGATCTGCGCGCTCAATTGCATCATCCAGCCGGACCAGTACGGTCCCTTTTGTAACTTGCGCCCCGGGAATAATGCTAAGTTCGACAACGCGGCCATCCGCTTCGGGCACAATTTCAACCGACCGGGCGGCGCGGGTTGTTCCAACCGCCTCGATGGTTTCCTCCATCGTTCGAATTTCCGCCACTGCCAGTTCTACCGTGACGGGACGTTCTGCACGGCGCTCCGAAGCCGCAACTTCTTGTGGTGAATAGATCAGATAGGCCTCGTATCCTCCGTAAGAGATCCCGGCCAACACACTCAAAATTAATAGCTGCTTCCAGATCGCCATGTTCCGTCATCCCCAGCCCGCCCGACACAGGGCGTTCTGGAAAAGTAAAGGAAGTGCGACAGATGGCAACCGCTGCTGAAAAGTAATCTTACCCCTTCACCCGATCCATCTGTGGATCGTAGGGGCCCATTTCAATCACTGTCGCCGGTGTAAGCTCTCCGATAATGTCCACAGCCAGCGAATTTCCTGCGTCTTTCTGTTCCGGGTTAACAAAGGCATAGGCCAGATTCTTGCCAACGCGATGCCCCCAGTCACCCGATGTGACTGTACCCACAACGGACCCGTTTAACATGACCGAAGCCCCACCATGTGCAGGGCCAGTATTGCCCTCGATCTCCAGCGTAACCAAGCATTTGCTCGGGCCCTGTTCGTAACGAAGCAACAGTGCCTTTTTGCCAATAAAGTCTGGCTTATCAAGTTTTACAAACCGCGACAGCCCGGTTTCAAACGGGTCAAATTCGGTCAAAAGATCTGACTTCCAGTGAAGATATCCTTTCTCCATCCGCATCGATTCAACAGCGCGCGCGCCAAACAACCGCAGACCATGCGCTTCACCAGCAGCGCGAAGCGACAGATAGGCCGCATAAAGCTGGCTGTTTGGCACGTGGATTTCATAGGCCAGCTCACCTGAAAAACTCACGCCCATTACAACAGCTGGCGCAGTACCGATAAAGCATTCACGAACGCTTAACCAAGGGAAAGCATCGCTGGACCAGTCTGCCCTGCTTACCGCACACAACACGTCACGCGCCTTTGGCCCGGCAAGGACAAGGATTGTATGCTCATTTGTCAGGGATTTGATCTGAACGTCCTCATCGGGGTGCAGATGCAGGTTAAGCCAATCCATATCATGCCACTCTGCCGCTGCGGCCGATCCGTACCAAACTCGCCCATCGGGCAAGTTGGCGACCGTTGCCTCGCCCTTGATCATGCCGTGATGGTTCAGCAGATAGCCCAGCCCGACGCGGCCCAGTTTACGGGTCACGCTGCCACAAAACATCCGGTCCAGAAAATTATGCACATCGCGACCAGTTAGTTCGTAGCGGTTAAATCCATTGACCTCAGCCAACCCTACCGCAGTCTGCACTGCCCCTACCTCTGCTGCCACCACATCGAATGCTTCGTTAAACCGAAAACTGTGGGTCTCCTCAAAATCCGGCGAAGGTTTGATGTAATCCACCCGCTCCCACCCGTTCACAACAGTGAACTCAGCACCCTCCGCAGCCATGACCGGAGTCAAAGGCGTTGTCTTGGCGGGGCGCCCGGCAGGACGGTGTTCATGCGGGAAATGGAACCGAAATTCGTTCTGATAATCCTCAATCGCCTTCAGCGCACAAAGTTCGACGTTGCCGTGCCCTGTAAACCGTCTCGGATCGAGGTTCCAGGTGTCATAGCACGCTTCGCCATGGACAATCTGTTGTGCCAAAAGCCAGCCATGCCCGCCGCCCTCACCAAGCCCGGCGCGCAGACCAATGATGCAAAATGCGTTGCGCTTGCCCGGAATGGGACCGACCAATGGGGCGCCATCGATCGTATACGTGATCGGCCCGTTGACCACCGTGTGAATACCAGTTTCCATCAGCGCCGGCATGCGGGCGAATGCGCCTTCCAGAACATCTGTGACCCGATCGAGGTCATCCGGGCACAAAGCGTTGACAAAATTCGGATCAATGCCGTCCATGCCCCAGGTTTTACAATCCTGCTCATAGAAGCCGACCAACAGGCCATTTTTTTCCTGCCGGCAATAGTAATCAGAGATTGGGCAGCGTAAGAGCGGCATCCTGTGCCCGGCCTCTTTGATGGCTGGGATTTCTTCGGTCAGGAAATACTGATGCTCCATTGACATGACCGGATGATGGACACCCATCATCGCTCCCACCTCGTTCACGCGGTAGCCCCCGGCATTCACCACCACTTCACAGTCTATGTCGCCCTTTTCGGTATGCACAGTCCAGCTGTGGTCTTTATGCTGGGTCAAACCGGTTACGGGCGTATTCCGATACACCTCGGCCCCTGCCTTGCGTGCACGACGAGCCAGCGACTGACATAGCTGGGCCGGATCGATATCTCCATCCAACGGATCCCACAAACCGCCGACAAGGTTTTCCGTAGAGATAAGCGGATGACGACGGGCACACTCGGCGGCATCGATAACCTCGAAATGTACATCCATTCCCCGCGCCATCGAAGCGAAATGGCGATAACCATCCATCTGCGCCTCAGTATTGGCCAGTCGAATACCGCCATCAGCATGATGATAGTTGATTGGATAATCGGGGTCGTCTGCGAGTTCTTTGTAAAGGTTTATTGAATGGGTCTTAAGGCCGACCATAGTCTGGTTCATGCCGAAATTTGTAACCTGCGCCGCAGAATGCCATGTGGTGCCGCTGGTCAACTCGTTACGTTCAAGCAATACAACGTCATTCCAGCCTTCTTGGGTCAGATGATACAAGGTTGAGCAACCGGCAATACCGCCGCCGATCACTACGCATCGTGTTTGCGATTTCATCTGATTTCTCCGTTTAAATTTGACACCAAAGGGCGGATTTCAATGCGCGCAGTCAACAAGTCTTCCTCTTATTCTAATTTTTCGAAACTCTCTTTTGATTTGTTGATCTTAGAAAATTATCACTTGCCCAACCGTACTGCATTGTCGCCATAGTCCCGTGGGAAGAGGAGCAATTGGTATGTCAGACGGTTCAGGTGGCAATTCGCGGAGATCAGGGCGCCGTCAACGTCTTGCCAAACATGCGGCACCTCCTCGGGTCAATCCTGCGCCACCCGGCCCTGCGGGAGGTCAGTACAGACCTTTGAGCGACAGTGATTTACTGGACATCTTCAATACAGCCCTTCGACTCTTGGATGAGCTTGGCATGGGCGAAGTCCCGGGCAAGCTCGCCAAACTTTTGTTGAAACACGGCGCGCGCGCGCTGCCTCATGATCGTATCGCCTTACCTCCCGAGCTGGTGCGCGCGGCGATTGCGACTGCACCCAAGACGTTCCCGTTCCATGGGCACGACCCGGCGCGCACAATCGAGGTTGGAGGCGACAAGGTTCATTTTGGAACCGGCGGCGCTGCGGTTCAGACCCTGGATCTGGAGACCGGCCTCTACCGACCATCAACGTTGCACGATCTTCATGATTTCGCGCGATTGCAGGATACCCTTAACAATGTCAGCTGGTTCACCCGCTGCTGCATCGCAACCGATGTGCCGGACGTGTATGATTTGGATGTAAACACAGCCTATGCATTGCTACGCAACACGACCAAGCCAGTTGCCACCGCCTTTACAGTCGCTGAAAACGTCACACCTATTGTTGAGATGTTCGACATTGCTGCCGGTGGACCCGGAGAATTCGCCAAACGACCGTTCGTCAAGGCCCATATCAGTCCGGTTATCTCTCCGATGAGATATGGAGAGGACGCAGTCGATGTGACCTTTGAATGCTTAAAGCACAATATTCCTCTGTCCTGCATCACCGCCGCTCAGGCTGGGGCAACGGCGCCTGCCACGCTGGCGGGCTTTCTCGCCCAATCTTTGGCTGAGACACTTGCCAGTCAGGTCATGGTTCACGTGGTCAAACCCGGACATCCGATGGTCTTTTCCAACTGGCCTTTGGTGATTGACCTTCGCACCGGTGCTTTTGCCGGTGGCGGCGGGGAAATCGCTGTTCTGAATGCTGCTTCTGCACAGTTAACCAACTGGATCGGCCTGACCTCGGGTGTTGCCGCATCAATGACCGATGCAAAGGCCGTGGATGCCCAATACGGTGCAGAAAAAGCGCTAACCTCGCTGGCGGCTGCTCTGGCAGGCGGGAACCTTATCTACGAAAGCTCTGGCATGACCGCCTCGCTGTTGGGTGTCAGTTTCGAGGGCTTCATTCTTGACGATGAAATGCACTCCAACACTTACAGGGCTCTCAGAGGAATTGAGGTGACGCAGGAAAACCTGGGCTTTGATGCGATTTGCGCCGCCGTACTTGGCGAGGGTCACTTTCTTGGCGGCGATCATACAATTCAGGCGATGGAAAGGGACTATTTTTACCCTAGCATCGCCGACCGCGACAATCCAAAAACTTGGGAAGATAAAGGCGCACCAAGCGCTTGGGAACTGGCCCGCCAAAAAGCAAAAGAGGTGTTGAACGAGCATCACCCGAACTATCTGACACCCGAACAGGACGCCGCCATCCGCGCAAAATTTAACATCCTGTACTGACGCCCTACTCTAGTCGCTACCGCGTGGCCCTACCGGAAGCAGCCGAAACAACTCACCCAACCAGTGCAATCTCTCGATCGTGGGATCAATCGCTCTGGTCTGCAGCAAGTGGCGCAAGGTTTCGGTTACGGTTTCGGTAACGGATCCTGCATAGGGTTCTGTAGTAAACACAGACAGATATCGCGCAAACCCTTTGCCGGGAAACGGAACAAGGTTAATCTGTCGCTGGAACCGGCGCGCACGTATGTAGTTGGTGGGCGTTGTGATGGTCCAGCCATCACCTTCTGCAACCATATTCATGATCGTCAGGTTGCTTTCAAATTCAAAGCGATTTGGTAATTTCAACCGCAAGCGCCGCAGCTGCTGTTCAATTTGCTGGGCCATTATCTGGTTACTGCTGTAACGCAGCAAAGGAAGGCTGTGTCGTCCGTTTAGGTAATCTTCGGAGGGTACGTCCAATGTGGCGGGTACCGCCATGACAAACGGATCCCGCAATAACGGATACTCGATCAAATCATCGGGCCCGAATTGGGGCTGGGTGGCAATTCCGATATCAATATCGCCGACGCGCAAAAGCTCCAAAATCTCATGGCTGGGTCGGGTCAGGTGTTGAAATCTGCATCTCGGCATGCTGGCAGTCAGAATACGCGCAAGTTCCGGTGCAATTTCACTGTCAAAGTCTTCAACAATTGCCAAAGACAGGCTTTGCGTTTCAGAAAGCCCGCTGGACTGCACCTCAATCTTTGCTTTGCGGATCAGGCGCATCGCCTCATCAATATCGCGACGAAACACAGCTCCTGCGGGGGTCAGACGCATTGGACGACGGGAATGGTCAAACAACTGAACTCCTGTTGCATCCTCAAGACTGCGCAGGTGGTGCGACACGGTGCTGATCGACAAACCTGCTTCGTCCGCCGCATCCTGAACAGAGCCAGTGCGAGCTGTGAGTAAAAAAGCATCAAGCCACTTAAAACTGAGTTGGGACTTTTTCATTGGATCGCAAACCAACCGTCATTGTTTCGAATTTCTCAAAATATTATTTCTGATCATTCGAATTCAATCAAGTAAGTCAGGCGGCCTTGTTCAGCAATTCAATCTCTGCTCGTGTCCCTTGCCAAATATCGTCGAGCTCGGCCAGGATATTCAAAAAAAGTTCTTTGTCGCTATCCAATGCCGCCGCTTCGGCGCTACTCAGCAAATTCTGCAGCGCCAAGGCACCAAAGACAGCCGCGGAACCTGCGAACGCGTGTAAACGCTCTGCAATCTGCTCACAGCTCAAATCATGCCAATCAGAGCCTAGCTGAAATAATGTGTCACCTTCTGCGGTAAATCGCTCTACGAATTCATCCAGCTGCCGTTGCGGCAGCAAATCCTGCAATTGCTCCAGAACGGCCATGTCGATGCGTTCTTGGTTCACCAATGGGACATCCGAACGTTCAGCTTGCTGCCCTGCAAGCAAAGCCCGCAACTGTGCAAGGCGTATCGGCTTGCTGCACACCGCATTTCCCCCCGCCTCAAAAAGTTCAGCATCGCGATCACCTTGCGAATACGCGGTCAGAAATACAATGTCTGAACCGTTGGATGCGCTGTCAACTTGCCTAATTTTCCGGGTGGCTTCGATCCCGTTCATTTCCGGCATCCAAACATCCATCAAAATGAGATCGAAATTCGTCTTAGCTACCTCTGACAAGGCTTCCTTGCCATTTGTCACAGCAACAACGGCGTGGCCGTCCTGCCGCAACATCTCTGTCAACACAAATCGGCTGGTTTCATTGTCTTCTGCCAACAGGATGTTCAGCGCTGTTCCGGGCTTCTTACCCAAGCTGCTTTCAAGTGTGTCACCTTGCGCCTTCGCTACTGGCAGAGGTAGCCGCACCCAAAACAAACTGCCGGCATTTTCTTCACTGTCGACACCAATTTCGCCACCCATCAACTCGACAAGTTGGCGCACGATCCCTAGCCCCAATCCGATCCCGGGCTCCTCAGTGTCCGTGGTTCCCGGCAAACGCACAAAATCTTCAAATATGCGCGGTACGTCGCTTTGATTAATACCTATCCCAGTATCTCTGATGTGAATTTCTACCATATCAGCGCCGCGTACTGATGTCGGCCGAAACGCCAACATTGACACTTGACCGGTGTCGGTAAACTTGATCGCGTTAGAGACAAGGTTCAGCAAGACCTGCTGCACTCGATCACGATCACCGCAAACATTTTGCAACGAATCCTCGCTATGAGCGACAACCAAGTCAGTGTTCTTAACGTGTGCTTCATATTCCAGGCCAGAGACGACCTCGTCTATCAACTGGTCCAGGTCAAAATTCTCGGTCTTCAAAGCCAGTTTTCCGGCTCCTGCTACAGTCAGATCCAGCGCCTCATTAATCCGGTTGAGCAGCAAATCACCGGAATTTTTCATCGTTTTCACCAACTGGGATTGATCCGCGGTCAATGAATATTCCCCAAGCAGGTCAAGCGCGCCCAGCAGTCCGGTCAAAGGCGTGCGCATTTCATGACTAATCACTCCAAGAAAGCGGGCCTTTTCGCGCTCTACTGCAAGTGCTTTGTCCCGGGCTTGTTCAACCTCTGTCTGCGCGGCCAGTCGGCGGGAAATATCACGTAAGAAACAAACACATAGCTCACTGTGTGAATGACTCGCCAAATCGGCAGACATTTCCACCGGAAATTTCTTACCCTCTCCATCAACTGCGGTCAGATTGGAACATCGGTTTGGCCCGTTGGCACATGAACTAAACAACATCTCTCCGGTGACAGGCTGCAAATCGCCCTGCTCATTTTGCCACCGCAATACCTGATCGACATTCTTGAGCGTCCCGCCCGGCTGAACCAGTGCAAACTTCTCTTTCGCTGCGCGGTTCGCCGTCGCAACAGAACCATCCTTTCGCACGACCAGAATGGTGTCCTGCGAAGTGTTCAGAATAGTGCTGAGACGATTCCGAGTTGCCCGGCTATCGGCTGCGTGGCGGCGGTATCTTTGCCCCAATCGCCACAGCAAAATTGCCATTGTAAACAATGCAGCCAGAGTTAACAGGCTCAACAAAATCAGATGCCATAACTTCTCGCTAAGGACTGCACGTTCCAGATCTCTTTGCGTAGCCGAAATACCAACACTTTGAATCGAAATTTCGCGCACGGGCTCTGCCAATCCGGCAACCGCGGCTTCAACCTCATGACCACGTTCAACAAGAACACTGTCGCTGCCATCAAAAATTGGCATCAATTCGGTCAGTGTCTGACGTACAACTTCCAGCGCTTCAACAGTCCGTTCATCACTCAGAGCGGCGGCATATTTCTGGCTTTGTTCCAGGATATCTACGCGGCTGTAGAACCCATTATACCTTCGCCGCAGTGTATCAATCTTACCGTCGCGCGCATGATGCAAATCTTTCGCCGCGCTTAAAAACTTGGCGTGATCAACCTCAATCTGGGAAATCGTCCATTGCATGTTGTCGACACGCGCGCTCGAGTACTCATCCAGTTTAAGAAAAACCTGAACCGTCAGCATGCAGGCCACAGCAAATAGCAAAACGCTCAGCATTGTCAGTGCGCCAAGGGCAAACTGCCAACGCGTTTGATGTTTGAACAAAATCATTTGGCATCGCGCCTAATTCATAAAAAATATACGTAGCGCGCCAGTTTTAGTGGATTATAAGCATCCGGTCCAGTTGCCAGATGCTTTTGGAATAGATCGCCTCTGATCTAAACCGGGAATCTGAATCGTAATTATAGACCAACCAGAGAGGGCCTTTGTTACGGGGCAGCAGAAGTTCACCATTGCGCGCATATGCCAATAAAGCGCCCCCAGACATGAAATCTTCGACCTTCGTTTCAACCTGGTAGTCATTGGATGCATACATCACGATTCTTCCGGAGCGAACACCCAGCTCTTCCAGCAATGTGGCCATCCAGACGCCTGTGAATTCCTGCTCTCCAGAAGTCCAAATCGTGCTGGTTGTGAACTCTTTCTTTGGTAGCCTTTGCAGATCATGAACACTAAATGAAACTCGCCTGCAGCTAGATGTTTCCTCGTTTTGGATTTGAATGCTAAATATGACAGGTGCTTCGTTTGTCGCCTGTGCCTTAACTGGCTGAAACGTAAAAAGCGTCATCGCCAAAAGAAGCAGGACTTTCAAATCGAAACGAGCAACCACCCTGAACAAACTAATAACCAGCCTCTCTCTTTTGTTCACAACGGCACCCACCAAACACAATTTCCTAGGGAAACGATAAGCAGTTACTCAACGAAATCCACTTATTTTTCCATTTTCAGTGCTTCAAGCATATAATCAATCATGCCCTTTTGGAGATGAGGCAATACAATGCACAAAGTTTTGTTAGCAGATGATCATGATCTGGTACGCGAAACGATTGCCGCCTATCTGCGACAACAAACAGATCTTATCATCACCACAGCCAAGTCTTTTGATGAGGTGCTGGACATGTGCCTGTCGGGGGCCACGTTTGATTTGATCCTGCTGGATTATTCCATGCCGGGCATGAACGACCTTGGTGGGTTGAAAAAGATCAAGGATTTTCCAGGCAATCCCGTGGCCATCCTTTCCGGGACAGCAACACCTGATGTCGCCCGCAGGGCAATCAAATCTGGCGCGGCGGGTTTTTGCCCAAAACCCTTTCACCGCAATCCCTGATCGCAGCGGTACATTTGATGTTGTCAGGACGCACCTATTACCCACATGATTTTCTGGCCTCTGCTGAGGCCGGGCAAACCAAAACCTTGCTCACTCCACGGGAACGGGAAGTTCTTCAGGGCCTTACAGAGGGTAGGTCCAACAAAGAAATTGCCCGTGAATTCGACATTCAGGAGGTCACAGTCAAGCTGCATGTCAAGACACTGTCGCGCAAACTTGGCGCCCGCAACCGCACACATGCTGCAATGATCGCGCGTGACCAGGGGTTGATCTGAAACAACCACCGTAAAAAAAGCCGGCCCAAATTTCCGAACCGGCTTTTAAACTTTTTAACTTTGTTTATCCGCGGCGACGACGGCGCCCACCGGAACGTCCACCACGACCACCTTCTTCACCTGCCTTTGGCGGTGCTTTGTTGAACTTGATCCAGTTTCCGCCGTGCGGGTCATTATTGGTCAGGAAGTTGGCCGCCAGAATAGCCTCCATTTCCTTGCCAGCCCGCGGTTTGGTCGATCCCAAGCCGAACAGCTGACAGAAAGTTTCGTCATCCATATCATCCGGAAGTACGATGCCAGCAGCGGCGATTTCGGCCCTTTTCGCTTCCATTTCTGCAACCTTCACCGGCAACGCGACAGGATTCATGATGGCAGACGTCATGCCCGCACCCATTGCCATCGGCAAAAAGGCATTGTTGATCCCATGCCGGTTCGGCAGACCAAATGAGATGTTGGATGCACCACAAGTGGTGTTCACTCCCAGCTCTTCGCGCAGTTTACGCACCAGTGTGAATACCTGCTGACCCGCAGTACCCATCGCACCGATCGGCATCACAAGTGGATCCACAACGATGTCGTGGGCCGGAATTCCAAAATCGGCAGCACGTTCCACGATTTTGCGCGCCACTTCAAAACGTACATCGGGGTCTTCAGAAATACCTGTGTCATCATTGGAAATCGCCACAACAGGCACATTGTACTTCTTCACCAGAGGCAGAACAAACTCCAGACGATCCTCTTCACCAGTGACCGAATTAAGCAAAGGGCGACCTTTACAAGCCTGCAGGCCGGCCTCCAATGCCGCTGGTACTGAACTGTCGATGCAAAGAGGCACATCTACCAAACCTTGAACCAGCTCAACCACTTTAGTCATCAGCGGTGGCTCTGTCTCGTTCGGATTGGGATTAGAGTTGTAAACAACACCCGCATTGATATCGAGAATCGTCGCCCCGGCATTAACCTGCGCAACTGCATCGGATTCAACGGTAGAAAAGTCCCCCGCCTCAAGCTCCGCTGCAAGCTTTTTACGGCCGGTTGGGTTAATCCGTTCTCCGATTACACAAAACGGCTGATCAAAGCCGATGACGGCGGTTTTTGTTTTGCTCTCAACAATGGTGCGAGTCATTTCAGTTCCTTCAGGAGGCGTTGACTGGTTTGGTGGACGACCCACCATTTTCTATGGCCCAATTGGCGTTGGTCTTTATGCCACCAAGTGGGAAAAAGTGGACGTGGCTGATGTTAAAATCCGGATTCGCAGCCTTATGCGCTGCCAGCTGGGTCAGAACATCGGTCGGCTCGTAAGGCAATAGCAGTTTGGTGACATCCATCGCCCGTTTTTGTAAAACCTTCAACGAAGGGCCGACACCACAGGCAATCGCAAATTTGATCAGTGTCTGCAATTTGGCAGGACCTGCGATACCGATATGAATCGGAATATCGACGCCCGCAGCCTTGACCGCATTGGCCCATTCGATGATTGGCCCTGCTTCAAATGCGAACTGTGTGGCCAATGCCATTTCGGCATCTGTGCGCTTAGAAAACTTCTGCTTCCACAGCAGCGCTTCTTCAACGTTCTTAGTTGAGCCATCTGGATCAATGTCCTTGTTGCCCTCTGGGTGCCCGGCCACGTGCAGACGTTTAAATCCAGCTTTGTCGAATTCGCCGCTTTCCATCAGCTGCATTGAGCTGTGAAAATCGCCATGGGGTGTGGTAACACCACCTGCCAGCAACAAGGCCTGATCAACCCCGGCCTCGCCCTGATAGCGCGAAATCCAGTCGGCGAGAGTGGCCTGATCTTTGATGATCCGGGCTGGAAAGTGAGGCATGACTTTAAAGCCCTCACTCGCAACCCGCTTGGCCGTGGCAACCATATCTTCGATCGGCGTACCTTCGATATGGGCGATGTAAACCCGGGTGTCTTCCGGCAACAAATCGCGGAAGTTTTCAACCTTCTCTGCGGTGCGTGGCATCACCTCGATTGAATAGCCCTTAAGGAAATCCTCAACTTGACCGTTCACCGGCGCGGCGGGTTTCTCACGTTTTTTGAAGTTCAGCAAAGCCATTGCGGCCTCCCATACTGACCTGGGGCTCACGCCCAGCCATCATTTGCGATCAGGGATTTGATCTTGTCCTGATCGAACTCAGCGTCCAAACGCGCCGCTTCGGCTTCTGCAACCTCAACCGGGTCGCCTTCAACCTGATACGGCGCTGCTTTGCGCCATTCTGCAAGATAGGCATCAGTATCCTTTGCGTTCACTTTCATGGCCGCACGGTCAATCGCCTGCTCAAACCGCTCAGGCAGTGGTTTTTTTGCGCCCCGGCGTCCTTTGCCCACAATCACCTGGGCCGGAATATCGCGCCAATAAACAATAGTTACATCAACCATGACTGATTCCTCTAATCTCAGTGGTCTTTCTCTAAAGCAGCCAAGTTATTTCACAGAGTCGATTTTCGACGAAAAGCGTACTACTCGCGACGCATTGACCATAGTTGCCTCCGTGCAGGCAGGCCAGAGCGTCAAGACCCCATTCTATTCATGATGTTTATCAATCGCTGACAACGCTTGCGCGGCAGACAGGGAAGAACTACCTTTATGGTAACTCGAAATGGAGGGCGTATCGAAATGACGCCCAAGCGTCCTGTCGGTGCAGGCGCGATCCCGAAAACGGTAGAGAGCCCTGCACTGGCCTCATCCGGATCCGAACCGCTTTATGCGGCGTTGGATCTGGGCACAAACAGTTGTCGAATGCTGGTTGCCAAACCACAAGGCAGCCAGTTCACTGTTGTGGACAGCTTTTCAAAGTCCGTGCAACTTGGGGCCGGGCTTGAGAAAACCGGACGGCTTTCACGCTCTTCCATATATCGCACCATTCAGGCGCTGCGGGTTTGCCAGCAGAAACTCAAGCGACACAACGTTCGACGCATGCGTCTTGTTGCGACAGAGGCCTGCCGCCGTGCCCTGAACGGACCCGAGTTTATGAAACGGGTTCATCGTGAAACCGGGTTGAAACTTGAAATCATCTCACCTCAGCAAGAGGCACAGCTGGCCGTTGTGTCTTGTGCTCCCTTGGTCAGCCGGAACACCGAACAATTGCTTGTCGTCGATATCGGCGGCGGCTCGACAGAACTGGTCTGGATTGATCTCACAGCGGTTCCCGGGCCAGAGCGGACGCGCGCAATCATGCAGATGCACGGGGGCTTTAATGCGGTTGGCACCGCAGCGGCGCGTGTGGTGGATTGGATCAGCGTTCCACTAGGTGTTGCAACCCTTCGTGACCAGTTCCGCGATGTCGAAGATGACGGAGCACGGTTTGCATTGATGAGCTGGTTTTTTGAGGAAAGCCTCGCCGAATTCGCTCCGTACAAAGACGACCCTCCCCGTGAAGGATTTCAGATCGTCGGTACCAGCGGCACGGTCACCACCGTCGCGGCGAGCCATCTCGGTCTGCGCCGCTACGACCGCAACAAAGTGGATGGTTTGCGGATGACCAGTGAAGAGATTGACAAGGTGATCCGAAACTACCTGGCGCTCGGACCGGCAGGCCGCCGCCGCGACCCGCGTATTGGGACAGACCGGCAGGTTTTGATCATGTCTGGTGCTGCCATTCTGCAGGCCTTATTGCGTTGCTGGCCCACCGACCGGCTGTCTGTGGCCGACCGGGGGCTGCGCGAGGGCATGCTTTATGCACTGATGTCAGCCGACGGCGTGTTAGAGGACGAAACCAAACCATGAATAAGAAACCGAATGGCAAAAACACCTCTGGCCGTGGTCAGCGTGATCTCAAGGTCAAAGTCAAAACCGCCCGCGGACGCCGGAATTCCTCCACGCTCTGGCTCCAGCGTCAGCTCAATGATCCCTATGTTAAACGGGCTCAGGCCGATGGTTACCGTGGACGCGCAGCTTATAAAATCATGGAATTGGACGATAAATTCCGGTTTCTCGTTCCCGGTGCCCGCGTTGTCGATCTGGGCTGCGCCCCCGGCGGATGGTGCCAGGTGGCTGTGCCCCGGATCAACGCGCTTGGCGACCGGTCAGGCAAGGCACAGGGCTTTATCCTCGGCATTGACCTGCAAGAGATGGAGCCCATAACAGGCTGCATCCTGCATCAGCTTGATTTCATGGAGGATGACGCTGATGAAAAAGTTAAAGAGTGGCTTGGTGGCAAAGCAGATGTTGTGATGTCCGACATGGCTGCTTCCTCCAGCGGTCACAAACAAACCGACCACCTACGAATTATAGCGCTATGCGAAGCAGCAGCTTACCTTGCGTTTGATATTCTTGAAGAGGGTGGCACATTTGTCTCCAAGGTGCTCGCAGGTGGCGCCGAAGGAGAGTTGCAGAAATTGCTGAAGCAGCGGTTCAAAAAAGTTGCCAATGTCAAACCACCAGCATCACGATCCGACAGCTCAGAGAAGTTTGTCGTTGCTACCGGGTTTCGTGCCACCTGAAAGCGACGACACCGCCCGATCTACCAGCCGTGTTTCTAGCTGCAGTAATGCATCGGGCCTCTCACCCTGATGCGGAGTCAGGTACCGCTGCCGCGCAAGATTTTCCTGCCGGACAAGCTCGAACAACCGTGCAAATCGGTCCGCTCTGTTTTTTCCGCGAAAATCCAACGTTTAACCTCTGACTAACGTTTCCCACTATACAGCAAAAATACTTACAATTGAATTCAGGCAATCCTAGCCCGTTCAAGTGGCGAAACCATGAAAATTACCGGGCTGTATGCCACGACGGATCATTGATCCACTTAGGCGTAATCAGCATAAAGATAGTCAAGGAACGCTGCGACAAGGTTCGACAATTCGGAACCCGTGCGAATCACAACCTCGAACTGTGTGTCGAACGACAGTTGATCTGGCAAGAGTGGCCGAATTTCTCGGCGCTGCACCCAGGTCTCTGCCCAATGCCTGGGCAAATGAGCCGTAAACTCGCCGGTGCGAACAAGCAGCAGCAGCGCTTCCATTGTACCGGCGCAGGCACGTGATCTTTCTGGTTTAAAGATACCGGACCGAATGGCACCCCTTGTATACGTCCGCCGCGCATAGGGATGGCCCTGCACCTTTGCAATCGTAAGAGTTTCGTCATCAATATCAAAAAGCGGATGGCGGCGCCCGCAATACAGGGTTTGTAATTCTGTAAAAAGCCGTCGGTACACCATGCCCGGAACGTGGCTTGGGAAACTACTGATACCGATGTGGAAACGGCCATCCAGCAACCCTTGCTCAACGCTTAACGGATCAACAGTACAAAGATCAAATTCCACGCCGGGGTTGTGTTGGTGGAACCGGGTAATCGAACGATCCAACAAAAAATCAGAATTTCCCACCAACGCATCGTCAAAGGCGATGCGCAGCTCTCCCGAAACGGCCCCGCTCTGAGAGTTCACAGTGGTTGTGAAATCTTCGAACGAGCGGAACAAATCCTTAGCAGCGTTGTACACTACCCGGCCATCATCTGTCAGAGCAAAGCCAGCCGGTCCACGCGTGCATAACCTGGTCCCCAACCGGGTTTCAAGATTGGCCATTTGGGTGCTGATCGTTGACTGCGTCACGTTAAGCGTCACCTGCGCCGCTGAAAAACCACCACAGTTCACAACAGTTACAAACACCTTGAGCAGATGGATGTCTGGCGCGCTCAGGCTATGCAGCATCGGTCGAATCGCCCTTTTCAAAAGCATTGAGTTTAATCGAAGTTAGGATCAGAAAAATAGAATGGTATTGCTGCAATGTGAACATCAAATATCATCCCCACAGACACCCCACATGACCTTTGATTCGCGCCTGCAAGAGTTCGGTACGCCAATCTGGTCATTCGTGGACGCACCTAAACAACCGGAGAATTCCCCCCATGACCTCGCCAATTACCGTTGCACCGCGGCGCGACTATCAAACCTTCCTGGATTTCCCTTTTGCCAACGATTTGGACACGCTGCACGCCGATGTTGCGATCATGGGAACCCCTTATGGCGATCCCTATTCAATCGATGAAATGACGAACGATCAAACCAATGCACCCACCGCAATCCGGCGCGAATCCGTTCGTACAAGCGATTCACTCGACCGCTACGATTTCGATTTTGGCGGCACATTGTTTGATGGAAAAGACATCAAGGTGGTCGATGTGGGCGACGTCCCCGGCACAGTGCGCGACCTTTCCGGCCACTACGCCCGCGCCGAGGCTGCAACACGTAAAATTGTAGGCAAAGGGGCGCTGCTGATTACAATGGGTGGTGATCACGGCATCCCCATCCCGTTAATGCGCGGTCTTGAAGAAATTGGCGAGACAATAACACTTGTCCAGGTGGATGCGCATATAGATTGGCGTGATGACTTAAACGGCGTTCGCGAAGGATATTCCAGCCCCATTCGGCGCGCATCCGAGATGGATCACATTGGAGATATATATCAGCTTGGTATCCGAGCTCAGGGAAGCGCCCGCCCGGAAGAGGTTGATGCAGCGCTTGCATATGGATCCAACATCGTCACAGCCTACGAAATTCACAGCAATGGAATGCAATCAGTGATCGACCGCATCCCCGAAGGTGGGCATTTTTACCTCACCATTGATGCTGATGGGCTGGACCCTTCTGTAATGCCTGCGGTTGCCGGACCAGCGCCTGGCGGGCTTTTGTTTCCGCAGGTCCGAGAGCTTATTCACGGCTTGGTAAACCGGGGAAAACTCGTGGGAATGGATATCAACGAAATCACACCCAGCCGAGACGTTAACAGCATAACGTCGCACACGGCGGGACGTCTTATGCTAAACCTGATAGGCTCTGCGGTACGCGCCGGATATTTCGACTAAGTATCTGCAAAGTAACAACAAAGGGCTCGATCATGACTCACAGTGCAAGCCAGCCGAATTCGGCATTTTCAGGCATTCCTACGTTTCTGCGGACGAAACATTGCAACGACATTGAAACATTAGATGCCGATTACGCGGTTCTGGGCGTGCCTTTTGATGAAGGGTCTCCATTTCTGCCCGGTACCCGTTTTGGACCTCGGTCAATTCGTGAACATTCCCTGAGGTTTAGTTCAAAGGGGTTCTACGATATCGAGACCGACAAGGAATACTTGGTGGACGAACTTTCCAGGGAACGGATAGTAGACGTTGGTGATGTCAATGTTTTGTCGACCCATACCGAGGGTATGATCGACAACGTTACCAATACTGTGCGAAAGATCCTGGCTCGCGGGGCCAAGCCCATTGTTCTGGGCGGGGATCACTCCATTTCCTATCCCGTCGTGCGTGCTTATGATCAACCAATTCACGTAATCCAGTTCGATGCTCATCTCGATTATTGTCCTGACATAAGCGGTTGGCGTTATTCAAATGGGCACCCCTTTCGAAACATCCATGGCTTAGAGAATGTAGCCAGCCTAACTCAGGCGGGAATTCGAAGCCTGCGTCAGGATAAAGCCGATGTCGATGACGCAAAGGCGAACGGAAGCAGGATTGTAAACATGTCTGAATTTCGTGCGGCAGGCCCGGACGGCATAGCTGAGATGCTGCCAGCCGATGCCCCATGCTATGTCAGTATCGACGTGGATGCACTTGATTTACCTATCATTCCGGGATGCGTTTCTGCCGAGCCGAACGGAATGAGTTACGCCGAGCTACGGGACTCTTTGGTGGCCGTTGCAAAACGGGTAAACATTGTTGGCTTCGATTTTGTCGAGGTTAATCCGTCTCTTGATGTAGGCACAGGAATAACCTCTTATCTCGGAGCAAACATCGTTATCGAATTCCTCGGCCACATTTGCGCCAATTCAAAATAGCCGGCTTTGACCTGAGACTTTGTGATACCGCCGCAAAATAGGCGCCGTCCACAGAAACAAAGGGATCATCTATGGTTTCTGCACTGTCAAACCGCGCCCATTACAACAGCCTGAATCAGGGCGTGTATCTCAATCAGGCCTCTCTTGGGCTGGTGGGTGAGCCTGCGGTTGCAGCAATGCACAACTTTCTCGACACGGTCGCGCGTCACGGAAACATGAACCTGACCGACGCGGAAGAGGTTGGCCTTTTTGCACCGCTGCGCGGCCCGGCGGCGAAACTGATGAACTGCGCGACCGATCAACTGGCGATCCTCGGCAGCGCGGGCGAGATGCTGTGCCAGTTGCCCTCATTGTTCAATCCGCGGGCTGGCAGCAAAGTCATTGCGGTGTCCTCAGATTTCCCCGCAATCACCCGCCCCTGGATTGCATATGCCGAACGACATGATCTGGAAATTCAGTTCGTCACTGAAACTGCTGACGAAGATCTGACAGACACGCTTATCAATGCCATCGATGATCGAACCTCGGTAGTCATGGTCAGCTATGTCCAGTTTTCGACGGGCAGCATCGTTGATTGCCTGCGCCTGCGCGAGGCAAGCCGCCGCGTCGGCGCCCGCTTTATCCTCGATGTCACACAGGCGGCAGGTGCGGTTCCAATCGATACCGCAGGCTGGCAACCCGATGTCACCGTGTGCAGCGGGTACAAATGGCTCGGCGGCCATGGCGGCGTTGGTCTGGCAGTTTTGGCACCCGATCTTTTGGACAAAACCCCGCCTGCCCCGGGCTGGATGGGAGCGCCTGACCCTTTTGATATGCAGGCCATGCAGCTGCCCCTGGCCAAAGGGGCAGCGCGCTACACGCAATCGACCATGTCCTATATTTCTATCGTCGGGCTTGGTGTCGCTATTGGTGAGCTGCTTGCTCTGGATCCAACGAAGATCAAAGCCCACGCAGATGATCTGGCCAGCGTTCTTTTGACCGGTCTTGATGGGTCCGGATGGGCCCCGTTTCGCCACGCGGACGACCCCGCAGCATCCACACATATCGTAACGCTTGGGCATCCCGATGCAGGGGCTGACGAGACACTCCAGTCCCTGCACGACGCAAATATCACCTGTTCTATCCGCAATGGCCGCGTCCGCGTCTCGCTTGCGCATTATAACGAGGCGGCGGACGTTCATACCATTGTTGCTGCGCTGAAAAATTCCCAAGGCTGAGCACGTCACCTTTGGATATACGATTGAATGTGAAACGAGGCCATCGGGAAAAGGAGAACCACGCTTGCCTGCAATAATTTTGCTGACCGCAGTCACCCTGCTTTATGCAGGCTACAATCTGTTTGTTAAGCTGTCTGGCGAACATGTCCCGTTAGATGCCACCACCACAATTTTCGCGACGGTTTGCATTCAACTCGCAGCGCTGACGACCTCTGGGTTGTTCTGGCTTTACCTAATGACACGCGGAGACCAGGTATTCGCACTGTCGTCTGGATCGTATTTCTGGGCAATCGTTGCCGGAATCTGCATTGGCGGCGCGGAAATCGGATATCTCTACCTGTTTGGCGGGGTTGGTCTGTCAAAACCAATGGCCGCCAGTGTCGCCATCCCGACAATTGTCAGCGGTACGATTGTCATCGCCATGCTATTCTCGTTCCTCGTTCTGAACGAAGCCATTTCGTTTACCCAGATTCTCGGCGCGTGCTTCATTGTTGGGGGCATCATTTTAATGTTCATAAAGGGATCTGGTGCGGCAACTCATTAACAGCACAATTTGAGCGGAATGCCTGTGTAATCAACCTGCAAGCAAAGGCTAAAATTTGGATAAAATCAATTAAAGTTATCTGGCGGAGCGACAGGGATTCGAACCCTGGAGGCGGTCTCCCGCCTACACACTTTCCAGGCGTGCGCCTTCGACCACTCGGCCACCGCTCCGTGCGGCCCCTTTAGCAGCATTATACGCGCAAGGGCAAGCACCCAACAGGATTAGAAAATCCGAAATGACGCCACAAAGGGAAGATGGTCAGAAACTTCGTCTTTAAACGTCTCTCTGCCCCGATCCATTGTCCAGTGCATCGGAAAAAGACGCAAACTTCCTTTGATGTAGTCCGTGGAATAGGTGCGTGACACAGCAAACCCGTCCAACAGATTCGCCCGGCCTTTATCAAGGATATGCGAAAACCGGTCCTGCAGGTCCCAGCATGACACAAAATCCATCAGATCGTCACCGCCCAGATGGTGGAAATTGCTGACATCCTGCCCGGGGATCATGTTGAAATCCCCCATCAGCAGGATGGCGCGACGTTTCAGACCCGGCGTCTCCCGCAGCTCTGCAATATGGGTGCCTATCGCTTTGCACTGGCTGTCCCGCATCTGCTGCTCATTCGCATCACGACCAGACTTCAGGTGCACACCGATCAGTACGGCGCGGAATCTACCAATCTTAATCTCTGCCTGAACCGCCTGCCGGCCGTTGCCATATTCCCCCTCCGATCCGGGGATCAGGGTTACATTCTCCACCTCAACACCCGGTTTATGCAGAAATCCAATATGGATGTTGCCGTTGGGCTGTTCGGGAATGGTACAATCGTAGTCAACCCCGTACTCACTCTGCAAAAGATCGGCAAGATGGTGGATGTAACTGACCGGGCTCACCTCGACCAGGGCCACCAGTTCGGCGTCAAGCAGCGCCAGACCTTCGGCCTGCTTATGCGCACGTTCACTGTTTTCCGGGATCCCTTCATCAGGGTTAAACAGGTTGAACCCTGCCAGATTCCAGACAGCAATACGTGCAACGGCGTGTTTGAACGTGACCATGATGCGCCTCCAAATGGTTTAGCGCGTCTAGATTAGCACATTTTCCCGTAAAACGGGAATTAGTCGTCCAGGTGCAGGTATACCCGCCGGTTCTGGCGGCCCTTCTTTTCAACTTTTCCCAATCGAACGCGGCCAATTTCGGCAGTACGCGCCACATGTGTTCCGCCACAGGGCTGCAGGTCGACCTGATCTTCTCCCTGCCCGATCCGGATCAAACGCACATGCCCTGCCCCCATCGGCGGCGCAACGGACATGGTTTTCACCAATCCCGGATTGGCGCGAAGCTCATCATCGGTGATCCAGTCTTCACTCACCACCAGATCGCGATCGATCATTTCGTTGAGCGTCTGTGTCAGCGCGTCTTTGTTTTCGGGGGCCTCGGGCATATCAAAATCCAACCGGCCTTTATCCACCCCAATTGATCCACCCGTTACCGGTAGAGGAACCACTACAGACAGAAGGTGCAACGCGGTGTGCACCCGCATGTGCCGATGCCTGCGCCCCCAGTCGATCCTCTGTTCAATCTGCGTACCTACCGGTGGGAGCATATCGGGGCTTGCCGGAACAAGGGCAATGCCATCGGCTTCGGCTTTAACAGCCGTTGCGATCTCCATCGTGGTGTCATTCCAGCTGATCCAACCGTTGTCGCCCGGCTGACCACCTCCGGTCGGGTAAAACACTGAACTATCGACAACAACGCCTCCTTCGGGCGTGTGCGCAATCACAATAGCTGTGCATTCGGTCTGATAGGCGTCGTCCCGAAACAAAAGGTTTGTCATCTGTCCCCTCCGTCTGCGCCTGCGTCGCCATCCACGTCTTCGGCGATGATGTGCGCTTTGCCAGAGCTTTTCGATCCGGTCAGTTTTGCGGAAACAGCCGTCGCAGCGGGACCGTCTTGCAGCGCATCCGGATTCCGTATCCAGATATCACGCTGTGCAAACGGGATTTCGATCCCGGCCTCGGCGAACCGTTTGGCAATCTCGTGGTTCATTTCCGAATGCACCGACAAAATCCAGTTCACATCGCGCAGAATTGCCCGAATTTCGAAATCAAGCGAGCTTTCCCCAAAGGAACGGAATACCGCATAGGGCGCCGGATTGGCCAAAACCATCGGATGCGCCTCGGCCACTTCCTGCAGGATCTGTTCCACCTGTTGGGTGTCACTGCCATAGGCCACGCCAACCGGCACCACGACCCGGCCAATCGTGTTGCCCTTGGTGTAGTTGGTCACCCGACCGCTCACCAAATCTGAGTTTGGCAGGATCACATCGGACCGGTCAAAGGTTTCGATCACGGTCGACCGAACCGATATGTCCTTTACCGTGCCATGCACCCCTCCGACTTCAATCCAGTCACCCTCTGAAATCGGGCGTTCGATCAACAGGATGATCCCGCTGACAAAGTTCGACACGATATTCTGCAGGCCGAAACCAATACCAACGGACAACGCACCCGCGACAATCGCGATCGAGCTCAGGTCGATCCCGGCACTGGTGATCGCGATCACAGCCGCGAGAAATATCCCGACATATCCAATACCAGAGACCAAAGCATTGCGTGCACCCTGATCAATCTTGGTTTTGGGTAGAATGCTGTTTTTCAGAGCCCCCTGCAAAAGCCGCGTCGCCAGATAGCCAATGACAAATACAATCGCGAAGGTCAGGAAAATCTTTGGTGAAATCCGCGTTCCGCCAACATCAAATCCTTCGGTCACCCGCACCCATATCTCGGTTAGTTCGGTCACCCGCGCACCCCACGCCAAGGCGAACAACGGCACCGAGACCAAGACCAGAATGAATCCTATCAGCACCGGAATAAGGGACTCGGCCGCGCCGTCCCGGTTGCCGCTGATCAGCACGTAAACCTCAACCACAACCCGCTGCAGCACCATCAATGCGGCCAGCAGCAGCAGCGACGCCAGCGACGGGAACAGCAAAGCATGGGCGAGACGGAAATACCCAACCGCCGCCAGAACGGGCGTCACAATTGCCAAAAGGCTGAGCGCCAGCGCCAGCAACCGGACAAGGCGTGTGCGGTAGTTCTCTTCAACTTCTTTATCTTCGCCAGCGGGCCGACCGTGCAATCGCAACAGGCGTGCTAACCGCAACAACAGCAACGCGGCCAGCACCATGAATGGAAACAGCAGCGTGTTGTTGATCTCTTCACTCCAGCGCGAAATCTCTGAGATGTCGCGGAAATAGAGATACCAGGCCGCCGCAAGGCCGAGCGTCGCGCCAAACCAGCGACCGGAAAACCGCTGTGCGTCGTCCAGAGCAAAGGACAATGTCCGCGCCTCACGCGCCGGGAACACCCGTGTCGCCAGCCAACGCGATACCAAGAATATGAACGCAGCGGGCAACACTGCCGCAAGCGCCTGCTCGCCACGCAACCCGACCAGGCCGGTGGCATAAATCGCCTCGGTGATGGCCACAACACCCAGAAATGGCAACACAAGGCTTCCGGTCGAAATGACAAAAGCCGCGATCCACCGTGACGGACCTGGATTTTCCGTCAGCACCGTATTCATCACACGCCGGCTCCATCTCCGCCCGCGCACAACCAGCACGATGCCAAGCAACAGCAACAGAATTACGGCAGGCAAATCTTCCTGCGTGTTCGCCCGTTGCACGGGATTCTCCCAGGCGCTGACAATTTCACCCTGAAGGCTCGCGATCGTATGGGTTAATGCACTTAGCGCAGGTTGCCAGTATTCAGGATTGATCGGCGAAGGGCCAAATTCCAGCAATTCCTCGGTCTGGCGGTCCCGGATAATCCGGTCAACACCCTTGATCAGACCCTCGGCGCGGCTATGGGCAATCTCTGCCTTTTTTACAGGCGATTGCAACTCGGCCAGTTTCTGATTCAGATCTTCGCGCTTTGATGCAACATCAGCAGACTCGACACCATCTTCCGGCGCCGCACCCAATGCGTCCAGCTGGCGTTGCACAGTCGCAATCGAGGCCCTGTTGGCCTGTTGCGCACCGCTAAACTTTGTCCGCCATTCAACCAACTCGCGACGCAGCTGTTCCAACGCCGTAGTCGAAGCACGCCCGGCCTCTACCGCCTCTTCCGCCCGCGTCGCTGTTCTTTCCCAGATTTCGTAATCTGGAGCATCTTCTGCGGCTTGTGCAATCGCAGGCGTCGGAGCCAGTGAGACGGGTGCGGTTCCAAACGCCAGTACCAAGACCAGCAAACCGTATCGCAGCAGGTGCATCACTCTTCAAATACCCCCGGAATGGAACGCGGTGATCCGTGAAGCCAGCTGGGCACAGGCAATCCCTTTTCACGCAAAAACTCAGGATTAAAGAGTTTGGATTGATAGCGTGTACCATAATCACACAGCACAGTCACAATGGTATGACCCGGGCCCATGTCCCGTGCCATGCGGATTGCTCCGGCCACGTTGATGCCGGATGATCCGCCCAGGCACAGCCCTTCATGCTCTAAAAGATCAAACACAACCGGCAGCGCTTCTTCATCCGGGATCTGATAAATCATGTCGGGCGTAAACCCTTCCAGATTGGCAGTGACCCGCCCCTGCCCGATCCCTTCTGTGATGGAACTGCCTTCGGCAGCGGCCACACCATCGCGGTAAATCGTGTACATAGCCGAACCCATCGGATCAGACAGCGCAACCTTCACTCCCTTGGGCTGTAATGCCTCACCCACACCCGCCAATGTTCCACCAGATCCAACCGCACAGACGAAACCGTCCACCTTGCCGCCGGTCTGTTCCCAAATTTCCGGGCCGGTAGTCTCAACATGCGCCTGTCGGTTGGCGACATTGTCAAACTGATTGGCCCAAATCGCGCCGTTTTCTTCGCTTTGCACCAAACGCTCGGCCAGACGTCCGGAATAGCGCACATAATTATTCGGGTTCTTGTAGGGTGCCGCCGGTACCTGAACCAGTTCTGCGCCCGCCAGCCGGATCATGTCCTTTTTTTCCTGGCTCTGAGTCTCTGGGATCACAATCACGGTCTTGAAACCCAACGATCCGCCAACCAGCGCAAGACCAATTCCTGTGTTCCCGGCGGTCCCTTCGACGATTGTACCACCCGGGCGCAGATCACCGCGCGCCACCGCATCGCGAATGATATAAAGTGCCGCCCTGTCCTTGATTGACTGCCCCGGATTGAGAAACTCCGCCTTGCCATAGATTTCGCAACCGGTTTCCTCGCTTGCCCGGCGCAGCCGGATCAACGGGGTATTGCCAACGGCATCAGCCAGATCACTTGCGACGCGCATCACCCATGCTCCCAATTCTGTTTCCAGTTGAGACTTATAGCGCAATCAGAAAAGTGGAAACCGGTTTTCGGGAAAAATTCGCCGCTCACAGGCAAAGAGGAACCCAGTTCATTATTCTGGATTTCCGAAAAAACATTTTTCAGTCTTTAGCCGCCTTACGCAACCGATCCCGTTCGCGTTGCAACCACAAAAGGATCAGAACCAGTGGCCCGTTATTCGCCTCTCCAGAGGTAACAAGCTCCATCGCCTCATCAAAAGACAGAACATGCGTGCGGATGTCCTCGTCTTCGGTCGCCAGCCCGCCCTGCCCCTGTTTTGTTTCCGGCAAATCACTCAGACCCAGATAACAATAAAAGAATTCGCTCGAACACCCCGGCGAACAATAATGCCCTGATACAAACTCTAACCCATGCAGGGCCAGCCCCGCCTCTTCGACACATTCGCGATGCGCAGTCTCTAACGGGGTTTCACCGGCGTCAATCCGGCCCGCAACCGGTTCCAGCGTCCAGGGCCTCACATCACCGCGCCCGTAAGGGCCCATTCTGAACTGCTCGACCAGCAACACCCGATCACGCCTGGGGTCATATGGCAGCACAATCGCGGCGTCGGTTGCAACAAACACCTCGCGCGTCACTTCCGGGCTCATCGTGCCGTCAAACCCGGGGTGCTGTAACTGAAATTCCCGGGTAAGGAAAAACCCTTTGTGACGTTCCTTACGATCTAAACACTCTACGTCCTCTATCGAAATCGAACTGCGCCGAGCTGTTGGCGGCGGGTATTGAGCATTCTGACGCGCGACGGCGCGAGACAGGATCATCTGCATCCGCGACTTTACGATGTCCGGAGCAATCTCACCGTAATAGCCCATAATTTCGTCTGCTGCAGCCAATGCAATCCGGCCGAATTTAATCTGCCAGTCATCCACATCAGTTGTGTTGGAGTGAATATCTTCCGAAACGGGACAATGAAATACCAGACCTGACTCATTTTCGCCCTCACCAATTCCCGCCTGCTCTGATTTCTCAAGTCCCAGAACCGCTGCGAAATATTCCAGACGTCGTGGGTCTTGCCTGTTCGATAGCTCAACCATGATCCCGTCTGCACGTGCACCATCCCTGAACTGCAAAACCGGATAAAAGCCGCCATTGGGGACACAAATGCACATGTCTTCAACAACCACAGCCCGCGCACCAACAGGCGCTCCAATCACCTTCTCGATAAGCGGTGCCCAGGCCAGCGGCCCGCACAAGATCACGTTTTTCATTAAATCAGGACCACCGACGCGCGACCAATTCCGAGATCAACCCAATAATTGCCGCACCACCAACCAAGATTCCGGCCAGCTTGGCATCCAGCAACAATTTCACATAGTCCAGGCTGAGGTTAAACATGCCAACAATAGCCTCAAGTGGCCCGTCAAACCGGCGATGCAGGGACAGATCCAGCATTTCATTCGCCGCCTGCAGGAAAATTGCCCAGAAAACTAATGCGGCCAAACCGGTCCAACCCGCACTGATCCCTTGCGAAAACCCACGCCCCAGGCGTTTGCCTGTCACAACCCAGCCGCAAACACAGCCCAATGCAACGTTCACGGTATTGAAATAACCAAAGTCTGTATGCGGTGGCATCAAAGTCCGGGTTTGTTCAGACGCAAACCATGCCACGATCATCAAGCCAACAGCGGAAACCATCCGTCCAATGGTGGGCATCGAGTCTGTTGCTCTCATCTGGCTGGCCTCGCGATTGTTATCTGCGTTACATCGCAAATACCCCCGCGAAAAGCACCGGCACAAGAGGTCAGGTAAAAATTCCACATTCGCCGAAACCTGTCATCAAAGCCCATTTGCGCAACGTCTTCCCATTTTGAATTGAACGTATCATGCCAACGTCGAAGTGTCTGGCTATAACTGTCCCCAAACTCGATCGAGCGCATAAATCGCAGTCCTGCGCGCTCAATCTCTGCGCGCAAAGCCCCCGGGCTGGGCAGCATTCCCCCGGGGAAAATGTATTTCTGTATGAAATCGACGCTTTTGCGGTAACTTTCAAACCGCCTGTCCTGTACCGTGATTATCTGCAACGTAGCATTGGCCCCCGGTTTCAACCGCTCCCGAACTGCATCAAAATAGGCAGGCCAATATCTCTCACCGACAGCCTCGAACATCTCGATACTTGCGATACCGTCATATTGCCCAAGTTCGTCGCGGTAATCTTGCAGCCGGAAATTTACCAAATCAGAAAGATTAGCCTTTTCAATACGATCAGAGGCATAGTTATACTGCTCCTGACTGATCGTCAGTCCGGTTACCCGCAATCCACGTTCCCGCGCGGCATATTCAGCGAACCCGCCCCAACCAGATCCGATTTCAAGCAGGTGATCACCCGGTTTCACCCCCATTTGATCTATCATGCTGGAATATTTAGCGGTCTGCGCTTTTTCCAGGCTCTCCTGCCCGGTCGCAAACAATGCGCTTGAGTAGGTCATCGTGTCATCCAGCCACAGTCGGTAAAACGCGTTGCCAAGATCATAGTGATAGCTGATGTTTTTCTTGGCCTGTTTACGGGAATTTCCGTTCATCCAATGGCGCAGACGTTCGTAAACCCGAACCAAAGCCATCCCCGGAAACCCGTCATAGACATCTTCATTGTCCATATGCAGGAAATCCATCAGCGCCTGCAAATCCGGCGAACTCCACCAACCGTCAAGATACGCGTCGCAAAACCCAAGATCCCCTTCGCGCACCAACCGCGCAAAACTATCTGGGTTATGTATCACCAGTTCAGCAACCGGGCCGTATTTGGAGCTTTCAGCCCGAAACCGCCGGCCATCCGGCATAACAAAATCCAACCGCCCGTTATTGGCCTTTTTCGCGGTATCAAAAACCTGCGCAAAATAACGCGGCAGCCTGCTCTGGCCAGTCGTGTCGGTGAATACCATTCCTTTCTCCGTCGAATATGATCCGAGGCTAAGGCGGAGCTCCCCGTCGCGGCAAGGAAAATATTCCTGTGTTTTCAATATCTCCCGGCAAGAGGCGGATGGATCACAGGACGGCTTCCAGCGCATTGAGCAGCTGATCAACCTCATCCTTGTTAGTGTATTGGACAAAGCTGACCCGCAACACTCCCTTATCGGTATCAATGCCCAATGCCTGCAACGGCCTGACACCGTAGAAATCACCCCCCGCAGCCATGATCCCATACGGGGCCAATTCTGCCGCTGCCTCGGCCCCCGGACGGGTCAGTTCCATCGCCACGGTCGGTGCACGGTCTGCGGCCTCTGTCGGGCCCAGCAAACGTACTGAATTGCGGTCTTTCAGGAAGTCCAGCACCGGCTGCAACAACTCTGTTTCATGTTCCCGCACCAACCGGTGCAGCGCCAACGCTCGTGACCCGGCCTCGCCGGTAATCCCATGATGCGCGGCCAGCGCATCGACGTAATCCGCCATTCCGGCGCTTGCCGCCACCTGCGCATGATCCGGGCCTGCAGGTGTAAATCGTTTATAAAGTACACCTTCGTTGAAGTAGTGGCCCTGATTTGGCAGCAGTTCCGCCAATTCACGCCGGATCACCATGATCCCCTGATGCGGGCCATAGGTCTTATAGGCGGAAAACAGATAAATATCCGGACCCATGCCCCCCACATCCGGCAAACCATGAGGTGCATAGGATACGCCATCCACACAAACAAACGCTCCGGCCGCATGAGCCAGCGCCGTGATTTCAACAACAGGATTTACCGCCGCCACCACGTTTGAACAATGCGGGAAACATACCAGCCGCACCCGTTCGTCCAGCAGATTTTCCAGATCCTCAAGCTTTAACAACCCGCTTTCAGGATCGATTTTCCACTCGCGAACCTCAATGCCGTCATTCGCCAATCGCCGCCACGGGCCTGAATTGGCCTCATGATCCTGTTCGGTTACAATGATTGCCCCGTCTCCGTTCAACCATTGCCGGACAGCCTGTGCCAGAACATAGGTGTTCTGAGTCGTCGACGGGCCAAAGCTCAATTCATCCGTGGCCACCCCCAGCATCGCCGCCAGCCGCATGCGGGCCTCGTCCATCTCCTCACCCGCTAGGCGGCTCGCCTCAAAAGGGCCATAGGGCTGAACCTTGCGTTGATTGTAATAGCGCGTCAGCCGGTCAATGACCTGCCTGCAGGTGTAAGAGCCCCCTGCATTCTCGAAGAACGCCTGACCTTTCAACGATGGCTCAGAAAAGGCCGGAAACTGTGATCTGACAAAATCTACATCAAGTTTTTTCATTCCAACCTGCCCGCTGAATTGCGCCTTTTGCGCCACCAAACATCAAACCAATTCGCCTTGCAAGACCCGACATTAGACGTCAGTTTTCAAGGGCAAAGTGTCGTAAATTTCAATTTTACTTAAATCAAATGCAACACATTTTGATTTACTGAAATGTAATGGCGTCGTAGGCTCCAAAAACGTCGCGAGCAGTAAACGATGCGCCGGTATCCGACGCATGGCCAATCACCTGATATGAAAGGGTTGCGCGAATGATCGTTCTACGAAGCCTCCAATTTATTCTTCGATAGTTCAATCCAATAAGAAACTTGGAACAACCAGCAAGATAAACAATCTGGGACAATGAAATGAGTATCAAACCTCCGTTTACGGACCTTGAGATCAAGAAGCAAACAGACGGCTTTTATAAAGATAACAGCCTTCCGATTGCATTGATCAGTAAAGGTATCATGGTCGCACTTGTGCTTTGGGCACTTGTGTTTCCGGCAAATGCATACGGCACTTTGGACAGCGTTAATGGCAGCCTCCTGAAAGGCTTTAACCAGTTTTACATTTACATCGTGGGCTTCTTTGCCTTTTTCCTTCTGGTCATAACCGTGCTGCCTAAAACCGGCGCGCGCGTCATGGGTGTGCCCGGCGAAAAACCAGAATTCTCAAACTTCTCGTGGTTCTCGATGATGTTCGGTGCCGGTTTGGGTGTAGGCCTGATGGTATTCGCGACAGCGGAACCACTTAGCCTTTGGGGATCCAACCCCGTTGTGGTTGCGGGTGAAGTCGTCGGCAACACCGAAGACGCGGTGCAATCGGCTTATCGTTACACATTCGCGCATTATGGCTTTCACGCCTGGTCCATCTATGTGGTGACCGGCCTTTCGCTGGCCTATTACGCTTATACACGCAACATGCCGCTAACGATCCGCTCGGCACTGACACCGCTTTTTGGCAACCTGATGAACGGCTTTCTTGGTCACATCGTCGACGTTCTGGGTGTGGTTGCCACGATCCTCGGCGTCTCCGTGACGATTGGTTTCGGCGTTAGTCAGTTCATTGATGGGCTATACAACATCACTGACATGGCTTGGCTGATGAAATTCGTCGAAGGTGAACCACCGACGCCAAGCAAAGTTGGCCTGATCTCTGGCCTGCTGGTGATCATGGGCATGTCAATCATCTCGGCTGTGTCGGGTGTTGGCCGCGGGGTTAAATACCTCTCGAACCTCAACTTGGTGTTGTCACTGATCCTGCTGACCACCTTTGTTGTCTTCGGCTCATTCGGCTTCGCGATGTCGACCTACGGCTCAGCATTCGTTGACTATATCATCAACTTCATCTCGCTCAGCTTCGGCGCATATGGTCCACAGGATGCAGCTGCTTTTGCAGCCGCTTTGCCTGACGCCGCCAAAGAGCACGCGGATGCTTTGATCGGTGGCGCAACCAACGCCTGGGGTGCCTGGGGCGGCTCTATTGGCTACGAAACCTTTGTTTCTGGTCTTGAAGGTCCCGCTGCGGAACTGGACGAAGCAACTCTGATGGCCGCCTATGAGGCTGGTAATGCCCAGCGTCAGTTCGGCTGGCAGGCTGGCTGGACCACCTTCTACTGGGCCTGGTGGATTGCGTTCTCACCCTTTGTTGGTCTCTTCCTGGCACGTATCTCAAAGGGCCGCACCGTGCGTGAATTCATCATCGGATGTGTGTTCGCACCAGCGATGGTCTGTTTTGCATGGATGACCATTCTGGGCGGTACAGCGATTGATCTGGAGCTTACCGGCTCAGCAGCCGGTGCAATCACCGGTGCATCGCAGACCAATCAGTTGTTTGCGACTTTGGGTCAGATGATCGAAGGCGGGCTGTTGTCAGGGTTAACAATCATGTGTGTGGTCCTGATTATGACCTTCCTCGTGACCTCGGCAGACTCCGGTATCCTGGTGATGAATACCATCATGTCCGGCGGCAGCCAGGAAACCGGCATCAAACACCGCATCGTCTGGGGTCTGATCCTGACCGCCGTAATCGGCACATTGCTGATGGCAGCGGGCGAAGGCCAGCCTCCGATGGAATCGCTTAAGAGAGCGATGATCATCGGCGCCCTGCCCTTTACCATGGTAATGGGCCTGATGTGTGTTGCTCTTGCCAAGGCGCTGTACCGTGACGGTCAACGTGAAAAGAGTGGTGGCGCGGCTGGTCAGCCAGCCGAGTAACACCTCGCATATAAAGACAGGAAACGGCGCTGGTTTTTGCCAGCGCCGTTTTCAATTTTTTGGCCTGTTGTGTACATGATGCACGCAACATCTCTCAAAACTGCCGATCTTTGTACAAAACGAATGTACAATTTGTACAAATTGTACAAGTTCATTACCCTTTTCAAAGTCACTCAGACACCCTATATTTCCCCTGTTCCCATTCGGGAACTATGGACATAAACGCGCTCGTAATAAGCGGATCGGACCCGGGGGCGGTACCCGGCGACTCCACCAATAATCCTTTCGTTTGAAGGTGTTAGGGGTCGAAACAGGATCGACGAACGTCTAAAGGGGTTTGCTTTGTCCCGGTGAGATACCACCGTTATCGGTTCGAATAGTACAATTGCAAACGACAATCGTGCTCCAGTTGCTCTCGCAGCGTAAGCTGTTGGAAAGACTGAAACTTTAAGCCCTGTCCTCTAGCAAGGTCAGGCGGGGTTCGCAGGCACCTGGCAACAGAAGCCTGCACTTTCCATCTCTTTATTTTACCGGAAAATTCGTTAAAGTTGTGCTATCTTGAATTAATAACAATCTGAATTTACGAGGGAAAATTATGAACAAAAAGGAGCTTTTAGAGACCTGGTTTCGTCGTGTCTGGGCCGAAGAAGATCTTGACGCCATTGATGAAATGATGGCAACCACCACTTCTGTTTGTGGCCTGCGAAAAACCCCTCAAATTGGTCCAAGTGAATTCAAAGAATTTACCAAGGCCATGCTAAACCTCATGCAAAACACCGAAATTACTATAGAAAATCTAGTGGAACAAGGGGATTGGGCCACGGTTTTGATGCATGTTTCGGCCAAAAATCGCAAAAACGGCGACCCCATTACATTTTCCGGTTTGGCAATGGCGAGAATTGAAGGCGACAGAATCCTGGAAGCCTATAATTATGTAGATTTTATTGGTTTTTTCGAGCAAATCGGCCTGCTGCCAAACGATACAATGGCGCAATGTGTAACCGGCAATCAGATCGCATAAACATCCTGAATTGACATTTGGCCCATTGATGTGAAAAATTCACGCCATGGGGCCAACGCGACTGCCCCGTGAGGCTCAGGCCCAAAGTCGCATCCAAAATGCTTTTAAGCGAAAGGATGCCCCGTGCCTGCTCCGAACGAAATCACCGTTTCCCAACTCAATCGCTTGATTGGCACCCCTGAGTGCCCTGAAATCATTGATATTTCTATCGAACCCGATTTTGAAGCTGACCCATATCTTATCCCCGGATCGCGCCGTCACCCACATACCGATATTCCCGGACTGAAAGCCAGTTTGCGCGGAAACCGTACCGTAATCATCTGTCAGAAAGGCATCAAGCTCAGCCAGGGTATGGCTGCGTGGCTGTCGGCGGATGGTATGAACGCGGAGTATCTGCAAGGAGGTATGTTCGGATGGCGCGACGATGACAATACCATGCGTATCCCTTTCAAATCACTGCCGGAACCGGTTGACAGCTCGACACTCTGGGTCACCCGTCATCGCCCAAAAATTGACCGGATCGCCTGCCCATGGCTGATCCGCAGGTTTGTCGATCCATCCGCACGTTTTCTGTTCGTTTCTCCATCCGAAGTGGCCGGCGTGGCCGAGCGATACAACGGTACTCCGTTTGATGTCGAAGATGTGTTCTGGAGCCACCGTGGGGACAGTTGTACTTTCGACACCATGATCGAGGAATTTAACCTTGATTCTCAACCGCTTGCACGGCTGGCCGATGTTGTGCGCGGGGCCGATACAAATCGTCACGACCTACATCCAGCTGCTGCCGGGCTACTTGCTGTGTCCGTTGGATTGTCACGCCAATATCGCGATGATCAACAGCAGCTGGAGGCCGGTATGGCAATCTATGATGCCCTGTATCGATGGGCCCGTGACGGGTTTGACGAAGGCCATGACTGGCCCACAGGGCGCCGCTCATGACGCCAACATTGTCTGAGCTGTTCGCAGTATTCGGCCGCATCGGTGTACTGTCATTTGGCGGTCCTGCCGCGCAGATTTCGCTCATGCATTCTGAATTAGTTGAGCGCCGTAAATGGCTGAATGAAAATCAATTTCTCCAATCTCTTTCCTTTTGCATGCTGCTTCCCGGTCCTGAGGCAATGCAGCTTGCCACTTATGCTGGTTGGCGCCTGCGTGGTGTCATTGGCGGGCTGATTGCCGGGCTATTGTTCGTCTTACCGGGCGCCTTTGTGATCCTTGCTCTGGCCTTTGGTTATGCCTGGTGGGGGGAGCTGCCGCTGGTGCAGGCGCTGTTTGTCGGCGTCAAGGCGGCCGTTGTCATAATCGTCCTGCAGGCCCTTTTGAAACTGTCTAAAAAGGCGCTAACCCAGAACTCTGACCGGATATTGGCGTCACTTGCATTTGCAGCACTGTTTTTTTTGTCAGTCCCTTTTCCGTTGATCATTGCTGCTGCCGCAATTTGGGGAAGTATCGCCGCAAAACCGGCGGATGACACTCCACAAGCACGTGTTCCCTTTCCAACTGGCCAGTCTACATTGCGTACCATCCTGATCTGGCTCGCGCTCTGGCTGATCCCGATCGCAATCCTCTGGTTAAGCGGCGCGACTTTCCTAACCGAAATCGCGATCTTTTTCTCCAAACTCGCTGTTGTGACCTTTGGCGGCGCCTATGCCGTCCTCGCCTACATGACCCAAGAGATTGTGGGCACCCACGGTTGGCTGACCACCGCACAGATGATCGATGCGCTTGGACTGGCGGAAACCACGCCCGGACCACTGATTCTGGTGACAGAGTTCACAGGATTTGTGGCTGGGTTTACGCAATCGGGGCCCGGTTTGGCTCTCGCAGCGGCGATACTGACACTCTGGGTGACGTTTACCCCCTGTTTCCTGTGGATATTTGCGGGCGCCCCTTACATCGAGTACCTGCTCGACCGACCTCGCCTCAGGGGGGCACTGGCGGCGATTTCCGCCAGCGTAGTAGGTGTGATCCTCAATCTTTCGGTCTGGTTTGCTCTGCATGTTCTCTTTGCTGCTGTGAAACCCGGAGGATGGGGCCCTGTTGTACAATTCGCCGATTTTCAGCCCATTAATGCGCTTTTGATCGCGTTGGCCGGTGTTTTGTTTCTGGTTCTGCGGCTGCCAATGTTGGTGGTTCTGGGCGCCATGGCATTGGCCGGCGCTACGGCTGTGAATTTCCTTTGAACTTCGCGTGTCCGGGTCTTTTGTTTTGCTTCGAATCCCCTATGCTGAGGCCAATAACAGGCCCGGGGGCACGAATGTCTCAATCAATTGATTACGGAAAGTTGATGCACCGCGCGATGCGCAGCCTGATTCAGGAGGTATTGACCGACGTACGTGAAACCGGTCTGCCCGGTGCACATCATTTTTTCATAACATTTGATACCACCTACCCCGATGCACAGCTCGCGGACTGGCTAAGAGAGCGTTACCCGGCGGAAATGACCGTGGTTATGCAGCATTGGTTCGACAATCTTGAGGTAACTGACGAGGGGTTTTCGGTCACTCTGAACTTTGGCGATGCGCCTGAAAACCTTTATATTCCCTACGATTCGATCCAGACCTTTGTTGATCCTTCGGTGGAATTTGGCCTTCGATTTGAATCGCTTGAGGATGACGACGAAGAGTCCACTGGAACCGCTGCCGAGGTTACCAGCATTGAAGTGCCAGAGTCCGATCCTGATGAGGAAAAACAGGAGGCCGAGGTTGTCAGCCTCGACAGTTTCCGCAAGTAGCGGTGTTTTCAGACAGCTAAACAATACGCGCCACCGGTTTGCACTTTTCGGTTGGTCCGGTATGACAGATACAAACCGTTTCAGGAGTGACAGACCATGACCGCTACCCGCACCGAATCCGACAGTTTTGGCCCTCTCGACGTACCTGCGGACAAATACTGGGGTGCGCAAACGCAGCGCTCGATCATGAATTTCCCGATTGGCTGGGAAAAACAACCCGTAGCGATTGTACGGGCGCTTGGCGTTATCAAACAGGCCTGCGCCCAAGCCAACAAGGCCTCTGGCAAGTTGGACACTACGCTTGCCGATGCCATTATTCAGGCGGCTGGTGAAGTTATCGAGGGCAAGCTTGACGATAACTTTCCGCTGGTGGTGTGGCAAACCGGATCTGGCACCCAGTCGAACATGAATTCCAATGAGGTTATCGCCAACCGGGCGATTGAAATCCTTGGAGGGGTGATCGGGTCTAAGGATCCGGTCCATCCAAATGATCATTGCAATATGGGCCAATCGTCGAACGACACATTCCCAACCGCAATGCATATCGCAACGGCGATGAGCGTGCGTGATGTTCTGTTGCCGGGGCTGGAAAAACTCGCCACTGGGCTTGAGAAAAAAGCGCATGAATTCAAGGACATCATCAAGATTGGCCGCACCCATACACAGGATGCAACTCCTCTGACTTTGGGTCAGGAATTTTCTGGCTACGCCCATCAGATCCGGATGGGAATGTCACGGGTAAATGCCTGTCTCCCCGGTATTTATGAACTGGCACAAGGCGGGACAGCTGTAGGGACCGGACTCAACACACAACATGGGTGGGGCGAAACGGTCGCGGCACATATGGCCGAAATTACCGGGCTGCCATTTGTAACGGCGCCCAACAAATTTGAATCGCTGGCCGCCCATGATGCGATGGTGTTTATGTCCGGTGCTTTGGCAACGGTCGCGGGCAGTTGCTACAAAATTGCCAATGATATCCGTTTCTTAGGCTCCGGACCTCGTTCCGGGCTTGGAGAATTGGTGCTGCCGGAAAACGAGCCGGGAAGTTCGATCATGCCGGGCAAGGTCAATCCAACGCAGGCAGAGGCGTTGACCCAAGTTGCAGCCCATGTGATGGGCAATGATGCGGCGATCAAGTTTGCCGGGTCGCAGGGGCATTTTGAGCTCAATGTTTATAACCCAATGATGTCTTATAACCTGCTGCAATCCATACAGCTTTTGGGTGATGCGGCTGACAGTTTCACCGAACGTATGCTGCTTGGGATCGAGGCGAATGAACCGCGGATTGACAAGCTGATGAAGGAATCCCTGATGCTGGTAACAGCGCTGGCGCCGACCATTGGGTATGACAATGCAACCAAGGTGGCAAAGACTGCGCATAAGAATGGGACCACTCTGAAAGAAGAGGCGATCCGCATGGGGTTTGTGGATGAGGAAACCTTTGACCGGGTGGTGCGGCCCGAGGATATGATTGGGCCGAAATGAGCGCGCAGCCGGTCAATCTGAACCGGTTTCGCAAGCAAAAGGCGCGGGCCGATAGAAAGGTCCAAGCTGATGAAAACGCTGTGAAATTTGGCCGCACGAAAGCCACAAAAGACCTTGAAAAAGCACGTAAAGAAAAGGTTAGCACCTCGCTTGACCAGCATAAGCGCGAGCCATGAGTGCGCGGCCTGTCAAACATTCTCTGACGTTGCGCGGGCACCGGACCAGTGTTTCGCTCGAGCATGAATTCTGGCAGGCTTTTCGCGAAATTTCGGTAGAAAAAGACATCGCCATCAATGCGTTAGCGGCTGAAATTGATGCAGATCGAGGCGTCGATATGGGGCTGGCGTCTGCGATACGGTTGTTTGTCCTGAAATATTACCAAGTCCGCGCTACGCAAAAAGATTAACGCCCGCAATAACCCCAAAACAAGGGGGTGACATCCGTACACCCCCTGTGCACCACCCGTGCACCGCCGCGGTGCAGCGAAACTGTTGCGTGAAAAGGTTAATGCACCGGGCGCAAACGGTTAATCCTCTTTCCCAAGCTCTGCCTTCAACGCGGCATTCTCGGCCCGCAGCTGTGCCAGCTCATTCTGAAACGGCGAAAGGATCGGTTGCATCTCTTCCATCGTCAGCCGCACCGGCAGATGCTGAGGGCAGTTCCAGTCGAACCCTTCCACCGTGATCACCACCGCACGCTCTGGCCGGGCGCGGTAGCTGTCATCATGCAGGCGTGCCATCAGGTCGGGGTCATCCGCGCCCTCTACCAAACGCGCCCGACCAAGTATCTTGATCCGCGCAGAATTGGGATAATCCACGAGGATCATCGCAATACGATTGTCACGCTCTAGATTTCCAGTGCTGATATATTGCCGGTTGCCGCGAAAATCGGCGTAGGCCACCGTTTTTTTGTCCAAAACCTTCAAAAACCCACGCGGGCCGCCGCGAAACTGAACATAGGGCCAGCCGGTTTCTGACACTGTCGCCTGATAAAACCCGTCACGCAGTTCGATAAACTGTTTCTCATCTGGGCCGAGATGGTCGTCTGCCGGCGCCTCGGGTGTCAGGAAACGTTCGTACATCCGGGCAGAGCCCTGTTTTTCCTGCATTTCACGCACGGATTCTGTAAAGACGAGTTCTGCAAATGCCTTGGCCATGGTCTTGCTCCCTTATAACCCAAGATCAGTTAGCCCCGGATGATCATCCGGGCGGCGACCTTGGGGCCAGCGAAATTTACGGTCATCTTCGGATATGGCGAGGTCATTGATGCTGGCGTGTCGCACGGCCATCAGGCCACCCTCGTCAAATTCCCAGTTTTCATTGCCATAAGAGCGATACCACTGGCCATCTGCGTCACGCCATTCATAGGCAAAGCGTACCGCGATCCGGTTGCCCGTATGGGCCCACAGCTCCTTGATCAGACGGTATTCATGTTCCCTGGCCCATTTACGGGTCAGAAATTCCTCGACCTGCGCCCGCCCGCGAGGGAATTCGTCGCGGTTGCGCCATTGAGTATCCGGCGTATAGGCCAGCGCCACCTTCGCCGGGTCGCGGCCATTCCAGCCATCTTCGGCGGCGCGCACCTTTTGTTTGGCGGTCTCTTCGGTGAAGGGCGGTATGGGTGGGCGTGACATAGGTGTTCCCTGAGTTGACTGATCTGTACACTTATTTGGAGAGAGCTTACTGATCTGTCAACTATGTCTCGTTGACATATGCGTGATTGACCAGAAATCGGAGCAATCTGAAGTCAGGAACAAATGGACGCTATGCGGACAAAGCTGCCGTTTTTCCCAATGGTACGATTGACCGCTTCCTCTTCGTTATTGACCGTTCACTTCGGAATGGAAAAGCCAAGTGTGCACCAAGTCAGGGTTGTAACGACGAGAACAGAAACGTGAGAAACCGTATTTCTCGGAGAAATCGACATGAATGCGCTTTTTTTGGATTAGATCAGAAAAGGTTGATCTCTGAGCCATTCCTCAAACTGTAGCGCCGCTGCAGATAGGCGTTGTTTCTTTGCAGGGATCACGTAATAGCCATAAGTTTCCAGCCAAATCTCGGAAAGCGGAGCCAATAAACCCGCTTCAATCTCGGGCTTCGCCAGTTCATCAAGCAGCGCGATGCCGTTACCAGATATCACCGCCTGCAGGCGACTGTTCGCATCCGGCAAATGCACAGGTTTATGCCGCGGAGCGTAGTCAAACCCCGCCAGTGTGTGCCAGAGTTTCCAACCTTCCATGCCTGATGCGTCAGGCAAAAGCGGCACCTCGGTGACAATGTTGGCCAGCCCGATTTCCCTTGCTTTTTCAATGATTTCAGGATTGGCCAACGGTACAGTGCGCGACGGATAGAGAAATGTCCCCTGACGTTTGCCCGTCTCGGCGTCACACCAGAACACGGTCATGTCCAACACCGGATTTTGCAGATCGGCCATCGTGTTGATTGGTTCCACTCTCAGTGCAATATCTGGATGGTTTCGCGTAAAATCCGAAAGCCTTGGCCCTAACCAGCGCGAGATGAACCAGCTATGTGCGCCGACACAAAGCGTATCATCGGGCCCGTCGCGCAAATCGGAAATCACTGTTTCAAGCTGCCCAAAGTGGCGCTTTGCCGCGTTCCAGAGGGTCTCTCCCTGAGGTGTCAGCCTGATATGGGTATGGCGGCGTTCAAACAGTTGGAAGCCAAGTTCGCCTTCCAATTTGGCGATTTGGTAGCTGACCGCCCCTTTCGACATATGCAGCTCCTCCGCAGCGGCCGTGAAGCTCATCTTCTCGGCCACGGTGCAGAATAGTTTCAAGCTATCGAAGGAACGAAATCGCATGGCTCTGTTTAATTGGGCTGAACACAGAGATCAAGAAATTGGGTTTGCATTAAATCGGGTTCGGCGCCTAACGTCTCCTCAGGGAGACATCACCATGACACCACGCGATCCGATAGCGCAATTGCCAACCCATGAGGTTACCAACACGCCCCCGCATTTGGGGGATCAGGACCTTTGGCAGGATGACCGTGCTTTGCGCCACTGGAGCAAAGCCGAGGGCGGCGCAACCCATGCCGACCATATGGCGCGTGTGGGGCGACTGACAGGGTTGGACGAAACTTTCGAGAAAGCGAACCAAGCCAACCGCTATGGGCCGGAATTGCGCGCTTTTGACCGCTATGGCATGCGGATCAACGCCGTTGAGTTTCATCCTGCCTATCACGATCTAATGGACTTCGCGATTTCCAACAAGGTGCATAATTTCGCCTGGCATAATGAGGGCAATGCAGGGCATGTGGGCCAGTCCGTTCTGACCTATATGTTCAGTCAGCCTGAAGGCGGCGTGATGTGCCCTATGGCGATGACTTATTCGGTTGTGCCGTCTCTGCGCATGGCGCCGTCTGTGGCAGAGGAATGGATGCCGCGTATTCTGTCGACGCACTATGACCAGCGCGACATTCCGGCGGGCGAAAAAACCGGCGCGATGATCGGCATGTTCATGACCGAAAAACAGGGCGGATCAGATGTGCGGGCCAATTCAACCGTAGCTGTGCCGTCTGGTGAAGTTTACCTGCTGACCGGACACAAGTTCTTTTGCTCGGCCCCGATGTGCGATGCGTTTCTGGTGCTGGCCAATACCGACGGCATGGGGATTTCGTGTTTTCTCGTTCCGCGTTGGCGGCCCGATGGCACACGCAACACTCTGTTTATCCAGCGGATGAAGGACAAGCTGGGGAACCGCTCCAATGCCTCGACCGAGATCGAGTTTCAGGACACCTACGGCGTGATGGTTGGCGAGGAAGGGCGCGGCATCCGTACGATCATCGAGATGGTCACCGGTAACAGGCTGTATTGCGCCATGTCCTCGGCTGGGATCATGCGGCAGGCGCTGGTGCAAGCATTGCATCATACGTCGCATCGGTCGGCCTTTCAGAAACGGCTGATCCAGCAACCGCTGATGCAGAATGTTCTGGCTGACATGGTGGTTGAGGTTGAGGCTTCCTTGGCGCTTGGCTTGCGTGTGGCGCGGGCCATGGACCAACAGGATGATCCGGCAGAGGCAGCACTGGCACGCATCGGAACCGCTGTGGCGAAGTATTGGAACACCAAGCGCTGCCCGCCGCTTGTGGTGGAGGCACTCGAATGCCACGGCGGGCCTGGCTATGTCGAGGAAAGCATCATGCCCCGGCTCTACCGCGAGGCGCCGCTCAATTCGATCTGGGAAGGCTCTGGCAACGTCATGGGGCTGGACGTGCTGCGCGCGATTGGGCGTGAACCCGAGGCGATTCCAGCCTTCATGGCCGAGGTTGATAAGGCGCGTGGCAATCACCCAAATCTGGACCGCGCCATCGATGATCTACGCGACGAACTGGCCAATCCCGACGGGTTAGAGGCTCGTATGCGGATGATCACCGAGATGATGGCGCTAACCCTGCAGGGTGCCCTTCTGACCAATCACGGCACGCCAGAGGTCGCCGAAGCATTTTGCACCTCGCGATTGGCAGCACGCTATCGCGGGGCATTTGGCACGCTTCCCTCTGGGTGCGATCTGGACGCGATCATCACCCGAGCCTTGCCCGCCTTTTAACGACCACTCAAGACAAAGGAGCCATGGACATGGCCGGACTGGTTCTTCCCATCATTTCAAGCTGTGCGCGCTCGCCCTGGTTCAAGGCAACGCAGCGTATGACCACCGCCTATGGCGATCACGAAGGGCGGCTGACACCTGTCACCTTTGATCGCCCCATTGCCGATGAATATCGCGTTTTACGCACCCGCGCGGGTATTTTCGATGTGCCGGAGCGCCCGTTGGAAATTCGTGGCCCGGACGCGGCCGCGTTTCTGGACTACGTCTTCACCCGGCGGGTCAGCACCATGGCCGTTGATCGGGGTCGCTATGGGCTAATGTGCAACGATGATGGCGGCATCGCCTGTGACGGTGTTGTATTCCGCCTGGCCGAGGACTGGTTCTGGTATGTCCATGCGGACCGGGATGTATTCACATGGCTGAACGCATTGAAATTTGGCCATGATGTGGAGATCCGCGACCCGCAGGCCTGGGCGATCCAGGTGCAGGGGCCAACAAGCCAGGAAATCCTTGACGCCTGTGTCGACGGCGGCGCGCCAGATGGGTTCAAATACTACCACGCACGGCAAGTCACGACGGGCGGACAGAAGGTTTTGATCAGCCGGACGGGCTGGACCGGTGAGTTGGGTTTTGAGGTCTACAACATGGATCAAAACGTGGACGGCATGGCGCTGTGGACCCATCTGGTGGCAGCAGGAGAGCCGCACGGGATGGAAGTTTTATCGACCTACGCCATGAACCCACGCCGGATCGAGGCGGGCATTCTGAACTATGGCACCGACATGGGCTGGGACACCACTCCGTTTGATCTGGGGCTGGGGGCGTTTGTGGATTTCGAACATGACTTCGTCGGGCGCGATGCTTTGCAGGTTGCAACACAGGCCCCTCGCTTTTCGGGCTTCGTTACTAATGCTGCGGATGTGAAATGGGGGTCATCTGTCTTTTCAGACACACTGCCCGTGGGCCGGGTCAAGGCGTTCGAGCTCTCACCGACTATTGGCACTGGCATCGGTTATGTTTTGTTCGACAATGCGAATGCGATGACGGCTGGCACTTACACCGTGAGGGACAGAGCCGGTGCCCCGCATAAACTGACCTTGCATGCGCTGCCTTTCTTTGACCCCGACAAGACCATTCCCCGTGGCACTGGGGTGATGGAGTTCACAGGATGAAATACTGTGCAGAAACCCGACGCCGGGCCAATCTGAAACGACTTCTCAACCCGCGGCATATCGCCTTTGTCGGTGGGCGCGCGGTTGAGGATTGCATCAACGCCACCCGCAAATCCGGCTTTACCGGGCAAATCTGGCCGGTGCATCCGAAGTATGAGGCGCTGGCAGGTGTGCCATGTGTTTCTAGCCTTGCGGAGCTGCCCAAGGCACCGGATGCCACCCTGATTGCCGTATCGCGAGAACGCACTGTTGATGTGGTGGCCGAGCTTCACGCCATGGGCGCAGGCGGGGCCGTCTCCATCACCGGAGAGTTCGCCGAAACAGGTGCTGACGGGGCCGCTTTGCAAGCTCGTCTGGTCGCTGCCGCCGGTGATCTGGCGCTTGTTGGCCCGAACTGTCTAGGTGTGATGAACATGTTTGATGGCAGCGCCGTCTGGGGCGGTGACAACGTGTTTTCACCTGTCACAGGTGATGGTGCCGCCCTGATCAGCCAGTCGGGCTATGTCGCCTATTCGGTCACCAATGTCGAACAGGCCCTGCCGCTGGGCTATGCCATTTCGATGGGCAATCAGGCCGTGCTGAATGTTGCCGATTACATTGAAGCCATGCTGGATGACCCCCGCGTGCGCGCAATTGGGCTTTACCTAGAAGGGATCGTGAATATCGTCGCCTTCAGCACCGCCGCCCTGCGCGCGGTGAAGCAAGGCGTGCCGCTTGTCGCGCTGAAGGCCGGTGGCACGCAGGAAAGTGCTGAACTGGCGCAAAGCCATTCCGGCACTCTGGCCGTGGACAACGAAATCTGGTCAGCCCTTTTCCGTCGGTTGGCAATTGTCGAAGCAGGCTCTCCCAAGGCGCTGATTGAGGCGCTTAAACTGCTGGGCAGCCCCAAGCCCCCCAAAGGCAACCGCATCGTTGCTGCTGCCAACTCCGGTGGTTACGCAGCGATGATCGGCGAGAAAGGCCGCGATGTCGGCTTGGAGTTCCCTGCACCCACTCAGGCGCAACGCAACGCCTTGCGTCAGACCGTCCCGGAACTGGTTTCTCTGATGAACCCGCTCGACTGGAACCTGCCCTGGGCCGCGATGTCGACACCGGACACCTCGCACAATGGCATGGGGCTCTTGATGGATGATCGCTGTGATCTGCTGGTCTACTTCGTTGACTGGCCACGCGAACCGGACGTGGCCGAGGTCTGGTGGCCAACGCTTGAAGGGCTGATCCAGCTGAACGACAGCATGGAATGCCCCGTGGTGATTGCCAGTGTCTTTCCCGATGGTCTGCCTGCTGATCTGCGGTGCCGGCTGGCCGACGCAGGGGTGGTCACATTGCAAGGACTGGACGACACGCTTGCTTCGTTTAGCGCCGCGGCGCGCTTTCCCGCTTTGCGCGCGCAGGTTCTGGCCGATCCTGAAAACCGTTTGTTGCCTGCTCCGACCAGTTCAGCCACGCCCGTGATCACGCTGAACGAGGCGATGGGCAAAGCCATAATCGCAAAGTATGGCATCCCGGTTCCGGCGCACGCGACAGGAACGGCCGAGGAGGTCATTGCCGCGGCAGACCGTCTTGAGTATCCGCTGGCGGTTAAACTGCTGAATGCCGATCTGGCGCATAAGAACCACGCGGGTGCAGTGCATCTGAACATCAACGACACAGCGGGCGTAGAGCAGGCCATTTTCGCCATGCAGGCCACTGTCAGCCGGTATGACGCCAGCCTCGACACCGGTCATTTCCTGATCGAACACATGGTGAAAGCACCCCGGGCTGAATTCATCGCCGGGATTAGTTACAAACCGGGGATCGGTCATGCACTGGTGATTGGGCGCGGCGGGACCGATGTCGAAGAGCTAAGGGATTTCACCACGCTGCTGCTGCCGGCAAGCGCTGTGCAAATCGACGACGCGCTACGCGGGCTCAGACTGACCCGCAAACTGCGCCTGCACGATGACGAGATTGCCGTCTTGACCCAGGCCATCGTCAACATCGCCCGGTTCGCCGAGGACAATCGCGAAAGACTTGTCGAACTTGATGTGAACCCGATACTGCTGGATGCGACGGGCGGTGTGACCGCCGTCGATGCATACATAAGGATTTCTGAGTGACGGACAGACGTGACCTTCCGCTGACCAGTTTTCACTGGGGCACCTACCGGGTCGAGGCACGGGATGGCGAGGTTGTGGCCCTGCATCCGTTTGAGGAAGACCCTGATCCTTCGCCCATCGGGCAGGGCTATGTCGGTGTGCTGAACGGGCCGGACCGGATCACCGCCCCGATGGTGCGCAAAAGCTGGCTGGAGGGTGGGCCGGGCACGGGCGGCCATCTGCGCGGCAAGGAGGATTTTGTCGAGGTCAGCTGGGACGAAGCCGAGCGGCTGGTCGCCAAAGAACTGCGCCGCGTGATCGACACCCATGGCAACGAAAGCATATTTGCGGGGTCCTATGGCTGGGCCAGCGCAGGGCGGTTCCATCATGCGCAAGGCCACCTGAAGCGGTTTCTGAACCTGCTGGGTGGCTTTACCAAATCGGTGAACACCTACAGTCTTGCTGCTGGCGAAGTGATCCTGCCGCATGTTCTGGGTGGGGCTGAGTTTATCTATGGCGCGTCCAGCTGGCAGTCGATCATCAGTGACTGCGATCTGATGGTGGCCTTTGGCGGGTTGCCGTTGAAAAATGCTGTTATCGGACAGGGCGGCGTGGGCGCGCACCGTACCGGTCCCGCATTGCTGGAGGCAAAAGCCGCGGGCGTTGACTTCATCAACATATCGCCGCTTAAGTCGGATGTACCAGAGGCGCTTGAGGCGGATTGGCTGGCGCCGCGACCGTCAACAGATGCAGCACTCATGATCGGTCTGGCGTATGTGCTGTTGAGCGAAGATTTGGCAGACCGCGCCTTTCTCGACCGTTATACGGTTGGCTTTGACCAATTCGCCGCCTACCTGGCTGGCGAGAGTGATGGTTTCGCCAAAACCGCAGATTGGGCCGCTGACATCTGCGACTTGCCTGCTGATACGATCCGCACCCTGGCGCGCCGCATGGCGAAGGGGCGTACCATGATTTCGGTGGCGTGGTCCCTGACCCGGCAAGATCACGGCGAACAACCGTTCTGGCTGGGCACTGTTCTGGCCGCGATGCTGGGACAGATCGGCCTGTCTGGGGGAGGTATCGGGTTTGGCTATGGTGCGACAAACACCGTTGGGCTGGAACGCGCGTCGCCCCGGTTTCAGGCGCTGCCGCAGGGGCGCAACAGGGTCAAAACCTTCATTCCCGTGGCCCGCATCACCGATTTACTGGAAAATCCGGGCGGATCATTCGACTACAATGGAAAAACTCACACCTATCCCGACACGCGGTTGGTCTGGTGGGCAGGTGGCAATCCGTTCCATCACCATCAGGACCTGAACCGCCTGCGCCGTGCCTGGGCCAGGCCCGAGACAGTGATTGTCAGCGACTGGTGCTGGAATGCCCTGGCGCAACACGCTGATATCGTCCTGCCTTGCACCACACCGCTGGAACGCAACGACATTACACTCTCGCCACGCGATCCCTATTTGGTGATGATGGATCAGGCGGTACCGCCCGCAGGTCAGGCGCGAGATGACTACGACATTTTCCGGGGCATCGCCCAACATCTGGGTATCGAAGAAAAATATACTGAAAGGCGCGATGTTGGCGAGTGGATCAGGTGGCTTTACGATGCCTCGCGCCAATCTGCCGCGCGGGTCAAGGTTGACCTGCCGCCGTTTGACGAATTGCGCGCCAAAGGCTGGTACAAGCTGCCTGTGCCGGAAACGTCGCATGTCATGCTTGAAGATTTCAGAGCTGACCCGGAGGCGTACCGGCTTCGCACGCCAAGTGGCAAGATTGAGATTTTCTCGGAACGGATTGCTGGTTTTGGCCATAGCGATTGTCCCGGCCACCCAAGCTGGATGGACCCAGCAGAATGGCTGGGAAGCGCCAAGGAAAGCCAGCTGCATCTGATCTCCAACCAGCCCAAAAACAAACTGCACAGCCAGCTTGATCACGGACCGCTGTCTCAGACAGATCGCATCGCGGGACATGAACCCACCCTGTTACATCCCGCAGATGCCACCGCGCGAGGGATCAGACAGCACGATATCATCAGAGTATTCAATAACCGTGGTGCTTGCCTCTGTGCAGCGGTTCTATCTGAAAACATCCGCCCAGGTGTTATCCAGATCAGTACCGGCGCATGGTTAGATGTGAGGGATAGTACTGACTTGTGCCGACAAGGTAACCCCAACGTACTCTGCCTCGACAAAGGCACATCCAAGCTGGGTCAAGGCCCCATTGCACATTCATGCCTGGTCGAAGTTGAGCTTGCAGGTTCGGACCATTCACCTTTTTAGTAATGCCTGCTCACCGTTGCATTGCTCCAATTCGAACAAATCGCAGCATTACACGCTTAGGGCTCAGATCAGACATCTGTCTTGATCAATAAACAATCCCGCAGCCGCTAAAGCTTTTCAAACTGCGCCCTCTGCTTTTCTGTCCAGTAGACAGTCAGAGCATAACCGCCGTCTGTCTGAGCCTCGTCCGTCACCAGCCCCTTTTCAAAGAGCCATGCGCGTTTGCGCCCTTCCTTGAAACCAAGTTCAATGGTGCTTTCAAAAGTTTTTCCGGTCAGTTTAAGGCCGACCTCTGTACAAAAACCTTCGATCCCTTCGCCGGTCACAGCAGACAAAAGAAGCACATTGTCAGATCGGGCAGCGCGGTTTTCAGACTCAACCCGGGCGTCTTCGTCCAGAAGGTCGATCTTGTTCCAGATCTCCATCTGCGGGGTGTCCTGATCCACGCCAAGACTGTCCAGAATGGCGCGCACATCGGCGGCCTGTTCTTCGGATTCGGGATGCGAGATGTCGCGCACATGCACGATCAGATCGGCCGCGGTCACCTCTTCCAATGTGGCGCGAAAGGCCGCGACCAGTTCTGTCGGCAAATCGCTGATAAAGCCCACGGTATCGGACAGGATAATCTCGGGCCCCTGCCCCGGAAGCTCGATCCGGCGCATGGTCGGGTCAAGCGTGGCAAAGAGCATATCCTTTACCATCACGTCTGCGCCGGTCAGGCGGTTGAAAAGTGTGGATTTCCCGGCGTTTGTGTACCCTGCAAGTGCCACAATGGGAAAAGGAACCTTGGCCCGTGCCGCGCGGTGCAGACCCCGGGTTTTGACCACCTTTTGCAGCTGTCTGCGCAGCCGGGTCAGTTGATCATCAATGGCGCGGCGGTCCGCCTCGATCTGGGTTTCACCCGGACCGCCGACAAACCCAAGCCCGCCACGCTGGCGTTCCAGGTGGGTCCAGGCGCGCACCAGACGGGTGCGTTGATAGCTGAGCGCCGCCATTTCCACCTGAAGCACACCTTCGCGGGTGGCAGCGCGGTCGCTGAAAATCTCAAGGATCAGGCCGGTCCGATCCAGCAGCTTTAACCCAAGCGCTTTTTCAAGATTGCGCTGCTGCACCGGGCTGACCGGGCCGTCGATCAGGAGAAGGTCCAGTTCTTCTGCTTCAACAAACCCGCGGATTTCTTTGATTTTGCCTTTGCCGAACAGCGTACCAGGATGAGGCCGGGACAGACGGATCACATCCCCGCCCAGCACCTCAAGCCCCGGCAATGCATGGGCAAGCGCTACCGCCTCTTCCAGAGCCAGAGCAGGTTTACGGGGGACGCCCCCGCCAGGAATGTCAGGATGCAGCACCCATGCACGGGTGGCCGCCTTAGCCGTTTCGGTCAAGAAGCGTCGTCACCATCATAAAGGTTGACCGGCTGCGAGGGCATAATCGTAGACACCGCGTGTTTATACACCAGTTGTGACTGACCGTCCCGGCGCAGCAGGATACAAAAATTGTCGAACCAAGTAATCACGCCCTGAAGTTTTACCCCGTTGATCAGAAATGCAGTAACCGGAATCTTGGTCTTGCGTACCTGGTTCAGGAACGCGTCCTGTAAATTTTGTCTGTCCGTCGCCATAGTCAATCAATGCCTTTGTTCTTGCCCACGCTGAATGCCGCAGGAGATCTCCCCATCCGGGGAGTATGGAGTGTGAAATTCCGAGTTTCCAGCCCTAAAATCAATTCGTTGCAGGTTGCACGCCGTAAAACGTATCAATCACGCCACAGGCCGGGATTGAGAAGTGCAATGATTGCAAGGGTTTCAAGGCGCCCCAATACCATAGCCGCACACAGGACAAGCTTGGCGCCCGCTTCCATTTCCAGCAGGTTCAGCGGCGTTTCAACCGCCGCGGTGACAAGTGGCCCGGTGGTAGAGAGCGCTGAAATGCCTAGCACAATCGCGGATTCAAAATCCTGCCCCAAGGCGGCGAGGCATACAGCCACAAGCGCCAGCGAGAGGGCGAACAGCATGAAGAAAATCCATGCGATAAAGGCGCCCTGTCGGCGAATGCGGCGGCTGCCGCCTCTGGAATGGCCAACAGAGGACGGGTGCACCAATCGCTCCATTTCCCTCCGTCCGTTCAGATATAGTGCATAGACCCGGAGCAGTTTGACCCCCCCTGCCGTAGTGGCCACCCCGCCACCGATCAGCGACAGACCCAGCAGTATCAGGCCCGGCGTGCCAAGCCCCGACCAGCCGCGCGCCTCGGACCAGGCGGCGCTTTCGAACCCTGTGGTCGACAGGAACGACAGAACCGTGAACATGCCGCCCCAGAGAGCGGCCAGCGCGGCGCCCAGGTTTTCAAAGGCGTTGACCTCGATCGCACCCAGCCAATGGCGGATGAACAGCACCACCGGGACGCCGATGACCAACAACATGCCGAGGCGGAATTCAGGGTCGTTATGCAGCCCCGGACGGACCGTTGTGATCGTGTCAGATGAAAAAGTCAGACGCGACAGGGCGAACAGCAAGAACAAAAAGATGATGCCCTCACCCACCAGCCCCGACTGGGCCTCTGGCACGCCTGCAATCGGGGAAATACCACTGGTGGCCAAAGTTGACATTGCATGCACTACGGCGACAAGTGGCGCGTCGCCCGCGATCACCAGCAACAGCCAGACCGCACCGGTTAAGCTGATATAGATTGGGGCAAGCTGTGTGGTGATCAACCGGATGCGTCGGGCAGAGCTGGCCCGCTGGAACCTGTCATAGCGCGCACCGGCGCTTTGACCCGGCTCTGCGGTGGCGGTCACTTCGAACCCTCCAAGGTGCAATGGGGCAAGCACTGCAGAGGCCGCGATCCAGATCAGGAGACCCCCCATCCAACCCACCATCCCGCGCCAAAGGTGCAGCGTGTCGACCAGACGACCGGGAACATCAAACAGGGTGGCGCCTGTGGTGGTCAGACAGGATACCATTTCAAAGTAGGCATTGAGAAAACTGGTGTTTTCCAGCCCGTCATGAAACGGCACCGCCATGAACAGTGGCAGGGCAATATAGGCCAAACAGAGCGACCAAAGATTTTCACGGTCGGTATTGTCGCTTCTTTTTCGACCGCTCATCGCCAAAGCGACCACCAGCACCAGCGCCAGCCCCAACACGCCGGAATAGAAAAAGGCACGGGCCACGGAATGGTCGTCCTGTACCAGCGCGTAAATGGCCGGGATGAACATAGACAGGGCTGACACCCCGGTCAGGACTAAAATCAGGGGAAAGCTCAGGATACGCACGCTGGACCCCTCAGAAAAAGTCGATCGAGACCTGCAGCAGCTGCTCTACCTCTGCCACGTCTGCCGCAAGGGAAAAGAGCACGATCACATCGCCCGCCTCGATCCGCAAGCCACCGGTGGGTTTGACGATTTCTTTGCCTTTGAGCACGCCACCGACAAGCACGCCTTCGGGGAAATCAATATCCCGGATCGCCGTTCCGGCAATGTTGGAGGTGCTGAGAACTTCGGCCTCAATCACTTCGGCCTCTGCATCGCCGATTGAATAAACAGCACGCACCTTGCCATGCCGGATGTGCCGCAGGATTGAACTGACCGTGGTGGCGCGCGGATTGATGTAGGCGTCGATGCCTAGCGGTTCCATCAACGGCAGCAGCGTTGGGTCGTTGATCAAGGCGATGGCGTAAGAACAGCCTTCGGCTTTGGCGCGGACGGCAGAAAGCATGTTGGTTTTGTCGTCATCGGTGACCGCGAGGATTGCGTCAGCACGTGCAATGCCGGCTTCACTCAGCAAAGACGAATCCAACCCGTCGCCGTTCAGGACAATTGTACGCTCAAGCTCGTCAGCGGCACGCTCGGCACATTTGCGTTCCCGCTCAATCACCTTGGCGCGACTGCGCCCGCCGCTTGCTTCGAGGGACTGGGCCACGGCGAGCCCGATATTGCCACCTCCGACAATGACCAGCCGTTCCTGTTTCTTGTCTGATTTGCCAAACACCTCAAGTGTGCGGGGAATATCTTCGAGTGGGGCAAAGACATAAGCCTCGTCCCCGGCAAAAAGCTGGTCGCCCGCATCGGGTGCAAAAATACGCCCTTCGCGCCGCACCGCCAGAACAACCACCCGCAGGGTGGAGAACAGATCATTAAGCTGCCGCAAGGGCGTGTTGAGGACCGGGCATTCTTCGTCAAGGCGCAGGCCGAGCAACTGAGCCTTACCGCCAAGGAATGTCTCTGTGTCAAACGCGGCCGGTGCGGCCAGACGTTGCAGTGCCGCATCGGCCACTTCGCGTTCGGGGCTGATCACCACGTCAATCGGCATGTGGTCCCGGCGATAAAGATCAGAATAAATCGCATCGAGATAGGATTGGCTGCGCAGTCGGGCGATCTTGCGCGAAATGGCAAAGACCGAATGCGCCACCTGGCAGGTCACCATATTGACCTCGTCCGAATGGGTGGCTGCGATGATCATGTCCGCATCACGCGCGCCTGCGCGTTCGAGAATGTCAGGGTAGCTGGCAAAACCGGCAAGACCCTGTACATCAAGCGTATCAGTTGCACGGCGAACCAGATCGGGATTGTTATCCACGACCGTTACATCGTTCTTTTCGCCCGACAGGTGCCGCGCGATCTGCCAACCGACCTGACCGGCGCCGCAGATGATGACCTTCATGGTGCTTGCCTCATCCCGTTTACGGACCTGTTGAATGACAGATGGGTAAGGAGTGGTCAATTCCTTTGTCTGACGCGGGCGAAACGCTGAATTAGCTCACTCAAAGAAAATGAGGGCGGTGACAGCGGTGGCCGGGGTCGGTTGCGGCCCGTCGAGCAAAGCACCCTGCGCGGAATCGAGGGGCGTAGCCCCCCGCGCAGAATTCAAAGTTCGATTAGTCGTTATCGGTGAGCCCTGCCCCGGCACCCTTTTCACGCGATTCAGCTGTCGCCGGAGCGTATGTACGATGCGCGAGTGTAAGGAGCGCTGCCCAGGTTTCCGGCGCGGGGTGGGCGCGGTCTGCCGTTGGATTGGTATTCGAACAAGGGGCGCTTTCAAGTTGGATCGAAACCATTGAAGCGCGATCAGGCAAGTCACCATTCAAAGACAGGGACTTGCCATCGGTTACGCAATGGATTTCGCCACAGGTCAACGCAACGTTTTGCTCTAACTGGGATGCAGCCAAGGCCACGAAAGGCAGTAACAGCTCTGGGCAAATAACATCGTTCAATATCAAAGGCTTGGTCGGAAGGAGAAAGGCATGATCGGCAACCGAAGCCCCGGCGATTAACGGGCAAAGCACGGGTGCACCACGCCAATCGTCGTCCGTGGATTGCGGAGTTAAATCTGTCAAATTTTTGCCATCCGTTTCACGCAGCACAGTCGCCAACGCAGCAACCCCATCGCAGCTGTTTCTGCACAAGAACCGCGTGGCTTTGGCCGCTTCTTCCGCCAATCCCCAGCTGTAACCGGCGCCGCGGGTTGCCTTTTTCGAGGTCCCTTCGACTTCGTTCAGAGAATAACTCATTCAGGCAACTCCGGATAAACCCACAATTCCGCAGACTCCGAACTCAGCTCTTCCGGGTAAGGCGCGCCGGCATACATGCAAATGCGGACCCAACGGTCTGACCGCGGGTCAAAGTGGGTTGCGCCGAAAAAGGACAGTTTGGCACGCAGCATGTCGATCGGCATAATCTCAGAGCTTATGGTGTTGTCCTGAATTTCACCATAAGGAGCCACGCGGCTCATCTGGGCGCGACGAACCGTGTGGCGATGCTCCGGGTGTTTCAGCAGAAAGCTGGCAACGGGTACCGTGCCGTCCCACCCGTCAAGCGCTTCCAGAGCGGCGGCGGCATCACGCGCGGGGGCAAGCGGTTGTTCATAATCGGCAATCGGTTCTTCGAACCGTTCACCCATGCGTGGTTCGAGCTTTTCCTCGGATACATACCAGGCACGCGCGCAATTTTCATGCTCGCCCCAGCTTAACCCCTTGGCCCAGCCAAAGCATTGCGAGATCAGGTTGCGCGCCTCTTCAACCGGCATAGCGCCGTCGATGCGAAATGCGTCTTTGTTCTTGTCCGCCATGCATTGCGTCAGGCCGTCCACGAGGGCGGGATAAGGCTCCAGAATCAGCGAGGCAATAAATTCCTGCCCTTCTTCAGACAGGGCATCCTCGCTCCACTCAATCAACCGGTTCCAAGGATTATTTTCCTGCAAATCTGCGGTTTCCAGGTGGGCTCTCAGCGCTTCGAGATCGCGGCGCAGATCTGCCAGTTTTTCAATCTGAGTTGGGTGGGCCGAGCGCCACCTTTCGACCAAAAGCTCACTGCGGGCAAAGAGTTCGCGAAAGCGGGCAACCTCTTCGTCACTGGCTTTTGCAACGCTGCGCACCCGCGCGATTGCCTCTTCCCGGGCCATGATCCAGTTGCTGAACAGGATCGGATGGTTGAGGATAAAGGGCGCCATGCCAAGCCCGGTGGAATTGCCAATGCCAAGGCGGCGGGCAATAGCGGCGTCCAGCGTTGCAGTCTGGGCGCCGCCTTTGGCATTCGCCATGTGCTGAACCAGATCGCGGACAAAGGTGCGGGTCAGGTAGACGGACAGCATTTCTGCCTGAAACGGGGCCAGCAGCTCTTCTCGATCTTCGATCATCTGCCGATCCGCCGCGCCAAATTTGCCAGAACCATAGACAGCCGTGGTGCGCATCAGATAGCCGACCTGATCAATCTGTTCCGGATCGGGCTGTTCACCAGCCGTCAAAGCATCCACAACATGCGCCCAAAGCCGCACAGAGCGGTTGGCGCGAGACAAGGACAGTTCGGTTTTGCTGATGCGGCCCGCCTCCTGCAGGGGTACGTTCTGGCGTAAACGGTCGATGTCTGCAGTATCCGGCACCCCATCATACAGAGAAAAGGTACAATCCCATGCCTCTGCGATCACACGATCAGAGCGCAGTTCCGCAGGCAGATCATGGGCAAAGGCAACCAGCGAATAAGTCCGTTCAGGGCCATGGGCGGAGTATACAGCGTGGCCCACGCCCTTTTCGTCTATATCAAATACAGGGCGCGAGAATTTCCATCCTTCACCCGCCATACGTCGGGACAACGTTCGCATAAAGCTAAGACGACATTGATGGAGCGACCCCAGTCGCTTTAACCGCATAACCCGCGCTGGATCGCGGCGTGAGATCTGCTCCTGCTTCGTCATTAGCCCCCCTGTGGTCCAAAGTTTTCAGCGTAGAACCGGTACCAGTTGCCACCCATTATCGCCTCTACCTCTTCCGCGCTCATGCCGACTTCGCGTAAACCGGCCTCGATATTACCGAAATCGCGGTTGTCACGAAACCAATCCGGCATAGGTGGAAACCCGGGATTGCTGGCAGATCCTTCGCCATAGTCAATCTCTTTGCTCCAGCGGCCGACACGCATCCATTCAACGATGCTGTCAGGTTGATCCTGACAAAGGTCAGTGCCAATTCCAAGATGGGAAACGCCATATTTTTCTGCAGTGCGCGCGATCATTTCGCAAAAGCATTGCAATGTGCAATCTGTCTTGTTTTTCAGGTGATGAGGATAAATCGAAAAGCCCATCATTCCGCCATTCTGGGTTACAGCACGGATGACCTCTTCGCGCTTGTTACGCAAAGCCGGCGACCATTCATGCGGATTGGCATGGGTGATGGCGATCGGGCGTTCCGAAACATCTGCCGCTTCGATTGTTGAGCGGTCGGCAGAATGGCTCATATCCACCACAAGGCCCACACGGTTCATCTCTTTGATGACCTGTTTGCCCATACGTGTGATGCCCATATCCTCGGCCTCGTAACACCCGGTCGCCAGCAATGACTGGTTGTTATAGGTCAGCTGCATAAAGCGGGCGCCCAGTGTGTGAACAATCTCGACCAAACCGATATCATCTTCAATCGGGGCCGGATTCTGGAAGCCAAAGAATACCGCAGTACGCCCGGTTTCACGGGCCCGGTCGATGTCGCTGGCCCACTGCCCTTTCATGATCAGATCGGGATATTGTTCAAACCAGCGGTTCCATTGTTCAAAATTCAGTACCGTTTCACGAAACATCTCGTGATAGGAAATGGTGACCTGAATTGCATCCACATTCCCTTCGCGCAACTGGCGGAAAATCTTTTCCGACCAGTTGGCATATTGCAGACAGTCTATTCTGAGATTCTTAGGAGGCATCAGACTGGTGTTCCTGCGCTGATATAGGCGGTTTTCACGGTTGTGTAGAACTCTGCCGCGGCCTTACCCTGTTCGCGTGGACCATAAGAGCTGTCACCGCGGCCACCAAACGGCACGTGGTAATCAGTGCCGGCGGTTGGCAGGTTGATCGTGACGACGCCAGTCCGGGCATTACGCCGGAAATGTGTGGCACGCGCCAGCGACTGCGTCGCGATACCAGAGGTCAGACCGAAATTGGTATCGTTGACCGTGGCCAGTGCTTCGTCATAGTTACCCACTTTGATTACAGAGGTCAGCGGTGCGAACATTTCTTCGCGGTTGATGCGCATATCGTTGTTGGTGTTCAGGAACACGCCGGGCGACATGTAGTAGCCGTCATGTGGCATATCCAGACGAACGCCACCACAGGCAAGTTCGGCCCCTTCAGACCGGCCCAGATCACTGTAGGCCAGGTTTTCGTTAAGCTGCTGCTCGCTTACAACCGGACCCATCTGGATACCCGGCTCCAGACAATGGCCAACCTTCATCGCCTGTGCGCCCGCAACCAGTTTTTCGACAAAGGCGTCATGGATGTTCTGATGAACAATCAGGCGCGAAGATGCGGTGCATTTCTGACCCGAACCACCAAAGGCCCCGCCCAGTGACAATGTGACGGCCAGATCAAGATCAGCATCGTCCATCACCACAAACGCGTTTTTAGAACCCATTTCCATCTGAACTTTGGTCAGATTCTGGATCGCAGCCGACGCAATGCCTTTGCCGACCGGTACCGAACCCGTGAAGGAAATCGCGTTAACCATCGGACTTTCAACCAGGCGCTGACCGATTGAGCGGCCCGAGCCCATTACAAGGCTAAAGAGACCTTTGGGGATGTCCTGACGATCAATGATTTCTGCCAGTGCAACAGCGGATGCCGGAGTAACGTTGGCAGGCTTCCACACCACGGCGTTGCCATAGCAAAGGGCCGGTGCAATTTTCCAAGATGCCGTCGCCGTTGGGAAGTTCCATGGGCTGATAACTGCGACAACGCCCACCGGCTCGCGCCGCACGTCAATTTCGATACCGTCACGAACACTGTCCGCATTCTCGCCAAGCTGGCGCAGGCATTCGGCGGCATAGTATGTAAAGAACTGGCCAGCGCGGTAAACTTCGCCCTTACCTTCGGCCTGCGGCTTGCCCTCTTCGCGGCTCAGCAATGTTCCCAGTTCGTCTGCGCGGCTCATCAATTCGTTGCCTATGGCGTTCAAAACAGCTTGCTTGCGCTCTAACCCGTATGCGGCCCATTCAGCCTGGGCCTCACGCGCACGGACAAGCGTTGCGTCAAGCTGGTCTGCGCTGGCTTGTGCGAACATACCCACCAGCTCGCTCAGATCAGAAGGGTTACGGTTTTCGATCTCGGCTTCGCCAGCCAGCCATTCGCCGGCAATCAGGTTCAGTTTTGTGTCAGACATGTTCTCTTCCAAGGCTAGATTTTAGTGCAACATGGACTTTTGAGTTAACATCAGTCAAATTCAAATTATTGAACATAATTTCAGGATAGTTGAAGCATGGCCCTCAAGATAGAAATGCTGCGGTGTTTCAGCATTGTTGCACAGACCGGGAACCTAGCGGAAGCAGCAAATAGAATTGGACGCACGCAGTCTGCGCTCTCAATGACTTTGAAACAACTTGAAGAACATCTGGGTGAACGGCTGTTTGAAAGTGATCGCAAAAATCGCCTTACTGCCCTGGGTCAGCAGGTATTTGAGTTGTCTCAAAAACAATTGCGGCAGTTTGACGAAACCGTTCGTACGATTGAGGCCTCTGCCAAAGCACCACAGGGAGTTATCCGTATTGTCTCTGTTCCCTCAATGGTGGGGCTGGTCTTTCCGGCAACATTACGAACGCTGACCGACCAGCACCCCGGATTGCGGATCGAAATGCGCGACACCGATACGCAAAATGTGATCGCAGCGTTGTTTCAGGGGCACGCTGATCTGGGTGTGGCCTCAGGCGATCACACCCTGAATGGAGTACGCAACAGGCCGCTATTTGCAGATCGGTTTGGCCTGATCTGTGCACCGGAGCATCCTTTGGGACGTCAGAGCGATGATCCGACAATTGATGATGTTGTCGATGCCGGGCTGGTGCTGAACGATCTGTGCGGTCTGATCGAGACCCCGGAATTCACTGCCGCAACCGGGGCGGCGCGGCTGATGGCGCATAACACTCTGTCGCTGATTTCGATGGTGCGCCTTGGCAAATGGGTGACGGTTCTGCCTGAAACGGTGGCTCTACTGGCCCCGGATGACCTGGTTTTCCGCAAAATTCAGGGCCTTGAGGACCGCAGAAAGGTCTCGCTGTTTATTCGCGAAAAATCACCCTTTCGCCACCTGGCAGAACAGTTAGAAGAACTGATTGCGGCGCAGGACTGGTCAAAATTCGAAAACTGATCAGCCTGCGGGTTGGTCCTCTTTTTCTTTGTCTGCTTCGTTTTTCGCCGCCTTGTTGCCGGTGACAACACCCAGTGATTTGAGTTTGCGGTGAAGGGCGCTGCGCTCCATCCCAACAAATTCGGCGGTGCGGCTGATGTTGCCGCCAAACCGGTTGATCTGGGTCAGCAAATATTCCCGCTCAAACGCTTCACGCGCCTCGCGCAGGGGCATGGTGGCGATGGTGCCCGACAAAACCACACGGCCTTCTTCTTCTGGTGCTTCGGCCTCTCCGGGCAGTTCACGCGCCTGAATTTCGTCCGTTCCGTCACCCAGAATAAGCACCCGTTCGATCACGTTGCGTAGCTGACGCACGTTCCCCGGCCAACTCATCGTTTGCAACAATGCGCTGGCCTCGGCGCTCAGATCCCGCAGGGGCAAGCCCTGTTCGCGATTCAACACATCTATGAAATGGGCGGCCAGCGCCGGAATATCCTCGCGCCGTTCTTCAAGGCTGGGCACCTCAATCGGGACAACGTTGAGCCTGTGGAACAGTTCACGGCGGAAGCGCTCCGCCTCAATCTCTGCTTCAAGATCACGGCTGGTTGAGGATATCACCCGCAGATCGACCTGAACCTTGTCTGATCCGCCGACCCGCAAAAAGGTCTGGTCAACCAGAACCCGCAGGATTTTGGACTGTGTGCCCACCGGCATATCAGCGACTTCATCAAAATAGATCACACCGCCATTGGCCTCTTCCAGAAGGCCGGGTTCCAGCCCGCGCTCTTCGCTTTCGCGGCCAAACAGGACCTCTTCCATCCTGTCGGATTCGATGGATGCACAGCCGACGCACACAAATGGCCCGTCGGCTCGGGTGGAATTGGCATGGATATAACGTGCGGCCAGTTCTTTGCCACATCCCGCCGGACCAGACAGCATGACCCGACCGTTTGATTTTGTCACCTTGTCCAGCTGTCCGATCAATGCGCGGAACACCGGCCCCTCGCCCAGCATTTCGGCGGGTTCAGCCTCGCGTTTGCGCAGCGCCTGATTTTCACGGCGCAATTGGCTGGTTTCCATACCGCGGCGGATGACCACCATTAGCTGGTCAATATTAAAGGGCTTTTCGATAAAGTCATACGCGCCCTGCTTGATCGCAGCCACGGCAATTTCGATGTTCCCGTGTCCGGAAATGATGACCACCGGCACATCGGGATAGTCCCGTTTGACGGTTTTGAGGATGTCGATCCCGTCCATATTGCTGTCTTTCAGCCAGATATCGAGGATCAGCAGCGCCGGAGCCTCAGAGGCAATCTCGGCCATGCAGTCATCCGAATTTCCGGCTAACCGCGTGGAATAACCTTCGTCTTTCAGGATATCGGAAATCAGTTCCCGTATGTCCCGCTCATCATCAACAATCAGAATATCGCTCATCAGACCCTCATACCGCCTGTTTTTCTTCGCTTTGTACGTCCGTTTCCACCAATGGCAGACGGATCACCGCCATCGCCCCGCAATGCACGTCCGACGCAAATGGTGGGGCATCTTCCAGCGACAGCGTGCCGCCGTGTTCTTCGATAATTTTACGCACAATCGGCAGACCAAGGCCGGTGCCTTTTTCGCGCGTTGTGACATAGGGTTCAAACAGCCTCGCCCGGTCTTCCGGCAGGCCTATGCCGTTGTCACTGATCCGCAGAATGGCCATGTCACCGTGGAATTCACTGTTAATCCTGATGCGCGGCTCATAGCCTTGGGGTGCGCCTTTTTCCAACATTGTTTCAGTGGCTTCCCCGGCGTTCTTAATCAGGTTTGTCAGTGCTTGATTGATCATCGTAGCATCAACATCTGCCCATAATGCATCATCGCAAAATTCTGTTTCGAACTGCACATCGGGCTGACCTGATTCCTGCAGAACAACCGCTTCACGCAGCATTGCTGACAGGCTTTCATTCTGTGTCTGAGGTTCCGGCATACGGGCAAACTTTGAAAATTCGTCAACGATACGACGCAGATCATTGGTTTGGCGCACTACCACATCGGTCAGCTGCTCAAGGCTTTCCGCCTCGGTCTCTTCCAGTTGGCGTGAGAATTTTCGCTTAATACGTTCGGCCGACAGCTGAATAGGTGTCAGCGGGTTTTTGATCTCATGCGCAATCCGGCGTGCCACATCGCCCCAGGCCGCCATCCGTTGTGCCGCGACCAGATCGGTCACGTCGTCAAACGCTACAACATATCCCTCTCGCTTGCCTTCGGCGCTTTTCCGGGTGGACATGCGAACCAGCAGATTTTCCATATGGCCATTGCGGCTGACTTTGATCTCGTCCTGAACAAACCCGCCCGGCCCGCCTTTCAGTCGTTCAAACAGGGCGCCAAATTCGGGTATCGCCACGCTGAGGGCCAAAGATTGCTGATCTTCCTGCCAGTCAAGCAACCGTTCTGAGGCGCGGTTAACGAAAGTCACACGCCCCCCCGCATCCAGCCCGACGACACCGGATGAAACCGAACCCAGTACTGAATCAAACAATCTGCGCCGCCGCTCGATCTGTTGGGTGTTGGCCAAAAGCCGGTCACGCTGTCCCTTGAGCTGATGGGTCATCTGGTTGAAATAGGTCGACAGCATTGCAATCTCGTCACCGCCCTCTTCCTCGCGAACCCGAACGTCAAGATCACCGTCACCGACACGCTGCGCCGCGTTGGTCAATCGCCCGACAGGCAGGGAAAGCCGTTCGGCAAACCACATGCCCAACCAAACAGCTGCGAGGATCAAAATGACCGCAAACCCCAAGTACAAAAGGCCAAACTCAAACAGAACACGCCCGCGCTCACTTTCGCGCTGCTTATAGAAAAGGGCGGTTTCCTGAGTGTCATCCAGCAGGTTCAGAATGGCCCCATCCACGTTACGGCTGATATAAAGATAGCGGTCGGGAATTTCCTGAAGCGGTATCAACGCGCGGAATTCATTGTTGTCCCAGTCGCGAATGACCAACACTTCATCAACATTGGCCTGTTGAATTTGTTCTGGCGAGGGAGGTTCATAATCAAACAGATAAGACCGCTCGCCCCGCGATCGGATCTCGCCCGTTCCATCAATTACGAATGCTTCTCTGAGACCCCGTTGGATCTCGCGCTGACCACGTGAAAGCACCTGCCGGATATCGCCATCGTCGATAAAAACAGCGGCGCGTTTCGTGGCATTGATAACTGACGCCAAAGCGCGCGCATCGGTCACCAGATCGCGTCGGTGTTCATCTTCATAGGCTTGTGCAGCGGCAACCGAATTGTCGACCACACGGCCAACCCGATCAGAAAACCACGCTTCCAATCCCATGTTGACCGACAATGTAGCAAAAACAGCGACTGCCACAGTGGGCAATAGCGCCATAATGGTGAAAACGCCGGTAAGCCGCAGATGGAGGCGTGATCCTGCGGAATGTTTGCGCCGGGCCGTAATCATCTGGGCCACGCGTTGTGAGACAAGTGCCGCCACCATGATCACGTAGATCAGATCGGCCAGCAGAGCCATGCGCAGAACATTGGATGACGCCCCCTGATCCAGCGGGCCCATAATCAGGAACGTAACCAGCGCCAGAATGGGACCTAAAACCACTAGGCCAAAAGTTGCCACCGTGCGAAGACGGCGCTGCCGGCGCAGCTGGCTGACCCGATCCAAAGATAATCCGCGTGTCTGTGTCGCCACGCCCTGCCCCCATCAACTCGTGCACCCAAACGAGCAAACCGCTATATATAGACGGTATGAACGCGCTGGCCCTAATTGGCCACAGTGATGTTGCAGTTTTACATCAACTTTCGGCGGCGTGTCACGCGAATATCCAGCTCGGTGATCTTCTTGCGCAAAGTATTGCGGTTGATGCCCAGAAGATCGGCGCATTTCGCCTGATTTCCTCCGGTCGCATCCAGGGCAATTTCGATCAAAGGCAGCTCTGCTTCGCGTATGATCCGGGCATACAAACCGGGCGGTGGCAGCATATTGCCATGCAGATCAAAGTAGCGCTGCAAATGGCGGGCAACTGATTCTGACAGGGTTTCGCCGGGGCTTGCTGCCGCCACATGGCCCGCACCAGGCATCTGGTCCAGAATACCCGCCACATCGTCCCTGCCAATCACCTCAATCTGATCCATCAGACCGAGGCGCTGCACCGTGTTTTCAAGCTGGCGCACGTTGCCCGGCCAGCTGTAGTTTCGCATCACCTCAATTGCCCGATCAGAAAGATGGCGCTCAGGTTGCCCGTCTTGTGCCGCAAGTTTCAGGAATTGAGCCGCAAGCAGGGGAATATCGTCCACACGCGACCGAAGCGGCGGAACATCCACGACGGCACCGCTAAGCCGGTAGTAAAGATCACTGCGCACCTGCCCGGCAGTCAGGCGTTCAGACATGTCACCCAGGCTTGTCGCGATGAACCTGGGCGGCTGTTCCCCGGAACTACGCCCACCCGAGGTGTCCATCATACGAACCACCCTGCCCTGAGCCTCAGCATCGAAATCGGCAATCTCGTCCAGTACTATCGTCCCGCCACGCGCCCGTGCCAAAATTCGCGCCGGGCCATCCTTATCAGCAAGGTCTGTTGCGCTTACGGTCACAACAGGCTGACTGCGGCGGTCAGAAAAGTCATGAATTGCACGCGCGATCAATGTCTTTCCCGTTCCGGATTCGCCGGTGATCAGTACCGGAATCTCGGTGTTCATCAGTTTTGCCAACAGGCGATAGAGCGTCTGCATCGGTTGCGTTCGCCCGATCAGGGGCAAATCCTCAGGTCGATCAGACGTAGTGCTCGAATGTGATTGCCGCCCACGGGTTTCCAGCGCCCGTGCGGTCCGCTTCATCAAATCGGGCAGGTCAAAAGGTTTTGGCAGATAATCATAGGCCTCTGCCTCTTCTGCCTGAATCGCGGTCATGATCGTGTTTTGCGCTGAAATCACGATAACCGGCAGGCCGGGACGGTCCTGTGCAATTTTTGGCAACATTTCCAGCCCATTACCATCAGGCATGACCACGTCTGATATCACAACATCCCCGCGCCCCTCGGCCACCCAACGCATCAGAGTCGTCAAAGAGCTGGTCGCATGCACCTTGCATCCCGCCCGGGTCAGCGCCTGTGTCAGAACCGTGCGGATCGTACGATCATCATCCGCGACCAGAACAGTGCCATCCATCAGTCTTCCTCCATCTCTCTGGGGGCCACGGGCAAGGATATCCGAAACACCGTTCGCCCTGGCACCGAGTTCACGGAAATCCAGCCGATATGGTCAGAAATAACCTTTGCCGCCAATGCCAATCCCAGCCCGGTGCCGTTTTCGCGCCCCGACACAAAAGGATCGAACACGTCTCCGGCAATTTCTGGTGGCAATCCCGGCCCGTCATCGATCACCTCGACCTGTAGCGGCAATGACCTTTCGGCGCCGTCCTCGCCCCGTACACGCAACGAATGCTCATAAAAGCTGCGCAACGTGATCTGCCCACCGCTTTTGCCCGCTGCTTCGCCGGCGTTTTTCAACAGGTTCTGAAGCACCTGTAGTATTTGGTCGGGGTCACCCAAGGCCAGTGGAAGGGACGGGTCATAGTCTTCGGCAATGCGCATCTGGGCCGCCACACCCAAAAGGGCGGAACGACGGGCCCTGTCCAGCACATCATGCAGGTTCATCGCTCTTAATTTGGGGGCACGCAGGTTGCCAAACTGCTCGACCTGATCCAGCAGACCAACGATCCGACGGCTTTCGGTCACGATCAGATCTGTCAACTCCCGATCATCAGGCGACAGGTTCATCGACAACAACTGTGCTGCACCTGTTATCCCTGCCAGGGGGTTTTTGATCTCATGGGCCAGCATTTCAGCCATACCAATGGCTGTTTTTGCCGCAGACCGAACCGATTTACCCTGCGTCATCCTGCCGGACAGTTCTCGCGGGGCAATTGTCAGGATCATATGTCCTTCACACCCTGTCAGCGGTGCGATCTGCAGGTTGCACTGCATCGGTGCGCGATCCCCTGTTCCGACATCCACGTCATTTACAAACAAGGCGGCCGTGTTGTCCCTGGCACGACTCACCGCTTTTTCAAGCGGTGCATCAATCGCCAGACGATCCCAGGCGATCTGCCCCTCAACAGCACGCGAAGAGCACATCAAAAACCCTTCCGCGGCCGGATTGAGCCGGACAATCCTGTCCTGGCCATCCAGCACCAGCGCGGGAACCGGCAGTGAGTTCCAGATCATATCTTCCTGTTTAGTCATGCTGCCAGCTTGCTGGATCGGCCAAGCGCGTCAGGAATCAGGCGCAGCACCTCTTCAGGATCACGGCTTGTTAAAACCCTGCGGCGCATATCCGGCCCCGTTCCGGCATCGTCCAGATACCACCCCAGATGTTTCCGTGCGACGCGATTTCCCAAGGTGGCACCATAAAATCCCAGCATGTTCTCGTAATGCCCTGCCACAAGGTCGATCAACGCGGCCCCGCTGGGCACCTCCGGGGCGGGCGTGCCAAACAGTTCATGGGCAATCTGAGCCGGCATCCATGGACGCCCCTGAGCGCCCCGCCCGATCATAACGCCATCGGCACCGGATAATTTCAGCGCACTTCGCGCCGTATCAGGACTGGTGATATCACCATTGGCAATAACCGGAATGCCCACCGCATCCTTTACTGCCCGGATCGCGGCCCAATCCGCATGGCCTTTATAGAACTGACACCGGGTGCGACCATGAATGGTTACCATCTGAATCCCGGCGTTTTCTGCCCGGCGTGCCATGTCCGGGGCATTCAGCAGATCATCATCCCATCCCAAGCGCGTTTTGAGTGTCACAGGTACCTGCACCGCGCCCACCACGGCCTCGATCAACTGCAAGGCCAGATCTGGTTCTTTCATCAGGGCCGATCCGCTTGCCCCGGTACCGCGTGCGCTTGTCACCTTTTTGGCTGGGCAGCCCATATTGATGTCAATAATCCGTGCGCCCTGATCCTCGACCTGACGGGCGGCTTCGGCCATCCAGTAAGGATCGCGACCGGCAAGCTGCACTGCTGTATTGGCGATGCCAAATCCTAGCTCTGCTTTTTCCCGCACGCCCGGCCTCGATTGTACAATTTCCTGACTGGCAATCATTTCGCTGACCACAAGCCCTGCCCCGAAACGCGACACCAGATTGCGAAACGGCAGATCGGTGATACCCGCAAGTGGGGCCAGGAAAACCGGCGGTGTCAGGTCGAGTGCGTTCAGCTTTTGCATCGAATGCTCAATCCTTGTGCAGCACCGTGTTCCTAGTCGAAACTAATGTTTTGCACAATAATTGAGGGGTTACTCGGTATCGCTCCAAGTGCAATTGCCTATTTTTTAGGCATTTAGCCGCACAACTGGCCGCTCAAAACTGTCCAAGAACTACATCATGCCCAAAATACGCTCCCCTAACCTAACCACCGCACACGGAGGTCCGAGGCAACTCTAGAGCCCCCTTCATCCCACCATTGCACTTGCCCATGCACGCACGGTATCAGACCCCATGACCAACGCAGCAATCATTGTCGCCGCCGGGCGCGGCACCAGAGCCGGAGGGGAGTTGCCAAAACAATGGCAGGTCCTCGCAGGCAAACGCGTGATTGATCGAACTGTTGCGGCGTTTCGCGAGGTGGCCCAGATTTCCCGGATCGTACTGGTTCTGAATTCAAATGATCTGCACAGGTTCGCCCCATCCGATGATTTAACAATTGTAACCGGCGGTGCCACCCGCGCGGATTCTGTACGCAACGGACTTGAGTCACTGATAGGTTCTGACGTGAAATTTGTTCTGATTCACGATGCGGCTCGATGTTGTATAAAACCTGCTTTCATTTGTGATATTTTGCGCAAAATTCAAAACCCGCTGATTGATGCCGTCGCACCCGCTTTGGCGGTCACTGATGCCCTTTGGACCGGTGCTGACAACAGGGTTACCGGCACCCAGAACCGCACCGGCCTTTACCGCGCGCAAACACCGCAAGCCTTTGATTTCGATAAAATTCTTGCGGCCCATCGCGATCAAAACGGGGATGCCGCCGATGATGTTGCCGTTGCCCGCTCTGCTGGTATCGACGTTCAGATTGTCCCTGGCGACGAAGACAATCTAAAGATCACCCATGCCGGTGATTTTGCCAGAGCTTCAAAAATACTGGAAAATCAAATGGATATACGTGTAGGCACCGGGTTTGATGTGCACCGTTTTGGCCCCGGTAGCACCGTGACACTGTGTGGCGTTTCAATTCCTCATGATCGCGGACTGAGCGGCCATTCCGACGCGGATGTAGGCCTGCACGCCCTGACCGACGCGATCTATGGTGCATTGGCAGAAGGTGATATTGGCCGCCACTTTCCCCCATCAGATCCACAATGGAAAGGCGCAGACAGTCGCCGGTTTCTGCAGCATGCCGCCGGGCTGTGTTCTGAAAAGGTGTATAAAATCAACAATATGGATATCACCCTGATCTGTGAGGAGCCAAAAATCGGGCCGCATGCCTCTGCCATGTGCGCCGTGATTTCCGATGTTACCGGCGTTGATACGAGCAGAATTTCCGTTAAAGCCACAACAACAGAACGGCTTGGCTTTACCGGACGCGTTGAAGGGATTGCAGCGCAAGCTTCTGTAACGCTGGTGCCAAAATGAGGGTGAGCCAAATTATCGCCACTGTTTGTTTCGTCGGGCATTTGCGTCCTGCACCCGGAACCTGGGGTTCACTGGCTGCGCTGCCAATGGCCTGGATAATTCATTTGGCTGGCGGTCCGATTTTGTTGTGCGCTGCCATAATAATTGCATTTATCAAAGGGTTGTGGGCCGCATCTAAAGAAACAAAAGGCAAGGAAGATCACGACCCGTCTGAGATTGTGATCGACGAGGTTGTTGGTCAATGGATTGCGCTGTTGCCGGTATCCATTAGCGCAACTCATGCGGGCGCAGATCTTACTGCACTCTGGCCCGGCTGGATTGCTGCTTTCTTTTTGTTCCGGCTGTTCGACATCACGAAACCTGGCCCCGTTGGTTGGGCGGATCGGCGTGGGGATGCCATGGGGGTCATGCTGGATGATGTTATTGCCGGGGTGTTTGCGGCAATTGGCGTTATGGCATTGGCATGGGTATCGCACGGAGTACTGGCCCTATGAATGTTGCTGATCTGCTTGAAAAAGCCAGACAAAGCAACATGCGTATTGTCACCGCTGAAAGTTGCACCGGTGGATTGGTTTCAACAGCGTTGACAGAGGTGCCCGGCTCCTCCGATGTAGTTGAAGGTGGGATCGTAACCTATTCTAATGAAACGAAGATGTGCCTTCTTGGAGTGCCAGAAAAAAGCCTTGATACTTATGGTGCCGTGTCCGAACAGGTTGCGCTCGAAATGGCCAATGGTGCGATTGAACGCACCAAAGCTACACTCGCAGTCGCGATAACGGGCATCGCTGGCCCCGGTGGGTCAGAGCACAAGCCAGAGGGGCGGGTTTGCTTTGCCATCGCTCAAAGCGGCCGAGTGACCCGCGCTGAAACCATTGAATTTGGAGCACTTGGCAGAGCTATCGTACGCGCCCGCGCGCGCGATCACGCATTGGAAATGCTGGACGAAACCCTGTCTTGAAACCGCCCATTCTTTGTGCATCCCGCAAATAGATCGCACAAATTACGGGCATCCCAACCAATCACATCTGAAAATCCGACGACACCAACGATCCTCGCTTCTTTTTTCCCTTCAGCTTCGCTTGAACAACGCAAACGCCAATTGTTCACCCGAAAGGATCGAGAAATGAACGGAGCCGACACAGCCTGGATCATCGTAGCGACCGCACTTGTGCTCTTTATGACCTTACCGGGCCTTGCCCTGTTTTACGGCGGCCTGGTGCGCGCGCGATATGTGCTGAGCGTGTTTATGCAATGCTACGCGATTGCGTGCCTGATGAGCGTGTTGTGGCTTGTCGCCGGTTATTCGATCGCCTTTGGAGATGGAGGTGCCTATTGGGGTGGTTTGGGCAAGATGTTCCTCAATGGTATTACGGCGGACACATTGTTTGGCACGTTGCCAGAAGTATTGTTTTTCGCATTTCAAATGACCTTTGCCATTATCACACCCGCACTGATCGTGGGCGCCTATGTCGAACGTATTGGATTTGGGTTTGTCCTATTGTTTTCAGGGCTTTGGATGCTGGTCTGTTACGCGCCTGTGGCTCATTGGATATGGGGCGGCGGGTTCCTGGCAGATGGCGGGATATTTGGTGAAACCGGCGTGCGGGATTTTGCTGGTGGTATCGTTGTGCATGAAACGGCGGGCCTTGCAGCGTTGATTATCGCCATCGCATTGGGGCCGCGCAAAAACCGTACGACGCCCCCACACAACCCGGGTTTTGTCATGATTGGTGCGGCGATGCTATGGGTGGGCTGGTTCGGGTTTAATGGCGGATCACAACTGGCGGCAGACGGTGGGGCAGCGATGGCACTGTCCGTTACTCATATCTCGGCAGCAGCGGCCTCGCTCAGTTGGGCACTGTGGGAGCGGATCAAATTCGGCAAGGCCTCACTGGTCGGGATGGTAACTGGTACCATTGCGGGCCTTGCATCGATCACACCCGCAAGCGGCTTTGTCGGGCCGGTCGCTGCGCTGATTATCGGTGGCGTCGCAGGGATCCTTTGTCAGGAAGCTGTGGTTCTGATCCGCGAAAAACTGAGCATTGACGACACACTGGATGTATTTGCAGTGCATGGAGTGGGTGGCGTATTTGGCACCATCATGATTGCCGCATTCGGCGCCGGAAGCTGGGCTGCACAGCTTGGTTCATTGGCAATTGTGGGCGTTTTCACGGTTGTTGTGACCTATGCGTTGGTCAAGCTTGTTGCACTGATCACGCCGCTTCGTGTCGACGCTGAAACAGAAACCAACGGCTTGGATCTCGAGGCGCATGGTGAACGCGCTTATGATCTGACCAGCTAAGAAAGCAAATGAATGCGGATGCAGGCCCCATATTGTGGGGCCTCATTCATTTCGCAAGAGATACTGCAAATTCGTTCGCTGAAGCCTCTTTATCAATATCGAGCAAGAGCGCTGAAAACTGATCCGCTCCGATCAGGCTTTTCGCCTTGGCGTGAACACGAGATTGACGGTCTTTCAAAGAGAGTGGCGTGTTCAGGTCAAATTCAACGATGTCACTGCCGGTTTTGTGATCACATCGAACGCGTGTTGCAGTATCCGGGATGGATTTATCGGATACCACGTCAATTTTCTGCATCATTTTCAACAGCTCAACATCCGCTGCCAGCCGGTCGGAAAATGTTTCAATCACTCCCGTGTCAAACCCCAAAAGAGACAAACCTATTGCGGCGCGATAACTAAACTTTGCTTCCAACCCTGTTTTGGGATGTTTAATATTGCAAACTGTCATCCAGCGGGGGTGAGTGTGAATCACGATGCGCTCGAGCTGATTTAGATCTACATATTTCTTAATCTGTTCAATCGCTTCCAACGCGGAGTGCAACCCGTGACAACAAGCATGAAACTTATGCTGTACTGTCGGGAAAAGCCATTCTTCACCCAATCCGGAAAAAGCCTCTGCCAACGCCTCTCCTGAATGCGTTGATCCAAATCCTTGCGGATCCTCCAATGCCGACGGCACGCTAACAAAGCCTTTTGCAACCAGCAGTGCGGCCTCTACCCCATTGGCCGCAGCGATCCCGGCATTCAACGGTTTGCCCATAGAGCCGAATTGGGATTTCAGGCCCGATGAGCGGGTTGATACCAACCCGAGAGCCATCTCCACTTGTTCCGCGCGAAAGTCTAACAGGCGAGTGGCCGCCAGACAGGCGCCAAACGCTCCAGCAGTGGCAGTCTGGTGATAACCGGCTTGATAATGGCTGCGGCCCAGCCACATCCCGATACGGATCGATGCCTCTACCCCGACCAATGCGGCCTCTTGAAAAGAGCGCCCGCCTGAATCACGCAATTGCGCAACGGCAAGCGCCGCTGGAATGACCGCGACCGAAGGGTGGCCAATATGAGCGAAATGCGTGTCATCGTAATCCAGCGCGTGTGACGTGGCACCATTGACAAGAGCCGCCATTCGCGCCGGAACTTGTTGCTTGAGTCCAAACATGTTGGCCTGTTCGGCACCGCCCTCTTCCAATGCCTGCGCTCTTAGGATTTGGGAAACGGGCTCGTCTCGCCCGGCTAGGCCAACAGCTGCCCAATCCAGCAAGGACAGCCGCAGAACATCCATCGCATGCGCAGGCAAAGGGCCGGCGCGGGTTGCAAACTGTGCAAGCTTAGTTGTGATCCCGGTCATGGCACTTTCATCTCACGTAGCTACCAGAATCTGACAACGGTCAGATCATTCTACTTTTCTTCGGCAGCCTATTTGTAAAGATTATGCGCGCGCTCTTCAAAGGCCCGAACTACTCGTTTCATCGCGTCATAGAAAAATAGCTCGGCCGCTGACTGTAAAAGCCTGTTTCGAAACGAGAAATCGACATCAAATGAAACTTCGCACCCCTCCTCTTTCTCGGCAAAGGCCCAATTTGAACGCATGTGTTTGAAAGGCCCATCCAGATATTCAGTCTGAATTCGGCGGTCCTGATCCCATAGCACAACGCGGCTTCCGAACTTTTCGCGAAACACTTTGAAACTGATCACGAGGTCGGCCTGCATAACACGTGAACCATCTGGTTCGGGTGTGATTTTGCGAACACGGGCCGCTGCGGTCCATGGCAGAAACTCAGGATAGGATGCAACATCCGCCACCAGATCGTACATCTGCTGGGCTGTGAAAGACAGATGGCGGGTTTCGGAATGTGAAGGCATCTCGCATGTATCCGGTTTTCGCGTGACAGTGCGCCGATATTTCGTAGACTGGTGGCAGAATTGCAAGAGGATGCCATGCCAGATCGACCGTATGTCATCGACCGCATGATTTCAGCCAAAGAAATCGCCGCCCGGATAGAAGCGTTGGCAGATGAAATCCACGCCGAGTTTGCAGGGTGCGGTAAACTTGTGGTGGTTGGTTTGCTACGCGGATCTTTCGTCTTTATCGCTGATCTGGTGCGTGAGCTTGATATGAATGTCGAGGTCGATTTCATCGAAACCTCCTCATACGGCAACAGCACTGAATCGAGCCGCGAGGTGAGAATCGTTAAGGATCTCAGTAGCGATATCGAAGGGCGCGATGTATTGGTTGTCGAAGATATCGTTGATACCGGTCACACGCTTTCTCATGTACTGAATCTGCTGCACAGCAGATCACCGAATAAGCTTAAAACCATCGCATTGCTGGATAAACCATCGCGTCGCGAGGCTGATATCTGTGCAGACTGGATAGGTTTTGAAATTCCGGACGAGTTTGTCGTTGGATACGGCATCGATTTTGCACAGCGCAATCGCAACCTGCCCTATATCGGCAAGGTCCGTTTTACAGGCGAATGAACCCTCGCTGGCTCTTCCGAATGGCCCGTTGGGCGCGCAACCCTCCAAGCGAAGGTCGGGTTAAGCTGGTCTTTGCTATTATCGGCGTTTGCCTTTTGATTTTTGGGATTGAATATTTTGTCGGCTGGCCAGAGCTGTTTTCGGTTGATCCGAAGATACACAAGTGGAAACCTTGAGCTTGTAAATTGCCTGCCATTTTGCGCACCGGAGGCACGATAATGCGTTGAAATTAAACTTAACCGAGATTCATACTCGCCAGATGGATTTTGATCGTGTATAAATTAGTTTAACGCTAAACTATTTACTCAGGGAAGGAGCCCGCCGCCCATGGCCGCCCGAAAACCTACAAAGAATTCAAATATTTCCACGGATGAACTTAAAGAGTTCTATCGCGACATGCTGCTGATCCGTCGATTCGAAGAAAAGGCTGGTCAGTTGTACGGAATGGGTCTGATCGGCGGTTTTTGCCATCTTTACATCGGACAAGAGGCCGTTGTGGTGGGTTTGGAGTCCGCTACCAAGGAAGGCGATAAACGGATCACCACCTACCGCGATCATGGCCATATGCTGGCCTGCGGGATGGATGCGAACGGTGTGATGGCTGAATTGACCGGCCGCGCAGGCGGTTATTCGCGCGGCAAAGGCGGCTCGATGCATATGTTCAGCCGCGAAAAGCATTTCTATGGCGGGCATGGAATTGTGGGGGCGAATGTACCACTTGGTGCAGGCCTCGCATTTGCGGATCAGTATAATGGCAATGACAACGTCACATTCACTTATTTCGGTGATGGCGCGGCCAACCAGGGTCAGGTGTATGAGACCTTCAACATGGCAGCACTTTGGTCTTTGCCGGTAATTTTCGTCATTGAAAACAACCAGTATGCGATGGGCACGTCACAAAAACGTTCCACATCCACCCCCGATATCTACACTCGGGGTGAAGCGTTTGGCATCCCCGGCGAGGCCGTTGATGGCATGGATGTTCTGGCGGTGAAAGCGGCCAGCGAAAAGGCAACCGCGCACTGCCGCGCAGGCAAAGGCCCCTACATTCTTGAGGTCAAAACCTACCGTTATCGCGGACATTCCATGTCGGACCCGGCAAAATACCGGACCCGAGAAGAAGTGCAGAAAGTGCGCGAAGAAAAGGACGCCATTGAACATGTGCGCGACCTTCTTTTAAGCGGCAAACATGCTACCGAGGATGATCTCAAAGCGATCGACAAAGAGATCAAGGAAATCGTCAATGCCTCGGCTGAGTTTGCCAAGGAAAGCCCCGAACCCGATCCGTCCGAGCTTTGGACAGACATCTACGCCGACGCGTAAGCAGCAGAGATTTCAGGAGTAATACGAAATGGCAACCGAAATTCTGATGCCCGCCCTGTCGCCAACCATGGAAGAAGGCACATTGGCCAAATGGCTGGTCAAAGAGGGCGATACCGTCGCATCCGGCGACATCATGGCGGAAATTGAAACCGATAAAGCGACGATGGAGTTTGAGGCTGTTGACGAAGGCACCATCGGCAAAATCCTTATTGCAGAAGGAACCGAAGGCGTGAAGGTGAACACCGCCATCGCTATTCTGCTTGAAGAAGGCGATAGCGCCGATGACATCGCAAGCGCAGCAAGCGCCCAGGCACCGGTGGCGGAAGTAACAGCCCCTGCCCCTGTTGCGGCCGCCGCAACAGCAGCGCCAGCCGCCCCACAGCCCGATACGAGCCCCGATTGGCCCGAGGGCACGGAAATGCAGACCATGACCGTGCGCGAGGCGCTGAATACCGCAATGGCCGAAGAGATGCGCAATGATGGAAGCGTATTCGTGATGGGCGAAGAAGTGGCCGAATATCAGGGCGCTTACAAAATCACCCAAGGTTTGTTGGATGAGTTTGGCGCAAAGCGCGTGATCGACACGCCGATTACCGAACATGGTTTCGCTGGCATTGGTGTCGGTGCGGCCTGGGGCGGATTGCGGCCCATCGTGGAGTTCATGACATGGAACTTTGCCATGCAGGCGATTGACCAGATCATTAACTCTGCCGGTAAAACCAATTATATGTCCGGTGGCCAGCTGGGTTGTTCCATCGTGTTCCGGGGCACCAACGGTGCCGCCGCGCGTGTGGGCGCACAGCATTCTCAGGATTACGCCGCGTGGTACGCGCAGGTTCCCGGTTTAAAAGTGGTTCAGCCCTATTCAGCCGCCGATGCCAAGGGGCTGCTGAAGACAGCCATTCGCGACCCCAACCCGGTGATCTTCCTTGAAAATGAAATCCTGTATGGCCGCAGCTTTGAAGTGCCAAAGATTGACGATTTCACAATTCCGCTTGGCAAGGCCCGCATCGCCCGTTCCGGCAATGATGTGACCATCGTGAGCTTTGGAATCGGGATGAGCTATGCGCTCGAAGCTGCTGAAAAGCTGACAGAAGATGGGATCGACGCCGAAGTGATTGACCTGCGTAGCCTGCGCCCGCTGGACTATGACACTGTGATCGCGTCTGTGATGAAAACCAATCGCTGCGTCACCGTTGAAGAAGGCTGGCCCGTTGCCTCAATCGGCAACCATATCTCTGCCACTTTGATGGAGCGGGCCTTTGACTATCTCGATGCGCCTGTCATCAACTGCACGGGTAAAGATGTGCCGATGCCCTATGCCGCCAATCTTGAAAAAATGGCCCTGACGTCAACCGCCGAAGTGATGGATGCGGTGCGTCAGGTGACCTATCGGTAAGACGCTGATGGAGGTTAAGGGCCGCGATATAGCTACTGAATGTTACCGCGTCGTACATCGTGTTGACGGGGCAGATGTGTCTGCCCTGGTGCCGGAACGGCTTGCGGTTTCGCGGTTAACGCTTGGGTCGCGCCCTTCTCATCAGACGGCATATGTCTGGATGGCCGAAAACAAAAACAAGATCGAAGCCGCTATTACACAGCTTTCCCGTGGGGCACGGCGTCCCCGGGCACCTTTTGACCAAATTACTCTGATCGAGGAACGTTAAGATGCCGACAGAAATTCTCATGCCCGCCCTGTCTCCGACCATGGAAGAAGGCACATTGGCCAAATGGCTGGTCAAAGAGGGCGATACTGTCAGTTCCGGCGACTTGCTGGCCGAGATCGAAACCGACAAAGCCACCATGGAATTCGAGGCTGTGGATGAAGGCACGATGGGTAAAATCGTTGTGCCGGAAGGCAGCGAAGGGGTGAAGGTCAATACAGTCATCGCCGTGCTGCTGGAAGAGGGCGAAAGCGCCGATGACATCGGGTCAACCAGCGCCGCGCCCGCGCCTGCGGCCCCTGCGGCCGCCGAAGAAACAGCCACTCCTGTTGCGGCAGCCGCATCACCTGCGCCCGCTGCACCAACCAAGGCCGGTGGAGAACGCATTTTTGCCTCACCCCTTGCGCGCCGGATTGCTGCGCAAAAAGGATTGGACCTTGAGCAGGTCACGGGCTCTGGCCCCCATGGCCGGATCGTCAAAGCCGATGTTGAAGCAGCACAACCTGGCGCGAAGGCGCCTGATGCCGTTGCCGCCGCTGCACCAGCCGCAGCTGCACCTGCAACGGGACCGTCTTCTTCGCAGGTTGCCGCGATGTACGAGGGGCGTGAGTATGAAGAAGTGGCCCTGGACGGCATGCGCAAAACCATTGCCGCACGCCTGACAGAGGCGAAGCAGTCAATCCCGCATTTCTACCTGCGGCGTGATATCCAGCTTGATGCGCTGTTGAAGTTCCGCAGCCAGCTGAACAAGCAATTGGAAGCACGCAATGTGAAGCTGTCGGTCAACGATTTCATCATCAAGGCCTGTGCACTGGCCCTGCAGGCCGTACCGGATGCAAATGCCGTCTGGGCAGGTGATCGGATGCTGAAGCTGAAACCATCCGACGTGGCCGTTGCCGTGGCAATCGAAGGTGGCTTGTTCACACCTGTTTTGAAAGATGCAGAGCTTAAATCGCTGTCCGCGCTTTCAGCAGAGATGAAAGATCTTGCCGGCCGCGCACGTGAACGCAAACTTGCACCACACGAGTATCAGGGTGGAAGCTTTGCCATTTCAAACCTCGGAATGTTCGGAATTGATAATTTCGACGCGGTGATCAACCCGCCACACGGGGCTATTCTGGCTGTCGGCGGTGGCAAGAAGCAACCGGTCGTCGGAGATGATGGTGAACTGGCGGTTGCGACGGTGATGTCAGTCACTTTGAGCGTAGATCACAGGGTGATTGATGGTGCATTGGGGGCTCAGCTGCTGGAGCAGATCAAGCAGAACCTTGAAAACCCGATGGTCATGCTTGCCTGACAAATCTTCATAATTACAAATACTTAACAATCTTTGTTATCGGATAACAGCCCGCCGCGCGTGGGCTGTTTTTGAATTACATTGGTGGTTTGCCCCATCTTTGGCCTGTCAATTGCAACGCTTTTCACAAAGCAGAGTATGAGGTCAAACGATGAGAACATTTTCCCTGCTGAGCCTGCTTACAGTCGCAACACTGGCCGCTACTTGGATATCCCCAGGCGCCTCAGCCGGGCAGGAAGTGCAAACTTTCGTCGCACCGCCGCCCGTCACCATGGATTTTCTCACCGATGGCAAGCGTGACCGGTTAGGAAATGGTTGGATCGTAACGAATTGAGATTCGATGGGCTTCCGTCAGCTTAGGGTTCTGCACCCCGCCTTTGTGAGCCGAGAGCAGAACCAATTGCTATCCTGAATTGCAGAAATTGCTGACCTAAAGCGTTTCGCAAAAAACCTGAGGCATCAGGTTGTTGGGAAACGGTGCAACATCAATGCGTTGTCGGGACGTGTTTCGCCAAACCTGATTCAGGTTTAACGAAAACCGCTTTAGCGCACACCCAGCATCTGATCCATGGCCACCGAGGGTTGATCGCATCCCGCTTCGCCCACAATCCGCGCGGGAACACCCGCCACGGTCTTGCACGGCGGCACCTCTTGCAGCACCACAGAACCGGCCGCGATCCGGGAACAATGGCCAACCTTGATATTCCCAAGCACTTTGGCCCCGGCACCGATCAGAACGCCATCGCCAATTTTTGGATGACGATCCTCTTCTTCCTTACCGGTACCGCCCAAAGTCACGGAATGCAGCATCGAAACATTGTCGCCCACAACTGCCGTTTCACCAATTACGATGGAATGTGCATGGTCGATCATGATGCCTTTGCCGATTCTGGCGCCGGGGTGAATATCCACACCAAATACTTCAGAAGCGCGCATCTGGAAAAACCGGGCCATGTCGCGGCTACCATCATGCCATAGCCATTGTGCCACCCGGTAGGCCTGAACAGCCTGAAACCCTTTGAAAAAGAGCATTGGCAGGATGAACCGATCACAGGCGGGGTCTCGGTCATTGACCGCCACGATATCAGCGCGCGCATCAAGGCCAATATCTTTGTCTGCTGCATGTGCTGAATCGCAAATTTCACGCAAAATCTGTTCTGGCATCTCGCTCGATGCCAGTTTCAGCGAAATCCGGTATGCAAGCGCCGACTCGATCGTCTGGTGGTGCAAAATACTTGAATGCACCAACCCTCCCAACAGTGGCTCAAGCTTGACCGCCTCTTCCGCTTCGGCCTTAATGCGGGCCCAAACAGGATCCAGTTCAGCGAGTTTTACGTTGGTTTCAACCATTTGCCTGCTCCTTCAACAGTCATCTCACTATACCAGATAGGAACGGATGGTAAAATGCAAAGAGCTGATGGCAGGAATGACAAAAATGAATGAGTCCGACCTTCAGCAGTTTCGTAACCTGATCACTGAGCGATTACAGCAGCTTGATGCCGAGGATACGCTTGGTCAGGAAGGCAAAGCGGTTGTCGAGCTTGATCAGCAGGCAGTTGGACGGCTTAGCCGAATGGATGCCCTGCAAAATCAGGCCATGGCCAAGGCCACAGATGCCCGCAGGCAGGGCGAGCGGGCGCGTTTGACTGCTGCACTAGCCCGTATTGAAGACGGTGAATTTGGCTATTGCGATGACTGTGGGGATGAAATTGCATCGGGTCGGCTTGCGCTCGATCCGGCAGCTATGAAATGCGTCGAATGTGCCCGGGGCTAGGCCGGAACGTTGAACCGGGCGAATACGCCTGCGCCAAACAGAGCTGAGACCTGAGCAACATGCAATTCATATAAACCCGTAATGTTATCTGCTGCCTGTGCGGCAGCCGAATACACCCATTCCGGCGCCTGAACCGCCTCTTCTCGCAAAATCTCACCGCCCTGCATAACACGCACGATGTAGGTTTCGGTTTCCTCGCCCAGCGGTACATCCGGCGTTTCCCAACGATCGCCGCCAACCCGGGTTCTTCGAATCCAGCTTAATGTGCGTTCACTTCCCGCATCCCCCGTCAGACGCAGGTGTACCGGACTCAGAGGGCGTAGACCGATGCCATCGAAAGCTATAATCGCATGACGATAGGCAAAGTCGTCCACCGGTCGCGAAGCCGGACCAATGCGATAGTTGCGTGGCTGACCAAGCTGGCTTTCGGATAATTCTATCTGCTGCGGCGTGCCATCAAGTCTGACAATGTAAGATCCTGCAGGCCAGGCATCGGTCTGTTCAGTGCCCAGCTGACCTCGCAAACGATGTTGCAGCAGGTAGCTGTCCTTAGCAACAAGCTCTGCATCACGGAACTGAAACAACTCCCATCCATCGGGGCTTCCATCCCCGATCGCACAGAGATTTGCACCACTTAGAAAAGCTGCGTCACTAACGGATTCAAGCGCCCCATTCAGCATCCGAACCCGCAATCCAGCGCCCCTGTCTATCCGCCCAATACAAGCCGGTGACAGGGCGGTTTCGGTGATCCCCACCGGGTTGCGCGCCACAACCACCTTGTTCAACCGATAATTGGCGTCTTCATCCGACGAATATAGCGCCGCAGAACCCGGCCATGGATCACCAATCACGGCCAGATGCGGCGCATGTGGCACTTCGTCCCCGGTTAATAGCGGCAGGTCCATGAAAAATGAAGTTACCGGTGCTGGTACGGAAAATGACCTGACCACAGGCTCATCGGCCTCAATTTCCACCGGTCGGTAGCTTTCTGGTTCAATTCGAACTGCCTCAACTTTTTGGGCATTGGCCATCACGTCTACACGGTCAATCCGAAACAGTCCTCCGCCGTTTTCGTTTGGCAGTTTGATTACTTCTCCGGCGCCAATCTCCAGTTGTGACGGTGGCAAGGTCAAACGCACGGTATCGGTTGCGATACGTGCCTCAGACAGCCAACGCTCTACCGTTTGGCGTCCCTCGGCACGCGTCATGAGCAACGGCATTTCCGATGTCGACACCGCATGGCTTTGTGCGTCAGGCAAGATCGATTCCTCGGCAATGACCTCGTAATCGGCACCTTCTTCAATGAACCGCAGCCGTACGCGGCCCGAAAGCTCGTTAACATTGCTCCGGGTTTCTTCAATCACACCATCGATTTCGTCGTCCCTGACCAGAGTATCCGGATCAACACTGTGATCTGTCACCCCATCTCGCAATAGGAACTTCAACGTCCCATCCCGTTCCACCGCGTCAAACCCATGACGCAGCATCAATGGTTGCAGGATCGCCCGGGCGTCAGCCACCTGATCAATGTGATATCCCCGTATGATTCCATGCAAATCAGACGTGTCGCATTCCACCAATCCGACGCTCTCACAAGCAGCGTTAACCACAGAGGCAAGCCGCCAGGCTGACATACGACCAGAGATCCAGTGACCGCGCGCATAGTTTGCGCCATCGCTCCATAGTGCCTGATTGCCCGGAAAACTTGGGAATGGCCGCGCATCCCACGCCCATGCATAAGCGTGCTCCATGTCCAGCATCGGTGCACCATATTCGTCTGACGTCGGATTGTTAGCCGGATCACTCCAATACCCCTGCATCGCGCGCAGATATTGAAACTGGATCAATTCATCACGCATTCCATTCGAAAAATGCGGCAAACCGGATTCGTCAGATTTAGGATCAAGAAACCGGTTTGGCTGGTTGGTTCCCTTGTCGATTGCAGCGCATCCAAATTCTGTAAATCGAATAGGTTTGGATTGCGGCACCCAAGCCGTTTGTTGCGCCTGCCGTTCACCCCCAATGCGTTCATGATGTGGGTTCAGCCACCAGTTTCGAACATCCTTAACCCTCCAAATCCAGGGCTCTTCATGTTCGTCATCGGTGATCGGCGTTCGAATTTGCGCCGCACGGGCCTCATCCGAATGATAAAACCAATCGTACCCTTCTCCACCTTCGATATTCGCCTGAAGATAGCCCAGATCATGGATCGCACCCCATTTGGCATCTGCATGATCCGAACCATCACGCCAATCGGAAAGAGGCATGTAATTATCGATCCCGATGAAATCGATATTGTCATCAGCCCACAAAGGATCAAGGTGAAAGTAGCGATCACCGCTGCCATCCTGAGGCTGATACCCCGAATACTCTGACCAATCCGCAGCATAGGTGATTTGCGTATCCGACCCGAGGATAAGCCGCACTTCTGCAGCCAGATCTCGCAACGCCTGCACGGCAGGAAAACTTCCACCTGCCCCACGAATTGTTGTCAGCCCCCGCATTTCAGAACCGATGCAAAAGCTTTCTACGCCCCCTGCTGCTTCGCATAGTTTCGCCTGATGAAGGATAAAGCGGCGGTATCCCCAATCATCGGGGCCTGTATAATTCACTGGGCTATGCGATCCGGTGGAGTGTTCAATTAGCAGGTCAAATGGCTTGTTTTCATTGTTTTCTCCTGACGCTCCAGAAAACGGATCCGGTTGCTCAGGAAACTCAAAATCTGCCGCTGTCGCCGTACCAAAGAATGAAGCCACTTCAACCTCTGCCACTGCAGACATATCAGGCGAGGCTGCCCTGCCCGGAGCTGATGAAACCGTGATCCGCCCACGCCAGGGCAACACCGCCTGATCAGGCGCATCGCTATAAGGATCGGGCAAGCCATTATCTTCCGCCTGGTCCATCAGGATAAAGGGATAATACATTACATCCTGACCGGCCTCTTTCAGCGCCGTGATCGCCTCAACGACCGACTGATCGGTCGGTGTGCCGCCATAGTTCGACTGACCGGCAGAATCTTTGGAAACAAGCTCGGCGGTCGCCCGGTTCAAACCTGCGACCTGCCAAGGCATGTTTGAACCGTCATATTGATTTTGCTCTACTTTCGGGCGAAGCGAACATTCGCCACAGCGCAAATCATCGCCAAACCAGCTTACAATCAACGATACGGACCGGTTTCCGGGCAACTCGCCTTTTAAATTGTCCAGCGCGGTTAAAAAGTCCGGTTTTGCAGATGGAGAGTTCACATTGGCCAACGGGGTAGATCCCGGCCCAAAATTCATCCGCACCGGTGTTGTCGCCAGCGCGTACTCCCCGCTGCCCGGTAGCAGTGCGACACCACGCAATGCATGGGCCGGGTCCAGATCAGAACCGGGCAAATTCTTTTGCGCAGGCCGAAACACTTCGAATGAAAACTGCGGAACGCGATTGCCAAATTCAGACAGATCGAGATCCTCGATAACCACATATGCGGTACCGCGATAAGCCGGTGCGGTTCCCGCCCCCTCCACCGCCTCGATCTTAGGATCGGGCACCTGATCCATTGCCCCCGAATAGACACGCATCGTCAGTCGATCACGCGCAATTTCACTCCCATCGGCCCAGATCCGTCCCACATGGCTGATTTCGCCCTCGCAAAGTGCTATCGCCATGCTGACCGAATAGCTGTAATTAGCAGTTTTCGGTCCGCTCGGCGCGCCCTTGCCACCGCCGCCAGACACGGCAACAGTCTCCAAAAACTCCGTGGCCCATATCACTTGCCCGGGCACCCGCATGCGCCCGTATACCTGTGCAATCGGATCGCCCTCACCTGCACCACTTAACCGCAGCCGGTTAACGCGGCCCATTTCGACAATATCAGACCCCTGCCCCAACAGGCGCTGGTCAATAGATCGGCCAATCAGTGACCCGGCAAATCGACCCACCGCTGTCATTGACAGCCCCAGGACAGTCCCTCCGACAGTTCCGCCTACTGCGGCACCTGCCGCGGCCAATACGATTGTCGCCATAACTCAACCCTCCTGCGGAAATCTGAACCGGGCGACGATACGCCGCCGCCAGGGGGCACTCAGCGGGCTCTCAACAACCGCATGCCCCGAGAATGCGTGAATGAATGTCGCCTGGGCACCTGTGCAACCGGCAATGCCCAAATGTTTGGCCACCGCCCCAGATCGCATTCGGAACAGCAAGAGATCGCCTGCTGCCTCTTCAGCCACCGGTTTTGGCAGAAACACCCTGTCAGCTGCCTGCCAAAGCGTCTCAATCCGCGCCGGTTCTGACCAATCCATCGAATAGGCAGGTACCGGTTCCGGCTCATCTCCACACAGGTCACGCCAGACGCCCCTCACCAACCCCAGGCAATCCGTTCCGCCGCCTCGACATGAGGCCTGATGCCGGTACGGCGTGCCGATCCAGTCACGCGCCACCCGAACCACTTTCTCCCCAGTATCGCTCATGATCGACGGCTCCCACCATCCAGCCACCCCGCGCGTGCCGGGTCGGATATCGACCAATCGTCACCGGGGATGTCCGGAAAACCCTGAAAGTTCAGAAAATTGTTGAATTTGAACCGGCAGGTCGCGGCGCGCTTGTCGCACCCCGCTTCGATCCTAAGGGTGTCCCCGGTCGTTACTGCCGCGCGTATCGGGTGCCACAGCTCTATCACCCGGGCATCCCCCTCAAAGTAATCCCGTTTGATCAACCCGACGAGGCCCTCTGCCAGACCATTTTGCACTATGACCACGCCGTGCTGAAACCAACCGGATTCAAACTCAGCCATTCCAGCCTGCCGAAAGACCCGGCGATCTGTCACACTTTCGGCGACGACATCTGCAAAATAGCCCGGTGTCGCCAGATCAAACCGACACGTCCCATCGCCCAGCACGGCACTGCACGGTTTCTGATACACCCGCCCACGCGGTTGGTTCAGCGCATCGGTCAGCCCTCGCAGCTCCGCCTCAAACGCCCCTCCGGCACGGCGCAACTCGCCTATCGTGCCGCGAAATTGCAGCTGACGTTGATCAACGTTCTGCCAGTTGACCAGCCAGGCCTGCACTTCGGCCCCGTCATAGCGGCCCGCCTCGATATCTGCCTCGCTGATCGCCGCATCACAAAGGGCGCCAATTGCTTCGGTATTATCAACTGACAGTCCGGTACTTTGCTGCAACGCCAGTGCGCTTAGACCGGTGTCAGCTCGAAAGCTGATGTCATCAAACGCCAGTGTACAATCATGATCCGTGAACCCCATGGCAACACCATCACGGCGCGTGACCGCCCAGCATCGGCACGTTGTGGTGCTGCCGATTTCCAGATGCGCCTTAAGACCTGCGTTAAACCCGCTCATACCCGCAGCTCCACAATCGGAACGCTGGGCGCATCACCCGCCTGAAAACTGACCAGACTGGTGTGAATGCGGTCAGTGTCAAACCTAACCGGAACGTCAAATTCAAAGCCTGCAGTGATTTCCGATCCCTCATTTGGGGGGTGCGAGAACGAGATAATCCCGGTCACAGTATCCACTTCATAGTGAACCCCCTCCTGCTGTTCTTCCCCTTCAATCCCGATCCGAACGGTGCCAGACACGGGTTTGGCAATTGGCCGGTCATAGATATGGCTGCCGGACCGATACCGTTTGACCAGCTGGAAACTGCCTGTGACATCATCCCCAGTGGCAATCACCTGATCGTCATAGGCGGGTGCAGCACGTGCTGTCGACGATTTGTAATCTGTCCAATCCTTCCAGCGGAATCCATGGATCTGCCCCTGTCTCGCTTCGAAGAACGCAATCAAAGTTTCAATGTCATCCAAAGACCGCATCGCAACACCCGCATCATAGCGCCGACGGGAATGCCGCCAGGGGGTATTGCGCTCTTCAAACCCGCTTGCCAGCGTCACGATATCCGTGTGCCGCTCTGGCCCGCCGACAGAGCCAAAGCTCAGGCTCGCGGGAAATCTCACCTCGTGAAAACCCATCTTCACACTCCTATGATGTTACCGGTTGCGATTGCCCCTGCCGATTGCGCGGCCCAACTGGGCAGCAATCTGTCCGCGGCTACGGCGAAAGCTTTCCGCATCCGGGGTTTGAATGTTCATCACCACGCTGACCGGTGCACTGCCACTTTGTGCGCGCACACCCAGCTTGCCATCCGGGCCACGCGACAAGGGCATAATCGCCTCCGGTCCGGCTTCGCCCATCAACCCGGTGCCCCCACGCATGGGAAAGCTCACGGGACCACTGACAATACCGCCGCTGGCAAAAGGCTGTACCCGGCCCTGAGCAAAGCTTGCGCCCTTTTCAAACGGCAGCAATCCACCCACCAGGCTGCCGATCCCTTGCGACAGTAAGCCGCCGACATGATCCGTTACCGGCCTTACCGCAGCGTTGAAAGCAGAATTGATCATAGAATTCGCGAGATTGCGCAGGGCGTCCGACAGGCTGTCACCGTGGATCACAGCGCCCCTGATGGCCTTGTTCAACCCGTTACTAATCCCTCTCTCAAGGATCGCCACATCATGCCCCGTACCGGCAATACTCTCCCGGACACGGGCCAGTTCGCTGTTAAAAACCGCGGCCATCTCAGCCGCACCAACCAGGTTTTCTTCCAATGCATCTACCTGCAGCCCCAGATCGTCCAACCGCTCAAAATCATCCATCCTTTGCCCCTCCTTCATTGTCGGGAAAATCGCGCAACAACTCGTCCAGCCGTGTTCGTACCAGCGGCAGCGACGCGCTCGGCCGTCCCAGCATCAGCTCCAGCTCCGCCGGGGTTAACGCCCAGAATTCCACCGGGCGCAGGCCCAGCCCGCGAAACCCGGCCTGCATCAGCGCGGCCCAGTCCACAGCCCTGCTCACGCTGCCCCGTCTGGCAGCATGAACGCCCGCGCCAACAGTTCTGCCGCTACTTTCGCTGCGCCCATCGGGCCGCCCTGAATCTCGGCAGACACCAAATCAGAAGCTCCCCCGCGCCAGCCACCACCGCGCAGACCCGCGACGATCAGCGACAGCACATCCCGGGTTGAAAACGCACCACTTTCAAACCTCTCAACCAGCTGCACCAGCGTTCCGGCCTGCAGCCCAGCCTCCAGCTCGGCCAAGGCCCCAAGCGTCAGCTTGAGAACATGACGCTCGCCATCAATAACCAGCACGACCTCGCCTGACCACGGGTTCGCCATCGCTCAAAGCGCCGTAAAGTTTAGCTGCCCGGCAGAGGCCAGCGCGATCTCATAGGTCGCCTCGCCATCATGCGTACCCGCATATTCAATCGAACCCACCTGAAACGGCCCCTCAACGGTGCCAAAATCCGGGATCACCACCTGAAAATCGGGCACCTCGCCGTCAAAAAAGATCTGACGTACGCGCTCATCGCTCGCCTCATCCCGAAAAATCCCCGATCCGCTTATGTTAGCAGTTTTGACACCGGCACCGGCCAGCAACTCGCGCCAGCCGCCAGCGGATTCTAGGCTGGTCACGTCAACGCTTTCCGCGTTGAAATTCACCCGCGTTGCCCGCAGACCGGCAACGGTCTGAAAGTTTCCACTGCTGTCGAGATCAATCTTAACCAGCAGGTCTTTACCATTCTGTACTGCCATTTTCTTTCTCCAAATTCTATAGGTTAGACGCCATCCACCGTAGGCCGGAGTTCACCCCGGCCCCCCGGTTCACATATCCTCAACGCGCGCCCGAAAGGTCAGATCGATCCGGCGCAATGCGTCCGCTCTTTCCCGCCTTGCCCGGGCCCGAAAAAACTGTAAATCCACCAACCGCCCGCGGCTGAGCTGTAGGTCTGCCCCCACCAACGCATCGCTGACGGCGCCGGCCACGTCCTTGGCCGTTTGAAACCCGGCCCCCTCGGTGACCACCGACACAATAAACCGGTGCCAGGCCCCTTCACCGCTGCCATCAGATCGCGCTCGCACGTCCTCCGGCCCCAATGTCACATAGGTTTCGGGCAATGTGCCTGCCGGGGCCGCGTCATAGATCTCCCCTCCGACGAGGGCTTCCAGCGCGGCATCTCCGGTCAGTCTTTGATAAACTGCCTGCTGAAGCGCTGCTGAGGCCGCATAGCTCATATCGCTACCTCCTCTTCAGCAAAACAGGTCAGAAACTTCGCATCACTGCCACGCTCCGCCACGGATTCGATCTTGAAGATACGCGTACCGTCCCGAAACCGCTGACCAGCAACCGGGCGCGATGGGGCTCCTTGTGGCGCGGCGCGCACGACGATCCGTAATCCTGTTGAGGACCGGCTGACAGCACCTCCGGCAGTCTCCCGACCGGTGCGCGCTGTCACTTCTGCCCACAGCGTTCCGCGCTCGGCCCAGCTTTCAGCGTAGCCCCCGGCCCCATCCGGCAACCGCCTGGCCTCTTCCAGCACCAGCTTTCGGTTCAACCTGACAACACCCATCACATGGAGCCCCCGGCGAACAAACGCACGGTGCGATAGCGCTCGATCAGACTGCTGACCCCAAACGGCATACAGCCTTCACCCAAAGCTGTCTCGTGGCGGTATTCATAGTAATGCGCCGCCAGTAACAGCACCGCTTGCCCCAGATCGGCTGGCAAATCGTCCCAACTCGCACCATAACCGGCAGCAAAGCTGATTTCTGCTGTGCCTCCACTGGGAATCTGCGGCAATACATTGCCAATCGGTCGCAGCACCGGACGGTGCATATCCTGTTCCAGCTGGTAATGCCCCTCGGCGATTGTCTCCTGCTCATCCGCGCGGTTACGCATAACAAAACTGGCGATCCCGGTGACCGGCGCCACCGGCAGGGCCTGACCACCCGGATCGCGCCACTCGGTGAAGGTCCAGGAAAACGTTCTTTCCAACAGCACCTTGCCGGTGCGCGCCTCTATTGCCGCCATTGCGGCACGCAGAAAACTTTCTAAAACCGGGTCCTGTATATCCCCGTCGGAAAACCCCGTGCCCAACCGCAGGTGGGCTTTGAATTCCACCAATGGAAGCGCGGCAGGCTGTACAGCGGTTTCTTCAATTAACATCATGGAATCTCTCCAAGAATTCCCGACCCCTCCGGGTGTGATGGCGCGCGCCGCCTGCGCCGCCCGGTCGGAGGGGAGCAGCTGGTAGACGCAATAGATGGCACGCGCGCGCCGGGCGGGGGCATTCCGCCCCCTGCCCTTCGCGACCTCTTAGGAGGCGGCGAATTTCAGCAGTTTGATCGCCGCAAAATCGCTGACATCACCGCCAACACGCTTGGTTGCATAGAACAGCACATGCGGCTTGGCGCTGAACGGGTCACGCAATACGCGCAGATCCGGGCGCTCCGCCACCGTGTAGCCGGCACTGAAATCGCCGAATGCAATCGCCGGGGCCCATGTCGCAATGTCCGGCATATCCTCGGCAATCAGTACCGGATAGCCCATCAGCCGCGCAGGTTCCGCCGCAGCCAGGCCATCAGCCCAAAGGAACCGTCCATCGGCATCCTTCAGCTTGCGCACGGCACCGGCCGTTTTCGAATTCATCACAAAGGTCGCATTTGCCCTGTATTCCGCGGCCAGCGCATAAACCAGATCCACAATTGCATCCGCCGGATTGACCGGGTCAAAATCGCCATCCGCACCGGACGTGACATGGCCCAGCTCTCCCCAGGCTTCAGAGCCAGCTGGCTGTGTGGCATAGGTCAGGAACCCCGTCGGTTTATCCACGCCATCACCGCTGATGAATGCCCCAGCCTCGGCACGGGCGAACTTGTCGGCAATCCGTCCTGCAAGCCAGTTCTCAATGTCAAAGGCACTATCATCCAACAAACGCTGGCTGGCTTTGGGAAGCGCAGACAGCTCATGTAGTGGGATTGTGATGCGGTCGATGGCAGAGGTTGATGTCTCGGTCGTTGCCCCCGTTTCCGTAGCCCAGCCATGGCCCAATTCACTATGGTCAATCAAAACGTCAAAACTGGTCGCTTCAACCTGCACCACATTGGCAATCGCACGGATCGACGCGGTCGCGGACAGCGTGCTTTTAATTGTCTCCGCCGTCTGCGGATCCACCAGATAGCCACCGTCCCCGGCAACAGCTGTGCTCATCGCCTTGCCTTCCAGCTCCAAACCGCGCAGCCCGTCATCATCGCCGGACCGCAGATAGGCATCAAACGCCTTCTGGTGCGGGGCTTCCGCATCTGCACTGGCGGAAAGAACCGGGCGCTGAAACCCTGCTGATTTGCGTTCCATCATCGTCATTTTTTCTTCCTGTTTCTGTAATCTTTGTTGAATGTCGGACTGAAAGCCCTTGAAGTCGCTTATAAAACCCGCCACGGCGGTCTTTACCTCGGCCACCGGAGACACATCTCCTCCGGCCCGAGACATTTCCTCGGTCTTGCTCATCAATTTTCCCGTTGCTTAAGACGTTTTGGCGCGTCTACATCCGCGCCATCTCCCGGCGCACGCCCTCAAAGGCCGCCGCCAATTGACGCAAAGTGTCGTCGCCCAGGGTATCGCCCTTTGCCCTCACCCGCGCACTGGGCAGCATCGGAAAGGTCACTAACGACACTTCCCACAGCTCCAGTTCTTTCAAGAGCCTGCGACCCTTGTCATTCTTCACTGCTTTGACTGTGCGGTATCCGATGCTCAGACCGTCAATCGCCTGTGCCGCGATCAATGCCGCCGCCTCTCGTGCACGAGCCACATCTTCCAGCAACCGGCCTTTGACATAAAGGCCACGCGCATCTTCGCGCACTTCATCCCACACCCCGATGGGCTGGGTCGGATCATGCTGCCAGAGCATCTTGACCTGCCGGCCTTCGGCGCTCAACTGGCTCAGCGACTGTGCATAGGCTCCTTTCTCTACCACGTCGCCACCACGGTCCGGATTTCCAAACAAGCTTGCATAGCCCGCGATTTCCACACCGTCCTTCACCGACAGCTCCTTATCAAAGCGGCAAAATTTTCGCTCCAAATTCCATTCCATATCCATCCGCTTCATCCTTTCCGTTGGGTGGGGTTTCACCCAACCAATCCCGTCCGTTTCCGTCACGCCGGTACAAACTTCTCGCAACCCGTAAACCGGGGTTCACCCCGGCAATGCCGCCACTACGGGTAAAAACACCTGCGCCAGCACCGCCGCTACAACCCCGTAGACTGCCAGCCACAATCGCCGCTCCAACCGTTCCAACGCCTCTTCGATCTTTTCCAACCGCGCGTTCAGCGTGTCATGCTGTAGTCGGGCCACCCGTTCATGCGCCTCCAGCCGCAGCGCAGGCGCGCAATCAAATGCCTCAAACCCGTACCGCCCGTCCTGCCGTCCATCAGCCATCAACCGCACCATCGAGCTCGGGCAGGCCCAGCAACGCGCGTTTCTCACCTGCGGTCAGGAAATCCGCCGCTGCAACCCGGCTCCACTGGGCATCCCGCTCTGCAGATAACGCCGGAACCTGATCAAGATCGGGCTTCAGCTCCAGCCCCTCGCCGGTGAACCCCGACAACCATGACGCAATCCCCGCCGCCACACGCAACGCCAGCGGCAACACCGTCAGCCGGTAAAAGGCCCGGTTTGCCTCCTGATAATTTGCATAAGTGGCATCACCGGGTATCCCCAACAGCATCGGCGGCACACCAAACGCCAGGGCAATCTCGCGTGCCGCGCTTTCCTTGGTCTTCTGAAATTCCATGTCACTCGGGCTGAACCCCATCGGCTTCCAGTCTAGCCCGCCTTCCAGCAACATCGGTCGCCCGGCGTTGCGCGCCCCCTGATGATGGCTCTCCATTTCACTGACCAACCGGTCATATTGATCCCCGCTGAGCGCGCCTTGCCCCTCGGCTCCGCGATAAACAATCGCACCGCTTGGCCGGGCCGCATTGTCCAACAGCGCCTTTGACCAGCGCGACGCGCTGTTATGCACATCCACTGCCTGTGCCGCGGCCTGCATTGGCGACAGCCCATAATGATCATCCTGCGGGTGGAAACTTTTCAGATGGCAGATGACCGCCGGGCCTTCACTCAGATCAAACCGGTGCTTGCGCCCGACCACCGCATATTCATAGGCAATCGGCCATCCATCGGCCCCTGGCACAACGCTCATCCGATCCGACCGCAACACATGCAGCTCTATAGGAGCTTGCCCCTCACCGCCGCCCACAGCCTCAGCATAAGCATTTCCTGTCAACAGCAGCTGGCCATAGAGCGCTTCAAACAACTCGGCCCGGCCCTGCGCCGGGTTGGGGCTACCAATCAGATCCAGCAGCGGGTGACTGGCATAACGCATGGCACTGTCCTGCAGCACCAAAGGCAGCGATGCCGCAGCTTCGGCCACCATCTTCACACAACGAAACCCAACCGGATTGCCGCTGAACCCTGTCCGCGTCAATGTCACCGTATCTCTTGGGCTCCATGCCACCCGGCCCGCACCATGCCAGGCCATCACCGGACCGGTCGCACTTGCCTTTTGCTCAGGGGCCGCCTTCTCGAGAGCCATCTGCTCAGCTGCTGCCCCGCCCTGACGGAAGAAGTCCAGAATCATGTTGGATATACTCCTTGGTCTGCTGTCCCAGTGCCCGAAACCGCCGATCGGCCCAGTCGCTTTGTTGAGAAGCATCAGACCGCCAAAGGTTTACCAAAGGTTTACATCACCGTACGCTGCCCCCCAGACTGCGCCAGCAGGCAACAAAAACAGGGGCTCCAGATGTGGCCACAAAACGCGCTAACCGAACGTCTCTCTCTGAAATGGCCAATCATTCAGGCCCCGATGGGCGAGCATACAACGCCCCTGCTCGCCGCCGAAGTCAGCAGGTCGGGCGCTCTGGGCAGCCTCGGCATGTGGGGTTTCTCGGCAGAGGACGGCGCCCGCCGGATCGCCGGAATGCGGCAACAGACGGCGGGCAGCCTCAACGTAAATTATCCGCTCTGGGGGGATCCCGGTGATCTGACCAACACCGCCGAAGACATGCGCGCGACGCTGCAACCGCTCTACGACAACAAATCTCTCGGACCTGTGCCGCAACCCTCGGCCAGCGCGGGCTGCATCACCGATGAGCATCTCGACATGCTTCTCTGCCAACGGCCAGAGGTGGTCAGTTTTCACTTTGGATTACCTTCTGACGCCATCATCGCAGCCCTAAAAGAGGCCGGCATCTTCCTGATCTGCAGCGCCACAACTGTGGCTGAGGCCCGTATCCTCGCAAATCGCGGCATGGACGCCATCATCGCCCAGGGGACCGAGGCAGGCGGCCATCACGGCTTTTTTCTGGGCGACAAAATCACCACGCGTCCCAGCCTTCTGACCCTGCTGCCACAGGTCGTCGATGCAGTGGATGTCCCGGTGATCGCCGCCGGTGGCATTGCCGACGGGCGCGGCATTGCTGCGGCCTTCATGCTGGGGGCCAGCGCAGCCCAGATCGGAACCGCCTTCCTGCGCTGCCCGGAGGCAGATATCACCGACGGCTATCGCGCGGCCATGCGTACGACGTCGGACACCAGCACTGAACAAACCGACCTCATCTCCGGTCGCCCGGCCCGGGCTATCCACAACCGCCTCACCCGACAACTTGCCGAAAGTGGCACACATCCGGCACCCTTCCCGGCACAGTACGGCCTTACGGGCCCGCTGGAAAAGGATGATGATCCTGACTATCTGGGCCTTCTGGCCGGGCAGGCCGTGGCCCTCACCCGCGACATGCCTGCCGCAGAGCTGGTCGAAACATTGGCCTCCGAAACCTCTGCCTGCCTCTCAGCGTTTCGCTGAATTGCCCCACAGAAATTCTCGACCGCAGGGTGGGTTTCAAACCCACCCTCTCACAAAAGCATCCATAGACATCTCCCTCGCCGCCCGTCATGCTGGCCTCCAAATCCCGCACCCGAAAAGACTCCAATCATGCCGACCAACCCCCAATCCAAAATGATCTCAAAAGGCTGGCAGTGGGTGCCGGAGGAACCGGTCGCCCTCTCTCCGCTTTTCGCATGGCCCCCCAACCCCCGTGCTATCCTCAAATGGGTCACTGAATCCTGGGCTACCACCACCGCCCGCCTGCTGATTCTCGGCTTGTCGCTGGCAACGTGGGCCCTGACCCAACCCGCCCTTGAGCGCGCCACCACATTTCAGGCCGACTGGATGCTCCAGATCTGGGCGCGCAACCTCGCCCTGATGATCTTTGTGGCCGGCGGGCTGCATCTGTTTCTGTTCACCCTGAAAAAGCAAACCGATAAGCGAAAGTTCGACCCCCGCGATCTGGCGGCCAAATCCCGTGCCTTTTCATTCAGAAATCAGGTCCACGACAATATGTTCTGGACTCTCGCAAGCGGCGTAACCGTCTGGACGTTGTTTGAATGGGCCAGTTACTGGGCCTATGCCAATGGATACATCACCATGATTACCTTTGCAGAACACCCGATCTGGTTTGTCCTGCTCTTTTTCCTGATCCCCATCTGGGGGTCCTTCCATTTCTACTGGATCCACCGGCTGCTGCACTGGCCACCGCTCTACCGACTGGCCCATTCGCTACATCACCGCAACATCAACATCGGCCCATGGTCCGGAATGTCGATGCACCCGGTGGAACATCTGCTCTATCTCAGCACGTGTATGATCCACTGGATCGTCGCGTCACATCCGATTCACGTCCTTTTTCACCTACAGCTCAAATCGCTGGAGGCCTCGACATCCCATTCCGGATTTGAAAGCCTCTTCATCCGCGACAAGCGTCAACTGGCCTTGGGGGATTTCTTCCACCAGATGCATCACCGCTATTTTGAGTGCAATTACGGCACTCTGGAAATGCCATGGGACCGCTGGTTCGGATCATTCCACGACGGGACAGAGGCGCAGGACGCCAAAATGCGCGACCGCCGCAAACGGATGCATGGAAGCTAGGCACTCCTTACGCCCTGGAACTAAATTGCATAAAACCTAGGAAATCCCGTCCCTTAGCCGGTCGATCACAGCGCGAAACTCTGCCAGATCGGGCAACATCTCGACCACCCGCTCTGACGAGAATCGCTCCGACAGCGTCTCCAGCAACGGCTCCATCCGTGCCAAGGCGTCGTCTCGAAATTGCCGCCCCTCAGAGGTTAGCCAGACCCGTTTGGACCTTTTATCGTCCGGGTTAGGCCGCATTTCGACAAACCCATGCGTCTCTAACCCGGCCAGCGTATGGGTCATCGTCGTCTTCGCAACCTGAAAAGCCCGCGCCAGTTCCAGCGGGGTTGCGCCATCACGCACCCGGATCAGATGGCTGACAACTCCAAAATGAGACACCAACAGACCATCCGGAAGACGCGTCTCCAGAAATGCCGTACTGATCTGGTTGATAATCCCCACTTCGTACAACAATGTGAAATAGGGATCATAGCTGTCGTCAGGCATGAGCTAAACGTGTCTCCAATGGCCATCGTGGGCTGGGGCTAATGGCCGGACCATAGCCTAACCTCCCAAGCATTTGAACCGTCTCACCGGGGCTCGCCAGCATTTCGTGATTCTGTGTATAAAGCTTTCCCATCTCGGGGTATTCCTGCAACGCCTGACTGACTGGCTGCATTGCCAACCCGAGCCCGGTCGCCGCCAGATGCAACCTGATCCAGTCGCGCCCAGCTGCGATCTGATCAACGCGGGCGTTGCCCTTGCTGGTCACCACTGCATATGCCGGGGTCGCTTCCAGCGCGTCTTGCATCATGTCAAACCCGGATTTGAAACTTTCGCTGTTTTGGTCTGACTGATCTTCGCGATTTAGCAGCCCCGCTAGCATCAGGCTTTCCAAAAACGGCCCACCCAGCGATATACCATCCGGATTTGCCTCGATCTCCGATTTTCCGAAACGCATCAGATCAACACTTTCTTCGTATACGTGATGCGTTGTCATTTCGATCGCCATCGCCTCTCTTGTCAGGACGCGCAGCGCGCGTACATCAGATGGATCATTCTTAATTGTTGCAAATCCCTTCAATTTTGCCAGCGCATCTGCATCAACGGCCCTATCCTCATAGGCCCGGCGATTTGTATGCCGATCGAAGACATGTGCAAACAACGGGTCAGCAACCCCGCCAGCAACAAATCTGAGTTCAGCCACCGGCCCGCCCTCTCCCTCAGGAAAGAGAGTGGTGTCCAACGCATGGCCATCCTCGGCTGCGGCCATGCGCAACAATTCCAGAAAACAGCCCATTCCGATGGTAAGTTGCCGATCAAACGGGTCAGATTCAGGTAAGTTTCGTGTCTTGTCACGGTAGATGACAAGCCTGTCTTCACCCAGCAACTCCGCAACCCACGGCTGCCGATTATGCGGGTTCGGTGCGAGAATAGCATATGACAGCGCCCGCATACGTGGCTCGTCATATGCGCCTGCCGTTGACCATGGGACGAGCGCCTGATCTGGTCGACGTGTCGTCAAAAAACCAGCAGCAGAGGCCGTAGCCGCCAGCACAACCCCGCCCCCGACCAGGCTGATGAATTTGCGTCTTGAGAATGACATTTTGCAGCTCCATTTAGTTCGATATCGCACTTGTAGTGCCATTTCGAACTAAATACAAGTACGATTTCGTACTTTATCCATCCTACCGGATGCTACACTCAGTTAGCGATATTCAAACCTCCGCTGCAACATTTGCGAAAATGCCAAACAAATCGCTTGTTTTCGGCACGCCCGACACGTGCCGAAAAAATGCCACCATTATTAGCTCTGATAAATGACCGGGAACCAATCTTCGCGCAGCACTTCGCCGGCCTTCATGTTATGGCCCGGGAACGGGGGCGACGTCGGGCCCGGACGCTCCACATAACGTGCATCATCACCCACCAGGCGTAGCGAAAATGCGCGGCGACGTGTTTCCGTCGTATTCCCGCGTGCGCCATGCAAGGTTCCATAGTTAAACGCAACCGCATCACCGGGCTCCATCTCCCATTCCCGGATCTCCATGCCTTCTGCATCTGGATCAGGGACCGGAATGTATTTGTCTTCATCCGGATAAAAACTCGTCTCGGCAAGCCAGCGGGTCGGCAAAACCGGCTTCTCCCACGCATGGCTGCCTGCAACACAACGCAGGCTCGCACCTTTGACCGGATCCATTGGCGACCAGAAGCTTACATTCTGAACACCATCCACAAAATAATACGGTCCATCCTGATGCCACGGTGTCGCCTTTGACGTACCGGGCTCTTTCACCAGAACATGGTCATGAAACACCTGTACGCGCTTCGATTTCATCAGGTCGGCGGCAACTTCTCCGGCAGAAGAGTCGTTGATCACCTGTGTGAATTCAGGAATGCGGGTCCAATTGCAGTAATCATCAAAAAACCGCCCGCCTTCGCCTTCCTTGAGGTTTTCGGCCGCGTAGGGGCCGGGCTCGTTCATATTACGTTCGATCCCGGCACGGATCGTATCGACATGGGCTTTGAACAACCCTTTGATCAGCACGACGCCGTCGCGCTGAAAAGTGTCGACTTGCTCTTGAGTGATAAGTGAGTGCATGACGGGCTCCTTTGCGTTGAGCGCAGACTAGAGCGAATATAAATTAGCTTCCAATAATACTTAGCCATAATATTATTAGATTCATGTTATATATAACTTTACGCCAATATGAATATATCGAGGCCGTTGCCGACGCCGGCAGCCTGACCAATGCCGCGGACCGGCTGAACGTGTCACAGCCCTCTTTATCCGTCGCCATCACCCGGGTTGAACAACGCCTTGGAAAGGCAATCTTCATACGGAAAAAAGGCGCAGCGATCCAGATCACACCATTTGGCCATCAGGTCATCGCCGAGGCACGTAAACTCCTTAAACAGGCCGCCCGCCTTGAACTTAAAGCGCATACAGAAGCGGCCTTTAACCTGACCTGTTTTGAAGACATCGCTCCTTGGTATCTTGCCCCTGCCCTCGACCGGCTCGAATCTGAATTTCCAACCATGACATTTCGCGCCCGCGAAGGTCGATTTAACGACCTGGCCAACGACCTGTCCCAGGGACGCTCTGACATCGCTATTTCCTACGATGTCGGCTTCAAAGAAGACTTTGACAAACGCGTCATTCGTCAGGTCGCTCCGGCTGCCTTTCTGCCAGCGAACCATCCGCTTGCCCAAAGATCCTCGGTCGAGCTGTCAGAGCTGATCAGCGACCCCATGATCCTTTTCAATGAAAATCAGTCTGAGCGGTTCATCCGCCAGTTGTTTGCAGACCTGCACCTGACACCAACGGTCCGGCAACGCGTGACATCGCTCGAAATGATGCGTTCGCTCGTGGCACACGGATTTGGCGTCGGTATCAGTTACTCTTACCCGACCAACGATCAAAGCTATGACGGTAACCCACTTGGAACAGTTCCGATTTCCACACCCCAAGCCACCGCAGACATCGTTCTCTTATGGTCGAGGCTCCGCGATATGGATCCTTTCTTTCACAAAGTGATTGAATGTCTGTCCTGAGCTGTATGGAAACTAATTGGCTTTGAGGCTTATGCCCGCACCTAACAAAGTAAAAAAACATAGTGCATCGCGCGACCGCGGACGGGCGACCAATGCATGGTCTGTGTCACTCTAATGTTCGACCAAAATTGAGCGACCGCTTAAATACCAGACCAACACGGCAATGAATTTCGCCTCGGCGACGGCAAAGTCGGCAAACTTGCCCTTCAATGGACGCCAACTATGGTTAGCAGTGGCAGAAAGCCACCGTGTGACTTCAACTGAAACCCGCCGCAAAGCGCGCGCGAGGCTTGACCAAAGCACCAAACGCCGAAGATGGTGTCTATAGCAATTCAGTTGAACCGATTGCCCGAAGGAGACGATATGGCAGCCCCGACCCTCGAAAACCGGGAAACAACGACCTCACTGAAAGTTCTCACCGATTGGTTGATTCAGCAGGGTCTTGAGAACACGCCAGTCGAAACCTGGCTGGAAGAATGCTGCAATCGACTGGTGCTGGCGGGGATCCCAATACAGCGTGTAAACATCACCATGCGCGCGCACCATCCCGAGATTGGCGCGGTGGCCTTTCGCTGGCACCGCGATGGCGACAGCGAACGACAAGACTTCGGGCGTGGGCCCGATACGACCGAAGAATTTGTACGCAGCCCGATTTACTACCTTCTGGCCAACAATACCGAGGAGATCAGACAAAATTTGACGGACACTGACCCGGTGTTGAGTTTTCCCATATTCGATGAACTTCGCGAACGCGGCACCACCGATTATTTCGCGGTAAAAAGGTTGTTTCTTCGCACTGACAACGCTGCGCCCGGCGACGATGTGCGGTTCGAAGAAGGCGTGATCATATCCCTGACAACGGACACACCGGGCGGTTTCACCGACGCCCATCTGGATGGCTTACGCCAGTTGCTGCTACCGATTTGTCTGACACTCAAATGCGGGGCAAACCGGTTGATGGCAGAAGACATAACAGCCGCGTATCTGGGTCGTGACGCCAGCAAGAGAGTGCTGTCAGGTGATATAACGCGCGGATCGACCCAAACGATCCCGGCCGTGATCTGGGACTTCGATTTGCGCGGTTTCACCAAGTTATCGGAAGCGCTGCCCGGCACCGCAATCATAGAAATGCTCAACGACTGTTTTGGTGTGGCCGTGGATGTGGTCGAACGCAACGGCGGCAACGTGTTGAAATTCATGGGCGATGGAATGTTGGCCATTTTCGATATGGATCAGATCCCTGACGCGCGCCGTGTTGCCATTGAGGCCACCATCGAGTTGCGCGACGCATTCGACAAGCTGAACAAACGGCGCATGACGGAAGGTTTGACCACCACCGGCTTTACACTTGCTCTGCACGCAGGCGATGTTCTTTACGGCAACATCGGCGGCAAGACCCGGCTCGATTTCACGGTGATTGGCCCGGCAGTTAATACGACTGCGCGGATCCTGGGCATGTGCAGCGCTGTGGATCAATCTATCGTCATTTCGGCCAAAGTTGCACGCCCGTTGCTGGACAGCATTCCCGATCTCGTGTCTCTTGGCCAATATCGCCTGCGTGGCGTTACAGAGCGCCAGGAACTTTATACGCTGGATTGAGTGCGGCGGCACACATGCACCTCCTTCTCCAGCCGTAGAAGCCTAATCAGGCTAAACAAGTCAGGGATCCCCCCACGCCGCGATGGGCGGAAATGAAAGGAGTTTTCTATGTATGAAGACGCGATTAAGGCAGGCGGCAATGCCGTTGTCACAGGAGCAGCAAGCGGGGTTGGCCGGGTCGCCGCTGTCCGGTTCGCTCAGGCCGGGTTCGGCGTGATCCTTGCAGATTTGCCGGGGCCACAGCTTGACGAGGCCGTTGCGGAGGTCGGGGCGCACGCGATCGGCAGAGCCGACGTGATCGGCGTCGCCACTGATGTCACGCGCGATGCGGATGTAGAGGCACTTGCCGACACGGCCTTTGCGGCTGGACCCGTGGCTGTTTTGATGAACAACGCAGGGATCGGAATGCCGACCAAGTCATGGGCGGAGATGGAAAACTGGCAGCGACTTCTCGACGTGAATTTCATGGGAGTGCTCAGAGGCATTCACGCGTTTCTGCCGCGGATGATCGAGGCGGATCGCCCGGCAGTCGTCGTCAACACCGGCTCAAAACAAGGTATCACGACACCGCCCGGAAACTCCGGCTACAACGTGTCCAAAGCAGCTGTCCGGGTGTTGACCGAACAATTGGCCCATGAACTGCGGGAGTCAGGCGCGCCGATTTCAGCCCATCTTTTTGTTCCTGGCTTCACCTACACCGGAATGATCGCGTCTTTTATTCCGCAAAAGCCTGCTGCGGCCTGGAGCAGCGAGCAAACCGTGGATTATTTCATCGCGCGCATGAGCCAGGGCGATTTCTACATTCTGTGCCCGGACAACGATGTCGATGAGACACGCGACTGCCGCCGGGTCGAGTGGGCAGCGCGGGACGTGTCAGAAAACCGACCGGCCCTGTCGCGCTGGCATCCCGACTACGCGGATGCATTTGCCGCTTTTGAAACCGCTGATCGAGATTAGGTCAAAAGAACACACCACCAGCTTTGGCCATAAAAGCTGCGATGCAGCCTCCTTAGAATTATCGTAGATGATCTATAGAACCCCAGGATCGCCATCGCGGTAGCGCGAGGAAGCTAAGCTCATCTTACTTCTGCGTCCCAAACAGCTCCTCGTGGCGTTGTTGTAGTGCGGGCCAAAGATTCACAATTTCTGGCACTTCTAAATTGAAATCATCCCGCAGACAGTCAAAAAACGCCGTCTCATCCGACAAAAGCTCTGTTCTGGTACCAGCTTCATCAATCGTCTTCTTAATAAGTCCACGCAGCACCATGTGCTCTTTCCCAAGACGCCGTTGTGCCGTGAGGGTACGCCTGAAAGGTGAACCCGGGTCGGTCTGCAATTGGTGATTTGCTGGTTCAAAATAACGGGCGCCCACATTGTCCAGGGTGAACCAGTAGATCCCCTCGTTTTCATCGGCAATCTCCGAATACTTGTAAAACCCATCAAATTGCAGCTGAGCTGGAGCAATTGCCAAATGTCGAAGCAGCGGTTGACAAAATGATGGAATACGCCATCAGTTGATGGTTAAGAATATGCAATCGCTTTTCAAAGACAACTTTGCAGGAAGATCTGAAGATGACTGAGAAAAGTGCAGGACAAACTCTTCTGGAACAATCGTACACGCTCTCTACTCCGGAAGATAACGCAGACTATTATGATGCTTTCGCCACGACGTATGACACTGATTTTGCTGACACATTGGGTTGGCACTATCCTGCGGCAATCGCGACTGCTTACCGCGATGCTGCTATCGGAACCGATACGCCAATCGCGGACATAGGATGCGGTACAGGGCTGGTTGCGAACGTTCTGAAACTACCACAACAACAGATCGACGGCGTTGATATTTCATCCGAGATGCTCAGCATTTCAAAGAAGAAAGAAATATATCGTTCATTATATGAGGTGGATATCACGCAGTCTCTGGATATTATCAAAAATGACTATGGGGCCGTTTTGTCCGCAGGGACTTTCACCTATGGGCATGTTGGTCCGGAGCCGCTTGAAAGCTTGCTCGACATCGCCAGATCGGATGCACTTTTTGTTATCGGCGTCAGAAAGACTTTTTTCGAGGAGGCCGGATTTCAACCTGTTTTGCGCCGGATGGAAACAGGTGGTCTGATCAAAAACCTGCGGGTCGCCGAGGTGCGCATGTATGCGAAAGAAGGACATGACCACTCGAATGATACCGCGTTCGCATTGATCTACCGCAAGGCTTGACCTCTGCCTTCCGAGGCAAGCCGACAATCATACAAAGTGCAGCATTGATAGACTTTCGCTCACATCGGACACCAAATTCTATCACCACAGGTCTCATCATCATCAGACAAGCACCGACCCTACGCAAACATCCTTTTCAAACCACCCTCACACTCGGCCGCCTCCACTTCGCCGCCGGCACAATCATCAGCTCGGTCAGCGCCCAAACCAGCGCATCCACCCGGTCCGGGCTGCCTTTGCCCTCAAACCCCCGTAGAGTCATCGCGCACATCTGATCTTCCAGATCGCTCAGGCCCCGTGCATGGCGCACCCTGCCCTGCTCGTACAGTGCCGCCACCGGCTCGGCCCGGGCCGATTTGCCCCGGCTGGCATGCACCGCGCGGAACGGCACCATCGGGTCCACCTGCCGGATCACCTGTTCCACCATGTCCCCGCCCTGGTTGACTTCCGCGACCAGCCTCTCAGCACCAAATTGTTCCATCGCCCGGATCGCCGCACTGGCCCAGCCCATAGGGCTCGCCGCCCCCATACTGCAATCGGCCAGCACATAGGCTTTCCAATCCTGTACAGGCCCCTGCATGCGGACCCCGGCCACCACAATCCCACACTCATCCGAGCTTTCCCGCCCCGTCACCGGCGGATCCACAGCAACCACCACCCGGTCAAGCTCTGGAATGTCATCCATGCCACAGGCCCCCAGCAAACGCTCTGTCCACAGCGCACCTTCCACCTCATCCACCAACACGCCATCCAGCTCCTGTCGGCCCATCCGTGTCCCGGCATAGCGTGCCTTTACTTCGTCAAGGAAGGACTGCGCCAGATAGGCCGCATTGGCCTCAGTCGTCGCATGCGTTGTGACCGTGGTTTCCTGTTTCAGAACCTCTTTCAAAACCCCCACATTGCGTGGCGTCGTGGTGACACAAACCTGTGGATGCTCTCCCAACCGAAGTGCAAATTGCAGCATGTCCCAGGTTTCTCGTGCCTTTTTCCACTTGGCCATCTCATCAACCCACGCGCCATCAAACTGCGGTCCGCGCAGACCTTCGGGATCATGTGCCGAAAACACCTGCGCCGTGGCTCCATTAGGCCAGATCAACCGCCTGCGCGTGGCCTGCCATTCGGGCCGCCTGTCGGGGGGCGAACAGGCCAGAATGCCGCTCTCACCAAAAACCATCACATCACGCACCTGATCATAGGTTTCACCCACCAGTGCAATCCGTTCAGAGCGACCCTTGTCCAACGGCTTTGCCCCTTCCACCTGCGCCCGCACCCATTCGGCCCCGGCGCGGGTTTTCCCCGCACCGCGCCCGCCCATCACGACCCAGGCCCGCCAATCGCCCTCGGGTGGCAGCTGGTGCTCCAGCGCCCAGAACTCAAACAGATACGGCAGCGCCAGCAGCTCCCCCTCACCCAGACCGGCGAGGAAGTCTTCCCGGACATCCGGCTCTTCTGAGACGATCCAGCCTGCACCCGATCGAAGCCCGTGCTTCATTGAGGTCGAGCGCGTAATCCCGGGCAATGCCTTTGTGAGCTTTGTTTCGTTTTTCAAGTTGCGCCTCCGCTTCTATCGCTATCTTCAGCCATTGCCGGATTTCCGCCGTGGCCTTGGTTGCGTTTTTCAGTTCCCCAAATTCACCGCTTTTGATGCGGTGATACATGGCCTCCAGCTCGGCCTTCATATCGGCCAGTTGCCGTTCCAGAGAGTTGATCGATGTCGTCAGTCCTGTTGGTCCCTGATCGGGGGTAATTAAAACCATTCGTGCTCTTGCCTCATGCGTTGCCTGTTTTTCTTGGCCCCTCCGCATAAGAGAAATGACACATTCTGCGCCATTTCCGTCAGCTGCGAACAGGATCACGCGCAGCGGTTAACAAGCCGGTGACGGATCGTCTGATCTGTTCATGAATTCTTAAGGAAAAGCGCAAAACGCGCCGCAGGTTACGCCGCGCGGGTAGTTTCAAGCGCCTTAGCCAGGCCCAGATAATCCCCGGCCAAAGCCGCCTCATGCGCCCGCAGGCTTCGCCGGGCAACCGGGCCATAGGCTGCGATGTTCCGGCCAAGCTCAGGGAAAATCTCAAATATCTCGTCGCGCACTTCTTGTTCCAGTCCGCTCATCCCCTCGGTGCCGGGGTGAAAGCTTTCACTCGCCAGACCATCGGCATAAACGATCTCGTGCCGGTCAAACAGCATATGCACATAACGGATTTTACGCCCTTCACAGCGCCGGATCGTCTGCCCGTTCTCCAGCATCTTGATTGGGGCCAGAACCTCGTGTTCACCAAACAACAGCTCCATCTGCCAGCCCGACAACATCACCCGATGCTGCGGTGACAGGATCACGCGCCGCGAATTGTCCAAAACACCGGGCTCGATGATATAGGGTGCCAGATGCCCCTGCGCCGGAACCGTCTTCATCCCGATCCAGCGGATAGGCTGAAACCCGTGGTCGCGCGTGCGCACCATGCTTCCCGGACGCAGCCACTCAATCGGCCGCATCCCGCGATCTGTTTCAATCCGGGTCCCGGCTGCAAAGCAAACAATCTTGATAAATTCAAAATCATTGACTTCCAAATTACCTGAATTGACGTGATAATCCGTAGCGCCATCCGCCTCCCAGATATTTCCGTTCAGCGTATAACCGTTGTTGTTCAACTCGGTTTCAAAGTCAGTCTTGTCCGATCCGGTTAGCTCGATGAACAGCGTATCGTCATTCGCCGGATCGCCATCATCGCCGGTATGATCCACCCCATCCAGAACAATGCTGCTGCTTAAATCCGGTGTACCAACCCGTAGAGTATCAGCCCCGTTTCCGGTCCACAGATCGACAATTGCATTGCTGTCGCCAAATGACAGTGAATCGTCGCCATCCCCGGAATCAATCGAATCCGAAAAATCATTCGAATTCCCGACCACAAACACATCTGCGCCTGTCCCGGTATCGATTGTGCCGTTGAAGGTGTTGTTGTTGCCGATTGTGATCTGGTTATTACCGTCCTGCAGATCGATATTACCATCAACGGTGACACCATCACCGATGATCAGCGTATCCGCGCCTGTCGATGATCCGGTGATGTTACCAATTTGCGAATTATCATCCAGATCAACCGCTATCGCATCGGATGACCCGGCATTGATGTTGACGGCACTGACATCAACCCCCGGGTCGGTACTGATCATCGCGGTCAGGTCGGCGCGAATTTCAACGTTGTAATTGCCGCCGGCATCCGCCTCAAAGATGATATCAATATCCGCTGCCGTACCGGTGGCTGAATCGAAACGAACATTGTCATCCGCCGTGGCGCTGAAGATGAAAATATCACCATCGTTGGCCAGAATCGTACCACCCGCTTCGATCTCATTCGGACCGAGCGGGAAAGTCCCATTCGCAACGATGGTATACGTAGGCACTGCTTATCTCGCCTCGCTACTCTTAATTTGCCTCAACCACACAACCTGTGTTTGTGCTATCAAGCCATATGACGCCTTAAATGCGTCGGCCTTGGCCCCCACTCGGGATGGGCCTGTGGGAATTTCAGGGCGAATTTGTGAAGTGTCTGAAAGTCGGAAACAATCAGCGGCTTTTTTGCTATTGTTTACGAAACAGAAACAAACGAAACGGGGTTGCTTGCTTGCGCAAAAATCGGTTCCAAGGGATGATCAGCCAATGAAATCACGCGTTTTGATCCATCCGGGCTTTCACAAAACCGGCACGACCAGCTTGCAGTTCTGGGCGAATGTGCACCGGGACCTATTGGCGCCCAATTTACGAATTTTGCTCAAAGAAGAACTGCGCGATGCCACGCGGATTTCACAAAGATACTCTATCGCCCCCGAAGAATTCAGGCTCACAGCCTTTGCAAATGCGTTCTCGGCAGGTCTCAATTTACTTGATCCGAGCGATCTGCGCCCCGTGCTGATCAGTTCCGAGGCGCTGGCAGGCCAGATCCCAGGGCGGAAAAACATTATGGCCTATGATGCCGCACCAGTTTTGATTGATACGGCGGTAGCAAAGGTCAAAAAATGGGGCGGCGATGACATTCCGGTCACCATCTGGTTCACCACGCGAGATGCCGAAAACTGGAAACGCAGTGCCTATTGGCAAAACGTTCGCACGACGCGCGTGACCGAAGATTTTGAAACCTACCGGCCCAGACTGGAACGCGCGGCACAGCTCGACAAGATTGTATCACTAACCCGGTCCCGGTTGGGCGGGCGGGCGCAAGTCTTTTCAACACGTCTTGAAGCCAGCACAGAGTGGCCGCTTGGCCTACTCGGCGCAGCGCTCGACCTTCTGGACGTACCGACAGACGGGATTCCCCCTCTGGATCGGCAAAACGTACAACCCAGCAATGCAGCCGAACGGCTGCTGGAACTCAACCGATCAGATATGGACGACAAAACCCTGTCCGAGACAAAGCGCAAATTGTTGCAAAAGTACCGCAAGGCTGCACGGGCCAGGAATGCCTCCGCGGATGACAAAACGGCATAAGGAATCGCTTTGCCGTAGGGTGGGGTTTCACCCCACCATCCTAAACGTCAAAACCCCCGATTTGTCTGCATCATGCACACTGATTCCGGAATGAGCCCCGAAATTTGCACAAATCACACGTACAATTGGAACAATTTGTACAAATCCCGTGCCCGGCGTTACTCAGCGGCGCGCTCGGCTTCAATCTCGCGCCACTTTGCGACATTCCGGTTATGCTCTTCCAGCGTCTCCGCAAAAGCATGTCCTCCGGTTCCGTCGGCCACGAAAAACACGAAATCGGTCGTGTCGGGATTAACTGCAGCCTTCAGGCTTTCCTCACCCGGGTTCGCGATAGGTGTTGGCGGCAAACCATCAATTACATAGGTATTATAAGGGGTTGCATTGCGGAGCTCACTCTGCCTCAGGCCCCGGCCAAGCGTGCCCTGCCCATTGGTAATGCCATAAATTACCGTCGGGTCAGTCTGCATGCGCATACCGCGCTTCAACCGGTTGGCAAAGACGCTCGCCACTTGTCTGCGCTCTTCCGGCAGGCCGGTTTCCTTCTCGATGATCGAGGCCAGAATTAACGCCTCGTACGGGTTTTCCAAGGGAACACCTTCCGCCCGCCCCTCCCAGGCCGCGGCCAGTCTAACATCCTGAACTTCCCGCATTTTCTGGATAACGGTGGCACGGCTTTCACCTTTAACCACTTCATAACTAAACGGCGCGAGGCTGCCTTCTGGCGGAATTTCGTTAACCTCTCCGGTCAGCGCATCCATTTTACTCATCGCAGTCACGATTTGCCAACTGGTCACACCTTCTGCAACATCGATCCTGTACCGCGTATCCGCTTGATCTAAAACAGAACTATACGTATCGGGACGCGCTTCTTCGGCGAGCGCGTCAAAACTGGCCACCTCAAAAAACCGCTCCGTAACCGGGTCCAGTTCACGCACCTGCACCTGCGCCGTGGTGATACCGATTCGATAGATCACCTCGGTACCACAGGTACTCGCCCCGCCCTTGGTGATCAGGTCAGTGATGACAGCCATGCTCGCGCGCTCAGGAATCAGCCAGCTGCCAGCCTTTAACGCGCTGTTTTTATTGGTGTAATCCGCGCCAATCCGAAAGATTGCCCCGCTGGAAAGCGCCCCGCGTTCTTCCAATTCACTTGAAACGATACGCATATTGCTGCCGCTTTTCACGCGCAGACAAATCGATTCTTCCAACGGTCCGGCAGAGCTGTATTTGCTTTGCCCCCACAGGATCACACCCCCGATGAGGAAAATCAAAACAACCAGAAAAGTCAGTGCGTTAGAGGCAATATGCCGCCACATTACCGCAGCGCCCCCAGACAAATACTGGCATTGGTGCCGCCAAATCCAAAGCTGTTTGACAACGCAACCTTGATCTCTCTCTCCCGTTTCGCATTCGGAGCCAGATCAATCGGCGATTCCACCGCCGGATTATCAAGGTTAATTGTCGGCGGCGCCACCTGATCCCGAATGGCAAGGATTGAAAATATCGCTTCAATCGCCCCCGCGGCACCCAGCAAATGCCCGGTCGACGACTTTGTAGAACTCATGGTCGCCCCGCTCGCCGCATCTCCCAAAAGACGCTCAACCGCTTGTAATTCAATGGTATCTGCCATCGTCGACGTACCATGCGCATTGATGTAGCCCACATCCGCAGGGCTTACGCCTGCATTTTTAAGCGCGGCCGTCATCGCCCGGAATCCACCATCTCCATCTTCGCTGGGGGCAGTAATGTGGTATGCGTCACCTGACAGACCATAACCCAGAACTTCGGCATAAATCTTTGCACCCCGGGCAACAGCGTGCTCGTACTCTTCAAGCACCACCATCCCTGCACCCTCACCCATCACAAACCCATCCCGGTCTGCGTCATAAGGACGGCTTGCCGCTTTGGGATCGTCCGCACGCTTTGTAGATAAGGCTTTGCAGGCATTGAATCCGGCAATCCCAATCTCACAAATCGCCGCCTCGGCGCCGCCTGCAACCATCACTTCAGCATCCCCATGCTGGATCAGACGCGACGCATCACCAATGGCATGCGCCCCAGTAGAACACGCGGTCACCACCGCGTGGTTCGGGCCCTTGAACCCATATCGAATGCTGACTTGCCCACTGATCAGGTTGATCAGTGCACCTGGAATAAAGAATGGCGAAACACGGCGTGCTCCGCGGTCCCGGATAATAAGTGTTGTTTCTTCAGTGGATTGCAGCCCACCGATGCCAGAGCCGATCATGACACCCGTGCGAAGCCGGTCTTCTTCTTCCTCTGGCAGCCATCCAGAATCGCGCACCGCCTGATCCGCCGCAGCCACCCCGTAAAGGATAAAATCATCCACTTTACGACGCTCTTTCGGCAGCATGTAATTGTCTGCATTGAATGTACCGTCGGTACCATCCCCATCAGGCACCTGACAGGCATATTTGGTGGCAACATTAGATGGATCAAAGCGGGTGATCGTTCCCGCACCTGACTGTCCATCAAGAATCCGCCGCCAGCTTTCTTCTACCCCATCAGCCAAGGGTGTAACCAATCCCAGACCAGTAACAACGACACGACGCATGCTGCTGCCCTTTCTCAAATGCTTTTGCTGCTCATACCCTGCCTTGCACCAAGGGGGCAAGCCCAACGACAACAGGTGCCCGTAATGGCACCTGTTTCATTAAACCCGTCTTTTACAACTATTTGAACCCTGCAATGGGCTCCATCTCTGCCGCCGCCAATCCGAGCGCTTCGCCAAGATCGACATCTTTGGAAAACAAGGCCCGTCCCACCAGAGCCCCGGCAATATTCGGTACATATTTCAGACGCGAGATATCGTCAGCGCCGCGAATCGTGCCACGGGCAAGAACCTGATGCCGGGTTGCTCCGGCGATGCTGGTGATCACACCAAGACTGCCATCAGTGTCTTCAATATCAGCATCAATATCAGTAACGATTATTCCCGCCAGAGGCGCATCGTCAAAGGCTTTGACAAACGTGTCAGGTGCAAACGCGCTGCGTGTGCGCCAGCCTTCCGTCATGACCGATCCCTGGAACACATCAACCGCCAGAACGATCTGGTCCGGATGAAATTTTGCGAGCTCTTTGACCAAATCTGGATCACGCGCTGCCATTGTACCGATAACGATTCGGCCTACGCCCTTGTCAATCCAGCGCTCCACGCCTTCGCGTGCACGAAAGCCTCCGCCGAGTTGAACCGGAATACCAGCTGCGCGAATGATTTCTTCAATCAAATCGCTGTTGTCACCATCTCCGGCCAGAGCATTGATATCGGTCGCATGCATCCATTCGGCACCTGCAGTAGCAAATCCCTTTGCAGTTTCAACCGGATCTACGTGCCAGATTACTGGCTCTTCTAGGCGTCCACGTGTCAGTGACACACATTTGCCGTTGTGCAATTCAAGAGTAGGATAAACGATCATGACAGCGATGCCCTTTATAGTGATCTACGCAGCGATCCTGGTCCGACAGTCAGATGGATCGCGGGCACCATGCAGTGTAGCGCCATTTTCGTATATCTTCAAATCGGCATGATTTGATCTGTTCGCGGCCCCTGAACCATTTTAGGCAACAAAAAAGGTCCCCGCATTTCTGCGGGGACCCCGGCACCAATGGTGCGCTTTAGCTTAAGAAGCTTCGGTGATGAACTTAACGGCGTCACCAAACGTCTGAATGGTCTCTGCGGCGTCGTCAGGGATTTCAATGCCGAATTCTTCTTCGAAGGCCATGACCAGCTCGACAGTGTCCAGACTGTCCGCGCCCAAATCGTCGATAAACGAGGCGTTCTCAACTACCTTGTCTTCCTCAACACCCAGGTGCTCAACAACGATCTTCTTAACGCGGTCTGCGATATCGCTCATGTCATAGTCCTCATATCTCTCGGGCTATTATGCCCATTTTCCGATCCTGTCTTCCTTCAGGATACGGTCTTGACTTGTGCCCATCCGGGCGGCTCATTCTGCCCAGCTACGTGGGCGTGTCGGGCTGAACAGGTGTCCATCCCTTCCAATCTGCGCCGCCTATAGCATACGCGGCGTGATTGGCAAATGTTTTCCCAAACTGGGGGAAATCAGTGAAATTGCAAGGCCCATGTGTCAGAGCATCGCCATTCCGCCGTTAACGTGCAGGGTTGTACCTGTAACATATCCCGCCTCCGGGCTGGCCAAATACAACACAGCAGCTGCAATTTCGCTGGGTTGCCCCATGCGCGCGGCTGGAATTTGAGAATTGATTTTATCTTTTTGTTCATCGTTTAGCTTGTCGGTCATAGCCGTCGCGATAAATCCGGGTGCAACCGCATTGGAAGTGATCCCCCTGCTGGCCACCTCATAAGCAATCGATTTTGTCAGACCCACCATGCCTGCCTTTGACGCCGCATAATTCACCTGGCCGGGATTGCCGGTCGCGCCAACAATCGAGCTGATATTTATGATACGGCCCCATCGAGCTTTCATCATCGGGCGCATAACACCACGGCAAAGCCGCATCGTGGCGGTTAAGTTGACATCGATAACACTCTGCCATTCGTCGTCAGACATGCGCATGAAAATCTGGTCTCGGGTAATGCCCGCGTTGTTGACCAGAATATCGAGCGCACCCATTACCTCGAGCGCCTGTTTCGGGAGCGCATCAACTGCATCGGGATCGGACAGGTTACAGGGCAGGACGTGGGTCCGCTCGCCCAACTCTGCCGCCAAAACGTTGAGCGGTTCGACCCGCGTGCCGCTAAGGCCCACAACGGCACCCGCATCATGTAATGCTCGTGCAATTTCGCCACCAATGCCACCAGAGGCACCAGTTACAAGCGCTGATTTACCTGTTAGATCAAACATGTCTCTTTCCTCTTATGCACTCAACAACCATTGAAATGGTTGTTTGCCTTATTTTCAATCAGTTGTGCTTGCGTTCAATTCGCCAGCGCTTCAGCAGCAGCCTTAACATCTTCGGGTGTACCAACGGCGCGCGTGGCAATCTCTCGGTCAATTCGCCGGATCATGCCGCTAAGCGCTTTGCCTGCGCCAATCTCCCAAAGTTCGGTTACCCCGGCCTGTGCCATATGCTGCACCGACTCTCGCCACCGAACCGATCCGGTCACCTGCTCAACCAAGAGCGAGCGTATGGTTGCCGGGTCACGCACATCAGACGCGATGACATTGGCGATCAATGGCACTGCTGGCTGCGAGATATCAACGGTGTTCAATGCCTCTGCCATAACTTCGGCTGCGGGCTCCATCAGCGCACAATGAAATGGAGCGCTTACCGGCAACAACACAGCGCGTTTCGCGCCTTTTGTTTTGGCCAGCTCCACGGCCCGTTCCACGGCGTCCTTGTGCCCCGAAACCACAACCTGGCTCGGATCATTGTCATTGGCCGCCTGGCAAACTTCACCCTGAGCCGCTTCTGCGGCGATTTCGCGCGCGGTATCAAAATCTAGTCCCAACAAGGCCGCCATCGCCCCAACACCGACCGGCACGGCGCTTTGCATGGCCTGTCCTCTGGTTCTTAACAGCTTCGCTGTATCTGCGACGCTAAGTGCGCCGGCAGCCGCCAACGCAGAATATTCACCCAATGAATGCCCGGCGACCATAGAGGCGGCATTGATATCCACGCCTTCGGCTTCAAGTGCCCTCATTGCAGCCAATGATGTCGCCATCAAAGCGGGTTGAGCATTCTGCGTCAGTGTCAGCTCTGCCTGTTCGCCGTCCCAGATCAACGCGCTAAGTTTTTCGTCCAAAGCGTCGTCTATTTCATCAAATATAGCTTTAGCTTCTGGATAGGTGTCGGCCAATGCCTTGCCCATTCCGATTGTCTGCGCCCCTTGACCGGGAAAAACAAATGCGCGGCTCATGTTTCTGACTGTGCCTCCCTGTAAGCTTTACATCCGATACCGTGCCTGTTGGTCGGAAGCAACGGCCAAGCCCGACAATGAGCGCTCACGCCGCAATTGCGAAAGCGAGGACAATACTACCTGCCCATGCCTGTTGAAAGCGTGCAGGCATTGAAGCCAAGGGGCACATAGGCTGAAAACGGGGTTTACGCGCGCCGCTTGCTGCGTGCTATAGTACTTAACTCAAGAAAATGAGAACGCCCTACGTAAAGTATCTTCTTCAAATTGGTCGCGAACCGGAACCGAAACAACCAACTGACCCGAAACGTCCCGCGCCAACAAACAGGCATTTTGCAAGGTAAGCTCGCTCAGGTTGTCGATCTTGTGACGTCCGGTCAAAAAGGCACTGCCATCTGGATCTATCTCAAAGGTGCGCAGCTCTCGTTTGGCCAAATCCAACTCGAATCTTGTTCGGTGGCCAATTGCGTCTTCGTTCAAAGACCGTATCAACAGGATCCCCGCAATCATCATCACTGCCGAGGCGCCCAGTTTGACGATTGCAACAAAAATATCTGCTGTTGGCGACATCCAGATGCAGACAGAAGATGAAAGAAACGCCATTCCCAAAAAGCAGATAAAAGCACGTTGTGCACGCTCTTTCCGAGAAAGTGTTTCGTCTTCAATCACCGGCTCTCGAAGGAATTCTTGATCCGGTGCACACTCGCCACGGGGGAAACTATCAAGCTCTTTCGGAAATTGTTTCATTACTCAGTTCTCATTCTGTTTGCTTCCTTAAACATCACATGAAAAATCGTCGGGAATTAGGCGGTATTGCGACAGCTGCGGGGCCTTGCCAACAAGCGTCAACCGTCGTATAGGCCCATCTCCTTTCGCTGGAAATTGAACCGCGCAGTCTCTCGTGGACGGGTCGCGAAGGGATTGAGACCCGCCTTTGAAATGCGCCTTGAAAGAAGTGGAAACTCGCATGCCCCTTTACGAGCATGTCTTTATCTCGCGCCAGGACCTGTCCAACGCGCAAGCTGAAAGCCTTATTGAACATTTTGGCACCGTACTCGCAGACAACGGCGGTAAGATCGTTGAAAGCGAATATTGGGGCGTCAAAACGATGGCCTACAAGATCAACAAAAACCGCAAGGGTCACTATGCATTCCTGAAAACCGACGCTCCTGCGGCGGCCGTTCAGGAAATGGAACGCCTGATGCGCCTGCATGACGACGTGATGCGCATTCTTACGATCAAAGTTGATGAACATGCCGAAGGCCCATCGATCCAGATGCAAAAACGTGACGAACGTGGTGACCGCCGCGAACGTCGCGCCTGATAATCGCTTGAAGAAAGGATACTAACCTATGGCTGCTAAACCATTTTTCCGCCGCCGCAAGGTCTGCCCCTTCTCGGGCGACAATGCACCAAACATCGATTACAAAGACACGAAACTGCTGCAGCGCTATATTTCAGAGCGTGGCAAGATCGTGCCTTCACGTATCACAGCCGTTTCGGCAAAAAAGCAGCGTGAACTTGCCCGTGCTATCAAACGCGCGCGCTTTCTTGCCCTGCTGCCATACGCTGTTAAGTAAGGAGAAAGACCATGCAAGTCATCCTGCTTGAACGCGTAGCCAAACTTGGCCAAATGGGCGAAGTTGTAGATGTAAAGCCGGGTTATGCCCGCAACTTCCTGCTGCCTCAGGGCAAAGCCTTGTCGGCATCGCAGCAGAACATCGCAGATTTCGAGACCCGTAAAGCACAGCTTGAAGCACGCAATCTCGAAACCAAACAAGAAGCCGAAAAACTGGCGGAAAAACTGGACGGACAACAGTTTATTGTGATTCGTCAGGCTTCCGACAGCGGAGCCCTTTACGGCTCGGTTTCTACTCGTGATGCAGCGGAAGCGGCGACCGAAGATGGATTTTCGCTCGACCGTAAACAGATCGCGCTTAGCCGGCCCATCAAAGAGCTCGGCCTGCATCAGCTTATCGTCACTCTGCACCCCGAAGTAGATGTATCGATTACGCTGAACGTTGCACGCTCTGAAGAAGAAGCCGCGCTTCAGGCTTCTGGTAAGACAATTCAGGAAGCTGCTGCTGAAGAAGAAGAAGCTGCAGATTTCGAAATTGCTGAGCTTTTCGAAGACATCGGATCAGCAGCATCGGAAGACGATGATCTGGCAGAAGCCGTTGAAGACATTCTTCCGGAAGAAACTGCTGGTGACGACTCTTAAGTCATAGGGTTTTTTGCTGAGAATTGAACGGGTCGCGCATTTTCTATGCGTGGCCCTTTCCTGTTTTAACAACGTATGACCACTGCTCGACAACGCTTTGAGTATTATGTTACACATCTTTAAGGAAAGTAATTCGCCGAAAGTTCTAGGATCAGCGGCGTATTGCAACTTGGGTGGGAACATGAACGACGTAGACATAGCCGTGGGCAACCGCATCAGGATGTACCGCAAGGCTATTGGAATGAGTCAGACCGCGCTTGCAGACGGCATCGGCGTGAAATTTCAACAAGTGCAGAAATACGAAAACGGAAGCAACCGGGTCGCGGCCTCTCGTCTCTGGGCAATTTCCGAAGTTCTGGCCATTCCGATTGTTGCTTTATTCGAAGATTTTCTGACGGTTCCTGCCGACACGTCCGAAGACACCAAATTTCTGGAACTTTTTCACCGTCTGCCCGCAGAGCAACGACCAGAAGTTATGGATTTGCTGCGCAACCTGGCAAATGTGCAGCAGCATTCAGACGCGCGTGTCGGGACTTGAGCATGCACCGGAGTCTAATGAGGGTATGAGCAAAAAATGGATCTAATAGATCTTGCCAGTACACCAGAGGGAAGGCGCGACTTTGTTGGTCAGCTGCACGACGTGTGCGAAAAACTCGAACTTGATTACGCCTCTTACGCTTCGGCCAATCCAGTAACTGGAACAGTTCACGCATTCACCAACTATCCCGATGCCTGGAAGTCCCATTATATGGAACACGAATTGCATATGAAGGATCCAACGCTAAAGGCTGCATCGCGCAGCATAGCCCCGGTAGATTGGAAGCGTCTTGAAAAAGATACGAATTTTTCCAAGGTTTTTCACCAGGCCCATGATTTTAACCTTCCGGATGTCGGTCTAACCATTCCGATCCGTGGTCCCTTTGGTGAAACAGGTCTGTTTAGTGTTTCATCAACCCTTTCACTGCCAAATTGGAAAAAGCTAAAGTCCAAAGTGATTGGCAATCTGCAGGCCGCAGCGGTGTATATGCATGATCGGGTGATGAACTCAGAAACAATAATGCAAACGTTGCGATATCCTACGTTATCTTCGCGTGAAATTGAGATATTGCAGTGGGTGGCTTTAGGTAAATCTCAGCAAGATATCGGTGATATCCTGAGTATCTCTCCACGCACCGTCGAAGTTCATCTAAGATCCAGCCGCGAAAAACTTTGCGCTGTTACGACGGCCCAAGCCGTCGGACGCGCTGTTAGCTTAGGCATGATCGACCCAGGCTAAAACGTATTGCTCATAACTAAGCTGCTGAATATCTTTCTTTTTTGAGCCGGTATCGTCGTGAAGAGCATAGTATGGGGTCGGCGTTTCCAGCCCCAATTCACCTTTCTCACCAAATTTAATGCCTATTTCAGCTGTTAAAACCTACGGGATTTCCCCAATATCCTGAATTTGGGATCATGCTAACGTTTCTTCTACAATTTTCATTGGGGAAGGAAAAAAGATGATACTTGTGATTGATGCACTGAACAAAGATAGGTTTGGTACGGTACTCGATGACGTTTTCAAATTGCGGGCCCGAGTGTTCGGCGAACGCATGGGCTGGGACGTGAATATCCAAAACGGCAGAGAAATCGATGAGTTCGACGAGCTTGATCCAGCATATGTTGTTAGCCTTGACGACAGCTACAATGTAATTGGCTGTGCCCGTCTGCTACAAACGGTTGGCCCTCACATGCTTTCAGACGTGTTCTATGACATTCTTGATGGCGAGCCACCATTGCGCAGTGTGACGATGTGGGAATCCACCCGCTTCTGCGTCGATCACAATAGACTTGGCCGGGGCAAAGACAAAAACTCAGTCTCGTATACAACGTCCGAACTGATGGTTGGAATTCTTGAATATGCGCGCGAATCCGGGATTTCCGATATCATCACGGTCATTGATCCAATAATGGATCGCGTTCTCAAACGTTCTGACAATACGCCTTATGGCTATGTTGGAAAAACTGCGGATATGGGTAAAGTGAAGGCGCTTGCTGCATTGATCGACAGCACCGAAGAACGCATTTCACGGGTGCGTGCTTTTGCGGAAATTCAAGGCGATGTGTTTGTATCTGAGGACGAGGTGGAAGCGAATATACAGCCCCCTATTCATTTGGATATGTCCGACAGTCTTCGCGAGTACTGTTTTGAACAGCTGGAAAGCGCTAACTCTGAACGTGAAAGAGCGGCAGCACGGGCCCTGCAACAAGCGATTGCTGGCATGGCGCAATCGCGTCGAGGTATTAATGCCTGAACATTGTTGAGATGGATCGCCTATAAACTCGCCGAATTTAGACCATTAAAAAAGAAGAGCCGCCCAGATGGGCGACTCTTCTTTTCGCAAAACAGCTTACGAATTTACTCTTCTTCAAGAGCCTCGACAGCTTTTTCCAAATCAGCTTTGGAAACGTCTTTTTCAGTGACTTTTGCAAGTTCCACGACATAATCCACGACTTTTTCTTCAAAAATCGGCGCTTGAATCTGCTGGCGCATATTCGCATTGCTTTGAACAAATTCAAAGAACTCGCGCTCTTGCCCAGGATACTGACGTGCTTGTTCCATCACGGCCTGCGTCATCTCAGCGTCAGAAACTTCCACCTCAGCCTTGCGACCCAGTTCTGCCAGCAGCAATCCCAGTCGGACGCGGCGCCCGGCCAATTTTTCATGTTCTTCAGTGGATTCGATTTCCGGATGGTCATGGCCCTGCACATCAGGGTTCTCGTCGTGCCACAGCTGATGCGCGATTTGTTTCGCTTCAGCTTCCACCATACTGGGTGGCAATTCAAAACTAACCATTTCATCAAGCGCATCCAGCAACTTGCGTTTTAGCACTGCACGTGCTGCCCCGGCATACTCTTGCTCAAGCCGGTCCTTGATTTGGGCACGAAGGGCGTCCAGATCATCGGCCCCGAATTTCTGGGCCAGCTCGTCATTGATTTCAGCTGCAGCAGGTGCCTTGACCGCTTTGATCGTGCAGGTGAACTCTGCGTCCTTCCCTGCAAGGTGTTCGGCCTGATATTCCTCGGGGAACGTTACTGATGCGATTTTCTCCTCGTCGACTTTCACGCCGACCAGTTGCTCTTCAAATCCGGGAATAAAGCTGTTTGAGCCGAGAACCAATGGATAGTCTTCTGCGCTGCCACCTTCAAAGGGTTCGCCGTCAACACGATCGACAAAATCCATAACGACCTGATCGCCATCTTTGGCTTTTGTGCCCTTCTTGCGATCTTTGAAATCCTGCGAAGATTCGGCCAGGTTATTTAGTGCTTCATCGACAGCTTTGTCATCTGCCTTGGCGACCAAACGCTCCAGCTTAATGGATTTCAGATCAACCTCGGGAATCTCGGGCAGAGCTTCGTAGGACATTTCGACTTCGACGTCGTCGCCCTCTTTCCAGGCTTCGTTGGTCATTTTGACCGCAGGTTCACCAGCCGGACGTTCACCGCTATCTTCAAAATGCTGCGACATTGCGCCGTCAACGGCTTCCTGCATAGCTTCGCCCATAACACGGCTGCCAAATTGCTTCTTCAAAAGCGGCAGTGGCACCTTACCCTTGCGGAAACCTTTCATCTCCACTTCAGGCTGAGCCTCTTTCAGCTTTTCGATAACTTTTTCTTCAAGTTCTTTGGCAGAAAGCAGCATTGTATAGCCGCGCTTCAGCCCTTCGTTCAGGGTCTCTGTGACCTGCATGTCGTCCTCATCCATTGCATCGGGCCGTGGGGGCGCCCACGGCGGTCAAAATCAGAGGTTCTTCTATTGCTGGCCCAGAGTATGCGCAAGAGGAAAGCGTTGAAAAAATCGGTGTCTAATGGAAATGATAAGCTGAGGGAAAATGTGACTTTAAACCAGAAACCTGAATGTTAAGCCTATGCGAACACGCCCCGCAATCTTCAAGAAACGATGTTAAGCCAGCACGATTAACCTTCTCAGGGTCTATCCAATGAGATACCGCCCCAAAATTGTAGAATCTAACGACTGGACAGCAGCTCCCGTTCATTATTGAATTAGAAATAGGCAAAGTGAACTGCCAATGTTGACGAGAATGAAAGGATTGGAAAAGTTTGAGACGTTTCAAAGACTGCTCAATTGAATTTCTAATTCCAGACCATCGAGTTAACCGACCCGGCTGTTCAAGCCTATCGAATCCCCTTTCATGTAAATTCTAGGAGAAGCCCGATCCTACTGTTAATCTCAACGGCCGGCCGAAACTACTTTTTCAACAAATCTGCGAATTGGATAACCGCAACAACAGCGAGGCGTTCAACATGCAGTCTATGAGCGATTACTACTCTGCAATTCAGCTCAGGTCAGACAGATGGAGCACGTTACGAGAAGTAACCAATGCGCTTGCTAGATCACCAGACGGCAAAAACGCGGCTGAACAATCTGCTAAGATATCCGACCTTTTTGAATCGCTTTCATTGATAGAAGCATACTGGGCGTTTCCCGGTGTCCAGGCCTTTGACCAAATCCGGCGCCAATTCGAGCATAAAAATTTTGATGATGTCGCATTTGCGGTCCAGCGGGTAACGCGCGCGTTGACAACCGGAGCTTATCGCCGTCGCCATATTCCATTGGAACGCTCTATCGCAGACGCCGAAGAACATGAAGATGAAGCACTGCAATCCCCAGAAGCGCGAGCATTAAGTAAGCCGTATTTTGAAGTGATGATTGTAGATGATGTGAATGATCATCAGGAGCAGTGGCTAAGAAGCAATTTTGCGCGGATGCAACGGCTTGAAGATCCATTCCATTATGAAACAGTTGTGGTGCCCAGCCTGCAGGATGCGTTGATTGGAATATTGTTCAATCACAACATTCAGGCCATTGTCATTCGTCCAGGATTAATCTTGGAATCCAAGGTCGAGCTGTCGATTTTGACGCGATACTTGAACAGCGCAGGTGAACGCCGGGATTTTGAGTCACTCACACCCGAGAGTTACGGACCTGAACTTTGCCGACTGATCGCAAAAGTCAGGCCAGAGCTTGATGCATATCTGGTAACCGAACGTTCAGTTGAGGATATTGCAGGCCTTGATTTGGGGATTTGCCGCAGAGTTTTCTACAATCAAGAAGACTTTCACGAACTGCATCTGAACATCCTTCGGGGTGTTCAGGCTCGCAATAAAACACCCTTCTTTACTGCCCTCGTCGAGTATTCAAAACAGCCCACCGGCGTTTTTCATGCAATGCCGATCAGTCGGGGCAAGTCGATCTCACGCAGCCATTGGATTCAGGACATGGGTGCGTTTTACGGCCCAAATATCTTTATGGCAGAGACCAGTGCCACCTCTGGCGGACTGGATAGCCTGCTGGAACCACACGGACCAATAAAGGAAGCACAAGAACTCGCCAGCCGTGCGTTTGGGTCCAAACAAACCTATTTCGCCACCAATGGCACCTCAACCTGCAACAAAATTGTCGTACAGGCATTGGTACGACCAAGTGATATCGTTCTCGTTGATCGAGACTGCCACAAATCTCACCATTACGGCATGGTTCTGGCCGGCGCTCAGGTTGTTTACCTCGATAGCTATCCATTGAATGAGTACTCAATGTATGGCGCAGTTCCGTTACGCGAAATAAAACATCAGTTGTTGCAGTTGAAGGCCGCAGGTAAATTGGACCGCGTCCGCATGCTATTGCTGACCAACTGCACGTTTGACGGTTTGGTTTACAATGTTGAGCGCGTGATGGAGGAATGCCTCGCCATCAAGCCAGACCTTGTCTTCTTGTGGGATGAAGCATGGTTTGCTTTTGCCCGTTTCGGGCCAACCTATCGCCCGCGCACTGGCATGAACGCTGCAAACAACTTGCGTGAAAAGCTGCGGTCTCAGGAACACGTGTCGGCATATGAAGCCCAGCAAGCCGATTTGAAAGGTGCGGACGAAGAAACGCTGCTAAGCACTCGTTTGTTGCCCTCTCCTGATGCGCGTGTGCGCGTCTATGCAACACAATCAACGCACAAAACGCTGACCTCCCTGAGGCAAGGGTCGATGATCCATGTCAATGATCAGGATTTCAAAGGCGAAGTTGAGGCCAGTTTTCACGAAGCGTATATGACGCATACCTCGACTTCACCAAACTATCAGATCATCGCATCGTTGGATGTTGGCCGACGACAAGTTGAACTGGAAGGGTTTGAATTTGTTCAGCGTCAGGTAGAGGCAGCAATGTCTATGCGGCGGGCAATTGCGACCCATCCTCTTTTGCGAAAATATTTCAAGGTGTTAACCGCGGGTGACATGATACCGGAAGAACATCGCGAAAGTGGGGTTCAAAGCTATTATGACCCGGATCAGGGTTGGACTGATATCTGGGATTGCTGGGACAAGGATGAATTTGTTCTGGATGCCACGCGCGTCACTCTGGCAGTGGGCGGTACCGGATGGGATGGTGATACATTCAAAACCCAGATCCTGATGGACAAATACGGAATCCAGATCAACAAAACATCGCGGAACACGGTTCTGTTCATGACCAATATCGGAACGACGCGATCTTCCGTTGCTTATCTGATCGAAGTGTTGGTCGAGATTGCAAAAGAGCTTGATGACCTGCTTGATGATGCATCAATCATGGAAAAACGCGGGTTTGAGAAACGTGTTTCTAATCTGATGCACGAACTCCCTCCGCTTCCCGACTTTAGTCGATTCCATGACGCTTTCCGTACTGACCAAGAGACAAGCGAAGGCGACATCAGGTCTGCGTTTTTCCTAAGCTACGATGAAAAGAACTGTGACTATCTGGAGCTTGATGGCTCGGTCAAGCAAGCTATGGAAAGTGGGCAAGAGGTGGTTTCGGCCTCTTTTATCATCCCTTATCCGCCGGGTTTTCCAATATTGGTGCCGGGACAGGTTGTCAGCAAGGAGATCCTGGAATTCATGCGTGCTCTGGACGTAAATGAAATCCACGGGTACCGCGCAGATCTTGGGCTTCGTGTTTTCACTCAAAACGCGTTGAAAATGCAGGCCAAAACAAATTCTGCTCGATTGAAGTTGAATGCAGCTCGCAACAAAACAAGTTGAGGAACACTCTGATTTGAAAGCATAAAGCCGAATTCCGGATTTTGGCTTTATGCTTTCCTTTGAAGCTTAATCTCTTTCGCGCGAGCGCCATCCGCCACGGCGGCGGGGTTTTGATGAAGCCTCTTGCCCCGCAAGCAGTACTTTTGTCATCGGATGATCAACGTTCTCGTCCGAATATTGCTGAATCAGCGCGTTAATCAATTCTCGCGCATCCTGACCATCCGGCAAAGACAACGCCCAGTCCAGAAAGATTGATCTGCACTCCCCTTCGGTTATCCCCTCGATACGATAAGCCTCAAAGATCAAACCCTTCGGATCATTACCATCGCCCTTCATGTCACGCCCTTTCTGGCAAACGTCTCAGCGCAGCATCGATGACTTCACCAGCTCGGTTCGTCACTTTCATCATCGTATCTGTCAAAGCTGATGTTGTCTCAAACCCCGTTTCCCGCAATAGAAATCCCGACGCTCCTTCGCCGATCTGCGCCAAATCAAGCGGTTGATCACTCAAAAGCCGCGCTGCGTGAAACAGTTTCCAACATAACGTGTAAGCATGATCCAGAGCTGCCCGGTCTGCCTCGTCCAGCCAACCTATTTCAAGACCCGCATTCAGACCGGAGTGAACGTCACGTGCTGTCTCACCTGCCAGCAGGCAAGCAGTCTGAGCCGTCAGTTCAACTTCCTGCATACGCCCATAGCCAAGTTTGGGGTCAAGCGCGCTATCAGTAGGTTTCGCACTGGCAATACGCTCTCGCATCTCTGAAACTTCTGAGAGCACCTTTGATATGTTTATCGTAGAACCCAATAGTCCGCCCCTGAAAGCCTCGACATCTGTAGCGAGAGCTTCTGGCCCGGCGATGACTCTTGCCCGGGAGAGGGCGAGATGTTCCCAAACCCACGCCTCTTGCTTCTGGTACTCTTGGAAAGCATTCCAGGCCGTCGCGACGGGGCCTTGATTGCCAGAAGGCCGCAAGCGCATGTCGACCTCATACAATCGACCCTCTGCAGTTGGGGCTGTGAGTGCTGTGATCAGTGCCTGCGTTAGCTTCGCATAGTAATGTCGCGCAGCAAGAGGGCGTCTGCCATCTGAGGCTTCTGACCCATCGGCATCATAGATTACGATCAAATCGAGATCAGATCCGGCATTTAATTTGGCGGCACCAAGAGATCCCATACCCAGAACCACTGCGCCGCGACCGGGTGGTGCCCCATGTTTCTCTGCAAATGTGCTGATCACCAGCGGCCAAATTGCTCCGACAACGGCCTCGGCAATGTCAGCATATTGCTCGCCTGCCCTGTCTGCATCAATCAACCCTCTTAAGTGATGCACACCGACCCGAAAATGCCACTCTTTGCTCCAGCGCCGTGCGACATCGAGCCATGTTTCATAGTCGCTTTCCTCTGCCAACAAAGATTGCAAATCCGATTGCAATTTTGCTTGCCCGGGCCAGGGAGCAAAGAAAGCACCCGCTATCACTGCATCAAACACAGAGGCATGGCGCGACAGATATGTTGCAAGTGCGGGGGACGTGCCCGCGATATCGACCAGCAGATCAATTAACTGCGGATTAGCTTCAAAAAGTGAAAAGACCTGCACCCCTGCAGGCAGGCCGGCCAGAAATCCATCAAAGGCTAACAAAGCTTCTTGTGGATGGGCCGTTTTGGCGAGGCGGGAAAGGATATCCGGCCGCAGCCGTCGAAAAATCTCCACTGCTCTAGAGGAACGCATAGCGGGATAGCTGGGCCAGCGGGCGATAATGTTGCGGTCAAATTCAACTTCATCAATCCGGGGCTCAGCCGGTTCTTCGGGGGTAAAAAAGCTTTCGATCTGAGCGTCTACTTCTTCCAACCGTTCGGTCAGCTCTTTTTCGAGCGCTCTGCGATCCCTGCCCATGAAGGCAGCGAGGCGGTCGAATTCTTCGTCCGTATTGGGCAATAGATGGGTCTGGGCATCCCGCAGCATCTGTAACCGATGCTCAACTTCGCGATGGAAACAGTAATGACGGGTTAAGATGCCGGCGGTTTCCTGAGGCACCCAACCTTTGTCCGCTAATTTGACAAGGCCCTCTACTGTTCCACGCACGCGAAGGTCTGCATCTCGACCACCTGAGATTATTTGACGGGTCTGCGTGAAGAATTCGATCTCTCTAATGCCGCCGCGTCCCAGCTTCATATTATGCCCCGGTAGTGAAAGCTTGCGACCCAATCCCTTATGTTCGCGTATACGCAAACGCATGTTGTGCGCGTCTTCAATAGCTGCGAAATCCAGGTGTCTGCGCCAAACAAATGGACGAAGTGTTTCTAAAAAATGCCGTCCAGCCACCAGGTCACCCGCACATGCACGCGCCTTGATATACGCTGCACGCTCCCAAGTGCGGCCCAGACTTTCGTAGTATGTCTCTGCCGCGGCCATGGCCAGGCAAACCGGCGTAACAGCTGGGTCTGGCCGCAAACGCAAATCGGTTCGAAAGACATAACCATCTGCTGTTTTGTCGTTGAGCATTGCAGACATGCGCCTCGTCGCTCTGACAAATGCAGTTCGCGCTTCATGAAAGTCATCCACATCAAAACGGGTTTCATCAAACAGGCATATTAGGTCGATGTCTGAGCTGTAGTTAAGCTCCCCTGCCCCCATTTTGCCCATAGCAAGCACAACCATCCCGGCCGATTGACCAATATCGGCCTCGGTCATACCCGGCAACTTACCACGTCTGATTTCTGCGCCCACAGTCGCCCGAATAGCAACATCAACCGCTAAATCTGCAAACCGGGTAAGCGTGTCGGTAACCGTCTCTAGCGGCCAAATCCCTGCCAGATCGGCAAGCCCCACCAGCAATGCCACACGACGCTTTGCCTGTCTTAGTACAACGGCGATCGCTTCGGGGGCCACTTCCGGTAGGCCTAGCAGCACGTTTTCAAATGCAGTCTCCGGGTCTGAAAGCGCCTGTGGCAGCCAATCACACTCTATTTCCATGAGGTATTTAAGAAATGGGCTGCAACCGGCAGTACCTTCGACCAGCTCAGCAAGTTCCGGGGGCAACTCTGAAAACATTGCACGCGCTTCCGCACCCTGTGCGGGCTCAAATGCGCGTGGACAACGGGTGATCCGGGAGGAAAAACTCATAATGGGCAAAATGCGGTGATCCTGGCGCGCCGTCAATGACCCCTGCGTTGGAGTCCGCGAAATTCAGTGAAATCGTAAAACTCACCCCGGCTTCAATAAATCCAACCACAAACAAGCGTGAGTATCTGGTTGATAAAATTGGGTAATTTGCAACAATGTAAATAATATTCACATCACCTCTTGTAACAGGCGCGGCGGATGCCAATTTAGATAATGTGAAACGCATTCACATTCAAATAACCTAGCATTCAAAGGACACCATCATGAGCACCATCGCCGCCCCCTCACACTCTTCCGGTTTTTCGGGATGGCTATCACGCGCAGAGGCGTGGCTGGACGACAAAGGAAAAGGAGCCTGGATCGCAGCGATGGTCCTTTCCTTCATAGTGTTTTGGCCTCTTGGCCTCGCCCTACTTGCCTATATGATCTGGAGCAAAAAAAAGATTTGCCAACACACGTCTCGCCGGTCCTGTCGTCGCGGATCAAAGAATATGTCCACAAAACGCAGCTCAGGTAACGCTGCATTTGACAGCTATCGGAACGACACCCTGAACCGGTTGGAAGAAGAGCAGCAAAACTTCGAAGCTTTCTTACAACGTCTGCGAGATGCCCGCGACAAAGCAGAGTTCGATCAATTCATGGATGAGCGTGCATCTTCCCGAGAAGAGGATCAGAACGAAAGCGCCACAAAAAGCTAACAAGAAATTCGGCCCGGATATCCCGGGCCGTTACCCATCTTGTGACGGTGAATTCAATGAATGGCTGCAGTTACCATATCTCGTCTCCTTTATAGCAAACATTGATCGAAAGAGACCGGAACTAGACCGGGACAGGTCCAATCTGAATAATCACCTGTTGGGGACGGATGCTCTGAACCGGCGCGCAAACGTGTAAACCCTTGGCGGGTTTAGGTCTTGGCGCATTGGGGGATCATTGCTATCGTTTCAGCTGAAACCATCTGAATGCGAAAATGCGCCATACTCTACCCATTGCGCCCCAGTTCTATGTGACGGCCCCGCAACCCTGCCCATATCTCGAAGGCAGGATGGAGAGGAAGTTGTTCACAGCGCTTCAGGGCGACAATGCGCAAAAGCTGAACGATAGCCTGTCAAAACAGGGATTTCGCCGTTCACAGAACGTGTTGTACCGTCCGTCATGCGCCGATTGTGCCGCCTGCCTGTCTGCACGGATCAATATCGCGGAATTTTCACTTTCCCGTAGTCAGAAAAAGATTCTTCGGCGCAACGCACATTTGGACCGTCGGGCAACATCGCCTTGGGCCACTGAAGAACAATTCGAATTGTTCCGCCTATATCTTGAGGATCGACATGCCGATGGCGGTATGGCCGACATGGACGCGTTCGAATTTGCCGCAATGGTCGAGGAAACACCGATCCGAACCCGTGTCGTGGAATATGCAGATCGCGACAGCGGGGAACTGATCGCCGTGTGCCTGACGGATGTGCTCGATGATGGGGTCAGCATGGTCTATTCCTTCTATGACCCCGATCTTGCGCGATAAAGCCTTGGCACTTACGTCATTCTTGACCACATTGAAATTGCACGCGAAGCCGGATTGAAAAATGTTTATCTGGGGTATTGGGTGCCGGGCAGCGAGAAGATGGGCTACAAGGCCGCATTCTCGGGCTTGGAGGTTTATGTGCAAGGTGCCTGGCAAAAACTAAAAGATCCCGCTGACTATGAAGCGCAGTGCCATCCGCTAAGCAACGACCCTATCGCCGAACAAGTCGCGAATATTTCTCTGCCCGATGGCCGACCGCTTAGACCAGAAAAGGGCTGAGCGGCCTGCCAAACCTTGCATTGGTTAGTTCGGAATGAGAGCCGGAACAATCGTCACGATCGACGGGAAGAACCACAGTATCGCCAGTCCGACCACTTGGATGATCACAAACGGTGCAACCCCACGGTAAATGTGGCCCGTTGTAACTTCTTTCGGTGCAACACCACGCAAATAGAACAGTGCAAAGCCAAAGGGCGGCGTCAGGAACGACGTTTGCAGGTTTACTGCAATCATGATCGTCACCCATTTCGGATCAAAGGTACCGCCATAGATAACCGGGCCGACGATCGGGATCACAATGTAAATGATCTCAAGAAAATCCAGCACGAAGCCCAGAATAAAGAGCACGAGCATCACAATAAGAAAGACTGTGAACTCATTGTCAAAACTCTTGAGGAATTGCTGGATGTAATGCTCTCCGCCAAAGCTGATGACGACAAGGTTCAGAAGTTGAGAGCCGATCAGAATGGTAAAGACCATCGACGTGACTTTTGCGGTTTCTCGCACCACAGGTGTCAGAATTCCTCCCGCAAACAGCACCCAACAGGAAAACATCAGTCCAAACAGTGCAAACAGATAAGCCGCTTTGGCCACGCCAAAGGCAATCCATGTCTCGGCCGAGACCTTCTCGACATTGATCCTTAGATCAAAATTCACCCCCATCAGGATCGCTAGAATGATCGCAAAGGTCGCCCAGATTATGATCATTCCAGAGCGTTCATCATCTCGCAGCTTACGATATGCGGCGAGCATGATCGCACCACCAGCACCCAATGCAGCGGCAGGCGTTGGGTTGGTTATCCCGCCTAAGATAGAACCAAGCACAGCAACGATCAGAACCAGCGGAGGAAAGACCACTCGGATCAGCTCGTTCTGAGCCAACCTTCCCGCACCATGTGCACAGCCATAAAGTGTTAATCCAAATGGGATCAGCAACAGCACGATAGACAGCCCCGGCCCCATTTCCGGGCCAATCAAAAGGATATCCACCAACAGTCCAAGCGTAACCCCTAACGCTCCGATCAACAGGGGCGCCGGGCTGGCAGAGGGTTTGATACCGCGTGCAACGGCAAGGATCAGCGCCAGCACGACAAAAATGATTGCGACACCACTGCCAATCGGTGCCGCAGCTTCTATTTTTGCGGCGCGCGCCTCTGCAATTTCTTCTTCCGTCAGCTGGACACTTTCCTGAACCCCGCCAGACGCCGTGATCGCATCCTGCTCTGCAACGGCGGCATCCCATACCTCCTGCCCGTGCAGTTCAATCATCGACGCGCGGCACTCATCACTGACACTGGTGCGCAAAGAAGCCACAGCACCGCGTTCCGAATAGCTGTCCACAACTAGGTTTTGAGAACCGATTACGCCCGCCTGCCCCAACAAAATAGCACCAACAATGAGCGCGGTTGGAACGCCGAGGAACCAGGTAAAGCTTTCCCCGCGCGTGATGACTTCGCTATTTGTACTGCCCATTTGCACGGCGGGCGCCTTCGACGGATTTAACAGCGCATAGCCAAAGGCATAGATCGCGTAGAGCAGCGCCAACAAGATGCCCGGCAATAGTGCCGCCTGAAAGAGCGTTCCAACAGAAACAACAGCTGGCTCTCCCAGATAAGTTAAAGCGTCGGAGCATCCTGCCTCTTGCGCCCGGGTTTCCTGCGCCACTGAGTATAGATCGCCAGCGAGTGTTCCCAAAAGAACAATAACGATAGAAGGTGGAATAATCTGGCCTAGCGTTCCTGAGGCCGCAATCACACCGGTGGCAATTTCAGGGCTGTAATTGTGCCGTAGCATTGTTGGCAGGCTCAGCAAGCCCATAGTCACAACCGTTGCCCCAACAATCCCGGTAGAAGCCGCCAAGAAGGCCCCGACAACCACAACCGAAACAGCCAGCCCCCCCGGCAATGGTCCAAAAACCCGCGCCATGGTGGTCAGCAGATCGTTAGCGATTTTGGAACGTTCAAGCGTGATCCCCATCAAAACGAACATCAAAACCGCCAGCAGGGTTTCAATGGACTGCCCTGCCAGAACACGTTCATTCATACGGTTGACGATAAACGACACGTTGCGATCAAGGGCCAGTTCCCAACCTCGTTCAAAAACCGGTTGGGCATATCGTGGCAAATCAGGGTATCGAAACACAGAAACGGTCTCGGGCTTCACGCCGGTGCCAATTAAAGCGCGGTAGGCATCACTTGAGGTGTCAATCGCCTGGTGGATTAACAGCCCGGAACTGTCCAGCGCTGCTATAATCGCAAAGGAAATTATACCCGCGCCACCAATGGCAAACGCCACCGGAAAGCCTGAAAGAATACCACCAAAGAGGCACATAAAGACGATGATCAGTCCGACTTCAACGCCATCTAATCCGAAAAGCATGCCGTCACCGTCCCTTTAATGTGTGCCTTCAAAGGCTTCTTCGCCTTCGCCGAGCGTATCTTTGTCAAGGTATTTACCCTCGCTCGCTTCGCCCTCTTTCCATTCCAGAAAAGAGCGATAGAAAAATGCAATGCCGTGTAAAAACACCATGGCGCAGAATGCCACCAACAGGATTTTGAACAGGAAGTATCCGTTAAATCCGTTCGGACTAAACCCGATCGTTTCAACATTCCACCGCACCGCGCGCGCCTTTAACAACAAACGCTCCAGAGTATCCGAAGCGGATGGTTTCGGCGTGATCAGATGGCGCCACATGAAGTACCAGCCATACATCCAAGTCAGCACCGCGACCGGCATCATGAACAACAGGCTGCCCAGCATATCGATGATCTTCTTGGTGCGGAATTTTGCCGGGGCATAAAACAGGTCAACCCGCACATGCCCGCCTTGTACAAAGGTGTAGGTACAGCAAAGCGTCACAACAATCGCGTTGTGAAATTTCAGCATCTCCGCCCACCAGCTGATATCCATCTGAAGCGGGATTCCGAACCCCATTGCTATGTCAGGCCGCGTAAATATTCTTTGGATAAACACAATCACAATCTGCTGCAGAACCATCAGCAAACCGGCCCATGCGAACAGTCGCCCTACCGTGTTGGCAAAGCCTTCCAGCACGCGGACACAGCCCCACATAAAGGCGTTTTTCCACATGCCTACGGCTGTAAAAACCAAAAATATGGTAAAAATCACGAAAAACAGTTCGACCGAGCCACCGTAGTAGACAAAGCGCATAATTGCCTCTTTGTCCGACCAGTCCAACCAAAGTCCCGGATGGGTCAGCGCATAAGCCAGATTATAGAAAGCCAGGCCGATATTCTGGAAAAACCAGACAATTGCGTCCAGCATCGTCCCCCCACGCCCTTTTCGGGTGTTGCGAACCTTCACGGCTCGTTCATTTTAGAGTGGGCCCAGATATCTGAGCCCACCCAGTTTCTTCAAACGTTAAGCTTACCCAAGCACGCGGTCACGTTGCGTACGATACGCACCGATTGACTGGCTCAGCCAACCCGAAGACGCTTTCATCGACCCGCGATAGTCAGCGAGGATCTCCGAGAACAGTTCGTCGTCCGAGAACTCGTCATAGACTTGCTGGCTGGCCGCGCCCATCGCATCCCAAACACTGTCCGGGAATTCGAGAACCTGAACACCACCGGCTTTCAGACGCTCAAGCGCTGCACCGTTGTTCATGAGGAACTGGCTGAGGTTCCAGACGTTTGCATGTCCGGCAGCAATCTCAATAGTCGCTTGCTGTGAAGGCGTCAGTTCATTGAACGTATCAAGGTTGGTTGCAACCGACAGACCTGCAGATGGCTCATGGAAACCGGCTGTATAGTAGAACTTGGTGATTTCCTGGAAACCAGCCTTTTCATCTGCCCAAGGCCCGATCCATTCAGTGCCGTCAATCGCACCTGACGCAAGCGCTTGATACACTTCCGCGCCCGGCAGATTTTGAACCGACGCGCCCATGTTGCCAAGCGCTTTGCCGCCCAGACCGGGCATCCGGAATTTCAGACCGTTGAAATCTTCTGGACCCTTAATTTCCTTGGCAAACCAGCCACCAGCCTGCGTGCCGGTATTCCCGGCGAGGAAGGATTTAAGACCAAAAATCTCGCCCAGTTGGTCATGCATCGCCCGACCATTGCCGTGGTAGTACCAGTTGTTCAGCTCTGTCGCGGTCATGCCGAAGGGAACGCCCGTAAAGAAGGCATAACCGGGATGTTGACTGACAAAGTAATAGTCGGCCGCGTGATACATATCCGCCTGCCCAGCCGTAACAGCGTCAAAGACCTCGAAAGCTCCGACAAGCTCGCCAGCGGCTTTGACTTCGATCGTCAGGCTACCGTCTGACATGGCATTGATGTTATCAGCAACGCGCTGCGCGGCGTCGAAAACACCTGCCAAACCACGGCCCCAACTGGTCACCATGGTCAGCGTGCGCTTGCCCTGTGCATAAGCCGGCGCCGCCAGCGTTGTCGCCGCAGCTGCCGTACCGCCCAGTGCTGTATTTTTTAGAAATGAACGACGATCCATATGGATTCTCCTCCCAAAGTCATTGAATGCGCAAAAACAGCCGTGGCCGCCCTTGTGCGGATCGTTTCAAGTGCGAAAACCCTAGCGCCACCACCGGTCTTTGGGAATACCGAGTACTGCGTAGAAAGCCCGCTCACGAGGCAGTTTTTGACAACAGACACACGTCCAAAGTTCGAAAAGAACGTAATTTGCTGGGAATTCCATGCGATTCGAACTATCGATTCGACATGCCGCTATTGAGGTACAGACCGCGACTGAACTATGGTCAAAAGCTGTTTTTGACAGCAACGCTACCGCTGATATTTGCGGCAGTCGCGATTTCTGTTCTGGTCGCACTCCAGTCCAGACAATCGGCCGAACGGGAAATACGATATCTGGAAGAGCAGTTGATTGCAGCCAAGCAGGCAGAGCTGAAAAACTATCTTTCAATCGCAAGAACCGCTTTCGTGAACATTTACGGCCGTGCCGCGCCGGATGATGAGAGCGCGATGCTTTCGGTTACACAGATTCTTTCCGCGATGCTTTATGGTCAAGATGGGTATTTCTTTGTCTATGATTATGAGGGCAACAACATTGTCAGCCCGCGCCAGACCGACCTGATTGGGCGCAATTGGGTCGGCATGACAGATGCTGCTGGCGTTGATGTCACGGATGAACTGATCCGACTGGCGCGCACCGGCGGTGGATATCACAGCTATGAATGGACAAAGCCAAGCACCGGGCAAAAGGCGCATATGGTCACCTACGTGATCGGCCTGCAGGATTGGCGTTGGGCAGTTGGCACCGGAGTTTTCATTGATGATGTGGCCAGTACCGTCAATGCAGCCCGGGCCGGGGTCGAGGCCCGAAACAGGCGAACATTTCTATGGATCGGCGGCATCACCCTCGCAGCATTGTTGTTGGTCTTCACCTCCGGCCTTTTTATCAACATCCGCGAACGAAGATTGGCCGATGCCAAGCTGAAGAAGCTGACCCAACGGGTTTTCGATGCGCAGGAAGAAGAACGCGGGCGAGTAGCCCGTGAACTGCATGATGGGATCAGCCAGATCCTGGTTGGCGTTCGTTATGCGTTAGACACTGCCCGACGGCGATTGTCTTCGGGGGACACCCGCGCATCAGAAAATCTCGACATCGGAATTGAACATCTGTCAGGGGCCATACAAGAGGTCCGCCGGATCAGCCGCGATCTTCGTCCTGGTGTTCTGGATGATCTTGGTCTGGGGCCCGCTTTGAAAACACTTATAGAGGAATTTGGCGGCCGAACCGGAATAGAGACTGAATTTGAAACCGTCGTCTTTCGCAATCGGCTGGACGATAACGCAAAAACGGCGCTTTTCCGCGTCGCCCAAGAGGCATTGACCAATGTCGAGCGACACTCTGGTGCAACTCATGTTTCAATCGATGTGCGAGGCCATAGCCGTGGCGCAACACTGCGTATCACCGACAACGGTAAAGGTTTGGATCAGACGCAATCCAATACTCCGGCGAGTGGGCTGGGTCTACGAAATATGCAGGAACGCATTGAACAGCTCGACGGGGTGCTGCGCATTCTCTCAACCCGGTCCGGCACTGTGATTGAGGCCACTGTTCCACTGACACACCTACTTCCGCCACAGGATCAGTCGCAGCCAGACAAGAAAGCAAGCGCATGACCAAACGCACTACCCGCATAGTGATCGTCGATGATCACCCGATGGTCGCAGAAGGCATTCAATCCATTCTGGAAAGTTACGACGATGTACAGGTTATCGCCACGATGTCCAATGGTCAGGACATTATTGATCAGGTTGAAAATCTTGCCCCTGACGTAATCCTGCTTGATCTGAACATGCCGGGGATCGGCGGCCTATCAACCGCTGAAATCGTTCTGGAACGCAGGCCAAACACGCGGATTTTGATTTTGAGCATGCATGACAGCCCTGAATACATTTCCTCTGCCCTTAGCCATGGTGCGATGGGCTACGTGCTCAAAGACGTGCCCACCGAAGAAATTAAGCGCGCTGTTGATGTAGTTATGGCCGGCGAAAAGTATCTGTGCACAGGCGCGCAAGGCTCTCTGAAGCCACGTGATGATAACGAGCGCGAACAGCTAACCAATCGCGAACAGACCATCCTGTTACAGTTGGCTCAGGGCAAATCGAACCGTGATGTCGCCGAAGAGCTGGATATCTCGATCCGCACCGTAGAAACGCATCGCAAGAACATTAAGCGAAAGCTGGGTATCAGCTCCACAGCCGGGTTAACCCGTTATGCAATGGAACATGGCGTTCTGCAGGGAACTGGGCGACACTTGTAGTTGGTCCGGTGGTATGACGGCTCAGCATGCTTCGCCTGGATCATGCGACACACTAGCCTATCCGCAGAAAAAACCGCTTAAAATCGATACTAACAGGTGGGTTTCGCGAGTTTCGCGCAACAAATGCAAAAAAATCCGCGCCACAGCGACATTTTTTCCTGCAAACGCTGTTGACGCCCCTTGTCTGTCTCCATAAGAATTCGCGAACGCAGCAAAGGAGTCACCCGCGTGGAAACGCTAGTGGTCATCGTAGGTAAATGGCGCATGGGCCGGTAACGGACACCCTGATGGTACCCCATGCGCCCCCGAAACTTCGGGGGCTTTTTTATGTGTAATGTAAACGACGTCGAAAACGGAGCAAAGATATGACACGTCAGATGACAGGAGCGAAAATGGTAGTTCAGGCCCTCAAGGATCAGGGCGTGGACGTCGTATTCGGATACCCTGGCGGTGCTGTGCTACCGATTTACGATGAAATCTTTCAGCAAAATGATATCCGCCACATCCTCGTACGCCATGAACAGGGTGCGGTTCATGCAGCCGAAGGCTACGCACGCTCCACAGGCAAACCCGGCGTTGTTCTGGTAACATCCGGCCCGGGCGCCACCAACGCGGTTACCGGCATCACAGATGCGTTGATGGATTCGATCCCAATTGTTGTCCTGACAGGTCAGGTCCCGACATTCATGATCGGAAATGACGCCTTTCAGGAAGCCGACACCGTAGGTATCACCCGCCCCTGCACCAAACATAACTGGCTGGTGAGCGACACCGGCGATCTGTCGGATGTTATTCACCAAGCCTTTCATGTGGCCACTACTGGCCGTCCCGGCCCCGTTCTTGTTGACATTCCCAAGGATGTTCAGTTCGCCAGTGCACATTACACACCACCGGCCAAAGCACGTGTTTCGCATTATCAGCCACAGGTCAAAGGCGATATGGAGGCGATCACAGAACTGGTCGAAGCTCTGGAAAAAGCTGAACGACCATTGTTTTACACAGGTGGTGGCGTAATCAATTCAGGCGCCGCGGCAAGCCAGCTTTTGCGAGAGCTGGTAGAGGCCACCGGCGCGCCAATCACCTCCACACTAATGGGTTTGGGCGCCTATCCGGCCAATGGTGACAGATGGATTGGCATGCTGGGCATGCACGGCCTTTACGAGGCCAATATGGCGATGCATGATTGTGACTTGATGATCAACATCGGTGCGCGGTTTGATGACCGTATTACCGGCCGTGTTGATGCGTTCAGTCCACATTCAACCAAAGCACATGTCGATATCGATCCTTCTTCGATCAACAAAGTGATCAAAACCGATATCCCGATCGTAGGTGATGTTGCTCACGTCCTGGAAGATATCCTCAAAGTATGGAAATCACGCGGGCGCAAGATCAATCGTGAAGGCTTGCAAAAGTGGTGGGCGAAGATTGAAGGCTGGAAGACAATTGATTGTCTGTCGTTCGAACAAAGCGGCAAAACCATCCGCCCGCAACACGCATTGGCTCGTCTTGAAGCGCTGACCAAAGAGCACGATCGCTATATTTGTACCGAAGTGGGCCAACACCAGATGTGGGCGGCGCAGTATCTGGGCTTTAATGACCCACACCGCTGGATGACGTCGGGTGGACTGGGTACAATGGGGTATGGCTTTCCTGCTTCCATCGGGGTCCAGATTGCCCATCCAGAAGCACTGGTTGTGAACGTCGCAGGTGAAGCCTCGTGGCTGATGAATATGCAGGAGCTGGGCACCGCCGCTCAGTATCGCCTGCCAGTGAAGCAGTTCATCTTGAACAACGAGCGCCTCGGCATGGTTCGCCAGTGGCAAGAGCTTTTGCATGGAGAGCGTTATTCTCATAGCTGGTCAGAGGCGCTACCGGATTTTGTAAAGCTGGCCGAAGCCTTCGGCGCAAAGGGTATCCTTTGTTCGGACCCCGCGGATCTGGATGATGCGATTATGGATATGATCAATCACGACGGTCCCGTCCTGTTCGATTGTCTTGTCGAGAAGCATGAAAACTGTTTCCCGATGATCCCGTCAGGCGAGCCCCATAACAAGATGCTGTTGGGTGAAGCGTCCACTTCGGATGCGATTGGCTCAAAAGGCGCTGTATTGGTCTGACTTTCAACGCTCAAAAAAAATGACGCGCCCGGCATTGGGGCGCGTCAAAGCAGCAAACAGACCTTATTGTCAGGTGTTCTTTTCACTACGCAGTCGCCAAACCGCCGCAAACACAACCGCATAGATAACATGACCCCACAGCGCCACCCAAGTGATCCCGCCCCAACCCAGGAATGGCTTCATTCCTGCGACCAGATGGGCCATCACATACAGGGCAAATACCCACAGGATGACCCCGTAGATGATTGCGGACACCAACCATGGGAACGCGGGCAGTACCCGACGGCGCAGCGGCTCGGCAATCAACAGCCATCCCAACGGATAGGCCAGCAATCCGGCCATAAAATGCAACGCTTCAGCACCCGGGCGGTACCCCGCACCAAAAACGGCCTTGATTGTGCTGTTGGCCAGCCCAACAGGAGCCAGTTTTGCATAGCCAAGCATCGGCGAAAGAACCTGCCCGAAAAAGTCGAAGGCAAGGAACGCAGCCGCCCCTGCGGTAAAAAACGCCAAAAGGGCAGATTTCATCTTATCCGCCTGCCCGTAAACAGCTTGCCCACCAAAATTAGCAATATCAGCCATGAGATTCACTCCGGTTTTGAAAAACTTGATCAACTATCAGATCGTGTATCCATTGCCCCGCTACAATCCGGCAAACGCACCCGTGATCGTTCGCGATCATTGAGTGGGGAAATTTGCAAGGAAAACTCTAATACTGTAACAATCTTCGTCGCATTGCTGGCCCGGATACCGAACAAATGTTACAGCGACTTCACCCGGCTCGATGAAAGGAAAACGGATGTCCGCGCTTAAGATTAAAAAAGGCTCCAACAAACATTCCGCCTATAACCTTCGCCCTACATTTTCGGATGTGGTCGAGTCGCACACACTCGCTGTTGTTGTGGACAACGAGCCCGGTGCCCTGGCCCGGGTGATCGGCCTGTTCTCAGGACGCGGTTACAACATCGACAGCCTGACCGTTGCAGAGGTGGACCACACGGGCCACACCAGCCGGATCACCATTGTTACCAAAGGCACGCCACAGGTGATCGAACAAATCAAAGCACAGCTGGGGCGGATAGTTATCGTTCACGACGTTCATGATCTGACGGTCGAAGGCCCTGCCGTTGAACGAGAGCTAGCTCTGTTTAAAGTCGAGGGAGAAGGCGAAAAACGTGTCGAGGCGCTGCGCCTTGCCGATATTTTCCGCGCGAACGCCGTTGACAGCACTCTAAACAGTTTCGTTTTTGAACTGACCGGCCCCCCGGACAAGATTGATGCATTCGCTGATCTGATGCGCCCCTTGGGTTTGACAGAGATCGCCCGCACCGGAGTCGCGGCCCTTTTGCGTGGGGTCTGACACAGGCAACAGTTTCGGCTGAGCGGGTCCCCATCGCCGTATCCTGCCCGGCCGACTCTATGCTGTTCGTTGTTCTCAACTGCCCAGTTCAGGTTAGAGTTAACAGTCGCGTTTTCCGTCGCCATTGGAAAAACGATGTCGCTGACTGACGGCAAGCCAATCCTCAAAAATGGTTTCTCTGCCCCACGCCCGATTAGGAGAATATCATGACCTTGACCGATCTCAGCAACGTCCGCGCCACGGTTGACAAGGCGAACGGCCTGCCAAACGCTCATTACATTGATCCCGATGTTTTTGCCGAAGAAAAGCATGCATTGCTGTTTTCGCAATGGGCCGGATTGGCAGTGGCCGCCGATGTTCCTGAACCGGGCGATGCTGTGCCAATGGATTTCCTGGGCATGCCGCTTGTTCTTATCCGCGACAAAGACGGCGACGTTCGTGTCTTTCAAAACATTTGCCGCCACCGCGGTATGATCTTGGTCGAAGAGCCACGCAAAATAGAAGGCGCAATTCGATGCCCCTATCATTCGTGGTGCTATTCAACCAAAGGCAAACTGGTCAGCACACCCCATGTAGGTGGTCCCGGTCATAACACCCATGATGCGATCAAACGCGATGATCTGGGCCTGTTGGAAGTACGTAGTCATATCTGGCGCGACGTTGTTTTCATTAACGTCTCTGGCGACGCGCCTGATTTTGAGGTAGTGCATGCCGACCTGCTCCAACGCTGGCAAGATTTTGAAAAGCCGCTTTACCATGGCGGAGAAGACAGCAAATTCCAGCTTGATGTCGAAACCAACTGGAAACTTGCGGTCGAAAACTATTGTGAAAGCTATCACCTGCCCTGGATTCATCCCGGTCTGAACAGCTATTCGCGGCTCGAAGACCACTATCATATCGAAGAACCCGGCCGGTTTTCCGGCCAGGGCACACTGGTTTATCGCCAACTGACCGATGACACGGGTGCAAAATTCCCTGATTTCGAAGGCGTCGGTAAAAAATGGGACGAACAGGCAGAGTATATCGCCGTCTACCCCAACGTTCTGCTTGGGGCGCAGCGCGACCATGCCTTTGCCATCATCCTTGAAGCAAAAAGCACGCAACAAACGCTGGAACACATCCATCTGTACTATTCTACCCCGGAAACCCCGGATGGCCTTCGCAAACTCAATTCAGAGACTTGGAAAGAAGTGTTCGAAGAGGATGTTTTCGTTGTCGAAGGCATGCAAAAGGGCCGCCATGCTGTGAACTTTGATGGCGGGCGCTTCTCACCTGTTATGGACAGCCCTACCCATTGTTTTCACGACTGGGTTGCCGGCAAAATTATCAGCCACCGGGAACAGGCCCGAGCGGCAGAATGAGCGATGACCTCGATGCACGGATATTATCCGCGCATGACAGGAATGACAGGCTGGCGTTGATCACGTTGTATACCGAGGCGGCAGACATCGCCAACGATCTGGACGCCACCTGTTTCTTCCTCACCTATGCCTATATTTTTGCACTGGAGACTGGTGCCGCAGAGGCTGAATCACTTCATGCCCGCCTCGTCGCACATGGGCGGGAAAGCTAAAACAAAATTGCCAACCTGAAACCTGCTTGCAAAACTTCTGCAAGAATTGGAAATTAAACACGCGTTCAATTCGCCGGAGTCAGGAGTGCGCGTATGGATTTCGCCCTTAGCGAAGAACAAACAGCGATTTTCGATATGGCCCATGCCTTTGGCCAGGACAATATCGCGCCGCACGCTCAGGAATGGGAACGTGCAGGGACTATCCCCAAAGACCTATGGCCCCAAATTGCCGAGTTGGGCTTTGGCGGGCTTTATGTCAGCGAAGATGCCGGAGGGTCCGGATTGACGCGCCTTGATGCCACTCTGGTATTCGAGGCACTTTCGATGGCCTGCCCCTCTGTTGCGGCCTTCTTGTCGATTCACAACATGTGCGCCAAGATGATTGAAACCTACGGCTCTGATACAATGAAGGCACGGCTATTGCCTGACATCCTGTCAATGCAGAACGTCGTTTCTTATTGCCTAACAGAACCGGGATCAGGGTCAGATGCTGCCGCCTTGCGCACCGGTGCCGAACGGACAAACGAAGGCTATACCCTGTCCGGGACAAAAGCTTTCATCTCCGGGGGCGGCTACTCGGATTCCTATCTTGTCATGGTTCGCACGGGCGAAGACGGGCCCAAAGGCGTATCAACCGTATTTGTCGAAGACGGCACTCCGGGCCTTAGTTTCGGGGGGTTAGAGAACAAAATGGGCTGGCGTTCCCAACCCACGCGGCAGGTTCAATTCGACACCTGCAACATTCCTGCCGAAAACCTTGTCGGTGAAGAAGGCAAAGGTTTTACCTATGCGATGGCCGGGCTGGATGGTGGTCGTTTGAACATTTCCGCTTGCTCTCTTGGCGCGGCACAACAAGCGATGAACCTGACCCGAACCTATATGGCAGAGCGAAAAGCCTTTGGCAAAACGATCGACCAGTTTCAGGCCTTGCAGTTTCGGTTGGCCGACATGGAAATAGAGATTCAGGCCGCAAGGGTTTTCCTGCATCAGGCCGCCTGGAAACTGGACAATGGCATGCCCGACGCCAACAAACATTGTGCGATGGCCAAGAAGTTCGTGACCGAGGCCGGCAGCCGCATTGTCAATCAATGCCTGCAACTGCACGGCGGCTATGGGTATCTGGCGGATTACGGAATTGAAAAGCTGGTGCGCGATCTGCGCGTGCACGAAATCCTTGAAGGCACCAATGAAATCATGCGCATGATCGTGGCGCGGCATCTTTTGGCAGAGTGATGATTGACATTCATATCCGCACCCAAGGCTGCGCTGGTCGCATTACCCTGACCCGTCCCAAAGCGCTTAACGCGATGACATATGAAATGTGTCTGGCCATCGAGAACGCCATTGATGACTGGCGTGATAACGACGACGTCGCTCTTGTCATCATCGACGCCGAAGGGGACAAGGCATTCTGCGCTGGTGGCGATATTCAGCAAATCTATCAGACCGGCATGGCCAAGGATTACGCCTATGGCCAGCGGTTTTGGCGAGATGAATATCGGCTAAACGCCAAAATTTCCGAGTACCCCAAACCCTATATTGCCTTCATGCAAGGCTTTACCATGGGTGGCGGTGTCGGCATTTCATGTCATGGATCGCACAGAATTGTCTGTGAAAGCTCTCAGATAGCTATGCCTGAATGCGGCATCGGACTGGTTCCGGATGTCGGGGGCTCTATGCTCCTTGCGCAGGCACCGGGCAGGATCGGAGAATATCTCGGCACAACGACCGCCCGTCTGGGGTCTGAAGACGCAATTTATACTGGCTTTGCAAATCACTATATTCCGCAATTAAAGTGGGAAAATTTAATTAATTCCCTCTGTGAAACCGGCGACCCATCTGAAATCAACAGCTTGTCAGAGGCACCTTCACCCGGCCAGTTGAGGGCCCTGCTACCGGAAATAAACGCGAACTTTGGCGGCGAAGGCTTACAGGATATCATTAACGCCCTGCGGACAACCGACAGCGACTTTGCCGCAGACGCGCTAAAGAAACTGTCCCGCAACTCTCCCCTTGCCATGGCCTGCGCCGTTGAAGTGATCCACCGAATGCGCGGCCCTTCTGCGGATATCCGCAAGGCACTGGAGCTGGAATACCGGTTTACCCACCGTGCCATGGAACATGGCGACTTTCTCGAAGGCATCCGTGCCGCGGTGATTGACAAAGATCGTAACCCGCTATGGTTACACAATCTGGACAAGCCCCCGGCGTTGGCAGCGACACAAATGCTTATGCCACTTGGCCCCGAGACCCTCACATTCGACAACAAAGGATGACGCCATGAAAATCGGATTTATCGGATTGGGCAACATGGGCGGGCCCATGGCGGCCAACCTCGCCGAAGCAGGGCATGACGTCACCGGCTTTGACATGGCTGATGTTACGATCGAAGGTGTCACCTTGGCCAATTCTGGTGCAGACGCGGCAAAAGGCGCCGATGTGGTGATCACCATGCTGCCCAACGGTCAGATACTGCGCGCGGTCGCCAAGGAAATCATCCCGGCGATGTCAGAAGGTTCTGTCTTTCTCGATTGCTCGACCGTCGATGTGGAATCCGCCAGAGCTGTGGCAGACGATGCAAAAGCAGCTGTCCTAATGGCGCTGGACGCTCCGGTTTCGGGTGGTGTTGGAGGGGCCACTTCCGGCACACTGACTTTTATGGTCGGAGGTGATCAAAACGGCTTTAATATTGCTAAAGAGCTGTTTGATATTATGGGACAAAAGGCCGTACACTGTGGCCCATCCGGCAATGGTCAGGCGGCAAAAATCTGTAACAACATGATCCTGGGCGCTACAATGATTGTCACCTGCGAAGCCTTTGCACTTGCCGACAAGCTAGGCCTCGACCGGCAGGCCATGTTTGATGTCGTGTCAACATCGTCCGGTTACAGCTGGACCATGAACGCCTATTGCCCGGCCCCCGGTGTGGGCCCCCAATCACCGGCTGACAACGGATATCAACCGGGCTTCGCGGCTGATCTTATGCTCAAAGACCTGCGCCTTGCACAACAAGCCGCGGCAGCCGCCGATGCGGACACTCCCATTGGGCAGGCTGCGACAGCGCTCTACGAGCAATTCGTAGAACAGGAAGGTGGCACCGGACAGGATTTCAGTGCCATGCTGCCACGTTTCGAAAAACGCGGTCGGACCTGACACCAACTATCGCTTCTTTCTTGCCTGAAAATACCCCGACAGAACGCCTGAATACCGCTTACTCAGCTGCAACCTTACGTTCTGTCAGTATGTCCTTGAGGTAGCGGCCCGTATGGCTGCGCGCCACATCGGCCACCTCTTCCGGTGTGCCCGTAGCCACAATCTCACCACCACCATCGCCACCCTCGGGGCCAATATCAATGATGTGATCTGCGGTTTTCACAACATCCAGATTATGCTCAATCACGATCACCGTATTACCATTTTCTACAAGTTCATGAAGTACTTCCATCAGTTTCTTCACGTCCTCAAAATGCAAACCCGTTGTTGGTTCATCCAGAATGTACAACGTCCGGCCAGTGGAGCGTTTTGACAACTCTTTTGACAGTTTTACGCGCTGCGCCTCGCCCCCCGAAAGCGTCGTCGCCTGTTGTCCTACCTTGATATAGCCAAGACCAACCCGAGCCAGCGCATCCATTTTCTCGCGGATCGACGGCACGGCTTTGAAAAACTCCTGCGCGTCCTCGACCGTCATGTCCAGAACATCGGCAATGCTCTTGCCCTTAAACAGAACTTCCAGCGTTTCGCGATTATACCGCTTCCCCTGACAGGTTTCGCAGGTGACGTAGACATCGGGCAGGAAATGCATCTCAATCTTGATAACACCGTCACCATGGCACGCCTCACATCGGCCACCCTTGACGTTGAACGAAAACCGCCCCGGCTTGTACCCCCGTGTCTTGGCTTCGGGCAGGCCGGCAAACCAGTCACGGATCGGAGTAAATGCACCGGTGTAAGTAGCCGGGTTTGAACGTGGTGTGCGCCCTATGGGTCGCTGGTCGATGTCGATCACCTTGTCCAGATGCTCCAGCCCCTTGATCGTTTCACAAGGCGCGGGCGTCTGCCGGGCACCGTTCAGACGCATCGACGCGGTCTTGAACAGGGTCTCAATGGTCAGCGTCGATTTTCCGCCGCCCGACACACCGGTGACGCAGACAAATTTTCCAAGCGGAAAATCTGCACTCACTGCTTTAAGGTTGTTTCCTTCTGCCTTGATAACACTAACGGCTTTACCGTTTCCTGCCCGGCGCTCCAATGGGATAGAAATCTCACGAACACCAGACAAATACTGGCCGGTAACAGAGGCCGGATCGCCGGCGACCCGCTCTGGCACTCCATGGCTGACCACCTGCCCACCATGCACACCGGCCCCGGGTCCAATGTCATAAACATAGTCTGCCGTGCGGATCGCCTCTTCATCATGCTCTACGACGATTACGGTATTCCCCTGATCGCGCAGGTTCTTCAAAGTCTGCAAAAGCCGCCCGTTGTCGCGTTGGTGCAGCCCGATGCTCGGCTCATCAAGGACATAAAGAACCCCCGTCAGGCCAGATCCAATCTGACTGGCCAGCCTGATCCGCTGGCTTTCCCCGCCTGAAAGCGTTCCTGCATTGCGGCTCAGTGTCAGATATTCCAGCCCAACATTGTTAAGAAACCCAAGCCGTTCGCGAATTTCCTTTAAAATGGCACGGGCAATCTCATTCTTTTGCACGGTCAGCGTATCGGGTATCGTTCCGCACCAATCAAATGCTTCGCGGATCGACATCTGCACCAGCTGCCCGACATGCAGTCCTGCAATCTTTACTGCAAGCGCCTCTTCCCGCAGGCGATAGCCGTCACAGCTGCCACAGGGACGGTTGTTCTGATAGCGCTCAAATTCTTCGCGAATCCAATTGCTGTCGGTTTCGCGATAGCGGCGTTCCATATTGGGGATCACACCCTCGAACACTCGTGTAACCTGATATACCCGCCCGCCTTCGTCATAGCGGAACTGAATTTCTTCCTCACCCGAACCGTACAGGAATACCTGCTTCACATGGGCTGGCAGATCTTTCCACCGCGTCAATTGGTCAAATTCATAATGCTTTGCAATGGCTTCAATGGTTTGCAGGAAATAGGGCGACTTTCCCTTACGCCAGGGCGCCAGAGCACCATCATAAATTTTTAGAGTTTCGTCCGGCACCACCAGTCGTTCATCGAAAAACAACTCCATCCCCAACCCATCGCATTCAGGACAGGCACCAAAGGGCGCGTTGAACGAAAACAGGCGCGGCTCAATCTCGGGAATGGTAAACCCACTGACCGGACAGGCGAAGTTTTCTGAGAACGTGATGCGCTCTGGCTCTCCTTCCTTTGGCGCGGTCTCCAGAACCGCAATACCGTCTGCCAGGTCAAGCGCTGTGCGAAAGCTATCGGCAAGCCGCGTGGCAACCCCGTCTTTGACAACAATCCGATCCACAACCACATCGATGTCGTGGCGAAACTTCTTGTCCAGCGTGGGTGGCTCATCCAGATCATAAAACGCGCCATCCACCTTGACCCGTTGGAACCCCTGCTTGCGTAGTTCAAGGAAATCCTTGCGGTATTCCCCTTTTCGGTCGCGCACAATCGGCGCCAGAAGATAGGCGCGTGTCCCCTCTTCCATCGTCATCACGCGGTCAACCATGTCCTGAACCTGCTGTGCTTCTATTGGCTTGCCGGTTGCGGGCGAATAGGGCGTTCCGACCCGCGCAAACAGCAGGCGCAAATAGTCGTAAATCTCTGTGACAGTGCCAACCGTAGAGCGCGGGTTCTTAGAGGTTGTTTTCTGTTCAATCGAAATGGCCGGTGACAGGCCACTGATGTGATCCACGTCCGGTTTTTCCATCATGTCCAGAAACTGACGGGCATAGGCGCTTAACGATTCAACATACCGGCGCTGACCTTCGGCATAGATCGTGTCAAATGCCAGACTCGATTTTCCAGAGCCCGACAGACCCGTGATCACCACCAATTCATTGCGTGGAATATCCACGTCAATGTTCTTGAGGTTATGCTCTCGCGCACCCCGAACTTCGATATGCTTCAACTCGACCATTGGGCCCCCAACCGACAGTGATTAACACATAGTCGAGCGCTGACAGAGTTCCAAGATAAATTTGCGAACATTACAGGAACACCTGACACCTTCTGTCAGCAACCCAGCCTTTCGCAAATTTTCAGATATGTACTGCCTGTCCGTAGGCTTCCAAAACGGACTCGTGCATCATCTCGCTTAATGTCGGATGTGGGAACACGGTATGCATCAGGTCTTCTTCGGTGGTCTCCAGCTGCCGGCCCAACACATAGCCCTGGATCAGCTCGGTCACTTCCGCACCCACCATATGCGCGCCCAAAAGCTCTCCGGTCTTTTCATCAAAGATCGTTTTGATCATGCCTTCGGCTTCGCCCAATGCGATTGCTTTGCCGTTGCCGATAAAGGGGAAACGGCCGACTTTGATCTTATAGCCCGCCTCTTTCGCCTTGGCCTCGGTAAACCCGACACTGGCAACCTGCGGGTGGCAATAGGTGCAACCGGCAATCGATTCCGGACGTACCGGATGTGGATGTCTACCGGCCACCATCTCGGCCACCATCACACCCTCATGGCTCGCTTTGTGGGCCAGCCATGGCGCACCGGCAATATCGCCAATGGCGTAAAGACCATCAACACCTGTCCGGCAATATTCATCGACCACTACATGTGTCCGGTCCACCTTGGCCCCCAGTGCTTCGAGGCCCAGCCCCTCAACATTGCCGACAATGCCCACGGCGGAAATGACTGTATCAAATTCTTGCTTTTCGATTTTGCCGCCGCTTTCGATATGTGCGGTGATTTTACCTTTGCCCCGGTCAAGCTGTTTGACCATGGCTTTTTCCATGATCTTCATGCCCTGTTTGACAAAAGCTTTCTTGGCGAAGGCACTAATCTCGGCATCTTCGACCGGTAGAACCCGATCCATGACCTCGACTACAGTCGTATCAGCACCCAAAGTGTTGTAAAAACTTGCAAATTCAATGCCAATCGCACCAGATCCGATGACCAATAGCTTTTTCGGCATACGTGGTGGCATCAAAGCATGCTTGTAGGTCCACACCAAATCGCCATCCGCTTCCAACCCGGGCAGCTCACGCGCGCGGGCACCAGTGGCAAGCACAATATGCTTTGCTGTCAGCTCTTCAGTCCCTTTATCGGTCTTAACACTGACCTCACCCTTGGCTGGCAACGTTGCCTCGCCCATGATCGCTGTGACTTTGTTCTTCTTCAGCAAATGCCCAACACCGGAATTGAGCTGCTTGGATACACCGCGCGACCGTTTGATCACCGCATCCAGATCATAACCAATCCCATCAGCACTCAGACCAAATTCCTTGGCGCGATGCATCAGGTGAAACACCTCGGCTGATCGCAGCAGCGCCTTGGTCGGAATGCAGCCCCAGTTAAGGCAGATACCGCCCATATGTTCGCGTTCTACAATGGCCACATTCAGCCCAAGCTGCGCCCCGCGGATTGCCGATACATAGCCGCCAGGACCTGCCCCAATCACGATCATATCAAAGGATTTCGCCGCCATAAGACTCTCCGTTTTCAAATTTAGTTTGATATTAAACTATCTTTTGGCCAATCTCAACGCAGCAAAATACACCCGCAACTCATTGCCACAGGTGAAACGCATAAAACGCTGAATTCAATCGGGAAATACTCAGGTAAACACTTATGCCGCATCCGCCTTTTGCAGATCCCGTAGGGTCGCCCCATAGCCCCCTTGAGCAACATAGCTGCGCTCTGGTACCGTCGAGGCGCGATCGAGAGATTCATTCCGATAAGGGAAACGGCCAAACTGGCGAATAACTTCGCGATGCGCACGGGCGTGCAAAAGGTGCTCTTCTCGGTTCTTCGGCATCCGCTCCAGGATCATCCTGATACAGCGTTCCTGATCACATAGGTTTTCCGAATGCATCAGAGGCAGGTAAAAAAACTGCCGCGCGGGTTCATCTATCCGCAAATCCCATTTGCGATGTATAGCCGCCTTTGCAGCAGCAACCGCATGCTTGTCAGTGGCAAAGGACAATCCGCTACCCCGGAACATATTGCACGGGAACTGATCCATAAGAATGATATAGGCTAATGTCCCGCTGGGATATGTCAGCCAAAGACCACAGGTCCCTTCTCGCGCCTCTTCCCAGATCTTTTGAAATCTACTTCGGATTTCCGCGTCCCGGTCGTCCGAGACATCGTACCATCCCTTGGGACCCACTTCGTCCAACCAGTAACTCAACACATCTTCGGGGGCGGTCATCGCATTCTCCTCGATTCCCCTAAGCCATTTCAAAAGGTTAAACGCAAATTCGACCCAATGAACAGTAAAGTTTTGTAATCATCAGCAACAGAACGTGACTGTGGATAACTCGTTAGCGCAATCATGATTCCTGTTCCTGCTGGGCCGTTTCAATCGCATATTCCTGCGCATACTCCACAACCAGTGGCGAGGCGGACGGTGCCATCATCGCAAAGCTGTCTGTGTCTTCGACCGCAGGCGCCGCCCGCTGTGTCATCCGGTATAGCGCATAACCAGCCATCGCCAGTGACAGCACCAACAGGTACAAAAAGAACCCCCACGGCCCTACGGCACCCATCATCCAGCCGGTAATAAACGGTCCGGCGACGGCACCGAGGCCATTGATAAAGACCATGCCCCCCGCGGCTGCCGCCATATCGTCGTGATCCAGAAAGTCATTGGTATATGCGATCAGCAGCGAATAAAGCGGGTTCGACATCCCACCGATCAACAACGCCGCAATCAACAGCATGATAAACGTCTCGCCGTAAATCATGCCGATAAAGGCACCCAGCCCGCTCAACGCCGCACCGATAAAGATCAGCACCCGGCGATCCATCCGATCAGAAAGCCAACCTATGGGATATTGCAGAACCAGCGGGCTGATGAAAAACATCGAAACCAGTGTCGAAATCTGCGCCACGCTCAGCCCCACTTTAGCGCCATAAACCGGTGCCATCCCGAACTGCGCCGAAAATATGCCCCCCAAAAGGAACATTCCGATACAGCCAAGCGGGGAAATTTTCATGATCTGCCGGAGGCTTAGCGGTTTTGCCGTGGAAAACGCCGGGGTCGGGCTGATCGACAACAGAATTGGTGCAAAGGACAGCGAAATCAGAACCGATGGGATGATAAACAGGATAAACCCACCGGGATCGGCCAGAACCAACAGGTATTGCGCAGCAAACAATCCGACCATCTGAACAACAACGTAAAGCGACAGTGCTTTTCCCCGGTTTTCATTGTCCGCCGCTTCATTCAGCCAACTTTCCGCTGTCACGTAGATACCTGAGAAACAGAAACCAACGATAACGCGTCCCGCGCACCACAAGAACGGATCGGTCAGCGCCGGAAACAAAATCACCACGGCGGACAGGAACGACGCCAGCGCAGCAAAGACCCGAACATGCCCGACCCTCCGGATAAGCTCGGGCGCGATACGCGATCCGAACAGGAATCCGGCAAAGTAACCAGCCATGACCATCGACATCTGGAGCGTCGTAAACCCTTCCAGATCGCCACGGATACCCAGCAGCGTACTTTGCATACCATTCCCGACCTGCAGGAACATGATCCCCAAAAGCAGTGCCCACGCACTGGACAAAACAGAAAACATATCTAGCGTCCTTCGGCTTTGCCCCAGCCTCTCAGCCGGGCGCCATATGTGTCTTTGCCAAACGCGACTCACACCGCGTCGGTATTGCCCCCGTTACAGCGTTTTAGGACGGGATCAACAAAGAAGCGTCACCATAGGAAAAGAAACGGTAGTTTTCTTGTACTGCATGCGCATAAATCCGCCTGATCTGCGCCTGACCCATCAATGCAGAGACCAGCATCATCAATGTCGATTTCGGCAAGTGGAAATTGGTCATCAAAGCATCTGCCACCCGAAACTGAAATCCGGGGTAAATAAAAATATCTGTCTCACCGCTCCAGGGGCCCATTTCGCCCCCAAGGGCGGCACTTTCGATCAAACGCAATGCAGTGGTACCAACCGGGATGATCCGTCCCCCGTTTGCTTTGGTCTGTAAAATTTCCCGGGCAGCGCATTCGCTTACTTCACCCCACTCTGCATGCATCTTGTGCCGGGTCAAATCCTCAACCTTTACAGGTAAAAACGTGCCCGCCCCGACATGCAATGTCACTTGCGTCATGTCCACGCCCAGCGCAGTTAACTCCGCCAGCAATGTCTCGTCAAAATGCAGCGAGGCTGTGGGCGCAGCAACCGCCCCTGGCTTGCGGGCAAACACCGTTTGATAATCTTCCTTATCCTGCGCGTCTGCGGGCCGTCGCGAGGCGATATAAGGCGGCAGGGGCATCGCGCCGGCCTCTGCCAGCGAGGTATCGAATGCATCACCTTCAAGGTTAAACTGCAAAACGCCCTGCCCGTCTTCTTTGGCAATCAGCTCCGCCGAGAGTCCCGCGGCAAAATGAACAACCTCGCTTTCATGCAACTTTTTCAATGGGCGTATCATCGTGCGCCAACGACCATCCGTTGCGGGATCAAGCAGTGTTACCTCAATCTTTGCCTCGCTCGGCCCCGCCGCACCATCACGCCTCCGATAACCCGTCAGCCGTGCAGGCAAAACCTTGGTGTTGTTCAGCACCAGCCGATCGCCGGGCCGCAACCATTGACCAAGATCCGTCACATGCGCATCGGTGATCGCATCCCCTTCTGCAACCAACATACGCGCAGCAGTGCGTGGACGGGCGGGCCGTGTCGCGATCAGCGTCTCGGGCAGCGCAAAGTCAAAATCGTCCAGTTTCATCTTTCTGCACCCGTCCCAGCCGTAGACCCACCCTGAGTTTGCTCCTCTTCTCCGGGCTGAGGTTCACCGTCACGTCGCGGTGGCTGCCTGCGAAATATCTCACGGAACATACCAGGCGTCAGCACGGACAAGGGATTGACCTGCACCTTGGGGTTAGATGCCGATCCCTTGAGTTTATAACTAAACCCTATCAAACCTTCCCCTTTTCGGGAGAACACTCCGCCGATCGCGTTGACCAGATACAGTGGGGATATCACGCCCTCCATATCCATCTGCCCATTGGTGAGGAAATAGTACCCGTCCATCGATATACCCATCGACGCCCCCACCGCACTGCCGGAATACAGCGTTACCCGGTCCGGGGCCAACAGGAACTGCGCTTCCACCTGACCGAAATGTATCCCCTCGCCCGCCATCTGTTCCAGAATGCCCACCACGCTCAGCGCATTCAGCAATGCAGCCATCGCAGGAGCATCCTTGATCCGCAGGTTGGTCGTATCCAAACGCCCTTCATAGGTGCCCACCGCTTTGCCCGGGCGCAAGATCAGATCAAGCTCGCCATCTCGTGCCTGTTTCAACAGGCCTGCAGAACGAAATACTCCACCTGCATCATCTGATTGGATGCGAAATGCGCTGCGCCCGTTCTGCGGCACTACCCGGCCTTTGATCTGCGAATAACCATTGACCCGCCCCATAAAACTTCCATCAGCACCATTGGCCATATCCAACTCTGCACGGAAATCTGTCAGCGCGATGCCTTCAGATATCTGCAATCGGTCCAAAGTCATAACAACCGGTCCACCTCCGCTTCCGCCAGTGCTGGATTGCCCGCCTTCGCCATCACCGGCAAGCGAGGTTTGGCGCAGATCTATTGTGCCCCCGGTGACCCGAACAAGCGGCGTCGCCCCTGCACCGCGGCCGACCAGTTCCACAGGTGCGTCAATCCATGTTCCCATCCGCACGCGCCCAAACACTGCCCTGTCCAGCTGACCATCGGCCCGCAATGTTACCGTGCCTTCGCTCCGCAACCCGGCAGCATCCAATGCGATGCGGTCAATCTCCGGCGGCTCACCCAACGTGCCGCTCACCTCCAATGTTCCGGTTCCGCCCTTCGACAATGCCCATCCCAAGGGCTTGAGCCGCAGGCCTACGCCAGACAGATCAGAAACCATGGTGAACACACCCGGAGTACCCCGCTGGAATTTGAGCTCCAGCTCTCCCCGCCCCGCGCCCGATACGGTTCCCGGTGGCAGTCCGATGTTAAATTCGTCTACAAAACGCTCTGACAGCTCGATCCAACCGGATGCCTGACTTTTACCATTGCTGTAAGGCCCAAGCCACGACACCCAATTGCCAACAAACGGCACCTGTCCAACAGCCCCCTTTCCGGTAAGCTCAAACGAGGTGTTATCAGCCTTTACCGCCAGTTCCGAAGACGCCAGTACCCGGCCCTCCAGCAAAGTCTCACTGCGCACATCTTTCAATGTGCCGGTTGCACTGAACACCACCTCTTCTGGTTTAAGGTCCGGCTTGACCAGAAACTCGAGCTGCCCCTGTAATTCCGCCTGACCATCGGCCATAGTCACAGGCTGACCAATCTTTTCGATAAACCGGAACGGCTTGGAATCCAGCAGAGACAGTCCCGCCGTAATTGTGCTCTTGGTCCGTAACAGTACCTTGGCCACACCGCGTTTTAGCCGGATATCCGCAATATCGAAACTGGAACCAGCGATCTCGATACGCCCACCCTGTGCCGCGGTGACATAACCGCTGTCAGCAACAATTACGAAACGGTTGTCATAAATCGACGCGTGACCAGATGCGTTTTCAATCACCGGTACGTCTTTTACAAACCGCGTCTCCAATCCCGCAAAATCAAACCCTAAAAACAGATCAGGCCGGTGTTTGGGCTGTGATCGAACAGCAACCTGAATATTGCTCAACTCGGCCTTGCGCACGTTCTTGACAATCCAATCGCGGGTCTTGTCTTTGACCGCCTGCGGCCAGATTTCCAGCACCCGCTCGGGCGCGACCGCATCCATCTTCCCGTCAATCCCCAGCAACCACCCTTCGGGCGTGGCTTCGACCTCACCACTAAAGACCAGCCTTTGACCTTGATCAGCGATGCTGAGCTGCCCAAGGCTGACCCTAAACGGCTCCAGCCCCAACCGCACATCCATAGTCGCGGCCTCGAACAAAACAGGCTCTTTGTACAAATTAAGTGGATTTACGCTTATTTGACTGACCCGCAGCTGCGACAACAGCTCCCGTGGCCAGCCGCTTTCCATGCCCACAAGATAGGTTTCGCCCTCAGCACTGGCACTGACCCATTTGCTTTCAACGGACAGTTCATTAAAACGGATGATCTGCTGACCAGGATCATAGGTGAAATAGCTGCGCGCACTGTCAAATGCGATGGCTCTTGTGGCTTCGGTCGGTTGCAGAACGCCTGCCCCAATCTGCAAAGTCGCACTCAAAGGCCCCAATGCGCCCTTTTCATCCACAGCCGCTCTCATTGAGCCCGATATTGGCGCATCCAAAGCATCAAGCCACGACAAAGCCGGCGACTGCCCGGCAATATCACGGGCCGGCATATCCTCGAATCTCAGGCCAAACTCGGCAGCAATATCACCGATCCGACCGGTATAATTCATCTCCAGCGTGGTCGCATAATCCCGCGCACCCAACACGGCGACATCACCGCGAATGCGCAAATCATCTCCGTCACGTGTCACCTCAACGCGCCCGCCATCCACGGTCCAGGCCCTGCCAGAACGCGCGTCTTCATACCGGAGCGTCAGGTTGTCCGCCTCCAGAACCACCAGGTCAGCTAATTGCGGCTTTTGTAAAAAGTCATCCAGTTGCTCAACCAGCTCTGCAAAACTTCCTGCCTCTTCCAATGGTGCATCCGTTGCCCCCACCGACATTCCGACCCCGCCATCGGCACTCCGACGCAACGTCACCTGCGCTCCTGACAGCCGGATCGATCCCGGTTGCAACTTGCCACGCAGCAAAGGCCGCAGTGCCACCGCGCTTTGCAGGTCGGACAAGTTTGCCAATGGTGTACCTGCAGAATCAGTGATGAACACATCACGCAATGACAGCCGCGGAACCCAATCCTGTTCCAGCACAACCGCCATGTCGCCGAAACCGATGGAAATGCCATCTATGTCACTGTTTATCTTTTCGGTAATACGTGCCCGCATCCATTCGGGCGCCGAAACCCGTGTCCCGATGGCCGACAGCACCGCAAGTGACCCAAACCCAACCAACAGCAAAACACAGACAAGGCTCCACAGCCCCACCCGTTTCAACCGCTTGCCGCGGGGTTTCTTTTCGCTGGTCTTTTCCATCGGGTCCGTCAAAACGGTTCTGCTGCCTCGCCTCTTTATTCTCGCCTGTTGCGATCTAATATGAAACTCACTTTTTCAAAACCGGAGATTTAGCATGCCAAACCCCGCCGATGCGGCCCCCGAATTCACTTTGCCACGCGACGGAGGGGGCGAAGTATCCCTTGCCGAACAACGTCCTGCACCTGTGGTATTGTTCTTTTATCCCCGCGATGACACATCCGGCTGCACCAAAGAGGCGATCGCCTTTACTGAACTTGCCGCAAAATTCGAATCTCTTGGGGTCAGGGTCTTTGGCATTTCCAAGGACAACGTCGCCAAACATGAAATTTTTCGCGACAAACACGGTCTTGGCATCCCGCTTCTGTCAGACGCCGACGGGGATGTGTGCGAACGCTATGGCGTCTGGAAAGAAAAGAGAATGTACGGAAAAACATTTCTTGGGATCGAACGAACCACCTTTCTGATCGACGGCTCAGGACAGATCGCCCGCGTCTGGCCAAAAGTGAAAGTCGCTGGCCATGCCGAAGACGTGCTTGCCGCTGCAGCCGCATTATGACCGGTAATAACCTTGCCCAGATGGCGGTTGAAGTGCTGGGCACAGCAGATGGCCGCGCCAAAACCGCTTTGTCGCGGGCGCATGCCAAGCGCTGGTTCGACGCACGCGAGGCAAAAACAGATATCCCAATCGGGTCAGCCAGCCCACCACTGCGTCCCGCGCGACCGGAACGGCCAGAGCTGCTTGACCCCCGCAATGTCCCCAAACGCCGTCCAGGCACACCTGCGGGGCGTCTGGCAATCTTGCACGCCGTTGCGCATATCGAACTGAATGCCGTTGATCTGCACTGGGATTTGATCGCGCGTTTCACCGATATCCCGATGCCGCCGGGATTTTACGATGACTGGGTGCGTGCTGCCGATGAAGAATCAAAACATTTCAATCTGATATGTGACTGCCTTGAAGCGCATGACAGTTTTTACGGCGCGCTTCCTGCCCATGCAGGTATGTGGCGTGCTGCCGAAGATACTGTGACGGATTTCATGGGGCGGCTCGCCGTGGTTCCCATGGTGCTTGAGGCCCGTGGCCTCGACGTTACCCCCGGCATGATCTCAATCTTTGAAAAGGCCGGTGATGACATGGCGGTTGACGCGATGAAGGTGATCTACGCCGAGGAAGTTGGCCACGTGGCCTATGGTTCCAAATGGTTCCACTTCCTGTGCGGGCGCCACGAAATGGACCCAAAAGACGCCTTTCACACCCTTGTGCGGCGCTACTTCCATGGCGCGCTGAAACACCCCTTCAACGACGAAAAACGTGCCGAGGCCGGTTTACCACCTGATTTTTACTGGCCACTTGCAGGCGAAAACCCAAAACAAACCACACCTAAAGGATAGCCATACCCTTGCAGATAGGCGATTTTTTGCCGTTTGAGCTGTAATTGGCCTGAAATTTCCGGGCTTGGCACCAAAATTCTTGCCCAAACCTTAACCAGTTTGTAATCACCACCGAGGGGGCGCCACCTAAGAACAGAAAAACGAGCGTCCACATAAGGGATGGATAACTTAGGGACGGGACTTCGTGCGGACACGACTCGCTATAAAATTTCATGCATTGCTAGAGCGCCACTTTCCCGAACGTCGGGTATTCCTGCGCTCTGATACCGACACCCGCTACATGCGGCTCAAATCAGAATCACAGCTGATCGCCTTTCTCGGGGCCTCTGCCATCGTCGCCTGGGCAATTATCGCAACGGCAGTTCTGGTTATGGACTCGATCGGTTCGGGTAATTTCCGCGAACAGGCCAAACGTGATCAACGCACTTATGAGCTGCGCCTCAACGCGCTCGAAAGCGAACGCAATCAACGCGCAGCAGAGGCAATTGCTGCGCAACAGCGTTTTAACTCTGCGCTGGAACAGATTTCCGCAATGCAGTCAGAGATCCTGGAATCAGAGACACGCCGCCGGGAGCTCGAAACCGGCATCGACGTGATCCAGACCACCCTGCGCCGCACTATGAAAGAACGCGATTCCGCCCGCTCCGAAACAGAGCAGCTGGCACTGGCACTGGAAAACAGCGAAAGCGGCAGCAGCTTGGATGGTGGCACATCAGATGCGGCTGATCCTCTGCTCGGCTTCCTGACCACGGCCCTTAGCGAAACCGCGATTGAACGCGACAACATCATCGAAAATGCCCAGGAAGCCCTGCATCAGGCCGATGAGATGGCGGCCCAAATCCAGCTGATGCGGGACCAGAATGACCAGATCTTCCGCCAGCTCGAAGATGCGATGACCATCTCGGTCGAACCTTTGGACAAGATGTTCCGCGCCGCAGGTATGAGCACCGATAGTCTGATCAGCACAGTGCGTCGGGGCTATTCGGGCCAGGGCGGCCCGTTGATGCCTCTGTCCTTTACCACCCGTGGCGAAGACCCCTCCCCTGATACGCTCCGAGCCAATCGTCTGCTTAACCAGATGGACCGCCTGAACCTTTACCGCATTGCGGCACAACAGGCCCCATTTGCGCTGCCCGTCAAAAGCGCGTTTCGCTATACATCAGGCTTTGGTATTCGTTGGGGTCGGATGCACAGTGGTACAGATTTTGCCGGCGCTCACGGCACACCAATCTATTCCACCGCTGATGGCGTCGTAACCCACGCTGAATGGCTTTCCGGCTACGGACGTCTGATCAAAATTCAGCATGAGTTCGGGATCGAGACCCGTTATGCCCATTTATCGCGCATCCGCGTCAAGAAAGGCCAAAGGGTCTCGCGCGGAGAACGGATCGGTGATATGGGGAGCACTGGACGTTCCACCGGTACCCATTTACACTACGAGGTCCGAGTGGGCGGCAAGGCCGTCAACCCCATGATCTATATCAAGGCTGCAAGAGATGTTTTCTAAAAGCAAAATCAACGATCCCGCCCCAAAACCCGAAGCTGCGGCCAAACCGGCTGTAGCCGAGAAAAAGCCTGAATTTTCCCGGGCCGCCGAAAAAACCGCGACCGAGTTCAAGGCAACCGCACCAAAGGCCAAACCGCCTGCGTCGGTCCTGTCCTCTGATCTGCATGTCACCGGAAATCTGAAAACCACCGGCGATATCCAGGTCGAAGGTACGGTAGAGGGCGATATCCGCGCTCACCTGCTGACAATCGGCGAAGGCGCCACAATCAAAGGCGAAGTGATCGCCGATGACGTGGTGATCAACGGCCGCATCGTTGGCCGTGTTCGCGGTCTCAAGGTCCGGCTCAGCTCATCCGCTCGGGTCGAAGGCGATATCATCCACAAAACCATCGCGATCGAATCAGGCGCCCATTTCGAAGGCTCGGTTCAACGTCAGGATGATCCGCTGAATCCCAAGCCCAAAGTTGCCGCTGCCGCTGCACAACCGGCGGCCGCTGCTGCCAAAGGGTGAAGCGACTGAAAAAAGCGTTTCGCAATAAACCTGAGGTATCAGGTTTTTGGGAAACGCCGCAACATCAATGCGTTGTCGGGACGGTTTTCGCCAAACCTGATTCAGGTTCAGCGAAAACCGCTTTAACAACAAAAAGCGCCTGCTCACGCAGTGGCGCTTTTTCTGTGTCTTATCAATGAATTAACCACTGCTACATTGCTTCGAATACCTGAACTCAATTGATGAGTAGGATGTTGTAAAAATCCGAGCATTCACTGCGCGGAATCGAGGGCGAAGCCCGCCGCGCATCGCAGACGCGCCCCAACGCGGCGGCGATTTGGTTAAGCTTGGTACTACGCTCGGATCTTTTTCGAATTTTGCTTAAATAAAGGGTGCTGTTCAACGGTCACGTCGCCACCGCGCGCGTCTGCAATGCACGGCTCAATACCTAGGCTTCCAACATCCGCAACAATTCAGCAGGCAAGCGCCTGATCCACATCCGCAATCAAATCGCTGATATCCTCAATCCCCACCGACAATCGCAGCAAACCACCCGGCAACCCCGATTGCGGCTCAACAGACGGCCTGTGCTCAACAAGGCTCTCAACCCCGCCCAATGATGTCGCCCGGTGAAACAGCTGCAACCGCCCCAATGCGGCCAGCGCGGCCTCTGCCCCGCCATGCAACACCACCGACATCAGATACCCATAGCCGCCACACATCTGCCGCGAGGCCGTATCGTGCCCGGGATGAATCTCCAGCCCGGGATACCAAACCGCTTCAACAGCCGGATGTTCCTGCAAATGCCGCGCCAGTGTAAGCGCATTTTCGCTCATACGCTCAACCCTCAGGGGAAGCGTCCGCGCCCCCCGCATCAGCAACCATGCCTCAAACGGGCCAAGGATAGCACCGGCATCGTGGCGGTCATCGGAAATTGCAGCCCAAACCGCGCTTTCGGCATCACGACAGGACAGAACACCAGCCACCACATCCGTATGCCCATTGATGGCCTTGGTTGCAGAATGCATCGAAATATCCGCCCCCATGTCCAGCGCTCGGCTCAACACCGGTGTGGCAGCAGTTCCATCGACCGCCAGCAATGCCCCTGCCTCATGGGCCAGTTCCGCCGCTTGGGCTACATCAGTGACCTTCATCCATGGGTTCGACGGCACCTCGATCCACACCAGATCAGCCGGGGCCGCACAGGCAGCACGCAATACCTCTGGATCAGACGCATCCACCTCATCCAGCTGAATATCCCGCCGGGCACAAAAATCGCGCGCCCACTTGCTGACGCCCCAGTAAATACCCGACTGGGCAACAATCCGGCCACCATTTGGAGCGGTTCGGAACAGGGTCGCCACCGCCGCCATGCCAGACGGAAACAACAGGCTCGCCGCCGCCCCTTCCAATTGTCGCAGCACTTCTTCTGCCTGACGTACAGTGTTGTTATGATCGCGGCCATATTGATTTTCCGGCGCCAGCAAAGCATTGTCTGACCCCCGGCGGAATGTGGTCGCCGGATGAATACCCGGCACAACACCGGCACTGTCGTGATCAACCGCGCCCGCCGCCTGTGCGGCAATCGTTGCGGATCTGAGGGGTTTGTCTGCCATCAACTGGCACCTGACAGCGTTTGCCGAAACAACCGCCCCGGCCCCCACCCTGTCGCGTCCACACCGGCTTGGCGCAGTAAATCCCAGACCAACGCCAGATTGGAGCTGATCACCGGCACGCCCAGCTCTGCCTCGGCCTGCTCAATAATGCCAAAGGCGCGCAGATTGGTGCAGCTGGCAAACACAGCCTCTACCCCGTCTGTCTGCCCCGCCTCGATCATCGCGGCCAGGGTCGAGGCTTCGCTGATACGCGCCACTTTGCGATCATCCGCTTCGCCGAAACTGATCTCGCTCAGGGTTTCTATCCCTGAACGCGCCAGAAACTCCCGCATGGGCGAGGCGACCGCGGCTGTGTAGGGCGTGATCAATGCAATCCGTTTTGCGTTTAGCGCGCCCAATGCCGAAATCACCGCGCTGATCGGGTTGGTGACCGGAACACCCGGCTGCACCTCGCCAATGCGCTCTGCCACCACATCAGGCCCAATCAGGACAGAGGCCGAGGTACAGCCATAGGCGATCGCTTCCAACCCATCCGGCAACAGACGGGCCGATGCGGGCATCAGCGCCTGCATCGCTTTTAGCGAGTCCGGCGTCACCCGCGGATGCGATTTAATTCGTGTATGCAGCAGATTGGCGGGCCGTCCCGACAGCACCTGCCGCGCCTCATGTTCGAGCGTTTCATCCGTGCTCAGCACCACCATGCCCAGCCGCATACCGTCGCTTGCCCCGTTGTCGAGTTGGTATTCCACTAGTTGCCCTCCTCCGGACGACTTAATATTCCGCCGCATACCGCCGCCTTTACCCCGGTTGTTCCGGGGCAGGATGTCGGCAAGCCGCGCGCAACACGTACCGCCAGATAGGCAAAGGCCTGTGCCTCCAGCATGTCACCATCCAGCCCGGCCGCCTCTACCGGCTCCACCGGGCAATCAATGGAAACGCGCAGCATTTCCATCAAAACAGGGTTCTTGCGCCCGCCTCCGGTAACCAGTAATCGCGCGGGCGGTTCAGGGCAATGTTCCAGCGCCTTCATCACCGCCGCTGCACTCATTCCTGTCAATGTCGCCGCCGCATCCGCATCGCTCAGCTCGCGCACCAGACCGATCATGTCGGCAAAAGCATCCCGGTCCAATGATTTGGGGGGCATTCTGGCAAAATAGGGCTCTGCCAGGAAAAGCTCCAACGCGCCCTGTGCGACCTCTCCCTGCCGCGCCAATGCACCATCTTTGTCAAAGGCTTCCCCGCGCCGCTCTAACATCAGATCGTTAACCGGCGCATTCGCGGGGCCGGTGTCAAAGGCCAGCAACGCCCCCGGTTCTTCCGGCGTGACCTTGCGCGGATCCACCCAGGTGATGTTGCCCACGCCGCCGAGGTTGAGAAACGCCAAAGGCTCGGTCGCCCCCATCCACTTGGCACAGGCAAAATGATAAAATGGCGCAAATGGCGCCCCTTCCCCGCCCAGCTCCATATCCGCGGTGCGGAAGTCCCACACCACAGGTTTGCCCAGTGCACCGGCAAGGGCAGTGCCATCTCCCAATTGATGCGTCCCGCGCCCACGTGGCTCATGCGCCAGGGTCTGACCGTGAAACCCGATGAGTGCTGCGCTTTCGAACCCCGTCAGATGATCCGAATGCGCCGCCTGCACAACATCAAGCGCATCCCTGACATCCTCACCCGGCCATTTGCCAAGTGCCGCCCGCAACACCGCCTGTTCTGTATCGGAATAGGGCCGATATCCAGTAGAACCAAAGCCAAGAATACGCTGGCCATCTGTCTCGATTACAGCCGCATCAACCCCGTCAAGCGAGGTTCCCGACATCGCGCCAAGCGCCTGAATGGGCCCAGACTTCAACATGGCCTTTTCCTTCACCAATTCCGTCCCTATACATGCCGCGCAAACTGACCCGGGACAAGCGATATGACCTACCACCCCAAATCGGATTTCATGGCAACCATGATCGAACGCGGCTTTCTGGCCGATTGTACCGATTATCGGGGCCTTGATGAAGCGTTCACCGGTTCGGTCGTCCCGGCCTATATCGGCTTTGACGCCACGGCGAATTCCCTGCATGTCGGATCGCTTATCCAGATCATGATGCTGCGTTGGCTGCAAAAAACAGGGCATAAACCGATCACCCTGATGGGCGGCGGCACAACCAAGGTGGGCGATCCGTCGGGGCGCGATAGCGAGCGCTCGCTTCTGACCCAGGATAAGATTGCCGCCAACATCGATGGCATCGGACAGGTCTTTGCCCATTATATCACCTTTGGCGAAGGGCCGACGGACGCCTTGATGGTCAACAATGCCGAATGGCTCGACCATCTCAACTACATCGAATTTCTGCGCGACATCGGGCGGCATTTTTCGATCAATCGGATGCTCGCCTTTGAATCGGTGAAATCGCGGCTGGACCGCGAGCAATCCCTGTCATTCCTGGAATTCAACTACATGATTCTTCAGGCCTATGACTTTATGGAACTGAACCGCCGCTATGGCTGCCTGCTCCAGATGGGCGGCTCGGATCAGTGGGGCAACATTGTCAACGGGATCGACCTGACCCGCCGTGTACTAGATCAGGAAATCTTTGGCCTGACCTCGCCTCTGTTGACCACCTCAGACGGTCGCAAAATGGGCAAATCCGCTGCTGGCGCGATCTGGCTCAACGCCGATATGTGTTCGCCTTACGAATTCTGGCAGTTCTGGCGCAACACCACCGATGCCGATACCGGACGGTTCCTGAAGCTTTACACCGAAATGCCCGTGGATGAATGCGACCGTCTCGGCGCTCTCGCCGGGTCCGAGATCAACATCGCCAAAATAATACTCGCCAACGAGGTGACGGCGCTCCTGCACGGGTCAGAGGCCGCACAGGCGGCAGAGGCCACCGCGCGCGAAGTGTTTGAAAAGGGCGGCATCGGGGATGACCTGCCCACAATCGAACTGTCGCCCGAGGATCTGGGCGATGGTATCTCGGTCGTGCAACTGATCGTTAAGGCTGGATTGGCTAAATCCGGTAAAGAAGCGAAAAGATTGATCGCCGAGAATGGCGCGCGGATGGATGACGAGCCCTTGACCAATGCCGGATTGATGATCGACGCCGCAAAGCTGGCCTCGCCGGTCAAGCTTTCGGCTGGGAAAAAACGGCATGCATTGGTGAAACTGGCGGGCTGAGATCACCCGCCAACTGACACGTCCCGCTTTTATCACAGTTGCTTATGGCCTGAAGCAGGCCTTCAAAGCCCCCTCGCGCGGAATCAAGCCCGCAGGGCGCCGCGCGATCGCCAGGCCGCCCCCCGGACTGGCGATTGGCTGAAGCCTGTGCAACGCATGGGCGTAACTCGGATGTGGCTAGGATAAAGTGCTTCGCTCTTTAGGGTGGTCGCCATTCCGCGGCCTGGCAATCGCGCGGCTTGGAGGCAGGATGCTCAATGTCAGCTACAGCTCAACAGCGTCTCAATCACTACGCCCGCCGATAAACCTTGTCATCAAACTTTCACATCAACCTCGTTGAGTTTTCCTTAATAATTTCATAGGTCACGAAAAATCGAAAAAAGTTATGCCCATGTCCTATAACGTCAAAAACATCCTCTTTCTCTGCACCGGAAATTCCGCCCGTTCCATCCTTGGCGAAGCCATTGTTGATCGCGAAGGCATGGGGCGGTTCCGCGGGTTTTCCGCAGGCTCCCAACCCAAGGGCGTGCCACATCCACAGGCCATCGCCCTTCTGCAAAACCTGAACCACAAAACCGACGATCTGCGCTCCAAAAGCTGGGATGAATTTGCCCAGCCGGACGCGCCCCAAATGGATTTCGTGTTCACCGTCTGCGATCAGGCCGCTGGTGAGACTTGCCCTTACTGGCCGGGCCAGCCGGCAACCGCACATTGGGGTCTGCCCGATCCCGCCGCCGCGACAGGCACAGACGCCGAAATCGGCCTTGCCTTCGCCGAGACCTACCGGATGCTGCGCAACCGGATCTCAACCTTTGTCAACCTGCCCTTTGACCAACTTGACAGCCTGAGCCTGCAGAAGCATCTCGATGACATCGGTCAGACCCAAGACACAGAGGACAGCTAAATCCCATGACGTTCACCCTGCCCCGCCGCCTGACCGCCGAAGCGCTCGGCACGGCCCTTCTTGTCTGCACTGTCGTAGGCTCGGGCATCATGGCCGACATGCTCAGCGACGATGTCGCCATCTCCCTGCTCGGCAATACGCTGCCCACAGGGGCGATCCTGGTGGTGCTGATCACTCTGTTCGGGCCAATCTCGGGCGCGCATTTCAACCCGGCGGTGACTTTTGCCTTTCTGCTTCGCGGTGAAATTACGCTGAAAGTCGCTGGTTACTTTGTCATCGCACAGATTGCCGGCGGTATCCTCGGCTCGGTCATGGCGCACGGGATGTTCGCGCTCGACCTGGTGCAGATCTCCCAAACCGTGCGCACCGGCTCTGCCCAGTGGTTCGCCGAAATTGTCGCGACCTTTGGCCTTGTCGGCACCATCCTTGCCGGATTGCGGTTCAAGGCAGATGCCATTCCGTGGCTCGTTGGGCTTTATATCACAGCGGCCTACTGGTTCACCGCCTCCACCTCATTCGCCAATCCGGCGGTCGCCATCGGCCGTGCGTTCTCGGATACATTCGCAGGCATCCGCCCCACGGACCTGCCCGGGTTTATCACAGCTGAACTGGTTGGGGCGGCAATTGCCGTGGCCCTGTTTGGCTGGCTCCTGAAGACCTCAGAAGAGAGTTAAGGCCGACAGGCCCGCCACTCAGAAGCCGGGCGCAGGAAATGCGGGACAACGCGTGATGTGCTACACCTGTTCCAATGACTGTTTGCGGCAGGTCATTCCGGCAAATGACCGAAGCATCTTCGTCTCTCTGGTCAAGCGCCTGCACATCACCACTTTATGTTTGCTGCCAGAATTTAATTCGGCACTCTGCAAGCACCTGATTTTACGATCCCGGTGACAGACCCACCCACCCCAAGCACCCGTTCGACTACGGGCAGCTAAACCCTAAACCCTGATAGGTGAAATTACCGGCCGCAGAGCCCTGAATCACGAATGGTGAAAAACCTCCCTGAGCTGGGTTTTGCGCCGCAAGGAAGGCTTCGGCCCCCGCCTCAGTCAGAGTTACTAATCCAGGCAATCTCAATGTCGAAAACGCGTTGTTCTGCAGTCTAATATCCCAACCCTGATCAAGTCCCCCCGGAGTAATATTATTGTTTGTCAGGTTGAGGCAGACATTCGAACTGTTTCCAGCGCCATCCCCAAGGAGCAACGTATTCGCAGCAAAGAAGGCAACCCCATTCGTACCATCCAATTGTGTGTTGTTAGCGGCATTCAGATTGAATGTCGTATTTATGCCGTTGACCACGACATTAAATCGCTCCGAGAATTCGCCAACATCGTTGTCGAAACGATTGTTGTTGGCCGTCACGCTAAGCGAACCTGTTTGCTGCACCACCAGATTGATAGCAGTTACATTGGTGTGGAATATCGTGTTTCCGTTGATCGTACCCGTGTAGACACTATCGCCATTCGCACCAATGGCGATGCCACCATGGTGCGTCTGGGACCCGTTATTGAAGTTGTTGTCAGAGATATTGAAGGTCGAGGCTTCGGTCGCAATTCCGGCGGACGCAGTCGAGACTTTGATAACGCCGCCCCCGGCAGCGCCAACGCCCGGATGATTGTTGTTGAAGAAATTGTTAGTGATGGTGACATCCTGTGCACCTATTGCACCTATGAAGTCGCGGCTCACTTGAACATAATCGCCGACAGAGCCGCTAAAGGTCGCCCCGGTTACAGTCACGGTTACGTTGCCCGCATCATGGCGCTGAATGATCTGCAGGTCATCATTGCCGTTGGCGGTGCTGCTCAAATTGAACGTGGTGCCGCCCGTGACATTCAGGGTCATGTCCGTGTTGGTGGCTTGAATGATTTTCACATTGTTGACCAATCCACCACCGATAGCACCACCAGTGATGGCGTTGGTACCAGTGAGATTAAAGAAGGCTACGGCGCCTTCCTCGATGCCAAAATTGCTGCCGTGTGCCCCGTTGATCGTAATGTTGCTGAGCGTGACCGCGCCAACATTAAGGCCGCGAATACCAAAGTTCTGGCTATCCGTGAGGGTTACACCAGACAGCGTAATATTAGACGTATCCTGGACATAGACCGCCGCGCCCGCGCCATCGGCATCCTGCACTTCGTTGCCCAGATTCGCCCGGCCGTCCACCACACCGCCGCTGAAATCAGCGCCCTGAACGTTTCGGATGGTTCCGCCGTTGACAGTAAAGAACCCGGCAGCACCCGCATTGTCTATGTAAATACCGTTTGTGGCCGTGCCGGTGTTTGCTGCGTTGACATTGATGGATGCAAACGTAACGCCCAACGCGCCAAAGGCAGTGTCGACAGATCTGAAACCAACACCGGCAACACCGGCAGCAGCAGCTGTCGTAATCGTGTTTCCGGCGCCTTGGACCGTGAATGTTCCACCACCCGTCGCGCTAAAGCCCGTACCGGTGGTGGTGTCGATGTCAAGGCCGCCGCCGGTAAAGTTGATGGTGGCACCTGTGTTATTGGAGAGCGTGACGCCGGTATTTGTCCCGGTGCTGATTGTTTTGGTTGTGCCCGAGAACACAATCGTACCGCCGGTGTTGTTTTGAACCACAATCCCATTAGCAACACCGCCCGTGGCGCTGAGATCGCCGCTAAGGGTAACTGTGCCGCCGGTGCGGTTCCTGACCAAAGCAATCGCTCCTGCGGTCGTCGTTGTAATATCAGCGGCAATCGTGACGTCGCCCGACCCGAAAGCGACTTGAACGCCATTTCCGGTCGGAGAGGCGCTGGCGCCAACAGAGCCGCCATTGATGGTAAAGGAGCTTGGCGCAAAGGAACTCACAAAAATCCCATCGCCACCGGTGCCATCAATATCGACGGTTGTAATTGTGACCGAACCACCTGTACGTTGCGAGGAAAGACCAAAGTTGCTCGTGTTGTCTATCGTAATACTGTCGAAACTGATCGCACCACCTGCACCAGTCAATCCCACACCAAAACTGGATCCACCACTTGTTCCCGCCACTGTCACATTCCCGCCGTTAAAGGTTCCGGAATCCAGATCCAGGTCTAGGGCTTTGGCGTTCACCACACCGGATGAGGACAGCGTGTCAAAGTTGATGCCTGTCCCCGAGGCGTCAATGTTCAACATATCCAGAATTGGCCCGGTCACGGTGTGAATGGTTTCCGTTCCGGCATTTACGACATTCAGCCTAACGGTCGAAGAGACAAAGGCCTGACTGCTAAAGCCGGTGCCTGAATTCGTGTCGATATCCAGACCATTGGTGAAGTTGAGGTTCAGGGTGTCACCAGGCGCAGCCTGCGCCGTAATGCTGACCCCGCCGCCGGTGGTGCCTGCGTTGTTGATGGTTGTGGTGCCGAATGAGAACGTCCCTGTCGATCTCGTAATCTGCAGGCCAGCGCCGGTGGACCCGGTCACGTCAAGCGTGGTGATGGTAACCGCATTTGACGCGGCTCCACCCTGGGCATCGACACTGTCAAGGAATACCCCACCCGCGTTCGCCGCAGAGGATCCCTGACCATTGGCATTGGTTGACGACACCGCGCCAAAGACAAGGTTGGCCAGCACCGGATCGATATCTATAGCCGTGCCGTTGGTGGTGTTGATGGTGCCGCTGGTGGTTGAGATCGAGAAGGTTCCCGCCTTGCCGCCCGCATCGCGGACGAAGAGGCCCGTACCGTTGTTGTTAAATATATCGAGAGCGCCAAAGGCCACGTTGCCCAGCACATTGTTCAGACGGATACCATCGCCCTCAACCCGGTTGCCCAGCAGGCCGACAGAAGTGTCACCGGCAGCGACCTGCTGATTCCCCGCGGTGCCGGTATCTGAGTCGAAAGTCACATCGGTGATGTCGATGCCGCCGGTATCGGCATCGGTCACGGTATTGCCACTGAACGAGGCAATCGTCAGGGTTCCGGCGGCAGAGCCGTCTATCGCGATGCCCCTGCCACCGGACTGTATGACAGTCACATTGTTGATATGCACAGTTTCATTCGTGGCCCCGGTCACACCATTGATTGCATTGCCGGTGCCTGTGGTCTGAACCTGAACATTGCCGATGCCGGCAGATCCGGTAAAGGCGATGGCATTGTTGGCACCGGCGGTCGTCAGTGTCGGCAGGAAGGCCGCGTCAACGGGGCCTCCGGGCTCTGTAATCGTGGTGCTGGAGGCAATGCCGGTGACCATGATGTTGGCCGGCGCCCCACCTGCCGCGATGCCCAGTGTGGTGACATCTATCGACTGGTTTGCGGCCAATGAGATCAGCACCTGACCGTCGTCCAGATTCAGGGTCGGGTTGCCCTGCGCGGTCAAGTCGATGAGGCTGCTGGCACCATCCACGGTCGAATCAACAGCGACCAGCACGTCTGCCACGGCATTTTCAGCCTCAAGCGCAGTGCCCGGATCAGCGAATGTACCGGCACCGGCAGTGCCCAGATCGTCGAAGACAAAGATCGACGGACCTTGAAGATTGGCCGTGCTGCCCGCGGTCGGGAAAGTGACATCGAGGAGGTTATAGGTGCCGGTGGCACCGGTATCATTGGTAAAGTCAATCGCCGTGGTCGCCGCAATGGACGAACCGGTATCGGTGGCGCCTTCACTGTCGCCGAAGATGAAGGTCAGGCTTGCGGCGTCGTCAAGGATGACACCGGTGGCCACACCGGCGATCGAGGCATTGGCACTGGCCGCAGCCGCCGCAACCGTATCGCCCAGGGTCACGGTGCCGGTGCCGGTGGCACCGCGCAGATCAATGCCGACAGTGCCGGTGGCGCTGGTCGAGGTCAGGTCGAAATCGGTGACGGTGACATTGGCGTTCTGGGTCGCGCCGTTCATGTCAAAACCGGTGGTGCTGTCGGTGCCAAGCGAGATATCGACATCCGCAAAGGTAAACGTCGCGGTGTTCGTTCCGGAGATATCGATGCCTGTGGCACCCGGATTGGTGATCGTGGTGGTGCCGTTGAACGCCACGCTGCCACCTGTCAGCCCGTTGAACCGGACACCTGAAACCGCCGCGTTGGTGATGTTCACATCGCCAAACGTGAACGTGGCCCCGTTGCCCGAAAGCCCGATACCGCTGCCCGCCACGCCGGGGGCGGCAAGGTTCACCGGCGTGCCGGGATCGGTCAGCGTTACCGCGGCAAAGCTGACATTGCCGGTCTGATCTGTGATCGAGATCGCATCGCGTGCGGTCAGCCCGATGGTCGTGACGCCCGTCGCTGTGAAGGTGCCGGTGTTGTTGTTGAGCAGGATACCGTTCGAAACCCCGCCATTGGTCTGTGTAAACAAGCCTAGGGCAGCCGCTGGACCGGACGAAATATCAAGCGCTGCGAACTGGAAATTGGCCGAGGAATTTTGAATCGATAGCCCGGCTGTCGTATTGGCAAATCCTAAGAAGAACCCTTCGGCCTGACCCTGCAGAGCCGTGTTGCCAGTGACAGTGAATGATCCGCTGAAAGTATCGATAGAGAGCGGCGGGGTCGCAGAAGTCAAGTTGGTCAGATCGAGCGACGACAGCGTGATGTCCCCTGTCGAATTGGTCAGAGTGGCGGATCTCGCATCAATCGAGCCACCGTTGATTGTCAGCTGCAAGCCGGTCTGCTGGGTAACGTTCAGGCCGATATTAGCGGCAACCACCTGATAGTCATTGATCACCAATGTGCCCAAATTGCTATCGGTGGTCAGGAATGGCCCATCTACGTTGACCTGCGTCATCAGGAACAACCCGTTTACAACCGGATTCATCGCGGCCCCGGCGGTGAAGCTGCCCGCGTTGACCTGTTGGTTGCCCGCGGTTGCGATATCGGCGTCGAAAGTCACGCCAACAAAACTCACGCCATTATTGAAGAATGCCGGATTGTTCGCCGTTGGGTCACCCTGCAGAACATTGTTCAGGAAGGATGTGACAATCACCCCATCTGGCTCATCAGCGTAGAGACGGACAGCACTGTCTTCGGTTCTGAATGTCGTATTGTTGATCGCTATGGTCAGCGTGTCATCGCCAAAGGCCGCACCGCTGATACCGTCCTCTTCGCTGACCCCACTGGTCGCCGTTGCGTCATGGGTGATGGTCAGCCCGTTGAACGATGCGGTCAGCGCGCGGGTGGCGCCGGCATCATTCTGACGGATGCGGACCGACCGGAACGATGTGCCGTCGATAACCGTGGCCAGCGTGCCGCCATTGACCGTCACCGTACCGTTCAGATTTTCCAGGTTGATAGAATTCCGGCCGGTATTGCTTGTTGTGATAGTCGAGAAGGTCACGTTAACCGTCACATTGGACAGGTCCAGCGCGGTCGCATTGCCAGTGGTGATCGTATTGGTAACAACCCCATTGGCCACATTGATAGCACCGCTGTCGGCGCTGAACCCGGTACCGGTGGTGGTGGTGATATCCAGACCACCATTGAAACTTATGACTGCGGTACTGTTGTTGGTCAGCTGGATCGCAGTGGAAGTACCAGAGCTTGCAATGATCAGTCCGGTAAAGGTTGTCGTCGCACCCGCATCGACATCCTGAACATTCACCGCAGTTCCGGCATTATCGGTGATGGTGCCGTTAAAGGTGACAGTGGCTGTACCGTCGTTAAGGACAAATCCGGCGCCACCCACATTGGTCAGCGAGCTCGCCGCATCAAAGTCAAAGGTCGCTGTGCCCCCCTGGATAAGAATACCGTCATTGCCGGTATTCAAAATATCCACGTTGTCAGCATTCACCGTGCCCGCCGCATTGTCGATGTGCAGACCCCGTGCACCTGCTCCGTCGATTGAGACGTTGGTCAGAGTGGTTGTCCCGGTGGCATTGGTGATCCGGATCGCGGTTCCGGTGGCGCCGGTCGAGGTGATGCCGGTCAGCGTTGTATTCGCGGCGTTGAGGAACACATCCGTACCGTTATTCAAGAAATCGACACTATTGATGGTGGTGTTGGTCGACGGAGTGATCTCTATCGCCGTCGAAACGAAGTTCTGCACATCCATGGTTTCGATGGTTGTGTTGGTTGCACCGCCATTGTCCACAATTCCGCCGGTTGCCAGATTCTGGCCGTCCAGAGTGAAGCCAGAAATACGGTTATCCATGGCGCCCAGTGTGATGGCCGTATTACCAGCGCTGGTAGTCAGTACCGCGGCACCGTTGCCGGTTGGATCAGCGATCGCCACTGTCGGTGAGGACAGCAGGATTGCAGGCGCGAGGCCGGGGATCGCGAGGGCCAGATCCTGGCTGCCGCCGGCGCCATCACCAAAGCCGAGCAGTTGCTGGCCATTCATCAGCGTCAGTGTGTTATCTGCATTTGTCCCGGCCGAGGTGATCGGCGTGCCGTTGTTGACCAGCACGATGATATCATCAACCCCGGCTGCGGCCTCGACGGCGGCCAGTGTAGCGGGGTTTGCCGCACCGCTGCCGGATCCATCACCACCACCCGTCGCGCCATCAGCATCGACAAAGAACACATTCGCAGGCAGGAAGTTCAGCCCAACCGCCACATCCTCAAGATCGTAGCTGCCGCCGGCCGGAACAACACCGAGTGTCACCGCCAGATCGGCCAGGATCGAAGAACTGGTATCCGTTGCACTCTCACCATCACCGAAGGTCAGATTGATAGCGGTGGTGGCGGACAGATCAATACCGGTTGTGATGCCTGCGCCGATGCTGGCACCATTTGCTGTGCCGACCGTTGCTTCACCAAGGAGAATCTGACCCATCGTCGCCGTGGTCGCACCGCGCAGGTCGATGCCGCGTGTACCCGCCAGCGCCGCTGCGGCGGTGACATCGAAATCCGTGGCGGTCAACGTGGTGTTCAGCACCGCGCCGTTCAAATCAAGCCCGGTGGTATTGACCGAACCAAGTGCGATGTCGAGATCGGTGAAGGTAATGTCGCCCGTGGTGGTTCCTTCGATGTCGACGCCTGCTGAACCTGGGTTGGTAATCGACACGGTACTAAAGGTCACGTCACCAGTATTGCCGGACAGGAATATGCCATCGCCGGTGGGGTTGGTGATGGTGACTATGTCGTTCGCGGTAATCGAGAAGGTTCCGCCATCGACATTGTTGATCGAGATACCGGTTGTGGCCGAACCCGTCGAAGACACATCCGAGAACTCCATGCCCGCGAGGGCAATCGTGATGCCATCCAGATTGATCGCCTGACCCGCCGTCGCCGTGACATTCGCCTCTACAACGCCCGCCGGATCATCCGTGTGAATGACACCGCCACCCGTCGCGTTGAAGCCAATGCCCGTCGTGGTCGTGATCTCAAAGCCGCCGTCAATGTTGATGGCAGCATTCGTATTGTTCGTCAGCTGGATGCCGTTGGCCGTGCTGGTGTTGGCCGTGATCAGTCCGGTGAGGTCAACCGTGCCGCCCGTGCGATCCTGAATGTTCAGGGCATTGAACGCGCTGGTCTGGGTGATCGTAGCCCCGATGGTCACATTGCCCGACCCGCCCGTGCCGTCTATCAGCACACCACCGCCATTGGTCGTGGTCGCTCCAATTGCGCCGGCTGTTACCGTGGTCGAGCCAGTGCTGCCCTCAAGACGCAGACCGGCACCGGTGGAGCCGTCTACCGTCAGATTGTCGAAGGTCACAGTTCCGGTGTTGCCGTTGAGGTCCACTCCATCGCCGCCCGCACCCGTCACAGCAGTTGGGTTGGTGCTGCCGTCAAAGAGTATATTAGCCGTATTGTTGGAGAGCGAGATGCCGTCGCCGGTCGGGTTGGTGATCGTGACCGGCTCATCCAGGTTGCCCAACGTCACCGTACCACCACCAACATTGTTGATCGAGATACCGGTCGTGGCCGAACCCGTCGAAGACACCGTAGAGAACTCCAAGCCCGCAGCTGCGGCCGTAATGCCATCCAGATTGATCGCCTGACCCGCCGTCGCCGTGACATCCGCCTCAAGTGGTCCCGCCGGATCATCCGTGTGGATCGTCCCGCCACCTGTCGCATTAAAGCCAATGCCCGTCGTGGTCGTGATGTCAAAGCCGCCGTCAATGTTGATCGCAGCATTCGTGTTGTTCGTCAGCTGGATGCCATTGGCCGTGCTGGTGTTGGCCGTGATCAGTCCGGTGAGATCAACCGTGCCGCCCGTGCGATCCTGAATGTTCAGGGCATTGAAAGCGCTGGTCTGCCTGATCGTCGCCCCGATGGTCACATCGCCCGACCCGCCCGTGCCGTCTATCAGCACACCACCACCATTGGTCGTGGTCGCTCCAATTGCGCCGGCTGTTACCGTGGTCGAGCCAGTGCTGCCCTCAAGACGCAGACCGGCACCGGTGGAGCCGTCTACCGTCAGATTGTCGAAGGTCACAGTTCCGGTGTTGCCGTTGAGGTCCACTCCATCGCCGCCCGCACCCGTCACAGCAGTTGGGTTGGTGCTGCCGTCAAAGAGTATATTAGCCGTATTGTTGGAGAGCGAGATGCCGTCGCCGGTCGGGTTGGTGATCGTGACCGGCTCATCCAGGTTGCCCAACGTCACCGTACCACCACCAACATTGTTGATCGAGATACCGGTCGTGGCCGAACCCGTCGAAGACACCGTAGAGAACTCCAAGCCCGCAGCTGCGGCCGTAATGCCATCCAGATTGATCGCCTGACCCGCCGTCGCCGTGACATCCGCCTCAAGTGGTCCCGCCGGATCATCCGTGTGGATCGTCCCGCCACCTGTCGCATTAAAGCCAATGCCCGTCGTGGTCGTGATGTCAAAGCCGCCGTCAATGTTGATCGTGGCCCCGGCGTTATTGGTCAGGTTAATACCCGTTGCAGTGCTGGTGTTGGCCCTGATCAAGCCGTTAAAGGCAATGGTGCCACCGGTAACCCCATCGATCAGAACCGCAGTGGCCGCGTTGTTCTGTGTGATCGTACCATTGTAGGTCACTGCCGCGGGGACAGAGCCCGTAACACGGATGCCGTTTGATCCTGGGTCAGTGATGGCGGTGTTGGCACCAAAGGTAAATGTGCCGCTTGATCCATTCCTAATGTCAATGCCCCGGCCCGGTGCGTCCGTGATCGTTGTTGTGCCGCTGAATGTATAGCTGCCGTCAGCATTGTTGAAGATCAGCGAGGGAGTAACGCCAGAATTGAGGCTTGAAATGTCCGACAGGACCGACATCGCTGTAAACTCTACGGTTCCGGTATGGCCGGAGTCTGCTGCAAAGAGGCCTCCGGAATTACCCTCACCAGCTGCCGTTTGCTGGATTGTTCCATCAACAGTCAGGTTCAGTGAACCGCCCTGCAAAGCGATGCTGTGAGCGCCAATCGTCAGAGTTGAACCCACCACGCCGTGGCTGGCGGCCAAATCGTTCAACGTGAAACCACTGCCAAGCGTCAGATCACCACTCGCCGCCGTGAGATTAAAGAACGGAGCTAGGTTGAATGTCGTGGTGAATATACCGGGGCCAAATGCCGATACCGTCACACTGCTGCCCGCTGCAGTGCCGATATTCTGGGTCCCGATATTGCCGCTCAGTATTATCCCGCTCCGGGCGTCAATGGACAGTTGATCAACCGCCAGCGTGGCACCCGAAATGTCATCCAGGATCATCGCGACATTGACGCCCTGGCCCGGGCCCGGCTGCTGAATGGTCAGGTTGGTGATGGTGGTGGTCCCGGTGATGCTGTCCAGAACCACGCCGCGGCTGGCGGCCTGAACGATCAGAGGACCGTCTGCGCCGCCCAGGGTGATACCAGCCACACCATTCGCCAGGATGGCGGTCTGCCCACCGGTGCTGCCTGCGCTGGTGTTCTGGATAATGACATTTTCAACCACCGAATTGTTGCCCAGCGTCAGGGTCGTGCCATCCGCCGTGTTGCTGTCCAGCGTGGCCGCACCTCCGGCATGGTTGATAGCAACGCCACCGCCGGGCAGGCCGACAAAGTTGGTCAGGTCAAACCCGCTGCTCATCACAGAATTGCCATTGCCGAACCCGTCAATGTCCTGATCACTGCTCAGGGTAAAGCCATCCGCATCCACAATCGTATTGCCGTCATTAACCAGTGCAAATGTGGTGCCTGCAGTGGTGATCGCATCTGCCGTCGCTGCGTTGGCCAGGTTCGTAAGGTCAGAGCCAGAGCCATCGCCGGTCGCCGTCTGGGCCACAAACACCACATTGCCTGCCAGCGGCAGCACAATCCTCGCCGCGTCGAAATCGCCCACATCAGCAAAGTTATAGCTGCCACCGGCGGTCCCTGCGGGCGCATTGATCTGGATGGTCGCACCGATGGTTGAGACACGATCAGTGGCTTGCTCGCCATCGCCGAAGGTCAGGTTGATCGCGGTGGTGTTCGACAGATCCACCCCGATCGCAACACCTGCGCCGATGCTCGCACCATTCGCGGTACCAACCGTTGCCTCACCGAGGTTGATCTGACCCATCGTCGCCGTGGTCGCCCCGCGCAGGTCAATCCCGCGTGTGCCCGCCAGAGCGGCGGTTGCGGTGACATCGAAATCTGTTGCCGTGAAGGTGGTGTTCAGAACCGCACCGTTCAGATCCAGAGCGGTCGTGCCCGCCGTGCCAAGCGCGATATCAAGATCGGCGAAAGTGATCCCGCCGGTAATTGTTCCGATCAGATCGACACCCACCGCACCCGGATTGGTGATGGTTACCTGATCGTTAAAGGCGATTGGACCTGCTGTATCTTCGATACCGATACCATTGGTGGTCGCATTGGTGATCATCACCGGCCCGGTGAATGTCGCCGTGCCGGAATAGCCGTTTTCAATCTCGATGCCTTCATCACCGAGATTGGCCAGCGTGACCGTACCGAAGGTGAAGTTTGATGTGCCGCCATCAATCTCAATACCATCAGCGATTGCGCCATTGGTTTCTGCGATATTGACCGTGTTAAAGGTTGCCGAACCGCCGGTGACGAGAAGCAGCTTTATACCGTCTCCGGAAATGGCATTTGCACCTGTGCCCGTTGCGGTGACGCGATCAATGATAACGCCCGTCGCACCGATGGCGACATCACCCAGAATAAAGCCCGATTCGCCTGCACCGGTGATATCAATGGTGTTCGTTCCGCTGATATTAAAGGTGCCGCCTCTGACGCCGAAGAACCCGCTTCCGGTCACCGCATCAATATCCAGCCCGCCGGTAAAGTTAAAGGTCGCGCCAGGGTTGATGACTGCAGCGACACCAGCATCTGCCGGGTTAGCTATTACCACGGGACCGTTGAACGAATAGGTGCCTGAATTGCCGCGCAGGAAGACACCTTGGGAAGCAGAGTTCGTGATGTTGATCGGCCCGCCGAATGTCACATCGCCAACGTTATTTAAGATCAGGATTGGAGTATTGGCCGTATTCGTAGCCGTATAGGTCGTGCCCGCCGCGAATACAGCCGAAGACGTGGCGTCCAGATCAAATATGCCGATGCCAAAGCCGCCGCCGGTATCGCTGATTGTTGTGCCAGAGAAGGTGAAATCTGTATCTGTGATCGGTCCGAACAAACCTATCGCAATGGTCCGGCCTTCACCGGTATTGATGATGTTGTTGGTAAAGTCGGCGGAGCCACCCAATGTGTCATCAATCAGGACAGCGCCGCCAAATGCGCCGGTCGCCGAATGATTGATTGCAGCACTGACATCAATGTCCGCGGTGCCGCCGGCAATGCCAAAGGCAATATTCCCGATCACCCCATCCTGCGTGATGTTGCCGTTGTTGAAAGCAATTGCACCATTGTTGTCGAACAGCAGAATGTTGTCTGTTAATGCAGGGCCAAAGGTCACATTGTTGAAGGTAATCGTGCCTGAAACCTGATTTTCAACAAACACGTTGAAGTCGTTTGTAGCGATACCACCAAACGTACCGCCATTAACGGTAACGTTCGAGGTCGATCCCTGAATTTCGATACCATCCTCAAAGGCAGCATCCGAAACGATATTGTTAAATGTGATCGGACCATTCGCACCATCCAGATGGATGTTATCGGAATTGCCCGCACCGCCGACGGTTGTTGTTCCGCCAAAGTTAAACGTGGCCGGGGAGGAATCGATGAAAATGCCGTCATCTGCCGGGGAGAAGACTGTTGTGCCGCCAGCCCCGACATTGAAACCAGTCGAAGCAACGGTTTGATCAACATTCACAATCGCGACGCCATCACCGGGTGAATTGTCCGAGGCGAGGTTACTGAAGGTAATGCCGCTGTCACCGATAGTTATGCCATTGAGGTGCAATGCGGTGCCACTAGTGGAATTGATCGAATTCGTAACCATCCCGTTGGTCACGTTAATGATCCCGCCGCCCGTGGCATCGAACCCGGCGCCGGTGGTGGTGTCGATGTCCAGACCGCCGGTAAAGCTGAACGTGGCACCGGCGTTGTTGGTCAGGTCGATGCCCGTAACAGTGCCGGTGTTGGCCGTGATCAAGCCGTTAAAGGCGATGGTGCCACCGGTAACGTTGTTGATCTCCACCGCGTTGGCGGCGTTGTTCTGTGTCACCGTTCCGTTAAAGGTTACCCCCGCAGGCATGGAATCTTCGATCAGGATCGCACTTTGCGTGGTATTTGTAATCGAAGTGTTGGCACCAAAGGTGAATGTGCCGCTTGATCCGTTGCCGATGCTGATGCCCAGCCCCGGCGCGTCTGTGATAGTTGTTGTGCCGTTGAACGTATAGCTGCCATCGGCGTCGTTGAAGGACAAGGAGGGTGCCAAGCCCAATCCGGATGTATCCGACATGATCGAAGCTGCGGTGAATTCAACGGTTCCGGTGTGGCCTGCTCCAGCAGCAAAGAGGCCACCTGATACGGTTTCTCCAGCGGCCGTTTGCCGGACGGTGCCGTCAACAGTCAGATCAAGCGAGCCGCCGTTAAGTATGATACTCTGAGTAACAAAAAATACGCCGCCACCCACGACCGTCTGAGCAGTGCCCAAGTCGTCCAGTACAACACCACTACCCAGTGTCAAATCGCCACTGGCAGCTGTGAGATTGATCAGCGGTGGGAAGTTTAATGTACTGGTGAACAGACCGGTGCCAAATGTCGAAATATCCACATTACTGCCCGGCGCGGTTCCGATGTTCTGCGTGCCGATATTGCCGCTCAGGAATATCCCGTTCACGGCGTCAATGGACAATTGATCAACCGCCAGCGTGGCACCCGAAATGTCATCCAGGATCATCGCGAAATTGACACCCAGGTTCGGACCCGGCTGCTGAATGGCCAGGTTGGTGATGGTGGTGGTCCCGGTGATGCTGTCCAGAACCACGCCGCGGCTGGCGGCCTGAACGATCAGAGGTCCGTCTGCCCCACCCAGGGTGATGCCAGCCACACCGTTTGCCAGGATGGCGGTCTGCCCACCGGTGCTGCCTGCGCTGGTGTTCTGGACAACGACATTTTCGACCACTGAGTTGTTGCCCAGCGTCAGGGTCGTGCCATTCGCTGTGTTGCTGTCCAGCGTGGCCGCACCACCGGCATGGTTAAATGTCGGCCCGGCGGGCAGGCCGATAAAGTTGGTCAAATCAAATGCAGGGCCGTTTACGGTATTGCCATTGCCGAACCCGTCAATGTCCTGATCACTGCTCAGGGTAAAGCCATCCGCATCCACAATCGTATTGCCGTCATTGACCAGTACAAATGTGGTGTCGGCAGTGGTGATCGCATCTGCGGTCGCTGCGTTGGCCAGGTTCGTAAGGTCAGAGCCAGAGCCATCACCGGTCGCCGTCTGGGCCACGAACACCAGATCATTGCCTGCCAGCGGCAGCACAATCCTCGCTATGTCAAAATCGCCCACATCAGCGAAGTTATAGCTGCCACCGGCGGTCCCTGCGGGGGCGTTGATCTGGATGGTCGCACCGATGGTTGAGACACGATCAGTGGCTTGCTCACCATCGCCGAAAGTCAGGTTGATGGCGGTGGTGTTCGACAGATCCACCCCGATTGCCACACCTGCGCCGATGCTGGCACCATTCGCGGTACCAACCGTTGCCTCACCGAGGTTGATCTGACCCATCGTCGCCGTGGTCGCCCCGCGCAGGTCAATCCCGCGTGTATCCGCCAGCGCGGCAGTCGCGGTCACGTCGAAATCTGTTGCCGTGAAGATGGTGTTCAGCACCGCACCGTTCAGATCCAGGCCGGTGGTATTTGCGGAACCAAGGCTGATATCGACATCCGCAAAGGTGATGGCCGCGGTGTTGGTGCCGGAAATGTCAATGCCTGTGGCACCCGGATTGGTGATGGTGGTGGTGCCGGTGACCATAAACGCGCCACCCGTCAGGTTACTAATATTGATACCCGCATCGATTGGACTAACAGAGTTCACAGTGGTCAGGTTAATACCCGAGACGCCGATCTGAACATTCGTCAGTGCTACTGCAGCGCCTGTTGTCGCGTCGATTGTATTGCTCACGCCTCCTGCATTGGAAATCGTGAAGGTCCCGCCGTCACCGGCGGCGAACCCTGTCTGTGCATCAATATCCAGCCCGCCGGTAAAGCTGATCATTGCGCCCGCGTTTGCAGAGGCAGATACGCCAGTGGTCGCCGCGGTGTTCAATGTTACCGCACCATTAAATGCGAAGTTGCCGGTATTGCGCTGAAGAGTAATACCGTTGCCCGCTCCAATGGCTGCTGTATCAGTTACGTCGACTGTTCCGGAAATCGTTACGTCACCCGCGTTGTCGGATATAAACACACCATCCCCGTCGGCGACCTGGATGCTGGTCGAGGCGGCGTAGTTCACAGCCGAGCTCGCGTCCAGATTGAAGATTACGATGCCGGTTCCGCCGCCGTTGGACGTGGTCGCTCCATTCAGGAAATTAATTGTTGTGTTTGCGATCGCCCCGAATTGCCCGATGGAAACGCCATCACCCCGGCCGGTCTCTGTAATGTCGGCGCTGAAGTTGATGGTTCCGCCGGTCGTGTTGCCAATGACCACCGAAGCAAAGGTGAGTGGAACTGCAGAGGAGTTGGCCGTGCTGGTGATGGTTGCACCAACGTTGATATTCGCGCTGCCGCCATTCACACGAAGAGCGATGTTGTTGTTCGCACCGGCCTGCGAGATTGCCCCGCCCGTGAAACCGATAGTTCCGGCGTTGTTCACCAATAGCACATTGGTGTTGAGCGCCGAATTGAACGTGACCGTGTTCAGCGAAATGTCACCTGACACCTGATCCTGTACCAACAGGTTGGTCGCATTGGGCGACGTGCCGCCAAAGGTGCCACCGCTGACTGTCACATTATTGGTCGCGCTCAGAATCGATAGCCCGTTGCCCGACGCACCGTCAGAAATGATGCTGCCGAACGCAACAGCCCCGTTCGCGCCCTGCAGGCGGATATTGTCCCCGGCTGTAGTGCCGCTGACTGTTGTTGTGCCACCAAAGGTAAATGTAGCTGACGATCCGGTTATGTTGATGCCATGACTTGTTGCGCCGGTAACGTTTGTTCCCCCGGCCCCGACATTAAACCCGGCAGATCCGGCTGACTGATCAACATTGACAATGGAAATGCCGGACCCGGCCGCGTTGGTGGATGTCAGACTTTCAAATGTGATCCCGGTCGCGCCGATGGTCACGCCGTTCAGGTTCAGCGCTGTACCGTTGGTGGTGGTGATTGTGTTGGTGGCCACGCCGTTGGTCACACTCACCGTGCCGCCGCCCGTCGCATTGAAACCGGTGCCGGTCGTCGTATCGATGTCCAGACCGCCGGTGAAACTGATCGTGGCGCCCGCGTTGTTGGTCAGGTTAATACCCGTTGCAGTGCTGGTGCTGGCCGTGATCAATCCGTTAAAGGTCGCGGACCCGCCGGTCATGTTCAGAATATTCACGGCCGAGAACGCCGTGTTCTGGCTGATCGTACCGTTATAGATCACAGTCGGCATGCCGCCGGTAATGTCAAAGGCGGTCGCCGCGCTGTCGGTGATCGAGGTGTTCGCCCCGAAGGTGATCGTACCGCTCGAGTTCAGCACCTGCACCGGGAAATTGGACCCGGTCAGCGTCGTGGTGCCATTCAGATTATAGGTGCCCGAGGCGTCGTTGAAGACCGGCGCGCCGCCGCCTGCGTTATTGATCACCGACGCTGCCGTAAATGTTACCGTGCCGTTGTGGCTCTGAACCGAGAGCGGCGCGTGGAACGCGCTGCCCGCACCCGGCTCGATCCGCCCGGCAAAGCTGACATCTGACATACCACTAATGAAGAGGCCAGAGTCCGTGTAGTTGCGCAGCGTCGTGCCCGCGCCAAAGGTAAAGTTGCCGCTGGTCGACTGCACCCGGATTCCACTGCCCCCGCCATCACTCACCAGGGTATCGCCGGCCACCGTGGCAAAGCTCTGCATACCAAAGGCACCCAGAAGCTGGAGACCAGCTTGCCCATTTCCGGTGGCGACCAGGCGGTCGATATCGATTGTGTTGTCGCCGGTCGCACCATTGATCTGCAGCCCGGCATTGCCGGCAGCAGACACTTCAAGGTTGGTGACGGTGAGAGTACCGGTCAGGTTGGTAATCTCGACACCGTTCAGTCCTCCGGTGACCACCAGCGGCCCGTCAGCCGAGCCAAGCGTAATCCCACCAACACCGTTGGATGCAATCGGTGATACACCGGCATTGGTTGTCTGGATAATGACATTGGCCACGCTGTTGTTTCCGCCCAATGTCACCGTGTCGAAAGCGGCCCCGCCAGTATCCAGCGTCGCCGCGCCTCCGGCATGGTTCAGTACAGCTACACCATTGGGCAGGCCGGTGAAATTGGTCAGATCAAATGCGCGGCTCTGGAAGGTATTGCCGTTGCCAAACCCGTCAATGTCCTGATCACTGCTCAGGGTAAAGCCATCCGCATCGACAATCGTGTTGCCGTCATTGACCAGCACGAAAGTTGTTCCGGCGGCGGTGATCGCATCTGCCGTCGCCACATTGGCCAGATTTGCCAGATCAACGCCCGAACCATCGCCCGTCGCCGTTTGCGCCACGAACACCTGGCCATTGGCGATGAACGGCAGCACAATCCTCGCTATGTCAAAATCGCCCACATCAGCGAAGTTATAGCTGCCACCGGCGGTCCCTGCGGGGGCGTTGATCTGGATGGTCGCACCGATGGTTGAGACACGATCAGTGGCTTGCTCACCATCGCCGAAAGTCAGGTTGATGGCGGTGGTATTCGACAGATCCACCCCGATTGCAACACCTGCGCCGATGCTGGCACCATTTGCCGTTCCAACCACCGCATCGCCCAGGTTGATCTGACCCATCGTCGCCGTGGTGGCACCGCGCAGGTCAATCCCGCGTGTGCCCGCCAGAGCGGCGGTTGCGGTGACATCGAAATCTGTTGCCGTGAAGATGGTGTTCAGAACCGCACCGTTCAGATCCAGGCCGGTGGTATTTACGGAACCAAGGCTGATATCGACATCCGCAAAGGTAAACGTCGCGGTGTTGGTGCCGAGGATGTCGATACCCGCATCACCCGGGTTGGTGATGGTGGTCGTGCCGGTCACGCTGAGCGTGCCGCCGGTGACGTCATCCAGGGTGATCCCGTCCGTCGCGGCATCGGTTGAAGCGATGCTGTTAAACGTAATGCCGGTACCACCAATGGCCACCCCATCCAGAACCAGCGCCGTACCGTTGGTGGTGGTGATTGTGTTGGTGGCCACGCCGTTGGTCACACTCACCGTGCCGCCGCCCGTCGCATTGAACCCGGTACCGGTCGTCGTGTCGATGTCCAGACCGCCGGTGAAACTGATCGTGGCGCCCGCGTTGTTCAGAAGGTCAATGCCAGCGCCGGCGGTCGCGGAATTGTTGATGGTGACGGGTCCGGCAAAGCCGATCATGCCCGCGGAGTTTTCAACATCAAGACCTGCACCGGTCGAGCCGGTGATCGTTGTGGCACCAGTGACATTCAGCACCGATCCCGCCTGCAATGCATCTATAGAGATCCCGCTTGTGCCACTGCCGGTCGAGCTGATGCTGTCAAATGTCAGATTGGTTGTTGCCAGCCCCGTTCACTGTCACCGATCCGGCGCCGGACCCGTCAATACGCAGCGCGTTTGCACCGGCATCAGAGACGGTAACATTATTCAGGCTCACAACAATGGCCTGGCCCCCGTCCAGAATCTCAATGCCATCGCCCGTCGCACCACCGGTGCCTGCGATCATGAGATCGGAAATTGCCACGTCAGACCCGGAAATATGTACACCGTCAGCACCGCCACCCAGATTGCTGATCTCAATGTTGTTCACAGTTGTCGCCGCGGTCGCACCGGTAATGTCCAGAGCGGCCGATCCGGCACCGAGGCCCGTGGCATCAGTATTGAAGTTCTCAACCCGGTGCCCGCCGGACAGCGCAGAGCTGATGATACCCGTGGCTCCTGCCGTGGAATTGCGTGCCGTGACAGCATCCGCTGTCACCATCGTGCTGATTGAGCTGAAGTCCCCGGTAATATTGCCCGGCAGCAGCAATCCGGTGGCGATCACATTGCCATCTGCAAACCCGTCAATGCTCTGACCGGCATCCAGCGTAAAGCCATCCGCACCGCCACCCAGAAGGTTCAGCAAACCGCCTGCATCCCCGACAAACACAAAGGTCTGGTCGGTATCCACCAGGGCCTCGGCCTCGGCGACGGTAACCGTGTTGAGGGCAATGCTGACGTTGTTGACACCGGCGGCTATACGCCCGCCCGCTTCCGAGACAAAGACCGGAGCATCAGGTGCGAACGGGAAGTTAAATTCATCCCCCGCACCAAAGGCCACATCCTCAAAATTGAAACTCGATGCTGCCAATGTGCCATTGACGGCATCAATCAGGAACGATCCGGCCAGACCATTCACATTGATGGAAGACCTGGTATCGGTGGCGCCCTCGCCATCCCCAAAGGTGAACTGCACCGCTGCTGTCGGATCAATCACCACCCCACGATGCAGATCGGTGATCGCGCTTGAGGCACCGGCCACAACCTGCTCACCGATCGTCACGGTCTGGTTGCCCAGAACACCAGTCAGATCAATTCCTATTGAATCGGTTGAGGTAGCAGGCCCGGAAATGGCCGCAGAGGTAAACCCGACGGTGCCGTTCAATGTGGCCCCGTTAAAGTCCAGGCCAACCTGCGTTGCCCCGGATCCGACACCTGTGATCGTTGTGGCGCCGAAGCTGACCGCGCTGCTTGTACCGGCAAAGTTGATGCCGCGTGTATCAGCCGCCGTACCAAGGCTGATATCGACATCCGCAAAGGTAAACGTCGCGGTGTTGGTGCCGAGGATATCGATACCCGCATCACCCGGGTTGGTGATCGTTGTGGTGCCGGTCACGCTGAGCGTGCCGCCGGTGACGTCATCCAGGGTGATCCCGTCCGTCGCGGCATCGGTTGAAGCGATGCTGTTAAACGTAATGCCGGTACCACCAATGGCCACCCCATCCAGAACCAGCGCCGTACCGTTGGTGGTGGTGATTGTGTTGGTGGCCACGCCGTTGGTCACGCTCACCGTGCCGCCGCCCGTGGCATTGAAGCCGGTGCCCGTGGTGGTGTCGATGTCCAGCCCGCCGGTGAAACTGGTCGTGGCGCCGGCGTTGTTCAGAAGGTCAATGCCTGTCCCCGCACCGGTGTTGGCTGTGACCAGGCCGTCAAAGCCAAAGACACCGCCCGTGTTATTCTGGATCTCAACCGCGCTGCCGGGACCGGTATGTGTCACCGCGCCGGTAAAACTCGCCGAACCACCGGTCACATCCGCGATCTCAACTGCGTTGGAGGCCGCTGCACTGGTCCCGGTCTGCACAATCGCCGACCCGACCGTGATCGCCGCAGCACCTCCCGTCACATCCACCGCATCATGACCGCCGGTCTGGGTGATCGTCCCGCCGGTCATCGTGATCGTGCCCATGGCATTCTGAATGCTGACCGCATCCGCCGTGTCCTGATCGCTGGTGATGTCAACACCGTTCAGCGCAATCGTGCTGCCCGCCGCCTGATCTTCGACATGCAGGCCAGAGCCCGTCGTCGCCGCACCATCGTCAACAGAGCCGCCGCTGATCGTGACATTCCCGGTCACCCCGATCATCTCAATGCCGCGGCCGGTGCTGCTGTCGATATCGACAGATGCAAAGGTTATCGGCCCGTTGGCCCCGCTCAGTGCGATGCCGGCATCACCCGAACCTGCAACCGTCGTGACCCCGTTGAAGGTAAATGTTGCCGCGGATCCAGTGATCGAGATGCCGTCGCCCGTGGTGGTGTTCACTGTGGTCACGCCAGAGGTGAACACTCCACCGTCCACCATGCTGGCCCGCACACCGTTGGTGCCGCCGATCGCGCTGATATCGGTAAAGCTCATACCCGCGGCCCCGATGGTCACACCATCAAGATTGACCGCCGTGCCCGCCGTGCTGGTCACCGAATTGGTGACCACGCCGTTGGTGACACTCACCGTACCGCCACCCGTCGCATTGAACCCGGTACCGGTCGTCGTGTCGATGTCCAGACCACCGGTGAAGCTGATCGTGGCACCGGTGTTGTTCTGCAAATCAATGCCAGCGCCGGTATCGGTAATCGCGCCGCTGAACTCAACCGTGCCGCCACTTTGGTTAGTGACCAGCACCGAGTTGCCTTAGGCATTACCGATTGTGGCGCCAAAGCTGACATTGATATCAGAGTTGTTGAGCGAGAACGCAGCGCCCGTGGTGTTGGTGATTGACCCCGCGAGTACGTTGAAGGTTCCGGTGACCGTATCCAGCACCACGCCATTGGTCCCTCCGTTGGCATTGAGGGTGGCGAGGGTAACGTTCAGGATGACCGGATCGATATCAACAGCGGTGCCGTTTGTTGTGGTAATCGTCCCCGTAGTCGCACCAAAGGAGAAGGTCCCGCCTTTACCGGCATCATCCCGGATGAATAGGCCCGTACCAGTATCGTTGGTTATGTTCAGATCAGTAAAGGCCAGATCGCCAAGTACTTCATTCAGGTTCAAACCGTTTCCGGTGACTGCGGCACCCACTGACCCAATGGTCAGCGTACCACCTCCGACCTGTGTGATGCCGTTCGCCGGATTACCGTCGGCATCAAAGATCGCGTTGTCAAAGCTGACACCGCCGGTTCCAGTAACCGTGTTGTTGGCAAATCCTGTGACCACAACATCATCAGAATTGTTACCCGCCACATTCACAGCCGGCCCTGCACCGGTTGTGCTCAGCGTGGTATTACTGACATTGAGCAGAAGCCCGCCAGAGGTCGTGCTGGTTGCCATCAGGGCGGCGTTCGGGCCACCATTCAGCGTTGAGTTTGTTATGTTGACGGTTGCCGCGTTCGGACCTGTCAGATTGACGCCACCAGTATCGGTTTGAACATCGTCAATCGTCAGCGTTCCGCCAAAGCCATTTCCGGTAATTCCTGCAGGTCCGGTGGTGGTGATGCCCGAAATCATGGCGTCGTTATTCGCGCCAACATTGACCCCGGCCACCGAGGGCCGTCCGCCAAGTCCGGTCAGATTAAGAATTGAATTACCGGCATCGCTCAGATTGATCAGCGCCGTGCCGTTATCGCCGGCACCAACAACCTGCTGATTGTTGGCGGAAAATGTCAGAACCGGACTGATGGCCCCTGCCGCATCGATCGGGATAAGAATATCCCCCGCCCCAAATTCCGGATCGGCAGCAACGGTCGCAAAGGTGCAGGAAGTGAGCGTGCCCGAACAATTTCCAATCCCTTGTGGCGTCTCAGAGATAAAGAACGCATTCAGCGCCTGACCGGTTGCAGCATCCAGGATCGGTGTTTCAACAACCGTATCAACAGTCTGAAGCTCGGTGAAAATGCGGCCCTGACGGCGCACACGGCTTACCATCTGACGATCCAGATTTTGAGATCTGCTTGCCGACCCGCCTGATACGCTGGTCTTTCTGTTCGGGCCTAGCGGAATGCGCAGGCGAACAAAGCCTGCGTAATCCATACCATTCAGATTGTCTTCCTGAACTTCCGCGCCAAAGCTGAACTGACCGCCGTCAATCCCGAATGCATTTTCAAAGCCTACCTCGAACCCCGCACGCGGCCCTTTGTAGGTTGTCGTACCTCGCTCAAACTTTGAATACCCGCCATGAACGCGCAGCCGGGCGGTATCTGACAGATCGACTTTGAACGCAGCTTCAACATCAAATCCGGAAAAGGCATTTTCAAGATTTGTGATTGTTCCGTTTTGCTGAACGATCCTGGTGCCGCTCAGACCGGGCCCGGCAAAAACCTGTTGGTTCAATAGAAACGGATTACTTTCCGCTTCGTAAATGTTGGCATGAAAGTCGAAATTGTTGGTGATCAGCTCGGCACCGACAGATCCTTGCCAATAAGTTAAATCGCGCTCAGAATTCAGAACATCAATATATGCGTTCAGCCCAACAATCGCGTCGGTACCAAACAGCCCGCCGGGAACAAGCCGACGATAGCCAACGCCCAGGCTGCCCTGAGCGACAGACTGCTCACCGAAATCAGCCCTCAGGTCAACGAACACCAGCGTGTCATTGGTCTGGAACGCCGGAAGGAACAGACCGATATTGCCGAAGACATCGCCATTGCGGCCTACATTGCCAATCGTACCTTCAGCATGTGGCGACCATCGCGTCAGATTTCTGAAATCGACAGCGCTGGTGCCGTTCTGGCTAACAATCTCATCGGAAAATGAAAATTTCGGAGACCTGGTGCCCTCTCTGGAGGGGAATTCGACAAGAGAGTCAGGGAACAGAAGAGTGGATTGGTCTGAGCGGGCGGTATCGGGATGCCCGGCCAAAAGAGCAATTGAAATGAGGCCGGAACACAGGGCAGTTGTGCGTTTCAGGCGCACAAAAGAGCACAATCGTAATACGACACGCTCCCCCATAGTAATCGGTTCCCCCAAACAACTCCGACTCGTTAATCGCCCGATCCACTTTATCCAAGTATAAAAATACGGGGGCCAACCTGTGCAGGTTAAGTTTCACAACGTATTTGGTCAACTAAAAGGTTAATTTTGCAGTCAAATTTTACAGGCAGCAATTTGGAAATCTGCTATTGGCCATAAATTAGCCTGACAAAAAGCACACATATTGGTTGATTGGATGATATCGTCGCTTATGGTGCGCAACCATTGCTGCGAAAGACCAAGCTGCCGAAGACAAGTCTTGAATTGAACTGGAAACGAACATGAACGCGCCAAAAACTGCATATTTCAAAGCCCTTTTTTGTATTCTGACCTTGGCCATTGCACTGCCAATGAGCACATCATTACAAGCGCAGACAACGGAAACTGCGCAACAACAGACCGCAGTTTCGACCGGCTGGGGTGTTCAATGCAACACTGTTTCTGATGAGCTACAATGTTCAGCGTTGACCAGTATTGTTTCATCACCTGGGAACCAGCTGATTTTGCGCGTTTCGCTGCAGGCAATTCCCGAGCAGGAGAATCATACCCTCATTGTCCAGCTACCCCTGGGACTGGATTTACCTAAAGGTATCGATATGATCGTCGATGACGGTGAACCAAACCACTATGAGATCAACACCTGTGTTCAAGCAGGTTGTTTTGTCACGAACACAATAGACAAGACTGTATTGGACCTGATGAAAACCGGCAGCACACTTGCCGTGGTGATGCATTCGAGCAATGGCGGTGAAAATCGGATTGAGCTGTCTCTTACCGGCTTCATCAAAGCGGTGGAAAAACTCCAGTAACCAGAGTGCCTTTTTTCTGATCAGAGCATGAGCATCATACAGCCAAAAGGATAGCGTGGTACTCCAAGCCCACGAATGTCCTGTGTGGATTGTGGATTCAAGGGATCGCTGCAACACAGGCTTCAAACTTCTCTGCTGGAGACGGTATTGCAGGTCTTTCTGGGTCGCTCGTTGAGCCGTCTCGCGGCCGCGCTGAGCCGCGCTTGGCTATACAACGACATATCGATGCCTTTGGGGAAGTATTGGCACCAGAAAGGCCCGGCAAGGGACCGCCGTGACAACGGCAACCCGAAACGACGAGGCGGGACGAGAGCGAAGCCGCACAACGCCGGGCCAATCGGCGCCGTGGAAGCAGAGCAGGGAACAAAGGCTTGGTGCAGAAACAGACTGTGCGCACTGCCCCCACGACAAGTGCATAAATGGACGGTGCATGTGACAGGCTGATGACATGTGCGGGAAGCATCCAATTTTTCTCAACCGGGCCAATTACATCGAGCCCCTAAACCAGTAGGTGACACGCCGGGTCGATGTCCTCGGGTAAACTACGCCACTTTGACGGACGCGGACGACAACGTCCAAATTTCAAGACAGCGCTTTTTAAGACTTGAATGCCCCCGTCATCACGCCATGGGACATGCGTGTGTCATACGATCGTTACGCCTCTCTGGCAGAGAGTGGAAAAGAATTATGTCAAAAAGCTCATCGCCCGGATGGAAAAAAATAGCGCACGCGAAATTACGTATTCAAGTTCTGCACAGACGCGTTCTGGCAAAGCAATGATCAAGGTCGTTGAGAACACAACCGGTCGTTTGCGGCTTATCCGTCGCGCCAGAGGATATCATGACGATCTCGCCCGGGGGCGCGATTTTTGGCAGGTTATGGTCGAGCGTTATGGACTCAGTCTTGATGTGGTCACAGGCAGCGTTGCAAATATTCCTTCCGATGGCCCGTTGGTCGTCGTTGCCAACCATCCCTTCGGCATACTGGACGGGCTGATCATGGGGCACTTGCTTTCTGTCAGGCGGGGTGATTTCCGGATAATAGCGAACAGTGTATTCGGAAATGCCGCCGATCTTGAACGGGTGATCCTTCCGATTTGTTTCGATGATACCAAAGATGCCATTAGCCTTAACTTGAACACCCGCGCAAAGGCTGTTGAATTCCTGCGCGGCGGCGGCGCGATAGGCGTGTTTCCGGGCGGAACCGTCTCTACTGCCCCGAAACCCTTTCAACGCCCGATGGACCCGAGTTGGCGTCGATTTACCGCACGAATGATCGCCAAGTCAGGTGCCACAGTCGTGCCTGTCTACTTCGATGGTCACAACTCGCGTCTGTTTCAACTTGCAAGCCATTTGCACTACACGCTTCGTATGGCTCTTCTTCTCAAGGAGTTTCGTAATCGGATCGACAAACCCGTCCGGCTGATGATCGGAGATCCGATTGCGCCGTCCGAGATTGCACAATTTAGTGCTGCGCCGGGCTCATTGATGAAATTCTTGCGCGACGCCACCTATAATCTTTCGCCGGCCAAGGCAGACTGCCCGCACTGTGGCTATGAGTTCGAAGAAAAATACAGGACGTGAGTGTTCGGCAGGCTCAAGCTGATCTGCTTTTAAAGTGCGGTTTCGAAAGGCTGCTTCCGAAACAACCCATTTCATTTTTTTTGCGACCGCTAAGAAACTTTCACGAACACAGCATAAGGTGACAGGTGTCCATCGGACCAACCGGGTTACCAATTATGTGCATTTTTTTAGTCAACAAATGGGATTTATCACCAGAAACCGGGCGGGCAAAACCCCGGGTTCTTAATGCACTTTCCAAATCAAATTCTATGGAGGCCTTCCATGTACATGGATCGATGCAGAGACAATCCTCTCTACAAGCCACAAACTGCGGCACTATCTTTTAACGCCGCACAAGTTGATTCCGTTTTGCCTGATGAGTTGCGAGTTTCAGCGCAAAAAGTGGGGCCGGTTGCTGCGACTAGCCTGGAAATTTTTGTGGACTTAGGAATGAGCGATGAAGACATCGGTCGGTACTTTGGCCTGCCTGGCCCTCGCGTTAGCCAGCTTCGCAAGGCATGGCGGATTGCCGCCTGTCGCCAGAGATAGATCGCCTAAGTTGATGCTTGCCGCTCACATTCTTTTCCACAAAAGGCGCCCAGTCTTCGTGTGAAATTTGCTGCCTGGGATGCCACACACTGTGAATGGATGTTTGGCTCACACTTTGCTCATTAGGCCCTGAAACACCGTTGCGGCTTGCCATAGCGCCGGCCGGATTTACAGTACCCTAGCGGCGGTATTTGCGGGATTGAAGCATAGATATTTCGACGGGCGCACGTAGCAAGAATTCAGCAGATCCGAGATGGACTCGAAACATTCTCGTGGCTGGCCCCAAAGGCAGATTTAAAAGATGACGATCCGCCAGGTCACCAGAAAATTAACCTTTTGATACTTTGGCAATGCTGCACTGCGGCGGTGTACGGGGAGTGCACAGGGGGTGTACGGATGTCACCCCCTGTTTTTGCACCGTACGGTGCTGTTAACCACTACGTGTGCCCAACGCATCGCGCAGCAGGGTCTTCACCATTTCCGGGTCGACATCAGAGGTCACAAACGCCTCTCCAATCCCCTTCGCCAACACAAACCGAAGCTTGCAATCGACCACCTTTTTGTCTTGTCCCATCAGGTTTAGAAGGGCGTCTTCATCTGGAAGGTCGCCCTCAATATCTGATAGATCAACCTTCATCTTCATGTCCTTCAGATGGGCACGAACCCGGCTCGGATCTTCCTGAGAACACAACCCCATCCGCGCCGAAAGCTCAAACGCCAGCGCACAACCAATCGCCACGCCCTCACCATGCAGCAACCGATCCGAGTACCCAGTCGCGGCCTCAAGCGCATGGCAAAACGTATGCCCCAGATTAAGCAGCGCCCGATCCCCCTGCTCTGTCTCATCCCGCACAACAATATCTGCCTTCATCGAGACAGAATGTTGAACAGCACGAATTCTGGCAGACAGATCGCCTTTAGAAACCGAGGGGCCATGTGTCTCAAGCCATTGAAAGAAATCAACATCCCCCAACAGACCGTATTTGACAACCTCGCCATAGCCCGCAAGAAAGTCTCGCTCTGCCAGAGTCCCCAAAACCTCTGTATCGGCCAACACCATAGAGGGTTGATGGAAGGCCCCGATCAGGTTCTTGCCTTGAGGGGCGTTAATACCCGTTTTACCACCGACAGAACTATCGACCTGCGCCAACAAGCTGGTTGGGATTTGAACAAACCGGATACCGCGCCGCACAACGGCCGCCGCGAATCCCACGAGGTCGCCAATCACGCCGCCGCCAAAGGCTACTATTACGTCGCTTCGCTCTATCCGCTCTTCTAACAGCCACTCAACCGTGCGCTCGAAATGCGGCCAGGATTTCGTTGCTTCACCCGCCGGAAGAGTTAGGGAAACGGAGGTAATTCCGCTGGCTTTCAAACCTTCAACCAATGCATCAAGATGAAGTTTTGCGACGTTCTCGTCAGTGACTATCGCCACTTTTGGACGCCGCAGAAGAGGTGCAATCATCTCGCCTGCTTGCGCAACAAGCCCGGGACCAACATGCACATCATAAGCACGTTCTCCAAGGTCTACATGTACCACCTCAGTCATCATGCTTTCTCCAACACATCTTTGCGGGACATAAGTACTTCCACTGCTTTTTCGGCCATTGTTTCTATCGAATATTCCGCGCGCGATTCCGCCGTCAAATTCGCCATGGCATAAATTGGAACACGTGTTTCATAGATTTCAGTCAAGGACTTTTTAGGATTAGAAGTGCGAAGTAAAGGTCTGGTATTTTTATGCTTTACGCGATTCCACAAAAGCGCCAAATCCGCTTTTAGCCAAACCGAAACACCTTTTTCTGAAATAAGCTCACGGTTCCGGTCCGACATAAAAGCACCACCACCCGTAGACAGTATTCCACATTCCCCTTCCAACAACCGGTCGATCACCTCGGTCTCCCGGTCACGAAAAAACGCTTCTCCATCCCGCTCGAAAATCTCGGCGATAGTCATATTGGCCGCCTTTTCGATTTCGGCATCAGAATCAAGAAAAGGAACGCCTAATTCAGCCGCAAGTGCCTTGCCCACGGCGGTTTTTCCAGCCCCCATCATGCCAACAAGGACGACCGTTTTTTTCAGCCTCCAACGCCCAGATTCCGCCACGTCTCGGCGCTCCCTCGCCAATTTCCTTCAATTTTTCACTGAATGACGTGATCTTGAGCAAAAGGCCAGTTATAAAGTGCTATAACTACATAACAAACGGGCAGAAAAACGATGGTTCGACTTGTCAAATGGCTGTTTTACCTTGCCATTTTGGGCTTTATTGCGCTGGTGGCCTATGCATATATCGGGCCGTTTTTCGGAGCAGATTTTTCGCCTACCAGCACCGAAATCCGCCAGGAAATCATACTTGAAACAGATTAGAACCCTTCTGGCCACGTCAGTCCTGGCATTGCCTGCCTATGCAGAGGCGCCTCTGTCGGCGATTGACTGGCTGAAATCACCGGCACCGATTACTGTCGCTCAGCCCCTGCTGCTACCGCTTGGAGAACCTCCGGTAACAGACGGCATAACCACCCCTGACGTCACGGTAGAGCCGCTTGACGGAGCAATCCCCGATGCTGTGGGACTGTTACCGTCAACAACGACGGGCCTGCCACAGGGGCTTTGGCGTCAAAGTTCAACCGATACACTTGTTTCACAACTCGGCCGCCTGTCCGATCAACCGCTACCGGCTCTGCAAGCGCTTTATTACACGCTTTTGCTGGCAGAGGCGGACACACCTTCTGATGCAGGCCCGAATGCCCGTTTCTTAATCTCACGTATAGATGCATTGCGAAAGTACGGTGCGATAGAAGCAGCCAGCGCAATGGTTGCGCGGGCTGGTGGTGCCTCGGAACCACTTTTTGATCAATGGCTTGACCTGTCCCTTCTAGAAGGAACCGAAGATCAAGTATGCAAAACACTTAGTCAAAACCTGAACCTCACGAATGACTATGCAAAGCGAATTTTCTGCACAGCACGTTCCGGCGATTGGGCTACAGCTGCGCTTACATACGATACCGCCCGCGCCCTTGGTTTGTTGACCGAAGCCGAGACAGACCTTCTGGCACAGTTTCTCGACCCCGAATTCGCAGAAGTATCGCCGACGCTTGCGCCTCCTTCGGATATGACGCCGCTTGTTTTCCGGCTTTACGAAGCAAATGGCGCGCCACTTCCAACCAGGAATCTACCGCGGGAATATGCAATTGCTGATTTGCGGGGAACCGTTGGCTGGCGCGCAGAGATTGAAGCGGCAGAGCGCCTGGCACGTACAGGCGCATTGCCTGCAAACCGGCTATTCGGGCTCTATACGGAGCGCAAACCAGCCGCTTCTGGCGGAGTATGGGACCGGGTCGCTGCGGTTCAGGCATTTGATACGGCGGTCACCGATGGTAATGCTGACCGCTTGGTGCAATCATTGCCCGCGGCATGGTCCTACATGCAGGAACAAGGCCTAGAGGTGGCATTTGCCGCTTACTACGGGGTAATTTTGACAACTACCGCCTTACCGGATGCAAACGATTTGGCCGCTGAGATTGTGCTTCTTTCTCCAGCCTACGAACAAGCTGCTGATGTTGCGGGTATATCCGCTGGAAGGCGCATGACATTTCTAACGGGACTATCTCAAGGTGTGCCAAAAGCCGAATATGCGCAAACTGCTGTTGAAAAGGCGATTTCCGAGGGGTTTTCAACGACCAAGCCATCACCTGATCACGCCGGCCCCCTAGAACAAGGAAGATTGGGACAAGCCATTTTATCTGCGGCTTCACAGCTCGATAATGCCGGTCCTAATCAAACAAGAGATATAACCGCTGCAATTGCGACGCTGCGCGCAGTGGGCCTTGAAGATGTTGCGCGGCGGGCTGCCCTGCAAATTCTTCTGCTCAAGAGGCACGGATGAGTGACGATCGCCATTGGATCTCTGCTTTTTTAGAAGCTCAGGCGGCAGAACTGGGGGCTGCGCAGAATACTTTAGCCGCCTATTCCAGGGACCTGGGTGATTTTTCGGGCTGGATCACGGATAGCGGAAAGTCCATCTCGGGGGCCACGCAGCAGGATGTTGAAGCATATTTGATCCAATGCGACGCACAAGGACTGGCCAGATCAACCCGCGCGAGACGACTGTCTGCGATAAAACAGCTATATCGTTTTGCATTTGAAGAGCGTTGGCGCGAAGACAATCCGGCGATCAGAATCAAAGGCCCGGGGCGGGAAAAGAAGCTTCCCAAAACGCTTTCAGAACAAGATGTTGACGATCTGTTGTGTGCCGCACGCTCATTTGGCCGCACAGCTACAGACCGTTGCCGTAATACCTGTCTGATGGAAGTCTTGTATGCCACAGGGATGCGGGTGACGGAATTGATGTCCTTGCCTGTTTCTGCCGCGCGGGGTGATCCGCGAATGCTGATGATTCAGGGCAAAGGCGGAAAAGAACGAATGGTCCCATTGTCCCCGCCTGCACGCGAGGCGCTGGCAGAATGGTTGACCCAATGGGATCGAATTGAGGAAAAAAAACGCAAGGATGGGGCCGTTGCGTCGGCGTTTCTTTTTCCCTCAAAGAGCAAATCTGGCCATCTCACGCGATTCCAGTTTTACAATATTATCAAAAAGTTATCCGTAGCAGCGGGCGTGAGTCCCGAAAACGTCACGCCCCACACTCTGCGACATGCCTTTGCCACGCATCTGTTGGCTAATGGTGCAGATTTGAGGGCGATTCAAACACTTCTTGGGCATGCGGATGTTGCGACAACTGAGATATATACGCATGTGCTTGATGAACGGTTGCGTGAGTTGGTTGAACAACATCACCCGCTTGCCAAGGCCAGCCGCACCAGGAAAAAGGATGACCTTAGTCCGGAAGATCATTGATGATTGTGTGATTTTAGGCCGGATAACGGGTAAGACGCGTAATTTCATGCTAAATTTCGGCTGCATGATCTCTTGATTGCGGGGCCATCCCGCCCCATAACCCAACGAGATAAATAGGTAAGTGAGAGAATGGAAGTCTCAACCATCATCCTTGACGGCGCGTTCTGGATCACCGTCGGGTCAATTTTGGCATTGCTGGTTTTGTCGGCATATTTTTCCGGCAGCGAAACCGCATTGACCGCGGCGTCACGCGGCAAGTTGCGGGCGCAGGCAGAAAAAGGATCCAAAGGTGCCGAGAAGGCATTGGAAATAACCGAGGATAATGAGCGGCTTATCGGGTCTGTCCTGCTGGGCAACAACCTTGTGAATATCCTTGCCGCGTCGCTTGCGACCGCGCTGTTTACCCGGCTGTTCGGCGAAAGTGGTGTGGCCTTGGCGACGTTGGTTATGACGTTGTTGGTGCTGATTTTTGCTGAGGTGCTGCCGAAAACCTACGCCATAACCAATGCCGAAGCTGCTGCAGCACGAACTGCGCCCATTATCACGTTGGTAATAAGCATTTTTTCACCCATCGTATCTGCGGTTCGCTGGTTGGTACGCGGTGTACTTTGGATGTTCGGCGTGAATGCAGATCCGGACAGCCAAATCCTTGCGGTCAAAGAAGAAATTGCAGGTGCCCTTTATCTGGGGCAATCCGAAGGTGTGGTTGAAAAGGAAGACCGGGACCGCATTCTTGGTGCCTTGGACCTGGGCGATCGCACGGTTGAAGAAATCATGCTTCACCGCAGTCAGATCGAGATGATCGATGCCGATGCGTCACCGGAATCCATTTTGGATCAATGCCTTAAAAGCAGGCACACACGCCTGCCGGTGTTTAGAGACGAGCCAGATAACATCATCGGGGTGGTTCATGCAAAAGACCTTTTGCGGACAATACACCAACTGATCATTGCCGAGGGTTTGTCTCCTAAGGCGTTGAGTAAATTCGATATATGTGATGTCGCGACAAAGCCGTACTTTGTGCCAGAGACCACGACACTGGACGATCAGATGCGGCAGTTTCTGCATATACGCAGACACTTTGCGCTGGTCGTTGACGAGTATGGCTCGTTGCAGGGATTGCTCACCCTGGAGGATATTCTGGAGGAAATCGTTGGTGAGATCACCGATGAATTCGACATTGAAGAAGAGCATGAAATCCAAAAGGTTGAGGATAATCAAATCCTTGTAGATGGCGCCATGACAATTCGCGATCTCAATCGCGCGACGGACTGGAGCTTGCCGGATGATGAGGCGAATACCGTTGCCGGGCTTGTAATTCACGAAGCAAAGATCATTCCGGACATCAATCAGGTCTTTGTTTTCCACGGCTTCCGCTTTGAAGTCATTGCGAAAGAAGAAAACCGGATCAGCCTGCTGAAGGTCCGAGAAATCTGATCAAGATGGTGCAATTTGCACAAATTTAAGGCCTTGCTGGCCCCCGGAACAGGTCATCAAACGAGTCGACCTATCCAATCGAGAAACGCCATCGCTTCAGCTCGGCTAGCAGCACGAGGTGTTATGGAACAGTGATACCCACGCTCTGTTTGAACAGTGCGTTCGCATGCGATTGAAAGGGCGCCAGACTCGACCATATCTTCGATAAGGCGCCGCCATCCCAACCCGATACCAAGCCCGTTTTGAATAGCGCGCAGATAGACCATGTAACTGAACACCCGGTCGATAGAATCCGGTTGGGGCACCGAAATTCCCGTTCCCTGAAAGTAAATCAGCCAATCATCCCCATGCGACTGATTGGACATGTGCAATAAATTCTGCTGGCCGAGGTCAGTTAGATCGACAGGGCGGTTATCCGGCAGATAACCGGGACGACAGATTGGAACCAATTCTTCATAAAATATCAAAGACTGTTCACATCCTTCGACTCCTCTGGTGCCAAAGGTCACTACGATATCGCAATCGGCCGTATCAAAATCGGGGTTCTGATCGCGGGTCACAATCTGAAGCCGTATACCGGGGTACAGGCTTTGAAATTCGGCCAATCGGGGAAGCATGAACAGGCTTGTAAATCCGATTGCCGCGTTGACGACGATGTTTGCAGGCTGATGTCTTGGTCTAATGCGATCCAGCGCTGAGCGGATATCACCAAAACCCGAGGTGACAGCATTGAAAAGAACGCCACCTTCTTCTGTCAAAGTGAGACGGGGTTTGGTCCTTAAAAACAACGGTGTTCCTGCCTCAAGTTCCAACGCCGCTACTTGGCGGCTTACAGCGGGTTGCTGCACATTCAGTTCTGCTGCAGCGCGGGTAAAGCTGAGATGGCGCGCCGCTGCCTCGAACGCGGCAATTTGGGATAGGGGTAGTCGGTTCATTACGTACATTCCTGGAATGAATGAATGTCATTCAGATTTTCGCGGTTTCGCCAAAAATACAAGGCTCTAGTTTGCTTACTACGAAACTGAATGAATGATCACATGACCAAATTCAAAGTACTGGCATTGGGCGGTGACGGAATTGGCCCGGAGGTTTTAGAGGCCGGGCTTGCTGTGGCGGCGGAAACAGCGGCCCGGGCAGGTGTGGAATTGGAGGTGACCCACGATCTGTTGCACGGCGCCGCCTGGGAAGAATATGGCACCTTTTGCCGAGAAGAGACGCTGACCGTGGCAAAAGAGTCTGACGCGATTCTGGTCGGTGCCGTGGGCGGCCCGAAGTGGGACGATATCAGGGTTCCCGGCGGTCCTGAGATGCAGGACGGGCTGATGCGATTGCGGTTTGAACTGGATACCTATGCCGGCCTGCGCCCTACCCGGCATTGGCCTGAGCTGTCCGACCGGACGCCGTTTGCCACGGGTGTGGCGGATGGCGCCGACATCATGGTTCTGCGAGAGATGACGGGCGGTGTGATGTTTGCCGAACCACGTGGTCAGGACCAGCGCAACGGTACGCGATACGCCTATGACACTGCGGGCTATGGCGAGGAAGAGCTGACCCGTATCGCGGTGGCGGGGTTTGAGCTGGCCCAAAAGCGATCTGGCCGGTTGGTTTCCGCCGACAAAGCGAATGTCATGGAAAGTTACAAACTGTGGCGTGCCGTCGTGAATGAGGTGTCGGCGGATTTTCCGGACGTAACGCTGACACACATGTACGCAGATAACTGCGCTTATCAGATGGCAATGCGCCCGACAGAGTTTGACGTGATCATGGGCTGTAACCTGTTGGGTGATCTGCTGAGCGATCTGGCGGCGATTGTGTCCGGGGGGTTGGGCATGTTGCCCTCTGCCTGTCTGAATGGTGCACCGGGTTCGGTAAGCCATGCCATCTATGAGCCCGTTCATGGCAGCGCGCCGGACATTGCCGGGCAAGGGATTGCGAACCCGGTGGGGATGATCCTGAGCGTGGCGATGATGTTTGAACATTCCTTTGGGCGTCCCGAACTTGCCCGTACCATCGAAGCGGCGGTTAAATCTGCTGTGGCCGCGGGTATGCGCACGCCGGATATTGGCGGCACAGATCGAACCAAAGACGTAACAGACGCGGTTTTACAAAGGCTGGAGCGGTGAAGGCGGGATATGACTACATCATTTGTGGTGGCGGCTCTGCCGGCTGTGTGTTGGCCGCACGGCTGGCGGAAGACTCCAGCACAAAGGTTTGCCTGATCGAGGCAGGAGGCCACGGCCGCAACCTGTTTATCCGCATGCCTGCTGGAAACGGCTTTGTCTTTGGCAATCCGGCGCTGGATTGGGGATACCGAACGGTACCTCAGTCCGGATTGAGTGGGCGCCGGATTTATTATCCGCGTGGCAAAGCGCTTGGCGGGTCATCAATTTTGAACGGCATGATCTATATGCGCGGCGTTCCCGCGGATTACGACCGCTGGCGGCAACGAGGGCTGGAGGGCTGGGGATATGCCGATCTGCTGCCCTATTTCCGCCGGTCAGAGGGCGCGCGGGATCGGCGGGATGGATGGCATGGCACGGATGGCCCGCTTAAGACCGAACCTGCGGCAAATTTTGATGTGCTTGATCAGGCTTTTGTAGAGGCAGCTGTAGCTGCCGGACATCGGCGGCTGGACGATTTCAACGGACCAGAACGCACCGGTGTCGCGCGCAATGACAGCACGGTCCATCGCGGTGTGCGGCAATCTTCGGCGATTGCGTATCTGCGCAAGCCCCCGGCGAACCTGACGGTTCTGACCGGGCATCACGTGGCACAGGTGATGTTTAAGGGCGCGCGTGCCGTAGGGGTGAAGACAGTGGGTGGTGACGAATTCATTGCAGAACAGGAGGTTATCCTGTGTCAGGGCGCCTTTGGCACGCCGCAGATGCTAATGTTGTCAGGAATTGGCCCGGCAGAGCATTTGCGGGCACACGGGATCAAGGTGATTGCGGATGTGCCGGGTGTCGGGGAAAACCTGTCTGATCATCCGGATGTGCCCATTCAATATGGTTCTGACCGGATGGATCTGAGCCTGGCACGGTTTCAGCGGTTGGACAAGGCCGCAGCGCTGATGGCGAATTGGCTGTTGTTCAAGCGGGGACCGGGGGGTGGTGCGTTCTTCTCTGCCGTGCTCTTTCATGCGCTTGACGATCCTGCGTTGCCGGAATTCGAAGTTTTCATGACGCCGATGATTGTGGATGAGAACCTGACCTCGGGAGCACAAGAACCCACACCGTTGCTACAGCGGCTGGGGCGGAAATTGCTGGTACGGGGGCGCAAGGTGGCCCGGCCGGGGGTGCAGGTTGATATCAACCTGCAACGACCCCGCAGTGCGGGCACGGTGAAACTGGCCAGTGGTGATCCGTTGGATCATCCGGTGATCGACCCGAATTACTTTGCAGAGCCGCGGGATTTGGATGAACTGCGACAGGGTGCTGAAGCGATGCGCGAGGTGATGGCACAGCCGCAGATCGCGAAATATCTGACCGGAGCGCTCGCGCCTTGGCGGGACGTACGAAGCAAAACAGAGACCGAACAGGCCATCCGGCAGACCGCCTATACGGGGCATCACCCCTGCTCGACCGCCCGGATGGGAGGCGATCGCGATGCCGGTGCCGTTTTGGATAATCAGATGCGTGTGCGCGGGGTTGAGGGACTGCGGGTTTGCGATGCCGCGGCCATGCCCACGCAAATTACCGGCAATCCGAATGCAACTGTGATTGCAATGGCGGAAAAATGTGCTGACATGGTGTTGGGGCGCCCACCCCTGCCAGCAGAGTATCCAGACAAGGAGACAGCAACATGAGCATGACCTGTGGCGAAGCAACGATGCGGCTATTGGCGCGGTATGGTGTGAACACCGTCTTTGGCATTCCGGGGGTCCACACGCTTGATATGTGCCGGGGGCTGACCGGCGGGGCCAATTCCGGTGCAATCACGCATGTTCAGGCGCGCAACGAACAGGGTGCGGGGTTCATGGCCGAAGGCTGGTGCCGGGCCACGGGTGAGGTTGGTGTGGCGGTGGTAATTTCCGGGCCCGGAGTGACCAATGCGGCAACCGCCCTGGGACAATGTTATGCGGATAGCCTGCCCATGCTGTTGATATCGGCCGAGCCGGACAGTCACACCATTGGCAAAGGCTGGGGGGTGCTGCACGAGATCACCGAGCAAAAGAAGGTGACAGAGCCGCTGACCGCGCTGTCGGCGACGGCCTATTGCGCGGCAGATGTACCAGAGCTGCTGGCACAGATGTTTTCGATCTTTGCCTCTGAAAGGCCCCGGCCCTGCCATCTGTCATTGCCATTGGATGTTCAGGCTCAGATTGTCGAAGAGGATTGGCAACCCGTCACCCTGCCCGCCCGAAGTGTTGCCGCACCGGGGCAAATCACGGCGGCAGCAAACATGCTGACATCCGCCAAACGCCCGCTGATCATGATCGGGGGTGGCGCGGCTCAGGCGGGGGCCGACCTTACGGCTGTTGTAGAAAAGCTCGGGGCTGTTGTGGTGTCTTCAACCGCAGGCAAGGGAATTGTTGTTGATGACCATCCATTGCACATGGCGGGAGGCACGGTGCGGGCTGAGGTTCGTGATTACATGGCACAGGCCGATTGTGTGCTCGCCGTAGGCACCGAGCTGGCTGAGACGGACAGTTTTGTTGAGCGAATGGAGATCACCGACAACCTGATCCGGGTGGATATCGATGCCTCTAAAATCAACGATTTTTACCCGGCGAAGCTGGGTGTTATTGGGGATGCCGCCCCTGCGATGGCCGCCCTGTGCGCGGCGTTGCAGGGGTATGATGGCAGCACCCGGCGGATAGAAGCGGAAAAAGAGGTGCAACAGGTCTGGAACGCGATTCTGGCCAGCCTCAGCCCATCCGAGGTACAACATGCCCGGCTATTGCGCATTCTGCGCCAGATTGCACCGGAGGATACGGTGTTTTCCGGCGATGCCTGTCAGCTTGTCTATACTGGAGCTTTCGCCTTTCCGGCCGCTGCCCCGCGCAGCTGGTTTTATCCGGCAGGGTTTTGCGCATTGGGCAATGCGCTGCCCAATGGTATCGGCGCCAAACTGGCTCGGCCAGAAGTACCGGTTGTCGTTCTGGCGGGGGACGGTGGGGTGATGTTCACCATTCAGGAGCTGGTCACGGCGGCGGAGTTGAAACTTCCCATGCCCATTATTCTATGGGAAAATGGCGGACTGAAACAAATTCAGGATGATATGGATACCCGCGATATTAAGCGCGTGGGGGTCGAAGGGATCAACCCTGATTTCGTGGCGCTGGCAAAGGCGTGTCATTGCAACGGGGTTGCCGCACGGTCAGAAAATGAGTTTCGGATGGCTTTCACAGATGCGCTGCGTGCAGACCGACCCACGGTGATTACGGTCAGAGAGGGGGAAGAATGGCTCTTGGCTTGACCCGTTTTCAACTGTCGTACTTTTTGCCAGCGCTGGATGCCTCCGGCGGGGATATTTGGGGCAAAAAGAAAAGCAGCCGTGTCTTTCTTTTCGCCGAAGATATCCCGGGGGACCTCGGAGTCACTCCGAGGCGGGGGCAGCGCCCCCGGCTCAACAGACAATACAGGACCGAGATATGAGTGAAATCAGAACATTTCAGTATTTTGTTGATAATGCTTGGCATGATCCAGCCGAGGGGCGCTATTTTGAGAGTGAAAACCCTGCTGATGGCACGGTCTGGGCGCGTGTGCCTGATTGTGGTGAGCGTGATGTAAACAGGGCCGTCGCTGCGGCCAAATCCGCATTTTACAAAGGACCTTGGGGCAGAATGCTTCCTGCGGAACGGGGCCGCGTTGTTCGCCGGATCGGGGATGTGATCAGCAAACATGCAGAACGTTTGGGCGCAGTGGAGACCCGGGATAACGGCAAACTGCCAGATGCGATCACGCCGTCACTGAAACCCGGAGCGTGGTCTGTGGACAGTTTCCATTACTATGGCGGGATGTGCGACAAGTTCGAGGGTCGATTGATCCCGGCAGAGGCGCCCAACATCCACAATTACCTGAAATGGGAACCGTTTGGCGTGGTGGCGATCATTCTGCCGTGGAATTCACCGATTGGAACATTGATCTGGAAACTGGCGCCGGCGCTGGCGGCGGGCAATACGGTGATCATCAAGCCGTCGGAACAGGCAAGCTGTTCCACACTGGAGTTGATGGATGTCCTGCAGGAGGCCGATCTTCCGCCCGGTGTTGTGAACGTGGTCACCGGGTTTGGGCCGGGTACTGCAGGGCCGCTGATCGCCCATCCCGATGTGCGCATGGTCAGTTTTACCGGCGGAACCGCCGGGGGCCGGGCCGTAGCAGCAGAGGCAGCCAAACAAGTCAAACCGCTGATCATGGAGCTGGGCGGCAAAAGTCCGCAGATCATCCTGCCTGATGCGGATATCGAGCTGGCGGTAAATGGCGTGGCCAGCGGGATTTTTCCGGCTGGGGGACAAAGCTGCATCTCGGGTTCACGCGTTCTGGTGCATCGCGCTGTCATTGAAGAATTTACCGAGCGGCTGGTCGGGGCGGTCGGCAAAGTCCGTGTCGGGCATCCCGGCGATCCGGAAACTCAGATTGGTCCGATGGCCAACAGAGCACATTATGAAAGCGTTCTCAGCCGGATAGAGGATGCTGTTCATGCAGGTCACAGCCTGCTTCTGGACGGGCGCGATGCCTGTCGGAAGGATGGATTTTACATCGGACCCACGATCTTTGGTGAAGTGCCGAATGGTTCTGATCTGGCGCAAAACGAGGTGTTTGGCCCGGTTCTGTCGACCGAAGGTTGGGAGGATGAGGACGAGGTTTTGCGCATCGCCAATGACAGCATCTTTGGCCTGGCTGCGGGTATCTGGAGCCGCGATGTCGGCAAAGCCATGCGTATGGCGGACCGGATTGAGGCCGGAACGGTGTATATCAATAACTACTTCAATGCCGCCGCGCAAAGCCCGGTGGGCGGCTACAAACAATCAGGCTATGGCCGGGAAAATGGCTGGGAAGGCATGCAGTGCTATATGCAGGCGAAATCAGTTTGGTTGTCGACCGATCCGGAACAACCTGATCCATTTGCGTGATGGCACAGCGTGAGAACGCGTTGGGATAGTGGGCTGGCCCCTACCCTAAAGGATAAATTCAAACGAGTCAGGCCGGGCGCTGGCCCGGCCTGTCATATTTTCAATCGCGTCAGCGATTATGCCCGCAGTTTTTCACCTTTGGGATCAAACGGTGGTTCGTCCAGGATGCGGGCCTTATGTGGTTGGCCCAGCACCATCACCTCGACCTCGTCCCCCGGTGCAGCCTCGCCCGTGCGGACATAGCCCAGAGCCAGTGACATGCCGACGGTGTAGCCATAGGTGCCCGATGTCACGCGACCCACACCTTTGCCATCCTTAAAGATCGGTTCGCCACCGGTTGCATCAGCGTTTGAGGCGTTCACAGCCTCTTCGTCAATATGGATCAGCACAAGGTTCTCACGGGTGGGTTCGGCCATGACCTTGGCAGCGGCATCTTTGTGCAGAAAGTCCTTGCCCATTTTGCACAGTCCGTCAAAGCCCACTTCGTGCGGGAAATATTCGGGCGAATATTCGCGGGACCATGAGCCATAGCCCTTTTCAACCCTCATTGACATGAGGGCGCGGCCGCCAACCGGGCCTGCCCCGAACTCTTTGCCGACCTCAAGAAGTGCCTTATAAAGCTGTTCCTGGTCTTCTGTTTTGCAATGCAACTCCCATCCCAGATCGCCGGTAAAGGAGACCCGCAGGGCGAGACAGCGGACACCGGCCAAATCGATCATGGCAGAGCGCATGAAAGGCATGTCTTCTGTTGCCAGCGAATGATTTGTCAGTCGTTGCAGCATTTCACGCGATTTGGGGCCTGCGACGTTGAAGCCGCACATATCTTCTGTGTGGCTTTCGAAGGTTGTGCCCTCGGGCAGCGGCACCATGTCGAAGAATCGTTTGTGATAACGTTCGGCCATGCCGGAAGAAACGACCCAGAATTCATCGTCGCCCACGCGTGTCACTGTGGCATCGCCTGCAATCCCTCCGCGCACGGAAATCAGTGGTGTCAGACAAGAGCGGCCGATGGATTTTGGCATGTTGTTGGCGAAGACCGAATTGAGCCAGTCCTCTGCCCCCGGACCTTTGACGTGGTATTTGGCGAAGTTGGAAATATCGATAATGCCTGCGCGGTCACGCAGCATTTTGCACTCTTCGCCCACGGGCCCCCACCAGTTTTGCCGGGTAAAGCCGTTTGTGTCTTTTGCCCCGGCTTCGCCTGCGAACCATTGTGGGTGTTCCCAGCCGTAGTTGAGGCCGAACACGGCACCCATCTCTTTTTGCAGCGCATAAATCGGACGGGTGCGCAACGGGCGGCCCGCTTCGCGTTCCTCGTTCGGGTAATGGATGGCAAAGCGGTGGGAATAGACATCTTCGACTTTGGCTTTGACAAACTCCTTGTCATTGGCCCAAAGGCCAAAGCGTGCCACGTCCCAGGGGAACATGTCATATTGCATTTCGCCTTCGGTGATCCACTGGGCCACCATCAGGCCCATGCCCGCAGATTGCGAAAAGCCCGGGATGATGCCGCCGCACAGGAAGTAGTTTTTCAGCTCTGGAATCGGGCCGAGGATCACGTTGCTGTCCGGTGACCAGATCATCGGGCCGTTGATCACCCGTTTGATCCCGGCCTCGGCCGCGGCGGGCACACGGTCCATCGCACGCATGACGTTTTCCATGATCCGGTCTAGGTCATCGGCAAACAGATCATGGGCGAAATCCAGAGGCGTGCCATTTTCGGCCCAGAATTTCATGTCTTTTTCATAGGCACCGATCAGCAGGCCCTTGCCCTCCTGACGCAGGTAATATTCGCCGTCGCGGTCCGCAACAGACGGCAGGCGCCGATCCATGCCGTCGATCTCTGCCATGGTTTCTGTTACAAAATACTGGTGCTCTGTCGGTTGCAGCGGAATCTCGATCCCAGCCATCGCGGCAACCTCACGCCCCCAAAGACCGGCTGCATTGATCACCCACTGGGTGTGAATGTCACCATTGGGTGTGCGTACGATCCAGCTGCCATCGGGTTGCTGTTCGGTGCCGGTGACTGGCGTGAAGCGGTGAATTTCCGCGCCGCGCTGCCGTGCACCCACAGCATAGGCGTTGGTAACACCCGAAGGGTCAACATTGCCGCCATCGGGTTCCCACATAATGCAGCGGATGCCGTCGAAATTGACCAACGGGTGCAGCTCTTCGGCCTGTTCGCGGGTGATTTCACTAAAATTCATGCCGTAAAGTTGTGCTTTGGCGGCTTGCAGTTTCAGCTGATGCTCGCGGGCTTCGGTCTGGGCGAGGTAAAGCGAGCCGGGCTGGAACACACCACAGGACTGGCCTGTCTCTTCTTCAAGGCTGTTGTAGAGGTTCATGGTATAATGCTGCAGGCGGCTGATGTTGGCGCTGTCATGCAGGCCATGGATGTTTGCCGCTGCGTGCCATGTTGATCCTGATGTCAGCTCGTTACGTTCGAGCAGGACAACATCGTTCCATCCCTGTTTGGTAAGATGATAAAGGATCGAGCATCCAATGACGCCCCCACCTATTACGACGGCCTGTGCATGGGTTTTCATGTCTTCGTGTCCTTGACCTGTTGTCCTGCAAAAATGACGCCCAACGAGAAATCAGGTTTGCCTTTTCCCGACATCTTCCGTCGCTGGCCATCCTTTGTCGTTTAGGTTTACGACAGTATCTTTCGCTTTCCGGCAGGCACAAAAAAACCCGACGCGGTCAGGCGCCGGGTTCAAATTACAGATTCTCAGGCGTCGTATGGAGACTTTGGCAGCTTTTTAAACAGCTTGTCGCGCTTTGCTCTGGGTTTAATCTGGTCCGCTTTGCGGTGGTAGTCAGAGCGGGCGTCTTTATAGGCCTGTTCACAATTCAGCGCGCCGATTGTATCTCCTGCGGCCTTGAGTTTTTTGCATTTAGCTTTGAGAGCTAATGCCTGATCCATCAGCCGGACAGTCGCAACAGCACCTGCCAGCGTACGAGCATTTGTACGTAATGCTTTGTTTTGCCGCTGTTTTTGGTACTCGGTCAACTGGTTATAGATTTTTTGCGGCTCATTTTGATCCGGTGTGTCGTCAAGCTGGTCATAGACCCGGTCAATGCTGCGCTGGAAGGTACGGATTTCCTTCAGGCTGCTGATCATACCTTCAAGGTTATCCTTCTTTGCCGCGCGGTGCAGTTTATCCTGGATACCGCTAACGGTGCGATTGCTGGATTGATCTGTGATTGGAACGTGTGGTCTCTTGGGTTTAGCGGTCGCTTGTTTATCTTTCTTCTTGGATGTCTTCGCTGTTGTCGCTTTTTTGTCTCTTTTACCAATTTTTGGGGCGTCAGTATTTCCACCTTCTCCGGCATAAGCAGCGTCTGGTCCTAATAGGGAAACTTGCGGCAGATCGGTTGTCAGAACGAAAGCTGCAAGGATGATCGGGGTTACGATACGGTTTAACATTTTCTCTCTCCTGGTTTTGTCTCTTATTACTGCAATCACTCTATCCCCGGTCGCCCGAGCCCCCCAGTCAGGGAATCCTTACCTCCTGTGAGCGACAGATCATGACGCAAACGGGCAAGCCAAGATGCCCCTTCGCGCCAATATTCAGGACAACATCAAAGGAGATCAGCCATGAAAACCACCACTCGGGTCGCGGTGATCGGCGGCGGCGTTGTCGGATGCAGCGTGTTGTACCATCTGACGAAACTGGGCTGGTCCGATGTCATGCTGTTGGAACGGTCTGAACTGACCTCCGGCTCAACCTGGCACGCCGCGGGTGGATTTCATACGCTGAACGGCGATACGAACATGGCGGCCCTGCAGGGGTATACAATCCGGCTATATAAAGAGCTGGAAGAGTTAACAGGCATGTCCTGCGGTCTTCACCACGTCGGCGGCGTGACGTTGGCAGACAATCAGGACCGGTTCGATATGCTGCTCGCCGAGCGGGCCAAGCACCGGTATATGGGGCTGGAGACCGAGATCGTCGGGCCGGAGGAGATCCGCAAGATTGCGCCTGTGACCAACACCGATGGCATCATCGGTGGGCTATATGATCCGTTGGACGGCCACCTCGACCCTTCTGGAACCACCCATGCCTATGCCAAGGCCGCGAGGATGGGCGGTGCCACGATCGAAACCCATTGCAAGGTGATTGAAACCAATCCGCGAGCCGATGGGTCGTGGGATGTTGTAACAGACAAAGGCACCATACATGCCGAGCATGTGGTTAACGCGGCGGGCCTGTGGGCGCGCGAAGTGGGCGCAATGGCAGGCATATACTTCCCACTGCATCCGATGGAGCATCAGTATCTGGTGACCGGCGAAGTGCCGATGATTGCCGAGATCATTGATGGCGGGGGTGAACATCCGCATGTGATGGACCCCGCCGGTGAAAGCTATCTGCGGCAGGAAGGTCGGGGCCTGTGTATCGGGTTTTACGAACAACCCTGCAAACCCTGGGCCGTAGATGGCACGCCTTGGGATTTTGGTCATGAGCTGTTGCAGGATGATTTTGACAAGATCGAAGACTCAATCACCTTTGCCTATCAACGCTTTCCCGCGCTGGAGATCGCCGGTGTCAAATCCGTGATCCACGGTCCGTTTACCTTTGCCTCGGACGGCAATCCGCTGGTCGGGCCAGTGCCGGGCATGCGCAACTACTGGAGCGCCTGTGGCGTGATGGCCGGGTTCAGCCAGGGCGGCGGTGTAGGCCTGATGCTGGCGCAGTGGATGATCGAGGGCGAATGCGAGCGTGACGTAACCGCCATGGATCTGGCCCGGTATGGCGACTGGATCACACCGGGATACACACGGCCCAAGGTGATCGAGAACTACCAAAAGCGCTTTTCCGTGGCCTACCCCAACGAAGAACTACCAGCGGCGCGACCCTTCCACACGACGCCCATGTACGATGTTTTTGACAAGTTTGGTGCGGTTTGGGGTCAGCAATACGGGCTGGAAGTGGTCAACTACTTTGCCGAAGGCGACGAGCCGCGGTACGAAACACCGTCTTTCCGCCGCTCAAACGCGTGGGAAGCGACTGCACGTGAGGTCAAGGGCGTGCGCGAGGGCGTAGGCATCAACGAGGTCCACAATTTCGGAAAATACCTTGTTACCGGCACCGGAGCGCGGGCGTGGCTGGACCGGATCATGGCCGGACGCATTCCCAAACCGGGCCGGGTGAGCCTGACACCGATGTTGTCGCATAAAGGGCGGTTGATCGGTGACTTCACAGTCTCCTGTTTAAGCGAAGACGCGTTTCAGCTCACCGCATCGTATGGGGCGCAGGCGTTTCACATGCGCTGGTTCCAGAAGAACGAAGGCGAAGATGTCCGGGTTGAAAACATTTCTGATCGGCTTAACGGGTTTCAGATTGCAGGACCCAACGCGCGCGATGTGCTGGTGGCCTGCACCCGCGACGCGGTGGCGGATATGCGGTTCATGGATCTGCGGCATGCCTGTGTTGGTATGGTTGACTGTCACATCCAGCGGGTCAGTTACACCGGTGATCTGGGTTATGAAATTTACTGTGACCCGATGGCGCAAAGGGCCCTGTGGGATATTCTGTGGAATGAGGGACAGAAACACGGCATGCGTCCTTTTGGAATGCGGGCGATGATGTCACTTCGGCTGGATCGGTTCTTTGGCTCATGGCTGAATGAGTTCTCCCCGGATTACACCGCCGGAGAGACCGGAATGGACCGGTTTATCAGTTGGAAAAAGAACAGCGATTTCATCGGCCGTGCCGCGGCAGAAGCCGAGCGTGCTGCCGGGTCGGCACGTAAGCTGGTCACGTTCGAAGTTGATGCGCTGGATGCGGATGTGCAGGCCTATGAACCCGTCTGGATTAGTGGCAAAGTTCAGGGGTTCTGCACCTCCGGGGGCTATTCGCACCATGCGGGAAAATCCATTGCGATGGTTTTGATTCCGGCTGAACTGGCTGAGGACGGGCTTGGGGCGGAAATCGAGATTTTGGGGGAAATGCGGCCCGCAAAGTTGATTACACAAGCCCTGTTTGACCCTGATGGAGAGAGAATGCGCGGCTGAGGTGGTCGTGTTTTGCCCCTAGATACTGCTGAATTATGACTGGTGTGCCGCCTACGGCGGGAGTAATTTCAGCAAAATGAAGTATTGGCCATCTTGTGAATTGGCCATGCAACTAAGGTGGTAGTCTTGACTGATAGGCTGGTAATTCTGATCCCGGCTGCGGGGCAATCTTCGCGGATGCGCGGGCGGGACAAGCTTCTGGAAGTTGTTGATAATCTGCCACTTATCTCTCGTCAGGCCATGATAGCGCAGGCAACCGGCTTACCCACTTTAGTGACTTTGCCACCGGCAGCCAAAGCCCGGCGATCGGCGCTGGCCAATGCAGATGTAACACTCAAGGAGGTACCCAGAGCCAGCGAGGGGTTGGCAGCCTCAATGCGGATCGGGGCCAGTTGGGCGCAGTCGCAAAGCGCCGCCGGATTGATTATCCTGTTGGCAGACATGCCGGAGATTGAGGTCAACGATCTGATCGCTATGGCAGAATCCTTTTTGCAGAATCCAGATACAGTGTTGCGCGCCACAAATCAGGCGGGTCGTGCGGGCCATCCGGTCATTTTGCCGGCACGCCTGTTTGAAACCCTCAAAGGCATTAGCGGAGATTGCGGCGCAAGAGATATTGTTAAAAACGAAACGGTGCGCCTGCACCCCCTTCCCGGCAATCGCGCCACCACCGATCTGGATACACCTGAAGACTGGTCCGTGTGGCGCGCCGCCCGGTCTTAACCATTGACCTCATGCACCAAAAGCCGCGCTTCATGCGCCTTAAGCGATAACCGTGCCGCCGCAAAAGAACGTTGTTCGTTCAGATGTTCCAGCTCTGGAAAGAGGGACAGGATTTCGTCCCGGGTGTTCCGGGCCAAACCGTTCAACGCATATTCTCCGGGCTGAAAGCTTTCAGACCAGGCGCCATTTGCCAACACCACCTCATGCCGGTCAAATAGGATATGCAGATAACTGACACCACGCACGACAGCATGAGCCACACCGTCCAGACCGGTCAGGTGCTTGGCCGCCACCAATACTTCATGCTCACCAAACATTAGATGCGCCTGTTCAGAAGTCAGCAGCATCCGGTGGTTGGGACTGACCAGCAAATCAGTTTCCGGCGCGCCCGCCCCCAAAGCGCCTATTCGGACTAACACCGGCTGCAACGCCGGGTTTGCAACCAACTCAGCCCGGCTTAGCACCCGGTGACCCGTCCAGCGGATCACCTGCAACCCGTTGTCGCGGGTAATGACGCGGTCACCCGTGCTTAGCCCCTCGACCGGCCGAACACCCAAAGGTGTCGCGATAAGCGTACCGGGGGTAAAGCAAATCACCCTCTCAATTTCCGAAAACTCAGCCGTGTGCGTGACGTTGCCCGCGCCATCGAGATATTCGATAAAGCCAGCTTCGGGATCGGTCAGGATCTTGCGGGCGTTGACGCCGGACAAGTCGATGACATCAATATCTAACCCATCCGCATCCTCGCCCCCCACGATGGTGTGATTGCCGGGGTCGGTGGCAAGAAAGAGGTCAGATTCGGTTCCGCCAAACAGCAGATCATCGCCGGGCCCGGCGAGAATCGTATCCTCGCCAGTGCCGCCCATTACCGTGTCATCACCGCCATCGCCCGACAGGCTGTCATTACCGCCCTGGCCAAAGATCTCATCGGCGTTGGCGCCGCCGCGGATTGTATCATCCGCCTTCCTCGAACGGGGTGACAACAGGATCGTCAATCAGATCACCGCTAAAGCTGAAACCGGATTGGGTCGAGCGGGTTTCCAGTGTAAATTCAATAAATTCGCGGTTTTCAAACTCCGCCGAAAACCAGGCATCCTGATCCGAGGGAGAATTGGTTTCAGTTCCTGCCGCGTTCACTGTGCCGCCGGTCGTGGTCAGCGCAACTGAACTGTCAGAGGAGGTGGCGAAACTGGTGAAACTGCCGGCATCAATGGTGACGGATTCCTGGTCACCGGGGCTGTTTCGGTCCAAATCGTTGATCGTGGCCGTTGAATTCAGCGCAACCGCATCGCCGGTGACCGGATCAAAAAATTCCAGCCGGAAACTCGCGGTTTCCCCGACCATGGAGTTATCAAATCCGCCGTTGAGTAGAATTTCGAACCCGCCGCCACCTGACAAATCCACATCCAACCCCGGGTCGCTGACCCCGGTCAGTATCAGACGGGCCGAGATTGAGGTGCCATCCTCCAACTGCGCCACATCCGAATAGACCGCAAAGTCATCAACTTGCGCATTGTTGTTGCCGGTAGAACTATCTGAGACCAGATTGCCGATACTGAGCACCAAAGGCGAGGCGTCGGAGCCCAAAGAGGTACCCTCGCCCGCATCGCCGAACAGGACATCCCGGCCGCTGCCGCCAAGAATGCTGTCATCTCCGCCCTCACCTGAAATACGGTCAACCCCTTCGAAACCGGTGATAAAATCGGAATCATTGGTGCCTTCAAGTGTATCGTTTCCTGATGTTCCTGGTATCGTCGCCAAAACACGCCCCCTCTTTACGCTCCGACATGAAACATGCACTGGCAGGTGCTGTCGGGATCCTTTCGGATTTAGCCACTGAGCAAATTTTTAAAACGGGGAAACTCAGCGGGAATGACGCAGTTCTGATCGCGAGGGGCAGGCTGGTTCAATGTTAACAACCCCGGCCTGTGCGACCGGGGTTGTTTTATTCGAAACCGGAACAGCCCCACGACCGATTTCGAGGGTCGTCGGCCCGCATCCGCGGACCGACAGGCTGCAAACCTGGTTTATTTCAGAAGCAGTTTAGCTTCGTGTTTTTTGAGTGATCTGCGTGCGGCCTGGTATGCTTTGAGGCCTTCAGTGTTGCGCAGTTCGGGGAAGAGGTCGAAGATTTCGTCCCGTTGTGCGTCACCCATTCCGTCGAGGATCTGGTCGCCGGGCTGGAAGCTTTCGCTCCAGGATCCGTTGGACAGAACCACTTCGTGCTGGTCGAACATGATGTGGATATAGCTCACATCGCTCGCCTCGACACTGTCGACCCCGTCAAAGCCGGTCAGGTGTTTGGCTGCCGCCAGCACTTCACGGTCCTCAAAATAGAGCGCCGTTTCGCTGTTGTTGATCAGCATCCGGTGTTGCGGGCTGACCAGCATGTCGCGCAACGGCAGGCCCTGACCCAGAGATCCGGCACGGATCAGAACGGGCCGCAGATGCGGTGCCCTGATCAGTTCGGGACCCTTGAGGTCGCGGCGGCCGATCCAGCGGATTTCCTGCAGCCCGTTGTCGCGGGTGATCACCCGGTCACCAACCTGCAGATCCTCGACCAGACGTTCGCCACTGCGGGTCGCGATCACCGTACCCGGCGTAAAGCAGGGGATCAGGTTCTCGATCTCGCGGAACTCCATCGAGCCCACAACCGGACCACCGATACCGTCGAGGAACTCAACCGTACCAGAGGTACTGTCGCCATCCGCATCGGTCGTCTCATTGACAATCCGGAGCGGCCCGAGACCGGTGAGATCCAGCGTGTCAACGTCGCCTTCGCCGGTATCACCGGTGCCGCCGTCGACCGTGTCGCCATAGGCATCCTCGCGGTCATTGATGATGAACTCATCCCGGTCGGCACGGCCCTGCAGGTCATCGACGCCTTCACCACCTTCGATGATGTCGTTGCCGTTGCCACCCAGGACAGTGTCGTCACCCTGGCCGCCGATCAGAACGTCATCGCCGTCCTGGCCGCGGATCGAGTCGTCGTCGATGCCGCCATCCACGGTGTCATTGCCTTCACCGGCGGTGATGACATCGTCGTCATCCTCACCAAAGATCAGGTCATTGCCTTCGCCACCGTCGATCGTGTCCATCCCGTTGGTCGGGTCCGGATCCGGGCCAAACGGGCCGGAGCCGTCATCGGGGATATTGGCCCCATCCGGAACACTGGGTCCGAGACCACCATAGATGGTATCGTCTCCATCCTGGCCGGCCAGAAGGTCAGAGCCTTCGCCACCGATGATCAGGTCGTCATCATCGCCCGCACGCACCGTGTCATCATCGAGACCCGCATCGATCACATCGTTGCCGTCGCCGCCGCGGATAAAGTCATCATCGTCGCCGGTGATGATCGTGTCGTTGCCGGCACCGCCGTCAACCGTATCACGGTCATCGTTGGGATCGGCATCCATCGGGATCGCAGGCACCGGACCATAGCCGTCAAAGCCACGGTCTGGCAGCGGAATGCCACCGGCAGATGTGTCGATGAAGTCATCGCCATCATCCCCGTCAACGGTATCGCTGCCGCCACCGGTGCTGACATTCTCGTCGCCGTCAGAGCCTTCGACCGTGTCGTCGCCATCGCCAAGGATGATGTTCTCGATCTCTTCGAACTCTGTTGTGTCGGTGCCGTCGTCGATCGTGCCCTCTTCGGGATCGGTGAAGATCACTTCCAGATCGTCATCGATATCCGAGGTGTCGATCGTGTCGCCCTCATCCTCGCCGGTCTCGCCGCCGATGATCACATCATTGTCGATGCCGTCGCCTTCTTCGTTGATCTCAAAGACATCGTCGCCGCTGCCACCATCAACCGTGTCGTCGCCAACACCGCTGTCGATCGTGTCATTCCCGTCATTGCCAAAGATCGTGTCATCATCGCCGTCAGAGCCGTCGATCATGTCACCCTGAAGGTCGGTGTAGCCGGGATCCATGTCCTCGCCACTGTCCAGACCATCAACCGGGCCGACAACATCTGCCACCTCGATGGTCACATCCGCCGTATCGGTCAGACCATTGCCGTCACTGATCGTGTAGGTGACAACCGCCGTGCCGACAAAGGCCGGGGCGGGCGTGAAGGTCACCGTGCCGTCATTGTTGTTGACAACTGTACCCTGGCTCACAGGAACCGTGGCCGAGATCACCTCGATCGGATCACCGTCAGGATCGCTGTCATTGGCGATCACGTCGACGGTTACAGGTGTGCCCTGATCGGTGTTGCCGGTGTCGTCATTGGCAATCGGTGCATCGTTGACCGCACCCACACTGACCACAGCCTCGCCGGTATCGCTGCCGCCATTGCCGTCGGTCACCGTGTAGGTGATCGTCGCAGGACCATTGAAGTCCGGCGCAGGCGTAAAGGTCACCGTGCCGTCCCCATTGTCCACAACCGAGCCTTCAGCCGGGTCAACATCCAGCGAAGAAATCGCCAGAGGATCCCCATCCGGATCAACATCATTGCCCAGCAGATCAACAACAACCGGAACATCCTCATCCGTCGTCTCAATGTCATCAACCGCAATCGGTGCATCGTTGACCGGATCAACCGTAACCGTGACATCCGCACTGTCGGTGCCGCCATTGCCATCAGAAATGGTGTAGCTGAGCGTCGCTGTGCCGTTGAAGTCCGCCGCCGGTGTAAAGACCAGCTCATTGCCGACAATTGCAACCGTGCCTTCGGCCGGATCAGCCATCGCACCAACAATGGTCAGCGGATCGCCATCGGGATCGCTGTCATTGGCCAGCACATCAATCGTAACCGGCGTATCCTCATCCGTCGTCACCGCATCATCATTGGCAACCGGCGCATCCTGCGCCGCACCAACACTGACCAGAGCCTCGCCGGTGTCAGAGCCGCCATTGCCGTCGGTAATGCTGTAAGTGATCGTCGCAGGCCCGTTGAAGTTCGGCGCAGGGGTAAACGTCGCTGTCCCGTCACCATTATCAACAACTGTGCCCTCAGCCGGATCGACACTCACAGAGGTCACCGTCAGCGGGTCACCATCCGGATCAGTATCATTGCCCGTCAGATCAACAACAACCGGTACATCTTCATCCGTCGACGCAATGTCATCATTCGCAGTCGGCGCATCGTTGATGTTGTTTACCATCACCTCGACCTCGGCAACGTCTGTGCCGCCATTCCCATCGGAAATGCTGTAGGAAATCGTGGCCGTACCGGTGAAATCGGTCGCAGGGGTGTAAACAAGCTCGTCCGAGACAATCGAAACCGTACCCTGCGCCGCAGGAACCGAGGCCCCCGTGATCGTCAGAACATCTCCATCAACATCCGTGTCATTCGCCAATACATCAATCGTAACAGGCGTCTCTTCATCGGTCACCGCAACGTCGTTAACTGCATCCGGGGGATCATTCACCGGGTTAACCGTCAGATCAACAGTTGCCGTATCTGTCCCACCATTGCCGTCAGAAACGGTGTAGGTGAAGCTGTCGACGCCGTTGAAATCCGGATCAGGTGTGTAATCAAACGAACCGTCACCATTCACAACAACCGAACCATTCGACGGATCCGTGTTGCTGATCACTGTAAGTGTGTCACCTTCAGGATCGCTGTCGTTATCAATCACGTTGCCACTGATCACGGTGTCTTCATCACCTGAAACAGCATCGTCATTGGCAGTCGGTTCCGTATTCGGTGGCAGAATGATGCGCTCGATTTCGGTGAAGTCCATCGAACCGATAACATTGTCATCGTTATCCAGGAATTCGACTGTACCAGAGGTCGAGTCGCCGTCTGCATCAACGGTTTCGTTAACAATCCGCAGCGGGCCCTGAGCACTCAGATCAAGCGTGTCGACGTCATTACCGTCGGTTCCGCCATCCACCTGATCGCCATCGTCACCGCCGATGAACAGGTCGCGGTCTGCGCCACCTGACAGAACGTCGGCATCTGCGCCACCGGTGATCGTGTCATCGCCAGCTTCGCCAAAGATCGTGTCTTCGCCATCATCGCCAGAAAGATTGTCGTCACCTGGCATGCCGCTCATCGGAAGCGGTGCGTCGAAAAACACGTCCGTTACGTTGATTCCGGAGTTGTTGTTACCATCCTGATCATGCTCGATCACAATTTTGGCAACCGGACCAGGGATATCCACCAGGACGGAGTATTCGTCACTGGTGTCTTCGAGGTAACCGCCATTGCTTTCAACGGTATTGCCCGAGACGCTCAGGTTAGACCCGGCCGTAAGGTTAATATCGATTTCGTTGCCATCCGCATCGAATGCGGTCACTTTGACAACTCCGTCGCCATCCAGATCGTTGATCCGGAAGCAGGCATCAGTCACTTCTTCCGAAAACTCGAGCTGATAGTCGCCGTCGTTACCGTTGCCGTTCAGGATACTTGAGAGCGAGCTGTTGTCGTCAGCCGGACCGCCATCAGTCACAACGTCAGACACATTCTGAGCGTTCGAGGCAAATGTCGTATCTGTCGCGCCGGTTTCCTGCAGAACAGTGAACGTGACGTCAACGTTGCCTGTGTCCTGGGTGAAACCACTCAGAGCGTCGCCATCTTCGATCGGATTTGGCCCGTTCGGATCAGGAGCTTTATCCCACTCAAAGCTTTCACGAACCGATGGGACCGGGGCGCCATCAAGATCGCTGTCACCAAAGATCAGGTCATCACCGGATCCGCCTTCGACAACGTCATCGCCGTTGCCTGCATAAACTTCGTCGTCGCCATCATCTGCGTCAATGGTGTCATTACCGCTATAGGCAAGAATGATATCGTCGTCGCCGAACTCTCCCGGCAGCAGGGCATCATTTGCATCAACCGAGTCGCCGTCAGCGTCGGTGTAACCCGGCAGGATCGCATCTGCGCCCGCTGTACCTTCAACATAGCCGTTCGGGCCTGTAGGTTTGCCAACTGTACCACCGGTGCCTTTGGTGCCACCTGTACCCTTGGTGCCTTTGGTTCCACCCGTACCTTTGGTGCCGCCAGTGCCTTTGGTTCCACCAGTGCCTTTGGTGCCGCCAGTGCCTTTGGTTCCACCAGTGCCTTTGGTGCCACCAGTGCCTTTGGTTCCACCAGTGCCTTTGGTGCCGCCAGTGCCTTTGGTTCCACCAGTGCCTTTGGTGCCGCCAGTGCCTTTGGTTCCACCAGTGCCTTTGGTTCCACCAGTGCCTTTGGTGCCGCCAGTGCCTTTGGTGCCGCCAGTGCCTTTGGTTCCACCAGTGCCTTTGGTGCCGCCAGTGCCTTTGGTGCCACCAGTGCCTTTGGTGCCGCCGGTGCCTTTGGTTCCACCCGTACCTTTGGTGCCGCCAGTGCCTTTGGTTCCACCAGTGCCTTTAGTGCCGCCAGTGCCTTTGGTGCCGCCGGTTCCACCAGAACCACCAGATCCGCCGGAACCACCATAAGTGGGCCATGTGTATGAGCTCGTGCTTACGCCACCATTAAAATATGTATTCGTTGTGGTGCCGGTTCCTTTGCTTCCACCGCTACCACCAGAGCCCCCGCTACCGCTTGATCCACCTGACATAATACAACTCCTTTGCACACTGGCCTTTTTTGGCACAGACGCAACTTGCACAGGCAAGAAGCGCCAAAATGCGGATTGCTCCGCGAAATTTTATTCCTGTGTTTCGGAAGAGATGCGCGTATCGGAACCAAACTATTCCCTGCGATCTTAGAAGTGCCTTTTCCTTGGGACGGCACCCAAATGACCCGGGGGCGCTGACGGCAATTCGCCAGCAGTTAACGCTTCACGCACATCTCTCACGAGACACAAATTTTGTTTGGCTGCCCCCCAGCCGATGTTCACAGTTACGCATGAACAAGATTGAAACTAGTGCGGCTGCCCAAATGACGAAAGAATTTATCGAACGTGAATTTTCTGCCGACTCGTGCCAATAGAGGAGAAATGCACACCAATTCGTTAATTCAGCCTGTATTTTTCGCCACAATTGCGTTTCCAAATGTGCAACAATTAGTATGAAAAGGGCTCGATGTATTTTAAGTATTTTTGTTAATTTACATATAATTATATGAGCTTTTGAAACTGTAATTCTGATATCTTGGACACAGCGACTTCTGCGCATCGATACATCTTTTAGGCGAATTGTTTCCAAATTCAAAACGACTGGTCCCGCCCAATATCTGGCGTTAACCAATGGTCAAATTATTTTGACGAACTGTACGGATGCCAATTTTCAGGTTTACAATAAAGCAAAGGTTTCATGATTGTTCTCGTTTCGTGTTCAAACTTTGGGAGATTGTGACGAATCAATGGCCCGAATCGGCCGAATCGCCGCCTCATCCCGCCGAGATGCCGCGGTTTCGCCGCAATTTGGTCCAAAACGCGAAATAGGAATTGCTGGAACAAAAAAGAGGCCCCGATACGATGAAGGATACGGTCATCGGCAGCATTACCAACGGCTCCAACGGCAAAATCAAAGAACGGCATTTCGCTCTGGGACCTTACAAACCAAAACAGGTGCTGGCAGAAGTAGAAGCCTATTTCGGTGAAGATGTCATTAAACTCACCGCGCCGGGGGGCCGGTTGCGCGGAAGTTTAAGAGCTTACCTGAAAGATCGAAGCATCATCGTCACCTGCCGTGAAGATCCCGAACGCAATGATCATGAAACCGGTATCCTGCAGCAGTTGTCGAAATACTGCGACGATGTGCCGGTGATCCTTGGCCGTACCGGACCGCTTATTTTTCAAAGCGACGTGGGAAAAAACCGCCTTAACCGCGCAATTCACGCGACACGAGATCCTGCAGAGAAAGAAGAGCTTGCCGGTAAGGCTGTTCAGGGATTGCTGAATATTCAGCGTGCAGCAGAAAAAACCAACCTGCGCGATAGCCTGCCGCATCTGGGGGAAACGCGCAGTTGGGTAAAACATTTTGTTACTGTGGCGAGCAGATTTGCACATGATATGCGCCTTGATGACCCCGGCATCGATGTCTCGGCCCTGGGAGAGGCGATGATGCAGCCCCCTGCCCGCTTTGTGAAATGGGACGCGCGCTGTGGCAACGCCGCCTTGGATGAGACCGGACAGATGCGCTGGTTCGATCTGGAGTATAGCGGTATGCGGCACGGAGCCGAAGATCTGGCTTGGCTGATCGCAGATGAATCCTGGCCGCTGGACGGCGAGATGATGACCGCACTAATTCAGGACATTCTGACCGAAGAAGATACGGACAATGTCGAAGAGTATATGGAGTACCTTGAACAGTATTCCGCACTACATGCGATTCAACGGCTTCGCCTGATTGTGCAGACTGCACGCAGACGCGGCTGGGTAGGCCGGATCGAGGCAATTAAGTACGACAAGGTCGGGGCAGACCCGCGTATGGCCGAATCTCTGGCAGAACGCGGCGCCTATTTCGCGGGACGCCACGCCAATACTGCGCCTCTTGTCGACTTGTTTGAAAGCACAGCCCAAGCGTTCCGCGATGTGCGCGCACCAAAGCCAGAACAAGGAATTTCTGCAGTCTGAGAATGTGGTGCCCCCACACGGACTCTGGTAAGTTAAGTAACTTCTTGTGTTTAGGTGTTAAATTTAAATTCTATTTTCATAACACCCCAACAATAACCCAAAACTAATATTGCAGTGTGATTCGAGTTCCTGAAGGAGAACCGAATTGCGTATTTTCTAAATATATCAATAGAAGATTAGCGTTGAGAAAATCAACTTTGGCTCAAACCGGACGTTGACTGGGTTGGTAGTGAATTTCTGCAATTAGCCCAGAGTGACGGATGCCGCGCTGAACATCTACGGCAGCGAAGCACTGAAAGTTACCATTCAACCACAAACAGATATCCATTTTGAAGTCTCACAAGCCCGTGATCAAATACAATCATGTACAAAACTGATTGCGGGAAAGGTATTGTCGCGTTACCTAAAAGGTATGATGAAGTTGCACTGCATCTTCCGCCTCTTTTTGCTCGCACTGATTTTTCTCTTTTTGCTCGCACTGATTTTTGCGGTGGGTGCAAATGGTGTTGTGATGGCGTCCAACGATGTGATGCATCAGAAGAATTGCATTCATACCAGTGCAGATGACATCCCTTCTGATCACGCCCATCATGGGCATTCAGATCATCAGGATTCCGCTGACAATGCAACGCCTGAACATGATCACGAAACATGCATGATGCACGCTTGTTCGGCCGTCACGATTGAGGCACATGGCGCGGGAGAGATACCAATAGCTCTCTCTGCGGTTCTAGCTGCAGCTGAGCATGAGCTTACCCCGCTTGGTCTTGCCGAGAATTTCCTGAGGCCGCCAAACACCTGATCAATCCGGCTCGGCCGGATCTGAGCAAACGGACCGCACGCCAGTCGTGATGGGCCTCAAATCTCGTATTTCGATCAGGAAACATCATGAAATTCTATATTGTTTTGGGCTTCCCAATGGCTCTTGCCGCCTGTGGCACCATCACAGAACCCGAGCCACCAGAGACACTGGCCGCATCGGCCAGTGCAGACGGGCATCCACCTCATGCACCACACCCGGCACTTCTGTCGGGATATGTCGAGCGCCCGGTCACCGGACCGGCCTCTTGGCGCGAATTAAACGAACAGCAATCCCCAAATCAGGGGGGCAGCTGATGGGACGTTTGAGAAAAACAGGCTTGAGCCTGTCTGCGGCGCTGTTGCTGTCGGCTTGCGCTTCACCACAGCAAGTGGCCCGGTTGTCAGACCCGAAGTTTGCATTTGGCACCGTATCCGGCACCGCGCAATCGGTGTTGGGAAAAGAAACTGTCCTGCTGATGGATGCCGCGGCGGTTGAGGCAAATGCCAAACGTGTACATGCGATAGTTCAGGGCAAGACCCTGAATGCAGATACGGCCGTGCAGGTGGCATTGCTCAATAATCGCGGTCTTCAGGCTGCTTACGCGCAGTTGGGGGTTTCTTCAGCGGATGCCTGGCAATCCATCATGCAGCCCAATCCGATTGTCGCGATAGAGGTGGCCGGTCTGAATGCCGATGGTGTGGGCGCTTTCCGGTCCATCGAAGGGATTATCGCCAACAACCTTCTGGCGGCTTTCACTTTCGAAGACCGCAGCCGACGGGCGGAGGTTCAGTTTCGCCAAGCACAGCTGATGGCGGTCGAAGAAACCTTACGGGTCGCGGTTGAAACGCGGCGGGCCTGGGTTGATGCCGTGGCTGCGTTTGAATCCGCAGGACTGGTTCGTGATGCCCAGAGCACAGCAGATGCGGCTTCGGAACTGGCAGCAAGGTTAGGTGATACCGGGTTCCTGAAAAAAGCCGATCAGGCGCGAGAACACGCGTTTTATGCCGAACTGACCGGTCAGCATGCGCAGGCGCGGCTGGCTGCAACATTGGCCAAAGAGGCACTGACGCGGCAGATGGGGCTTTGGGGGCAAGACGTAAAATATTTTGTGCCCAACAATCTGCCACGCCTTCCAGGGCATGTGCACGGTCGACCGCATATTGAGAGGGATGCGTTGAAGTCGCGCGTTGATCTTTCGCTTGCTCGGCTGGAGTTGGATAGCATGGCCAAGGCGCGCGGCATGACCGAGGCGACGCGCTATGTTACCGATCTTGAACTGATCGTCGGGGCCGAGCACGAGCGGGAGAATGACGGTGGTGGGATTGAAACTGAGACCACGCCGCAGATCGAGCTTGAATTCGCCATACCCATTTTTGACAGCGGCAAGGCACGTCTGAAGCGGGCCGAGGCGTCCTACATGCTCGCGGCACATCAACTGGCCGAAAAAGCGGTGAATGTACGGTCCGAGGCACGGGCAGCACATGCATCATATGTTGGCACACATCAAATTGCCCGACACTACCGGAATGCCGTTCTGCCCCTGCGCCAGACCATCGAGGATGAGGCGCTGCTGAGTTACAACGGCATGATCACCAACACCTTCGAGCTTCTGGCGGACACTCGTGCGCGGCTTAATTCCAATCTGATGGAAGCCAGTGCCCGGCGTGATTTTTGGCTGGCAGACGCCAATCTGGTTGCCGCCATTTATGGCGGTGGCGCGGGCGGTGGCAGCGGAACCGCAACAGCTGATGTCGCCAGTGGCGGTACCGAAGCGCACTGAAAAGGAGAACTACGATGATGAACAGACGTCAAATCCTCACTGCCGGTGCTGGCCTGATGGCGACCGGTGCAATGGCCAAAACCCAGAACATGGGCCTGCCCGAGGCCGCAATGATGGACAGCGCGGCAACCCAAGCCCCGCTGCACCCGACATCCGGTCCGGATTACAACCCGGTTGTTACGCTAAATGGCTGGACGCTGCCCTATCGCATGAACGGCAATGTCAAGGAATTCCACCTGATTGCCGAACCGGTCGAGCGTGAGCTGGCCGATGGCATGACCGCCTATCTCTGGGGGTATAACGGCCAGTCAACCGGCCCCACGATTGAAGTGGTGGAAGGCGACAGGGTACGTATCTACGTCACCAACAAGCTGCCGGAACACACCACCATTCACTGGCACGGCATGATCCTGCCCTCTGGGATGGACGGCGTTGGTGGTCTCAGCCATCCGGGCATTCCGCCGGGCAAGACCTTTGTCTACGAGTTCGATTTGGTGAAATCCGGGACCTTCATGTACCACCCCCATGCCGATGAAATGGTGCAGATGGCGATGGGGATGATGGGCATGTTTGTGGTGCACCCCAAAGACCCGACGTTCATGCCGGTGGACCGGGATTTTCTGATCATGCTGAACGCATTCGACATTGATCCGGGCACCTACATTCCGCGGGTCATGACCATGACCGATTTTAACCTGTGGACGTGGAACAGCCGGATGTTCCCCGACATCGACCCGCTGGTGGTCAACTTTGGGAACCGCGTGCGCGTACGTGTGGGCAACCTGACCATGACCAACCATCCGATCCACATGCATGGTTATGATTTCGAGGTCACCTGCACGGATGGCGGCTGGGTGCCGCCCGAAGCACGTTGGCCGGAAGTGTCCATCGACATCCCTGTTGGTGCCATGCGCGCCTACGAGTTCGATGCAAAATACCTCGGTGACTGGGCGATCCACTGCCACAAGTCGCACCACACCATGAACGCGATGGGTCATGACGTGCCCAACTTCATCGGCGCGGACAAGCGACAGCTTACCCGGATGATCCGTAAGCATCAGCCGGAATACATGCCGATGGGCAGCAACGGTATGGCCGAGATGGGCATGATGGAAATGGAACTGCCCGACAACACCGTGCCAATGATGACCGGTTGGGGGCCACATGGCCCGATCGAGATGGGTGGCATGTTCTCGGTTGTGAAGGTCCGCAAAGGGATTGGCGCAGACGATTACTCCGATCCCGGCTGGTACGAAAACCCACCCGGCGAACAAGCCTATGAATGGACCGGCGAACTGCCGGAGTTTTCGTCAAACGACAGCCCCAAAACCATCCTGACCAAGCGCAAGGCCTGAGGGCCCGGCACATATTTGACCTTACAAAGGAAGTACAAATGAAACTCGTAACATTCACCGCAATTGCAACACTTTCTGCAACATCCGCTTTTGGCGCGGGCTCGCACGACCACTCCCATGGCGGGACGGAAGAAGGCCATATGATGGAAATGATGGCCATCGGGATGCCCGGCATGATGGGCAAAGAGGACCGCACAATCGAAGTCACAATGCGTGAAACCGATGATGGGGACATGATCTTTGAGCCGATGATGTTCGACATCAAACAGGGCGAAACCATCCGTTTTCATGTCACCAACATGGGTGAGCTGGAGCATGAGTTTGTCATCGACACGATAGAAGGCAATGCCAAGCACAAGGAACTGATGGCCGAAATGGAGATGGAACACGACGATCCGAATTCAGTGCGCCTTGATGCCGGTGAAAGCGGCGAGGTTATCTGGAAGTTCGCCAACGCCGGAACGTTTGAATACGCCTGCCTTATTCCCGGGCATTACGAATCCGGCATGCACGGGCCGATTATGGTGGCCGAAGCGATGACCGAGCGTACCTACACCAAAGGTGTGGTGAAGAAGATCAAGGCAAGCTCTGGCAAAGTCACGATTATCCACGAAGAACTGGTCGAACTGGATATGCCCGCCATGACCATGGTGTTTCGCGTGGCAGATGACGCGATGCTGGATTCTCTCAGCGAAGGGCAGGAAATCGAGTTTCTGGCAGAGCGTGTCAAAGGCAAGCTGACGGTCACAGATCTGAAGTGATTCAGGCATTGGGGGGCGCTCAGCGCTCCCCTTATGGCCGCTTTTACGCTCCGTACCCTAACTAAAAACGTCGCAATCAGATGCCAATTTGATGGCAAAACGCTGGTTCACAAATCGACTTTTCCTGATGAGTGCCAGTATAATTCTGCTGGTCCTGATCGGGATTTTCCACGTCCAAACAACACCGGACACCAATCGCGAAAACTGGCCAAAGCAGTTCACCAGTGACGGGCAACGTCTTTATTTCACGGGCCAGACCGCGTCAGGCCAACATATGGCGCCGCGCGGCGGGCACCATCACATGACAATGATGGGCAATGGCGCTTGCGTGGACTGCCATGGTACCGACCGCGAAGGCGGGCGGCTCTGGCCCACCTTTTGGCACGTTGCACCGGCTGTTACATTCTCAGCATTGGCAGGAGATCACGGCCATGGCGGGCATGATCACGACACCTATGATGCGGAGTCACTGGCCGGGGCAATTACTGAAGGTATTCGACCTGACGGAAGTACAATCGGACTGCGAATGCCCCGCTGGTCAATGACGCCGCAATCACTCGACCACCTTGTGAATTATCTGCTTTTGCCACCGGACTCAGATTGATCAACGGCGTGGCCTGTAATGCCACAGACCACATCATGCCAAAGAACAAATGAAACGAATAGGATGCCGATATGCAAAAGATGATGATCTTGACCGGAGCTGTCACCGCCTGTGTCGCTGTATATTTTGCCATTCGCCCCTCCGAAACAACAACAGTGCCAGCCGATCAATCCAATGCAATCGTGTTTGTAAAACTGCCGGAAGCCCTGTCGTCAGAAGCCTCGATTGGGGAAAGCGTCTACCAAGCAAAATGCGCAGTTTGCCACGGCGACAACGCAGCGGGACAGGACGGGGTGGCACCACCCCTGGTGCATAAAATCTACGAGCCATCGCATCACGGCGATGAAGCTTTTCAGCGGGCCGTAGAAACCGGAGTGCGTGGACATCACTGGCCCTTTGGAAACATGCCGCCGGTCGCAGGATTGACTCGCGCTGATGTGACAATGATCATCATCTATATCCGAGAACTGCAACGCTTTAATGGCATCGACTGATGCCCGACACCTGCGGAATGCGTCAACTGCGGACATTGGTTGGGTTGCAGCGAACGTCGGCAACACCCCTGCGGATTCAACGGGTGACCACAACAGACTGTTCGAACCTCTCTGCCGGTGTTTCGTACTGCAAGGTTTTTCGCGGCCGTTCGTCGAGCCGTCTCGCGACGGCACTGAGTTTAGCTTGGCTGTAGCCGGACATGTCGAGGCCTCGCGGGAAGTACTGGCGTAGAAGGCTGTTCGTGTTTTCGTTGCTGCCACGCTGCCATCGCGATTGAGGGTTGCAGAAGTAGACGTCGATCTTTGTGGCCAAGGTTAACTTCACGTGATCGGTTATTGGCTCCGACGATCAGATTGCCCTCCCAGTGACCTGGCACAGCGCGAACTTCAGTCTTGGGTGGGCGTTCACCAGTTGGAACCGCATCCTTTGTCTTGCGCAGATTCAATCCCTTCTGCGTCGCATGCCGGGGCCTGCGGATGGCACGAGGGCTGCGCAGCCATGGCTGAAGCTCCTTCTTCAGAACACCACGGGTCTGCACATAAAGGCTCCAATAGATCGTCTCGTGACTCACACCTTCTTGCTCCTCATTCAGGTGTCTGCGCATCAGCCAGCCCGCAATCTGCCGAGGTGACCACTTCAGACCAAGCTTTCGGGCAATTCCGCCTCGGGCTCGCCACTCGGCTGCGCGACCAAGCAAAGTCCGGCAAACTTATCGCCATCGCATTGGTTCGAAAAATGCTCACAATTGCAAACGCTGTTATCCGCGATCAGAAACCATTCCAGACAAACTGATAAATATAATTGCCGGGAGGCGGAATGGCGATGGCGCGGCGCCCTTCGGGCTTGATTCCACGCGAGTGAAATCTTCAATCAGCCATTCAACAGCCCACCCACACAAGTTCTCAAACCCATTCGCTAAGCGACCCAAAACAGGTCGCTTTCTTACTTGAACCGCTTCGCGAATCCCTGTCAGTCTGACCCGAACTTGTTAGGACACAGCCATGCAAACAATCAAAGCCGCCGTCTGCCGCGAATTCGGACAACCCCTCACCATCGAAGATGTTCAGCTCAGCGCCCCCGGCACGGGCGAGGTCGAAGCCACGCTGGATGCCGTCGCTATTTGCCATTCCGACATCTCGTACGCTGACGGGGCATGGGGTGGTTCACTACCTGCGGTTTATGGGCATGAGGCCGCTGGCCGCGTCAGCGCGATTGGCGAAGGCGTCACCGGTCTCACCACCGGCGACCCGGTTGTGGTGACACTGATCCGCGCTTGTGGCCAATGTTCCAGCTGCGGATCGGGCCGCCCGACCGGATGCGAAACCCCTTATGAAGGCGATCACGGGCCGCTGAAAACAGCGGATGGCGGCAAACTGCATCAGGCCATGGCTTGCGGTGCATTCGCTGAAAAAGTGGTGACCCATCACAGTCAGGTCGTGAAGATGCCCGAAGGAATGGCGATGGATGCTGCAAGCCTTTTGGCTTGCGGCGTGATCACCGGCGTTGGTGCGGTGATCAACTCTGCCGAATTGCGTGCCGGACAGGATGTTGTGGTGATCGGTGCAGGCGGCGTTGGCCTCAACGCTATTCAGGGCGCCCGCATCGCCGGTGCCCGCCGGATCGTTGCCGTCGACATGAGCGAAGACAAACTGGCCGATGCGCGCGATTTCGGCGCCACTGACGGTGTGCTCGCCACGGGTGACAGTCCCTGGCGCGACGCAAAAGACGCGATTGGACGTGGCGCCGATGTTGTTGTCGTCACGGTTGGGGCAATTCCGGCCTATGATCAGGCGCCGCGTTATCTGGCCAGCGGAGGTAAGGTCATTATGGTCGGCATGCCCCATGTCGGTGCCGAATCGAGCTATGAGCCCGTCAACTTCGCCGCCGCCGGTCAGGCGATGATCGGCTCAAAAATGGGCGATGCGGTGATCCGGCGGGATATCCCGTGGATGATTGACCTCTACGATCAGGGGCGTCTTAAACTGGACGAGCTGATTTCGAGCCGATGGTCGCTCGACCAGATCAACGAAGCCATTGCAGATACCAAATCCGGAACCGCCCGCCGCAACGTGATTATGCTGCGTTAACATATTTGTCCCCGGCTTTCCTGTGCATCGCCCGGTGTACAGGGGGTGTACGGATATCACCCCCCCCTGTATCCGGCTCCGGAGAAAAAGTTAACGTACTGCCCCTACCGCCCGAAAGGACCACCCGATGAAGCTTCTCGATCTCGACATCATCGTCACCTCCCCCCCGGCCCCGGGTTGGGGCGGGCGTTATTGGATATTGGTCAAGCTGACCACCGATGACGGCATCACCGGCTGGGGCGAATGCTATGCCTCTTCAATTGGGCCAGAGGCGATGAAGCCGGTGATCCGGGATGTGTTCGAGCGGCACATGCTGGGCGAAAACCCTGAAAACATTGAACTAATGTTCCGCCGCGCCTATTCCTCCGGCTTCACACAGCGACCTGATCTGACCGTCATGGGCGCCTTTTCCGGATTAGAAATCGCCTGTTGGGACATTCTGGGCAAGGCCCGCAACCGCCCGGTCTGGGCTCTTCTGGGCGGGCGGATGAACGAACTTATCCGCGCCTATACCTACCTCTATCCTCTGCCCCATCACGACATCAATGCGTTCTGGACCTCTGCTGAACTGGCCGCAGAATCCGCCGCAGATTGCGTAAGCCGCGGATTTACCGCAATAAAATTTGACCCCGCAGGCCCCTACACCCTGCGCGGGGGCCATATGCCGGCCATGTCCGACATCTCGCAATCCGCCGCCTTCTGCAAAGCAATCCGGGAGGCCGTAGGCGACCGCGCTGATCTCTTGTTCGGCACCCACGGACAGTTCACCACCGGTGGCGCAATCCGCCTTGCCAAGGCATTGGAGCCCTATTCACCGCTGTGGTTTGAAGAGCCTGTTCCACCCGACAATATCGGGGAAATGTCCAAGGTCGCGCGTGCTACTTCTATCCCTGTCGCCACCGGTGAACGCCTTACCACCAAGGCCGAATTTGCTCCCATCCTGCGCAACGGCGCGGCCACGATCCTGCAACCGGCCCTTGGCCGCGCGGGCGGCATCTGGGAGATGAAAAAGGTGGCCGCAATGGCCGAAGTCTACAACGCCCAGATGGCACCACACCTTTATGCAGGCCCCCTGGAATGGGCCGCCAATATCCATCTCGCGGTGTCTATACCGAACATCCTGATGTGTGAATGTATCGAGACAGAGTTCCACGACAAACTGATCAAGGGCAGCATCCGGATCGACAACGGATTCATAGCAGCACCCGAGGCCCCGGGGCTGGGCATCGATGTCGACGAAGATCTCGCCCGCGCCAACCCTTACACGGATGACGGGCTTCACCTGCAGATGCAGGAAGCACCCTGTGACTACGTCAACGGCAACTCATTCGCCGGTGGCGCGCCTCCAAAGGCAGAGTAAGGCCACCGCGTAGAATAGAATGAGGGCAACGCCCCTCTCACGGCTCTGCTTCCAGAACCGTATAATCCTCGAACGGGACATCACCGCCTTCTGCCTGTTCGATCATGCTATTTAACACAGCAATCGCGGCGGGAGAGGTCACGGGCACCGCGTGCCCGAGGCCAAGGCCTTCGTCCAATGCAGTAAAATCCACCACCTGCACGCCCAACCCGGCCACCTTTTCCGGGCTGTCGATCACGCCCAGCCGTGCTTTGCGTCCGCTGATAAAGGACGCCACCGACAGCACCCGATCCTGACGGGATATGAAAAGCACAAAGGGTTCGGGCAAATCCCCGATCGCCTCGACCTGACGACGAAACAGATCCGGGTCAATGTCCGGTGACATCAGTACCACGCCGCTCACCCGGTTCAGCAGGCGCCGGTCCCCGCGCAATGCGGCCTGGCGAAGGGTCTCCATCACCAGATGCGCACCCATCGAATGCGCCAGAAGAAACACCTTGCGCCCGGGTCGCGCCGTCAGGGTCTGCATCACCTCTTCCAGATCATCCCGGGAATAAAGCACGCTGTCGCGATCATAGGCATAGCCGCGCGGATCGCCCGCTGATGGCCATGAGAAAAGCACACCCGGTCCAAGCGATTTGAAATCCGCCCGGATCTGGGCAAACCGGTACAGCGCCTCTGACAAGGTGTTGTTGTAACCATGCACAAACAAAAGCGCCTCGTCAGAGTCGGTTCCGCTCCAAACTTGCCGGGCAAACGCATCTCCACCGCCATGCCGTTCCGTCCGGGTCACGACGAAATCCGTCGCCGCATCGGGTGGACCCTTGGGCCATTCGATATGGCCCGGTTTATGGGTGGGGGGAACTGAAATATCAGCACTAAAATAGCCGATTTTTCGCTGCCGAGCTTCGCCAAAGCTGGGGCCGGAATGCCCCAATGCCCGCTGCGTTGCCACATGAATGCTGTGCACTTTCGCTTGCGGATACGGGTCTCCTCGTTCGGCCACAGGTCGTGGCGAGCACGCTGTCAGCAGCGCGGCCAGTACAAACAGGCCGATACGCGCTTTTGCCTTTCCAATGTTCACAAACAAAAAGCCTCTCCCGGAAACCGGGAGAGGCTACTTTGATTCGGGTCCCGCACCAAGGGATCAGGCCGCAGGCAGCATACCTTTTTCCTGAGCCAGTGCGCGCATCCGCTTTTGCAGCTTTTCAAATGCACGCACTTCGATCTGGCGAATGCGTTCGCGGCTTACGTCATACTGGCTGCTGAGATCTTCCAGCGTGATCGCCTTTTCGCTCAAACGGCGTTGTGTCAGGATATCGCGCTCCCGGTCGTTGAGAACATCCATCGCAGCGGCCAGCAATTCGCGCCGCGCGGTGAGTTCATCCTGACGCTCATAGTCGCCGGCCTGATCAGCATCTTCATCTTCCAGCCAATCCTGCCATTGCATCGTGCCCTCACCTTCGGACCCGACTGTGGCATTAAGCGAGGCATCTCCGCCCGACATCCGCCGGTTCATCGAGATCACTTCGGTTTCTGTCACGCCCAGATCATGGGCGATGCGCTTGACGTTGTCGGGATGCATATCCCCTTCTTCCAGCGCGCCGATACGTGCCTTGGCCTTGCGCAGGTTAAAGAACAGCTTTTTCTGTGCGCTGGTTGTGCCCAGTTTCACCATCGACCAGCTTCGCAGGATGTATTCCTGAATACTGGCCCGGATCCACCACATTGCGTAGGTGGCCAGACGAAAGCCCTTTTCAGGATCAAACCGTTTAACGGCCTGCATCAGGCCAACATTCGCCTCTGAAATAACCTCAGCCTGCGGCAGCCCATAGCCGCGATAGCCCATCGCGATTTTGGCCGCGAGGCGCAGGTGACTGGTGACCATTTTATGGGCGGATCGGGAATCCTCTTTTTCAACCCATGCTTTGGCCAGCATGTATTCCTCTTCCGGTTCCAATAGCGGAAATTTACGGATTTCCTGCAGATACCGGTTCAACCCGCCTTCCGGCGTCGGTGCGGGGAGATTTTTATAATTACTCAAGCCTCTGTCCCTCCAGTTTTCAAGCCTAATGTTTATAGGCTTAACATCCAAATAGGAAGCCCGTGGCGCGAATTCAAGCCAACTGAACTAAATAGTTTAATTAATATGGGCGCAGTTCCGGAAAATCGCCAGAGACCAGCGAAATTCTCACAAAAATGTGCGAAATATTGCAAGTATTAGGCATGGTGCCGTACGGTCCGTTAACCTTCCAAACATGCCTGAAACAGCGCGCACCCGGTGTACGGGGGGTGCACAGGGGGTGTACGGATGTCACCCCCTGAATTTGCCATTTCGGTAAAGGTTAATGAGGGTGAAAAAACTTAGTTTTCCAGTGATGACAGTAGCACGCGCATATCCTCAGGCATTTCCGCCTCAAACCGCATCAATTCACTGGAAACCGGGTGTTCAAAGCCCAACACAGCGGCATGCAATGCTTGTCTGGAAAACACCGAGACAGCTGCAATAGCATTTTGACTCAATGCCTTAGACGGCAATCTTCGACGCCCACCATAGGTCGGGTCTCCGACCAACCCGTGACCCACATGTGCCATATGAACCCGTATCTGATGGGTGCGCCCTGTTTCCAGCCAACATTCAACCAATGATACCACTTCTGGTGACCCAAACCCACGAACCACCCGCGCGCGGGTCACTGCATGTTTTCCACCTTGAAAAACAACGGCTTGGCGCTGCCTGTCGGTCTTATGCCTGGCCAGGTGGGTGGTGATCTTCAGGATGTTACCGCCCTCAAAACTCGCGCCCCGGATACCACGCAACCGCGGATCGGCTGCATCGGGCCGTCCGTTAACCAAAGCTTGATATTTTCGTTCAACACTATGCGCCTCAAACTGCGCTGCCAGCCCATGATGCGCCTTGTCCGATTTCGCCACCACCAGCAATCCGCTGGTATCCTTGTCTATCCGGTGCACAATTCCGGGCCGTTTTTCGCCACCAATCCCTGAAAGCGTGTCACCACAATGGTGCAGCAAAGCATTAACCAACGTGCCATCCGGGCTACCCGGAGCCGGATGAACAACCATACCGGGGGGTTTATTGACCACGACCAAAGCTTCATCTTCGTATACCACATCCAACGGGATGTCCTGTGGCGTCACGTAGGTTTCCACGGCCTCTGGCAGTGTAATCTCGATCCGGTCCCCTTCTTGCACCCGAGCCCTGGCATCGGTCAGCGCAACACCGTTCACGGTAACCAGCCCACCGGCAATAAGTCGTGCCAGCTGGGTCCGGGACAGCGAAGCCGCCTCTGGCACATCGCGGGAAAGCGCCTTATCAAGACGCGATGGCGGATCAGCCGCGATCTGAAAAGACAAAGGGACAGTTCCCATGAATGACAGCCCTCAATCTTCGCCGGTTGATCCGGCAACGGTGAAATACCTGCGCGTGTTGGTAACGATGCTGACCGCAACGATGATTATCGGGTTTGTAGTCATCGTGGTTCTGTTTGTCATCAGGTTCTCGGATGCTTTCGGCCCGGAACTGCCGGACGTCATCACCTTGCCCGATGGAACCGAGCCTGTCGCGTTCACTCAAGGCAGTGACTGGTATGCCATTGTAACCGACGACGACCAGATTCTGATCTACGACCGCGACAGCGGCATATTACGGCAGACCATTGCAATTGAATAGCTGGTAACGCTTTTGCGCAAAGGAGGTATCCAGCCGTAGCAAAGTCAGAGAGCATTAAGCGTCCTGGAATGTGGGCAAGCGAACAAAAAAGAATCGTAAGTAGCAGCGTTCGTAACAGAGCCCGAATTAACGCACCCCAAAAAGCCCATTTACTGTTTGAATTCAATGTATTGATGGTACCACCTCCCCGGCTCGAACGGGGGACCTCTTGATCCACAATCAAGCGCTCTAACCAACTGAGCTAAGGCGGCACTGACGGGTGATTTAACTTTTGCGGCACGCAATTGCAAGCCTATTGAGTGGCGGAATTTTTGCTTTCGTTGCTTCGAACAGTAGCCCCGTCAGAAGGTCAGCCTAAAACCTGTCCCGATCACGAAACCATCCACATCATCGCCCGGGGTGCCGATACCGCCGTCACCTATGTCTTCGCTGAAATCCGCATAGGAAACAAACCCAAACACCATCGCGCCCATGCCCTGCTGCAATCCATACACGCTGTCATAATCCGATCCCGGACCTGGAGGCAGCACCGGTCGGTCCGGATGACCAGTCAGGTAATAACCCGCAGCCAAAGTTACGGCTTCCAGTCTTTCTTTGACACCAAGGCCCGCATTCTCATTGTCAGTGTTTTCGCCGTTCAGATAATGAAGGCTAACGCCAAATCGCCCGGTCTGGTACTTTGCACCGATGTCGAATGCTCGCCCATCGGTGACTCCGGCTGCACTGCCGCTGCTTTCGGCATAACTGCCACCGACCGAGAAATCACCGTAGGCAAAATTTAGTCCTGCGCCCCAATACTCAGGACTGGCCGTTGGGACGACCGAGTTGTCCGAAGTGCCCCACTTTGCAGAAACTCCGACGTCCAAGCCCCCGAAACTGTTCATATAATTCGCCCCGATGTCAAAGAAGTTCCGGCGGTTCGGGGCATCATTCGGTGTTTCATCTGCGTAGCTTGCGCCAAGCTGAAATCCGGCAAATCTGGGCGAGTAATAGGCTACCCTGCCTTGGGTTTCCTCACCCAAATTTGAAATTTGCGTACTGCCTAAGGTTCCGCGAAACAGATCGTCCCCCACCCGGACACCGTTGTGAACATTTGAAAACTGTAAAAGCGACGGTAACGCTGCGGAACCAAGACCAGTAAAGTTGATGTCCGGGCCATATCCAGCGGGCGCGCCAAAGTGCATGTGATTGCCGGGCGTATCCGACTTCCCGATCAAAAATTCGCCAAAGCTGCCTTTCACAAAAACCGAAGCCTCATCAAATTCGGCACCTGCATTGCGCTCGCCTAAATGCCCTTCGAGATCAAGATTTGCCCCGAATCTCAGGCCGTTATCCATGGTGAGCAGAGGGCGCAGGAAAACCTCGGCCGTGCCAACGGCATCCACGCCATCGTAGTCTGCTGATGTTGCACCATCATAAGAGACATAACCAAAAAACTGCTCAAGATTTGCCCCCAGCCCCAACTGCCAATCTTCTGCCATGGCAGGTGAGGTTGACGCTGCCGCCAGCAATGAGAGGCCACAAACTGATTTGCTGTTTAATTTGACTAAGTTAAAGCTCATTTCACACTCTCCGAAACAGCACCGCCAATCTGAATGACCTCAAGATGATCCAAGAGGTGGTGCCAATTCAACCCCAAGCTTACCGGCCAAAATAGCACGATTGGTTTTTTCAGGCCACATCAACCCTGAATTTCGGCCATCAGGTGTGGCATATCCACGGCTTGCAAAAAGTGCATACAGCCCCTATTTCACAAGCCAGAAAAAGGAGCCTGCCATGGGTATCAATTCCGACAGTGACATCGAGGCAAATCTGCAGATCGGGCCGACAGATCAAGGCATGGTGCGGCTTTTCATTGATGCACAGGGTATTGAGATTCCTATGGATTTTGATCCCGATGAAGCCCGCGAGATTGCCGAAGAAATCCTCGCAGCCGCAAAGGCCGCTGAATTAAGGAAATCATAACTTCGGATCGCGATGGTTATGCAATCGGGCTGCTGCGTGGCGGGCGAATTTTCGGATCAGAACATTTCGCCGCGCTCCGGCAAGTTTCGTTTCCGGGGCCATACGAATTATTTCGGCGTTGTAGGCGTCGGCGATGATCAGGCCGGTATCATCTGGCAACAAATCAGTTGGAAAATCCTCGTCTACAGCCCAGAAATATCGGTCGCACCAATCAAGATAGCCTTCCCATTTGCCGTCTGACATAAAATCCGCCCGGGACGATTTGCACTCGATCACCCAGATTTCTCCCTTGGGTCCAAGCGCCATAACGTCCACGCGACGGCCACGTTCCGGCACAAATTCCTCAATGGAAACAAAGTCATAACTTCTTAGGTGACGGCACACAACCCGGGCCAAAAGCTGTCCGGGTTGCAGGGTGGTTTCGACCGTATCACTCATCTAATCAAATATGAACAAAAGATGAACAAATGCAACCCCTTGCCGGAAGCCCAATCACGCATTAGTTAAGCCAGGTGGCGGGTTCTGCCCTTCTCGTGAACGGTTGCATTCCGGTGGCCTTAAACAATTCCGAGGGAGCTGGCTCTGTCCTGGCCCTGGCCTGGTTACCTGGCGCCCACCTGTACATACAGGTCCTCGGGAATGAGAGAACCAAACGGTTGCGCGCGGGCCCGTCACACCTGCTCAAATCTCACATCCCCGAACTTCCCCTCTGGCCATTGCCCCCGCCCTGCGGTATCTGGCAGGCCTGCAACCCCGAGGGACCCAGATGTCGGAAATTCAGGCCTATGAGAAACCTGGCCCAGTAGAAGCGGATCTGCGGGCAGCGATCGCGCCAACCGAAGAGATCATTGCAGAGGCCCGGGCCGGGCGGATGTATATTCTTGTCGATCACGAGGATCGCGAGAATGAAGGTGATCTGGTGATCCCCGCCGAGTTCGCCGATGCCCAAGCGATCAATTTCATGGCGACCTATGGTCGGGGGCTGATCTGCCTGCCAATGACTGCGGAACGTATTGATCATCTGGGCCTGCCGATGATGGCGGTGAACAACTCATCCCGTCATGAAACCGCGTTTACCGTTTCCATCGAAGCGCGCGAAGGTGTCAGCACCGGGATTTCAGCAGCTGACCGGGCGCGCACCGTCGCAGTGGCCATCAATGACCAAAGCACAGCCGCAGAAATTGCCACCCCAGGGCATGTCTTCCCCTTGCGCGCTAAAAACGGCGGCGTGATGGTACGCGCGGGTCATACCGAGGCCGCCGTTGACATTTCTCGACTGGCGGGCCTGCATCCATCAGGTGTGATCTGTGAAATTATGAACGAAGACGGGACAATGGCCCGGCTGCCAGATCTGGTTGAAATCGCCAAGAAACATGATTTGAAGATCGGCACCATCAGCGACCTGATTGCCTATCGTCACAAGCACGACAATCTTGTGCGAGAAGTCGCACGTGAGACCGTTTCATCCTCCCATGGTGGTGAGTGGGATATGCGGCTGTTTGCCGATCAGATCACCGGCACAGAACATGTCGTTCTGAGCAAGGGAGATCTGAGCGATGGTAAACCCGTTCTGGCCCGAACCCACGCGCTGAACGCGCTTGAGGATGTGCTTGGCATCGGATTGGTGAGTGGCAACGGAAAACCCAGTGGCAAACTGCCCCGTGCAATGGAGATTATCGCCGAAGAAGGGCGTGGAGCTGTGTTTTTGTTCCGCCAACCACGACCCAAGCTGTCAAGCGAGATTGAGGATGACGAAGGCCCACGCACGATCAAGCAAACCGGATTAGGGGCACAGATCATGTCGAACATGGGATTGCGTGAACTGATCCTGCTGACAGACAGCCCCGACACCCGTTACCTGGGGCTGGACGCCTACGGCATCGCGATTGTTGGCACCCGCGCGCTGAACGAAGGATAAGAACATGGCTGGAACAGAATATACCCTGCCCCGGGCAGAATTCGACAAACCGGTGAAACTGCTGATCGTTGTCGCACCGTTCTACCGCGATATTGCCGATCAAATGATTGCCGGGGCCAGGGCCGAGATTGAAGCATCAGGCGGAACGTATGACCTGATCGAAGTGCCCGGCGCCTTGGAAGTGCCGACAGCGATTGGAATAGCCGAGCGGATGAGCAACTATGACGGCTATGTTGCATTAGGTTGCGTCATTCGCGGCGAGACCACGCATTACGAAACGGTCTGTAACGACAGCTCGCGTGGGATCACCATGCTGGGCCTGCAGGGGCTGTGTATCGGCAATGGCATTCTGACGGTCGAGAACCGGGATCAGGCCGTGGCCCGTGCCGATCCGGCACAGATGAACAAAGGCGCTGGAGCCGCTGCCGCGGCGCTGCATCTGATTGCACTGGTGCGTAAATGGGGCGGTACACGCAAGGGGGTTGGGTTTCTGCCCGATGCCGAAGAATACAAACTGGCCGGTGATCTGTAGGCAATGAGCGACGATTACAAACAACTCTCCGGCAATGCCAAACGCAAAATGCGTTCGACGGCGCGGTTGTATGCTGTGCAGGCACTGTTTCAGATGGAGCATTCCAGCCAACCGGTGGACGACGTGCGCCAGGAGTTTCTGGATCACCGTTTCGGGGCAGAGGTGGATGAGGGCGTTGACATGGCCGAGGGCGATATCGACCTGTTTCGCCTATTACTGGAAGAAGCCGTGAACCTGCAGGCCAAGATTGACCAGATGACCGACCGTGCGCTGGTAGCAAAATGGCCAATCAACCGCATTGACCCGACATTGCGCGCCTTGTTCCGAGCGGCAGGGGCCGAATTCACCGCTGGATCCACACCGCCCAAAGTTGTCATTACGGAGTTCGTGGATATCGCGCGCAGTTTTTACCCGGAAGGCAAGGAACCCAGTTTTGTGAATGCGGTTCTGGACCATATGGCACGCGAGGCGAAGCCCGAGGCGTTTTAACTCAGCGACAGATGTCTTCCGTCAACAGAAGCCTTCCCAACACAAGCAAATTCTGCTACTTCGTGCTCCGCGAAATGGAGACTGATTTGATGAACACCCGATTTTCAGAACGAGATTCTGAAACCACCGCCCAAGGAGGGCGCGTGATGTAGAGTTGCGTGTTTTCATCAAGGAGGTTTTCCGAAATCTTCAATCCCCGGGCGGCATCAGTTGGTGACCGCCCTTTTTTCATGCCCATCACAAGGAGATCAGACTGTGACCGCTCAGTCCCTCGAAGAACCCGACGATATCGAGGAGGCAATGCCGCAAAGCGCTGTCTCCCGTATCTTGAGCCTTACGCATACGACCCCGGCGTTCCGGTGCGCCCGGTGAATAACAATTCACCGAACCAAATTTATTTTCCTAAGCATTTGTTATAATTATATTTAATTTACATACACTGCTCTGCGATCTATACCCCTTCCAAGGCTTTAGGGGCGTTCGTCTAGTGGTCAGGACACCCGTCTTTCGAACGGACAACACGGGTTCAAATCCCGTACGCCCTGCCAAGCCGAATGCGGTCGCGTAGCTCAACGGGAGAGCACTGGATTGTCTATCCGGGTGTTGCGGGTTCGAGTCCCGTCGCGACCGCCATATTCACAAAATTGGTATTACAGGCTGCAGCAAGTGTTGCCCTACTTAGTGCAGTTTGTTCCTGATCCGACGTACCATCCACCAGACAGCAGCAATCACTGGCAGTGTGATAAGGGCGATCAACGTTCCCTTGTTGATCCCCACAGCATCGCCAAGGGGATAGATCAGATAACCTGTGAGCGAGACCGCATAGTAGCTGATCGCTACAACGGACAACCCTTCAACGGTGTGCTGTAGCCTGAGTTGCAGGTCCGCCCGACGGTCCATGCTCTCCAACACTTTCTGGTTATGCGCGCTGCGTTCCACATCAACCCGTGTACGCAAAAGCTCGCCCGCGCGGCGGGCGCGATCGGCCATGGCGCGTAGCCGATCAAGTGTGGACCCGACTGTACGCATGGCAGGTTCAAATCGGCGCATCATAAACTCAGAAAAAGACTGCGAGCCTTCGTAGCGTTCTTCACGCAGAACCAAAATCCGTTGGTTTACAATTTCCTGATAGGCCTCCGTTGCACCAAAACGAAATGAAGAATGGGCGACCATTGCCTCTAACTCTGCAGAGATTTTAAGCAATTCTCGCAAGGTATCCTCAGCCCCGGCTGTACCATCTGCCATCTCTCCAATCATTAGACTGAGACGGTCATCCAGCTCACCCATGCGTGGGCTCATTTCGCGTGAACGGGAAAATCCGAGCATCGAGAGTGATTTGTAGGTCTCTATCTCACAGATCCGCTGAACGATCCGGCCGATCCGACGTGGTCCGGTTTCTGGCGAGACACTGACAAGAAAGCGTTGGTGGCCCGATGGGTCGATGCGAAAATCACCAGCAATCACCGCCGCGTTGTCTAACACGCGGGCCACGGCCACACTTTCAGGGACAAACCATTCTGAAACATTGTGTGCCAGCTGAGCATCATCCGATGTGGGTTCGACCCGGATCAATGCGGATGTAATCCGCTGTCCCGGCGCTGCGTCAAGCCAGTCTTCTGGGAACACCCCGAAATCCGCCGGGTCAAACGGTCGGGCGCTGAGGCCGTTGGAAAAGACTGTGTAGGTAACAAACTCTGTATGGCTTTCCCATTTCAGAGTGTGCCGCCCAATAGAACCTGAATAATGCGTGGCACCCGGCTGGGGATGAGGTGCACCATGCCGGTCAAGCAGGTCCAGCAGATGGCTAAAATCCGCCGATCTGTCACGCGCTGCTGCGTTATGTTCTTGCTTGATCGCCAGAAAAACCGCTGTTGCGGGTGCGCCCAGAGATGGAAATGGGCGCGCGTGCAACTCGTTAGCAAGACTGTAACGCAGGGGGTGATCATTGATGGTGGGCATGAGGACGTGTCCAGAATTTTCGCGCACACTAGCCACGGCCCGATGGATGTCAAACGTAATATTGTCGCAACTTCAATGCCTTAGCGGCATACTTCTGCATACCGTGCGCCCGACCCTACATTTAGCGAGCAAATTTCTTCATCAGAGGCAGACCGACACCGAAGGCACACACGACGCAATAAAAAAGGGCGCCCAAACGGACGCCCTTTTCAGTCAACTCTTTCCGGATTAGTCGATCATCGGCAGGAGCTTGGATACGCTGTCTTTGGCATCGCCATAGAACATGCGTGTGTTTTCCTTATAGAACAGCGGGTTTTCGATGCCGGAGTAACCCGTGCCCTGCCCGCGCTTGGACACGAACACCTGTTTGGCTTTCCAGCATTCCAGAACCGGCATCCCTGCGATTGGGGAATTCGGATCATCCTGCGCTGCCGGGTTTACGATGTCGTTCGAGCCGATGACAATGGCCACGTCCGTTTCCGGGAAGTCATCATTGATCTCGTCCATTTCCATCACGATGTCGTAAGGCACACGCGCCTCGGCCAGCAGCACGTTCATGTGCCCGGGCAAACGGCCGGCAACCGGGTGGATGGCAAAGCGAACATTCTTACCCTTGCCCCGCAGTTTCGATGTGAGCTCGCTAACCGCTTGCTGGGCCTGTGCCACCGCCATGCCATAACCGGGGATGATGATGACGCTGTCTGCGTCATTCAGCGCCGCAGCAACACCGTCAGCATCGATTGCAATCTGTTCCCCTTCGACAGCCATCTGTTCACCCGCGGGGCCACCAAAGCCGCCCAGTATGACGCTGACAAAATGCCGGTTCATCGCCTTGCACATGATGTAGCTGAGGATCGCACCGCTTGAGCCGACAAGAGCGCCAACAACGATCAGCAGATCATTGCCAAGCGAGAAGCCGATCGCCGCGGCGGCCCAGCCTGAGTAGCTGTTGAGCATCGACACAACCACCGGCATATCGGCGCCGCCGATGCCCATGATCAGGTGATAGCCGATGAAAAACGCGGCCAGCGTCATCACAAACAGCGGCAGAAAACCGCCCGTGTTGAAGTACCAGATCAGACAGATCAGCGACAACGCCGCCGCCCCGGCGTTCAGCGCGTGGCCACCCGGCAGTTTGGTCGCGGCAGAGGTCACCTTGCCCGCCAGTTTGCCATAGGCAATGACCGAACCGGTAAAGGTGATCGCCCCAATGAAGACGCCCAGGAACAGCTCAACCCGCAGAATTGCGATCTCGACACTGTCTTTCTTGGCCAGAAGCGCGGCAAACCCTTCGGTGGCTTTCTTGGCCGCATCATCCATCGCCAGAACATTGCCCAGCTCAAAATGCGCATTGAAGCCCACAAAAACAGCAGCCAAACCAACCAAAGAGTGCATTGCCGCCACAAGCTGCGGCATCTCGGTCATCTGCACCCGCTGGGCCACGACATAACCGATGGTTCCGCCCGCCGCGATCAGCAGCAATGACAACAGCCACAAACCAGCACCCGGCCCGATTAACGTGGCCAGTACTGCCAACGCCATGCCTACAATGCCGTACCAGATCGCGCGCTTGGCGCTTTCCTGGCCTGAGAGCCCCCCCAAGGAGAGGATAAAGAGAACAGCCGCAACAACATAGGCAGCAGTGGTAAATCCGAATTCCATAATCCCGGCCCCCTTAAGATTTCTGGAACATGGCAAGCATGCGCCGGGTGACAAGGAAGCCGCCGAATATGTTTATTCCGGCCATGAAGACCGACAATGCGGCCAAAAGGATCACGAGATACGAGCCTGATCCGATCTGCATCAATGCCCCGAGGATGATGATCGACGAAATTGCGTTCGTAACCGCCATCAACGGTGTGTGCAGGCTGTGTGAAACATTCCAGATCACCTGGAAGCCCACGAACACGGCCAGCACGAACACGATGAAGTGCTGCATAAAGCTGGCCGGAGCAACAAGCCCCACACCAAGGGTCAAGGCCCCGCCAACGGCAAGAAGCGTGATCTGGCTGCGGGTTTGCGCCTTGAATGCTTCAACTTCCTGGGCCTTTTTCTCTTCTACAGTAAGCTCTTTAGGAGCTTCCTTGGCTGGTTGGGCCGCAATTGCCTGAATTTTTGGTGGCGGAGGTGGGAATGTCACCTCACCCGCATGCGCTACAGTAGCGCCGCGAATAACGTCATCCTCCATGTCATGCACAACCTTGCCGTCTTTTTCGGGCGTAAGGTCGGTCATCATATGCCGAATGTTTGTCGCGTAGAGGGTCGAGCTTTGCGTCGCCATCCGCGACGGGAAATCGGTATAACCAACAATCGTAACGCCGTTTTTCGAAACGATTTTCTCGTCAGCCACGGTCAGCTCACAATTGCCACCACGTTCAGCGGCAAGGTCGATGATCACACTGCCGGGTTTCATCAGACCAACCATATCTTCGGTCCAAAGAACCGGAGCAGGACGGTTGGGGATCAGCGCCGTGGTGATAACAATATCAATGTCCGGGGCCATTTCGCGGAACTTGGCCAGCTGTGCCTCGCGGAATTCCGGTGATGAGGGTGCAGCGTAACCGCCCGTCGCGGCGCCGTCCTGCGCGCTTTCTTCAAATTCAAGAAAGACGAACTCGGCCCCCATGGATTCGATTTGTTCGGCCACTTCGGGCCGCACATCGAATGCATAGGTAATGGCACCCAGAGAAGTAGATGTGCCAATTGCGGCAAGTCCTGCCACTCCTGCCCCGACGATCAACACCTTGGCGGGCGGTACTTTGCCCGCCGCGGTTACCTGACCGGTGAAAAAGCGGCCGAAGTTATTGCCTGCCTCGATCACGGCGCGGTAACCAGCGATATTAGCCATGGAGGACAAAGCATCCATCTTCTGCGCCCGGCTGATACGCGGTACCATTTCCATCGCCACAACGGTTGCGCCCTTTTCAGCGGCAAGTGCCATCTGGTCTTCGTTGCCGCCCGGGTTGAAGAATGAAATCAGCGTTTGCCCTTCGCGCAGACGCTTGATCTCTGTACCTTCCGGCGGGCGAACCTTGGCCACGATTTCGCTGGCCTTCCAAAGTGCAGCGGCGGTTTTGACAACCTCAACGCCTGCGGCTTTGTAGTCAGCATTCGAGAACCCGGCAGCAGCACCTGCCCCGGATTCAATCAAACATTCATGTCCAAGTTTTTGCAGTTGCAGCGCCGAGTCTGGCGTCATCGCGACCCGTGCTTCCCCTTCAAAGATCTCTTTCGGCGTTCCGATCTTCAACGTGGCATCCCCCTTCTGGCAGATTGCGTTTCATTTACAGAATGCTGCAGCGCCGCATTCCTCTGTTCAAGGGTCGTTATTTCACAGACCAAAGAGACATGCGACACCCAGATTGCCGCATGCCTTAGGACCAATGCCCTGATTTTCGGAAATTTTGGGAAAAATCGCACTGAAATCGGGATAAAGGTGGTTTAGTTCGATGAAATCGGAGCGGATTGCGGCGGGAAGATTGGCAAAAAGAATCAGCGGAAGACCCTTATTTTACGGCATGCAAACGCATCCAAGAGTAGCTTTTTCCGGGCAGTTGCTGACAGCAGATTTCAACAATATCTGAACACGCGGCTGCCTTGTCGGTCACGCTTGTACCCCCCGGTTAATCGGATAGGGTTTAACCATGATACTGGATGGAAAACATGCGCTGGTGACCGGTGGCGGCACCGGGATAGGGCTGGCAATTGCACAAGCGCTGGCGAAGGCTGGTGCCCAGGTGACGATAACCGGACGAAGAAAATCCATTCTGGAAGAAGCGGCTGGGGAACGCATTTTCCCGTTCGTGATGGATGTCACCGATGAGGCGCAAGTTCAGACCGGCGTTGCAGAAGCCGTTGCCGCCCGTGGCCCGATTGACATCTGTGTTGCCAATGCCGGGGTGGCCGAAGGGCGGGCGCTGCACAAATCTGATACAGAATTCTGGCGGCGGATCATGACCACCAATCTGGACGGCGCTTTCTGGACGATCCGTGAATGCATGGCTTCTATGCGTGAGAGCGACTGGGGCCGCGTGATCGGAATGTCCTCGATTGCCGGGATCAAAGGATTAAAGGGCGCATCGGCCTATACCGCCTCGAAACATGGTCTGATCGGGCTGATCCGCGGGTTAAGCGAGGATTATCTGGGAACCGGTCTGACGTTTAATGCTGTTTGCCCTGCCTACGTGGATACCGAGATTGTCACACGTAACGTGAAATCCATAAGCGCCCGCGCGGGGGTGAGCGAGGATGCGGCAAGAGATATGATGGTTGGTGCCAACAAACATGGCCGCCTGATCGCCCCGGAAGAGGTTGCAGAGGCTGTTTTGTGGTTATGCGGCCCGGGATCAGGCAGTGTGAATGGCCAGGCGATTGAGATTGCGGGCGGGCAGTTCTGATGTTGGCCAGTTGGATTGATCTGAAGCTCTTGTCGGCAACATCGACAGGAGATGCACAATGATGTCACGTGACGCGTTCAACAGCTATTGCGGGGGGCTGAAGGCAACCACCTATGTGGTGCAGTGGGGCAATGCGGATGTTTGGAAAGTGGGTGGTAAAGTCTTTGCCATCGGGGGCTGGAACGAGGGGCGCGATGCCTATACGTTCAAAGCCTCTGATATTGCCTATGAGGTGTTGCAGGACCAGCCCGGCATTCGCCCCGCGCCCTATCTGGCGTCACGCGGGATGAAATGGTTGCAGGTTTACGATGATCCGGGTCTTTCCAACGTGGAGTTAGAGGCACATTTGCTTGCTTCATACGATATGGTGGTGGCGAAACTGACCCGGAAGCTGCGTGCCGAGTTGGGACTGTGATCCTGGCGGATACCTGCGCTGTAAATATACAGTTGGATGGCGTTTCCCAGTAAGCATTGGGCCTTTGAACACTTAGTTATGCGCTGTGGTGTCGCGAATTGTGTCACCAAATTGGGCAACTTTGCTGCCGGTGCGGCGATGATCTGAGTAAAACCGCCGTTGCACAGGCATTTTCGTTGCTTTGCGCAATCTGATCGCCCCTGAAATATCATTTATTTCTGATACTTACACATAAGCCGAGCGCATACGCGCCTAGCTAACCGGACAGTGTGCAATACAATTTTGACGAGTAGCGCCTCAAAAGCCGGGTGGTGAATTCACGACTTTACCCCGAGTCCCGCTCAAATTTGTCTGAATTTCGCCCAAGTAATCTGGCCTTTTGCAGACCCAACCAGATCCGGAATTTCGCGGATTAGGTGGCAAAAGTTTTGTTTTGGTGGTGACCGCCCACAGAAAAGAGGCAGGCACCGCCAGTTTGATGAGGTAGGCGCAGTGCCGGAGATTATTAACTTTGTTGCGGATAACAGCGACATCAGCGGAGGAACGCTCGATCTCGATATATCGAACGAGGGTACTCCTTCTCTGGCCAATGAAGTTACGATTACCGATGCGTCGACCACCGCATTTACAGAATTTGATATCTCCAAAGGTGGCAAAGGGGATGGCGAGATTGACAGGTTTATCTTCGACTTGTCGACATTTGATGACGATTTTACGATTACGATCAAATCTGAGGGTATCGAAGATATCCTCATCTTCGACGACGTTCTTACCGCCACCGACAATGGTGATGGCACCTGGGATCTGACCTATACCGGGGATGACGGGTTTACCCATAACATCACGGTTGAGCCCGGGGATGCACAGGTTCAATTCAATATTTCCGATGGGATAGTAGACGGGGCCGCCACCGGCGAGGTGATGGGCCCGGGTTATACGGATTCTCAGGGTGACGAGATTGATGGCGCCGACGGGGATGACGACAGTATCCGCGGCAATGGCGGCAATGACACGATTGACGGCGGGGCCGGTGCAGACACCATAGATGGCGGCGACGGCGATGACATCATCGAAGGTGGTGATACCGGATCTGCCAACGATTCACTTGTTGGTGGTGCGGGTAACGACTCGATCACGGATGAGGGCAATGCCGCATCGAACGATACGCTTGAAGGCGGGACAGGTAATGACACGCTGGATGGTGGTCTGGGAGCTGACTCTATGGACGGCGGATCGGGCGATGACTCGATCATTGGCGGGAATGGTAATGATACCATTTACGGCGGGGACGGCGTTGCGGCGGTTCCGCTGGACCGCGCTGCCTTTCAATGGGATCTGATCCCTGACCCGGATGATGGCGGCGTTATCGACAATGGTGACAACCTTTCAACCGGCACACAGACCGTTGGCGGTGTTGACGTCTCCTATGACTTTGGCGATGTCGGCGGTGAATACACCAATTCGCTACAGTATACTGCCGGAATTGACACTGGCAGTGGCACGATGGACACGACCAGCGCCGCCAGTTTCGAAAACGATGGTCTGGCCAGCATCTCATTCTCGGAAGCTGTCGAAAATATCGAATTCCGCATCAACGATTTCGAAGACGAACTCGAAACGATGCAGATCACTGTCTATGACGCCTCCAACAACCCTATTGCGTTTAACGTTTCGCTTGGGGCGGATGTAAACGGAACGAACACCGACGGCGTCGCGGGTCTGGACGAATTCGAAGGGGAAGACGACGAAAGCGCGACTGATAATGATCCCAGCGGTTCCATTCTGATCGAAATCCCGGGGCCCGCGTCCCGTATCGAGTTTGATTTCAATTCCAGCGGCGGCACGCTCACACTTACCGACATCTGGTTTGATGATCCGTCTACCGGCATCGCTGCTGAAGCAGGCGGCAACGATACGATCGACGGCGGCGATGGTCACGATTTAATCGATGGCGGCGACGGTAATGACTATATCGACGGCGGCGGCGGACAGGATACTCTGCTTGGCGGCACCGGTAATGACACCATCCTTGGCGCATCGAGCAACGATTCAATTGATGGCGGTACAGGCACGGACAGCATTGTCGCGGGCGCTGGCAACGATTCAATTTCAGACGGCAACGACACCGATAACGATACGATCTTCGGCGGAAGCGGCAATGACACGATCACGGCCACGGGCGGTGATGATCTGCTGTACGGTGGAAGCGACCGGGACGTCATTTCCGGCGGAGACGGGGCCGACACGATCTATGGCGGCGACGGCGATGACACGATCACGGGCGAGAGCGGCGATGACCGGATCATGCTGGAAGACGATTTCCGGAGTGATGACATCACCGGTGGCGAAACCGGTGAAACCAACGGCGATACGCTTGATGCCTCTGGGATGGCGACCGGGAGTATTGATGTCACGTATACCGGCGATGAGGCAGGGACCGCCGAGACCGGTGGGTTCACCGCGACATTCTCGGAGATCGAAAACCTTATCCTGTCGGATCAGAATGACACGCTGGATGCCAGCGCGGACAGTCTGGGCGTCAATGTCGATGCCGGGGGCGGCGCTGACACACTGCTGGGCAGCACCGGGGCCGATACGATTGACGGTGGCACGGGGAATGACACGATTGACGGGGCCGATGGTGCAGACAGCATCACCGGCGGGGCGGGCGATGACAGCATCACGGTTGATCAGGGGGATACCGTCACCGGGGGTGACGGCGACGACTATTTCACCATCGCCGATCTCGACACCTCGGGCACTGGCAATGCGGCGATCAGCATCACCGGTGGCGAAGGGTCTGAGACGGGTGGCGATACGCTCCAGCTGACACCGGATGTCACACTGGGCGATATCACCTTCTCCAACACCAATGACCTGGCCGGTGGACTGTCGGGCAGTTTCTCGATGGCCGACGGCACGCTGGTCACCTTTGCCGAGATCGAGAACATCATCTGTTTCACCCCCGGCACCCGGATCCTGACCCAACATGGTGAGCGTAAGATCGAAGACCTGCGGCTGGGCGATATGGTACTGACCCGCGACAATGGACTGCGCCCAATTCGCTGGATCGGCAAACGGACAGTGCCCGCGACAGGCAAATTTGCACCTGTGCTTATTGCGTCAAGCGTGATGGACGGGTCTCGTTGTGGGCTGCTGGTCTCACCGCAGCACCGGATCCTGTTCACCGGGTATCAGGCCGAACTGCTGTTTGGAGAGACTGAGGTGCTGGTCACCGCCAAGCATCTGGTCGACGGCAAGGATGTGACCGTTCAGAAGCAGGATGAGGTGACCTACATCCACATCATGTTCGACCATCACGAGATCATCTATGCCGAAGGGATCGCGACAGAGAGCTTCCATGCAGGCGAAGTGGCGCTCGGCGCGGTGGAAGAGGCCGCACGCGAGGAACTCTTCGGAATCTTCCCCGAACTGCGCACTGCTGCCGGACAACACCGCGAAACCGCAAGAACATGCCTCAAGCAGAAAGAGGCTAAGTTGTTGGGAAGTTATCGCAGCGGTTGAACGGGTCCAATCCTGCTCTCGCGACCTTGATTTTCGGCCCATAATCACCACCGTATAGACAACATCGCTCCTAAAATTCGCCGCCGGAGTTCGCCATACTATTTCCTAGTTTGGTCCACACTCCGTCGCGTGGGCAGTTAGTTACCAGTGACAGAGGATGTTACGTACATACATCGGCCCGGTCAGAGGATTTCTGAATTTCTGACGGTTATTAACCAGTTCGGCCGGGCCTTTGTTTGTACAGTTGTTTCAGCTCTCAAGATGAACATTGAATTCGCGATGAGCGTTGTGGACAGGGAACATCAGGCACCGAAAACGATGAGATAATTGGCGCAACAGACCTGTACATGCCGAATTCCATGCAATTTGCTTCGAGCAACCACCTTTCGTTCAAAAAGCAGAAATTCCGCGCAAAAGTTGTGCTGCTTTCAATCAACGCAATCATACATGCGCATCACGGACACATCGCCACATTGCTGCCACATTTAACACAAAAAAAAGCCTAACCTTTTTAACAGTTTCCGAACCCGAGTGGGGCGCTGAGCGCAAAAAACAGCGAAATAATCCAACCGCTATGCGGCCTGCTTATCCCTTTTCCAGGGGATCTCAGATCAGAAGCTATGCAGGCGAGCGTGTTATGAGTGTATTATTAAAAATTTTGTTGAACCAGGGGGGCATAAGAGCCTCGAAAAGATCCGAAGATCCGTTTTCTTTGTGCGCGGGTCTGTCGCCTGTTGGCGCATTAATCTTGTCGGCATTGACTGAAAAGAAAACCAAGTCATCTGAGACCCAAGGTTAAGGCCGATGCCTCAGGGGTATTTAGTACAACTTGGCGATACCACACTGGATGCCGCCGACGGTATCATTGATCCGCTTACCACGTTTTTAATACAGGCGGATCTTGGCGCCGGTGAATGGGTCTGGTCCGGTACGTTTGGCGGATCGACGTTCACCAACGAAATTGAACCTGGGCAGTACTACCTGGGAACCGATGGCAATGTTTATTTTGTTCCCGACTTCGGTCCTGTCGACACCATTACCTCCGCCTCCGTGGAAACAGCCCCTGCCCCGACCTTCGATTCAAGTGACGGGATCGTGGGTGGTACAGGTGGCGATGATGTCATCAACAACATATTTGTAGACGATGACGGCGACACAATCGGAGCGCCGAATGATGAAGTCAGCTCCGGAGATGGTGACGATTCAATCAATTCGGGCAACGGATCAGACACCGTTACAGCGGGCGGAGGCAATGACACAGTAGGCAGCGGTGGCGGCGCTGACATTGTGTACGGAGATAGCAACGGTGCCACATCGGTTTCCGAAGAGCTGAACTGGGATCAGCTGGACGCAAACGGCACCGATCTGTCCGGTGGCTTCACCCTGAACACTGGTGAAATGGATGTGACTGTCAGCTTTACAGATGACGGCAACAACAACCCTACCTTCACCGTAGATTCCGCGACAACAAACTATGTCGGCGGCGGTGAGCCGTTTGACACGACGTCAAGCCTGTTTCTTTTTGGGGACGGAGACGCCGATACGTCGACAACCACAATCGATTTCGCAGCACATTCCGCCAGCGTGATGAGCGATGAGGTGCAGAATGTTTCATTCCGCCTCAACGATGTTGATTTTTCCTCGGGCAGCCACCGGGACATTCTGACTGTCAACGCTTTCGACGCGGATGGAGCTGCTGTTGCGGTCACGATAACTCCGGGTGGTGGGCAGACGGTTGTTGGCAATACGATCACATCAGATGACACAGGGACATCCGCTGCAGATTTGGCGGGCTCTGTTCTGATTGAGGTTGCGGGGCCCGTTCAGTCTATTGAAATAGTTTACGAAAATGGATTTGGCAGCACACAAGGCGTGAATGTCACTGATGTTCATTTTGAAACGATTGTTCCTGCAGATGGCGATGACAGCATCAACGGCAACGGCGGGGCCGATACCATCTATGGCGAAGGCGGCAACGATTCAATTGACGGCGGTGGCGGCAGCGATGACGTCTATGGCGGCGATGGCAACGATACCATTGAAGGTGGCGGAACAGGCGGGGCCGACGATTCACTTGTTGGGGGCGCGGGCGATGATCTGATCACTGATGAGGGCGGCACCGGCTCTACCGACACGCTGGAAGGTGGGTCCGGCGATGACACGCTGGACGGTGGCTTAGGCGACGACACGATCGACGGCGGTGAAGGCGACGATTCCCTGTTGGGCAGTGGTGGCGATGATGTCTTAACCGGTGATCAGGACCTGCTGACCAATGGTGGGCTAGAGGCCGGAGTCGCGATAGGCGGGTTTTCCGGCTCTACCCCGATTGCAGGTTGGTCTACAGATGCGTCGGACCAGTTCGAGGTTTGGGGCGACGGATTCCTGGGTGTCAGCGCGCAGGAAGGCGACAATTTTCTGGAGCTCGACAATGAGTCCCCAGAGCTCGACAATATCTATCAGGATGTGCAAACCACCGCCGGAGAAAGCTACACAATCAGTTTTGCCGGGTTACAGCGTGACGCGGATAGCGACGATATCGAGGTGTACTGGAACGGGGTGTTGGTTGGTACGGCGACCCCTACATCGAACACCGATTGGGAAACCTTCACCTTTACTGTGACCGGGACTGGCGGCACGGACCGGCTGGAGTTTCGCGAAGCCGCCGGGCAGGATGATGGCACCGGGCCGCTTCTGGACGACATCTCACTCATTTCGGCCGGCAATGACACGATTGATGGCGGCGATGGGGCCGATACAGTTGATGCGGGTGCAGGCGACGACGAAATTACCGTTGATCAGGGCGACAGCGTTTCTGGCGGGTCAGGCGATGATCATTTTACTCTGGTTGATCTCGACACCACGGGCACCGGCAATGCCACGATCACAATTGTCGGTGGCGAGGAGGATGAGACCAATGGTGACACGCTCCAACTGACACCAGATGTGACGCTGGCCGATATCACTTTTACCAATACAGACGACTCAAACGGCGGGTTGTCCGGCAATTTCACGATGGCCGATGGAACGTTGGTCAATTTCTCTGAGATCGAAAACATCATATGCTTTACCCCCGGCACCCGGATCCTGACCCGGAACGGGGAACGGCGGATCGAAACATTGAAACCTGGTGACATGGTACTGACCCGCGATAACGGCGCACGCCCAATTCGCTGGATCGGCCGTCGCACTGTGCCAGGCCGAGGCAAACTAGCCCCGATTAAGCTGTCCAGTGGCAGTGTGTGTGAATCGCGCAGCGACTTGCTGGTGTCGCCTCAGCACAGGGTTTTGTTTACCGGATATCGCGCAGAGCTTTTATTTGGCGAAAGCGAAGTTTTGGTCGCGGCCAAGCATCTGCTTAACGGCAAGGATGTCCTGATACAGGAACAACCGGCAGTGACCTATATTCACCTGATGTTTGACCGGCATGAAATAATCTATGCCAACGGCTATGCGACCGAGAGCTTTTATGCCGGTGATCAGGCGCTTGCTGCTATTGATGCGCCCGCGCGCGAAGAGTTGTTCAGAATATTCCCACAGCTGCGCAGTTCGACAGGGCAACATCTGCAAACCGCCCGTGCCTGCCTCAAATCGTCAGAGGCCAGGTTGATCTACGATTTTGATCAGCGCAAGGCGGCCTGACCTTAAGCCGTTCTGCGCGCTGGCGTCCCCTGCCCCGCGGCCCAATCCCGTGCGGCATCGCCAAAGCTTTCAAACAGCGGGCGGCTGACAGGATCGTTGGCTGCATTCCATTCCGGATGCCACTGAACCGATAGCGCATAGCCCGGGGCGCCCTGAACATACAACGCCTCGGGTGTGCCATCAGTCGCATGACCATCGATCACGACATTCCGCCCCGGTCGGGTGATCCCCTGACCATGCAGCGTGTTGGTCATCACCTCGCGCGCACCCATCATGCGGTGAAATGGACCTCCTTCAGTAAAGGTGACCACGTGGCGCAAGGCGAATTGCTCTTCTATCGTGCCATCGGGAGGCATGCGGTGGTTATCACGTCCCGGCAATTCACGGATTTCGGGATGTAACGAACCGCCAAGGGCCACGTTCACTTCTTGAAAGCCGCGGCAGATTCCAAGCATGGGCTGCCCGCGTTCAACGCAGGCGCGCACCAATGGCAGCGTAATCGCGTCACGGGCGCGATCAAATGCTCCATGCGCATCCGTCGGAGGTTCGCCATATTCTTCCGGATGCACATTGGGCCGGCCACCGGTTAGCAAAAAACCATCGCAGGATTCTAACAGCTCCTCAACACTAAGATAACAAGGATCGGCTGGTACAATCAGCGGCATGCAATTCGCCACTGTAGAAACAGCCTCGCAGTTAATTTTCCCGGATGCATGAACAGCATACCGGTCATCCTGAACGTAGCTGTTTCCAATGATTCCAATGATCGGTCGGGTCATTTGTGTCCTGTTAAATTGTGTCGGCCCAATTGTTATCGATCATTACAAGATAAGAAAACGATAATTCCTGCACAATAAGACCAGCGCATGCGCAGAGCTGTACTTGCAGCCGGGCACCGATCCGCTACATCTGGGGCTGATTTTGTTGGAGACCAAAAATGCGCGACGTCAAACCTCAGCCGATTTACCTGAAAGACTATACTCCGTTCGCCTTTGAAATTGAAAACGTAGAACTGATCTTTCGGCTGACACCTAATCGTACCCGTGTGATTTCAAAAATCGCGTTCCGGCCAAATTCAGATGCACACGCAAAGCAACTTTTTCTGCATGGTGAACAACTTAAGCTGATCTCTGCATCGATTAATGGTGCCCCGGTCGGCCCGGTAGTGACTGATGAAGGCCTGACCTGCGATGTGCCTGATGGTCCGTTTCTGTGGGAGGCTGAAGTCGAAATCAATCCAGCAGAAAACACCGCGCTGGAAGGTCTTTACATGTCAAACGGCATGTATTGCACGCAATGCGAGGCCGAAGGGTTTCGCAAGATCACCTATTACCCGGACCGGCCCGACGTGATGGCGCCGTTTTCGGTTCGGATCGAAGGACAGGAAAAGGTCCTGCTGTCGAACGGCAATCCCGGCACACATGGCGAGGGTTTTGCTGAGTGGCATGACCCCTGGCCCAAGCCTGCCTATCTGTTTGCACTGGTTGCCGGTGATCTGGTTAACCATCCCGATCAATTCGTCACCGCGTCGGGGAAAAACGTCGAGCTGAACATTTGGGTCAGACCCGGAGATGAAGACAAATGCGCCTTTGGCATGGAAGCATTGAAGGCGTCGATGGCATGGGACGAAAAGGTTTATGGCCGGGAATATGATCTGGATCTGTTTAACATCGTGGCGGTTGATGATTTCAACATGGGCGCGATGGAAAACAAGGGGCTGAACATCTTCAACTCTTCATGCGTTCTGGCCAGCCCTGAAACCAGCACTGACGCCAACTTCGAACGGGTCGAGGCGATCATTGCACATGAATATTTTCATAACTGGACCGGCAACCGGATCACCTGTCGTGACTGGTTTCAACTCTGCCTGAAAGAGGGGCTGACGGTGTTTCGCGACGCCCAGTTCACCGCAGATATGCGTAGTGCCCCTGTAAAGCGAATAGATGACGTGATCGCACTGCGTGCCCGGCAGTTCCGTGAAGATAACGGCCCCCTTGCCCATCCGGTTCGCCCGCAAAGCTTTGTCGAAATCAATAATTTCTATACCGCGACGGTTTACGAAAAAGGCGCAGAGCTGATTGGGATGATCAAGACGCTGGTGGGTGATACGGCTTATGCCAAGGCGCTGGACCTCTATTTTGAGCGGCATGACGGTGATGCGGCCACGATCGAGGACTGGTTGCAGGTATTCGAGGACGTCACGGGCCGTGACCTGACACAGTTCCGACGTTGGTACGATGAAGCAGGCACACCGCGCGTTTCGGTCACTGACGACTATGAAGATGGCACATATACGCTTCATTTCGAACAGATGACACCGCCAACACCGGGACAGGACGTCAAGGAACCCCGTGTGATACCAATCGCAGTGGGGCTATTGGGGCCCAATGGTGATGAGGTGCATGAAACCCGTGTGCTGGAAATGACTCAGGGGAAACAAAGCTTCACCTTTGATGGGATGGCATCACGACCAATACCTTCCATTCTGCGAGGGTTTTCTGCGCCGGTGATTCTAGAGAGAGAAAGCAACAATGCAGAACGGGCCTTTCTGTTGGCCCACGACACGGATCCCTTCAACAAATGGGAAGCGGGGCGTGCATTGGCGCGGGATGGGTTGTTGTCGATGATTGACGAGGGTGCGGCACCGGATGATGCTTATCTGGACGCCGTACTTACCATGGCTCGTGATGACACACTGGATCCGGCGTTTCGTGCGCTGACGCTTGGGCTGCCCAGTCAGGAAGAACTCGCGCAGAGCCTGTTTGACCGGGGCACAGTGCCAGACCCTCAGGCGATCTGGGATGCGTTGGAAACACTAAAGCAAGCCCGGGCCGAGCATATGCAGGACCTCGCCCCGCGGCTTTACGCTCAATACCAGGTGACCGCCCCCTATTGCCCTGATGCGGAACAATCCGGGGCGCGGGCGTTGGCGAATGCTGCTTTGGGCCTGATCACCCGGCTTGATGGTGGCAAGCTGGCACAAAAGCAATATGACAATGCGGATAACATGACCCAGCAACTCGCTGCATTCTCTGCACTTTTGCAAGCAGGCCGAGGTGAATCGGCGACAGAAGCCTTTTATGAGCAATGGAAACATGACCGGCTGGTCATCGATAAATGGTTCATGCTTCAGATTGTGAGTGCCATGCCGGATAAGGCAGCAGACGTGACCGAAACACTGACCCAGCATCCCGATTTTACCATGAAAAACCCCAACCGGTTCCGCGCAACGCTTGGCGCGCTGTCGGCCAATGCGGCAGGTTTTCATCATGCGTCAGGAAAGGGCTATCGACTGTTGGCGGACTGGTTGATCCAACTTGATCCACTCAACCCGCAGACCACCGCACGGATGTGCGCCGCATTTGAAACTTGGCGGCGCTATGATACCGCGCGGCAGGAGCAGATAGGCGCAGAATTGGACCGTATTCTCGCAACCTCAAGCCTTAGCCGGGATACAACTGAAATGGTGAGCCGGATCAGGGAGGGCTAAGTGTCGTACGCAAATTCGGCTGCTTAAGCGGCTCGCTTTTCCGGAAAAAATACGAGTTACTGTCCCTGATCTTTTTCCTGTCGAAGCAAAGATCGCGGACGGGGCTCTGGGCGAATGGGTTCAACCACCTGACAATACTCCTGGGATTTGGTCCACTCCATCATATCGGTGCGCTTTTTCCGGCTATGAAACGGCCCCCAGTCCGCGGCCACTCCGCGCATGCCACGCGAAATCACCCCGTCGCGCGGGACTGTCACCGCCATGATCCGTATGCCGCAGGACAGGTTTGCGGCCCCCTCTTTCAATGCGCCGGAAGACCGGGCAAGGCACTTGTATCCTCGGGCAGTCGAGGGTTGAATTTGCAACAATCCAAACCATCTTCCACCCGGATCAACGGCGTAAGGTCTAAATGTGCTTTCGTGCCAGGCCAAAGCCGACAACAACCCTGTCCAAAACGCCTGTCGCTGCCCCGGAGCGGCCTCTGGATAGACCGGGCACCAGTCCGCAATATCGCGCGGCACCAGGGCGACGAGTGGCTGACCATGTGTCTCCAGCGCCGACAAAACGGTCCGTGTCCAAAGCAATGCTTTTGGGTGACTGTCCCAACGTGCCGGCGGAAGTTCGCTATCGGGCAATTTTGGGCGCACGGCCTCTTCTTCTTGCGCAATCGCCACGCCGGAAAAAAGAATCGTTAAAATACAAAAGGCTATTCTGATCATCAAAGCATGTTGGCGGTTTTTTCGCGGGGAATCAACATCGCTGAAGTCTCATGTTTTCCCTCTCATGACCTTAGCCTTGCCCACATTTGGCCGGATTGCAGCGTCAGATTGGCGCAAACCAATTGAGGCGAATGTCACATGTCGAAATCCAAAGAAACGCTGCCACAGCTGGCAGGAGCCCTTTCCCGGCTGCGTGGACTGATCCAACGCAACCCCGCGCCAGTTAAGAAATCCATGGCCAAGCGCCGGCGCATGGAACAGGATATCGACTCGCTGACCAAGCGGATCATCTTGCCGTCCCTCCCGGTTTCGGACGAGGAAATGGCACGTGCCACCCATCAGGACAAAGGCCAGAAACTGGCCCGTCAGGACCGTTGGGGAGAACTGTCGAAGAAGATCAGATATGCCGATGAAACACGCCTCGCGACCCCCGGTGGCGAGACCGCCTCACTTTTGCTGGCCTATGGCGCCCGCAGCGACATTGTCGCATCGATAGAAGATGCCCTGCATGACGGGCAGGAACCTGATCGCGAGGGTGTGGATGCGCTTGAAGAAGTGCTTGAGGAAGAGCCCGGCGACTACGCCTGTTCATTGGTTGTGGCGCTGGCACATGTCGATATCGCGTGGGCCTGGCACAGCATTGCGTCAGAAGCGTCTGCGGAGATGAGCCGCGCTCGGGCGCGTTATCACATTGAACGCGCCGAAGCGATCATGGCCCCATTCGATGGCGTGAAACTGGATGCACCTTCAGTACTTGCCGCTCGTTGTGCCCTAAATGCCAATTGTCCTCGCAAAAGCCGGGCACTGGCCGACGATTATGGCAATTTGATCGAACTAGACCCACACGGATACCGCCATATGCGGTCCCTCGGGCGGCACATGTTGCCGCAGATCAGCCAGACCCCCAACGCGTTGGAGCTTGAAGCGCGGCGCACCGCATTACGGGCGCAAGAGTACTGGGGCGCGGGTGGCTACACTTGGGTTTATTTCGACGCACTTGCGTTGGAACCTCAAGCGATGCCCATGTTGGACCCGGATTTCTTTATTGACGGCCTGCGCGATATTATCAGCCGTAAGAGAGATCAGCATGTGATCAACCTGCTGGCATCTTTCTGCGCAATCATAATGGCCCCGCAATCAGAAGAGACCCCGGCGATTGCCGGAACACAAAAGACCCGGAACCGGATACATGATTGCCTGGACTGGATCCTGAAGGATCACCTGCAGGAACTGCACCCCCTTATCTGGTCTCAGACGCTGTTGGCTCCGGGTCAGGTACCAATGTTACCGTCACGACGCGCCTTGGTGGCCAAGGGTCGGCAAACAGCTTTACGCATCATCGCCTCGCGGTTCGCCAGCGAGATTGCCGATGGCAGCTCAATCGCATTTTCACGTGCTGGAATGTATCGCCTGCCGTCACTTTGAACCTTGGGTCAGTTAAGCCATCCAAAAACCGCTTTGTTAACGTCCTAAAAAAGTGAGCCGCCAATCCCGGCTTGCTCAATTTCCACATCCCGCCCCTTGCCCGCGCTCATTCGCTGTCTTAGAAGGCCAGACGTTATGAGAACGGAGTCTGCAAGATGCTCGACCTGACATACGAAGCGCCAAAACCCAAAGTGATTGCCGGTGCAAAACATGACTGGGAACTGGTCATAGGGATGGAAGTGCATGCACAGGTGGCCTCAAACGCCAAACTGTTCTCGGGCGCATCGACATGCTTTGGCGCGGAACCCAATTCCAACGTGGCTTTTGTGGATGCCGCTATGCCCGGTATGCTGCCGGTGATCAACGAATACTGTGTGGAACAGGCGGTGCGAACCGGTCTGGGCCTGAAGGCGCAGATCAATCTTTGGTCGGCATTTGACCGCAAGAACTATTTTTATCCGGATCTGCCACAGGGATATCAGATTTCTCAGCTTTACCACCCAATCGTGGGCGAAGGTGAGGTCCTTGTGGATATGGAGCCCGGGATTGCACGCAAAGTGCGTATCGAACGTATTCACATGGAGCAGGATGCAGGCAAATCCATCCACGACATGGACCCGGCGATGTCATTCGTCGACCTGAACCGGACAGGCGTGTGCCTGATGGAGATCGTCAGCCGCCCAGACATTCGCGGCCCCGAAGAGGCCGCCGCTTATGTTGCCAAGATGCGCCAGATCCTGCGCTATCTGGGCACTTGTGATGGGAACATGCAGAACGGCAACCTGCGGGCAGACGTTAATGTTTCGATTTGCCGGCCGGGCGCTTACGAGAAGTACCAGGAAACACAGGATTTCAGCCATCTGGGCACGCGGTGCGAGATCAAGAATATGAACTCGATGCGGTTCATTCAGGCCGCGATCGAATACGAAGCGCGCCGCCAGATTGCAATTGTTGAGTCCGGTGGCAGTGTGGATCAGGAAACCCGCCTGTACGATCCGGACAAAAATGAAACCCGGTCCATGCGATCCAAGGAAGAGGCGCATGACTACCGCTATTTCCCCGATCCAGACCTGCTGCCACTTGAGATTGAACAGTCTTGGGTCGACGGCATCGCTGCCTCGCTTCCGGAATTGCCCGACGAGAAAAAGGCGCGGTTTGTGGGTGATTTTGGCCTGTCCGAATATGATGCAAGCGTGCTGACCGCCGAGGCGGAAAACGCCGCCTATTTCGAAGAAGCCGCACAGGGCCGCGATGGAAAGCTGGTGGCGAATTGGGTCATCAACGAACTGTTCGGACGCCTGAAGAAAGAAGACCACGACATCACCGACAGCCCGGTCAGCCCGGCGCAACTGGGTGGCATTGTGGATTTGATCAGTTCTGACGCTATCAGCGGCAAAATCGCTAAAGAGCTTTTTGAAATCGTCTATTCAGAAGGTGGTGACCCGGCGAAAATCGTTGAAGAACGCGGGATGAAACAGGTCACCGATACGGGCGCGATTGAAACGGCCGTGGATCAGATCATTACCGACAACCCGGCGCAGGTGGAAAAAGCCAAGCAAAACCCGAAACTTGCGGGTTGGTTTGTCGGTCAGGTGATGAAGGCCACGGGCGGCAAAGCGAACCCTAAGGCAGTCAATCAGATCGTGGCACAAAAACTCGGGCTTTGAGCAATCTTAACAATCATCGTGTATGAGTATCTCTGCGCCTTAAACACTCCGAAGTGTTCTCAGCAATAAGAAGCACATCCACGCGGATTACTTCTGATCCAACTCTGATAATGGGATATGGCACCTGATCATGTGTCCCCCCTCCGCTTCCTGCCAAGGCGGTGTATCGTTGTCGCATTGAGACCCAATCTTGCATGGGCATCGGCGCTGAAACGGGCAGCCGCGCGCCGGGGGCGACAGCTCAACCACATCCTCTGCCGTCAGGGTCGGTGCCTCGTCAGGGTCAGGTTCAAGCACGGCATTTAAAAGCACCTCGGTATAGGGATGTGAGGTTGACCCATAGACATTTTCCGCGGGCCCAAACTCGCACAGACGTCCTTGGTACAGAACGGCTACGCGATCCGAAAGTGCCCGCACTACCGCAAGGTCATGACTGACAAAGATGTAAGTGGTGTCATTGTTCCGTTTGAGGTCATCAAGAAGTTCCAGAACCGCGGCTTGAACTGACACATCCAGCGCCGATGTGATCTCATCACACAAAACAATTTCTGGTTCTGCAGCAAAGGCACGTGCCACGGCAACGCGTTGTTTCTCGCCCCCTGACAGTTGACTGGGCAGCCGATCCATATAGTGGGCACTTAGCCGAACGGTATCCAGAAGCTCGACACTGCGATCAAACAGGGCCTGCCCCTCCAACCCATAGTAAAGCCGCAAGGGTTGGGCCAGAATTTCGGCAATGGTCTGGCGTGGATTGAGGCTTTCATCCGGGTTTTGAAAGATCATCTGGATCCGGCGCAACTGTTCCGGCCTGCGTCCCTCGACATTAGCGGGGAGTGGCGTGCCACCGGCCACTTTAATCTGACCTGTTGCGGGTTTGAGTAGCCCTGCTATGGCCTTGAGAATGGTGGACTTTCCGCTGCCAGATTCTCCGACCAAACCCAGTGTCTCGCCCTGCGCAATACTCAGCGTGATCTCGTCGACAGTATTGGGAGGTGACTCTGATCCGCTAAACAGTCGGTCGAAGAGCCCGCTACGGTGATAGCTGATCGCCAGTTCATGAAGCAACAGAGCGTCATCACCGCTACTGTCGTGATGCGCCGGTTCTCTGCGGGAAATCGTGTTAGAAAGAGTTCCGATCTGATCATGATGAAAACATCGAACAAGTGACCCGCAGGCGGTTTTCACAAGCGACGGAGCGGTAGTTCGGCACTGATCGTCGGCCAACGCGCAGCGATTTGCAAAGGCACAGCCCGGCCCGCCCCCACCCGGCGACGGGGGTCGCCCGTCAAGAGCAACAGGCAGGCACGGGTCTTTGAGCCGCGGGATCGACGCGATCAGTCCGTGTGGATACGGGTGCAGCGGCTTCCGCAACACCTCACGCGATGGCCCCTCAAGCACCACCTCGCCCGCATACATAACCAAAACCCGGCTGCATGTACGCGCAATGACGCCAAGATCGTGGCTGACAAACACCATTGCCACCTGACGTTCCGACGCCAGATCGCGCAGCAGTTCAAGGATATGCGCCTGTGTCGTAACATCCAGACCTGTTGTCGGTTCGTCCAGCAACAGCGCCTCAGGTTCACCAGCCAGAGCCATGGCAACTGCCACACGCTGCTGCTGACCTCCGGAAAGCTCATGCGGGAAACGCCGCATAATCACCTCTGGATCAGGCAGGCGCACTTGCCCCAACAGGTCGATTGCCCGGGGTTCATGTTCAGCATCCGGCAAATCGCAATGCAGGCGTAATGCCTCTATCAACTGCGCGCCAATGCGCAGGGTGGGTGTCAGGGCCTGCCCGGAATTCTGTGGGATCAGGCCCAGCTTGCCGCCGCGAATAGTCTCCAGCTCTGTCCGGGTGCGGGCAAACATGTCTTCGCCATCGAAACAAACCCTGCCCTCCAGCTTTCTCAGGCCACCTTTGAGGAAACCCATGGCGGCAAGGGCCAGAGTACTTTTGCCAGACCCGCTTTCACCAACGATACCAACGCATTCGCCGCGTTTCAGTGAAAGGCTTACATCGCGAAGAACCGGTAAAGTCGTGCCAGCACGGCCCGTAAAGCCCACAGAAAGGTTCTGGATATCTATGATCGGCGTGTCGCTCATTCAGACAACCGCCTTTTTTGAGCGGTCGATACCAAGGGTTTTGGCCAGCGCATCCGCCGTGAGGTTCACGCCGATGATCAACGTTGAGAGTGCGATCATCGGTCCCAGCACTCCCCAAGGTGCCAGCGACATATAAACCCGCGCCTCAGATATTGACTGACCCCAGTCAGGTGTCGGAGGAGATACTCCAAATCCCAGGAAGGACAAAGATGAGAATGTCAGCAACATCCAGCTGAGCCGCATAGCGCCTTCTACCATCAGCACGTCAAAAACATTCGGCAAAAGCTCTCGGCGCATGATTGAAAGGCGCGAATGACCGCGTGCGCGTGATGCCAGTACAAAGTCACGTGCGACCACATCATGTGTCGCGGCACGCGCGACGCGTATCACCGGAATGCCAAAGAAAAAGGCCAGCGTTGGTGTCAGCACCTCGTTCCCGTTGCCAAGAACGGCCACAAACACCATCAGCGGTAAAATTCCGGGCAAGGCCAGAAACGCGTCAACCAGCCGCATGACAACCTCGTCTGCCCAACCACCACGCAGACCGAGGTAGACACCGGTCAGCCCTCCCCAGATCATTGTGATTGGTATGGCCATGGCACAGACCAAAAGTGCCTCGCGCCCACCCAACATCATCCGGCTGAGCACATCGCGTCCCAGGTGGTCGGTACCCAGCCAGTGCTCTGCGGTCGGCAATCCAAGGATCAATCCGGAATCCAAGGCCTTGTAATCATAAGGTGCCAGCCAGGGGCTGAAAATTGCAAAGAACAAATGCGCGCCGACCAGAAACAACCCGACCATCCCGGACGGCAAACGCGCCACTTCAAACAGAATGCCCAGCCACCGTCGGAACAGAGGCTTGCGCACGTCCATCTGTTGCACACTCATGCCGCTCATTTCGACCTCATGTGAAGGGTGCGCAGGCGCGGGTTAAGAAACATGGTCATCAGATCTGCCAACAGGTTCACCCCGACATAAACCGCAGCCACCAGCATGACCAATGCCTGTATCACCGGTAGATCCCTGTCCGAAATAGCGTCAATCGCCATTCGGCCCAGTCCGGGGTAGTTGAAGACAACCTCGACCACCACGACCCCGCCAAGCAACCACGCCACGGTTAGCGCAACAACGTTGATCGCGGGCAACAAGGCACTTGGCAGGGCATGGCGGAACACGATCCGCCAATATGGTACACCTTTTAGGGTGGCCATTTGCACGTAATCGCCCGCCATCACTTCGATGACCGAAGACCGCACCATCCGCATGATATGGGCCACCATCACCAATGTCAGCACGATAGAGGCCGGGACAAATTCAGGGAAAAACTCAAGTGCCGGAGCATCTGCCGGTGTCAAAACCACCGCCGGCAGCCAGCCTAAACCAATGGAAAAGATCAAAACGAGAATGGTTGCTGACACAAACTCCGGGATTGTCATTGCAAAAATCGCTGTGGTTGAGACAACAATATCGACAAACCGGTCGCGCCAGAGCCCGGCAATAACACCAAGGAAGATTGACAATGGCACACCGACACTAAGCGCACCTGCTGCCAACAACATAGAGTTTTTAACCCGCAAACCAACCTGGGAGCTGATCGATGTTATGCCATCAACTGAAACTCCGAAATCTCCCTGAATGGCGCCCGCAGCCCAGCTGAAATACCGTTGAATAGCAGGTCTGTTTAGGCCTAATTCCTCGCGACACGTCTCCAGCACCTTGCCTTGGGCATCGCGTTCCAGAACGGCGGTGCAGGCATCTCCGGGCAAAAGTTCCACGCCGGCAAAGATGATCACCGAAACAAGCCAGACCGTAACAAAGCCCAGCACGAGACGGCGTAGGAGCATTTCTATCATTTATCTGGTCCGGTTCCCCCTGGTTCGCCGTGTTTTGATTAGGCGATTCCGACCGAAACTAGCCCACAGTCCTGCGCCACGTCGAGAAATACCTGTGAAGCTGAGGAATAGTTGAACAAAGTTTATGTCGCGATCCACTGTTGTGATCGCACTAGTCCGCTAGATCCAAGTTAGCGTGGCATCGTGATTTTCCGGCCGACCCCTTCCACCCCAGGCAGCTGTGCATGTTCTGACGCCATCGCCGAGACGCGGGCAAAGATGTCTGGTGGCATTGGGGCAACCTTTGGGCCACCAAGATCGACATGCAATGTCATTCCTTCACCTGTTGCGGCAATCCAGCCATCCTCGTGATACAGCTCCTGAAAACTGTGAAAGCGTTTTTCGTCGTGGGCCACGATCCTGAAAGAAGACCGCAGCCTGTCACCCAATTTCACCTCTCGCAGGTAACAGACGTGGAACTCTGCTGAAAAAGTTGTGTGATTGCGGTTCTTTACATAATCGGGGCCAAAACCCATTTCGGCAAATGCCTCATCCGCTGCTCGGTCAAAAAGAACGGTGTAATATCCCATGTTGAGGTGGTCGTTATAGTCGATCCAATCCGGCTCAATTTCTAAAAAACCCGACATAAATAGGCTGGTCCTTGTCATGATCATTCACCGTTCAAATTCTGTTGGTTCCCGCTCGAAATGGTTTATGGACATCAAACAATTCCAGACCAAGAGTTTTCACGCCGAATTTTCAAATTCCGCCAAACCCCTGCCAAAAACAGCTTGGCGAGAGCATTCTTTTTACGCCCGTATTTGTAAAAATTGGAATTCTATGTCTGCTCCACTGTACCAATTTTCAAATTTCGCCGCTATATTGGTTCCATACCGGCTTAGAGCTTTAGTCCGGGATTGGCGCAAGTCGGGAACAACAGTTAACACCGGCCGCCGTGGCGAACGGGACGTAGGATGAACAAAACATTTCATGACACCGCGACCGGTCTGTCGACGATCCAACACATCGGGGCCACGGTGCAGATCGTTGTGGATACGCTGTTTGCGCGCATCAAGTCCGAAGAATACCCGCGCGACACGCGCCTGCCCTCTGAACGCACCCTTGCGGCAGAGCTGGGCGTGGCCCGCAACACTGTGCGCGAGGCGCTGGATGTTCTTGAAAGTCAGGAAGTTATCCGCAGACGCCCCGGATCGGGCAGTTTTGTAACATATCGCTCCGCAGCGGCAGCGACAGAGCCAGAACATTCCGTGGCAGATGAGACCAGCCCGCTTGACCATCTGGTGGTCCGCGGCATTCTGGAACCTGAAATGGTGCGCTTGGCCGTGATCAATATGACCCCGCGTCAGATCACCGAACTATCTGAAACGCTTTCACAAATCGAGGCAGTCACCGTCGATATTGATGTCTTCAACAGTCTGGAAGAAAAACTCTATATGCAAATTGCGCAAGGCACCGGAAACCCGTTGCTTGCCTCGTGCTACCGATTGACGATCGAGACCTATCGCCAGAGCTTTCGCACCAAACTGCGGCGGCGTAATCTGACTCCAAGGCGGATGCAGGAGTACCAGAAACGCTATAACACATTGTTTAATGCGATCGCCTCTCGCGACGTGGCCTCGGCCGTTGAGTTCATCAAATTGCATTTGGTTGAAGAGCAAAAACTTTTGCTTCAGGATTTCTGAACCCAGCCCCTTAAACCGAGCGCGCTCCAAACTCAGGCCCGCGGACCGAGCGGGTTAGTCTTTGTTGCCACATCTGGCCCAAATCCTGCATTTCGGTACGCAAAGCTTCACCATATTTTCGCAGCCACCCGGGGACAGAACCAAATTCGACGATGCGGGCCTTGCCATCTTTGATCGACACCACAGGCCAGTCCCCAATGAGCGCGTTGTCGATACCAAAGAGTTCTGCCCCCCACCATTCCGCATCGCCAAAGGCGTGCGTGACATGGCCCAACTGCTTCATTGCTGCCAAAACAGAAATTGGCCGTACAGTTCCGGCCTTTTCCACTGCCGCGTGCCAGATATCCAGAATCGCCGCGTATTCCCAGCTCACTGCCGTCCAGCTGCCTGGGTACATCGCATTATATTCTTCGTAGAAGGCCTTGGGTTGATTGAAGAAAAACGCTTTCTCGCTGAGTGCCGGATCATCGAAATCCGGGAACTGAAAAGTGACACCTTCCATAAATACCTGACCAAGTTTTTCGACCATCAGATGATAATGATCAAATGTACATGACAGGATTTGCCCCGTGAAACCCATCGCATGGGCATATTCGGTCATCGCATGCACCATTGGCGTGTAGCTGGTGCACCAACACAGAATATCAGGATTTTGATCCAGCATCGGTTGAACAATTGCTGCCGGATCTCCACCTTCTGCAGAATATCTGACCTCGTTGACGATCCGGGTTCCTGCCGCCTTGAACGCAGCCCGGTAAGACGCAAGAGATGGCAGGCCCATCGCATCTTCCTGGGTGCACAGCGCGACGGTTTTCAGGTCGGGCCGGGTCCGTGTGAGCCAGTCCACGCCGGTAACAACATAGACGGGGTGCACCTCGGACGGCGCAATCAGATAGGGCTGATCCGGGGAAAGGTCGGTGGGCAGAAGGGTTGAGGTTAATATCCGCCGGTCGTTTAGGTATTCTGCAACTGCCGTATGACTTTCACCACCCAACATCATCATCAGTTTGATGTCGTATTGCTGGGTCAATTCCAACACGCCTTTTCGGGCTTCATCAGCGGTTTCACCGCAGTCATAGGCATGAACACGTACCGGATATCGTCGCCCTTCTATTAGCAGCCCACCGGCGTCGTTAAGCCAGCTTTCCCAAATTCTGCACCCGTGCAGCCCCGGCAGGCCCCATGATTCGACCTGACCGGAAAGGGGGGCCAGAAACCCGATATCGACATGGCTGGTCATGCCTGCTGACAGTCGTGGCAACGCACCGGAGATAGCCAGACGATGCGCAAAACTAGAAGACTCCATTACTGGCTCATCCTTTTGAAGCGGGAATTTGGGGAACCTGGTTGTTTTCCACTCTTCTCACACAAACTTTGTTGACACATTGGTACACTATTTGGTTTATATAAACTATACCAAAAGAACCAAAATAGAATATTGGTTTAAACCAATCCAGGGGGAACATCACATGGCGAAGAAACGAATCTGTATCATCGGGGCGGGCCCGTCGGGATTGGCGCAACTGCGCGCCTTTCAGTCCGCCGCAAATAGCGGAGCGGAAATACCAGAAATCGTTTGCTACGAGAAACAGTCTGACTGGGGTGGACTGTGGAACTACACGTGGCGCACGGGTGTTGGCGAAGATGGTGAGCCCTGTCATGGTTCGATGTATCGTTACCTGTGGTCGAACGGACCCAAAGAGGGATTGGAATTCGCCGATTACACATTTGACGAACATTTCGGGCAGGAGATTGCCAGCTACCCTCCGCGGGCGGTGTTGTTCGACTACATCAAAGGCCGGGTCGACAAAGCCGGTGTCAGGGATTGGATAAAGTTCAACCATGTGGTCCGTGATGTTCGATTTGATGAGGCCAGCAGCACCTTTACGGTCACCGCACGAAATTCCAAGGATGATTGTGAAGTCAGCAAGGAATTCGATCATGTGATTGTGGCATCGGGGCATTTCTCGTCGCCTAACGTACCGTACTATCCAGGTTTCGAAAGTTACAACGGTCGCATCCTGCACGCCCATGATTTCCGCGATGCGCGAGAATTTGCAGATAAGGACATTCTCATCTTAGGCACTTCCTATTCAGCCGAAGACATTGGAAGCCAATGCTGGAAATATGGTTGCAAATCTGTAACCGTCGCGCACCGTACTGCGCCCATGGGATATGATTGGCCAGAAAACTGGAAGGAAGTTCAGGCACTTGTACGGGTGGACGGTCGCACCGCACATTTCAAGGATGGGTCAAGCAAGACGGTGGATGCGATCATTCTGTGTACCGGGTACAAGCATCATTTCTCGTTCCTGCCGGATGATCTGCGCCTGAAAACGGCGAACCGTCTGGCGGCGGCAGATCTGTACAAGGGCGTGGTTTGGACCAAGAATCCAAAGATGTTCTATCTGGGAATGCAGGACCAGTGGTACACGTTTAACATGTTCGACGCCCAGGCCTGGTGGGTACGGGATTGCATCATGGGCAGAATTCCCCTTCCGGATCAACCTGTTATAGAGGCCGATCCGGTGGCACGGGAAGCGGCTGAGGATGCGCTGGAAGATGATTATGCCTGCATCCGGTATCAGGGCGCCTATGTGGAAGAATTGATAGCTGAAACCGATTATCCTAGCTTTGACATCGAAGCGGCCAATCAGGCGTTCTTTGACTGGAAGAAGCATAAAAAGAAGGGAATTATGCAGTTCCGGGATCACGGCTATACCTCGCCAATGACAGGCAAAAAGGCCCCACCGCACCATACATCATGGGTTGAGGCGTTGGATGACAGCCTCGAAAGTTATCTGCAAACCGGGTAGCGCGTGGCAAAAGGTTAACAGCACCAGATTGGCCCAAAACAAGGGGGTGACATCAGTACACCCCCTGTGCACCGCCCGTACACCGGGCGGTGCAGTGTTTTTGGTGTTGCGTGAATGGGTTAATGCACCGAGCGGACCAATTTTGGGATTGGTTTCGTCGTTCTAATGGGAATGGTAAGTTGGTTGGATCTGAGTCTGTTGCAGTCCGCGCTCGCCCCCTACCCGCGCAAAACCCCCTCGCGGCCAATCGACCGGCACAGGATCATAACCGGGATCAGCCCAAAGCCAACCAGCACCAGTGACGGCACTGCGGCCTCGGCCAGTCGTTCATCAGCGGCAAGGCGATGGGCCTGCACCGCAAGGGTTTGAAAATTAAACGGGTGAAGGATCAGTGTTGCGGGCAATTCTTTCATCACATCGACAAAGACGATCAACAATGCGGTCAGCACGCTGGCCCGCGCCACCGGCAGATGCACCCGCCACAGGATACGCGGCCCGGTTTGCCCAAGGGAACGGCCAATCGCATCGAAATGTGACGGGATCGTCGCCATGCCGCTGTCATAGGAATTGAGCGCGGCAGCCATGAACCGCACGATATAGGCCACGATCATCAGCCAGATCGAACCGGTGATCAGTAGCCCGGTGTTGATCCCGAACTGTGCCTCCATCACCTCGTCGACCGCATTGTCAAAGGCGGCCATCGGTACCATCAGCCCCACGGCAATCACTCCGCCGGGCACCGCGTAACCCAAACCGGACAGGATCACGATCAGTTTCGAGCTGCGCGACGGGCGGGTACGGGCGCGAAACCCGATCAGCACGGCCCCGATCACGGTCAGCCCCGCCGCGACACTGGCCAACAAAACCGAATTCTGCATCAAACCAATGTAGCGCGCGGCAAACAGGTTCTGGCCTGAGCCCACTGCCATAACCCCCAGCATCACCACCGGAATGAGAAAGCCCAGCAGTACCGGCAAAAGGCAGATCAGCATCGCGATCCAGCCCGCGGCGCCCTTGAGGCGGGGTTTTTCCATGGTTTCAAACCGCGCGCCCTGACCGGCGGTACGGGCCTTACCCCGCTGCGCCCGTTCAAGACCAGCCAGCAGCAGGGCAAACATCAGCAGGCAAAGTGAGAGCTGCGCTGCTGCGGGACGGTCGCCAAGTGAAAACCACGCCTGATAGATGCCGGTGGCAAAGGTCTGGACATTAAAGAATGCCACAGTTCCAAAATCGGCAATTGTTTCCATCACCGCCAGCAAGGCACCGCCCGCAATGGCAGGCCGCGCCATTGGCAGCGCCACGCGGTAAAACGCCCGTAATGGCGATCGCCCCAGCGTACGTGCTACAAGGAAAGCGTTTGAGGATTGTTGTTTAAAGGACGCCCGCGCCAGCAGGTAGACATAGGGGTAAAGCACAATCGTCAGCATCAACGCCGCGCCGCCCAGGCTGCGCACCTCGGGGAACCAGTAGTCGCGCGGCCCCCACCCCATCAGATCCCTGAGAAGACTTTGCACCGGGCCGGGATGGTCGAGCAGAAACGTGTAGGCATAGGCCAAAACGTAAGCCGGAAACGCCAATGGCAGGGCCAGGGCGATCTCTAGCCAGCGCACGCCGGGAAACCGGTAGACCGTCACCAGCCAGGCGGTCACACTGCCGATCAGGGCCGTTGAAAACCCGACGATCACCACAAGAAACAAGGTGGTGGCTGTGTAGCGCGGCAGAACCGAGGACAGGATATCGCGCCAGGTCTGCAAATCCCCGGCGAACGCAGACAATGCCGCCGCCAGTATCGGGGCGACACACAGCACGACGGCGATCCAGGCCATACGGTGCAACAGACGTTCGGTCATTCGGGGCGGATTCCGGGTGCTGACAAGGTTCAGGCGCTATGGGTGCCATATCCCGGGCGGATAGACCAGCAAAACCTGACTAAAAGCCTGTGGCAAATTGGCGGAGTATCGCGAGTTAACTTACAAGCCGCGCGATTGCATGACCGCGGGCGGGCGATCCGATGCTTGTGCAAGGCACTTTATGGCCACCATTTCTGCAAAAGATCAGAGCGAGGCAATAGCACCAGTCAATCGCCCGACCACCGGGGCGGTCAGGCGATCGCGCGGCGGGGCTGGAGCCCCTTGATTCCGCGCGAGGAGGAATCTTCAGAAGTTCGTAAAAGTTCACCAATCGACTTGGTTCAAACTTATCGACAGTTCCCTAAAACGGAATATCATCCGCCCCGGCGACAAACCGGGCGACTACGTTCTTGGTTCCGGCCTTCTCAAACTCAATCTCGAGCTTATCGCCTTCGATGCCGGTAATCAGCCCGTAGCCGAATTTCTGATGAAACACCCGTTCGCCCAGTGTGTGGCTGCTGATAGCCTGGGCATCGATTACGCTGGACTTTGATTCCGCAGGTTGGCTAACCGGTCTTGTGCTCGCTCGGGCCTGCAACCGGCGCCAACCGGGAGAGTTATAGACATTGGCCTCTGCCGCGCGGCTTTCGATGCCTCCGCCCATGCCAGCCGCGCCATAGCCCCCGCCGTAAAGACCCGGCGGGGTCAGGACATCAACATGATCCTCGGGCAGCTCATCAATAAAGCGCGACGGCATTTGCGATTGCCACTGGCCATAGACCCGGCGGTTTCCGGCAAATGAAATTGTGCAAAGCTCTTCCGCCCGGGTGATGCCGACATAGGCGAGGCGGCGTTCTTCCTCGACACCCTTTTGGCCGCTTTCTTCCATGGAGCGTTGCGAGGGGAACAGCCCATCCTCCCACCCCGGCAAGAACACTGCGGGAAACTCAAGCCCCTTGGCGGCGTGGAGCGTCATGATCGACACTTTCTCGCCCGCCTCTTCACTTTCATTGTCCATGATCAGGCTGACATGTTCGAGAAACCCTTGCAGGTTTTCGAACTGTTCCAAGGCCTTGACCAGTTCCTTGAGGTTTTCAAGGCGTCCCGGCGCCTCGGGTGTTTTGTCGTTTTGCCACATCTCGGTATAGCCGCTCTCGTCGAGGATAACCTCGGCCAATTCGATATGGCTGACACCCGGATCACCGGCCATGCGGCCCCAGCGTTGCAGCCCGTCGAGCAGTTTGCCGAGTTCCGAGGCGCCTTTGCCGGTGAGGCCCTTCTGCTCCAGCAGAATGGCGGCACCATCGACCAGCGGCACACCATTCTGGCGGGCGGTCATCTGGATTTTCTGCTGGGCCTTGTCGCCAAGGCCGCGCTTGGGGGTGTTCACCACACGCTCGAACGCGAGATCGTCCGAGGGTGAGACCACCAGCCGGAAATAGGCCAGGGCATCGCGGATTTCCATGCGTTCATAGAACCGCGGCCCACCGATCACGCGGTAGGGCAGACCGATGGTCAAAAACCTGTCTTCAAAGGCACGCATCTGATGCGAGGCCCGCACGAGAATGGCCATATCATCCAATGACAGCGGACGCATACCACGGGTACCGCCCTGCATCGCCTCAATCTCTTCGCCGATCCAGCGGGCCTCTTCCTCGCCATCCCAATGGCCGATCAGGCGGACCTTTTCGCCGTCTTCCGCTTCGGTCCACAGCTCTTTGCCCAGGCGCCCCTTGTTGCCTGCGATCACACCGGATGCGGCGGCAAGTATATGCGGGGTGGAGCGGTAATTCTGTTCCAGCCGAACTACGTGCGCGCCGGGAAAATCCTTTTCAAACCGCAGGATATTGCCCACCTCTGCGCCGCGCCAGCCATAGATCGACTGGTCATCATCACCGACACAACAGATGTTTTTGTGCCCGCCAGCCAACAGGCGCAGCCAGAGATACTGGGCCACGTTGGTGTCCTGATATTCGTCGACAAGGATATAGCGGAACCAGCGCTGGTATTGGGTGAGTACATCTGCGTGGGTCTGAAAGATCGTGACCACATGCAGAAGGAGATCGCCGAAATCCACGGCATTCAGTTCCAGCAGGCGTTGCTGGTACTGGGTGTAGAGAAGCACACCCTTGCCATCATAGGCCGATGCCTCAGACGCGGGCACCTTGTCCGGGGTCCAGGCGCGGTTTTTCCAGTTATCTATCACACCGGCCAGCGCCCGCGCAGGCCAGCGTTTGTCATCAATGTTGGCCGCGGCGACGAGTTGTTTGAGCAGCCGCAGCTGATCATCCGTATCCAGGATGGTAAAGTTGGATTTTAGCTCGGCCAGTTCGGCATGGCGGCGCAGGAGCTTGACGCAGATCGAATGGAAAGTACCCAGCCAAGGCATTCCCTCGACCGCCTCGCCCAGCATGCTGCCGACGCGCGATTTCATCTCGCGCGCGGCCTTGTTGGTGAATGTCACGGCAAGGATTTCATTGGGCCGGGCGGTGCCGGTGTTCAGCAGATGCACCAGACGTGTGGTCAGCGCCTTGGTCTTGCCCGTCCCTGCCCCGGCCAGCATCAGCACGGGGCCGTTCATCACCTCGACCGCTTCTCGCTGGGCGGGGTTGAGACCGTCGAGATAGGGCATGGGCCGCGCTGCCATCGCGCGCGCGGCCAGAGAGGCGCCTTCAAAGGCGTCGGATTCGTCGAAACTGCTCATGCGGCGCAGAATAGCGTGGGTGCGATCTGATTTAAAGAGAATGTTCAGGGATTGTTCCGCTATTCGCAAGGGCGGCAAGACCCACATTGGTTGTGCTGGACAAGCGCCTCTAAACATTGCCAGATACGCCCGATGGACTTGCATGCAAAATATCCCGCACTGAGCGATCTACGCGCCCGTGCCAAGCGCCGATTGCCGCATTTCGCGTGGGAGTATCTGGATAGTGGTACCGGGACCGAAGCCACGACACGGCGCAATCGTGAGAAGCTGGATGAAATTCTGCTGCGGCCCTCTATCCTGCACGGGGAAATTCAGCCCCGTACCGAGATCGAGTTTCTGGGCAACCGGTTTGACCTGCCGGTCGGGATTGCTCCTGTGGGTATGTCGGGGCTGGTCTGGCCCGGGGCGGAGAGGCATCTGGCACAGTCTGCTGCTGCGGCAAACATTCCGTATACTCTCTCAACCGTGGCCAGCCAGACACCTGAAGATGTCAGTGATGTGCTGGGGCCGCATGGCTGGTTTCAGCTATATCCGCCACGCGATCCTGAGATACGCAGCGATATGTTGCGCCGGGCGCGGGACGCAGGGTTCAAAACGCTGGTTCTGACCGTGGATGTGCCGGTGGGCAGTCGCAGGGAACGGCAGGCGCGCTCTGGCCTGACACAACCGCCACGGATCACCCCGCGCATTCTGGGACAGATCGCGACATGCCCCGCATGGGCGTTGGGGATGGCGCAGACCGGCATGCCGCGAATGCGGTTAATTGATGATTATGCGCCAAATACCAAGGGTTTACCTTCGAACAAGCACGCAGGATACCTGCTGCGCACCTCACCTGACTGGGACTATTTGCGCTGGCTGCGCGATGCTTGGGACGGACCGTTCATTGTCAAAGGTGTGCTTGATCCCGATGATGCAACGGCGCTGGCCGCAGAAGGGGTTGACGCGCTGTGGATATCCAACCACGCCGGGCGTCAGTTTGATGCCGCCCCTGCAACGATTGAGGCGCTGCCCGGAATACGCGATGCTGTCAATCTGCCGCTGATCTTTGATGGCGGAGCCGAAGGTGGGCTGGATATTCTGCGCGCGCTCGCACTGGGGGCGAATTTCGTGATGATGGGCCGCGGGTGGCATTACGCGCTGGCCGCTCTTGGAGCACCGGGGCCGACACATTTCGCCGATATCCTGAAGGCTGATTTAGAGGCAAACATGGGACAGCTAGGCCTGACCGACCTTTCCCGGGTGAGCGATCGTCTGCCGCCCTGAAATCGGTGGGTAATCCCCCTACCCGATCAGGCAGATTCTCCCGCCAGTGGGTGAAAATTCACATCGCAGCATTGCGCAATCCCTTCACAAATCTTACAAGGATCAGCAAGTGGTGCTGCGTTGCGGCAATTTCATGCTGCATCTGCACGCCCAGCATCAGACCAATCTGGTGAACCGGGGAGACAGATTATGGCAGACTTCAAAAAAATCCTGATAGCCAACCGCGGCGAGATTGCGATCCGCATCATGCGCGCCGCCAATGAAATGGGCAAGCGCACCGTTGCGGTGTTTGCTGAAGAGGACAAGCTGAGCCTGCACCGCTTCAAATCGGACGAAGCATACCGGATTGGCGAAGGCATGGGGCCCGTCGCGGCCTATCTGTCGATTGATGAGATTATCCGCGTGGCCAAGGAATGTGGCGCCGATGCTATCCATCCCGGCTATGGCCTGTTGTCCGAAAACCCCGATTTCGTGGACGCCTGCGCCAATAACGGCATCACCTTTATCGGCCCTCGTGCCGAAACCATGCGAGCACTGGGTGACAAGGCCAGCGCGCGCCGTGTTGCAGTTGAAGCAGGTGTTCCGGTCATCCCAGCCACAGAAGTGCTGGGCGATGACATGGACGCCATTCGCGCCGAAGCCGATGAGGTGGGCTATCCCCTGATGCTCAAAGCGTCCTGGGGCGGCGGCGGGCGCGGCATGCGTCCGATCACCAAGCCCGAAGAACTGGAAGAAAAGGTGCTGGAAGGCCGGCGCGAAGCCGAAGCCGCCTTTGGCAATGGCGAGGGGTATCTGGAAAAGATGATCCTGCGTGCCCGTCATGTCGAGGTGCAGATCCTTGGTGACAAGCACGGCAACATGTATCACCTTTACGAGCGTGACTGTTCTGTGCAACGGCGCAACCAAAAGGTGGTCGAGCGCGCCCCTGCCCCATATCTGACCGAAGAGCAACGTGCCGAGATCTGCGAGCTGGGTTACAAAATCTGTAAGCACGTGAATTATGAATGCGCAGGGACTGTCGAATTCCTGATGGATATGGACAGCAGCAAATTCTATTTTATCGAGGTCAATCCGCGGGTGCAGGTGGAACATACTGTCACCGAAGAAGTGACCGGTATCGATATTGTTCAGGCCCAGATCAAGATTGCAGAGGGCAAAACCCTGCAGGAAGCCACCCGCAAGGCCAGCCAGGGCGAGGTTACCCTGAACGGCCACGCGTTGCAGACCCGGATCACAACGGAAGATCCGCAAAATAACTTTATCCCCGACTATGGCCGCATCACCGCTTTTCGCGAAGCAACGGGCATGGGCATCCGACTGGATGGCGGCACCGCCTATTCCGGCGGTGTAATCACCCGGTATTACGATTCACTGCTGGTGAAGATCACCGCACATGCGCAGACCCCCAGCGGAGCCATTGCCCGGATGGACCGGGCGCTGCGGGAATTCCGTATTCGTGGTGTCAGCACCAATATTGCCTTTGTCGAAAACCTGCTGAAGCACCCGACATTCCTGAGCAATGAATACACAACCAAATTCATTGATACGACGCCGGATCTGTTTTCATTCTCGCGTCGCCGGGACCGGGGCACCAAGGTTCTGACCTATATTGCCGACATCACCGTCAACGGACATCCCGAAACCCAAGGCCGGGCGAAACCGGCAATAGAAACCCGTCAGTTGCGCGCACCTGTGCCGCAGGCAGCTCCGGCCCCCGGCACTAAAACTCTGCTGGAGGAAGAAGGCGCCAAAGCGGTGGCCGACTGGATGCTTGCGCAAAACAAGCTGCTTTTGACCGACACCACCATGCGGGACGGGCATCAGTCGCTGCTGGCCACACGCATGCGGTCAATTGACATGATCCGCGTGGCCCCCACCTATGCCGCGAACCTGCCGGAACTGTTTTCGGTCGAATGCTGGGGCGGGGCAACGTTTGACGTAGCTTACCGGTTCCTTCAGGAATGCCCGTGGCAGCGGCTGCGGGAGCTACGCTCGGCAATGCCGAACCTGCTGACCCAAATGCTGCTGCGTGCCTCAAACGGCGTCGGATACACCAACTATCCCGACAACGTGGTGCAGGCATTTGTTCGTCAGGCCGCCGACACCGGGATTGACGTGTTCCGTGTTTTTGACAGCCTGAACTGGGTCGAAAACATGCGCGTGGCGATGGACGCCGTGGTGGAAAGCGGAAAGATCTGCGAAGGCACGATCTGCTACACCGGTGACATCCTGAACCCGGACCGCGCCAAGTACGACCTGAAATACTATGTCGACATGGCCAAGAAGATGCAGGATGCCGGCGCGCATGTTCTTGGTCTGAAAGACATGGCTGGCCTGCTGAAACCAGCATCGGCCCGGGTGCTGGTCAAGGCGCTGAAGGAAAAGCTGGATATCCCGGTTCACTTCCACACCCATGACACCAGCGGCATAGCGGCTGGCACGATCCTGGCCGCGGCGGATGCGGGTGTCGATGCCGTTGATGCGGCGATGGACGCCTTTTCCGGTAGTACGTCGCAGCCCTGTCTCGGCTCAATCGTAGAGGCGCTGGCCCACACGGATAGGGACACCGGATTGTCGATCGGAAATATTCGCGAGATTTCAGACTATTGGGAGCATGTCCGGGCGCAATATGTAGCCTTTGAATCCGGCCTCGCCGCACCTGCGTCCGAAGTTTACCTGCACGAGATGCCGGGCGGTCAGTTCACCAACCTGAAGGCACAGGCCCGGTCGCTGGGACTGGAAGAGCGCTGGCCCGAGGTGGCGCGCACCTATGCGGACGTGAACCAGATGTTCGGCGACATTGTTAAGGTGACGCCATCGTCCAAGGTGGTGGGCGATATGGCACTGATGATGGTGTCACAGGGCCTGACCCGGGATGATGTGGAAAACCCTGACACCGACGTGGCGTTTCCGGATTCTGTCGTCGACATGATGCGCGGCAATCTGGGCCAGCCTCCGGGCGGATTTCCGGAGCCAATTGTCGGCAAAGTGCTCAAAGGTGACAAGCCCAATACCGAACGCCCGGGCAAACATCTGGCGGCGATTGATCTGGAAGACACCCGCGCAAAGCTGTCCATAGAACTGGAGGGCAAGGCCGTCGATAATGAGGACCTGAACGGGTACCTGATGTATCCCAAGGTCTATCTTGATTACATGGGTCGGCACCGGACCTATGGCCCCGTGCGTACCCTGCCGACACGCACCTTCTTTTACGGGATGGAGCCGGGTGAAGAAATCAGTGTCGAGATTGATCCGGGTAAAACGCTGGAGATTCTGCTGCAGGCGATTGGCGAAACCCAGGATGATGGCGAGGTTCGGGTGTTCTTTGAACTGAACGGTCAACCGCGGGTGATCCGGGTGCCAAACCGTCTGGTCAAATCGCAAACCGCACAACGGCCCAAGGCCGAGCTGGGCAATCCAAACCATATCGGTGCGCCAATGCCGGGTATCGTCGCCAGCGTGGCCGTTGCCGCCGGGCAGCAGGTCAAGGCGGATGATCTGTTGTTGACAATCGAAGCGATGAAGATGGAAACCGGCATCTACGCGGAACGCGATGCGACCGTAAAGGCCGTGCATGTTCAGGCCAGCGGGCAGATTGACGCCAAGGATCTGTTGATCGAGTTGGAGTAAATTTCCACTGGTGGCGCACTGCACACCGGTGCGCCACTTGCCACAAAGATTTTGTGATCTAAGTTTTTTCCAGATTGTTTCTGGAGGATTCAGATGACGTTGGCTGTTACACCATTATATGCTGCTCTGCTGGCACTCATTTTCGTGTTTCTTAGCGCCCGTGTAATTGCCCAACGGGTGACGGCACGCATATCCGTGGGTGACGGAGACGACAAAGAATTGCGCAAACGCATGAGAGTACACGCAAATTTTGCCGAATACGTCGCAATCGGTGTGATCTTGTTATTGATTGCTGAGCTTCAGGACGCGCCCGTCTGGTTTCTGCACGTTCTGGGGTTGAGCCTGCTAATAGGGCGGATACTGCATGCAATTGGTATGAGCGCCACACCGCAAATTTTCCGCCTGCGTCAGGCGGGAATGCTCCTGACATTCACGCAACTCACACTGTCAGCACTTGCCGTTTTTGCGCTTTCGCTGAGCTGAAACAATGATGATTTTACTTCGTGCATTTTCGACGGGCTTTCCAGACGCAATAAAATCGGCAATGATACCGGGTGTCAGACTGCAGCCAAGACGCGCACAAGCCGCGTTCCAGCCCGACAGGAGGATCAGATAATGTGCCGCATTTTTGCCGGGCAAGACCCGGAACGTTACGAACTTGAAACCCGTCGCATGCGCCTAAATGGCCAAAGCACCAGCATTCGCCTGGAAAAGTCCTTTTGGGGGATTCTGGATGAAATCGCAGAATCCGAAGACTTGTCGACGCCTGCCTTTGTCTCAAAACTTCATGGCGAGGTTTTAGAGATTCACGGCGAATCTAAGAACTTCACCTCGCTGCTGCGCTGTACCTGCCTTGTGCATCGCGAAGCAGCAGAACGCGCCGACGAGGTGTCGATAGCGGCCGAATGACGGCCCAAAACTAATGTAGTAACCGCTTACTACCTGCGATCTTACAAGCTTTGGTAATCTTTCCGGACCAAATGAACCAATCCGGAGGGCGCGATGGCCAAAGCCATTCACAGCATGATCCGCGTACTGGACGAGGCGCGCTCTGTTGCGTTCTACAACGCCGCCTTTGGTCTGGAGGTGGCTGACAGGCTCGACTTTCAAAGCTTTACGCTGGTTTACCTTAGCAATAGCGAACAGAGTTTCGAGCTGGAGCTCACCATTAACAAGGACCAGACAGAGCCCTATGATCTGGGCAATGGCTATGGCCATTTCGCTGTATCTGTCAGCGACCTGGAATCAGAGCATGCCCGTTTTGAGGCGGCAGGCCTCAATCCCCGAAAAATTGTTGAGTTTGCGCCGGATGGCAAACTGGTCGGCAAATTCTTTTTTGTTGCTGATCCAGATGGATACGAAATCGAAGTGCTGGAGCGTTCGGGGCGCTTCCAATGATCCTGCGGGCCGCCAAAGCCCGCAAAATAGTGACGACAGGAGGAAATGAATGAAAGACGTAACAAACCAGTCCCGGCTGACACGGCGCGAGCTGCTCTCGCGCAGTGCAGCGGCGGGGGCAAGCTTGGTCGTCGGTGCAGGCTTTGTCGCTGGCTCTGATGCGGCTTGGGCGATGGAAACTACTGCACTGAAACCGGAAACCATGGCCACATTGATACAGATGGCGCGCGACATTTACCCGCATAACCACGTAGGTGATGAGTATTACGCAATTGCCGTCAAAGGGTATGACACAGCGGATTCCGCTGACATGGTCGAGGCCGGGATCGCCACATTGAATGCGGCGGCCCAAGGCAAAGGCCACGCTGATTACCTCTCAATAGGTTGGGAGCGAGATCGCGTAGATCTTTTACGTGCGATGGAAAACAGCGGCTTCTTCCAACAAGTGCGCGGTGGGCTCGTTACTGGTCTTTATAACCAAAAAGCGGTTTGGCCGCTCTTTGGATATGAGGGCGAGTCTTATTCATTCGGCGGTTACATCGACCGCGGATTTGACGACATTAACTGGCTTTGAGCCATAGCCAGCAAGGGAGATTGAACTATGGCTGCACCATTTGATCTGAATGACGACAGCGTTGTCGTTGTCATAGGCACCGGCGCCGGCGGCGGCGTATTGTCAAACGAATTGGCCCAGAAAGGCGTCAGCGTCGTCGCGCTGGAAGCCGGAGGGCGTTACCTGCCAGAAGACTATGTGAATGATGAGTGGGAGAGTTTTGGCCAGCTTGCCTGGCTTGACCCGCGCACCACATCAGGCGACTGGCGGGTTGCAAAAGATTTTTCTGGCCTTCCGGCCTGGATCGTCAAGGCTGTGGGCGGTACAACAACCCACTGGGCCGGCGCAAGTTTGCGGTTTCAGGACCACGAATGGAAAGCCAAGACCAACTACGGCGATGTTCAGGGTGCCAACCTCATGGACTGGCCCATCGACGGCGCAGAAATGGACCCGTGGTATACCAAGGCCGAGGATAAGTTGGGGGTAACCCGCACCGGAGGTCGCGCAGGCCTGCCAGGCAACAACAACTACAAAGTGTTCGAGGCTGGCGCCAAGTCGATTGGGTATGAACAGGTTCACACCGGCAGGATGGCGATCAACAGCGCAGACAATGACGAACGCCCTGCCTGCCAGCAGGTCGGCTTTTGTTTTCAGGGGTGCAAGTTTGGCGCTAAGTGGTCAGCTGCCTACACAGACATCCCCAGAGGTGAAGCCACGGGCAATCTGGAAGTGCGCGAAAAAGCACATGTCTTGCGGATCGAGCACGGCGAAGATGGCAAGGTAAATGGCGTGGTTTATGCCGATGCTGAAGGAACCGAGCATAAACAGATGGCCCGAGCAATCTGTGTTGCCGGCAATTCCTTTGAAAGCCCGCGGATGTTGTTGAACTCGGCCACGTCGATGTATCCCGATGGGCTTGCCAACAGCTCTGGACAGGTCGGACGCAACTACATGCGGCACATGACGGGTTCGGTCTATGCTGTTTTTGACAAGCCTGTGAAGATGTGGCGCGGTACCACGATGGCAGGGATTATCACCGATGAATCCCGCCACGATCCAAGCCGTGGCTTTGTTGGCGGATACGAGTTGGAGACACTGTCAATCGGCCTGCCCTTTATGGCCGCGTTTCTTGACCCGGGCGCATGGGGGCGTGAATTTACGACCGCTCTGGACAGCTATGAAAACATGGCTGGCATGTGGATCGTGGGTGAGGATATGCCTCAGGAAACCAACCGCGTGACACTGAACCATGATGTTAAGGATCAGTATGGAATGCCGGTGGTGAATGTTCATTTCGATGACCACCCCAACGACATCGCCATGCGCGACCACGCCTATAAACAGGGCAAAGCGGTTTACGATGCTGTCGGTGCGACGCGCACCTTCCCGACGCCGCCCTACCCGTCGACGCATAACCTGGGCACCAACCGCATGTCGGCCAATGCGCGTGACGGTGTGGTGAACGAATGGGGGCGGACTCATGACATTGAGAACCTGTTTATCTCGGATGGTTCGCAGTTTACCACGGGTGCGGCGGAGAACCCGACGCTCACAATCGTGGCGCTGGCCATTCGTCAGGCCGAGCATATTGCGGGCGAACTTTCCCGCGGCAATCTCTGAACCTTGCTCTCCCTGCCCCGGCGTGCCTTCCTGAGCGTCGGGGATTTTTCCAAATGTTTCGTCTAGGGCGTGTGTTTTATCAATGCACGCCTTAGCGCGTTTGACTGATCCAATCCTTGATCTGATCCGCATAGGGATGATCAGGCCGGTGGGTGAGGTAGTAGCCCGAAACCGTCTTCAACCGCATTCCCGGCAATTCCAACAGCCAGCCGTTGGACAGAAACGGCTCTTCCAGATGCGCCCAAGCAAGAGCGATGCCCTTTCCTTCCATCGCGGATTGCAGAATGAAGTGGTAGTTCGGGATTGCCTGCGCCTGTGACAGATCAGGCACGGGCCCCCCTTGCGCCAGAAACCAATCGGACCAACTGGCCCATTCATTATGCCCCTGTGCCTGCCGCAACAATGGCAGATGTCCAAGGTCTAAAGCGGTAACTTTGTCTGGCTCGAACCCATGGGATTGCAAAAACCCCGGCGTACAAACCGGGAATACTTCTTCATCAAATAGATGCAGAGCCGTTACACCCTCCCAGTTGCCGTCGCCAAAGCGGATTTCGAGATCATTGGGCACTCCGGTACTGGCTAGTGCTTCGTCCACCGCCGTGGTCTGCAACTCACAATCGGGCAACAGCGCTTTGAGCGCTTCAAGCCGCGGGGCCACCCACATATGGGCAAACCCATGGGTGCAGGTGATTGTGACCACCGGCCTGCCACGGGCCGCCGCTATCTGTGCCATCACCGTTCGGATATGGCCAAATCCCAGCCCCGTGGCCTGCTTCAATTCTTCTCCTACGGGGGTCAACCGCACCTTGTTGTGCTTTCGGTCAAACAATGGTGTGCCAAGGTGATCTTCGAGATTGGCCACGAAGCGGCTGACAGAAGGTTGCGCCATGCCCAATTGCTGGGCCGCAGCGGTGAAACTTCCGGCCTTTGCAGCCTGTTCAAAGACAAACAGGGCATTCAGGACAGGCTGAATTTCGCGTGGCGCTTTCATATAATTATTTTATCTAATGTATTCCTATTTTCAATCTTTATTAGAGGTCATGGGCAACTAGCATGCGCGTGAAACATGATTACTGCAACGAAAGACACTTCAGATGACCAACATTCTCGACTTTCCAAACGGCATCCGTCTGCTGCAGGGTTGGCAGCGTGGAGACGCGGAATACTGTGCTGCATTGCGCGATGTGCTTAGCGAAACGGTCAATGGCAGATATGACAGCAATTTCGCGTGGAAAGGGCCCATAGATGCCGTGCATGTGGGCGGCGCGATCAACCTGGTCACGCTGACGATGATGCATAAATTCTTTGGCCAGGATTCAGCACAGTTCTACAAGGGTGATATGCTGGCCTATGTTCGCAGCACCCTGATGACCCGCCGCCTGCTGGGTATGAACAAGCTTTACATCAGCTGGCCAGTCTATGCCTTCACGGCAGAGGCGTTGGGCCAGAAAACCATGTACCCGGACAAGTTCCCGCCAGGTTCTGACCCCGATGTTATGCTGATCAACCGTGACAACTGGCAGTCCGACTGGACCCCCGATTTCGACACCGGCACGCCGGCCCTGATCAAGGAAATGATCGGGCATTACGTAAACCTCACCGGGCTTGAGCCAATCCTGCACCTGTCGGCCCCCTATAGCCTTGCTGCCGACGCGTTCGGGCAAGAGCCGCTGCTGGCCGCGCTGGTGCATGAGCCTGATTTTGTTGAACAGTTGTTGCGTCATATCGTTGATACGGTGCACCGCCCGTGGATCGAAGATTTCCTGAGGCATTTCCCGGGTGCCTGGATTGAGTTGTCGGATGCTTCCGGTTCCCCCTTCTTTGTCGGGCCAAAGAACTGTCGTGATGTGTCAATCGCAGCTATCCGCTATCTGACAGAAGGCATGACCTGGGGGCACCGCGTTTATGATGCCAACTATCGCGGGGACTATGTGACACAGGTCACCCCGAAAAACCGCCGCCGCGCTCGTGGTGGTGGTGGACCAGATACAACCGAACAGGTCGGCCTTGATGCGCTGACTGAGGCAAAGCATTCGGTTTGCCAGCCCTATGTCATGCGACTGTATGACGACCGCGTGCCCATCGAATTTTACCGAGACAAGGCGATTGATAAGAACGTCCCGCTCTGCACTGGCATTGGCTCATCTCAGATTGACCGCAATAGCGTGACCGACATTGCCGCCGAATGCGCCGCCTTGCGCAATCTTACATCGGACCATGTCGAGGCGGTCAAAACCGTGGCCCGAACCATTGCTGCAAACGGCTATGACAATCGCGCGCAACCCTGGCCCGGAACAATCTATTTTGAGGATGTCAGCTCTGAATCAAGTTTCGAGCTGATTGAGGCCATCGTGGGCACAGCACTGACCCAAGGGGGTTATACTCTGCCCGGCCCGGATCACCCCGCGGGCAAATACGGAATGCCACCGGTCGCATCAGTGTCATCAATCACGTAAAGATTGGTGGCGGCCCCGGCCTGACGTGCGGCAGCAAATGGGGCGTATTCAGCACTGGTCGCAAAGGCCTCGACCGCTTCCTTGGTCGGGAACTCGATCAGAGCGATCACATTGGCATCAGGTGCGCTGCCTTCATAGGCGGTGATGTTGGCGCTGCGCGACAGGTACTTGCCGCCATGCTGGGCCGCGATATCGTGCACCTTGGCCGCATAATCGGGAATCCATGAATCGTCGGTCAGTTTCACTTCGGCAATGACATATACGCTCATCGTTGGTTTTCTCTCCTGAGTTTCTTGTGCGCTGATCCCTTGGTGGTCACCGCCAACCAGCAGACCCTAGCACGGTTTGCACGGTCGCGAAAAATTTCTCTTCCCCATGCGATTTTCCCTTGCAGCCAAGCGCGAGAGTTTATATCTCACGCCTCACCCAAGGACGCGGGCGTAGCTCAGGGGTAGAGCGTTACCTTGCCAAGGTAAATGTCGTGAGTTCGAATCTCATCGCCCGCTCCATTCATCATTTCATGATGTAAGAAGTTCCCACAAAACACCAAATTTAAAAGGTTTTATCGACTTCTTGGGAGCTTAGCACTTCATCCAGGATACATAGAATCCGCATGGAATTTGGGATCGATACCGGGCGAAACTGACTCGCTAGCTCTCTAACGATCGCTAAGATTCGAGATGCAAACTTTAAAAGCGGCTTTCTCGGTGCTCAAATGGCGGCAATGATTTTCCTGCCCGCGCTAACAACAGCCGATAGAGGCACTGTTCGACTGAAGGTTTATTCGACTGGCGACGACGTGTGTTCTGCAATGAGGTTTTTGTAAAGTGCACGTATCTTCTGGGTCATCGGACCAGCGCCCGTGTGTGATCCGATGGATTTGCCATCGATCGAAGCCACAGGAGTTTGGGCGCCGAATGTTCCGGTCAGAAATGCCTCGTCAGCGCCATAAGCCTCGTAAAGAGAATAGTTCTTTTCAAAAACCGGAATGTCATTCGCGCGGCAAAGGTCGATCACCTTTTGCCGGGTCACACCGTTCATGCAATAATCTCCTGTCGAGGTCCAAACCTCTCCACGACGAACAATAAAGAAATTGCAGGCATTGGTAGTGTTCACGAACCCATTCGGGTCCAGCATCAGCGCCTCATCCGCACCGGCCTGTTCTGCCTGCAGGCATGCAATGACGCAATTCAGTTTGGAATGGCTGTTGTACTTAGCATCCTGGCTCATCGGCAAGCCGCGAACCTGGGGAACCGTGGCCAGTCGGATGCCTTTTGCCATCAGGCTTTCAGCGGGTTTGGAATGCTCAACAATGGCCACGACGGTTGGCCCCGAGCGGGACAGCCCGGGATGCTGAAACGGTTTGGCCTTGGGGCCGCGGGTGATCATCAGGCGGCAATGCGCATCCGAAGTCATGCCGTTGGCCTGGGCCGTCGCATTCAGGGCGTCAAGAATTTCCGCCTTGGTCATACCAATGTCCAGCGATACGGATTTACAGCTGTTGAAAAGCCGGTCCATGTGTTCGTCAAAAAATGCCCATATACCGTTGTAAAGCCGCATCCCTTCCCACATGCCATCGCCCAACATGAAACCGCTGTCATAGACCGATACCAATGCCTGATCACGCTGCACAATCTTGCCATTCAGAAAAATCTTGATGTCCTGATTGCGCAGATCCTGTTCGGCGTCATGGGTCGAATGGCTGGACGATTTTTCGCTCATGTTGTCACTCAGCTAGCAATTTCAGTTCAGCAGGCAAAGGCTGTTACACCGTTGTTAGTAAGGGGCAGCCGCCAAAGCCGCCACCCCCAAAAAAGAAGTCTCATTCAATAAGGCCGACCTCGCGAAAGTATTTCTCTGCGCCCGGATGCATGGGGGCCGAGAGACCGTTCACCACCATTTCCTCTTTCTTCAGACTGGCAAAGGCCGGGTGGAATGTTTTGAACTTTTCGAAGTTCTCAAAGACGGCCTTGACCATGACATAAACGGTTTCTTCGGACACGTTGGTCGAGGTAACAAAGGTGGATGGCAGACCAAAGGACGGCACATCGTCATCTACGCCGCGGTACAGCCCGCCAGCGATGGTGACCTTGCCATAGTATGGTTTGCTTTCAACCAGCGCATCGACGGCTTCACCCTCGACAGCGATGATATTGATGTCACAGGTTGTCGCCGCTTCCAGAACGTTCGCGACCGGGTTCCCAGCGACCATCAAAAAGGCATCAATGGTATTGTCGCAGAGCGCCGAGGATTGCTCTGCTGATTTCAGTTCGGTGACAAGACCGAAGTGGTCCATATCCCAGCCCAGAGCATCAACCAGAACTTCGGCCGTTCCGCGAGTCCCCGACCCCGGATTGCCCAGGTTGATAGTTGCCCCGCCGAGATCGCCCAGTGATTTGATACCCGTATCCTGACGCGCTGCAATAATGACCGTGTCTGGGTGCAACGAGAACAGGCTGCGCAGTTCTTCATCCGGGCCGTTTTCTTCGAACAGGCTGGTGCCGTTCAGGGCGTGGAATTGCCAATCTGACTGGACGATGCCCATTTCCAGCTCGCCCTCACGCATTGTGCGCAGGTTGTAGACCGATCCACCGGTGCTTTCTACCGAGCAGCGAATACCGTGTTCTTTACGCCCTTGGTTCACCAGACGACAAATGCCACCACCGACCGCATAGTAGATACCGGTCACACCACCGGTGCCAATTGTCAGAAACTCATCTGCCTTTGCGGTCGTCCCGTTGCCCAACAGAGCGGTTGCTGCAAGCACTGCAGCGCCTGAGCGAAGGTAAATTCCATATATGTCAGTTGATGGCATTACTGTCTCCCTTATCGAGTATATTGCCGCCTCGGATTCAATTCAGCCGGTCGCGGTTGGTTTCACTTTCGATGGTACCGTCCCTGCCGAACCATCGAATCCCTTAGAAGCAAGGTAGCAATAAATTGATGAATTGTCGACAATTCTTATTTTTGTCGACAATTAGATCATTCTATTCCAATATCTACATTTAGGTATGTTGTCGATATGAAAGACTGATGCAGAGAGTTGTTTCGCGAGCCGAACTGGCGGAACACTCAATTTAAAGGAAAGACCGATGCCTGATCGCGTTGGTGATGCTATGGTGCGTTAATGAAATCATTCGAGCAAGCAACATCGCCTTCTGGCGATACGTTAAAGGACCGCACGCTTGAACGGTTGCAGGAGCTGATCCTGACCGGCGACCTTGTTCCCGGATCAAAACTTCTTGAGACGCAGGTTGCGGCAAAGCTGGACGTCAGCCGGGCGACTTTGCGCGAGGCGATGATCCGGCTGAGCGAGATTGGTCTTCTGGTAAACCTTCCGTTCCGAGGAAGCTATATCCGCAAGCTTGATCGCCTGGACTTACAGGAAATCTATTCTTTCCGGACCGGGTTGGAAAAAATGGCCTTTCAGTTCTGTTGGGACAAGCGCGATCTGATCAGCCAGGCCGATCTTCAGATGCGAAATGAGCGGCTATGCCAATGTATTTCCGATAACGACGCATATGGCGCTATTATGGCAGAGCTGCATCTGCATAACTGGTGCTATGAATTGTCTGGTCACAGTTTGCTGTTGCAAAGCTGGGAGCGGCTCAAACCCAACCTTCAATTTTATTTTTCCATGCACCAAAAAGCGCACGACCGCGCTGGCCCTCTCCGAGAATCTCACGACGAATACATCCGTCTGGCAAAGGGTGACAGTCTGGACGATATGCTGCTTCATCTTGAGCATCATATGCAACAGGGTCTCGAAAACACGCTAAGCTTTCTAGACACAACATCCTAAACTTGGCCGGTGATCAGCTTGCGTCAAAACTTAACATTCTTCACAAACATTCAGGCAACAGGCCAGTCTGGCCCTGTTGTCTGAACAGTTTACTGGAAGCTCCACCGCCGAGCAGTCAAAGCTGCTCGGCGAAGACTTTAACCAAACGTCAGCCCGGGCCGGCACCTGCACGGGAGTTTTGATCCGTCGGCACCAGAATTGGCCAGGCTGCGGCATTTAAATCATCCCAATGATCGGCTGGCACCGAGATGCCTTGTTCCAGCGCTTGATCATAGTTGGCCGCGAGCTGGGCCGCCGATATTTCAGCCCGTTTCACACCAGGCTGTTCGGCCTGACGAATGACGGCATCGGCCAACAGTGCTGCCTGATTGGTGCAGATGATTGTGATGGTTGAATAATCTTTACCTGCGTCGGCATTTTCAACACGCCAATAGTGCGGAAACATCGCGCCGCTTTCAAAACTGACGCCGTGCGATCCGGCTTGGTCTGTCCAGTAGGATGCGATAAAGACGCCTTGCTGTGCGACCAGAGACAAGGATCGCAGGATCAGGTCAGGTCAGGATACCGGCAATTGGCAAGCTCGACGATAGCAAAGTCTGATTTCTGAGCCTTGGAAAATGCCAGATGTGCAGCCAGAGAACCATGTTCGCACACATCGGCGCCCCCGGCATCAATGACGGCGATATCATCATTTTCAAAGACCAGCCGCGGCGTCGCACCCCCTTTGGGAGCGACTGGTGGCAGGGCGATGCGGTCGAAGCCGCCCAATCCGCACATATGAGACCATGCGACCATCTGTGCCGCATCCTCGTAGTCACCGATGTGATGGCCTGCACCTTCATAGGCGCGAGATAAGGCTGCGATCATTTCGTTGCGGGATACTTTCATGTCCGTGCCTCCTTCATCTCTGGTTTCAGCGGCAGGAACCAGCTTTCGTAAGTCTGGCCAATATCGTCGATCAGGGGAGCACCCTGATACATTGTGTTGCGCACCCAAAGTTTGGAGCGCGGATCGAATTTGCCCACGCCGAAGAAGGCGAGTTTACACCGCAGCATGTCCATCGGACGCACGTTTCGGTCCGCCAGGTTGGCCTGAATTTCCGCGTATTTGTGCCGGGACATCGTTTGAATGCGGCGCACGATGCTTTTCATCGCGGGCCTTCGCAGCAGGACGTGAACCACATCGCTGCCAGGTTGCTCTGCAAGGTCTTCGAGCAACAGATCATAGCATTCGCGCACCCGGCGCCCGATTGGCAGGGGCATCTGTTTTTCGACGCCCGGGTCAGCCCCGGCAAACCCCAGCCGCGGCTCCAGCTTTTCCTCTGAGCGATACCAAAACGCATCTGACTTGCTGGGATCGGAAAAGTCGATCGCCAGCGCCCAATCATAACGGGTTTCGATCAATTGCCGCAGCTCAGCCATGGTCATGGCCGGATTGATCACCGGGTTGGGTATGACGGTAAATTCTTCTTCCAGATCGTTCACAAGCTCTGGGTGGATTTCAAGGCAGATTGCGTGGATCAGCTCTTGAGTTTCTAGGCTCCAGCTGTCGCGGGCAAAATCAGACAGGACCGACCATGTTTCAAGTTCGCTGCTCCGGTTCGAAACCCAGGCATCCACGTCGTCAAGCTCGGTCAACAGCACCCTGTTGCGTTCGATTTGCTCTTCGTCGCTGGTGACGCTTTCGGCGAAGTGTTGCTTGGCTTTCTGGACAAGCTCTTGGAACAGGTTGATACGCCAATCCGTCGGCGTGGCCTTGTGCAGGACCTGCGCCAGTGCCGTTTCGCGCATTTCCACCCATTGGCTGAACAGCTCACCATGGTTCACGAGATATGGAGCCATGCCGAGACCGGTGGAGTTACCGATCCCAAAAAAGCGTTTGAGACGATCATCCAGGGGAACCGCTGTTTCGGGTGCCCTTGCCCGGGCAATGTGGTCGACCTGATCAAGGCTGAATTGACGCAGCATGTAACAGATGAACATTTCGGGCGCGAAGGGACGGTCAAAGTCAGGGAATTTGCGGCGGACCTTGTTCCAGTCAGCCATACCCAGTTTGCCGCTGCCATAAACCGCAGTGGTCCGGTAGAGATAACCCACATCGGCAATTCGGTCGGCATCCGGCTGGCGTCCTGCGCTGAGTTCTTCCAGAACGTAGCTGAACAGACGTGAGCTGCGATTGGCGCGGGACAGGCTGAAAACACGCGCATCGACGCGGCCCGCTTCCTGCTTTGGTACGTTGAGGCGCAGGTCTTCAAGCCAGACCTGGTCAACATCACCTTCGCACAACGCCATGGTCAGGTCCCAGCTGGTTGCGATTACACGGTCGTTGCGGTCTTCGTCCGACAGGTGGTTGGAAAACAGCACGAAGTTGAAGGTGTCATTGGGCGTTATGATCCTGTAGATCGCGGTGCCATATCCGTCATTGTCCAGGTCAAAGCGCGACCGTTCGATTGTCCACTCTTCCTTCATAATGCGCCGAACAAGCGTGCGCATAAAACTGAGGGTCGAAGAATGCAGTGATCCGAGCCGGGTAAGGTCCATGACCTCGGATTCGGGCCGCATTCTGTCCGAAATAGCTGCGAGCATGTTGTGCCCTCCTTTTCAATTTGCGCGTTCGCAAAGTGCTTCTCGCAGTGGGAGGGGAAAGTAAAATTTGAAGAATCGAAGCGCTTATTTGAAAAATAAATAAATTAAACCGCACTGGAGATTGATCCAACCGTATGGTTTGGAAACGTTAAAGAAATTTCATTAGATTGCTCCTTCAGAAATTCAATAAATCTATCAGCAGCCGGGGAAGGTGGTCGATTTTCAGGGGTGATAAGCTGGAGTTCCCGGTACAGGACCGGTTCTGACAAGGCGCGATAGACCAGTGAGGGGTTCAGGTAATCCGGTGCCGCCAGCGCTGGTAACGCAGTGACCGCATCGCCGTTTTCGATGAGACCAACCAGTGCGGCAATTGTCAGCACGGTAAATTCCGGGGACATAACGCTGTCAGGCAACCCCTGAACCCCGTTGGTCAGGCGGCTGGTTCCGGTATCTTCTGCCATGCCGACAAAGGACAGATCAGACAGGTCGGCCCAGCTCAGAGCACCCTTGCGGCGGGCCAGAGTGTGATCCCCCCGGCAAATCAGGCCCATCTGATCCCGCAGGAATGGAGCATATGCAAGCTCTGCGCTATCTGACCAGCTGTTGGAGATACCAAAATCCGCGTCGCCCCTCAGAATCTGTGCTTCTACGCCGCGTCCGTTATCATCCTGCATGTGAATTTTGACATCAGGTGCAATTGCCGAAAAATTGCGGATCGCCTGTGGCAGGACGCGGATCGCAACGGATGGCAGCACAGCAATGCTGATCTGGTTTTTCTTTTTTTCCGCGTTTGTGCGGGTGGTCAGAATGGCCGATTCCACGTCCGCCAGAATTTTCTCCGCCTTGGGAAGGAATGTCTGCCCATGGGATGTCAGAGATACGGAACGGGTTGTCCGGGACAGCAGGGGAACACCCACAATGTCTTCGAACTGTTGAATGCTCAGTGAAAGCGCGGGTTGCGAAATTGCAAGTTCCTTTGCAGCTTCGCTGAAGGACCCGCATCTGGCGACGCTGACAAAAGCACGAAACTGTTTTAGCGATAGACTGCGGGCAATCTTGGTATCCATGGGCCAAGCATAGCTGCCGCTGCTTTCACTTTGAACAGGACAAAACGCCCTTGTCCCGAAACGCATCTGACGATGCTTATACGACGGATTTGGTCAACCGCTTCGTTTTGAAAAGATGCTATTTCCCACTTTTTTATAGAGTCCTAAAACCGCGCCTGCAGGTTGGCTGACAAAAGCAATTTCGTGTAGTCGTGCACGGGCGCATTGATGATGTCTTCGGTATCACCGCTTTCAACGATTCTACCGTGATACATAATAACCGTTCGGTCCGCCAAATGGCGCACAACGTGCAGATTGTGTGTGATGATCAGGATCGACAACTGCAGTGTTTCGCGCAAGCTTGCCAACAGATTGAACACTTCACCCTGAATGGAAACATCAAGACCTGCGGTGGGTTCGTCTGCAATAACCAGTTTCGGGTTGAGAGCCAAAGCCCTGGCTACGCCCACACGGCGGGCCTGCCCGCCCGACAATTCATGCGGATAGCGACCGGCGAAGTCCGTGGGCAAACCAACCAATTCCAACAGCCGTTTTGCTTCGTCCTGCAAATCCATCCCCGAAGAATTGCCCGATATGATATGAGGCTCTACCACCGCAGCCCCCACAGTGGTTCTTGGGCTGAGGCTGCCAATCGGGTCTTGCATCATCATCGACATGCGGTTGCGTGCGGCGCGCATCTGGCCGGGGGTGGCATGCAGCAGGTCAGCATCCTCGAACAGAACGCTGCCACTTTCTGCAGACACGAGCCGAAACACGGCGCGGGCGATTGTGGATTTACCTGACCCGCTTTCGCCCACCAAGGCGACGGTTTCGCCAGGTGCTATATCCAGCGACGCATCCTTGACCGCTTCAATCCGTTCAGCTTTCCGCCCCTGAACCAGATCGACCAGGCCGCGCGGTTTGGTAAAAGTGACGTCCAGACCCTCAATCGACAGGATCGGACCGCCGGATTTATCGATCCGCATTTTGTCCATTTCGGGGTCTGCCGGAGTTTTCAGGGACAAATCGGACATCACCGGCAGCCGCTTGCATTTTTCGTGGATGCGCGCCGGATCACAACTCAACAGGCTGCTGGTGTATTCATCAGACGGGTTGGAAAACACATCCCGAACCGGGCCCATTTCACGAATATCACCGTGATACATGACAGTGACATCATCGCAAAGCGCCTCAACCACTGTCAGGTGGTGGGTCACAAACAACATTGCACACCCGATATCCGACTGCAGTTCTTTCAGCAGTTTAACAATCTGAACTTCAAGGGTCGCATCAAGCGCGGTTGTCGCCTCGTCCGCAATCAGCAGCTTTGGCCGCGCCATGATTGCCATGGCAATGCACACACGCTGTTTCTGGCCGCCCGAAAGCTCGTGCGGATACATGTCCAGCCGGGCCTGAGGGCTGGGCATCTTGACCTGTTCCAGGGCATGCAGCGCACGTTGCAGTTTGTCGGCGTTGCTTTCCGTGCTCCAGTGCTGAATATCCACCATTTGCTGGCCGATGCGCAAAGATGGGTTCAGCGCGCTCATTGGGTCCTGAGACACATAAGATATCTCGCGACCGCGAATGTCCTGCCGCTGGCCCGGCGCAAAGCTACGCAAATCCTGCCCGTCGAATTCAAGCGTGCCACTCGTGATGTCGGCCGCGTGCGGCAGCAATCCTATGATCGCATTGGCCAACGTGGATTTACCGCTACCACTTTCACCCACCAGCCCCATAATCTGACCATGGCCGATGCTCATATTGGCGTTTTTGACCGCGCGAACCGGGCCAAAGTCGATGCACAGGTCCCGGATGTCGACCAGATGTTTTGTCTTTGTCATATCAGCGCCCTACTTCCGCAGCTTCGGGTCAAGAATGTCGCGCAGCTTTTCACCCAGCGAGGTGAATGCCACGGTCGTCAGAATAAGCGGCAACCCACCGGCAAACACGATCCACGGCGTGTTACGGATAAACGAGAACCCGTCATTCAGGATGGTGCCCCAGCTTGGTGTCGGCGGACGCACGCCAAGGCCCAGAAAACTGAGACCGGCCTCGACACCGATTACCAGCGGTACGTCCATGCTGGCGACAATCAGCGCCGGACCGATCACATTGGGGAGAATATGCAGCCGCAAAATTCGTGGCAGGCTGGCGCCCATAGAACGCTGCGCCTCTATGAACTCGGCATTACGCAAAGTCATCACTTGTGTACGGATAAGCCGCGCATAAGATGGGAAAGTGGACACAACGATGATAACCACAATGGAATTCACACTGGGGCCAAAAAGCGCCACCACAGTCAACGCAAACATGACACCGGGGAACGACCGGACCGTGTCAAATATCAGCAAAAGCACCCAGTCTATCCACTGCGTGGTGAACGCGGCCAACATGCCCAGAACGGTGCCGATGGCCAGTGCGATCGAAACCGACGTAATTGCCAGATACAGCGCGACCTTGGTCCCGACGATCAACCGGGAAAACACATCGCGGCCCAACTGATCCGTGCCGAGCCAGTGTTCCCAGCTGGGGCCTGCCAGCTTGTCACGAACGTTGATTTTCACCGGATCATAAGGCGTGATGAAATCTGCAGTCAGCCCGACCACAAAGAACATGGCGACGACGACACAGCTGAATGCGCCTAACGGGCTAGAGCAGAGTTCCAGCAGAACCCGACCAATACGTGCAGCGCGGGTGGGACGTTTGTCGGTGGTAATATCAGTCATGAGTTTGCATCCCTTGAGCGGGGGTCAAGCAGGACATTCAGCAGATCCGAAACGGTGGTTGCGAAAACGATGAACACCGTACTGGCCAGCACAGTCCCCATGACCACCGGATAATTCCGACTGATCACAGCGTCATAGGCCAGCTTGCCGATGCCCGGTCGTGCAAAAAGGATTTCAACGATTACTGCACTGGACAGGATAAACCCGATGCTGACGCCCAGAATGGTAATCGTCGCAGGCAGGGCGACCCGCAAAACATAGCGACGTATCACGCGGTTTTCCGGAATACCAAAGGCGCGGGCGGTTTTGACGTGGTTCTGCATCAGCACTTCGATCACGGACGCCCTGACCAGACGCGAGACATAACCAATCCATGTCAGGCCGATGGCTAGTGTCGGCAGGATCAGGTGCTTCAGCGTGCCGCCAAAACCCTCTCCTGCCCCGATTGCAGGCAGCCACTTCAGTTGAACCGAAAACAGAAGGATCAGATAAAGCCCGATCACAATCGGAGGCACCGCTATCAGAGATACAGCAACAACGCCGCTGATCTGATCAAATGCCCCGCCACGATGCATGGCAGCGTAGGTGCCAATCGGGATGCCCAGAAGCGTCACCAGCAAAATCGAAAGAACCAGCATTGCTGTGTAAGGGACCTGTTCGGCCAGGATCGAAACAACCGGGCGGTTTGACGTCAAATCAACACCCAGATCGCCCTGAAGAACACCGACGAAGAAATAGTAAACCTGAACGAAGACAGAATCGTTGAGATGCAGTCGTTCGCGCAGCGCTTCTTTCAATTCCGGTGTGGCCCGTGGTCCCAGCATGACATTCGCCGGATCCCCGGGCACGAATTGTATCATGATAAACAGTGTCGTAGTCGCCAACAGAATAATCATAAAAGCGACGCCGATGCGCTGGATTGCATAGCCGATCATATGACAGCCCTCCCCCTCAAACTGTTTTTAAAACCCCCGGCGGGGGATCGTTTCATCCCACGTCCGGCAGAAAATTTCCTTATCATCTTCAAACGCCCGAAGCTCGCCGCGCAGAAAAAAACTGTTTTGATCACATGTCATGGTCATCTGACCCTGAGTCGCAACATTCCAACCCTCGCGCGCATACCCCATACGGAACTGATATTCGGCTTTCGCGGTCAGAACATCCTCGTCCGAAATTTCGAAATGGTCGCGCCCGTATCCGGTTACGGTTACATCGGCACTGTGTATCTGGCAGGCACCAAAATCGGCATCAAGTGTCAGCGATTTCTTTCCCGTTGACAGGTTATGACTGATGATCCGACTGTGACTGCCTTCGTCATGCACCGTCAATTCACCCGGAATTGCCACTCTGGGCTGCGTGAACAGCACCCGTGATGCATCACTTGGCGATAGCTCGGCGTCGGGCAGGTCAACACGACAACCTTCCAGGTGCAATGTTAGCGTGTGGTTGTCTGCAACAGGCCACGCCATTGGCCACATCGCATTTGATACCGCTATACGTAGTTTGTGACCAGCTACGACCCGATGAGCGATATCGTTCAAATCATAACGGATATGATAGGCTGTGCCTGCCTCGACATTGGCACAAACCTCTCGTCCGTTCCGTTGGGACAGGTTCACAATGCCATATGTTATCAGTGTTGATGCCCCATTTTCATCGACATCACACAGACGTACAGCCACGAGACCGCTGCCCGCGTCTGTACTAACTTTAAAATCAATCGTACTTGTGCCGACGATATCCAGTGGTTCTGTCAGTACATCGCTGTCATAACAAAGTGATCCTGCATCCTCGGTCCGTTGATCACCCGGCATTTGCGCCAGGGTAGGATCCGTGGACAGAGGCATATAGTCCCCGCTGAGCATCCCCAAGGACTGGGGCGAGCGGATCGACATCTCTCCCCTGCCCGGTTGGTCCATTAAACCATCCCGGCCAAGCCAGAACGATCTGTAGGTCAATGATGCATCCGGCCAGGACTCCGCATCCAGCCATTTGCCCGGGCGCGTCGCGTGACATGGATCTGTTGACACTTCCTGCTGTCGGTAAAGTGTCAGCATAGGTTCGTTTTCAATGCCGTTTTCAATGCCCTTCAGCCAGCGATCGAACCAACGCAGCAGCTCATCCTGAAAATTCACTCCCGGCCCGGGCAAAGCCCGGTCAGGGAACAGATGAGACCAGGGGCCAATCAGCCCTTTGCGCGGCACCTTCAGGTTTTTCATGAGCCGCATCACGGTGTTGGGCCAGCAATCAGTCCAGCCGCTAACGGCATAGACCGGGATCTGAATGCGGTCATAATCGGTACAGACTGTGCCCTGCAGCCAATAGTCATCGCGCTGCTGATGATCCAACCAAATTTTCATGAAGAGTTCCGGCTCTTCCAGACGTCGCATCCAAGCGTCGCGCCATCCTTCTCCGTAAAGTACCGGATCCGGCGGGCGGCCGTTAAAGGCGAACATCACGCCGCCCCATCCTACGGTTTCCCCGGCTAAACCACCGACGAAATAGCATCCATCGTCGTAGTACCGGTCATCGGTCGCCCCAACTGGGGCAATTGCTTTCAGTGCCGGCGGGCGGTGCGATGCCAGCTGCAGCGTGGTGATCCCCCCCCACGACAGCCCGAACATTCCAACCGATCCGGTGCACCAGGATTGCTCGGCCAGCCATACAATAACCTCCAGCCCGTCTTGTTGTTCAATCGGCAGATATTCGTCGTGCTGTACACCGTCGGAATCGCCCGACCCCCGCATATCGACGCGGGCACAGACATAACCATGCCCGGCAAGGTATTGATGCTGCTCTTCGTCGCGGGTCCGGGTTCCGTCGCGTTTACGGTAAGGGATGTATTCGAGAATGGCAGGAAACTTTGTTCCGGCAGGCGCTTTAGGTCGCCAAATTCGGGCGGCTATTCGGGTCCCATCCGCCAAAGGGATATAAATTTCCTCTTCGATAATCTGATGAGGCAGATCCTTTAGGCCGATCAGAAGAATTGAATCGTGCTTTGGCGTTTTGTCTAAAGCCATGGCTTCGTATTTCCCGAAAAAATTAGGCAAGGAACAATTCCTCTGGCGGCATCACATGTCCACCGCCAGAGAAGTTGGTTTCAGTCTAGAAGCGACTACTGCGCTGGTGCAAAATCCTGCAGCTTGTAATCACCATTGGGCAACAGGCCCGGCTTGATCGAATTGTGGTAGATCAAGGATGCTGGCGGATGGATTAGCCAAACAAATGAATGTGAAGCATCCATCAGGTCCTGCATGTCCCTGTACAGCTGTGCCCGCTTGTCAAAATCTGTCTCGGCAATCGCGGCATAGTGCAGCTTTTCATACTCGTCGCTCTTGAACCATTCCCAGTTCCAGATACCAGCCTGCTCAGACAGGAACCACTGTGTAGACCATGCAGGGTCCGGCGGGCTGGTGAACTCTTTCAGGGTCATCTGCATATTGACGCCCTTTTCGTCACCAAGGCTCCAGAAAGTGCCGCTTTCATGGGTGTTCAGTTGAACATTGATGCCAATCTCGGCCAGATTAGCCTGGATTATCAGGCCGGTTGTCTGCTCGTCTGTCGAGTTTTGCAATTCCAGTTCCAAGTCGAGTGAACTAACACCGGCCTCTGCCAAGAGCGCACGCGCACCCTCCACATCCCGCGAAGGTTGCGGCTCTTCGCTGAACCCGATCAGGCCGGGCGCAATCAGGCCGGTCGATCGTTCAGGAATGCCAAAATATGCACCTTCGATGATCGCCTCGACATCGATTGCTTTGACAATTGCCTCGCGGACAAGCGGATCCTGCAAGGATGGGTTATCCGCATTCAGGCCCAGCCAGAAATAGGCCGCTGTTGGGCGCACTTCCAACGCTGCATTTTCCGGCATATTCGCCTCCAGCTCAGGTACAGAGCTGATGGCAACACCGGACACCACGGTTTGCCCGGCCTCAAAGGCAACTTCGGCCGCTTTCAGATCGTTGATCGGAATCAGCACCACCCGGTCATAAGCAGGCTTGTCGCCGTTCCAGCCATCATGAGCGACCAGAACTGTTTGCTGTCCCTGATCCCACCGTTCAATTTTGTACGGGCCCGCCGTTGCGCCGGGTTCCGTCGTAAAGGTTCCGCCAAGCGCCTCGGTCGCGGCTTTGCTGATGATCGCTCCACCAGTGTAAGGCAGCGTGCTCCACCAAACCGGAGCAAAAGGTTCATTGAAGTGGATAAGGCCGTTGTATTTGTCGATCACCTCGACATCTTTCAACGGCGCCCAATCACCACTGTTGGGCGCGGCCAAGGCTTCGTCGGTGTAACGTTCGAATGAGTATTCGACATCCTCAGCAGTTACTTCACCATAATCGCCCGTCCACATCAGTCCGGGTTTCAGTGTGAATTTGATGGTTAAATCGTCGACTTGTTCAATCGATTCTGCCGCTGACAGTTCCCATTCCCATTCGGTGCCGGATTTGAATTCTATCAGTTTGGGATATATCGCATTGATAATTATCTGGTCCGCACCGCTCTGCCAGAACGCTGGGTCCAGCTGACCAAAATCAGATGCTGTTTGTAGTGTGATTTCTTCGGCTTGAGCAGCTGCCGCAATGCTCAATACCCCGATAGAAACTGCAAGTGAACGGGAAAAATTCCCGAGTTTATCTATGTGTGTCATATTACCTCCCTGACGAAGCGGTGACATTTGTTGGTGTATTTTTTGGTTCACGAGAACAGGATATGAAGCAAAATTCAGAGCATCAACAATTTGCAGCCGTAAATTTGGACGCATAATGGAAACTAATTGCGTCATAGTGCGTCAGGTGTGATAATGACGTAATCACTTAGGGTTCGCTATGGAAAAGCGCTCGATCTTTGCTGCAAATTTACGGCTTTTGACGGGTTATCGCCCGTCTATAGCATCAGTGTGCCGTGACTTGGGCGTCTCACGACAGCAATATACCAAGTATCTGGCAGGCAAGAATATGCCTTCGGTACGTAACCTCCAGAAGATCTCTGATTATTTTGGCGTCGAGGAATCGGAAATCCTGTTGCCTGTCGGCGAATTTAGAAAATTAATCGCCCTGAACCCCCCTCAAATCGAAAATCTGAATCCGATGCAGGCTTTTATTGCAAGCAGTGCACGCATTGATGCGAATACAAGGAGTGAACTGAGAAAGTTACTCGGTTACTATTACTCACATTTCAGGGTCGCAGAAACACCCAACCTGATTACCCGCTCGCTCGTGTGCATTTATGAAGCCGAAGGCGCTATATTGACCAAGAACATCGAACGCTATCCGGATGATACCGATGGCGCGGCGTCGATCCACAAATTTGATGGCGTAGCTACCTATAATGCCGGGCGATTGTTCATTTACGAACGCGAAATTGGGACCGGCACGCGTATTTGGCAGACGGTTGTTTATACCAACAACCTCAAATTTTCGACGTATTTATCGGGCCTCACCATGGGCATCGCGACGGAAACAGTTCGCGATATCGCGTGTTACCGAGTCGTGTACGAATTTCTGGGTTTAAATGTGAACAGCCGCCGGGCGTTACGCGGTTGTAAGACCTTCGATTACGATTCTCCTGAGATATCCAAGTATATTCGTGATCGTGTTGTTAATGACATCCAGCCGCATGAAACCGCGTTTGTACCCAGGGCGTAGGCACGCGGTTTCGGTCACAGCCTGCTTTGCATTCCACACAAACTCATAGAACGAGGGTGTTTTTCTTATTCGCGAAAGTATTGAGCGATTGAACGCCCTCTTCTTACCGTGACATGAGCCCTAATGGCGGGCGCCTCAATCCGATCTCTCAGCCTTCACGCGAAAAACTGTTCCTAAAACACGTGACAAACCCAGTTTTAATTGTTGATATGGAAACCGACTTAATCAGGAGAAGACCATGTCAAAAAACAAGGCACCGCGCAAAGGTGGCCGTAAAAAACTCAATTCTTTGTCTGAAATTTTCAATTTTCTCAGAAAAAATCAGAGCCCGATCTACATTGTGACGCCAACCCCCTACAGTTTGCTCGGGCTTGACCAGTGGGTCGGGGGTCTTGAGTTTGTAAATTATTTTGACATCTTCGACGGCAATCATCCCCGGTCATTTGTACCAACTCCGATGATGCATGACGAATTCCAATCGATGGAAGATGTGGCCAATTATCTGGTGTCACATCCTGAATTTGTTCAGAAAGCCAAGGCAAGCAAAGATGCCAAGGCAATCTTTGTTATGTTCAACGAAGAAACTGAAAAACTTTGCAAAGAGATCGGTGTCGAGGTCGCACTCGCCCCTGCGGCACTGCGTGAACGACTGGACAGTAAGATCATTACCACACAGCTGGGCAACGAAGCCGGAGTGCCATCGGCGCCGAACGTACTTGGCCAGGCCGACACCTATGCTGAGCTGAACAAACTGGCCGACAGCGCCAAACTGGGTCGCGATCTGGTGGTGCAGACACCCTATGGTGACAGTGGCCGAACGACGTTCTTTATCAAATCGGAAAAAGACTGGGACAAGTATTCAGCCAAGATAATCGACCAGCAGCTAAAGGTGATGAAACGTCTCAACCACCTGCCTGGTGCCGTCGAAGGCTGTGCCACACGCAATGGTACTTTGGTGGGTCCGGTCATGACTGACATCACCGGGTTTGTAGAAGTGACGCCTTACAAGGGCGGATGGTGCGGCAATGATGTCTCGCCCACCCTTTTGCCCGACGGTGTGGCGCCGCAGGTTCAGGAAATGGTCCGAAAGTTTGGCGATCGCCTATACAAGGATGGCTACAAGGGTGTGTTCTGCCTCGACTTCCTGCTCGATACCGATACCAACGAGGTTTACCTCGGTGAACTGAACCCACGGGTCAGCGGTGTAACCCCTCCGACAAATCTGATCACGTCGACCTATGGTGGGTGCCCTCTATTCCTGTTCCACCTTCTGGAGTTCATGAATGTCGACTACGACATTGATATTGCAGAGATTCAGTCGCGCTGGACAGAATATGACAACTGGACCCAGCTGGTCTTGAAACAGACCGAGGATAAGGTTGAGCTGATCACCGGAGCACCACAATCCGGCATCTGGGAGATGGACAAAGATGGTGCCGTCAGCTTTGTCCGGCCTGCTCTGAACATCAATTCTGTCGGTCAGGAAACAGAGGCCTTCTATCTGCGGGTCTACAGCGCCGGGGATTATTGTTATCACGGTGCCGATCTGGGCTGTCTGCTGACCCGGGGCCGGATGCAGACCGACAAGCGGAACCTTACCAAACGCGCCAAACAGTGGAATGCGGGCATCAAGGCCCAGTTCAAATCCATACCGCTGAAGGCTGAACAGGCCGTTGCGATACCCGAGGATATTTCCGAAGGAAAATGGTTCTGACCTGAATGACCATTCACGAAAAAGGCCGGGCGATGTGCCCGGCCTTTTTTTATTTCAAGTTGGGTCCGCCTAAAGGTCCCTCACCCGTAGGTTCAACCGGGTCGATGTCGTTGCGCACCCAAAAGAACCGAAAGCCAAAGGACCGAAGCCATTTTTCCAAACGGTCCAGACTTGACCATTCCCGCCGCAAACCACGCGCGGATTCCACAAGGGCCCATTGACCATCAACCAGAAAGTAAACGGTCCAGGTATTGGGGTGGCGGTCGTTATTGGCAAAACCACCTCCAGCAACCTCTCGAACAGTACGTACCGCAACCGGATAATCGGCAATCCGCTCCTCTGTCATCAGAGTGGGTAAATCACCTTGCCGAATTGTGCTGGTTGGGGCCGGTTCTGTGTCCATCAAGGTCTCTCTTGCTTGCTGTTAAAGCGATTTGCGACAACCAGAATAACGGGTTTGTTGCAAATCGCCCGTAACGTTCATATCACTCGCCGCGTCTCACTTTAAACCTGTCTCAGGCTCAAGGCGAAACGCTTCAAGTAAATAAATTCACGCCTCAGCAGGCTCGTCAACCAGTTGCTCTTCTTCCTGCACCGGCGCCAGACGTGCAGCGATTTCTTTCGCTGTCAGTACTTCAACACGCTCGGCAAGTGTCCAGCAATGCCCGAACGGGTCGGTGATCGCTGCGGTCCGCTCACCCCAGAACATGTCCTGTGGCTCTGAAACCAGAGTTGCACCAGCAGCGACAGCCTGTTCGGTCGATGCAACAACATCTTCGACATACAGATGCAAGGACACAGAAGAGGTCTGTCCCTGAGCATGCGGTACATGGCCATGAGCCGCCCAACCATTGGTTACGAAAACCATCGCATTGCCAATTTTGGCAGATGCAAATGCTGGGTTTTCTTCGTTATCCGTGATCTGAACTTCGGCGTTCAGAGCAGTTTTCAAAAATTCCAGCGCTTCAGATACATTTGTTACCGCCAACGAGGCCGTAACAGTCGTATATCCGCGCGGACGAATTGCGGGTTTCTTCATTGTAGGTCTCCTTTTCGGGCCAGATTGCTTGTATTTTCTAAATCCGGCTACATTATGCGGCATGATGTAGACTTTTACGATTGCAAATGCAACACCTTGCATCATAGTGTTCAAAAAATGGCCCAAAGGCACCACAATTAATGATCGTCGCAGACACGTCAGCAGAGCAACCAAAACCCGGTTTCACCATGAACCGGCGGCTCTTGCTTTTGTCCGAGGATCGCCCCGGGGCTGGTTGGGGTCAGATACACCAAAAATTCTGGCCGGGTTGGCGAAATTGGTATGAAAACAAGGGCGGATCGTCGGCCGGCACACAAGATGCACAACGCGCTATTCGGCTTCACATGCCCGAATTTGAGCGACTGATTGACACTCTGTCAGAAGTTGCACCAGACGATTCATCGTTGCAAAGCTTCTTGTCGTTTTGGTGCCCCCCACGCTACCTGACAAATTGTTCCCAAGCGGCATCCGTTGATGCCTTTGGACCGTTTCTGATTCGGAATTATGACCTCGACCCGGCCCTGAACGAGCTCACATTATTGCGATCATGTTGGCGCGGAAAGCGCGTAATCGGGATGGTTGACGGGCTGTCCGGGCTATCCGACGGCGTCAATGAAAATGGCCTGGCTGTATCGCTAAGCTTCGGGGGGCGGCTTAAAATTGGGCTCGGCTTCGGTGTCCCGCTGATCATACGGTATTTGCTGGAAACCTGCACCGATGTTCAGGACGCAACCGAAGCTTTGCGGCGCATCCCCTGTCATATGTCTTACAACCTGACGCTCACAGACCGGTCTGGAAAGGCGGTGACAGCGTTTCTTGCGCCGGATCGACCGGCGATCGTTCAAAACCGCCGTTGGTCTACGAACCATCAGTTGGGTGTTGAGCTTTTGGGTCATGGCCGGTTCTCGGCAACACTGGAACGCGCAGAAATCCTGAGCAATCTTGTAACCGACGCCAACCCCACAGCGGCGGAGCTGACAAACGTGTTTCTGACCGGCCCTGTATTCGTCACCAATTACGAGGAAGGGTTCGGAACCGTTTTCACCAGCCTTTACCGCCCGGAAGCGCGCACGGTCGAGCTACTGTTTGCTGGTGGAACAGCAGGAACATGGTCGGTCGACGACTACCCCAACACACAGATACCACTACAATTTGACAAAACGGGTTCACGGTTCCAATGAGCACCGACAGCCTGAAAAGGATGAGGAAAGCAGTATGACGAAATTCGCCATCGGTGGCATTCAGATGCATCTGACAGTTAATGACAACATGCCGGAAATGAAGAAACGGCTGGCTATCATGATGCACCTTTATCCATGGGTTGAAATGGTGGTGTTCAGTGAATTGTGCCATTCGGGCCCAAATCCGCAATCTGCACAGCCACAGGGTGGCCAGTTTGAGACAGAATGCCAGGCGCTTGCCCAGAAATACGGAATCTGGCTTATCCCGGGCTCCTACTTTGAAAAGGGTGAAGGTGAGCTGCTTTACAACACCTCTCCTGTGATCAACCCGGCGGGTGAAATTGTAATCCGCTACCGCAAGATGTTCCCCTTCACACCTTATGAAACCCACACGACTCCTGGGACCGAAGTCTGCGTCTTCGATATACCCAATGTGGGCAAATTCGGAATGTCCATCTGTTACGACATCTGGTTCCCCGAACTCACACGTGCCATGGTCGCCCAAGGGGCGGAGGTCATCATCAACCCGGTTCTTGCCAGCTTTATTGACAGGCACGCCGACCTTATCATTGCCCAGGCCTCAGCCGCGATGTTCCAATCCTATGTGTTTGCGATCAACGGGCTGATGGCGGGTGGAAACGGGTATTCCCGTGTGATCGACCCCGCAGGACAGTTGTTGCACGATGGCTGTGTAAATGAAGAGCTGATCCCGATCGAGGTTGATTTTGATCTGGTGCGCCGCCAGCGCCGTCAGGGTGTATTGAACATGGGTCAGCCACTCAAAAGCTTCCGCGACACCGATATGCGCTTTCCGCTTTATTCACCTGATGGTCACCAGACTGAATACCTCAATTCACTGGGACCATTGGAAAAAGCACAGCGACCAGTGCGCGGATAATTTCACGCACCATTTCCGCTTCAGGTACAGGTTGATCCCCGAATTCACAGACCCAAAGGGCATAAAACAAGGTGGATTCGGGTACTTAGCCGGAACACGCGAAAGCCAAAAAGAAAAAGCTTTTCTATTCACATAATGAATCATAGTGTGCGATGAATTTAACTCTTCCGAGTCAAGTTGACCGATCTTCGAAAGGACACAAGATGAAGAATGCAGAGATAGCAGAACGCCGGGACGACGCCATCGCCCGTGGCGTTGGCATGATGACCCAGATCTATGTTGACCGGGCCGAAAACGCAGAAGTTTGGGACGTCGAAGGCACCCGCTATATCGACTTTGCCGCCGGCATTGCCGTGGTCAATACCGGCCATCGTCACCCAAAGGTTATGGCTGCGGTTCAAAAGCAGCTGGATAGCTTCACCCACACCTGTCATCAGGTCATGCCGTATGAAAACTATGTCCGTTTGGGTGAGCGTCTGAACGCCGCCGTGCCGGGCGACTTTGAAAAGAAAACCATCTTTGTCACAACCGGCGCCGAAGCCGTTGAAAACGCAATAAAAGTTGCGCGCGCAGCAACTGGCCGGCAAGCGGTTATCGCATTCGGCGGCGGCTTTCACGGCCGTACCTTCATGGGGATGAGCCTCACCGGCAAAGTACAGCCATACAAGGCTGGTTTCGGCACGATGATGCCCGACGTGTTCCACGTCCCCTTCCCGATTGACCTTCACGGTGTATCAGTAGAAGACGCCAACGCAGCGATCACCCAACTGTTCAAGGCCGATCTTGATCCGACGCGTGTTGCCGCGATGATCATCGAGCCCGTGCAGGGCGAAGGTGGCTTCTATCAAGCGCCTAACGATCTGATGCGTGCTGTGCGCGAGGTATGTGACGAACATGGCATCGTGATGATCGCGGACGAGGTTCAGACCGGCTTTGCCCGGACGGGCAAGCTTTACGCGATGGAACATTACGATGTCTCCGCGGACCTGACCACAATGGCCAAAGGTCTGGCAGGCGGCCTGCCTCTCGCTGCCGTGACCGGCAAAGCAGAGCTGATGGATGCGGCCAATCCCGGCGGACTGGGCGGCACTTATGGCGGCAACCCTCTGGGCATTTCGGCAGCCAATGCCGTGCTGGACGTGATCGAAGAAGAAGACCTTTGTAACCGCGCCAACGAGCTTGGTTCGCGCCTCAAGCAACGGCTCGAAGCAATCCGCTCAGAAACGCCCGAAATGGTGGATGTGCGCGGCCCCGGCTTCATGATCGCCGCAGAGTTCAACACGTCGGACGGCTCGGCACCGGATGCGGATTTTGCCAACCGTGTGCGCGCCGAGGGCCTGAAGCGCAATCTGGTTCTGCTCACCTGTGGGGTCTATGGAAACGTTGTGCGTTTCCTCGCGCCGATCACTATTCAGGACGAGGTCTTCTCAGAGGCGCTCGATCTGCTTGAAGAGTCGATAAAGGCCGCAAAAGCGGGCTAAAGCCGAAAACTCCGGCAAAGCCGTTCGATCATGTCGATTGGCTTTGCCGACCAACGCGGATTGCGCCAGACTTTCCCTACGGCACTGATTCGACTTGGTGCACCCTGACTCGGGAAATATGTCGCTGACATGCGGTGAAATTGGCCTGTGTTTCAAAGCCTCTAGACTCACTTTTACTGAATATTTTTCAAAGCACTACACATTGACCTTGATGTGTAAATTATTACCTCTGCAACTCTTTTGAATAATTATTGGTTCTGTGAATATTAATTCATCTATAGTCTCAACAATCCAACAAGGGTGAAATCGCCCACGACCATCATTCCAAGGGAGGAAACCAAATGAAACACGCTGCCACTTTCCGCGCGCTGCTGCTCGGAACTGCACTTTGCGCCGGGCAAGCCCACGCCGATGCGGCCCTGATTTTTGACCTGGGCGGCAAGTTCGACAAGTCGTTCAACGAGGCCGCCCATAACGGTGCCCAACGCTGGAAAGAAGAAACCGGCGGCGATTATCTGGAAATCGAACTTCAGTCAGAGGCCCAGCGCGAACAGGCCCTGCGCCGGTTTGCCGAAGCGGGTGCAAATCCGGTCATCACCATGGGGTTTGCCATGAGCACCCCAATCAAAGAGGTCGCGCCGGACTATCCCGACACAACATTTGTCACTATTGATGGCTGGGTTGAGGCACCCAATGTGCGCGTCATTGGCTTTACTGAACATGAAGGGTCTTACCTTGTTGGCATGATGGCTGCTATGGCAAGCAAATCCAACACCGTGGGCTTTATCGGTGGGATGGATATCCCTCTCATCCGCCGCTTTGCCTGTGGCTATGCCCAAGGCGTGAAAGCAGTGAACCCCGATGCCACCGTGATCTCAAACATGACTGGCGTGACCCCAACCGCCTGGAACGACCCGGTCAAAGGCTCTGAACTGACCAAGGCCCAGATCAGCCAGGGCGCCGATGTGGTTTATGCAGCAGCAGGCGGCACCGGTGTGGGTGTTCTGCAAACGGCGGCGGACGAAAACATTCTGTCCATCGGCGTTGACAGCAACCAGAACCACCTGCACTCGGGTCAGGTTCTGACTTCGATGATGAAACGGGTTGATGTGGCGGTTTATGACGCACTCAAATCCGGCGAAACCCTTGAGGGCGGCTATCAACTGCTCGATCTGGCCGCTGAGGGCGTGGGGTATGCGATGGATGAACACAACGCCGATCTGGTCAGCGCCGATATGCAGGCGCAGGTCGATGCAGCCAAGGCCAGCATCATTTCCGGTGAAATCTCAGTGCATGATTACATGTCTGACGACAGCTGCCCGGCTCTGACATTCTGATATGACGGGCTCGGGCCAGACAACCGCCGGGGCAGCCCCTGCCCCGGCCATCGAACTGCGCGGAATCTCCAAGGCATTTGGACCGGTGCAGGCTAACCGCGATATCTCTATCTCTGTCATGCCGGGCACGATCCACGGCATCATCGGTGAAAACGGCGCGGGGAAATCCACCCTGATGTCAATCCTCTACGGCTTTTACAAGGCGGATAAGGGTGAGATCTTTATTCAGGGCCGCCGCACTCTCATCCCCGACAGTCAGGCAGCAATTGCCGCAGGTATTGGCATGGTGTTCCAGCATTTCAAACTGGTCGAAAACTTTTCCGTCCTGGAAAACATCGTGCTTGGGGCCGAAGACGGCGCCCTGCTCAAAGGTTCGCTGGCCAAGGCCCGCAGCGATCTGCTGCATCTGGCACAGGAATATGAGCTTAAGATCGACCCGGATGCCCTGATCGAAAAGCTTAGCGTCGGGCACCAGCAACGGGTCGAAATCCTAAAGGCGCTCTACCGACAGGCAGAAATCCTCATTCTCGACGAACCCACCGGCGTGCTTACCCCGTCCGAAGCGGATCAGCTGTTTCGCATCCTCGACCGGCTGCGGGATGAGGGCAAAACCATCATTATCATCACCCACAAACTGCGCGAGATCATCGACTATACCGATACCGTCAGCGTGATGCGGCAGGGTGAGATGACCGCCACGGTGAAAACCGCCGACACCAGCCCGGAACATCTGGCAGAGCTGATGGTCGGCCGCAAGGTTCTGCTGCGGGTGGACAAGGTTCCGGCCAAACCGGGTGACACGGTTCTGGAAATCGACAATTTGAAAGTGATCGACGAAAAAGGCGTCGAACGGGTCAAGGGCATCAGCCTTGACATTCGCGCCGGTGAAATCCTCGGGCTGGCCGGTGTGGCCGGAAATGGCCAGTCAGAACTGCTCGACGTGTTGGGTGGCATCCGCAGCGGTACAGGCAGCATTCGTGTGAACGGCACCTCCCTGCCCTTATCCGGTGCGCGGTGCAGCGGTCAGCATCGCCGGGCACAGGGCATTGCCCATGTGCCAGAGGATCGCCAGCGCGAAGGACTGATCATGAATTTTGCGGCCTGGGAAAATGCGGTCTTTGGCTATCACCACGACCCGAATTATCAATCGGGGCTTTTCATGGATCAAACCGCCCTTCGCGACACATCCGAAGGCCATATAGACCGCTTTGACATCCGCCCGCCCATCGCCAATCTTGCAGCCGGTCGCTTTTCCGGCGGCAATCAGCAGAAAATCGTGCTGGCGCGCGAAATTGAACGCAATCCTGACCTGCTGCTGGTTGGCCAGCCCACCCGTGGCGTTGATATCGGCGCCATTGAATTCATCCACCAACAGATCGTCCGCCTGCGCGACCAGGGTAAGGCGATCCTGCTGGTCAGTGTCGAGCTTGAGGAAATCCTGTCCCTGTCGGACCGGGTGGCTGTCATGTTCGACGGCCAGATCATGGGAACACGCATCACCGCGGACACCGATGAAAAGGAACTCGGCTTGATGATGGCAGGCATGAAAGCAAAGGCCGCGTAATGGAAAAGATGCCACGCTGGGCCGATATCATCCTGATACCGCTGATCAGCCTTTTGCTGGCGGCCTTTCTGTCTGCACTGGTGATCCTTGCCATCGGCGAAAGCCCGCTGAACGCGCTGGACCTGATGATCAAGGGCGCGCTGATGCGCAGCGCGGGCTGGGGTTATACGCTTTATTACGCCACCAACTTTATCTTCACCGGTCTGGCTGTTGCCGTGGCCTTTCACGCCCGGCTTTTTAATATCGGTGGCGAAGGTCAGGCGATGCTGGGCGGTCTGGGTGTGGCGCTGGTCTGTCTCTACATTCCGTGGCCGCACTGGTCTCTGGCGTTGGTTGGGGCCTCGGTTGGTGGCGCAGTCTTTGGTGCGCTCTGGGCATTCCTACCGGGGTGGTTACAAGCGAGACGCGGCAGCCATATCGTCATAACCACCATCATGTTCAACTTTATGGCCGCCGCCCTGCTGAACTATGTGTTGGTGAACCTGCTGCGCCCAAAGGGGTCGATGGACCCGGCCACCGCAAAGTTTCCAGAGGCCACGCATCTGCCCACCTTCCATGATATGTTCTCCACCACTGAGACGGTCTTGTTTCGCGGCTCGCCCGCCAATGTCACCTTCTTCGTGGCCCTTCTGGCCTGTGTCGCGGTGTGGCTGCTGATCTGGCGCACGAGGCTGGGCTACGAAATCCGCAGCTTTGGCCAATCAGAAACCGCTGCGCGCTATGCCGGGATCGCCCCGGGCCGTATCATTGTCGTCGCGATGCTGATCTCCGGCGCGCTGGCCGGGATGATGTCGGTCAACACCTCAATGGGAGAGGCAGAGCGGCTGGTATTGAATTCGGTCGAGGGTGCGGGATTTATCGGCATCGCCGTGGCCCTGATGGGGCGCAATCATCCGTTCGGCATCGTGCTGGCAGCACTTCTTTTCGGATTCCTTTATCAAGGCGGCGCCGAGCTGGCCTTCTGGACGTCGATCCCACGCGAGTTGATCATCGTCATTCAGGCGCTGGTCATCCTGTTCACCGGGGCGCTGGACAACATGGTGCGCATCCCGCTTGAACGGTTGTTTGTGGCGCTGCGGCGGGAGGGGTCGTGATGGACACACCTTTGCCATTCCTTTTCCCCCTTGCGGAATCAAGGCGTGCCTTGCACGCCGCCGCGCGATCGCCTGACCGCCCCGGTGGTCTGGCGATTTGTTGGTGCATGCTCAAAATTCTGATCTTTTTCGATCATGGCAAAGATAAAGCGAGCGGCCCAAACGTAAGATCGCCAGCCCGCGGTCAGCCAATCGCGCGGCTGAGCCAAAACTTGTTGAGCGCAGTCAGAGGAATCTTCTAATGGATTTCCTCACCCTCATTCAGGTGCTCGACTCCGGCGTCCGCCTCGCCACGCCTCTTATATTTGCCTGCTTTGCCGGTCTCTATTCCGAACGCGCAGGCGTTGTGGATATCGGGCTTGAAGGCAAAATGCTGATGGCCGCCTTTCTATCGGCGGCAGTGGCGTTCATGACCGGCTCTGTCCTGATCGGATTGCTGGCGGGGGTGGCTGGGTCGCTGATGCTGGCCCTGTTGCACGGCGTTGCTTCAATCACCTTTCGCGGCAACCAGCTGATCGCCGGGGTGGCAATCAACTTTCTGGCCGCCGGGATCACCGTTTTGATGGCACAGGCCTGGTTTCAACAGGGTGGCCGCACTCCGGCTCTCGTCGGCGACGCACGGTTTGAGCCGATCACCTTGCCGCTCGCCGAGACGCTTCAGGACATCCCCTTCCTTGGGCCGATCTATCACGAATTGATCTCGGGTCATTCCCTGCTGGTCTACATCGCCTTCGCCATTGTCCCACTCAGCTGGTGGGTCCTGTTCCGCACCCGGTTCGGTCTGCGCCTGCGCGCAGTGGGCGAAAATCCAGCCGCGGTGGATACGGCAGGCATTTCCGTGATCCGCCTGCGCTATTCCGCCGTGCTGATCTGTGGTATCCTCTGTGGGCTGGGTGGCGTGTACATGGCCACGGCTCTGCAGGCCGGGTTTGTCAAAGACATGACCGCCGGTCGCGGCTTTATCGCGCTTGCCGCGCTGATTTTCGCCAAGTGGCGCCCGTGGCAGGCCATGGCCACCTGTCTGCTCTTTGGCCTGTTGCAATCCGTAGCGCTCAGATACCAGAGCATCGAACTGGGCGGCATCACCATCCCGGTCCAGCTGATGGAGGCCCTGCCCTATATCCTGACCATCATCATCCTCGCCGGCCTGATCGGCCGCGCCGTGCCACCGTTGGCCAGCGGCGAACCTTACACCAAAGAAAACTGACCGATGACAGACGCGCGCGATCCCCTCAGATACCTGTCGACCAAGGCCGCATGGATGTCCTTTGTCGGTGGGCATACCCAGGCCAGCATCGCGCAGGAACTTGAGGTGTCGCAATCCAAGGTGCACCGCCTGATCTCTCACGCGCAAACCCGGGGCTACGTGACCATCCGGGTGCATGGCGGCTCTGACCGGCTGTTAGAGCTTGAGGCACAGATCAAAGACGCCTTTGGGCTGGACAGGTGCACAATCTGCTCCGGTGGCCTGCCGGACCATATCGACGAGCAGACGCTCATCGCGTCAGTCGGTGAAACGGCGGGCCAATATCTTGCCAGTCTGCTGGACAACAAATCCATCACCCGGATCGGCGCCGGAATGGGGCGCACAATGTCCGCAGCAATCGAGGCGATGCCGGACACACCGCGCGCTGACCTGAAAATCGTCGCCATCACCGGCAGCCTGTCGCGCAAATTATCCGCAAACCCGCTCGATGTTGTCCTGCGGCTGCAGCACAAAACCGGGGGAGAGGGGTATTTCCTGCCCGTCCCTTACCTCGCCCGGTCCGTTGAGGAGCGTGAGGCATTTCAGGCTTATGAAAGCGTGCAAGAGCTGATGGCTCTGGCAGAGGGCGCTGATCTCTTTGCAGTCGGCATCGGCTCGGTGAACGATGAGGGCAACCTGGCAAGCACCGAAACCATTTCCGGTGAAGAGCTGAACAACCTGCGCGCCGCGGGCGTCGTCGGCGATATCGCGGGCAGCTTTTACGGCATTGATGGAAATTTCATAGAGACCGAGCTGGGCCGCATGACCGTCGGCCTTCCCGGCCAGACACTGCGCGGCAGACGGGTGCTTGGCATCGCGGCAGGTCCCTCCAAAGCTGCCGCCATGCTGGGCGCATTGCGCTCGGGCGTGCTGACGGAAATCATCATCGACGAACACCTCGCCAGTGCCGTTCTCTCCGGTGCCATGCAAGAGCAAAGGTGCCAAAGCTGATGCGCGTCATTCTGGCAGTTCTGGATTCCTTTGGCATCGGCGGCGCCCCGGATGCAGCCCGATTTGGCGACGACGGCGCCAACACGCTGGGCCATATCGCCCAGGCGTGCCCGGACCTTGCCCTGCCACACATGGCCTCGCTGGGCCTTTACCATGCTCTGGAACAAGCCAGTGGATTGGACCTGCCCAAACCGCATCTCATCGGCATCTGGGCCGCGGCGACGGAACAGGGATTGGGCAAAGACACCCCATCGGGGCATTGGGAAATTGCAGGATTTCCCGTCACCAACCCACCCCGCGTATTCAAAGACCGCGAAAACTCATTTCCGTCAGAGCTGCTCGACCAGATCGTCAATGCTGCCGATATACCCGGATATCTCGGCAACAAACACGCCTCTGGCATGCCTGTGCTGGCTGAGTTTGGCGCAGAACATCTGCAAACGAGCAAGCCGATCATCTACACCTCAACCGATTCCGTCATGCAGATCGCAGCACATGAGGAAACTTTTGGCCTCGATCGCCTGATGGTGCTTTGCACAGTCGCGCGTGATATCTGCAACGCCCACAAAATCGGGCGTGTTATTGCCCGACCCTTCATTGGTGATGCCGAAACCGGCTATATCCGCACCGGCAATCGACGCGATTTCACCATGCCACCTTCGGGCCCAACGCTTCTGGATCATTTGCAACAGGCGGGGCGTCAGGTCATCGGTGTGGGCAAGATCGGAGATATTTTTGCCAATCGTGGCCTGTCAGAAACGCGCAAGGCGCACGGCAACATGGCCATGTTCGACACTCTGCTTGGCGCTGTGGATGACCTGCAGCCGGGGGGATTGGCCTTTGCCAATTTCGTCGACTTTGACACCCTGTACGGCCACGCCCGTGACCCGCAGGGCTATGCCCGGGCGCTGGAAGAATTCGACGCCCGCCTGCCCGCCCTTTTGGCCGCGCTGAAAGCCGGTGATCTGCTGATCCTGACTGCCGATCATGGCAATGATCCCACCTGGCGTGGCACCGATCACACCCGTGAGCAGGTGCCTGTGCTGATCCACGCACCGGGGCGTGCCCCCGGCACGCTCGGGTCCCGTAACATGGCCGATCTGGGCGCAACCATCGCCGACTATCTCAATGTGGTCCAAACCGGCCATGGCGCCAGCTTTTTAAATGAAATGGAGGAATTGAAATGACCTCTGCCACAGCCACTGTAACTGCGACCCATCTGCGGCAGGCCACCCTGCCCGCCACGACAGATCATCCCCGGTTTGCCCGCAATCCCGGGGTGGAGTTTGATCCCGACTGGGTCTCATCGGTGCAGATCAACACATCTGCCGTTGAGCGCCGCGCAGCCAGTCTTGGCGCACGGCGCAGCGTGAAGAAGTCGTACCAAGCGGCTTGGCTGTTGCGCGCGGTCACTCTGATCGATCTTACCACCCTTAGTGGGGACGATACCGCCCAACGCGTACGCCGTCTGTGCGCCAAAGCCCGTCACCCGCTAAGCCAGACCCTGCGCGATGGTCTCGATATCGGATCGCTCTCAATCACTCCTGCCGCGGTCTGCGTATATCACGACATGGTGGAAACCGCGGTTGAGGCTCTTGATGGCTCCGGCATCCCGGTCGCCGCCGTCTCAACCGGTTTTCCCGACGGCCTGTCGCCGTTTGATCTGCGGGTGAAAGAGATCGAGGCATCGGTTCGCGCAGGCGCACAGGAAATCGACATCGTGATCTCGCGCCGCCACGTCCTGTCAGGCAACTGGCAGGCTCTTTATGACGAAATGCGCGCCTTTCGCGCGGCCTGTGGCGGCGCGCATATCAAAGCAATCATCTCTACCGGTCAGCTTGGCACATTGCGCAATGTCGCCCGCGCCAGCCATGTCTGCATGATGGCGGGTGCGGATTTCATCAAAACCTCAACCGGCAAGGAGAGCGTAAACGCCACCCTGCCGGTCAGTCTGGTCATGGTCCGCGCCACGCGTGAATACGAGGACCGCACCGGATACAAAATCGGCTTCAAACCCGCCGGGGGCATTTCCAAGGCCAAGGATGCACTGGTCTACATGTCAATGATGAAGGAAGAGCGCGGCAATGACTGGCTGCGCCCCGACCTGTTCCGCTTTGGCGCCTCCAGTCTGTTGGGTGATATCGAACGCCAGCTCGAACACCACCTCACAGGCCGCTACTCGGCCACGCACCGCCACGGTATCAGCTAAGGATATTGAACATGACACTCACCGATATCTTTGAGACGATGGAATATGGCACCGCGCCAGAAGACGCCAAAGCTGCGCAATCCTGGCTCGATATACGCAACAGCCGCTTTGGTCTGTTCATTGATGGTGCCTTTACCAAGCCGGGTAAATCCCGGTTCAACAGCACCAATCCGGCCACTGGCAAAGTGCTTGGCTCTCTGACACAGGCCAGCAAGGCAGATGTGAACACTGCTGTTGCTGCGGCCCGTCGCGCACAAAAAGGCTGGGCTGCCCTAGGTGGGCCCGGTCGGGCACGGCACCTCTACGCGCTGGCGCGGCTCATTCAGAAACACGCAAGGCTCTTTGCCGTGCTGGAAACCCTCGACAATGGCAAACCGATACGTGAAGCGCGTGATGCGGATATCCCGCTTGTCATCCGCCACTTCTATCACCACGCAGGCTGGGCCCAGCTGATCGACCGGGAATTCCCCGATCATGAACCCCACGGTGTGGCCGGACAGATCATTCCGTGGAACTTCCCCCTGCTGATGCTCGCATGGAAGGTGGCACCGGCACTTGCGACCGGAAACACCGTGGTTTTGAAACCGGCAGAATATACCTCACTAACCGCACTCTTGTTTGCCGACATCTGCGCTCAGGCCAGCTTGCCCGCTGGTGTGGTCAACATTGTCACCGGCACAGGCACCGTGGGGGCAATGATCGCGGACCATCCGGATGTCGACAAAATCGCCTTCACCGGCTCAACCCGCGTGGGTCGCCTGCTTCGCGAACAAACCGCCGGTTCGGGCAAGGCGCTGACACTGGAACTCGGTGGAAAATCCCCCTTCATCGTGTTCGACGATTGCGATCTCGACAGCGCCGTCGAAGGCATCGTTGATGCCATCTGGTTCAATCAGGGACAGGTCTGTTGCGCCGGATCGCGCCTTTTGGTGCACGAAGCGCTGGCAGAACGCACTTACAGCAAAATCCGCGCACGCATGAAAACCCTTCGTGTCGGCGATCCGCTGGACAAATCCATCGACGTCGGCGCGCTGGTCGACCCGGTCCAGCACACCCGCGTCGCCGATATGGTCAATCAGGGCATCGCCGATGGGGCCGAGATGTTTCGCACTGACACAGCCCTGCCCGAAAACGGCTGCTACTATCCGCCAACCTTGCTGACCGGGGTCGAGGCCAGCGACACGCTGGCGCAAGAGGAAATCTTTGGCCCGGTTCTGGTCTCCATGACATTCCGCACCCCGGATGAGGCGGTGCAACTGGCCAACAACACCCGCTATGGGCTCGCTGCATCGGTCTGGACCGAAAATATCAACCTTGCCCTCGGCATCGCCCCCCGCCTGCGCGCCGGTGTGGTCTGGATCAACTGCACCAACCAGTTCGACGCTGCCGCTGGTTTCGGCGGTGTGCGCGAAAGCGGCTTTGGCCGCGAAGGCGGGCGCGAGGGGCTGACCGAATATCTCCGCCCTCGCTACCTTAAATCGCTCAAACCTGTAACGGCGACCAAGCCCCCTGCATCCGGTGCAGACCCGCTGTCTGGCGGCATAGATCGCACCGCCAAAATGTACATCGGCGGCAAACAGACACGATCCGACAGCGGTTACAGCCTGCCGGTCATTTCCCCCAAGGGCGCGCTGATCGCCCATGTCGGCCACGGCAATCGCAAAGATATCCGTAACGCGGTCGAGGCCGCGACCGCCGCCGTCCCGGGATGGGCCAAGGCATCCGGCCATACCCGCGCGCAGATCCTCTATTACATCGGTGAAAACCTCGACGCCCGTGCCACAGAATTTGCCGACCGCCTGCGCGCCATGACCGGGGCAAGTGCCAGGGCTGCACGCACTGAAGTCACCACTTCAATCGACCGGCTGTTCACCTATGCCGCCTGGGCCGATAAATATGATGGCCAGGTTCATTCCGTCCCGATCCGCGGTGTCGCCATGGCAATGAAGGAACCGGTGGGTGTCATCGGCATTGCCTGCCCGGATGCTTCGCCCCTTCTTGGTCTGATCTCGCTCGTCGCCCCGGCAATCGCCATGGGCAATACAGTGATTGCGCTTCCCTGCCCGGCACATCCACTGTCTGCCACTGACCTCTATCAGGTGTTCGATACCTCTGACCTTCCCGGTGGGGTGGTTAACATCGTCACCGGTCCCCGCGATGAGCTGTCAAAAACCCTCGCTGATCATCTGGGCGTAGATGCCCTTTGGTATCACGGCAGCGCCGAAGGCTCTGCAATGGCCGAAGCACACTCTTCAGGCAATCTCAAACGCACCTGGGTCAATCACGGGCTGGCCCGCGACTGGAACAACCCGGCCATGAGTGAGGGCACAGAGTTCCTTGGCCATGCGACCGAGGTTAAAAACATCTGGGTGCCTTACGGTGAATAATCTGCCCCGTACGACCTTTTGAAGATGGTGCAATCCGCGCAAAGAGGCGCCGGTTTAGCAAATCCCGATTGTCTCGACTGCTGGAATAACTTGACGAAACCCGGTCTGATAACCCAGACTTAAATCATATACCCCGGCCAAACCGGGCGCCGGCATCAGATCAGGCCCCGGACCTCTGGCACGAGGGGGCGGCAGATCACGACAGGCAGACGCGGGATGACGCATCCCCTTCCCTTCGGGCAGCACAAGAAATGTGGGCTCAAATGATAGGGAGATCGAAAGATGCGGGTATTTACAGTTCTCGGACCATCTCAATCCGGAAAGACAACGCTGGTTACGGCACTTGCAGGGCTAGAGGAGCAAAGACCTGCAACACTGGATGTGACCGGCACAGCAAAAGTAACCTCTTTCAGCTTCATGGGCGATGACTGGACAGCCATCGATATCGCAGGCGGCGCAGACAACCTCGCCCCGGCCGGCCCGGCCTTGGCGGCCAGCGACGCGGCGGTGCTCTGTGTCCCGGCTGATGCGGACGCTGCGGTCCTTGCAGCGCCCTATTTTCGGTTGATCGAAGAAGCAGGGATCCCCTGCTTTCTTTTTGTGAACAAGGTCGATGCTACCGTCGGCCGGATCAGCGAAATCATCGCCTCGCTTCAGGTCTATTGCCAGCATGGTGTAATCCTGCGTCAGGTGCCAATGCGCGAAGATGGCCAGATTGTCGGCGCGGTTGACCTGATCTCCGAACGCGCCTGGGAATACCAGGAAGGGCGTACATCCCTGCTGGTCGAATTGCCTGACAGTGCAGCCTCGCGCGAACAAGAGGCACGAACAGAATTGCTCGAGGCACTGGCGGATTTCGACGACAGCCTGCTTGAACAACTCATTGAAGATCAACAACCCCTGACCGAAGATGTCTACGACGTTGCATCGCGCGTGCTGCAGCACCATGATCTGGTGCCCGCCCTCTTGGGTTCGGCAGAACATACCAATGGCATGCAGCGACTGATGAAATCCCTGCGGCACGAGGCCCCTGGGGTTGAGGCCGTGCGCGACAGGCTGTCCGCAAATGGCGATGCCCTCGCCACCGGCTGCCTCGCCGATCATGTCAAACATCTTGGGAAAATCGTTCTGATCCGCGCCCTTGGCAATGGGGTTGGCAACGGCCAACCGCTTGCCGGAAAATCCGTGGGCAGCATCACTGCGATTGATGCAAAAACCTCCACACCCAACCTCGCACCGGGTCAAATTGGCCTGACCATGAAAACCGACCACCTGAGCCTTGGTTCCGCATATACGGCGGATGAAAGTGTCACCCTGCCGGACTGGGCTGCCTCTCACACCCCAATCTACCGCCGGATTGTAAGATGCGTGAAAGAGCGCGACGAAACCCGGCTCTCGACTGCACTCGAACGTCTGGTCGAAATTGACCCGGGCCTCAGCATCGAACAGGATGCGCAATCGGGCCATTCGGTAATCGGTGCGCAGGGCTCGCTGCATTTCCGCCGCGCCCTTAGCAAGCTGTCCGAGTCCTTCGGGATCGAAGTGGAAGAGGATTTTGTGCCCGCCGCATACCGCGAAACCATCCGGCGCAAAGTCTCCTGCCATCACCGCCACCGCAAACAATCTGGCGGCGCCGGACAGTTCGCCGATGTTCAGATTGAGGTCCGGCCGGAACCGCGCGGCGCAGGCATATCATTCGAAGAGGTGATCAAGGGTGGTGCAATCCCACGCAATTATATTCCAGCGGTTGAACACGGCGTGAATGATGCGTTGGCCGAAGGGCCTCAGGGATATCCTGTGATTGACCTCAGCGTGACGCTCAAGGACGGCAAACACCACAATGTCGACAGCTCGGATTACGCCTTCCGCATGGCCGGAAAAAACGCGATGAAGGAAGCGATGACAGAGGCCGGCATGGTTGCACTCGAACCCATCGCCCAGGTCTTTATCCACGTCCCATCCGTCTATGCTGGCGGCCTGGTGCCCACCATCTCGGGCATGAAGGGGCAAGTGCTTGGCTTCGAAGGTCACCCGACAGCTGCAGGCTGGGATGTGTTCAAGGCTCTGCTGCCCATGGGCGCCCTCGATGACCTGCTGAACGCACTGGGAAGTGCTGCCCGTGGCACTGCATGGTTCACCGCTGAATTCGACCACTATACCGAGACCCGTCTTTCGGAGCCCGCCCGCGCTTCGGCGTCGTAGCGAAAGACGTATTTGCTGCGACGGTCCGCCCCCCGGGCCGTCGCACGTTTACTCCGCATCCTGTGCCATCTGCGAACGTGGCCTTTGGGTATTTTTTAGCAAGAAAGAAATAGGGCTTTTCAGGCTTCTTTCTTGCTAGAAATACCCCTGCCCAGACTGCGCAAAACAGGGCGCGATCGGGGCTTTGTGTTCATGATGCACACAAATTCTCTCTGACAGGCCGATCCTTGTACAAAAGGCGTGTACCATTTGTACAAATGGTACAATTCACCCGCCCTTCAGGCGTGCCAGAAGAACCACCTCGCTGTCCGGCTTTATCGGGGTGAACCAGCTATCGTTGTAGATCCAGCCATCAATGGCAACTGATACCCCGCGATCCAGTTGTGGCTGAATCGCAGGGTATTTCTTGCCCAGACCATCCAGAAGTTCCCGCAGCGTTTCCGCCTTGATCTCTACTGTTGTCTGATCGTCAGTGGCCGCGGCGAGCGAGCCCCAGATTTTCACCTGAACCATTGCCGGGCCACTTAATTTACTTCGATTTCATCGCAGCCAAAACCTTTGGCGGCGACATGGGCAGTTCGGTCATCCGGACCCCTGCGGATTCAGAAACCGCATTTGCCACAGCCGCCAGCGGCGGCACGATCGAGGTCTCTCCGACACCGCGCACCCCATAAGGATGGCCCGGGTTGGGGATCTCCAGAATAACCGTATCAATCATCGGCAGGTCCGAGGCGACAGGTACGCGATAGTCAAGGAAAATAGGGTTCTGAAGCACCCCGTCATCCCCATAGACATACTCTTCATTCAGCGCCCAGCCAATGCCCTGCACCGCGCCGCCCTGAAACTGACCTTCCACATAATCGGGATGCACCGCTTTGCCCGCATCCTGAAAAACCGTATAGCGCAGAATCTTGACCGCACCGGTTTCCGGGTCGGTTTCGGTGTCGACCATGTGGGTGGCAAAGCTGACGCCTGCCCCTTCGGCGTTGACCTCGTGATGACCTGAGATCGGCCCGCCGGTGTTCGATGCAATCGCTGCAATTTCCGCCAGCGACATTGGCGGGAATTCCCCGGCATTGGGGCCTGCAGGCTTGGCCGCGCCATCTTCCCAGATCACGGCATCCTCGTCGATGCCCCATACCTGGGCTGCGCGTTTGCACATCTCGGCCTTGGCCGCCCGGGCTGCCTTGATCGTTGCCAGCCCGACCGCAAATGTCACACGACTTCCATCTGTGACATCGTTCATGCCCAGAGATCCGGTATCCGCGATAATCGTACGCACCCGGTCATAGGAAATGCCCAGCTCTTCTGCCGCCATCATCGACATCGACGCACGCGAGCCGCCGATATCCGGATTTCCTTCAGACACTGTAACCGTGCCATCGGGTGTTATGCTCATGGAAACGCAGGTGTTTCCACCAAAATTGAACCAGAACCCACAGGCCACTCCGCGGCCCTGGTTTTCTCCCAACGGAGCCGCCCAATGCGGGTGATCCTTGGCTGCCTGCAAGGTGGCTTCAAGACCAATCGCAGGGAAAGTCGGGCCATAAGAGGCTTTGGTTCCCTCGCGCGCCGCATTCTTCAAGCGTACTTCCAGCGGATCAAGGCCGAAACCTTTGGCCAGCTCATCTACCGCGCTTTCCACCGCATACGCCGCCATCGGCGCGCCCGGCGCACGGTAGGCTGCCTGACGGGGGCGGTTAGAAACAACATCCCAACCCACGGTTTTCACATGTTCCAGATCATAGGGCGCAAAGGCCGACATCGCACCGAATTCCACCGGCGAGCCGGGATAGGCACCGCCCTGATAGCGCAGCTCGGCAAAGCCCGCCGTGATCTTGCCGTCCTTGGTCATACCGATGCGCACATCGATTGAGCTGGACGCTGTTGGCCCGCTGGCCCGCAGCACTTCGGACCGGCTCATCACCATCTTGACCGGACGGCCGGATTTCTTTGACAGGGCCAGCGCAACGGGTTCCAAGAATACCGTTGTCTTGCCGCCAAATCCACCGCCGATTTCAGAGGCTGTCACTCGCAGTTGTCCCTGTTTCATGCCAAGGATCGCCGCACACAGATCGCGCACGAAATAATGACCTTGGGTACAACACCACAGATCCGCCTGACCGTCAGGACCCATCGTCGCCAGACAAGCGTGCGGTTCGATATAACCCTGATGGGTGGCCGCCGTACGATAGGTGCGCTCCAGCACCCGGTCGGCCTGGGCCAGTCCAGCCTCGATATCGCCGTGGCCAAATTCGTGGCGCGCAACCACATTAGACGACATGCCGGCAGGCACGGTTTCATTGGCTCGCCCCTCATGCAGAACTGGTGCGTCCAGTGCCATCGCGGCGTCCACATCGGTTACGTTAGGCAGCACTTCATAGTCGACCTTGATCAGCTTCAGAGCTTTTTTTGCAATCGCCGTGGACGAGGCGGCAACAGCTGCCACCGCATGACCATCGTACAGCGCTTTCTCACCTGCCATGCAGTTATCAAGTGTATCAGCGGTGAATTCGTCATCCTCTATCACAGCAAAATCCGCGCGGGTCACCACAGCACGGACCCCTGCCAATGCTTCGGCCTCAGATGTGTCGATGGATTTGATCTGAGCGTGGGCGTGCGGACTGCGCAGTACGCGACCCACCAACATCCCGGGCGCTGACATATCGGCGCCAAAGCGCGCCTTGCCGGTGACTTTGTCGATACCATCAGGGCGCTGAACACGCGTGCCCACCACCTTGAAATTACGCTTTTGGTTTTGAGATTCGTTGTCCAAGGCCATCAGGAAGCCCCCCGCATTTCTTGTGCCGCATCCATCACAGCGCGAATAATTTTGTCATATCCCGTACAGCGGCACAGGTTGCCGGCCAGCCAATAACGGGCCTCTTCCTCTGTCGGATCTGGATTGTTTTCCAGAAGGGATTTCGCAGCGACCAAAAGGCCCGGCGTACAAATACCGCATTGAAGTGCTGCATGGTCGATAAATTTCTGCTGTAGTGGATGTAGGTTTTCACCATCAGCCATGCCTTCGATTGTTTCGACCTCTTGCCCTTCGGCTTCGGCACCGAGCATCAGGCAGGAACAGACCAACCGTCCGCCTACAGTCACAGAGCAGGCTCCGCAATCGCCGGTGCCGCACCCCTCTTTTGAGCCGGTCAGGCCAATCCTGTCGCGTAACACATCCAAAAGCGTTTCATCCGCTTCACAAAGATACTCGACCGGATCACCGTTGATCGTCGTAGAAACATGTACCTTGCTCATGCCGCACCTCCTGCACGGGTTTTTGCGATTGCCGCGGCCCGACGGGCCAGGACACCGGAAACCTCAACACGGAATTCAACCGTGCCACGTTTGTCATCAATCGGATTTGCAGCCGCCGAACAAGCCGCCGCAACCGCATCCAGCGCCGCATCGTCAACCTTGGTGCCGATCAGCGCATTCGCTGCCTCTTCGACAACCAGAACTGTGGGTGCAACCGCCCCCAGACCGACACGCGCGGCCACACATGTTCCGCTGTCATCCAGGGTCAATGCCACGCCTACACCTACAACGGCGATATCCATTTCAGTTCGGGGAATAAATCGCAGATAGGCATCTGAGGAAGACCCTGCACCCGGATCAGGCAAAAAGATCGAAGCAATGATATCGCCCTGCGTCAACGACAAACGTCCCGGTCCGGTTGGAATATCCTCGACCGGAATATCGCGTGTCCCATCAGGGCCAACCACGCGTGCAACCGCACCTGCGGCCACCATCGCGGGCACACTGTCCGCGGCCGGCGAAGCGTTACAAAGATTGCCTGCCATGGTCGCGCGGCCCTGAACCTGGGTTGATCCAATCAGGTTGGTCGCCTCAACGACACCGGGCCATGCCGCGACAAGTGCTTCGTGCTCTCCCATCTCGGCACCAGAAACAGCCGCGCCCACGCGCCATCCGCCGTCTTCACGTGTGATGTCTCTAAAACCTTCAATACCCTTGATGTCGACGATAACGTCAGGATCCGCCATATCTGACCGCATCCGAACCAAAAGGTCCGTTCCGCCGGCAAGTATGCGCCGGTCACCTGATCCATCCGTCAAAAGACGGACAGCATCATCAATCGTTGTTGGTGCTTCGTATCTCATTAAATTGGCCTTTGTCTTCCTTTGCCCAAACCTGTCTGACAGAGATTCGGGTTCATAGCGACTATCAACCATTTTTCAGAAAGGGCAAATGGTTCCAGTCTCCACTCACGTGTTACCAGAACAACAGAGCCGACGGTATCGCCACATGCCCATTCAGCAGGCAATCAATTTACTAATCGTACCCTGAAAAAGATAAGTGATCACTGCTGGTAAATAAAATCAGGGCGCCCAGCGGACGCCCTGAATGTGCTTTATCAGATCAAAAATGGTCTGAGTTATTCGCTGCTTAAAGAATTCGGGTCGAACACCCCACCAAAGCCAGAATCATTGCCTTCGGTTGACGGTGCCTCACTTTCCTCCTGCCCGCTCAGAGCGTTCGGATCAAAGACCCCACCAAAGCCGGAATCATTTCCTCCGGTTGCAGGTGCGGCTTCTTCTTCCGGCGCGATATCTTCCGGATCAAAGACGCCCTTGAACTTGCGAATATTTTCTTCGTCGCGCTTGCGGCGCAATTCCTGAATACGTTCGTCGGCTTCAAGACGCTTTTGCTCTCTGATGTCTGCAACACATTGGTCCGGGCTATAGGCTGTCGCTGTCCCGACAACTGTGATTGTGCCTATGCACAAGATCACCAGCAGGACCGCAGCCGAGTTCCCAGCCAGGAACCGAGGCAGTCTGATGCCGCCACCGGACACCTGACCCACAGTTGTTTCCCCACGCCGCGCCGCTGCTGCCAGTTCCTTGCGCTTGATGTTGGCCTCGTTGGCCACCGCAGCAAAGACAGTCAGCACCACGATGATGAAGGCCAGAGCCGAAATCGCCGGGGTGATCCCGTAACGAACTTTCTGCGCCAGCTCGATCGTCAACGTCGGGTATTCACCAAAGGTAAATGTGGTGGTGTTGTAGTTCTCAAACGACGCAAGAAATGCCAACACCGCTGCCGATGCAATCGCCGGACGCATGAAAGGCAACATCACCTTGCGGAACGCTTGTGCATGGGTTGCCCCAAGATCAAGAGCTGCTTCGGTTTGCACGATTTCATAGCGCTGCAACCGAGCCACCAGTACCAGCATGCAATAGCTGGCAATAAAGGTGGACTGACCGATCACGGTCAGAAACAGGCCGCTTGACAGGAAACTGTCTGCGCCCAGCCCCAGCATCCGGTTCACCCGATCCCAGAACACCAGGGTCGAGATACCCAGAACCACGCCGGGGATTAGAATAGGTGCAATGATGATCGTGTAATAGGTCGCCCGCAGCTTCGGCCAGATTTGCGTCAGCATGAGTGCCCCGGCCAATCCCATAGAGACCGACAGAACAATCGTTCCGAACCCGATGATGATCGAATTCTTGATACCGTTCAGAATACGTTCATCCTGAAACAACGCCGAGAACCATTCAAACGTCAGGCATTCCCATGGCGTCGCCCGTGGAAACTCTGACGAGTTGAATGCGGTGACAGACATGATGACAAGCGGACCCAGAAGATAGGCAAAGAAGATCGCCAGATAGATCCAGATGCTTATGCGAATAGCGGAATTGTTCATTTGCCAATATCCCCCATATTCACTTTGAACATACGCATAACCGCCAGAACGAACAGGATACAGACTGCCAGCAGAACAATCGCGTAGGCCGCACCTTGTGGCCAGTCGTTGTTATCGTTGAACTGCTGGTAAATCAGTTGCGTAAACCACAGACTTGACGGACCGCCAAGGATCTGTGGTGCCGCCAGCGCACCGGCCGACAACATAAACACCATGGTACAGCCAGAGCTGATTCCTGGTTTTGCATAGGGGATCACCACCCGCTTGTGGATCATTGGCCAGCTTGCCCCCATGTCCCGCGCGGCCTCGATCTGGTTGCGATCAAGGCTTTCGATGACATTGTAGATCGGGAAGATCATCAACAAGATATATGCGTAACCCAGACCGGCATAGAGCGCGATATCGTTGCGGATGAAATCGAACGGCGTATCGAACACGCCTAACCCCATCAGCACAGTGTTCAGCACTCCGCTCTCACCAAAGATAATCCGCAACGCAAAGGCGCGCAAAATCTCATTGATCCAGTAGGGAATGATCAGCATCAGCGCAAAAATGCGCATGTGATTGCCTTTGTTCTGACCCAGATAATAGGCGATCGGATAACATAGGATCAGGTTGAACAAGGTAACGCAAACAGCGGCAACCAACGTACGGAAGAACACCCGCAGATCCACCGAGTTGTAATCCTGGCCCCCACCTTCGGGACCAAACACCAGATATCTGTAATTCTCCAGCGTGTAGACGTCCTTTGGCCCGCCATATTCCGGCGGTGGCAGGTTCGGACGGAATGAAAAGTCAAGTATCGACAACTGGGGCAGGATGATGAGGCCAATGGTCCAAAAAAGAACCAGCCCCAGCATCAGCGAACCCATGCCGATACCGTTGCGATTAAAAAACTCCTTAAGGAAGCCCGGCATAATCCTGACCCCCCTTATTCCGTCGCCAGTTCGCCGGCCGGAACGACCACCGCATTGTCGACTTCATACTCCAGCGTCATCGGCTGGCCCCGGTGGCTGTCAAAGGACTGGCCAAGGTTGGGCAGCGACACTTTGATCTCCTTGCCGCCGTCCCCTTCCATGAAAATGTTAAAGGAATTGCCTTCAAACTCTTCATTGGTCACCTGAGCCGTTACAAAATGATCGCCCTGTGCCCCTTCGGGCGCCAATGCAAGGGCTTCGGGACGGATGAACATCATCGCGTCATCGCCCTCTTTCATCTTGCCCTGATTGGCGGTGGAAATCCGCGCCATCAGATCGCCAGACCGGTTGGTGGAAATCATCGCATGATCGCCGCTGACCTTCTTGACCTTGCCACGGAACACATTGTTTTCCCCGACGAAAGAGGCACAAAATGCTGTGGACGGATCGTTATAGATCGTTCTGCCATCTGCGATCTGGTCAATCACACCCGCCTTCATCACGGCGATATCGTCCGACATAGTCAGCGCCTCGCCCTGGTCGTGGGTGATGTATATAAAGGTAATGCCAACCCGCTGCTGAATTTCCCGCAGCTCCGTCCGCATATGCTGGCGCAGCTTGAGGTCAAGCGCCGAAAGCGGCTCGTCCAGCAACAAAACATCAGGTTCTGCACATAAGGCCCGCGCAATCGCAACCCTCTGTTTTTGCCCGCCCGAAAGCTCGCTGGGCAATTTGTCACCCTGCCCCGGCAGCGCAATCATATCCAAAAGCTCGTCGGCCCGCTTGCGCCGTTCGGCAGAACTTGCGCCCTTGATTTCCAGCGAGAACGTGATGTTTTCCCAGACTTTCATCAACGGGAACAACGCCAGATTCTGAAAAATCAGTGCAGTCGGTCGTTTGTTCGGCCCGAAGCCTTGCATGTTCTGACCACCGATCAGAACGTTACCCTCACTTGGCTCCAGAAACCCGGATACGGCCCGCAGGATCGTGGTTTTACCACAGCCCGACGGCCCCAGAAATGAAAAGAAGTCGCCCCCGTTAATATTCACATTTGCATCACGCACGGCAACAAAGTCACCAAAACGGATCCAGATGTTTTCGAGATCGACACCAACCCCAGCACTCATTTGGCTTCTCCCTGAAAAAGTTGATGTTGTGGGTGTTCCGCACCCGCCCACACTACGCCAATACGTGCGTGGTTTCTAAGTTTGTGGCCCCCGGCCCACATGGGCCGGGGGCATCTTCAAAAGACGCGATCAGGCGCTGATGAACTTGTTGACGAACTCGGTCCGCACTTCCGCATACCAAGGGGCTTCCGCCGGCCATGGGTTCAGATTAGCAAGGCTGTCACCTGGATAGGCTTCGGCAAAGTTCTTCTTATAAGTATCGCCTGAATAGCCATCGGCACCCAGAACAGGTGAGTTATAGCCATGGCTGTCGATCGCAACGCCCGCAGGCTTCTGGCGATAGGCGAACTCGATGAACGCATAAACCTGATCGAAGTTTTCCGCACCAACAGGCATCGACATACCGTCAACCCATGCCATCGCGCCCTCAACTGGTGCTTGATAATGCACCGGCTCACCCGCTGATTTCAGCGCCAGTGGCGGACCATCCCAGGTCTGACCAACGATCACGCCTTCATTCAGCAGACCGTTTTTCTGCGTATCCGCGTCATTCCAGATCAGCTTGATCCGGCTCTTACGCTCAACACACCAGTCAGCAACCTGACCCCAGACTTTACGCATGGTGTCTTCGTCATTGTATGCAGCCCAGATCGAACCTGCATCCATCTGACCAGACGCTTCCATGTAGAGGCCTGCACCCAGCATCATTGAATGCGCGCGGCCCATTGTTTTGCCAGCGTTGGCTTCTGACCAGACGTCACCATAGGACGGTGCATCACCTTCAGGCAGCCACAAATCAGTACGATAAGCGATGCCTTCTGTACCCCAGATATGCGGCAGCCAATGCACGCCTGCGCCGTCAAAGTTCCATGCATCGGTGCCAATTTTTGCCATCGCCGGGTTCACCGCGTCGATACCAACACGGTTCATGTCAAACGGCTGCAACAGTTCCAGAGGTCCCCACTGCAGTGACCGGTTATTGGTCGGGCTTACAATGTCAAATCCCTGACCTTTGGTCGCCTTCATCTTGTTGATGATTTCTTCGTTAGATCCGATACCGGTGTAGTTCACTTTGATGCCGGTTTCCGCTTCAAATTCCTCCAGGAATACCGGAGGCAGATAGTCTGACCACATCAGAATGTTGATTTCGCCTGACGAAGCCAGCGCGCTTTTTGTATACAAAGGCGCCGCAAGTGCGGCCGCACCCAAGGTAGTTGCACCCTTCAGTACGGTACGCCGTGTGTGATTGGTTTTCGTCGTCATATGTTTTCTCCCTTTAGACGATACTACTAACAAGTTTTGTTTATCGGACCTTTGTGATCCTTTTTTATTGATCGCGATATTCTTTCTACAGGGCGGTTTCCCGTAGTGTCAGTTTACAACTTTGATAACTCCAGTTTGATCATCATGTTGCTTCTCCGTCATACCAGATGCCCTGTTGATAGCCCCTTTCGCGCCACTCCAAATTCCGGTTCGTACGTCGCGAAACTGGAATCACCTCTGGAAGCCTAGCACAAAAAAAATATTCGCAGCCACTTTCTCTCATCTTTTCTGTTGCTTCTGAAACGGCCCTCCAGTTTGTGCGGCCTGTTCCCGCTGTAGTTAACTCTGAATTTAATGGGTAGATCACGTGCGATCGCTCCACCAATTCGGCAACAATTTTTCGATGCTCTATTCATCGACTGCCTCGCTCAAATCATCAATCAGACGGGTCTCCAAAAGCTGCCCCTTCTGATAAAGGATGGGATAGGCAACCGCGGCGATGTGGCTGTTGAACTCGCGAAGTGCCCGCAATGTTTCCAGATGAATGTCACTTGTATCGAAACTTTGCACTTCGCTGTTTTGCAGTCTCTTAAAATGCCGCTTGCGACTGCTGCGTTCCTGTCGCTTGATTTCGGTTTTTTCGAGACTTAGGAACCGTGCGCTTTCCAAATCATCTGAAATCAGCACATTCGTTGCCAGTTTCAGGTTCTCACAGATACCTTCATGCATTTTCTCCAGCTCGTTCCAGCCCTCTTTGCTAAAAGCAAGACCCTTCTTGTGCATCTCATCGGCCAAAACTGTAAGTCTCCGGACCACCACATCGCCCGCCGTTTCCAGCCGAACGGCATATTCCATCATGTCATGCGCGGTTCGCACGTGTTCCTTTCCGAAAACCTCCGACGGAATGGCCGCCACAAAATCGCGAATGTTCGAAAGACCTTGATTAACCTGTTCGTCCATGGCGCGGATCGCCTTGCTCTGCTCTTTGTCACCGCTGCGATAATTTTCCAGCGAAGGACGGAACATCCGTTCGACCAGATCCGTCATCCGCAGCAGCTCGCGTTTCAGGCCTGTCAGCGCCTTTTGCGGAGAATCCAAGTCTCGCAGGTCTAATCCGCTTTCCGGCAAGACCTGAACTTCAGAAACCTGCGGCTCAGTCGGACTTGCCATCAACATGTTCGTAAGGCCATGGAAAACCCGCCACAAAGGCAACCCGATCAGCAATAGTGAGGCATTGAACGCAATATGCCCCATAATCAGCATCTGCGCCCCTTGGTCATCCATCCACAGCCCGCCCTGCAGGCTCAGATTGGCGACCATCAACATTAAAACGGCCCAGCTTCCGCGCAGGATCAGGTTGGCCATCAGAATTTGGCGCGCGGGCAGCCCCATCCCCCGGCTTAGCCAGACAGGGATCAACGCGCTGCCCAGATTGGCCCCCAGCACCAGCGACAGGCCCGCCGCAAATGGTATGGCCCCGATCTGCACCAACGTCACATACATCAGTATCGCCGCCACTGATGAGTGCATCACAAAGGTCAGCGCCGCCCCAACCAGAAAGGCGGTGATGTAATCACGCGCAAGATATTCGGCTATTGCAGGCAAAAATGCACTGTCCCGAATGGGATCCATCGCCTCGCGCAGAAACCGTAGTGAGATCAGGATAAAGGCAATTCCCATGATAATCCGTCCCATCTGGCGACTTATCTTGCCTTCGGTCTTAACAAACAGATACCCGCCCACGGTCAACAGCACCGGCACCAGCCAGCTCAGGTCAAATGTCAGCACCTGAATGATCAGGGCACTGCCCAGATCCGCCCCTAATACCAGTGCCATGCCCGTCGGAAATGCCAGAAACCCGGTTGCGGCAAACCCAGCTGTCAACAACGCCACCGCCGCCGAGCTCTGCAGCACTACGGCCAATGTCAGACCGGCAAAGCTGGATTGCAGCAGGTTGCCCTTCTGCGTCATCACCCGCTGAAACGACGCGCCATAGCTGCGTTCGATCCCTGTTCGCACCAACCGAACGGCGAACAACAACAACATCGTCGCCCCGGCCAGTTGAAACAGAAAGCTTAGTATCGCCACGGTCTACTCCTCAAGCACGTCAAGCAATGCAGCGTGCAACTCCGGCGTCGCAGCGGACACCACGCGCCCGTCCGAATTCAGATCCAGCGCCGCACCGGCCCAATCGGTCATCACACCTCCCGCCGCTTCGATCACCGCCAGAACAGGCATGTAATCATAGGGCTGCAAATCATAATCCACGACAGCATCCACATGTCCCATCGCAACCAGCGCATGCGGATAACAATCATAGGAAAAGCGGCGCGTTTGTGCGGTGGTGTTCAGGCGATCAAACACTTGCGGATGATCCCGGTAAATCTTTTCGCCTTCATTGATAAATAATACCGCCTGCTCAAGGTCGCGCTGCGCTGACACCGCAACCGGCGCGCCGTTCAATGTTGCGCCTCGGCCCGGCTCTCCCAACAACACTTCGTTCAATGCAGGCATGCCGATCACGCCAAGATCGGGCTTTCCATTGACCAGATGCCCCAGCAAAAACCCAAACAAAGGATGCCCGGACAGAAACGACCGCGTGCCGTCAATTGGATCGACGATCCACATGTGACTGTGCTCTGCACGCTCAATCCCATGCTCCTCACCAAACAGGCCATGGTCAGGAAAATGGTGCGAAAGATATTCCCGGACCTCTGACTCGACCGCTTTATCAGCTTGCGTGACAGGGCTTTCATCAGCCTTGAACTCCACCCCTAACTGTCCACGGAAATAGCCGCGTGCGGCGTTGGCCGCGATTTCCGCTGCCCGGGTCGCATGGATCGAAATATGGCTTTCCATCAACAGACCACCCCGTCCCGCTTAACTGAAACAATCTCAATACCCCAAGCCGCCAATGCCGCAGCTACACCAGATTCCGGGGCGCGATCTGTGACCAGCACGTTGAACTTCTCGGGCGGCGGTCCGCAATAGGGCGCTGTGGCACCAAATTTCGTGCGGTCCAGCGCAATCACCACACGCCCGGTCCTGTCCGCAACGACGCCAGCCAGATTGGCCTCAGCCGAATTGAGATAAAGAAACCCTTGTGATGCAGACAATGCATCCGCACTCAGCACAGCCAGATCAAAAACAAACCTCTGAGCTTGCTGTTCTGCTGTAAATCCGAAACTGCCGCGCTCATCACTTTGCATCTCGCCACCCAGCAGGAAGACCCGGTTGCCGTTATGGCCAATCAACGTCTGCGCCACGACAATGGAGTTCGTTACCACCAGCAAAGATCGCCGGCTGCGCAACTCTTCGGCAACAAAGGCGGTGGTTGATCCCACATCCAGAAACACCGTCATCCCGTCCGCTACCAAATCCGCCACACCAGAGGCGATAGCCCGCTTTTCTTTGGGATGTTCTGCAATCCGGCTGAAAAAACTTGGCTCTTCTGATGTGCCTACCAGATACGCCCCGCCGTAAACCCGCGCCACCTGGCCGGATTTGGACAGCGCCTTAACGGTTCTGCGTACTGTTTCCTCGGACACGTCCATCGACCGGGCCAGCTCGGCATTACGGGCAGAGCCTCCGAACCGACGCAGCGAATCGAGCAATTCCAGCTCTCTGTGGGAATGTTTGACGTGCTTGTTCATTCAGCAATATCCGCACAATTTCAGCTAATCTAGCCCTAATTCCCACAATTTCCAAATCATTTGTGGGAAATTGACCGACATTTTACACAAACCCACACGCACTTACTTACCCGACCCGCTGGTCGAACACAGTCACAGACTTCATTGCGAAAGGTCAGCTTGCGCGGATCGCGTCGATCACAATATTCAACGCGCGCTCTAGATCCGGTTTCTCAATCGTCAGCGGCGGGGACAGGGTCAAAACACACCCATGGCTGATCTTGAAACTCAACCCAGCCTCCAGGCAGGCATAGTAAATCCGTTCAGCGCGTTCATTTCCGGGTGCTTTACTGTCGCGATCCTCGACAATCTCCACCCCGAACATCAGCCCCCTGCCCCGTATATCCCCGACACAGGCCACATTGCCCAACGCGTCGTGCAATCGCGCCATGGACCATGCGCCCAGCTCGGCAGAGCGGGCTACAAGTCCCTCTTGCTCGATAATTTCTATCGTGGTCAGCGCCGCCCGCGCCGTCACCGGATTCTTTTCATGCGTATAATGCCCAATGGCAAAATCTCCGCACACATCCAGTTCAGACCGCGCCACACAGGCCGCGATGGGCAGGATTCCCCCGCCTAGCGCCTTGCCCAATGTCACGATATCCGGGATCACCTCATCATGTTCAAAGGCAAACATCCGCCCCGTCTTGCCCAGCCCGGTAGGAATTTCATCCATGATCAGCAGCGCGCCGTGCTTATTACAGGCCTCGCGCACGGCTTTCCAAAACCCCGGCGGCGGCACATAGGGAACGGCGCGCATCGGCTCTGCAATCACCGCTGCGATGTCGCCCTCGCGCTCCAGCACATAGTCTACCATCTTGGCACAGGCCAATGCACAGACATCAGGACCGGAATGGCCATAAGGACAGCGATAACAGGCAAACGGCGCCACATGTTCTGCGCCGGGCAAAAGCGGCCCGGCAATATGGCTGCGAAATGTTGCCTCGCCCCCAACGCTGGCCGCACCGAACCCCGCACCATGAAACGAATCCCAAAAGCTCAACGTTTTGAACCGTCCGGTCGCAGCACGGGCAATTTTTAGGGCCACCTCATTGGCATCTGACCCACCCGTGGTGAACAAAACCTTGTTCAGGTCACCCGGCGCAATCGCGGCCAGTTTCTCGGCCAGTGCAACAGCCGGTTCATTGGTAAACCGACGCGGCGCAAACGGCAAATCATCCAGCTGCGCCTTGATCGCTTCAATCAGACGCGGATGACCATAGCCGATGTGATGCACCGAATTGCCGTGGAAATCCATGCACCGGCGACCGTCCAGATCTTCGATCCAGATGCCCTCGGCCTTGGCGATGGTACTGACACAAGGGCTCGACAAGCTTTGATGCAGAAATGCATCCGCATCCCGCGCAAGCAATGGCGCTGAATTCGGCCCGGTTGCGCTGTCACGCCAAGCCTGCCGTGCAACGGAAGTGTTGGATTCCCCTTCGGTATGAACGACCCGTTTAGACATGATCTGGCTCCTAATGGAAAAAAACGGGATCCGGCGAACCAGACCCCGCCAAGGGAGAATTCCTAACCCGGCCAGGGCAGCGAATAGGTCTTCACATTGGTGAAAAACTTCATCGCTTCAATCACCCCTTCTTTCACTCCGTTACCACTGTCTTTTATTCCGCCAAACGGTGACATCTCGATCCGGTAACCGGGCTGTTCCCAGATATTGCAGGTGCCCACATCCAACCCGTTGATATAGGCAATCGCGCGGTTCAGGTCATTGGTGCACACGCCCGATGAAAGGCCAAATTCAGTTGAGTTCGAAATCGCCATCACCTCGGCGTCGTCATCCGGCACACGGACGATGGGAACAATCGGGCCAAAGGTTTCTTCCATCACCAGCTCACTGTCATGGGGCACCTTGTCGACCACGATCGGAGGCAGCAACGCGCCCTGCCGTCCTGGGTGATAGAGGATTTCGGCGCCCTCTTCTTCGGCCATGAACACACGCTTTTCAAACAGTTCCGCGGCCTGGGCATGGATCACACAGCCCAGCTCGGTCGCCGGATCCTCGGGATCGCCGAATTTGATCGCCTTGGCCTTGGCCAGCACCAAGGGCACGAATTTGTCCGCCACGCTATCCTGTACAAGAATGCGCTTTACCGCAGTGCAACGCTGACCGGAATTTCCGGTGGCGCCCGCCACAGCAATGGTCGCCGCCTTGTCCAGATCCTTGTCACTCAGGTCATTGCAGATGATCAGCGGATCATTCCCACCCAGCTCCAGCGCCTGGCGTCTGTAGCCTGCTTTGCCGGCTATGATCTTGCCAACAGGCACACCGCCGGTAAAGGTGATAATATCTATGTTGTCATTGGTGATCATCTCATCACCGATATCCTGCGGCCAGCCGGTCACGATCTGGAACATCTCTTTCGGCAGTCCAGCCTCATACAGGATATCAGCCAGCGCAATCGCGGTCAGTGGGGTCAGCTCGGTCGGCTTGCAGACCATGCAATTGTTGGTCGCTATTGACGGCGCAATCTTGTGGCTCACCATGTTCAGCGGGTGGTTAAATGGCGTAATCGCCGAAATCGCCCTGACCGGCTCTCGCATGGTGTAGATTTTGCGCTCTTTGCCGTTATGGGTCAGATCACAGCTGAATATCTCGCCATCATCATTCATCGCCTGTTGTGCCGCGAACTGATAAACATCCTGCGCGCGCTTGGTCTCATAGATCGCATGCTGATGGCAAATGCCCAGTTCAAGCGTCAGCCATTTGGCCATATAGTCTCGCTTTTCACCGATCAGTTCACCGGCACGGTGCAGGATCTGGCTGCGCTCATAGCGGCTTAGCGTCGGCTTGTAGTTGGCCGCAATCTCAAAAGCGCGTGCCGCGTGCTCCGCAGTGCCTGCGGGAACCGTGCCAATCACTTCGTCAGTATAGGGATAATGCACAGGCACAACATCATCGGTAAAAACAATCTCGCCGCCGATGCGCATGCCTTCGTTGCGGATATCCGTTCTGGTCATATCACTATCTTTCATCTCAAAGGGCCGCCGCCACTGTTGCATAGAAAAACGCATCAAAATTGCGCAAAACCGGCGCGTTCGGCAATTCAATCTTGCGGTTCACAATAAACGGCACTTCCTGCTCGGTCAGCCCCCCATGACTGCGCAGCGGCTCTTTCAGTGCGGCCAGATCATGACGGTGCGCAGATGTGCCGATTGTGATGTTCTCCCCTGACACCATGACAATGTCGCCAATCCGGTCGCCGGGCAGCTCAAACCGTTCAATCGCCTCGGCTTTGGTCAGAACATGGGTGATACCGTCTGTGGCATTAAGTTTAGCCATGATGTCCGCCTGATCGGCCCTTTCGGGCAAATAGGCGGTAGCAAAAGATCCCAATGCACCATGATGCACCACATAGGGGTCAGTGATCGGCAGAATCACCCGTGCCGCGGCCTCGCCCAGCCACTCGTCCATCAGGTCCTGCACATACACCACGCTTGGCGAGCCGTCAGCGTTATGTTTGGGCTTCATACCGTGATCTGCCGTAACCACCACAGCGGCGCCCAACGCATCCAGCTCACCCAGATACCGATCAAACATTTCATAGAAATCCAACGCGCCCTGTTGTTCAGGGGCAAACTTGTGCTGGATGTAATCCGTGGTCGACAGATACATCACGTCCGGCGCCCATTCTTTCAACAGCTTTACGCCAGCGGCGAATACAAACTCGCTCAGCTCGGCCGAATACACCTCTGGCACCGGCATGCCCAGCCAGTCGCTCGCATTATCGATGCCGTGCTCTGCCTGCGTAGTCTCGCCTGACCGTTCCGAAGAAAACGCCACCGCCCTGTCTTCATCAAACTTCAGCCCGGCCCCCAAAAGCGCGCGCAGCTTATCCTTGGCCGTCACCATCGCCACCCGGGCACCAGCCTCGTAGAATTGCGAAAAAATGGTCGGCGCGCGCAGGAAACGCACGTCGTTCATCATCACCTCTTCACCCGTGTCGGGATCGATCAGATAGTTGCCACAGATGCCATGCACACTTGGTGGCCGGCCAGTGGCGATCGACAGGTTGTTTGGGTTGGTAAAGCTCGGGATCACCGAATGCGCCAGGCGGTCCGTTCCGGTTTCGCGCATACGTTTCAGGTTCGGCATCAGGCCCTTGGCAATCGCCACTTCCAGATATTCGGGCTCGCACCCGTCCAGACAGATGGCAATTGCACAAACTTTCGGCGTCGCATAGACGCGCTCATTGGCCTCAACAGGGGTTTGAATGGTCATCTCTCAGATCACTTTCTATTTATGCGGCCAGCTTGGCGCGTTCATCCAGTGCCGCTTGCGGCGGCGAAGCATCATTCACACCCATCTCAGACAGGGCCTGCGCGGCGGCAGTCACAACCTGCCGCATCACATGTTCATCCATTTGCCCGATACAGCCGATGCGGAAACTGTCCACCACGGTCAGTTTGCCGGGATAGATGATGAAACCCTTCGTCTTCATCAGGTCATAGAATCTCTCAAATTCAAACGCCGGAGACGCCGGGCAGAAGAAGGTCACGATGATCGGGCTCAGCCAGCGATCCTTGAGCAATGTTTCAAACCCCAGATCGCGCATGCCTGCCACAACCACATCCCGGTTGCGCGTGTACCGCGACCCGCGTCCAGGCACTCCACCTTCATCGGCATGCGCTCTCAACGCCTCAAGAAAAGCTGCAACAACATGGGTCGGCGGGGTAAACCGCCACTGCCCGGTCTTTTCCATATGCGACCACTGAGCCTCTGCATCCAGACTTAGCGAATGGCAGTTCCCCTTCGCCGCAATCAGCTCTGACTTGCGCGCGATGACAAAGCCAAAGCCGGGCACGCCTTCGACGCATTTATTGGCCGACGACACCATCGCCTCGTACCTGATCTCTGACGGTCGCAGCTCAACCGCGCCAAAGGCCGACATGCTGTCGATCAGCAATTTCCGGCCCGCCGCGTATGTGGCGCGGGAAATCTCTTCAACCGGATTCAGGATACCGCTTGAGGTTTCGCAGTGAATGGCAACCACATGGGTGATTGCCGGATCATCGGCCAGAATTTGTGTTACCTCATCACCGCGTGGTGGCAGATAGTCGCCTTTGTCCAGCAGGATAAAATCGCGCCCCAGATATTCCATCGTCTTGGCCGTGCGCATCCCATAGGCGCCGTTGGCAAGGACCAGCGTCTTGCTGTCAGCGGGTAAAAACGTGCCCAGCATTGATTCTACGGCGAATGACCCCGATCCCTGCATTGGTACACAGTCAAAATCGTCCGCCCCCCCCTCGCCCAGCATATCCAGCAGACGCGAACGGACTTCCCTTGTCATCGCCCGAAAATCGGCATCCCAGCTGCCCCAATCCCGCAACATCGCCTCTTTTACAGCATAAGATGTGGTCAAAGGTCCGGGTGTCAGAAGATAGGGTTCGCCCAGCCGGGGCGGCTCGATCTCAGCAGGTTTCACAGTCATACCCCATCTCCCGGAATGCTTATCGACACCTGCAGATGTGCAGCAATATTTACTATATGTGAAATTGGTAATAAAAATGGTCCCATAAGTTTACCCTATACAATAGATCAGACCTTCCCCCATGCGCCACAGCCAGCTCAAAGCCTTCCATCACGTCGCCCTGCTGGGCGGCTTTTCCCGTGCAGCAGAAGCCCTTTACCTGACCCAACCCGCAATCTCAGAACAGGTACGCAAACTCGAACAAGACCACGATGTGCTGCTGTTTCACCGCGACCGCAGGCGCATCCGGCTGACAAAGGCGGGCACAGCCCTGTTTCGCCTCACCCGCCCCTATTTCGAGGCCGAGGCTCAGATCGCCGATCATCTCTCGCAATCTGGGGCCGCTGTATCCGGAGAGCTCAGGATCATCGCTGATTCAGCCCACCATGTGACGGATATTCTGAGCCGCTTTCGCAAACGCCACCCCAATGTCACTGTCTCGCTCAAGGCGGGGAATACCGGCGAAATCATTGAGGAATTGCGCGCCTATAACGCCGAAATCGGCGTTTTGGGGGATGCCGCGCCTGGATCAGACATGCAGGTGCTCAACCTCGGCAGCGCCGATATCGTCGCCTTTGCTTCGCGCAGGTTTTTGCCTGCGAAAATCAAACAGCTGACAATGCAGGAACTGCAGAACTGGCCTCTTATTTTTCGCGAACAGGGCTCAAAAACCCGCCAGAAACTGGAAGAATCCGCAGCTAAACAGAGCATTTCTCTCAAACCGGCCATCACCGCCGAAGGCAGCGAAGCGGTGCGTGAAATCGTGGCCTCCGGGGCCGGCATCGGCTTTATTTCACGCGCGGAACTTGGGCATGACGACCGGCTCAAAGCCTATGCGCTGGATGGGGACGACCTTCAAATGCACGAAAGCCTTGTGTTTATCTCACAACGCCGTGACGTCCGCGTCATCCGCGCATTCATGGATGTGGCTCAGACAGCATTATGAGGATGCCCGCACTTTCATTGTTCTGAAAATACTCATTTCTGTACAAAGGTGACGCAGAAAATCATCCGCATTTACTATGCCCGCAGCTGCCGCAGGTCATACACCCCTCAACCATCCGCATTTCATATTGCCCACAGGACGGGCAAGCTGGCCCGAGGCCGCCGCCCAAATTGACCACCTGCGCCTTGGGGTCTTCTTTCAGGCCCATACCTTCGCCTTCCAGAAACCCGGTCTGAATCATGTGCTGCTCCAGCACACCCCCGATGGCGGCCAGAATCGACGGAATGTATTTCCCTCCCATCCACGCGCCACCGCGCGGATCAAACACCGCTTTTAGTTCTTCGACAACAAAGCTGACATCACCGCCCCGCCGGAACACTGCGCTGATCATCCGGGTCAGCGCCACGGTCCAGGCAAAATGCTCCATGTTCTTGGAGTTGATGAACACTTCAAACGGCCTGCGCCGCCCGCCCATCACGATGTCATTGACGGTCACATAAATCGCATGGCTGCTGTCAGGCCATTTCAGCTTATACGTCGCCCCTTCCAGCTCATTCGGCCGGTCCAGCGGTTCGGACATATAGACCACTTCGCCGCTCTCCACCGGCAGCCCGGTCTCACCTGGTGCTTTATCCGCCGCCTCCGAAACACTCAACACACTGCCCGTCACATCATTGGGCCGGTAAGTCGTGCACCCCTTACACCCCAGATCCCAGGCCTGCATATAGACATCCTTGAACGCTTCAAAAGAGATATCAGCAGGGCAGTTGATGGTCTTGGAAATACTCGAATCCACCCATTTCTGCGCCGCCGCCTGCATTTTCACATGATCACCGGGTGGCAAGGTCTGGGCATTGACAAAATGCGCGGGCAATTCGGCATCACCGAACTTCTGCCGCCACAATTGCACGGCATAATCCTCAACCTCTTCCTCGGTCCGGCTGCCGTCTTTCTGCAAAACCTTGCGGGTGTAGGAATAGGCGAAAACCGGCTCGATCCCGGAACTTACGTTTCCAGCATAAAGGCTGATCGTCCCGGTCGGCGCGATGCTGGTCAGCAGCGCATTGCGGATGCCATGCTTGGCCACCGCTTCACGAACATCCGCATCCATCGCCTGCATTGTGCCACTGGCCAGATATGCCTCTGCCTCAAACAACGGAAACGGCCCCTTTTCCTTGGCCAGCTCAACCGATGCCAGATAGGCCGCCCGTGCGATCCTGTGCAGCCAGTCCTCGGTCTGCACAACGGCCTCATCAGAGCCATAGCGCAATCCCACCATCAACAACGCATCGGCCAGGCCCGTGACCCCCAGCCCGATCCGCCGCTTGGCCTGCGCCTCTTGCGCCTGCGCCTCCAGCGGGAATTTCGAGGTATCGACCACGTTATCCATCATCCGCACTGCGGTCGTGACCAGTTCCTCCAGCGCCGCCTCATCCAGCGCCGCGCGGGCCTCGAACGGGTCCGCCACCAGCCGCGCCAGATTGATACTGCCCAACAGACAGGCGCCATAGGGCGGCAAGGGTTGCTCGCCACAGGGGTTGGTCGCAGCAATCGTCTCACAGTAATTCAGATTGTTGGCAGCGTTGATCCGGTCGATGAAAATTACACCGGGTTCGGCAAAATCATAGGTCGCCTGCATGATCCGGTTCCACAGGTCACGCGCCTGCAGCGTATGAAAAACCTTGCCGCCGAATGACAGCTCCCACGGCCCGTCCGCCTTGACCGCATCCATAAACGCATCGGTCACCAGCACACTAAGGTTGAACATGCGCAGCCGGGCCGGATCGGACTTGGCTGCGATAAAATCCTCAATATCGGGATGATCGCAACGCATCGTCGCCATCATTGCTCCCCGCCTGCTGCCCGCACTCATGATCGTGCGGCACATGGCATCCCACACATCCATGAAACTCAACGGCCCGCTGGCATCTGCCCCCACGCCTTTGACCTCGGCACCACGCGGGCGCAGCGTACTGAAATCATACCCGATCCCGCCGCCCTGTTGCATGGTCAGCGCCGCCTCGCGCAGATGATCGAAAATCCCGCCCATGTCATCGGGCACCGTGCCCATGACAAAGCAATTGAACAGCGTCACCTGTCGTTCGGTTCCGGCCCCTGCCGCAATCCGGCCCGCCGGCAGAAACCGGAAATCTTCCAGCGCCGCATAAAACCGCTCTTCCCAGGCATCAGGCGCCTTTTCCCCCTCGGCCAAGGCCCGTGCCACACGCCGCCAGCTGTCTTCGACCGTCCGGTCGATGGCCACGCCATCCGCCGATTTAAAGCGGTATTTCATATCCCAGATGGACTCAGCTATTGGGGCAGCGAATCGGGTCATATCAGGTAAATCCAGTGGTAGAACAGATCGTGTACACTATACCTTGTGGCGCCATCGGTCAAGGAATCCGTGCCTCCTGACGCAATAATCCCATTGACTTGTATCTGGTTCGATTTAATAATTTGATCAAATTATTCCGACCTGATCGCGGATCCCAATATGCCAACAATTGAAATCCGAAAAGCTGGCCCGGACGACATTCAAACTGTTGCCAGTCTCGCCCATGATTTGCTTGTCGAACTTTCCGACGGCGACGGCCCGGAAATTGAAGCCGTTACGCAAAGCACAGCTGAATTGCTGAACAGCGGCGCGGTCAGCGCGTTTATCGCTTTCAAAGACGACCAGCCCGTTGGCGTAATCACCCTGAATGAATGCGCAGCCATCTATGCAGGCGGCCGGTTCGGAGAGATTTCAGAGCTTTATGTCCACCCCAATGACCGCTCTCTTGGCATTGCCCCACAACTCATCACAGCCGCTGTTGACCATGGCATATCATGCGGCTGGAAGCGGCTGGAGGTCGGCGCACCGGATCAACCTGCATGGAAACGCACATTCGATTTTTATGTTCGTAATGATTTTACCGAGGTTGGGCCGCGCCTGCGCCTGCTGATTTGATCAAATCTATCACTGCAAAATCGCCGCTCGCCACTCATTGCCGCTTTTTCACTTCTATCCGAGAACGAACCGCCTCAAGATACGCCTTACGTAGCCGTAGCGTGATTGGCCCCGGACAGACCGCTCCGATTTGATGACCGTCCACGTGGCTCACGGGCTGTACGTAAGTGGATGCACCAGTGACAAAAGCTTCGTCCGCCCCATAAACATCCTCTAACCCATAGCGCGCATCGCAGATGCTCAGATCCAACTCTTCCGCCACTTCCAGCATCGTTCGGCGGGTCACACCCGGCAGCAGTTCACGCTCAAGTATCCGGGCAAATAGCAGGTCATCCCTGACCATGAAAAATGAGACCGATCCGCCCTCAGTTACTTTTCCATCAGCATCCAGCATCAAAGCTTCGTCCGCACCGGCATCATGCGCCGCCACTTTGGCCAAAACCTGACCCAGCAGATTTGATGTCTTTATGTCCCGCCGCGCCCATCTTAAATCGGGCGTACTCGCCATCTTCATGGCCTCAGGCGCTTGATCCGCCCTTCCAAACGCGGATTGGGTAAAAGCAAAAACCGTGGAGGTCAGCCCAGTAGGATACACGTAGTCCCGCTCATGAACCCCGCGCGTAATATGAAGATAGATAAATCCCTCGACGACATCATTACGCTCAATCAACCCGTTCAACATTTCCGCGAACGCCACCTCATCCATCGGCGGCGCTAGGTTCAATTCTGACATAGAACGACGCAGCCGCGCCATGTGATAGGCAAAGTCAACAACTTGTCCATCAAGCACACCCAATCCCTCATACACGGCATCTGCGAACAGCAACCCGCGATCAAAAATCGGCACCTTTGCCTGCTCTTCAGGTATAAATTCACCGTTCAGCCAAACCGTTCTGCTCATGACGTCTCCTTAACTCAAAAACCGACCCGCCTTCGCATCGGTCTGAACCCCATTTGCCATAGCGATAGCACCGTTCACTATGACATGGGAAATCCCCTGGCTGGGGCGCTCCGGGTGGTCAAAATCCGCTACATCTGCCACCACATCTGGATTAAAAATCACCAGATCCGCTCGCTTACCTTCTGCAATCACCCCCCTGTCTTGTATCCCAAATTTGGATGCCGAAAGGCCTGTCATCTTGTGAATGGCCTGGCTCAGCTCCAACAGTTTCAGTTCACGTACATAGCGTCCAAGAACACGTGGAAACGTACCCCACAGTCGTGGATGTGGTTTCTCGGTCCCCGGCAACCCGTCAGAGCCGATCATCGCCGCCGGATGCATCATAATCCGTTGCAGATCTCCTTCGTCCATATCGAAGTAAATCGCGCCTGCGGGCTGTAATTGTGCAACCGCGTCTTCCCGGCTGACGCCCCATTCCTTTGCGATGTCATCCAGCATGCGGCCAGCCATCGCCGGATGCGGTTTGGACCAGATCACCTTGATCTCCTCGGCCGAAGGTAAGAACCGCGCAATCAATGCGGTAGAGGACGCAACATAGGGATACACATCCATCGCCACATCGCCTTCACGCATTGCAGCATCTATCATCGGCAGCGTCTTTTGACTTTTGCCAAAATTCGCGCGCCCTGCGCATTTGTGATGTGAGATCACCAATCGCGCACCTGATCGGCGCCCGGTCTCCAGCGCTTCTTTGACAGAGATGATCACGCCGTCGCCCTCATCCCGCATATGGGTGGTATAGGTTTTGTCGCGATGCGAAGCCACAACACGCGCCAGCGTAATCATCTCTTCGGCGGGCGCATTCAGCGCCGCCGGATAATCCAATCCACTCGACAACCCCGCCGCACCCTGTCGCAGCGCAGCGTCAAGTGCCTGCGCCATGTCAGCAATCTCAGGCCCTGATGCCGCACGCTCCAGCGCCCCTTGCATTGCACCGGCCCGAAGTGACGAATGTCCAACCAACAACCGCACATTCACTGCTGGCTTGGCTCTCTTAACGGCAGCTGAATAAGCCTCAACCGAAGCAAAACGCGCCTCGCCCCCCGGCACGATCCCAAACGGCGCCGGCAGACCCTCCCGCGGCACAAAGGGCGCAGCACTCAGTCCGCAATTGCCCGCCACTACAGTGGTGACACCCTGCGTGATCTTGAAAGACATATCTGGTGTGTTCAGCACGGCCCAATCGTCATGGGTATGAACATCGATAAACCCTGGCGCGATCACCTCGCCCCCGACATCGATCACCTCGCTCGCCTGATAGGCGCTGCAGTCACCAATGCACAGGATGCGCTCGCCCTCCACCGCCACATCAGCACGTCGTGGCGGTGCCCCTGTTCCGTCCACCACCAAGCCACCCTTCAGGATCAGATCACAAACCGCCATTGCGTTCCTCCACGGGATTGAGCCTATCAGTTCAAACTGTTCTGTCATTATTGATCTTTCCGATGCACCCCCTAGGATGAACCGAACACCGTCCAAAGGATTCTGTTGCGTGACGCAGCCAAAACTTCACCTCATCAAGCTCAGTGTTGGCTCTGAAAGCGTCGAAAGCCTCGCAGAGTGGCAGCAAGGGCGGCGCGCGGTCCACGCGGACGGGCTGAACCGCCATGTCACCCGCATGTGGCCCCGCCGTGCGGATGAAATCCTGCCGACCGGTTCGATTTATTGGGTGATCCAGGGCGCAGTCCAATGCCGCCAGCGCATCCTGCGCTTTGACGAAGTGCGCGGCGAAGACGGCATCAGGCGCTGCGCAATTGTCCTTGAGCCAGAGTTGATTCGAACCTCTGCCGCCCCCAAACGCCCGTTTCAGGGCTGGCGCTATCTGGCCCCCGGCGATGCACCTGCCGATCTCGCCCGCACGCGCCAAAACGAAGATGCCCTTCCGGCAGAACTCTCGGCTGCCCTGTCTGACATCGGCGTGATCTGAGCAAGCCTGAGTTTCCGTCGCTTCACCTTCACAAATCGGCTTGAATTGGCCGCCCCAACCCCCTGAACCAAGCGGATTTTAGCGCGCTCTTAACCGCGCCCGGCAAGATCATGCCGGGCACCGGCAATCCTTCGCACAATCGCTCACCGTCAGTTGAACATGCGCGACCCCGCCCACACTTGCTGAACGCTGGGGCGAGACAGATATCCCCCCTACTCGGCCTCGCCGAATGACAGGACAAAAACCTTAGTGAAGGACTGAAGTTATGAAAACGACCACTTCCCTTATCGCAGCAGTGATCGCCCTTACCGCCGCCCCGGCGCTTGCCGGCTCTCCCGAAGTCGCACCGTCTCAGGACGCAGTGACCCAGGCCGCCCCGGCCGCACTCGGCTCTCCGGACTGGACCGGCTTCTATGGCGGCGTTCAGCTGGGCTATGCCAATGTTGATAGCTCTGCAGGCGGCGATCAGGATGAATTCATCGGCGGTCTCACCGGCGGCTACGACCTTGACCTTGGCCAATGGGTGATCGGTGCGGGTATCGATTACGACTTTACAGATGCCAGCATCAACGGCACTGCGGCCAGTCTGGAAGAGATCTTTCGCCTCAAGGCACGCGGTGGCTATAAAATCGGCAATGGTCTGCTCTATGCCACCGGTGGATATGCCCTCGGCGAAACCGATATTTTCGGCAGCGATGATGGCTACTTTATCGGCGGCGGCTACGAACACCTCGTAAGCAGCAATTTCTCTGTGGGTGGAGAGCTGCTTTACAACGATTTCGACAACTTCAATTCCACCGGAACAAGTGTCGATGCCACAACGGTTCAGATCCGCGGTACATTCCGCTTCTGATCCGTGTGGGCGGGCGCACCCCTTCCCTCACTCCTACTGGCGCCCGCCCACATTTTTGCTATCGAGAATACGAGCTTTTCCAGCTGCACCAAGCCGCGCATCGTCGGACCGCGGGATGGCGACCCAACATCAATTCAAAAGAACTTTATGCCCGCCAAGCACCTCTAAGATCAATTCGATGCACCAAGCGTCACCAAATCGCCAGACCTGTGGGCGGTCTGGCGATGCGCGGCGGCCTTCGGCCTTTATTCCGCGCGAGATGCAGCTTTACATTATCAACAATAGGCTCAGACCTTACAAAAACTTCCCCCATAACGTCTCCCGGGTTCCCCCGACGGAAACGCCCCTTCATCGCGATAGCGTTGATGGCACCGCGCAAGCGCCTTGGGGTCCAGCACCACACCCAATCCCGGCCCTTCCGGCACCGCCACGGCACCACCCTTTGGCACAAACGGGCCACCTTCGATGACATCGTCACCATACCAGCGAAACAAGGTTTGGCTCGCGTCCCGCACCGGCACCAATGCCGCAGACAGATGCAGATAGGCCGAACTCGCCACGCCGGTTTCCCCACTGTGAAACCGAAAGCCAATATCGAACTCGGCGCAGGAGCGGATAAACTGAACAGCTCCCGCAATCCCACCCAGCTCATTGATATTGGTCACAATCGCATCCGGCGCGCCCAGCTCCACCGCCCGACGCAGATCAATCCGGTGCGATGACAGCCCTGCCGCGGTCACTTCGCGAAGTGCCGCCATTTCTTCATAGCTTTCCACCGGCTCTTCGAACCAGCTGACCCCAAAAGGCTCCAGCGCCCTGATCGCCCGCCGCGCCGTTGGCAGGGTCCAGCCACCATTGGCATCCAGCCGCAGATCGCGATCTTCGATTGCCGCGCGCACCTCACGCACCATTTCGATTTCCGTAGCGAAATCCACTGTCGCCAGCTTGCCCTCGAATATCCGAGCATCATGCTGGTCAATCATGTCAGCGCAGAATCGGGCAATTTCGACCGGGGTTGCCTCGCCCGGATGATCAGCCCCCGGTCTGCGGAAGGCAAAGTATTCGGTCAACGCAATCTGGTCCCTCCATTTTCCGCCCAGCAAATGCCATAGCGGAACGCCTTCGGTCTTGCCCCGTGCATCCCACATTGCCATTTCAATCCCGGCAAAGGCGCGTTTGCGGGCCAGCACATTGTCCCACGGGCTATAGGCCATGCCAGGCACGCAGTATTGCGCAGCTTCTGCGACCAGCCGGATATCCTGACCGACAAGCCGCGTGCCCATTGCCTCTACCTCAGCCGACCGGTCGCCATCGGCACATTCACCCAACCCCACAACTCCGTCTTCGGTCTGCAACTCGATTACAGTCTTGGTAAGCGAGGCGATGCTGCCATAGCTGAACCGGTACGGCGCAACAAAGGGGATGTTCACAGGCGTTGCCCGGATTTCACGGATTTTCATGGTCAGGTGCTTTCTTTAACTCTGGCAAATGTTAGCAGCACCCTGCCTCGCCGCGACAGCTTATTTAATTCAAGCCCCACTATTCCGTATTTGCTGGTCTAGGTGCGGAATATCACCAATCGGACCGCCGTTCTCCAGTGAACCAAACAACAGCTCATCATTTTTGAAATTCAGAATATCCAGCGCCGCGACAATGCGTGGTGAGTACACAATGCACCCAAATTCCGTCAATCGCCCCGATCATTGTACAAATCGGACATGCAAATTGTACAAATTGTACAAATTGTTTACACTGCAGCTCACCCCAGTGCGAGCATTTCCTGCAATTTGACCCAGGCGGTTTTTTCATCCAGATCCATTGGCGTACTCAGGCATCGGAACAGTGTCGCCTGGCTGCGCAAAACCAATCCATCTTCCAATGTTTTCAAATGGTTGGCGCGCAATGTATCCCCGGTCGAGGTGATATCAGCAATCGCCTCAGCAGTTTCATTTTTCACTGTCCCTTCAGTGGCGCCCTGACTATCTACAAGCTGATAATCCGCGACCCCGTTTTCACGCAGGAAATCCCGTACCAGACGGTGATATTTCGTTGCGATTCTTAAACGAAATCCGTGATTTAGCCGAAATGCGGCAGATACCGCATCCAGATCGTCCAACGTCCCCACATCCACCCAGGCCGCCGGTACAGCCAATACCAAATCAGCAAATCCGAACTGAAGTTCGGCTATTTCCTCAACTTGAGTTTCCCAACGCCCCAGTTTTTCGCGCACCAAATCTGTGCCAGTCACCCCAAGATGAACGCGACCAGCGGCCAGCTCACGCGGAATTTCTCCGGCAGACAGCAGGATCAGCTCTACGTTTTCAACGCCTTGAACAAATCCCGAATATTCACGATCCGATCCCGACCGGCCCAGCTCAACACCGCGCTCGCCAAACCATTCGAATGTTTTTTCCATCAACCGCCCTTTGGACGGCACTCCGATTTTAAGGCTCATCGCGCACCTCCCAGGGCCACAACCAACCCTGGACGTATCACCCCACCCACCGCAGGTATCTCTTTTCCACGACCCAGCTGCCGGGTCAGTGCATCATACCGGCCACCGGACGCCACAGCCGGCAGGTCTGATCGATTTTCTGCATAGAAACCAAAGACAAAGCCGTCATAGTATTCCATCTGCGTACGTCCGTAGCTGGCCTCAAAATCCAGCTTTGAGAGGTCAATTCCGCTCGCACTTATCGCCTCCAGCCGCGTTGCCAAACGGTCCACAGCAGGTGAAATCGATGGCATCACGACTGCAATATCACGCAGCGCCTCCAGTGACCGATCCGAACTTCCCTGTACCGATAAAACAGAATCGATCAGCCTCACCTCTTCGGATGAGATCGGGTTCGCTTTAGCATCCTCTCTCAATACACTGATACGGTGTGATATTTCATCCCAATTCCGCAGGCCGATCATCGGTCCGGCGCACGCAAGCGGATCATCAATCTGCAACAATTCAGCCCGACTCTCCGGCACTGGTGTCCGTCCCGAAAACCGGTCAATCAATGCCCGAAACCGCTTTGGCCGCCAGATATGCCGGCGCAGCGCTACCTTGCGCCGATCAGTGGTTTTCAAGCCTTCAACCGCAGCCATCAGAATACCAATATCGCCCGTCGAAGCGCGTAAAGACATATGAGATAGCATGTTGTAAAACAGAGAAAATACCCTTGCGTCTGCCGCGGCAGGGTTTTGCCTGTCAAAAATTTCGAATCCGGCTTGAAAATACTCACTGGCCCGCGCCGGATCATCTTCCTGTCGCCGGAAAACCTTGCCCGAATAGGTATAACAAGCCGGCTCTGCCCCATGCTCCATATGCATCTGAACCACCGGAACCGTAAAATCCGGCCGCAGCATCTGTTCCCCGCGCAGCGCATCTGACGTCACATAGGCCCGCGCGCGAATATCCTCGCCATAGAGATCAAGCAGAACCTCAGCCGGTTGCAGCACCGATGTCTCCACCGGTTCTGCCCCCGCCGCTTCGAACTCCGCGCGAAGCCTTGCGGCCTCTGCACGGATCGCAGACAGGTCCGTCATCCGCCTTGTCCGTCCAAAATTTCACGCACCTTTTCAACAAGTTGCGTACGTGGAACCTCAATCTGACTGGGCCGTTCTTTCCACTCTTCAAGGGTCGCATTCTCGGCAATCTTGGCACCAAGGATCAGATCCTTGATCTGCACGATGCCAGCCTCTTTCTCGTTTCCGCCCTCGATCACAGCAATGGGAGAGTTGCGTTTATCCGCATATTTAAGCTGATTACCAAAGTTCTTCGGGTTTCCGAGATAAACCTCGGCCCGGATACCAGCCTGACGCAATTCGCCGACCATCGCCTGATAATCCGCCATCCGGTCCCGGTCCATAACAGTCACAACTACCGGTCCCTGAACCTCTGCCGCCATACGTCCCTTGGCCTGCAATGCGGCCAACAACCGGTCCACACCGATTGAAATGCCAGTTGCCGGAACAGCCTGCCCCGTGAACCGTTTGACCAGATCGTCATACCGGCCCCCACCGGAAACTGAACCGAACTGCCGCCTGCGGCCTTTTTCATCCAGAATTTCAAAGGTCAATTCGGCCTCAAACACCGGCCCGGTGTAATAACCAAGACCACGTACAACGCTTGGGTCAATCATAACCCGGTCGGCGTTGTACCCCTGGGCAGTCATTAGTTCGGCAATGGTTTCAAGCTCTTGCACGCCTTCTAACCCAGTCACAGATTGCCCCACGGCGCCTTGTAGATTGCGCAACGTTGTGGCGACTTCATCCGCTTTTGATGTCAGGAAGGCCAATACCGGCGCGGCCTGATCCTCGCTCAGGCCAACACCGTCAATGAACGCGCCAGATGCATCAAGCCGCCCTTTGGTCAGCAACTCTTGTACCCCGCTTTCGCCAACCTTGTCGAACTTATCAATCGTCCGCAGGACCGCGTCACGGCGCCCCGCATCATCAACAAGACCCATGGTTTCGAGAATACCGTTGAGCACCTTGCGGTTGTTGACCCGTACGATGTAATCGCCACGAGGAATTCCTACCCGTTCCAGTGTATCACTGAGCATGGCACAAATTTCGGCGTCCGCAGCGACATTCGCAGCTCCAACCGTATCGGCATCACATTGATAAAACTGCCGAAACCGGCCCGGGCCCGGCTTTTCATTGCGCCAGACGGGCCCCATCGCATAGCGCCGATAAGGCGTCGGCAAATCGTTTCGATGTTGGGCATAGACACGTGCCAACGGCGCCGTGAGATCATATCGCAACGCCAGCCAATCACCCTTGCCGTCGTCCTCATCTTCCTGCCAGGCGAACACGCCCTCGTTCGGACGGTCCACATCCGGCAGGAATTTCCCAAGGGATTCAACCGTTTCCACCGCGCTCGATTCCAGCGCGTCAAACCCGTATTGATGGTACACGGCAGCGATCGAGCTTAGCATCTCGGTCCGCTGAGTCACCTCAGGGCCGAAATAATCGCGGAAACCCTTGGGCGTCTCCGCCTTGGGGCGCGGCTGTTTCCCGGCTTTGGCCATGTCCTGAATCCTTGATTTCTGGGTTCGCGCGCGGTCTATCGGAAGGTGCACCCGGGGGCAAGCATCTGGCGCATCATTGCCAGATCGGAAACAAGCAACCTTGACCATTCGTGGATGCGCCCCTTAAACCCGACCTCATGAAATCACTCGAAGAGCAAATTGCGCATTTGACCCGCACAGTCGATGAATTGTCAGAGGTCGTCGCACGTCAGGACACAGAGATTGCGATGCTCACCCGCCGTGTGCAGCTGCTGATGGAACGTGAGGCAGAACGCGAGGCATCAGCCGGCGGAGGCGTTGTTCTTGGCGATGAACGCCCGCCGCACTGGTAGGGTTTAACCGCCCCCTTTATGATCCTGAGCTACAATTTCACCACGATGCAACAACAGGTTCATCCAGTGAAGATTATCTCCGAACCGCTCGTAAATGCTTAGAAAAACGGTGTCGCCTTCTAGCAAGGATACTTTTTCACCACAGGGTTTGCGACGTCCCACCTTACACACCGATTTTTTGACTTTTTCATAGGCCTTGTCGGTATCGCTATAGGGTTGCACTTCGGCCGGCAGCCCATAACGCAGTTGCTCATGCATCCCCGCACTGCCAAACACCGCCAATGATGCGGTGAACTGCCTGGCGCACCCGTCGGGGAACCCTGTCAGGTAGAATGTATGTGGTTCAGTATTGCCGGGATCACTATCAAACAGCTGGTGCATTGGCCCACGCTCTGGATATTGGGCAATCTTCTCGCCCATTTTTCGCTTGGGCACATCACAAACGCGGGCGATCCGGCCATAAGGCAACGATGCACCAGGGATAATTTCGCTTTTTGCTTCTTCCCGCTTATGCGATTTCTTGCCCGTTGCCTCAGGCGCTGCAAACAACGCTAGCAATCCTTTCTTCCGCTTAGGCTTTTGCCCGGCTTGTATAGCGGGCTCGTCTGCCGGTTCCTCGGGCAGTGAAAGTGCGGCCAGCTGAACATCTTCCTCCGGGCCACTCTCGGCGGATGGCTCGCTCGGTGGTAGCTGAGCTTCAACCTTCGGTTCCACCGTTTTCGCCTTGAGAAACCCGAACAACCCCTTGGATTTTTTCGGCGCAGGTGCCTCAACGGTTGGATCGGCGGTTGAACCTTCTGCAATTTCACCTTCAACGGGTTCAGTTACAACAACGTTAGTACTCTCACTTTCGGCACCATCGCTCTGATCATCGCCAAACAGGCGTGCAAACAATCCCTGTTCTTGCGCAGAATCTTCCCCAACCGGCACATGCGCCACCAGTTCAACACCATCCTGCGAAGAATCATACTGAGGGAATTGGGACAACTCCGCCACCGGATCACCACAAGCCGCAACTGTGGATAAAATGAGCAGAGGCAGGAATTGCCGCATGTTACAGACCGACCCTCATCCAAAACATGAGCGTCTTACTATCGCATTAAGGACCAATCGGTCCAGTCTTTAGGTGGCTATACCTCTTCCACTGTCAAAACGCCGCTCAGACTTTTGATCGCGCCTTTGATTTGTGGCGTTACCGGAAAATCCTGCCCGGCAGAGATTTCAACCTCACCTGGCAACCCCTCGGCCATCAGACAGAAATAGATTGGACCACGCGCGCCACGTCGCACGCTGCCTGCCGCATCTTCCAGCACCGTCGCCACAGACGGGATGGCCTGTTCGGTCTCTATAAAGATGCGCAATCCCGTTGCCCCGGCATCAGCGACAACGTCATCCATCGGCTGTGCACCCCGCGCCAGCAGTTTCAGCTGACCGTCATCCATTGTCGCTTCAACGGTCAACACAATCTTCGCGCCGGTCTCAAGGTAATCTCTTGATTTTTCGAGCGTTTCAGAGAACATCGTCGCCTCGAAGCCACCCGTCACATCAGACATCTGAACAAAGGCAAACCGATTGCCACGGGCCGACTTCCTCTCTTGCCGGCCGGCGACAACTCCGGCCATTTTCACGACCAATGCCCCACGCGTGGCCAGCTCTGTAACCTGGTCCAGCGTCTTCACATCCTTGCGACGCAACGCGGTCATATAGTCATCCAACGGATGCCCGGACAGGTAAAACCCAACCGCCTGAAACTCTTCGGTCAACCGCTCCGCAGGCAGCCAGTCTTCAACCGGGCTCATGCGTGGTTCCGGCAGATCATCCCCCGCCTCACCAAACAGCGAAACCTGGTTAGAGTTTTTTTGTTCATGAATAGCGCCTGAATACGCCATCAACGCCTCGACACTGTCAAAAACCCTGCGTCGGTTACGATCCAGCTGATCAAACGCCCCGGCCCGGGCCAGCATTTCAATCGGCCGCTTTCCTATCCGTTTCAGGTCCACCCGGCGGGCAAAATCAAAGAGTGTGACAAAAGGCTTGTCCCCCCGCCCCTCAGTGATCAGCCGCATCGCCTCGACACCCACGTTTTTAAGTGCACCCAATCCGTAATGCAGTGCCTGTTCGCGCACAGTAAACGTCGCCTCTGACCGGTTCACACAGGGCGGCACATAGGGCAGCTCAAGGTGTTTTTTAACTTCTTCAAAATAGACTGCCAGCTTGTCAGTCAGATGGATGTCGCAATTCATCACCCCGGCCATAAACTCTACCGGGTGGTTGGTTTTCAGCCAGGCGGTTTGATAGCTCACCACCGCATAGGCAGCCGCGTGGGATTTGTTAAAGCCATAGTTGGCGAACTTGTCCAACAGGTTCCAGACCTCGATCGCTTTGGCCTCATCCACGCCATTTTCCTTGGCGCCTGAGATGAATTTCGGACGTTCGGCGTCCATCGCCTCTTGGATCTTCTTACCCATCGCCCGGCGCAACAAATCCGCGCCACCCAAAGAATAACCCGCCATTTCCTGCGCGATCTGCATCACCTGTTCCTGATAAACGATGATACCCTGCGTTTCGTCCAGAATATGATCGATCGAAGGGTGCAGGGTTTCGCGATCACTCAGGTCATTCTTGACCTCGCAGAACTTCGGAATGTTCTCCATCGGCCCCGGACGATAAAGCGCCACAAGCGCGATGATATCCTCGATACAGTCGGGCTTCATCCGCTTAAGCGCATCCATCATGCCCGAACTTTCCACCTGGAACACGGCCACGGTTTTGGCTTTGGAATATAGCTCGTAGGTAGCGGCATCTTCCAGCGGGATTTGCCCAATATCGTTTTCCGTCCCGTCCTTGGGCTCGTACAGAATGCGCCCATCTTGTGCGACATGCAGGTCCCTGCCACTGGCACGTATCTGTTCCAGCGCGTTCTGAATTACCGTCAGTGTTTTCAGCCCGAGAAAGTCAAACTTGACCAGCCCCGCCTGTTCCACCCATTTCATATTGAACTGCGTGGCAGGCATTTCCGATCGTGGATCCTGATAAAGCGGCACCAGTTCGTCCAACGGGCGATCCCCGATCACAACACCGGCGGCATGGGTTGAGGCATTGCGCAGCAGCCCTTCAACCTGCTGGCCGTATTTCAGCAGCCGGTCGACCACTTCTTCACTGCGCGCGGCCTCGCGCAGCCGCTCTTCCTGCGCAAGCGCCTTTTCGATGGAAAGCGGTTTAACCCCTTCAACCGGGATCATTTTTGACAGGCGGTCCACCTGCCCGTAGGGCATCTGCAACACCCGCCCGATGTCGCGCACCGCCGCCTTGCTGAGCAGCGCACCAAAGGTGATGATCTGGCCCACCTTGTCGCGGCCATACTTGTCCTGAACGTATTGGATCACCTCTTCCCGGCGATCCATGCAAAAGTCGATGTCGAAATCCGGCATGCTGACCCGCTCAGGGTTCAAAAACCGTTCAAACAGCAGACTATAACGCAGTGGATCAAGGTCGGTAATGGTCAGCGCATAGGCCACCAATGATCCCGCACCAGATCCCCGGCCCGGCCCGACCGGGATATCCTGTTCCTTGGCCCATTTGATAAAATCCGCAACAATCAGGAAGTACCCAGGGAACCCCATTCCTTCAATTATGCCCAGCTCGAATTCAAGCCGTTTTTCGTATTCCTCGACAGACACCGCATGCGGGATCACTGCCAGTCGCTCTTTCAGCCCGGCCTCGGCCTGACGGCGCAGCTCATCCACCTCGTCATCTGCAAATTTCGGCAGGATCGGATCACGCCGATAGGCCCCAAACCCGCACCGTTGTGCAATTTCAATCGTGTTTTCAATCGCCTCAGGCAAATCCGCGAACAGCGTGATCATTTCCTGGGGCGACTTGAAATAATGCTGGTCTGTCAGCCGCCTGCGCGGCTGCGACTGATCCACATACGCCCCTTCGGCCACACAGATCATCGCATCATGCGCTTCGTACATCTCGGTGGCAGGAAAATAGACATCATTTGTCGCCACCAGCGGCAGCTCCATCGCATAGGCCATCTCGACAAAGCCACGTTCGCTTAACCGCTCTGCTTCTGGTAAGCCGCCCTCTCCCGGATGTCGCTGTAGCTCAACATACAACCGGTCTCCAAAGGCCACTTTCAGGCGTTGCATAACCGCCTGGGCCGCTGGCCTTTGCCCACCGCGCAGCAACCGGCCCACCGGGCCATCGGGCCCGCCACTCAGGCAAATCAATGCTTCTGAATATTCTGCCAGTTCATCCAACGTGACATGCGGCAATGACCCGTCACCACGCAGGTACAGGCAGGATTCGAGCTTCATCAGGTTGAGATAACCGCGCTCGTTCTGTGCCAACAAAACTACAGGCGCTGGCGGCACTGGCTTTTCCCCCGGCCCGGCCACTGCATAGGCCAGATCAATCTGGCATCCGACGATGGGCTGAACACCCGCAGCCGCCGCCGTCACCGAAAATTCCAGCGCGCCGAACATGTTGTTGCTGTCGGTCACCGCGACCGCCGGCATCCCTGCCTTTTGGCAAAGCTTGGGCAATCCTTTTAACCGAACGGCCCCTTCCAAAAGGGAATACTCGGTATGGACCCGTAGATGAATGAATCGCCGCTCGCTGCTCATAACGCGCATCCTAATCCAGCCCACATCAAAGTTGGAACCGGTAATGCATATTTCTGTCTGCGAGTCGTGGAATTCTTTCGATCGGGACATTGGCGGGCTGTTCCGGGACTTTCAAATTTCCCCAGATGCACGAAAGCACTTCCAATTTTTCCAAGTAAGTTCAAATTTTGAACCTACATATCTTTGTTATTACACATAAAATTTTCCAACCCATGATCAGCTGGAACCGAAACAAAGCTGATTCCCAAGTGACTCAATCCTTGCCAAGTCTCTGATCGGGCGCATAGCCTTGGCTCAGGGAAAGCCTGCGTTCCTCTACGCCGCATCGGGGAATGCCTAAAAAGGGCGGAGGTAACGCGGCGGGCATGTCGCCATGGAGATAAAGTTTCTTCTGAACGGAGAAGCCATACACCTTTCCGGGGTTAACCCCACAGTGACCTTGCTCGACTGGTTGCGGGAAAACCGTGGGCTGACCGGAACGAAAGAAGGCTGCAACGAAGGCGACTGTGGCGCTTGCACGGTGATGATCACAGACACGGACGGCGCACGTGCCCTGAATGCCTGTATCCTGTTTCTGCCTCAGCTTGACGGCAAAGCGGTACGTACCGTCGAAGGCATCAGCGGACCGGAGGGCCAGCTGCACCCGGTTCAGCAGGCGATGGTCGATTTACACGGGTCTCAATGCGGTTTTTGCACGCCGGGGTTCATTGCATCGATGGCCGTGGCGCATCTGAATGGCGAAACCGACTATGAAACGGCATTGGCAGGCAATCTTTGCCGCTGCACCGGCTATGCCCCCATCATCCGCGCGGCAAAGGCGGCAGAGGCGCAACCTGCACCCGATTGGCTTGCATCGGATCAGGCCGCCATCGCAGATTTAGTCACCTCGCCAGAGCTCTCCCTGCCGCAAAGCTCAGATGACCTTGCCGCGCTGTTGGTGGACGCACCGGATACAACGCTTGTCGCAGGGGCCACTGATGTGGGGCTCTGGGTGACGAAACAGCTCCGCGAACTGGCACCGGTGGCATTTCTTCACCTGTGCACCGACATGCAACAGGTCGAACAAACTGAGGGAGAAATTCATATCGGTGCTGGCGTCTCTCTGGAAACACTGCGCCAGACTTTCGCGGATCTTCACCCCTCATTCTCAGAAATGATCCGCCGCTACGGCTCCACCCAGGTGCGGAATGCCGCCACGATCGGCGGCAATATCGCCAACGGGTCGCCTATCGGTGACGGCCCACCGGCACTCATCGCTCTGAACGCGGTTCTGCATCTGCGCCGCGGCGACACACGGCGCACCCTGCCGCTTGAGGATTTCTTCGTCGATTACGGCCAACAAGATCTTGAACAGTCCGAGTTTGTCGAAGCCGTAAGCGTTCCACTGCAACCCGACCGCCTGCGTTGTTACAAACTGTCGAAGCGGTTTGATCAGGACATTTCAGCGGTCTGCGGGTGCTTCAACATCCACTTCGAAGACGGCCACGTGACACAGGCCCTCATTGCCTTTGGTGGCATGGCTGGTATCCCCAAACGCGCCAGACATGTCGAGAACGCGCTGATTGGAAAACCTTGGACAATTGAAACGGTCGAGGGCACAGCCCCCGCCTGGGCGCAGGATTTCACACCGCTTAGCGACATGCGCGCCTCTGCCGACTATCGCCTGACAAGCGCACGCAATTTATTGACCCGCTATTTCCATGAAGATCAGGGCGTAATCACCTCTGTGCTGGAGGTTCCCGCATGAGTGTTTCGCGCCCTCTCCCACATGACGGGGCCCCTTTGCATGTGACCGGTCAGGCGCGCTATGTCGATGACATCCCGACCCCAGCTAGCACGCTGCATCTGGCCTTTGGGACCAGCACCATTGCCGCGGGACGCATCCGTTCAATGGACATCTCGGACGTTGCCACGGCACCGGGTGTTGTTCAGGTGCTGACAGCAGATGACCTTACCCGTGACGCCGACACCTCCCCCTCGGCCCATGACGAACCGCTTTTGGCCACGGGTGAGGTTCACTATGCCGGACAGGCTCTTTTTCTGGTCATCGCCGACAGCCACCTCGCCGCCCGAAAGGCCGCCCGCCTCGCCAAGGTAGAGATCGACGAACACGCACCAATCCTCACCATCGAAGACGCTCTGGCCGCCAACAGCCGCTTCGAAGAAGGCCCCCGAGTTTATCAAAAAGGTAATGCTGCCTCTGCCATAGCCTCGGCAAATCACATCGTCGAAGGCACCTTTGAAATCGGCGGACAGGAGCATTTTTACCTCGAAGGTCAGGCCGCTCTGGCAGTTCCACAGGAAGGTGACGACATGATCGTCCATTCCTCAACTCAGCACCCGACCGAAATTCAGCACAAGGTCTCTCACGCTTTGGGAGTCCCGATGCACGCCGTCCGCGTCGAAACCCGCCGTATGGGCGGAGGCTTTGGAGGAAAAGAAAGCCAGGGCAATGCGCTCGCCGTGTCCTGTGCGATTTCGGCCCGGCTAACCGGCCGCGCCTGCAAAATGCGTTACGACCGTGACGATGATATGATCATCACGGGCAAACGCCATGATTTTCGCATCACCTACCGCGCAGGCTTTGACGATGAAGGGCGCATCGCCGGCGTCGAGTTTGTCCAGTTCACACGCTGTGGCTGGTCACAGGATCTGTCCCTCCCCGTGGCCGACCGTGCCATGCTGCATTCTGACAACGCCTATAACCTGCCAAATGCCCGCATCGAATCGCATCGGCTGAAAACCAACATGCAATCGGCAACAGCCTATCGTGGCTTTGGCGGTCCGCAGGGTATGATCGGGATCGAGCGCGTGATGGATCATATCGCCCACCATCTGGGCCGCGATCCGCTCACCATCCGGCAAACCAATTACTACGCCCCGCAGGGTGCCCCCGCCCTGCACACGACGCCCTATGGTCAAACGGTCGAAGATTTCATCCTGCACGAGCTCACCGAAAAGCTGGCTCAGGACAGCAATTATGTGGCACGGCGCGAAGCCGTGAAACACTGGAACGCAGAAAATCCCGTGCTGAAAAAGGGCCTCGGCTTCAGCCCGGTCAAATTCGGCATTTCGTTCACCCTGACCCACCTCAATCAGGCCGGCGCACTGGTGCATGTCTATCAGGACGGCTCGGTTCACGTGAACCATGGCGGCACAGAAATGGGCCAGGGCCTGTTCCAAAAGGTGGCTCAGGTCGCTGCTGACCGGTTTGGTATTTCGCTGGACGCGGTTAAAATCACCGCTACAGACACCGCCAAAGTTCCCAATACCTCCGCCACGGCGGCCAGTTCCGGCAGTGATCTCAACGGGATGGCAGTTAAAGCGGCCTGTGACACAATCCGCGACCGCATGGCCGACTTCCTTGGGGAATACTATCAGGTCACGCCAAGTCAGGTACGCTTTGTCGATGGCAACGTGGAAATTGGCGACCATATCCTTTGCTTTACAGACGCCGCCCAGCTTTCTTATGAAAACCGGATCAGCCTGTCTTCAACCGGCTTTTACAAAACCCCAAAACTCGCATGGGACCGGATCAAGGGCGAAGGGCGACCATTTTTCTACTTTGCCTATGGCGCGGCCCTGACCGAAGTGGTGATCGACACGCTGACCGGCGAAAACCGCATCCTGCGGGCTGATATCATCCACGACGCAGGCGCCAGCCTGAACCCGGCACTCGACATTGGTCAGGTCGAAGGCGGCTATGTCCAGGGCGCCGGATGGCTCACCACGGAAGAACTGGTCTGGGACGACCATGGCCAGCTCACCACGCACGCCCCTTCCACCTACAAAATCCCGGCCTGTTCGGACCGGCCCGACATCTTCAATGTCGCCCTCTGGGATGGTGAAAACCGTGAAGAGACCATTTACCGGTCCAAGGCCGTGGGCGAACCGCCCTTCATGCTGGGTATCTCGGCCTATCTCGCCCTGTCAGACGCCATCGCGGCTTGTGGTGCGGCCTACCCGGCGCTGGATGCTCCGGCCACAGCCGAACGTATCCTCAAAACAGTTCAGCAGGTACAGGAGGCCGCCGATGTTTGACATCGAAGCCCTCTCTGACGCGCTGGAGGCACATAAGATAGTCGCACGTATCGTGATCGCCGAAACCAAAGGCTCCACCCCGCGCGAAGCCGGCACCGAAATGCTGGTCTGGGAAGGTGGCAGCGCCGGCACGATCGGCGGCGGCCGGCTGGAGCTTGAAGCGCAAACTCACGCACTTGAGATGATCAGCGAAGGGCCCGGCACTCATCTGGCCCGTATCGCGTTAGGCCCGGCCCGCAACCAGTGCTGCGGCGGCGCGGCCACTCTGGTGACAGAGGTGTTTGACGCTGCCCGCTACCGCGCCCTGGATCAGGGTTTCGAATATCAGGGTATCTGGGCCCGCCCGATTGCGCCCGATGCAGGGCCCCTCTCTGCCAGCGCACGACGCAAAATCGAAAAGGTTCAGCATGACGACACCCCGATTCCAACCACCCTCACCAGCGGCTGGCTGATCGAACCGGTCTGGCGCAACCGCACACCGGTCTACATCTACGGTGCGGGCCATGTCGGGCGCGCGCTGGCCCTTGTTTTGATCGAACTGCCGCAGTTCGAGGTGTTTTTGGTCGATGTGCGCGAAAGCCAGTTTGCGGGCTTGCCCGACACGCTCCGCCAAAGCTGGGTCTCGCTACCCACTGAAGTGATGCAGTCCGCACCGCCAGAGGCCATGCATCTGATTATGACCCCCGAACATGACTACGATCTGGAACTATGCCATACGCTGCTGCAACAGGAATTCGCTTTTGCCGGGTTGATCGGATCGGACACCAAATGGGCACGCTTTCGCAGCCGCCTGTCTCAGTTGGGCCATACGGCGGAACAGATTGAGCGCATCCAATGCCCGATCGGCGCACCCGAACTTGGCAAACACCCGCAGGCAATTGCGGTAGGTGTGACCGCAGACCTGATGAAACATAAAAACAATCAATGCTTTACGCAAAGGATATCGGCATGACAGACACTCTTCTGACCATATCCGGACTGACCAAGGCCTATCCCGGTGTGGTGGCCAACGACACTGTTTCGTTCGAGATAAAAGAAGGTGAAGTTCACGCCCTTCTGGGTGAAAATGGTGCTGGAAAATCCACACTGGTCAAGATGATCTATGGTCTTGTCAAACCCGACAGTGGCACCATGACCCTGCGGGGCGAAGTTTTTGCCCCACCCGAACCACGCGCCGCCCGGGCCACGGGCGTGGCGATGGTGTTCCAGCACTTTTCACTTTTCGATGCGCTGAACGTGGCCGAAAACATAGCACTCGGTATGGAAAACCCGCCGCCGATGGGCGATCTTGCCTCCCGCATCCGCGAAGTGTCGGAAAACTACGGCCTGCCGCTTGATCCCTTTCGCACGGTGGGGGACCTTTCGGCGGGAGAACGTCAGCGCGTGGAAATCATCCGCTGTCTGTTACAGGATCCCAAGCTTTTGATCATGGACGAACCCACCTCGGTTCTCACCCCACAAGAGGTGGAAATCCTGTTTCAGACCCTTCGCAAACTGACCTCCGAAGGCGTGGCCATCCTCTATATTTCCCATAAACTGGAAGAAATCCGCACCCTTTGTGATCACGCCACGATCCTGCGTTTGGGCAAAAATGTCAGCACTTGTATCCCCGCTGAAACCTCGGCCCGGGACATGGCCGAACTGATGGTTGGCAGCGCCTTTGCCTCCCCGGCCCGCGCAGATCGAGAGCTGGGTGAGATCGCACTCGATATCTCCGGGTTGTCCGTCGCTTCAACAGGTGCTTTTGGCACGCCCTTGCGCAACATTCATCTGACCGTACAAGAAGGTGAAATCCTCGGAATTGGCGGCGTCGCCGGCAACGGTCAGGACGAACTTTTGACAGCTCTCTCCGGTGAGGTCACCACCGATCATGACGCGGTAAAGTTCATGGGGCAGCCCGTCGGCCGCCTCGGCCCCACAGCCCGGCGCGAAATGGGCCTGCTGACCGCCCCCGAAGAACGGCTGGGTCATGCCGCAGCACCCGACATGAGCCTGATTGAAAACGCCCTCCTGACCGCGGCCCAACGCGAAAACCTGATGCATCGCGGCTTTCTAAAATGGGCCGACACCCGCAGCTTTGCCAACCGCGTGATCGAAGCATTCGACGTGCGCACCCCCGGCCCGGAAAACGCGGCACGTTCGCTTTCCGGCGGCAACCTGCAAAAATTCGTCATTGGCCGCGAAGTGCTGCAAAACCCCAAAGTTCTGGTCGTCAATCAGCCTACCTGGGGCGTGGATGCCGCCGCGGCCGCCTCTATCCGCCAGTCCCTGCTCGATCTGGCCGCAGGGGGCACCGCTGTGATCTGTATCAGCCAGGATCTTGATGAGCTGATGGAGATATCCGATCGCTTTGGCGCTCTGAACGAGGGGCGCCTGTCCGACATTCGCCCGGCCCAGGGTCTGACCGTCGATGAAATCGGCCTGATGATGGGCGGGGCGCATGGGATGGAGGTTGCACATGGATGATCTGTTTCAATACAGAATTTATGCCTCCGGCGGGGGTATTTCAGGCAAGAAAGAAACCATTCAATCCACAACAGCTTCTTTCTTGCGTCAAATACCCCCGGGGGGATCGCCCGACGGGCGATGGGGGCAGCGCCCCCACAGACAAGCCAGCAAAGGAACGCCACCATGCTGAAACTAGAAAAACGGCCACAGCCCTCGCGCAGCTGGACGTATCTGACACCATTGCTGGCAGTTGTGATCACAATGATCGTAGGTGGTGCCTTGTTTTCGCTGATGGGCAACAATCCGGTCGAGGTGATCCGCACGATATTCTGGGATCCTCTCTTTGGGGAATTCGCCTTTTATTACCGCCCGCAAATGCTGGTCAAAGGCGCGCCGCTGATCCTGATCGCCATCGGGCTCAGCCTTGGGTTTCGTGCAGGCATCTGGAATATCGGCGCGGAAGGGCAATATATTATCGGGGCCATAACGGGTGCCGCAGTGGGCCTTGCGTTTTACCCGATGGAAAGCTGGATCATCTTTCCCCTGATGGTGCTTGCAGGTGCGCTTGGAGGCTGGGCCTGGGCGATGATCCCGGCCATCCTCAAAACCCGCTTCGGCACCAATGAAATCCTTGTCTCGCTTATGCTGGTCTACGTGGCCGAGCAGTTGCTGGCAAAAATGGCATTGGGCGCTCTGAAAAACCCCGACGGGTTCGGCTTTCCCGGCTCGCGCAATTTTCAGCAATACCCGTCAGGTCATAATGCCGAAATCATTGCAGGCTCCGGCATGCATTGGGGCGTGGTCGCGGCCTTTATTGCCGTAATCTTTGCCTATGTTCTGCTCAACCGGCATATCCTCGGCTATCACATTCGCCTGACCGGCCAGGCGCCGCGTGCAGCCCGCTTTGCCGGGGTCCGGCCCACCCGCCTGATCTTGTTCTGCCTCGGCGCCTCCGGCGCGTTGGCGGGCCTTGCAGGCATGTTCGAGGTTTCAGGCCCCGCCGGACAGATCAATATCGACTTCAATGTTGGCTACGGCTTTACCGCCATCATCGTGGCCTTCCTCGGCCGCCTGCACCCGGTGGGCATCCTGCTCGCAGGACTGCTGATGGCGCTGACCTATATCGGGGGGGAAATCGCCCAGTCCAATCTCGGCCTGCCCGCCGCCGCTATCCAGATGTTTCAGGGCATGCTCTTGTTCTTCCTTCTGGCGGTCGATCTGCTCACCAATTACCGTATCAGACTGGCGAAAGCGGAGGCTGCATAATGGACCTGTCCTCAATCAATCCCACCCTCCTTTTGGCCTCGCTCCTCGTTGCGGCCACCCCTATCCTGATCGCCGCAATTGGTGAGCTGGTGGCGGAACGCTCAGGTGTTCTGAACCTCGGGGTTGAGGGGATGATGATCACCGGCGCAATTTGCGGGTTTATCATCGCGGTCGAAACCGGCTCGCCCCTGCTTGGGTTTATCGCCGCGGCCATTGGCGGCGCGCTTTTGTCCATGCTATTCGCCCTGCTCACACTCTTTGCGTTGGCAAACCAGGTGGCCAGCGGCCTGGCCCTCACGCTCTTTGGCCTCGGCGTCAGCGCATTGATGGGTCAGGGTTATGTTGGCATCAAACCGCCCCCAACGCCCAAGCTCGACATTCCCTTGCTCAGCGATCTGCCCTTCTTTGGCCCCGTGCTCTTTTCCCATGACCTGATGGTCTATTTCGGCATCGCGCTGGTTGCGGCGGTCTGGGCCATGCTGAAATACACCCGTGCGGGGCTGATCCTGCGGGCGGTGGGTGAAAACCACGATGCCGCCCATGCGCTAGGCTACAAGGTGGTGCGCGTGCGCCTGATGGCCATTGGCTTTGGCGGCGCCTGCGCCGGATTAGGCGGCGCTTACATCAGCCTCGTCCGTGTCCCGCAATGGACCGAAGGCATGACCGCCGGTGCAGGCTGGATCGCTCTTGCGCTGGTGGTGTTTGCCAGCTGGAAAGCCGGACGCGTCTTGCTGGGCGCATGGCTCTTTGGCGGGATCACTGTGCTGCAGCTCAACCTTCAGGCGGCGGGCGTGGCCATCCCCGTCGAATATCTTTCCATGTCACCCTACTTGATCACCATCCTTGTACTGGTCATCATGTCATCGGACCGCTCACGCGCTCCCGCATCGCTGGGCCGCATCTTTCATGCCTCGGGCTGAGGCCACACATAACAAAATAACTCAGGGAGAAATTACACATGAAACTAACCTCATTTCTAACCGGTGCCGCCATGGCCCTTGGTCTGGCCACAAGCGCGCTCGCCCAGGACATAACCAAGGTCGGCTTTATCTATGTCGGTCCCATCGGCGACGGCGGCTGGACATATGAACATGACAAGGGCCGCCTTGCCGTCGAAGAGGCCTTTGGCGACAAGGTTGAAACCGTGTATCAGGAAAGCGTCCCGGAAGGTGCCGATGCCAGCCGCGCCATCACTCAGATGGCGCTTCAGGGCGCAGACCTGATCTTTACCACATCCTTTGGCTACATGGATGCCACTGTTGGCGTCGCCTCTAAATTCCCCGATGTGAAATTCGAACACGCAACAGGCTATAAAACCGCGCCGAACGTGTCGGTCTATTCCGCCCGCTTCTACGAGGGGCGCGCAGTTCAGGGCCATATCGCCGGTAAGATGACCGAGACGAACATCATCGGCTATATTGCGTCCTTCCCAATTCCCGAAGTGATCCGTGGCATCAACTCGGCCTATATCCACGCCAAGCGGGTCAACCCGGACGTCCAGTTCAAAGTGATTTGGGCTTATACATGGTTCAATCCCGCGAAAGAGGCCGACGCTGCCACCGCCCTTATTGAACAGGGCGCCGACGTGATCCTGCAACACACCGACTCGACTGCGCCACAGGCCGCTGCCGAAAAAGCCGAAAACGTCATTACCTTTGGCCAGGCGTCCGATATGTCAGAATACGCCCCGCATCCACGGGTAAGCTCGATCATCGACAACTGGGCACCTTACTATATCGCCCGCACCCAGGCCGTGATGGATGGCAGCTGGGAATCGGTCAACACGTGGGACGGTATCCGCGAAGGCATGGTCGGCATTGGTGAAATCACCGACGCGGTGCCCGCCGATGTCAAAGCCGAAGCCCTGGCAATGAAAGACGCCATGGCCGCAGGCGAATACCACCCCTTCACCGGCCCGCTGAAAAAACAGGACGGCTCTGACTGGCTTGCCGAAGGTGAGGTTGCCGATGACGGCACGCTGGCCGGCATGAACTTCTATGTCGAAGGCCTCGAAGGCGACATTCCGCAATAACCCGCCATATATGTTACTGCAAAGCCCCGCTCCGGCGGGGCTTTTTTTTCGGGTGAGATGAATGTCGGCTTCGAGCTGATTGTGTTGAAAAACTCCTATTTCGGGACTGATTGGCGAATTTTTTCACGCCACAGACTGATAAAAAATTTGGCAAGGGGGGTCGACCAAATTCAATCTCAGGCCCTCTTGGACCACCTCGTGATCTCTGATCCACAATCCGGTCTGACTTTCGCTGTCGATGGGGTTTTAGCGGAAAATCACTGATTTCAGATTTCGAAGTTTTTCAACAAAATCAGCCCACTTTGACCAATGCTGCGAAAAGTTTAAGCGACAGCAAGTTGCATAAAGCGATCATTGCCCTGCGAATTATCAGCTCAATATTGTAATTGATCGATTTTGATGACGCTGCACCGTAACTTTTCTGAAGCTTCCCTTTGGTAGCATGCTTTGTATTTGTTGATTTCAATCGAGCGCTACATTGGCAACAATATTGGGCTAAGTGTTAACCAACCATCCAGTAAAGGATAGTTGACGTAATTCGTTCGAATGAATTATGTTTGTGATATTGCATGTAACTAGATCAATTGGCCGAGGTGATACAGATTACCGCTGTTGGGAGTCCGGGTAACTGAAGGTGACGGCCACTCTGGGGTGAGCTTGTTGCAATCTGACTTAACCAGGATGACAGCATTTAAGCAGGAGTAAGGACCATAAAAACGCAGTCTAAATCCCGGCCAGATGCCAAGGTCGTGTTACTAGAAGCCGCTAAACAGGTTCTTCTTGAGCACGGCTTTGCCGGGCTTTCTACCCGGGCGGTCGCCGCCCAAGCAGAGACGCAAATGAGCCAGATACGGTATCATTTCGGCTCAAAAGAAGGATTGGTTCTTGCGCTCTTTGACTTCATGGATGCAGCGCTAATCGACCGTCAGAAAAAGACCTTCGGCCGGAGCGACCTCAGCATTGCAGAAAAGTGGGCCTTATCCTGTGATTTCCTGGAGGACGATCTTGCATCTGGCTACGTGCGTGTTCTTCAGGAGCTGATAGCCGTTGGCTGGTCGAACCCAGCAGTTGGCGATGCCGTTCGTGCGGCGATCAGCAAATGGAACGCCCTAATCAAAACTCTTGTCGAGGAAGTGGAAGAGCGCGCCGGAACACTCGGCCCGTTTACTTCCGAAGAAATAGCATCACTGGTCGGTGCCGCATTTATCGGTGCGGAATCGCTAATTCTACTTGGCTTTGATGACGCCAAACATCCGGCCCGCGCCGCGTTGCGCCGGTTCGGCGATATCATCGCACAGGCCGAAAACAGCAGGAGGAAATGAACATGCGCGCCAAGTTTCCACATACATCCGGAAAAATCGATCGTGGGGATGTCGAGCTTCACTACGACATATACGGCGAAGGCGAGCATACGATCCTTTTTGTTCCGACCTGGTCGATCATTCATTCGCGAAGCTGGAAGGCGCAGGTGCCGTATTTCAGTGACCGCTTCCGGGTGATCACCTATGATCCCAGGGGGAATGGTAAGTCGGGTCGGCCGGAGGACGTCGATGCCTATTCGGTCGACAAAGCGGTTGAGGATGTGATCGCAGTGCTGGATGCGTTAGGCGTCGAACGCGCCGTTTTTGTTGGGCATTCTTTCAGCAGTGGTATCAGCTATGCAGCAGCAGCCTGTTACCCTGACCGTGTCAGTGCAGTCGTCTCGATTTGCGGGTCTTGCTACCTACTTGTACCGCCCTTCAAGCACCGTTTCGATGCGTACTATTCTGAGTTACCGGCGAGTCCCGAGGGTTGGCAGAAGTACAATGCCGACTATTGGCTGAAAGACTATGGAGATTTTGTCGATTTCTTTTTGGGCAGAGTCCACAACGAGCCCCATTCAACCAAACAGCACGAAGATGCGGTGTCCTGGGCGTTGGAAGGGGACGGTGTCATGCTCAAGATGACACAGGATGTTGAGTCCGGGAAAATCGTGATGAATGAAGAATTGTACCGTAAGGTCAAATGCCCAAGCCTTATCGTTCACGGTGAATGTGATGAAGTTGCACCAGTTGAGGCGTCGAGAAAACTGGCGGAAATGACTGATGGAGAACTGCATATCGTGCCGGGAGGTGGGCATAGTGTTCACGCGCGGTACCCGGCCTGGTTCAACACGTTGATGCGGGATTTTCTGGCCCGACATCTGGGCGCGCCAAAACCCGAGCGAAAGCCGTGCAAGACCAGGCAGAAACGGGCGCTTTACCTGTCCTCGCCCATTGGTCTTGGTCATGCACGTCGCGATCTGGCGGTCACGCGGGAATTGCGGAAATTGCACCCCGACCTGCAGGTTGACTGGTTGGCGCAGGATCCGGTGACACGTTTTCTTGAGGCCAACGCAGAAACGGTTCACGCGGCAAGCGTTCTGTTAGCCAATGAAAGCGCGCATATCGAGGCGGAGTGTGGTGAGCATGACCTCAACGCGTTTCAGGCGATCCGGAGCATGGATGAGATCCTGATCAAGAATTTCATGGTCTTTCAGGAGGTGCTGGAAGAAGAACGCTATGATTTGGTGATCGCCGACGAAGCATGGGACGTTGATCATTACTGGCATGAACATCCCGACCTGAAAAAGGCGCCGGTGGCGTGGTTCACCGATTTCGTCGGGTGGGTTCCGTTTGAAGAAAATGGCCCGCGTGAGGCCTATCTGACAACCGACTATAATGCCGAAATGATCGGCCATGTAGAGGGGCATCCAGACATTCGGGATCGCGCGATTTTCGTCGGCACCCCCGAAGACATTGTAGACAAGAGATTTGGTGCGGATCTACCGAATATGCGTGATTGGATCCCCAAGCATTTTGAATTTTCAGACTATATCATTGGCCAGCATCCTTCGGAATTTGGCACCCGCGATGACCTTCGGGCCGAGTTTGGATATGATGACGGGCGTCAGACCTGTATCGTGGCCGTAGGGGGATCAGGTGTCGGGGCGACGTTGATCCGGCGTATTCTGGCGGCCTATCCTTTGGCCAAGGCGCGTATCCCCGACCTGCGGATGATCGTAGTGACCGGTCCGCGATTGAACCCCGATTCGTTCGAGGTTCCCGACGGGGTCGAAATGCGAGCCTTTGTGCCCAATCTGGACCGGCATTTGGCGGCGTGTGATCTGGCGCTTGTGCAAGGTGGCTTGACGACCTGCATGGAGCTGGCGGCAGCGGGCACACCGTTTTTGTATTTCCCCCTGCGCAATCACTTTGAACAGAACTTTCATGTGGCCAGCCGGTTGGAGCGATACAATGCCGGGCGCAAGATGATCTTTTCCGAAAGCACGCCAGAGCGGATTGCCGATGGCATGTTGTCCGAACTTCGTGCGCCCCGCGTTCCCCATGCCGTCGCAGCGGATGGTGCGGCACGGGCCGCTTCCATGTTGGCCGATCTTCTTTGAGTTTCAGGAGGAACACATGTCACAAACTGATATCGAAGCCATCCACGCCACCGCGATGGACTATATCGAAGGGTATTTTCAGGGGCAGCCAGAGCGCATGCGCCGCGCGCTGCACCCTGATTTACGCAAGTGTTTTGTTCATCGTGATCCTACCTCAGGCAAGGTTGTGGTCGGGTCCGACCGGGGCGCTGAAACCCTTGTCCGCCACACTGCCGAAGGTTTGATGAAGGAAGACGGAGTCGAGGTCTCAGCCGAGGTTCTTTACGTCTCGCGCGGCCTCGCCATGGCGCGCACCATGTGCCCTTATTTCGAAGACCTGCTGCATCTTGCGTATTTCGATGAATACGGTTGGCGGATTGTCAACGCGATCTGGCAGATGAACGAAGGTGAGTATCAGCCAGACATAGAATTCGAGATGGAATTCTGGGCTGTCAAGTGAACAGGAAGACCCGTCATGCCAATCCCAGCACACGCCATTCCGTTCGGTACAACAGACGAAAACATCCGTCTGATCACTCGCTCAGCCTTTGATTACATGGAAGGCTGGTTGACCGGGGACGCGCGTAGGATGCGCAGGGCACTTCACCCCGATCTTGCTGAACGTACGCTGGTCATTGACGCGGAAACTGGCACACCGACCAATGAACTCTATGGCATAAACGCCGCGCAACTGGTTTGCTACACCGAAGATGGCGGTGCCACGCAATGGTCTGATACGCCCTACAATACAGAAGCCGGGCGCGAAAAGGCCGAAGTCAAAATCCTGGAGGTCTATCGAAATATCGCCGTGGCCCGCATTTGGTCCGAAGCATTTGTCGAATATCTACAGCTTGGCGATTTCGGGCCTGCCGGGTGGAAGATTGTCAACATCCTAAACGTCAAAACCAAAGGCACTGCACCGTTCGAAGAATTCAAGCAATTCGATTTTGACTACTGGGTAGTGGACGACACTGCCGAAAAAGAAAACCCATGATCGCGCCACGCTCATCCCGCCCGCGCCGTGGCCGCGCCGCTGATCGGGCATCGCGTGCCGTTACCGCGTCGCATCGCCTGCGCGTAGGAGCTCAGGATCAGCCACCTGTCAATACTGCGTGCCAGATCCCGGTCACCAATCAACTGCATTCGGTCCTCGGCCACCTCATGGGCGATTGTGGAGTAACCAAAGTAGAACGACAGATAGACCGACAAGTCAGTAATGACATAGAGGTCAACGTCGTATCCCGGGTCCTTGAAACACACATCCACCGGGCCACCGGGCCGGATCGAAATCCAGTAATCCTGCTCCGCCGCCGCCTGATCGGGAAAGTTCCACTGCAGAACAATCTGGCGATCGGGCAGAACGTCAACATCAATACAGCGGCGCATGTTCCACACAGCAGTGCTCACATCCGCATCAGGCAGAGTCTCTTCATGTCCGGCATGACGATAGGCCCATTTACCAAGGCTGGCGATAATTGGCCCAAGCTCCTGTGCGGCTTCGGTTGGCAGGTACTCGATCAGGTTGTTATCGGTGTCTTCCACACGACCCACAAGACCGTACGCCTCAAGCTCGCCCAGACGTTTCGAAAGCAGGCTGGGCGATATACCGGGTATGGCGCGTCGCAGATCATTGAACCGCGATGTGCCCCACCCAAGCTCTGCCAGAATCAGGATCGTCCAACGCGGTTGCAATATATCACTGGCCAAACTAACCGGGCAGTAAAGCATATGTCGGTTGTCGGGCATGTGTCATGTCCCCCCGCCATCAGAATGCGGGGATACACCGAATTCGTCCAGTACAGTTTCAGAACCAACAGGCTGGTACAGTTCCTGCACTTGAGTGCGGTGCAATCGCCAAACTATCTTTGTCGCGTAGCGAACCGTGAATTTTTGAACCAATTTTTGAGGCCCGGGCAGACGCAGGCATTCGTCTGAATACGTCAACCATTGAAAGGAGACTATCATGACAGACTGGCACATCGAAGGAGAGGAACTTGCCAATTGTAACTGCAATTTCGGCTGCCCATGCCAGTTCGGCGTTTTGCCGACCACCGGCAATTGCGAGGCGGTTGTCGTCTATGACATCAAAAAAGGCCATTACGGCGAGGTCTCGCTCGACGGTTTGCGCGCGGCCGGAGTCTATTACTGGCCAGGACCCATACACGAAGGCAATGGCCAGATGCAGTTGATCATCGACACAAAGGCTACAGATGCACAATGCGCCGCGCTAGAGGCGATTATGCGTGGCGAGGACACTGAAGAAATGGCAACGATGTGGTTCGTCTACAGCTTCATGAGCCCGACCAAACATGACACTCTGCGCGCTGATATCGGACTGAAATGGGACATCGAAAACCGCACCGGACAGGCAACGGTTGATGGCATATTCGATGTTGAAATCCGGCCAATCCCGAACATTGTGACGGGCGATCCTCACCGGATTTCTATCCAGTTACCGCACGGGTTCGAATTCCGTCATGCCGAAATGGGGTCGGGTAGTGCGCAGACCAAAGGTGGTGAAATTAACCTGACGTTCGACGCCACGCACGCCCATCTGGCCAAGTTGAACCTGACTGGTCAGGGCGTAATGGACCGCTGATGAGTGCGCGCAGCGATGACACAGGTACATAAAACAAAACCCGGAGTTGTCGAAAGGCTGCTCCGGCGAGATGAAGCAATCGTTGCAACATCCGCTGCCCTGCTAATCGCGCTGGCCGGTCTCTACACGGTGTTTGGTGTCGGCATGAATATGACGGCCCTGGAGATGACCAAAATGGCACGCCCGATCGGTAATCCGATGGCAATGGGCATGTCGCCCGCCTGGTCGATGTCCTATGCCGCACTGATTTTTTTTATGTGGTGGATCATGATGATTGCAATGATGACACCAAGTGCAGTTCCGATGGTGTTGCTGTTCACGGCGCTCAAGAAAATGGGGCCTGACGCAGATCGGGCCGCGCTTTTGAGTGGTTTTCTTTTGGCTGGCTATCTTCTCGCTTGGGCAGGGTTCAGCGTCACTGCAACGATGTTGCAGTCTGGGCTCGAAAGTGCTGGCCTGTCTGCTGGTGCGATGATGACCATCAAGTCGCGCTGGTTTGCGGGTGCGGTGCTGATTGTCGCTGGCCTGTATCAATTTTCCCGATTCAAGAATGCCTGCCTGTCGCACTGCCGGTCGCCCGCCCAGCTTTTGGCCACATTCAACCGCCCGGGCGCAGTCGGGGCCCTGAGGATGGGTGCGATCCACGGGGCCTATTGCCTTGGCTGCTGCTGGGCGCTGATGGCGTTGCTCTTTGTCGGTGGGATCATGAACCTCTACTGGATCACCGGTCTCGCGCTCTACGTACTTATGGAAAAACTCGCACCAGGCGGCGATATGATAGCTCGGTTGACGGGTGTCGTTTTGGTGCTAACCGGAACATACTTCCTGATCAGTGGATTTTAATACTTCGCTGACGGGCGCCTCAGTGAGTTCTGGCTGTATTGCAGCTTCGATTGTGTAGTAGAGCGCTATCTTGCAGCAAAAGTTTGGTTTCCCATCTGGGTGTTCGTGGGGGCGCATGTGTAACGGCTTTCTGACAGCCCCATGAAACTCCTATTCGTGACGCAACGTGCAGATTGCTGCCATTGGAGCAGGCGCAGCGAACTTACACTTGGTCCCGCGTTGTGTGAGTTGGTCCGAACCGAATTGCTGCAGGATGCACGAAAGGCGGCTTTCGGGAAACCGGCAGGGGAAATTTGAAAGATGTCGAATGGCTGCAATGGGCGTATTTTGTTGAAAAAGTCTTCCTTGATCGAGTGGTAGGTTGCTGATTCAATTCTTCCAACGAGCGGGAGGAATTACCGATGATGGGACCGAAGCAGGAAGCGCAGGCGGCGTTGTTCTATGAATTCTCGCTGGAGGATCACGTTCCCCAAGATCACCTGCTGCGCTCGATTGATCGGTTCGTTGATCTGAGCGACATCCGTCAGTATTTGGCCGATTTCTATAGCCACACCGGTCGTCCGTCTGTCGATCCGGAGCTGCTTATCCGCATGCTGCTGGTCGGTTATTGCTTTGGCATTCGGTCTGAACGCCGCCTCTGCGAAGAGGTGCATCTGAATCTGGCTTACAGGTGGTTTTGTCGTCTCGATTTGAACGACCATGTGCCGGACCATTCGACCTTTTCGAAGAACCGCCATGGTCGCTTCCGCGAAAGCGAGCTACTTCGTCATTTGTTCGAGACAACCGTGGCCCGGTGCATCACAGAGGGCCTCGTGAGCGGGCAGCGCATGGCGATTGATGCAAGCCTGATCGAAGCAGATGCCAACAAGCAGAACTCGACATCGAAGGACGATTGGGATGCGTCCACCGTCGATCCAGCGGCTGCGCCCCGCGCCGTGCGCGAGTATCTCGAAACCCTCGATGAAGCGGCATTTGGCGCGGCCAGCGAGGTCCAGCCCAAGTTCACCTCGCATTCCGATCCTGCCAGCCAATGGACCGCAGCCCGCAAAGGCCCTGCATTCTTTAGCTATTCGGATAACTACCTCATCGACACAGATCATGGGGTGATCATCGATGTCGAGGCGACGCGTTCGATCCGGCAGGCGGAGGTTGGATCAACGAAGACCATGCTGAAGCGGGTCAGAGAGAAGTTCGATCTGCAGCCTGAACGCATAATCGCTGATACGGCCTACGGCACTGGCCCAATGTTGGGTTGGTTGGTTGAGCGCAAGATTGCACCGCACATCCCGGTCTTCGACAAGGCTGGCCGATCCGATGGCACGTGGTCCAGAGCCGACTTCGAATGGGATGCTGAGAACAATCAATACATCTGCCCGGAAGGTCATGCATTGAAACAGTTCCGGCGGAATTACTCAGATCCTAACCGCGGACCGACGGGCAAAGGCGTGGCTCGATATCGCGCGCTTAAGCTGATCTGCCAGGTCTGCCCATCCAAAGCAAAATGCTGCCCCAACGCCGATGCGCGCAAGATCACCCGTGAAGAACACGAAGATGCCCGACAATTCGCCCGCGATATCGCCAAGACCCGCCAATATGACATCTCGATGAAGCTGCGGAAGAAGGTCGAGATGCTCTTCGCCCATCTCAAACGCATTCTGGGGCTGGGGCGGCTCCGATTACGTGGACCGTGCGGCGCAAACGACGAATTCCTGCTCGCCGCAACTGCCCAAAATCTCCGCAAATTGGTTAAGATCTTTCCTGCACCGCAGCAAACACGCAAAGCCTGACAGGAAAGGCGCTTGCGCCGACTTCACGACGCCGCTTTCTGCGCCAGCAACACGTTGTTTTTCAACAGAATCAGCCGACCTCAGCAACCCACGGACCGAGATTTCGATTGATGCTGCGCTGCATCCGATGACTGCAACGAGCCCATTTCAACCGATGCTGCGCCATGCATGGACGTCTGCCCTGGCGAGGTGATAAGCGCAAGTAGGTCTGCTGGATTTCATCGCCTTGTTCTTCGCGGCGTCTGGCGGTAATCTTCACTAGAAGCGGCAGCGAACCGCAAAGAGCAGTAGTTCTATGAAATACACGACGGACACATTGAGACGGCTGTTTGCCTTGCTGACGTGCTTGGCGCTGATTGTCTGGTCTGTGACACCGTCATTCACCCATGCACCCACGGTTTTTGAAACCATCCAAGACCACTTGGAAATGGTCGAAAGCCACGGACATTCGCACGGTTTCGAAGAGGACCTGTTTTGGGCAACGCATGGGCACACTCATGATGCGGTGGACCATGATCACAATCAGGCCTTTCTAACACCTAGCCGCGGGGCTGAACTGTCTTCCGAGTTCAGCAAGCCTTGGTTGCAAATAGCAACCTCCAATGGGCCGTCTCGCCATTTCCGAATAGACCGACCTCCGCGCGCATGATCAGAGCGGCTCAGGCCGCACAGAACCGATCATTCTTAATTTATGCGGAGCTACTCCATGAAGACCCTCACTAAAGGCGTTTGGTGCATACCCATGCGTCTCGCGCCTCTTGTATTAACGGTACTTGCACTGACGACAAGTGTCGCCCTCGCCCATGACGTCACACCCGGTGACGCAGGCTACATTCAAGAGATTTGGGGGGTGAACATCATCCCCTTCATCTATCTTGGCGCAAAGCACATGATCACGGGATACGACCACATCTTGTTCCTACTGGGCGTCGTGTTCTTCCTCTACCACATGAAGGACGTGGCGATTTACGTCAGCCTCTTTGCTCTTGGCCACTCGATCACGATGCTCGCGGGCGTGTGGTTCGGCTGGGGCATCAACTCCTATATCATCGACGCCATCATTGGCCTGTCGGTGGTCTATAAGGCGCTCGACAACCTTGGTACGTTTCAGAAGTGGCTGGGCTTCCAGCCCGACACCAAGGCCGCGACACTGATTTTCGGTCTGTTCCACGGGACCGGCCTTGCCACGAAGATCCTCGAATATGACATCGCCGAAGACGGGCTTCTCGCCAACCTTCTGTCGTTCAACGTGGGTGTCGAGGTCGGGCAATTGCTCGCGCTGTTCGTCATCCTCATCGTCATGGGATACTGGCGGCGCAGTTCCAACTTCATGCAACAGGCCATCTTTGCAAACTGGATTATGGTCGTTCTTGGTATCATGCTGACCTACGTTCAGGTGGCAGGGTTTCTGGCCAGCACATAAGGAATCAAAATATGCATAATGCACCAAAACCAAAGCTCGAAGACCTACCGACAAAGGCGCAACTTCGCCGCTCATCCATCATCGCAGGTATCGGGGCGGTGGCCATCGGCGTCATGGTCTACATGCCCGCTGAACTGGGGCAAGACCCGACCGGCGTGGGCCGTATCCTTGGCTTGACCGAGATGGGAGTGATCAAACAGCAACTCGCGGCTGAGGCTGCGGCAGACGAGCCGCTGCACGGCGTCGATGAGACTTCCTCGCTGATGAATGGCATCTTCGGCCTGTTTGTCGGCGCGGCTTATGCGCAGGAAGCGTGGCAGGACGAGATCACCTTCACTCTCCAGCCCGGTGAATACACCGAAATCAAGGCGACGATGGAGGAAGGCGCGACCCTGTTCTACGCGTGGACCTCTAACGGCGGTCGGGTCAACTTCGATCTTCACGCGCACTCAGGCGGTCAAGACGTGACTTATGAAAAAGGTCGCGGTCAGACCGAAGGCGAAGGCAACTTCGAGACCCCGTTCGCAGGTGATCACGGCTGGTTCTGGCGCAACCGGGACGACCAGGCGGTTACGGTCATACTCCAACTGCGCGGCGACTACAGCACCATCGTTCGCGACGAGTGACTTAAAGAACTGTGCGTACCCTATTGCCAGGGTGCGCACACCTAAGCCGACCTTGGCGCAAGCGCAGCGAATTGGCGCATTGTCCTGTGTGGATGGCTCCTGCAAAGCAAGACATTTTTGAGGTGATCGACATTTTGTCAGAAGCGGTCTTGTGTTCGGCCTGTTTGCGCGGTGCACTTGACCGCTGGCCCTGATGGTTTCCGCGACCCAAGTCCCCATCCTCGCAAGCGGACAGATGTCGTCCTGGACAAAGCCCGGGGTGTCTTGAGATTGCGGCTGACTCATTGCCATCACTTCTTTGGTCTTGCTGTCTCTGTTTCATTCCTTTCCGGTATCAGACGGTCCTGATCCTGTAGGGCTCATTTCGTGTGAGCACCGCCCAGATTATCCGCGCTGTCTTGTTCGCCATGGCCACTGCCGCGAGCTTTGCGGGTTTGCGCTCCAGCAGGTCCGCAAACCAGGGATCAAATCGCTCAGGTGCGCTTTTGATCTGTTTCATGCGGGAGGTCATGCCGACGACCATCAGGTGGCGTATGTAGCGGTCGCCCATCTTCGATATGCGGCCCAGCCTCTCTTTGCCTCCGGTCGACCGGTTGATCGGCGTCAGCCCCAACCAGGCCGAGAAGTCTCTGCCGCACTTAAACTGTGCGGCACTGCCAACCGTCGCGACAATGGCCGACGCCGTGATCGGCCCAATGCCGGGGATTGTCTGAAGCAAGTCGATCCGGGGCTCGGATTTCGCAGCTTGTGTCAGCTTGCGGCCATACCAGAGCACCCGCCCATGCAGGGCCAATATCTGTTCGCTAAGGTCGATGATGGTGTCCAGCGCAACGGGCGGTAGGTCCAGAGCCTGCTCTTGGGTGGTACGCTTTGCAAACCGGACGGCGTGACCGACGCCCTGAGCAAAGACGATGCCGAACTCCGCCAACAGACCACGCAGCATGTTGATCGTCTGGGTTCTCTGTCGAACGACTAGGCTACGCGCTCGGTGCAATGAAAGAATGGCCTGCTGTTCAGGCGACTTTACCTCAACGAACCGCATGGTCGGGCGGGTGACAGCCTCGCAGATCGCCTCTGCGTCAGCCGCATCGGACTTGCCGCGCTTGACATAGGGCTTCACATAGACAGGTGCTATCAACCTGACTTCATGACCCAGCCTGGTCAGTTCCCGCGCCCAGTAGTGGCTCGCACCGCACGCTTCCATGCCGATCAGACATGGCTCCAGACGTTCGAAAAATGCAAACATCTGACTGCGCCGCAAAGACCGGCTGAACCCTACAGATCCATCCTCCATGACACCGTGAATATGGAAAACGTTCTTGGCCAAATCGAGGCCGACTGTTGTAACCTGCATTGGGTGGCTCCTCTCCTAGCAGTTCATGACAACTGCACTATGGCGCATTGCGACGCCGATGGAGCAGGAGCCATCCACCCCATCCCGCATTGCGGTCCTCGCAGGCGGCGCAGGCGCGCCGCCCGGCATCGATCAAAGCATTTGATACTAACCCTTACACGCTGATCAGTTATTCGCCGTCAGCGGGTCAATGATCTGCGGGACTTCTGTGATGCTGGTGAACGGAATACCGCTTTGTTCCGAGTGCTGTTTGATCTGATCTTCACTCTCGGCCAAATAAATACAAAACGTCTTTTCACCAGCGATATAGGAATGCTGCCATTGGATGTCCGATCCGATATTCGCCAGCGCATTGTTCGAGGCGCGTGCAGCACCACACAGCTCTGTAATGGAAAATTCACCGATCCCGGGGATGTCTCGTTCGATCATATAGCGTTTCATTTTTGCCTCCGTTTGCTGTTGGATAACCCTATGGTGACGCAACGACCGGACAATTCCTAATTCAATTCTCTTTAGCGAATGAAAGACTACCTTTATCAATCACGCTTGAATTTTATCTGAATAAAGATAAACTTTATCAAATGGCAATAACAACCCATCTCAAATCCTTGCAGGCGCTGGAACTGGCCGTCCGCGAGGGATCGCTGAAAGGTGCCGCCGAGAGGTTGGGAATCACCCCCGCAGCCGTTGGTCAACGTATTCGCGCGCTAGAGAACTACCTGAGCACCGATCTGCTTTTACGTGGCCGTTCAGGCCTTCAACCGACCAAAGAACTGGACGCCGCCATCGCCGACCTGCGCGTCGCCTTCGAAGCGCTTGATCGCGCGACAGAGCTGCTCGATTTCCAACGCGTCAGCGAAATCCACATCGTCGCAGACCCGGATTGGGCAGAGCTTTGGCTGGCCCCCAGACTGCCGGAGTTTCGTGAGCAGCACCCTAACCTGAGGTTCTGCATTAACGGAGCGGGGGACGTTCCTGTCCGTCTGGGCTCTCCCGATTTGCGAATTGATTGTGATAGCAGGAATGCCGAGATCCTGTTTCACGACATCCTTGTACCCATCACAGGCCCCGACAACACCCGCCGGATCGCAGAAGGCGATCCGGATCACGACATGGAAGGCATGCCGCTTCTGCACCTGCGCGCGCAGCTGGACGGCGATGACCACCCCGGCTGGGTCAGTTGGTTCAATACATATGGCCATCGCGAAAGCGGGCAGGACAGGGGCGTGAACTATCCCAACGCACGATTGGCCCTCGATGCGGTACGGCAGAATGTCGGGTTTCTGGTCTGCGGGCTGTCCCTTATCCTGCAGGACTTAAAACAAGGCAGCGTTGTAAACCCGTTCCCCTTCTCAAAGCACTTGCCCGCAACACAGCCTTACGCACTCACCCTGCGCCACGACGCCAAAAACCGCCCAGCGATAGCGCGCTTTGTCAATTGGCTGCGCAACAAAGCACGCGAAACACAGGCGGAAATCGACACGCTGAAGTAACCCTTCAGACACATGCTTGATTTCACCCTCGCACACAGTAAGCTTTGCTAAAGCTGGATGCACATCCCAGAATAAACGCGCACCGGACTGATGAGCCGACCCCAACAGGAGCCACATGCAACGCCATCAGCCGCCCAAAGAATTCGTCTCCGTAGCCCATGAGCTTGACGGCGCACGGCTCAATGCCCCGTCCGCAGAACGCAATGCCGGACCCATCACCGATCTCTTGCGGCTTCACGCCCCGCAGTACGGCTCAGCGCTTGAAATTGCCAGCGGCACCGGCCAGCATGTGGCAAGCTTTGCCGCCGCCCTGCCGGGCATTACCTGGCAGCCTTCTGACATCGACGCCACTCGCTGCGCCAGCATTGACGCATGGGCCGCGGATCAGGACAATATCAAACCCGCCATCGCCCTTGATGCCGCCACACCCGGCTGGCACGACACGCTTGGGGGCAAGGATCTGATAGTGCTCATCAACCTGCTGCACCTGATCAGTGCACCCCAAGCGCGCTGCATCATATCAGAGGTGGCACAAGCCCTTGCCACCAATGGTCGTTTTGTCCTTTATGGCCCCTTCCTGCGTAACGGCGTTGCCACTTCTCCCGGCGACCGCTATTTTGATGACCGCCTGCGGGCTTCAGACCCCGTGATCGGTTACAAAGACACAAGCGAAATCAAATCGTGGCTTGCCGAAGCGGGCCTCTCGCTCCTCACCACCATCGACATGCCCAGCAACAACCTCGCCTTCATTTCAGAACACCGATCGGAGACCCCTTGATGCTCAGACCCATGTTCCAGTTTCTTGCCCTTTTCCTTGTCCTGTCGACACCGCTTTTCGCCCAGCCCAAGGCATTCGGCGACAATGATCCGGTTGACTGGATCGGCCGCAGCCCGGCCAAATATGCCATTCATGGTATTGATCTTGCCCGGTTCCAGAACGAGGTCGACTGGCGTGCGGTCAAACGCGCCGGTGTGGAATTCGCGTTCATCAAGGCAACAGAAGGCGGTGATCTGCTGGACCCGATGTTCAAGCAAAACTGGCGGGGCGCCAAACGCGCAGGCATCCCGCGCGGGGCTTATCACTTTTACTATTTCTGCACAGAACCAGAGGTGCAGGCCCGCTGGTTCATCCGCAATGTTCCCAAATCCAAGGGTGCCCTGCCCCCGGTGCTGGATATGGAATGGAACCCGTTTTCCCCTACCTGCCAAAAACGTCCCGAAGGACGCAAAGTCCGCAAACTGGTCAAACGGTTCATGGATATCGTTGAACGCCATTACGGGCAGCGCCCGATCATCTACACAACGCCCAAGTTCTACCGCGAAACGGGTCTCGGCAAGCTAAACGAAGAATTCTGGCTCCGCTCTACCGCCAAAACCCTCGACGTCGCGTATCCCGGCCAAAGCTGGAGCTTTTGGCAATACAGCGCCACCGGCACCATTCCCGGCATAGACGTCGAAGTTGATCTCAATGTCTTTGCCGGAAACAAAGACAAGTGGAAGGCATGGCTGGCAAGGAGACAGCGGTAAGAATGTGGTTTAACATGGGCTTCCTTCTTCCGCTCTGTCTGTCATTCATCCCGAAAACCTGTTTTAGGAATGCAGGCAACCGTCAGAGACCGTTCGACATCTCACCTAGAGCCGTGCCACGGCCGGGCTCTGCCCCTCTAATCCGCGTTGGTGGGGCGATCCTGGGAGCGATTCAAGATCAGCCCTAAAGCGGCATCCCTGCCATTTCCAGACTGGCCAGCCAGGCGCGGCGGTTCTCCGGGTGGTTTTTGCTGCCCTCAAACTGCCGCCTCATCGCACTGATGGATAAATTTGGATTAAGGGCCAGTGCCGCATCAACCGCCTCCTGTGCTTCGCCCATCCGGTCCAGCTGCGCCAGATTTGCAGCCCGCAACAGCTGATGAAACACAAGCCATGTCTTGCCTTTGGCAACGGTTTGTAGTTTTCGCGCTGCCTCCAGCGACTCGTCGAACCGATCAAGGTGGAACAAAATATGGCCCTTATAAAAATACATGTTCTGCAACAGCGGATCACGCGGGCTTAACCTGATCGCCATATCTATCTGCGGCAACGCTCGCTCCTGCAGTCGAAACCAATCTAGCGTATGCGCCAGCTCCAGCCTGATGCGCGCATCATTCGGGTTCAGGTCGGCGGCAAGCTCCAGACTATCAACCGCCAGATCCGCATGACCTGTGAATCGGTAAATATAACCAAGTGCGGCATGCGCCTGCGGGTCCCGCTCATCCAGCTCAATCGCCCGCTTTGCCGCCTCTGTCGCAGCCGCGAGTGTCGCTTCAGGATCATCAGCCCAACCAAAGAAAAACAAAGCCCCCTGCGCACGGGCAACAAGGCTGTAGGCCGCTGCAAACTGGGGGTCGATGCGCGTGGCCTGACGCGCCAACTTCACCGCTTCAATCTGAGAGGCTTTCGAAAGGTCGGCTTGCTTGTCCCGGGCACGCAGAAACAAATCCCACGCCCCCATATCTTCAGTCGGGTTCCCGGACACTCTCTCTACATCTGACTGAAGAATCTCCGGCACAAGCCGCCCGGCAATAGACTGCGTAATTTCGTCCTGCAATTCAAAAATCCCTGTGATTTCTCTTTCGAATTGCTCAGACCAGATCGTTTTTCCGGTGGGAATGTTAATCAATTCCGAGGTAACGCGTATGCGCCCTTCATCACGCCGCACGCTCCCCCGCAAGCCATATCCAACCCCAAGGTCACGTGCAATTTCGACCGGGGCGCTGTCTTCCGCAGCATAGGAGAAAACTGTGGCACTCGAGATCACAAAAAGTTCGCGATACCGCGCCAGATGTGTGGTCAGCTCCTCGGTTAAACCATCAGCAAAATATCCGTCGGTGCGCTCGTCACCCAGATTGTCAAATCTTAGAACGGCGATAGATGGCTTTTCTTCCTGAATTGATGTGGCGGGCTGCCACAAAAACCAAATAACCAACGCAGCAATCAACACCGAGACAACCACCACCAACCCCAATTTGGATTGCGATTGTGGGCCCGAGGCTACGGGCGGCTCTCGTTCCGGCTCCAGATCTGCAACAAACCGAAACCCTCGCTTCGGATATGTCTTGATAAAGCTTTGCTGCGCACCGTCGTCTCCTAATGCACGCCTCACCGACCGGATCCGTGTGTTAAGAGCCGCATCCGTTATCGCCCGACCCTCCCAAATCTCTTCTACCAGCTCGTCTTTCGGGACAATACGGTCGCGGTGCAGGATCAGATGCTCCAACAAACGCATCGCCTGAGGCTCAATGGCGACAGCTTCTTCATTGCGCATCAGCCCCAATCCAGAAGGATCAAATTGGAATTCTCCAAACCTGTACATCTTCTGCCGTCACCCCCTTCAAACCAATTGTCAGGTAAAAGTCAGCAAAAGTCATCCTTTCATCAAGACACCTCACCTCTTCGTGCAGATGCTGAACGGGCATCCAAGGGCAACCAATTTGCTCCCTGCTAGCTGAAAGGAAATCACCATGAAATTCTGTAGAACAATAATCATAACTTCCCTCGCGATGATGGCGGGAACCGTTGCCATCGCCGCAACGGACCTTGAAATAGCCCTCGAAGATGGGGGCACGGTTCTGACATCTGATGAAATCGCCGATCTGATCACCAGCAAGGTCGTGACCGCTAAAGCGGGCGATAAAACCTTTCGCTTCTTTTACGACCCGTCAAATGTTCTGAATGGTGAGTTACAGGGCGGCGGCTGGTCCGGCTCAGGTGCCTATGCAATAACCGATGGGAATCAGGTCTGTGTATCCATGGCCAAAGATGCCGGGCGTTACCGATGCCTCACAGTCGTGCGTCAGGGTGAAACGGTCCGCAAATTCAACGCTGACGGCAAGGCAACATTCGAGCTGCTGGAGATCGAGCCTGCAAACGGACTTTGATTTGACCTTGGCCCGCTGGTGTTTAAGTGACAACTACCAATCAGCAGTTTTGGGGAATTTGTGTACATCATGTACGCAACTCCACAGACAACGCCGAAACTTTGCATAAAATCCAACCTGCTCGTCACAGGGTGGATGCCAGTCTTAACCGTCTTTGCGGATGACCTCGTTCTTGGGGTCATACGGGCTGTCGCAGGTTACAACGGCATCCCACAACTTGTCCTGCAATTTGACCTTTAACTTGGTACCATCAACGGCAAGGTCGGGTGTGACATAGCCCATGCCAATGGATTTCCCGTAAACCACTGAATATCCACCAGATGTCAGGCGGCCGACACGCCTACCATCTTCGGTGTACAGCACTTCGCGTCCCCATGGATCGGCATCTTCCGGGCCATCAATCAGCAGCGTGCAGCATTTGACCCGCACCCCGGTTTCGATCAATTTATCCTTTCCGTGGAAAGACTTATCCAGATCTACAAACCGTGGAAGATCCGCTTCCAAAGGCGTCGCATCCCGCCCAAGTTCGGTTCCGAAAGCACGATAGGATTTCTCCTGACGCAGCCAGTTTTGGGCCCGCGCCCCGACCAGTTTCATGCCGTGTTTTTCGCCGGCTTTCTCAAGCAAATCAAAGAGATAGTTCTGCATCTCCATCGGATGATGCAGCTCCCAACCCAATTCACCGGTATAGGCCACCCGGATCGCATTGACCGGGCACATACCCAGCTCGATCTGCCGTGCGCTCAGCCACGGGAACCTCTTGTTACTCAACGCAGAATCCGGATCGGCGTCCGAGATAACCTCTTTCAAAACATCCCGCGATTTCGGCCCGGCAATCGCAAAGACACCCCATTGCGTTGTGACGTCCTGAATTTCGATGTAACCGAATTCACCGGCCATATCTTCCGCCGCCTTACGCAGATAGTCCGCGTCATATTCCGTCCAAGCCCCTGCAGACACTAGATAATAATGGTTCTCACCATTCCGCACGATTGTATATTCTGTGCGTGTTGTACCATGTGAGGTCAGAGCATAGGTCAGGTTGATCCGCCCCACTTTGGGCAGTTTATTGCAGGTAAACCAATCCAGAAACGTCGTCGCACCGGGGCCTTTGACAACGTGCTTGGTAAAGGCTGTGGCATCAATCAGGCCAACACCTTCCCGAACCGCTTTCGCCTCTTCCACCGCATATTGCCACCAACCGCCGCGGCGGAAGCTTCTGGAATCATGATCAAAATTATCCGGTGCGTCGAGTGGCCCAAAATAGTTAGGCCGCTCCCAACCATTGACCCAGCCGAACTGAGCCCCACGGGCCTTTTGCCGATCGTAGGCAGGCGCAGTCCGCAACGGGCGGCAGGCCGCCCGCTCTTCATCGGGATGGTGCAGGATGTAGACGTGTTCGTAGCATTCTTCGTTTTTACGCGCTGCGAATTCGGTGGTCATCCAGTTCGACGAATAGCGTTTCGGGTCCAGCGAAGCCATGTCGATCTCTGCCTCACCATCCACCATCATCTGGGCAAGGTAATATCCGGTACCGCCCGCAGCGGTGATGCCGAACGAGAACCCTTCAGCCAACCACATGTTACGCAGGCCCGGGGCCGGGCCAACCAACGGGTTGCCGTCTGGTGTGTAGCAGATCGGGCCGTTGAAATCGTCTTTCAGGCCAGAATCAGCACAGGATGGAACCCGTTCCGCCATCGCCATGTACTGATCTGCGATCCGGTCCAGATCGAGCGGGAACAGGTCGGCACGGAAGCTGTCCGGCACACCATGTTCAAAGCGCGCCGGAGCGCCGTGTTCGTAGATGCCGAGAATCCAGCCGCCGCGCTCTTCGCGGGCGTAGGATTCGTTGTCAGCATCACGCACGACAGGGTGCTCTGGGTTGCCTGCTTCGCGCCATTTCACCAGCTCTGGGTCTTTGTCCATGACGATGAAGGTGTGCTCAACCGGAATCGCTGGCATCTTGATGCCCAGCATTTTCGCAGTGCGCTGTGCATGATTGCCCGATGCTGTGACGACGTGCTCGGCAGTAATCACGACTTGCTCGTCGCTTTCAATCAGGTTGCCGCCCTTTTCGACCATCTTGGTGCAGGTGACTTCCCAATGGGTACCCGTCCAGTGGAAGGCATCCGCCTGAAGCTTGCGCACGATGTCGACGCCACGCTGGCGCGCGCCCTTGGCCATCGCTTGGGTCACGTCCGCAGGGTTAATATACCCGTCTTCGGTGTGGTAGATTGCGCCTTTCAGATCAGAAGTTTCGATCAGCGGCCAGCGTTCTTTGATCTGCTCTGGGGTCAGCCATTCGTAATCGACATCGCAGGTTTCAGCGGTGGACGCATAGAGCATGTATTCATCCATGCGATCCTGCGTCTGTGCCATACGCAGGTTGCCCACAACGGCGAAACCAGCGTTCAGGCCGGTTTCTTCTTCCAGTTGCTTGTAGAAATCGACCGAATATTTATGGATATGGGTTGTCGCGTAGGACATATTGAACAACGGCAGCAAACCAGCAGCATGCCAGGTTGAACCCGACGTCAGCTCATCCCGTTCGATCAGCATCACATCATCCCATCCGGCCTTGGCCAAATGATAAGCAATAGAGGTGCCAACTGCACCACCGCCGACAACAAGGGCTTTGACTTGGGTTTTCATCTGACGCGACTCCATTGAGCATAAGTTGCGGCATATTTATCAATCCTGTCATTTGACGCACAGCCCAGCCGACCAATACCCGTGCAAAACCGACGCTGGCGTTCTTTTGCGACACATGAAAAAGGGCGCCACCTGCTGTGCAGGGGCGCCCTTTGGCAATTTTGGCCATGGTTCGAACTGAAATGGGCCCTAAGTCGGCTCCGCCATTGTTAATTCGTGCCGCAAAGACGTCCGGCAGATCCGGAAAGGCAAGAATTGCCACCGGACAGCTTTAGGCGCTGAGGCTTTAGCCCTTGTTGTGAAGCACTCTCAACAGGGGCAACACCCTCCACTTTCTTAAATGTCGACGCGCCACTTGAGCCAACTTTACGCTTACTGGATTTACCAGCGAGCCCGGCACGCGTACGTGCATTCCTGGCTTCAAGTGTATCATAGTAAAGAGCATCAAAACCTGCGACAGCATTGGCGATCATCTCTGCCTCTTGCTCTTGCGCCAGCACCGGCGCTTCGCTTCCGATCCCCTGCAACGGGGTTTCCAGCATCGCATTAAGAGCATCATAATTGATCTGCTCCAGCAACGCGCGCAATGACTTGTCATCGGTTTCGGCATAGACGCCAATGGCCATATCATCGCCTAAGAATGCTTGTAGAAAAACTGGCCCGCCTGGCTGGCTTCCGGCTTCGGTTTCGATGTTCACGAGCTTCATGAATGGCACGCCTTTCACAACACCATACCCTTTCGCCTGCGCGATGTTGATTTGAAGGCCGGGATCAATGAATGCCGTGACTCTTGGCCGTTCTGCATCGTCAGGATCGCTCAGCTTGAAATTCGCGGTCAGCCGAACTGTCTCTGACCCCCGAACATACTCCCAAGCCTGGTATTTGGCTGCTGTACGCGCGGCTCTGATGCCCTTTTTAAATGACGCTTGCTGCAGGATGTTCATGGTTTTCAACAGTTCGTCATGGCCCTCGGTATCCGGGGTCCATTCGCGACGCTCCCAGCCATCGGCGAACTCAGGTAAATGAGTACGGGCAGGCTCTGATTGACGCGAGGCTTTCTGGTGTGCTGCGATCGTCTCGTCAAAACGGTCCGTATAACTGCCAATATACTCTGTCACAGAGTATTGGCCCGGCGCTTTTCCGGCAGCCTGGGCTTGCATCACATAGTCGACACCGCCAACGGCGACCGCTGCGACACATACAAATCCGATTGAATAGGCGTTAATCATCCACTTTCTCCGCGCTAATATCACGGTAGAAAATGCCACCAAAATCAGGCGGAAATTCGGTTGCTGAGAGGCAGTTTTTCGGCATTCGCTATATGAATACCGATGCAATTGGGAGGATAATCCAAAAGATTCAGAGCGTTGAGCCGGCTATTCGCCTAAAACCACCCCTTCGCGCCTTGGATCTGCGCCGCCTTCAAGATGTTCCCCTATCGATATGATGTGTAGCCCAGAATTCAAATCCCGCTGATTGATTTCATACCCCATCTCGGCAAGTGCCCCAGCCAATGATGGCGACACTTTCCCGGCTTCAACATCATATACACCAAAACGGTTCACCAGGTGAGGCAGTGCGGCGGCCTGTTGCACATCCATGTTCCAATCCAGATAGGCAACGATTGTCTTGGCCACATAGGGAATGATCCGACTTCCCCCCGGGCTTCCCACAATCAATACCGGGCGACCATCTTTGAGAACAATTGTGGGTGCCATCGAGGACCGCGGTCGTTTGCCCGGCTCTACCCGGTTGGCAACAGGTATACCGTCAACATGGCTGCGAAACGAAAAGTCCGTCAGTTCGTTGTTAAGCAAAAAACCCCGGACCATCACCCGGGATCCAAAGGCGTTTTCAATTGTTGTTGTCATCGACAAGGCGTTGCCATAACTGTCAAAAATCGAAATGTGCGATGTCGAAGGCAGCTCCATCGCATCATCATCGGCCCAATTGAGTGTGTGATCAAATTCGGGCTTTCCGGGCAGAACATTTGGCAAGGCCATACCCTCCGGCAACAAAGCAGCCCGCGATTTCAAATATTCGGGGTCAATCAGACCCTGCACTGGAACGGGTACAAAATCCGTATCAGCGATGTATCGCCCACGATCCGCAAAAGCCAAACGCGTTGCATCACCGATCAATCGCCAGCTCTCGGCGCTGTCGGGCCCGAGACTGGCAAGATCAAAGGGCTGCAACACGCCCAAAATCTGCCCAACGCTCAGCGCCCCGGAAGATGGAGGCCCCATGCCGCAAATCTGAAATTCCCGGTATTCTGAACACACAGCCGCGCGCTCCTTCACCCGGTAAATAGACAGGTCAACTTCGCTCAAAACACCGGGGTTGTCGGGCAGTTCTGTTACGGTCCGAACAATATCTGCAGCAATTTCGCCCACGTAAAACGGCGCCGAGCCTTGTGCGGCCAGGATGCGCAAAGTTTCTGCATAGGCTGGGTTTGACAATCGGTGTCCGGCCTCGAGCGGGATGCCATCGTCAGAGAAAAAGTATTCGCGGGCACCTTCGTAACGGGCCAGACGTTTCGCATCCCCCGCGACCATTGCTGCCATTCTTGGACTGATATCAAACCCACCTTCCGCCAAACGGATTGCATCATCGAACAACCCGGCCCAACCCATCTGCCCCCATCTGGCATGCGCGTCTTCCAACAAAGCCGGCGTTCCGGGCACCCCTACCGACCGACCGCCAACAACGGCATTGTAAAAGCCCAAAGGTTCGCCATCTTGATCCTGAAACAGCTGTGGCGTTGCAGCAAGTGGCGCAGTTTCGCGACCATCAAGGGTCGTGATTTCTCCACTTTGCCCGTCATACCAAACCAAAAACGCCCCACCGCCTAAACCCGAGCTTTGCGGCTCAACCAACCCCAGCACCGCCTGTACAGCAACGGCCGCATCCGCTGCGGTGCCCCCTGCCCGAAGAATGCTGGCCCCAGCCTCCACAGCATGCGGATTCGCAGCCGCGATCATCCAATCATGTGCAACAACTGGTACATTTTCCTGCTTGGCTTTTATCGCCAGAGAAACTTCATTGGATATCGCAGCTTCGCCGAGTTCTGTTGCCGCTTCCGGGGCAACCCCATCCGCGGCCTCCTGCGCGTTCACAGGGCAGCTCAACATCAAAGCCATTGCCACAATCATTATCTGGTTCGTTCGCATGACGCTGCCCCTTTTGACTGTCACTTTCAGTTTTGGCCATTGCCCAATGCATCACCGTATAATTTTTCGGGCTGGTGATGATCTACAACATCGACGGCACAACCTGATCAGGCGGGCGGTGCCCATCATCGAAGGTCTTGATATTCAAAAGAACTTTCTCACCCATTTCAATACGGCCTTCCAACGTCGCCGACCCCATATGCGGCAACAGCACCACGTTTTTCAAATCGCGCAGGCGGGGATTAATGTCCGTCCCGTTTTCATAAACATCCAAGCCTGCGCCAGCGATTTCGCCACTGCGCAACATGCGTGTCAAAGCGTTTTCGTCAATCACCTCACCCCGGGATGTATTCACAATAACAGCGTCCGCTTTCATCAGTTTTAATCGACGCGCATTCATCAGATGAAATGTGGACGGTGTATGCGGACAATTGACGCTGATCACGTCCATACGTGCCACCATCTGATCAAGGCTTTCCCAGTATGTCGCTCCAATTTCTTCCTCGATCTCATTTCGCAGACGGTGCCGGTTGTGATAGTGAATTTGCATGCCAAACGCAGCAGCGCGCCTGGCAACCGCCTGACCGATGCGGCCCATTCCCAAAATGCCCAACCTGCGCCCCGCGACACGGCCACCCAATAATGCCGTGGGCGACCACCCGTCCCAATCTCCCGACTGCATGACCGATAACCCTTCCGGCAAGCGCCGCGTCACACTCAGCACCAGGGCCATGGTCATGTCTGCGGTATCATCTGTTAGGACACCTGGCGTATTGGACACCAGAATTCCATGCTGCCGCGCGGTGTTAACGTCAATGTGGTCTACCCCGGCGCCGTAATTCGCGATGAGTTTTAGCTGGTCTCCTGCCTGGGCGATAAGTGCGGCATCGATCTTGTCAGTAATTGTCGGCACCAGCACGTCAGCAGTTTTAACCGCGCGAACCAACTCTTCGCGTGTCATTGCTCGATCTTCGTCCCGCAATGTTACATCAAACAATTCCGCCATCCGGCGTTCAACCGGCTCCGGCAAGCGTCGCGTAACAACAACACTCAGACGTACAGATGACATAAAGCCCCTCCTTGTTCTTTCAAAACCGGTGCGTTGATGTCAGAGTGGCGCAGTAACGGTCGGGGCACAAGAACCCCTTTGAAAATGATGAGCAGGAATCGGGAAATGATCTTTAAAACGGGTCTTTGCAGTGCGGCAATTTTTGCCATCTCTTGTCTTCCATGCTGGAGTCAGGAACGCGGGCCGATTACCAAACTGCCTTTGCCACGCTATGTTTCAATGAAAGCCAACGAGGCAAATGTTCGTCGTGGCCCGAGCCTCACACATCGCATTGATTGGGTGTTCAAACGCGAAGATATGCCACTGGAAATTACGGCAGAGCACGGCCATTGGCGCAGGGTCCGTGATCGCGACGGTATGGGTGGGTGGGTGCACTATTCACTGCTTTCAGGTGTTCGGACAGCAATCATTGAGAAAGATATGTTGGATATTCTTGCACAACCCTCGCAAAACGCGCTCGTCGTGGCCCGGCTTGAAATCGGCGTGATTGCGAGAATTGAAGAGTGCAGAGCGGATTGGTGCAAACTCCAGGCTGATGGCTACAAAGGCTGGGCACCGAAACAGCATCTTTGGGGTGTTAAACCTGCTGAACTGCTGGAATGAAGACAACTTGCTCAGCACTACATTTACCAAAATGCCCTACGCGATAGCTTGACCTGATTTGGATGCAATTTTTTTTGAATCCGCTCTTGAACCGCGCCGATGTCCAGAGTAGTTAGCCCCTCACAATTGGGGTGTGGCCTAGCGGTAGGGCAACTGTTTTTGGTACAGGAGATCGAAGGTTCGAATCCTTCCACCCCAGCCAACCACTTCCCTCTTTTTTCAATTAAGTTTTCCGCTAGACGTCGCAGACAACGCGATCGTTTGACCGCATTACTCATGGCAAGTTATTGCTTCAAAACACATAATAGCTTGAACTAAACCTGTCAGCGCTGACAGGTTTCATACTTCTTATTCTTCCAGATATCCGCCTCGATCCGGGGCAATGGGGCACGCCCCAATATGTCATCGCTCAGCTTTTCTGCCAGCATGATCGTTGGGGCATTGGTGTTGCCATTTGTAACGAATGGCATGATTGACGCATCAACAATCCGCAGCCCTGTAAAGCCATGGACACGACCGCGGGCATCCACGACCGCACCTTTATCGGATTTAAGACCCATGCGTGCTGTGCAGGAAAGGTGCCATTGAGTGGTCGTGTGAGAATTGAGAATCACGTCCAATCCATCATCCGATTGCACGGCCTGTCCTGGAAAAATTTCTTCGCCGCAAAGGTCTGAAAACGCAGGTTGTTCGACGATCTCGCGCACCAGCCGGATACCTTTGCGCATCAAATCCCTATCCCGCTTGTCTTTCAGATAATTCACCAGGATCCGAGGGGGATCGGTCGGGTCGGAAGACCGAAGTGTAATACTTCCCCTGCTATGCGCGCGCATCAATCCCACGTGGATCTGAAACGCATGTTCGGGCAACGGTTCCCAGGTTTCATCGTCCACGGCAATTGGCGAAATGATGATCTGAAGGTCCGGATACTCAACTCCGGGACCTGACCTGACACAGGCAACCGCTTCAAAGTGGTTGGATGCACATATACCACCCCGCGTCAGCAACCACTGTACGCCTGCCGCCAAACTGGCAAGTCTCTTGGTCTTTGGCCACAAGGAAACCGGTTTCAGGCATTTAAATTTAAGTACGAAATCTGGATGGTCATTCAAATTCTGACCAACACCTGGCATGTCGTGCAGGACCTCTATTCCAACTTCCTTGAGATGCCTGGCCGGCCCAATCCCTGAAAGCATCAGCAAATGCGGAGAGCCAACAGCCCCTGCACTAAGAATGACTTCTTTTCGAGCCTGTGCCGCAACCGTTTTCCCATTTTGATCGCTGAAAACAACGCCCGAAGCATTCCGCCCCTCAAAAGCCAGGCGATGTACATGCACACGTGTCAGGATCGTCAGGTTCGAACGGTCGCGCACCGGGTCTAGATAAGCACGCGCAGTGCCCCAGCGTTCGCCGTTATAGACATTGCGGTCGGAGACACCAAAACCTTCCTGGCAAAAACCGCTGATGTCATCCGTGACAGGATACCCCGCTTCTTCGCCCGCTTTCAGAAAGGCCAGCGTCAGCGGATCTTTTGGCTGCGCACGATGTACAAACAGCGGGCCCTCAGATCCGCGAAAGTCATCCGCGCCGCCACCATATGACTCAAGCCGTTTGAAATAGGGCAATACGTCCGCATATCCCCATCCTTCGCAACCCGCCTGCCGCCACCCTTCATAGTCCAGTGCATGACCGCGAATGAACACCATGCCATTGATCGACGACGAGCCTCCGATAACCTTGCCGCGGTCATGCTGAACACTGCGCCCGTTCAGTTCGGGTTCAGGTTCGCCCTGAAACGCCCAATTATGTTTGGTGCTGTTGAGGTTAGACAGCACTGCGGCGGGCATTTTCAGCGATAAGGCGTTGTTTTCCTGGCCTGCTTCAAGCAGCAATACTTTGTTATCGGCATTCTCGGTCAACCGATTGGCCAGCACACATCCGGCCGAGCCTGCCCCAACGATGATGTAGTCAAATTCCAACTTCATATCCTCCTGGAACTTTCACCGCGCTACAGAAATGGCTGATATTGCCCATAGCGCATGGTCGCAGACTTAAAGTTTCGCCCGGTCGAAGTTATCGCCAGACTTACCATTTGACAATATACTTACCGTTGGTCAGTGTAATTTCAACACCAGATCATGCCCGACTCAGCATCCCAAGAAACGAACACGTCCAAATGATCCCATCTCTCGAAACCAGGGCAAAACTTGCCTGCCTTTACGCAGGGGGCATCTGGGGATTGTTCTGGATCCCGCTTAGAGAACTCGAGCAAGCCGGGCTGCATGGCCTTTGGATCACAATGGTCTATTTTCTGGTGCCCACGGTTTGCCTGTTGCCCGTGGCCGTTTGGCGATGGCGGCATGTATTGCACGGAGGAGTGAACCTGCAGATCACGGCAATGATCTCTGGCATTGCCTTGTTGTTGTATTCAACCTCGATTGTTTACACCGACGTTGTGCGCGCGATGCTGCTGTTTTACCTGACACCACTCTGGGGCACGATTCTGGCGCGCATCTTTTTGGGGGATGCCGTAACACCAATGCGCATTGTCGCTATGGTTTTGGCCGTTGTCGGCATGTTGACCATTTTCGGGCTGGGTGTACGTTTTCCCATTCCGCAAAACGTCGGAGATTGGATGGGGTTGGGGTCAGGAATGGTATGGGCCATTGCGATGGTTCGCATTCGTCACGACAGCAGCCATTCCGCCATTGAATTAACACTGGGCTTTTTCATGTGGTCGCTGATCTTGTCATCTGGTGCCGCCTTCATACTGGCGCCTTCTTTTATTCCTTCGGTTGCACAGACATTGCCAGCGATGCCGTTGCTTCTGACATTCATGGCACTCTTGATCTTGCCCGGAACGATTGCGTCACTTTGGGGCCCCAAACACCTGAGTCCCGGGTTGGTGGGCCTATTGTTCATGACAGAAATCATCGTCGGGGCAATCTCTGTCGCTTTACTCGCGGGTGAACCCTTTGGCAGCCGCGAGATAACCGGAATTGCCTTGATTGCAGGCGCCAGCCTTTTGGAACCGCTGGCAAGCCTCATAAACAGAAGACGCTACGCAGTCTAAGACATCTCGTGCCCCGAATCAGACTTGCAGGGATTTTTCCTTAAACGCCTTTGAGCCAAGTGCGATCCCTGCAATCGTTTCTATCTTCTTGCGAGCATCCTTGTGCTTGGCAGCACTGATTTCATCAAATGGCAACAGCTTTGAAATTGCATATTCTAACTCGGAAATTGCTGTACTGCTCTCAACAGGCTCGGGCAGCAAACCAGCCCTAACCCAGACGCCGTCAATCAACATTCCCAGGTGGCGGGCGGCGCTTGCAGCCTCTTCAGAAGTGAGGAAATGCTTTAATTCGTGCCGCAGGTTGCTTTGGATTCGCTCGTTACAAGCAATCTGAATACGCTGGCAGCCTTCGTTATGGGGCACTTCGGAAATCAACGACACCCAAGCCTGACAAACCCTGCGGGTAAAGATCGTTTCAAAGAAATTGGCAACGATTATGGCCCAGAGCCGTTCATAAGGATTTTCTGCATAACGGTACAATTCAATGACAGATTCGCTAAGCAGCGAGTTTGATCTGCGAAACACCGCCTCCAACAACGCGCTCTTGTCTTTGAAATGGTGCAGAACAACACCCTTTGAGACACCGGCAATGTCGCCTACCTTATCAAGTGTCGTCTTTCGCAAACCATAGCGAATCACTGCCTCAAACGCCGCTCGGGACAATTCTGCGCGTCTGATAGAGCGAATAGACTTGGATCGCATTGATGAAACGCCTTTCTGAAGCACAACCACCATGAACAATTAATCGAATGATCTTCGGAATTGGCCAATTAATCAACCATTGACACAAAAAACTTTCCAATGGTAAGTTTTTTGAAATCGAAAACGAAGGCATATCTTTAAATGCACAGACATCACCAAAAGGGAGAAACCATGAAGATTTTTTCAAAAACTGTGAGCGCAATAGCGTTTGCACTGCTCACATCAACCGGCGTTGCCATCGCGGGCGATGTGCCGGAAAACAGCGACCCCATCAAAGTCATCCTGAATGACTGGACCGGCCAGCACGTCTCGACCAAGATTGCAGGCGAGTTGCTCAAGAAAATGGGCTACAACATCGAATATGTCAGCGCTGGCGCGCTGCCGCAACATGCCGGACTTGCTCAGGGCAATCTGCATTTCCAAACCGAAGTCTGGACCAACAATATCGGCGACCTCTACCCCAAAGCGGTTGAGGCAGGCGACATTGTTGTACTAGGCAGCCTCGGTCTGGAGCCGCGCGAAGGTTGGATTTATCCACCTTACATGGAAGAAAAATGCCCGGGACTGCCCAGTTATCAGGCGCTTTACGACTGCGCGCAGGCCTTTGCCAACGCAGAAACATTCCCCAATGGCCGCCTGATCACTTACCCGGCTGACTGGGGCACACGTTCACGCGATATCGTGGCCGGGATCGACCTGCCTTATAGTGCTGTTGCCGGCGGCAGCGAAGGCGCGATGATGGCCGAACTCAAATCAGCTTACGCAGCTGGTGACCCGATCCTGATGATGATGTGGCAGCCGCATTGGATCTTTGCGGAACTCGATCTGAACTGGGTGGAATGGAACCCCGTTGATGGTGAATGTGTCGAAGAAGAGCAAGAACGCGACACCGCTTGTGGTTTCCAGCAAGCCTCTGTTGATAAGGTTGTCTGGGGTGGCTTTGAAGAAAAGTGGCCTGCTGCCTTCAAGATGCTGACGCTCTACAATCTCACGAATGAAGAAGAGAACGCTGCGATCCTTGCGGTCGACAATCAGGGCCGCGATCTGGACGAAGTCGTTGCTGAGTGGCTGGCGAATAACGAAGCCAAATGGCAAGGCTGGATCGACGAAGCCAAGCAGTAAACGCTTCTGCAAAACTTGTTACGTCGGGGCGGCTCGCCAAGTACGCCGCCCCGATTGCTAAAACAAACCCCTTCTTGCCCAAAGCCGCCAGAATTCGTGTGATCGTTTCAGGTTCCACCTGAGAACCACGCTTTGCACAACGGCAATCCCATCGGAGCAGCCCATGAAAACCCCAACAGGTGATCACACAGATGTAAAACTGTCCTGCAGGAACGTCTGGAAAGTCTACGGCAGCCAACCAGAACAGTTCTTCGACAGTTCCCAGGGCCGGGTTGAAGATGCTCATAAACATGCCGACGCTATTCGTGACGCCGATCACATCGTCGCCAATGCCGATGTCAGTTTTGATGTTCATGTAGGTGAGATTTTTGTCATCATGGGCCTGTCGGGTTCGGGTAAATCTACCATCGTCCGCTGCCTCTCGCGCCTTGTTGAGCCGACTGCCGGAGAAGTATTGCTTGATGGCGAAGATTTGCTGAAAAAATCCGACGCAGAGCTGATTGATATTCGCCGCCACAAAATGGGAATGGTTTTCCAAAGCTTTGGTTTGATGCCGCACCTGAATGTCATCGACAACATCGCCTTTCCGCTTAAGCTTCAGGGTGTTGAAGAAACTGAACGCTATGCCCAAGCCAACCGGGTCATTGAACTCGTCGGTTTGGAGGGGCGTGAAAACAACTTTCCAAAAGAGCTTTCCGGCGGACAGCAACAACGTGTTGGTATTGGCCGCTCGCTGGCAGTCGAGCCAGATGTTTGGTTTCTGGATGAGCCATTCTCTGCGCTCGATCCGCTAATCCGCAAACAAATGCAGGATGAGTTTCTGCGCATTCAGTCGAAACTGCATAAATCAATCGTATTCATCACCCATGATTTTCAGGAAGCGCTGCGCATCGCTGACCGTATGGCGATCATGCGGGATGGCGCCGTGGTTCAGATCGGACGCCCGATCGACCTGATCCTGAACCCGGCTGACGATTATGTGCGCGAATTCACCCAGGATGTTCCTTGGGAACGAATCCTGCGCGCCGAAGATATTCTGGACGGCGCAGCCAAACCGACAGACGATCTAAACAAAGTGGCCGCAGGCACTCTGGTTGAAACGCTGCTGCCCGCATTGGCAGAGCACGAAAAAGGCGTGATTGTTGAGGCCGAAGACGGCTCGACCCTCGGGGTCGCAACCGCACGAGGTCTTGCCGCCGCATTGGCCGGGGGCTGTGCCCCCTCTTCCACCGCACAGGAGGAGTAGTCCAATGCCGTTCAAGTTCAATCGCAATGATCTGCATTGGTTGGGTGTAATTGCCGTTACTCTGATATGCCTCTCGCTTCAGAGCGAATGGGCCTGGATGGCAAAATATCCCAAAGACCTGATCCTGCCGATTTCCGATTGGCTGAATGTGATCATGGACTGGATCGTTGAGTATCTGGGTTGGTTTTTCCTTGGCGTGTCATGGGCATTGGAATGGCCCATCAAAGCGGTGCGTTTTGTACTCAACGCATTACCCTGGTCAGTTACTGCGTTCCTATTCTGCGTCGTCGCTTGGGCCGCATCCGGCTGGAAGCTGGCCGCGTTTACGCTCGTCTCCATGCTCTACATGCTGATGATCGGCTACTGGAGCGAAAGCATGAACACGCTGTCATTGGTCGCCATCTCTGTGCCGCTGGCCATTCTTGTAGGCTTTGCCTTTGGTGTTTGGGGTTTCTTTTCTGACCGGGCTGAGCGGATCATCATGCCAATGCTGGATGTACTGCAAACCGTACCGTCCTTTGCCTATCTTCTGCCCATCCTGATGCTGTTTGGCTTTGGCACTGTCGTCGGATTGATTGCCAGCGTACTCTATTCCTTCCCCCCCATGGTGCGAAATACCATCGTCGGATTGCGCGGCGTGTCGCCCGAAATTATCGAAAGCGGGCTTATGTCCGGTGCAAAGCCCGGTCAGCTGTTCTGGCAGGTACGCGTCCCTTCGGCGCTGCGGCAACTATTGTTAGGTGTCAATCAGGCAACAATGGCTTCACTCAGCATGGTAATCATCGCCTCGATCATCGGCGGAACAGCCGATATCGGGTGGGAGGTGCTGTCAACCATTCGCAAAGCCCAGTTCGGCGAAAGCCTTTTGGCGGGTATGGTCATCGCCCTGATGGCCATGGTGATCGACAGGGTCACAGCTGGATTGGCAGCGCGATCAGGAGATTACGATCCAGAGGATAAAAGTTTTGCCCAAAGACATCGTTATTGGGTTGTCGCAGCACTCGGCGCAGCATTGTTTTTCGTTCTGGCCCAAATCTTTGGAACCCTGAACGTTTGGCCCCGGACGTGGGAATTCAGCCCGGCAGGGGTCATGAATGATGGCTTGACCTACGTCGTGGTGAACTTCCGGGGCGAAATTGAAACTGTCAAAAAACTCGCATTCTTCTTCGTCATGCTGCCAGCCAAGATCGGCCTGCAGGGCGCAGTCAGCCCCTTCACATGGGGGTTCGACCTGACGCTGGCCCACAAAATTGGTTATGCGGCCGTGGTTTTTGCACTGGCGGCCTGGGCCGCGTATCGCGGGCGAACCAATACCGGCATCGCGATCCTGATATTTGCGATCCTGATTTATTTCGGACTAACAGGTATGCCCTGGCCGGCTCTACTCCTCATCTGTGCTGTCGGTGGCTGGAAAATCGGAGGGCGCGCATTGGGCGTAGGCACTGCGCTCGGCCTGGGCTTCATTGTGGTAACCGGCATATGGCCCGAAGCAATGTTGTCGGTATATTTGTGCGGAATTGCGGTTTTAATTTCCTTCTTACTCGGCACTGCAATAGGCATCTGGGCCGCACATAACGATACAGTTTCGGCCATCGTGCGTCCCTTCAATGACACGTTACAGACCATGCCGCTGTTCGTCCTGCTGATCCCGTTTGTTATGGTTTTCAAAATCGGAGAGTTCACTGCGCTGCTGGCGATCATTGCATATGCAATCGTTCCGGCGATCCGATACGCCGAACATGGGCTGCGCAGCCTGCCCTCAAACGTGATCGAAGCCGCGACAATGATCGGTGCAACAAACCGGCAGATGCTGTGGCAGGTTAAAATCCCGCTTGCCCTGCCGGTGATGATGCTGGGTTTAAATCAGACCATCATGTACGGCATCGCGATGCTGGTTATTGCCGCTCTTGTTGGCACCAATGGCCTGGAACAGATTGTCTATATCGGACTGAGCGACGGCGACTTTGGCGTGGGCATCATTGCCGGTATCGGCATGGCGATCATCGCTATCATCACCGACCGGATGACAAATGCCTGGAGCCGTAAGCGTCAGGAAGACCTCGGCCTGAGCATCAAATGACCAACCACAACGACCTGCCCCTGACCAGCTCGCACTGGGGTACATACCGTGCCCGGGTTGGCAACGGACGCGTGCAGGAACTGTTAGCTTTTGAACACGACAAGGATCCATCGCCGATTGGACCTGGCATTCTTGACGTACAACATGGCCCCACCCGCATTGATGCCCCGATGGTACGCAAAAGCTGGCTGGAGCACGGCCCCGGCGCACGAACTGAGCTACGTGGTGTTGATCCCTTCGTCGAAGTCAGCTGGGACAAGGCGAACAAAATTGTTGCAACAGAACTCGACAGGATCCGCACGGATCATGGGAATGCCTCCATTTTTGGCGGCTCTTACGGCTGGGCCAGCGCCGGACGATTTCATCACGCCCAAAGCCAGCTCAAGAGGTTCCTGAACTGTATCGGTGGCTTCACCAGCTCCAAATTCACCTACAGCTTCGCCGCAGCCGAGGCGATGGTGCCGCATATTCTGGGCAGTTTCCGTGCTTATCTGGACACCTGCACCAGCTACGATTCCATTCGCGACCACACGACGCTTTTCGTCTGCTTTGGTGGCGTGCCACTGAAAAACGGGCAGATCAGTCAGGGCGGAACCGGGCGTCACATTCAACGCGAAGGTCTGATGACGGCAGGCAATGCTAACATTCATTTTGTTAACATCAGCCCGCTAAAATCCGATTTGCTGGACGACGTTGGGGGCGATTGGCTGGCAATTCGACCAAATTCCGATGTGGCCATGATTTTGGCCCTTGCCCATACTTTGCAGACAGAGGGGCTGGCTGATCACGCATTTCTGGATCGCTACACCACGGGTTTTGAACATTTTCTGCCCTATTTGTTGGGCGAGACTGACGGCGTACCCAAATCCGCCGAATGGGCTGCCGAAATCTGTGAAATTCCGGCAGTTACGATCCGGAACCTGGCCCGGCGCATGGCGTCAGAGCGCACGATGATCTCGGTCAGCTGGTCGCTGACCCGGCAAGATCACGGCGAACAGCCCTTTTGGGCCGCGATCACCCTCGCTGCAATGCTTGGGCAGATCGGATTACCCGGCGGTGGCTTTGGCTTTGGCTACAGCGCGATGAACTTTATCGGTGGCAAATTTACCATTTTGCCGGGGGCATCTCTTCCGCAGGGTGAAAACCCGGTTAAAAATTTTATCCCAGTGGCACGTATCACCGACTTGCTGATGCGCCCCGGAGAGCCGTTTGATTTCGATGGGGTGCGATACGAATACCCCGATATCGAACTGGTCTGGTGGGCGGGCGGAAATCCCTTCCATCACCATCAGGATCTCAACCTGATGATGCAGGCCTGGCAAAAACCTCAAACCATTATTGTAAACGAATGGTGTTGGAATTCTCTGGCGAAACGCGCCGATATTGTTCTGCCCTGCACCACGCCACTGGAACGACAGGACATCGCGCTGACCGCGCGCGACCCTTACGTTGTTTCGATGAGCCGGCTGACCGAACCATATGGACAGGCCAGAGACGATTACGAAATATTCTCGGGAATTGCCCGCGAAATGGGTGTAGACGCAAGTTTTACCGAAGACCGATCGTCTGAAGACTGGCAAAGCTGGATATACGAACAGACAGCCATCCGGGCCAAGGCCGCCGGAATTGAAATCCCCGAATACGATACCTTTCTTAAGAACGGTTGGTTTAAAATAGATGATCCGGCCGACCCTGTCGTAATGCTAAGCAGTTTCCGGTCCGACCCTCAGGCCAACCCGCTCGCCACGCCCAGTGGTAAAATCGAAATCTTCTCTCAGACCGTTGCCGATTTTGGCTATGACGACTGTCCGGGCCACCCCGTCTGGCGCGAACCATACGAATGGCTTGGCAATGCTGACCCGCGTTGGCCACTTCACCTGATTTCAAACCAACCCAAGGACAAACTGCATTCGCAGTTTGATCATGGTGGTGTGAGCAAAGCCAAAAAGATTACCGGGCGTGAGCCGGTACTCATCCACCCCTATGATGCCGCCGATCGCGGCCTGAAAGACGGCGACATTGTTAGGCTCTTCAATGACCGCGGGGCTTGTCTTGGCGGCATCTTAATCGATCCGTCCATTCGCCCCGGCGTGATACAGATGAGCACCGGGTCTTGGTACGACCCCCAGGACCCGACAACGCCCGGCAGCCTGTGCAAACACGGCAATCCAAACGTTCTGACCCGGGACAAAGGCACATCAAAACTTGGTCAGGGTCCAACTGCGCATTCCTGCCTTGTTGAAGCTGAACTTTTTACCGAGGCCCCTCCCCCGGTTACTGCACACGAACCCCCAAAAATTTTGCGACCCGAAACACCCAACGATCCATAGGTTCAGACATGAGCAACCTGCAAGAAGCCTCCGACCTGGAAAACAATGTCTCTATCAGCGCCCGGCGTTTTGAAGAGTCACCCTTTATTGAACGCACCGACTGCCCGGAAATGATCCGTGGCGTTTATGCCGGGCGGTATTTCCCCATCTTCATCGGCGAAGATTATCTCGAAAAATATTGGTGCCTGCGCCAAAAGGCATTGATCTTTGACGTGCCCGAAAAGCCCATTGAAATCTCTGGGCCGGATGTTGTGCCGTTTCTCGAAAAGGTTTTTGCCCGCAAGGTCGCCACGATGACCGAAGGACGCGGTTACTACGCCATCGCCTGCACTCCACAGGGCGGTGTATTCATGGATGGCGTCATGTTTCGCCTGGGCGAAAACCGGTTCTGGTACGTACAGGCCGACGGCCCGTTCGAGGCCTGGCTGCTGGCCCATTCCGGTGGTTTTGACGTCACAATATCTGACCCCCACAGCCGTGTTTTGCAAATTCAGGGGCCAGCATCGATCGAGATCATGAAAGCTGCGTCAAATGGGGCCGTTGACGAGACAATGAAATACTTCCGCTCGGGCTATTTCGATCTTGGCGGCCAGCGGCTCTATGTCTCTCGTACCGGTTTCACCAACGAACTTGGGTTCGAGATTTACTGCGACGGAGCAACCACAGATCATCTCGCACTATGGGATCATCTGATCGCCTGCGGCGAACCGCACGGGATGGAATTTTCGTCAACCCGCGCGCTGACCATTCGCCGGATCGAAGGTGGGATTCTTGGGAACCTCACCGACATAACCCCGGACATGACCCCGTACGAGGCCGGGCTTGCCCCATTTATCAACATGGACAAGGGCGAATTTGTCGGGCGCGATGCGCTGGTTGGCAAAGATACCCGTTCATGCCTCTTTGGTCTGACCTGCGCTACAGAAACACCCGCAGCTGGCAGTGCAGTGATGGATGGCGATACCGAAGTGGGCCGCATCACCGCAGGCATTCCATCTCCCACATTGAGTTTGGGTGTAGGGTATATCCGTTTTCACAAACCCGGTGACTGGGTCGGGCGCACTCTTGCCTTGCACCTGCCTGACGGCAGTGTTCATGACGGCCAGATTGTCGATGTCCCATTTTTTGACCTCGAAAAGAACATCGTCAGAGGAATAGACCGCACCATTCCAACGCGACCTGCATCTTGATTGAGAAACACAATGCACACCAATTCAGAAGCCGAGATACTCAAACCGCAGGACTGGATTTTTCCGGTCCCAATTGCCTATGGTCCCGGCCGTCTGGCCGAGATCGGCAAGCGATGTGCCGATATGGGTCTCTCCAATCCCTTGATTGTAACAGATCGGGGCAGCTATGGCCTGCCATTCATAAGCGAGCTTGGCAGCACGTTAAATGCCGCCGGGCTGCGATCGGATGTGTTTTATGACATATCTCCTAACCCTCGGGATGATGAAATCGGCGCAGGTCGGGTAAAATTCCGCGACGGCGGGCATGATGCAATCATCGCCATCGGTGGTGGAAGTGCGATGGACGGCGGCAAAGCCATATGCATGATCGCGAATAACAACTTTGATATTTTGGACTTCAACTATCAAAAACCGGCCCCTGAAATCAGTGCTGATCAGGCCTTCCCGATCTTGATTACCATTCCCACGACCGCAGGAACCGGTGCCGAAACCGAAGCCACAGCGATGGTTACGGATGTGTCAAAAGGCATGAAGTTCTGCGCCGATCACCCTGACCTGCGCCCTGCCTTGGCATTGCTTGATCCAGAACTGACCGTTGGCCTTCCTGCCAACCTGACCGCATGGACAGGCGCCGACGCCTTGACCCACGCGATCGAGGCTTACTGCGTACCGGGCTTTAATCCGCTTTGTGATGGGATGGCGCTTGAGGGGTTGGCGCTGATTTCGCATTGGTTACCGGTGGTGATGCGCGAACCACAGAATGTTGCCGCTCGTGGTGGATTGCTGGTGGGCTCCTGTCTGGCAGGGATCGCATTCTTGCAGGGGCTTGGCCATGTGCACGCTATCTCGCATATGGTCGGAGCTGAATTTGACACTCAGCATGGCCTGACAAATGCAATCATCCTGCCAACTGTTCTTCGCTTCAACCTCCCCGGGATGGAAGACAAGGTTAAGCGTATGGCCGATGCAATGGGACTCGACGACCCATCGGTCGATGCCTTCATCACAAAAATTGAACGGATTCTGGATGAGCTGGATATCCCCAAATCACTGAGCGATATTGGCGTACCTGCAGACTGCGCCGCTCGTATTGCTGAAAAGGCGCTCTTGGATAGTGCAGCCGGAACCAACCCGCGTCGAACCAGCTTCGATGAAATGCAAAAACTGGTAGAAACCGCCATCGAAAAGGCACGTTGAACACCGAAACAACAGTCGAAACCTTAACCTGAAACTTGGACAACCAATGACCAACCGCGCACCCCGCCCCCGCCGCAGCTTTATCTTCACACCCGGCTTGCGGCCTGACATGTTTCCCAAGGCGCTCGCGTCTGGTGCTGACATTGTCTGTGTCGAGTTGGAAGACGGAATTGCTCCTAAAGACAAAGCCGAAGCCCGGCAAAAGGCGCTTGCGCTGTTCGAGCAGCCACAGGCCGATGATGGCGTTGAACGGATCGTTCGGATCAACTCTATGCGCGAACGTTTCGGAATCGAGGATGTACAGGCGATCCTTGCTACAGATACCCCTCCTCCTGCATTGATGATGCCCAAGATCCGCACCCCCGACGAAGTGGTGATGCTGGACCAGCTATTGTCAGAGGCAGGCCACGCCACGCGGCTGCATGTTATCATTGAAACCAATGCCGGGCTTGAGGCCGCCCACGACATTGCCCACTGTTCAGACCGCATAGATGCGATGTTTTTCGGCGGCGTTGATATGGCGGCCGAATTGCGGTGCCAGAATGCATGGGAACCCCTGCTATACGCCCGCTCGCGTGTCGTTCATGCTGCGGCAGGTGCCGGGCTGGATGTGATTGATGTGCCCTATCTTGATCTTGATGATCCCGAAGGTATGCGCGTGGCTGCAGAACAAGCGCGCGATCTGGGGTTTGCAGGCAAGGGCTCTGTCCATCCAAAACAGATCGCGGCCCTAAACGAAGTATTCACGCCCTCAGCAGAAAAAATCGCACGCGCCCGTCGGATCATTGCCGAATTTGAAGCCGCTGATACCGGCCTTGTCGTGATAGACGGCAAGTTGATCGAAAAACCTGTCCTGCGGGATATGTACCGGATTGTTGCCATCGCTGACCGGATGGAAAGTTAGGCTTTGATCAAAATCCAAACGGCTGCGTAACTACAGAAAATCCCAAAGCTCTCTCGCGGTGTTGTCAAACGATGACGGATCAGAGAACGCAGAGATTGTCAGATTAGCGGCCCACTCATCGCTTCCAATGGCCACCATTTGCCCTTCAGCAAGCTCAGTTGAGACGGCGGATATCGGCATCCAGGCAAATCCACTCCCGGCCAATAGCCGACGCTTTATCGCTTCGACCAAGCTGTCCACATAGATTGTCTCGGCATGCAGTGGTTTGCGATCTACGGTGTTTTCAACAACCATGCCCAGAAAGGACGAGCGCTCATAAGCCAGGTAAGGGATTGGCGGACCATCCCGGCAATCCAGGTTCCACCCACCCGCCTGTGCCGGACCGGCGGCGGCGACAGGAATCAGGCGATCAACCATCAAATCTTTACGCTCAAATGCCGTTTCATCAATCATCGGGGAAATGGCGTGATGGTAGTAACACAGCATGATATCAACCGCGCCTTCGACCAACAATTCACAGCAGGTGTTCAATGAATCTGATACCACCCGCGTCCGCAAATCGGGAATTTGCTGCTGAAGCCCCTCAATTCGTGACGCCAAAAAATTAACTGAAATGGTGTGAAGCACCGAAAATCGGATGAACCTGCTGTCCCCCCGGTCCGCATCCCTGATCAATTGGCGTGCTTCAGACAGCTGGGAAATTGACGCTTTGGCTATAGGTAGGAAGTTCTCTCCTGAATCGGTCAATTGAACAGGATACGTGGCGCGATTGACCAATGGCAGCCCAACCCAGCTTTCCAGTGCTTTGATCCTGCGGCTGAAAGCGGACTGCGTAATGTTTCTCTCGTCTGCCGCACGGGTAAAGCTCAGAGTCCGGGCAAGACATTCAAAATCACGCAGCCAATTCAGGTCCAAGTTTCTGCTCCTACAAAGGTTACTATTCAGAGAGTGTACTCAACAATATGCAAAATCGGAATAGTTTGATGAAATGTTTGAATTGGCGAAACGAATTCAATCTGGACTAGGGTTGTAACAATAAGAAAAAGAAGCCCCGGCAACTGGTGCCTTCACAGAACTAAGTCTGCGTTTTCAACCGACCAGAAGCCACCAATCAAAGCACCAAGCTAGAATGACGCCGCAACAGGCGCGAACCAACAGAGGAGAATACTATGAATAACAAACTGAAATCACTCGGCTTTGCTGCCGCGGTCAGCGCATTCGCGCTGCCTGCATTTGCAGCTGAAGAGGTCAAGATCGGCGTGCCGTCCTGGACCGGTGCACAGGCCATCGCGCATCTTTTGGGCGCGGTTGTCGAAATGCGTATCGGCGGAGAGGTCGAATTTGTTCCCGGAAATAACGCCACAATTTTCCAGGCGATGGATCAGGGCAAAGGCGACATTGATGTGCATCCCGACGTATGGCTGCCCAATCAGGAGAGCTTTACCAAGAAATATGTTGACGAAGCAGGCACAGTGACCCTGTCTTCAAACCCCTATGAAGGCAATCAAGGGTTCTGCGTCTCTCAGGACTTTGGCGAGGCAAACAGCATCACGGATATCGCCGACCTCGGCCGCCCGGATGTCGCAGCACTGATGGACAGTGACGGCAACGGCAAAGGTGAAATGTGGATCGGCGCCCCGGGTTGGGCCTCGGCCAATGTGAACGAAGTCAAGACACGTGATTATGGCCTGCTCGACTTCATCGAACCGGTCCGCGCCGAAGAAAGCGTAAAAACGGCTCGTATCAAGGACTCAATCGCCAAGGGCGAAGGCTATGCCTTCTACTGCTACAAGCCCCATGCGGTTTGGTACATGTTCGACGTACAGATGCTGAGTGAGCCAATCTTTGATCCGGCCAAGTACACGATGGTCCAACCTTCGGATGATCCTGATTGGTACGAAAAATCCAGCGTTTCGACCAAGGACGCATTGAAAAACGTTCAAATCGCGTGGTCGAATTCTTTGGTTGACCGCTCTCCCGCCATTGCGGAATTCTTCGCGAACTTCGCTCTGACATCCGATGATGTCTCTGGCTTTGCCTACGAGATCAGCGGCAAAGGTCGCGATCCGGCAGAGGTCGCGCGCGAATGGGTGGAAAACAACCCTGATCGCGTCGACGCGTGGCTGGGGCTGTAAGCTACCTTTTACCTCGAAATCCGGCGGCACCGGCACTATTGGTGCCGCCACATAAATTGACCCTCAACAGGGACATATCCGCAAAATGAGCGATGAAACTGTCATAGAAATTTCAAATGTCTGGAAGATATTCGGGGCCAAACCCGAGGTCGCATTGCAGGCGATCCGCGACCGGGGGTTAAGCAAGGCCGAGGTACTGGCGGAATACAACTGTGTTGTCGGTGTCGCAGATGTCAGCCTCTCGGTAAATCGCGGAGAGATATTCTGTATCATGGGCCTGTCCGGCAGCGGAAAGTCCACTATGGTACGCCATTTCAACCGGCTGCTGGAACCCACCGACGGCAAGATCGAGATTGAAGGCACCGACGTGATGGCACTGGGGCCGCAAGAGCTTCAGCAGTTTCGCAACAACAAGATCGGCATGGTGTTTCAGAACTTCGCGCTGATGCCGCACCGTTCGGTTCTGGACAACGTAGCGATGCCGCTGGAAATCCGACAGGTTAGCAAAAACGAACGCATGCGTCAGGCTGCCGCCATCCTTGATATCGTTGAGTTAGGCGCATGGGGGTCCAAGTTCGCGCATGAATTGTCCGGCGGGATGCAACAGCGCGTAGGCCTGGCCAGAGCGCTGGCAGCAAATCCCGATGTTCTGCTGATGGACGAGCCATTTTCGGCGCTGGATCCGTTGATCCGGCGACAATTACAGGATGAGTTCATCCGCCTCAGTAAAATCCTGAAAAAGACAACCATCTTCATAACGCATGACCTTGACGAAGCGGTGCGCATCGGCAACCGGATTGCGATCATGCGTGACGGCAAGGTGGTGCAGATCGGCACAGCGGAAGACATCGTGATGAACCCTGCTGATGATTACGCGGCCGATTTCGTGGCAGGCATTTCCCGCCTCAAAGTCGTACGCGCCCATGCGGTCATGCAGCCCATCGAAGACTATGTCGCGACCCACGGCCCGCTGGACGCAGATGCGCCGCGCGTCAATGAGGGCGAAAACCTAAGCACGCTGATCAATCTGGCGATCGACAACAGCAGTGCCATTCTGGTGGAAGACAAAGGCAAGGATGTAGGCCTGATTACCCGTGCTGATCTTTTGCGCACTGTCATCGAAGGGACGGAAGTATCATGAGCACACCTGATGTAAATCCGGACGGTGTTAACCCGCTGGAAGATACCGAAAGCGAAGCGGCTCTGGCCTATGCCGAAGAGCGGCGCGAAAACATCCGCACTTTTGTAAGAACCAGCCCCAACTATTACATTTCCAATTTTGACAAGATCGGCGCCTCTTCCCGTTTCACGCCCACTTTCAACCTGATGGCCGGGATATTCGGTCCGGTTTGGTTTGGGGCACGTGGTCTGTGGACATGGGCCTTGCCCTTCCTGATCCTTGAAACACTGGCCTTTGTGCAGATGGCACGTGGTCTTTTCGGCGATCTGGCCGCTGATGCAATGGCACGAATTGCCTCAATCGAAGGTACGTTAGAGCTGCGCCGCAGGCAGCTGGCGGCAGCGATTGAGGAGAATTCCGACAAAATCGATGTCTATCGCCGAACGGTGGACTCTCTTGAAGAAAATATCGGCGGCATACGCGCCGAGGCCGAGGCGATGGCGGCTGAGGGTCCCAGTATCGCGCTGACCGGCCTTGCAATCCTGTTGATCGTCAAAGTGGTGCAGGCCATCGTGGCCAATTGGACGCTCGAAGCACGATTTTCCGAGTGGCTTTCAGACCGCTCAATACGCTCGGCCATGCCGGTTCCTGAGATCGTGTTCAGCGCGATTTTCATGGCGCTGATCGTAGCGGCAGCGATGTTGCATTACAGTTTCCCCGGCCGTTTTTCATTGCTCAGTCACTTTCCAACAGACCCGGATATCCGCCTGACCGGCATCACCTGGGTCGAAGAATTCATCGCGTTTTGCGTGCGCAACAGCGAAGTCTTCTTTGACGGACTGACAATGGGCATCCGTGCGTTGTTGGACGCGCTGGAGGTCATTCTGGTCCAAACCCCCTGGATTGTGATCGCGAGCCTGATCATTCTATTGACCTGGCTGACGGCAGGCATCCGAACGGCCATCTATTCGGGGGCCTTTTTGACGTATATGGGCCTTTTGGGCTTTTGGGAGGCCGCAATGACCACGCTGGCACTGTTGGGCACAGCGGCCTGCCTGTCGATCGTGATCGGCATTCCGCTGGGTATGTTCGCCGCGCGGCGACCGCGGTTTTATGCCTTCATCCAGCCCATCATGGACTTCATGCAAACCATGCCTGCCTTTGTCTTCATGGTGCCTGTGATCGCATTTTTCGGCGTCGGCAAACCGGCGGCGGTAGTGGTAACAATGATCTTTGGCGGTACACCCGTCGTGCGCCTGACCGTATTGGGACTGCGCGGCGTTCCTGAAAGTGTCCGCGAGGCGGCGATCAGCTTTGGCGCCAACAAATGGTACCTGCTGACCAAGGTTGACTTGCCGTTAGCAAGCCCCTCAATCCGTGCCGGTATCAATCAGACGATCATGCTTTCGCTGGCAATGGTTGTGGTGGCCTCTCTGATCGGTGCCAAAGGGTTGGGCGAAGACGTGCTTGAGGCGCTTCAATACGCCAATGTAGGCCAGGGCATTCTGGCCGGATTTGCGATCCTATTCTGCGCCATGATCCTTGATCGCATCGTGCAGGGGCAGCGCAAATGACGCCTGTGGTTTTTGTCCATGGGTTCATGGGAGGCAGCCGACAATGGCAAGACCAAAAAAACGCCCTTGGGGATGATTTTGACATCATTGCCGTTGACCTGCCGGGATTTGGTGAAAATGCACATCTTGATGCGCCGGACACCATAGCCGAATTTGCCCATTGGGTGCTCAACGACCTGAGCGCACGCGGCATCGACCATTTCCACCTGATCGGGCATTCAATGGGCGGTATGATTGTTCAGGAAATGATTGCACAGGCGCCTGAAAGCATCGAACGGCTTGTGTTGTATGGCACCGGCGCAACGGGTGTTCTGCCCGGCCGCTTTGAATCCCTCGGAACAACCAAATCCCGCGCCCGCGCCGACGGTGCGCGCTCGACGGCAAGGCGCATCGCAGCCACTTGGTTTTTGAATGGCGAGATTGCCGCGGCCTATGAAAGTTGTGCCACGATTGCAGAACGCAGCAGCCTGCAGGCCATCTTCGCGGGCCTCAAGGCGATGCAAACCTGGAGCGGGGTATCCCGCCTGCAGCAGATCCAGTCTAAAACGCTGGTGCTGTGGGGCGATCACGATCGCACCTACCGTTGGAGCCAGACTGAACAACTATGGCAATCCATCAGCAATGCCAGCCTCGCGGTGATCCCCGATTGTGCACACGCAGCCCATCTTGAAAAACCGGACCTGTTCAATCGGACCATTCAGGGATTTTTGAAAGCCTGAGCTTTCGAGGGGCAATTGCAACAAAAGCCGTTCAAATGCACACTGTTCCAACTTCCCCTGATAAGTCAGCGCTCTTTATCGAAATCAGAACCGGCGTTACATTGAAAATCTGGACAGGTGCACAACACAAAGGGTTGGGGATATGACGCAATCGGCGATCGACCGTGTGGCAAAGTTAAGTTGCTTTAAAAACCCCACAGAGATTGAGCCGCTTGGTGGAGGCATAACAAACATAAATCTGACTGTTCGTGACGGAACACAGAAATTCGTTGTGCGGCTTGGGGACGATATTCCCGAACACGGCATTTTGCGCTGGAACGAGCTGGCACTGGCACGTGCTGCACAGGCTTTGAACGTTTCACCGGATGTGGTGCATCATGAACCCGGCGTTCTGGTGCTGCAGTTTATCGAGGCCAAAACCTTTGGCGAAGCTGATGTTTGCGACACCGCAAACCTGCCCCGGATCATCGAACTGATCCGGAAAACACACCGGAATATCGGCGACCACCTGACCTCACCAATCCTGACATTCTGGCCTTATCAAGTCATCCGCACATATGCGGCCCGGCTCAAAATTGATGATTCTTCTCACATCAATATCCTCTCACAACTTATTGAACAGGCAGTAATATTAGAAATCGCAACCGGTCGTGTGGGCCTGGTGATTGGACATAACGATCTCTTGGCCGCAAACATCCTTGACGACGGCAAACGGCTTTTTCTGATCGATTGGGAATACGGCGGTTTCAACTCTCCACTGTTCGATCTGGCGGGTCTCGCTGGAAATAACGGTCTGTCTGAGCAGCAAGAACGCGCCATGCTGGAGCAATATTTTGAAGCACCTGCAGAAGACCAATGGCGACCCTATCAGGCGATGAAATGCGCATCGCTCATGCGAGAGGCCCTGTGGTCAATGACCTCTGAAATTCATTCCAAACTTGACTTTGATTATGCAAACTACACTGCTGAAAATCTGACAAGGTTACAAAACGCGCTTTCCGATTTCCGCAATTCCTGAGGCCCCGATATGACACTCCCCTCTACCTCAAAAATCATCATTATTGGGGGCGGGATAATCGGATGTTCCACGGCCTATCACCTCGCCCAGATGGGGCAAGAGGTGTTGTTGCTGGAAAAGGCACAACTCACCTCGGGATCCACGTGGCATGCAGCCGGGTTGGTAGGGCAGCTGCGATCCAACGCTAATGTTACGCAGCTTCTGGGCTACTCCATTGATCTTTATAACAAATTGGAAGCAGAGACCGGGCTGGCAACCGGTTGGAAAATGAATGGCGGCCTTCGCCTGGCCTGCAACACCGAACGCTGGACAGAGGTAAAACGTCAGGCCACAACCGCGCACAGCTTTGGATTGGATATGCAACTGCTGACCCCGCAAGAGGCCCAGGATATTTGGCCGTTGATGGATATCGGCGACGTCGTCGGTGCGGCCTACCTGCCAACCGACGGCCAGGCGAGCCCGTCCGATATCGCACAGGCCCTGGCCAAAGGTGCACGCAATGCCGGTGCCCGTTTGGTAGAAAATTGCCCCGTTACAAAGATCATAGCCGAGAACGGTAAACTTCTCGGTGCGAGCACTGCCCAAGGAATGATCACATGTGAAAAGCTGGTTTTGTGCTGCGGGCAATGGACGCGCGAACTGGCTGCGACGATCGGTGTTTCCGTGCCGCTGGTGTCGGTCGAGCATCAGTACATGATCACAGAACCCTTTGGCGTTCCATCAAACCTTCCAACCCTTCGCGATCCGGATCGCCTCACGTATTACAAGGAGGAAGTCGGCGGATTGGTGATGGGTGGTTACGAGCCAAACGGAATCCCATGGGCCCAAAACGGTATCCCGGATCCGTTTGAGTTCCAGTTGCTTGAAAGTAATTTTGACCATTTTGAGCAGCTTGTCGAACTCGCCCTGCCACGCGTTCCAAAATTGCATGAGGCCGGTGTCAAACAACTCATAAACGGACCGGAAAGCTTTACGCCCGACGGCAATTTCATCCTTGGGGAAGCACCCGAAATGCAAAATGTGTTTGTGGGCGCCGGGTTCAACGCCTTTGGCATCGCGTCAGGCGGCGGGGCCGGCATGGCATTGGCGGAATGGGTGACCAATGGGGCACCACCCTATGATCTTTGGCCGATCGACATCCGGCGATTTGGCCGACCGCATACTGACACAGACTGGGTCCGCGCCCGAACGTTGGAGGCTTATGGCAAACACTACACTATGGCATGGCCGTCCGAAGAACATAGCAGCGCCCGGCCCTGCCGAAGATCTCCGCTTTACAGCACGCTCAAGGAAGCGGGTGCCGTGTTCGGCGAAAAACTGGGGTGGGAACGCCCCAACTGGTTCGCAGAAACAGGCGAAGCACTGCATGATATTTACACATTTGGTCAACCAAATTGGCACACCCCCGTTGGCCGCGAGCACATAGCCACGCGAGAGGCGGCTGCCCTCTTTGATCAGACATCCTTTGCAAAATACATCCTCAAAGGCCCGGATGCAGAGGCCGCACTGCAATGGATCGCAGCGAACCGTGTAGACAGGCCCGTTGGCTCAATCATTTACACACAAATGCTGAACGACAATGGCGGTATCGAGTGCGATCTGACATGCGTTCGTACCAAGGCAGATGAGTATTACATCGTAACCGGCACCGGCTTTGCCACCCATAATTTTGACTGGATTTCGCGCAACGTCCCCGCAGGTATGAATGCGCAATTATTCGATGTAACCTCCTCCAACGCAGTTCTGTCACTCTTCGGCCCGAACGCGCGGAGCATTCTTTCCTCAGTAACCAGCAACGACATCAGCAATCAGGCTCTCCCGTTCGGCAAAGCCCATCAGATCGGCATTGCCGGGTGCCCGGTCCGCGCAATGCGTATCACTTATGTCGGAGAGCTAGGCTGGGAGCTGCATATGCCAACCGAATACGCCCAAACAGTGTATGATGCATTGCACGAAGCGGGTGCAGATTATGGCCTTCGAAACGCAGGATATCGTGCGATTGAAACGCTCCGGTTGGAAAAAGGCTACCGCGCCTGGGGGTCCGACATTGGGCCGGACCACACTCCTATTGAAGCTGGCCTTGGGTGGGCGACAAAACTGCAATCCAATATACCGTTCAAAGGCCGTGACGCTGTACAGGCACAACGAGAAAACGGCATTAAGAAAATTCTCGCAACTTTCACCACCGATGCGAACACTATCCTGTCAGGCCGCGAAACCATCTATCGAAACGGCGAAAGATGCGGCTGGCTCAGCTCAGGCGGCTTTGGTCATACAGTCGGAAAGAGCATTGGCATTGGGTATATCCGCGCGGATCATGTGATTGGTCATGATTATGTCCTGTCCGGCAGCTACGAACTTGAAGTCGCTACAGAGCGGAAAAAGGCAGAAGTTACACTTTCTCCGCTTTACGATCCCGGGATGAAGCAAGTGAAAACCTGAAGCAGTGACGAAACCAATTAGAACTCGGCAAATTCTAATTCAATTGCTTACCTCTAGGCTCTCAATTGAGCATCGAAATCAGCCGTCAAAACCCATCTGAGCCACAGGATAACTGAATACCGTATTATCTTGTTTTATCTATATATATCGGTAGTTTAGCGCACCGGGCAAATTTGTCGCGTCTATTGGTGCGGGTGAAGGGACTCGAACCCCCACGCCTCGCGGCGCCAGAACCTAAATCTGGTGCGTCTACCAATTCCGCCACACCCGCATCCGGGCGCTCAATAGCAAAGGAATCAGGGGGATGCGAGCGGAAAATCACGCCTGGTTTCAAGCCTGCCACCCCAGAAAAGGCGCGACAATTTCTAAAAATTGCCATAATGTGATGGAAAAACTGAGGCAGCAACAAAGCAGGACATAATCATGAAACCGCAACAAGTGGTCCGTCAGGACTCTCGAGAGCGCAGCACACAGACCCACAAAGATGCCGCAGGGCTGATCGGATCTGCAACAGTTATGACGCTCGACGGCGAAAAGCAGGTTCAGGATATCAAACCCGGGGATATGGTGATCACCCGTGACAGCGGCACAGCCCGCGTCGCGTCGGTCCGCAGCCGCCGGGTCATGTCGCGTATGGTTACCATCCGCGAACGCGCACTTGGCCATAACCGGCCCGAACAAGAGGTTCATCTGCCAGCCGGGCAACCGATCCTCATTCGTGACTGGCGTGCGGCTACCCTGTTTGGGGCGAAACAAGCGCTTGTTCCTGCGTCCCGCCTGGTCGATGGCGAGTTTGTCAGCGTCTCAGAACGCGCGGAAATCACAGTCTTTGAAATCGAATTCGACAGCCCGCATCTGATCTATGCGGACGGTCTTGAAGTGGCGAGCTTTTTCGGCGGCGCCTCATTTTCGAAAGCAGCATAACCTTCCTTCAAAGGGTTGGAGACGCGCCTCGGTTGCCCACACGCTCCGGGGCGTGTTGGTTTTTGAGCGCTCTTGTACAGTACTGAACGGCAATTATCTGGAACATGGTCTAAAGCGCCATTCCAGAAAATGTGGTAATGCCGAGCATCGCCTGCGCGGGTGCTTTGCTCAGAAAGCAACAGAAGACCGTTTCCAACAATTGTCTGCCCCCTCCTCATCTAAAGCCCCAACGCGCGAAACACCTTGGGCAACTCCTCCGGTAAATCCTCGGCAATCAACCCCGGACCAAAGGACCGCGCACATTCCACATGCAGCCAAGCCGCCGTTTCCGCCGCCTGCATCGGGTTAAATCCCCGCGCCAACAGCCCGCTGATGAACCCGGCCAGTACATCGCCCGATCCAGCCGTGGCCAGCCAGGGTGCAGACCGTTCATAATGTGCTGAGTTGATCGAACATCGCCCATCGGGGGCGGCGATTACTGTGTCAGGCCCTTTGAGCAGCACTGTGCACCCTGCCCTCTTCGCCGCCTCACGTGTGGCATCCACCTTGGAATAGGCCGGACCCTTGGCGGGGGTGGCATTCAGCTTTTCTGCAATATCCGGAAACAGCCGGGCAAACTCGCCACCATGCGGGGTCAGCACGCAATGCTCATGCAGCATAGCAAACAACGCTTCCGGCTCCTCGACATAGGCCGTCAAAGCATCCGCATCCAAAACCGTAGGGCGGGGTTTCACCCCGCCAAGCGCCACCGGCACCAACTCTCGCGCCCGCTCACCCCCCAAACCGGGCCCGAGACAAAGCGCATTGATCCGCTCATCCTCCAACACCCCGGCCAGTCCATCAGCCCCTTCAACCCGCTGCAGCATCAGCGCAGTGATCTGGCTCGCCACTTCCATCTGCGCAGAGGGTGGCACACCCAAAGTCACCAACCCTGCCCCAACCCTGAGCGCGCCCCTCGCCGCCAGCCTTGCCGCGCCGGATTTGCCTGAACCGCCGGAGAGGACCAAGGCGTGACCATGGGAGAATTTGTGACTTGGAAGCGCGTTTTGAGGTGTTCGGTCTTTCCCGCACCTTACAAATGCACCCATACCAATATCGTCGTCTTCTAATAGAGATACGCCGTCAATTGGATGCGGGAACTTCTTCTTGAGGCCAATATCGACTTCATGGACTGAAAATGTGCTATTGGCAGCACTTGACAAATAGTGCCCTCGCTTTGGCAAGTGGAATGTCACCGTCATTTCAGATGGTAAGGAAATGTCTAATATCTTGCCGCTATCTGCACAAACCCCACTAGGAATATCTATTGAAACAACACCGGGACGCGCACCGAGCGGCAATTCCTTCAATGGGCCCAAAAATGATGCTAGTTCCCGGTCGATTGGACGCGTCAATCCGGTCCCAAACAGCGCATCAAAAATCCACGTCTTACCAGCCTCTTCAACTAAACGTGGTACATAGTTTTCTATGTCAAAATCACGCATTGGAAAAACTGCGCTCAATGCGCTCCACCGCTCATAATTCACCTTCGCATCCGGCGGCAGCTTTTCGGGATCACCGTAGAGAAACACCTCCACCTCCCAGCCCCATTCCTTCAGCAACCGCGCCACCACGAAACCGTCGCCGCCATTGTTGCCGGGCCCACATAGTACAACCGCCATATGCGGGGTCTGTGCAAGCTCCGGCCATTCCTCAAAAACCGCCTCGACCACACCCCGCCCGGCACGTTCCATCAACTCCAGACCCGTCACCTCACCCGACTCAATCGCCGCCTGCTCAATCGCCCGCATCTGTGCCGCTGTCAGCAATTCGGTCATGCTCAAAACCTTCCAAGATTCAATTCTGCTCAATCTTCCGGCAATCTGCCTAAATTTTAGGCAAACGCGTTTTCACACCCGCACGAAACGCGCCTGATAACCCTATCCGATTGTGCCCACCGATGAGAAGTGGTCGAACTCGCGCAACACGCCCGCACATTCCAAGGAGGCCCTCCCATGAAAAAGATCGAAGCCATCATCAAGCCCTTCAAACTCGATGAAGTCAAAGAAGCGCTGCAGGATGTGGGTGTTCAGGGTCTCTCGGTGATCGAGGTCAAAGGTTTCGGCCGTCAGAAAGGCCACACCGAACTCTACCGCGGTGCCGAATATGTGGTCGACTTCCTGCCCAAAGTGAAAATCGACGTCGTACTTGACGACGATCAGGTTGATGCCGCGGTCGAGGCGATCACCAATGCCGCAAAAACAGACAAGATCGGCGACGGCAAAATTTTCGTCAGCCCCGTCGAACAAGCCATCCGCATCCGCACCGGCGAAACCGGTTCGGACGCTCTATAACCCTTAATCCTGTAATTCAGAACTCCAGTCAGAGGATAGTATCATGAGCGCCAAGGACCTGCTCACTCTTATCGCAGATGAGGATGTCGAGTATGTAGACATCCGTTTCACCGACCCGCGCGGCAAACTGCAGCATGTCACCGTCATGGCCGATCAGGTCGATGAAGATTTCCTCGAAGAGGGGTTCATGTTCGACGGCTCATCCATCGCCGGATGGAAATCCATCGAAGCCTCAGACATGAAGCTGATGCCAGACACGACCAGTGGCTATGTTGATCCGTTCTATGCCCAGAAAACCCTGTGCGTGCATTGCTCGGTTGTAGAACCAGACACCGGCGAAGCCTATGATCGCGACCCCCGCGGAACTGCACAAAAGGCCGAAGCGTATCTGAAATCTTCGGGTATCGGTGACGTGGCCTATATGGGCCCCGAGGCTGAGTTCTTCCTGTTCGATGATGTGCGGTTTTCTAATACCATCAACAAAGTATCCTACGAAGTTGATGCAATCGACGCCTCCTGGAACACCGATGCCGAATACGAAATGGGCAACATGGGCCACCGCCCGGGCCTCAAGGGCGGCTATTTTCCGGTAAACCCAACCGACGATGCCCAGGATATTCGTTCGGAAATGCTGTCGACGATGAAAAGCCTTGGCATGAAGGTCGACAAACACCACCACGAAGTGGCCTCGTGCCAGCACGAACTGGGCATGATCTTTGACAGTCTGACAAAACAGGCTGATGAGCTGCAGAAATACAAATACGTTATCCACAACGTGGCCGCCGCCTACGGAAAATCTGCGACGTTCATGCCCAAGCCGATCTACGGCGACAACGGCACCGGCATGCACGTAAACATGTCGATCTGGAAAGACGGCAAGCCACTTTTCGCAGGTGATAAGTATGCCGACCTGTCTCAGGAAGCGCTTTATTTCATCGGCGGAATCCTGAAGCACGCCAAAACGCTCAACGCCTTCACCAACCCGGCAACCAACAGCTACAAACGCCTGATTCCCGGCTTTGAAGCTCCGGTTCTGCGCGCCTATTCGGCCCGCAACCGGTCAGGTTGCGTTCGGATCCCATGGACCGAAAGCCCCAAAGCCAAGCGTGTTGAGGCCCGTTTCCCTGATCCGGCGGCCAACCCGTACCTGTGCTTTGCTGCCCTGCTGATGGCTGGTCTTGACGGCATCCGCAGCAAAATCGACCCGGGCGAAGCGATGGACAAAAACCTCTACGATCTTCCTGCCGAAGAACTGAGCGGCATCCCGACTGTCTGTGGCTCTCTGCGCGAAGCCATTGATTGCCTTGCTGCCGATCATGACTTCCTGTTGGCTGGTGACGTATTCACCAAAAGCCAGATCGAAGGGTATATCGAGCTTAAAATGGAAGAGATTGAGCTGTTCGAGCACACACCACATCCGGTTGAATTCGGCATGTATTACAGCTGCTGATTATTCAGCTGAACAAACTTCAGGGGCGCTCATTTTGGGCGTCCCTTTTTTGTGCGGCAAAACAACTTAAGCTGCACCCGGATCTGCTCGCCATGTTTTAGCCAAATTTTTCCGCAATAAGAGAAAAAATAAACAAAAAAGAGGAAACCGGCAATGACCGACATCACGGCAGGCACAGGCACCATTGTTGAAAAAGAAACCAAAGCCTTCGAAAGCAAAGACAATTATTCGGCGGCAGACTTGATTGTTCATGCCGCACGCAAAAGCGGGCGAAATCCGTTTGCTATCGGACGCGAAATGTTGAAATACGCTCGCGGCGCGTCAAAACTCAAATTTTCCGAATATATTCAGTACAAGTTCTACGACAAGGAGCGCCACACAACCGAAGAGCGCGCAGAGTTCATTTCGGGCGCCATGCATGGACAGATTGTAACCGAATGCATTGACTATGGCTGGTTCGAAGTCGCCGGAGACAAATGGCTGAGTTCAGTCTTTCTCGCGGCTGATGATACACCCCAGCCCGATATTCTGGCCGTAATTGATATCAGCAACCGCGCTTACCAGAAAGGAAACAAGATCCAGACACCGGATGGTTTGCGTGCCTTTCTTACCAGCGATCTGAGTTTTCCACTCTTTTGTAAATTCAACAATGGTCGATGGAGCCTGGGTGCCAACATAATTACCGGCGCCGATGCCAACCATATCCATCTGCGTGGCAAGCCCCCTCTTAGCTATGACGCCTTTTTTCGCGACATCGTTGGCGACCACGTATTCCTGATTCAAAACTTTGTGCAGAATCATGAATTTCTGCGCAAATACACGCCAACAACTGCGACAGTCCGTATGGTCAACATGTGGCGCGATGATGGGCTTTGGACACCACACGCTATCCTCAAACTGCCTGCTGCAAAAAACGAGGCGGACAATTTCTGGCGCGATGGTAATCTTGTTTGCCAGCTAGATACCGACACAGGAGAAATTCTTACAGTCGTCGGTAACGATGGCCCGGAATTGATCCAGCACGATGTTCATCCCGAAACCGGCATCGCAATACTGGGCCAACGTCTACCCTATTGGGATAGAGTACGTGAGTTGAATGAGCGGGTTGCAGCTTTGCACTCTCCGGTTCGTTATTCGACACAGGACATCGCTATTACAGATGATGGACCAGTAGAAATTGAATTTAACTACGGTGGCGCATTCGAGCTGCCTCAGATTGCTGGGGGTCGGGGATTCCTGACACAGGAAGTCCGCGAATTCTTTCGTAGTTGCGGTTCAACCAAGGTCTAACTCAAAGATTGACAAAGAGCGGCGCAGATTTGACTGCGCCGCTCTGTTTGCGAATGCAAAATCGAATTGAATCGGTTAGTCATGCGACCATGACAGGTATCTTTCAGAATTCAATTCCCCACGACATTCACGCCCCGCGCCCATTGCCCGGGATCGCCCCTTTGGATGCGGCCGATTGGCTTCAGGTGGATGACGCCTTCGCGGGCCAAATGGCCGAACGCGCGCGGCTTTTGTCACAACACAGATCAAACGTTCTCGCCACCACTTCAGGGTCTCAGGAGGCGGCAGAAGAGCTTTTTGAATTCGTATTGAACTGGCTGACCGAACATTCACCCTCCTACGAGATCACAGAGCAAACGGTCTGCCGCCCGGACGGCGTGCACATTACGATTGACCGCAATGATCCGCTCGGAACATTGGGTCATATCGTACAGGAAGATTTCTGTTTGCTGGACAAACGTGGTGATGAACACGTGTTGATCGCCGCTGTGCTCTGCTTTCCGGCGAGCTGGACGCTGGCGGAAAAAATCGCCCGCCCGCTGACCACTATTCACGTGCCAGTCCCGGAATATGATCCCGGAATCGCACGGCGTGTGCAGAGGTTGTTCGACGGGGTACACCCGGACAGGCCACTATGTCGCTACAATGTGCTCTACTACGCCGATCCCACGCTCCACCAACCACGCTCTCGGGATGAGCCTCGGGCACGCGATGAAGAAGGCTCATACCCATACGTTCGTTCAGAGCGACAAAGCGTGTTGCGCCTGCCCAAAACCCGGGCCTGTGTGTTTTCAATACACAGCTACGTCATGCAGCGCTTTGAAGCGCCACATGAAGGCAAAGAGTAAAGCAGGGAAATTTCGGCTTTAGGCGCCAACCGGAAAGACGTCGCGCAACATGCTGTATGCAAACAGGAATGCTCCGAGCGCTGGCAGGTAAAGAACCATCGACAATGCCAGCGTGTGAATGGTCAGACGCAGCGGTTGGGTTGGTGATGCCCGCGTCAGCAACATATCGCCCCAGTTATTATCCTCATCGCCAACCTCATATTGGTTGGCACCAGTTGCCCGCGCGCTATGCGCATAATATCCGTTGGCATAGTCGCGATTCGATGAACCCGCACCAGCAGTTGCCATCCAAGGAGGCACTGCACCGGTAAGGTCCTCGTCATCCTCGATCGAAGGCCCTGCACCCGCAGCGACATGGCTGTCATCCGGCATCGCATTTGCGCTCAGACGCAGAAGGTCGAACACTGTATCAATCAGCTCGGCACCAACCGGTTGATTGGCATCGCCATGCAATACCGACTGAAACGGCAGAAACTCATAGGTCCGCTCGATAATCCGCTGCGACAGAAACTCATAGCTCTCTTCACCTGCACGCGCAGGCTTGCCACCCGGGATAGGCCCGACAGCAACGATCAGATAGCACGATGCGCCTGGGCCAGGTGACGGCAACCATCCCAGGGCGACCCGTACCGCGTCCCGTTCAATGATCGCGATGTCGTCGCAATCCCAGGTCAGACCACGGGTTTGAGTGTCGATCATCTGAAACGCGATATCGAACTCTTCGACGATATCTGCAAAACTCATACGCGGCTGCCGGCGATATTCCAGCGCGACAACCGAACCATGTCTTTGCGTAACCATTGCTTTACAAGCCTTTAAGGTATCATTGGCCTTCAGATAACCGCAGAAATCTGTGCTTAATTTGCTTAAAATGTGGCGCTTTCGTGAATCTGCACGCTTAAGGTGCAAGAATTCCAAGAAACATCACCGGGCGTCGATACGGGCCCCCATGATCGCAATCGCCTTTTGATAAACGGTTGCGGCATTCCATTCCTTGATCACGCGAAAGTTCGGCTCACCCTCTTGATACCCCTTGCCTGGCTTCCAGCCCTTCTGCCTAAGGTAGTTCGCAGTTGAAGCCATTGCATCCGTTTGATTGTAAAAATCAACGCGCCCGTCGCCATTTCCATCCACACCGTATTTCAATGCATTGCCCGGCAAAAACTGGGTATGACCCAACTCTCCGTGTTTTGCGCCCTTAGTCGCGTCGGTGATGGATCCCTGATCAACCAACGTCAGCGCCCCAATCGCATGCGGTACGAAAAAATCTGAGCGGCGGCAATCATAGGCCAGAGTGGTGATTGCTGATACAATTGCGCTGTCACCCATGAAGCCACCAAAGGCCGTTTCCATACCATGGATTGCGATTAATACACCGGCGGGCACACCATATTGACGTTCCAAGGATGCATAAAAATCAGCGTTGCGTGTTTTGCGTTTACGCCCCTGCGCGATGATCGTGGTCGACCCGCGGACCTGCATGAATTTCTCAAGGCTGTATCTAAAGCTTTTTTGATTGCGATCCGCGGCAATTGTGCGGGTGGCATACTGCGCACTTGCCAACGCCTTTAGACCGGCCTTACCGACGCCCGCACGCTTTGCCTCTTTGGCGAATTCAGTCTTCCACTTCGCAAATCCGGCAGAGGTATTGCCACAGGTCGCCGCGTGGGCTCCGGCGGCCATAGCAAACGCCAATGAGGCAGATAATAGGAGGGGGGAAGTGGTAGTTTCTTAAACATAAAAGGCTCCGCAACAACTCTGATCAGAGTGTAACGGAGCCCTCAATCCGGACAAAGGGTTTATTACCCTGCGTTAGTTCATAAACGTCTGCAGCGTATCCATGGCCTGCGCGGTCGTACCCATCGCCTGGAAGGCAATGAATGTTCCGGTCAGCGCAGCTGTTTGCGATGTCAGGCGCAGGTTTTCGCCTTTAAGAAGATTGAATACGATCAATGCGGCGCCAATTGGAAGGGCAAGTACCGCCACTGCAATAGATAGCATCCACGCCGACAGGCGCAAACGGGCGTTGTCATCGGCCTCATCACCCTCTGCAAGTGTGGGCGCCTCTCCGGCCTCTCTAAAGACCGATCGAAAGGCCACGCTCGCCGCCTGAATTTCAAGACCCGGAGTAACATCTTCAGCCACCCGCTGCTGCAGGATCTCATTGGTTTCTTCTACGGCAGGCAATGACGCGCGGGCCGCCAACCGGCGAACCGGTCGCACCGGCTTAGGCGCATCTGGTTGTGTCGTGGCCATAACAAAATCTGCACTGTTCAGAAGAATGTCATCCTTGATCCATTTAATAAAGTCAGGGGACAGAGAGAAATGAAGCATTTTCAGCATCATAGCCATAATTGTTTCCTGGCTTTTCTCAGTTTGCCCAGCTGCGTCTACATCCTGAATCGCAATCGACAAGTAGAACTCTGCAGGATTGTGTAAAGAATGCACATGCACGTCTTCGTCGATCTTCATTTCGATCAAGTGATCATAGGAACTCACCTGCGCGGCAGTGTCGCTCAAGACGCTCACACCCGTCACTTCCTGTTCCATCATCTCAAAACAATTTACGACGCGGTTGGCAATCTGAACGATATCGAGCTCCCGATACCCTTGGAACACCAATCCCGCTTCCATCCATTTTTCGTCCTGTGACATGTTCTGCTCTTTGTTTTGTTTCGTTAACTTTGCCCGTAAAAGGAGAAATCAGTTTGTTTCAAATATGGAACTAATGGGGCAATTCGCCCGGATTAAGGCTATTGGTTCACAATTGGCAACAAACAATATTGGCCCGAAAAGGCTATGTTTCCACCGATTTCTCTTCAAACTGAGCAACTGAACAATGCCTTTGCATTGCCAAACAAATGGCTACCGCATCCGTCGAAAAAACCTTTAAGAGGTATTACCTTGTATAAAAACTACTCATCCGGTAATTTTTGCGCGGCCCGGTTACGGCCCACTCGCTTCGCCATTTCGGCCAATCGCTAAAATCATATTCGACAACATAGGTGTCAGGATCACACCAATGCCGGTCACCCGTTGCCTGTACCCCTATATGATGAAACGGCCGGCCATCATCAAAACAAACATCGATACCGCCAGCCGTCGCCACCCGCCAGATATAGTTGCGCTCGGCTGTCACTGGCCCATGCCCTGCGATGTGCAACGCACCTTCTTCCCGGTAAAGATAGCCGCCCTGCCCCTCGGCCCAAACGGCATGCCCCTCGAACACCGCTTTAGCCCCATCGTCATGAAAAATCTCGCGCGACAGCGCCCACTGACCTTTAAACTGTGACAATTCCGGCGTCATACGCATCCTACCCGGTCAATACGTCTCATCCGTACGCTCCCACCTTGCCGCTGCGGCCCCATCGGTCTAAACCCGCGCCGAAACCTACCTCAATCCCAAAGGCCCGTCACATGATTCCCCGCTATTCCCGCCCCGATATGGTTGCCATCTGGGAACCAAAGACCAAATTCCGCATCTGGTACGAGATCGAGGCCCATGCCTGTGACGCCATGGCCGACATTGGCGTGATCCCGCGTGAGAATGCCGAAGCTGTGTGGAGCGCCAATGACGCAGAATTTGATGTGGCCCGCATTGACGAAATCGAGGCCGTCACCAAACATGATGTCATCGCCTTTCTGACCCACATGGCAGAACATATCGGATCAGACGAAGCACGCTTTGTTCATCAGGGCATGACCAGCTCGGACGTGCTCGACACCTGCCTGAACGTGCAACTCACCCGCGCCGCCGACATCCTGATCGCGGATATGAAGGCGCTTCTGGCCGCTCTCAAACGCCGTGCGCTGGAACACAAGGACGCACTGCGCGTTGGACGCAGTCACGGCATCCATGCCGAACCCACAACCATGGGCCTGACCTTTGCCCGCTTTTACGCTGAAATGGACCGCAACCTGACCCGTCTGCTCACGGCCCGTGACGAGATTGCAACCGGTGCGATCTCCGGCGCCGTCGGCACCTTCGCCAATATCGACCCCCGGGTAGAGGAACATGTCTGCGCCAAGCTAGGGCTCAACCCGGAACCGATCTCGACCCAAGTTATCCCCCGCGACCGCCATGCTGCTTTCTTTGCCACACTTGGCGTGATCGCATCCTCGGTGGAAAACGTCGCCATTGAAATCCGCCACATGCAGCGAACCGAAGTGCTCGAAGGGGCAGAATTCTTCTCCATGGGGCAAAAAGGCTCCTCCGCCATGCCACATAAGAAAAATCCGGTACTGACCGAAAATCTCACTGGTTTGGCCCGCCTCGTCCGCATGTCGGTGATCCCGGCAATGGAAAACGTCGCCCTCTGGCACGAACGTGACATCTCTCACAGCTCGGTCGAACGGATGATCGGCCCCGACGCGACAATTACTCTTGATTTCGCTCTGGCTCGCCTGACCGGCGTGGTCGAAAAAATGCTGATCTTCCCCGACAACATGCTCGACAACATGAACAAGTTTCCCGGCCTGGTGATGAGCCAAAGGGTTCTGCTGGCCCTCACCCAAGCCGGTGTAAGCCGCGAAGACGCGTATTCTATGGTGCAACGCAACGCGCTAAAGGTCTGGGAACACCGTACCGATTTCAAAGAGGAGCTTCTCGCCGACGCGGAAGTCTGCGCCGCCCTCAGCCCGGCAGAAATCGAAGAGAAATTCGATATGGGCTACCACACCAAACATGTCGACACGATCTTTGCCCGGGTGTTCGGCAACGACTAAACCCACAGTTCTGATGAATCCCGTCGGATTATTGAGTATTTGAAGAACAATGAAACACCGCGGCACCGCCTGTTATTTCATTGTTCTAAAAATACTCCTGCCGGAGGCGCCCATGGCACACCAACGTTTCGGAGTTAGCACGAAACGCCCCTTTATCCTGCACAATACTTGACAAATAATCTTTCCGCATTCTCGGCGGATTCTTTTAAAATCTTCGAATATTCTCGCGACATCTTGCGATTATCGCGTGCCGCACTGGTATTTTCCCTGTCTCCGTCAAGGCTACAGTCTTCCACCGCGTCGCTGTAATCCCGCGCCGCGGCCCAAAACGCGTCTGACGCCCGTTCGAACGCCCTTCTTGACTCGTCGAGTAATTCACAGCCTTTGTCCCGGTTCGTATCGTATATGTCCAAAGCGCGCTCAAATTTGTCATCAGCTTCGTTGCTGTATCTGGCACCTTCGCTAAATTCCCTGTCCCCATAGGTAAACGCCGTTTCACAGGCCAGGGACATCCCGGCAGAAACAAAGAGGGTGGCCAGAACAGGCAAAACGCAACGGATCATATATTTATCCTTCAAAATCTATTGGGTAAAAACGCTTTGATAACGATACATTAGCACCAAATTTCGACTTGTCACCCCTCTCTCCATTTCTCTGAGAAAGTGCGCGAAGACCCACGTTTTCGGCGCTATTTCATGCTTCCAATATGCCACCCAGATATTCACGAAATCGTGATCACTCGAATAAACCTCCTCTTAACCGGGTTTTTGATGTGAACTTACCAACACAGCGTCTCGCAGGAGGTCATCATGTTCCGAACCGTTTTTTTTGCCGCCCTACTCGCCCCCGGCCTTGCGCTGGCCGCAGGCGGCGGCACGCAAGCCCCCAAACCGTCTGAAACGACCCAAACCTGCACCAATGGCGAAATCTGGGACAGCGGTTCGAAAAGTTGCAAAGCCCCGCAACACAGCGCACTTGATGACGACACACTATACGGCGCGGTGCGCGAATTTGCCTATGCCGGGCAATTTAAAAATGCGCAAATTGCACTGGCTGAGATGTCTGACCAATCAGATGATCGGGTTCTGACCTATTGGGGTTTCACCCATCGTAAAATGGGCGATGTCGACACCGGAATGGCCTATTACACACGCGCCATTGCCACCAACCCAGCCAATATTCTCGCCCGTTCTTACATGGGTCAGGCGCTCGTGGAACAGGGCGATATCCCTGCCGCCAAGGTTCAGCTCGCCGCAATCCGCCAATATGATGGCACTGGCACCTGGGCGGAACAATCGCTGCACACAGCAATCAAATCCGGCAAAACCTACAACTACTGATCCCGGCCGTGTGGCCGGGCAATAACCCCTGTGGCGGTCCCTCTGCCGTACCCGGCGCCGTTATCCGGGTAAGGCCCGCGTGACACTCTTTCCACGCGGGCCTGTCCCCGCTCCGCTCAGCGCGATTTTGAATTTCGGACATAATGGCGTAAACTGCCCCCGCACCCAACCGGAGGCTATAATGAAACGCACCGTTCTTTTTTGTGCCACAGCACTTTTCCTGTCATCTGCCATGTCCGCCACCGCCTGCTCGCAGCATTCGCAGACACAATCCTGCGCCGAAGGCTCGGTCTGGAACGCAGATGCTGAATCCTGCCAGCCGCAAACAACCAGCTGACCTGACCCGGCCTTAGACCTTTTTTCACCCTTCCCGCCCTATGCTCCGGCAACGCCGAAACATGGGGGCCGCGATGTCAGCCAAAACCAACCTTGCACGTCTTGCACCACCGCAGAATACATCGCCCTCTGCCCGCCTGACGCGGCGGCAGAAGGCCGCGATCATCGTGCGCTTTCTGTTAAACGAAGGCGCCGATGTCGCGCTGAGCGACCTGCCCGACAATCTGCAGGAAACGCTGACCACGCAAATGGGTTCTATGCGCTATGTGGACCGGTCCACGCTGGCCGATGTCGTTGCCGAATTCGCGTCAGAGCTTGAGGCGATGGGCCTCACCTTCCCCCGCGGTGTCGCCGGTGCGCTGTCGGCCCTTGATGGCCGGATCAGCCCGCAAACCGCCACCCGCCTGCGCAAAGAGGCCGGCGTGCGGCAATTCGGCGACCCGTGGGAGCAGGTCCGCAATGCACCCAACCCGCCGCTGCTGACCATCCTGCAATCCGAAAGCACCGAGGTGGCCGCCGTGATGCTGGCCAAGCTTGACGTCACCCATGCCGCAGAGCTGTTGGGCCAGTTGCCCGGACCAGTGGCCCGTGGCATCACCTATGCCATGTCCCGGACCGGAGCAGTAGCGCCTGACGCTGTCGACCGGATCGGTCTGTCCCTCGCAGCACAGCTGCATGATGTGCCTGAAACGGCCTTTGACGACGGACCCGTGGAACGCGTGGGGGCAATCCTGAACTATTCCGCTGCAATCACCCGCAATGATGTACTGACCGGACTTGACGAAACCGACCAGGATTTTGCCGCGCTGGTACGCAAAGCGATCTTTACTTTCGCCCACATCCCTGCCCGGCTCAGCCCGGTAGATGTGCCCAGGGTGATGCGTGAGGTTGACCAGACGGTGCTGGTCACCGCTCTGGCCGCGGCCACCACAGGGGAATTGACTGCCGCAGCAGAATTCCTGTTGGACAATATGTCCAAACGCATGTCCGAAGCCCTGCGCGAGGAAATTCAGGACGCCGGTAAAATCCGCACCAGCGAGGGTGAGGCCGCGATGACCGAAGTGGTCAATGCGATCAGAACACTGGAGGCGAATGGAGAAATCACATTGATCTCTCAAGAAACGGAAGCGGATTGATCGACGTTGTCAGAAGGCCGCCAGAACGTCGCCCACACCGAGGGCCATGTTTTCAGAATGTCGCGCTACACGCTCCGCCCCGGCAACACACCGGTCGCCATAAACCCGCCATCAACGTTCAGAATATGACCATTCACAAATCCCGCCGCTTCTGACGCGAGATAACAAACAGCCGACGCCACCTCGCTGGGCTTTGCATAGCGCGGGTTCGGTGTCTGCGCATGCCACACGGCCCGGTCCTTGGGTCCATGCACATTCCGGATCATCGCCGTATCCACTGGAATAGGCGCAATCGCGTTGGCAGTCACACCCTTGTCACCCAGCTCTGCCGCCAGCAACCGGGTCAGCATATCCACACCACCCTTGGTACAGGAATAAGCCCCCCGCCCCGCATTGGCGATCTGACCATTGACCGAACTAAGTGTGATGATCCGCCCCCACCCTTTGTCCACCATCTGCCGCCCGGCCAGCTGCACACAATGAAACGTACCGGTCAGATTGATATCCAGAATGCGTTCCCAATCTTCCGGATCAAATTCAAGGATAGGGCAAGCTTTCACAATCGCCGCACAGGTGACCAGTATATCAACCCCACCCGCCGCGTTCTGCTCAGCAAAAGCTGCCTCAACCGCCGCTCGATCACTGACATCAAAGGCAAGACTTTCCACTCCCTCCGGTAATTCAGTCAACGCCTGCGCACAAACCTCGTCGGTCAGATCACAGATCACCACATTCGCCCCGGCCTGCGCCAAGCCTTGTGCGCAGGCCATCCCGATGCCACCAGCTCCGCCGGTCACAAGTGCACGTTTGCCTGATAAATCACTCATGCCTCATCACCCTTCCCTACCGGAAACAGAAAACACCGATCGCGACGCAATGTCAGCCACATCGGCGTATCCTGCTGCGGCAAAAATACGTTTGGTACGGTGGACCGGAAAATTGAACCATCATAATCCATTTGAAACTCAACAAGGCTTTCCGATCCGACAAACCGTGCCCGCCGCACAACGCCACGTGCAGCAGTGCCGTCCTTGATTGTTGGCCTTGGGCCTTTCCCCTGTCGGTCAAAATCTATTTTTACATGCTGTGGACGGATCACAATTTCAACGTCCTGCCCATCGGGCACCCCCGGCGCAAGAAACTGGCCAAATGGCGTCTGGGCAAGGGCACCCTCAACCCGGCCACAGACCACATTGATATCGCTGAAAAACGCCACCGCATTCCGGTCCACCGGTGCGTTGTAGATGTTGTAAGGCGCACCTTCCTGCACGATCCGTCCGCCGCGCATCAGCGCAATATTGTCGGCCATGCGCATCGCCTCTTCAGGCTCGTGCGTCACCAGCAGTACCGCCGTATCCTGCTCGCGCAGAATATCCAGAGTCTCATCACGGATACCGTCGCGCAACCGGTTGTCCAGCCCGGAAAATGGCTCGTCCATCAGCATGATCCGTGGTCGCGGTGCCAATGCCCGCGCCAGGGCCACGCGTTGTTGCTCGCCTCCGGACAGCTCGTGCGGATAGGACGCGACATAACGTGCCAGCCCCACACGCTCCAGCAGTTCCGCCACCCGCGCCTTTTTCGCCGTTTTGTCCCCGCTCAGGCCAAAACTGACATTCTCCCCCACACTCAGGTGCGGGAACAGGGCGAAATCCTGAAACATCAGACCGATATGCCGCCGCTCTGGTGGAATGCGAAACACCGTGTCACAGATCAGATTGCCATCGACCCAGATCTCGCCACTGTCCTGCATCTCGACACCTGCGATCATCCGCAGTGTCGTGGACTTGCCACAACCGGACGGGCCCAGCAAACAGGTGACCTGCCCGGGCATCACGCGAAGCGAGACATCATCAACAACCAGCCGCCGGTCATACCGGCGCATCATGTTCCTGATTTCTAGTCTGGGGACAGGTGTTTCCAATCCGGCCTCATGGCTATCCGACCGTTTTGATCGGTTTTATCCACCGCCAGATACCAACCCCGTTGGGGTCACGCAAGACACCAGCAGCATTACTGTCCGGCAAATTGCGTCCAGCCATCGGTCTGCAAGGTCAGGATTGCCATACTCTGCATCTGGCACTGCCGCTGTCATAGTGCCCTCACGTTTGACCAAACAGGGTTCACAACATGCAATTTCGTTTCATTCTGCTTCAGGCTGTGATCCTGTCGTGCCTCGCTGTTTACGGCGCATTTGGTGATACAGTCGAGACCTCTGGCCCAGAGCGCCAACCAGCAACCAGCGCAACCAGTCAAATCTAATTGTAAGAGCTAGAGTCACATTCGCCTTAACGCACCACTGTCACATCCACGTAATCACCCCGGTTTCCCTGACCGTAGATTCTAATGAAAACAGTGGCCCCGCCCCGCAAAATATTGGCACGTGCCGCAGGCTCTATATAGCCCCTCATAATCATCCGTTCCATCGCAGCACGGTTGTCGATGCTGCCGAAAAACGGATCCCATTCATCGCCTGCGTGAGCAATTCCAAATCTATGAAAATTTGCCCGGTCCTGCCGCAGCACCTGCCAGGGTTGGCTGAGACGGGCGCCCTTGGAATTATAAAGGTCATCAACGCCAATATAGGCAACATAGCTCCCGATAAGCTCCTGCGCTGCCACCGACGCGGCCCCTAAAATCACGCTCAAAATCGTCAAAACGCGTAACAACGACATCTGCTCCCTCCGTCACAAGACTTCGGGCCCGGCGCTAACTTTCACACCGCCCCGCGCAGAGCATCATATCAGATTTTGGCACTTTTTGCAGATTTTGCCCCGCCATTACCGCACCACATGCACCGAACAGGCGGCATGGCGGACAACCTGTGTCGCCGTACTACCCAACAACAAATCCTGCATACCCGGCCGGTGCCCGGTGATGATGACACAATCCACCTCGTGCTCAGACGCCCATTCAAGGATAGTACGGCCCGAATGCCCATCGACCACTTCGATACGACCTCCGGGCACATCTGCGGCCATCTGCGCCAGCTCCGCCAAAATCGCGGCTTTTCGCCCCTCCTGATAGTCCTGGGGAAGATAGCTCACCACATAGGCAGGGATCTGTTCAATCACATGCAACAGCGTGATTTTTGCGCCTTCACTCACCAATAGCCGGGCAACGTCAATGGCCTGTGTTGCATCCCGCGTGTCGTCTAGTGAAATTGGAACAAGTATATTCTTGTACATCAGAGCCTCCGAAAATTAGGATGCTCTATTGTCTCTGATCCCCGGCCCGACCGCCTTGATGCATATCAGCTTTAGACGGTTTCAGACAGGGTTCATTGCGGGTCCACGTCAATCTGGCGCAGGATTTCCGAAGCCCACTCGCCGATAATCGGAATAAATTCTACCTGGCTCAGCGACCAGGCCAGGATTGAGATCAAAACAGACGCGCCCAACACCGTTCCAAGACCAAAGGCAAGGCCGCGCAGGAAGTTAAAAAAGATCAGCCGCGGCAAAGAATTATGCATCTTCAGATAGCGATGCTTGTTCAGTTTCGCCACCTCTGCCCGCAAACCACGCAGTTCGGCGCGGACGCCCGTTTCACCCGCTTCCATACTGTCCCCCAATCAGCCGAAAGTGGCCGCAACATCGTACATAACCGGCTCAAAACTCTTACACTGCTCATTAAATGTGCGATTGCGCCGCCGCATCTCGTCACTGCGCAGCATGGCCTGAAAATCCTCTCGCCGTTGCCATTGTGAATAATTGGCGATCCGGGTCTGGGCGTCATTCACATGCAATCCAGCCGCGATAAACCCGGGCTGTTTTGAAATAAACTCGTCATAGGCCGCCGTTAGCTCCTCCATCAAATCCTGGCAAGTGCCCGGTGTCACTTCGAAGGTGGTGATCACTGTCTGAAAATCATTGGATTGGGAAATTCTGGGCATCGGAGCTCCTCCTGTTTTCTCTCAGCCTAAAGTGTTTCGAGTTTAAGTTGAAACACGAACTTCTATTCTACGGTCCTTAACACTCGATTTACGAATTGCGATCAGGATTGCTGCGGGGGTTTCATGTCACGCATCCTGATCATTCTCTTTCTGCTTTCGCTCGGCAATCCGGCCACCGCCGGTGCTTGGCCCAGAGAGAGGGGAGAAGGGTTTTTGTCCTTCTCGTTTGAAGTTGAACCTGACACCGACCAAAACAGTTTCGCCACTCTCTATGGCGATTATGGGCTGGGCCGGAATTTGACTGTTGGGTTGGATATCGGCGGGGATGAGCGGGACATGTACAAATTCATCGGCTTTTTACGCTGGTCTCCACCCTACAACCCGGACACTGGGCTGGAGGGTGCCCAACTGGCCGTCGAATTAGGAATGGGGTTCTTTGATGAAAACTTTGCCCTGCGCCCCGGCGTTCTGATCGGCCGCGGCTATTCATTCGGTCAAACATCGGGCTGGTTATCACTGGACAACCGCGCCACGGTGGTGGTCGATGACGGATATGCGCAGCTGGACACAGAACTGACCGCCGGGTTTCAGATTTCGACACGTAGCAAGGCATTGATCCAGCTTTTTTCGACTGCACCGTCGGACAGCTCTGCCTTTCTCAAACTAGCACCCTCGTTGATACTGAAACAGAAATCCGGCCGCCAACTCCAAATCGGGGTCACGGCCGGTATCGCCAATGTTGATGAGATCAAGCTGAAGCTGGGCTATTGGCACGAGTTCTGAACCGGTGCCCTTGCCACCTCAGATCAGATTGTCGATCCGCACACGCATAATAACCGTGCCTTCAACGGCCTTTTCCCAACGCAGGTTGACCTGATCCTTGTTCGGCCCTTGCTGGCCCTGAAAATACGGCACACCGTAGTAGGCACTGCCGCCACTATCCCGGATCGCACCATCGGGCATAACCGATTCAACGATTTGCGCCCAACCTTTGAACGGCAGCTTCGGCTCCGGCGATACCACCCAGGTCGTTGACGGGCTACCCTCGGTGTGCTGCATCACCAGCGGATTTTCCACATGCTCGTGCACGTTATGAAAGGCATTTCCGTTAAACTGGATATTCTTGAAGCGATCAAAATTCATCGTCGCAAAACTGGTATCAATCCCCTCAACTCGGTCAATCGGCCCGTCTATCAACCGAAAGGTGTTGCCTGCCACAGTCAAACCATTGATGAAATGTCCCGGGCCATAGGGTTTGACCACGATGAAATTGAACCATGGTGCTGTGCTTTGTGATAAAAATGCATTGCCGGTGATACTCAGCGAACTAAACGAAAACTCGCTCGAAAAATCCGGGGCATTGTCATACTCATTGGTCCATTCGACCGAGCAATCGCAAATGTAATTACCGGTGATCGTCCCACGATTGTTGGTTCTGGTCAGGATAATCCCCCCCGAACGCGGACCCGGGTTCGCAGCGTCCCCCTGAAAAATATGGTTTCCGGATATGATCGAGGTTGATCCGGCCATCACAGCGAAATGCCGAAAATGGGTCACTCTATTATTGCGGATTTTGACGTCATTGGCATTCGTATTCAGTGCAATACTCTCACGGTCCGGCACCAATAGCGGGCTTTCATTGGATAAAAACTGACAACGATCAATCATCATCCCCTGATCGGCTTCTCCAGCGCTGGTAATACCCCGATCCTTTGGTCGGGTGAAAAAGCAATCGCGAAAATGAAACGTCTTGCCCACCGTGGGCAACATCACTGCACTGCATTCACCCGAACATTGAAAATCCACATCGTCAAACTGAAACCGCGAAATCTTTCCAAAGCCACTGAAGTCCAACAGATACTTGAACCGGCGAAAGGTATAACTCTGCGTCCCCACCGCATCATAAAGCGGTTGACTGATCGTCAGGGTCTGCGCGCTTACATTCTTGGCACGCACATATACTTCGCGCCCCACACCATTGCCCTCAACCAATGACCCGACGGAAATATTCGCAACATTTGTAACATTGCTCAGCGTTTTTCCATCTGACGTGCTGTACGTCGCCTGAGAGGTCGTAACGTCGGTGTCCCAATTGCTGCCCGACACAACCGAAAACTGTCCGTTCCGGATCACTCGGCGATTGTTGGATTCGGTTCGGTTGGGCACTGCTGCCTGCAGATCAATCGGTGCACGAATGGCCAGCAGCCGCCCACCCAGATCAAGTGAATCATGCCCGGAATTGTTTAGCAGCGACTGAAACGCTTTCTTAAAGGCCAGCTCTTCATCAACAAACGCGTCAATATAAGTCGGAAGGTCAAAGTTTTGCGTCAGCGACAAAATTTTATCGACAGGCATCGTGATTGTGCCTTCGAAACGCACCCGCGATTGCAATGTAACACTGTCGCCTAGGAAAAATGTACCGCTCGAAACCAAAATCTCGCGCCCATTGGCCGCGGCATCAACGGCCTCAAACGCGGCGTGATCATCCGTGGTACCGTCCCCAACAGCTCCGAAATCACGCACATCCACCGTCGCCAGCAGGTCCCTCATATAGACCTGTGTGATATCTTCAATCTCAATATCATCAATCCTGATCACACCGCCATTGGCCCCGGTCAGGTCAATTCCGAAATGCCCAAACAGCGCCGCGGCCCCCCAGACCATATCAACACCACCGCGGGTGCCAGAGCCAACAATCGCGCTGACCTCAACCACTTCGCCATAGTTGGTCAGTGACACGGCCGGGCCTGTCTCGGTCACGCCACTCACATGCGCTCCCCCTTCTCCTCCTGCCCAGGCCGAAATCCGCACATTCGGCAATGACCCGCTGATCGCTTTAATCCGCGCGGTAATACGCAAGTAACACCCCGGCAGGATTGGGGTTTCCCCCATATAACGCAGCTTTTGCACGCTGTCGGTCTTCAACAATTCCAGCGCCCCGCCAAAATCCTGATCTGCCGGAACAAAGGCCGCATTCGTTGCCCCATCATAGGTGTCGGACCCGGGCGTACCATCCCCGCTCGACCACACATCCAAACCGCCCGCAAAGGCCGGCGGCATAAAAACAACGCCATCGGTGATTGCCTTGTTCATCGTTACCCCTTTCCACGTCCCGGGCCTTGGCCCGGCGCCAAATGTTTCGCTTCCCGGGGCCAGGTGCACCGGTGGAAAAGGGAAATATCAATAGCAGGTTAATGGGGTCTCACAGCACCGTTACGTTGCTCAATAACGCAACGACGTATCAGGCAGTGCCCTCAAACGGGTCCTTGCGGCGCACTCCGTTGATCTTCCAGCCATCTGGGCCGGCAATCATCTCGTATTCGAGTACGTGAAATGCCCCGGCAGCATCCCGGAATAAAACATCCTGCCACCGCCGCCCGTCGCGCATTTCAGAGGACAGAAAGGTAACTTCCGCTGGACGCCAGACCATAGGAAACCCCTGCCGAACCATTTCCCCAAATCGCTGCGGATTGCCAAAAATCTGTTTGATCGTCGGACTGGCATAGGTGAAAGCTGTGGTAAAATCATCCGCTTCAAAGGCTTCTATCTGCGACATAATCACCACCCTCGCCGCCGCCTCATCCGCCTTGACCGGCAGTCCCAATAAAATCAGAGCAAGGATCGTCGCTAACATATGTCGCATTGGCCACCTCCACCCGCATTACGCCCCAAACCCGGCTTTAGATCAATCCCCGCGGTTCACTTCGCATTGATCTCTCGCAGGTAAGCAATCAGATCAGCCAGAGGTTGCCGTACAAAAATCACGCCCTGCGTCGCTCCTGTCAGCATAACGCGCTCGCCTTCTTCAAAAACCGGGCCATAAACCGGCATCTCACTGCCATGGGCCAGAACCGGGTCCGAACCTGACAAACGGGCCACCACCTGATGCGTCGGAAATTCGCCACCTGCCCCAAAGCTCAATTCGGTCAGGTCCGCTGGCGGTATGTTCAAAACCTGTCGCATCGGGCCGTCTCCTTTTCCATTAAGGCCATGACAGCTCATACAATACCGTTCATATAGCTCACGACCCGCTCCGGCATCCTGGGCCACCACCTGAGCATTCACACCCAGCCCGGCCACCAAAAGGGTCCAACAGGCACAGAATTTCGTGAAGTGGCTCATTGTGCCTCCGACGTAACTGATATTCCGTATCAGACAGGAATTTTCCCTCTGGCACAATGATCTGGATCAGGCGCAAGGCCCATGCCATTGTGCGTCCGACTCAACACCGGAGCGCACTCATGCCCAGCACCCTGCCCTATGCCCTGATCATGCTCATCGCCGGTATCGGCGTTCCTGTTCTCGCCGCATTGAACGCCGCCCTAGGAACACGGCTTGGTTCGCCGGTTGCCGCCGCGGCAATCCTGTTCGTGGTCGCACTTTCGATAACTTTGGTGGTTCTTGCTTTTGGCAAACCCTCCGCCGTGGTTGCGGCTACAACGGCCCCACGCCACCTCTTTCTCGGCGGGGCGCTTGTGGCATTTTATATTCTCTCGATCACCTGGGTCGCGCCGCGGTTTGGTGTCGGCAACGCGGTGTTCTTTGTCCTGCTCGGCCAACTCATCAGCGCCGCGGCAATCGACCATCTGGGGCTGTTCGGCGCACAGATCTCTCCGCTCTCCCTCACCCGGGCCGGTGGTATCGGGCTTATGGCAGCGGGCGTATTTCTGACCCAACAGGTCTGACCCACGACAATCGTGAAAAGGTAAGGGTTTCCAGACTAACCAGCCTTACAGCACCGGTGTTATGGTCAAACCTGCCAATCACAGGAGCCGAGCCTATGACCATCATCGCACGCCGCCAATTCATGACCCTGGGAACCGCAACCCTGATCATGCCAGCCCTTGGAATTACCCACGGTTTCGCGGGTGGCGGGCGGGAACCCGAAACCGGGTCCGGCACGCGGTTGATATCAAACAACCTGAGTCAGGACGATTTCGCCCGGCTCAGCCATCGCCAGTTCCAGGAACTATATACCTACCCGTCCGAAATGCGCAAAATCAGGGTCGCCGGGTTTTCCGCAGAAATGGCCTACCGCCTGGTTCAGATGGGCTACACATACCGGCGCAGAACCATCCGGCTTATGCGCGATCTGAGCCGCCTCAATAACACACAGGCCCGCCGGGCCCGCCTGCGTGAAGAACTGGATTGGGCAGAAGAACAATACGAAAATCTGGATCAGGCTTATGATCGCGCTCTGGAAAAGAATCTCGGTTCAGGGGCCGTTAATGAAACCCTGCAACGGCGCGCGCGCGCCCAAATCTATCGTGATCACCTCCGTACCTGGTTTGAACACCCGCACGAAGGCGCGCGCTGAGCACTCCCGCTTCTTTCTTGCTAAAAATACCCCAACCCAGCCAGACAGGATCACCCTTCCCCGGCCAGCTTCCGCGCCAGCGCCCAGGCCACCTCATCCACCTCAACCGGATCAGAAATACGCCGGGACTGCCCCGGCATCCGCGCACCCTCATCCTGTGCTACAGCACCCTGAACCTGACCCAAGCGGTCAAAAAAGACACCTGTTGCACCCGGATCCATCAGCAAATAGTAATCGCCAATATCATGCGGAGGGCCCTCCGGGGCCTTAAGGGGCCCCAGATCGACGCCCGCCCTACTCCCTGTCAGGCCCGATGCCAGAAGTTCTGCCATCAAACCAAAGCCCCAGCCTTTGTAACCGCCCATGCTGACCAGTGACCCGCCCAGTCCGGCCTCAGGGTCAGTTGTCGGATTGCCCGCCGCATCCACAGCCCAGCCTTCAGGAATGCTCTCGCCTGCGGCTTTCGCCATCGTGATCTTGCCTAGCGCCACAGTGGTTGTTGACTGGTCAAACAGCATCGCCACGCCACCATCTCCATCCGGAACGGCAAACGAAATCGGGTTGGTCCCGATCACCCGGCTTTTTCCACCCGGCGGCGCCACAACAGGCGTTGCGTTGGTCATCCCCAGTACAATCAGCCCTTCACGCGCGATCTGATCGGTGAAATATCCCAGGGACGTACAGGTATGCGCATGACAAATGGCAAAGCTTACAACACCGCACTCCTTGGTCGCCTTCACCGCTTCCGGCAAACCACGGGCAAAGGCAGGCTGCGCAAAGCCAAACTTTGCATCCACCATGACCGTCCCAGATCTGGGCCGGCTGACTTCCGGCTCCACATCGCCTTTGACCCTGCCAGACAAAAGCTGAAGACAATAGCTTTCAAGGTAATACAGCCCGCAAATCCGGTTCCCTACCGATTCCGCCGCACTCACAGCTTTGGCTACTTCTTCCGCGACCCACTCTGCTGCCCCATGGCGGATCAAAGCGGCCTTCGACGTTGCTTCAATGTCGTTCAGCGATATTTTGGTCATGTCCATCCCCTCAAATTCGTCGCATCCGGTGTGACGCCGTCAGGGGTTCAGGTCAATTCAATCTTTGTGAACCGAATTTCAGCTTGATCAAAGCAGTGCTGCATTCACAGGCTGAAATTTGCGTTTTTTTTTTGCACCGTTTTAAAATGCTCTTAAAATTTAATACGCGGAAGGTTTTCTACTGCCAAAGTTCATCAAACTCGTTTCTCGCCGCCAATTTCTCTGGATGACAGGTGCTGCCCTCTCGTCGCCAGCCGCCTTCGCCCAGGGTGGCGGGCCTGATCCCAAGGATGTTGGAACGAATTCAACCAAATCCACGTCACGCAAGAAACCCAAGCGTAAACTTCATTCATTTTCACAAGGTCAGCTGTTGGAATTTTCTCGAAAAAGAATTGCAAAGCTACACCTGCAAATTACAACATACGAAACCCACGATATTGAAATCAAAGGATTTTCAAAAGATTACCCTAAAATATTAGTGCAGATGCTTGATCTGGTTCGGCCTCTGGCGCGCCGCCTGATTGACGACATGCGCGGACTGACAAAACGCAAAGACCGAATAGCCCGCCTGAACAAGGAAATTAGGCTTGTTAAAAAAAGAATTGCAGAGCTTTCAGAGGCCTTTGAACGCGCCCGCAAAAAAAACTTTAAATCCGTAATGGAAGAGACACGAGGCAGGATTACAGATCACGGCATTTATCTCAACGGCGTAAAGTACTGGCGCCGCGCGCCCAAACAGGGCAGCTTGTGATCAACTACCCTGCTACAACCTGCCCGCCTTCCAAACGCACCACCCGGTCCATCCGCGCGGCCAGATCAAGGTTATGCGTGGCGATCAGCGCTGCCAGCCCGCGATCCCGAACCAGCTCTTCCAACGCGCCGAACACCTGATCCGATGTGCCGGGGTCAAGGTTCCCCGTCGGCTCATCCGCCAGCAACAGCGCCGGCGCATTGGCCAGCGCCCTGCAAAATGCCACCCGTTGCTGTTCACCCCCGGACAAGGCCGAGGGCCGGTGCTCTGCACGATCTGCAACACCCACCCGCGCCAACAGATCGGCGGCCCGCATCTCTGCCACCGCCTGAGGCACTCCATTGGCCAGCATCGGCAGCACCACGTTCTCCAACGCGCTGAATTCCGGCAGCAGATGATGGAACTGATACACAAATCCCACCTCGCGCCGCCGCACAATCGTTCGCCGCCGGTCGCTCAGCCCGGTCATATCCTCGCCACCGATCTCAACCTGACCAACATCGGCCGTGTCCAGCAGCCCGGCAATGTGCAACAACGTGGATTTCCCGGCGCCTGATGGTGCTACCAGCGCCACCATCTCTCCCTCAGCAATTTCAATTCCAGCGCTCTTCAGCACCGACACTTCGTTGGTCTTACCTTTGTTGTAGGTCTTCCCGATCCCCTCAAGCCGCAGCATTACTTCACTCATAACGCAGCGCCTCAACCGGGTTCATCCGCGCCGCGCGCCGCGCCGGAAAATAAGTCACCGTAAACGACAGCCCCAGCGACAGCGCCACCGACACCAGCACATCGCCAAATTCCAGCTTTGCGGGCAGCCGCGCAATCGGCCGCACCGACGGGTCCCATACCGGCTTGCCGCTGAAATAATCCAGCAGCGCGAAAATACTGTCGATGTAAATCGCCGCCAAACAGCCCAGAATGACGCCCAGAATCGTGCCCACAACACCGGTCAGCGCCCCACAGATGAAAAACACCCGCAACACCGACCCCTCGGTCAGACCCATCGTGCGCAGAATACCAATATCCCGGCCCTTGTTCTTGACCAGCATGATCAACCCACTGACAATATTCATCGCCGCAATCAAGACCAGCACGGTCATGATCACGAACATCACGTTATCCTCGACCTCCAGCGCATGCAGATAGCCGCCACTGGCATCCTTCCAGCTCCAGACCTGTGCCCGATCACCTGCGGCACCAATCAACGGCAAGGCCAGATCATTCACATTCTCCGGATCGCTCACCATGACCTCCAGCTCATCCGCCCGCCCCTCGCGGTTGAAAAAACTCTGCGCCTCGGCAAACGGCAGATAGATCCGCACTTTGTCGATGTCATAGCGCCCTGCCGTGAACACATAAACCACGTCATAGGCATTGATCCGCGGGCTGGTGCCAAAGGCCGTTTTGACCCCGTTGGGTGAGATCAGTTTGATCTTGTCCCCCACCGTGACCCCCAGTGCCCGTGCCACACCTGACCCGATAGCGACCCCGCTGGGAAAATCCTCAATGCTGCCATAGGCCGTCTCAGGATTGGCAATCCGCGGAATGGTTCTCAGGTTGTCTTGCGTGATGCCGTAAACCTCGACCCCGGCGTTGCGCTGTCGCGCATTGGCCATCACCTGGCCTTTGACCAGCGGTGCCACCCGGATCACCCCCGTCACATCACGCACCCGTTCGGCCATCGCGTCGTAATCGGCAATCGTCCGGTCAATCCGGCCCGTCACCTCATCGACCGTGCCCACGCTGTACACCGTCACATGCGCATTCGATCCCAAAATGGTATCGACAAACTCCGCCCGAAACCCCGACCGCACCGCCAGCGTCGCAATCAGCGCGAAAACCGCCAGCGTGATCCCGACCAGACTGATCCAGGTCATCACACTGACACCGCCTTCGGCACGCTTCGCCCGCAGATAGCGCCAGGCGATCATCCATTCAAAACGTGAAAACGGGGCGGGTTGGGCTGCCACGACCGGACCTCTGGGTTAGTTTTGCGCGGACAATGCGCCGAGCCGTCGCAGAGATCAAGCTCCCCCCGACCTTTATCCCACCGGGTTTCTGCAAAATATTTCGGGTCAACAACGACCTAGATTCACCCTGCCGTTTCTTTCTTGCCCCAAATACCCAAATCCCGACCATCAATGTCAGAACAGCACCCGAACCCTGTTCCCGTATTAGGGATCACCGGCAGAAAACCCCTCCCACACCGGTCGCTGCGCCAATGATCTGAAACGGGTCATGGGACGTATAAAGTGTGCATGATGCATACAAATTCTCCCGGACACCCGGATCTTTGTACAAAACGCGTGTACAATTTGTACAAAGTGTGAATTTCACGCCGGCTCAGCAGCTGCCGGCCTGCAGCCCCTTGGCCAATCCGCCGATCTGATCATCATACGTGCTGCGATCCACCGGATTATATTCGATATACATACTCGCCAGCACAACCTCACCATCACAGTTCCGGCCCTGCTCTACCCGCGTGTAAAAGATTTGCCCGCGATGAAACCCCGACAGGACAAACCAGTCATCTCCGCCGGTTTCCAGTGTAATGTCAGCGCCATCTTCAACGTATAACCGCTTGGATTCTTTTCTGAATTCAGAAAAGCTATCATAAAGATTATAGCTGCCCGCAATGATCACCCGACCACTGTTGATTGTGCTTCTAAACTCTCTGCCATCACCGTTTTCCGGCGCATGCATAGCTATAAATTCGATAGGTACCCGGCCTTTGATGTCGAACCTGTCATTGTGATAGGTCATGATGTCAGCAAGTGCCGAACTGGAACCAATCACGTAAGCCATTGCCAATATCACGTATTTCAGAGGGTTTCTCATAATTTCCCGCCTCGGTTTTACGCAACCCCAGCAAATATTTTGAGCTCTGTCAAATCAAACCGTCAATATCACCCAAACGCCGCGACCCGATGGCTGGCATAGATTTTCGCAACCTTTTCAACAGCCTGCTCCGGCGGCAACTCTTCACTTTCGCCGGTTTTCCTGCTGGTCAGTTCGACCACACCGTTTTTCAGACCCCGCGGCCCCACGGTGATCCTCCACGGCAAGCCGATCAGATCCATCGTCGCGAATTTCCCACCTGCGCGTTCATTGCGATCATCATAAAGCGGCTCTAACCCAATGGCTATCAGCGCATTGTAAAGGGATTCACAGGCGCCATCTGCCTCGCTATCCCCTTGTTTCAGATTGACAATTCCAACATGGAACGGCGTTACACCTTCGGGCCAGATAATACCTTTGTCGTCATGGCTGGCCTCGATTATCGCCCCTGCCAAGCGGCTCACCCCGATCCCGTGACTGCCCATATGAACCGGTACCGGCTTACCATCCGGTCCCTGAACAGTGGCCCCCATCGGGTCAGAATACTTAGTCCCGAAATAGAAAATCTGACCCACTTCGATCCCGCGGCTCTGCCTACGGCGCGTTTCCGGAACGTCAGCAAACACGGCTTCATCATGGGTTTCGTCGGTTCGGGCATAGGGCGTTGTCCACTCTTTCACGATTGCCGCGCATTCGTCCCAACTGCTGTAATCGACTGATTTATCACCTAACTTCAAGTCGGTGATTGCGCTGTCATAGAACACTTCGGATTCACCGGTTTCTGCAAGAACCAGAAACTCATGCGTGTCATCCCCGCCAATCGGCCCGCTATCGGCCCGCATCGGAATGGCCTGTAACCCCATCCGCTCATACGTCCGCAGATAGCTCACCATATGGCGATTATAGGAATGCAGCGCATCTTCTTTGGTCAGATCAAAATTATAGCCGTCCTTCATAAAGAACTCACGCCCACGCATGACCCCGAAACGTGGCCGGACCTCGTCACGAAATTTCCACTGAATGTGGTACAGCGTCAGCGGCAAATCTTTGTAGCTGCCCACGTGTGAACGAAAAATGTCGGTGATTAGTTCTTCGTTGGTCGGTCCGTACAACATGTCCCGCTCGTGCCGGTCACGAATGCGCAACATCTCGGGACCATACGCATCGTACCGCCCTGACTCCCGCCACAAATCTGCCGATTGCAGCGTCGGCATCAGCATCGGAATGTGCCCGGCACGAATTTGCTCTTCATGCACGATATTTTCCAGCTTTCGTAATACCTTAAAGCCCATGGGCAACCACGAATAAATGCCAGCGCTGGATTGTTTGATCATCCCGGCCCGCAGCATGAACCGATGGCTGACAATCTGCGCGTCTGATGGCGTTTCCTTGAGGACAGGCAGAAAATATTTAGACAGGCGCATAGACAACCCTCGTAACAAATGGCGTTTTGCTTCGTTTATGGCTTTGTGCGCATACAAACAAGCCACCATTGTACCGCCGATGTCGACCTATTCCGCTCTCTTTCCCTTGAAAGCATCGCCCGCATACGCGATGTGTTAGTCACACGCGCTATTTAGGACCTCCCAATGGCATTACCTGTTGCTACTCAAATGAAATACTGGGGCATCGCGACCGGGGTGTTTCTGGTTTTGATGTGGTTTTTGGGCGACGTAATCCTGCCCTTTGTTCTGGGTGGGGCAATTGCTTACTTCCTTGACCCGGTTGCCGACCGGTTTGAGCGCATGGGATTTACCCGGGCAATTTCGGTAACGATCATCACCCTGTTTACGTTGTTGATTTTCGTCATCATGTCCCTTCTGGTGCTGCCTACGCTGGTGCAGCAGGCGGTCAATCTGTTCAACATCGCACCGCAGTTATTCAACGACCTTCAAAACTTTCTGACAGAGCGTTTCCCTGAGATTGTCGATGACGAGTCCGTGTTACGGAAATCCCTTATATCTGTTGGTGATACGATTCAAAGCAAGGGTGGGCAGCTCCTTGAATCTTTGCTCAGCTCCGCCGCTTCACTCATCAACGTTGTTGTACTTTTGGTGATCGTGCCGGTGGTTGCATTTTATCTGCTCTACGATTGGGACCACATGGTTGCAAAGATTGATGACCTGCTGCCGCGTGATCATGCGCCTGTGGTCAGGCATCTGGCGCGTGAAATTGACAAAACATTGGCAGCTTTCATCCGGGGAATGGGCACCGTCTGTTTGGTCCTCGGAACGTACTACGCCATCGCTCTCATGCTGGTGGGGCTTCAATTCGGGTTGGTGGTCGGAGCAATTGCCGGTCTGATAACGTTTATTCCCTATGTTGGTGCACTGGTTGGCGGGGCGTTAGCGATTGGGCTGGCATTGTTTCAGTTTTGGGGGGATTGGTTGTCGATTGGCCTTGTCGCCGGAATTTTCGCGTTGGGTCAGGTGCTCGAGGGCAATGTGCTTACCCCTAAATTGGTGGGTGGTTCGGTTGGCCTACATCCTGTTTGGCTCATATTCGCGCTCTCGGTATTCGGCACCTTGTTCGGCTTTGTCGGCATGCTGGTCGCTGTCCCGGTTGCCGCCGCAATTGGTGTCCTGACCAGGTTCCTTGTTGGTCGATACAAAGACAGTCTTCTCTATCGCGGGCTGGCGGACCGGGACGGCGAGTGATGATCCGACAACTAAGCTTTGATTTGCCCACCAGAACGGCGCTTGGGCGCGATGATTTCTTTGTTTCACCTGCCAATGCCTCAGCGGTTGGGTTGATTGAACAATGGCCGACCTGGCCCTCCAGTAAGCTCGCCCTGTGTGGGGATGCCGGATCGGGCAAAACACATCTCACACATGTTTGGGCGGCGCTTTCGGGCGCAACGATCATTCCAGCAAACACTTTGTCCAAAGCCGATATTCCCGCACTTGCCTCCTGCTCTGTTGCCGTGGAAGATTGTGCAGATATTGAGGGCAACGCTACGGCCGAAGAGGCTTTGTTTCACCTACACAACCTTGTTTTGTCCGAAGGACATTCTTTGCTGCTGACGGCAACGCAACCTCCCAATTATTGGAAATTGTCTCTTCCGGATTTGGCCAGCCGTGTGCAGGCGACGCCAGTTGCAAAACTTGAACCGCCCGACGATGCTCTTTTATCCGCGCTGATTATGAAGCTCTTTAATGATCGACAGATTTCGCCATCTCCTGCCACGATCTCTTATCTGACACGTCGGATTGACCGTTCTTTTTCGACGGCGCAGCGCATTGTTGATGCTCTGGACCAGTTCGCCCTGGAAACGCGACGTCCCATAAACCGCGCCCTTGCAGCGCAGGTTCTGGACAAGTCGGGCAACTAAGTGCAAACTCTGTCATCTTTCCGTCATACAAATCATTCAGATGACTAACCAATGACAAATGCCGACTTTTTAAAATCACCACCGTCCGAGCCCCTCGATTTGCCAGACTTTGATCCGAAAGGTCCCGGCCGATTTCACAATCGCGAGCTCAGCTGGCTGGGATTTAACTGGCGGGTTCTGGAAGAAGCCCAAAACAAACGGGTGCCTTTGCTAGAGCGCCTTCGCTTCTTGTCGATTTCGGCCACTAATTTGGACGAGTTTTATAACGTTCGCGTGGCAGGTCTTCGTGAGCTCGCACGCGGCGGAAACATCACTCCTGCAGCAGATGGTCTGTCACCAGCTGAACAGCTTGAACTGATCGACGAAGATGCCCGCAAGCTTCTCGACAGTCAGCAACAAGCCTTTGAAGAGCTTCGGCGCGAGATGGAAGACGCTAATATTTCCATTCTCAATCGCGACGGATTGGAACCCGGAGATGACGATTACCTTGCCGATGTTTTCATGCACAAGGTTTTCCCGGTGCTGTCACCGCTCGCCATTGACCCGGCACATCCGTTTCCGTTCATTCCTAATCTTGGATTCTGTCTGGCGCTTCAACTACAGCGCAAAAACGATAAGAATGAGCTGCAGGCGCTCTTGCCTATTCCACACCAGATTGACCGTTTCATAACTCTGCCGTCAGAGGACGGAAGCCACCGGGCATTGCCGCTGGAAGAGTTGTTGCTGCTGCATATCGGCAGCCTTTTCCCCGGTTATAGATGCAAAGACCACTGTTCTTTCCGCGTGCTTCGCGATAGCGATCTTGAGGTCGAAGAAGAAGCGGAAGACTTGGTTCGTGAATTCGAGGTCGCGCTAAAACGCCGCCGCCGCGGGGAAGTCGTGCGGATGAAAATCTCCGCTGATGCTCCGTCCCGATTACGCGAAACCATCATGCAGGAACTGCATGTCGATCCTGAAGAGGTTGTCGAGGTTCAAGGAATGATCGGCCTGGCCGATCTCAAAGAGCTGGTGCTAGACGACCGCCCAGACCTGATGTGGCCCGTCTTCATGCCGCGGGTTCCTGAGCGGGTTCAGGATCATGACGGGGATATGTTCGCTGCGATCCGGCAAAAAGATATGCTGTTACACCATCCCTACGAAACCTTTGATATGGTGGTGCGTTTTCTCAATCAGGCTGCGCGCGATCCTGACGTTGTTGCTATCAAACAAACGCTGTATCGTACATCCAAGAGATCACCCATTGTCGAGGCTCTTTGCGAAGCTGCCGAAGACGGTAAATCTGTCACGGCGTTGGTCGAGCTGAAAGCGCGCTTTGATGAGGCTGCAAACATTCGCCAATCTCGCAGGTTAGAACGTGCAGGCGCGCATGTTGTGTATGGGTTTCTTAACCTCAAAACGCATGCCAAGATCTCAACCGTTGTCCGGCGCGAGGGTGATAATCTTGTGACCTACACGCATTACGGCACAGGGAACTATCACCCGATCACGGCAAAGATTTACACCGATCTAAGCTTTTTTACCTGCGATGCCGCACTTGGGCGCGATGCGACCAAAGTCTTCAACTATCTGTCGGGATACGCGCAGCCAGAGCGGCTGGATAATCTGGCAATTTCCCCAATTTCGCTTAAACAACGCCTGATTGAAATGATCGGCGGTGAAATCGAGAATGCTCAAGCTGGCAAACCTGCGGGCATCTGGGCAAAAATGAATTCGCTGATTGAACCCGACGTGATCGATGCGCTTTACAAAGCGTCACAAGCGGGTGTTCGGATAAACCTGGTGGTGCGCGGGATTTGTGGATTGCGCCCGGGGATCAAGGGCTTGTCGGAAAATATCCGCGTAAAATCTATCGTTGGAAGGTTCCTGGAACATTCACGGATTGTTTGCTTCGGAAACGGTCACGACCTGCCCTCCAAAAAAGCACGGGTATTCATCAGCTCAGCCGACTGGATGGGTAGAAACCTCAATCGTCGTGTCGAAACCTTGGTGGAAATTGCCAACCCCACTGTCAAAGCCCAGATTGTCAGCCAGATCATGGCGGCGAACATGGCAGATGTGGCACAAAGCTGGGTCATGGCGCCAGATGGCAGCTTTAACCGCGAAAACCTACCCGATGGCGCGTTCGCCTTCAATTGCCACCGGTTCTTCATGGAAAACCCCTCACTTTCCGGGCGCGGTTCTGCCGGGGCAGCCGATGTTCCAAAACTGACCCACACCGAAGATTGACCGGTACTGTTCGATACCGCATAGAGAAGAAGATGTAAGGGGCACTATGGACGGTATGAACGATCCGGCAGAACAGGACTGGGGCCCGTTTGGGCGGGCTTTGTTTGACAAACCATCGGCCCGGGCCCTTAGCCGTGTTGGCGTTGTTGATGTCGGCTCAAACTCTGTTCGGTTGGTCGTGTTTGACGGTGCGGCCCGAAGCCCTGCCTATTTTTTCAACGAAAAGATTATGTGCGCACTTGGCGCCGGTATGTCCGAAACCGGCCGCTTAAATCCAATTGGGCGGGAACGCGCCCTGAACGCTATAAAACGGTTTCGCCTTCTCGGCCAAGGCATGGGAACCGGACCTCTGACCGCAGTTGCCACAGCGGCTGTACGCGAAGCAGAAGATGGCGCTGAGTTTTGTGCAGAAGTGGAACAGGAAACCGGTATCAAAATCTGGATTATTGATGGTCAGGAAGAGGCGCGCCTTTCCGCACAAGGTGTGCTGTTGGGTTGGCCAGGCTCATACGGATTGGTTTGTGATATCGGCGGCTCCTCTATGGAGTTAGCAGAAATAGACGACGGGGCTGTCGGCAAGCGGCTCACCTCCTCGCTCGGCCCGCTGAAACTGCGCGATTTGCCGGGGGGCAAGAAGGGGCGCAGAATCTATATCCGCGACACCCTCAGCAGCATGAGCCAACGGCTGGGTCCGCAGAACAATCGCCTCTTTCTGGTTGGCGGTTCCTGGCGGGCAATTGCAAAGATTGACATGCTCAGGCAGGGATACCCCCTTCAGGTTCTGCACGAATACCGCATGTCAGCGCAGGCCGTGCGCGACACTGTGAAATACATCGCTGCGCATGACATAGAAGAGTTAAAGCAACAATCAGGCATTTCAACTGCCCGTATTTCACTTGTTCCACATGCAGCCGAAGTGCTCAAAGAGGTCGTCAAAACCTTTAAACCGCGCGATATCGCAGTCTCCAGCTATGGCATTCGCGAAGGGTTACTGTACGAGCAGATGCCCCAGCAATTGCGGGAGCGGGATCCGCTGATCGAGGCCTGCCGTTTTGCCGAGGCAAAAGATGCCCGCCTGCCCGGCAACGGCAAGATGATCTACGAATTCATAGCGCCACTGTTCAAATCGGCCCGGCCCGAACGCGTCCGCCTGATCAAGGCGGCCTGCCTATTGCATGATGTCAGTTGGCGCGCGCATCCCGATTACCGTGCTGAAGATTGCTTTGACAACGCTACCCGCGCCAATCTGGGCGGGCTTAAACACTCTGAACGGGTCTTTCTTGGTCTCGCTTTGCTGTATCGCTACTCAAACAACAGCGAAGGAACACGGTTCGAAGAGCTGCGCGCGCTTGTTTCACCCAAAGACGAGTGGGATGCCGAAGTTCTGGGCAAGGCGATGCGATTTGCAGCGATGCTATGGCTCAAGAAAGGTGCCAAGTTAGGCAGACTTCACTGGTACCCTAAAAAGAAGAAGATCGAGTTGAAACTCTCTGGCGAAACTGCGCCTCTTTACGGGGAAGTTGCAGAGGCAAGATTCAATTCCCTGGCAGTTGCGTTGGACTCCGAACCTATTGTCAAACGCTGAGAAAGCTCAAAGCTCGACTTCACCACTTTCTTCTGTTTCAGGTGTCAGTGGAAATTTCCGCCTGATGATAATATCGCCATTCGAAAGCATTTCTGGCGGGTGATACGCACTCAAATCATCAATCTTACCCAAAAGTTCGACGAAGGCTGGGCCCATCTCCAGCACGAATTCGCGCATCGCTGGCTCCATTCCTTCGGCCATCCCGCGCAGATCATCCAATGCGGGCTCCATCTCGCGCATAATGCCTTCGAAAAACAACTCCACGCCACGTTCCATCAGAGAAAAGCCATCTTCATCTGCGGATTCCTGCGCATAGAGCGGACCAGAAAGCGCGATGAGCAAGCTTGAGGACAATAATACCTGTTTCATAGGCTTCATATAATGCGTCTGAATGACGATTTTAAGATCACAGCTCAATATCCATGGTCACCGGGAAATGGTCAGATGCGGTCAATAGTGCATCTCTTAGCTCTGGCACATTCCAACAATCGCGATCATCAAACGGGTGCCATATACGCCATGTCGGGCCCTTGGCCTTTAACTCGACCGAGACCATTATGTAGTCAAGCAATGCCTGAAGATAGCGGTTCTCAGCCGCGATAAAGAACCGTGATGTCGTATTCGTGGCGCTTAGTTTGCGGGTCAAAGCGCGTCTTGCGTGCGGATCATAGAGCATATGATCCGTCTCCGCGCCTTCACCCATAATGATTTCAACCGATGACCTGCCAAAAAGATGTTCGTATTCGTCTAGCCCGGGGCCGTCATTTAGGTCTCCCATCAGGATCAAATGTTCGCCATCAATCAGGTGGCTTTCGATCCGTTTTCGCAACCAAACGGCCTGCGCCTGCTGCTTGCGCCTGTTCGCAATCGCCATACGCATCACTTCATCATGCGATCGCGCACCGTGAGGGGCCTTTGATTTGAGATGTGCGCCGATCATTCGAAATTTGAAACCACTGGTCGACTTCGCAGCAATTTCAAATGGTGGTTTGGAAAACTCCACCAGATCTTCTTTTGCATCAATATCCAGATCAATCCGAAACACCCCGTCAAAGCGCGGAGCATCCCGCGATCCCTTGCGACCGGTTTCATGTCCTTGAGGATCGTGGGTACAACTCAGTTTTTCCGGATCATAAAGCAACGCGATTTCTTGTTGGGTGTTGTTCTCAAAACCGATCAACGCCTTGGTCGCCCGCAAGTTCATCACTTTAGCGAACTTTTCCAATGCCGGCACAGTGGCCCGTTTTCGGCTGTGATCCGGCGCTTCGATAATCATTACCGCATCGGCATCCAGGGCTGTGAATACGATACCAAGTGCGGCCAGTTGGTCGGCACGGGTCACATCGTGCCGGCCGGACCAATCGCCGGCATCCATCAGGTTGCCGTGATCATCAAACAGCGAATTGAACCATTCGACATTATACGTGGCAAAGCGCATCTCAGCCCCTTTCGCTGATCTCCTCCCAGGCGCGGTTGATGTCTTTCATCCGCTTTTCCGCCAGTTTAATTGCCTCTTCAGGCACGCCCCGGGCGATCATCCGATCCGGGTGGGTTTCGCGCACCAGTTTGCGCCAGATCTTTCTGATATCCTCGATCGGCATTTTGGGATCGACACCCAGAACGGCATATGGATCGGGCTTTGCGTCGGGAACAAACCTGCTCCGCATGGCGCGGAATTCATGCTCTGACAGGCCGAAAATCTCTGCAACGCGTTCCAGAAATTTGTCCTCATTCGGATGGTAAATCCCGTCGGCCACCGCAATATGAAACAGTCCCTCCATCAGATCAGACAGCGCTTCCTGCTCGTCACCGAACATGCGGCTGATCCTCTCAGCATATTCTTCAAAACCGGCAACATCCTGACGGGCAAGATTAAAAACCCGCGCTGCACCTGCTTCGTCCGACTGGGCGATCTGAAACACATCGCGAAACGCGGTCACCTCATCACGTGTGACCAACCCATCTGCCTTGGCCATTTTCGCCCCAAGCGCAATCACCGCGATGGCAAAGGCAACACTGCGCTCTGGCGGCGCGCGCAAGCGATCAAAAACCTGGGTAAGAGATTCCCCCTTGGCCAGCGCGGCCAGCGCGTCGGATATTCTGCTCCAGATCGACATATCGAAACCCTATCGGCTTTACCCGCGATTGTCAGTGCGGCATTAGAGACGTTTTTGTAGCAGTACGAGGTCAAGCCAGCGATCAAATTTCCAACCCGCCTCAGGTATCTCTGCAACCTTGGAAAATCCGAGATCCAAATGAAACCTTACCGCTGCTGCGTTTTCAATGCTGATCCCTGCAATCATCGAATGTTTGCCCTGGGCACGCGCATGATCCTGTAGCGATGCCATCAGCGCCCGGCCAGTACCCTGCCCCCGCGCTTGGGGAGCAAGATTTACCGAATGCTCCACCGTGCGGGAATAGCCCGGACCGTTACGGAATGGGAAATAGGTCGCAAACCCAAGAACTTCTCCACCCTGCTCAGCTACCAAAAAACCCATGCCTAACTTGTGACGTTCCGCAATTTCCCGGGCCATGCCTGCCTCGGTCTTCTCTTCTGTCGTAAAGGTGATGGTTGTGTTCCGAATGATCGGGTTCCAGATGCCCGCAATGGATTTGCTGTCGTCGGTTGATGCCGTTCGAATATTCATGTCAGAACACGCACACCGTTTGGCGTGTCAAACTCGGCAACAATTGCGCGGGGGCCTTGCTCGAATACAACTCTTTCTTCCGACAGAACCGGCGCCAACCTCTGACCTAGCACCTCGGCCTGCGGATGCGAAAGGATCACCCGTCGCAAACTGCACCCCGAGGGCGTCAATCGCTCTGCCGGATGCGCTGTACCTTGCCATTCGATGACCGCCGGAAACAAATTATCGTGGGGTAATATCCCGTTGAGCGGCACCGCCATCTTCCAGCGCAGATCGCCACGCGACAATGCAACGGGTTCGCCCGAATCCGGAAATTTATAAACAAATTCATATAGGTTATCTGTTCGCGCAATCCATGTCTGAAGCCGAGGTTCACCCGTAAATCGATCCAGATCGAACCACCGGGGATAGGTTGGTGGCTCTGCTTCCGGATCAACTGCAATCACTTCAAGATAAAGACCATCCTCAAGCCCGAGCAACAGGTTTTGCGTCCCAAAATGGGCATGCTGCCCCCCGCGCTGCAGAGGTACACCAAGTACGGATTCAACATGTTCGCGCCCTTCCTCCAACGAAGACGCCGCCACCGCCAGATGATCCAGCACGAGCATCAATTGCCCCCGAAAGAAAACAGCCGCAAAAACGCCCAAAGAGCCACCAAAACGGTTGGATAGAACGTCGCTGCAAACCCAAATGCTCTTAGCGGCGGGGAAACATGATACCCAACCCAGAACACTATACGCGCAAAGGCAAACCCTAGACCAAGGGCCATAATCACGCTTGGCCCCGCGCCCCCCAGTATGACTGCAGCGGCGGGCCAAATCGCTAGCCCCAATACAACCTGTTCAATCGTGTTGGTCAAAACCCTCTGATCAATCGCTGCCGCACCTGTAAAATCGGCGCCATCCACCGTCGCATCATCAAAAAACCGCCGCTGCGCCAACCGGCCTACAATCAGCAACAGCACAACACCCGGCGGAAAAAAGGCAGTCATTATTGTTGGCATCAGTGCAAAAACTGGCAATTGTAGAAATTGCGGCATCAACATCAACAGGGCGCATGACCATGCCAATCCGGCTCCCATGCCTATCAGAATTGTTATTCGTTTGTTGTCCATGCCATCTGTGCCTTCGGGCCACGCCGCAATTATCCCGACGAACCTATCCAATTTTCACTGGCTGTCTATCTCAACGTCACTTCTCATAGGCAGCCTCATGCATCACAGGAGTACTCAAATGCGATTTTGCACCAAAAAGCTCTTACTGTTGACCGTGACCTTCATAACCATCTCAGGCGCGGCAATGTTCGCCACATCACAAAAGGCCACAGCCCAAGAATACTTTATAGGCGAGCTAAGAACCTTTGGCTTTGGCTTTTGTCCACGCGACTGGGTTGCAGCCGAGGGTCAATTGCTGCCAATCGCGCAAAATTCTGCTCTGTTTTCCTTATACGGGACGTATTACGGTGGCGATGGGCGTACAACTTTTGGCTTACCAGACCTCAGAGGACGCACGCCAATTCACAATGGCAACGGGCCGGGATTGCCTAATTACAATATAGGTCAGCGCGGCGGACAGGTGGATTTCACATTAACGATAAACCAGCTGCCTTCTCACGACCATCAAATCGGGTATTCTACCGACACAGGCCCACAAAAGGGGCCCAGCTACTCACTATCAGCAGAACCAACAGTCGATGAATCAATTCAAGCCGGGCCGGGCGGAAACACAGGGGGAGGACAGCCTGTATCTCATCGCAGTCCGTATCTCGCCGTAACCTGGTGTGTCGCGATCAACGGATTGTACCCGTCCCGCAGTTGAGCGATACAAGGCGCAGAAAAGGGGCAAAGTTCTGCCCCTTTTTTAGGTTTAAGGAAAGGCGCTAACTGCGGGCCTCTCGGATCAACCGCAGAATGTCCTGGGCCGCCTCAGGGATATTTGTGCCCGGACCAAAGATCGCCTTAACACCTGCCCCTTTCAGGAAGTCATAATCCTGCTGTGGGATAACACCGCCACAGATCACGAGAATATCGCCTGCATCCTTTTGCTTCAGCGCGTCGATCAATTGTGGTGCAAGGGTCTTGTGCCCTGCTGCCTGAGAGCTGATGCCAACCACATGTACGTCATTGTCCAGCGCGTCCTGTGCGGCCTCGTCCGGTGTCTGGAACAGTGGACCAACATCCACGTCAAAGCCGATATCAGCAAATGCGGTGGCGATGACCTTGGCGCCACGGTCATGACCATCCTGCCCCATCTTTACGACCAGCATGCGGGGCCTGCGCCCTTCTTCCTCGGCAAATTCCTCAACCGACTTCTGTATGGCGGCAAAGCCCTCATCACCCTCATAGGCCGCTCCATACACGCCAGCCAGTGTTTTCACCTCTGCCCGGTGCCGTCCGAATTCTTTTTCCAGTGCCATGCTGATCTCTCCCACAGAGGCTCTTGCCCTCGCGGCCTCGACCGCTGCTTCCAGAATATTGCCGCCTTCTTTGGCGCGGCGGGTTAGTTCATCCAACGCCGCCTGACATTTTGCGTCATCCCGCTCAGCCCGAATTTTCTCAAGCCGCGCAATCTGCGCATCGCGCACTGCGATGTTGTCGACGTCGAGGATGTCAATCTCAGTTTCTTCGGACGGGCGGTATTTGTTGACCCCGACTACCACCTCGTCACCCCGATCAATCATCGCTTGACGACGCGCAGCTGATTCCTCGATCCGCAGCTTTGGCATGCCGCTGGCCACGGCTTTGGTCATGCCTCCCATTTCTTCGACCTCTTCCATCAGGGTCCAGGCTTTGTCGATCAGCTCTGCCGTCAGGTTCTCAACGTAGTAAGAACCCGCCAATGGATCGACCACCTTGGTAACCCCGGTTTCTTCCTGAAGGATAAGCTGCGTGTTTCGTGCGATCCGGGCCGAGAAATCAGTCGGCAGCGCAATAGCTTCATCCAGTGCATTTGTGTGCAGTGATTGCGTACCGCCCAAAACCGCACTCATGGCTTCATACGCGGTGCGGATTACATTGTTATAAGGATCCTGCTCCTGCAACGAGGCACCGGATGTCTGACAATGGGTGCGCAGCATTTTGGAACGTTCTGATTTTGCCTCGAACTCGGTCATGATCCGATGCCAGATCGTGCGCGCAGCCCGTAGTTTTGCCGCTTCCATGAAGAAATTCATGCCAATGGCAAAGAAAAACGAGAGTCGCCCCGCAAACTTGTCAACATCCATGCCTGCATCGATTGCCGCACGCACATATTCACGCCCGTCCGCCATGGTATAGGCGAGTTCCTGTACCAGGTTCGCGCCGGCCTCTTGCATGTGATAGCCCGAAATGCTGATCGAGTTGAATTTGGGCATCTCGTTCGAGGTGTATTCGATTATGTCACTGACGATCCGCATGCTTGGCTCAGGCGGATAGATGTAGGTGTTGCGCACCATGAATTCTTTCAGAATGTCATTCTGAATGGTGCCCGACAAAACCGATTTGTTATGCCCCTGTTCTTCTCCGGCCACGATGAAACTGGCCAGAACCGGAACCACCGCACCATTCATTGTCATGGAAACGGAAACCTGATCAAGCGGGATGCCATCGAACAGGATTTTCATATCTTCGACACTGTCGATGGCAACACCGGCCTTGCCTACATCACCCACAACCCGCGCGTGATCGCTGTCATAGCCCCGGTGCGTGGCCAGATCGAATGCAACCGAAACACCCTGTTGGCCCGCCGCCAGATTGCGCCGGTAAAAGGCATTCGATTCTTCCGCTGTCGAAAACCCGGCATATTGCCGGATTGTCCATGGGCGCCCCGCGTACATTGTGGCCTTAACTCCACGGGTAAAAGGCGCCCGACCGGGAACCGAGCTCAGATGGTCAATCCCTTCCATATCCTCTTCGGTGTAAAGCGGCTGAACCGCGATCCCTTCCAGCGTGTCCCAGGTCAGTTCTTCCAGGGGGCGCCCCCGCAATTCTGCCTCGGCGATGTTACGCCAGTCGTCTTTCTTCGATGCCATTGGGGTGTCCTCTATCCAACCGACCAGCACGCGGGGTTTGTCCCGTCTTCGCCAGCCCTGTTTCCTCGATTAATGTTGCAATTCCATCTGCGCCGCCGCGCAACCAGAAAAGGTCATCTTCATATGCCTCACGCATCGCGAGGGCTTGCTCTTTGTCAAATGGTTCCCACCGTCCATCGCCATCCGGCAGAAAAGACGCATCAGACCCACATTCCTGATTTATTTGTCTCAGCTCTGGCAATCGCGGCGACGCATTGCGCCATGCATCAGCTTGTGCCGACGGGGTGCCCGTTACACCGGTGATGCAGGCAAACACTTCATCCGCCCGCCCGGAAAAGGTTTCGTGCGGCAAAACCAGAATTTCGCAGTCCGGCACGGCGTGCGCCAAATCTGTTATCACGTCCCGCCAACTTCTTTGGCTTTGTGCCAGACGGTCCAGTCCCGGTCGTATCGCAGGTACGCCTCCGCGTGCCAAAGCATAGGCCAGAACGGAACCCCAATAGGTTTCAGGGTTCCGAATGGATATTACTACGCGCGCAATCGACTGGCCAAATGCACCCGCGAACCGCGCCATTCTATGCCCCAAATCAGTATAAAGCTGTCCAACCCGAAGGTTGCGCCGCGAGCTGCCGATCATGTTTTCATCGCTGACAATAACGGTGTGCCGACCTCGTGCCTGCGCCCCGTGCAATTGCAGCGCAATTCGACCACGCGCCCGGCGTAGCTGGTCCTCCGGACTGTGCGGGCCTACCTCTGGCATCACCCCCCGCAAAAGTTCCCCTCTGGTCCGCAGCGGCCCCCAAAAGCCAATTCCGTTTGCGCGCAAGAACCCTGAATTCTCTCGCAAATAGTACTGAAAACTGGTGGTCGCCGTCCGATGCGCACCGACATGTAGAATAACATCCATCGTGTTCCGGGCCCTTAGCCGGCTGGCCGCGTTTCGCGGGCTTAATCTGCTCCGTCGAGGCCAATTTACCCATGCAGGCCTGAGTGTTTGATGAATGTTAAAATTTTCCGGGTCACAGACCCAATGAGCCTTCGCTTTTGGTCTGCTCCTGCCTATATGATAGGGAACAGGAGAGACCATGAAGTCAAAAATACCCTTTGTTTTTCTTATGCTTGCTGCCGTGTTGGTGTTCTCACCGCGCGCCGTTCCGGCGGATGAAGTGACCTCTCCGGAAATTGTGTTTCCCGGAGATAGCACAGATTTAAGTGAATTTGTCTGGACAAAGCGTCCGCTGGTTGTCTTTGCCGATAGTCCTAACGACCCGCGATTTATCCAACAGATGGAATTCATCTCAAAAGGTGCAACCGATCTGTTTGAGCGCGATGTGATCGTGCTGACCGATACTGACCGTTCGGCTGACAGCGCATTGCGTACCAAGCTTCGTCCAAGGGGTTTTATGCTGGTCCTACTGGGCAAAGACGGGGTGATATACCTGCGTAAACCGTTGCCATGGGACACCCGTGAAATTTCGCGCGTGATTGACAAACTGCCCTTGCGCAAACAGGAAATCCGCGACCGTCGCGGGGATAGCTGACCAAAGCCCTTCATCATCCCGCCCCTATTGCAACAATCAAAACGCCGCGCACGGGATTCAGCAGCATGATGGCGTCGTGCCCCGGATCAAAGGCCAGAACCGAACTTGGCGTGGTAAGTGCCAACCTGAATTCCGCCTCCATCAGATCATCCATGCACATGCGCGCCTCAAGCGCTGCACGCCGCATCGCCATTCCGGTACTGCGCTGTGAGTTTACTGCTTCAACCAATGCTGCATCAGGTGCTTGCTCCGGATCATCCAGTGCTGCGACATCTTTTCGGGGTAAAATTCGCAACATCTGTGGCACAGATTGCGCGACAGGCATCGCCGCTCCGATCGTGTCACCGCGCAGTTGATAAATTCCCACAGCACAGTCACTACCCGTTGCAAAGCTTTGAGTGTCGCCGAGAGTGAACCATTGTTCCAACCGCGTGCGCAAAGCGTCCTCATCTTCCCGTACACAGCCCGCAAGCACTGCAATAACAGCGACAGCAATCAACTGGTTTTGGTAACAAGGGCGGCGCGCGCAAAGCATTGGGCTTATTCGAACTCCATAATCACATCATCCACCGCCAGACTGTCACCCGGACCGGCGTTGATCTTTGTCACCACCGCCTTTTTCTCAGCCCGCAGGATGTTTTCCATCTTCATCGCCTCTACAGTGCACAGGGCCTGTCCTTCCTGCACCTCGTCGCCTTCGGATACGTTCACACCGACGATCAGGCCCGGCATCGGGCACAGCAGCATCTTCGATGTATCAGGTGGCAGTTTCACGGGCATTAATGCGGCCAGTTCAGCCTGACGTGGCGTGCGGACATGTACCTTGATATCTGCGCCGCGGCTGCGGATACGGAACCCACCGGGAACCTTTCCGACTTTGAGAACCAACGGTGTACCACCGACCGACAACGTTGCCAGTTGCTGGCCGGGGGTCCAATCGCTTTCCACCCGCAGCTCTGTGCCATCTTCGAAGGTAATGGTCGAACCCTCGCGATCTGCCAAAATACAAACGCGGTAAGCTTCGCGTTGCAGGCTCACAACCCAATCGTCGCCCACATGTCGTTCATGATTGTCCATCCGGCCCGAAACCCGCGTGCGCCGGATTTCCGCCACGCGATGCATTGCGGCACAGCTGGCCGCGATACGGCGCAGGTTTACATCTGATAACTCAACCCCTTCAAACCCGTCAGGGTATTCTTCTTCGATAAAGGCCGTGGTCATGTTGCCCGAAATAAACTTGGAATGATCCATCACCGCGCTTAGAAACGGCAGATTGTGGCCAATCCCCTCAATCTCGAAACTGTCAAGCGCAACGCGCATCGCCTCGATCGCAGCGGCCCGATCCGGCGCCCAGGTGCACAGCTTGGCGATCATCGGGTCGTAATACATGCTGATTTCGCCACCGTCATATACCCCGGTGTCATTGCGTACAGCAGTGGCCCCTTCGGCGGCCTTATCCTGCCATTTGCCATTCTCCAGCAACGGTCCGGCCGCCACCTCGGCAGGTGGGCGATAGCGCGCCAAACGGCCGATAGAAGGCAGGAAACCGCGATATGGGTCCTCGGCATATAACCGGCTTTCAATCGCCCATCCGCCAAGTTTCACGTCAGCCTGAGAAAGCTCAAGTTTCTCACCCGCTGCCACCCGGATCATTTGTTCAACCAGATCAACGCCGGTGATCAGCTCTGTCACCGGGTGTTCCACCTGCAAACGCGTATTCATCTCAAGGAAGTAGAATTTCTTTTCGCCATCGACGATGAATTCCACCGTTCCGGCGCTGGCATAGTCAACAGCATGGGCAAGTGCGACCGCCTGCTCGCCCATAGCTTTGCGGGTTGCTTCATCCAGAAACGGGCTGGGCGCTTCTTCGATGACCTTCTGGTTCCGGCGCTGGATAGAACATTCCCGCTCTCCCAGATAAATGCCGTTGCCATGGCTGTCACACAGGACCTGAATTTCGATATGGCGTGGCTGGGTTACGAACTTCTCAATGAAAATCCGATCATCGCCAAATGAATTCGCGGCCTCGTTCTTGGAACTTTGGAACCCTTCCCTCGCTTCCTCGTCGCTCCAGGCGATCCGCATACCCTTACCGCCGCCCCCGGCAGAGGCTTTGATCATTACCGGATACCCGATCTGGTTCGAGATTTTTACCGCTTCGTCGGCGTCCTCGATCAGTCCCATATATCCGGGCACCGTACTGACATCCGCCTCTTGCGCGATTTTCTTTGAGGTGATTTTGTCTCCCATCGCCTCAATCGCCCCAACTGGTGGCCCGATAAAGGCAACCCCTTCGGCTTGCAGTGCCTCGGCGAATTTTGAATTCTCTGATAGAAATCCATAACCGGGATGCACCGCTTCGGCACCTGTCTGGCGAATGGCGTCCATCACTTTGTCGATGACGATGTAAGATTGGTTCGCAGGTGGCGGTCCGATATGCACCGCCTCGTCCGCCATTTTGACATGCAACGCATTGCGGTCAGCATCGGAATAGATGGCAACCGTCTGAATCCCCATTTTGCGGGCGGTCTTGATCACGCGACAGGCAATCTCACCACGGTTGGCGATCAGGATCTTCTTGAACATCTTACGTCCCTTCTCTCAGAATTCGGTCCGACAGCGACCGGCGCTGATACGGAAAAACAAAACCACCGGTGCGCAGGGCACCAGTGGCTTGAAAACATGGTAAAGTGGTCCGCGCGTCTACCGCGCGGTGAAAGTCAGTTACAGCGGCCTGGATAAAGCTGGCAATACGCAACGTTCCCTGCCGCGCCAACGACAGCCCCGGCTGCGATGTTGCCATCCAGAATGGCCGCCGTGGCAGCGCCTGATCCGGCGCCGAAAAGCGCCTGTTCCGGAACCGTCTCGCCACAGCCTGACAGGCTGCTGAGAACTGAAACCCCCGCAAGGGTGAAAAGCATGGCTCGCATGGTGATTTATCCCATTCAGTTTGCGTGACATTGATGTGTGCACACAACGCGAAACGGGACCTACGGTCAAAGCGGTTGAACGGGTCGGGATGGATTTGGGCAACTCCTCGCCGAGAAGCCCAACTATTTGATATACAACAAAAAAGGGGCGATCCGCACAGGCCTGTGCAGGATCGCCCGTCAGGGGAAGGGTAACGGATAAGACGATGCGTCTCAGCCCTTAGGGGAAGGGCTTCCACTACACGGACCACGCTGCACCCGATCCATGCAGATACCAAGCGTAGCCGCCCCAAAACGCGGGTTTCGGCTGTATTTTGCGTAAATCCGCAACCTGTGGGCAAGATCATGCCAATTATGCCGGTGCCAGCCATGCTCAACCCCCGCCATCATCAAAGGCATCAGGAAAAGATGCGCGCGCGACAGGTACGTCCAGCACCAACAGGGCCTCGTAACTGGCCGGATCATGAGGGTCTTCGGCCCATTTCACCTCTCGGTCAATCAGCCAGCTTAACCGGCCCGCATCAAGATTGCCCCGTTCAAAGGCCTCATCGCCAAAATTCTCCCACAACGCGCGGACAAACCCGGTATCTGCACGACGGTCCGCCGCCCTGCGATCACGATACCGTTCCTTGGCGATAATCGCCGTAACCCCTTTGGGGTTGGCCCTGCGAATGGTGAATTGAAAATCCGTACCCGGAAGACGCCCGGGAAAGCCGCGATGCTTTAGCATGGTGCACGCTCCGGATCAGAAGTGTGCGATGCGGTCGTCAGGACGGATACAATGACCCGCCCTGACTGAATCCCGATGGGATTACTTGTATTTACCGGTGTACTCGGGTTCGACCGAAATCGGCTCCGGTTCAACGATGATAAATTCTTCTTCTTCCTGCTGGGCGCCACATGCTGCCACAACGACAAGCAAGCTGACGGCCAAAAGGCCTTTGATACTGTTCGACATAGATATCTCCTGTCTCTGTTAACGGGCAGGTGGCGATTAATACGCCTTGTCTGCCCCACGCTCGAGGTGTCGGTCGCTTGGGTGCAACCGCGTCGCAGAATACTGGAATCCAGGTCAAATTGATACGCGTTATAGGGGAACATAACGGCCTGTGACTCCAAAGCCTCAAACCGGGCGCTGGTTGAGCTTTGATGCGCAAGATGTTGTGTATGCATTAAAATATCTCCCAGATGCAGAGGCCGTTTTCAACGCGATATGCCTCGAAAACCTGGGTGATATCCGGATCATAGATGCCAAATTCTGAAGGTTTGTCGGCCAGGGATATGATGATCTGGCCAGCTTCCGCACCTTCGGCACTTAGGGTTTCAAGCGCATATCCATTGCACAGAAACTCAAGATCGGCAGTGACCGTTTCAAGATCAACTGCCCCGGTAAAATCAGGTGCGACAAACCGAAAACGGTGCACCGGCCCGGCGCCTGTTTCATCGGTTACCCTTTCTTGGAGTGTCGTTTCAAGGCCAGACGGCAAGACAAGCAGCTCGACTTCGGTCTGGCCTGAATGAGCCTTGGCTCCCAGCGACAAGGTCAGCAGCATTACAGCTGCAAGACTAATAATATGCAGTTTCATACGTTCATCTCCCTTCTCCTGACACGTTGTGGCCTAAGTGAAGTCCGCCAGTCCCAATGAAAGTCCACCCACATTAAAGTGGAATATTGTCGTGCTTCTTCCACGGATTGGTCAGCTTCTTGTTCCGCAGGCTCGCAAAGGCCCGGCTCACCCGCATCCGCGTGTTGTGCGGCATGATCACCTCGTCAATGAACCCACGCTCGGCGGCCACGAACGGATTGGCAAACCGGTCCTCGTAATCCTTGGTATGGGCTGCAATCTTGTCCGCATCACCCAGATCGGCACGGTGGATAATCTCCGTAGCCCCTTTCGCCCCCATCACAGCAATCTCGGCCGTGGGCCAGGCATAGTTGAAATCACCGCGCAAATGCTTCGACGCCATCACGTCATACGCCCCGCCGTAGGCTTTGCGGGTGATCACTGTGACCTTCGGGACTGTCGCCTCACCATAGGCAAAGAGCAGCTTTGCGCCGTGCTTGATCACCCCGCCATATTCCTGGGATGTCCCCGGAAGGAAGCCCGGAACATCCACCAGCGTCAGGATCGGTATTTCAAAGCAATCGCAGAACCGCACAAACCGCGCGGCCTTGCGGCTGCTGTCAATGTCCAGACAACCCGCCAGCACCATCGGCTGGTTGGCCACAACGCCCACGCTCTGCCCTTCAAGTCGGATAAATCCGGTGATGATGTTCTTGGCGTAGTCTTCCTGAATTTCGTAGAAATCGCCCTCATCCGCCACTTTGGCAATCAACTCCTTCATGTCATAGGGCGTATTTGGATTGTCAGGGATCAATGTATCAAGACTGTTCTCAACACGTCCCGGCTGATCAAAAAACGGACGAACGGGCGGCTTTTCCCGGTTCGACAACGGCAGGAAATCCACCAATCGCCGCACTTCTGCCAGCGCCTCAACATCATTTTCAAACGCGCCGTCCGCGACTGAGCTTTTCTTGGTATGGGTCGATGCCCCGCCCAGCTCTTCTGCGGTGACCACTTCGTTGGTCACTGTTTTGACCACGTCGGGTCCGGTCACAAACATGTAGGACGTATCGCGCACCATAAAGATGAAATCTGTCATCGCCGGGCTGTAAACTGCACCGCCGGCACAGGGCCCCATGATCACGCTGATCTGCGGAATGACGCCAGAGGCCATGATATTGCGCTGGAACACTTCGGCATAACCTGCCAGTGAATCCACACCTTCCTGAATACGCGCGCCGCCGGAATCGTTTATCCCGATCACCGGGGCGCCATTCTGCATCGCCATATCCATGATCTTGCAAATCTTCTGGGCATGGGTTTCAGACAGCGATCCACCGAACACGGTAAAGTCCTGGCTGAACACATAAACCATTCGGCCATTGATTGTGCCCCATCCGGTGATCACACCATCGCCATGAATTTTGGAATTCTCCATACCAAACTCAACACAGCGATGCGCTTTGAACATGTCGAACTCTTCAAAGCTGCCATCATCCAGCAACAGCTCAACCCGTTCCCTTGCGGTGAGTTTGCCTTTGGAATGTTGCGCATCAATCCGGCGCTGGCCGCCGCCCTTGCGGGCCTCGGCGCGGCGATCTTCCAATTCCTGAAGGATATCTTTCATGGACGTTCCCCTTGCAATTTTGCCGGACAATAGGGAAGGAACCGCCGGTGAAAAAGGAAAATTCGGCAAATTTGCAAATATATGAAAATATCAAAATGCAAAACTGTAAATTTGCTAAGTGACCTGCACCCGCATGGACTCTCCCTATGCCAGAGAATACCGATTTCACATGACCGCAAATCTCAATGTCCGATTTCTGGACCAGAGCACGCCCCCGCATATCATCACCCTGATTTCGCTGGCGGGCATTTCGGCGCTGGCGATGAACATCTTCCTGCCCTCGCTTCCGGGCATGTCGGTCTATTTCGAAACGGATTACCGATTGATGCAACTATCTGTCGCCGTCTATCTGGCGGTGAACGCGGTATTGCAAATTGTGATAGGCCCGATTTCAGACCGCTTGGGGCGCAGGCCGGTGATCCTAGGGGGATTGGTATTGTTCCTGCTGGCCACTGTTGGCTGTGCGTTAGCGGGAAATGTTTGGGTGTTTTTGTTCTTTCGAATGGCACAGGCAACCATTGTGGCTGCGATGGTGCTGTCCCGCGCCATTGTACGCGACATGGTTCCGCAGGACCAAGCGGCCAGCATGATCGGTTACGTCACCATGGGTATGGCCGTGGTGCCGATGATTGGACCCGCCATCGGGGGCTTTTTGGACCAGCTCTTTGGCTGGCAATCCAATTTCTGGGTTTTGTTCGGGCTTGGCGCACTTGTACTTTGGATAACCTGGGCCGATCTGGGGGAAACCGCACCGCTCAGCGGTCAAACCTTCCGGCAACAAGCCCGCGAGTATCCCGAATTGCTAGCCTCCCCACGGTTCTGGGGCTATGCGCTCGCCTCAGCACTCTCATCCGGTTCGTTTTTCGCCTATCTCGGCGGTGCGCCTTTTATCGGCGACAAGGTGTTCGGGCTGGAACCCGCACTATTGGGGTTCTTTTTTGGCGCTCCTGCCATTGGATATTTCTTTGGAAACTTTCTATCCGGGCGCTACTCAGTCCGAATTGGCGTCAATCGTATGGTATTCTGGGGCACTGTGATCAACGCTGCAGGCATAGCGCTGAACCTCGTCCTATTTTACGCCGGGCTGGGCACCGCGATCAGCTTTTTTGGCCTAATGACATTTATGGGCCTTGGAAACGGAATGACCATTCCCAATGCCACTGCCGGTGCACTGTCTGTCCGGCCACATTTGGCCGGTACGGCCAGTGGTTTGGCAGGTGCACTGATGATAGGCGGCGGCGCGGGCCTGTCGGCTTTGGCCGGAGCATTGCTGACGCCCGCTTCGGGTGCGTTTCCCCTGCTTTGGATCATGCTTATCACCGCAGCCCTTGCCATCATCGCGATTATCATGGTGATGCGGCGTGAGGCCTATCTGGCACGCCCCTAACTGCCGCAATCGGCGTCTTGCAGAACATAGTTTGCAAAACTACTCTATCCCAATCGCAAACCTGCAAACCCGGGATCAGCCATGCCCACCCAAAAACTCTACGCCGGTGCCAAACTTCGCGAGACACGCCAAAGGCTTGGCCTCACCCAAAAAGACTTCGCAGCCAAGCTTGGCGTGTCCCTGCCCTACCTCAACCAGATGGAAAACAACAACCGGCCGGTTTCGACGACTGTCGTTCTCGCCTTGGCCCAGGAATTTGGATTTGATGTTACAGAACTGAGCACCGGTGATGCCGAACGCATGGTTTCAGATATGCGAGAAGCGCTGGCAGATCCGATCTTTGCAGATGACGCACCACCCCTGTCCGACCTGCGGCTCACAGCCTCCAACGCCCCCGCCATGGCGCGGGCCTTTCTCGAACTTCACCGGGCCTACCGTCAAACCCACGAACGACTGGCCAGCCTGGACGAAGCACTGGGCCGCGAAGACAGCCGGATGCAGTCCAGCCCATGGGACGAGGTGCGCGACTTTTTTCACTACTGCGACAACTATATTGATGCGGTTGACCGTGCGGCGGAACGCTTCGCCAATTCCTCGCGCCTGCCCGGTGACATCCGCGCCATAGCTGAAACACAGCTGCGCACCATCGGCGTAACCATCAAGGGCACGGATACAGGACCACTCCGGCATTACGATCGCGAAAACAACACATTACATCTGTCCAACCGGGCCGAACCGGAAACCCGAACGTTCCAGCTGCTCCTGCAAGTCGCTCTACTGACACAGAACAAATTGCTGGAGGCCACGCTCGATCTCGCTCGGTTCCAAACAGACGCAGCCCGATCTATCGCAAAAATTGGCCTTGCCAACTATTTCGCCGGTGCGGCGCTGATGCCCTATGGCACCTTTCTACAGGCCGCACAGGATCACCGGCATGATCTGGAAATTCTGTCTAATGCCTTTGGCGCGTCGATTGAACAGGTCTGCCATCGCCTTTCCACCCTTCAACGGCCGGGTGCCAAAGGGGTTCCGTTCTTTTTTGTTCGGGTCGATCAGGCGGGAACCATCACCAAACGCCATTCCGCCACGCGATTGCAATTCGCCCGCTTCGGCGGGGCCTGCCCACTGTGGAATGTCCACCGCGCTTTTGAAACGCCGGGGCGATTCCTGCGCCAATTGGCGGAAACGCCAGACGGAGTCCGGTATATCAGCCTCGCTCGGGATGTCTCAAAATCCGGGGGTTCCTTTGGCACACCCGTACGCCGATTTGCCATCGCATTGGGATGCGAGGTCAAACATGCCGGCGCGCTGATCTATGCCGACGATCTTGACCTGACCAATGCCCGCAATTTTGAACCAATCGGTATTTCATGCCGTATCTGCGAACGGGCAGATTGTCACCAACGGTCGATCCCGCCACTGGAACGGCGACTGCAAGTCACACCAGACGAACGCGGCGTACTGCCCTACAAAGTCAGCTGATAATTTGGCCGGCCCGGCTCTGCACTTCCGGGCCGGCCTCGTCTCAGACTTCCTGCTTAAAAGTTGAAACGCAACCCGACATTTAGTGCGACGGAACTCAGATCGTCGCTGACCGAAGCAGGTGCAGCACCGTTAACAGTACGGGTACCCGCCACGTCATAGGCCTGAATGTACCGGACATCACCAAACAGCTCTGCGCTCTCGCTCACATCCACCGATGCCCCAGCAATCAGCTGCAGCGCAAACACTTCGTCACTGCCGTCTATCCGCACATTGCTGGTAGGACCATAAACCAGGCTCTGATCCACAAAGCTCACGCCGATACCACCGCCGAGATACGGTGTGACCCGTCCGCCGGTGTCAAAATCCGCGTACACATTGGCGAATAGATTGGTACTTGAAATATCACCGCCAGGATTGGCTTCGGCCCCCGGACCATTGCCGGTAAAGTTAAACCCGTCCGCATCATTCTCAGAAAACGACAGCTCAATCTCACCTCGCAGGCCTACCCCGTTTCCAAGATCGCCAAATCGCCGACCAATGGCAAAGCCCAGATTGTAGCCGTCGTCGAGGTTGGTAAAGACAGAGTTGGCCGCGCCGCCGATCACACCGCTGAAATTCGGATTGTCGGCGAATGTCGCGCCGCCGAAAATCTGTCCGTACCAGTCCTGTGCATTCGCAGCACCCGCTGACATAGTGCCCGCGACAAGCGCTGCTGAAAGAAGCATTTTAGTTGATGTCATGTTGATACCCTTCACAAACATTTTTCATGCAATTGGCATGCGCAGGGTCATCACAGATTGTCATTGCACGTTTGCTAACGAAAACTTTCTCACATGTGGGCGAATAAGATCTTTAAGTCGCGCGTAGGCTGCCTTGCACAGCAATCCCTTGAACCCACGCCTCCTTGAGATCACAATTCACCCAATTTCCGGTCGCGACACGGTGAGGGAAAGGCAATCACAATGCGTTTGGTTTTGACCTTGTTACTTGGACTAACCGGCTGGGCAGGGCTGGCCGAGTTCGAACGCGGAGCGGTTTATCCATTCGATTCCACCGAAGAAAATCCGCAAGCCATGGGTCTAAACGGTGTAAAGGCGCAAAAACTCGCTCTGAACGGCGAAACACTTGTGATCTGGACTGCCACGGCACAACCGGGCAAACCGACAATTCTCTACTTTCATGGCAATGCCGGAAATCTGGCTAATCGAGCGGATCGGTTTGAGCAGTTTATTTCGCGTGGTTACGGACTGGTCGCACCTGCCTACCGGGGGTCTTCTGGCAGCACGGGATTACCGTCGGAACAGGTTATTACATCGGACATGGTTGCGCTCCACCAAAACCTTGATCGCCTGGTTCCGGGACTGACAACGGATGATCTGGTGATTTATGGTGAAAGCCTTGGCACGGGCGTTGCTCTTAAACTGGTAGCAGCGCGCCCAAAGCACCAACCACGTGCTGTGGTGCTTGAGGCGCCTTTCACTTCCTTGCCCGATGTCGCACGCCATACCAGCCCCGGACTTATCCCGCTTTTACCACTGATGAAAAATCGCTGGAAAAGCCGCAAACATGTGCGATCGCTTACAGCACCATTATTGATCATACACGGCACTGCTGACACGCTTATCCCATTTAAAATGGGTCAGAAAATTTACGCCAATGCCGGTTCAAAAACCAAACTACTGCTGCCTGTTCCGGGTGCAGAACACAATTACACCTGGCGCAGCGATGTGATGCCCACTCTTTGGCGTTTCATCGAAGAATCATACAAACGTGAACAATAAGTTTCGCACGCTGAACTGCCCCATATCGAACAGCTCACCCCGATATCCACGAACTGCACCCAATCTCGATCGGGCTTTCACTCATTGTGTCCCCCTCTTCGATCGCTGGACCCATCTTACGGGTGCCCAGATGTTCAGCATACCAGTCTTCAACTTCGGCCCGCGCGGCAGATGTGCCAAAGGACAAACTCTGCCCCGGCGACGTTCCGGGGCCACGGTACAACAGATCCGGGCGCTCATTCATAATTGAACTGTCTTCCTCATGCGCACAGACCGCATCAACCTGCAGACCGTAAATCGTGAGTGCTCCACGAATGGGGAAACATGAAATACTGTCATAACCATAAAGTTCGCTGGACCGGATAAACCCTGCCCCTTCCAGCGCTTCCAGCACCGGCAAGGGTGAGGGTGATTCAGCACAGTGCAGCTCTGACAGGATCATAGGTTCGAAATATTCCTGTGCAGCCAGAGGAGCACAAAACAACACCCCCGCCAAAACACCAGGCACCGCATTTATTCGCATCACTTCAGCCCTTTGTTGTTTTCTCATACTGCGCTCGGCCACAGCAGATGTCCAACGAAGACCCTGTTATCGCTGAGCCGTCTTCCAGTCAGGATGCATCCACGGCTGCGCATTGTCGGGTGACAGAGGAGCCCTGCCCAGCACATGGTCGGAAATCTTTTCCCCCAACATGATTGACGGCGCATTCAGATTGCCGTTGGTGACCCGTGGGAACAGGCTGCTGTCCGCCACCCGTAAACCATCGACACCAATGACACGTCCCTCCGGATCAACCACGGCACCTGGATCATCCGCCCGCCCCATCCGGCAGGTTCCGCACGGATGATAGGCACTCTCTGCATGTTCACGGATAAACCCGTCAAGCTCATCATCACTTTGTATTTCCGCACCCGGTTGAATTTCATGCTTGCGATAGGGCGCAAACGCATCTTGGGCAAAGATTTCGCGCGTCAGTCGGATACATTTGCGGAAATCAACCCAATCGCTTTCTTCGCTCATGTAATTGAACCGGATCACCGGATCATGTCCGGGATCGGCGCTGCGCAGGGTCACGCTGCCCCGCGCTTCGCTACGCATAGGACCGACATGGGCCTGAAATCCGTGACCTTCGGCCGCGGCCTGACCGTCATAGCGCACGGCGATGGGCAGGAAATGAAACTGAACATCGGGGTAATCCACGCCAGCACGGGACCGGATGAATCCACAGCTTTCAAACTGATTGCTGGCACCTGGACCCGTTTTTCCCAACAACCACTGCGCCCCGACCCACGCTTTTCCAAAAATATTCCAGTATTTGTATAGGCTCACCGGTTGGCTCGCCGCCATCTGGATGTAGAGCTCCAAATGATCCTGCAGGTTCGCTCCTACACCCACGCGATCAGCGACAACTTCAATTCCATGTTCGGCCAGATGCGCCCCCGGCCCCACCCCCGACAGCATCAGGATCTTGGGCGAGTTAATGGATGACGCCGCAACAATCACCTCACGCCGCGCAAGGATCACCTCGCGCTGGCCTTTGCGATCCACTTCGACACCAACTGCTCGGCCATCTTCAATCACCACGCGCCTCACGAACCCACGCACTATGTCACAATTGTCCCGCTTAAGCGCTGGTTTCAGATAGGCATTGGCCGCCGACCAGCGCCGTCCGTTATGCACGGTCATTTCAAAAGGTGCGAAACCTTCTTGCTGCTCACCATTGTAATCTTTGGTGAGATGATAGCCGGCCTGCCCGCCCGCTTCGATAAAGGCACGCGTTAATGGATTGCTCATCGACCCACGCGTCACATGCAATGGGCCATCCTTGCCGCGCCAGTCCGGATCCCCGCCATGGCCCGCATCGTCCCAATTTTCCATGCGCTTAAAATAGGGCAGCACATCGGAATAGCCCCAACCATCCGCACCCGCCTCGCGCCAGTGGTCGTAGTCCCCGGCGTGGCCACGCACATAAACCATACCATTGATGCTTGAGGATCCGCCAATCACCTTGCCCCGAGGGCAGTTCATGCGTCGACCACCCAAATGCGGCTCCGGTTCGCTTTCAAAGCCCCAGTTATACATCTTCATGTTCATCGGATAGCTCAACGCGCCGGGCATCTGGATAAACGGCCCCGCATCACTGCCGCCGTGTTCGACAACCAGCACAGATTGACCGGCCTCTGCCAGCCGATAGGCCATTGCACAACCTGCACTGCCTGCGCCCACAATCACAAAATCCGCTTGCATATCCACCTCATCCACATGCCGGCATCAAGACCGGCTACCCCTCATTCCCCGGCAAACCACCGCTGTTTCATCATGACCAAAAAGGCCGGGTAAGGCGCAAAACCTGTTGCATCACCAAGGACGGAATCTATTCCGCATTCCGGGCACAGGGCTGTCCACTGCTCTTTTGGTTTGCTTTTGTCTGTCCAGTGCTCAATCTCAGCAGGTGGAAAAACAGCTTCGCAATGAAAACAGCCACATATCACGCTCTTCTCAATCTCAGCGCGATGAAAAATGCTCTTCTTATGCGCGGCCTCCAACGCCGCCTGATCCGCCATTACTCCCCCCTTGGAAATCGCTGGTTATCTTCAACCACATTCAAATCCATATGGTTGCGCATGTAACGCTCGCTGGCTTTCTGAAGCGGCTGATAATCCCACGGATAATAGCCACCCTTGCGCAGCGCTTCGTAAACCACCCATCGGCGCGCCTGACTTTCGCGCACATCGGCATCAAACCGATCCAGATCCCACCTTGCTTCGGCCTTGGCCTGTAACTGCGCCAAAGTCCCCGCATGTTCGGGCTTACCAGCCAGATTGACTCGTTCCTGCGGGTCTGCGTCCATATCAAATAGCTGATCGGGGTCCAGCGCACAGCGGTTAAATTTCCATTTGCCATAGCGCAGGCTGACCAGCGGCGCGTAAGAAGCTTCAGCTGCGTATTCCATCGCGACCGGCTCATCCCGAGTAACCCCCTGCCCAAGCGGTACAAGCGATTGCCCTTCAACCCACGGGGCCACCTCATCCATGCTGACCTGTGCCAGATCACATAAGGTGGGGCATACATCTATTGTGCTGACCGGATCATCCACCCTCCCCGGTGCCATCTCAGGTGCTGCAATCATCAACGGCACCCGTGCAGATCCATCGTAAAAGCACATCTTGAACCACAAACCACGCTCACCCAGCATATCGCCGTGGTCCGACACAAACAGAATTACCGCCTCTTGTTCCGTTGCCTCCACCGCCTCCATCACCTCACCGATTTTGTCGTCCAGATAGGAGATGTTGGCAAAATAGGCCCGCCGTGACCTGCGGATGTCTTCTTCGGTGATGTTAAAGCTGCGCCAGTCATTGGCATCAAATATGCGTTGGCTGTGCGGATCATGATCTTCGTAGGCCATCGCCGGAACCTCCGGCAGCAAATGCGCGCAATCCTCGTACAGGTCCCAGTATTTCTTGCGCGCCACGTAAGGATCATGCGGATGGGTAAAACTGACCGTCAGACACCAGGGCCGGGCATCATGCCTCCGCGCCAGATCATAAACCTTTCGCGTGGCGTGATAGGCCACCTCGTCGTCATATTCCATCTGGTTGGATATCTCGGCCACGCCTGCCCCCGTGACGGACCCCATATTATGGTACCACCAGTCAATCCGCTCTCCGGGTTTGCGGTAATCCGGGGTCCAGCCAAAATCGGCCGGGTAAATATCGGTGGTCAGGCGTTCTTCGAACCCATGCATCTGATCGGGACCGACAAAATGCATCTTACCGCTTAGGCAGGTCTGGTATCCTGCCCGGCGCAGATGATGGGCATAGGTCGGAATATCAGCAGCAAACTCTGCTGCATTGTCATAGACTCTGCTGCGGCTTGGCAGCAGGCCAGACATAAAGCTTGCCCGCCCAGGCGCGCAAAGCGGCGACGCAGTATAGGCATTGGCAAACCGGGTAGAGCGTTCTGCCAGCTTCTTTAGGTTTGGCGCATGCAGCCATTCTGCCGGGCCATCGGGGAATAATGTCCCGTTCAGCTGATCAACCATGAAGATAAGGATATTCGGCGTGCTCATGTGCGATCCTCGTGTTCAAGAGAGGTGTCAATATAGTGCAGCAGCACATCAATCGCGGTCTGTGGCGCGATCGGGTCGGCCCGCAGCGCCTGCCGGATGTAAAGCCCGTCAATCATCGCCGCCAATCCCCGGGTCAGGGTACGTGCATTGTCGCCCGCAATCTGACGAAACGCATGGTTCAGGTTTGACCGCACCCGTCGCTGATAGATGTTCAGCAGCCGCTGCGCCTCATCCGACTTTTGCGCCTGAACATAAAAGTTCAGCCATGCAGAAACCATTTCGGACCGAAACTGGGCAGGTGCAAAGCTGGCACGCACCACCGCCTCGATCCGATCGCGCGGCGTATTTGCCATGATCAGAGCACCACGCACCTCTGCCCCGAAAATGGTCAGGATATGGCGCATGGCCGCGGCAAACATCTGTTCCTTTGAACCAAAGTAATGATGGGCAAGCGCGCTCGACATACCGGCGCGGCGCGCAATCTGGCTTACGGTAACGTCCAGTGTTCCGCGCTCTCCGATCTCATGGATCGTCGCTTCGACCAGTGCCGAGCGGCGAATTGGCTCCATTCCCAGTTTTGGCATCGCCTATCCAATAAAATGTGTTGCTCCGGATGGCGTATTCTTGTTTGATTGACTCGTCAATCAATAAAAATATAGACTTGATTTGACGAACAAAGGAGCACACCTAATTAACTATTGTGTGATCGCGACGTGCCGTCCTAAACTTGGCTGGCTCTCATCCAGCCATCAAATGCCGGGGGAAGTGACGAAAAACGCAACTAAAATGTCGCGAGTCAAACGTGGCGCGTCGAATCGGATGACATAATTCCGAAACAACGGCGTGGGTAATATACCCGACGTCGTAGAAACTTTAAAAACCAGGGAGAATACAAACATGTCAATCATCAAAGGCGGACTACTAGACCGTCGTGGATTCTTGAAAACAACAGCAGCAACTGCAGTCGCAGCCACGTTGCCAATGAGCGGCGCCATTGCTGCACCAAAACGCGGTGGCCATCTGCGCGTCGGCAAAGGCCACGGCCAAACCACCGACACGCTGAACCCCGGCACTTGGGAAAACGGCTTTACCATCGGCATGGCCTTCGCGATCCACGGTCGTCTGACCGAGGTGTTGCCTGACGGCTCGCTCTCACCTGAGTTGGCCGAAAGCTGGGAAGCCTCTGAAGACGCCAAAACCTGGCGCTTCAAAATCCGCAGTGGTGTAAACTTCCACTCTGGCAAATCACTGACACCAGAAGATGTTGCAGCCTCAATCAACTTTCACCGCGGTGAAGGCTCCACCTCGGCGGCTGGCCCGATTGTTGCCCCGATCGAAACTATTTCCATTGATGGCGATACCGTTGTGTTCGATCTGTCGGGCGGCAACGCTGACTTCCCCTTCATTCTCAGCGATTACCACCTGACCATTCACCCGGCCAAAGACGACTCAATCGACTGGCAGTCGGGCGATGGCTGCGGCAGCTACATCCTCAAAAACCACAATTTCGGGGTTTCCGTCGCGTTAGAGCGTAATCCGAACCACTGGCGCGATGATGTTGGCTTCTTCGACAGCATCGAAATGTTGGCACTGGTTGACCAGAACGCGCGTACAACAGCGCTGGTTTCCGGCGATGTGGATGTTGCAGACCGTCTTGATCTGAAAACCGTTGGTCTGCTGGCCCGCAATCCCGACCTGACCATCCACTCGGTGGCCGGGACCCAGCACTATACTTTCGCGATGTCGACCAATCAGGCACCGTTTGACGACAACAATGTTCGTCAGGCTCTGAAATACGCCATCAACCGCGAAGAACTGGTCGAAAAGATCCTCTTTGGCTATGGCTCAGTCGGCAACGATATCCCAATTGGCCAGGGTCAGCAGTACTACAACAAAGACCAAGAGCAGAAGACCTACGATCCCGACAAGGCCAAGTGGTATCTGTCGCAGTCCGGTCTCGACTCACTCGAAGTCAGCCTGTCGGCAGCAGACGCAGCCTTTGCCGGTGCGGTTGATGCAGGCGTGCTGTTCCAGAACTCGGCCAAGGCGGCTGGTATCGATCTGAAAGTCGTACGTGAACCCAATGATGGCTACTGGTCGGATGTGTGGATGCAGAAACCCTTCTCAGCGGTTTACTGGTCTGGCCGTCCGGTTCAGGATCAGATGTTTGCCACGGCTTACTCTTGCGGTGCGTCCTGGAATGACAGCTTCTGGTGCCATGACCGCTTCGAAGAGCTCATGGTCTCGGCCCGGGCCGAACTCGACCCGGCCAAGCGCGAAGCGCAATACCACGAGATGCAGGACATCGTCGGCAATCAGGGTGGTGTTATCATCCCGATGTTTGCCAACTACGTTTTTGCCACGTCCAGCAAAGTCGGCACTGCCGATGCATTCGGGTCCAACTGGGACATGGATGGCGAGCGTTGGGCAGAACGCTGGTGGTTCGCCTGATACCAGCCTTCTTAACGGCACAATAAAGAAAGCCCCGGCAACACGCCGGGGCTTTTACATTTGAACCTGTCAGTCCGTTTTGCGGAACCTAAGCGTATTGGCATTACCCAACAGCACGATTTCCAACCAGCCGTTGCTGATATTCTCGATCAGATAGCACAGGCTTTCCGGGTCCATTTGCGGACGTTGCAGCATAACCGGTCCGACACCAGGCAACTCGCTGCATTCATTTCGGAAATCGATATACTGCGTTCCGGTGTATTCACCGTTGTAATATTCATGCAGCTCCGAGCCATAGACAAACAATGTATAGGCCGGGTCATCCGTCGATGCCCAACTGCCCTGCACAGCGTCTCGGTACACGGCATAGGAGTCACTCGCGGGTAACAGCTCCACTCGGCTCAGGGATATCGTGACCGAGCTGTCACCATAGCTGACGATATCCCCACTGACCGCCATCGGCATGTTCAGCGCGATATCTTCCAGCTCGACCAGAAAACCATGCGGTGTCGGATCGTCATAGAAGGCATAATACTTCCAGCCATTGGCGTGAAAAGCGCAGCTTTCCAACCCATCGATTGCGTCACAGCCCTGAAAAATCACCCGTTCGGAAAAAGGCTCTCCAAACTGGCCCTGCGACAGACTGCTGTACCGCACCTTCGCATTCGGGCCCCCTGTGTCCTCAACCGGTGCCGCCTCAGCCTGAGACAACAGCGTCAATGTGAAATGCGTTGCCGTCTGACCTGTGTCGATCTTGCGAAACCCCTCGCGACGAAATCCACGCGCGGTGCAGCCGTCCTGCCCCTCAATTGTAAAGGGTTCGCTCTGCGTGCAGAAATAGAAACCCTCATCCTCGAAACTCCCGCTCGGCACCGTGGCGCGATAATAGTAATACCGGTTCTTCAAGTCGCCCTTTACCGGCGTTGAACATTTCCCCGGCTCAATCAGCCACCAGCCCTCGGAAACCCAGCCATCGCCCTGTTTATGCCCAATCGCAACGCTCTGTCGCTGATCACTCTGATTACAGATTTCCAGGCCCGCCAATGCCGGCCCCGCTGTCAGAACTGCCAAACCAAACGCCAACAATTTGAATTTACGCATTTATCCTGCCCCCAGTCGTTTGTCGGGAACAGCTTAGCGCAGGTACTGTGAAATGCGAAACGCTTCGCCGCAGAGTGATCAGACCTTGGTTGCCAGATCCGGTGGCGTGATCTCGCGTCGTTTTAAAACAGCCTCACGCCAGCTGACAAAACTCACGGCTGCGACAATCACCGTGCCGCCCATGACTACCCATGGATCGATACCTTCGCCAAAAAATATGGCCCCCAGCAATACCGCCCAAACCAGCTGGAGAAATGTCACAGGTTGCGTCACGGCCAAAGGCGCGGCCCGAAAGGCCAATGTCATTGAAAAATGCCCGCCCGTCGCCAGCGTCGCCACGCCCATCAAAATAGCCAGCTCCCGCCCTGTGGGCTGCACCCAGTTGGCCAGGGCCATCGGTGCCAGACCAATGGTTACTGTGATCGACAGCATCGCCACCACCACCGTCGGGCTGGCCCTGTTCGTGGCTTGTTTGGCAAGTAGGTAAGATGCACCAAAGAAGAGCGCTGTAAACAACATCGCTATATGCCCGGTATCCAGCTCGCGAAACCCGGGCCGCAGGATGATCAGGGCACCCATCAACGCAAACAGCACAGCCATAACCCGACGCAACGCCAACCGCTCGCCCAGGAAAAAGGCCGCCCCCAACGTAACATAGATAGGTGACAGATAGTTCATCGCAGTCACATCTGCGATCGGGATACGCGCCATGGCGTAAAACCACAAAGTCACGCCAAACGTGTGGACCAGCCCCCTCAGGCCAAACATCGTCAGCAGCTTCCGATCCGGTCGCTCGCGTATCAACGGACCCAGCATCGGCAGCAGGAACACCAGACCCAGTATATAGCGCAGAAACCCGGATTCAGCCGCCGGGATGCGTGTGCCCAGCATTTTGACCAATGCGGTGACGCCGACAAACTGTATGCCTGTCACCATCATCCAGAAAATGCCCCAACCGGGCCGCGCTGATGCTTCACTGCTCATGGGCGTATTAACCGTAGGGTCTGCCGGATTGTCGAGAGCGGAAGCGTCGTTTACCCGCCAAATTTCGCGCGTCAGTTATACTCGGCCCGCGCCTTGTCAATCATATCCGCCGCGCAGGCCGACATTTCCGAAATCTCTGCTGTACTGGCCAAGAGCGCACCATCTGCCTCTCGCCTTTGCATCGCCACCCGCCTCAGGGTCATCAACCTTGCCCGCGGGCTTTGCAGGAACTGTTCTTGCGGGATGACACTCTCTAATGGGCTGTCTATCCGGATCACTTCATAGTACCCACCACTCAACGCCATGACCGCAAAGGCGCATGCCCCGATGTCGTCAACGCCGCACCCGGCCTCACAAAGCTCGGCAATCGGTCGGGTCGCTGGCGCAGTCAGCAACCAATGCTCAACAGCTCCGCGCCAGGGGTTGTCCAGTGACACATCACCATATCCATAACCAAGTGCGAGTATGCCCGCCATGCCAAGCGCCGTTTCATCGGCTGCATCTACCTGTTCACCGGTCATATGACGCAGTGCTGCCAACCCATCACCACGCGGTTCCGGCTCACCTGTCAGATATTCCAGATAGGGGCGCAGTTCTTCCAGCAAATTGGTACTGCTGAGCAAGATTTCCCGGTGCTCATCCGAACCATACAGCGCCATGATCCGCGTGGGGTGATCGCTCGCCTGCGCCTCACCCATCTCAACCAGATCCCTGATCAGGTATAAATCAGGCTCAGCGCGACGTGCCGCCATCAGCAATTCGGCCAACTGGTTGCCGTCCGCTGCCTCTTCCGCAATCCAGCTGCGGCCCAGATATCCGGTGTCCTGGGAAAAGCTTCGAAACATCCCCCGGTATGCGTCTCTGGACAATGATTTCCGATAAGGTGATGGCCCTTTGTCCATCACCTCGATCCGGCCCAACAGCAGCCTTGCCTTGGCATTTCCGTCTGCCGCCTGCTCTGCCAGTCTTGGCAGACTGTCGCGATCATTCCCAGACAGCCACAGATCAACGGCCTCGCTAAACCGCCCCTGCGCCGGGGCGGCCCCTGCCACAAACATGGCGATCACCGCCACTACTACCCGCAGCATCATTGGCCCTGTCCTTCTCAATGCCCCGGGCCAAAGCTTACTGTGCTGCGCAGAGCACCGCAATTCCCGCGCTCCACATTCATGACAGTTTAGGACAAGACACTTTAGCGGCGCTCAACCAACAATCAACTTCGCCGCAATCGCCCACATCGTCAGCCCGACAATCACATCCAACACACGCCAGCTCTGTGGATTGCGAAAAATTGGGTCCAAAACACGCGCGCCATACCCAAGCGAAAAGAAAAAGAAGAAACTTGAGCTCACCGCTCCGATCGCAAAGCTTAGCCGATCTTCATACTGCGCGCTTACGGAACCCAACAAAACCACCGTGTCCAGATACACATGCGGATTGAGCCATGTTAGCGCCAGACATGTCAGGAGGGCCTTGCGCAGACTGCCAGTCCCGCGACTGGCCTCCATCACCTCGCCACCTCTCCATGCGGCTAGAAAGTTTCGTGCTCCATACCAAATCAGAAACGCCGCCCCGCCATAGCGCATCGCTGTCTCCAGCCCCGGCACCGCCTCTGCAAGAGCGCCAAACCCTGCCACGCCAGCTGCGATCAACAAGGCATCGGACACTGCACAGGTCAGGCAAATCGCGAAAACATGCTCACGCCGGATCCCCTGCCGCAGCACAAATGCATTTTGCGCCCCGATCGCCAGAATCAACGAAAACCCAAGCGCAAACCCTGCCACTGCTGCCTGCATATCACTTCACCTCTTGACGTTGACCGCAGGCCTAACAATCGTCACAACATTACTCAAACAAATACTTCTTCATGCATATTAGGTATTCTAATGAATTTGGATCACACCCAACTCGCCACGCTCGCCGCCCTGCTGCGCAATGGCAGTTTCGAAGCCGCTGCACAGGATCTGGGGGTCACTCAATCTGCGATCTCGCAACGGCTCAAAACGCTGGAGGACAACGTTGGTGCACAACTTGTGGAACGCGGGCGGCCCTGTACCGGTACAGCCATCGGCCTTCGGCTGGCCAATCATGCGGAACAAATCGGCCTTCTGGAACAGACCTTGTCCCGTGATCTTACATCGCTCGCCCACCAGCCAAATGCGCGCATCCGCATCGCTGTGAACGCCGACAGCCTCGCTACATGGCTGCTGGATGCCTTGGCAATGTGCCCAGGCCACCTCTTTGATCTGGCCATCGATGATCAGGACTACTCGGTTGAATGGCTGCGCCGGGGAGAGGTCATTGGAGCCGTCACAGGTCAGGCAAAGCCTGCCCCTGGCTGTGATGTCATTGCCCTTGGCACGCTTGAATACACCGCCACCGCCAGCCCGGCATTTATAGCGCGCTGTTTCCCAAACGGTGTCACCACTGCCGCACTGTCCCGCGCGCCGGTGCTGGTCTTTAATCCCAAGGACAGACTTCAACATCTCTGGATGGAAGAACATGTGGGCCCTGCCCCACCCGCGCCCAGCCACGGGCTCCCATCATCCGAAGGGTTCGTGCGCGCCTGTTGCCTTGGGCTGGGTTGGGGGATGAATCCACGATCTCTGGTCCAGCCTTTGCTGGACAATGGCACATTGGTCGAACTGATAACCGGTGCGACGCTTGGAACCCCGCTGTACTGGCAGGCCCCGCGGCTGATGCGCGACGCCCTTGCCCCGCTGACCAAAGCGTTGCGTGTTACGGCGCGCGCGCGGCTAAACAGTCAGGCGTGACGCATGTGCTCACTTGCCGTCAAAGGAGAACGCCCCGCACGAAATAGCGAAAAGGCCGCCGCGCATCGCAGACGCGTCCAACCACCCTGGACAAGATATCCATCATTCTTTCGGACCCAAGCCAGCACCTGGACACGAAAAGATCTGCCCAAATCCTTCGATCTGATCCTCAATCCCCGCCCTGCGTAAACAGCTCCAGAACTGGGCCTGATTGGACGTTATCACAGGCTTACCAATCGCTTGCTCAATCTCTTCGACAACCTCCAACGCGCGTATGCCACCACAGGACAAAAACAACACATCCGTGTCCGGCTGGTCTATCTCGATCGCAAATTTCTTCCAATATTCGGGTGTCACGCATCCAAATTCTATCCCGGTCTCCAGATTGAGCCCCTGAATGTCGAGCACGTCAAATCCCTTTTCCAGCAAAAACTCTGCCTCGGCGGTGTTGATCTCATCCAGATAAGGTGTTCCGACCACCAGCTTCTTTGCCCCCAGTTCTCGCAGCGCATCAACCACACCAGTCACCAAACACATCGGCTGCGCCCAGGGCGCACCTTTGCGGATCTCAGCGAACACATTTTCCTCACCAATCACGATGGATCCACTGGTGCAGCTATAGCTCACAACATCCGGCTTCACGTCCGGCTGCAACCGCGATGCCGCGTCTGCCATATGATCAATATGGCGCGACAGTGTTTCCGTGGTTGTGTAATCATCGGTTTTCAGCCGGGTGATATGCACCGCCACACCCCGCGGCGCCATGTCATTGAAATCCGCCTCGGCGGCAAGGTCGGTCGACATCAGGATAAATCCCAGCTGCGCACGATCATGCCGCCCTTTATCAAGCTCGGGCATCCAGGGTTTCGAGGTAATGGTCTGGCCAGATTGAAACATCGGAAAACACCTTCTTTTCAAGGGTTACGTCAAACATTGCGCCCACCTAAAATCACGCGTCATTCAACACGGCAAAGTGTTACCGCATTGCAGTCAGCAATCAACAACTGATGTTTAAGGCGACGGGCTAAGGACAACCCCTACAGCCTGGCCCCGGCCTATCCAACCGCTGAGCTGATCAGGAAAAAGAGGATCGCAGACAAAATTGCCGCCGCAGGTACGGTAATGACCCACGCCGCGATGATTGTCATGAAATGCGACCGTCGCACCAACTTACGCCGCCTGCGTTCTTCCGGTGTATACTTGGTCCTCTCCGGCATCGCCAAACGCGCCTTACGAATGCGCCGCTCCGCGTCCCATTCACGGAAGAACCCAACGCCGAACACAGCCCCCACAGCGATATGGGTAGAACTTACCGGCAGCCCCAGCCAACTGGCCACAATCACCGTGATCGCCGCAGACAGTGCCACACAATAGGCCCGCATCGGGTTCAGCTTGGTAATTCGCCCACCCACCATTCGGATCAGCTTCGGGCCAAACAGAAACAGGCCGAATGAAATCCCAAAGGCGCCTATCACACCCCCGACAACAGAGTGCGTGGTCGAGACCGGCGCGCCAATCCAGGTCGCAAGGTTAACCCAGAGCGCGGCTGACAATAGTGCCGCCATCATCGCCCAGATAAAGACAGATGCCGTACCCATGCTTTCCGGTGCAATGATGCCTTTCGCGATGGTCGATACAACATCGTCCCCGCAATCAACGCCCCCGCGCTTTCAAAGATCAGCACAATGGCAATGGCACCGCCCATCGACAGTGCATTCGAACCGCGCTGATCTATTCCGCCGCCAGTTGATCCATCACATCGTCTGAGGCTTCGAAATTGGTGGTCACACGCTGTACGTCATCATCATCTTCCAGCGCATCCACCAGCTTCATCAGCTTTTGCATGCTGTCCAGATCCATCTCAGTCGTGGTCGTCGGACGCCACACCAGTTTAGTCGATTCACTTTCCCCCAACTCGGATTCCAGCGCATTGCTGACTTCGTTCAAATCCGTATCCGCACACCAGATGATATGGCCATCTTCACTTGATTCCACATCTTCTGCCCCAGCTTCGATAGCGGCCATCATCACGGTGTCGGCATCACCCACCTCCGCATCATAGCTCACTTCGCCCTTACGCTCGAACATGAACCCAACGCTGCCAGTTTCACCCAGGTTGCCGCCGTTTTTGGTAAAGGTCGACCGTACGGTGCTGGCGGTTCGGTTGCGATTGTCGGTCATCGCCTCGACAATCACCGCAACGCCGTTTGGCCCATAGCCTTCATACCGAATTTCTTCATACTCGTCCCCTTCACCCGCCTGCGACTTTTTAATCGCGCGATCGATAACTTCCTTGGGAACAGAGTTTGATTTCGCTTCCTTGACCGCGAGCCGCAAGCGTGGATTGTTGTCAGGATCGGGGTCACCCATTTTCGCGGCGACCGTTATCTCTTTGGAAAGTTTGGAAAAAAGCTTGGACCGCGCGGCGTCCTGGCGCCCCTTACGGTGCTGAATATTTGCCCATTTTGAATGGCCGGCCATATCTGCCTCCGCTAAACTTACTGCCTGAAGCCTCTATAAGACAGCCCGCCCGCCCGCCGCAACCCGGTTGCGTTTGACGACACAATGCGTTTGGCTCACTCCAAACCCGGAGGTGCGCTTTGACCACAGACCAGATCATCCTGTTTTCGCTCTTTGGTGCGGTATTCGGAATGTTGCTATGGGGGCGTTACCGGTATGATATCGTTGCCTTTTCCGCACTGATGATCGGCGTTGTTCTGGGCGTTGTTCCAACCAAGGAAGCGTTTTCCGGTTTCGGCCACCCTGCAACACTCGTTGTCGCATTGGTCCTTGTTGTGTCTGCCGGTCTGGTACGCTCTGGTGCTGTCTTCCTGATCACCCGCACATTGGTCGACAGCACCCGCTCACTGGGTATGCATATCACCCTGATGGGTGGCATCGGTGGCGTGCTTTCAGCCTTTATGAACAACGTCGCAGCGCTGGCTCTCCTGATGCCCGTCGACGTGCAAACCGCACGAAAAGCCAAACGTTCCCCTGGGCTTAGCCTGATGCCCTTGTCCTTTGCCACCATTCTTGGCGGCATGGTCACGCTGATCGGTACGCCTCCGAACATCATCATTGCCTCGATCCGCGAAGATGCGCTAGGCGCACCATTCAAAATGTTCGACTTCGCGCCTGTAGGCGGCATAACCGCAATTGCGGGTCTCACCTTTGTGGCACTGGTCGGTTGGCGGATGATCCCGAAACGCGAAGATGCCGGGTTAGAGGCCGCAGAATTCGCCGAATACATCGCCGAACTCACAGTTCCAAAAGACAGCCCCCATATCGGCAAACGCCTGATCGAACTGGAGGAAACAGCACAAAAGGCCGACATTGCCCTTCTCGGTGTCATCCGGGACGGCAAACGCCGTTATGGTGCTGCCATAAACACTGTGATCCGCGAAAACGACGTGCTCGTTCTGGAAGCCACGCCGGACGCCCTGGATGAGTTCCGCACGGCTCTGTCTCTCGCCTTTTCCGATGAAAAACGCGAAGAAAGGCTCAAAGCCGCTGGCGAAGGACTCGACATAATTGAGGTCGTCGTCACGCAACACGCCCGCATCGCTGGCAAAACCGCACAGAGCCTCGGGCTGCATTGGCGGCAACGCTCTGTTTTAATGGGCATTTCCCGCCAGGGTCGCCGGATCACCAGCCAAGTACGCAACACCAAAATCCGCCCCGGCGACATCCTGTTGTTGCTGGTCCCCAATGAGACCGGTCGCGACGTCACTGACTGGCTTGGCTGCCTGCCACTGGCCGACCGCGGCCTTGCTGTGACGCAGGATAACAAGACATGGGCCGCCATCGGCCTTTTCGGTGCTGCCGTGGCCGCCGCCAGCTTTGGATTGGTCTATCTACCTGTGGCTTTGGGCCTTGTGGTGATGGCCTATGTCCTGACCCGGATCGTGCCGCTGTCAGAGCTTTACGATCATATCGAATGGCCAGTTGTGGTACTTTTGGGGTCGATGATCCCCCTTGGCGCCGCACTTGAAGACGTCGGCGGCACTGAATTGATTGCAGGTACACTTGTCGGCCTGACCGAGGGGATGCCGGCGTGGGCCATCCTGACAGTGCTCATGCTGGTGACGATGACGCTCTCGGATGTGCTCAACAACACGGCCACCACCATTGTCGCAGCCCCGGTTGGCATTCAGATGGCACTTTCGCTTGGGGTCTCGCCTGATCCATTCCTGATGGCCGTGGCTGTTGCAGCCTCATCGGCCTTCCTCACCCCGATCGGTCACAAGAACAACACACTCATTCTTGGCCCCGGAGGGTATAGTTTTGGCGACTATTGGCGAATGGGACTACCGTTGGAAATTTTGGTCGTCGCCGTTTCCATCCCATCCATTCTGATTTTCTGGCCCCTATAACGATGCAGGTCTAACCCTACCTCACAACGGCCAGAAAAACGGGATCAACGCGCTGGCAAGGACACCGATACTTAGGTTGAGAGGAATCCCCACACGCAGGAAATCGGTGAACTTATATCCACCCGGACCATATACCATCATATTGGTCTGGTAGCTGATCGGTGTGGCAAAGGTCGCGCTCGCCGCGATCATCACAGCCACAACCAATGGGCGGGGATCGACGCCCAGTGATATCGCCAATCCAATCGCCACCGGTGTCAACACCACTGCCACAGCGTGATTGATGAGTTCAGACAATACGGATGTCAGAAGATAAATCGCCCAGACAATGAAAAACGGCGGCAGCCCCGCGATATAGGGCGAAAAGCCCTGAACAATTAGGTCCACCGCTCCTGATGTTTCAAGCGATGTTGCTACGGCCAGCATGGCAAATATCAGCGCCAAAAGCCGCCCATCGATAAACGAAAACGCCTCGTCTGAATCAATGCATCGGGTCAAAAACACCACGGCCATCGCCAGCACAGCCAGCAACAAGATAGGTGCTACGCCAAACGCCGCCAGCGCCACAATGCCCGCCAGAACCGCAATCGCAATCGGAGCATGGCTGCGGCGAAAGGCGCGCTCTGTCGGCTTGGCCACATCCACCATGTTCATCTCTGTAGCAAGGCGTTGAATGTCTTCGGGCGCGCCTTCCAGCAATAATGTATCGCCTACCCGCACAACCAAATCATCCAGCTGTCGGCCGATATTTTCGTTCCGCCGGTGCACCGCGAGCGGATAAACCCCGAACCACCGCCGCAACCGCAACGACCCCAGGCTGCGGCCAACCATCTTGCAATCCGGCGTGATGAGCGCCTCTACAGTGGTTGTTTCAACGGCGGATACCTGATCCACCCGTTTCAGGCTTTTGTTGCGTTGCAGGCTCAGCAGTTCTGCCACCTTGGTGCGCAGCACCACCCTGTCGCCCACCTGTAGTGTCACACCCTGCAGATTGCGGCGCAGAGACAAATCCCCTCGGATCACATCAACCAAACGCACGCCCTGACGCTTGAACAGCTGTACCCCATCAACCTCCCGGCCGATCAGGTCAGAGTCAGGCGGTATCACCGCCTCAGAGAAAAATTTTCGCGATCTCTTTTCTGACAACATAGACGCCATGCTATCCCGTGCCGGAAGCAACCTTGGCGCTACAAACCGCAAATACAACGCCCCCCATACGGCGAGAATAGCGGCCAGAGGTGTCACCTCGAAAATCGTGAAGGCTTCCAGCCCCCGTGACCGCGCTACGCCATCCACCAACAGGTTGGTTGAGGTGCCAATCAGGGTAAGGCACCCGCCCAAAATCGCCGCATAACTGAGCGGTATCAGCAGCTTACTGGCGGAGATATCCAGTTTGCGCGCCAACTGTACAAAGACCGGAATCATCACCACAACAACAGGCGTGTTGTTCACAAAAGCCGATGCCACCATCACAAACGCCATGAGCGCCCCAATCGCCACTCCCGGGCGCGTGCTGGCCTGTGCTTCGGCCAATTGAGTGAACCAGTTGAGCGCACCGGTGCGCACCAACGCACCCATAACGATAAACATCGCCGCGATCGTCCAGGGCGCAGGATTAGACAGGACATGTATCGCGTCGTCATAGGGCAAAAGGCCTAACGCCAATAACGTCGCCGCCCCTGCAATCGCGACCACTTCGGCGGGGTAAACCTCTTTGATGAACAGCGCAAACATCACCGCAACAACGGCCAGTGCCAACAAGGCCTGACCGGTTTGCGAAAGCTCCAGAAAATGCATCACTCTTTTTCGCCCTTGTCCCGACTAATCTCACCTTCTCCGATGCGTCCAGCCGGGGCAAGCATTACACCGTGGCGTGGCCGGACCAAAAAGAGACCCAAAAACATCAACCCAAGGGCCAGCCAGATAAACGGTGAATAGCTCTCTCCCAGTAAAATCAGCGACCAAAACACACCAAATCCTGTCACCAGGTATGCGATTTGCGCCGCAAACACCGATCCTGCCTTTGTTATTAACCATACATAACCCGCGTAAACGATACCGTGGATAATCCCCGAGATCGTAAAGGCCAATTCTGGAATCCCAAAAGTTTCCAGTGGGTTAATCCACTGCCCGGTTATCACCGCGATTGGCAGAATGGCGATCACTCCGATCATCGACGCTGCCAGCAGAACCTGTACGGAATCCAACCCATCCGTCCCCCACAGCGCCACGAGGTTGCCTTCGGTCGCATAGAACACCGGAGCGCATAGTGCGATCAAAACAAACACTGCCAGCGCAGGGTCTGGCAGACTTGTGTCCGGACCAATCAATAAAATAATTCCTACCATCCCGCAGCTCAATCCGACCAGACGCAGCAAAGAAAACCGCTCATTTCCCAACATCATTGCGATTGGCAGTGAAAACATCGGCACCATAGAAACCACAATCGCCATTACCCCCGAAGGTAATTTGGCTGCGGCTATATAGAAAAAGATATCGGGCAAAATCGCACCAAACATGGCTACAACGATAAACAACCGCAGGTACCGGCGACCAAACACCAGCGGCTTTCCCCGTAGCTTGTTAACGGCAGCCAGAATGGCAACCACGATGAACAATTGCCAAAAAATCAGCCCAAAGGGCTGATGACCGGTGCTAACGGCGATCTTGATCAATGGCAGGCTCAAGCCCCAACCCGCCCCCATCAACACCAGCAGAATTAAAAGAAAGAGCCGCTCGTTCACGGAGCGGCCTGTTCCAGCCGCCCGCCCTGGCGGATCATCGCAACACGCGTGGATTTGCCGGTTTTGTCATCGGTTTCGATATACAACCCGGAAAGTGTTGCTTCGCCCAGTGCCGGGGTAAACCGCGCCTTGGGCATGCCCGTCACAAACCGGCGCATCGGTTCGGCCTTTTCCATGCCAATCACACTAAGATAGTCGCCACACATGCCCGCATCAGACTGAAATGCCGTACCCCCTGGCAAGATCTGTGCATCCCCTGTTGGTACATGTGTGTGGGTGCCCACAACCACGCTTGCGCGACCGTCACAAAAATGGCCCATCCCCATTTTTTCACTAGTGGCTTCGCAATGCACGTCAACCAGGCTGGCCTGAACCGCGCCACCCATCGGATGTGCCCGCAAAACGGCATCTACATTGGAAAATGGATCGTCAAATGGCCGTTTCATGAAAACCTGGCCCAGTACCTGGGCTATCAGAATCTTGCGCCCCCTGCCGTCGGTGAACACCCTGTGCCCCCGGCCCGGCGCATCCTTTGCGAAATTGAGCGGGCGAAGGATACGCGGCTCGCTCTCAATGAATTGCAGCATATCCTTTTGGTCAAACGCGTGATCGCCCAGAGTTATGCAATCAGCACCGGCCTCCAGTAACAGTTTGGCATGGCTCCCGCTTAATCCCATGCCGCCGGTGGCATTTTCACCATTAACGACGATAAAATCGAGCCGCCATTCTGCCCGCAATTTTGGCAACGCCTCGGTCACGGCCTTGCGCCCTGCCCGTCCCACCACATCGCCCAAAAACAAAATCTTCATACGCCGGTGTTAGCATAGTCCGGGCCAAGGGCAAGTGCGCGCAGCTTGCAGCTTGATCTTTCTCCAACAACCTGCGGATACTTGGGGCCAGCCATTTGCAGGACCTGACAACATGACCCTGACACGTCCCAAAACACTTGCCGAAATGATAATACGCCAGGACTATTTCGCGACCGATCCGGGCGTCAGCCAAGGCCTGTCTTATCAACCCGATCCCACAGATGTGTTTATCTCACCCTATGCCAAATGCGGCACCACCTGGATGCAGCAGATTGTGCACGGGCTTCGCAGCAACGGATCCATGCAGTTTTCTGAAATCACCGAAGTTGTCCCTTGGCTCGAGCTTGCCCACGACATGGGCATCGACATTCAGGCCCCACAGGTGGCGCTTCCTCATGCCTTCAAAAGCCATCTGAGCTGGAATGACATCCCCAAGGGCGGACGCTACATTGTTGTGTTTCGCGATCCCATCGATGCGATGATCTCACTCCACCGTTTCTTGGAAGGTTGGTTTTTCGAAACCGGCTCGGTGTCGATGGCAGAATTTGCAGACTACTATCTCGACCGGGGGAAAGAAGAAAACTATTGGTCGCATGCCTGCTCTTGGTGGGCACAGCGCGACAACCCTAATGTTTTGTGTTTTGCATTCGAACAGATGAAAGCCAACCTGCCCGCGGTGGTGAATCAGGTCGCAGACTTCATCGGTATCGCGCCGAGCAGCCTAGCCCGGCAAATTGCGACCAAACAGGCACAATTCGATTTCATGAAACGTCACAAGGATCAGTTCGACGATCATCTCATTCGCGAAACCCGCGATCCTGCGTGCGGCCTGCCTCCGGGTGGCGATTCTGCCAAGGTCAGCCGCGGTAAATCCGGGGCCGGGGCAACAACAATCACATCCGAACTCCGGGCAAAGTTCGAAGCGCGCTGGCGCGAAACCATGACCTCTCAGTTTGGTCTTTCTTCCTACAGTGATCTGCTTCAGGCGCTCGGGTCGTATTAGCCTGCTTCACTCCGGGCGAAAATTGACAAGCACGAACATCGCGTTTCGACAGACGTCGTTTGTTGCGCAAGTTATGCCGACCACACATTCATCTCCAAGTACTTCATCACGAAAGCCAGCACACCACTCCCACGGGGTCAGAAGCAAGCTGCTGACCTGTTGCTGTTTCAGCACAAAACCGGAGCGACATGGATTCGACTGATGATCAGATCGGACTGGTCTGATTGGATCAATCCAAGACGTCGTTGCCATTCTGGTTTAGGGAAACCCAAGACCCGGCAATCAAACTTGAAAAGGGTAAACTGTGCCGCGTGACCCCCGATATGATATCCTGTTTCAACCTGTCAAAATCGGTCCGGTCACAGCACGCAACCGTTTCTATCAAGTGCCACACTGCAATGGCATGGGCCGGGCCTACCCGTCCAGCATGGCCGCAATGCGCAGAACCAAGGCCGAAGGCGGATGGGCCGTCATCTGCACCGAAGAAATCGAAATTCACCACAGCTCGGACCACTCCCCATGGATGGGTGGACGGCTTTGGGAGGATCGAGACATTCCCGTGCATGCCCGCATGTGCGATGCAATACACGAATTTGATAGCCTCGCCGGGGCAGAGCTGAACTATGCCGGTATGATGGCCGCAAACCGGTACTGCCGCGAGGCGCCAATGGCGCCTTCCCCCATTCCGGTGGCCACTCATGACCCCCTCCAGGCCCGCCAGATGGATAGATCTGACATCCGCAATCTGCGCCGCTGGCATATCGATGCCGCCAAGCGCGCGCAAAAGGCGGGATATGACATCATCTATGTCTATGCCGGGCACCAGCTCAGCACAATCTCACATTTCCTGTCGCCTTATCGCAATCGCCGCTCGGACGAATATGGCGGATCGTTGGAAAACCGCGCCCGCCTGCTGCGGGAAGTGCTGGCAGATACCAAAGATGCGGTGGGTGATACCTGCGCCGTTGCCCTGCGGTTTTCGGTTGATGAATTGATGGGCGACATGGGCTTTACCAGTGATGGCGAAGGCCGCGACCTGATCGAAATGCTGGCGGAAATCCCCGATCTTTGGGATATCAATATCAGTGCCTGGGAAAACGATTCCGCGACCTCACGGTTCAAACCCGAGGGCTTTCAAAATGATTATGTGTCTTTCGTCAAACAAGTCACTTCAAAGCCAGTCGTTGGCGTTGGGCGTTTTACCTCGCCTGACACGATGGCCTCACTGGTTAAAAATGGCGTTCTCGATTTCATCGGCGCCGCCCGCCCTTCAATCGCCGACCCCTTTCTGCCGAAAAAGATCGAAGAGGGCCGTGTTGATGACATTCGCGAATGTATCGGCTGCAATATCTGTGTGTCGGGCGACAGCAATTTCGTTCCCATCAGATGCACCCAGAACCCCACGATGGGCGAAGAATGGCGGCGTGGCTGGCATCCTGAGAGTATTGCGCCAAAAACCAGTGATGAAACCGTCCTGATCGTCGGCGCGGGTCCTGCCGGGCTCGAATGCGCCCGCGCGTTGGGTCAGCGCGGGTATACGGTCACCCTGACGGACAAAGCGCCTAATCTGGGCGGGCGTGCCCTATTGGAAAGCCGCCTTCCCGGCCTGATCGAATGGCGCCGCGTGACAGATCACCGCATTCAACAGATCCAACAGATGACGAACATCGATGCTTACCAGCACAGCGAAATGACGGCACAGTCCATCCTTGAATTCGGTGCAGATCACGTCGTGCTCGCCACCGGGGCCAAATGGGTGGCAACAGGAATTGGCCGCGAAATGCCAAAAGGTATCCCCATCGCGGAAGGCGCCCGAGTGTTCACCCCAGACGATGTTCATTCCGGCACAACGCTGACAGGACCCGTCGTCATTTTCGACGATGATCACTACTACATGGGTGGCATTGTGGCGGAAAAACTGCGCGGCGACGGCCTCGATGTAACCTACGTCACTCCGGCGGCCGAAGTTTCTTCTTGGACGCAATACACTCTTGAACAACGCGCGATTCAGGCCCGACTACTCAAATTGGGTGTGCGCATCGCTACCGCGCATTCTCTTTCAGATATTCGCAAACAATCCGTCGTGCTAAGCTGTGTCTACACCAGCGAACAACGCGAAATCGACTGTGGTTCCTGCCTGCTTGTCACCATGCGCGCACCTGTGGATACGCTATTTGCGGAACTTGAAGGCGCTGACCTCAAATCGCTTTCGAGAATTGGCGATTGTTTTGCCCCATCAACCATCGCCGCCGCGGTCTATTCCGGCCATCTCCACGCTCGTGAATTTGGTGAACCTGCGATCCAAGGCACGCCCTTCCGCCGAGAGCTGCCAGCTCTTTCCGATACTTTCCCAGGGAACACATAAATGGCTCGTGATCCGCGATATGACATCCTTTTTGAGCCGGTAAAACTCGGCCCGGTGACTGCAAAGAACCGGTTCTTTCAGGTGCCCCATTGCACCGGAATGGGCTGGATGCGCCCGCGCATGCTCGCCGAGATGCGCGGTGTAAAAGCCGAAGGCGGCTGGGGTGTTGTCTGCACTGAATACAACTCTATCCATCCAACCTCTGATGATTTGCCGCATCCATCTACCTCTCTGTGGGACGACAGGGATATACGCGCGCACCGGATGATGACGGACAAGGTGCATGAATACGGTGCACTGGCCGGGGCAGAGCTTTGGTACGGGGGCGCACGAACCGCCAATTTATTGACCCGCGAAGTCTCAATGGACATCACCTCGATGCCGAATCTCGCGGGCCACCCCCACCAGACCCGCGCGATGGACAAGACTGATATCAAAAACCTGCGCCGTTGGCACCGCGACGCTGCGATCCGCGCCCGCGATGCAGGGTTCGATATCGTTTACGTCTACGCAACGCACACCTATCTCCTGGCCAACTTCCTCAACCCAAAGATCAACCAGCGATCTGATGAATACGGTGGGTCACTGGAAAACCGCACCCGCCTGGTGCGGGAGCTGATTGCAGATACAAAAGACGCAGTTGGCGAGGACGGGGTGCCCATCCACGGTGAACGCCGTGACATGCTGGCCATGATGGCAGAGCTTCCTGACCTCTGGGACATCAACATCGCCAGTTACTCGGTTGAAATGGGGATCTCCCGCTTTATCAAAGAAGCATCACTTGAACCCTATATGGATTTCGTCAAACAGGTGACCAGCAAACCCGTGGTGACAGTTGGCCGGTTCACCTCACCTGACACCATGGTTAGCCAGGTCAGAAGGGGGATCACAGATTTCATCGGCGCGGCGCGCCCCTCGATTGCTGATCCGTTCCTGCCAGCTAAGATTGAAAGCGGCGATCTGGCGGCGATACGGGAATGCATCGGCTGCAATGTTTGCTATTCGGGCGACTCCATCGGTGTCCCTATCCGTTGCACTCAAAATCCAACCATGGGGGAAGAGTGGCGCAAAGGCTGGCATCCGGAACGGATCCCCCGGAAAACAACAGATAAGAAGGTTCTGATCGTTGGAGCCGGCCCCACGGGTCTCGAAGCTGCCCGCGCGCTTGGGGTGCGTGGCTATCAGGTCATGTTGGCCGAGGCCACGCGCGATCTGGGCGGGCGTGTCACCCGCGAATCTGCACTGCCGGGGATGAGCGAATATGCCCGCGTGCGTGATTACCGGGAACAGCAACTTCTCGAACTACCAAATGTCGAGGTGTTTCGCGAAAGCCCTCTGACGGCTCAGGATGTCCTTGATGTCGGCGCTGATCACGTAGCAATTGCGACCGGCGCGTCCTGGCGCAAAGAGCGGTTTTCGGAATACACATATAAATCGGTTGCGGCAGAGGGCACCTCGCCCGAAATTCTGACGCCCGACGACATCATGGCCGGAACTCGGCCTGCGGGCCCGGTGCTGATTTATGACGAAGACAGCTATTACATGGGCGGCGTGCTGGCAGAGGCGATCCGTGACACCGGGGCCGAGGTTACACTGGCAACACCTTCTGATGTCGTTTCAGAATGGGCCGGAAAAACCTCTGAACGCTGGCGCGTACGCAGTCATCTGATGCGGCTCGGCGTGAACCTGGAACTGGCCCACGAACTCACCCTATTTGACGGCCAGACTGCGACATTGCACTGCGAATATTCGTGGGCAGAAAAGAAACTGCCGATCACATCGCTGGTGATGGTGACCCAGCGATCACCCAATGACACCCTCTATCACGACTTATTGGCTCAAGTGGACGGGGACGCTGCCAAACCCCTTTTCTCGCTCAAACGGATCGGCGATTGCGAAGCACCCGCTCTAATCGCGGCAGCGGTCTATGCAGGTCACCGCTATGCGCGTGAGCTGGACACTGATCCTGCCGCCGACACACTGAAACATGACAGGGACGCTCTGATGTAATGCCAATGACCCACTGGCCCGTAACGGAGAAATGAAATGAACTCAGACAGACCCACAGACCAGTATCTGAAAACGCTGAAGCTCTATTATGAAGAGGAAGTGGAAGGCGAAGCCTATTTCGCCAAACTCTCAGAACGACTTCAAGATCCTGACCACAAAGAAAAAATGCATCTGATGGCACTGGTTGAAAACTACGCTGCTGCGGCGGTTGAACCTCTCTTGCAAAAATATGACCTGACGCCGCGCTGTGCAGAAGAATTACGCGTATCCGGCCATGCACAGGCGCAGAACAGCTCGATTGATTGGGCTCAGTTAATTTCCGGCATGCAAAAAACCTTTCCCGGCTACATCGGTGATTTCGAACGGCTCGAAGCAATGGCTCCGCCCGCCGACCTGCCCCCGCTCAAGGTACTTACCGCACACGAAATAGCCGCCATCGACTTCCTGGAGAAAGAGGCAAATGGCGATCCAGACAGCGGCGCACCCTTCTTGCTCTGGGACTGATCGCCGTGTTTGGTGTTGCTACCTATGCAATGGTTTATTCGCCCGATCCTACCCCAGATCCCGAATGTGACACCTGCACCGCGCGTCACAAGGACAAGTTGCGAATGCGCGAATTGCTTAGTGATCAGGAAACAGAATGACAGGACCGGTGATATGAATCTGAATACGCTCCTGTCCCCGCTGGAAATTCGCGGCCACATCCTGAAGAACCGGATATTTTCAACTGGCCACATGACCGTAATGCTCCAAAATGGCCTGCCAACTAACGCAATGGTTGCCTACCATCAGGCACGCGCCGCCGGTGGGGCTGGATTGATCATTATCGAGGCGGCGCGCGCGCATAAAACAGGCGATTCCGGTCGCCCCGCCATACGCGCCTATGACGATGCCTGCATTCCCGGCTATCAGCGTATCGCCGAAGCGTGTCAGCCACACGGGTGCAAAGTGTTTGCTCAACTTACCCACCCGGGCCGCGAAATGACACTGGCCGCGGACGGCACGCATTCCGTGGCCTACGCCCCGTCGTCTATTCCGAACGAGCGCTTTCACGTCATGCCTCGTGAAATGCCAGTCTCGATGATTCAGGAAATCACTGCCAGCTTTGGCGCCTCCGCTGCACGCTTGCGCCGTGCCGGACTCGATGGGGTCGAGGTGGTAGCATCCCACGGTTACCTGCTCAGCCAGTTCCTCAACCCTCGCATCAATCAACGGCAGGATAACTATGGCGGATCACCAGAAAATCGCCTGCGTTTCGTCAGCGATATCCTCGCCGCTGTGCGCATTGCCGCTAGCGCGGACATGGTGGTCGGCATTCGCATATCAGGCGATGAAAAGGACCATGACGGACTGGAAAGCGCAGAAATACTTGAGATTGCAACGGCGCTCGCGGAAACCGGCAACCTTGACTATTTGAACGTGACTGCCGGCACCTCCGCGGGATTGGCCGGGTCAACGCATATCGTGCCCCCAATGGCTTTTGAGACCGCCTATACCGCGCCGCTGGCCGCTGCTGTCAGAGCACAGGTTGATCTGCCGGTCTTTGTCGCGGGCCGCATCAACCAACCGCAGATCGCCGAACAGGTGCTCTCCTCTGGTCAGGCCGATATGTGTGGAATGACCCGCGCGCTCATTGCCGATCCTCAAATGCCGAACAAGGCCGCCGCGGGGCAATTGGACAATATCCGCGCCTGCGTCGCCTGCAATCAGGCCTGTATCGGCCATATGCTCAACGGGTATCCGATCTCCTGCATCCAACATCCTGAAACCGGTCGTGAACTGGAATATGGCACAGTTGTTCCCACCAAAGCGCCACGCAAAGTTATGATCGTCGGCGGTGGTCCCGGAGGGTTAAAGGCCGCATCGATCGCCGCGCGCCGTGGTCACAACGTGACCCTATTTGAAGCGCAAGCAACCCTTGGTGGACAGGTCAATCTGGCCCAGCTTCTTCCCGGTAGGGCTGAATTTGGCGGGGTCACCACCAACCTTGCTCACGAGGCAGAACAATCCGGTGTGAACATCAGGTTGAATAACCCCGTCGACCGCAATTTGATTGATCAGGAAAATCCCGACGCAGTTATCCTCGCCACAGGCGCCACACCTTACGATCCGCCCATCGAAGGTGCCGAAGACGCGCATATCGTCGATGCCTGGCAAATTCTGGAGGGTACGGCAAATGTTGGCGGCCGCGTGGTGATCGCCGACTGGCGATGTGACTGGGTGGGCCTCGGTCTGGCTGAACGCTTGGCCCGCGACGGCTGTCATGTCAGGCTGGCTGTCAACGGCATCACAGCAGGACAATCCATCCCGCAATACGCGCGTGACAAATGGCTGGGTGACCTGCACCGCCTGGGCGTAGAGATCCTGCCCTACACCCGGCTTTACGGAGTTGACGGCAAAGACGTCTATTGCCAGCACACTCTCAGCGGCGAACCGGTCATTCTTGAAGATGTCGAAACCCTTGTCACCGCTCTGGGCCATCGCCCGGAAACAGACCTCGCCGATAGCCTTTCGGATTATGGCGGAGAGGTGCACCTGATCGGCGATTGCCTTTGCCCACGCACCGTAGAAGAGGCGGTTCTGGATGGGCTGCGTATTGCCTGGAAACTCTGACTGCCTAACTCTGCGTCAGGGAGGCGCTCAAAATGATACACATGTTGTCCGCCTTCGACCTAAAACCAGACGAAGATTTGCAAGATTTTCGGAATTCATACGCGGCATTCGTGAAAGAGCTGACAGAAGCCCAGCTGATCGTATCAGCGGGGCCAATTGGTAAGCGTGTTGCCGATACACCCATGGATACAGACGATGAACGACACCAAAGTTGTTATTCTGTGATGTCGTTCCGTGATCGGCCACAACTCGACGCCGCCTATGATCACATCGCCATGCAGCAATCTCTCTCAACCCAGACACATACCGATATGTACCCCCGTGTCACAAACGCAGTCTTTGTGTGTTGGGAGGACGATTAAGGCAACTCTCCAACCGGTTTTCTGCTAATTAGCCTCGTTCAAAACACCACGCGCACGGTTGGCTGAGGTTCTGAGCGCCGCATACCCAGCCAGCCCAGAAACCAATGACCCGAAAATGACGCCCAAGCGAACGGTGTTCATCATCTCGCCCGTGCCAAAGGCCAGCGACCCGATGAACAGGCTCATCGTAAATCCAACTCCCGTCAGACAGGCAACACCATAGATATGCATCCAGCTGACCCCTTTGGGCAGCTTTGCAATGCCGGATTTGCATGCGACCCAGGTGGCCGCAAAGACACCAAGTTGTTTGCCAATCACCAATCCGGCTGCAATCCCCAACGGCAAGGGTTGAGCAAGGTCATAGATCGACAGGCCGGACAGGTTTACACCCGCATTGGCAAAGGCGAAAACAGGCAGAATCAGATACGCTACCCAAGGGTGCAGCGCATGTTCCGCCCTGAGCAAAAGCGCCTTGTCGCCATCCTTTTCCTTCAGCGGAATGGTCAAGGCGATCAACACTCCTGCAAGGGTCGCATGCACACCAGATTTCAGCACAAAAACCCACATTAGCACACCAATGATCATATAGGGTGTCACCCGCTGTACCCCCATCCGGTTCAACGCAACCGCCAACGCAAACCCTAACGTCGCCAAAGTCAACGCATTGGCCGACAGCTCCGAGGTATAGAATACCGCGATGATGACGATCGCACCAAGGTCATCAATGATCGCAATCGCCAGCAAAAACACCTTCAATGCCACAGGTGCCCGCGATCCCAACAGCGCCAGTATACCAAGAGCAAAGGCGATATCTGTAGCCATTGGAACGGCCCAGCCGCGAATTGTCTCTGCATTCCCCCAGTTGAAATACAAAAATACCAGCGCGGGAACGACCATTCCACCAATCGCGGCAAGTATCGGCAAAATGGCCTTGTCAAAACTCGACAACTCACCGGTCAGAACTTCGCGTTTGATCTCTAACCCGACCAGAAAGAAAAAAATCGCCATCGACCCGTCATTGACCCACAACAATGCCGGTTTTGAGATTTCAAATGACCCGGCTCCAACACGCACATTGGTGTTCAGAAACTGATCGTAGTAGGGCGCAAGCGCGGTGTTGGTAAAAACCATCGCCAGCACGGCCACCCCCATCAGGATCAGTCCTGCACTGGCTTCAAGTTTCATAAAGGCTTGGATTCGTGAAAGTGTTTTTTCCAAAGGGAGCTCCGGTTAGATTAACAGTGGAACAATTGTTCCTATTGCAAGCGGGCCAGAGCAGGGTCCAATACCCTTGCTCTGGTTAGTTTTTGGAACGAATTGAGATCAGAAATCGAATAGCTCACCAAACAGGCTCTCTCGCTTCTTCTTTCGAGGCTTGTCATCATTCCGGTGCCCTTCAATGTGTGACTGTGCGGGCATGGCCTCGGTACGGCTGATGATCTTGTCCAGCTCACCCCGGTCCAGCCAAACCCCGCGGCATTGCGGACAATAGTCAATTTCGACACCACTTCGTTCACTGACAACCAGTGTCGCGCCATCAATCGGGCATTTCATTCTCATTTCCTTTCTCACATTCTTCGCCCACACCGCGTCCGGAAACCGGTGCAGGCACATATCCTACAGTCTTGTTCACACAGATGACCGCTAGCGGGCTGGAGGAGATCGCAGCGGTTACGGTCTAATGGTCTGGAATTCCAACCTTTCCGGATCGGTTGGATCAGGGCCTCAACCCACCGCGTTCCAATGTTGCCAAAACCCCGTTTATCGACGCCAAATTGTCCTTGAGCTGCAGCCGTAGCCGCTTTAACCGCCCCAGTTTCAGATGACATGGAAGCGGACGGCGCATTTCACCATTGATCTGTACATCAAGGTGCTGCTTGCGCGCGGCCAACACCTTGGCACGCGCTCCAAGCGACTGCACACATGGTTTCAAACGCAGGGTCATTTTGATCTCCTTCTACTTCAACAATGTTTTTCTGGAGGCCACGCTCCAGCCAAGGGGATAAGTGGCGCATCTCCTCATCCAACCAATTTGAAATCGAAGTCGGATTAGAAAGTTTCGCCGCCCTTATCGTCCTTGTGGTAGTAAATTAGGCACCGCGGATATTCAAAAAAGATAATAGAATTATAATTTCTGATAGAATATTACTATGGATATGTTAATCATCCGAAATGGGCAGATATGGAAAAGTTCCCAAGCCTCAAACAGCTTCAATATCTTGTGGCTCTCGCTGATAACGGGCATTTCGGAAAAGCGGCCCAAAGCGTTGGTATCGCACAGCCCTCACTCAGCGTGCAGATCGCTAATCTCGAAGATATCCTTCAGATGCCGCTCTACGAGCGGGGCCGTGGGCCATTTCGCCTGACATCATCGGGTCGTGAAATTGTTGACCGCGCACGCGAAACCATTGCACATGTACAGGGCATCGTGGATTTGTCGAAATCACTGCAATCGGGCGTTGGCGGCACAATCCGTCTGGGCACATCACCAACGCTTGGTCCCTATCTGCTGCCCCACGTGGTCGGCGATCTGCATCGGGACCACCCGGGTCTTAGCCTGTACATCCGAGAGGCTGCCCCCCGCGACCTGTTAGCAGAGCTACAACATGGCACACATGACGTGATCCTGACCCAACTCCCCGTGGCCGGCGCCGAATTTGTTGTGGAGCGGCTGTTCCGAGAACCGCTTTCGCTGGCCGTTGCATCCGACCACCCTCTTGCCAGCCGAGACACGATCACCGATGCCGACATATCCGGATTGGTCATGCTCAGCCTCGGACCGGCCTATGCCCTGCACGAACAGATCAGCGGGCTTTGTCATGACCTCGGCGCCGATCTGCAACGAAACTACGAAGGCACCAGCCTTGACGCCTTGCGACAGATGGTAGTCATGGGAATGGGGGCAACATTCCTGCCCCGGCTCTATGTCCGCTCTGAAATAGGCGGTACCGATACCACAATCGCTGTACGACCTTTCCGTAAAGGGAAATTTGTTCGCTCCGTCGGTCTGGTCTGGCGTCGCTCCACTGGAAAGAGCAGGGCCATAGAACATCTAAGCAATGCGCTCAGGTCAGTTGCTCGAACTGAGTTTTCTGATGTCGTGACGGTTGAGCAGGCTTAGTTTACCGTCGGAACTCTGGATCAGTTCGGTGAATAAACTTCGGGAAAGTTGGGACAATCTTCCGGCATGCAGCCGATTGGAAAGCAGCTTCAACCTATTCGGCCGTTATGCAGATGTGTCTCTTTAAACGATACACTGTCCCGGCACTGCCGCCAAAATTATCAGTCCCTAGCCCCCTGCCAGAATCGCACCATCATGAAAACCGCGGCAAAAGCCAGCCCGACTGCCAGGCCCAGCCAGATGCCAACCCCGCCATACCCAAGGGTAAAGCCCAGCACGTAGCTGGCCGGTATCCCGATAACCCAATAGCTGAGTGATGCAATCACCATGGGAACGCGCGTGTCCTGTACCCCACGCAACAGACCGAGTGCCATGATCTGTCCCGCGTCCGTCAGCTGAAACACGGCTGCTGCGGCCAGAAGACCAACACCGATTTCGATGACGATTTCGCGATCCGCTTCAAGCGGATTCATAAACAACCCGATCAGAAACTCCGGGATCACCAAAAATGCCACGACCGTCAAGGCCGCGACAGAGCCCGCCACCACCAGAACAATCCATGCACCATCACGTAGTCCAGTGCGGTCACGCCTGCCATAGGCCTGCCCTGCGCGAATTGTTGCGGCATTGCTCAAGCCCACATGCACCATGAAAATCGCCGATGTTATCTGCAACGCGATGCCATGTGCCGCGAGTGACACAGTCCCGAGCCAACCCATCATAACAGTTGATGCCGCAAACAGACCTGTCTCTGCCAGACTGGTGGCCCCTATTGGCCAGCCAAGCCGAAATACGTGACCAAGCGCTTCCCAGTCCGGGCGCCAAAACCGCTGAAACAACGCATGTTCCGACGTCGCCACCGCCGCATAAACGGCAAGGCCCGTCAGCGATGCGGTTGTCACCACCAACGAGGCGACTGCGGCGCCGCGAATACCCATTTCTTGAAAGCCCCAATTTCCGAAAATCAGTGCATAGTTCACCGGAATATTCAATGCCACGGCGGCCAGCGTAATCCACAAAACCACCTGTGGGCGTTCCAACGCCGAAAGATATGATTTCAGAACCATTACCAGCAGCGCAGGCAACAAACTCGCCCCGACAATAAGCAAATACTGCCCTGCCAGATGTGATACCTCCGGCTCCTGACCCAGGGCCAGAAAAATGGGCTCGGACCAGATCATAATAGGCTGCACCGCCACATAAAACAGGATCGAGGCCCATGCTCCCATCCGCGTGACCCGGCGCACCTGTCGCGCCTCATCTGCGGCTATGGCCGAGGCCACCATCGGCATAACGGCCATCGCAAAGCCCGAGCCGACGAGAAAAAGCGTGAAAAACATCATACTGGCAAGCGATTGCGCCGCCAGTGCCTCGACCGAGTACCAGCCCAACATTACGGCATCGGTCAGCGTGATCGCAAACTGCGCCACATGGCTGCCAATCAATGGCAAGCCCAGTCCAAGGATTGCCCGGACATGCTGGCGATAGGTTTGGCTGGCGGTTCTCATATCGCAGCCCTATTCCGGCATTTTGCCGGGCGCAATAGCGCGCTCAGGCGGCAGTTCTGTGTTTCATTACCGGTGGTCCGCCGGCAACAGTGGCTTACGAGTTGCATTCAAATTTTGTGCCAAAGGCCTTCAGCCGACCGACCTGTTGTAACGATCACAGAACCTGACGCCAGGTCGCGCAGTATACAAAGGCAACGGGTGCCGGTTTCAGTTCAATGAGAAAGCTTTTTGATCCGGCTTTAGTGGGTCCAGACGGCCCTGCGATGTGTCGCAAAATTCTCGCCATATCCGCCTGCACGAACATTGGCCTTGCGGCTTTGCGGCTCGCAAACCACAGCGTCAATCCCCTTGGCCTCGGCATACTCCAGTGCGGCCTCTTTCGATGAAAACCGCAGCCGAACCTGCGCCTGCGTATCTGATGAAGAGGTCCAGCCCATCAGCGGGTCCACGTCACGACCGGTTTCATTCACATACTCCAAAACCCAATTTTTGGTTTTGGCTGTGCCGGACTGCATGGCATTGCGGGCAGGACGATAGATACGGGCGGGCATTGGCAACTCCTGTTATCAAGCCTGTTATTCCAAAATCACCGCCGCTCGGCAAGGTGGAAATTAGGATTGTGCCAAGCTGCGTCCCAACCGGTTTGTTGGCTTTTCGATCAACTCATAGGTCACGGTTGAGGCCGCAACGGTCAAAACGCTTACCAATACAAAGCGCCACAAGCCGCCACCGGCATACAGATCAGGCAAATGTGCCTCAAGCAACCGGATCGCAATGTAATGCCAAAGGTAAATGGAATAGCTGATCGAGCCAAGAAACAGCATCGGACGCCATGTCAGCAGATGCCACCCCCCTGGCCTGATCCGGATGCCCACGATCATCATCGCCGTTGCCAATGCCAGAAACGCGGTCGACAGGCCGGTATCTGTAACCTGCGCGAATATAAATAATACCACGCCCCCCGTGGCCAGTTGCCGTGAATGTTCGGGCCGGCTGCCAAACAACTCCCGCAATGGCAGACAGGCCGCGCCCAGCAAGAAATACGCCCCATAAGAGGTAGGTAGAAAATGCGCCGCATGGGCAGGTAACAACCATTCACCAATACCGCGGGTCACCACGGACAAAACCAACAACCCGAAAAATGCCTTAAGAAAATCAGCGCGCGTGCGAGTGAACGGCAACAAAAGCGGCAGCAGAAGATACCAGAAAATCTCGATAGGAATGGTCCATTCCGGGCCAATCACAGTTGCCGCCAACCGCGCATCCCATGCACTGAGGAAACTCAGATGCATCAGTGCGTTATAGGTATCCGGCGCGCTGCCATAGAGGGTCATCCAGTAATTCGGACCCAAAGCTCCGGCCATCATGAGAGCAAAAACCAAAGCACATAACAGGTAGTAAAGCGGCGCAATCCTAAAAAAACGCCGGGTGAAATAGGCGCCATAGGTCGCCGCACTTCGATAGGTCACCGCAATGGTATAGCCGGAAATCACAAAGAATATCTGGACGCCGTATTTGCCGTTGCCGTTTATGGTTTCTCCGATCCAGCCCAGATCGGTAAACGCCCCGGTATGAATCGACACCACCATAAAGGCTGCAATCGCCCGCAGGCCGATTACAAAATCAGTATCGCCATATTGGCGGATCAGCATGCTCTCACCTCGACCTTATGCGGCTTATGCTGTTGGATATCGTTCAAGTCAAGCTGGCACCCCGGGCCGATCAGACAGATGGCGAAGCCTTCAGAACCGCCTCTACATTCCGGCTGTGAACCTCTTCATACGCGTCGTAATAAATGAGCGCCCCACTCTCTAAATGGTCAGCAACAAACTCTTCCAGCCCAAGCGTCGCCAGTTCCGGATTGGTCCGGCAATTCAGAAGCTTTTGCACATAATCCTGTGTCGCCGCGATCAGGCTGGGCGCATATCCCCCCTGCCCGATCCGGCCGGGATCACCATGATTGGGCAAAATTTGTGCAATGTCCCAACCCGCCAGACGTTCAAGCTCTCCCAGATGGATTTCCAATCGGTCCGGTTCGTCAACATAGGTCACGGTATCCTCCAGCGTATCAGCCGCAAACAGCATCCGGGTGGCTGGCAAGTAAAGTGCCAACCCGTCGAAGCTGTGAATATCCAGTGGCCGCAGCTCGACCCCTATGTTTCCCACCGTCAACTCTGTTTCGCCCTCAAACACCGTTGTCGGCATAATCAGCGGCGAAATTGGAGGTGATCCGGTGATATAGCTCTCGTGATGCTCCTCTAATGCCCGGGTCGTTTTTTGCGATGCGATTATTTCACAATCAGAAAACGCCTCGGTTCCGGCAACATGATCATGATGAAAATGGCTCAGCAAGACCCTGATCCGACGCACCCCACGCCGCGTGATTTCGTCCCGAATAACCCTCCCATGAGCGACCGATATGCTTGTGTCAAACACCAGCGCATCCTCTCCGTCGATCAGCACATAGCTGGCAACGCCAAGCGAATATGCCCCGTCATCAAACCAGTTTGGCGCCTCAGAATGCATGCGGACGCCGCTAATCCGGCCATCGTAAAACGCCAGAACATTTGGCGCGGGCTCGAGGATTTTCAATGTGTTGAGAGAGATAGTCACATGTTGGCCTTTTCCGTCAGGACCCCCGCTACACGGAGGCGAATTTAGAGCATGACGCTAACATGCGCCTTGAACCAGAACAAAACAGATCAAATCTGCATCAGTCCCAAGAATCCGCCCCTATGCCCTATACCCAGTCCGACAAATCCGGCTATCCGAAGAATGACAGTTCTGATTCCTTCTTGGCGGATTGCTGTCGTGCGGCAAATGGCGGCTTTGCAAATTTGCTTGAATTCGTGATAGAGACAGTGTGCGCCTGAAACTTTTCTTTCGGAGTTTGGTGAGCGCATTCTTCACCCCACCAAAATGGAAAATCGATGAAACCCGTTATTTACGCCGTTGGTGATGTTCATGGTCGTGATGACCTGCTCAAACAACTACATGAGTACATACAAGACTTTCACCAACTTCAACACCAAGGTCGGCGCGGAGAGATCTTGCACGTCGGCGATTACATTGATGGCGGGGCAAACAGTATCGAAGTAATTGACCGACTTATGCATGGCGTCAAAGGTATGGAGAGCACCTGCTTGTTGGGGAACCATGAAGCAATGATGCTAGATTGCCTTGATACCGACGAGCGTCAAACTTGGTACACTTGGTTGTCAAATGGCGGCGACGTTACCCTCGAAAATCTTGGTGTATCTTTACGGTTTGGCGGATACGATCCTGTTGCTTTAGCTCAGGCTTTAGGCGCTGAACGTGTCTCCTGGCTTCGTTCACTTCCACTCTATCGGCTTGCTGAGCCTTATCTATTTGTCCATGCGGGTATCGCGCCCGGAGTGCCAATTGAAAAGCAGGCGCCGAAAGACCTTCTTTGGATCAGAAGTAGGTTCTTAGAAAGCAATGTAAATCATGGTCATATAGTAGTGCACGGCCATACTCCGGGGGATGAGCCAGTCTTAAAACCAAACAGAATTTGCGTTGATACTGGTGCGACATCAAACGGCATTCTCAGTGCTGCGGTATTGGATGGTCACAACCGACCAATGTTCCTACGCGCATCTGGAAAACCCGGCAAGACAGTCTAAGCACCGCCAAAGCTAGCGCCTCGCTTGAATTCTGTTTTTTACAATGCAGTCGTTGGGTTCATAGCTACGCAGGTCTGTTTTTCCCCGCTTAGTTGAAACGGAACGCCAACTTTCAACATTACGCTTTTCACCAGAAGCGTAACAAACTTGCTGCCGGAAGGATTAATTTACTGACACTTACTGTCAGTGTCGCACGCTTGCCCCTTGAACCGGAACAAAAACAGATCAAATCTGTCCCATCACCCAAGGAATCGCCCCCAATGCCCTATGCCCATTCCGACAGTTCCGATGCTCTGATGCATTCCCCGGCCCCGGATGTCCGCACGCGGGAAAAGCTGGAAGGTGGCAAGCGGTTTGAAATGGTCAGTGAATTTTCACCCGCCGGGGATCAACCCACAGCCATTGCAGAGCTGAAACAGGGCGTGACAGACGGCGAGCGTGATCAGGTTCTGCTCGGCGCCACCGGCACGGGCAAGACCTATACAATGGCCAAGGTGATCGAAGAAACCCAACGGCCGGCGATCATTCTGGCGCCTAACAAAACACTGGCTGCACAACTTTACGGGGAATTCAAAGGATTTTTCCCCAACAACGCGGTGGAATATTTTGTCAGCTACTACGACTACTACCAGCCAGAGGCCTATGTCGCCCGGTCGGACACCTATATCGAGAAAGAATCCCAGATCAACGAACAGATTGACCGGATGCGCCACTCGGCCACCCGGGCGCTGCTGGAACGCGATGACGTGATCATCGTCGCCTCGGTTTCCTGCATCTATGGCATCGGCTCGGTCGAAACCTATGGCGCGATGACACAGGACCTCAAGGCCGGGGGCGAATATGACCAGCGACAGGTCATGGCCGATCTGGTCAGCCAGCAGTATCGCCGCAATGATCAGGGGTTTCAGCGTGGCTCGTTCCGGGTGCGCGGCGACAGTCTGGAAATCTGGCCCGCCCACCTTGAGGATCGCGCGTGGAAGTTGAGCTTCTTCGGGGAAGAACTTGAAACCATTACGGAATTTGATCCCCTCACGGGTGAGAAAACCGACACGATGGATCATATCCGTATCTACGCCAATTCCCATTACGTGACGCCAAAGCCAACCATGCAGCAGGCCATTATCGGCATCAAGAAAGAGCTGCGCCAGCGGCTGGATCAGCTGGTGGATGAGGGGCGGCTGCTGGAGGCACAGCGCCTTGAACAGCGCTGCAATTTCGATCTGGAAATGCTCGAGGCAACAGGCGTGTGTTCCGGAATCGAAAACTACTCCCGCTACCTGACGGGCCGCGCCCCGGGTGAACCGCCCCCCACACTCTTTGAATTCATCCCCGACCACGCGATTGTCTTTGCCGATGAAAGCCACGTCTCGGTGCCCCAGATCGGCGGCATGTACAAAGGCGACTACCGGCGCAAATTTACCCTTGCTGAGCATGGCTTTCGCCTGCCCTCCTGCATGGACAACCGTCCGCTGAAGTTCGAGGAATGGGATGCGATGCGGCCCCAGTCGGTTTTTGTCTCTGCCACACCCGCCAAATGGGAGATTGAACAAACCGGCGGCGTGTTCACCGAACAGGTGATCCGGCCCACCGGGCTGTTGGACCCACAGGTCGAAATCCGGCCCGTGGAAATGCAGGTCGATGACTTGCTGGACGAGGTGCGCAAAGTTGCCAATGACGGGTTCCGCACGCTGGTGACGACGCTGACCAAACGCATGGCCGAGGACCTGACCGAATACATGCACGAACAGGGCATCCGCGTGCGCTACATGCATTCCGACATCGATACGCTTGAAAGGATTGAGATTTTACGCGATCTGCGCCTCGGCGCGTTCGACGTTCTGATCGGCATCAACCTGCTGCGCGAGGGGCTGGATATCCCCGAATGCGGGCTGGTGGCGATTTTGGATGCGGATAAGGAGGGGTTCCTGCGGTCAGAAACCTCGCTGATTCAAACCATCGGGCGTGCGGCACGAAATGCCGAAGGCCGGGTGATCATGTATGCCGACCGCATCACCGGCTCGATGGAGCGCGCGTTGGGCGAAACCGACCGCCGCCGCGCCAAACAGCTCGCCTATAACGAGGCGCACGGGATCACCCCCGCGACGATCAAAAAGAATGTCGAGGATATTCTTCAGGGCCTCTACAAAGGCGACACCGATCAGGCGCGGGTCACGGCCAAGATCGACAAACCGATGCACGGCGCCAACCTGCAGGCCCATCTCGACGGGCTGCGGGCAGAGATGCGCAAGGCGGCAGAAAACCTCGAATTCGAAGAGGCCGCACGCCTGCGGGACGAGGTCAAACGGCTGGAAGCCGTGGATCTGGCCATCGCGGATGACCCACTGGCCCGCCAGTCCGCGGTTGAGGCGGCGGCTGATGCGGCCAAGGGTGCCCGTGGCCGGTCAACGGCAGGGCGACCGGGGCAGCGCGGGGGGAATGTGAAGCGGCGGAAGAAATAAGGTTCAGAGTTGGGCATTTCCAAAAAGCATCACTACGTACCCAAAGCTCTACTCAGAAATTTCTGTGTCGAAGGGGAAGCAACATACTATCTATCAAGGAGACGGTGTGATCGCGAACCTGTATCCAGAAACATAGACAGTATTTTTCGGCGGATTTCTTACAATACCTACTTAAGAAATGACGGCACCAAAGACGACATCGTGGAACGTTTTTTTGCGAAGGAGCTCGATAACTACATCCCAAGTTGGACACAAGTCTTTGAAAACGCGCTATGTGGTGGCCAGCTTCGTTTTTCCAGCAGTGAGCATCGTGATCGTTTCATTCAATTCTTCTACAACCATACGACTCGTACGCCAGATTTTGTTGAGCCAATTTTACAGGATGTAGCCGAACGGACTTTCAACAATGAAACTATCAATCGGTTTGAGACCGAGAAAAGGTTACTTACTGACAAAGAGAAACGGCTCTTTCAAGACGACGAATTTCGCCAAAGGACTTTAACAAATACTAGAGTCGAGAACTTTTCAAGGCAGTCTTTGAAAATATTGGGGCGGCTTTCGGCAATGAAAATTGTCGTTGCAACACCAGATCTGCCGAACAAACAGTTCATAGTCGCGAGCCGCCCCGTGGCCAGATTTGAAGACTATCCCCACCAAGAATTGGGTGAAAAAGGAGTAGAAATGTGGACGACTTGGACGCCTAGAATTGCGGTTGGTTTTGTTGGCGATGACAGTGCGCTTGATACAATGAGGCTAGATAAAGATAACATTAGAAAGCTGAACAGGACGTTAACCGTGAAAAGTCAATCAATTGCAGGAAAATCGAAGCGGCTGGTTTCTTCTTTGGCGAAGTCTGCTTGGTAGATAAATCAGCAATTGAAGCTTGGATACCCACGCCATAAAGTTTTCCCAGACGCATCGCCTAGCCGTGGTGCGGCGAACCAACGCCGGAGCAGCAGCGCTTTATCCCACCACATCCGCAAAACGTCCGGGCCACTCACCCAACCCCACCAAATCGCCGTGCCGTGGGGCGGCCCACCTCTCGGCGATTGCGTTGCAATCACCTGCCGGTCAGCGGGCGATGCGCGGCGGGGCTTTGCCCCGCTGTTTCGCGCGGGCCAATTCTCCCAAAGTATACGCCAAGCACACACCGTAGGCCGGGGTTCACCCCGGCAAACTTGCCGAAATCGGCCTCCGGTGGGATACTGACCCACATAAGGGGGATAATCATGCGCATATTTCCGGGGTTGTTTGCCCTGTTCGCACTAATGGCCACGTCAGCACTGGCAGATTGCAAGCCACGGTTCACGATGGTCGACAAGATTGCGTTTCATCCTGTGCCCGCCACCAGCGAGAATATGGCAACCTTCTATGCCTGGCAAAGCTGGGAAACTCAGGTCCAAAAGAAACATGGCAAAATCTTTGCCCAATGGGCCAATGCCAAAAAGAAAAAGAAGCGCTGCGAAATAACCAGCACAACAGAGGTGGTTGAAGGGGCGGGCTTTAGCCGTTGGAGATGTACTGTCTCTGCGCATCCCTGTGCGAAGTGACGCACAGGCCACCTTCCCCCTCCCCCATAATCCCGCTACCCTGCCGCCATGAAATTCCGTGACCTCTCAGAGCGTCAGATCCGCAAGGCACAGGCCGAAGGCCAGCTTGATAACCTTAAAGGTGCCGGTAAACCCCTGCCCGCACCCGGCCACGGGGATTTCGCCGAAGAGGCCGGGTTTCGCATCATGGCAGAGGCGGGCGCATTGCCGAAAGAGATTGAGCTGAAAAAGGCGGTCAAGGCACAAGCGGCCAAGCTCAAATCCATCACCGATCCGGCAGAACGCAAACGCGAAATGGCCAGGTTTGCCGAACTTCAGCAACAGCTCGCCATTCAGGAAGAGGCCCGGCGGAAGTATTACAGCGGTTGAGGCGGCTTCCGGAATATCAGTAACACTGGCTTGTTGCCGGCATTGAGCGCCTGATACCAAGCCGCGCGAGAGGGGATATCTCTGAAGGTCTGCAACGAGACCACGACTCTTACGGCACCAGCGCCTGAGCAGACAGCTTCTGGTAATACGGCAAATGGTGGTCCAGATAGGTCCGCAGATGCGGCACCTCAGCCTCCAGCGTTTCGAACTCCAGCTCCTTGCGCAGCATTTCCTCGGCATCCGCTCCGCGAATGCCCGACGATGTGCTCGCATCTTCGTGCCAGGCCCCGACCTGATGCCAGTCTTCGGGCACTTCCTGCCAGTCAAACGCTTCGTTCCGCCAGCCCAGACCGATCCGCTCCCACAGCAGGGCCATAGTCCCACGCGTATTGGCACGCACGGTTTCTGCGTCGACCACCACCGGATTATGGCCCGCCGCATTCAGCGTTTCATAAAGCTGCCACTGTGCCTCAATCCCGATCTCTTCGGAGGTCACCGCATTATCCAGTTTGTAGTAACTCAGGACCGTGGCCAGCGGATGCCGGATCAGAAAACAATGGGTGACACGCGCCATGAACTCCGGATCGTCATAAATCTGCGGTACCACGTAATAGGCCATGTCTTTGAAAAACACCGGGCCTTCCGCCGCCTGTGCCACCAAACTGTCGCGGATCGCGGCGTATGACACCGGATGGTCCGGCCGCACATCAAAGCCCGGCATCTCGCGCATCTTACGATGCACATAATAATCATACATAAACGGCTCATGCGCACAGGTCAGATCACCACGTTCACGCATGATCCGCTCAAACGCGGTCGACATCGACCTTGGGTGCGACCATAGCGCGATGAGCTTATGCATAGGCAGAATCCTGTTTGGGTTTGATACAGTCTACTAAAGGTTTCAGCACCGCGCTATCCTTTCGATATGATTTTGCGCCCACCAGATCACCCCCGTTCCGACGCGCCCTTTTTGGCAGAGGCCGCATTAGTACTGGGCGCAGCTGTCTGGCCCCGTGGGCAAGCCTCACCAGCACTGCAACGGCGGGCCGAGCACGCCGCAAAGCTGTACCACGATGGTCAGGTTCGTCAGATCATCGCCAGCGGCGGCGTTGGCCGGCACCCTCCGGCCGAGGCAGAGGTGATCCGTGATCTATGCATCGCGTGTGGTGTACGCGACAGCGACATTCTGACGGACACGCGCGCTACCACGACCGAAGAAAATATCCGACATGGCCGCGACATCGCCCGCAGCGCAGGCATCAAAACCCTATGCATTGTGACTGACTGGTACCACGCCCCCCGCGCACGGCTTGTGGCACGGGCTTTGGGAATGAAAGTTCAGTGCTCATCTCCGCCGCTGCGCGGCACGCGCCCTCTGCGCCTGACCCGTGCCCTATCGCGGGAAATTCCGGCGTTGATTTACTACGCATGGCGCCTGAGGCGCAAATAGCTTGGGCTCGAACGTTGCCAAATTGCTGTCATGGGCTCCAAGTCGCGTGAACATCAAACCGTGAAATGGCGATCACCGAAAATGCGGGGTTTTAACGCAGCCATAGCAGCGAGCCCACCGATGATACACATCGCCGCCAACCTGCCGCGCGTCAGCCAGCGCAAATCGCTCTGCTTCCCTGAGCGTTCCCAGCCCAAGCGCACCGATGGATGGCAAACCTTCTGCCCCGATGGCCAAGCCAGCGGTAAACCCGACCATCTCATCCACCAGACCTGCTGACATCAAAGACGCCGCCAACGCGCCGCCCCCTTCGCAAAAGACCCGGGTCAAGCCCCTTTCAGCCAATGCGGACAACGCAAAGCAAAGATCAATCTGCCGTCCCCGCAACGCGCAAGGGATCAGCAACGCCCCGGCCCCGGACCACCTCGCCATCTGGTCCGCATCGGCATCCGGCCCATGACAGATCCAGACCGGAACATCCTTTGCAGTGGCCTGCAGCTTACTGCCTTCTGGCAGGTTTAACCTGCGCGAGACAACCACCCGAACCGGCTGTTGCGCTACACCCAGATCCCGCACGGTCAAAGACGGATCATCCGCCCGCACCGTTCCTGCACCCACCATCACCGCGTCATGGCTGGCCCGCAAACCGTGTACCAGACGCCGGGCATCCGGCCCGGTGATCCACTGGCTTTGCCCGCTTGCGGTCGCAATCCGCCCATCGAAAGACGTTGCCAGCTTTAAGGTGACACGCGAACGGCCCGTTTCCTGAACCTGAAAAAACCCGGCATTTGCAGCGCGTGCTTCATTTTCCATCACGCCCTGCACAACTTCTATACCAGCTGCGCGCAGCCGCTTAATACCCGCCCCTGAAACCTTCGGATTACTGTCCCCGGTGGCCACCACCACCCGTGCCACATCCGCCGCAATCAGCGCTTCCGCGCAAGGCGGCGTTTGTCCATGGTGGGAACAAGGTTCCAGCGTGACATAGACCGTTGCCCCCCGAGCCATTGCACCTGCCTGATCCAGCGCAACGCGTTCTGCATGGGGGCGCCCCCCCGGCTGGGTCCAACCCCGGCCCACGATCCGCCCGCCCTGCACAATCACGCATCCCACGGCCGGGTTAGGCCAGCAATTGCCAAGGCCCCGCCGACCAAGCGACAGGGCCAAAGCCATAAAACGGTTATCGGTTGCGCTCACTCGTCGGCGGGATCATCCGCCGCCGCGTTTGGCCGCAGCTCACTGACAAACTTGTCAAAATCATCCGCCGCCTGGAAGTTCTTGTAAACGCTGGCAAAACGGACATAGGCCACGGTGTCAATCCGGGCGAGGCTTTCCATGACGATCTCACCTACGGTCTTGGACTGAATATCAGTCTCACCCATGCTTTCCAGCCGCCGCACAATACCCGAGATCATCTGCTCCACCCGGTCCGGCTCTACGGGGCGTTTCTGTAACGCGATACGGATCGATCGTTCAAGCTTGTCACGGTCAAAATCTTCACGCCTGCCGTTCGATTTCACCACCACCAAATCGCGCAGTTGAACGCGTTCATAGGTGGTGAAACGCCCGCCACAAGCCGGGCAAAACCGGCGGCGACGGATCGAAACATGGTCCTCGGCGGGCCGTGAATCTTTCACCTGGGTATCGATATTTCCGCAAAACGGGCAGCGCATCGGCCGTTCCCCTTTTCTTCTCTGCCTCACGTGGTCGTGGGTCTATGGCCCACTTATCCACAGCCACTATAGGCCACCCGCAAGGTTTTGGGTAGGGGGGAATTTACATCGCAACATCCAGTCGTGAAAAGCGACACCCACCCTGCGGTGAAAGCAGAAACAGGCTGGACAAACGGGCCGTGCGTCTCCCTAATCCGGCGTATGAAAATCACATCTGTCACCGCCTCACCGCTGCTTGTTCCCTACACATCCACTTATCATTGGGCCCAGGGTGTCATCAACGGGGCCGAGGTGCTTCTAATCACCATTGAAACCGATGCCGGGATCACCGGATACGGTGAATGTATTGCCACACCAAACTTGGCCGCGGTGCGTGGTTTCGTTGAACAGGCAGGTGCGCTTTGCTTAGGCGCCGATCCGTTTGACAATGCGGGTTTGATGGCCACGGCCTATCAGGTGCTGTTTCAGGCACTGGCAACCTGTAGCGCGCCGCGTTTCGCCGGGCAGATACTTGCCGGGCTTGAAATGGCGCTTTGGGATGTGATGGGCAAGGCCGCGGGCCGTCCGGTACATCAGTTGCTGGGTGGCGCAGTGCGCGATCACATCCAGTATTTCGGCTTTGCCATGGGCGACACGCCGGAAGAGGTTGCCACCGCCGCACGCGACCTCGCCGGTCAGGGGATCGAAACCATCTATATCAAGGTCGGCCATGGCGACGCCTACGACCTTGCCGCCACCCGTCTGGTGCGCGAGGCGATTGGCCCGGACAGACGCCTGCGCGTCGACGCGAATGAAAAATGGACACCCATTCGCGCCCGCCGGATGATCGCAGAAATGGCAAAGTTCGGTGTTGAGATGGTCGAACAACCCACGCCTTGCGACAGCCTTGCCGCTCTTACTCAGGTTCAGCGCTCCAGCCCTGTTGCCATCGGCGCTGATCAGGTCAACTTCACACCAGAGGATGTGTTCCGCACTGTCACCGCTGGTGCGGGCGACCTTATCGTGCTTGGCCTGCACGAAACCGGCGGCATCACCCGGTTCGTCAAAGCCGGCCGCATAGCCGAGGCCGCAGGCGTCGATATCTGCCTGCACGGTTTGTATGAGACAGGCATCACCACCTGCGCCGCGCATCAGGCAGCAGCGGTTTTACCCAACCTTGATGACGCCAACCAGTATATGAACCATTTCCTGAAATGGGACATCATCTCGGCCCCTGATCTGACTTTGCAAAACGGCGCCTTGCCGGTGAACACACGGCCCGGGCTAGGGTTCGAGTTGGACTTAGATGCTGTCGCGCGCGCCGCAGAGCTTTGGGTCTCTGAACAGACTGGGTAAGTGTCGCGAGAGGGCTCCAGGAGACACTCAGGACAGGCACCTGTGTACCGGTTGAAACTACTATATCTCCAAGCCGAGCATTGCCGACGCACCCGGAGGCACGGCTCGAACGGCAACATCTGGCCAAGTGCAGCAATCTAAAGCGGTTTTCGTTAAACCTGAATCAGGTTTGGCGAAAAACGTCCCGCCAACGCATTGATGTTGCTGCGTTTCCCAAAAACCTCATGCCTCAGGTTTATTGCGAAACGCTTTAAATTGACTGGGGATACTCCCCAAAATCAACCGATGCCCAACAACTTACAGTACCGCTCAAACCCAATATTCGACCCACATGCGATCAGACCCAAACTGCGGCCCTCAATGGCCCCCTTCAATGGCCCCATTGCCCCGGCAAGTGCTGCCGCACAAGCAGGCTCAATCATCAGGCCCAGCACATCGCGGTACACATGCATCGCTTGGCGCAGCTCTGCGATCTCAACGCGCACCACCTCATCCACATTCGCTTGCGCAATGCCAAAGGAAAACGGCATCGCCGTTGGCGAGGCAAGGCTGTCGGCAAAGGTTTCAACATTGTCGATCCGCACCGGTTCACCCTGTTGCAGACTGCGGAACATTATATCCGCCCCGTAAGGTTCCACGCCGAACACTTTGATTGTTGGTTTTACAAGCTTCGCCGCTGCCGCAATTCCTCCGATCAGTCCTCCACCACCGACAGGGACAATCACAACCTCCAGATCAGGGAAGCTCTCAATGAATTCCGCGCCAACTGTCGCCGCACCCAAGATCATATTACGCCCTTCGAACGGATGTATCATTGACACCCCGTCCTGCTCGACGCGCCGCTCCATTGTGTTAAAGGCATGGGCAATATCATCGCACAGGATGACTTCTGCCCCCATCTTTCGGCACCCATTGATACGTACAGGGTCTGCCGCTTTGGGGATCGCTATCTGCACCGGCACACCCTGCTGTTGCGCAGCCCAGGCAACAGCAAGCGCATGATTGCCCCCGCTTGCCGCTATCACACCAGCTTTACGTGCGTCATCAGACAGACCGTGTATACCCAGATATGCCCCACGCGCCTTGAACGATCCAACTTGCTGAAACAGCTCCAGCTTGATCGCGCCACCAGCTATGTCCGGCAAATAGGTCTGCCACCTGTCTGCAGTCAGCGACAAGGTTGGCGTCTCAACCAGAACTCCGCGCAGAACATTCCGGGCCGCGCAAATTTCGTCTTGCGTGATGGCATTCACTTTGGCGATCCTATCATCATCCGTCTCGAAGGATATAACCCGCATTCTGCCCAGGCGACATCCTCAACTGAACACTGCTGTTGCTTGTGACAAAAGAAATAGTTGTTCGTATTCGTTTAATCCAAAACGGATAAATTGACCGCAACCTTGGGGTCTTCTTCGACATCAAATGATATTCTTTGCCCTTCGGTCAGCCCGGTCAGCCCCGAACGCTGAACCGCGGATAAATGTACGAAAATCTCTTTCCCGCCATCATCCGGCTGAACAAATCCATATCCCTTTGCAATATCGAACCATTTGACAGTGCCGGACGATTTTGTGCTTCCCAGTATTTCCGCCTTTGGACGCGCCGCGGGTTCGTCACCTGGCCGACCGCCGGGCAAACGGTAAGACGCCACATCCACAAGATACGAGATGTTCGAGAAAGCGGCCCTTTTCGGCTTTTTAAGCTCCGACAGTTCCTTCGGCTCTTCGCCGGGCACAACAATGGTCCGCCTTTTCTCGGAAACCTCTTCATAGGCTCCCAACAGGCGCTGAACATCGCGCGCCTCGTCTGACAGGGCAACATAGCTTTCGAATGTATGGGTATCGGACGTCATTTTCTTCTTCCTGCCTTACAATTGCTCAGCAACATCAGACGGCAAAGATGCAGAATCCTCGCTCAACACCCGCTCAAAGCGTGGCTCCAGCGTACCGATGAAATCCAGCGCGAGCACCAGCACAACAACCTGCCCTTCATCCATGGTGATGAGAAATGCTACCTCCCAGCTTTCCAGAACTTTACGTATCCGGATGGCACCGACAAACTGGTCATCAGGCGATACCGGTGCAGTCTTAAGACTTTCGCTTATCCTGTCGACCTGATGAACTGTAAGCTGACGGGAGGCAAAATCAAATTCGGCCTCTCTGGTGGTTTCAACAACGACCGATAGCCCCCTATTTCCTAAGACTTCCTGAGCCAACTTTGTACCTTTGTTTAGTTCTACTCGCCGAAACGCGGCACCTCAAACATCTACTAAACACTTAAGATAAGCATGGCATTTTCTAATGTAGGTTGCCAAGAAATTTGTGGGTTTTGGAACAGGTTAACCGATCAGCGCGGCATAAACATCATATTCAGCCACGCGCCAAACAAGGATCCGTTACGCGAACTCACCCTGGACAGCAGGTTCAGAACAAAAATTATTCTAACACACTACTTTCATCGCCTGATTTGATTGGGCGGCTTCCGATACATTCAGAAAAACGCAACAAGTACCCATCGGGATCCTGGATCGCAAACTCTTTGTAATTCACCATCCGATCAGGGCGCCAATACCAGGTTGTATACATATCTACAAAAGGCATTAGACCTTGTGCTTTGGCCTTATCATAAACGCGCTGCACATCATCGACACCAAAGCTGAAGTTTATTCCACGACCAAGGGGTTTCTCAAATGGACCAGTTTCCCAGATACCGTCCTGAGCGAAACTGCTGATCATGATCAAAGCACCCTGCAGTGAAAGGTAAGCGTGGGTGCTGCCCTCTTTGTGCTGGCCGATGGTGAAACCTAGGTTTTCGGTGTAAAAAAGAAGGCTTTTCTGAAAATCGCTGCACCAGAGTTCTGCTATGACCATACCCGAATATGAACGTTTCATAGATTCAATCTCCTTACAAATGCGCTAGCTGTTTTTATTACCTCATCGCGATCCTAAAATATCAACTTTACCTTAGGTCAATGGCAAAATATAAAGCTTATTCAATGCTCTAATTTCCACTCATCTGAACCTTGCGGAGAACAGAATTTGCTTTACTTCTGAAGGCCGCCGGACCCACGCGACAGAGTCAACAAAAAAGCTAGAGCTGGGGGATGGGTAAAGCTGCAATGTTTAGATGAAACGGTCAATTTATCTCTCAAACAGATACTCAGCGAACATAAACGCAGTTGGTTCGAGGACAGACATTATCATCAATTTGGGCTAGGATTGGCAGCCCTTTTCAAGCCTGAGCATTCGAACGCGCACAAATTATGCCTCTTTCTGAGTGTGACCTGATCCTGAAGACTACTTAAAAAACGCACCACGACATTAGCACGACAAAGATACGAAATCAGCCACACGGCCGTCATCGTCAAATCTGTTCAGCAAACTCGACCCGTTAGCGCCACCACAATTGCAACACAGCGCCCCCTCGCCTAGAAGCACCCCAACACGGCCATAATCGCAGACTCACAAATTCGTATTTCAGGTGGAGCATCTCATGTCGAAAACTCAACAAGCGGACAAAATTCGCACCGGCAACGGATTTATCGCGGCACTCGACCAATCCGGCGGCTCCACGCCCAAAGCTCTGGGCCTGTATGGCGTCACCGAAGATCAGTATTCAAATGACGCTGAAATGTTCGATCTGATCCATGCCATGCGTGCGCGTATTGCCAGCTCTCCGGCTTTTACCGGTGAACGCATCGTTGGCGCGATTCTGTTCGAGATGACAATGGACCGCATGATCGATGGCAAACCCTCTGCCACATATCTGTGGGAAGAACGCGGCGTGGTTCCTTTCCTCAAGGTGGACAAAGGTCTTGCAGACGAAGCGGACGGCGTACGCCTGATGAAACCAATGCCAGAGCTACCTGCTCTGCTGGACCGCGCAAACGCCGCGGGCATATTCGGTACCAAAATGCGCTCTGTTATCGATGCGGCCTCGGCCAGTGGCATTGCCGCCAACGTTGCTCAACAGTTCGAAGTTGGCCGCGAAATCCTGTCGCATGGCCTGGTTCCGATTATTGAACCCGAAGTGACAATTTCCATTGCCGACAAAGCAGAGGCCGAAGCCATTCTCTGCGCCGAAATCGGCGGACAGCTTGACGCGCTGGACGAGGATCAGAACGTGATGCTCAAACTCACCCTGCCCGAGACCGCTAACCACTACCAACTGCTGATTGAACATCCCCGGGTGATGCGGGTTGTCGCGCTTTCCGGTGGATATTCCCGGGACGAGGCCAACGATCGTCTGGCCCTGAACACCGGCATGATCGCCAGCTTCTCGCGCGCCCTGACCGAAGGGCTGTCGGCGCAGCAATCCGAGGCTGAATTCGACGCAGCGCTCGATGCCTCCATTGCCAGCATCTACGCCGCTTCTGTCGCAGGCTGAATAGTGCCGTCGTATCTTAAGTAGGCCGGGGTTCACCCCGGCATTCCCTTGCGGTTGGCGGGGTGAACCCCGCCCTACGGAGCTAAACACTGCGTTAAGACAACGAGCGCTGCGCGCTACGTTGAGACATTCTGACAAACGGCCACTATGAGCCGGTTTTCGTTTAGTAAAATACCTATAGTCATTTTTGTGGAATGTGCAAAAACGCGACAGCCCTGCGGCCCGTCAATTTATTTGATCAAATTATCTTTGCAGCCGGTCAATCAAAACGGTAATGTGGGAAAATCCAGATCAAAGAGGGCCCCATGGACCTGGCAAATTGTCAAACTTTCCGCGCCGCCGCCTGTGACCTGAACGGTCAGTTCCGCGGAAAACGTGTGCCGGGCAGCTATGCCACCAAGCTCGACAAGGGCGCTGTGCGCATGCCGTATTCGGCGCTGAACGTCGATATCTTCGGCAATGACATCGAGAACTCACCGCTTGTTTTTGAAACCGGCGACGCCGACGCGATCCTGCTGCCAACGGGCCGAGACCCGGTTCCGCTCCCTTGGTTGGAAGGCGGGCAATCACTGGTGCCGATGGCTATGCACCACGAGGATGGTACAGCCTTTGACGGCGATCCACGGCATGCGCTGGTCGCTGTTCTTGAACGATATTCCAGCCGTGGGTGGCAAGTGGTGGCATCGACCGAGCTTGAGTTTACTCTCGCGGATGATCGCGGCGAAACGCTTGGCCCGGTGCACAACCCGCTGAACGGCCGTCCGGTTGAGGCGCCTGATGTGCTGTCCTTATCGCATATGGATGCATTTGACCCCTTTCTGACCGGGCTTTACGACGCTTGCGCCGCCATGGGAATTCCGGCTCAGGCCACCACGAGCGAAGCCGGCATTGGCCAGTTCGAGGTAACACTCAACCATCAGGACGCGCTGCGTGCCGCTGATGACACAGTTCTTTTCAAGACGCTGATCCGGGGCCTGGCCCGCAAACATGGGCTGGCGGCGACGTTTATGGCCAAACCCTTTGACGATGACGCGGGCAACGGCATGCATATGCATTTCTCGGTATTGGATAAGGACGGTCGCAACGTTTTTGACAATGGCGGGGCTGAAGGGTCCGAGACGCTTCATTCGGCCATTGCGGGCTGTCTGGGCGCTATGCACGGCGCGACGCTGCTCTTTGCCCCCCACGCCAACAGCTATACCAGACTGGTTCCCGGCGCACATGCCCCGACAAGCATTTGCTGGGCCTATGAAAATAGGACTGTTGCGGTGCGCGTGCCGGGGGGCGCACCTGTTGCGCGCAGGATCGAACACCGCGTCGCCGGAGGCGATATTAACCCCTACCTTGTATTCGCATCTGTTCTGGGTGCAGCGATTACTGGCGTCGAGGATGGTGTGACCCCTCCCCCTCCGGTGACCGGAAATGCCTACGATCTGGACCTGCCGCAGCTTGCCCCGGACTGGTCCACTGCCATCGACGCTTTTGCAGGCGATCCAGTTGCCGCACGCATCTTTGCCCCCGAACTGATTCGCAACCTTCTCCTGACCAAACGACAGGAACTTCGGTTGATGCAGGACCACCCGGTGCGGTCGCAGTGGAAATACTATTTCGACACCGTCTAGGGGGCTTGCCGGAGGGCCAGAATTCGTCTAACAAAAATTTGATCAAATTATGAGCTACCTATGAAAATCGGCATTCTCATGACCGGCCACGCTCTCCCCGACCTGCAGGACCGCATCGGGGACTATGATGCTATGTTTGCACAGCTGCTTGATGGGCATGGCTTTAGCTACCAAAGATACGACGTCGTTGATGAAGACTACCCCAACAGCCCGCACGATGCTGATGGCTGGCTCATCACGGGTTCGAAACACGGCGTATACGAAGATCACCCATGGATCGCCCCGCTCGAAGGCTTCATTCGCGATGTCTATGCTGCGGGCCAACCCATGATAGGTGTCTGTTTCGGACACCAGATCATCGCACAAGCATTGGGCGGTCATGTCGAGAAATTCGACGGGGGATGGGCTGTCGGTCACACCGAGTATCAGATCGAAGGCAAAACCGTAAAGATGCATGCCTGGCATCAGGATCAGGTCATTTCACCCCCAGCCAGGGCAGAAGTGATCGGAACCACTGATTTCTGTGCAAATGCCGCCCTGATTTACGATAACCGCATTCTCACCATCCAACCGCACCCAGAGTTTACCGCTGATATCATCGGTACTATTATCCGCCAGCGTGGCAAGGGTGTGGTTCCCGACCCGCTCTTAAAAGTGGCCAATGACGGGCTGTCCTTACCTACAGACAGCGCCGCGTTTGGTGAACGCATGGCACAATTCTTCAAACAAAAAGGGGCCTGACATGGCCAACTGGATCGAAACCCTGCCCGAAGCCGCACAAGCCTACCTCGAAGGCCGCCGCCTTGACGAGGTGGAATGCATCATCTCTGACCTGCCCGGGATCGCCCGCGGCAAGGCCGTTCCGGCATCAAAATTTGCCAAACAGGATTATTTTCACCTGCCGGATTCGATTTTTTACCAAACCATCACCGGTGACTGGGGAGAGGCCGCTGACGAGGATGAAGGATTTATCGAAAAGGACATGATCCTGCGCCCTGATTTCACAACTGCTACCGCCGCGCCCTGGACAGGTGATTGGACGCTGCAGGTGATTCACGACGCAGAAGATCGCGACGGCAACCCGGTTGGATGCAGCCCAAGGAATGTCCTGAAACGTGTTGTCGATCTTTATGCCAAACGAGGGTTGAAGGCCGTCGTTGCACCAGAAATGGAATTCTTCGTCGTCGCCCCGAATTTGGATCCGGCGCACGAAATCAAACCGATGATGGGCCGCTCGGGCCGGCCTGCTGCTGCACGTCAGGCCTATTCGATGACCGCCGTGGATGAATTCGGGCCTGTGATTGACGATATTTACGATTTTGCCGAGGCACAGGGATTTGAGATTGACGGGATCACTCAGGAAGGTGGGGCCGGTCAGCTTGAAATCAATTTGCTGCATGGCGACCCGGTCAAGCTCGCGGATGAAGTATTCTATTTCAAACGCCTCATCCGTGAAGCAGCGCTGCGCCACAATGCCTTCGCGACATTCATGGCCAAGCCGATTGCCGAAGAACCAGGCTCGGCCATGCATATCCACCATTCAATTCTTGATATCGAGACTGGTGAAAACATCTTTTCGGGTCCGCAAGGTGGTGAAACGGATGCATTTTATCACTTTATCGGCGGATTGCAGAAACACATGCCCGCGGCCATTGCGGTGCAGGCTCCATATGTAAATTCATACCGGCGCTACGTGAAAGACCATGCTGCCCCGATCAATCTGGCATGGGCGCGCGACAACCGCACCACTGGCATACGTGTGCCTCTTTCAGGCCCCAAGGCACGCCGTGTGGAAAACCGGCTGGCAGGCATGGATTGCAATCCCTATCTGGCAATCGCAGCGTCTCTGGCTTGCGGGCTTTTGGGTCTCATGAACGAAACCCGGCCCGACAAACAGTTCAAAGGCGATGCCTATTCGGGAGAATCTGAAGTCCCACAAGTTCTTGGTGACGCACTGGATCTTTTCGATGCGGCAACCGAGCTGCATGATATTTTGGGCCCGGAATTTGCACGTGTTTATTCAATTGTGAAACGCGCTGAATATGATGAGTTCCTGCAGGTTATCTCTCCGTGGGAGCGCGAGCACCTTCTGATGAATGTATGAGTCAAACCCGTGAACCTGCTGTATTCAAACGACAAAAAAGGGCAGTATCCGCCCAGCTGGTACGCCGCGACAGCCACGCCACTTTCATCCTTTGATCCGCTCAAAGGAGAGGTTCGTGCAGATGTCTGCGTTATTGGCGGCGGCTATACCGGACTGTCCACCGCGCTCCATCTGGCAGAGCGCGGTATGGATGTGGTGCTGCTCGAGGCGCATCGTGTTGGGTTCGGCGCGTCGGGGCGTAATGGGGGACAGCTGGGCAGTGGCCAGCGGGCCGATCAACACAGCCTTGAAAAAATGGTTGGCGCTGCCGATGCGGCCAAGCTTTGGGAGCAGGCAGAAGCCGCGAAAGACTTGACCAAATCACTGATCGAAAAGCACAAAATTGACTGCCATCTAAAGCTTGGTCTGGCCCATATGTGCTTTAACAAATCGGATACGGCAGAAGAGCATGGCTATGCCGACTATCTGTCAGAACGTTACGATTACCCCCATTTGCAAAAATTGGATTTCGACGCGGCGCAAGCGATTTGCCCCTCACCAGCCTATGTTGGTGGGTCATTGGATATGACCGCCGGACACCTGCATCCGCTTAATTACGCTCTTGGCCTCGCGCGTGCAGCAAAAGATGCGGGCGTTCACATTCACGAAGGGGCCGAGGTACACAACATCACGCAAGGCACTCCCGCTTTGGTCCAGACTGGGCAGGGCAGCGTAAAAGCTGATCACGTGGTTCTGGCCTGCAACGGGTATCTCGGCGGCCTGAACCGCAAAGTCGCCGCAAGGGTGATGCCGATCAACAATTTCGTCGCCGCGACAGAGCCGCTTGGCGATGAAACCGCCCGCGTTCTGGCTCGTGATTACGCCGTGGCCGACACCAAGTTTGTCGTGAACTACTTCAGGCTTAGCCACGACAACCGCCTGTTGTTTGGTGGCGGCGAAACCTATGGCTACCGTTTTCCCACCGATATTTCGGCGCTGGTCCGTAAACCGATGACCCAGATTTTCCCGCATCTGAGGGACATTCGCATCGACTATGCCTGGGGCGGCACCCTTGCCATCACCATGAAGCGCCTGCCCTACCTCGTCCGGATCGCCCCCAACATGCTTAGCGCCTCCGGCTATTCCGGGCACGGCGTGGGTACCGCGACTTTTTCGGGCAAGCTTATGGCAGACGCGATCACCGGTGACGCAGATGGTTTTGACACTATGGCGCGCATCCCCACCTCGGTCTTTCCGGGCGGATCTGCAATGCGCTCACCCCTTCTGGTGCTGGCGATGACCTGGTACGCGATGCGAGACCGGTTGGGATTTTAGGACATCGGCCAGAGAATCTGATGCCGCGCTTCGATGGGCTTTTGCAGCCCTTCGGTCCAAGCCCTGTGCACTGAATAAATAGGGGCAGACCCGCAACGCATTCCCTCGACAATCAGAGCCAAACCCCACATTGGCGCTCCCCCGCTCGTGGAAAAATTCTGCTTTGCCGGTGCATCAACTTCCTGTATGAATTCCGAAAACCCGAAATCTACTTTCAGGAAACCCGAATAATGCACAATTCACCCAATGTCTATGACGCCGAGCCAATCCCCGAACAGGCCCGCATTGAAATTGACCGGATGCTGAATTCCGGCGATCTCTTTCGCTACACAGCCCCCGAAAATGCGCCAGTTACATTGCTTGAACAGGAATTCGCGGCCCTGATGGGCAGCCGATATGCCCTCGCGGTCAGCAGTTGCTCGGCTGCTCTTTTCCTGTCTCTCAAGGCACTAGACCTGCCGCGTGATGCGCGGGTCCTGATCCCGTCTTTCACCTTTGCCGCTGTACCTTCTTCGGTCGTACACGCAGATTGCGTGCCTGTCCTGTGCGAAGTAGGAGAGAACTATCGCATTGATATCAAAGACTTTGAGGCGCGACTGGATGACAACATCTCCGCCGTTATCATCAGTCACATGCGCGGACACACATCAGACATGGACGCCATCATGTCGCTCTGCAATACCCGCGACATCCCCGTGATCGAAGATGCTGCACATTCGCTGGGCACAACCTGGTCCGGAAAAAAGATCGGAACCATCGGGCGCATTGGTTGCTTCTCTTTTCAGTCGTACAAAATGGTCAACGCCGGAGAAGGCGGCATTCTGATCACCGACGATGCTGATCTCGTGGCGCAGGCCGTGATCATGTCTGGTGCGTATGAACATAACTGGGCCAAACACATGACCGGCCGCGACTCTGCCCTGGAGGCCAGTTTCGCCCGCTGGCAAAACCAGCTTCCGCTTTACAATCTGCGCATGGGAAACCTGTCCGCTGCAATCATCCGCCCGCAATTGGGTGAACTTGCCCGACGCGTCCGTGATGGACGGTCGAACCACGATTATGTCGCCACACGTCTGAACAGCTCCGCCTGGCTGCAAGTCCCCGAAAAACTGTCCCGGGAAGAGCGTGCGCCGGATTCCATCCAGTTCAATCTTGTCGGTGTGTCAGACGAAGAAACCCGCGCTTTCGCTGCGGCAGCATCGGAAAGAGGCGTCAAAGTGCAGGTGTTTGGTCTATCTGCTGACAATGCCCGCGCCTTTTGGAACTGGAAGTTCCTGCCGGGTGGCACACCCGACCTCCCCGCGACCCGCGCCATGCTGAAGCGCGCCTGCGACACGCGCCTGCCTGCCCGTCTGACCCGGCAAGAGCTTGATATTATAGCGGACGCTCTGATCGCGGCGGCCGAGGATGTAATGCAACCCGCCCGTGCTTACGGCACCTGATCAACTCAAATCCAGCTCTTCATCTTGCCCGGCATTTAGCGCAATACTGAACCTTGAACACTACGAGGTGCCGAATGTCAGATTTTTCCAAAGGGGCCGCATGGATCCGCGGCAATGTCGTTCCGATTGCCGACGCCACAATCGGCGTCACGGATTGGGCAATGACCCATTCGGATGTCACCTATGACGTGGTCCCCGTCTGGAACAACGCTTTTTTCCGACTGCCTGATTACCTTGACCGGTTTGAAGCATCTATGCGCACCTGCCGTATGAATGTCGGGATGTCCCGGGAGGACATTACGGATGCGCTTCAGGCCATGGTTGCAAAATCTGGCCTGACATCGGCCTATGTGGCCATGGTCGCCGCCCGCGGCACACCCCTCATTCCCGGCAATCGTGATCCCAGGGAATGTACAAATCATTTCTACGCATGGTGCGTGCCCTATATTCATGTTGTAAAGCCGGAAATCGCTGACAAGGGAGTCACTGTCTGGCTTTCTGAATCCACCCACCGCATTCCTTCCAACAGTGTAAACTCGCAGGCCAAGAATTATCACTGGGGTGATTTTACCGCCGGATTGTTCGAAGCCAAAGACCAAGGGTATGAGACTGTAATCCTCCCCGATCACGCAGGCAACATTACCGAGGGTCCCGGTTTCAACCTTTTCGCAATTTTTGGCCAAACTGTCGTAACGCCGGATCACAACGTTCTTCACGGCATCACACGCCGCACCGCTTTAGAGCTTGCCCGGGCAGAAGGGTTTGAAACTGTCGAACGTACCCTCCCCGTCACAGAGCTGATGCAGGCGGATGAGGTTTTACTGACCACCTCAGGTGGCGGCATTGTACCCGTGGCCCGGATCAAAGACCGGCTCTTTTCCAACGGGCATGCGGGGCCCAAGGCGGCACACCTGCGGGCGCGTTATTTTGAACTGATGAACGATCCTGCCTACCGCACCCCTGTCACGGGCTGAATCCTCACAGAACGGTCAGAACATCCCGCAGGAATGGGTATTCTTTGATTGCCGGGGCGACGATCCGCTCCTGCAAAATGGGTCGCAGTGTAGCCGCCACCCGTGCGGGCATGTCCTGCAAAATCTCTTTGCGTGCCGTCAGGCTGATCGTCCGCGACAACGGTTCAAACGGCAGTTCAAAAACATCAATCTGATCCGCAAACCTCTGCGCCCGCATCAGCCCAAGCGGAGTCATAATGGTCCAGCCCGCCCCCTGCCCGACCAGCGCGAGAATGGCGTGATAACTGTCCAGCTCAAACCGGTGGGGAAGCGTTAGATTCTGCCGCGCCAGATGTGCGTTCAGCAGCCGGCCAATATAATGCCGCTGTGTGTACTGCACCAAAGGCATCCGCTTGAGCTGTCGCAGGACATCACGCCCGCGGTCGATCACCCCGCGCGGGGCAGCGACCACAAAACCCTCGCGCAGCAGCGGGTGCACTTCGACCCAATCATCGCCAACACCCAGCTCTGCCGCGACAATCACGTCCAGAGATCGTGAATCCAGCAGATCATACAGGTAATGGCTTGCCCCTGTTTCCAGCAAAAACTGGCAACCTTTCAACTCACCGGCCATATGGGTCAGCAATTGCGGTGTCACGTCCGCTTCAAAGTCTTCAACCATGCCCAACCTGAACCGGGTCAGCACAGACAGATCTGACATTGCCAGCTCCGCGCGCGCCTGCGCCGCTTCGTTCAGGATCACCTGCGCCCGTCGTTTGAGAATCTCGCCTGCCGGTGTCAGCCGAACGGGGCGTGCATTGCGCTGCAGCAAAGTGGCCCCAACGGCACCTTCCAGGTTGGTGAGCTGCTGGCTCACCGCTGACGGACTCGCCCCTAGTCGCTTGGCCGCGGCCGAAATCGAGCGTTCATCGGCTGTCGCCATGAACACCTCTATTCCCCAAAGGGTTATCCGCCCTGGGCTGTCAACCATTCAACCTATTTTCCAAGCTTGGAAAGTTTGTCCTGCAATTCGGAAAGCTGCTTGCGAATGTCATCCAGGTTCTCACCATCGTCTTCTTTCGCGGCTTCCGGTTTCGCCGCCGCTGGCCCACCGGTCATTGCCTTTAAAAAGGCCTCTTGCTGCGCACGCATCGCATCCATGCCAGGCATATTGGCCAAGGGACTGGCCTTGGCCATATTTTCCATCATCTGGCTTTGGCCTTTTTGCAGCATGTCGAAACTTGCCGCTAAAAAGTCTGGCACTACGCTGGTGGCATGGGTGGCATAGCTACGCACCAGATCAGTCAGAACATTGATCGGCAATACATTTTCGCCGCGGCTTTCATGCTCTGCAATGATCTGCAACAAATATTGTCGGGTCAGGTCATCACCCGATTTCAGGTCAATAATCTGAACTTCCCGGCCATCCCGGATAAATTCAGCAATATCGTCAAGGGTCACATAATCCGACGTTTCCGTATTATACAGTCGCCGGCTTGCATATCGTTTGATCAGCAGCGGTTTATCCGTCTCGGCCACGGGCCGTCCTCCCCATTTAAAGCGTTCCGACTTAGTGTTGAATCACTATATTCGACCGAAACGCATGCAACATTTCTATGTTACGCCGCATTTCGAATATCCCTTGTCACAAGACCAACTCGAAATGCTTTATGCAGCACTGCAGCAAACACTATGCCAGTGCAGAACAAAAAGAAAGAGCGAGCCTTTCAGCTCGCTCTTGCGGATCATACCCTTCAGGGAGGAGTCGGGTACGAAAGACCGGCTTATTTTGCAGCTGCGGCTTTCTTGGCGGCTGCAGTCACGTCGCTGGTTGCTTTTTTAACGGCCTTTGCAGTGTCTTCCTGCAGGTCTTTGCCTGCTGCCATCAGCAGCTCAACTGTGTCGGACTGAACTTTTTTCGCGATTTCTGCGAAAGCAGCCATGTTTTCTGCGGCGGCTTCTGCGTTGGCCGATGCGAAATCGGTGATCGCTTTAGCGTAGTCAGCAGGCTCTGCTTTGGCTTTGGTGACTTCAGTCAGTTTCGACAGGGTTGTTTTTGCCCATGTACCGGAGATTTCTGCTGATTTTTCAGCAGCTTCCAGAGCAACGCCCGACAGCTTCTCGTTCAGAGCTGCCTGGTTTTTGAATGCGTCTTCCACGGCTTTCGTGTCGACAGGGAATGCGCCCATGATGTCTTTCATCACTGCGTTCAGATCTTGAGCTTTTGCCATCTTAAAAATCCTTGCATTTCGCGTTGGCGGAACCCCCGCCTTTCTGCGTCTGCAAACTATATACATGCTGCATTGCAGCATTTCAACCATTTTTTCTGCACTGCAGCAAAAATTTCACAATTCAGGATTTTTGTTTAATTTCAGTCTGTTGCCTTGCGGCGAACGTATGTACCCGGCGCCGGAGCCAATGGAGGATGCTCAGAATCACCTGGTTCGCGTGCTGAAACCTTAGCTCCGGACCGTTTCCTCAGCCAAGTTTCCCACGTAGGCCACCATGAGCCTTCGTTGAATTCTGCACCCTTCATCCAATCGTCGGCTGAGCCACTTAGATCGGCATAAGTATAGTGTCCGTACTTCTTCTTGCTTGGCGGATTGACGATGCCGGCAATATGTCCGGATTCGGATACGATAAAACTGCGTTCCTTCGCACCGGTCTGTTGAAAACCGCGATAGCAATCTTTCCAAGGCGCGATGTGATCCGTTTCACATGTTACCGACATCAGCGGCACATTTACATCACCGATATGCAACCTCTCACCCAGTATCTCGAACCCGTTATCCACAAACTCATTCGCCTGACACAACTGCCGCAAATACTGAATAGTCATACGCCCGGGAAGATTTGCACCATCCCCGTTCCAATAAAGCAAATCAAAAGCCGGGGGCGTCTCGCCCATCATATAGCTGCGCACAGCGGGGTTATAGATCAGGTCGTTCGACCGCAGGAATGACATCGTTCGCCCCATGATAAACGATCTCAGGATGCCCTGCGCTTCGATCTCATGCTCAATGCCATCGACGAAATCATCGTCCAGAAAAGGGGTGAACTCCCCGTGCTCTGCAAAATCCGTTAACGCGGTAAAGAACGTGGCCGATTTGATCGACTTGTCCCCGCGCTTGGCCATCAGCGCAAGCGTCAGGTGTAACGTGGTGCCCGCAATGCAATAGCCGACCGCGTTAACCTGTTTTGCACCGGTGATCGCGCGCACCTCTCGCACTGCGGTAAGATAGCCCTCTTCGATGTAATCTTCGACACCGATGTCAGCATGGGTTTTATCCGGGTTCACCCAGGAAACGACAAACAGAGTGTACCCCTGATCCACAACCCACTTGATCAGGCTGTTCTGTTGCTTGAGGTCCAGAACGTAGAACTTGTTAATCCACGGCGGGAAAATCACCAGCGGCGTGCGATAAACCTGTTCCGTCGTCGGAGTGTACTGGATCAGCTCCATCATCCGGTTGCGATAAACAACCTCGCCCGGGGTCGTGGCGATGTTTTCACCCAGTTCAAAGGCGTTCTCATCCGCCAACCGCACAACCATTTCGCCGTTATTGGCTTCCAGATCAGCAACCAGATTTTCCAACCCGCGCACCAGGCTTTCGCCTTCGGTCTCAACCGCCCGTTCCAGAGCATCGGGATTGGTGCCCAGAAAATTGGTCGGGCTCATCATGTCGATGATCTGCCGGGAAAAATAGGACAGCCGCCGCTTTTCCTTGTCATCAAGGTGTTCAACCTCGCTGACCGCCTGCTCAATCGCCTGCTTGTTCAACGCATATTGCTGCTTGACGTAATGAAAATAGGGATTGGTTTCCCACAACGGGTTAGAAAACCGCTTGTCGCCTTTCAACGCGTCGTCATCAGTTGCCAGCTCTGCATTTTGCCCCTGCAACAGCGTCTGCTGCGCCTCCATGAAATGGCGCACGGATTTGCCCCAGTATTCCAACTGCTGTTCATAGATCTTACCGGGGTTTCCCAGCATCTCCTGCCAATATCCCGCAGCAGCCTTGGCAAACAGATCATCCGTTGGCCCGCTCAGCGAAGGATCCGCCGGATTGCGCACCGACAACGCCTGAATCAGGCGCTGAGACAGGGTCTCTACCTTCTCCAGATTCTCGTTCAATTTCCCGAGATTTTCACTTGCAGCATTCTCAAGCGTTGCCATTGTTAGGAAATCCCCGTAAGTTTCTGCTGTGCAGCATAGTGTATCCGATCAAAATACGCAGTGCGACGAATGGAACCGGGAGACCCGGCGCAGGAGACGAAAATGCGTTATATGATGACATACGACCTAATGGAATCCCTGCGTAACACAAATCAGTGGTTAGGCGCGACCGCGCTTTCAATGTCATCTTATCCGGTTTTCAGCATGGTTCCAAATCCTGCCTTCCAATGGATGGCCGCCTGGGGTGAGGTTACGGAACGCACTTTTCAACGCATGGTGACAAAACCAGATTGGGGCATCGATTCGATCACCGGCGAAGATGGCCGCGATCACCTCATTAATGTCGAAACGGTGGTTGAGCGTCCGTTTGGCGACCTGATCCACTTCAACGTCACCGGCCGCGATGAGATGGACCGCCGCGTTTTGCTGGTTGCCCCATTGTCCGGTCACTATGCGACGCTTCTGCGTTCAACCGTCCGGTCGCTTCTGCCTGACTGCGACGTTTATGTCACCGACTGGCACAACGCCCGTGACATCCCGGTCTCCAAAGGCAAGTTCGATATCGAGGACTACACGCTTTACCTTGCGGACTTCATGCAGAAATTAGGCGCCGACCTGCATGTCATAGCCGTTTGCCAGCCTGTTCCACTGACACTGGCCGCGACAGCCTACCTTGCAGAACAGAATCCGGACGCACAGCCGCGTTCGCTCACCCTGATCGGCGGTCCTGTTGATCCCGATGCCGCGCCTACCGAAGTCACCGATTTTGGCCGCCGCGTCACCATGGGCCAGCTTCAGGAGACCATGATACAACAGGTCGGCTTCAAATATCCCGGCGTCGGCCGCAAGGTCTATCCCGGCCTGCTACAACTGGCCTCTTTCATGTCGATGAATTCCGACCGCCACGCGCAGGCCTTTATGGATCAGATCGCCCGCACCGCCCGCGGAGAGGCCTCGGACCGCGACCCCCATAACAAATTCTATGACGAATACCTCGCTGTTATGGACATGCCTGCAGAATTTTACCTTTCCACCGTTGAGCGCATTTTCAAAGGGTTGGAAATTGCCCGCAACGAGTTTGTGGTAGACGGTCACAAGATCGACTTTGGCGCCATCACCCGTGTTGCCGTCAAAACCGTGGAGGGTGGGCGCGATGATATCTCTGCCCCGGGTCAGTGTGTTGCCGCACTCGATCTGCTCACCGGTCTGCCCGACTCAAAAAAGGCCAGCTATCTAGAACCCGACGCCGGCCACTACGGTATCTTTGCCGGCCGTTCGTGGCGCAACAACATCCGGCCTCTTGTACTTGACTTCATCGATGCCAATTCCGAGGCCCCGGCGAAACGGAACCGCACCGCTCCACGCAAGAAAAAGCCCAAGCTCAAAGCAGTTTGATCCACTGCAATCAAGACAGCCCAGATCCCGGCTACGCCATCCACGCTCTAAGCGCATCATTCACAAGATCCGGCTGCTCAAGCACCGGTAAATGCCCGGCGCCTTCGATGATGGCAAGTGACGCATCGGGGATAAGCTCTGCCAGAAAGGCATGATGCCTCGGTGACGTCAGCTTGTCCTGTTCGCCGCACAAAACCAGCGCCGGAACCTTACAGCGCCGCAATATCCCCTGATAGTCCTGCCTGCGCTGCAACGCGCGCAGCTGATTGATGATCACGTCGACCCCAAGATTATTTGCCATTTCAACCACCAACGACAATATCGCAGTCCGGTCCGGGCCAAGCACCAAAGCCTCCGGCCGAATTAAACCTTCTACCGCGGCCTCTACCTGACCGGCGCGCAATTTGATGATCATTGGTTCGAAATCCGCGGCTGTCTGCGGCGTCTCTGCAAGAGCATTTGTGGACATCAGCGCAATGCGGGTCACCCGCTCAGGCGCGCGGCGCAGGATTTCCATTGCCACCATCCCGCCCATCGACAAACCCATCAACGCGAATTTATGCGGTAGCCCACTCAACAGGCCCGATGCAATTTCTTCAATCCGTTCACCACCTGTAATCGGGGCCACTATTACCGTCTGATCTGGGCTGAAAGCGGTTATTTGTGGTCCAAACACCCGCGCATCGCACATTGCGCCCGGCAAAAATACAAGCGGCTCTTTCATTTATTCTTATCCTTGCTGCCCGATGATCTGCCCGCCATTCTTGATGTCAGAGTGCCACATCGGCCCGGAAAATCAAGGCTGTGAAAGGCTCAGTCCGGCATGGCCCGGGCTATGACCTTTTCAACGGATTTCTCTATCAAGGTCAGACACTCTGAATCAGAAAAACGATGATCCGCGCCTTTCACCAATGTCAGACGCAAATCATCACCTTGCGCATGATCCAGCAACCGCAAAGCGACCGACATATCTACATCCACATCTGCGGTGCCCTGCAAGAACCGCACCGGGAACGGAAGGTTCAAAGGATCGCGAAGCACCAGTTGGTTGCGCCCTTCTTCAATCAGGCGGCGCGTGATGACATAAGGTTCATCATACTCGCTTGGCAGCGCAACCTGTCCCTCTTGTTGGAGCGTAGCGCGTTGCGTATCATCGAACCCGGCCCACATAGAATCTTCGGTAAAATCCGGTGCTGCGGCTATAGTCACCATCCCCGCAATTCGATCCGGTATTGCACGTGCACATAGCAGCGATATCCAGCCTCCCATCGATGACCCCACCAGAATCTGTGGCCCTTCGGTCAGAAAGGTGATCGCCGCCATCGCGTCTTCGGCCCAGTCACCAATTGCACCATCGGTGAAAGCCTCTGAGGATTGACCGTGCCCGGAATAGTCGAACCGCAAAAACCCCTGGCCCCTGCGTTTCGCCCATTCTTCCAGATGGATCGCCTTGGTGCCTTCCATGTCGGACTTGAAACCACCCAGAAAAACCACGCCGGGCCCATCACCCGCAGTCAGATGATAGGCAATGCGCCGTCCTGTTGGTGCGTCAAAGAACTCTGCTTGCCCCATTTCGTGCCTCTGCCAATCTCAATTTCCGGCAGTTTCTTAGATGCGGGTTAGGCATGCAAGACAAGCTTGGTACTTACTTCAGAATTTCTACTCGCAGGCCATTATCATTCGTAAACGCGACAAAAATCGCGATACAAATATGATCTGAAAACAGGTAAGTCCCAGCTTTCGGCGCCGGATAGTTCAGATCGAACCCAATCTGGCTTCTATCTGCTGCAACAAGCCGCCAGTGTTCGGACGAAGCGTTGGAAGCTGAACCGGCCAGATTCGCAGCTTGTTCGCTTGCTGATGCGCAATCTGTTCAGAACTTTGTTCAGTGCTCTCGTTGGATACAGCGTCCGATACCAACGAGATGTAACCACTTTCAGAATAGGCCATTGTTCAGGTCCTGTTGCCTTTGGGCTCGTGTCCCGCACCGTGATGGTGACAAGATATGTCTAGTGCTAGACCAAGTTTCGGTCAACGAAAAATATCTTTTTGTGTCAATGTGTTACGGTAAACATTGGCATACATTTGCGTACCGGACCTGCATACATTCGCACACTTTTGAATACCTGAGAACGACGTGCAACCACATCGAGGCGCGGCTTTCTTATTTCAACGCTGATGTGTTACCCGCTCAGGTATGCTGTACCACGTGGACGGAAAAATACTTTTTGATTGTGCAACCGGCCCAAAAGATCCTGAATTTGGCGCACATTTTCATCCAGTGCATCCGCGTCTGAACCGGAACCTGCTTCAAGCAGCGAACGGCTCACTCTTTGGCTCGACAATTCGTTAAAAGAATTTCGAAGCGAGTTTTCGATCAACTCGATATCCTCGATCGTCAGCTCAAAATTGTTGTTGTATTGGGCCATTGGCTTTGCTCCTTCCAGTGACGTCTCTGTTCGCTTTGTTCGGTCGCCAGTTCATCCCAAGCTAGACAAAACTCAGAGCGGGTAAACGAAAATTTTTCAATATGCGTCAATATGTTACATTGGAATTTGGCATGCCTTGGGATACCAAACCCGTATGCATTCGCACACCCGGCTGTGACGACTGACATCCACATTGCGTACACGATGTACACAACTACTCGTTTCTCCTTCGATTATAGTACATTGAATGCGTACAAATTGTACAATTCACTCACCTTGACTTGGCAGCCCTTCCACGTCAAAAGGCAATCATCAAAATAACCCGCAACCGGGCGTTCCGTGGGCGCCAAACCGACGAGGAGCATGTGGCATATGGCCCAGATTTCCCTTACTTTTCCTGATGGTAACGCACGTTCTTTTGACAAGGGCGTCACCCCCGCTGATGTCGCGACGAGCATTTCAAACTCGCTCGGCAAAAAGGCTATCTCGGCCCATGTTGATGGCCAGCACTGGGATCTGCAATGGCCCATCGAACAAGATTCCTCCATCAGTATCAATACGATGAAGGACGAGGCAGCCGCGAACGAGCTGATCCGCCACGACCTGGCCCATGTCATGGCCCGCGCTGTTCAGGAAATTTGGCCGGATACTAAAGTTACAATTGGTCCGGTTATTGAAAACGGCTGGTACTATGATTTCGACCGCGCAGAACCTTTCACGCCCGAAGATCTCGGCGTGATCGAGAAAAAGATGAAAGAAATCATCAATTTGCGCGATGTTGTGAAAACCGAAATCTGGTCACGCGAACGCGCGACTCAATTCTACCACGACAATGGTGAGCCTTACAAAGTAGAGCTGATCGAAGCGATCCCAGGCAATGAACCGCTTCGCATGTACTGGCACGGCCACTGGCAGGATCTTTGCCGCGGTCCACACCTGCAGCACACCGGCCAATTGCCTGCCGATGCATTCCGTCTGATGTCCATCGCAGGCGCCTATTGGCGTGGAGATTCAGACCGCGCGATGCTGCAACGTATCTATGGTGTTGCCTTCACCGGTAAGGAAAAGCTCAAACAATACATTCACTTCCTGGAAGAAGCCGAAAAGCGGGACCATCGCCGGCTGGGTCGCGAAATGGACCTGTTTCACATGCAGGAAGAAGCCCCTGGACAGGTGTTCTGGCACCCGAATGGCTGGACGATATATACAGAGCTACAGGATTATATGCGCCGCCAGCAACGCAAGGGCGGCTATGTAGAGGTGAACACACCGCAAGTTGTCGATCGCAAATTGTGGGAAGCGTCCGGGCATTGGGAAAAGTATCAGGAGAACATGTTTATCGTCGAAGTGGACGAGGAACATGCCCGAGAAAAGGCCATTAATGCCCTGAAACCAATGAACTGCCCGTGCCACGTTCAGATTTTCAACCAGGGTTTAAAATCCTATCGCGATCTTCCCCTGCGCATGGCAGAGTTTGGTTCCTGTAACCGCTACGAACCGTCCGGCGCCCTGCACGGCGTGATGCGTGTGCGCGGATTTACCCAGGATGACGGCCATATCTTTTGCCGCGAAGATCAGATTGAAGGCGAAACTGCCGAATTTATCCGCTTTCTTTCTGAGGTTTACCGGGATCTTGGCTTTGAAAATTTCAGTGTCAAATTCTCGGATCGTCCGGATGTACGCTCGGGCTCGGACGAGGTTTGGGACAAAGCCGAGGCCGCACTACTGGCCGCGACGCGCGCTGCCGGGATCGAGCCGGAAATGAACCCGGGCGAAGGCGCGTTTTATGGGCCCAAACTGGAATTCGTGCTGACCGATGCAATTGGTCGGGATTGGCAATGTGGCACACATCAGGTGGATTTTGTACTGCCTGAACGGCTGAACGCCACATATATTGCCGAAGACGGGGCAAAACACCGGCCAGTCATGTTGCACCGGGCAACGTTGGGATCGTTTGAGCGGTTTATCGGAATACTGATTGAAGAGCACGCAGGCAAACTGCCTTTCTGGCTGGCCCCGCGACAGGTTGTCGTCGCCTCGATTGTGACCGAAGCCAACGACTATGTTCTTGAAGTTACGTCGAAATTACGCGCTGCTGGTATTCGGGCAGAGGCTGATATCCGTAACGAAAAGATCAATTACAAGGTGCGCGAACATTCGGTCAGCAAGGTGCCGGTGATCCTGGCATGCGGCATGAAGGAAGTCGCCGAAGGCACTGTCACAGTGCGCAGGCTTGGCGAAAAGCAGACCAAGGTTGAACAGCTGGAAGACGTAAAGAATGTGCTTTCCGCTGACGCAACAGCGCCGGACAAGCGGTAATTTCTGTTGCGAAACAACAACCAAAGGCGTCAGAAATGCGCCTTTGGCTCATCTGGCTTGCCCGCTGCGATGGCGAAAAATCCGGCACAGATTGTCATCCCGATCGGGAAAATCGTGTAGATTGACAGGCCAAACGCATAGAGCATTGCCCCGCCGGAAACCAACAATAGTAAACCACCCCATAGCGCGCGCATCGGCGACATCGCAGCCCCGGCAATCGCCATCACAGGCCCAAGAAAGCTGATCACGCGGATCAGGCCGACATTTTCAGCCTGCTCCACAATGCCGTCTACTTCTCCAAACGCTTGAACAAACTCGATTTTCCCCAGATGAAAGAACCCGACCAACATGGCCAACAGACCGCCGAGAATGCCGAGGATGAGGGCCGCGTTGCGCATAGGATGCTCCTTGTTCTTAGCTGCCAGATAAGTGTTCTGGCGAATTATCCAAGTAGCTGCGTTTGAACTTCTCGATCCCAGCCGAGATACATATTATCCTCGTCTACAATCAGAGGGCGCTTCATTAATGTCGGATTTTCTGAGAGTAATTCCAAAGGGTTAGAGAGTCTTTCCTCGGCGCTCAATTCGCGCCATGTGGTCGATCTTGTGTTGACCAGACGATCTTTGAAGCGCTCATGCGCAAGGGTCAATATCTCTGCCGGAACACCATCCATGCGGACGTCTTTGAATTCCGTTTCCGGCAATAATTTCAATACCTTGCGACATGTGTCACAGTTCTTCAAACCATAGAGGATCATTTTCCAGAGCACCTTTTAGGGGGAATAACTGAAGCGTTTCGGCATGCGCGGCTCAAAAGCCAAAGGAAGTCTAAGCTGAGTGTAGTTAACAGGGGTCGCAAACTTCTTTTAATTTCAATACCCTACGTTACGCCTGATTAAACCGTAATCACCACGACCGGCTGAAATGCGATCGACCAAACACAGCATCTGGAGATATCGGGTATCAACCAAACTTAACCCGGGCAGTGTAACGCACCCCGGATTTCAGAACATCAACAGATGCATTCAAAACCAGCTTAAGCAGGTATCAGTAGCAGCCTTTTTGACCCTCTGGGCATACTTCTGAGTGCTTCACACGGTGCACCTTCTTGCGAACCGGATGGCGCATAACCTGTTGATATGTCATGCTTTGATTGGGTGTACCACAGCAGATCACGCCGGAAATTGTGATCGGCTGAAGCCCGGCAGGGCAATAGTTTGCGTTACTGGGGTAGGCATAAATTTTCACACCCTCGGCAAATGCCGGGGCAGCAAGAACCGCCAGGGTCATGGCAGCGGCAAGTGGTTTAACAATTCGCATGGAATCCTCACATATCCGTTTATTGGGCCCGTTTTCGGATACAACATATGGTATAGATACACGCGTGTCTGTCAATTTTTTTAGGTGGAAACAGAGTGTTCACACATTTTGAGTCTTTGCACTTTGTGCAGTGACTCAGACTGCGACCGGTGCCTTGATATGCGCATCCGGGACGTAATCCAAAATTTCAAAATCCTCGTAGCAAAAATCGAAAATTGACTGCACGTCCCGCGTGATCCGAAGCTTGGGCAAAGGTTTCGGAGTTCGGGAAAGTTGAAGGCGGACCTGATCAACATGGTTGGAATAGATGTGTGCATCACCGAGCGTGTGAACAAAATCCCCCGCCTCATACCCCGTCACATGCGCCAGCATCTCCAAAAGCAGTGCATAAGACGCGATGTTGAAAGGCACACCAAGGAACATATCCGCGGATCGCTGATAAAGCTGCAGATGCATCTTCCGCCCGATGATACGTATCTGCCAAAGCGTGTGACAGGGTGGCAGCGCCATCTCCGGCACATCACCCGGATTCCAGGCTGATACGATCAGGCGGCGACTGTCCGGAGATTTCCGGATCATTTCGATCAACTGGGTGATCTGGTCGATCTCACGCGCTCGAAACAATGCAGGGTCATCCGTTGGCTCCAATGCGGGAAAATGGCGCCATTGGTGACCATAAACAGGTCCAAGGTCCCCGTTTTCATCTGCCCACTCATCCCAGATCGAAACCCCGTTTTCCTTGAGGTAGGCGATATTGGTGTCGCCGGAAAGGAACCAAAGCAGTTCATAGATGATAGAACGGATATGCAGCTTTTTCGTGGTCACCAGGGGAAAGCCATCATCAAGCGAATACCGGGACTGCATGCCAAAACAAGACAGCGTTCCCGTGCCCGTACGGTCGGTCGACGGAGTGCCGGTGTCCAGAACTGTCTGTAGCGCCGTGTGATACTGCTTCATCGGTGTCTCTCGGTCTTATGTCTTCACGTTTGCCCGGCTCAGTCAAATGTACATCCCGGGCGCTGGCAACAAGGGTGAGTCGGTGCCCACTATATATTGAGGATTACGCAATCGAAAACTCAATATGCGGTGCAGGCAGGCATGCAACAGTGGCACGATTCCCGGTTTGCGGGCAAAGGAAAACATTGACTTTGCCGCGTAATGCGCTGAATTTCAGGCAAAAGAATAAAAAACATACATATTGAGGGCAGTGCTCACTATGAAACGTTATCTGGCGATGCTGGTTTTACCGGCATATCTTTTTGGCTGTTCGGGGTCTAATCCGTTTACTCCGGAGGTTACACCTGTCGTGGCACCGGTGGTCCCCGGCGTTGTTACAGAGGACACTGCGGTTACGGTGCCGGCAGCGGTCGCAAACGACTTGACCAGATTGGTATATGATCCGGTTGCTATGACGCTGACAGTCGAAGGCATCACTCTGGATGAGCTGCCGTTTTCAGCGGTCTATACCCGGAAAGCTGCGCTGGATCGACCAGGATACGAAGCCTACACCGCACAGGATGACCCGCTAGACCGGCATTCCACGGCTTATGTGGCGCAATCACGCAATGAGGGCGCGGTGCGTGCGGGTGTGGTTGTCACCGGCGGGCCACGCAACAGGTTCTTTGGCGGGGGTTATTTTGAACGCGACGGCGACTACACGCCGCCGGCAGTCACACCAACAACCGGTTTGGTGACCTATGCAGGTGACTATCTCGGACTGACCAATCTGCGTGGCGACGGCGGTGATTTGTTAGCGGTTCCTGCAGGTACGCCGGAAGAGCTCATACCCGACCAATCGGCCGAAATCACCGGGGATGTTGTTTTCCAAGCGGATTTCGCAGACAATTCTGTCGAAGGGAACATCTTCAATCGGGTTCTGGTCGATACGGGAACCGCTTTACCGTCAATCGTATTGATCAGTACTGCCATTGATGCAAACGGCACCTTTACCGGGACACAAATTGAATATGATCAGACCAATTTTGACGGAACACCTTTCCCAGCTGAAAATGTTGTCGGCTCGGATATTGGAGATTATGCGGGGGTATTTGGAGGTACAAACGCGTCAGGCGTAGCTGGAGTTCTACATTTGACCCAGTTCGACGGCCCGAATGATGTTGCCCTGGGTACAGATGCCGAAGAAGAGTACGGCGTATTTGTACTCGACCAATGTGGGCAACCTGTGGAAGACGCGATTTGTGCCGGTGTCAATCCGTAAGCTCATTCTCGCCGCCCTTGGGGTCAGCCTGTGCCAGCCCGGGGGGTCCGCCCCTGCGACGATGCAGGTTCAGGCGGTGCATGAGCCTGCCCAAGATGAGCAAGCCCCTGTCACACTGACCCTGCCGCAAGCGCGCGCGTTGGCGCAGGACGCGTTGCAGAAAGGCCAGCCCAAACTGGCCTTTACCTTGTCAGAGGGGTTGTTGCAGGCCAATCCGAATGATGGGCACGCACATTTTACCCAAGCTCTGGCGCTTGCGCGGATGAAGGATTTTCAAAGCGGCAAACGTTCTGCAGCCAAGGCCTATCGCGTGGCACAATCGGATGATGACCGTTACCACGCGGCCGAGCTGGCCGCGCGTCTTTCCTTCGCCGACGAGCGGTTCACACAATCGCAGCTTTGGTTGCGCCGCGCGGTTCAATATGCCCCGGACGAAGCCAGCCGGGATCAAACCATCACAAGCTTTCGCAATGTCCGGCGGCATAACCCGCTGAATTTCAATCTGCGGTTCTCGGTGACCCCTTCGGACAATGTCAATAACGGCTCCAACAGCCCTTATAACGTAATCGAAGGCTCGCCGCTGGTCGGCACCTTGAGTCCAAGCGCGCAGGCGATCGCCGGAATTGTCGCCACGGGTGATTTGCAGGGCAGCTACCGGATTGCATCGGGCGAGCGGTTTGAAACCCGGCTAACGGGCCGCGTGTACAGCCGGCGGGTGGAGTTCAATAACCCTGTGGCTGGATTAAGTGGAAGTGATCTGTCTTCGGTTCGGCTCGAGGCCGGTCTCAGCCATCTTTTGAGTAGCGGTGAAAGTGGGCATTACTGGCGGTTTACCGGCAAAGGTGGCCGGGTCTGGTATGGGGGCGATCCTCTTTATGATTTTATTTCCGCCGGTGCAGAGCGCTCGCAAAAGCTGAATGACAAGATCAGGCTAAGCTTTGGCGGATCGGTGGAAGAACAGTTTGACCAGCTTGCCCCGATTGCTGATGCTACGGTTTTTGGAGCCTTTGCCGGGTTGACCTATGCGTTGCCCGACGGCGGATCGCTGGGTGCGCGAATTCAGTATCGCAGTATTGACAGCAACGGGGCCAACCGGGCCTCGGAACAGTGGACCGGAATTGCAAGCTATGTGATGGGCAAACAGATCGGGCCTGCGAAGATGAGCTTCTCCGTTGGGTACAGCACTTTGGATTATGACACTTACACTGTGATTGGACCAGTCGCCGGCGGGCGGCTTGACGAGTCATACTTCGGAGGTGTCACCGCCAGTTTTAACGATTGGGGCTATATGGGGTTTGTCCCCACCTTGTCTGTTCGGGCTGAAAAAAGCCGGTCAAACATCAGCCGGTTTGACGTGGACCAAACCTCGGTTTCACTGGGGATAAGATCGGAATTTTGATAAATTGAAGCCATTCGGCCTCGACAGCGGCTTTCAGCCCACTATCCTTTGTCCAGATAACAGACAGGGAACGCGATGAAAGTCAGATATCTGCACACTATGGTCCGCGTGGCGGATCTGAACGCCTCTAGAAAGTTTTACGAATTGCTCGGGTTGCGCGAAACCCAAAGATGGGATTCAGAAGAGGGCCGCTTTACCCTTCTTTACATGGCCGCCGAAGGACAGGAAGACTGCCCTGTTGAACTGACGTGGAACTGGGATGGCGATGAAGGCCTGCCCAGTGACAGCCGGCATTTCGGGCATCTCGCCTATTCGGTGGGCAATATTTACGAGATGTGCCAGCATCTGCAGGACAATGGCGTCACCATCAACCGGCCGCCACGCGATGGGCGAATGGCATTCATCCGCAGCCCCGATAACATCTCCGTTGAGTTACTGCAGGAAGGTGACCCCCTGCCCCCGGCGGAGCCGTGGGCCAGCATGGAAAGCGTTGGCCATTGGTGAAACGCGCGGTCATATGCGCTGTCTTATGCCTGGGGCTGATCTCCACCGTCACCCGGGCGCAGGCACAGTGCCGCCTTGCACTGGTGCTCGCGCTGGATGTGTCGGCATCGGTTGATACGGCCGAATACGAGTTGCAGCGGCTGGGGTTGGCCGCGGCGTTGGATGCCCCGGAAATCCGACACGCTATTCTGGGCGGCGGTCCCGGATACGTGGCACTGGCGGTCTATGAATGGAGTGGGTTTTATCAGCAGAAACTGCATCTGGACTGGACTGCATTGCGCAGCGGACGGGATATTGATCTGGCCTCGCTTGCGCTCGGCACAATGAAGCGCAGCAGAGATGATTTTCCCACCGCGGTGGGCCAGGCGCTGGCCTATGGGGCCACGTTGTTGGACAGGGCCCCGGACTGCACCCGCAAAGTAATCGATATTTCCGGCGACGGGATCAACAATTTCGGTTTTGGTCCGGATGCGGCCTATCGCAATTTTCCCTTTGACGGGGTCACGGTCAACGGCCTTGTGATCATTGATCAAGGCAGCGAGGTTCAGGCCTATTACCGCGATCTGGTCATCAGGGGGCAAGGGTCATTTGTTGAAACCGCCAACGGATTCAGCGATTTTCGCGAGGCGATGACCCGCAAACTGTTCCGCGAAATAAACGATATCGTTCTGGGCACCCTGCCCCAACCACCGGTGGATGGGCGTGGATGACACGGCTTGTTGCCGTAATGCTTTTGCTGATGCTGGCCGCACCAGCCAATGCGGCGTGCAGGCAAGCGCTGGCCCTGGGGCTGGATGTCTCTGGCTCGGTTGACCCTTCAGAGTACCGCCTGCAATTGGATGGGCTGGCCGCTGCACTGGAAGATGCAGAGGTACAGACCGCATTTCTCACCATGCCATTCGCGCCGGTCCGCATCATGGTCTACGAATGGAGTGGCCCGCATTACCAGCGAGAGCTGATCGGCTGGATCACCCCGCAAACCCAATCCGCACTGTCCCGGATTGCGGGCCAATTGCGTGCAACCGGGCCCATACATATCAACTATCCTTCCACAGCGATCAGCCCGGCCCTTCGATACGGTGCAGCAGCTTTAGCAGATCAGTCTGACTGCTGGCAGCTCACCCTGGATATCTCAGGGGACGGGCCAGCCAATATCGGTCAGGCGCCCGGTGAACTGACCGAGGCAGTCCTTGGTCAGGTGACCGTTAACGGTCTGGTCATCGGTGCCAACGCGAGGGCCAACACCACCAAGAACCTGCTTAATGTCAAATCGCTGGAAACCTATTACCGCGAAGACGTGATCCGGGGGCCAAATGCCTTTGTCGAAATTGCCACCAGTTTCGAAGATTTTGCAGATGCTATGAAACGCAAGCTGCTGCGTGAGGTTTCTGCACCCGTTCTGTCCCTGAGAAGCGATCAATAAATATAGCGAATTTGATCGGTCCAGTAGCGCTCAACCCGGCGCAGAGAATGGGTGATCTGGTCGATCCCGTCGGCCCCCAGAACACCGCGTGACTGCAGGCCATCGGCATGCCGCTCAAACAGCTGTGTCACCACATCACGGATTTCACGGCCCTTCTGTGTCAGGCGTACGCGCACCGAACGGCGGTCGATTTCACACCTCTGGTGATGCATGAACCCCATTTCGACCAGCTTTTTAAGATTATAACTGACATTGCTGCCCTGATAATATCCGCGGGATTTCAACTCTCCTGCGGTGACTTCATTGTCGCCAATGTTAAACAGCAACAACGCCTGTACCGCATTGATCTCCAGCTGGCCCAGGCGTTCAAACTCGTCCTTGATGACATCCAAAAGCAATCGGTGCAGACGCTCGACCAACGACAGGGATTCAAGATACCCGGTCATGAAGTTCCTCTGATCAGGCGACAGCGCCGGGGGGTTGTGCATACTCATTGATTTTTCTCCATGCGATACTGCTCGGAGGCGACATTCAGGCAAAATGCCGAAAAATCAGTTAAACCCTGCGGGAGACGTCTAAAATGCCGATCAAATCGCTTTGATAGCGTGGTCCTGTAAACATTGACTTAGAAGGTAAGTGGTCTTGCACTGCTTCTCGGACTGAGATTTTTCAACCGCCACAGGCAACCGCCGAAATATCGGATATCATTGCTTTATATCGCTCCGGTGGCGCGGACTGACCAGAGACCCATTGATACAGGTCCTGATCATTCTCTTCGAGCAACAGTTCGTAATTTTCCAGTGCCGCGCCATCCATCCCCGCCAATCGCACATCCGCATAACGCATCAGGATGATATCCATCTCCTTGATGCCCCGGCGCATCGACCGCATGTACAAACGTTTGAGCCGGTGCTCTGGTGTTTCGTCAGGCAAGCTCTTCTTCCTGCAGAACCGCAAGCAGGGCCGTTTCAAGCCGGGCCAGACGGTCGGACGAACGCTCAACCTGTGACCGGACATCGCGAATCTCTGACAGAATATCAGTCGCCCCCTGAACAAGTGCGCCAGGTGCGTCAGGACCGTTGCCTTCCCCGCTGAGAAGCCACGTCAAAGAGACATTCAACAGGCCCGCCATCATCGAAAGCTTGTTGGCACGCGGCTCGCTCAGATCCTCTTCCCAGGACTTAAGAGTCTTGAGTTTGATCCCCATGCGTTTGGCCAGATCCTGTTGGGTCATTCCGGCCTGTTCGCGCGCGCCGGCGATGCGATCGCCAAATGTGGTAGCCGCAGGGTCGAACCAGCGATCGAGAGGTTCAGTTTGCATTTGCGGTCCTTTCCGGCCCGGTGTCCGGGCCTGTCCGTTTGAAAGCTTGATCAGAGTCGCGCCACAACCTAATACGGCGGTGAACCCCTTTCCAACCGGAGCGCGACATGAATCCTCTTTCCGCGACACTTTCACGCGTCAAACCCTCGCCGACGATGGCAATCTCTGCGCTTGCGATGGAGTTGAAGGCGGCGGGAAACGACATAATCGGTCTCAGCCAGGGAGAGCCCGATTTCGACACGCCGGAAAACATCCGCAACGCGGGGATTCGCGCAATCAATGAGGGCAAGACACGCTATACCGCGCCCGATGGTATTCCGGAGCTGAAACAGGCGGTCTGTGCCAAGCTCAAGCGCGATAACGATCTGGATTACATCCCCAAACAGGTCAGTATCGGCACCGGCGGCAAGCAGATCCTGTACAACGCGTTGATGGCCACACTGAACCCCGGGGACGAGGTGATTATCCCTGCGCCCTATTGGGTCAGTTACCCGGACATGGTGCTGCTGGCGGGCGGCACCCCTGTGACAGTAAGCGCGGGCATCGACACCGGCTTCAAACTCACACCAGAAGCATTGGAAGCCGCGATCACGCCCAAGACCCGCTGGTTCATATTCAACTCTCCCTCCAACCCCACAGGGGCGGGATACACCTGGGATGAGCTGAAGGCCTTGACAGATGTCCTGATGCGGCACCCGCAGGTCTGGGTGATGACTGACGATATGTACGAGCATCTGGCCTATGACGGTTTCAAATTCTGCACCCCAGCGCAGGTGGAACCCGGGCTGTATGACCGGACGCTGACCTGCAACGGTGTATCCAAAGCCTATGCTATGACCGGCTGGAGGATCGGCTATGCCGCGGGCCCTGAAGTGTTGATTGGCGGGATGCGGAAGATTCAGTCTCAATCCACCTCAAACCCCTGTTCAATCAGTCAGTGGGCCGCCATCGAGGCGCTGAACGGAACACAGGATTTCATCCCTGTGCACAACGAATTGTTCGTGCGCCGGCGCAATCTGGTCCTGTCCATGCTGCGCGAGATTGACGGTATGGAATGCCCGACACCCGAGGGCGCCTTCTATGTCTATCCGTCGATTGCCGGTCTGATCGGAAAAACCAGCAAAGCGGGAACCCAAATTGACACTGACGAGGCATTCGTCACAGCTTTGTTAGAAGAAACCGGGGTTGCGGTGGTGTTTGGTGCGGCCTTCGGGCTATCCCCGGCGTTCAGGGTAAGCTACGCTACGTCAGATGAGGCCCTGAAAGAGGCCTGTGCACGGATTCAGGATTTCTGTGCAGCAATGACATAAGACGAGGGGGGGCAATGGCCGGAGATCTGCCCGATTACTACTTTCGCGTACGAGAGAATGGCGCATTTGTGTTTCGTGTCGACACCGAAAACCGGCAGCGGCGGATCGAAATGGATCAGATCGCTGTAATCAATATTCGCAATGGCCAGATCAAACCCCATGGCAATCGCGACCTGTCAGAACGCGATTTGGAAGTCATCAAGGACTGGATGGAAGAACGGGCCGAGTTGCTGTCGCAACGCGACATAGACGATATCCATCGCGCGGTTGATTACCTCAACACAACGACCCATTGGGCCCAGTCAAAGGCCAGGGACGAAGAGCTGGAACAGGTGACCGACGCCTTGTTGCTGGCAATGCATGACCTGCGAAGCGTTCTGGTGCGGAAAAAAGCGGATCGGTTGCTGAAGGGCAAGGACTGACCATCTGTATCCGGGCCGGCAGAAAAGTAATATAATGGCCTGTCACGACCATTAGCACAGTCACCAACTTCATGGCAAAATGTAGCCTCTTATATCAGTTCTACGACCTTATGCTTCGCATGACAAAACCCGTCGGCTCGCAGCCGTCTACGTCTAAACTCAATAACTGATCACTTCCGCTTCCGTCACCACCAAATCAAGCGCCTGATCCGTTGGTTCCAGCGGCAACCCCTCAGCCAACTGCGCCCCATAGGCAAATCCAATCGCCAGCGTCGCGCGCCTTGCGCGCAGCCGCTCCAGCGTGCGGTCATAGAACCCGCCGCCATAACCCAACCTGCCACCGGCACGATCAAAGGCCACTAACGGTACGATCAGGATCTCAGGATCAAAGTAATCCTCTACTTCAGGCACCCGCGCACCAAACGGCCCATCCTTCAGCGCACACCCCGGCTCCCATCGTGAAAACTCCAGCGGCAGGCCTGCCTCCTGAATAACCGGCACCCCGACCGGGCCATGCGCAGCCGCCTCGGCCATCACGGGCAACGGATCAATTTCTGTCCGGATCGGCATGTACCCGGCCAGCGGCACCCCCCGATAGCCTGCGAGCACCTCTGCCAGCACCCCTGCTGCGCCCGGCCCAGCCTCGGCATGCGCCGCTTTGCGTCGGGCAAAGGCTGCTTTGCGCGCCTCGGCCTTAATCTCCGTCAGATCCATCATAGCAATACCATCGCCGCCAGCCCCAGAAACGCGAAAAAGCCCACCACATCAGTCACCGTGGTCACAAACGCACCCGATGCCAGCGCCGGGTCCACCCCGACCCGGTCCAGCAGCACCGGAATCACCGTCCCGGCCAGCCCCGCCATCACCAGATTGATCACCATCGCCGCGGCTATCACATAGCCCAGCTCGGGCCCGCCAAACCACATCACGCCGACAATCCCCATCACCACGGCAAAGACTACGCCATTGACCAGCCCCACCAGCACCTCTCGGCGGATCACCCGCCACACGTTCGATCCGGTAAGGTCCTTGGTTGCAATCGCCCGCACCGCCACGGTCAGGCTTTGCGTGCCGGCATTGCCGCCCATCGACGCCACGATCGGCATTAACACGGCCAAAGCGACAAACTGTGCGATCGTCGCCTCGAACTGGGCAATCACCAGCGAGGCCAGAATCGCAGTTACCAAATTTACTGCGAGCCATGGAAACCGTTGCTTGGTCGTATCGAAGATGTTGTCGTTCAGGCCCCCGCCCTCGCCCACACCGGCAAGGCGCATGATATCTTCCTCATGCTCTTCGTCCAGAACCACCATCGCGTCATCTATGGTGATCATGCCCACCAGCCGGTCATTCTCGTCCACCACCGGTGCGGAAATCAAATGATACTGATTGAACGCATAGGCTACGTCTTCCTCGTCCTGAGACACAGGAATGGTATGAAACGTCTCCTCAACAATGGATTTCAACAGCACCTCGCGCCGTGACCCCATCAACATCCCCAAAGACACGTTCGCAATCGGCTTCAGCCGCGGGTCAACCAGCGTCAGGTGATAAAACTGCCCCGGCAGATCATCCTGATCCCGCAGATAATCAATCGCCTCGCCCACGTTCCAATGCTCGGGCGCCATGACCACTTCGCGCTGCATCAGACGCCCGGCGGAATATTCCGGATAGGTCAGCGAGTGTTTAACGGCAATCCTGTCACTGTCTTCCAGAACTTCGAGAATGGCTTCCTGCTGACCTTCTTCAAGGTCTTCAACCAGATCCACCACATCATCGGAATCCAGTTCCCGCACCGCCTCGGCCAGAACTTCGGGATGCAGGATGTTGATCACTTCCTCGCGGATTGAATCGTCCAGCTCCGACAGGATTTCACCGTCGAAATCGCGATCATAGAGCTCGATTAACCGTCGCCGGTCAAACGCACTTATCTGCTCAAGAAGGTCGGCAATATCCGCAGCATGCAACGGATCGAGCTCTTCAACCAACAGCGCCCGGTCCTGAGCATCCACCGCGTAAATAATCCGCGCTACTGCTTTTTGGTCAAGCGCATAGGCGTCGGTATCGGAATCATCCTCTTCCCGGTCCAGCTCGGGGTCTTCGCGCTCCAGCTCGGGTTCCGCCTGATGCTCATCTTGTGTCATGCGCTTCCCTCCCCGTTCGCCTCGCGGGCAGGATCAAAGCGATTTTCGTCGAACCTGAAGCAGGTTTGGCGAAGAACGTCCTGCCAGTGCATCAATGTCGCACCGTTTCGCAAACACCTGATGACTCAGGTTTATTGCGAAACGCTTTAAAGAAGCAGCTTCAGGAAAACAATGACAATAGACTGATTTACCCGGTGCCACAGCTTACTTATCCTGGGGCACAGTCCCCAATTCATGGAAAATTCGGCCAGATGCAGCAACATACAATCCTAAAGGGACAGGTTCTATCCTTCACCCGCTCGCCTTTTGACGGTGATCCGAACGATGCCGCACAGCTGGACGAGGCGGTGCTGATCCGCGATGGGCATATTGTGACATCCGGGCCGCTGGCCAACCTGCAAAAGGCGGCTCCTGACGCGAAGATCACCGATATGGGCGACGCTCTGATCACAGCAGGTTTTGTCGATGCCCATGTGCATTATCCCCAGACCGCGATGATCGCCAGCTGGGGCAAGCGGCTGATTGATTGGCTCAATACCTATACCTTCCCCGAAGAAATGCGCTTTTCCGATCTGGCGTATGCCACCGATATTGCCAACCGTTATTTTGACCTCACGCTGGCCAATGGCACCACCACTGCGGCCAGCTACTGCACCATTCACCCCGCCAGCGTTGACGCTTTCTTTACCGCGGCGCAATCACGGGGCCTGCGCGCCCTGGCTGGCAAAACCTGTATGGACCGCAATGCACCTGATGGCCTGTGTGACACTGCACAATCGGCATATGACGACAGCAAGTTGCTTTTGCACAAATGGCGCGGGGTTAACCGCCTGTCCTACATGATCACACCGCGTTTCTCGCCCACTTCCACGCCCGATCAGCTATCGGCAATGGGTGCCTTGTGGGCGGAACACCCCGAGTGCCTTATGCAGACTCACTTGTCGGAACAGACAGATGAAATTGCTTGGGTCAAATCGCTCTTCCCACAGGCCCGCGACTATCTCGATACCTATGAAGAGCATGGACTTTTGGGCAAAGGCAGCCTGTACGGCCACGCCATCTATCTGGAAGACCGCGAACGTGACCGGCTGCGCGAGGTGGGTGCATCGCTGATTCATTGCCCAACCTCCAATACCTTTATCGGTTCCGGTCTGTTCAACACCGCGGCCCGCATCACCGAAGGACAGATCGTTGGCCTGGCCACTGACACCGGCGGCGGCTCCTCCTTTTCCATGCTGCGCACAATGGCGGCCGCCTATGAAATCGGGCAGCTGACCGGAACCGCGCTGCACCCGGCCCAGCTTTACTGGCTGGCAACCATGGGCTCGGCTCAGTCCCTGCATCTCTCTGACAAAATCGGAAACATATCTCCGGGGATCGAGGCGGACCTTATCGCGCTTGATCTGGGCTCGACGCCCGCTATCGTACAGCGCAGTGCCCGCGCCAGTGATATATGGGAAGCACTTTTTCCCACAATTATGATGGGCGATGACCGCGCAATCAAACAAGTCTGGATCAAAGGCAATCCAATGCCGTAGGCCGGAGTTTACCCCGGCAACTTTCCTAAATTGTTGAACCCGATCAACACCCGGGCCGGCCCAGCACCATCACCCAGACATCACCAGACCCGCGAACCAGTGCAAACTCGCGCGCCTGTTTGTGCAGGATGTTCCTGCGATGCCCTTTCGATGCCATCCAGGCAGCCAGCACATCTTCAACACTCTTACGACCTTTCGAGATATTCTCGGCTACGAAACAAAAGCCATAACCCTGCCGTCTGACCCGGTCGCCAACACTGCTGCCATCTGATCCCGAATGGCTGAAAAACCCGTTTTTCACCATATCCCGCGTATGGGCTTCGGCGGCACGTGTCAGCTTTGCGGAAACTGTCAATGGTTGGCGGCTTTTGCCCTTGCGCAGATCGTTGACCATGGCCTGCGCCGCGGCCCCCTGATCACTCAAATTTTGCGCCGCTGTCGGAACTGCAACCAATACGCACAAAGTCAAAAGAATGGATCTCAAAACAGACATACCGAAAGCATACTCCGAATCCAGCCTCACCACCAATCCTGCAATCTACGCGAATCTGATGCAGACTGTGTCAGTTTGAGTACCAAACACTCGCTTCTTTCTTGCTAAAAAATACCCATGGCACCACGCCTCCAAATGCACCGGAAATCGGACAATGTGTGCATAACGTACACAATTTCCCCACAAACCCCGGTCTTTGTGCAATTCACGTGTACAATTTGTACGAATTGCACAAACCTCACACCCGTTCTGCCAGTTGCCGGGCCAGACGGTTTTGCTCTTCAATAACCAATGGCAGGTCCAGTGTGGTTATCACCCCATCGCGCACAATCTGACGGCCTTTGACAAACAAGTCGCGCACTTTCTGCGGTCCGGCCAACAACAACGCGGCCGGGTCCCAACTCCCCGCGCTCTCGATTTCGGATGCATCCCAGATCGCAATATCCGCTTGTTTTCCCAGCGTAATCTCACCGCAATCAGGCCGCCCCAGCACCTCTGCACCTCCGCGCGTTGCAATCTCCAGCGCTTCCCGCGCACTCATTTTATCCGCACCATTCTGCACCCGCTGCAGCAACATCGCCTGTCTTGCTTCAGCCATCAGATTGCCGGTGTCATTGCTGGCAGACCCATCAACCCCCAATCCCACCTTCACACCCGCATCCCGCATCCCCCGAACCGGCGCAATCCCACTCCCCAATCGACAGTTCGAGCATGGGCAATGGGCGATCCCTGTTTTTGATTTGCTGAATAAATCAATTTCCTGCCCGTCTAACTTAACGCAGTGCGCGTGCCAGACATCCGCCCCGGTCCAGCCAAGCTCCTCGGCATATTGCCCCGGGCGGCAGCCGAAATTTGCCTCTGAATACGCGATATCCTCGTCATTCTCGGCCAGATGCGTATGCAACATAACCCCTTTGTCCCGCGCCAAAATCGCCGCGTCCCGCATCAATTCCCTGCTTACAGAAAACGGCGAACACGGCGCGACCCCAACCCTGCACATTGAACCCTCACCGGGATCATGAAATCCATCAATCACCCGGATGCAATCCTCGAGTATAGCTACCTCTGCCTCCACCAAAGAATCCGGGGGCAACCCGCCCGCACTTTCCCCAATGCTCATGGCGCCACGCGTTGGGTGGAACCTAATTCCGATTTCATTCGCCGAGGCAATGGTGTCTTCCAAGCGTGCACCATTGGGAAAAAGGTATAAATGGTCGGAACTTAGCGTACATCCCGAAAGTGCCAACTCTGCCAACCCAGTCAGCGCCGACACCCGCATTTCATCCGGCCCAAACCGCGCCCAAATCGGATAGAGTGTCTGGAGCCAACCAAACAACAGTGCATCCTGCCCTCCGGGCACTGCACGGGTCAGGCTTTGGTAAAGATGATGATGGGTGTTCACCAACCCGGGTGTAACCACGCACCCATGTGCCAACACCACTTCGCCGGTACTGTTCAGCCCCTGACCGATCTCAGCGATTTGTCCATTGCGGATCAAAACATCCACATCACGCAACTCTTGGCGTGCATCATTCATGGTCAGTAAATAACTGGCCTTGCGGATCAACACTTCAGTCATAATTTGCAATTCTCCACATGTGTCAAACCCCCTCATACACATGTGAACCCTGCACGACGGAAAGGGGTAAAGACCCGTGCGGTATACGTCATATTGCCCTTATTTTACTGGCAATTCAAGTAACTCGCGACAAAATTTCCAGGGCTGCTTCATGTTGCTGTCGCCCTGCCGCCGCGATCGCGCGGCCACCTTCATGTGCCGGGCCTCCCTGCCAGTCAGTGACAATGCCGCCAGCGGCCTCAACAACGGCAATGGGCGCCTGAATGTCGTAAGAATTCAGTCCTGCTTCAATTACCAGATCGACCTGCCCCGAGGCCAGTAATGCATAGGCGTAGCAATCCATGCCAAATCGCGTCAGCTGCACTTTCTCAGATACAGCCCTAAATGCCGTTTCTTCTTCCGCTGACCCGACTTCAGGAAAAGTCGTGAAAAGGATCGACTCATTCAAAGATCTTGAGCCAAGTACTTTCAAGCCTCGTTCACCCTGTGGTCCGGACAATTTGGAGATACCAAACCCACCCTCGAAACGCTCCCCGATATAGGGTTGGTCAATTAAACCATAAATTGGTCCGTTAGCGTCTGAAACAGCAATCAAGACGCCCCAGGTTGGAGTTCCGGACAAAAATCCCCGCGTTCCATCGATTGGGTCCAGCACCCAAGTTAAGCCGCTTTTGCCTTCTTGGAAACCTTCTTCTTCTCCGAGAATTCCATCGTCTGAGCGCCGCGCCGACAACACCGCACGCATCGCCCGTTCCGCAGCTCTGTCCGCCTGAGTTACTGGGTCGAAACCGCCGCTATCTTTGTTATCAGCTGTTAATCCCTCGGCCCTGAAAAAGCGCAGAGTTTCAGCCCTCGCGACATCCGCGAGCGCATGGGCTGTAGAAATAATGTGATTTGTGTCCATTCAGCCCGCCAATTCAGAGCATTGTTTGCACAATGACCTAGCCCGGCGGGCAGAATTACTCAAGCAACGTCGCTCAGAACCCGGGCGAGGTCGAACAGACGGCGGCGCTGGTTTTCGGGAATGGCATAGTATGAGCGTACAAGCTCCAGCGCTTCTTTATCTCCAAGAATATCCGCCGGAACCGAATCAGATCCGCTGCGACCGCTTCCTTCTGCTTCGATACCTTCGAAGAAAAAGCTCACATCAACATCAAGAGCGTCTGCTATATCCCAAAGACGAGACGCACTTACGCGGTTTGCACCGGTCTCATATTTTTGAATTTGCTGGAACTTGATGCCGACGCATTCAGCCAATTGCTGTTGTGTCATCCCGACCAACCAACGGCGGTGTCTGACTCGCTTTCCAACATGCACATCTACCGGGTGCGGCATACGATATCCTTTCTTGCAATACCTGTAACACGACGGTCAAAACCGTCACCTGACTCTACTGGCAAATCTCCCTGTGCGCAGCGCATCCCCGCGGCGCGCCCACAAGGTAGCAGTTCAATTGTAAAAAACAAGTAACTTTGCTACCTAAATAGGGGATCGGCCATTACACACCACAATCTAGGCGAGTGACTGATCTTTAGTATATTGCCCCACAACCAGCGCTTGCAAACTGACCGGCAAACAAGCAGTTTCCATAACTCCGCCAAAAGGTTACAGGTACTTCTGCATTACAGGAGTATCAAATTGCGCGCATACCACATCGCAAAAGAGGGTACAGAACCCGAACTTACAGAAATTCCCTTGCCCAATCCTGCCGCAGGCGAAATCCGTGTGAGAATCGGTGCCTGTGGATTGAACTTTGCCGACCTCTTGATGGTTCGAGGGGAGTATCAGGATACACCTGCGGCCCCTTTCACTCTCGGGATGGAAGTTGCCGGTCTGGTTGATGGATCGGGTAAAGGCGTCAACACCCCGGCACCCGGGCAGCGCGTCGCAGTTTTTGGCGGACAAGGCGGCCTGGCTGAATATGGGTGCTTTCCTGCAAAGCGGGCTGTGATCCTGCCCGACACTATGAGTTATGCCGATGCTGCAGCATTCCAAGTGGCTTACGGTACGAGCCACGTTGCCCTTGACCATCGTGCCAAACTGCAACCTGACGAAACCCTATTGGTTTTAGGGGCCGCTGGCGGGGTCGGCCTGACAGCCATTGAAATCGGCAAGCTGATGGGCGCCCGGGTCATTGCCTGCGCCCGAGGCGCTGACAAGCTGTCCATCGCAAAACAGGCCGGTGCCGATCATCTGATCGATGCCAAGACCGAAGACATCCGGGAGGTTTGCAAATCCCTTGGCGGGGTCGATGTGGTCTATGACCCGGTGGGCGGGGATCAGTTCAAGGCGGCCTTTCGGGCCTGCAATCCTGAAGCAAGAATTTTGACCATTGGATTTGCCAGTGGCGATGTGCCTCAGATTCCCGCCAATCATTTGTTGGTGAAGAATATTAGCGTCGTCGGACTTTATTGGGGCGGGTACCTGAAATTCCGCCCCGAGGTGGTCACCCAAAGCCTGTCACAGTTGTTCAGCTGGCATGCACAGGGCTTGATCAAACCGCATATCAGCCACACGCTCCCGCTTGAGAACGCGGCTGAGGCACTGGATCTGTTGCGACAGCGCAAATCAACCGGGAAAGTTGTTGTCACGCCTGCCTGACCAGTGAAGGCGCAGGAGAGCTAAACCCAGTTCGCAACATTCCCGCCAGCTCTGACAACACCTCGCCACTATGATCCCGCAATCCATAGAGATTGATCTTGTGGCTGCCCAACTCGGGCAAATCACTGTTGCCCGGAACCATTTCCAGATGCGGGGGCAGACTGTCTTCCAGCATCGCGCCAATCGCAAGGTCTGCGCTGATCAAAGCCTCGACAGAACGGTCATCATCGGAATCAACCGCCAGTTCCCAATCCAATCCGGTATGTTCCAAATGCCGCAACACAAAGGGACGGAAAATGCAGAACTTGCAAAATGCGAGCCGCAATGGCCGCTTGCGCCAGGCCTGACCGCCGATCGCGCCGATCCAACGCAACGGTTTTTCAATCAGCACTTCGCCGTTTTCGCCGACACCCTCCTCTGTTGTCAGGATCAGATCGACCTCTCCCTTTTGCAAAGCTTCTTTGAGTTTGACCGTGCTGGAAGAGCGCAGATTCACATTCACGCGCGGGAATACGCTATTAAACGTCTTCAGAACCCTGGGTATCACCGGGTATACGATGTCATGCGGCACCCCCAGGGTAATCTCACCCTCGTAGGCATCTTCGGTTAGCCGACCAACAGCTTCGTCATTCAATTCAACAATACGCCGCGCATAGCTTAGCAATTGTTCGCCTGTCGAGGTCAGCGCAATTGTTCGATTGCTTCGATCAAGAAGCTGAATGTCCAACAATTCCTCAAGCCGTTTGAGCTGCATCGATACCGCCGACTGGGTGAAATTGAGTGCGGCCGCCGCACGGGTCACGCCGCCATGTTCCGCCACAGACAAGAAAGACCGCAGTGTTGTCATGTCGAGATTTCGCATACATCACACTCCTTGATGAGATCATTCACAAACATTCGTTTCACAAATGTAACTTTATCCCCCAGATATATCAACATCGAAAATACAAAACGGCAAACGCATCAATATTTGAATAGGAGAGCACTATGGCTACTTACACCAGCACCCTCGCATCGCATCACACGGCCAAGCGTCGCAAACCTTCGCTATTCAATGTGATTGGAATATATAGCCAGCGCCGCACATTGGCCCGACTGGATGATCATCAACTGCACGATATTGGGATAACCCGCGAAGAAGCACAGCGCGAATCTGCGCGTTCATTCTGGGATTTACCGAAATTCTGCAAATAATACGCATATTTCCGGGCCTCGCAGGCCCGGAAATTCTTGAATTACCCGCCCGCGTACCCGATATTACAGGCAAAGCCCGGATCTATGGGCTTCGTCTTTTAACTTATCGGAGGCTTTAATGGCTGAATTCGACACGATCCGGACGGCAACAGGAACGCGCGCCGCTGCGATTGACGAGGGGCTACGCACCCACATGAACAAAGTCTACGGCACGATGTCCGTAGGCATGCTTCTCACCTTCCTTACGGCCTGGGCCGTGGGCAATAACGCCGCGATGATGAATACCCTGTTCACTGGGTTCACACGCTACATCGTGATGTTTGCCCCTCTGTTGATGGTATTTGCCTTCGGCGCAGTCATTAACAAATTGTCCGCCGCGGCAGCACAGCTGTTCTTTTACGTCTTCGCGGCCGTGATGGGTGTCTCAATCTCATACATATTCGTGGTCTACACCTCGATGTCGATTGCTCAGGTCTTCCTGATCACCTCGATCGCCTTTGCTGGACTGTCGCTATGGGGATACACCACCAAGAAAGACATCTCCGGTTGGGGCAGCTTCCTGATCATGGGTCTGATTGGCCTCATCGTGGCATCAATTGTGAACATCTTCCTCGGATCGCCCGCAATCATGTTCGCGATTTCGATCCTGGGCGTACTGATTTTTGCAGGACTTACCGCCTATGACACACAGGACATCAAGAATGAGTACCTTGCACACGCCCATCAGGCGGACAGCGAGTGGCTTGGAAAATCTGCGATCATGGGCGCGCTGCGGCTCTATCTGGACTTTATCAACATGTTCATGATGTTGCTGCACCTGTTTGGCAATCGCGAATAACCGATCGTTACAGATCAACCCCAAAGGGCCAGCCTAAGCAGCTGGCCCTTTTTTGTTGCTATACAAAAAGTTTTCCGAATAATCGCGTTTGGAAAACACATATCGTTATGGAGAATCACAATGCCCCCACCCTTCTCTCGTGACGAATATGCTGACCGGCTAACCCGGGTCCGAACAGCAATGACCGAACGCGGTTTTGATGCTCTGGTAATCGGGGACCCCAACAACGTTAACTGGTTAACAGGATATGATGCCTGGTCATTTTACACGCCCCAGATCATGGTCGTGGGGCTTGAACTAGAGCCCACGTGGATTGGCCGCGAAATGGATGCAGGTGCCGCCTCATTCACAACCTACTTGCCCCCAGATCAGGTCATACCGTTCGACGAAAATCTGGTGCAGCAAACGCATGTGCATCCGGCTGAATTCATGGGCGACTGGATGGCGTCAAAAGGGTTGAATGGTAAGCGTGTGGGGTATGAGAGCGATGTCTACTTTCTCTCTCCCGCCGCCACTGCCCATCTGAAATCAAAACTGCCAGACAGCACCTGGACGGATTGCAGATTGCTGGTGAACTGGCAAAGACTGACCAAGAGCCCGGCAGAAATTGCAATGTTGCAGCAGGCCGCTGTTATTGCCGGTATCACAATGCAGACGGCTTATGACGGTGTGCGGCCCGGCGTTCGGCAATGCGATTTGATGGCAGATATCGTTGCTGCTCAAATCCGGGGAACGCCCGATTTTGGCGGGGACATGACTGCTCTCTATCCGCTGGTACTGGCAGGTGAGGCCGCTTCGACCGCTCACCCGATGTGGACCGACGCACCGTTCGAGAAAGATCAGACAATCGCATTCGAACTGGGCGGCTGCCGCAAACGGTATAATGCCGGTCTGGCGCGGACTGTTCACCTTGGTACACCTCCGCAGACCCTGATCACCACGGCCAAGGCCGTTGGTGAAGGCATGGAAGAAGTTCTGGGCGCAATGAAGTCCGGCGCACTTTGCTGTGACGTCCACGCGGCCTGGCAGGCCGTTCTGGACCAGTATGGGTTAGAAAAGAAAAGCCGCATCGGATATTCCATCGGTGTCGGCTACTCTCCTGATTGGGGCGAGCACACGATCAGTTTCCGCCCCGATGACCGCACCGCACTACCCGAAAATGCAGTGGTGCATATCATCCTGGGTATGTGGATGGATGGTTGGGGGATGGAGCTAAGTGAGACCATCCACGTCCGCGCCAATGACGCGGTATGTCTGACGCAATTCCCCCGCGAGGTGCACGTTATTGACGTGTGAACTACTTGTCCAAACAGGAGGGTTTACCAATGGGCAAAGTACTGACAGACCAACAAATTGAAGCCTACCACCGCGATGGGTTTTTGTGCCCAATCGATATTTTTACCGAAGAAGAAGCGCTTCAGCTACGCACAGAATTAGAAGCGGCCGAACAGAAATGGCCCGAAGCATTTCAGGGCGCCGCCCGCAACAATGCCCATCTGAACGTGATGTGCCTCGATTCAATTGTCCACAACACAAAACTGGTGGACGCAATCGAAGATATCATAGGGCCCGATATACTGAACTATGGTACAGTTCTGTTTATCAAAGAACCGCATGACCCGGGATTTGTCAGTTGGCATCAGGATGCCCGTTACATGGGACTTGAACCGCATGTCGGCATCACCGCCTGGATCGCACTGTCACATGCGAACGAAGTCAGCGGCAGCATGCGGATGATCCCCGGCAGCCACGGCGAAATCAAAGCGCACAACGACACTTTCGGAGAAGAAAACATTCTGACCCGCGGTCAAGAGGTAGAGGATGTTGACGAATCCAAAGCAATCACCCTCGATTTGCGTCCGGGACAGGCCTCGTTTCACAGCGCCCGGGTAATTCACAGTTCGCTTCCGAACCGCAGCGATGACCGCCGTATTGGGTTTGTCATTCAGCCCTATATGCCCCCGCATGTCGAACAAGTTATCAAACGCGCACCGGCGCAGTTGATACGGGGAAAAGATCCGTTTGGCAATTTTGATCTGATCGGACGCCCCAAGAAAGATATGGAACCATCGGATATGGCGATGAGAGATCAAGTCAATCAGGTCTGGTCGGATATCCTGTATGACGGTGCGAAACAGCGGCGGGATTTTTAAAAATACCGCCCCATCGATACCCATCAAACAAAAAAGCCGCACTCAACAGCGCGGCTTTCAAAGTCTAATACAGGTCGATCTTACTTGATCTTACCTTCTTTGTATTCAACGTGCTTGCGCACAACCGGGTCATATTTCCGCACAACCATTTTTTCGGTCATGGTACGCGCATTTTTCTTGGTCACGTAGAAATGGCCCGTGCCAGCTGTCGAGTTCAGACGGATCTTGATAGTCGTCGGCTTCGCCATTTTATGTCTCCTGATACAGATGGCACAGCCATCTGTGAAATCCTGTGTGAAGCCCGCCTTTTATAGCGGTTGAGGGCCGAGTCAACCGGTTTTTGTGAACCGCGGCGACTTAGTTCTGACTAAGACGTGTGGGCATCCGGTAAAAGTGGTGAACGCCGATCGTCGCGGTGCGTGCGAATGTGCGTGACCAGCGCGGACTAACCGCGCGCGTATGATAATGGGTACCACCCTTGGTCAACGGGCGTGGCGCCCCGCTGATCATGAAATGCGCCACCTTGCTTACCTGTTCGAAGGCGCGAGGCTCTGAAATCACTTCCTTGTGCCCGTCGCAGGTGTAGGTGAACTGGCACTGATACTTGCGCCCGGTTCCCTGATGAATCACACCGCATACGCTGTCAGGAAAGCTGGTGCTGTCCACGCGGTTGAGGATCACCTCTGCCACTGCAAACTGGCCTTTGACGCTCTCACCGCGTGCTTCGAAATACAGCGCTTCTGCGAGACACCGCCATTCCGCACCGCCCGTACCAACTGGTTGCGCTGACAGCCAATCACGCGAATACTCTACCTCAACACCAGGACGGCTAAGATAGCTTGCCAAACGCTCTTCCGGTATAGCGCTAAGTACTTTGCGCTCTTGTTCGAACAACCGGCTTACCGCCGTTTCAGCCATCGCCGCGCTGCCAAGCGCGAGCGTCAGGCCCAACACCACAAGTCGAAACATCGTCTCTTCCCCAGGCAAAAAGGCCCGTTCAGGGCCCGAAATATCAGGGGTGCTTACAAAAATAAGTGCGCTACGTCTAGCCGTGTGAAATTTTAGGTAGGTTTTAGGGGTATTTACGCCTAAAACTTCATTGTTTGCATTAGCCGATTTAGCGGGAACGCCAGTAATGACCTACCCTATCTTGTCACTCACAGCCAGTTGTGCGGCAGCTAGTCGCGCCACCGGAACACGGAACGGAGAACAGGAAACATAGTCGAATCCAGCCTCTCGGCAGAATGCAATTGATTCGGGATTGCCACCGTGTTCACCGCAAATAGACAGGAACAAATCATCTTTTGCCGCACGGCCCCGCTCGGCCCCGATCCGCAACAGCTCACCCACTCCATCTACATCCAAGGTATGAAACGGATCTTCCGGGTAGACGCCCTGCTGGACATAGGCCGACATAAACCGCCCCGCATCGTCCCGCGACAGCCCATAGGTCATTTGGGTCAGGTCATTTGTTCCAAAGCTCAGGAATGAGACATGTGGCGCGATCTCGTCCGCTCGCAATGCCGCACGTGGCGTTTCAACCATGACCCCCAATCGGTAGGTAAAATCTTCACCGGATTCTGTGCGCACGGCAGCGGCCACCGCATCGACCCGGGTTTTAACCAGCTCGACCTCGCGTTTGGCGCTGACCAGGGGGATCATAATTTCCGGAACGACCCGATCATCGCCTTCACTGGCGGCTATGGTGGCCTCGAATATAGCGCGGGCCTGCATTTCATAGATTTCAGGCACAGTTATCCCAAGCCGCACGCCACGCATTCCAAGCATCGGGTTGTATTCACCCAATGCCTCGACACGCCGTGTCACATCCGACAGTGGCAAATCCAATGCCTCAGCCAATTCGCGATGCCCGGACCGGTCCGAGGGCAGAAATTCGTGTAGCGGCGGATCAAACAGGCGGATGCAGACCGGCTTGCCATTCATGATCCGAAACAGGTCGATAAAGTCAGCCCGCTGCATCGGTAACAACAGTTCAAGAGCGGCGGCACGATCTTCACTAGTATCCGCAAAAATCATTTCTCGCATGACTGTCAGGCGATCAGCTTCAAAGAACATATGCTCCGTCCGGCACAAGCCGATCCCCTCGGCTTTGAAATTACGCGCCACCTTGGCATCTGCCGGTGTATCGGCATTGGCGCGCACAGCAATATCCCGCGCTTCGTCAGCCCACTGCATCAGTGTTCGTAGCGCATCATCCTGTGTGGCCTCCACCATTGGAGCCCGACCCAGCAACACTTCGCCATTAGTGCCATCAATCGTAATGATCTCGCCTTCTTTGATGACACGTCCATCGGTAAAGCTAAGTTGTTTTTTTCGGGTCTGAAATCGAATGTCTGACGCTCCAACAACGCAAGGTAGACCAATACCGCGCCCTATCACTGCGGCATGGCTTGTCATACCGCCACGCTCTGTCAAAACGCCCACAGCAGCGTGCATGCCGCGAATGTCTTCGGGGTTTGTTTCCCGGCGCACAAGGATCGTCTGCTCGTCCCGCGCCGCTGCCGCCTGGGCATCGGCCGCATTGAATACGATGCGGCCACTGGCAGCACCGGGGCTTGCCGCAATGCCACGCGCCAGAAAATCACGCGGAGCATCGGGATCAATCTGCCGGTGCAAAAGTTCGTTCAATGCCCGCGGCTCCACCCGCATCAACGCTTCTTGCTGCGGAATAATGCCATCCTCGGACAGCGCCACAGCAATCGCCACCGCAGCCCGCGCATTGCGGGCAACACGGACACCGTCCAACAGAAACACACGGCCGTTTTCGATGGTGAACTCGGCCTGCATTTCTTCGCGCAGCTTCACCCGCATCAATGCGGTGTGCGCCTTGAGCGCTTCGAACGCTTCGGGTGCCAATTCTTCCAAAGACGATCCGCGCGGATCTTTCTCTAAAAACAATGAATCTGCTTCCTGGCTTAACGCCTCGCGTCCTTGGCTTTGACTTAAGTAACGGCCAGTGATCTGACGCACACCCGTTTCGCTGTTGACCAGCTGGATCACACCGGATCCGCATTCTCCCTCGCCCAATCCAAGAGCCATCTCCTGCACCACAAGGCCCAGGCCCGCATCAGCAGGTGCACCTTTTGCCTGTCTGAGCAACCGCGCCGTAGTTCCCTGCCATGCCCGTGCCATCGAACGCAGCACCTCGGCCAATTGGGTCGCAGGGTTCTGTGGAAAGGTTTCCTCTGTTTCATCTTCATAGGCCAGCAATGCCTGCCGCAACCCTTCAACCGGTTCTGACGACACGTCGTCAAAAATATCCGGATCCAGCCGCGCCACGTGAATGGCATAGGCCTGCACAAACCGAAGATAGAGAGAGGCCGCAGGCTCTCGCCCGATCCGGTCTGATAATTCGACAAACCGCGCATCGTTCATGCCGATGTTCAGCACAGCACCCGGACCGCCCCAATCGGGATCTTCAGACGACGGGCGCACACACAGAACCGCGGATTTGTCGAACGGCGCGATCAGGGCCTCGACATCCGGCATTTCACCTGCAGCGATCCCGTGTACCGCTTTGAAGGACAGCGCAATGGTCTGCGGTACCGGCAGATCAAGCCGCACAAGCCGTTGAATACATTTGGCACGCCCGCCATGGGTCTCCGCCGCCATGGGTGCATCGGGCGTGATCAGGGTGATATGCGGGTCATTATTCTGCACTGCGGCATTCCTCTCTGTCGGTGCAGCATACGCCGCTGCGCCCACAAGGCAAGGCCCGCATACCCAAATTGTTCAGAGCGGCAGCAGTGACGCCAAAAGGCGCGAACTATCCCTCGATCCGCGTCAGATCAGCCACTGCGCTGCACAGCTGCCGGATCCGGCTGAGCAGGTTCAGACGATTGCGGCGAACGATGTCATTATCGGTATTCACCTGCACTGCCTCAAAAAACCCATCAATCGGCGCCCGCAAGGCGGCCATACCTGCCATGGCTGCGGCGAAATCCTCGACCTTCAGCGCGGCAGTGATAGCCGGCTCGCCCGTATCCAACGCCGCAAAGAGCGCCCGTTCCTCATCAGTCTCCGCAAATTTGGGGTCGGCGCCATAGGAATACTCTACCCCATCCTTTTCCTCGGCCTGGGTCAGAATATTGTTGGCACGGCGGAACCCTTGCAGCAGGTTCTCGCCATCGTCGGTTTTGAGGAAATCGCTAAGGGCTGTCGCGCGTTTGACAAGCAACGCCAGATCATCATTGCCTTCCATCGCAATACAGGCATCGATCACATAATGGCGGATGCCTTGGTCGCGAAGGTAGACTTTGAGGCGGTCGTGGAAGAAGGAGAGGAGGTGTTCTCCTAATTCAACTTGACTTACCAAGCACACGAGAAGCGTTTCGTCCTCTCCCACCCATGAACCTTCGTGATGGCCGTCTGGCTCGTTTCTCGATTTGAATTCCGTGAACAAGCTTTCCGTAACCAGCCTATCGTCAAATTCATCTCCTAAGCCAGCAAGGCTATATTGATTGTAGCCTGTTTCGCCCTCACCAATTTGGGCCTTAATAAAAACGGCTGAATTCTCAGCAATTGAGTGGATTGTTCCCACATATGAAGTTTTCAGCGTGTTAATCAACGAGATGTACACCTCATTCTCCAACACCAACCGTATAATCCCCAATGCCGCCCGGCGTAGGGCAAACGGATCCTTCGACCCGGTGGGTTTCTCATCAATCGCCCAAAACCCTGTCAGCGTATCGAGTTTATCTGCCAGCGCGACAGCCACCGAAACCGGTGCTGTCGGTATGTCATCTGATGGCCCCAGCGGCGAATAATGCTCTTGCGCAGCATTTGCCGCCTCTTCAGGATATCCAGCAGGACCGGCATAATACCGCCCCATCAGCCCTTGCAGTTCCGGAAACTCGTTGACCATTTCAGACGACAAATCCGCTTTGGCCCAACGCGCTGCCTGTTCCGCAAGGTCGGCATCCGCACCTACGACCGGTGCAATCTCACGCGCCAGCGCAGCGATCCGCTCAATCCGTTCGGCCTGTGTTCCCAGCTTGTTGTGGAAGGTCACATTGGCAAGGCTGTCCAGCCACGCCTGCCCCCCGGTTTCGGCGACGCGAATGTCGTTCTCCCAGAAGAATTTCGCATCCGCCAGCCGTGCCGCCAGAACCTTTTGGTTGCCGGCCAGAATGGTCGCGCCCTGATCTGCCGCCTCCCGATTGGCCACAGTGATAAATCGCTCAATCCGGCCGGTTTTGGGGTTCTTTACCGAGAAAAACTTTTGATGTTCTTTCATCGAGGTTTGCAGCACCTCGGGCGGCAGGCCGAGGAAATCCTCGCCAATCTCACCCATCAGTACCACCGGCCACTCCACCAGCCCGGCCACTTCGGCCAATAGCCCGCGATCTTCGACAACCTCCAGCCCATTGGCAAAGGCTACATTGGTGGCATCCTGCCAAATCGTTTCGGCCCGCTCTGTAGTATCCAGCACCACATACGCGCGTTTCAACCGTGCCTGATAATCCTCAAAAGACGATACAGCAAACCGGCCATCGCCCATGAACCGATGCCCTTCGGTGGTGTTTCCGGCGGTGATCCCATCCACATCCAGATCGACAACACGCGCCTCTCCGGCTTCGTCGGTCAGAATGCACAGGATCGAATGCAATGGGCGCACCCATTTCAGGCTGCCGCTGCCCCACCGCATCGACTTGGGCCAGGGGAAGTTACGTATTGTCGCTTCCAACACCTCTGCCACAATCTCATCTGCGTTGCGGCCTGGCTTGGTTACGACCGCAAAATAGACCTGGCCCTTTTTCTCATCGCGCACCTCTAGATCTTCACGCGCCACGCCGGCACCCCGCAGGAATCCGTCGATCGCCTTGTCGGGTGCATCCACACGTGGCCCTTTGCGTTCCTCTCGCAAAGTGGGCGATACCGCGGTCAGGCCTTGTACCGTCAGAGCCAGCCTGCGCGGCGTCGAAAAGCCCGCCGCCCCGGAATAGGTCAAACCGGCCTCGACCAGACCATCGGTAATCCGCTTTTTCAGATCCTCCGCCGCACGCACCTGCATCCGTGCCGGAATTTCTTCGGAAAACAACTCGATCAGAAGATCAGGCATGTCATTTATACCCTTCAGGTGGTTTGGGGCAGTCATCTGGCGCCGCAGCACCGTCAAAAACAATTTCGCCACAGCGATTGATCTGGTGCCAGACAAAGCCGCGGCCATCTTGGTGAATAGCAACGACCCGGTCGATGCCATAGCGGACATCCTTGGTTCCAAGGAACGCAAGTGCTCGGCCCTCTTCCAGCGCTTCACCGATTTCGACTGCGTCAAAACAGTCAAACCAGCCGGGTGCCGTCAACGGTTCGGCCTTTTCGTAGAGGTGGTAGGTCTCGGTGAGCATGGCCTGGCTCATCTTGGTGGTAAAACACGCCCGGTACCGGATTGGAGAGCTGTCCGCATCGATCGCACGAAAATCACCGTACAGCACCGGTTCGGCGGTATCCGTGATCAGCGATGTCATCACCACATCATCAACCCCGTTCGCCGGTACTTTGTCATAAAACGCATAGACTTGCAGGTAATACATCACCGCCCCGGCCACGGCTGCGGTGATCAGAATACTGAATGCCAGAACCTTACCCATCAGGCCGCATGCCCCCCGGCTTCGGTTTGAACAAACGCGTCGGCGCATTGTTTCGCCAGCGCCCGGACACGGCCGATATAGGCCTGCCGTTCGGTGACTGAAATTACACCACGCGCATCCAGCAGGTTAAAGATATGGCTGGCTTTAATGCACTGATCATAGGCAGGGTGGGCCATTATGATCCGCTTGCCTGTCTTTGGGTCTTGCGCCGGTAGGGACAGCAACGCTTCGCACTCTGCTTCTGCCTCTTCGAAATGCCGCAACAATACTTCGGTATTGGCGACATCAAAGTTATGGCGGCTGTATTCTTCTTCGGTCTGGCGAAACACGTCACCGTAGCTCAGCGCGATAGGTGCATCCGGGTCGTTATATGGCATATCCATCACATGATCGACGGCCAGAACATACATCGCCAACCGTTCCAGCCCATAAGTCAGCTCGCCGGAAACCGGGGTACAATCATGCCCACCGACCTGTTGGAAATAGGTGAACTGGCTCACTTCCATACCGTCGCACCAAACCTCCCACCCCAGTCCCCAGGCACCGAGCGTCGGGCTCTCCCAGTCATCTTCGACAAAACGAATATCATGCAGGTCCATATCAATCCCGATCGCCGCCAGCGAACCGAGGTACAACGCCTGCAAATCAGGTGGGCTGGGTTTGATCAACACCTGGTATTGATAATAGTGCTGCAACCGATTGGGATTCTCACCATAGCGCCCATCAGTCGGTCGGCGGGACGGTTGAACATAGGCCGCAGCCCAATGCCGCGACCCCAAAGAGCGCAAAGTGGTTGCCGGGTGGAATGTACCGGCCCCTACTTCCATGTCATAGGGTTGCATCACGGCACAGCCTTTGGATGCCCAATAAGCCTGAAGCCGCAGGATGATTTCCTGAAAGCAGCGTGGTTTGGGGGATTTTTCCGACATTTTAACCCTCTGACCGCAACCGGATGAAATTGCCGCCCCTACCTACGGTCCCGTCACGAAAGGGTCAATTGCACGAAAACGCATATTTTGGATGCATGCGGCGATAGATTTGTTAAAACGTTCCACATAACCCATTCGAAAAACATTCCGGGCAAGGGCAAGGTTTCTAAATGATGCGATTTTTATTGCCGATTCTTACGGCGCTTATCCTCTCTACCCAATTGACATTCGCCCAGCAAAGAGATGCCTGGATACAGGTCGAGGCCCATCCAAGCCTTGCAAATGCACAACAAAGTGCGCGGAATTTCTCAGGACAGCTCCGTGATGTGAACGGCTTCTCGCTTGGCGGAGGGTGGTACACCGTGGCGCTTGGCCCCTATACCGAGGAAGAGGCGCAGGATATCCTGAGAAATCTGCGACGCAACCGGCTGATCCCCCAAGACAGTTATATCGCGAGCACCTCAGATTTTCGGTCTCAGTTCTGGCCCGTCGGCGCGAATATTTTGAATCAGACATCCACCACGACAGTCGAAACCACGATCGTCGTCGAACCTGAACCACAGGCAGAGGCCGCACCGGAACCCGAAGCTGCAGACGAAACCCCTCGTCAGGCCCGCGCCAGTGAAAGCAAGCTCACGCGGGAGCAAAAGGCAGAGCTGCAGGTCGCGCTGAAATGGGCCGGGTTTTATACCTCGAAAATTGACGCAGCTTTTGGTCGTGGCACCCGCGCTGCGATGTCCGACTGGCAGGACACCAACGGTTTTGAAGTCACCGGTGTTTTGACCACGCGCCAACGGGCCGAACTGTTACGCCAGTATAATTCTGTACTTGAAGGGATGGACATCCGGCTGGTTCAAGATGCAGGCGCAGGCATCTCGATGAAGCAGCCCACTGGTGTGGTAACCTTTGAAAAATATGAAGCCCCATTTGCGCATTACGCAGCAACCGGAGACATCGATGCCCGCGTGTTGCTGATCAGCCAGGCGGGCGATGAAAACACCTTGGCCGGATTGTACGACATCATGCAAACCCTTGCGATCGTGCCTGAAACTGGCCCGAGGACTCTCGAAAAGAATGCCTTTACTCTCATCGGCGAAGGTGCATTGACCATCTCTCACACCCAAGCCTGGCTCAAAAATGGACATGTAAAAGGCTTTACGCTGATTTGGCCCGCAGGTGACGAAGAACGACGTACCCGCCTGCTGGGTGAAATGCAGGAAAGTTTTGAGCGCACTGAGGGTGTGCTGGATCCGACAGCGGGTGCCAATGCCGTTCAAAGCATCGACCTGGTGTCCGGGCTGGAGATCCGCAAGCCTCGCGTTTCAAGTTCTGGCTTTTACGTGGATCGCTCCGGAACAACTCTGACAACTGCTCAAACCGTTGCCGGGTGTCGCAAAATCACCCTTGATCAGGATTACGAAGCCGAGATCGTATTCAATGACGAAGCATTGGGAATCGCGGTATTGCAACCTTTGGACAGTCTCGCTCCGCTTTCGGTAGCCACTTTCCAAACTGCTATTCCACGGCTTCAATCTGATGTCGCAGTTGCAGGGTTTTCCTATGGCGGTGTTCTGGGTGCACCGACACTGACCTTTGGACAATTGGCTGATCTGCGCGGTCTTAATGGCGAAACTGAATTGGCGCGGCTGACGCTGGCGACGCTTGACGGAGATGCCGGGGGGCCGGTGGTTGACGGACGTGGTGCTGTTCTTGGCATGCTGTTGCCTGCTCCTACATCAGGGCGCCAATTGCCCGATGGCGTAAGTTTTGCGGCAGGTTCAGAGGTGTTGCGCGATGTGTTGCAGCAAGCTGGTGTAACGCCGGACGCCTCAGAAGGAGGGGAGCAGGTTCCGCCAGAGGCCCTGTCCCGCAAAGCGTCAGGTATGACCGTTCTGGTCAGTTGCTGGGACTGATCTACACCTGCTGAAATTGTACGATTTGTATATGTGATCTGCACAAGAACCCGTTGTTTTTTCGGCGAGCTGTTTACATGGTGCACACAACTTGTGAACCGCCTGCGAATTGTGTTGCCGGATTACGGGTATTTTGAGCAAGAAAGAAGCATGGGTTAGTTCAGGGCTTTCGCGCGCTGTTGAGCTTATGCCCGCCAGAAGCTGATGGTGAAAATTGCATAGACTGCCATCAGCTCCAACCGACCGATCAGCATTCCGGCGCTCAGCACCCATTTTGCGGTGTCATTAAGACCCGCAAATGTACCTGATGGGCCGATCGTCTCTCCCAGACCCGGGCCAATATTGGCCAGCGATGCAGCGGCACCTGATACGGAGGTGATAAAATCCAGCCCGGTCAAGCCAAGGATCACGGCAATCACACCCAGTGTCACAATAAAAAATACAAAGAACGACATCACCGAGTTCAGGACATCGTCACTGATGGCGCGCCCCTGATAGCGAGGGGTGAACACCCCGTGAGGCGAGTGAATTCGGCTAAGCTGTGCCCGGACCGATGAAAACAGCAGCTGGTAGCGGAATATCTTGATCGAGCAAGACGTCGATCCCGCGCAACCACCGATCAGACCGATGAAGAACAGCATCACAACGGCAAAGCTGCCCCACAACATGTAATTCGCACTCGCATATCCGGTTCCCGTCAGGATCGACACGGTGTTGAACAGCACTTTGCGAAAGCCTGCTTCGCTCATCTCTCCAAGCTCACTGAACCGCCAAAAGGTCAATAGCAGCACCAGAACGATGGCTGTCAGGAAAAACCCGCGCACCTGCGCGTCGCGCAGCAAGGGCTTTGCCGTTCCCGCGGTCATCTGAACGAAACGTACAAATGGCAGGGCTGCCAGCATCATGAAGGCGACGGCCACATATTCCGTAGCACTACCAAATGCTGCGAAGGAGGCGTCGTAGTTCGAGAAACCGCCGGTTGCTACCGTTGTCATAGCATGGACCGTGGCATCAAAGGTCTCCATACCGGTCAACATGTAGCCGATGACGCAGGCCAAGGTCAGGCTCAGGTAAATTCCTGATATTCTTGCAGAAATCTCGGTCGCCCGTGGCAGGATCTTACCAAAGGTATCAAATCCCTGGTTTCGGAAAATTTGCATACCGCCAACGCGCAGTTCTGGCAGAAATACCATTGCCACAACGATAATACCGATTCCACCCAGCCATTGCATCAAACCACGCCACAGCAGGATACCCTTTGGCAAGTCGTCAAGACCGGTCAACACCGTTGATCCGGTCGTGGTCAGCCCGGACATCGCCTCGAACACAGCATCGACCACCCGCAAATCCGTTTCACCAAACAAAAACGGCAATGCGCCAAATATCGGCAAAACCATCCATACCCCGGTTGTCAGCAAAAAGGTTTGCTGAATGGTCAGCCCTTCGCGGACCCCGTTCCGGCAGGCCAAGGCGACCAGGCCACCTATCAGGACAGTGAGGATGGAACTTTGGGCGAAAACAGTCCAATGCCCCCGCCCTTCGGCAAAATCCGTCAACATAGGCAGGATCATGGTCAGGCCCAGGGCCATGACCATAAGACCAATTACATAACCAACAGGACGCATATCCAACATAGGGCGAAGCCTTGTCGTGAGGGCCCCGCACTGTCAAGTCGTTGTCGTTACGCAGCCCAGCCTGCGGGCCGAGAGGGATCTCACGATTTGCGGGTCGATTTTGTTCCCTGTGCCGGCGATTTCAGTTCCGAGCTCACTCGGCCAGGCATTGCCGGAGGCTGCGATGGCTCACGCGCGCGTTTTGCCGGTGCTTCGCTTTTCGGTTTTGCTGACTCGACCTGTGTGTCAGCTTTGCCAGGTTGAGACGAAGAAGGCGCCAGTTCAGCCGGCTTAATTTCAACAATGCCGGATTGATGTTCTGCCGGTTTTTCCGTTGTTTTACCAACAAGCTTGGGCTCTCCTCCGTCAATTTTCGCTGGCGCAGCTTTTTGCAATTTCGGCTTTGGCGTTGGCTTTGCCTGTTCGGCCTTAACTGTCTCTGGTTGAGGTTTAGCAACTGCATTTTCAGAGGATTTTAACGGCATTAAACTGGTGCGGGGCAAAAAAGGATTACTTTCGATCGCGGCTTCTCCGAAAGTCCGCGCTGCACGCAGGTGGTTTTCAACTACGTATCCAGCCAGTCGAATTCCGACAGCAGACAGCTGCAATTGGGCGGAAACAGAAATCATTTGAGGATCCTTTCACTATGTCTGTGTGTCAGTAACAAAATCATGTGACGCATACATAACACCTTTGCATGCGCAGCAAAATGCTGCACGTGCAAAATTTTGCCTGTTTTCGTGGTCAAGATTGAGAATGATTAAATAAGAAGCAAAGACGCAAAAGCTTTTCGCAATAAACCTGAGGCATCAGTTTTTTGGGAAACGGTGCAACATCAATGCGTAGTCGGGGTGTTGTTTGGCCTTGATCATCCAACGTGGAACAGGGTGGTAAGCAATTTGGGATCAATGCTGTCTGCCGAAAACGTTTCGCCATGGGTCACGATGCTAACGGCATCATGGCTGTGCAGGCTTTCCTGATGGCTGGCCACGATCAGGAAATCCCTGATCCTGGGCTCTTCCAACAATTGTTCGCAAAAGAGCCGGGCGGCATCTTCTACAAAGATTGGATTGGAAGCATTCAGTTCGGCAAAGGCTTGTTCATCTTCGCGTTTGACCATCACTTGTGTTTCTGTCGGCACCGCACGGCGCGCCATGTCGATCACATCCTCGAACCAAAGGATATCGCCCTCGTCCTGCACCTCAAACGACAAACGCGCCACAGAGCGTTGCGAATGAGGTGTGGCGAGCTGTCCCCTCGCCTGTCTTGCATGCTCGCTCAGCTCAAGTGAACAGGGACAGGTCGATGAATAGACATAGTCGAGATGCATGAATTTTCGGCGCGCGCCATCGCGTTCTACCAGCTCCATCGCGATATCGTAATACTGATAACCTTCCAGCCCTGAGCGCAAAGATTGTACTTTGGCCGGGTAAGAAAACCGCATCTGCAACCGGGCATCGATCGATTCCAGATCGGCGATATAGTCATCCAACGCGTGTTCAATCACTTCGAAACTAAAGGTTTTTTCAGAGTGCTTGTAAAAGCTGCGCATGATCCGGGACATGTTGATGCCCTTTTTCCCGGGTTCAAGGCTGACCGTACCGGTTACGGACGTTTCCAGCGTCAGATCACCACCATCGCGGGTGTGGTAACGGATCGGCAGGCGGAAATTAGAAATGCCCACATGTTGGAGATGCTTCTTTGATCCCTTGATCAGCGAGGCAGGACCATTCTGCAAATCGGGCATCGTAGCGCGATAGGCATCATCGGGCGCAAAACCGTCGGCATAGTCCCGGCTGAGTGCGGGATAGTTCGACACGGCGCCATCCGGCAGCAATCGTGCGACGGAAGGGTCAAGGTCGGCAATTTCCTCGGGCGTTGCCCGTGCGGCCCACGTGCGCAGAACGGCAAGGGCCTGTTCTGCCTCTTCGCGGGCGTGCTGATCACCATTTGGAGAATGGATGTTCATTTCCTGATCCTTAACCGTCCTTGCCGAAGCCAAACATAATCTGTTCTACCGGAAATTGCCAATTCCGCGCGAAATTGCTTCAATTGCGTCACGCCCGACTAATTCAACGCCGGCAGATGGGCCAACATCTGCTGTATCCGCTGCCGACGCAGGCGCGCATGGGCAACCACCACCACATACGGCTCTGGCAGCGTAAGTTCCACACCTGACAATCGCACCAAACGGCCCTGATCCAAAGCGTCCTGCGCCAGTGCCTGCTGTCCCAAGGCAACCCCTGCCCCGGCTTCGGCGAGGGCAAGGGCGGTGGTGCCGCCATAGACCGAAATCGCCGCCCGCGGCGGTGGCGCGATGTCTCGTTTTCGACCCCAGTCATTCCAATCCGGCGCACGCGCAAAACTTGGGCCCCAATCCATATGGATTAATCGGTGGTCGGCAAGATCCGGGGCCACCCTGTCCCAATCGCTGGACAGATCAGGGGCCGCCATTGGCGCCATGACATCATCGAACATGGGCTTAATCCAGAACCCAGGATACGCCGAGCCGCCATAGGTGAGCCTGACATCAACCCCTTCTGCCTCCATCTCGACCGGGTCTTCCTCAACCCGAACGCGCACTGGGAAGTCGGGCAACCGGGTTAACATCTGCGGAAGCCACCGTTCCGCCAGTGACGGCAGCGCTGATATGACCAGCGGCCTTGGTCCTGTGTCCTGCATGATCCCAGCAGTGAAGTTGGAAATCTGGCCAAGCGCCTCTGCCGCGTTCACGTACAGGTCCCGGCCCGCATCGGTCAGCTGAATTCGGTTGTTGTTCCGAAAGAACAGATTGCGGCCCAGATACTCTTCAAGCTTGCGGACCTGTTGGCTTACTGCGGCGGAACTTACCGATAATTCCGCTGCTGACGTTGAAAAACTCCCTGTTCTCGCAGCTGCCTCGAAGGCCCGCAAAGCATTTAGGGGTGGTAACTTCATATGTATGTCTTCCGAAAGATTTTCTTATGGAATACCAGAGCATCTATCTTGGAGAAACGCCGAAAGTGGCGCAGTGTTGGCATAAACTGATTGCGGAGCCCCCTATGCGCGACATTCTCGATCTTGACCAGTTTCCGCTCGACCGGCCCCATAGCCCCGGTTGGGTCGAACTGGTACATCAATGCCGTGTTGAGCTTGCAGAGAACGGAATGTTCAACCTGTTCGGCTTTTTCCGCCCGGAGGTGGCAAAGCAGGAGGCAAAGTTACTGGAGCCGAGATTTGAGACAGAAGGCTTTCTGCATGAACGGGATCACAACATTTATTTTCTGAAATCCGTTGCGGGCGTCGATCCAGATCACCCTGCACTGCAGCGATTCAGGACCTCAAATCGCACGCTGTGCGCTGACCAGTTTCCTCAAAGCGCTGTTATCCGGCTCTATGAATGGACTGAATTTGCGCAATTCCTGGCCGCGACAATGGAGATGGAAGCGCTTCATACAATGGCGGATTCGCTGGCGCGGGTGAACATTATGGCCTACCGCGAGGGGCAAACACTTAACTGGCATTTTGATCGGTCAGAATTCACCACAACACTGTTGTTGCAGGCACCAGAGGAAGGTGGTGATTTTGAGTACCGAACGGGTCTGCGCAGCGCGGATGACCCAAACTATGATGGGGTGGCAAACATGTTAAACGGGCGTGACGATGCTGTGCGCCAGCTCAAACTCAGCGCCGGAACCCTGAATGTTTTCAAGGGTAAGAACACCGCGCATCGCGTTACCCCAATCCAAGGCAACCGGCCCCGGATCATTTCAGTGTTCAGTTTTTATGAGACCCCCGGCATCCAGTTCTCGGATGACGAACGCATCGGTTTTTATGGTCGTGCATCATGACAAGCCCCAGCATTTTTCGGGACGACCGCAAGCTTACCTATCTCAATGCTGAGGGGGCAAACAAACCGCTGATTTCCCCGCTGCCGCATGACATTTTGGAACGCGCCCGAAAATACCGTCTGGAGCGCTTGCGCGCAGAAATGGCGAAACAGGATGTGACGGCACTGCTACTTTTTGATCCGGTAAACATTCGCTACGCCTTTGACAGCGTGAACATGGGCATCTGGACCGCGCATAACCCGCTGCGCTATGCGCTTATCTTCTGCGACGGGCCGGGGATCATGTTTGAATTCCGCGGGTGTGAGCATCTCAACGACGGTCTGGCGGGAATTGATGAGCTGCGCACCTCAAGCGGCTGCATGTTCATGTCGCATGGTAATCGTGCCGGTGAGCGACTGGCGGTCTGGGCTGATGAGATTGCCGATCTGATGCGCACGCATGGTGGCGGCAATGCGCGGTTAGGTGTGGATCGAATTGAACCCGAAGGTGCCTTTGCGCTGGCTGAGCGTGCCATGAATGTAATAGACGCAGGTCAGATCACCGAGATTGCCCGTTCGATCAAATCTGCGGATGAAATTGCGCTGATGCGCTGGACGATCCGTGTTTGCGAGGCCGGGATGGCACGCATCTATGACCATTCAGTTCCGGGGGTAACGGAGCGTGAACTTTGGGCGCATCTGCATTTCGAAAATGCCCGGTCAGGCGGAGAATGGTTAGAGACCAAATTGCTGACCTGCGGCCCAAACACCAATCCGTGGTATCGCGAATGCTCTGACAGGGTATGCCAAAGTGGTGAAATGATCTCTTTTGATACAGATATGATCGGGCCATACGGATATTGTGCCGATCTGTCGCGCAGCTGGACCTGTGGTTACACGCCGATGAACGACACCCAGAAACGGCTTTATGCCACTGCAAGAGAGCAGATCGAGCATAACATGGCGTTGCTGGAACCGGGCCTAAGCTTTGCCGATTTCAACACTCAAAGCTGGCGCATCCCTACAACGCATGTGGATTATCGTTATTCTCTGGCGCTGCACGGGGTAGGTATGGCCGATGAATGGCCCGTCGTTCTGCTGCATCCGGATTTTGAGCACAATCACGAAGGCCAAGTTGAAGAAGGAATGGTTCTTTGTGTTGAAAGCTTGATCGGAGAACCCGGGAGTGAAAGCATCAAACTTGAAACGCAGGTGCTGATCACAGCTGATGGGACAGAGCGGCTGGATACATTTCCGTGGGAAATGTAGCGCTTTAGCCAAAAATCTCTTGAATGTGATCTTCGGCCAGCGACAGCGAATGTGTCATGCCTTGCCCATTTGTCATGGTGATTGCTGAAACGCCGTGCATCGGCGTAATTTTCAAACTGTCATGCCCCGGCAAATAGGCGTAGTGGCCCAACCATTTCTCTGAAATTGACGCATCAGGCAGGGCCAGCATGCCGGTCAGATCGCTAAGTATCAGCTCGTCGATTTCATCTGATCGACCCGAGTCCGGGCTATAATCGTGTGAATCGCCAATTGTGATGCTGCCATCTGGCTCCTGACAGGCGATCACATGGATCCCGTGTTTAAGATGGGCGGCCTGATGCTTTTCCTGATGAGCTTTCAGGGCCGCCAGACCAGGGCAGTTGGCAAACACATTGTAACGGGTCAGGCTTAGCCCGCCCAAAACAAACGGGTCCAGCACCCAATCGTTTGGCTGGGGGGATGTCCTTAGCATTTGTAGCTGGCAAAGCTTTACACCGGCTGCGCGAAACTCATCTTTGAACAGAGTTTCAAAGTCATCCCCGCCACAAAGGATCACATGTCTTGCTTTGAACGTCCCGCCTGAAGTTTCCAAAACCCCTGATTCTACGCCGTGCACTTCCGTCGAAAAGTGAAAGGTGACCTTGTGTTCGCTCTGCAGCCAATTGGCGATTTTGCCCGGTGCGTCACGCTGATCCAGCTTCCATGCATCGGGGCTCCATACGCCACCGAGTAGGTTTTGTATTTGCAGATTGCTGGCCATGCCTGCCAGCTCATCACGGGACAGTAGTGAAAGCGTATGGCCCTCAGGACCCTCAAATTGGGTACTTTCTTCCAGAACAACCATCTCTTGCGGCGTTCTTGCCAAAAACAGGCACCCGGCGCGACGCATCGCGATCCCTGCCTGTTGGGCGATCTCCTGCCAGTGCGCCAGTGAACGACGCGCCGAGGCAAGCTGTGCCCCCGGCGCCTGCGCCACGACCGCCAGCATCCCGAAATTGCGGACTGTCGCGCCGTTTGTATCGGCGGCACGATCGAACACGGCAACGGACAGACCGGCGCGTGTGGCGTGAAACGCGTGCGCCAGCCCCATGATGCCCGCACCGACAATGGCCAGATCAACCTGTTTCACTATCACCCCCGATGACCATGCGGCCTGTAGAACACGTTCGTGCGCCGCAGGATCAGGGCGATATCAAACAGCGTCAAGTGCCCCGAGAATATCGGCGATCAGGTCCTGTGTATCTTCTATCCCAACCGACAGCCGGATCAGACCGGGTGTAATTCCCAGCTGCTCTTTTTGTTCATCAGACAGACGTTGATGCGTGGTTGTGGCCGGATGGGTCGCGATGGATTTCGCATCACCCAGATTGTTGGAAATCAGCACGATTTCCAGCGCGTTAAGAAAACGGAAAGCAGCGTCTTTTCCGTCTTTGATATCAAGCGCGACGACCGTGCCACCAGACCCCAGATTTTTCTGAACCATGTCATGCTGGGCGTGTGATTTGTGACCCGGATAGATCCCGCGCAAAAGCTTTTCGTGACCTTGCACCGCGTCTGCGATAGCCAGTGCCGAATGTGCCTGTGCCCGCACCCGAAGGTCTATGGTCTCTAGCCCTTTGACCATCACCCAGGCAGAAAACGGCGACATCGCCCCACCTGTATGTTTCATATAGGGTTCAATGGTTTTGCGGATAAACTCGCGGCTGCCAAGGATCACACCACCCAATGCGCGCCCCTGCCCGTCAATATGCTTGGTGGCCGAGTAGATGACCACATCCGCACCCTGTTCAATGGCTTTGGAAAACACCGGGGTTGCAAAGACGTTATCGACTAAAACGGCGGCACCCACCTTGTGTGCAAGGTCAGAAACGGCCTGAATATCGATCACTTCCAGCGTCGGATTGGCGATCGTTTCGAAGAACACCACCTTGGTGTCATCCCGGATTGCCGCGCGCCACTGATCAATATCAGTCCCGTCAACAAAGCTCACTTCGACGCCGTAGCGGCACAGGATTTCTTCCAAGACATAAAGACAGGACCCAAACAGCGCCCGCGCTGCCACGACATGGTCCCCGGCCCGGAGCATCGAAATCAAAGTGCTGGAAACCGCGGCCATGCCGGAAGCGGTTGCAAACGCATCTTCGGCCCCTTCCAGTGCTGCAATCCGTTCTTCGAACATTGCGACAGTTGGATTGCCATAGCGTGCATAAATGAACTCGTCAGGCCCGGCCTCAATAAACCGCGCTTCGGCCTGTTCGGCGGTTTCATAAACAAACCCCTGGGTCAGGAAAATCGCTTCGCTGACCTCATTATATTGGCTGCGGCGGGTGCCGCTGTGAACCAGTTTGGTTCGTGTATTCCAGTCTTGTGTCATCTCTCGTCCTTTGGCGCAGGTAACGCCCATGAAAAAACCCCCAACGCGGTCAAGCGAAAGGGGGCCCCTCATCCTGACCTCTTTAGCGGTGTTGTTTTACGTGGCCCGCAATCCGGTAACAAATCGCCACAAGGGTTCGTTTAACCGTGGGAAACGGTGAGGTCAACACTATCAGTGCCCACTGGTTACGCGTTTGATGAGTTAGAAAAGCCCGCTTTGTAACTTCCGGATTATTATTCCGGATCATCCTTTTCTGTACCATGTTCGGAAAACAATTTCCCTTGCGTCATGAAAAACAGGAACATCGCAGCGGTCAGTCCGAAGGTTTTGAAGTAGACCCAGTTTTCTTCACTCATTGTCCGCCAAATCAGCTCATTCATCACCGCAAGTGCGAGGAAAAAGAACGTCAAACGTTTGGTCAGGATCATCCAACCCTGATCGGTCAGTGGCATTACACCGTCCATCAGGCTTTGCAAATAGGAACGACCCTGTAGCAACCCCACGCCCAGAACGCCGGTAAACAGCAGATAAATGATGGTCGGTTTCATTTTGAAAAAGCGCGGATCATTGAACCAGACGCTCAGGCCACCAAATACGATGATCAGCACCGCCGTTACGATCTGCATTTTGGATAAATGCCCGGTGAGCTTCCACAACGCGGCCATCGACAACAAAAACAAGGGGATAAACCCGGCGGTGACAACGATAAACCCTTCGTATTCCGTACCGCCGATGACAAAACTGCGATCCTTCAGACGCAGATAGGCGATAAAAAACAAAAGGATCGGGCCCAGTTCAAGCGCGGGCTTTAGCCAGCCGGGATAGGACTTTTCTGTCATGATCTTCCTGCTCTTTTGTGTCGGGGCATTTGGAATATGCGCACTCTATCCCCCTATCTCAACCAACACCGCGCCAATTGCAATCAAAGCCATCAGCAATATCCGGCGCGGACCAACGGTTTCTTTCAGCACAAGCCACCCGATCAACGCGGCAAACACGGTGGATGTTTCGCGCAGAACCGCCGCCTCGCCCACGTTGCCGACACGGGTCGCCAACAGGATAGAGCCAAAGGACATGAAAGCCACAATTGCACCAATCAACCCCCGAACCATTAAGGGGCCCGGGGCCGGGGGGGCCGCCATGCGCCGCCAACGAATATAGGCAACGCCAGGAAGGGTCATGCCTTCAAACATGAAAAACCAGGCGAGAAACGAAAACGGATCGGCGGCGGCACGAATTCCGTAGGCATCATAGGTCGTGTAAAGCGCCACCAAAAGCCCGGTCACAAAGGCTAAAAACAGCGCAATAGGCAATGTGTCACGCGCTATGGACAGATAGAGCAGGTTGTAAATCGCAAGTCCGAAAATACCGCATAACAGCACGCCAACACCCAGCCACTGCATCGCGGTAAAGGTCTCGGAAAATATCAGATAGGCGCCGATGACGGCAAAAAGCGGTCCGGTCCCACGCACCACCGGGTAAACGACCGTATAGGCGCCTTTTGTATAGGCCTGCGCCTGAAAGCATTTGTAAGCCACATGGATCGCAACCGCGGTGGCGAAAATCGGCCACATATGTGGCCCCGGCATGGGTACAACAAAGAGCGCGATCGGAGTTGCGATCAGGAATAACCAGATATCGACAGCCCCGCGTGTCAGCCAAGGGTCATGCCGGCCTTTTTGCAAGGCACCAAACACCGCATGCAAAAACGCCGCCATGAGAGCCAACCACAGGGCAAGCCGGTGACCTGCGTCAGTACCTTCCAGAGAGATCAGCCAGTCACTCATGTTTGGAGTGCCGGGGTGAACCCCGGCCTACCACCAATGGCAGATGTATGCCGTGGTTTACCCCGGCATTTGTGTCTCACCCCTCCAGCCCCGTCAGCGCGGCGGCAAACTCTTCTGGATCAAACGGGGACAGGTCATCAATTTGCTCTCCGACACCAATCGCATGGATGGGCAGGCCGAATTTATCAGCTAGCGCCACCAGAACCCCGCCTTTGGCGGTGCCGTCCAGCTTGGTCATGATCAAACCGCTCACGTCCGCCAGCTTGCGGAATGTTTCGACCTGGCTCAGCGCGTTCTGCCCTGTGGTCGCGTCCAGCACGAGCAGGGTGTTGTGCGGTGCTGTTTCGTCTTTCTTACGGATCACCCGTACGATTTTGGCAAGTTCTTCCATCAGATCCTGGCGGTTCTGCAACCGTCCGGCCGTATCAATCATCAACAGATCCGCACCGTCGCGATGCGCCTGTTCCATTGCATCAAAGGCAAGGCTGGCAGGGTCAGAGCCTTCTGGCGCTGTGAGCACAGGCACACCAGCCCGATCACCCCAGACCTGTAGCTGTTCCACAGCCGCTGCGCGAAAGGTATCCCCGGCGGCGATTACCACGTTTTTGCCAGCGGCGCGGAATTGGCTGGCCAGCTTGCCAATCGTTGTAGTTTTTCCTGACCCGTTTACGCCCACCACCAGAACCACCTGCGGGCGCTTGGAATAAAGCGGCATCGGGCGGGCAACAGGCTCCATGATGCGGCTGATTTCAGCGGCGAGAAGTTCCTTTATTTCCTGTGACGAAAGGCGTTTACCCATCCGGCCCTCGGCCATGTTTGCGGTGACCCGCAATGCGGTATCGACACCCATATCGGCGGTGATCAGCAACTCTTCCAGCTGTTCGAGCATGTCATCGTCCAGCGCCCGCCGAACCACCGTTTTTTTCTGCCCCCGGCCTAACAGGCGACCCAGCAATCCCGGTTTGGCTGCGGGTTCAACCTCAGAAGGCATAGGCGCGGGCACCGGGGCAACCGCTGCGCCCTCAATTGGCGGTGCGTATGTCGGCATCTCAGGCTCAGGCTCAGGCTCAGGCTCAGGCTCAGGCTCAGGCTCAGGCTCAAGCTCAGGCTCAGGCTCAGGCTCAGGCTCAGGAAGTGCCTCTTCTACCTCGAAAGCCTTTTCAATGGCTTCTGCCTCTTCCCCGGAAACTTCTGTTGCTTCACCAGAATCGACCAGAGCGTCAACCGCATCCAACACTTCATTCACAGTCGAGGCTTTTAACGTCTCGGCCAGTCTTTCTGCCTCGGGGGCAAATTCCGGCGTTTCTTCTACAAATTCTTCCTCTTCTCCGCCGTCTTCAACAATCGCATCTAACCCCTCTTCCAGTTTGGATGAGGATTTGAAGAGCTTGTTCTTGAGCTTTTTGAAAAACGACATGCGCGCCACCTGAATAAAGTCTAACCCAAGTAATATGCTTGGCGGTCATTGAAAAGGCAGAGTTGACAGAGCGCTTTGACTCGCAAGTATGAAATTAGATGAAACGTCTGTTTGCAGTTTTTCTGGTTTTGCTTGCTACCCCGCTTTCGGCGGACCCTCCACCGCGGAGCTGTTCGACGTCAAAATGGGGAAATATTGTATGCATTTATCATCATAGATTTGTCCAGGACACCTGCAACGCCATTGAAAAATTTTCCCTGCGCCACGGACTGGACCCGCATTTTTTTGCCCGATTGATCTGGCAGGAAAGCCGGTTTGACCCAAACGCGCTTAGCCCTGCCGGCGCACAGGGGATTGCCCAGTTCATGCCGCACACCGCCAAACGCCGCGGGTTAAGCGATGCCTACAACCCGGCGGAAGCGTTGGACCATTCAGCTCATTACCTTGCTGAAATGGCGGAAAAATACGGCAATCTGGGTCTGGCGGCCGTAGGGTATAACGGAGGGGAACGCCGCGCAGAAGGGTTGATTGATGAAACTGGCGGGCTTGCTCAGGAAACGATTGACTACGTCCGGATAATCACCGGCGTGCCGCATCAAAACTGGCTGGAGGATCCGCTGCCAGAGCCCGACCTGCGCCTTTCTCAGACGCTCACCTTTCAACCCGCTTGCCACGATCTGGCAAAGAACCGGCGACTGACCAAGTTGAAGGAGGTCAATCCGCTCGTCCGGCCTTGGGGGATTCAGATGGCGTTTGGCACCACTCAGAAAAAAGCACTCAGCAAGTTTAAGAAATCCACCCGGGCCTGTGCGGCGTTGTTTAAAGGCGAAACTCCTGAGCTGATATTCGAGAAAAGCAGGGCCAGCCCCAAGGGCGGGTATTTCATGGCCCGTCTCGGCCGCGATACCCGCGATCAGGCCTGGCGTGATTGTTCGAAATTCAGGAAAAGCGGCTGTGTATGCAGGGTCTATCGTAACGAGTAGACGCCGCATGTCGGATCACACTTCCCTCAAATCGCTGATCCGGCTAGTCTTTTGTAAGTTCCGAAGAGGGAGAGCACAGACATGTCAGACAAATCCAAACCAGCCACCTGGCGCTTGGTCATTGCCTTTATCTTTGACCTGATCGGCAGTTTTGCCGGTTTTGGCTATGTCATCGCGACCATCACCGGTGACACCACTGATGGTGGATTCGAGCTGACCGGGATGCCAGCTCTGATCCTGTTTGCGGTGGTGATTGCCTATATGGTGTTAATGCCGCGCTTTGGCGGGCGACTGTTTCAGCGGTTGTTGAGGGCGCGCTAGGCGCCCGCAACCTCACACCTCGTCTGGGAAATGTTTCATCGTCAGGCGGATCGGATTGGGTGCGGCCTGTCCCAGACCACAGATCGAGGCATCGCCCATTGCCGAGCACAGTTCCTCCAGCAGCCCCTGATCCCATTTGTCAGCCTGCATCAGTTTGACCGCTTTCTCACAGCCGACGCGGCAGGGCGTGCACTGACCACAGCTTTCATCCTCAAAGAACCGCAACATGTTCAGGGCGGCATCCCGCGCGCTGTCCTGATCGGACAGGACAACAATCGCAGCCGAACCGATGAACGTGCCATGCTCCTGCAGGACGTCAAAATCCATCGGGATATCAGCCATCGACGCCGGCAACAGACCTGCCGACGGCCCGCCAGGTTGATACGCCTTGAAGGTATGGCCATCCGTCATGCCGCCGCAGGCCTCAATGATATCCGACATCGTCGATCCGGCGGGAAGCAGATGCACACCTGGGTTTTTCACCCGACCAGAAACCGAGAATGACCGAAGCCCCTTGCGCCCGTTCAATTCTACATCAGACAGGATTTCTTTGCCTTCCCGCAAAATACGCGTCACCCAGTAGAGTGTTTCGACATTGTTAACGAGCGTGGGTCGGTTAAAGATGCCAACCTGAGCCACGAAAGGCGGACGATGCCGTGGCAGGCCGCGTTTACCCTCGATAGATTCGATCATCGCGCTTTCTTCGCCGCAGATATAGGCCTCTGCCCCGCGGCGCAGGTCGATATATCCCGGTGCCACAATGCCCGCATATTCAAGCGCTGCAATCTCGCGCCTCAGGATTTCAAGTACTGCGGGATATTCGTCTCGCATGTAGATAAAGCATTTCTCGGCCTCAACCGCCCAGGCGGCGATCAGCATGCCCTCTAGGAAAACATGTGGTACGCGTTCCAGATAATAGCGGTCTTTGAAGGTCCCGGGCTCTCCCTCGTCGCCGTTGACGGCCAGATAACGAGGTCCTTCCTCTGCGCGGACAAAGCCCCACTTGCGTCCGGATGGGAACCCAGCCCCGCCAAGACCGCGCAATCCGGCATCCAGAAGATACTGTTGGATCGCCTCAAAATTCCCTTCAACGCGCAGTCCTTCGACAACCACATAGCCGCCCGCGGCGCGGTAGGCATCAAATGCCTGATATTCCGGAACATGGGCATGCGTGTCCGCGGCAGCGATGGCCGCATGCACCTTGTCAACGCTGGCATGGTCGATGTGGTTGTGACCCAGCTCCAGCACTGGTGCTGTATCACACCGGCCCATGCAGGGCGCACGCAACACCCGAACCTGAGCCGGGTCCATCCCGTCTTCGAGCGCTTTTTGCAGTTGGTTCGCCCCGGCCAATTCGCAACTCAGCGAATCGCACACCCGGATGGTCAGAGCCGGAGGTGGGGTTTCACCTTCTTTAACGATATCAAAATGCGCGTAAAAGGTCGCGACCTCGTAAATCTCGGCCTGTGAAATGCGCATTTCTTCGGCGAGTGCGCGCAAATGAGCCGCAGATAAATGGCCGTACCTGTCCTGAATCAGATGAAGAAACTCAATCAGCAAATCGCGCTGTCTGGGGCGGTCTCCCAACAGTTCCTGTACTTCCTGCCAGGGCTGATCTTCAAGCTGCCGGCCCTTGGGCGTGCGGCGCCCTTTTCCTTTGCCCGATTTCCAGACGCCTTTGCGCTCATCAAGTGCCATCTTTGTTCCTCTGAATGCGTTGCCTGAGGTTTTAACGCCGACACAGATGCAACGCGAGGGCAAAAACGACAAACGGGACAATAGAAGCGTTTTACGTCAAAAATTAAATTGTTTATGAACCTTGCGTCGGCATATAGGTCCAGAGTTCTGGGCCTTGGTCGTCAGGGGGCGAAAGGATGGGCATTTTGCTGCTGTTCGCCATTGCAACGATTGCACCGGTTCTGCTTTTGATCACAGCCGCTTTCGAAGGCGGTGCGTGGGCGTGGGCGGCTGTCGGATACATCACGGTACTGGTGTTTTCCTTTGACCGGTTGATGGCATCGCAAGCTGAAAATGCTGACCCTGAGGCAGAATTTCCAGCTGCACAAAGCCTGTTAATCACTCTGGGGCTGCTGCATTTTGTGATTCTGCCCCTTAGCGTTTGGGCCGTGGGTGGGCCAAGCGGCCTTGGTTTGGTTGATCGGGTTTTGGTGGCGATCTCAGCCAGTCTGATATTCGGTCAGATTTCCCATCCGGTGGCGCATGAGCTGATCCATAAATCCAGCCGGGTATTGCGTCTGATAGGGCGGCTGATGTATTCCAGCCTGCTGATCGGGCATCATGCCTCTGCCCACCTGTTGGTTCATCACATTCATGTCGGCAGCGATGCAGACCCCAATAGCGCCAAACGCGGAGAAGGTTTTTATCGCTATGCGCTACGGGTTGCCCGCGGATCTTTCATTGCAGGGTACCGCGCAGAAACAGACCGGCGTAAAAAAGTCGGTAAATCACTGTGGTCGCACCCCTACTGCCTTTACATTGGCACCGCAGCCGGTGCTTTGGTCATCGCTTTGACAAGTCTGGGCTGGGGTGGGTTTGCCGCTATTCTGGCGATCGCAATCTATGCACAGCTGCAAATTCTCTTGTCAGACTACGTCCAGCATTACGGTTTGCGGCGCGAGGTGCTTGCCAACGGAAGATTGGAACCCGTTGGTCCGCAGCATTCTTGGAACGCCCCGCAGATGTTTTCAGCTGCCATGATGCTGAATGCACCGCGGCATTCTGACCATCACGTCGTACCTTCACGCGCCTATCCTGCGCTTCAGCTAAGAGCAGATGACATGCCGTTTCTGCCGCAGCCCCTGCCGGTGATGGCCGTGCTGGCCCTGTTTCCGCCGATCTGGCGCAAACTGATGGATCCCTTGTGTGACCGGTGGCAAAGCCCTTCGAAAAATGCGTCTCAATAGGTGGCGCGCAAATTTCCGCAAGAAGCCCATGGGAATGCGAAATCTGGTGGCCCCACCCTTTCTGTTCTGTCACAGTCGGCACATGCAAAAACTACTTCTGACCCTCTGTCTTACCCTGATCGCAACACCGCTATGGGCGCAGAGCGCGATGACGGGTGCGGAGTTTGATAGCTATACCCGTGGCAAAACCTTCTTTTACGGCAATCAGGGCTCTGCCTACGGTGCCGAGGAATATCTGGATAACCGCCGGGTAAGATGGACTTTTCTGGACGGAAGATGTCAGGAGGGGCACTGGTTTACCGAAGAAGACATGATCTGTTTTGTTTATGAAGATCAACCAGATACCCAATGCTGGACGTTCTACCTTGCACCGGGTGGTCTGACGGCACGATTTGAAAATGAGCCGTCTTCGCTGGAACTGTATGAGGTAGAAAAGAGCGCAGAGCCGCTAACCTGTATGGGCCCTGATATCGGCGTTTGAGCCGAGGTCAGAATAGTGACCCCTGATCTGAAGGGTCCGGTTTATTCCGTGGTTTTGTAAGCTTTCGTGCCGAAGCAGCAGGCGCATCAAGTGGCATAACACCATCTGAGAACTCTATCTCCAGCGCCTGCGCCTTTGTCGCGGCTTGTTTGGTCATCACGACCTGCCCATCACCGCGCACCACCGCATAACCACGCTTTAGCGTTGCCCTGTAGCCGAGGGTTTCACGCAAACGGTCAAGACCTTCCAACTGGTCGCGAAGGCGTTCCACCTGTCGGGCGGCGGCATCCGAAAACCGGGCGGACAAGGCAGCTTTGTCCTTTGATTTCAGTTTGATATCCCTTTGCAACGCACCAATGTTAAGGCGCGCGGTCAAGCTGGACAGACGGCTTTTCTCGGTCTCCAGAGCCTGCCGCAACAGCCCGGGGCGCAACACGCCCGCATTTTCGGAGAGTTGTAGTTTGCGCTGTTGTACCAGCCGCGAAAGGGCCGCAGGCAATCGATCAGACAGAAGATCAAGCCGCTGTCCCGGGGTTTCCAGCAGTGTTGCCGGTCTGGGCAGGGCACGAGACAAATCGCGCAGCCGTTGTTGGCGATTGCTGATGCCTGCGCTGAGCGCATGGCTAAGCCGTGCGTCCTGATCATCAAGCCATGCGAGCAGTTCAAGGCGCACCGGCACGGCCAGCTCTGCCGCGGCAGTCGGGGTTGGTGCCCTGGTATCAGCGGCAAGGTCAATCAAAGTGGTATCGGTTTCATGGCCCACCGCCGAGATCAGCGGGATTTCGGATGCGGCGGTGGCCCGAACCACTGATTCCTCGTTGAAACACCATAGATCTTCGACAGAGCCACCGCCGCGCGCCACGATCAGCAGATCAGGGCGCGGAATGGCCCCACCCGTGGTAAGCGCGTTCAAACCGTTGATCGCGCGGGTCACTTCGGGGGCGCATTTCTCACCCTGAACAGCCACGGGCCAGATCAGAACCTTGCGCGGGAACCGATCGCGCAGGCGATGCAGGATGTCGCGGATCACTGCACCCGAAGGCGACGTAACCACGCCAATAATTCCGGGAAGATAGGGGATTGGCTGCTTGCGCTCCGGAGCGAACAGACCTTCGGCGGCCAGCGTCTCCTTGCGCTTTTCCAGCATCGCCATGAGCGCGCCCATGCCGGCGGGCTTTATATCTTCGATAACTATCTGATAGCGAGACTGCCCGGCAAAGGTGGTCAGGCGGCCTGTGGCGACAACCTCCATCCCCTCTTCAGGTTGGACCGCAAGACGGCTGGACACACCTTTCCAGATGATACCGGCCAGAACCGCGCGATCATCCTTGAGATCAAGGTAGATATGCCCCGAACGCGGGCGTGACACGCGGCCGATTTCACCGCGCACGCGGACATGGGCGAATTCGCCTTCGATCATGCGCTTGATCGCGCCGGAAAGGTCAGAAACCGAAAACTCCGGCGCGTTTTCACCGGGTTGGGCGCTGTCGATGAGGTCGGACATGTCACTGCCTTGTGTCTGCGTGCGCAGCACCTTAGAACGCCCCCGAACAAAGGCCAAGCGGAAGAGGCGGCATATGAACATCCTGATCCTCGGCAGTGGCGGGCGCGAACACGCGCTGGCCTGGGCGGTAAAGCAAAACCCCAAATGCGACCGGTTGATCGTGGCCCCGGGAAATGCGGGAATTGCGCAGATCGCCGAATGTGCGCATTTTGATATTCTGGATGCCGGTGTGGTGGTCAATTTCGCCGAAGAAAACGCGGTTGAATTCGTCATTGTCGGACCGGAGGCTCCGTTGGCGGCGGGCGTGGCAGACAGGCTGCGGGAAGCGGGCATTTTAACCTTTGGGCCGTCTGGTGCTGCGGCACAATTGGAAGCCTCTAAATGCTTTACCAAAGAGATCTGCGATGCGGCCGCTGCACCAACCGCCGCCTACGGGCATTTCACCGATGAGCAGGCCGCACTGGATTATGTTCGGGCCAATGGCGCACCGATTGTGATCAAGGCTGATGGCCTTGCCGCGGGTAAAGGCGTTATCGTGGCGATGACCGAAGCAGAGGCGATTGCAGCGGTAAAAGACATGTTTGGCGGCGCCTTTGGCGGTGCGGGTGCTGAAGTGGTCATCGAAGAATTCATGGACGGTGAAGAGGCCTCTCTCTTTGTGCTGTGCGACGGAACCGAGGCGCTGTCGATGGGCACGGCGCAGGATCACAAGCGCGTTGGGGACGGCGATACCGGACCCAATACTGGTGGCATGGGAGCCTATTCCCCTGCTCCGGTTCTGGATGCCCGTGTTGAACAAAAGGCGATGGACGAAATCATTCGTCCGACACTGCAAGAGATGGCACGACGGGGCACACCCTATCAGGGGGTGCTTTACGCCGGGTTAATGATCCGTGACGGGCAGCCAAGGCTGGTGGAATACAACGTTCGGTTTGGCGACCCGGAATGTCAGGTTCTGATGATGCGACTTGGGGCGCAGGTGCTGGATTTACTGCAAGCGGCGGCCAGTGGACAGCTTGGTGAGGCGCAGGTTAACTGGGCCGATGATCATGCATTGACGGTGGTTCTGGCGGCACAGGGCTATCCTGGATCATACGAAAAAGATAGCATTATTAACGGGTTGGGCGATTGTCCCGAGGACAGTTTCAATATGGTGTTTCACGCGGGCACTTCGGGGCAGGATGGTCACATCACCGCCACGGGTGGTCGGGTTCTGAACGTCACGGCACGTGGCGCTTCGCTGTCGCAGGCGCGTGAGCGGGCCTATGCCATGGTGGACCGGATTGATTGGCCGGAAGGGTTTTGCCGTCGAGATATCGGCTGGCGTGCGTTGCGTTAACCAAATCGCGCAACACGCCCATTTCAGGGGGTGATATCCGTACACCACCCGTACACCGGACATGCACCTCTATCATCGTTAACTTTTTCAGGGCGTTTCGGATCGCAGATGCGATCCGACAGAGGCGAGGGGCACTGCCCCTCGCGCTCCCCGGAGTATTTTCAGAACAATGAAAGGATTAGGGGCAGTCTGTGGCGTGGTTCAGGCTGTCCGGGCCAGCATAGGGGCCGATATCGCGGGATTGAATGGCTCCGCCGTCCAAAGATGACGCCATGATCCGGGTCCAGTTGTGGTTGGCAGTGATGAACTGTGGTCCATCTCCACAGTTGCGGATACCGCCGGGGATATGGGCCCATCCGATCTTGTGATTGCTGAGACCCGGTTTTGAAGCGATTTCAGTAAGCGTGCCTTTTTCAAAGCGCCAAATGCGCAGGGTCTTGGCCAGATGCGGGCGATCAATATATGCGATCTCGATATTGCCATCGCCATCCAGATCCGCGGCACCAATGGGGGCAAGCCAACGGTGAGTTCGGCCAATATATGATGTCACCGCAAGCAGGCGGGCCCTGCGGTCGAACACAGCCAGCCGAGCGCCACGCGACTGTTCACTTTGCACCACGATAATCTCCGGCATCCCGTCGCCATCAAGATCAACCAGCCGGGGTGCGATATCTTCGAAGACCTGTCCCTGTGGGAGCACTACACCCGTAGGGCATGTAATCCGGTCGTCGCCCGGCCTGCGCACATGAATTGTCAGGATTTTGGCATCGCGAACGTGGCCAAGGACGCGGTGGCCATATTCGTCTGTTTCGCGGGTAAAGCCAGCGTGCAGGGTCAGCTGTGCATCGTGGGGCACCCAGCTTTCATGCTGTCCGGATGATCCGCGGGCGTTGGAAAACTCTGCCTCAGCATAGCGACCCTCATCCCCCCAGCCGTTGGTTTCAGCTTCACACGCGAACAGGGATTGGCAGAGTGCCGACAGGCACACGGCCAACACAAAACGGCAGGATGCTCGGAGCAGTGGGCGCAAACCGTATGGTTGCGCCCTGCCCGTCATCAAATCTGTTTTTCCGGCATCTGCACCACAAGGCCGTCCAGTGCATCGGTGACCTTGACCTGGCAGGTCAGGCGCGAGCGTTCGGGGTCAGGCTCGTAAGCGAAGTCGAGCATGTCTTCTTCCATGTCATCCTTGCCCGGCAGTTTGCTGACCCAGTCAGGATGGACATAGACATGGCAGGTGGAACAGGCACATGCCCCGCCGCAATCGGCCTCGATGCCCGGGATGTTGTTGTCGCGCGCGCCTTCCATGACGGTCAGGCCATTGGCCACGTCGACTACATGTTCTGTGCCGCTATGCTCGATATAGGTGATTTTTGCCATAAGGTGCGTCTCCCATCGGTCTGATGCTCTGAGGTTCCTAGACAAGCCATGTAAGCGAGGCCAGCCCCATTTGCGACCCGAACAGGAAAGAGTTACGACAAAGTTGGAATGTTGCCAAAATGTTCTGGATGTTGTGCGGCCTGGCCCGGCAGGTTTCAAACTGTACGCGCATATTATGGCCTTGCGATGCCGAATCGCATCAGCCCGTCACGCTTTGCTCCCCGGTCACGAATCTTTCTTTCCCGATGCATTCAAACCGTTTAGGATGCTGTCAAAATAAAAGCCTTAGAGGCCCGAGCAGCATGTTCCGTTCCCTTTTTCCCGCCCTTCTAATCGCAGGGTTAACCGCCGGATGTAATGGCGGAATTTCGGGCGAGGAAGATGTGGTATCACGCGCCCATCGGGCCGCACCACCCGGCGCGGCGCCTGATACGTGCTGGGACAAGGAAGTGAGTCCGGCGGTGATTGAAACCGTGACGGAACAAATCATTCTTCAGCCTGCCGAGATCATGGCCGACGGCACGGTGGTTCAACCAGCGGTCTACAAGACCGAAACCCGCCAGGCGATAGTCAAAGAACGCAACGAGACGTGGTTTCAGATCCCCTGCGCCGAAATGCAGACCCCGGACTTCGTGGCCTCTGTCCAGCGTGCGTTAAGTGCACGTGGATATTATCGCGGTCCGGTCAGCGGCGAGCTGGACCGCAGGACGCGGAATGCGATTCGGGCCTATCAGAAACCACAGGGGCTTGATTCCGGCGTACTGTCGCTGGCCGCCGCCCGCCAGCTTGGGCTGGTGGCGCTTGGACGGGACGACGAGATTTAGCTGGGCTCTGATAGGCAGATTCAGGACGGCAAATGGCCTGTTGCTGCCATAGGCTTTTACACTGTCCTCTATTAGAGTTTGTGTTTAATGGTCCGCTTCAGACCTCTGTTGCAAAATTAACATTTGGCTTCTAACTCTACTGGTTCACAGAAATCTTCTGTTTGCTCTGCATCTTCTACGCTGCACGCCCCTGCCGCATCTGTATCGGAGCATTGCCATAATGCCGCCGATAGGCGCGGCTGAACCCTTCCGCCGATCCATACCCATAGCGCCGCGCAACACTGGCCACCCGGTCCCCGCGTGCCAGATCCTGTCGGGCAAGGATCAGCCGCCAGTGCCGCAGATAGGCCATCGGGCTTTCGCCCACGATCTCTGAGAACAGCTCAGAAAACCGGCTCAGCGAAAGACCAGCCACCTGCGCCAGGTCTTCTACCGTCCACGTCTTTTGCGGGCGGTCATGCATCGACACAATTGCCCGGCTCAGCCGTGCATCCGCCAGACCGGCCAACAGCCCGGTATCGGCCTTTCCCCGTTGCATGAGGTCACGCAACAATCGCACGATCAGAACTTCGCATAAGCGGTTCAGTACGGACACCGCGCCACATCGTGCGCCTGCGCTTTCATGCCGGATCAACGTGACCAAAGCCTGGGCATCCGCATCCGCCGCAATGTCATATGTCACCGACCCCGGCAGTGCCTGTAACAAAGGGTTCACTCCGTTTTCCCAATCCACACAGGCACTGAACATCAATGACTTGTTCGCCTGCTCAACAGGGGCGCCGGGGGAATACACAATCGAACCAGCCGCCCCCATTGCATCTGCATAAATCATCAGATTTGCCCGCTCTGGCGTATCGGAGACCACCGACAACTGGAATCGGTGCAGCAAAGTGGTAAGGCGATCATATTCAGACATTTCGGAATTTCTGTCATCTATTTCGGAATTAATTGATTTATAACTCTGTCATACCCTCAGAACAAGACATGTCAGATCATAGGAGCGACGATGCTTATCCCCCGCCAGAAAACCCCCAACTTGTCCCTGCCAACCCTTGATCACGGGGATTTTGACCTCGCCTCGGAAACCAGTGAACGTGGCACGGTCATCTGTTTTTATCGCGGGTTGCATTGCCCGCTTTGCGCCACCTACCTGACAGAACTTGAAAAACGCGTTGCCGATTTTGCAGAGCGCGGCGTCAACACCGTCGCCATCAGTTCCGATGGCGAGGAGCGCACCCGCGCCATGGCGGACAAGATCAACGCCAAGGGTTTGCGGTTTGCCTATGATCTTTCCTTGGAAACCGCCCGCAAATGGGGGCTTTATATCTCCACCTCGCGCGGCAAGACGTCCATCGGGATTGAAGAACCGGCGCTTTTTTCAGAACCGGGCCTGTTCATGGTCACCCAGGAACAGACGCTTTATTACGGCTCGACCCAGACCATGCCGTTTGTACGCCCGCATTTCTCAGAACTGGTGGGTGCGCTCGATTTCGCGATTGCCAACAACTATCCTGCACGCGGCGAATATATCGGTGCTGTATAACAGACAGATTTGATACGGGGTCGCGTTGCAAATCGCGCCCCGTCATGCCAAAGCGCGCGGGATAACTTTTCACAGGATGCCCGCGATGATCCTCTACCCAGCGATTGATCTAAAAGACGGACAGGCCGTGCGCCTTTTGAAAGGCGAGATGGACAAGGCCACCGTGTTCAATGACAATCCCGCTGCTCAGGCGATGGAATTTGTCGATGCGGGTTGTGAATGGCTGCATCTGGTTGATCTGAACGGTGCGTTCGAGGGCGAGCCGGTCAACGCCGCCCCGGTCGAGGCAATTTTGGAGCGCACGAAAACACCAGCACAACTGGGCGGCGGCATCCGGGACATGGCCACGATCGAACGTTGGCTGTCCAAAGGTTTGGCCCGGGTGATCCTTGGCACGGTGGCGGTTGAAAACCCTGCTTTGGTGCACGAGGCCGCGCGCACCTTTCCGGGCCAGGTGGCGGTTGGCATTGACGCACGTGACGGGCGTGTCGCGACCAAAGGCTGGGCGAAGGAAACCGATGTAATGGTCACCGATCTTGCGCGGTCGTTCGAAGATGCGGGCGTGGCGGCAATCATCTATACTGACATCAACCGCGACGGCGCCATGCAGGGGCCCAATGTCGAGGCGACAGCCGCACTGGCCCGGGCCGTATCGATCCCGGTAATCGCGTCAGGCGGAGTATCCTCGCTCAACGATTTGCGCGCATTGCGGGATTGTGGCGCACCCCTCAATGGGGCGATCTCTGGTCGCGCGCTTTATGATGGCGCAATTGACCTGAAAGAGGCGCTGGAGATTCTGTCTGCTTAGGATTTGTATCCTACCCTCCTGCCGCCTTTCTCGTCAGTTTGGCCAGTGCCCCGGTCATTTTCTTCACATATCCCGCATCTTCCGGCACGTTTAGATCTCCCAGCATCTCTGCTGGTTCCTCATAGGCCAGCCAAACCTGTCCATTTGCATCCTCGTAGACCAGCACTTTCAGCGGCAAAAATAACCCGGCGATGACATCATCCTGAATCGCGGGCGTACCGAGCTTGGGGTTGCCGAAAATCAGTAGTAGTGCCGGGGCAAGCTCCATACCAACAATCGCGGCCCCGCCCGCATGATCAACGCGGGCAAATACTGTGGCCCCGGCGTCGGTCACCGTGGCCTCAAGCGCATCCATCGTATCCGCAACATTGCGCGCGGCCTCGACCCTCACAATCTCACCAGCCGCAACTGAGGTGCCCATCATTGCAAATGCCGCAGCAAAAATCAGCTTTTTCATACCAAATCCCCGTTTTCACAAAATTCTGTTCACTTCATCCTCTGGCATGTTCCACAATTTGCCCATAAACAACCGCGTGAAAAAGGTTACACCGGCAAACTCATGCTCAAAACCCGCATCATTCCCTGCCTCGACGTGGCCGATGGCCGCGTGGTTAAAGGTGTGAATTTTGTCGATCTGGTCGATGCAGGTGACCCGGTTGATGCGGCCCGCGCCTATGATGCGGCCGGCGCCGACGAGCTGTGTTTTCTCGACATTCAGGCCACCCATGAAAACCGCGGCACCATGTTCGATGTCGTCCGCCGCACGGCTGAACAATGCTATATTCCGCTGACCGTCGGCGGCGGGGTCCGCACCGCCGAAGATGTGCGCGCACTGCTTTTGGCCGGAGCGGATAAGGTCAGTTTCAACTCTGCCGCTGTCGCCAATCCGGACGTGGTGGCCGAGGCCGCAGCGCAATTTGGCAGCCAGTGCATCGTGGTGGCCATCGACGCAAAAACCGTCTCTCCTGGCAAGTGGGAGCTGTTCACCCATGGCGGGCGAAAACCTACTGGCATTGACGCCGTGGAATTTGCCCGGCTGGTCGAACAAAAGGGCGCGGGCGAGATTCTGCTGACCTCAATGGACCGCGACGGCACGCGCGCAGGGTTCAATCTTCCACTTACCCGGGCCATCTCGGACGCGGTCAATATCCCGGTCATCGCCTCGGGCGGTGTCGGCACGCTTGACCACCTTGTCGAAGGCGTGACAAAGGGCGGGGCCAGCGCCGTGCTCGCAGCTTCCATCTTCCACTTCGGGCACTTCACCATTGCCGAGGCCAAGGCGCATATGCATGCTGCCGGCATTCCGATGAGGATGAGCGATGACCCTTGAAGAGCTTGAACAGATCATCACCACCCGCGCCAGCACCGCACCCGAAGACAGCTGGACAGCCAAACTGCTGGCCAAGGGCCCTGAAAAGGTGGCAGAAAAATTCGGAGAAGAGGCGATTGAGGCGCTGATCGAGGCAGTCAAAGGCGACCGTGCGGGCCTCACATCCGAGGCGGCTGATGTGCTGTTTCACCTCTTGGTCATGCTCCGGTCGCGCGATGTGGCCGTGGCCGATGTCATGGCCGAACTGGCCCGCCGCACCCATTCATCTGGTCTTTCAGAAAAGGCATCTCGTGTAAAATGATCCGCCATATCGTTCTCTTCACTGCCCGCGACCGGGCCGATCTTGACCGTATCCACAGCGGCCTGATGAAGCTTGCCGATATCCCTCATTCCCAGCATTTCGAAGTCGGTCAAAACCTTCAGGCCGATAGCCTGACCAGGGACAGCATTGACCTGGTGGTCTATGCGGAATTTGCCGATAAGGCTGCGCTGGATGCCTATAAAGCACATCCGCTCTATCAGCACTCTATCGACCTCGTCCGCCCCTTGCGCGAGGTACGGATCGCGGTGGATATTGTGGCTGGTTAGAGCCGGCGACGCGCATGGAGCTCTGCTCCGCATATCTGAAAAAGAATTGCAAATAGCCTGAATCAGAAAATCAAATACGCGCCCGTCCATGGTGTCAGGCAATGCCACCTTTGATCAGCCGGTCGGCCAGTTGGGCATAGGCATCGGCAATCGCGCCCTCGCCTGCGGCAATGGGCGTGCCACTGTCCCCGGCAAGACGGGTGTCGAGGTCAATCGGCAGTGTCCCAAGGAATGGCAGGCCCAGTTGTTCCGCCTCTGCCGCAACGCCACCATGGCCAAAGATATGCGACTCGTGCCCGCAACTGGGGCAGTGGAATGTCGACATGTTTTCGATCAGGCCCAGGATCGGCGTCTTGAGCGTGCGGAACATATCCATCGCCTTGCGCGCATCCAAAAGGGCCACATCCTGAGGCGTCGATACAACAATGGCACCCGTGGGGGCGGCGCGCTGGCACAGGGTGAGCTGAACATCGCCTGTCCCGGGGGGCAGGTCGACGATGAGCACATCAAGCTCTCCCCAGCAGACCTGTGACATCATCTGTTGCAGGGCCCCCATCAGCATCGGTCCACGCCAGACGACGGCCTTGTCCGGGTCGAGCATCAGGCCGATGGACATCATTGTGACGCCATGTGCGTGGAGCGGTTCGATGATTTTGCCATCCGGGCTGGCCGGGCGTTTGTTGACACCCATCATGCGCGGCTGGCTTGGGCCATAGATATCCGCATCTAGCAGGCCGACGCGGCGCCCTTGCCGTGCGAGAGCCACGGCGAGATTGGACGACACGGTCGATTTGCCCACACCGCCCTTGCCCGATGCGATGGCAATGATGGATCTTACACTGTCGGGGCGGATCGTTTCCTGCCCTTTGGGATGGCCACCGATCTTCAGATCCGGCGGAGGCGCCTTGGCCGGGCGCGGCGCGGAATGCGCGGTGAGTGCGACCGTGGCCTTTTCAACCCCGGCCACAGAAAGCGCCGCGCGTTCAGCGGTGGCGCGAAGCGGTTCCATCTGGCGGGCGAGCTCGGGCGATGGTGCCTCGATCACAAAGCGGACCTCGGCCCCATCCACGGTCAGCGCCCGGATCATGTCGCGCGAGATCAGATTGCCGCCGTCGGGCAGCTCCAGACGCTCAAGCTCTGCTTCGATGGCCTTTTGGATATTCGTCATGGGCGTTCTCCCGAGTGTTGGGTCATAGGTGACATAATTTCCAGCGACTGCAAGGGGAGCGTGACAATTGGCCCGGCGGGATGGGAATTCGCGGACGTATCAGACCCGGTCATATGCAAAATTCGCATAGCGGGTTTGAGCGAAATGGGGATTGTGCAGGCGCAGCATGAGCGTATGTATCATCCATAACAGACACAGCCCTGATCAAGGTCAGGTTATTGTAAGGAAAAGAGAAAATGGCAAACACATCCGTAGCCCGCGTCGCATCACCTGCGCTCTCTCTCTACATCAGCACCGCAGTTCATGCGCTGGTGCAGCGTTTGAGCGATTACAAAGCCTATCGCAAAACCGTAAGCGAATTGTCCAACCTGGACAGCGCAACTCTGACAGATCTCGGCATGCATCGCTCGGGTATCCGCGCAGAAGCAAGCAAGGCCGTTTACGGCCGGTAATTCCTAACCCGGAACAGGTGCCCCTTCTCCTCCCCCCCGAAGGGCATCTTTAGCTGGCGGCGGCATCCACACTCCTCCCTGATGCCGCCGCCGGACAACATCGCGCTAACCGGCGCAAAGACGTTCGAACAGTCCGCTCCTCCCTAGGGTTGAACGTGACAGACGGCGGTACGGATCCTCCCCCATGCCGCCGTTTTTCTTTTTTAGTTCAGGGATTTAGGTTGTTTTTCCCGCCGGGTTTCCAGCGACAGTTTCACCTTGTGCCACGTCGCGTGTGACCACGCTGCCAGCGCCGATGATGGCACCGTCGCCGATGCTGACGCCCGGAAGGATGATCGCAGAACCTCCGATCCAAACCTCTTTGCCAATACGGACCGGCAAAGCGCGTTCAAGACCGGCGGAACGTTTGGCACGGTCGCGGTGGTGATCGGCGCAGTAAATCTGGACCCCTGGACCAAAAAGCGTTTTATCTCCGATAGCTACGGGCGCTGTATCCAGGATGGTGCAGCCGGCGTTCATGTAGACCCCAGCTCCAAGTCGGATGTTGAACCCATAGGCGCAGTGGAAGGGAGCTTCGATCATCGCATCGACGCCAGTTTCCCCCAATAATTCGAAAAGTTGATGCCCAATACGACCACGTTCACCGGGCGGTGTAATGTTATGTTGATGACAGGCCGAACGTGCCTTTTGGTGCAATGCCACTAATTCCGGGTCAAGGCAGCGATACCAGTCGCCATTCCGCATCTTTTCCCGTTCGCTTGTCACCGATCACCCCTGCAAACTGACGCCCATATTTTGTGTACAATCTGTACAGTTTCTACATCGGTTTTGTACAGAATTCCGAACCAGATAATGCGAGGGTGTACATCATGTACGCAAAACCAGTATTTGCATTCATTTGGCAACAGCCTTCAGCGCTGAATTGCCCCCACCCCAAGTGGTGTTTCCCGAAAGTGGCATATTGTTTTTGTAGGAGGCAAATGGGAAAAGGCACGTTCACCAGCTGGCTCGAATTTCTGCTGAGCGGACGTAATGTTTGACGTCAGCGCCTGTGGGCCCAAATAGGGTGATTTGATAAGGGAGTGTTTCTGGCTAATCCCAATGTTTGTTCGCTTATGCTGTCGTTGAACTATTGGGAGTTGAAATACCTCGTTTACATGCCGACCTTGTCGCGAAATTGATAGACCGGGAAAGCCCAACCTCCGAGGAACTGTTTGAGTGCGCGCAGAGAGATTGTGCTGGTCGGCTCGACGGGTACGGGCAGCATTGCTTCCGGCAGGTCGTCGCAGAGAAACTTGCCCATCTCACGCCCCAGGGTCTGGGCGAGCGCGATACCTCTTGTCGAAAACCCGATCAGAGATAATACGTCGTTCCCGTGATTTTGAATCACAGGCAGAAAGTTTTCGCGCAGGGCGCACCAGCCTTCCCAATAGTGCTCGATCTCGATGCTTTTAAGTTGTGGGAAAAGCTCTTCCATGCGGCGCGCAGCGTGGCGACGGCCATAAGTTGGCGCGTGGCTGGCGGCGAAAACAGCACCACCGCTCAACACTCGGTTGTCAACATCCAGTCTGCAGAACCCGCCTGACTTCCGCAAATCCGTGAAAGGTGTGCGACGCGGCAGAATGTTACGGCGTTCATTTTCTGATAGAGGACGGGTCAGCACGTGAAACAATCGTACGGGAATGACCGTATCGCCCAAACGCGGAGCAAGGTTCGGCGTGTAACCGTTAGTTGCAATGACAACTTTGCGGGCGGTGATTTCTTCTGAGTCAGTGCGCAGGCGATTGTACGCGCCATCTGGGATGATGCTGCGCACAGGCGCGTGTTCCTTGATGTTCGCACCGTTATGTTCTGCAGCGCGCGCCAGCCCTTGCGCCAATGCCCACGGGTTCACCACACCGCCAGAGGGCGCATACCAGCCGCCAAGGTAGCTGCAACCTCCGAGCCTGTCGTTCAACGCAGAACGATCCAACCAAGTAATATCCGCGTCACGTTGCGCCCAATCATCATAAACTGATTTTACCTTCTCAAGTGTGGATTGAGAGTGGCCGGGTTGAACCCACCCGGTTTGCTCTGCGTCACACTCTATCCCCAATTCTCTTATACGATCAAAGGCATAAGCCGCGCCGCCGCGCACAACCTCAATCAACCGTTGCGCGCGCGCGACCCCAAGTTGTTCTTCAGCAAAGCTCGGAGATCTGGCTCCTGGAAAATGTGGAACTATCACGCCACCGTTCCGACCTGATGCGCCGCAACCCACTGTCCCGGCCTCGTAGACGACTGTCGACAGACCCGCCTGCGCAGCTTGAAGTGCGACGGAAAGCCCGCAGTACCCTGCTCCGATCACGGCCAGATCAAACACGTCACGATGACCTAATTCTTTAGGTTTGAACACGGGTTCCTTGCTTGTGGCGACCCAATGCACTCCATCCATGGTAGGATCGATCCTGTCAGCCATAGTTCCCCGCAGATCTCAAAGTCGACTGATCGCTACCAGAAGAGCGTCGGCGGCCAGATTGATGTCTGTGTTTATGGTGCTTGCCACGCGATCCCCATCACGTGCTTTTAGAGCGCGAACAATTTGTTTGTGGTTGTTGATTCCTTCACCGATTTCGCCAAATTCAGGGTAAATCATGTTTAGATACGAACCGTTCATCAGCCAACAGTTTTCTATCATCCGCACCAACTGATCCATTTGAGAAGCGACATAGATCGAGAAATGGAATTTCCAGTTCAGCGTCAGAAGTTCAGAATAATCGCCATCGCGATCTTTGGCGATCAGTTCGTCATTTATGCCACTGATGGCTTCGATGTCGTGGTCGCTCAGGTGCCGAACCGCTTCACGAGAAGCCAACCCTTCAAGGGCAACGCGGATTTTGGTCAGCTCAACTATCCGTTCCTCGGTCAATTGGGGCACATAGACCGACCCATTTGTGCGCATCTCAAGCACACCTTGGGATGCCAGATGATACAGAGCTTCGCGTACCGGAGTCAGGCTGACACCTAGATCACCGGCCAAACTGCGGATTGTCAGCTTTTGCCCGGGATTGAACTGGCCAGCCATTACCGCCTGTTTCAGCTGATCTTTCACCCGCCGGCTGAGTGTTTCGGTTCGGCCCGGCGCTTCGACCACCTCTAAAGCCATTTCGAATTTAGGTTTACCTGACATTGGGGCGTCGCTTTTTTGTACTCGCTGGAAAATACTTGTCGTCATACCAAATCAGCACAGCTAGTGCGACAGAATTTGCTGGAGGAACGTACGAGTGCGTTCTTCTTTCGGACTATTGAAGAAATCTTCCGGCGGGCCTTCCTCGACGATTTCACCTTTGTCCATGAAGATGACCCTGTCAGCGACCTGGCGGGCGAATCCCATCTCGTGGGTCACGCATAGCATGGTCATGCCGTCCTGCGCCAATTCCACCATCACCTCAAGTACTTCGCTGATCATTTCAGGGTCCAGCGCGGATGTGGGTTCGTCAAACAACAAGATTTCTGGCTTCATGCAAAGCGCGCGCGCGATCGCGACGCGTTGCTGTTGACCACCTGATAGTTCTCCGGGGAATTTCTCGGCCTGTTCCGGGATTTTCACGCGTTCGAGATACATCATCGCGGTTTTCTCAGCCTCGGCTTGCGAAACCTTGCGCGACAACATGGGTGAGAGGGTGCAATTGTCCAGAACCGTCAGATGCGGGAACAGGTTGAAGTGCTGGAAAACCATGCCAACATCCCGACGGATCACATCAATATTGCCTACCTCGTCATTCAACTCGGTTCCCAGCACTTCGATTACACCGGCCTGATGCTCTTCTAGCCGGTTGACGCAGCGGATCATTGTAGATTTGCCCGACCCCGAAGGCCCACAGATCACAATGCGATCCCCTTTCTGGACGGTCAGGTTGATCTCTTTAAGTGCGTGAAAAGTACCGTAAAACTTGTTCATACCTCGGATTTGGATCGCGACTTCGCTCATTTCAATTCCTCCAGATCAGTGCTGACCGACCCGCATGCGACGCTCCAGATAGGCGCCATAGCGGGACAGACTGAACACAAAAACGTAATAAATAAGGCCAACAAAGACGTAGACCTCGACATATGCAAAAGACCATTCACCCGACCCGTAAGCCGCGTTGCCCGACGCCAGAACTTCGAAGAAACCGACGATCACAACCAGCGACGTTTCCTTAAAGGTGATCACGAACTGGTTGATCGTGGGTGGCAAAGCGTTGCGAAAGGCTTGTGGTAAGATAATCCGGGTCGTGCGGTGGAAATAACTCATGCCCAAGGCCTTGGCGGCCTCCTCCTGACCTACGGGCAGGGCTTGGATACCCGATCGAATGATCTCGGCCTGATAAGCGGCGAAGAACAGTCCGAACCCAAAAATTACTCGCCAGATCTTATCCCCCTGAAGCCACCCCGGCAGAATGAACGGCATTATCAGGGCGGCAGCAAATAGGATTGTGATCAGCGGCAAAGAACGCACACCATCAATCAACCCCGCTATAAATCCCGAGATGACCGGGAGTTCTGACCGTCGCAAAAGCGCGAACGCGATGGCCATGGGCATGCCGACAAGAATGCCCGCCGCGTAGATGAACACCGTCAGTGTCAGTCCGCCCCACTCTGACGGCCGGACTGACAAGAGACCAAGAAAACCGCCTCGCATCAGGATGTAAAAGATGGCAAAACCCACGACCCACAGCATCGCAAGACGCAAGGCATTCCAAAACCACGGCACGCATGACAGAATGGCCGTGATCAACATGGCAACACAGGCCAGCGTTGAGCGCCACTGTTCTTCATACGGGAAAAGCCCAAAAATGATCAGCCGCCCGCGTTGATGGATCACCGCCCAGCAAGCGCCGTCTATTCCCTTGCACACCTCGGACGTACCATCCGGCGTCGTCCAGACCGACTTGAACACCGCCCAATTCAGAACGGTCCAAACTATCCACAGAAGCAGCGCACCACCCACAAGGCTGATCGCAGTGTTACCTGGTGACGAAAAATAGCGGCGACGCAGGCTTTCGGTCAGGCTTGGACCCATTGCGCGTATTTCGGCGTGATCTAGTGCGGTCATGGTTCAGGTCCTCAACTGTGTGCCTTTGAGCTTGATCGCTTTGTTCACGCGATTGAGCACGAAGGATATAGTGTTGTTCATCACCAGAAATCCGACCATCAGGATGGCTATCAGTTCCAGGGTCTGGCCACTCTGGTTGATTGAGACAGAGATGACCGAGAAGAAGTCAGTAAAGCCGATGGCGATACCCAGCGTTGTCGCCTTGAACAGCCATACATATTGGTTGGTCAACGTTGGCAGGATGGCGCGGAATGCGAGCGGAAGACGCACGCGTGTGAACACATACCAAGGCGAGAGCCCAAGGGCTTCGGCCGCCTCGGCCTGACCTTTGCCAACCGAGAGGAACCCCGCCCGGATGATCTCGGCCAAATAGGCACCGCCATAAACGGCCATCGAAACGGCCAGAGCAGACATTTCTGGCGGGATGCGGATGCCTTCGCGGATGTTCAAACCCTTGAGAGTCGGTATAGAGAAGAGGTTGGTTTCGGGGATGCGACCCATGACGAGGGCCGCAACGGCGATGACGAGCACCAGCCCAACGATTGTCAGCTTGCCATTTTTCTTTGCTGACGGAGTTAAACTGCGAAACCGCCGCGCTGACGTAAACCAGATATAGAAAAAGATGCCCAAAACTAGGGCGATGAAGAAGATTAGCGCTGAGCTACCAGTGACGTTTAGCCCCGGAAGATAAACGCCACGTGCGGAAACAAAGGCCACTTCACCAAGGTTGTATGCATCCTTGGGTCGTGGCAAATGCGTGAGAATTGCATACCAGAAAAACGCCTGCAGGATGATGGGTACGTTGCGAAAAATCTCGATGTAAAGCGTTCCAATGGCATTCAAAGCACCATTCTCGGAGGTTCGAAACACTGCGATAGTTAGCCCCACAACGTTGGCCAGAACGATCCCGATAATCCCGAGGAAAATGGTGTTCAGCAATCCGACGACAATGACTTTGCCATAGGTATCGAAGGGCGAAAACTCGATGAGGGAAAATCCAACATCCCAGCCGGTTGAGCGGTCCAGAAAGCCAAACCCCGAATTCATGCCCTGCGCGTGCAGTGTGTCACGTGCGACAAGTGTAGACGAGATCAGCAGGAAGGCAACAATTGCAAGAAAACCAATCTGGATAGCCCAGGCACGTGCTTTGCGGGTTTTTAACATCTCACGCTCCGTTCAGGAAAAGATCCCGCCGACCGTTGAGTGGCCGGCGGAAAAGTCAGGGAGATTAGTCGAGGACGAGGGGGAACATGATACCGCCATCGCGGATCAGCCCATTGACGTTGCGCGCCAATCCATATGGAGAGCCGTTGCCCAGGTTGCGTTCCCAGATTTCACTATAGTTTCCATGGGTCTTGATGACATTGTACGCCCAGTCATCTTCAAGCCCGAGCTGTCCGCCAAATCCGGGTGTGGCGCCCAGAAGCTTTGCAACAGATGGTGTAGGTGGATTTGCCTTCATTTCGTCCACGTTGGCACTGGTCACACCACTTTTTTCCGCGATCATCAGTGCTGAAAGTAGCCAGTTTGCGATATCGACCCAATTATCGTCACCTTGGCGAACGACCATGGCCACAGGTTCCGCAGAAAGACTGTCAGGCAGAATGACGAAATCGTCAGGGTTTTCGATCTCAGTGGCACGCATAACGGCCAGTTGTAGATCCCATTCTATATAGGCATCGCACCGGCCCGAAAGGAACGCGGCTTTGGCCTCTTCTGTTTTCTCGAAGGGAACAACTTCGATGTCATAGCCGTTTGCGGCGGCATGCTCGACCGCATTGCGCTCGGTCGTGGTCCCGGTTTGGACACACAATGTGCCGCCGTCCAAATCCGCAGCGGACTCCGCACCGGTGTCTGCGCTGGCCATGTAGTTAATTGACGCCATCAAATACGGACGACTGAACTGCATGCCGATGTCCGTGTCGCGGCTAAAGGTCCAACCTGAAGACTTGATGATAATGTCCAACTCGCCTGATTGAATTGACGGCCAGCGCTGTGCCCAGCTTGTGGGCTGGATGTTCAGGTGCCCTTCATGGGTGCCGAAGATTGCGGTGGCCATGGCCTTGCAGAGATCAATGTCGAAACCTTGCCAGTTGCCCTTATCGTCCACCTCAGCCAGCCCAAGATATGAGCCATTATGCCCGGTGCACGACAGCGCACCTCGTTCCTTTACTCCCGCAAGCGTACTGCCGATTTCGGCCTGCGCTGCCATCGGTGCAAAAAACGCTGTCGCGCTAATGCAGGCGATTATGGTTTTCCAATTGGTCATATGACTCCCTTTCGCATGTTGGATCATTTCTATTTTGTTATAACAATATTAATTTAGATATTTTGTCGAGTCTCTTGTTGTGATTCAACATTAAGAAAAATGTAAAACTTTGATTCTATGGTGAAAGTATTGATATTGTGTGTGATAATGCTAAACAAATGTGCAAAAAATCTGCCTTCAGGGCTTTGCAAAAGTAAATAATTTACATAATTGTTATAACAAATAGCGATTCGAGGAAAATTATGAACAACGCGCCTTCAGTCAAGGAACAACTGGAAATGCACCGAAAGATGGTCGCCACCCGTCGCCTTGAGGAAATCTTGGGGGAGCTGGTCAAAGAGGGCAAAACCCGAGGCCCCTTGCATCGTTGCGACGGACAAGAAGCAGTGGGCGTAGGCGCGTGCGCTGCTTTGCGTACGGATGACTATGTCTGCACCACACACCGCGGGCATCACGTCTATTTAGGTAAGGGTATGGATCCACGTCGGGTTGTCGCAGAAATTTTTGGCCGCGAGACCGGGTATTGCGGAGGCCGTGGTGGCCATATGCTGTTGGGTGATGCCAAAACGGGTATGCTGGGTGGCAATGCCATCGTAGGTGCGGGCATTCCTGCAGCCACGGGAATGGCCATGTCTATGCAGCTATTGGGTGACGACCGGGTTGCGATGGCCATCTTTGGTGACGGTGCCGCACAAACCGGTATTTGCCATGAATCCATGAACATGGCGGGTCTGTGGAGATTGCCGGTGATTTATCTGCTCGAAAACAATCAGTACGGTCTGACTGTCCGGCAGGACGTTCAATCGCCAGTGGCGGATTTGTCTATCCGCGCCCAGGGTTATGGGATGCCCGGCGAAATTGTTGACGGAAACGACGCCGACGCCGTCTTCAGAGCCGTGGCCGACGCTGCAGAGCGCGCACGCCGCGGTGATGGACCAACACTGATTGAAGCCAAGACCTATCGTCTGGAAGGGTTTTCGACATCGGACATGGGGGGGTATCAGTCGGACGAAGAAATCGCCCTGTGGCGAGAGCGCGATCCGATTACGGTTTCTACGATTACCCTGATTGAAATTGTGGGGGCGGACAAGTTGAACCAGATCGCGGTCGCAGCCAAAGAAGAAATTCAGACAGCTTTCGACATGGCGCTGGCCGACCCACTTCCCCAGTTCGAAATTCATGGCCCCAGTGCCGCCTACGCCGGAGCAACCCAATGACAATGATGCGATATGCCGAGGCTCTTAACGCGGCTTTGCGAGAGGAAATGCTATCTGATTCATCTGTTTGGCTATTTGGCGAAGACATCGGGCGCTATGGCGGCGTCTTCAAAGTTACCAAAGGCTTGATGGACGAATTTGGGGAGAGTCGCGTGCGCGACACACCCATCTCTGAACAGGCGCTGACAGCAATGGCGGTCACGGCCGCCATGACGGGGACTAAGCCGGTTCTGGAAATTATGTTCGCCGACTTTATGCCACTGACATTGGATGCCTTGGTGAACCAGGCTTCGGTTTTTGGGTACCTTTGGGAAGGCCAGGTTGAGATGCCAATGGTTTTGCGCACTCAGGGTGGTGGCGGCGTTGGCACGGGTGCGCAACACGCGAAATGCCTTGATGCATTAGTGGCTCATGTTCCGGGCATAAAAGTTGTTGCGCCGGTCACAGCCGCGGATGCAAAGGGCCTGCTCAAGGCTGCCATTCGAGACCCGCAACCGGTTGTGTTTCTGGAACACAAACTGCTCTACAACATGCGTAGTGAGGTCCCGGATGGTGATGAACTCGTGCCAATTGGCAAGGCTCGTACGGTGGTGGACGGCTCGGATATCTCGATTTTTGCCACTTCCAAGATGGTCATCGAAGCCGAGGGGGCCGCCAAGGCGCTGGCCAAGGACGGCATCAACGCCGAGGTGATAGATCTCCGGACACTCAGGCCACTGGATCTTGATGCAATCAAAACATCAATTGCCAAGACGAACCACGCGATCGTCGTCAATGAGGGCTGGACGTTTGGCGGGTACGCCGCCGAATTGTCCGCAACGATCATGGATTATTGCTTTGACGATCTTGATGCAGCGGTCGGCCGCGTGGCGATGCCAGACATGCCGATCCCATATTCCGAGCCGCTGGAGCTCGCCGTTCTGCCCAACGCGGCCAAGATTGCCACCGCCGCACGAACCGCATTGGCCTGAGGGACAAAACAGATGGCAATTTCTTTCACAGTTGGATCGGCAGGCGGCGAATATATGGAAGCCGTGGTGGTTCTGGAATGGCACGCTTCTGTCGGAGACATGGTGACGGAAGGCGAGACTATCGTCACAGTAGAAACGGCCAAGGCAGCTGTCGATGTCGAGGCTCCCTGCGACGGCACTCTGTCCTCGATCCTGGCTGAAACAGGCGCCGAAATCGCCGTCTCGGAAATGTTGGGCACCATTGGCACATCAGTTGACGATACCGAGGCCGTGGTGTCGCCACAGGAACAGATGGATGAACCTGAAACGTCAACACCATCCGATGCCCCAATCAGGTCGACGAAAAATTGGCCTGCAGGCGACCGGATCATTGTCAGCCCTGCGGCCAGACGTGCGGCGCAAACGCGAGACATCAATCTTGCACAGATCGATGCCAGCAGCCCGTCAGGGCGCATAAAGTTGCGCGATCTCCCCACCGATGTGACGGGCGTTTCCGTCGCATCGCCCATAGCGACCATCCCGCGCGAAATCGGGCCTCTCAAGGTCTATCGTTCCGGTGCGAAAACTGGTGTGCCAATCGTTATGCTGCACGGTTTTGCCAGCGATGCGCAATCCTGGTCGCCAGTAGAACGAACACTGTCGCCACGTCACCCCATCATCCGAATTGACCTACCCAATCACGGGAAGTCGCCAAAGCGTCCGATCGGCGTGTTTCGTGGCCTCGCGCGTGAGGTTGTCGAGGCATTTGATGAGCTTGAACTGGAGCGGGCGCATCTTGTGGGCCATTCCCTCGGCGGAGCCTGTGCGTTGTCTCTTGCTGATATTCGACCACGAAAACTTGCATCGGTGACCCTGCTTGCACCGGGGGGGCTCGGGCCGGAAATCAATCACACTTTTCTCGACGGGATCACACGTGCCTCCAAACCCGACAGTCTTGAACAGTGGCTTAAACTTATGGTCGCTGATGACCGTTTGATCGGGCGCGATTTTGTCATGGCAGCCATGGCGTCGCGTTCCGATCCAGCCTTGCGGGTCGCACAACAGGCGATGGCGGAGGAGGTTTTTCCTGATGGCACGCCTGGGTTTGATTTGCGTGCCGCGCTGGATCGATTGGACTGCCCCGCGCGGATTATCTGGGGCAAAGCTGACCGTGTTTTGCCTTGGCGGAACGCGCTTGCGGCGCCGGGGCGGGTTGGGTTGCATCTATTAGACCGGATCGGCCACGTCCCTCAACTGGAGGCACCTGAAACAGTGATCGATATTCTGAAATCCGTTGTGGCGGAGGCTATCACATGAGTAAGACTATCCTGCTTGTCGGGTGCGGAAACATGGGCTTTGCCATGATGCAGGGCTGGATCGCGGCGGATCCACACACGCGCGTGCTTGTGGCCGAGCCAACACCGATGTTACGCGACCGGGCTGCCACCCAAGGCGCCAAGACAGCCGAAACGGTTTCGGCCTTGCACGGTGAAACGCCTGATGTGATTGTTCTGGCGGTCAAGCCGCAAGTCGTTCCCATCGTCGCCGCTGACTGCGCCACATTTGCCGCCTCGGGGGCCGTTGTAACATCGGTTGCAGCGGGCATTGCAATGTCCGACATTTCAGCTGAGTTGCCAGAGGGCACTCCAGTTATCCGCTGCATGCCGAACACCCCGGCGGCCATCGGCGCGGGCGTTATGGTGCTCTGCGCGAATTCGGTCACAACTATGGAAGAACGCCGCCTGGTCGAGGGTTTGTTTGCGACATCTGGCGTCGTCGTCTGGTTGGATGAAGAGGCGCAGATGGACGCGGTAACGGCCATTTCGGGTTCAGGCCCTGCCTATGTTTTCCATTTCATTGAGGCACTTGAATCTGCCGGAAAAATGCTGGGATTGCCACCTGATGTTGCATCGCAATTGGCAACCCAAACGGTCGCTGGCGCCGGGCAGCTGGCGGCGCAATCGGATATTGCACCCGCCTTGTCAAGAGAACAGGTCACGAGTCCCGGAGGTACAACGGCGGCCGCTTTGGATGTTCTGCAAAATGAAGGCCAGCTTGTTCAACTTGTAATGGACGCTGCGACGGCAGCGCGAAACCGAAGCATCGCACTGGGTCAGTCTGAATAACCGGAATCCAAAGTGCTTACACCAAAGGAGAAATGGACATGTCAGTTTTAATTACAGGCGGTGCGCAAGGAATTGGCTATGCTGCCGCGCAACGGTTTGTCGAAACCGGGGAGAAAGTTTGCCTTTTTGACCTTGGCGGTACGGCAGATGCTGCCGCGGGTCTTGGAAGTGATGTGATCGGCATCGATGGTGACGTCACCAATGAGGTGGATGTTGATGCGGCGATCACAAAATGCATCGAGACGTTTGGCAGCGTTGATTGCGTTGTCACCTCGGCCGGGATCGTCAAGGTCGAGGCGGCGTTGGATGTACCGGTCGCGGACTTCGCAAAGACCATGGCAATTAATGTCACGGGATCATTCTTGCCCGCTCAGCGCGCGGCCCGACACATGGTAGAAAAAGGCAGCGGAATAATCGTATTTGTGGGCTCGGTTTACGGCGAGGGCGGCGCGCCTCAACGGACGTCGTATTGCGCGTCAAAAGGCGCGGTTCACAACATGACACGTGCCTTAGCCGTGGAATGGGGGGCGATGGGCATTCGCGTCAACGCCGTGGCGCCAACGGGCGTGCGCACGCCGATGGTGCAGGATCTGATCGACAAAGGACTTTATAACATGGCCGGTGTCCAAAACCGCACGCCGCTAGGCCGCATTGCGGAACCGGCAGAGATTGCCAGTGCCATTCAATATCTGGCGTCACCATCGGCGTCGATGATCAATGGTGCTATCCTGCCGGTGGACGGTGGTTGGACCGCGAACGGGTACACGATTGGATGACATGATGGCGCAGGAGTTGATCTTTCGCAGCGAGGGCCAGGATCTCGCGATCGACCTGTCCCCGGGGCAAGGGACCGAAACGCTTAAACAGCTGCTCAACTGGGTGCCAGCCGAAATAACCATCCACTGCGCCAAGATCGCCGGGTGCCATATCTATTGGCCTAGCCCAATCTTGGCACGGCTGGAAAAGGGTATGGACATTCACACTCTGAAACCGGGCGCGTTCCTCTATTACCCGGACCGCCAGTATCTGGAGATCATTTATGATGAACTTCAGGCTGAAACTGCGGCCGTTACCTATTTGGGCCAGCTGAAGGGCGGTGTGGATAGGCTTCGCGATTTCGCGACGGACCAACGTCGTGAAGCAGGTACCAAAGTCTTCAAAGCAGAGTTGATGCTTACCAATGCGCCGCCGAAACCGACGCGTTCCGGGCCAGAGGGTAACACTCCTTGGGTGCGCATTCAGCGTGCCCGCCGTTCCGTCTGGGCAGAAGAACCAGAGGAAATCAGGTCTATGCTGGCCCGGTCAGGCCACAATATTCCCTTTGGCCCTATGGCCACGGCAGATGGCTATTTCCGTACAGTACAAGAAAGCCTTTGGCAGCTATGGAACACGCCGGACCGTTTTCCAGACGCTGCCCGCCGCGTGGCCGCCATTAACGCGATTGAACTGGGCATCGCCCGACTTGGGCACTACTGCCATTTGACCGAAAGCCAGAATGTGCTTGAGGATGCGGTAAATGTCATCGATGCCGGCGTCGTACCGCTGCAGGAACTCTTTACCGAAATTATCCTCTATTGCAGCCGGATGTCGAACTGGGTCGATATTCATATCCCTTGGTATCCCGCTAATGAACTGACCAAGCGGTGCCTTGGTCGTAATGATTAAACATCTGAAAGGACACCTCATGCCCAAGCGCCTGAACATCTCCTCCGGTTCAACCTTCGAAGAAAAATTTGGCTATAGCCGCGCGGTCAAAGTAGGCGATACACTCTATATTTCCGGAACAGTCGGGATCAATTATGAGAACGGCACCTGTGATCCAGACCCAATTGAGCAGCTGCACCAAATCATTCGCAACATTGAGCCAGCGTTTCAGGAGGCCGGGGCAAGCCTGTCGGACATCGTGCAACTGACGACCTATGTAACCGAACCGGAGGTGTTCCAGATTGTCGGCCCAGTGATGGGAGAGATTTTTGCGGATATCCGACCGACCAACGCCGCGGTGGTCGTGGCTTTTCCGGTGCCGGACGTAAAGGTGGAACTGGCCGCGACGGCAGTGATCGGGTGCAGGTCGTCATGATTGGCATATCAAACGCGTTCGAATTCACGGAACTGGCGCGCGAAGAGGCCGTAGTGAAATGCAAAGCGCTCGCTGCGGCAGACCATGCTTGGCACATCCACGCGCTGCACCCCGATTGCCTCTTTAATCCACGCCCAGATAGTTACTGTTTCGTGGTTGAAGATACGGACAATCAAAAAACCTGGTGCGCATTTTCAAACGCCCCGTTCACATCGGAGTGCCAAGAACTTGTGCAGTTACTGCACGGAGATACTATTCTCGATGCCACACACAGCGAACACGATGCAAGCGAGGCAACGATCGTGCGGTCTGCCGCCGAGGCTTTAGCACAGAATGAAGCATGGCATCACCACATGATGAAACCGGGCTGTATCCTCAGCCCCGCGCCGGATAAACACGTGATCACACTTGAGCGTGCAGGAAGGCAAGACATCGAAACATTGGTCTCAGGGCAGGCCCCGGATGACGTGCTACGGGAAATCGAACTGATGTATTTCAAGCAAAACGCATAAAGCAGAGCAATGTGCTCTGATAGAGACCTGTTCACATAAATCTAGATGCACAGGATTTGGCATGTTTCGTTTAATTTCCACAGCAGTTCAATCCACGAATTCCCTCACTTTTGGGCGATGAATTCACGATCTGCATAGACCAGCTTCGCGAGCAATTCAGCGCCAACCTCTTCTTCCGGAGCAGGTAAGGGTTCAAAGCAGACATCTGACGCTTTCAGTCAGTCAGCTCATGCCATTGGATGCCGCCAATAGCCTGTATCATCGAGGATAGAACCTTTGAATGCATAGCGGCATTGCACTTCTAACACTTGTTCGCGGCTCTCGTTCGCATATCTTTTTATCAGACTGGTTCGCACGACTTTTCAAACTGGAGAAGCACCAATGAAAAAGATCAACGTAAAACAAGACTACAATCGGTCGAAATTCTTGATCAAAGCTATGGTAGCTCAGATTTTCGTGGTGTGGATAATTATGGGTATATATCTGGCGTGGTTGAACTGACCGCCACGGGGCTCATGGCGATGCGCCGACCTGAGGAAGTTTCCAAAGGTCTTTTCTTAAATCCGTAGCAGAACTAATTAAGTAAGGTGGCACAAATGAGTCGTTTTGTGCCACGTTGTTTTTCCCCAAAACAAAAGCTGCTTAATGCAATCTGCGCAACCGCCCCCCGCGCCGCACGGGCCGGCACGGTATCAGTGTGGCCTGCCGCAGGAACCCGACAAAGGCACGGGCGGCGGCGCTGTTGGGGTCTTGCGCTGCGTCTGAGGCAAGCGCGCTGCGGGCGGCGCGGGCCGATGCCTCACCCGGCTGGCAAAAGGCCCATTCCAGAAATCCAAGGCGTGCGGCGGCTTCGGCCTCGGGCCCTGATGCGAGGGTCATCTGTTCCAACCCATCGATAATTCGGGTCACAGTCAATTTTCTTCTCCGACGGCCACACCCCGGGCCACATTGGGGCGGAGGGAGAAGGAGGGATGCGGTCCAGACATCCGCCCGCACCGCCCCCCGCGGCTTGACGTCTATCCAGGGCTGGTTTCCGGGCTTGGAGAGTTCGGATACCGGCGCCTTCCCGGGAAATATTCCCAGTGGCGATGTGCCGGTATCCCCCATCCTTACCGTTGCGGGGGCAGCGCCGGATTTTCACCGGCTTCCCAATTATCCACCCCGAAGGGTGGCACCATGGAAATTCAACCTTGGCGCAATCGCGTGCAGTTCACAAGATCGGAAAGCGACATATTCATCTTCCAACACGCCGGATCAAAAAATGATGTGGGCGGGCGATTAATCGGTAAGGTGTATCTCTGTTTTCCAGTCATGGCAGTGCGCGGTGAAAGCCGCATCAGGCATCCGGTCTGTTACAAACACATCAACCTGATCCAGCCCCGCGATGCGGACCGGGGCGCTGCGGTCGAACTTTGAATGATCCGCCGCAAGGATCACCTGACGGGACTGGCGGATAACGGCGCGGCTGACCTGCACCTCTTGCAGATCAAAGTCGAGCATGTCGCCGGAAGGATCGATGGCGGAACACCCGATGACCGCAATATCGAAGCGAAACTGTTCCACCGTCTGTACTGCCAGATCACCCGTTAAACCACCATCAGAGCGGCGCAGAGTTCCACCGGTAACAATCACATCGCAATCCAGGTGGCCCGCAAGAAGGCCCGCCACGTTCATATTGTTGGTCATGACCATCAGGTCCCGATGACCAGACAATTCATGCGCCACGGCCTCTGTTGTGGTGCCGATATTGAGGAAAACCGATGCGCCGTCAGGGATAAGCGCCGCGCAACTGCGGGCGATTGCGGATTTGGCGGCGTGGTTCAGGCTCCGGCGTTCTTCATACGCGATATTGCTGACGCCCGAGGGCAGGACAGCGCCACCATGGACCCGTTCCAACCGCCCGGCATCGGCGAGGTCAGACAGGTCGCGACGGATTGTTTGCACAGAGACGCCAAATCGCGCTGCAAGATTGTCGACTGTCACTTTGCCTTCGGATCGGGCGATGTCGAGAATCTCGGGAAGGCGAAAGGACTGGGGCATTGGGATAAGCCTTTTTGCGCGTGCTTGGGTCCGATCATCGGGCCATCACTTCTTTTCGTTGTTTTCGTTTTATGATTGATTATTTTCGTTTTCTTTCGGAAAATTCAAGAGTAAATCGCCTGATGCAGAATCAGGTCGGTTTCGAGGATGGATCAGGGCGGCATGCAGGACGAAACCAAAATTTGCGATCTCTTCATCATTGGTGGTGGGATCAATGGGTGTGGCATTGCGCGCGATGCTGCGGGTCGTGGGCTGTCTGTGTCGCTGGCAGAGATGGGTGATCTGGCCTCTGCCACCTCAAGCGCATCAACCAAGCTGTTCCATGGCGGCTTGCGCTATCTGGAATATTTCAAATTCCGGCTGGTGCGTGAGGCGCTGATCGAGCGGGAAAACCTGTTGCGGGCAATGCCGCATATCAGCTGGCCGATGCGGTTTATCCTGCCCTTGAGCCCCGGCATGCGATTTGAAAGCGGAACACCGGCAGCCCGGTTGCTGAGCACGGTGATGCCGTGGATGCGGGGAAAGCGACCCGACTGGATGATCCGGTTAGGGTTGTTTCTGTACGATCATCTGGGTGGGCGAAAGATTCTGCCCGGCACCACAACTTTGCGCCTTGAAGACGGACCAGAGGGTACGCCACTTAAGCCACATCTGGCGAAAGCATTTGAGTATTCGGATTGCTGGGTCGAGGATTCGCGTCTTGTGGTGTTGAACGCGAGGGATGCGCTGACGCGTGGTGCGGAAATACTGACGCGCCACAGGGTAATTTCAGCCCGGCGGGAAGATGGCAATTGGTCTGTTGAGGTCGAGGACCAGAATAGCGGCGTGCGGATAACACGCCGGGCAAAGGTTCTGGTCAATGCCGCCGGACCGTGGGGCGGCGATGTGATCCGCAATGTGGCGCATGTCCAAAGCCGCGAAAACGTTCGGCTGGTGCGGGGCAGTCATATTGTGACCCAAAAACTGTTTGATCATGACAAATGCTATTTCTTTCAAGGATCAGATGGCCGGATCGTTTTTGCCATTCCTTATCAGGAGGATTTCACCCTGATCGGGACCACCGACGTAGATCATCCTGATCCGTCGCAGCGCCCGGAATGCACTGTAGAAGAACAGGATTATCTTTGTGCGTTCGTGTCAGAGTATCTGGCCAAGCCGGTCGCACGAGAAGATATCGTCTGGACCTATTCCGGGGTGCGGCCACTTTATGATGATGGAGCAAGTCAGGCCAGTGCGGCGACGCGGGACTATGTGTTGACGGTTCATGATGAGGGCGGCATACCGCTGCTGAATATTTTTGGCGGAAAGATCACGACCTATCGCCGGTTGGCGGAAAGCGCGCTGGCGAAGGTATCTCCGTATTTTCAGAACCTTAATGGCGATTGGACCGCAGGTGTTTCCCTGCCCGGCGGGGATTTCGCAGTTGATGGCGCGAAAGAGCTGACGAGCCAGTTACTGGCATCCCACCCCGACCTATCTGCAGCACAGGCGCGACGGTTGATCCGGGCCTATGGAACCGAAGCCGCCGAGGTCATGCAGGGTGACACAGGGCGCGACTTCGGGGCTGGCCTGATGGAATGTGAAGTGCGTTGGTTGATGGATCTCGAGTTTGCGCAGAGCGCCGAAGACGTGGTCTGGCGCCGGTCAAAGCTGGGTCTGAGACTGGACAAAGAACAGATTGCGGCACTGGACGAATGGATGAAAAACCGCGCTAATGGGGACGACCAACGCACCTGAATGACAGGAAGGGCAAAGATGACATTTATCCTAGCGATTGATCAGGGCACCACGTCGAGCAGGGCCATCATCTTTGACGCCAATCTGCGCCTAAAAGCCACGGCGCAAGAGGAATTTGCGCAGCATTTTCCAGCCTCTGGCTGGGTGGAGCATGAGCCGGATGATCTGTGGGAAACGACGCTCAGAACCTGCCGGGACGCGATGGATCAGGCAGGGATCACAGCCGCAGATATCGCAGGCATTGGCATCACCAACCAGCGCGAGACAACGGTCGTTTGGGACAAAGCCACCGGAGAGCCGGTGCACCGCGCCATTGTCTGGCAGGACCGGCGGACCGCGGAGATGTGCAATGCTTTGAAAAAAGCGGGCCACGAGGAGATGATTACAGACCGGACCGGGCTGTTGCTGGATCCCTATTTTTCAGGAACCAAAACCTCCTGGATTCTGGACAACACCGAAGGTGCGCGCGCAAGGGCCGAAAATGGGGAATTGTTGTTCGGAACAGTTGATTGTTACCTGATCTGGAAACTGACCGGGGGGCGTGTGCATGCCACCGACGCGACAAATGCCTCTCGCACTTTGCTATATGACATTCACAAAGGGGCCTGGTGCTCGGAGATTTGCGCGCTGTTGAATGTGCCGATGGCGATGTTGCCGGAGGTCCGCGACTGTGCGGCGGCGTTTGGCGAAACTGACGCTGAACTGCTGGGTGGGGCGGTCCCGATCCTGGGGGTTGCGGGTGATCAACAGGCGGCAACTGTTGGGCAGGCGTGTTTTAGTCCCGGCATGATGAAATCAACCTATGGCACGGGGTGTTTTGCCCTGCTGAACACCGGCGAAACTCCGGTTCGGTCGCAAAACCGGTTGCTGACCACCATTGCCTATCAATTGAACGGCCAGCCCAACTATGCGCTGGAGGGGTCCATCTTTGTTGCGGGCGCCGTGGTTCAATGGTTGCGGGATGGGATCAAGGTGATCGATTCCGCGCCTGAGACCCAAGTACTGGCCGAAACAGCAGACCCAGCGCAGGATTTGATCCTTGTACCTGCATTTACCGGACTGGGCGCGCCCTATTGGAATGCTGAATGCCGCGGGGCTGTATTTGGTCTGACGCGTGGATCAGGCGCGGCAGAGCTGTCCCGTGCGGCATTGGAAAGCGTCGGGCTTCAAACCCGTGATCTGCTGGAAGCAATGACCACGGATTGGAGTGATGGTTCGGCGCAGCAGGTGCTGCGCGTGGATGGCGGGATGAGCGCATCGGATTGGACAATGCAGTTCCTCGCGGACATCATTGGTGCGCCGGTGGACCGGCCACAGGTTCTGGAAACAACCGCAATGGGCGCGGCATGGTTGGCCGGGATGCAGGCAGGGGTTTACCCGGACATGGCAGGGTTCGCCGAAACATGGGCGCTGGATCGCCGGTTTGAACCTAAGATGGATGAAACAATGCGGGATCAAAAATATACCGCGTGGAAACGCGCAGTAACTGCGGCAATGTCCGTTTGAAAGGGCAGAACATGACACCACTGGAAACAGCACTGGCAGCGATTGATGCGGCGAATGCGGCCGATCCGAACCTCGAAGACGGGCAGCCGGCGAGCCGGTTATATGGCGATCGGATGAGCGCAGAGCTGGCGCGACTGTTTCCTGATGCATCCGAACCGTTGCAGATTGCCGCACGGGGTCAGCACATCGAACGGTGGGTATTGAAACGCACGGATTTTCCAGAGGGGCGCGAAGGGTATCTGAACTGGCGTCAGTCTTTGGCACGTCATCATGCGGATCGCGTAGCGGATATCATGGCGGATGCCGGGTATGGAGAGGCTGATATTGCGGCGACGGGCCGGATGTTACGAAAGGAGGGGATCAAGCGTGACCCGGAGGTACAGGCGCTGGAAGATGTGATCTGTTTCGTGTTTCTGAAGTGGTATTTTGCGCCATTCTCAGACAAACAGAGCCCCGAAAAAATGGAACGGATTGTGATGAAGACTGCCCGCAAGATGTCCAAGGATGGCCGGGCGCGGGTGTTGCAGGAGTTTGACATGCCTGAACCGTATGCTGGTGCATTTGCCGCCTGACTGCGAAGGTACGTCGACCTGCAAGTGACGCCGGCCACCGCGGAAATTAACAGAGTTAGGCAATCAGATTTGCATTGTTCGTTTGGGTGCCGTGTGCTCTGCAAAGACATTCAAGAAAGATATTCAGCCGACGCCCCTGTGAGGCGCTTTTCCTTACGATTGCCGACATCGTGGAGGTAAAGCGCGTGTCTTCATTGTTCACCTCACAGATCAAACCTGTATCGATGAAGAGTTGGGCGATGTGGGTTGGTAGAAACCCCAGATATCGCCCGGAGAGAATAAGCAGGGTAAGTGCAACTTCGTTCTGTACAAATGCGGATTTTCTAAGCTTCAGCTGTTGATGGATCGACATATTGGGGGAATTGAAGCTCAACCCCGCATAAGAATATTTTCGAAGTTCACTCAGTTCTAGCTGCGCCGGCATGTTTTGGTAGAGTTCATGCTGCTGACCACAATAGAGCCGCATATGTTCGGGGTATAAATTGGCGTAATTCAGCATCGGAGACTGCCGGTGAAGCGGAACAATGCCAAGGTTGAACTGCCCGTTTATCACGCCTTCTTCGATGGTGTTTGGCGGTTCGACCGAAATATCCAATGTCACACCCGGTGCCGAATCGCGGAACAAGCGAATTGCTTCAGATATGCGCGCTTCAGGATTCGATGAGGAGTGATCGTGGAAAGCAATCCTGAGTTTGCCGGTCAACTCTGCGTGAGCTTCATCAAGCTGTTCCTGAAATTTATCGATTGATGTAAAGAGCTCCGCCGCGGCGCTGAGCACGTGTTCGCCATCGGATGTAAGTGAGAATCCAGCAGGGCCGCGGTGACAAAGTTTGAGCTTCAACCGCGTTTCAAGATCCGAAATATGCTTGCTTATCGTTGAACGGCCGATGTTCAGCTCGAATTCAGCGGCGGTGAACCCACCACATGCAACTACGGTTCGAAAAATTTCCAACAGTCGAATGTCGACATCGGCGACGCGGGTGATTGCGGATTTCCGGGCCATTCACATGTTTCCTATTTATCAAACTTTACGTCACTTAATTTGTATTAACTGCACGCTGTTTGCAACCTATACACGCCCCATTGGCCAGCAATCTGAGAACGCTACTGGTTCTGGAGCTTGCTGGTTGCAATTGCCCAACAGACGGAGAGAACTTCATGAATGTCTTAAAAAAACTAACGACTGCTGCTGCAACGGTTTCATTGGTTGCCGTTACATTGGCGTCACCGGCAATCGCCAAAAACTTTAAAATTGCTGTCGGCGACAGCGGTGGTTCCAGCCAGGAAGCAACTGGCCTTGGATTCAAAAGCGCTCTTGAGGAGCTGTCAGGTGGTAAACACACCGCGACATTGTTCCTGAACGGCCAGCTTGGTTCAGAGCAGGATACAGTCAACGATGCCGCCATCGGTACGCTGGATATGTCACTGCTGGCGATCAATAACGTCACGCCGTTTTCACCTTCGGTTGGTGTCTTTACCCTGCCTTACGTGATCCTGAGCCTCGAAGATGCAGAAACCCTCACACAGGGTCCAATCGGACAGGAACTGACTGAAAACACCATCAATGACGCGGGCGTCCGCATCATCGCATGGACCTATACCGGGTTCCGTCGCCTGACGAACTCCAAAAAGCCGGTGAAATCGGTTGCTGATCTGCAGGGTCTGGTCATTCGCGTTCCCAAGAACGAGATCATGATCGACACCTACAAGTCATGGGGCATCAGCCCGACACCAATGGCATGGTCGGAAACTTTTGCCGGTCTGCAAACCAAAGTTGTTGATGGTCAGGACAACCCCTACACCACGATCAACGCGATGAAGTTCTACGAAGTTCAGAAGTATGTGACCAACATTCGCTACATCTTTTCGATTGAACCTCTGATCATCTCGGAATCAGTATTCCAGGACCTGTCATCTGCAGATCAGGAAATCATTCTTGAAGCAGGTAAAGCAGCCACTGCAGCTTCGGCTCAGTTCCTGCGCGACAAGGAAGCGGAGATTAAGCAAATCCTTCTCGATCAAGGAATGCAAATCGATGATCCGGAAAACAACGAGCAGGAATTCATCGATCTGGCAACTGCTGCCGTGTGGCCGAAGTTCTACGAAAGCATCGGTGGCGTTGAAAAGCTGAACGCTGTGCTTGCTGCCATTGGTCGTGATCCGGTCTCTGAATAAGACTCTCTAAAACGTAAGGAAGCGCCTATCATTGGCGCTTCCTATTCTGACAGCGAGGGACAAATGACAAAATTCTGGGGAATAGTTAACAATATAGAAAGCTACATATGTCGCACATTACTGGCGATATTTGTGTGCCTTCTGTTCTTGCAAGTCGTCGTGCGAACACTCTTCAACTTCTCATTTTCCTGGGTTGAAGAACTATCCATCTACATGTTCGTCTGGTTCGTCTTTTTCGGTGCGAGCTATGCCGCGAAAATGGGCGCACATAACAGGGTAACTTTTCAGTTCAAGTTTCTCCCGCCCCGCGCGATCAAATTCATCGAAGCCTTTGCAGATCTTTTCTGGATCTTCTTCAATGTCTACTTTGTGTATCTGGCGATCGACTTCATCTTCAACAAAATGAACCGGTTTCAGTCATCGCAGACCTTGGGCTTTCACCTCAGCTGGGTCTACATCGTTTTGCCCATCGCTTTCACCCTGATGACCATCCGGATCATTCAGGTGAACTACAAGAAAATCATTCTGAACGAAGATCTGCGTGATCCAGACTCAATCGATCTTGAAGAAGTCAGAGCAGAGATCGGCGGAGCTGACACATCAGCTGCCGATCAGGGGGACAAATAATGGGAAGCGAACTTATTCTACTGCTGTTCGGTGGCTTTTTATTGCTACTGTTTATCGGCGCACCGATCACGGTAGCGCTAGGTGTATCGACACTTCTCACCTTTCTGTATCTGGATGAGAATCCGATCAAATTTGTGCAGATCGCGTTTACCTCGGTGGGGTCCTTTCCGCTGATGGCGCTGCCTGCCTTCATTCTTGCAGGGGCTTTAATGGAAGCCTCGGGCCTGTCCCGAAGGCTGATCAATGTGGCAGAAAGCTTTGCCGGGCCTTTCACCGGCGGGATGTCTGCAGCCACGGTCTTTGCCTGCCTGTTCTTTGGCGCGATTTCCGGCTCTGGGCCAGCAACGACTGCAGCTGTTGGTATGCTGATGATCCCAGCCATGATCCAACGCGGCTATGGGCGGGACTTTTCGTCGGCGATTACCGCCTCTTCCGGTGGTCTGGGTATTGTTATTCCACCGTCGATCCCTCTGATCATCTTTGGGATTGCCGCACTTGGCATGCCAGCCCCACCTGAGGCTGTAGCCGAACATGGTACATTCCAAACGGTTTCGATCCCGAAATTGTTTATTGCCGGCTTTATGCCTGCGTTCCTGATCGCGGGCAGCCTTTTGATCATGAACTATATTCTTGCCAAGAAGAACGGTTATAAAGGCACGACCGAAGGCTGGTCGGCCCGCGGTATCTGGTGTGAGTTGTATCGTGGTTTCTGGGCGCTGATGGCACCTGTGGTCATTCTGGGTGGGATCTATTCAGGTTTCTTTACACCTACCGAGGCCGCAATTGTCGCCATCTTCTACACGCTGGTTGTCGGCGCCTTTATCTATCGCGAGCTGAGCTGGGAGAAGTTGTTTACTTCGCTGGAGACAACCACGTGGCTGACAGGTCGGGTTCTGCTGATCATGTTCACCGCAACGGTGTTTGGCCGCCTGCTGGTGGAAAACCAGATCCCGGCGATTATCGCGGATGGCATGCTGTCGGTTACTGACAACATCTATATCATTTGGACGCTGGTGATCTTCTTCCTGCTGTTTGTAGGCATGTTCATGGAGACATTGGCAACCATCCTGATCCTGGTACCCGTGATGCTGCCAGTGGCCTATAGCGTTGGTATCGACCCGATCCACTTTGGTGTGGTGATGGTTTGCACACTGGGAATTGGGTTTCAGACGCCACCGTTGGGGGAGAACCTGTTCATTGCCTCGGGTATATCGAACATATCGATAGAACGAATATCTGTGGCAGCTCTTCCGTTTGCGTTCATCAACACGATTGCCATCTTCATAATCGCGTTCTTCCCCGAGATATCGCTCTGGCTACCGCGATTCTTTGGCTATTGATCGGGAACCGAAAGGAAAGAAAATGCTACCAGTTATCAACGATATCCTGTTCGCAACGGACCTGTCGGACAACGCAAACAACGCACTGCGCCATGCTATGAGCATGGCGCAGGCCCACAACGCCCAAGTGCATGTTCTGCACGTCACAGAGCCGCTGACCCAGGATGCGATTGTAACGATGCGGATGTTCATTCAGGACGACGCTTCGCGCAAAAAAGCGATCCAGGACCGGCATGCTTCGGTGAAAGAAATGCTCAAATCCAACCAGCAGGATTTTGTAAAATCGCTGAAAGGTGACGAAAAAGAAGCCTACGCATCAGTTGTATCCGTGGAACTGGTTGACGGGCATCCCGCAGAAGCGATTTTGCAGCGCGCCAAAGAGTTAAATTGCGGCCTGATCGTTATGGGAACGCATGAGCACGGAACCGGACACACCTTTATCGGAACAGTGGTCAAAAGAGTGCTGCGGCGCTCGACAGTTCCAACGCTCGTTGTGCCGCACATCCAGTAAGCGAGATTCTCCCCGTTGGACCTAACCTATGGCGGCCATACTGGTCGCCATTTTTTTGTCTCTGTCAGAACCTGTTTGAACCATCTGCGCGATCTTACAGTACCGTCCGTTTTATCTGCAACTCCGGCCAGTTACGAACATTCAACACCCTAACACCAAGCCGCGTATCGCCTGACCGCGGGATGTCGATCCAACACCAATTCGGCAGCCCTTTATGCCAGCCAAATACGTCTAAGACCCATTCGGTGCACCAAGCTTTACCAAATCGCCAGCCCTCTGGGGCGGTCTGGCGATGCGCGGCGGGCTCCGCCCGCTGTTTCGCGCAGGGGCAACGTCCGAATAGCGGTTCAAGACCGTTTGCCGATCTGATTCAATTTTTTGGGACAACATTCTATCGAATATCCCCTATCGCGCGCTGCATGGTCACGATCAGTGCGTCGCGTTGTGCAGATAATTCAGCCGTGGGCGTTTCGCCCGTTTCTTGGTTGATACCTTCACTGAGTGTCGCGGCGACCTCTGGTGTCAGGCGCGGGTCGCCGAGGTCATCCCACCAGCGGTTGAAGCTGTCTGCGTACCGGTCGCAGAACTCTGCAATCCCGCCCTCTCCCGCACCAAGGTGAAAGAGCTGTGTTGGTCCCATTGCCGCCCAACGCAAACCCGGACCCGCCCACATCGCCTTGTCCACGTCGCCGACACTGGCCACGCCTTCCAGTACCAGATGGATCGCTTCGCGCCAGACTGCGGCCTGAAGCCGGTTGGCGACATGGCCCGGCACCTCGCGGTGGACACGAATGGTGATCTTGCCAACGGCCTTGTAGAACTTCTCGGCCAATTCCACCGCATCCGGGGCTGTTCGATCATTGCCCATCACCTCGACCAGCGGAATGAGATGGGGCGGATTAAACGGGTGGCCAAGGACAAGGCGGGCAGGATCGCGCCATCCTTGCTGCAATTCGCTGAGGGTGAGGCCCGACGCCGATGAGGCAACCACCGCATCTGGTTCAAGTGCAGGTTCAACGTCAGCATAAAGCGGATGTTTGATCTCCAGACGCTCTGGCACGCTTTCCTGTACAAAGGCAGCGCCTTCGACAGCCCGGGCCGCAGATTGGTGAAATGTCACCGCGTCGGGTGTTCCCTTGTCCGCCAACCCCAATCCAACCAGAGCAGGCCAGGCGGTTTCGATATAGCGCCGCACAAAATCAGCAGCACCGTCCTGCGGATCATACACCGCGACAGAGCGGCCAGACGCGAGGAATAATGCGGTCCAGCTGGCCCCGATGACGCCCGCACCAAGACAGGCTGTATGCGCAAACTCTGACATCAGAACAACCCCGGTTGCAAAGGAGAGGCAGCGGTCATACCGCCGTCGATGGTAAAGAGCTGCCCGCTGGCGAAACCTGCCTCGTCCGATGCGAGCCAGACTGCCATTGCGGCGATATCGGCGGGCTGTCCGAACCGGCGCACGGGGTGGCGGGCAACTGCATCAGTGCGCGCGGTGGTGGGGTTTTGAGCAAGGTCAAACCCTGCGTCCAGCATCCCCGTCTCAATCCAACCCGGACAGATGGCATTGCATCGAACACGTGGGCCGTGATCGACTGCAATCGAGCGTGTCAGCCCATGCACAAAAGCCTTTGACGCATTGTAGAGCGCCATGGACGGATCCGCATGCGTTCCGGAAATCGAGCCGATATTGATGATCGACGCACCGGGCGACATCAATGGAATATAGGCACGGCAGGTGTTAAAAACGCCGCGGCAGTTGGCACCGATCACAGCATCCCAGTCGGCATCTGTGCTGTCGGGCACAGTCTTTTCAACCTGCACGCCTGCGTTGTTCACAAGGATATCAATTGGGCCGGTTTCGGCGACCAAAGCTGCGACGCTAGACGCGTCTGAGACATCGGCCTGAACCCATCCGCACCCTTCGGTAAGATCACCGGGATCAGCACCACGGCCGCAGGTCACCACGCTAGCACCTTCCGCAAGAAATGCCTGAACAATGCCGCGCCCGATCCCCTGTCGGCCACCGGTGACAAGCGCCTTTTTACAGGTCAGTCGCATAACGCAACCTCCATCCGTTTTGATTATTCACCATCAGGCAGTGCGCCCCAGGCACCTCGGTCATCCTGATCAACAATCTCGATTTCATCCCCGGGCACAGCAACCGTGATATGGGAAAAGGCATGATCAGAGCTTGCGCCATGCCAGTGCGGGTGGCCCGACGGGATGGTCACCGTATCGCCGGGGCCCATCACCTGTTCGCCCGCAGCATCTGCAACGATACCCTGCCCGCTCAGGCCGATCAGGATCTGGTCTTTTTTGTGAACATGCACCCGGTTGCGCGCACCTGCTGCGAAATCGACCTGATAAATCTCTACCTGATTGGTGTCGGGTGCTCCCGCAAGAAGTGCAAATTCTATTGCGCCTTGTACGTAAAGCGCGCCGGTTGCCGGTTCACTTTGGGCTTGTCCTGATTTGATCAGTTTCATGGCCTTCCTCACAATTTCATCTGCTGGACTTGGGCCGACAACCCACCGTCAAGCACCCAAAGCTGCCCACTGGCATAGCGTGCCTCGTCGCTGGCCAGCCAGTTGACCAGATTGGCAATATCGTCGGGGGTGCCATAGGTCCGCATCGGGTGCACATCGCGTACGGCCTGTTGCAAATCATCGATGCTTTTGCCCCCGGCGCCGGAACCGTCGCCGGTGAAAAAGCTTTGCAACATTGGTGTGTCGACATAGCCCGGGCAGATCGCGTTGACCCGGATACCCTCTGGCCCGTGGTCACAGGCCATGGCACGGGTCAGTGCATGCACTGCACCCTTGGTGGCACAATAGACCGCAAGGCCGGGGTCAGCGATGAACCCGTCATAGGAGCCGAAGTTGATTATGCTGGCACTCGCTCCTTGCCCCGCCGCTGCCCGCATCAAAGGAAGCGCATGTTTGGATGTCAGAAAGGTTCCGGTGACATTGACCGCAAAAGAGCGGTTCCATTCTTCGAGCGTGGTATCCTCGATCGTCTTTTCGATCTCGATCCCGGCGGCGTTGACCAAAATGTCGAGCTGTCCTGCTTCTTGGCTAACCTGAGACATCGCCGCGATGCTGTCGGCCTCTTGGGTCACGTCGAGTTTCAGGAAATGGCTGCCATCCTCATCATGCGCTGCAAGGGACCCTTCGGGTGTCAGATCGGCGGCGAAAACGGTTGCACCTTCACGCAGGAACCGTGCAACGATAGCGCGCCCTATGCCGCCGCGACCGCCGGTAACAAGGGCTGTTTTCCCCTTTAACATCATGTGTCTGTCTCCTTTAGCGGGGGAAACCGGTAACGCGCGGCGGCCTCTGTCCAGTCCATGTGATTGCGCACATATTCCTGCGAGGCATCGCGGGGTGGGTTGTAATCCCAGTGCTCGCCCGACCCCGCGCCCATCGCTGCGTGCAGCGCTCGGCGGGATTTTTGGGTGGCGATGATGTTTTCGCGCAGGGTGGGAAAATCCCAGCGCGCCGCCACCTCTGTTGCAAAAGCCGTGGCATGGCTGGCGTAGGTCGGGTCATCGGCAAGGTTGACCTGTTCCAGCGCGTCTAGTGCCAGATCATAGAGCTGCGGCGGATCAGCATCGCAGTGGATGTATTTCAGCGTGCCGCGCCGGATCATCAGAACCGGGAAAGGTGTCATCTCGGCACAATATTCCCCAATCGCCTCATCCATCGTGTCTGTATCGCCCCGGGCCAGTGGCATAAGCGAACGACCATCCACAGGCTCGCCCACTATCCCGGTGTCGCTGCCTGCGATCTCAAGAAATGTGGGTAGTAAGTCGACCAGTGAGCAAGCGTTTTGAGCCGTGCCTTGCGCAATATCCGGCCCGGCCATGATCAGCGGTACTCGGGCCGAATGTTCAAAGAAGTTCATCTTGTACCATAAGCCGCGTTCGCCCAGCATATCGCCGTGATCAGCGGTGACGATGACGATGGTGTTAACGATCTCACCGGTTTCTTCCAACGCGCGCACCACCTCACCCACCTTGCTGTCAAAATAACTGACATTGGCGAGGTAGGCGCGGCGGGCCCGGCGAATTTCCTCGTCAGTCAGGGGCACATAACTGGCCTCAATCCCATCCATCAAACGACGCGAAAACGGGTCCTGATCCGCCAAAGCGGGCACAAAGGCGGGCATTTCGATCTCTTCATCAGAATAAAGATCCCACCATTCGGGCTTGGCCACATAGGGGTCATGCGGGTGGATGAATGAGGCCACCAGGCAGAACGGGTTTTCACCCCCGGCGGCGCGGTCGCGGCCCCGGTCAATCAGCCACCGGCGCGCGGCAAAGCTGACCTCGTCATCATAATCGGTTTGGAAGGTGGCGACCGCGACGCCGCTTTCCTTGACCGTTTGCATGTTATGATACCACTTGTCGATCCGTTCATCCGGTGCTTCCCAATCAGGGGTCCATGCGAAATCGGCGGGGTAAATATCTGTGGTCACACGGTCCTGAAACCCGTGTTTCTGGTCCGGGCCGACGAAATGCATCTTGCCTGAAAGGCAGGTCCGGTATCCCAGCATTTGCAGGTAATGGGCAAAGGTGGGCACTGAGGCGCGGAATTCCGAGGCATTGTCATAGGCGGCGATCCGGCTGATCAGCTGGCCGGACATAAAGGCAAAGCGTGACGGCGCACATAATGGCGAGTTGCAATAGGCCGCATCAAACCGCATCCCGCGCGCGGCCAGCGCATCCATGTGCGGGGTTTTGGCCACCTTGTGCCCATATGCGCCGGTAAAATGCGGCGCCAGCTGATCCGCCATGATGACGACAATGTTGGGCCGTCGCGTTGGGTTTGTCATGGGGCGGCGGCCTTCTGGTATGCATCAAGAACAAGTCCGTGAAAGTGATGCACGGCATGTTCTGACTTACCAGAACCTGTAGGATCATTGACGATACGCCCTTGGGTGAAGGCGGGTGTGTTCATGCCGCGCTGTACGCTTTCGACAAGCCCGATATCTTCGACCTGCAGGACCTCATCCAGATAACGGATTGCATCCAATTCCATCGCGTCAGGCTCAGGTGTTTCCAGAAAGAAATCATAGGTTTCCAGCGTGCGGTCCGGTCCCATTGGAATGATGTTAAGCACAATCATCGACGACCGCCCCGGATAGCGCATCAGGCAGGTAGTGGGCCATAGCCACCAGACCGCGTGGGTACGTACGGTGGCATTTGAAACATCATAGGCGCTGTTGGCGCCGGAGCCCGCATCGGCCATATGCGAGGAATAAATATCGTAGGTGACAACCTTGTAGGTATCCATGTCCACCAGATCGCAGAAATCCTTGTGCGCGGTCGGGCAGTGATAGCATTCCAGAAAGTTATCAACGACATTTTTCCAGTTCGACTTGATGTCATAGGTCAGCCGGTGGCCAAAAGTCAGCTGGTCTATGTCCGGTGCCCAATGACGGATCTCGGTTTCAAGATCACCGGATTGTTGGGACAGGGACAGCGCATGCGGGTCCAGATTTACATAGATGAAGCCCGCAAATTCTTCGACCTGCACCTGATCGAGGCAAATCTCACCCGTGCTGAAATCTGATAAATGTTCGGTCTCTGGCGCGCGGACCAGTTGACCATCCAGCCGGTACACCCAGGCGTGATAGGGGCACATGATCCGGGTGGTGTTGCCCTCACCGCTGAGCAGTTCATGGGCTCGGTGCTTGCAGACGTTAAAAAACCCGCGCAGCACCCCTTCGCGGTCACGCACCACTGCAATGGGGTGGCCGGCGATTTCTACTGTGAGATATGAGCCAGGATCGCGCAGTTTTTCAACATGACACACCCATTGCCAGCTTTTGGCCAAAATAGCCTGCTGATCTGCTGCGAACCATTCAGCACGGGTATAGGCATCCGCCCGAAGCGACAATGAACGCGATGGGTCATCACTATACCCTTGCGAGACTTCGCGAACTGCATCTGGTGAGAGGACGGTCGTCATGCTGAACCTCTTGGAGTTGGTGTGGCTGCGTCGCCGATTCGACTACATCCTAATATGCGCCCTAATGATGCAGGGTATCATGATATTTTTCGCCTCCAATTTGTATAATTTAGCCATTCAGCCAAGCCTTGGCATTGCACAAATCAAACCACCCGGTGCATGGGCCAGGCGCGAAATTCGAACGGCACCCGCCCGTCGATCCGATCCCGGCTGGGGGGCAATCCGAACCGGGATTTATAGGCACGGCTGAAATGCACCTGACTGGCAAAACCTGACGCAACGGCGATTTCGGCCATGCTCATGTTGGTTTGAGTTACCAACCCGCGCGCACGGTCCAGGCGGATATCACGGTAGTAGAGTGCGGGCGTCTTATGCAGATGCCGGGAAAACAGCCGGTCGAGCTGACGCTGCGAAATTTCAACCTGGGCACAAATTGCCGGGATTGGCAGCGGTTCTTCGAGATGCGCCTCCATGGCTGCAATGGCCCGCCGGACGGCTTGAGGCACGGTTTTGCCCAAAGGCTCTGCTTCGGGTGGATTCTGCGGTGTATTTGGATCACGCAGATCCGCATGAAACACATAACGAGCCGCGGCATTGGCAATTGCAGCGCCGTGGGTGTTGCGGATGATGTGCAGTGCAAAATCTGTGGTTGCGACGCCCCCGCAACAACTGATCCGGGAGCCGTCGAATTCGCAAATAGTCTCTGTTACCTGTGCGTCGGGAAACATCTCCTGAAATGCATCCGTATGCTCATAATGCACGGTGGTACGCCGCCCCTGTAGCAGCCCCGCACGCGCCAAGACAAAAGCACCTGTGTCGATGCAGCCAAGGGTAACATTCTGCCGCGCGCGATGGTGCAATATTGATTGAATCGCCGCGGTTCCATAAAGTTCCGGCGTCCAACTGGACGATACGATGACAAAATCGGCTGGTTCATTGCGCGTGTCGCGCAAAGCCAAAGTACTGATCTCTGCGCCGTTGCTGGCCCGGCAGACCCCGCCATCTTCTGAAACAAGTGACCAACCAAATAGGTTCTGCCCTTCCAGGTAATTCGCTGCACGAAACGGATCGATGAAACCCATCGTCGCCGCAAGATTAAAGCTGGGCGTCACGATAATCTGGATTGATAGCGTTGATCCTTGGAGCATATGGCGAATCCAGTTAATTTTCTGGCCACTATGTTAAAGCCAAGATTGGCTCAGGCAAGATCATCGCAAGTATCCCAGCTGCTGGACGCGTTCAAAAACCGACATTAGGGTCACATCGACCAAGGAAGGATATGTTATGCGTGCCAGCCGGATGATCACCGCCGTAGAAGCACATGCCGAGGGCGAGCCGGGTCGCGTGATCACCGCTGGTGCACCACCCTTGCAGGGGCATTCAGTATTCGAGAAAATGCAATGGATGCAGAAGCATGCCGATGATGTTCGGCTGTTGATGCTGCGCGAACCGCGGGGCCAGCCTGCATTGTGCTGCAATCTGCTGGTGCCGCCCTGCGATCCGGATGCAGATGCTGGTTTCATTATCATGGAACAGACAGAATTCCCGCCGATGTCCGGATCCAACGCGATGTGCGTGGTTACGGTGCTGTTGGAAACCGGTATTCTGCCAATGATGGAGCCGGTAACCGAGCTGACGCTGGAAGCACCCGCCGGTCTGATCAAAGTGCGCGCAGATTGCAACGATGGCAAGGTGACCCGCGTGACGCTTCGCAACGTGCCCGCCTTTGCCACGCATCTCGATGCGCCGCTTGAGGTTGATGGATTGGGCAAGATTTCTGTCGATATTGCATGGGGTGGTATGTTCTTCGTGCTCGCTGATGCGGATGCACTGGGGGTCGATCTGGCGCCGGAGAATGGTGCCGAAATTGTGCAGGCGTCAGAGCGCATTCTGGCGGCAGCTCAGGAACAGCTACCGGTCGCACATCCTGAAAACCCGGCAATCACCGGACCTACGATCACCAACCTTTGGGGCGCACCCGTTGACCCCGCCACACATGGGCGTGGCGCAATCACAGTTTCGACCGGTGGGTATAACCCAGCACGACCCCATGCCCTGCCCGGAACATTGGACCGGTCACCCTGTGGCACCGGCACTTGTGCTAAAATGGCGGTTATGCATGCGCGCGGGATGTTGGAAGTAGGGCAGGATTACGTGAACGCAGGTCCGTTAGGAACAACATTCACCGGCCGAATTGAAGAGGTCACTCAGATCGGCCCCTACCCGGCTATAATACCTACGATTTCGGGGCAGGCCTGGATATACGGCACGTCAAACTACCTGCTGGATCCAACTGATCCGTTTCAAGCCGGATTTACGATCGGTGACATCTGGGCGTGAAGTTAGTGAAATGCCCTAATGCGTTGAATTTGTGCTATGTCAGTTGAACTGCACTACATACAGACGGGCGGTTAACAGAGGGGAATGATGATGTTTGCAAGAATTACGCGATATAAGATGAAGGCCGGTTCACGCGATGAGGCGATGGTGCTGTTAGAGCAGCTCAAAGGGCAAATTCTGGCGCTTGATGGTCTGGAACAATTTATCAATTGCATGAATGAAGACGGCAGCGGTTGCGTCATTTCCTTGGTTGAAAGCGAAGAGAAATCGAACGCAAACGCGGAATCTGTACAGGCCATCTGGGGCCAGTTCGCCGACTATCTCGAAATGATGCCAACACCTGAAGGGTTTGACGTGATCGCGAACTGGCGGCCGTAAACTCGCTTTAAGTTAGCTGCCAAACTTATTACCAGATACTTTACAATACCTTAATACGCTCGTGGATTAAGTTCCAGGCGTGGGTGTTTTTCACGTTTTGCCGATATTCTCCGGACTGACTTACGCCCAGAAATTGGCCCATTGGTGTCAAGTACAGGCCTCGTTCCCGATCTACCCTCTGCGAAATCGCACAGGGACCAGACCGATGACCATGCAAACCGCCGCAGCTGTTTCGCCGCAGGGCCTGATATCGCGCGCTCTTTGGCACAATCGGGTGTTGGTAAGTCTTGTGATCCTGCACCTGTGTTCGGCTTTGATCACTTGCTATGTACTGGATGTCCCGTTTGACTCGGGCACAATACCGACCCTGATCACCCTCTTGAAAACACTGGTCCCGCTATTCGTGATATTCCTGATGTTTTGGCGGTTCGGGTATATGGCAATGGTGGTTCGTCCCGCTCGCCCCAGCCAATGGTTCATCGCTGATATTCGGGAAAATGCGCTAAATGGCGAACGCCTTGCAAACGGTGTCGTAGGATTTTTGGCGATATCTGTCTTTGCAGGCACCTTTGCAGTCCTCAAAGATTTGGTCCCATTGATCAATCCGTTTTCATGGGACCCCTATTTTGCACAGCTCGATCAAACATTACACGGCGGATACGCGCCATACGAATTGCTGATGCCGCTGCTGGGTTCGCCGCTCATCACCACGATCATCAATGCGGCCTATCATTTCTGGTTTTTTCTGCTCTACTTTATTGTTTTCATGACCAGCTTTGACCGTGACAATGCGGTGCGGCGCAATTCATTCCTGATCGCGATGGTTCTGACCTGGGTGATTGGCGGCAACCTTTTGGCAGCAATTTTCTCGTCAGCGGGACCGGTTTACTACGAGGTGCTGGGATACGGATCTGAATTTGTTCCTCTGCTGGACAAACTACATGAATTTGCTGAGATTAGCCCGGTTTGGGCGCTTGATGTGCATGCGATGCTGATCGACGGGTATCTCAATGACGGGCCGGTTAAAGGTATTTCAGCGATGCCATCCATGCATGTTGCCAGCGCGGTGATGATGGCCTGTTTCGGCTTTTCCTGGCGCAAATGGGCGGGTTGGTTGCTCGTGGCATTTGCGATCGTTATCCAGCTTGGGTCAGTTCATCTGGCCTGGCACTATGCAATCGACGGATACTTTGGCGCAATAATCGGGCTGGTGTGCTGGTACGTGGCTTGCAAGCTGGCGGAATGGCAGGGTTAGGCGCCGCTGCAAATGTTTCAGCTCATTTCTGCCAATCGCGCCACATAACGCGCCAGTGTATCAATCTCCAGATTGATAAGATCCCCCGACGCAACACTGCCCCAAGTGGTTACCTCTTTGGTATGAGGGATAAAATTGATGCCGAAGTCACAACCATCAACCTCGTTCACCGTCAAAGATGTGCCGTTTAATGCAACCGAACCCTTTGGCGCGATGTAGCGTGCCAAGGCTTGGGGCGCGCGCAATGTGACGCGGGTGCTGTCACCTTCGTCAGAAATCGCGATAATTTCAGCCAGCCCATCCACATGACCCGATACGATATGACCGCCCAGTTCATCACCGACCTTTAACGCCCGTTCCAGATTAACCCGCCGTCCCAACGTCCAGGTGTCAAGGTTGGTTTTCGAAACCGTCTCGGCAGAGATATCCACATCAAACCAATCTTCACCCTTGCACACCACTGTCAGGCAAACACCGTCACAGGCTATCGAGGCCCCCATATCAACACCTGCCATGTCGTAACGCGTGCCGATCCGGGCACGAAGGTCGCCACGCTGCTCGACCTGACGGATCTCGCCCATATCGGTGATGATGCCTGTGAACATGTGCGTTCTCCTGCCTGTGTTATGCCGCCTGACCTACCTCTGCGGCCTGTCTGTGGCAAGGTGTCGGATTGACCGGGCCATATTTTTGCCCAAATCCTGCAGTACGAAAACCTTAAAAGATAAGGGGCTGACAGTTGAATGAGCACGCTTTCCGGAAATAACCGGGTTTTCCTGTTCCTGCAGGGGCCGCATGGCCCGTTCTTTGCACGGCTTGGGCGAATGATCGGGCGCGCAGGTGCGCAGGTCTGGCGCGTCGGATTCAATGCAGGTGATGCAGCGTTTTGGCGCGATCGGAAAAGCTATATCCCTTACGTTGGCACTGTTGATGACTGGCCCGCGCGCTTTGAAACCCTGATCGCTGAAAAAGGCGTCACTGATCTGGTTCTTTATGGCGACACACGCCCAATACACGCCAACGCAGTTGAGATCGCAAAGGATGCAGGCCTGCGCATCCATGTCTTTGAAGAAGGGTATATGCGCCCGTATTGGGTGACCTATGAACGCGGTGGAGCCAACGGGCATTCCCGTCTTATGGAGATGAGCGTCAAACAGATGCGCGACGCGCTGGAAAACTCTGATATGGACACTGCCCTGCCCCCGGCCAGCTGGGGCGATATGCGGCAGCATATCTTTTATGGCGCGGCCTATCATGGCCTGGTTTTATTGGCCAACCGCCGCTACAAATCCTTCCGTCCGCACCGGGCGCTGACGGTTCGGCAGGAATTCACACTATACCTTAAACGTCTGATGCTGATGCCGGCACAGGCCATTGATCGCCGGATTGCAACGCTACGCATAAAATATGGGGGGTTCCCCTATCATCTGGCGCTGTTGCAGTTGGAACATGACTCCTCATTCCAGGAACATTCGCCGTTTTCGACGATGACGGACTTCCTTGAAACCGTCGTCGAGGGTTTTGCCAAAGGTGCGCCAACACACCATCACCTTGTTATAAAGGCGCATCCGCTTGAAGATGGCCGGGTTCCGATCAGGCGTGAATTGAAACGATTGGCACGCGACGCAGGTGTCGCAGACCGTGTACATTATGTGCGGGGTGGCAAGCTGGCCGCCCTATTGGATGAAGCACGCAGCGCTGTCACCGTGAACTCTACTGCCGCACAACAAGTGCTGTGGCGCGGCATCCCGCTCAAAACCTTTGGCGAGGCGGTCTATGCCAAGCCAGAGTTCGTATCGACCAAACCATTGCGCGACTTTTTTGCCGGGCCGGAACGACCGGACCGCAAAGCCTATGCCGATTATCGCCGATATTTGCTGGAGACCAGTCAGGTTGCGGGTGGGTTTTACTCAGCCAGCGGGCGGCGACAATTGCTGCGGCAGGCCGTTGACATGATGTTGGCCAGCGAAGACCCCTATGATGCGCTCAAATCCGGAACCGCGGCACCGCGGCAACAGTTGCGCGTGGTGAACTGATAAACACAACCGGTGGTACTGGATTTTTCATCTGGATTCCGCTAGGTTAAACAAAAAAAGTACTGAGGCAGAACAATAACAGGTCGAGGAGACCGAGCAGTGAAATCCCAAAATAACCGCTGGGCGAAACCTGTCGCCCTGATCATGGTTGCGGCAATTGTGGCGTCCTGTGGCACGCTGCCGCGCGTTGGTCCGAACAAGCGTGAAATCTACGAAGGCTCTGTCCAGAGATCTGGCGACGCCTATGTCGTGTCTGTAAACGACAGAGTTACCCGTGCAACAGCGATCCAACCGGCGCTTGGATTTACTGATGATTTTAAGAATGCTGGTATCGTTGGATCTGATACGATCCGCCCTGGTGATACGCTTGGCATAACCGTCTGGGAAAACGTCGATGACGGGCTACTGGTCGGCCAAGGCCAGAACGCCGCCATTCTGGAAGAGGTTCAGGTGGATGGCGCGGGCTTTATCTTTATCCCCTATGCCGGTCGGGTTCGGGCCTCTGGCAACACGCCAGAAGCCATTCGCCGGGTCATCACCTCGAAGCTGGATGAACAGACCCCCGATCCGCAGGTAGAGGTACGACGCCTCGCCGGTAATGGCGCCACCGTCTCGCTGATTGGGGCGGTTACAGGACAGGGCGTCTATCCGATTGAACGGCCAACACGCACCTTGTCGACAATGCTTGCCGCCGCTGGCGGCGTTGCGATCCAGCCAGAGATTGCCCAGATCACTGTGATCCGCGGTGAAAAGCGGTCAAAGGTCTGGTTCCAGGACCTGTTCAAATATCCTGATTTTGACATCGCACTGCGTGGCGGGGACCGTATTCTTGTAGAAGAAGACACACGCTCCTTTACCGCCCTTGGTGCCACCGGTGGTCAGGCGCAGGTTCAGTTTGAAAGCCAAACCCTGTCCGCGATTGAAGCGATTGCGCAGGTTGGTGGGTTGCAGTCAAACAGCGCTGATCCTACAGGCGTCTTCATCATGCGGAATGAGCCCGCCGATATCGCCAACATGGTTCTGGGCCGCACTGATCTGATCGGTGCCCAACGTATGGTCTATGTGCTTGACCTGACCCAGCCCAACGGCATGTTCATGGCACGTGATTTCTCGGTCCGGGACGATGACACGCTTTATGTCACCGAAGCGCCGTTTGCTCAGTGGAGCAAGGTAATTGGAGCCTTAACAGGTACGCTTGGTGCGGTCGGTTCACTCTCAACTGCAAGCAGCACCCTGAGCGGAGATTTATGATCTCACCCATTGACGACAAACCCGCCGAGGACACAGTGCCCCGGCGGGTTTTCTATTTTAACGCAGGGTTTCTACGGCAAAAGCGCATCCGCCGGATGATGGAACTCGCGGGATATCCTTTGAGATTGGGCAAACCGGGCGCGGAAGACCTCATCGCAGTTTGGGGTCATTCCCCATACGCCAAACGCGGCGAAACAGTTGCAGAGACGATTGGTGCAGGTTTGATCCGCGTAGAAGACGCATTCCTGCGTTCTGTTCAGCCCGGCCGTGCCGGAGAACCGCCTATTGGGCTGGTGATTGACCAGCAGGGCATGCATTTCGACGCCAGTAAGCCTTCGGACCTTGAAACCTTGCTGACCACGCACCCCTTGGATGATACTGCCCTGTTAAACCGCGCACGTGCCTGTATCGCCGGACTACAGGATCATCACCTGAGCAAATACAACGCCTTTGATCCAGCAACCCCCTGCCCCGATCCGGGCTATGTGCTGGTTATCGACCAGACCCGCGGTGATGCCTCTGTCACCCTTGGCGGGGCTGACGCGAACAGCTTTCGCGAAATGCTGTATTATGCGCAGGAGGATCACCCAGGCGCGCGCATCGTGATCAAAACCCACCCCGAAACTGTGGCCGGGTATCGCAGTGGTTATTTCTCTGAAACTGATGAAACGGACCGGATAACGCTGTATTCTGATCCGGTCAGCCCCTGGACCCTGCTGGAAGGCGCAATTGCTGTTTACACAGTCAGCTCTCAACTTGGGTTCGAAGCGATTTATGCCGGGCACAAACCGCAGGTTTTTGGCCAGCCTTTCTTTGCCGGATGGGGTCTGACGGATGACCGCCATCCCCTGACGCTTTCCCGCCGTGGCCGCAACCTCAGCCGGGCGCAGCTGTTTGCCGGAGCCATGATTCTGTATCCGGTTTGGTACGACCCGTATCGCGACCGTCTGGCCACACTGGAAGAAACCATCGCAGCGCTCGGCGCACAGGTCCGCGCATGGCGCGAGGATTATGCCGGCTGGGCCGCCTATGGCATGCGGCTTTGGAAACGAAAGCCCCTGCAGGGGTTCTTTGGTCAGCATCGTGCGTTGAAATTTCCCCGCGACCGGGATGCAGCGCCCGACCGGCGGGCCATGGTCTGGGCCTCAGCCGCGGAAAAGGCTCCAAAACAGGCGATCCGGGTTGAAGATGGTTTTCTTCGCTCGCGCGGCTTGGGGGCAGAGCTGATCCCGCCAATGTCGCTGGTCTGCGATGATCTTGGGATTTACTACGATCCAAAACAGGAAAGCCGTCTGGAAAAGCTGATCACAAATCGCGCCGAGCTGCGCCCCGATCAATTCCTTCGTGCGGAGGCCCTCATCAAACAAATTATCAAAGCAGGCCTTAGTAAATACAATTTGGGCACCTATGCCCCGGAACTTCCTGAAGGTTACAAAATCCTGGTACCCGGGCAGGTCGAAGATGATGCCTCCATTCAACTGGGAGCCGGGGCAATCCGCACAAATCAGGCGCTGTTGGAACACGCGCGATCCAACAACCCGGAAGCGGTGATATTGTACAAGCCTCATCCGGATGTCGAAGCAGGTTTGCGCGACGGGGCGGTCAATCCTGCAGATTCAGAACGACTCGCCGATTTGGTTTTGCGTGAAGTTGACCCAGCCACGGTGCTGAGCCACGTCGATGAAGTTTGGACCATGACTTCACTGCTAGGGTTCGAAGCATTGATGCGAGGCGTCCGAGTTACCACGACCGGGGCCCCTTTTTACGCAGGTTGGGGGCTAACACAAGACAAGGGTGACGTTCCCCCACGACGCCGCGCCAGGCCAACAATTGAGGGGCTCGTTCATGCAACATTGATCGACTATCCCCGCTATCACGACCCTGTAACCGGACTGCCTTGCCCAGTAGAAGTGATCGCTGAAAGGCTCGCCCATGGCGCCCTGCCAAATCCCGGTTTGGGAAATCGGTTACTGTCAAAACTACAAGGTGTGTTCGCCTCATACGCCTCTGTCTGGCGCTAGGGAGGATGGCTAGAAATACCCGCAATGGCAGTCATTCGTATTTCTACTAATTTTTTCATTTTCTGTTGAGCACAGGGCATCATTTCTATTCGTGCAAGCCCTTGACCTGCTGGTAAAAAACGCCCTTAGCCATCTGGAAATTAACAGTTTTTACTCTGAAAACACGCCAAAAAGAAGCCCTCCTCGGCCTTTACATAGACGCAGAATCGCGACAACCTAGCGTTTATGACCGGGAGACCCCACAACGAACCACAGGGCATACCCGGCTAATCAGGGAGAGAAATATGAAGACTCTACGCAATTTAGTAGCTGCAACAGCTATGGTATTGGGCGCCGCGACGATGGCCCCAGCCCAAACGCTGAACTTTGCCTACGATGCTGATCCGGTGTCGCTTGACCCGCATGAGCAGCTGTCGGGCGGCACGCTTCAGCTTAGCCATATGATTTTTGATCCTTTGGTACGCTGGAACAGTGATCTGGGCTTTGATGCCCGCCTAGCCGAAAGCTGGGATCGGGTGGATGAGACCACTGTACGGTTCAACATCCGTCAGGGTGTAAAGTTCCACTCTGGCAACACAATGACTGCCGCCGATGTGGTCTACACCATCGACCGCCTGAAATCCTCGCCCGATTTCAAAGGCATCTTTGCTGGCTGGACATCGGCCACTGCGATCGACGACCATACGGTCGAGATTAAGACAGACGGCCCCAGCCCGCTTGTTCTACACACGGCAACTTATGTCTTTCCTATGGACAAAGCTTTCTATGAAGCCGGTGGAGACGAGATTGTAAAACATGGTGACAGTTTCGCCTCGAAAACCGTTTCGGGCACAGGGCCGTTCATCATTACTGAGCGTGAACAGGGTGTAAAAGTCGTCTTTGAACGCAACCCCGACTATTGGGACACTAACAGCCCGGGTAACGTTCAAACCGCTGTTCTGACACCGATCAAAGAGTCGCCGACCCGTGTGGCCGCGCTTCTCTCCGGTGACGTCGACTTTATCGCACCGGTGCCACCAACAGATCTTGATCGGATCCACAGCAATGATGGGACCGACCTGATCACCATGTCCGGCACACGGATCATTACACTTCAGTTGAACCAGCAACGCCATGAGGCGCTGGCCAATATGAAAGTACGCCAGGCCATTGTGCACGCGATCAACAACGAAGGCATCGTTGAGAAGATCATGAAAGGCTTTGGCACAGCTGCGGCCCAACAATCACCCAAGGGCTATCTGGGTTATAACGAGGCGCTTCAGCCCCGCTATGATGTGGCCAAAGCTCAGGCTCTGATGGCCGAAGCAGGCTATGCTGATGGCTTCGAAGCGACCATGATGTGCCCCAACAACCGCTACGTCAACGATTACAAAATCTGCGAAGCAGCGGCGGCCATGCTGGCCAAGATCAACATCACGATCGACCTGACCACCATGCCAAAAGCACAATACTGGCCAAAGTTTGATGAACGCGCAGCTGATATCATGATGATCGGCTGGCATTCGGACACCGAAGACAGTGCCAACTTTAACGAGTTCCTGACCATGACACCGGACGCAGACACCGGCCGTGGCCAGTACAACTCGGGCAACTACTCGAACGCTATGGTTGACGAGCTGACGCTTGCGTCGCTTACCGAAACCGATGACTCGGTGCGTGCAGAAATGCTGCAAAAAGCCGAAGCCATCCTGCATGAAGAGGCGGCATACGTTCCGCTGCACTGGCAGGATCTGGCCTGGGCCGCTCGCTCTGGCGTTGGTGCCGAGGCAATTCTTAACGTGATGAACTTCCCCTATCTGGGTGACTTGGTCATCGCGGAATAATCGCAATTGGACGGGCCGGACATCTCCGGCCCGTCCGCTTTTTTGCTAGGCATTCATGCATTTAATCGCTTTTCTCATTCGCCGCGTGCTTCAGGCCGCGATCGTGATGTTCGTGCTGTCGATCATCGGATTTTCGATACAGGACAATCTTGGCGATCCGCTGCGCGAGCTGGTCGGCCAGTCGGTTTCAGAAGCGGAACGTGACGCCCTGCGCGACGAGCTTGGTCTCAATGATCCCTTCATCACCCAGTACACGCGTTTTCTGGGCCGCGCGGTTCAGGGTGACCTTGGCACATCCTATTTCTTCAAACGCCCCGCGCTTGATGTCATCATGGACAAGTTTCCAGCGACGTTCGAATTGGTGCTGGGGGCGGTGTTCATATTCCTGTCGGTTTCAATCCCCGCTGGCATCTATTGTGCTATCCATCGAAACAGCTGGCTTTCGCGTATCATAATGAGCGGATCGATCATCGGCATTTCGGTGCCGGTGTTCCTGACCGCAATCTTTCTGGTCTGGATTTTCAGCGTCGAATTGGGCTGGTTCCCGTCATTTGGCCGGGGCGATACCTATGAAATGCCCTGGGGGTGGAACACCGGTTTCCTCACCTTCGACGGTTTGGCCCACCTGATCCTGCCCTCTTTGACACTCAGCTCGATTATGCTGCCCCTGTTCATCCGCCTGATCCGGGCCGAGATGATGGAGACGATGGGCACCGATTATGTGCGCTTTGCCCGGGCCAAGGGGCTGTCGACGGCACGGGTGCGTTACGTTCATGCTTTCCGCAACACGCTATTGCCGGTTGTAACAGTGGGTGGCCTGATGATCGGTACGCTGATCGCCTACACAATCCTGACCGAAACGGTGTTTCAGTGGCCCGGTATGGGATTCCTGTTTCTTGAGGCCGTGAACCGCGTCGATACCCCTCTGATCATCGCCTATATCATTGTTGTTGGTTTGATCTTTGTTGTGGTCAACACGCTGGTCGATTTCATTTACACACTCATCAACCCAATGGTGAAATTGCCGGGGGCAAAATCATGATCTCCTGGCGCGGCGTTCTTAAACGGTTTCTCACCGACCCGGTCGCTATCTGTGCGGGCACGGTTCTGTTCGTCCTCGTAATGATGGCCGTGTTTGCACCGTGGATCGCACCACAGAACCCCTATGACTTGCTACAGCTCGACATTATGGACAGCGAAATGCCGCCCAGCTGGTCACCCGGTGGCGATGACCGGTTCCTGCTTGGCACCGACGCGCAGGGGCGCGGCGTGCTGTCGACAATCATGTATGGCACCGGTATTTCGCTGCTTATCGGAATTGGTGCCGTGATCGTGCAGGGCATTCTTGGCATCACACTTGGCCTGATTGCCGGATACAAAGGCGGCTGGGTCGATGCCTTCCTGATGCGGCTGGCAGATATCCAGATGTCGCTGTCGACACTGATGATCGCGATCATCGTGCTCGCCCTGTTCAGCGCGGCCTTTGATGCAAGCACCTATGCGGATTATGCAATTTTTATGCTGATCCTGATCATCGGCATTGCTGAATGGCCAAAATTTGCCCGGACAGTCCGATCGTCTGTTCTGGGGGAAAAGAACAAAGAATATGTCGATGCCGCCCGCGTTATCGGCCTACCCGCGCGCAAGGTGATGTGGGGCCATATCCTGCCCAACACGCTGACACCGGTGTTGGTGATATCCACTATTCAGGTGGCTGAGGCGATCATGACAGAGGCCGCCCTAAGCTTTCTGGGCCTTGGAATGCCCGTCGACCGGCCCTCGCTGGGGTCGCTGATCCGGTCCGGGTTCGAGTTCATCTTTTCTGGCTCATGGTGGATCACTCTTTACCCTGCCCTCGTGCTGGTCGCGCTGATTTTGGCGCTGAATCTGCTGGGGGATTGGTTGCGCGATGTCCTCAATCCGAAACTGCGTCGGGGGGATGACTGATGGCGATGCTTGAAGTACGCGATCTGCATGTGGCCTTCCCGCGGGGCAAAAATGATGAGGTAGAGGCGCTGCGCGGTGTTAGCCTGACCTTGGAAAAGGGCGAGCGGCTTGGCGTGGTTGGCGAATCCGGGGCGGGTAAATCCATGCTCGCCTTTGCCATCCTGAACCTGATTGCCGATCCGGGGCGTGTCTCAAAAGGATCTGTCACCTTCAACGGCGAAAACCTGCTTTCTTTGAGTGAGCGCGCGATCCGCGATATTCGCGGCAACCGGATTTCGATGATTTTTCAGGACCCTATGGTCACGCTCAACCCGGTGCTGTCGATTGGCACCCAGATGATCGAAACCCTTCAGGCGCACCGAAAAATCTCAAAATCTGACGCGCGCAAGCTGTGTATCGACAAGCTTAAACTGGTTGCGATTCCCTCGGCTGAAACCCGGATGGATGCCTATCCTCACGAACTTTCTGGTGGTTTGCGGCAGCGCGTAGTGATTGCTATCGCGCTTTTGACCGATCCCGAACTGATTATCGCGGATGAGCCGACAACTGCACTGGATGTCACCATTCAGGCAGAGATCATGGCGCTTATACTCAAACTCTGCCGCGAACATGACGTGGCGTTGATCCTGATTACCCATGATCTGGGTGTCGTGGCTGAGGTGACTGAACGCCTGATGATCATGTACGCCGGAAAATGCGTGGAAGAGGGCAACACCCGAACCATCATTGACGGCCCGACCCACCCATATACGTCCGGCTTGCTCAAGGCTTTGCCGCAACATGCCGGTCGCGGATCTCGGCTCTACCAGATCCCCGGTTCTATGCCGCCGATTACAGGTCTGCCACCGGGATGTGCCTATAATCCCCGATGTGAATACGCGACGGACCGGTGTCACGCCGGAGCACCCGATCTGGTGAACGGCGCGGCCTGCTTCAATCCGCTCAAAACGGCGGAGATTGCTCAATGACCGCACCCATTGTCGAAACCAAGGGGATCGAGGTCCGCTTTCCACTGCCCACCCACTTTCTGAGCAGTGAAAAGCCTGTGCTGCATGCGCTCAACACCGTTGATGTGGCGATTCAACCGGGTGAAAGTTTTTGCGTGGTTGGTGAATCCGGCTGTGGCAAAACCACCCTGGGCCGCGCGATCATCGGATTGCAGACCCCCACATCCGGCGAGGTTCATTTTCGCGGCACTCGTATTGACGAGATGGACGAAACCACCCGTAAACCCATCCGCCGCGACATGCAGATGGTGTTTCAGAACCCCTATGCCTCGCTCAACCCGCGTCGCAACGTGTTTGATACCCTGGCCGAGCCTATTCGCCATCTGATGCCAGAGAAATCCAACTCTGACGTTCGAACCCAGGTTGAGGCCGTGCTTGATGCTACCGGGTGTGACCCAAGCTGGCAGCGTCGCCTGCCGCATGAGTTCTCTGGTGGCCAACGGCAGCGGATTGCAATTGCCCGCGCGCTGGTGACCAACCCTGCATTCATCGTCGCGGACGAGCCGATTTCGGCGCTGGACGTTTCAATTCAGGCGCAGATCCTGAACCTGCTGACCGACCTTCAGGAAGAGCGTGGGCTGACCTATCTCTTCATCACGCATGACCTGTCCGTCGTTGAACATTTTGGGACCCGCGTAGCGGTGATGTATCTGGGACAAGTGATGGAGCTGGCCGAAACAGAGGCGCTTTTTGCCAGACCAAAGCACCCCTACACCCGGCTCCTGTTAGACGCGATCCCAAAACTCGACGGCGGCTCTTTCGATAAGCCACGCCAACCGGGCGAGCTTCCCGATCCGGTCAACCTGCCCGAGGGCTGCCCATTTGCACCACGTTGCCCGCTGGCCGATGCACGCTGCCGGTCGGAACGTCCGAAGTTACGTCAAATCGACGGAACAAACGTCGCTTGTCACCACACCAAATAATTCACTGACATCACGAAATTTCGACGCCGAATTGCGCGATCTGCGGAGGCTTGTCTGTTTGAGAATGGCACCAGATCATGTGCTATCTGTGGATAACTATATAAAAAGTTCGATTTGTATAATTCCTGACAAAAATATTGCAAATAAGTACAGAATTTGAACGCTTCATTTTTCCCGGTTTGGGCTGGTTGCAATGCTCATTTTTGGCACTGCCGTGGCTTTTAGTATTGCAAAACAGTTCAGGCCCGGCGTAATCCCCAGCTCCTCCGACGCACGCGCGGTGATCCTTGCCAGCAGGTGATCCTCTCCCGCCTGCAATCGTACCGCAACACCCGGTCCATCCCCACGGTACAAAGCCTCAATTGTGACAGGCAAAATATTGCGCGAGGACAGGCCCACAGGTTCTTTAAGCGATAGAATAATATCCTGTGCCAAGACCCTGATACGCAACGAAGATTCGGGGTCTTGATCAACACCCGGCAACACCAGATCACCAGCACTGATCCTGAGACGGCTCAGCCCGTCCGACCCATGTTCCATCACCTTTGCCGGAAGGATCGAGCCCGCTTCGCGCACGCCAACCAAGGGCAATGTTGTGGGGTCGCTCAACACATTCTCGACCGGCCCACTCGCCACCACGCGGCCATTTTGCAGCACGACCAAATCATCCGCCAGACGCGCAACTTCTGATAACGCATGACTGACATAGATAATCGGGATTCCGGCCACATCCCGTAACCGCTCCAGATAGGGAAAAATTTCGTCCTTTCTGGGTTCATCCAGCGCTGCAAGCGGTTCATCCATAAGCAATATTCGTGGCTTTGACAGCCAGGCCCTGGCAATTGCAACCCGCTGTTTTTCGCCTCCTGACAACGCTCCCGGATGACGATCCAAAAGAGTATTCAGGCCCAACACACCCGCCACATCTGCAATCTCTTTTTCAGTGGCAGGCGTTAGCGCAAACCGGTTTCCAAAGCGAATATTGCGATCCACCGTCATATGCGGAAACAAACGACCGTCCTGAAACACATATCCAATCCGGCGTCTTGAACTGCGCAAGTTAATTCCGGCATCGGTATCCAGCAAAACTTCACCACCCGCGACCACACGGCCCGCCTCCGGCTTAACAAGGCCCGCCAACACATTGATAATTGTTGTCTTACCAGAACCGGACGGCCCAAAAAGAGCAGTCACGCCCGTGCCAACATTGATCTCCACATCGAGGTGAAAATCACCAAAGATATGAGCAGCCTGCAATTCAATGCTCATCTTCTGCCTATCCTCTGCGCAACACGTTTGCCAAGCCATTCAGACAACAGAACAGCACCCAGCGCGACCACCACTGCCAGCACCACCAACCGTAATGCGCTGCCTTCTCCACCGGGCACCTGGAGGAACGCATAGATCGCAGAAGGCAGGGTCTGGGTCTGCCCCGGGATGTTGGCCACAAATGTGATTGTCGCGCCAAACTCTCCCATTGCCTTGGCAAAGCCAAGCACCGCCCCCGCCAACACACCCGGTGCTATTAACGGCAAAGTCACAAACCAGAACACTGCGAGATTTCCCGCGCCCAATGTCCCGGCTGCTTCCTCCAGCCTCGGATCAACCGCTTCAATTGCCAACCGGATTGCCCGCACCATCAACGGGAAGCCCATGATCGCCGCGGCCAGGGCGGCACCGGTCCATCGAAAGGCCAATACAATACCAAGATCGGCCAACACACGGCCCACCGCACCGTTCACGCCAAAGGTCAGCAACAGGAGATACCCCGTCACCACCGGCGGCAGGATCAAAGGCATATGCACCAACGCGCTCAGCAACGCTTTACCGCGAAATTCTCGTCGGGCCAGCACCCAGGCAACCAGAATGGCAAGCGGCAGACTGATAACAACAGCCCAGAACGATACTTTCAGTGAAAGCATCAATGCCGCCCATTCCTCTGGCCTTAATCCCATATCAGCCCCCAATGACCGCAAAGCCGTGCTGCCGGAATATCTCTGCGCTTTGCGGAGATAGCAACAGCTCGAAAAATGCTTTAGCACCAGTACTTTCACGGCCCTTTATCAATGCCAAAGGGTACACAATAGGATCGTGCAGCGCCGGATCGGCCCGATGCAGCACACGGACCCGAGGTTCTGCGAATGCATCACTGGCATAAACCAACCCCAACCGCACCTCTTCCCGCGCGACCAGCGCCAATGCAGCCCGAACATTTTCTGTTTCTGCAAGATGCGGCCGAAGCGCCTGCCACATCTCCAATGCTTCCAGCCATTGCCGCCCGTAAATTCCGGCGGGTACGCCTTGTGTGTGCGCTATCGCCAGTCGCCCGCCCTCTAGTCGTCCAAGTAACGAAGTGGCGGTCACATCTGTCAGATCGGTGGCATCCGAAGGCGCGATCAGAACAAGCGTATTGCCCAATAGATCGGTTTGGCTTTCAGATGCCAGCAAGTCCCTTTCCGCCAGCCAGTCCATCCATGCCAGATTTGCCAGGATGACAATGTCGGCGGGTGCCCCTTGCGATACCTGCCGCGCAATCTGCCCAGACCCGCCGTAGGACAAAACCGCCTCGCCTTCGTAAAGGGCAGAAATCTCGTCCAAAGCATTACGCAAGGACGCGGCGGCAAATACGGTTACACGCTCAGCCGCTTGCGCTGTAAAAGCACAAAACAGCATCGCCGCCAACAGCGGGAAAAGGCGGTAAACGACTGACATCCGGGGGATTATGCGGATCGCCGCGATCGGGTGCAAGCCTGCGCAGAAAACAAAACATCGCGCAAAATCACGTAAATTTTTCGGATTTTTGAACATTTTCAGGACTTTCAGTACAAATCCCGACTGGAAACGAACGGCGGGGCTGCCTATACTGATCAGAACAATAATAAGAGCAGAGCGTGCAACAGGAACAACAAATGACCCGACAAGTGGGCAAACATGTACCGATTTCACTTCGCGAACACCACAAAAGCGATGTCAGAACCCAGTTTGCCGCTCTTTGCTATCGCATCTCAGATGATGACAAACCTGAAATTCTGTTGGTAACCTCACGGGGGACAGGCCGTTGGATCATCCCAAAAGGCTGGCCAATGGACGGTAAAACCCCGATTGAATCCGCCCTGCAGGAAGCGTGGGAAGAAGCAGGCGTAAAGGGCAAAGTCTCCGGCCCCTGCCTCGGGCTCTATTCCTATCACAAAGAACTCAATGACGAATCTGATCTGCCCTGCGTCGCCATGGTCTATCCGATCAAAGTAAAATCTCTTGCCAAAAAGTACCCTGAGGTGGGTCAAAGAAGCCGCAAATGGCTAAGTCTGAAAAAGGCCGCTGCCCGGGTGGACGAACCGGAACTGGCGCATATCCTTGCGACATTTAACCCACGAGCATGGGCGAATTGAGCACGGTTTTAATCGCTTGCAATATATTTACAGGCGCATATGTCTCTGTCTGATGTATGATCGGACCCATCTATGATTCAGTATTCGCTCAAATGTGATCAGGACCACCAGTTTGACAGCTGGTTTCAGTCGGCAGAGGCTTATGAAAAGCTTAAATCTGCCGGGATGGTCACCTGTGCGGTTTGCGATTCAAAAACGGTCGAAAAATCGATCATGACGCCCCGCGTTGTATCTGCCCGGAAAAAGGCCGTTGAACCACCCAAGGGCGCGCTGTCACAACCGGCCAGCCCGGCAGAACAGGCCATGGCGGCGCTGAAAAAGCAGGTTGAAGAGAACTCTGAATATGTCGGCATGAATTTTGCCCGCGAAGCGCGCGATATTCACGACGGCACCGCGCCTGAGCGCCCGATCTATGGTGAGGCCAAGCCGGAAGAGGCCAAAAAACTGATCGAAGATGGCGTACCGGTGGCCCCGCTGCCTTTTACTCCGGGTCGTAAATCCAACTAGTAACAGGGCTTGCCCATGCATGTTGTTATCACCGGAACCAATCGCGGGATCGGGCAGGAACTTGAGCACCGCTATCGCGTACTAGGTCACGACGTCACCGGAACCTCTCGGCAGGGGGCGTTGCCCAACCAACTGGATGTGACTGACCCCGTTTCGCATGCCCGGTTCGCTCAACACCTCAATGGCAAACCGATCGATCTTCTGATCTGTAATGCGGGCGTCTTTGTGGACAAAGGGCAGCAACTTGCCGATGGTTTTCCGCCTGAAATGTGGGCCAAGACTTTTGAAACCAACGTCACCGGCGTGTTTTTGACCATTCAATCTCTGTTGCCCAATCTGCAAGCCGCCACAAAACCAATGATCGCAATCATATCCAGCCGCCTGGGCAGTCAGGAACTGGCATCTGGCGGGCGCGGCTACATTTACCGGGCATCAAAGGCCGCGGTTATCAATCTGGGGCGCCATTTGTCGGCAGATTTACAGCCTTCCGGCGTTGCTGTCGGAATTTACCACCCGGGTTGGGTCCGCACCGAAATGGGCGGTGATGACGGTGATATCGATGTTGCAACCTCGGCCAAAGGCTTGATTGAAACGTTCAGCACCCTGTCGTTGGATACAACAGGGTGCTTTCTGGACTACCAGGGTCAGACAGTTCCGTTCTAGACGCTTACTGTTCCGGCCAACCTCCGGCGCGCATCTCAGAAGAAATTTCAAGCTGTACAACATCGCTTGTCAGCGGAGCATACTGCCCAACCCCAAGCTCGCTGCGCAGGACATTCCCGGTGGCTTCGACCCCGATCCAGTCGCCCTTGTAAAAGTCCAGATATGACCCGAGCGGATGCTCTCCCTGAAAGACCAGAGCAACATCCAGCTCAGCAGGGACAGTCGTGCCCTTGACCGTAATGTCACCAATCAGCCGCAGGTTTTCCGCACCGGTCTGCACTGCTCTTGTCGATGCGAAAGTGATGGTGGGATTGGCTGAGACGTCAAAGAAATCTTCTGCTTTCAAATGTTTATCCAGCTCAGGAACACCAGTGTGCAAACTGTTCGCATCAATCTCCACACGCGCGGTCGTCGCCGTGACATTTTCGGGATCAAACTCTATCTCGCCGGAAATGCGGGTCCATTCCCCGCTTTGGGTGGTCAGGCCCGCATGGTTCCACTTGAACAGAATTTCGGTATGTCCGGGATCTATTACATAGGTTTCAGCGACCGCGGCACCCCCGATCAGGGCCAGAATACCAGCGGAAATTGTAGTGATGGTTTTCATGTTCGTCTCCAGAAATTTAAACACCGTCATCCAGCTAAACAGTTTCTGCCCATTTCCAATTCGCGCCTGCGCACAGAATATGTGCGCGTCATCTTCGAAAAATTTCAGCGGCCTGCACCACAAATTCTGCATCCCGTCCGGCCCACGCCCCTTGCCCTGTCCGGCCTATAAGACTAAACCGCCCCCGACCAACTCCAAGGACAACCGACATGCCCGTGCTCGTGATGAAATTTGGCGGAACATCCGTTGCAAACATCGACCGGATTCGCCGCGCGGCCAAACGTGTTGGGGTTGAGGTGGCCAATGGATATGATGTCATTGTGATCGTGTCCGCCATGTCTGGCCGCACGAATGAGCTGGTCGGCTGGGTCGACGAAATCTCGCCGCTTTATGATGCACGCGAATATGACGCGGTGGTCAGTTCCGGCGAAAACGTAACGGCCGGTCTCATGGCGCTCACATTACAGGAAATGGACGTCCCGGCGCGCAGCTGGCAGGGCTGGCAAGTGCCGCTGATCACAACCTCCGCTCATTCCGCGGCCCGGATCGAAGAAATTCCAACGGACAATATCAGCACCAAGTTTGCCGAAGGTATGCGCGTGGCCGTTGTCGCAGGCTTTCAGGGGATCAGCCCGGAAGGCCGCGTAACAACCCTTGGCCGGGGTGGTTCGGACACGACCGCCGTGGCCTTTGCCGCTGCTTTTGAAGCCGAACGCTGCGATATCTATACCGACGTTGACGGCGTCTACACCACTGACCCCCGCGTAACCGATAAGGCGCGCAAACTGGACAAGATCGCGTTCGAGGAAATGCTCGAACTGGCCTCACTCGGGGCCAAGGTACTGCAAACCCGGTCGGTCGAGCTGGCAATGCGCTATAATGTACGCCTGCGCGTGGTCAGCAGCTTCGAAGAACAATCAGATAATGCAGGCACACTTGTTTGTGCTGAGGAGGACATCATGGAATCAAACGTCGTAAGCGGCATCGCCTATTCGCGTGACGAAGCAAAGATGACCCTTATTTCGGTTGCTGACCGACCCGGTATCGCCGCCGCCATCTTTGGTCCGCTTTCTGATGCCGGGGTGAATGTCGACATGATCATCCAGAATATCTCGGAAGAAGGCCGCACAGATATGACCTTCTCCTGCCCGACTAATCAGGTCGCGCGCGCGGAAAAAGCGATGCAAGGGGCCAAAGACCGGGGCGAGATCAACTATCATGATCTGGTTGCCGACACCGACGTTGCCAAAATTTCCGCCGTCGGCATCGGCATGCGCAGCCAGTCGGGTGTTGCCGCCAAAATGTTCAAGACACTCAGCGACGAAGGCATCAACATCAAGGTTATTGCAACCTCTGAGATAAAAATTTCTGTACTAGTCGACCGGAAATATATGGAACTCGCGGTTCAGGCACTGCATGATGCGTTCGAATTGGACAAAGCGGCCTAACATCCTCACTCTGACCGCTAGGGGGAAAGGGCTGCCATCACGGGTTGTCCGAAGCTGCGGATTGATATGATAGAGCACTTTCAAACTGACAGCCGGCAGATGCTGGCCCGCCTGCGCGGTGTCATGGCAGAGGATTCTGCCGGTCAGGCCCGGCTTGACCAGATCACCCATCTGATCGCGGCCGAGATGTTCACCGAAGTGTGCTCAATTTACCTGTTCCGCGATGACGATACGCTTGAACTGTGTGCCACCCAGGGCCTCAACGCGGATGCGGTTCACCAAACCCGCATGCGGCTGGGCGAAGGGCTGGTTGGGCGGGTCGCAAAAACCAGCCGGATCGTCAATACAGACGACGCGCCATCAACCCGGGGCTTTCGATACATGCCCGAAACCGGGGAAGAGGCGTATACGTCTTTCCTTGGCGTGCCGATCCAGCGGCTTGGTGAAACCCTTGGCGTGATTGTCGTTCAGTCAAAACAGTCCCGAAAATATTCTGAGGAAGAAATCTACGCGATTGAGGTCGTGGCGATGGTGATCGCTGAAATGGCTGAACTTGGTGCCTTTGTTGGCGAAGGCGCGGCCATGTCCGCACGTCACCAGCACCCTGTCATGTTCCACGGCGGCACAGGTCAGGAAGGCGCGGCAGAGGGTCATGTCTGGCTGCACGAGCCTCGTGTCGTAGTCACCAATCCCATTGCCGATGATCCTCAGCGCGAACGCGAACGTCTGCACGAATCTGTCGAAACATTGCGCGTCGGCGTCGACCGGATGCTCGACACGGCCGCCAGCGGCGACAAAGAACAGCTTGAAGTACTCGAAGCCTACCGCATGTTCGCCAATTCCAAGGGTTGGATGCGCCGTATGGAAGAGGACATCACCCGTGGCCTGTCAGCCGAAGCTGCAGTGGAAAAGGAGCAATCCACAGCGCGCACCCGGATGTCACAGGCGACAGACCCGTACTTACGCGAACGCCTGCATGATCTGGACGATCTGTCCAACCGCTTATTGCGTATCCTGACCGGTCAGGGGGCCGAAACCGGCGCAGAAATGCCGTCTGACCCGGTACTCATCGCCCGCAATATCGGACCGGCGGAATTGCTGGATTACGGGCGCAAATTAAAGGGTATTGTGCTGGAAGAAGGCTCTGTAGGCTCACATGCAGCCATCGTTGCGCGCGCGCTCGCCATTCCGCTAGTGGTCCACGCCGAACGCATTACCACAGAAGCACTGAACGGCGATTACATACTTGTCGACGGCGAACAGGGTGCTGTGCACCTGCGCCCGGATGAAAATGTTGTCACCGCCTTTCGCGATAAGATGGCCATGCAGGCCAAGGCGCAGGAACGCTATGCTTCGATCCGTGACAAACCCGCCGAAACCCTTGATGGCATCCATATCAACATGCATATGAATGCCGGTCTCATGGCCGACCTGCCCAGCCTTGACGGTTCCGGGGCCGAGGCGGTTGGATTGTTTCGGACAGAGCTTCAGTTCCTGATCCGCAACTACATGCCCAAGCGGGCAGAGTTGAGCAAACTTTACGCCCGCGTCATGGACGCAGCTCACGGTAAACCGGTAACTTTCCGGACCCTCGACATCGGGTCAGACAAGGTTCTGCCCTATATGAAATCCGCCGAGGAACCAAACCCGGCCCTAGGCTGGCGCGCGGTTCGCATCGCACTTGACCGTCCCGGCGTGATGCGGATGCAGCTTCAGGCGCTTGTGCGTGCTGCTGCGGGCCGGCCATTGTCGGTCATGTTCCCATTTGTTGCCCAGCAGGAAGAATTCTTTGCCGCCCGGGCCGAAATGGACAAAGCGCTGGAACGTGAACGCATCCTTGGCCATCCCCTGCCCGAAACACTTCGGGTTGGTGCGATGCTGGAAACCCCGTCGCTGGCCTATGCGCCCGATACATTCTATCGCAGCGTCGATTTTCTTTCGATCGGCGGCAATGACTTAAAGCAGTTTTTCTTTGCTGCAGACCGCGAAAACGAACTTGTGCGCCGCCGTTATGACACGCTCAATGTCTCGTTCCTCAGCTTTCTGGAAAACATTGTGACCCGCTGCACATCACTTGGCACCCCGCTTAGCTTCTGCGGCGAAGACGCGGGCCGCCCGGTCGAGGCCGCCTGTCTTGCCGCCATCGGAATGCGCACGCTGTCTATGCGCCCGGCCTCTGTCGGTCCTGTAAAATCGGTGTTACGGCGCACCGATCTGGAAGAACTGCGCAGCGTGATACATGACGCGCGTGAAAACGGCCTGCAATCGGTTCGCCCGGTGGTGGTAGAGTATCTGCGCGGCAAACTCTGAACCAATCACCCGCTCGCCATGCCTGCAATCATAGCGCCAAATGCCACGATGTGGATCAGCATTATAGCCCGGTCATTCCATAACACGCCCACTGCAAACCAGCCCAGAACACCAATCAGAAAGAGATACAGGTTCCAGGGTGTCCAGCCAAAGGCTGTCGCGGCATATCCCATTATCTGGATAAGAGACGCAGTCCATTTAAGAATAAATGCCGCATTCACAGGCGACGATTTTGCGACGACGACATCAGACGGCACGGGTCAATCCCCCATCTATCCGCAGGTTCTGACCGGTCATATATCCGCCATCCTCTGAGGCCAGCAAAGAAATCAGCGATGACACCTCCGCTGCACGCCCATACCGACCCATTGGAATACGTGCTTTTCGGTCTTCTGTTTCCGGAAGACTGTCAATAAACCCGGGCAGCACATTGTTCATGCGAATATTATCCAGTGCGTATTTGTCGGAATAAAGCTTGGTAAATGCTGCCAGCCCGGCGCGAAACACCCCGGATGTCGGAAACAAGGGATCCGGTTCAAACGCGGCAAAGGTTGAGATGTTGATAATCGCACCACCACCTTGTGCCTGCATCAATGGCGTGACCAGCCGGGTAGGACGGATCACATTCAACAAGTATACGTCCATCCCGACATGCCAGTCGTCATCCGAAATATCCAGCACCGGCCCCTTGGGCCCATGACCCGCCGAATTGATCAGCACGTCTACGCGGCCCCAACGATCCTGCGCACCCTGCACAAGCGATGCCAGATCGCTGTTGTTCAGGTTGGAACCCGTAACACCAAACCCACCTAATTCCGCTCCCAGAGCTTCGCCTTTTCCCGACGAAGACAGAATGCCGACCTTGAATCCATCCGCAGCCAATCGTTTTGCGGCCTCTGCCCCCATGCCGCTTCCACCAGCTGTAATTAACGCCACTTTTTCTACTGACATTTCGATCTCCAATTCCCTGTTTCGTCAAACTAACTCCAATTATTCAGCAATTCACTTGAGAATTGATGTTTCGTGACTATAGGAATACTATTGTCAAATGGCACAACTTCCCCCTCTCAATGGTTTGCGCGCATTCGAGGCAGCGGGCCGGCATTTAAACTTTCGCGCCGCTGCCGATGAACTGGGTGTTACTCAGGGTGCCGTCGCGCAACAGGTGCGCCAGCTTGAGGCGCATCTGGGTCTGCCCCTTTTTGAAAGATTGCCTAAGGGGCTGGCATTTACAGTAACCGGGCGCGGCTATCATGCGAGTGTCGCGGCAGCCTTTGACGCATTGCGAAACGCAACAAACGACCTCAGACCAGAACCCGGAAAGGTCCTGATCAGCGTCACGCCAACATTCGCAGCAAAATGGCTAATCCCTAACCTTCCGGACTTTGCCGCGGATCATCCTGAAATCGATCTGCGCATACTGGCAACCGAGAAAGTATCCAGCTTTCATGGGGACGGCATTGATTTGGCCATAAGACAGGGAGAGCCGCCATTTGGGGCAGCTATAGACGCTCAACTTCTGTTTCATCAGGAGGTTATCGCCGTCGCAGCACCTTCTCTTGTCGACGTGCCTGCCCTGCCTCTTAGCGCTGAAGCAGTTTCGGTGCTTCCAAAGCTACATGATGCCCATGATCTTTGGCCGGAATTCCTCAGACTTTTGAGCATCCAAGACAAGGGCAGCCATGGATTGCGGCTCAGTCAGACAAGTTTGGCCATGGATGCCGCGCTCTCAGGCCAGGGCGTAACACTTGTAAGCCGCTTCCTCGCCGCATCCGACATTGCAGCCAAACGATTGGTTCAAATCGTACCGCTAACGATATCTGGCAAACAGGATTTCTACCTGCTGTCGCTCCGCAGCCCAAAACGCGACGCGGCCGTCACAACGGTTATAGATTGGCTTTCAAGCCGGGTGGCCTCGGTAGCTGACGCGTAACCATGTATGGGGCTTGTCAAATCAAAACAATCAACTGCCCCTCTACCGGAACACTACCCTAAACAGCTGAACCAATTCTGCGAATGTTTTGTTGCTGATATTCGAGCAAAGCTTACGTACGCATGTCCCCTGCGCGGATTGGCGCCTATGGCGCTCAATAATCAGCACAATGGTTCGCACCAACTTTTCTAGGTGTGCAGACGATGCCGGGAAATGAATTCAAGTAAAGACCAAAATGTACAAGTTATATAAATGGTATCCACACCCACCAATCAGGCTGTAATCTCGTGCAATTGTTACAACTTACTGCGCCGCTTCCATCGCAGGGCGTATCTGGTTTTGCAGCACGCGTTCGGTGACCGGGCCGGCAAATCGCAGTAAAACATTTCCGGAGCTGTCAATCACATAGGTTTCCGGAACGCCGTACAGGCCCCATTCCAACGCTGTACGCCCCTTGGCATCAGCCCCGACCGCCGCGTAAGGGTCCCCAAGTTCTTCAAGGAATTTCAAGGCTTTAACGTCTTTGTCTTTGTAGTTGATGCCGTATATCGTGACCCCTTCCTGCGCCAGTTTTTCCAAAGTCGGATGTTCTGCCCTGCAGGGCGCGCACCAACTGGCCCAGAAATTCACCAATTTGACACCACCTTCACGCAAGTCGTTATCGGAAAACGATTTTTTTCCGTTCAGTTCGGTCAGCATAACCGCTGGAGCAGGTTCTCCTTGAATTGCAGAAGGTAAGGCATCCGCGTCTTCACGCTGCATACCGAAATAGAAAACCGCAGCCAAAGCCGCGAAAATTGCTGGCGGCGCCATGGCCAATGGTGACAGCTTAGCCATCTTTTTTCGCTTTCTTCTCAACCGCTTCCAGCTGAGATCTGACCTTATTCGACCGATACAAGCTGGCACCCACCAGCACCAGCAGCAGCACGATAGAAACGGCATAGGACGACAACACCGTCTCGGCATATTTTCCAAGCTCAGGCATCATCCCATCCTTTCTCGCAATAACAATGCCCTCAGCCGCCGCGCGCGGATTTCTGTCCGCGTTCTAAGCAGCACCAAGGCTATGAAAAGTAACACAAAACCGGCAATCGATACCAAAAGTGGGAAATAAAAAACATCGGAAACATTCTCTTCCTTATCGAGGCTGAGAGAGGCCCCCTGATGCAATCCCTGGTTCCAGAAATTCACCGCATATCGGCTCAAGAAAGCGAATACGGACCCAACAAGACACAAGATGCTGGTCAAATCGGCGGCAGTATCGTCATTTTCAATCGCTTCCCAAAGCGCCATGTATCCGAGATAAAAGAGAAATAGGATCAAAAAACTGGTCAATCGCGGATCCCATGCCCACCAAGTGCCCCAAAGCGGTTGCCCCCAGATCGCACCGGTTGCCAGCGCGATCAGCGTCATCACCACCCCTACAGGCGCCGCCGCCCGCGCAGCCAAGGCACTGACGTGATGCCTGCGCACGATCCAGATCAGCGATGTTACCAGCATCATCAGCCAGGCATTAATTGCCATGAGGGCTGCAGGTACATGTAAATAAATGATTTTTACAGTTGCGCCCTGTCGCTGATCATCCGGAGTAAAGAAGAAACCCCAGATCAGGCCTACGCCAAGACAAAGCACCGCAAGTACGGAAATCGCGGGCAATACCCGGTCCGTCGTGTCGATGAATTTCTTGGGATTGGCGTATTCCCACAATGCGTTCAGGTTCATCATCTCTCCCACATACTCAACGCAGATTGACTTTCAATACCGCAGCCGATGCAAAGGGCAAAAGCGCGATCGTGCCGCAGGTTATCCCGGCAAGCATCAGCAAAGGTGTAGTCATATCCAGCCCCACAGCGCCCCGACGTGCGACTTCGGCACCAAAGATCAATGTCGGAACATAAAGTGGAAGAACCAGCAGGCTGAGCAACAGGCCTCCACGTTTAAGCCCAACCGTCAATGCGGCACCAAATGTGCCGATCACGCTAAGCGCTGGCGTCCCCAGAATAAGAGATAATATCAAGGGCTTATATCCTTCCTGCGGTAGGTTCATCAGCACTCCCAGCACCGGCGCGGCGAGTACAAGCGGCAGGCCCGTCGTCAACCAATGTGCCAACGCCTTGACGCTGACCACAGCCTCCATCGGCAACGGCGATGTGGCCAGCAGATCAAGGCTGCCATCTTCCCAATCGAGCGCAAAGACCCTGTCGAGCGACAGGAGACAGGCCAACAGGGCACCGATCCACAAAATTCCCGGTGCAATTGCCGATAACAGTGTGCTCTCAGGCCCTACTCCAAAGGGCACCAAGATGACCACAATCAGGAAAAACACCAATCCCAAACCAAAACCGCCCCCTGCGCGCATGGCCAGCCTGAGGTCTCTGATGAGCAGCGCCTTCACAAGAACGCCTCGTCAAAATCATTCAAATTCAGCGGTTTGGCTTTGTATGAAGACAGATCAAGAACTGAAGCATCATTCAGGCCCAAGTCAATGTGAGAGGCCAATAGCGCAGAACCGTCTGACCTCAAGTGACCTGCCACAACCTTCGCAAACATCGCCACTGCATCACGGTCAAGCGATACCGTCGGTTCATCCAAAATCCAGATCGACCGCCCGGTCAGAACCAACCGTGCCAATCCCAATCGCCGCTTCTGCCCGGCTGAAAGCAGCCCGGCGGGACGATCAGATAAAGCAACCAGATCAAAGGCTTCCAGTGCCGGTGCGATGCCTTCCGTTCCAAAAACCTTCGCCCAAAATGACAAGTTTTCAACAACGCTAAGCGTCGGCTTGATCCCATCGGCATGGCCCGCATAGGCGACACTGTCCGCGTCAACCTCAACCCGGCCAGACAGTGCAGGCTGAAGCCCGGCCACAGTCCGCAACAACGTTGTCTTGCCTATACCGTTCGGACCGCGAAGCACCAATGCCTCTCCAGCAGGAAGCGTAAAACTCACCCCCTCCAGCACACGCACGCCACCGCGCGCGATTGTCAGATCCTCAACCAGCAGGCTCATGCGCCCGTCCTTACCCCAATGACAACCGCCCGGAAAGACGGATAACCCCGAATTGACCGTGGTGATCAGACCGGCAACAGCGCCACCGCCACCCGCCGCCCTTCAGACAGCAACACGTTGTAGGTGCGGCAGGCCGCCGGCGAATTCATCGCCTCGACACCCAAGCCCGCGTCTTCCAGCGTTTTCCGAAACGCCGCCGGGACATGCCCGGTCTCGGCCCCGGTACCGATGAACAACACGTCTATTTCACCGATCAGGGCGATCAGCGCTTCGGTATCTTCATACCCGCCCCAGCTGCGCGCGGCCTCTGCGGTGACGTAGATTGCTCCTTCGATCACCTGATCTGCCACGCGGAAAAATCCTGGGCCATAGCCATCTATTGGTACGGCACCATCAAAGCGGATTTCATTCAGTTGCATATCATCCTCCCTGGGTCCAAATCGGCAACCCGCTGATCACTGCCAATCCAATCACACCATAGGCCGCCACGCGGTAGATGCGTTCACGCCCCGGATCAAACAGAGCCTGCCCTATCATGGTCGTGGTAAAATACGGCACTGCCAGAACCAGAGCCACAAAAACCAGCTCCCAAGTGATCGAATTAAGCCATAACAAATTGCCAACAATGACCACATCTAACGCTGCCAGAAACAGGATTGTGTTGGCACGTACCACCTGTGCGGTCGCTTGCCCGGCGAGGTAAAACAGGATGACTACGGGTCCGGTCAAGCCGGTAAGCCCACCGATCAATCCCGCCAAGGCGCCTATGCCAATCAGAGATGGGCGTGAAATCACCCTCGAATAACGCCAGCCAGAAACGAGCGCGATAAGCGCCCCTGCTGCAACGCCTGTCACAATCCAACGTACTGTCAGTGTGTCGAGCTGTTCCAGCACCCAAAGACCCACAGGCACGCTCACCATCGCAGCCAGAACCAAAAGGCCCACATCGGCCCGGTCCCCTTGACGCAAGGCCCGCGGTAACAGCGCCGCAGAACTGACAATGCCGGTAAGTGTGATCACGGCGATCACCACTTTTGCTTCAAGGAAAATATTGGCCACCGGCACAAAGATCAGGGCGGTGCCAAATCCGGTGAACCCACGGACAATGCCCGCCGCACCGATTGCCAGCATCAGCCAGAACAGCCCCGGCGTGGCCAGGGCTGTCTGAAACGCCTCAGGCATCTACATCGGCAAACTGCGTACCCGCGCTCGCGTCCGGCTTTGACCAGTCGCGTTTTACACCCAGCCAAAGCAGGATCGAGCTGGCCACAAAGACCGATGAATACGTCCCGACAATCACGCCCCAGATCATCGCAAAGACAAACCCGCGGATCACATCACCGCCCAACACAAACAATGCCACCAGCGCCAGCAGCGTGGTCACAGAGGTCATGACCGTCCGGCTAAGCGTTTCATTGATCGACAGGTTCAGAACCTCGCTCAACGCCTTCTTTTTATACTTCCGCAGGTTTTCCCGCACCCGGTCGAACACGACCACGGTGTCGTTCAGCGAATAGCCGACGATGGTCAGAAGGGCGGCAATGATTGCCAGATCAAACTGAATTTTCAGGATCGAGAATATACCGATTGTCAGCAAAACGTCGTGTACGAGCGCGGCCACAGCACCCACCGCGAACTGCCACTCAAACCGCAACCAGATATAGAACAACACCGCACTGATGGCGAGCAGAACGGCAATGATCGCCGTCTGAATCAATTCCCCCGAAACCTTCGGCCCGACACTTTCGACCGACGTAAATTCGATATCGGGAATGACAGCTTGCAAGGCGGCTAAAACGTTACGTGTCACATCTGCAGAAACACTTTCCTCACCATCCTGCGCCTGAATACGGATCATCGCCACATGCTGATCTTCTTCAAATGTTGGATCAAACACCTGCGTGATCGTCACATCACCAAGTTCAAGGGTCTGTAGCGCCTGACGATACTGGCCAATGTCAATTTCCTGCGTCGACTGCGTCCGGATCGTCGTACCGCCGCGGAAATCAATGCCGTAGTTCAGGCCCTGCACCGCAAACGACCCAACTGAAACAAACAACAAAATGACCGAAGCCCCCATCGTCATTTTCCAGCGGCGGAAAAATTGCCATTTGGTGTCTTTTGGTACCAACCGCAACGCGCGGCCAGACAATACCGTTTTGGGCCGGCGGCGTTCGAACCAGATAATCGCGATCAGGCGGGTCACGAAGATCGCCGTAAAGACTGACGTTATGATGCCCAGCCCCAAAGTGATTGCAAAGCCGCGCACTGGCCCGCTGCCCATCGCATAAAGGATCAGCGCAGTAATAAAGGTGGTGATATTGGCGTCCGTGATTGCACTCAGTGCCTTTTCGTAACCCAACTCAATAGCCCGTGCAGGTCCCCGGGCTGATTTGATTTCCTCCCGAATCCGTTCAAACACCAGCACATTGGCGTCCACCGCCATACCGATGGTCAACACAATACCGGCGATCCCGGGCAAGGTCAGCGTTGCGCCGATCAGACTGAGCAAGCCGAAAATCAACCCAACGTTAATGATCAGTGCAATATTAGCAAAAATACCAAATGTGCCGTAGCTGACGAACATGAAAAACAGCACCAATGCAAAGGCGACAATGCAGGCAATCTTGCCCGCTTCAATACTGTCTGCACCCAGTTCCGGGCCGATGGTGCGTTCTTCCAGAAATTCCAAACCGGCAGGCAGGGCCCCTGCCCTCAAAAGCACGGCAAGATTGGTGCTTTCCTCGACTGAAAAGCGCCCCGTGATAATCCCCGATCCGCCCGGAATATGGCTTTGAATAACGGGGGCGCTGATGACCTCTCCATCCAGAACAATGGCAAAGGGATTGCCAATGTTATCAGCGGTGTAGTCGCCAAACTTACGCGCACCTGTCGGGTTGAACCGGAAGGATACCGCCGGACGCCCGTTTTGGTCAAAATCAGGCTGCGCATCGACCAGTTCCTCACCCGTCACAACCGGTGCTTTTTCGAGAATGTAATATGTGTCCGGCTCATCCAATGAAGGCAGAATTTCATTGCCCGGTCCGGGCGCATCATCGGCGTTGGTGGTACGGCCGACAACCGGCTGGAAGGTCAGCTGGGCCGTCGTGCCGATGATATCTTTCAGCTCTGCTGCACTGCCCACACCCGGCACCTGGATCAGAATACGATCCGACCCCTGGCGTTGAATCGTGGGCTCTCGGGTGCCGACCTCATCAATCCGGCGGCGGATGATTTCCAGCGATTGTCGTACTGTTCGCTCGTCTGTGGCCAGCTTCTCGGCCTCGCTCAGCCCGACGATGATCAGATCATTTTCCGTCCGCACTTCGATGTCGCTGGAATTGACGCCGGTCAGGCTCACGACCGGCCGGGCCAGCCCACGGACCAACGCAGCGGCATCTTCAACCGCCTCTGGTTTTTCCACCAATCGGATACGAAGCTCTGGATTATCAGTAGGTTGCAGGCGGATCGGGCCAATGTTGCTGCGCTCTTCACGCAGCATATCGCGGATCTCGGGCCACATGCCTTCGACCCGGGCCTGATAAACATCTGCGACCTTCACCTCGGCCAACAGATGCGCACCGCCGCGTAGATCCAGCCCCAGATTGACCAATCCAGAGGGCAACCATCCGGGCCATTGATCCACCTGTTCCTGTAGACCGGGCGCGTCTGACCCCGCCTCGATCACCGCAAGGGCATCATTATGTGTCTCAACACGGGTGTAAAATCCGTTGGGCAGTGCCAGCAAAAGACCAAGGGCCACAAGGCCCCAGATAACAATGCGTTTCCACAGTTCGATCTGAAGCATAGTACTGCCTTTTCAACAGGTTAGAACGGGTATTCGGGCTTAGCCCTCGGCTGGCTCAGTCTTGGACAGAACCTGTGCAAGCGTCGATTTCACCACGCGGACACGGATGTTTTCGGCCAGCTCAACCTCGATTTCGTCACCCTCTTTCACCTTGGTCACTTTGCCGATCAAACCACCCTGGGTGATCACTTTATCCCCCTTGCGCACGGCATCCACCATGGCGCGGTGTTCTTTCATTTTCTTCTGCTGAGGACGGATCAGCAGGAACCACATGATCGCGAAAATGAGAATGAGGGGAAGAAACTGAGCAAGAGCTTCCATTGGCGCGTATCCTTCTTCTGTCAGCGGGCATTTTGCCGCGCGAATTCTGCGGGAACCTAAGGTTCGCGAAGGCCATTTGCAAGGCGCGAAAACGGGGGGTGATATCCGTACACAACCCGTACAGCCCCTGTACACCGGGTGATGCACCCGAACAGAGCATCGAATTGCGACCGAGCAGCACCAAATGCACCGCTTGACAGCCAGTCACGCACACCGGAGAAAGACACAAACGGGTCAGCTGTGCCGTCTTAATTGCGCGATCAACGCATGACCGGCGCCACGGCAGGTCAATTCCGGCTCTGCCTGATCTGTCACAATCACCGTGCTCAGCGGCTCCAGTACCTGTGCATCAGCGCCCGCACCGACACACCAGCCTTCGGATAGCGCAATAAGAAACAACAGCTCATCCGACCCACAACACAATGTGGCATGATCTACAACTGCGCAGGATTCGATATCCCAAACGCCCCGTCGCGCCATTACGTTGACCACGCGCACGGGCCCGCCCACAGGATGCCCCATCGGTGCCAGACCGGTGTCAAATCTGAGGGATTGTAACGGTTCCAACCGCTCAATATGGCCATCAAAATCCAATTCAAGCGCCCGGCCCTCGATCAAAGTAATTATCCGATCTGCGCCGGGGAACGACGAAAATGGCCCGGCTTCCGTAATCGGTGACAATGCAAACCTGAGGTCAAATCCCGAATGGTCGCTGTTCTCTGGCGACAGGAATATATCATGAGTCATGCCTTTGCCGTTTTTCCACGGCTTTGTTTGATAGTCCCGTATCGTCAGGTAACGCACTCCTGACTTTGAATGAGTAATCATGAAACGCCTCTTGAACTGCAAATCCTGTCCTGGCAGGCTATATCGTCAAACACTTTGAAGAGAGAAGTCTACAATGAGTTAAATTGAGAATTCTCTGTCCCGCACCGGTTGACGGCAAGCACACCCTACACCCCACTAAAAAACTGGTGCATAAGGCGGAAACGACTCAACTACCTAGGAACCGATCCGATGCATGACATCCGCGCCATCCGCGAAAACCCTGCCGCCTTCGACGCCGCTCTGGCCCGCCGTGGGAACAGCGGTGCATCGTCGGAGATCCTTAAACTGGATGAGGCACGGCGCGCGCGTATTCATGCGTCTGAGACTGCACAGGCCGATCAGAACCGCGCATCAAAAGAAGTAGGTGCCGCCAAGGCCAAAGGGGACGAGGTCGAATTTGAACGCCTGCGCGCCCTTGTGGGCGAGAAAAAGGCCGAAGTCGCCGCGATGCAGGCCGAGTCCAAAGAGCTTGACCAGCAACTGACCGATCTGTTGATGGGTCTGCCCAACCTGCCGCATGATGACGTGCCCGAAGGTGCGGATGAAGAAGACAATGTTGAAATCCACCGTTGGGGCACGCCCAAAGCCTTTGATTTCACCCCGAAAGAGCATTTTGAGATCGACGGTGTAAAGCCGGGTATGGATTTCGAAACCGCGGCCAAGCTGTCCGGCTCTCGCTTTGTGGTGCTGTCCGGCGGCGTGGTGCGCATTCACCGTGCGCTGGCGCAGTTCATGCTGGACACCCATATCGAAGAAAACGGCCTGACAGAGACATGGACGCCGGTGCTGGTGCGGTCGGAAATGATGTATGGCACCGGGCAATTGCCAAAATTTGGCGAAGACAGCTATGAAACCACCAATGGCTGGTGGCTGGTGCCCACGGCCGAGGTAACGCTGACCAACATCGTCAACGGCCTGACCGTCGAAGAAAGCTATCTGCCGCGTCGCTATGTGGCCCATACCCAGTGCTTCCGGTCAGAGGCCGGCAGCGCGGGCAAGGACACATCCGGCATGCTGCGCCAGCATCAGTTTGAAAAGGTTGAAATGGTCAGCGTGACCCATCCGGACAAATCCGATGAGGAACATGCCCGGATGACCGATTGTGCGCAGGGCATACTGGAACGGCTGGGCCTGCCCTACCGTACGGTTGTACTGTGTACCGGTGATATGGGCGCGGGTGCGCGCCGGACCCATGATATCGAGGTTTGGCTGCCCGGACAGGACAGTTATCGCGAGATCTCATCTGTCTCCGTCTGCGGTGATTTTCAGGCGCGGCGCATGAACGCCCGGTTCCGGCCCGAAGGTGGCGGCAAGCCCGAATTCCTGCACACGCTCAATGGGTCCGGCCTGGCCGTGGGCCGTTGCCTGATCGCAGTTCTGGAAAACGGGCAACAGGCCGATGGGTCGGTTGTGCTGCCAGAGGCTCTGCTCCCTTATCTGAGAGGCAAAACCGTATTGGGCGCAGACGGCGTGCTGGTCTGACCGAAATGTGGGTTGGGTGCCAACACACCGCGCTGTCTATAAGTTTTCCAGTAATCGCTGTGCGGCCTGTCGTTGACGGTTTTGCCAGTGATTTTCAGGCTTTAGCGGCATGATCGCCGCTGTATTAAAGTAAATCGCCGTCAGGCCGGATGCCGCAATCGCACAGCTTCCGGCATCTGCCTGCGGCTTTTGCCGCTGGATTTCACCGGCAACGCGCTCTTCAAACCCCGTTATGAATTTCAACAGCGAGGCCCGGATGCCCGGATACCTGTCTGAGGCCGCGACCATCGCCTGAAACACGGCGGCATTGTCAGGCTGGTAATCCTCGCGCCCGAACAGTGCCCCGATCAACACATCCATCCTGTTGGTTTCTGGCAGCGCGTCGAATAATTCGGTTGTCATCCCATCAAATTTACGGGTCACATAGTCGATGAACTGCGCCACCATCTGTTCGCGATTGCCCAGGTAATGTCGCAATAATGGTCGCCCTATCCCGGCCTCTTCTGAAATCCGTTCAAGCGTTGACCCATCCAGCCCATAGCGCGCAACACAACGCATGAATGCCTCAAGAATTTCGTCGGTGCGGGTGTCTTTCAGGCTGGGTCTGGGCATCGCGCGTTCCCTAAACCAAATATTCCGGGAAAAAGTCGGCAAGGATATAGAGCGCACCAAACCCGATCCACATCACAGATATGATCCAGAAAAGCACCGGATTGGCCCCCCGGTTAATCGGCTCCAGCAGGAAAACCTCTCCTGACAGGGTCGATGACAGGCCCCAGAAAATGAATAAGGCGCCCCAGACCGAATAGTAGCCGAAGTAGGTAGAGATCATAAGGATCGGCAAAGCCACCAGCGTCAGCCATTTTTGCTGCCTGATCCGCCCCTCGAATGTGGACTTTTGGATTTGCATACGCGGAGGAGTTGTCATTTTTTCCCAAATTTCTTTTCCGGGATACTGGACAATGCTTCGTTTATTGTCAATATTGTAAATTAATCAAATATGACAATTTACACGGACCTCTCATGCCCGCACCCGCAACCTTGCCCGACAAACCACATCAACGCCTGCCCGGAGAAGCCTATACATCCGGGCATTGGTTGGAGAGAGAACACAAAGAGTTATTTAGCCGGACATGGGCCTTTGCCGGTGTGCTGACAGATTTCCCCGAAGCGGGTGATTTCCGAACGGTCCAGGCAGGGACGCATGCGCTGATTGTCATCAAAGGCAGTGATGGCGAATTGCGTGGTTTTCACAACATCTGCCGGCACCGTGGGACCGAGCTGCTTGAAGGGTGCGGAAATGCGGGCAAAACCATCATGTGTCCCTATCACAACTGGGTCTACAACCTTGATGGCCGCCTGCGTGGAGTTCCGGCACAGCGCGAATGCTTTCCCGATCTGGATAAAAAATCGACCACTTTGTTTGGCGCGGCTGTCGGCGTGTTTCGCAACCTTGTGTTCGTTCATCCGGATTCAGAGCCGGAAGAATCATTCGAGGCATGGGTAAGTGATCTGGAAAGCGTCGCATGGCCGCATGATCTGTCCTCCAGCGATCTGGAGGAGAACCCGGATGACATCGTTTACGAGATCAACTGTAACTGGAAGGTCTTTGCTGAAAACGCGCTTGATGGCTATCATCTGGCCTATCTGCACAAGGAAACTCTTGGCGGCCCATTGCATGACAAGAATATCTGGGAGACCTTTGGCCGACACATGGTCTGGTGGTCGACAGAGCGTGAGGGGGTGAAACACCGCATCCCACAATTTGTGGAAAACGCGGCCAAAGGATCTGGCACGAAAACGGTAAACGGGGCGACTAAGCCGGGTTATGGCGGAGTTTACATGCTGTTTCCGACAACGCTTCTGACACCTAACCCGTGGGGATTTTCGATATCAACGATGGAGCCGTTGAACGCAAATACCACGTTGCTGCGGGTACGGAACTGGGCTCCTAAGGGCTGGATGAGCTACACCTACCGGGCCAAGGATATTCCGGGCTATGATGCGGATAGCGGTCGCATCAAATCCTCTCACTGGACAAAGCATCCCCTGGACACCGGGGATTTTCAGACCGAAGACATTTGGGTCTGCGAAAAAATGCAGCGTGCCTTGCGATCGCCAATGCATCAGGTCGGACGTCTTGCACATGGATCAGGTGGCGAAGCCGCGCTCGACTTCTTTCAGCAATGTATGCTGGAATTTGTTCCAAAGTCCACTTGAGGCTGCCCAAATAGAACTCTCAATCCATGCGGCTTCTTTCTTGCTCAAAAATACCCATATCCGGCGGCATCAAACAGGAACAGGTTATTCCGCTGGGATCGCCGCCTTGGTCTGTTCTTTCGGGAAGGGGACCAATCGCCCGGCCTCTTCATCCCAAAGCCTGAGCCTAAAGCTTGCCAGCGCCTCACTCCAACGGATCACATCATGGGATTTCAGGTGCTCCGGCAGCGCGTTCTGGCAATAGCGTAACCGATAGGAGGGGATCGACGGATTATAATGGTGTAAATCATGATAGGCGATATTGCCGGTGCCTATGTCCCACCAATGCCCGAGATCCAGCGAGGATGACCCCTCTAACGCCGCCTTTCGAAAATCAAGGTCTGGCTTTCGGTCCCAATAGGTTTCTTCGAAATTATGCTGGAGATAGACCAGAAACACCCCGATCACACCCGCCAGAATCCCACTCAATCCCCAGATCGCAACCCCGGCCCAGCCCAATGTGGTGTAGATCAGCGCGACATAGCCAAAAATCAGCACATTATGTGCCAGCACCCCCCACACCCCGACCTTCAGCGTATTGCGTGGCCAGCGATAGGCGATGAAATAGGTGAAAATTCCGCCCAGTGACAACATCACCACCGGATTGCGATATATGCGGTACCACAGACGTGTCCATGTCGACCCATCTTGCCATTCCCGCAGGGTCATCGTGAACACCTCGGTGGTTTCACGATGTTCGAGATTGCCAAGATAGGCGTGATGCTGGTTGTGGTTGTACTGCATCACCCGGTACGGCGTCAGCGAAAAGATGGACAGGATATAACCCGCCGCTTCATTCGCCCATACCTTGGTAAACAGCGAATGATGCCCGCAATCATGTTGCAGCACATAGAGCCGAACCGACGCAAAGGCGAGGATCACCACAAAAGGAGCCGCCAGATACCAAGCGCTCGCATAGCTGGCACCCAGCAACAGTGCCGCGAAATAGACGACAAACGTACCCAGAAAGCTCAGGCCGCCAAGCGGATCGCTTTTCATCGTATAGCGTTTTGTAAACTCACGTATCGTCGTCATTTTTCTGGCTCTGGCAGCGGCCAGCAGCGGCCCACCTCTGACAGAATGGAAAATTTCTTATGGGTTTGGCAAGGGTTAGCCGCAAAATTGTGCCGAATCCCGCCCAATTACCTATTTGCGCGATTTCGCTTCCAGATGTTTTCGCAGCTTGGATGGCCCTGCTTTTTTTCGGCCTTTATAGGGGTTTTTGTCCGACTGAGATCGCAGATGCAGGCGAATCGGGGTGCCTGGCATATCAAAATCAGTACGCAATCCATTGACCAGATAGCGCGTATAGCTGTCAGGCATTTTATCCGGGTGTGAACACATCACAACAAACCCTGGTGGCCGGGTCTTGGCCTGCGTCATATAGCGCAGTTTGATCCGCCGCCCACCCGGCGCCGGGGGCGGGTGTGCTTCTAGCATACCGGTCAACCAACGGTTAAGCTGTGCCGTTGTTACCCGGCGGTTCCACACATCATGCGCCTTTTCCAGTGCGGCATGCAGTCGGTCGAGACCGCGGCCCGTCTTGGCAGAAACCGTCACCAGCGGCGCACCGCGCAGCTGCGGTAACAACCGTTCAAAGGATTCCTTCAGATCGCGTAGTTTCTGCTGTTTTTCGGTTTCGATATCCCACTTGTTGACCGCCACAACCACGGCGCGGCCTTCACGCTCAGCGAGATCGGCAATGCGCAGATCTTGCTGTTCAAAGGGGATTTCAGCATCCAGCAGAACGACAACCACCTCGGCAAATTTCACCGCGCGCAACCCGTCCGATACCGACAGTTTTTCAACCTTGTCCTGCACCTTGGCCTTTTTGCGCATACCGGCCGTATCAAAAATCCGCATCGGCAGACCGTCCCAGTCGGTCCGCAGTGAAATTGCATCACGGGTGATTCCGGCCTCGGGCCCGGTCAAAAGCCGGTCCTCGCCCAGAATTTTATTGATCAGCGTGGATTTGCCCGCATTGGGCCGGCCAACGACAGCCACCTGAAGCGGTCTGGCTGCTGTCGGTCTGTGGGCCTCTTCCCCGGCATCTTCGTCAATGACCACATCTGTGTCGGGCGTATCCTCGGCGGCACGCTCTGCAAACTGATCTGCCAGCGGCATGAGCTGCGAATAAAGCTCGTTCATCCCCTCGCCGTGTTCCGCAGAGAGGCGCACAGGTTCGCCCAGCCCCAAGCCATATGCCTCGTAATTCCCGGCATCTGCGGCAGAACCTTCAGATTTGTTCGCAGCCAGAATGACGTGATCGGCTCGTTTGCGCAGGATATCAGCAAAGATTTCATCTGTGGGTGTAACCCCTGCCCGAGCATCAATCATGAACAGGCAGACATCGGCCATATCCACGGCCCGCTCGGTCAGGCGCCGCATCCGGCCCTGCAGAGAATCGTCGGTCACTTCTTCCAGACCCGCGGTATCAATCACGGTGAACCGCAGATCCCCCAGCTTACCCTCGCCTTCGCGCAGGTCACGCGTCACGCCCGGCTGGTCATCTACAAGGGCCAGACGTTTGCCGACAAGGCGGTTGAACAGCGTGGATTTGCCCACATTCGGGCGGCCCACGATGGCAAGGGTGAAGGTCATCTTTCAGGTCCCAGGATGGATCAGACCGCCCTGTTATAGCATCACGCGCTTAACGGAAAGCCAGCAACTGACCGTTTGTGGACACCACATAGAGCGTATTGCCCGCCACTACAGGGTTGGTTGTGGCCCCACCCGGCAATGCGGTTTCACCTAAAGGATCGCCCGTTGTGGGATCAAAATACCGCAAAAGCCCGTCATTAGAGGCCACGATAAGACGTCCGCCGGCAATGATAGGCCCGTGATGGGCAAAAATCTCATTCTGGCGCTTTGGTTTGTCCTTGGTGAAAAACGGCAGTGCACGACCCCAGATGCGGCTGCCATCCTCGGCAGAAAGGCGCAAAAGCTCATTCCGGTCGGATACCAGGAAGATCGAATCACCCGCTGGCCAGATGGGATTCAACGGACCATCGGGGGCAGTCCAAAGCCGATCGCCATTGCCAAGGCCAAGGGCGACAGTCCGCCCTGAATGGCTCCCGATATAAACCCGGTCACCAGAAATCACCGGATCACTGGTAATGTCCGCAACTCGCGCGCCGGAAAATCCAGCGCGTTGTCCGGCAATCTGAGCATCCCAACGGCGCAGGCCACCTTTACGGAACGCGCCCTGCACTTCGCCCGAGCCAAAGGCAAAAATCACGTATTTGTCCGAAATAGCAGGTGCTGGTGCGCCAAAGACGTTGTTGATGTCTGGTGTGGCAGACAGCTGCCAGCGAATGCGGCCATTCTTGGTCTCCAGCGCCCAGGCAACCTCGTCCCCGGAGACGACATAGACCAGCTCACCCGATACACTCGGGCTACCGGTACCGGTGGTGCGCAGGTTCTGGCTCCAGATTTCTTCGCCGGTGGCCGCATCCAGCGCGACCATGTAGCCAAAGCCGGATGAGACATAAATCCGGCCATTGTCATAGGCCAAACCGCCGCCGCTGCCATCGTCAGCACCATCATTGGGCGGGGTCAGGTCACGGGTCCAGACCACAGCCCCGCTGGTGGACACAGCACTCACACGGGCCTGAGCATCCAGGGTAAAAATCTGACCACCGGCCACAACAGGATCGGCCGTGATCCGGTTCCGCTTGCCATCACCGGCGCCAATATTCACTGACCAGATCAGTTGGGGTGCAGCCCCCAATGCAGGGTGATCGGTACGGGTCGCCGGTGTGGCAATGCTTTGGCTCCACTCTGCGTTGGCACTTGTCGCTGCCAGCTCAAGCGGTGGTATGGTTTCAGGTTCGGCATCGGTGGCAATTGCAGTTTCCCCGGCATCCGCGCTCAGCACCGCGCGAATATCTTCGCGCTTACCCGGCAAGACCGGATCATCCTTTTCACAGGCCGACAGAAGGCCGATGCCCACCAAGCTCAGCAGAAATCCAACTGGTTTCAATGCTCTTGCCCCCGCTTTTGCGTTCTTCTCAGGTCAGACTTAACCGACCCCAATCGCTTTTCAACCGTCCTGGCCGTCTGTTTCAGCGTCTCCGCCCAGGGCTACAATCAACTCAGAAGCGCGGCGGCGCAAGCCCGCTGTTGCCTCTGCATCCTCTTCTATCCGCCGCAGTCGCGAAATGGCATCGTCAATTGCGCCAGTCTCAATCTCCAGCATGGCCAGCTGTTCCTCAGCCAACAGACGGGTCATCCCGCCCACCGGCACCAAACCTTCAAGCCGGGTGCGGCGATCCTCTGCCGTAAGCCCGCCATTGGGAATCATCACGGCTTTGAGTGTGGCCAACCGGCGGTATACCACCGGAACATCTGCATTGTCGGCCAGAGCAAACAGCCGTGTTGCAGCTTCCTCAGGGCGCTCTGTCCCCATTTCACCAGCGGCCAGCAGATCAACCACTACCTGACCCGCAGGCTCCAGCGGTGTGATGGCGGCCAATGCATCAGCCCGGTCAGCGCGGTCTTCCTGTTCAAGCGCGGCCAGTACTGAATCTCCGAACGCCTGCGCCGAGGCGCGTTCAGACGCTTTGCGCCATTCATTCCACGCCGTACCACCTACAAGCAACAACACGGCCAGAATCGCAATCCAGCCATAACGGCGGAAGATCCGGTAAAGGCGATCCCGACGGACCTCTTCCGAGACCTCTTCAATAAAACTGTCTGTATCGCTCACGCTTGCGCCTCATAGATGTTTTGCCTCTCTTACCCCAGCACCCCGGCCCTGCCAAGGGGCGCGCTATTCCGGTGTGTATTCGGCGATGCCGGGCGCATTGCTCTTGACCTTGGCCCCACAAGACGACCATGTAGGGCCATCAGGATATGCGACAACGAACAGGGGGCCCCACATGGCTTTTGAACTTCCCGATCTTCCTTATGCTCACGACGCGCTTGCCGCGCATGGCATGTCAGCGGAAACGCTGGAATATCACCACGACCTTCACCACAACGCCTATGTCACCAACGGCAACAATCTGATTGCCGGGACCGAGTGGGAATCGAAGTCGATGGAAGAGATCATTACCGGCACATACGATGCAAGTGCCGTGGCGCAAAACGGTATCTTCAACAACATCAGCCAGCTTTGGAACCACAACCAGTTCTGGGAAATGATGGGCCCCGGCGGCGGTGGCATGCCAGGAGATTTGGAAACGGCAATCACCGAATCTTTCGGCTCTGTCGACGAATTCAAATCCCAGTTTTCAGCAGCAGGCGCAGGACAGTTCGGTTCCGGATGGTGCTGGCTTGTGAAAAATGCCGATGGTTCACTTGCGGTGACCAAAACCGAAAACGGTGTGAACCCGCTCTGCTTTGGTCAGACTGCTCTTCTGGGCTGCGATGTGTGGGAACATTCCTATTACATCGACTTCCGCAACAAGCGTCCGGCTTACCTCACCAACTTCCTCGACAATCTGGTGAACTGGGAAAACGTGGCGTCACGCCTCTGATTTTTGCCACGCCAGAATAATCAAAGCCCGCTGGTTTCCCAACCCGCGGGCTTTTGTATTGTTTTACGCGTCATTCGGAGACCGATTTGGAATTAGGGATTATACAGTTCCATCCTGAAAAAATGAATCAGATCAACCAATAGCCCATTGCTGCCTTTTGAAGATTTCTCATTCGCGCGGAATCAAGGGCGAAGCCCGCCGCGCGATCGCCAGGCCACCCCCCGGACTGGCGATTGGCTAACGCAAGCACAACACATGCAGGTCATACGAATATTGCTGCGATAAAGCGCACCGCATCAGTGTTGGGCACCACTCCGCAGCCTGAAGACCACGCGGCTGGTTCAGTCGATTTACATGTTCGCTACGGGCCAGTGTTGCGGATTAAGCAGGCTAGATGGATGAAATTCTAGCCTAACGCCTCGTGCACAGATCCAATCGCCTGTTCTGCGCATGATACCACGCTCACGAACTTTCGCAGAGACGCATCCGCAAAACCCTGTTCAATCACATGATCCAGCAATTCGATCAACTTGTCCCAATATCCATCTATGTTCAGCACAATCACCGGCTTTTCATGCAAGCCGATCTGGCGCCAGGTCAGCACTTCGAAAAACTCATCCAGTGATCCCGCGCCGCCCGGCAGCACCACGATCGCGTCGCAGTTCATGAACATCACCTTTTTGCGCTCATGCATGGTTTCTGTGATCACATAACTGGTCAGATCGGTTTTCCCCACTTCCCACCGCACCAGATGTTCGGGGATAACGCCAAAGGTCTCTCCGCCTGCCGCTTGGGCTGCACGGGCCACATCCCCCATCAGCCCTACGTCGCCTGCACCATACACCAGTCGCATGCCCTGCTCTGCCAACATTGTGCCGAATTCGGTCGCGGCGGCCGAATATTTCGGTGAATTCCCCGGCCGCGCACCACAAAAGACACATACAGAAATCGCTGTCATTTGATCACACCGCCATGGCAAAGGGTTGTTTTGACCCTTGATAGCCTTGCTGATATGGTCCGGCAACCGTACTGCTTGTAACGATACGGGTGGAAGGAAACGAATGAGCAAACTGGCGGGACTTGCAGGGGGTCAAACCCTTGGCATCACGGCTGCAGCTGCAGCGGCAGTTGTGGGTGGCGGGCTGTATGTCGCCGGGGTTTTCACACCGGATGCACCAGAACCGGAACCTGTGGTACAGGTCGCACCGGAAACCACGCCAGAAGTGGTTGAAACCACACCGGATATCTCTCAGTCACCTGAACAACCGGAAACGCCCGAGGTAGCCGAAGTTGAGACCAGCCCGGAACCCGAAACGGCACAAACCGTGCTGCCGGAACCGCCCTCAATCAGCACTTTTCGTCTGGAACCAAACGGACAAATGCTGGTGTCGGGCAAGGCCACTCCGGGCTGGGACACCTCTATCCTGATCGACACGATGGTGCTGGCCACGTTCCAGCCCGAAGCAAACGGTGAATTTGCCCAGTTTCTGGATGTAAAGCAAAGTGACCAGCCACGTGTTCTGTCGCTCAAGATGACATCACCCGACTCCGGCAAAAGTGTGGTGTCCAAGGACGAGATCATTATTGCCCCGGTCGTCGCAACGGTCGCTGAAGAAGAACCGGTTGAAACCGAAACCGTAATCGCCGCACTGGACGAGACTGTTGTTGAAGAAGCAATCACCGAAATAGCTGAGCCTGAGGTGGTGGAAACCGAATCCGCGGAACCAGAAATTGCTGATCTCGAAGTTGCTTCTCTGGAACCAGACACGACAGAGATTGAAGCCATCGTTGAACCCGAAACGGCTGCAGAACCCGAAGCCATTGCCGCTCCCGAAGCGGTTTCTGAGCCTGAAACATTCGCCGAAGTCGAAGAAACGACCAGTTCACAAGTTGTGCTTTTGTCTAATGAAACAGGTGTCCGTGTGCTTCAACCCGCAACATCCGATGCCGCACCGGATGTGATGTCGGTGGTGGCACTTGATGCAATTACCTATTCAGACGAAGGCGAGGTTCAGCTTTCCGGTCGTGGCCGTGGCGAAGCATTTGTCCGGGTCTATCTGGACAATGCCCCGATCACCAGCTCACGCATCGAACCCGGTGGCAGCTGGACATCTGAATTGCCAGAGGTCGACACAGGCGTCTACACCCTGCGCATTGACGAGGTCGACACCGAGGGCAATGTCACGTCCCGCGTTGAAACCCCGTTCAAGCGCGAAGATGAAGAGATCCTGCAGTCGCAGGAGGATCAACCCGGCAAAGTGCGCGCTGTCACCGTGCAGCCCGGCAATTCGCTTTGGGCCATTTCGCGCGAAAACTACGGCGAAGGCCCGCTTTACGTGCGCATATTCGAGGCCAATCGAGACCGGATCCGCAATCCAGACCTGATCTATCCCGGTCAGGTGTTCAGTATTCCACAATAGAGTCGCAGGTATTGCCCGTTCAACCGCTCTGGTCTTTGCCAGTCGTGCACCCTATCTCTGTGCGCAGGTAACATTAGCAAAGACCCCCGGATGCGCCGAAGACAACTGACCACAACGGAAATGCCCCAAAACGGCTGGCGCACCATCCGCCGGGTCGCGCCCTATCTGTGGCCGCGCGGGCAGCTGTGGGTCAAACAACGTGTCATCCTTGCGATCATCGCGCTGTTTCTGGCAAAACTGATCGCCGTGGGTACACCGCTGTTTTACAAAGGCGCCGTTGATGCGTTGGCGGGCGATGGCCGCGATGCGGCTTGGATGCTGGGTGCCGGGGCGGTTGGCCTGACCGTGGCATATGGACTTGCGCGTCTGATGAATGTTGGTTTTCAACAGCTGCGCGATGTGATTTTCGCGCGCGTAGCACAACGGGCCTTGCGCCAGCTGGCGCGCGAAACCTTTACCCATATACATTCCATGTCCATGCGGTATCACATCACCCGCAAGACAGGCGGTTTGAGCCGGATAATCGAACGTGGTGTCAAAGGTGTCGAATTCCTGCTTCGCTTCCTTCTGTTCTCTATCGGGCCACTGATCCTTGAGCTGTTGCTGATCGGGATCGTGCTGTGGACACTGTTTGATATCTGGTATCTGGCAGTCGTGGTTGGCGTGATCGCCGCCTATGTCACCTTTACCTTCAAGGTCACCGAATGGCGGGTTAAGCTGCGCAAGCAGATGAATGACCAGGACACCGATGCCAATCAAAAGGCCATCGACAGCCTGCTCAATTTTGAAACCGTTAAGTATTTCGGTGCTGAACAGCGCGAGGCTGATCGGTACGACGAAGCGATGGCAGGCTATGAACAAGCCGCGCTGCAAACGTCGTATTCGCTGGCCTTCCTCAATTTTGGTCAATCGGTTCTGATCACCGGCGGGCTTGTAGCAGTGATGATCATGGCAGCACTGGGTGTCCAAAGTGGTGCGCTGACTGTGGGCGACTTCGTCATGGTCAACGCCTATATGATCCAGATCACCATGCCATTGAACTTTCTTGGTACGGTATACCGCGAAATCCGTCAGTCGCTGGTCGATATGGGCGAAATGTTCGGACTGCTGGAACAAAACCCGGATGTCACCGACAAACCGGATGCCAAGCCGTTGCAGGTGAACGGAGGCACCGTTGAGCTGGATGATGTATCTTTCGGCTACGAGGCCGAGCGGCCAATCCTGAAAGGTGTCAGCCTGACTGTTCCGGCGGGCCAAACCGTGGCCGTGGTCGGCCCTTCAGGCTCTGGCAAGTCCACCATCGGACGGTTGCTGTTTCGTTTTTATGACGTAAACGCCGGAGCCCTGCGAATTGACGGGCAGGATCTGCGGGACATCACCCAGAACAGCCTGCATGCCTCTATCGGTGTGGTGCCGCAGGACACTGTGCTGTTCAACGATACGATCGGCTACAACATCGCCTATGGTCGTGAAGGCGCCAGCATTGATGATATCCAAAACGCTGCAAAAGCCGCACAGATCCATGAGTTCATTATGAACCTGCCGGATGGGTATGAAACAACCGTTGGCGAACGCGGGTTGAAACTCTCAGGCGGTGAGAAACAGCGCGTGGGGATTGCCCGTACGTTGTTGAAAAACCCGCCCATCCTGCTACTGGACGAAGCGACCAGCGCATTGGACAGCGAGACCGAACAGGGCATTCAGGGGGCGTTGGCGCGCGCCGGTCAGGGGCGCACCGTGATCACCATCGCGCACCGTCTGTCGACGATCGCCGATGCGGATCGGATCGTGGTGCTGGAAGAGGGCCGGATTGCCGAAGAAGGCACACATTCAGAGCTTTTGGCCAAAGGCGGGCGCTATGCCAGCCTGTGGGACAGACAACAATCCGACCGGGCCGCGTGAAAGATTTGTTGCGATACTTCAAAGAGTTTCCAGACGGAATCAAGGGCGAAGCACGCAGCACTACATGACAGCACCGCTGACATCCCAATCCACTTTTCTTAAACTCCCTGCGAATGTTCCCGTAAGAATCCTTCGAACACATCTCGCAACTCGTCACGCTCCTGCGGGCCACGCAGGGTATTCACCAGATTGCCTTGACTATCAAACAACAGCAAAGTGACATGAGGCACGCCGTATTTCGCAGCAAACCGGGCACCGTCATCTGACTGGATATTGGCGACAAAGAAATCCAGCGCTTCATCATCAAAATGCTTCAGCGCTTTGCGGGTCTCTCGCTGTAAAGCCGCGCAAACAGAGCAGTTCGGATCATGAATTTGAACGATGCTGGGGCGTCCCTGCCCCACCTGGCTAAGGTCTTGTTCGGCCATTGTTGCCCGTACCGCACGCACCGAAAAAACACCTGCAACGCCGATGGTTGCGATCCCAATCGCGCCATTGCGCAGCATCCGGAGCATTTCGCGGCGACCGCGGTCATGCGCCGGCGTGCCCGATGCAGCAGCTTTAGACTTGGTCTTTTGCCTGGCAGATTTCCGTTGCTTTTTCATGACCCCTCCATCGCGACAGGGTCAGCGTAACCGAACGCTAATCACACTCAATTCACATTGGCTTGAACGGGGCCCGTTACTCTGCGGCGCGCAGCGGTTTACCATCGCCCCCGCCATCCGGATCATCATCCGTAGGTTCAGCATCGATCTCTGCGTGTGTTGGCACCAGCTGTAGGTCCTCCGGCTCCGGTGCTTCTTCCACCGGTTCCGGAGTGGGTGGCGCATACATCGGCTCCAGATCCCAGATGATCTCAGGTGCCTTGGTGCGCCGTGCCGCCCGCGCAAGCGCCCAGTCACGTGCCGCACGACTGGTGCGGCCCATTGAAAGCTTGGCCATCAGGCGCGCGATCCACAACACATAAGTCCCCGCCCAAATCCGCAGCGCCAGCATAGAAGGGGTAAAGATCAGGGTCAGAACCGTTGCAATCCCCAGACCGAACACGACCGCCGCGGCCAGCTGTTTCCACCACAGAGCCGTCGGGCTGTCGACCGTGTAACCACCGCCAATGAAGTCAAGGCTCAGACCGAACATCATCGGCGCAAGGCCCGCCATCGTCGTGATTGTGGTCAGCAAAACCGGCCTGATCCGCGCCTCGGCGGTGCGGGTAATCGCCTCAATCCGGGGCATATAACGGCTGTAATCCTGATAGGTGTCGATCAAAACAATGTTGTTGTTCACCACAATCCCGGCCAGCGCCACGATCCCAGTGCCGGTCATGATGATCGAAAACGGCTGGTTCAGCACCAGCATCCCGATCAGCACACCGGTGGTGGACAACACTACCGCAAGCAAGACCAGAACCGCATTATAGACGCTGTTGAACTGGGCCAACAGGATAATGAACATCAATCCCAACGCGCCCAGAAAGGCCTGTTGCAGAAACGCGCCGGATTCTTCCTGATCCTCGGCGTCACCGGTCCATTCATATTCGATACCGGCAGGCAAAACGCCACTTTCCAACCATTCGGTGATCAGCTCGATCCGGTCGTTTGGCGTCATTGGCGCGGTGCTCTCCACGCCATTTTCATCGGCAATCACGCGGGTCAGACCATCCTGCACCGCGGCCTTGACGTCGAAAAACCGGGTCTGGTCGATACGGTCAATCTGGGCCAGCTTTGCCACTGGTTTGCGGCTGATGAAGTTTGACAGCGGGATAAGCCCGTCATCGGTGCGCACCTTGAGCGTGTCCAGAGTGGACAAAACCCGGTCTTCTTCGGGCAGGCGCGCGCGAATATCAACTTCCTCGGTGCTGCTGGGTACCCGCATATCGCCCAGCAACACGCCCCGCGTAATCAGCTGAACCATTGCGCCAACCGTGACCACATCGGCGCCATAGCGACCGGCCTTTTCCACGTCGACATCAATCTGCCAGTCAATACCCGGCAGCGGCAGCGTGTCTTCAATCAGGGTCAGGCCCGGCGTCGCCTCAAACTGCGCCCGCGCCTCTGCGGTAAAGTCAAGCAGGCTTTCCCAATTGTCACTTTTCAGGCGCAGGTGAACCGGCTTGGCAGAGGCAGGTCCCTGTTCCAGCGCCAGAATTTCCGTCCTGATCCCCGGAATTTGCTGCAGAACATCTGTCAGTTCCTGCATGGTCTGATTGCCGTCCGAGGCCGGATCCGACACATCGCGTTTGACCTCGAAACCCAACAACGGAATGGTAAACCATGTCTCTTTGACGGTTGGCCGATCCTCCCATTTCACAAATTCAATCTGAACCTGACCAATGGTATCAATCGGCGGCTGCACCCCGCCGGTGTTGTTGTTCAGCCCCCCGTCACCGGCAAAGGCGAACACGGTCAGAACATTGGGGTGTTCCAGCACCGCATTTTCCGCCTGACGCACCAACGCATCTTTCTGGTCAATCGACAGATTGCCCCGTGCCTGAACGTAAACAATCGCATTCTCGGGTTCAGATTCCACAAAGAATTCAGTGCCATTGTTGTTATTGATAAAGTAGAACAACACCGATCCGACAAACACAAAGATCGCGCAGAAAGCCACCAGCGGTGCGACCGGATTGGCGGCAATCGTATGGATAAACCAGCCAAACGGGCTACGGCGATAACCGGATTTCACCTTGGTATCCCGACGTGGCAGGATTTTAGAACCAACCCAGCGTGTGCCGTACTTAACCCGTCGGAACAGTGCCATAACCCCCAACAAAGCCGCCACAACCCCGGCAACCCCAGCTGCGGCAAACGCCACCACACCCAGCATCAGCACAAAGGCCGTGGCCAGTGATGGTGCCACGGATCCGATGATCCGGGTGGTGTCCATCGCGCCAAACTGTGCGCTGACCTGTTCCAACAGCGGTGGCACTGCCGTTCCGGCAAGCAGAACCGCCAGCCCTGCGATCGGGAAGACCAGAATATGCCACAACCAGAACCCCTGTGCGATCTGGCGGATACGGGTGTCGAACCAGCGTTCAATCCGCCCTGTCACCCCGCCCATGACAGGCAGATAGACCAGCGCCACCAACAAAGACGCACTCAGAACAAAGATCAACGTGACCGGCAGCATCCGCATGAACTGCCCCGGCACACCGGGCCAGAACAGCATCGGCAGGAACGCGCATAGCGTCGTCGCGGTAGAGCTGACCACCGGCCAGAACATCCGCTTAGCCGCCGCTACATAGGCATGCATCGGGCCCTCGCCCTCGGCAATGCGCTTGTCGGCGTACTCCACCACCACGATCGCGCCATCCACCAGCATGCCAACCGCCAGGATCAGGCCGAACATCACAATGTTCGACACAGCGATCCCCATCAGCGCCAACAAAGCAAAGCACAACAGGAACGAGGTCGGGATCGCAAATCCAACCAAAAGTGCCGGGCGAATGCCCAATGCTGCCAGCGTCACGATCATCACCAGCGCGATCGCGGTCAGAACCGAACCCTCCAGCTGGCTCACCATTGATGCGATGATGCGCGACTGGTCGTTTGATGTGCCCACCTCAACCGCAGCCCGCAGCTGAGGCGGCCAATCGGCTTCTGCCTCGGCCACCGTCTCGCGGACAAGAGCTGCGGTATCGATGATGTTGAACCCTTTGCGTTTGACCACCTGCAATGCAATCGTGTTCTCACCGTTGAACCGCGCCGTACCGGCCCTGTCTTCAAAGGTCAGGTTGATCGTCGCCAGATCCGCCAGTGTGACGATGCGATCGCCATTCGTCTTGATCGGCAGTTCGTAAATATCGCGGGTGTCATCAAAGGATGATGGGATCTTGACCGAAAATGCACCCTGTGCACTTTCCACTTCTCCGGCGGCGATCAGCTGGTTGTTGTTCTCAACAATGCTGATCAACTCACCTGCGGTGACGTTGTACGCCTCCAGACGCAGCGGATCGATCAGCACTTCGACCATTTCCTCGCGATTGCCCGCGATTCCGGCCTCAAGCACAGGTTCCAGCCCTTCCAGCTTGTCCTGCAGGTTCTTGGCCAGCCGTGACATCGTGCGCTCTGGCACATCCCCTGACAGGTTCACGATGATGATCGGAAATTCGCTGAAATTCACCTCTGTCAGGGTGTATTTGTCGGCGCCATCGGGGAAATCCGCCTCGGCGGTGGTCATCGCATCGCGCACATCGGCCAGGATTTTGGTTTTGTTCCAGCCAAATTCGAATTCAAGCGCCACACCGGCATAGTTTTCCGCCGCGGTGCCGGTCATCTTTTTCAAGCCGTCCAGATCGGACAGCTCTGTTTCCATCACTTTGACCAGCAGCTTTTCACTGTCTTCCGCGGAAATACCAGGGAAAGAGACCGACACAAACAGCGCCGGAATTTCAATGTCTGGCTCACCCTCTTTGGGCAGGCCGACATAGGCCAGTGATCCTGCCAAGAGTGACAGAATGATAAAGGCCACCACCATGCGCGCACGCGAGGCAGCCCAATCAACAATGCCAGTCACTGCCCGATCTCCTGAAAGCTGGGCGCGACCTGAACGCCGTCACTGACGAATTCCTGACCAATCACGATCACATCAGCGCTCTCAGGCAATCCGGCAAGCCATACCCCCGTGGGTGTATCCCGCAGCAACGTAACCGGGACGAACAAGGCCTCGCTTTCTTCAGTGACAATTCGCACACCCAGGCCGCCCTCGTCATTGAGGGTAAGCGCGGATTGCGGCAAAAGATGCGCTTTGGCGCCTGCCGCTGCGATCACAATCTCGGCCGTTTGCCCGTCGCGCAGCGTCAGCTCTGCATTGGGCACCTCAATATCGACACGAAAAGTACGGGTATCGGGATCAGCAGAACGGGAAATAAAGCTCACCCTGCCCTGCACCCGGTCGCCCGAGGCGAGCTCAGCCCCGGCCAGCGCGCCCATCTGAACCCGTGCCACCTCGGTCTCGGGCACAAACCCGACCAGCAGCACCGGATCAAGCTGAATCACAGTGGCACACAGGTCACCAGACTGCAGCAAACTGCCCAGCTCCGCACTGTCGCTTTCCAAAAGCCCGGCAAACGGCGCGGTAATCGTCAGACGATCAATTTCTTTCTCTGCCGCGGCGACAGAGGCACGCGCGCTTTCAACACCGGCCAGCGCCGCCTCGATCCCAGCAGCAGCCGTTTCAAGCCCTGACGCGGATGCTTTCAAACCGGCCTCGGCACTCACCACTGCAGCCTCTGCCCCTCGGACTGTTGCCTCGGTCGCGGCCACGCGAGTTTCTGAGGCAAATCCATCTTCGCTCAGCTTGACGGCCGCATTGGAATTGATCTGCGCCTCACTTAGCCGCGCCTTGGCCTCTTGCACCAAAGCCTGCGCCTCGGCCACCCGTGTTTCGGATTCGGGGATTTTGGCCTTGGCTTCTGGCACGCGGGCGGCAGCCTCCGCCAAACGCGCTATCGCTTCGGCCAGTGACGCCTCTCTCGTGCCCGGTGACAAACGGCACAGCAATTGGCCCTGCTCCACAAATGATCCCTTGCGCAGTGGCTCTGATATCACCAGGCTCGTAGTCTCAGACCGCAGATCAACCTGACGGATGGCTTCGGTCTGGCCGCGCACGACCACGGCGCTTTCCACTTCGCGGGCGGTCGAATGCACCGCGATCACCCCAACTGAATCGGCGGCCATGAGTGAATCCTCAGTCGCTTCTGGAGCTTCAACAGTTGTTTCTTCGGTATCCGCAGGCGGCGACAACGCCGCGAAAAGACTCTCGCGGTCAAACACAAACAAATAAATGATCAACGTGACGGCAATCGCAGCCAGTATAGGGAACAAACGCATGATATCTTCTTTCGGTGCGGACCTGTCCGGGACCCTTCACAAATGGGGTCAAATGGGCCGATTGCAATCTCTCTACCGTCTAAACTATACAGTTTAGATTACTCTTTTTGTCGCAGGGGAGCAAGTAGAGCAAACATTCATCGCACCTGTCGAAACATCCTTCACTACGACGTGTCCTTGTTAGCCCTGTGAACAAAACTCTCGCGCCAAATAAGATGCTGATGTTTTTGCGCAAGGTTCGATAGACGTGACAGGCCAAGCGCGCAATGTGGATCATCAATCCTGCGGATGAGCTGCAACGCCAATGCCACCCGCAGCTCCTGCGGATATTGTGCGATCTCTTGGTGGAGGTTCCCCCGGTCCGGGGGGAATTTCGTCAATGTCATTAACCTACATTCCGCAGATCAGATTTCCGCACCCCTGGGCGCGTGCTCTTCGCCCGAAGGCGCTGGCTTACTTTGCCTGTGCGCAACAACACCCAGACCAGATCACACCCGGGGCATTTATCAGGGGTCCAAGCCACCCTGTGATTGGTTTCCAACTCCATAATGATATCAGTGCATATTTACACCAACTTGTCAATGTATTTATACACAATTCTGAATCGCATTGTTTTCTTGTGCGTTTTTTGCTTTCGGTGCATATTTACACCATGTTTACTCGCAGTGAAATTTTCGAAATCATTGAGGCCCGGCGCAAAGAGCTGAACCTGTCCCAGGCAGAGCTCAGCGCACGCGCATTCGGACGCAACGACTCCTCAGCGGTACAAAACATACGCCGCGGTTCTGCCCCTTCTATTGAAAAAGTATCCGCGCTGCTCGATGCCCTAAACCTTGAGCTAACCATTACCCACCCTGGCCAATCAGGCTCCGGGACACGCCAGACCGGCTTTGCCGAAGCGGCTCAGGAATTTATTGAAATGTCGATTGATGGCGATCCCGAGGCGCTTCGCATGGGGTATCTGCCGATCCCGTTCAATCTGGATGATGCCTCTCATCGTGGCGCCGCCCCTGTCGCGATCTCAAGGGCATGGCTGGATGATCAGGGCCTTGTCCCCGATCATCTTTCCTTTGCGCAGGTGGCAAACCCGAAAATGTCCAGCATTCCGGGCAACGCATTGGTTTTGATAAATTCCGCAGACAGAACCCGTCTTGATGGCCGCCTGTTTGCATTCTCGTTGAACTTGAAAATTTCTATCGCCAATCTCAGCAGGCTTCGAACCGGTACAATACTGGCGACTTATGACATCGGTGAAAACCCACCAGAAGAACACGATCCACACAGCATCAGAATACTGGGGGCACTCGCATGGATGGGCGCGTCCATTTAGATCCGCGCTAACGGCATGACGTAGGGTGGGGTTTCACTCCACCACTCCATAAGCCCCAAAACAACCCGCAAAGCCCCGATTTGCGTGCATCATGCACACGAATTCCGGTCACCCCTCGGTTCCTTGTACAAATCACACGTACAATTTGTGCAAATTGCACAATTCTTAACCGAAGTGACCAACCTCTCCGCCCGGCTCTGCGGCATCTTTCAGCAGCTTGAACACATAGTCGGCGACAGAGCGGAAACAGACGATACGGATGGTGGTTTCATCGACCATCCAGAACGCTGCCGGAACCTGTGCCATCCGGGACCGGCGGAAATCACCCGGGCCAAACTGACCCGGTGCCATATCAACCGGGCACAGCTTTGCAATAACCTCGGCGGCGGCATCGCCACGCAGCTCAAAAACAGCCCGCGCATCCGACACATTTACCGCCAGATAATGCTGCCCTTTCAGAGTCTTATCTATCGATGCTATTGCACCCTCAACACCTTCATAGGGCACCATGACCAACAGCTCATCGGGGGACATCCAGGCCACGCCAACATCACCGTCCAGCGAAACTTTGCGCTGCTTCGGTACAGCCACGCCGGCCGCAACTTTGACCGCTGATTTCAGCTTTGCCGACGCCAAATCACCACGCAATGTGATCATACCGCGCAGACCCAGTTCCTCGACCGTGACGTACCCCTGATAAGAGGCCCCTTGAAGGGCGCTGACTGCCTTAGACATTCTGCTTCTCCCCATCCTTGTCATAGAATATCGGATCAACGATTTTCGCTTTGATTACAGTGCCATCCACCTTGGGAATATCAATGACATCGCCCATTCGATCAGGTCCGTTATGGACCAGCGCCATGGCGATCCCGCGTTTCAGCGTTGGCGAATAATAGGTCGATGTGACCCGGCCTTGGGTGTTGCGCTGTCCATTGGCGTTGTTGCCTTCGGCCACGGCATATGCGCCCTCCGGCAGCACAGAACCGTCCAGGGTATCCAGCCCCACCAACTTCCAGCGATTTGGATCGGCCATAAAGGTACGTTCCTGCGCGCGTTTCCCAAGAAAATCTTCTTTTTTCTTAGAGATAGCCCACTGCATGTTCAGATCCTGAGGGATGACCGTACCGTCGGTTTCATCACCGATCATGATAAAGCCTTTCTCGGCCCGCATCACGTGCAGTGCCTCGGTTCCATAAGGCGTAATCCCGAATTCGGCTCCGGCCTCTAGCAAAGCATCCCAAAGCGCTCGTGCCTGACCTGCTGCAACGGCGATTTCATAAGACAGCTCACCCGAGAATGATATCCGGTAGGCCCGCGCCGGAATACCGGCCAGCGTGATGTCTTTGAATGCCATGAAAGCAAGCGCTTCTGCGCTGATGTCATCATCAGTCAGCTTTTCCAATGCGATGCGTGCCTTGGGTCCGACGACCGCGATTTGTCCGTATTGTTCGGTCACGTTGGCGGTGTAAACTTTCCAGTCCCACCATTCGGTCTGCAGCCATTCTTCCATATGACCGTGAATTGTTTCGGCACCACCGGTTGTTGTGTGGCAGAGGAACGTTTCCTCATCAATCCGCGCCACAACACCGTCATCGGTCAGAAAACCGTTTTCCGTGCACATCAGGCCATAACGACAGCGCCCCGGTTTCAGCGTGCTCATCATGTTGGTGTAGAGCATATCCAGAAACTTGCCCGCATCCGGACCCTTGACGATGATCTTGCCCAAGGTCGATGCATCAAGAAGGCCGAGCTTGTCACGGGTCTGGTCAATCTCACGAATGACCGCGTTTTCAACGCTTTCCCCTGGCTTTTGATACGTATACGCCCTGCGCCATGCACCTACGGGTTCAAAGAATGCACCGTTTTCCTCGTGCCAGTCCTGCATAGGAGTTCTGCGAATCGGCTGGAAAATTTCACCCCGCGCCTCACCGGCAATAGATGCCATTGAGATCGGCGTATAGGGTGGGCGGAACGTGGTGGTTCCGGTCTGCGGAATGGGCTGATTTAGTGCATCAGAAAGGATCGCCAGCCCGTTGATGTTGCTGAGTTTCCCCTGATCCGTAGCCATACCGAGCGTGGTATAACGTTTGGCATGCTCAACCGATTCAAACCCTTCGCGCGCGGCCAGCTGAATGTCAGAGACCTTGACGTCATTCTGGAAATCGAGCCAGCTTTTCATCCGCAGCTTGATTGTCGCCCCTTGTGGCATAAGCCATGTGGCCTCCATCGCGTTGGCCTCTTCGGCCTCTGCCTTCGGGGCTGCTTTGCGTTTAGGAGTATGTCCAGTGGCCTTTGCCGCGGCCTTACCTGCGGCGTCGGCATCCGTCAGAATTCCAGCCAGATCAAGTGTGCCATTTGCAGAGCCAGCAGCGATCACAAAGGCTTCGCCGGTCGCATCGGTCGGTGCTTTATCCACATCCGGGCGGAAATGCGCCTGTGCTTCGTCCCAAATCAGCTTGCCACCACAATGTGACCACAGATGCACAACGGGCGACCAGCCGCCGGACATTGCAACAGCGTCACAAGCGATCTCTTCCAGCACAGCGCCTTCGCCGGCCTGCGAACAGATCGCGACGCCCTCGACACGCTTGCCACCTTTGACCTTGGCGATGCCTTTGCCGTTTTCAACCCTGATCCCCAGCTCACGAGCCTGCAAAGCAAGATCGCCGCCGCCATCAGGACGGGCGTCAAGGATCACAGGAACATCCAGCCCCATGTTTTTAAGGGTGATCGCGGTACGATAGGCGTCGTCATTGTTTGTTACAACTACAGTGCGATCCCCTGCAGAAACGCCAAAGTTCACTGCATAATCGCGAATAGAGGCGGCCAACATCACACCAGGCAGGTCGTTTCCGGCGAAGCTGAGCGGGCGTTCGATTGCGCCGGTTGCCGTCACGATCTGAGTTGCGCGAATCCGCCACAAACGATGACGAATGCCACCAACTTCGGGCTGGTGATCGTTTACCCGTTCATACCCAAGCACATAGCCGTGGTCATAGACACCGGCACCCATCATGCGGTTGCGCATGGTGACATTCGGCATTGTTTCCAATTCGGAAACGATTTCGTCCACGAACTTATCCACAGGCGCACCGTCCACGGTGCCGCCATCAACCGGCGCCCGACCACCCCAATGGGCTGTCTGTTCAATCAGCATCACTTTGGCACCCGACGCACCCGCAGCACGAGCGGCCTGAAGCCCTGCAACACCACCGCCGATTACCAGAACATCGGTAAACGCATAGAAATGTTCGTATTTGTCAGCATCACGATCTTTTGGCGCCTTGCCCAAACCGGCAGACTGACGAATAAACGGCTCATACACGTGCTTCCACAGCGGGCGCGGATGGATGAACATCTTGTAATAAAAACCAGCGGTCAGGAACCGCGAGAACAGCTTGTTATTGATCGCGCCCACGTCGAATTCGAGGCTGGGCCAGTGGTTCTGTGACGTACAGGTCAGCCCGTCAAACAGCTCGGTTGTGGTGGCCCGCTGGTTGGGCTCAAATGTCTCACCCTCACCCATGTTGAACAAGGCATTGGGCTCTTCCGCGCCGCTGGCGACAACGCCACGCGGACGGTGATATTTGAACGACCGACCAACCATCATCTGATCATTGGCCAACAGGGCAGAGGCGAGTGTATCCCCCTCAAACCCGTTCAAACGCTTGCCGTTGAATGTGAAATTGAGCGCGCGGCCTTTGTTCAAAAGGCGGCCGCCCGATGCCAGACGTGTGCTCATGCGAACTCTCTCCAGCTCCAGCCCGGCACCTTGGCCGAGACTTTGTCTTTGATTTCCTGAGGTGGCTCGTAGGTTTGGGCAGAATAGGTGCCGTAAACCTCAAGCGTCACCGTGTTGCGCGCGGCGTGGAACCACTTGCCACAGCCATTGGCATGGCGCCAGCGTTCGAAATGCACGCCTTTGGGGTTCTCTTTTGCAAAGAGATAATCGTGAAAATTTTCTTCGCTCGAGCCTGGGCCAAAACGCTTCAGATGCGCCTCGCCTCCGCCCGCGAATTCTGTTTCTTCGCCCACAACGCCGCAGCAGGGGCATTCAAGGATCAACATTGTTCAGCCTCCTTAGTGCGCAACGCCAGCGGCGCCGCTTTCATCAATGAACCGGCCTTCTTTGAAGCGATCGATTCCAAACTCTTCAGTCAGTGGCGAATAGCCCTTTGCCACCAGCTCTGCAAAACCCCAGCCCGAGCCCGGGATCGCTTTGAACCCGCCGGTGCCCCAGCCACAGTTAATGAACATATTCTCTACCGGTGTCTTCGACAGCATGGGAGACCGATCGCCGGTGATATCCACGATCCCACCCCATTGCCGCAGCATTTTCAGGCGTGACACCATCGGAAACGTCTCGACCAGAGCGCGCACTGTTTCTTCGATATGGTGGAACGAACCGCGTTGGGTATAGTTGTTTGACCCGTCAGTACCACCGCCGATCACCATCTCGCCCTTGTCTGACTGGCTCATGTAACCATGCACAGTATTGGCCATCACGACGACATCCATGCAGGGCTTGATCGGTTCGGACACCAACGCCTGCAGAGTTACGGATTCAATTGGCAGGCGGAACCCGGCCATGTCGGCGACATGACCCGAGTGGCCGGCGACGACAACACCCAGTTTTTCGCAATCGATGTCACCACGGTTCGTGGTTACACCCTGAACCTTGCCATCTACGGTGCGTACGCCGGTGACTTCGCATTTCTGGATCACATCCATACCCATGGCCGAACACGCACGCGCATATCCCCAAGCAACGGCGTCGTGACGCGCTGTGCCGCCCCGTGCCTGCCAAAGCGCACCCAGTACAGGATAGCGTGGTCCATCAAGGTTGATGATCGGCACCAGTTCTTTGACCCGAGCAGGTGTAATGAATTCAGTTTTCACGCCTTGCAGTGCGTTGGCATGGGCTGTGCGTTCATATCCCCGAACCTCATGCTGGGTTTGGGCCAGCATCATCACGCCGCGGGGGCTGAACATCACGTTGTAGTTCAGGTCCTGGCTCAGCGTTTCATAAAGGCTGCGGGCCTTTTCATAGATCGCAGCAGAAGGGTCCTGAAGATAGTTCGACCGGATGATGGTGGTATTCCGGCCGGTGTTGCCACCACCCAACCAGCCCTTTTCAAGGATCGCAACATTGGTGATCCCGTGGTTCTTACCAAGATAGTAAGCCGTGGCCAGACCATGACCACCGGCACCGATGATGATCACATCATATTTTTTCTTTGGCTCAGGAGAGGCCCAGGCCCGTTCCCAGCCCATATGGTTGCCGAGGGCTTCGCGGGCGACAGCAAAGGCGGAATAACGTTTCATGCAGAATCTCGAATCCATTGGAGGCTACAATAGGTATTGCGGCAGCAATGCATTTCGTTACTTTCTGCGTGCGGCATAGTCCATTCAATTCGCGACATCATGCGTGATCTCAACCACTGGCGTGGTTGTGACCACTTGCCTCTTTTTATCCGCCTCTCCGACCGCTACATGGAAAGACAGGTTTCGGAGGCAGAATGCTGTTCTGGGTTTTGATCATTGCGCTGGCGCTGGTTGTTGGTGTGATCCTTGGGGTCACGCTATTGCGCGGAAATGCGCAGGCTGAACCACCCGCGGCCTATGACCTGCGGGTGTATCGTGATCAGCTGAAAGAGGTCGATCGCGATCTGGCACGTGGGGTGATAAACGAAGGCGATGCTGATCGGGTGCGTACAGAGATTTCACGCCGCATCCTGGCCGCTGACGCCCAACTGCGCGAAGGTGGAACACGTGGCGATCAACCACGCGAAGCGGGTTGGATTGTTGCAGCGGTGGCAGGTGTATTGATCGCTGGCGGTTCTGCCCTGCTTTACAACAAAATCGGCGTGCCGGGTTATTCTGATCTGCCGTTAAAGGCACGCATAGCCGCATCTGATCAGGCACGTGCAGAGCGTTTGACGCAGGCCGAAGCTGAGGCGTTATCGCCTCTTCCAGATGTCTCTGCTCAGGTCTCTGATAGTGATCTCGCGTTGATGGATCAGCTTCGCACAGTTATAGCTGACCGGCCCAACGACCTCGAAGGTCTTGCATTGCTGGCCCGGAACGAAGCCGCACTCGGGAATTTGGTGGCTGCGCACACGGCGCAGGCGCAGATCATAGAGGTTAAGGGCGATGCGGCCACGGCACAGGATTATGCCTATCTGGCCGATCTGATGATCTCGGCCGCGTCAGGCTATGTCTCGAAAGAGGCCGAGGCCGCGCTGCGCGCCACTTTGGAGCGCGATCCGCAGGAGCCGCGTGCACGCTATTACCTGGGTCTCTATCTGGCGCAGGTGGATCGACCTGATGCCGCATTCCGGATGTGGGAACGATTGCTACAGGACAGCCGTCCAGAGGCCCCTTGGGTGACACCGATCCGTGCCCAGATTGAAGAACTCGCCTGGCTTGCCGGGGTCAGCTATTCGCTTCCGCCGCTTGAAACGCCACCCGGCCCGACAGAGGCGGATATTGCCGCGGCTGCAAATCTGAGCGCCGAAGAGCGTGGCGCAATGGTACGGGGAATGGTTGAGCAGCTTTCGGTACGGCTGGCAACAGAGGGCGGTAGCCCCCAAGAATGGGTGCGTTTGATTTTTGCGCTAACCGTGTTGGGAGACACTGAACGGGCCCAAGCCATCTGGCAGGAGGCGCAAGTTGTGTTTGCAAATGATCCAGAGGCATTGGACATGCTCGATTCAGTCGCAGAACAGGCGGGTACGGGCGAATGATTTTTGAAGATATTTCTGACTTTGCCGGTACCCTGCCCCCGATGCGCCCATTGCTTGGGCTGGACTTAGGAACCAAAACCATCGGTGTCGCGCTTTCCGATGCGTTGTTGTCTGTGGCGACGCCCCAGGAAACGATAAAGCGCAAGAAATTCGGCATAGACGCCGCGCGCCTTTTTGAAATTGCGGCAGAGCGGGAGGTTGGCGGTATCATACTGGGTTTACCGCGCAATATGGACGGCTCCGAAGGCGCGCGCTGTCAGTCGACCCGTGCGTTTGCGCGAAATATCCTGCCCCTCAGCGACCTGCCCATAACCTTTTGGGACGAGCGTTTAAGCTCAGTTGCGGCAGAAAGAGCACTGCTGGAGGCTGATTTGACCAGAAAACGTCGGTCAGAGGTTATCGACAACGTTGCGGCCTCTTATATTCTACAGGGAGCGCTGGACCGAATTAAGCATTTGAGGGCAGGCAGTTGAACGACAATACACCGGTCTGGAAACGGAACGAAATCGAAAGCCCCTGCGTGCGGGTCTGTGTCGTTCATCCCGATGCACGGATCTGCACCGGATGTTTGCGCACAACCGACGAGATTTCTCGCTGGTCTAAAATGACAACCGAAGAACGCCAAGAGATTATGGAAGTGCTGCCCACACGCGCACCCATGTTGCGCAAACGGCGCGGCGGACGTGCGGCGCGCCTGGCACGTTCTTAGTCGAAACAACTCACATCTGACTATCCGAGCCGGAGCGAAACCACGCCGGCCACGATCAGCAATGCTGCCATCGATCGCCAACGGGTCATCTGTTCCCCCAGAAACAGGGTCGAGATAAGCATCGCAAACAGAATAGATGTCTCGCGCAGCATTGCCACTGACGCGACCGGTGCCATGGTCATCGCCCATAATGCAATGGCGTATCCCCATGCGCTCAGCCCGCCCGCCATCATACCAGAACCAATCTCGGCACGTGACACCCCGCCCATGCGCCAACCGCGCACAGCCATTCCCAAGACAAGCGCAGAAACACCATCAACAAAAATGGACCAGCATACAAAGGTGCCGACCTCTGCCACCAGCCGCGCACCGGTCCCGTCAACTAAAGTGTAGGATGCGATAAAGACCGAGGTGATCAGCGCGTACCCAACGGCGCGGCCGTTGATTTTCCCGAGAATTGCGCCACCACGCAGTGACATTACAACTGTTCCGGCAAGCAAAAGGAAAATCCCTGCTGCTGCTGCGGTTCCCGGCGCTTCTGACAAAAAGAAAATCCCGCCGATCATTGTCAACAAAGGGGCAACACCCCGTGCCAATGGATAGGTCTGTGCCATATCTCCGGCTCCGTAGGCCAGGATCAGAAATTGCCGGTACAGTCCGTGTAGCGCCACCGAAACGACAATCAGAAGCCAAACCTTTGGTGCGGGGAACGCAACGAAAAACAAGCCCGGCGAAACGGCCAGTGCCATGCCAAAAGATGCGATCGAGATAGACGCAAACCTGTCGCGGCATTGTTTGATCATCGCGTTCCAGGTTGCATGCATCAACGCCGCACCAAGAACCGCAAGGAAAACTCCAGTGGACATCCTTATGGCAACCTGAGCCAGCGATCATCACCTAATGGCAATTCCGGCCGAAAATAGGCTATCATTCGGCCGTCTTCAGGCCCTGTTGCCTCCGTTGACCATGGGGCGACACCATGCAAAGCGAAACGGTGAACGATGTAAGCCTCTCCCGATTTTGCAGGCAACAAAAGGCGTTTGCATGTGTCGAACACCCTGCGCCGCGTGGCCTGATATATCTCGGTCAGGTCAACGTTGTCCCATTCATGCTCTGGCACATCCGCCAATGCAGCCTCGAACGCATCGCGCATAATGTGATGACTGCCTTCCCAGACGCTGAGAGGGGCGGCATCAGCACTGCAATCCGTCAACGGCAGGCCGAGAATGTAGGCGTGGCGTTCTTTCAGCATTCGCTGACGACTTTCACCAACAGCAAGCAAGCCATCCACATGGGCCGCATCACGGTTCAATCTGTAACGAAAAGCCCCGTCACCTTCCCCCTCTCTCGGACGTGGATATCCGGGATAGATGACAGAAACCTGCCCACGATGCAGAGGCAACGTTCCGTACATCTCTTTCGCAGCCTCAAAAGCTGCGCCAGTCAGCGCGCGCGCCCCTATTGATCCCTCGGGATCATTCGGAAGCGTATCAACCCCTACAAACCATGTGCCTTCGCAATACAGCCATTTCTGCCTCTCTTCCGGGTCTTTCACGAGCTCACGCGCCACTTCAAACGCGGCACTGGCCCAATCCTGCACCGCCTGTTCATAGGGAAACCTGGCCCAGCCCTTTTCCAATAGGGAATTTACCATCCGACCACCTTGCGCAGCATGTTAATTGCAACCAGAGTCAGAAAGACCGCAAACGCCCGTTTCAGCGGTTTGGGGTCCATCGCATGTGCCAGTTTCACGCCCCATGGAGTGGTGATCAATGTCATCGCAATAACTACGAAAAACGCCACCAGATTAACCGCACCAACTGTAAAGGGCGGGCGGTGTTCCGGAGCTATTTCAAGAAACAGAAAACCGATGACTGATGGAGCCGCAATGATCAGTCCAAACCCGGCAGCCGTTGCCACGGCCCGATGGATCGCCACACCATAAAGGCTCATCAAAGGAACGCCAAAGCTCCCCCCACCAATACCCATCAGAACCGATAAGAACCCCAGGATTGGCGACAGGATTGCCTGCGTGCCGCCTTTGGGCATTTCCGGACCAAGCCGCCATTCTTGCCGGCCAAACCCCAGATAGAGGCCGATTACGATGCCAAGACACCCAAACACGCCTTGCAAGACCGATGAACGCAAACTCACCGCGGCCAGAACACCCAACACCGCCCCTGCCACAATGCCGGGTGCCCAGCTTCTCAGGATCGTCCAGTCAACCGCTCTTTTACGATGATGGCTCAGAACAGAGCGTATCGATGTCACCACGATGGTGGCCAAAGACGTCGCCAGACAAATCTGCATTATTTGAGAACCGCCATAGCCAAGGCTTTGAAATGCATAGAAAAAGGCGGGGACCAGAACAATACCGCCGCCCACGCCCAACAGGCCCGCCAGAACACCGGCAACACCGCCAATGATCAGCAGCACAATGAGCATTTGCAGCAACAACATGGTTTCTGGCATGCGAGCTCTACCTTCTTTATCGCTCCATCCCTACACCGGTAAAAAGCAAAGGAACAGTAGGCGGATTATTCGGCGGGCGCGCCCGCCACCTGCATCAATGCCGCCTCGACAAGCTCTGGACCCGCGCCCCGACGGTTTGCCCCCTCAGACAAGGTTCGCCGCCACGCCCGCGCGCCGGGTTGTCCGGCAAAAAGGCCCAACATATGCCGCGTAATCTGGTGCAGACGCCCGCCTTGTGACAAATGCGCTTCAATGTAGGGCAGCATTGCTTGTACGGCGGCGAACGCTGTCTTGTCAGGCGCATCTGAGCCAAAAACAATTCTGTCCGCAGATGCCAGAATATCAACTGGCCGATGATACGCCGCCCGGCCCAACATCACACCATCAAGACCATTTTCGAGAAACTCCGCAGCCTGCGCCAGCGTTTCGACCCCACCATTCACCGACAAATGCAGTGAAGGGAACATTTCCTTCATCCTGTGTACCAGACCATAATCCAACGGCGGTACGTCGCGGTTTTCCTTTGGGCTTAATCCTCGCAGCCACGCCTTGCGCGCATGGATGGTAAAGCGCGAAACACCCGCGGCACCAATTCGCGCCAGGAACTCGGGCAGCACGATCTCCGGATCCTGCTCATCAACACCAATCCGGCATTTCACGGTCACTTCAACCTGCACGACTTCGCGCATTGCGGCACAGCACTCCGCCACCAGCCCAGGGTCTTTCATCAATACTGCGCCGAACGTCCCAGACTGAACCCGGTCAGAAGGGCAGCCAACATTCAGGTTGATCTCATCATAGCCTGCATGCTCGCCCAACTTCGCCGCCTGAGCCAACTCTCGCGGATCAGATCCACCCAGTTGCAGGGCAACCGGAGCCTCAGCCGGGGAATGCTCCAACAAATGCAGAGCACCACCGCGAACTAATGCAGGGGCCGTAACCATCTCTGTGTATAGCAGTGCGCGCGATGATAATTGCCGATGCAAAAACCGACAATGCCGGTCGGTCCAATCCATCATCGGCGCAACGCTCAGGCGCGCGCTTCTCTCAATATTTTTTTGTTTATATACAGACACTTATTGGGCCTCAGCGATCCTTAACGCGCCTTCTATCATACAAAATGAGCGAAAATGAGCCACAATATACAGTTGGAACAACAAAAGTTGTCCCAAAATGTTGCGAGTTGTTCCGCTTTGTCCGTCCCATCCTAGATGGGACGAACAGACCTAGGGCTTCTACATAACTAGCAGCCAACCGCGCTCTTGATCTTGCGAGGGGTATGAGGCGACTTGCAAAGGCCATTTCGGACACGCAGAAAAACTTGAGCGTTGCACGGGTCTTGCTTTTCCAAGTCGCCGTTTTGAAGTCCACGCAAGAGTGCTTCAACCTCAAAGAAATCAGCTTTGCGGTAGTAGACGTAGGACTTTGGCTTCCAGAGCCACGGGTGTTCATGTTCCAAGAGGATACAAGTGTCGTCGCAAAGATTATTTGTCCAACTCGTTACTGATACGAGCACGACCCGGCCTTGATCGTCCTGGTCAGTACACACGATATGCAGGTGCCGTTGGTCAGGATTATGATATGTGCCGGACGGCACTAAGAGCGTCCCAGCTTTGCAAACCAACTTTAGAGACCTTTAAGAAACCTAGTGGCGTTGCCAACGCTTTCCATTTCAGCCGCATGCTCTTCGTGAGATGGAATACCAATTGCTGCCAACATGTTTTCAAACTCAATAGTCTTAGAATTATAACCCGTCTTTTTCGGATCTTCCCACTCTGGAACATTCGCTTCATCGTGAGTCAAATCCACAAGTTGCCACTGGTCCAAATCACCAAAACTTTCCCAGACGATCTCTAGTGTGGCAACTTCTGCGTCGCTTAACTCGTCCAAGTCATCAACGGATATGTTTTTGGAAGCCAAGCCAACATCATGATTTGATCGGTCAGACACAAACTCGGACCATCCGCCGTCATACTCAGGGGAAACCTCGCCTTTTATATGATTGTACGTAAACGAGTTTACTGGCCCGTTGAGCATAGACACACGACGTTCATCTAAAATTGGGGAACCATATCGAGCAACGTTTTCTCGGTCGGCAAGGTATACAAGTTTAACCACCTTCAAGACGTTGATACGCCTTTGAGCGGTTTTAAGAGCGAAAAACGCTACAGTTTGTGATGCTTTGCGCGGGTTATACGTCATGTTGTCCTCGCGGTCTAAATATGCTGGATCCTCTTTTTAAACAAGATGGAGAAAGAAAACGTGAACAAACCTGTGGATAACAAGCCACTCAGATTGAAAGCTCTTTTCTTCAAGCTCCTCAAAAGTAGCGACAGAACAACTTTTGGAACAACTCGACGAGCGCCAACCGTATAAGTATTTGTTTTATTTCGATTAATTTAAAAACCCCCTCCCCTCCATCATGGGTGCCACAGACAAACGAGCGGCTTTGCGGATTTGGGCGATGTCCAATCGCGATGAAAGAGGGTTCAATTGCATGCCGCTTCGATATCCCGAAACACAACACATGGTCCAGCGTAGCTTTGCGTTGGGAAAATGCAAAAGCGGCGCCTCATGCAAGAGACGCCGCTTCAATATATCAGCTTATGATAGGGTTGGTTTTCAAGCCATCCGAATGATCACCGTCCTTGTGCTGCCCTGCTATCAGGATCATATGCGCGGTTTTCGCTCTCAGACCGATCGCCGACACCAATAAGCTGATAGATTCCAGCTTCTTTGCGATCAAAGATGTCTACCTCGGCAAGCGCGGGTGCTGCAGTGAAAGCCGCAAGTACAACTGCTGTAATGAAACGCATGGTATTTCTCCTTTGTTTAGGGTCCGCAGAAATTTGATCTGCGGGTCATGACCATGATCTGGGCACTCATCGGACGAATGAAAGGATCGGTCTCTAACCTGTGAAACTGCGGTCACCGCCACGCGCAGAACTGTGAGAAACTCGCGGCAGGGTCTCTCAAAAAAGTAAACGCATGAGACGGGGCTCACACGCAGATCTTATTCGATTGATTGTGATTTTTTCCGGTTAAGTCTCTAAAATAATGACCTATTTTACGCTGGCACCTGGCCCTGTCTGCTTAAAAATCACGATAAACCCGCCAGGCTCGCCAGGATTACCACCCGCTTCGTTCTGAACGACTTGCTGCGGAATACGTATCTTGGCTTTTGTGTCTTCGTCACCTTCCACCCAGGGTCGTTTCGTCAGAACACAGCCAGCCTCTTGGCCGGTATAATCTGCAGATGGTTCCACTTTGTTCATAAACAAAAAGCCATGAACCAATCTTTTTCCATCAACAAAGATCGAACCAGAATCGAGCACGCGTCGCTCGCCATGTTTGCTCAACACAGACTGCTGTGGGCTCAGCGCCCAAACACCGCACACGAGCGTCTTGCCTTGATGCCCTAGCAAGCTGACCGCAACCGTCAATCCACCACCGGTACTGTAGGTTCCGCCCGAAACTGATGCGCCATTTGTCAACAGTGCCTGAAACTGGGCTTTACGAGCCGCGCTAACTGGGGATGCCAATAACACCGCACAAAGCATTGATATAAAACTGCTTTTCATTAATCTCTCCGGCGTATGCGTCGCTTGTAACCATCTTAGAAATCAAAGATAGCGTTTACGTGGCCAGGTTCAATGCAACAGCAGACCATGCCACCGTGAAATTTAACGAAAAGCGATCAGGCTGTTCCCGCAAACTCTTCGGTCTCTGCCATCATTTCCGGATACCAAGTTTCCAGTGTTGGAAGAAACGCCTCCCGGATTCGACCAACCTGTGCAGGACTTAAGTCATCGCGCCATACACCTGCCTGCCCTTTTGCGAAAAAGCTCTGCATCCCATCAGGTTTTTCCCGAAACCCGTGTTTTTCTTCCTGCTTTTTCATCGCCTCAAACGTTGTTGCCTTGACCGCACGAGCGAGCTTGGCACTGTCTGGTTTCACCTTAAGAAACTGGAGCAGAGATTTGACCGTCAGCGCCGGTTTTTTCAGCATATCTTCATACCGAACCACATTCCGTGGCAATCCGGGCGCTGTAGTCCAGGCTTTGACGTGATCATCCCAACGGCCAAGTGCGTCGCGGATACCAGTACTGGTCCCCATCATGGTGTCCGGATTACACATCCGGTCTATGGCAGTATCAATATCTGCTGATTGATGCCGTGCGAAAGAGGGTGCCAGATCAAATGGGTTGCGGATGATGTAAACCGCACCCGCAGTAACTTCGGGTGGAATTAGATGATGGCCGAGATAATGAACTGCCTGGCAATGGGTCTTAACGAAATGCGTACCGGGTTTTGTTCCTGCAATCATGCGCAAAGCGCCCTGGCGAACGCGCAACCATTCTTCGACGCTATCAGTTGAAAATGGCCCACCGTTGGCGGCATCAAAAAAGTCTTGCCTAACATCTGCAGTAGTGAACTTGCGCAGGTTGTTAATGTCCGGAGCCTGACCAGAGGGCATAAAATAATGCGCTAATAGGCTTCGCATCCAAGTGTTTCCAGATTTCGGATAAGATGAAAGCCAGATTATTCGGCGCAGGTTACTCATTCCAAATAGCCGTATCGTTTCATTGTGTTGCGATGGTCTTTGCTCACCCGATCCACGAGGGTGGGGTCAAGATCTGTTTGCCATTGCCCACTCTTGCCCTTTGCAAAGAATTTCTCGGCATTCGGTGACCGCTCACCAAACCCACCAGCCGCTTCCTGTTTGGAAACTTCGTCAAAACTGGAAAACCGGATCGCGCGCATTAGGCGGTCTTCGTCTATTGGCACACCAAGATGGTCCAGCAGTTTTCCAAAACTCTCTGTCGGCGTTTCCAAAAAGTCTTCATATCGCAGCAGCAGTGACGAATAAGGTGATTTTGCGGTCCAGCTTTGTACGTGCTCCGTCCAACTTCCCAGAAATTGCCAGACTGTTGACGCATCTGCAGCATTCCCATTGTCACTGCGAGAAAACGCTTCGACTGTTTCCTCGTGCGACAAAGCATAGTGTCGGGAATAGGACAGAACCACATCAAGGGGGTTCCGAATGATATAAACGGCTGATCGTGTGAATTTTTCGGGAATTAGGTCAACGCCATAGGCAAGCCCGCGAATATTGTGGGTCTTCACCAGATTCACATCAGCGTTGTTTCCGACGATTCCACGCAAAACTTTTTCGCGTAAGGAAAGAACAATCCCGATGTTGCTGTAATCAATCTGACGACCAGCCACCATGTTGTAAGTTTTGGTAATGGAATCTCCCATTCCAAACTTATTGACTTGGTTGATGGACATTGGTTTTTGAGCGTTCGAAAGATAGTTCGCCAGAAAAATCCGTGCCCACGTGTTTCCCGATTTTGGGTAAGACGCCAACCAGACGATGCTTTTCTTCATGACCGCAGAATCCGTTTAGGAATCAAATTGGATGGTAATCGATACCACATAAAAAAGGCGGGGGATAAAGACCCCCCGCCAAATTCAGTACAACCAGTTGCTTAGAAGCTCAGGTTGATACCTGTACCAATGATGGTACCGTCGATGGTGCCTGCGCCATCAGCAATGTCGTTGTCACGACCTTCTGCATAGATAGCGTAGATATCCCAATCAACACCTGGTCCCAAGTCACGGCTTGCGCCGATGCGATAGGCTTCGTAGTCTTCGTTACCACCAGCATCACCAGCATCACCAGCATCACCAGTACTAGTATATTCACCTTGGTAGGTCAGCGCTTCAAATGCCCATGGGCCAGCTGCGTCATAAGTCACACCAAAGCTCCAGCCTTCCTGATCGCCAACGCCGGCAACGCCACCGTTGTCGTTTTCAGCATAGCTACCACCAACGGTGAAGCCATTGAAGCCGATGTTGAACGCGACAGCCCAAGTATCAGGGTCCGAAAGTGTACCGACAGGCGCATCGCCTGTACCGTAGCGTGCCGACAAACCAACGTCAGTTGTACCAAAGGACTGGCTGTAGTTCACACCAATGTCGAAGATGTCTGACAGAACTTTATTGGTGTTTACATCAAAGCTGTTTGCAACGTTCAGAGCACCAGTCGGCGCGTATGAAACACCGATTGTCAGGCCATTGAAGCTTGGAGTGTAGTAGCTGATACGCTGAACGTCGTTGTTACCTCCAACCTCAGTGTAGGACGAGATTGCGGCTTGACGGAATGCGAACGGCAAAACACCCGAAAGCGGGATGAATGTCGAGATCGACGGCGAGTTGATCCACATCGAAGTCACACCAGGTGCGCCAAGCGACAGTTTGTAACCAGCCGAGTTTTCCGAACCAATGTCCAGAGTACCAAACGAGTCGCCGCTGATGCTCATGTATGATTCATCAACACGAGTAGCTGCGTTCGGGTTTTCACCTTCGAACTGGATGTTGACACCGAAGGTCAGACCATTGTCCAGCGTGATGCTGGGCGAGAAGATGATTTCCGAGGACGAGTGAAGGTCAAAACCGTCACCTTCGAGAGAAACGCCGGCCGCGACTGCGGAGCCGCCGATATCACCAAATGCAGCGTGTTGGCTCATGAAGCCGCCCCAGCTTACATCCCAATCTTGGGCTGATGCTGGTGCAGCAACTGCGCAGCCAAGTACGATGGCGCTGGTGCAGAGAAGTTGCTTTTTCAAGGTTGTCCCTCCTAATAAGCAGGAATGTTTACTGTTCCGCCGCACCAGTACATGACACGGCTTGCATGATAGAATGGTCCAAACACCCCCCAAGTGTCAACGCAGGCCCCCGGCCAGAGGATGTTGTTGCCATGGTTGTGTCGTATAAATCACACACTCTGTCAGCCCATCCCGCGCGCAAGCTGCTGCCTCAGCGCGAAACCCCCTTATTTTTATGAAATTCCTTTGAAACCAGCAAACGCCCACTTCGACTCCCAATTTTTCATTTCGGCGGAACCTCTTGCCCGGAATTTGCCCTGATTCTCACCGCAAACATGGGAATCGCCAGCTACTTGATTGGCTGCCTGGCAGCGGGGGAATCGCCGTCAAATGCGTTTCGCCCAATTCGTGGCATTCACAAACGGATCTTCGCCATACAAGCCGACAACAATCGAAAGAGGCAGTAAATTACGCAGGCAAGCCAATCTAATGAATATGTTCAGACAACGGGTCGCAGTCCTAACAATGCCCGCGCCTCTGCTGGGCTGGCCACCGGTCTTTCATACTTTTTACAAAGCTCAGCGCAACGTCGCACCAATGCAGCGTTTGAGGGGGCCAGCGTATCGCGATCTAGCCGAATGTTGTCTTCAAGCCCGGTGCGCGTATGCCCACCGGCGGCGATTGCCCATTCATTTACAACAATCTGATTGGCCCCAATCCCGGCCGCACACCATAGAGCTTCAGGCGCACGATTCCGCACCATCTTCACATAGAAATCGAACACCTCTTTATCTGCCGGCATCGCATTCTTAACCCCCAGAACAAATTGCACATAAAGTGGACCATACAACTGTCCCGCCCGATGCATTCTGATCGCATGAAGAATATGGCTCAGATCAAATGCCTCGATCTCGGGTACAATCTCATACTCAATCATTTCAGACGCCAGCCATGCCACCAGATCGGGCGGGTTCTCGTAAACCCGGGTCGGAAAATTGTTTGATCCCACCGACAACGACGCCATATCGGGCCGCAAGGACAGCATCCCACCCCGTGCCTGCCCGGCGCCAGAACGCCCACCGGTCGAAAACTGCACGATCATACCGGGGCAATGTTTACGTATTCCTTCGCCAAGGCGTTCAAAACGCTCTGGGTCAGAACAGGGCGTTCCATCATCCAGTCGCACGTGACAATGGGCGATCGATGCGCCAGCTTCAAAGGCTTCGTGAGTTGACTCCACCTGTTCTGGCACGGTGATGGGAACCGCCGGATTATCCGCCTTTGTCGGGACAGAGCCGGTAATGGCCACACAGATGATACAGGGCGTGGTCACATCATCACCCTAGGGTGATCCGGATGTGCAAACACCACATCTGCTTGACACTGTAGGTTGTCAGAGCCCCTCCTCCTCCAGAACTTTGCGAGCCGATCGAAAGCACTCAATTCCCTGAGGCACGCCACAGTAGATAGCGACGACATGCACAATGGCACGGATTTCTTCCTTGGTGACACCGTTAGTCAGCGCACCACGGCAATGAATTTCCCATTCATGCATCTTACCAAGCGCGCCAAGCATAGCGAGGTTCATCATCGAGCGTGTTTTCGGCTCGATCACTTCGTCCCCCCAACCAAATCCCCAGCACCAGGCGGTCATCGCCTCCTGGAACGGCCGCGTAAACTCATCCGCGGCCGCAAGGTTCTTCTCGACATATTCAGCGCCAAGCGTCCCTTTGCGTTGTTCCAGCCCTTTGAGGAAAAGGTCCTCGTTAAACAAATCTGCCATCTAAGCCCTCTAATTGATTGAAGATATTCGCCTACGGTCTATTTCGGCTTCGGCGTATAAGGTTCAGGAATGATATTCTGTGTCGTGAAAGGTGGCCGCACATAATCGGGATGTTCGGGCCTTTCGCCAAATTCGATATCATCCGGTGTTACATCCGTATAGGGAATCTGGCTCAGGAAATGTGAAATACAGTTAAGCCGCGCGTGTTTCTTCACATCTGCATTGACCACATGCCAGCGTGCCTCTGGTATATCGGTCCGCGCCATCATTTCATCTTTGGCTTTTGAATAATCCACCCAACGATTGCGCGATTCCAAATCCATCGGCGACAGTTTCCATCGTTTCAGCGGATCGGTCAGGCGAGAGCTGAATCTTCTTTCCTGTTCCACGTCGCTGACAGAGAACCAGTATTTGATAAGAATAATGCCTGACCGGACCAGCATCCGTTCCAGTTCGACTACTGAGGTAAAGAATTCTTCGTATTCCTCATCAGTACAGAACCCCATCACCCGCTCTACACCGGCACGGTTGTACCACGAGCGGTCAAAAATCACGATCTCGCCCGCAGCGGGCAAATGGGTGACGTAGCGTTGAAAATACCATTGAGTTTGCTCGCGCTCTGTTGGTGCCGGTAACGCAACAATTCTCGCAACGCGCGGACTTAACGACTGGGTTAGCCGTTTGATTGTGCCACCTTTGCCCGCCGCATCGCGGCCCTCAAACACCAGCGCAACCCTTACACCTTCCTGCTTCACCCATTCCTGGACCTTGACCAGTTCAACCTGCATTTCAGCCAGTGCAGCGTTGTATTTCTTATTGGAAATCTTCTTCGATTTTTCTCTTGTGTCTTCTGACAACCCATTGGTCATGTCGTTACTCTCCCTGTTCGCTATCGCTTATTTTTTGCTAATCAGAGAATTCAACACGACCAGACCCAACTAACGCAAATGTTTTTTCTTCAACTTACTTTTGTCTGATCCCGGTTTCTTAGAATTTGGCCTTTGGCATTTGCTCTGCAAAACGGCCAGACTCGGCGCGATCTTGAGCCCCCTGCTCATCTTTGTCGGATTTCGCATCCAACTCATCCAATCGCAAACCACAATGTCGAAAAACCGGATACCCCGCGGCACTTAGCCCACGCAATCGCGCAGCAACGGCTCGTTTTTTCGAAACCTGATGGGGCTGAAAATCATCGTAATCACGCGGAGAATGTCGTTGTCCAAGAACCAGATCACCAGCACCAAACGCACTCTGCATCAGGGCCTGCCCTCGATCATTGCGTGTTATGATCCCGTTGAACCCCGCATCTTCACCAGCAGGTGCCCCACCCGGCCAAATGTCTAACGCGGCGATGTCAGCGGCTTCCCCAATCGCATCGGGGCAGATTTTGCACCGGCTTTGAATCCGCCATCCGGATTCGTCCGCCCAAAGGTCCAGATAGGTCTTTTCGAAGGCCTTTCCATCTTCTGTCTCTACCCGTGTCAGGCCAGGATTGCCAAATCCACGATAGCGGAATACGCTCACTTCTTCTTCTGAAACGCCGAATTCCCTTAGTAAGTTCCATGATTTACCTAAATCAGACGCTCCGCCACACACCATAACCAGAACCGCCACAACCAATTGATCTATCCGCGGATCGTCCTTGGTCCTTGCCCGTATCGCGCCTGCGTCACACGGTTTGGCAATGATGGCAAAAGGCTCACCTCGTCCCAACGCAATCTCAAGCCCCGCCAATGTATCCGACGGGCCGTATCGCGATTGCGCCCGCGCAACCACTTCCTTGGGTGTTTCGCTCATAAACCAGCGTGATCGCACCGGATGCTCTGGGTCAGCCGCACAATGCAGCACAAATTTCGCCTGTTCCGTCTTCAAGAGATGCACCCCAAGTGCGCTCAGCACCCCACCGGTTGCCGCCCGAAACCGCGTGTCGGTATCACCAGCCCAAGCTTCGCTCATGTGAGTGTAGCTGCCCCAGATCTGGTCAGAATGGGCGCCCTCGGCAACGGCCTCAGTCACCGCTCCGGGGCAAGCAGACAAAATCTCTGCATCCGCCGCTGGATCTTCGGATGCAATTGGTGCAGGGCGCAGACGACCTTCATCCGTCATTGCCATTTTCCAGCGCCCAGGCCCAATCGCTTCACACAGACCACAGCCGATACAAAGCCCATGTTCGACTACTTCACGAATGGTTTCCGGGTGTCGTGACATGAGCGGACCCCTTACTTGATGCTGATTGCGACATTTTTGGTTTGCACATAATTCAGTAATGCTTCTCGGCCTTTTTCCCGGCCATACCCGGACTTTCCATAACCGCCAAACGGCGTCTCAACACCACCGGCAAACCATTGATTTACAAATATTTGCCCAGCTCGAATTCGTTGAGCCGCCCGAGTCGCACGGTCCAGATCACGAGTAAAAACACCCCCAACCAGCCCATATTCTGTGCCGTTTGCAATTTCGATGGCCTGCGATTCATCTTGGAATGGAATGATCGACAGAACAGGACCGAAAACCTCCTCCTGAGCGATCGTCATCTCAGGCGACACATCTGTTAGAACTGTTGGTTCAAGAAACGCACCGGGAATATTCATACGTCGCCCGCCTGTCGCAATATTTGCGCCCTGCCGTTCAGCCTCTGCCACCATCGCCACGGCCCTATCGCGCTGTGCCATGCTGACCATAGGCCCCATGTTCAGACCCGCTTCTACCCGTTCACTCCCCGGACCCACCGACAGTGATTTTGCGATCTTTACCGCGCGGTCCACCACATCGTCATGGCGGTTTTGATGCACCAGTACACGACTCATTGCCGAACACACCTGCCCGGCATTTTTAAATATCCCCTGCCTGATATCTATCTCGAACGCATCCAGATCAACATCGTCATACACAATCGCCGCCGATTTACCGCCCAACTCCAGCACACAAGGCACAACATTCTGTGCAGCGGCGGTTGCTATGGCGATACCGGTTTTTACGGAACCGGTGAACACGATCTGATTGACATCTTTATGCGCACTTAGAACTGCACCTGCTTGATGGCCCCAACCGCACAAAACATTAACCGCACCTTTGGGCAAACCGACTGCCTCTGCCGCATCCGCAAAGACCCAGCTCGACAGCGGTGTCAGCTCTGGCGTTTTAACCACACAGGCGTTCCCGGTCGCCAAACCTGCCGACAATGACCGCGCCGTCATCTCCACCGGAAAATTCCACGGGATGATCTGGGCAGAAACTCCATAGGGCTCATAATGAGTGAAATCGAAGTAGCCGGAGCCAAGCGGGATTGACCGTCCTTCCAACGTTTCAGCCTGATTGCCATAATACTCAAAATACCTTGCTGCCCCGGCAATCTCATGTTGGGCCTCCCACAGTGGCTTGCCCTGCTCCAGCGTAAGAATTCGTGCGACTTCATCAATGTGATCAAGCAGATAGCGCCCCATCGCCTGCACCATTCGGCCCCGCTCCACCGGACGCATCGCGGGCAAAGCACCACTTTCATGCACCCGTTTCGCGGCGTGCACTGCACGGTCAACATCCGTCTCATCAGCCAGCGCATGTTCCGCCAGAACGTCGCCTGAACCGGGATTGATCACTTCTACCCGACCCGCACCACCATCGACCCATGCGCCATCAATATAGTTCTGCCAATACGGCTTAACCCGCGTCATGATGCCTCTTCAGAGTTGAATTCGATGCGCATAAAGCCGATCATAATGCGGCTTCATCCGGCGATAAACCTGCTGCACTCTGGACGGTGTGTCATCCAGTTCCACATATTTGCGTTTTTGCGGCACAAGGCCAGTGGATTTGGCCAGGTTGGCATGAAACGATCCGCCATCCCACCAGCTATGTTCAGACGGATCACCTCCGGGTTCCCAACTCAACGCCTCGGGAATGAATGGAATGTCCACGGCGTCACAAAAGGCACGGGTCATATCGTGTGGATTCTCCAGCAAATCATCACTGTCGATCACCGGCGGCGGAGCCCCGTTGATGGCCCAAATCAGTTCGAACAACGCGCGTTGCTCTGGGAATCCAACCTCGCCCTCGTGAAAATCGGGCCACTTGTTATAGACCGACGTAATGGTCTTGATCGGATCGCGGATCAAAAACGCATGGGTGAAATGTGCCAGAAACTCTGGTGTGGAGAAGTGATTGATATAATGGGGAAAATCCTTAAGAAATACGGGCCCTTTCGCGGCACGAGCCTGGATATCTTCCCAGACACGCTCCATGGTCAGGCCCGGGGTTCGGACACCTCCGGGTTCGTAAAAAAACCACAGCGGCGCATCCCCCTGATACCAGGCCTCACCAAAAGGTTCATGTAAACAATCCAGATCGCCACGCTGGCGCATCATCCATTCAAACGCTGTTGACGTAGACCGTGGAACGGCCCAGAGAGCTACGATTTTATGCATGCAGAGACCCCAACAATTTTCCCTGAGGTGAAACCGGGGCAAGGCCCAGTGATTTGAAAATGCGCCAGTAAAGTGCCGTGTCATGCGCGATCAGCGGTTTGCCCAAACGCGCCTCGATTTCCCGCGTCAGATGCAGCGGGCGTTGCGGCAGGCCGTTCGGTCCGCTGCGGAAATTGCACATCCCGTTGATCAGATAGGCATCAGCCTCCGGCGCTTGTTCAGCCACATATTCGAAAGATTTCACCGCCAGATCACCCTCAAACACCCAACGGCACTCATTCACAGCCTCCTGGCTTTCAAACCAGCCCTGATCATGAAAATTTCCGGCGTAAAGCACGTCAAACCCGGCCTCTTTCAGGAAGCCCGCTGTCCCCTGCCACCATTCCGGCCAGTGATAGGCCGCGTTAAGCGCCACCTTCTCCACATTCATCTCGCGCAACGCCTCGACCATGGCATATCCGGCCATATGGAACTGCACACCATACTTGTCGCTCAGATCCTCACAATGCTGGCGAATTCCCTCGACGCCCAGACCGCTCGCATGAACCCAGTTGCTGCCCACCTGCCCCGCGACATCAACCCCGTTGCGCGCCATGCAATGCACGAAATCCTCAAGCATCCCGAAGTTTTGCTTTCTCTGGTCCAGCCCATGCACATAATTCGGCACATGCAGCATCCAGCCATGCACACCCACGCTGTCCGGTGCCATACGTAGAAAGTCAGAGGGCGCCGCATCATAATCAAACGGGGGGCAGGTAAAGCCCACCTGATAGGGGAACAGCTTGTGCTCTGGTCTCCACTCATCCGGCATCAACATTATAAATCTCCCCGTTCTTTCATCCGCCAAACCAGCTGATCGAACCGATCCTGCCCGTAAAACGGCTCCTCCTCATAAACCATCAAGGGCACACCCCAATGCCCAGCCTCCAGCATCGCCGCCGCATTGGCATTCAGCAACGCCTTCGCCACCTCCCACGGCGTCTCAGCCAACACCGCCGCTATTTCCAGCCCGGCCCGCGCCATCGCGCGCTCTAGATGCATCTCTTTGTCCCAACCGGGCGTAGAGCCATCCCACAGCATCCGTCCAACATGATCCAGAAAAGGCAATGCCCGGCCAGCCCGCGCCGCGCCGGCATATAATCTGTTGATATACTCATTCAGTGGCTGCTCAGCCTCAGCAACCCACAGCGATCCGCGTTTCATCCGGATCGGAGATGGATCCGGATAGGCATACGGCAGCGCCAAAAACGCTGCCTCGCGCTGTGTATCTGTTTGGAAATAGGACTGCTCCAGCGCATCGCGATCGCGGTATCGCTCCGGGATACGGATAAGACCGCCAAGAACCGGACGAATGTCCACCTCAACCCCTTGCCCGGCCAACCCAATCAGCCGATCAAGCAGAAAGTAACAATAGTCACTCTGCAGCGAGTAGTAGACTTCAACCCGGGGCACCACTTAGGCAGTCCGTATCTTGAAATGGTCGATCATAACAGCTTTTCTCCCGCCTTCGCCGCCGCCTGCAGACCCTTTTCATGTTTTGGCAGGTCGTCACAAACCTGCACCCATGGCAGACGCTCGGACCAGAAAATATGCGCCGTTGGCTCATAGAGCGACGGACCATCCAAAGTCGCGGCATAAAGATGGGTTTCTTCCGGAAAAACCTCTGTCTCAAAAGACATCGGTGCGCCGCACTCGCCGCAAAAACTGCGCGTCACACCGGGCGAGGATACGTAGGTTCTGCGCGGCCCCTCCCAGCGTGTATTGGACTTCTCCACTCCAAACCAGCTCACATAATCCGAAGACGCCGCGCGACGACAATCTTCGCAATGGCACAGGGACGACCAAAGCATCTCTCCTTCGGATTGCCATCGCGTTGCGCCACAAAAACATCTGCCAGTCAGCTCAGCCACGAACAATTGCCCTCTCGTCAAGATTTAAACCGGAGCTCACCCCTGCATCCGCCGCAGCCGGGGCAAACCCCGGTCTACCCATCCACAGCCTCCCGCATCCATTGCTGCAACCGTTCTATAGAATGCTCCGAATTCACCCCGCATTTGGGGTCCAACACCAGCGGGCCAGGCTTGTAACCCTTTGATTTCAAACCACGGTACACGCTCTCAACCAAATGAATATCTTCCTCTACCGTGGTCTCGCGATCCTGCACCGCCAACGCACGGACCACCTCGCTTTCGACACCCCCTTCGGTGTACCAGCCCCGCCAAACAGTACAGTGATCCACATCATGGGCGCGCCAGTGATAGGTGTTCAGCACATTGCCCGGATAACACTGAAAACTGACCATCGGCCATAAAAACCAGCTCTGATAATCGCCCGCATGCGGCACCGACATATCAATCGGATAGCTCATCTGATCCAGCGCCTGACATTCGGTCGTATGGCGCAGCACATAGCCCCCACCTGCATCGGGCTGAATGTCATAGGTCTCGGGCTTGACCACCCCTTCTGCGAAAGTCTGGTGGTTGATCGGACAGTGATAGCATTCAGAGTAGTTCTCGACAGAAACCTTCCAGTTACAGTTTTCACGGATTTCCACCCATTCCAACGGCGCCAACGCATCTATATTTGGCACATAGGCGCGAATTTCATCGCGCACGCCGGGAAACCATTCATCCATCGGCACGGTATCCGGGTCCAGATTGACGAAGATAAACCCATTGAAATCCTCGCATCGCACCTCTGTCAGGCAAATTTTATCGCGGTCAAATCCCGGCACGGATTTGATGTTCGGCCCTGCCCGTAACTGGCCGGTCAGCTCATAGGTCCAGGCGTGATAAGGGCAAACCACCACCCGTGTATTGCCCGTGCCCTGCACCAGCTGATGCGCCCTGTGCTGACACACGTTATAAAATGCCCGAATTTCGCCATCCCGCCCCCGGATGCAAAACAGGCTTTCCCCCGCAATTTCAAAGGCAAAATAGTCGCCCGTTTCGCGCACCTGGCTGACATGGCCGGCCAATTGCCATGTCCGGGCCAGCAGGCCGCTCATTTCCTGCGCAAAAATCTCCGGGTCGGTGTAATACCGCGCCTCAAGTGAATGAACCAATGGTGCGTTCATTCCGGCTCCTCCTGATAAATTCCCAGTTGATGACGACGTTTATGAAATGTGGCGACACGCTCCACAATCTCATCGCTCGCCACCGCGATGACAAAGCTTAACAGAGTTTCGAGCAAGGCAATTGTTGCCACCGATGACGGAAAGAACTGGGGCGTATCTGCCGCCACAACAAACCCGTGATGTGCCTGCAGAATGATCGGGCTGGCCGGGCTGTCCGAAATGCTAACAACCGTCACACCTTGTTCGCGCGCAATGCGCACGGCCTCGATTACCTCGGTCCGGAACGGGCTGCAGGTCATTGCAATCAGCACATCGCGTTTGTCAGCCCACGCCAGATCATCGGTCGCGGTCGAACCGGGGCGCGGAATGGCATGAAACTGCGTCATGCCGGTGCTGGCCAGATAGGTAAAGTTGCTGGCGTTTGAATTGTTCACACCCACGCCAAGAGTATACACATAACGCGAATTCCAAACCGCTTCGGCAGCCGATTTCAACTGGTTCGCACTTATTCCCGCAAACGTATCTTCGATATTCCGAATCGCGGCCCCCAGCAGATCGGCATAAAGCCCACCCAGATCACCGGATTTGCTGATCTCCTGCAACCACCGGGCCCGGTCGGGAAAACTGACCGTGCCACGCCGGATCGCCTCGCGAAACGGCTCTCGAAAATCATCGTAACCCTCGAACCCCACCTGCCGGGCCATTCTCACGAATGTGTTGGGCTTTACTTTGGCCGCCACGGCGATTTCGCGCACCGAAGAAATCCCCACATCCTGCGGGTTCTCAAGCACATAGCGCGCCGCCTTTTGTGCCTCTGGGGTCAGCGCCTCCCACTCGTCCGTCAGGCGCTCCAAAACTGTTGATTGTACATTTGTATCATTCATGATTGACGATGGTACAATTGTTCGAATACGCTGTCGAGCAAATTCGCGACTCTCTCACGAGGAAAAATCGACATGTCCGAAAAAACTTTCCCCAGCCACGCCCGCGTGGTCATTGTTGGCGGTGGCGTGATGGGGGTCGGCCTTGCCTACCACCTCGCGCATGAAGGCTGGGGACCTGATGTGGTTCTGCTGGAAAAGGCAGAGCTGACCAGCGGATCCACCTGGCATGCCGCGGGACAGATCACCCATTCCACCAGTTCTTTTGGTCTGGGCAAATGTGTGGACTACAACATCGGCCTTTATTCCGGCGGGCTCGAGGCCGAAACCGGTCAGGCGGTCACCTGGCATGGCTGCGGCTCTTTCCGGCTGGCCTATACGGCGGACGAGATGGACTGGCTCCGCCATACCCTGTCCGTTGGGCGCTCATTGGGGTTCAATATCGAGCTGGTAGGCGCTGAAAAAATTGCAGAATTGCATCCATTCTATAACCTCGACGGCGTGCTTGGCGCGCTGCATACGCCAGATGACGGCCACGTCGACCCCACCAACGTGACCATGGCCATGGCCGCCGGTGCCCGCCAATTGGGCGCGCGTATAATTCGCAAATGCCAGGCCACAAACATCACTCAGATGGACAATGGCGAATGGCAGGTGGAGACGGAACAAGGCACAATCACTTGCGAGCATGTGGTCAATGCAGGCGGCACCTATGCCCGGCAGATGGGTGAATGGTCCGGGTTGCAATTGCCGATGACGTCGATGACGCACCACTATTTTGTCACCGATAATGTCCCTGAATTCAAAGATCTGGAAAGCGAACTTCCGGTAATCCGTGATGACAAAAAGGTTTCCGGTTATATCCGCATGGAACAAAAGCGCGGCCTGATCGGGATCTATGAAAAGGCAAATCCAAATGCGGTCTGGCTTGATGAATGCCCATGGGATTACGAAAACTGGTTGTTCGACGCAGATTACGACCGGATCATGCCCTGGCTCGAAGAATCCCTGAACCGCATGCCCATCTTTGCTGACCTTGGCATCGCGCGCGAAGTCCACGGGGCCATTTCACACCCACCCGACGGCAACCCGCTGATTGGCCCGGCGCCCGGCGTACGTAATTACTGGTGCTGCTGCGGCACTCAGATCGGCATCGGCTGGGGCCCGGGCCTGACCCGCGAATTGGCCCGCTGGATGGTGCATGGCGCAGCTGATATTTCGATGCGCGAATACGACCCGCGCCGGTTTGGAAACTACGCGGATAAAGAGTGGCAAGTCGTTAAAGCAAAAGAAGATTACTGCCTTCGCCATGAAATACCTTTCCCTCACTTCAACCGCCTCGCCGGGCGCCCGATAAAACCCTCACCGCTCTACGACCGTCTCAAGGAAAAAGGTGCGGTTTACGAAGAGGTTTTCGGCCACGAACGCCCGCGTTGGTTTGCCCGAGACGGAGTTGAACAGCACGATCACTACAGCTTTCGCCGCAACACCGTGCACAGCATGGTTGGGATTGAGTGCAAGGCCGTGCGCGAGGCCGTTGGAATTATGGATATCTCTGCCTTCACAAAGGTAGAGGTCGCCGGTCCTGATGCGGAAAAGTTGCTGGACCGGCTGGTCGCCAACAAGCTGCCGCAAAAAACGGGCGGCATCACCCTCACCCACATCCTAAATCGCCGCGGACGGATCGAGCTTGAAACCACGGTCGTGAAACTGGGGGAAGGACGCTATTACCTCGTCTGCGCCGCCTTCTTCGAACAGCGCCTGCTGGATCACCTGAACCACCAACGAAACACCGAAAACGTCGATGTTGTCCTGCGCTCCAACGACTGGGCCGCCCTCACTCTCAACGGACCAAAAGCGCGCGACGTGCTCAGCCAATGCACCGATGCTGACCTGTCCAATGCAGGGTTCCGCTGGCTCACAGCACAGGAAATCGAAGTCGCCGGGCAACCGGTCTGGGCCTTCCGGATGTCTTACGCGGGTGAACTGGGATGGGAATTTCACATTCCCCGCGACAGCACACTGGCCGTTTACGATGCCCTCTGGGCCGCCGGGGAACGGCACGGCATTACCGACTACGGCAGCTTTGCCATGAACGCTCTGCGTATGGAAAAAATGTTCAAAGGCGCGGGCGAGCTCACCAACGAGGTTACCCTGCCAGAGGCCGATGTTATGCGGTTCGCCCGGCTGGACAAAGACTATCTTGGCGCCGATGCGACCCGTATCAGTGCCAAACAGGCCGAAGATGGTACAATGCCCTGGATCTGCGCCTATCTCGAAATTGAACCCGACGGCATAGAAGATGGCCACGGCGGCGAAGCGGTGCTTTTGAATGGCGCAGTCGTTGGCTCTACAGCCTCTGTCGCCTACGGGCATACAGTGGGCAAAATTCTGGCCTTTGCTTATATCAAACCTCATGCAAACGTTCCGGGGCAGGAAATTGAAGTCGTAATCGCAGGCCAGCCGCGCAAGGGCCGTATCCTTGGCGTACCGGCTTATGATCCGGCGGGTACCCTGCCAAGAACCGATGCCATAACAGAACCCGCGGAGTGAACCCTGATGACCAACCTGCCCAAGACAATGAAAGCGATGGTCCTGACCGGACATGGTGATCTGGACATGTATCACTGGCACGAGGATTGGCCCACGCCCACGCCGGGGCCGGATGATGTGGTGATCAAGGTCGGTGCTTGCGGACTGAACAACACCGATGTGAACACCCGCTCGGGCTGGTACTCCAAGGCAGTGGACGATGCCACCACTGGCAGCGCTTATGAGGATGTGAACGAAGAAGACCCCACCTGGGGCGGTCGCCCGCTGACCTTCCCGCGCATTCAAGGCGGCGATGCGGTGGGCCGGGTGGTCGCCGTCGGCGCGAATGCCGATGCAGGCCTGATCGGCAATCGGGTGATGGTTGATGGCTGGATGCGGGATTGGGATGATCCCGACAACAAGGACAAAACCGGCTATTTCGGCAGCGAAAAAGATGGCGGATACGCCGAGTACACCATGGCGGATCGCCGCGATGTGGCCGTGGTGGAGAGTGATCTGTCGGATGCCGAACTGGCCACATTCCAGTGCAGCTACTCGACGGCAGAGGGCATGTTGGAACGCGCCGGAGTTCATGGCGGCGACACAGTCCTTGTCCCCGGTGCATCGGGTGGCGTTGGCGGCGCCCTGATCCAACTGGCCAAACGCCGCGGCGCGCGGGTGATAGCCATGGCCTCGGAATCAAAACACGCAGAGGTCGCCCAATGTGGCCCTGATGTCATCCTTCCCCGGGCTCCGGAAAACCTCAGCACGGTTTTGCGGGATGAAAAAATCACTGTGGTTGCCGATGTCGTCGGCGGCAACAACTGGCCCAATCTGATTGATGTTCTTGAACGCGGTGGCCGCTATACATGCGCGGGCGCAATCGCCGGACCGATCGTCGAATTCGACCTGCGCACATTTTACCTGCGCGATCTGACATTCACCGGTTCCACAGTCCTGCCGCAGCACGTACTCGGCAATCTGGTCAAATATATCGAAAACGGCGACCTCAAACCAGTGCTGGCCGCCACATACCCCCTCTCCGAACTGCGAGAGGCGCAACAGGCCTTTATTGACAAAAGCCACACCGGCAACATCGTGGTCATACCTTGAGCCGAACTGCCTGGAATAACCTGCTCGCCGAAGCGCGCAATCTGCACACCGGCAATGCCGCGATGAGCGCGTTTTGCACATTCCCCACCGATCTGACACCCCAGGAGGTGACACCGCATCACACTCCGGCGGCTGATCTATTCCAGGCTGATCAAGAACTGACGGGTTCGCCCAATGATGGCTTTCGTCACGCCCTGATCACCGCCACACCACTGGCGCAATGGCAGGTGCTTTATAAGGATACCGGAATTGGCCAGGATTTCCTGGATCGTTTCGGGTTCCTGTGCCTGATCGGGGATGGCGGTGGATTTCACAGCCCCACAATGGGTGCATGGATCCTCTATATGCCGGCCAATCTGCACTACACTTGGCATCATCACATAGCAGAAGAGGCTTATCTTGTCGTCGCCGGCAGTGCGCGGTTTTTCCGGCACGGCAAACCCGATGTCACACTGAGCGCCGGCCAAACCATACAGCATGACAGGAACCAACCCCATGCCATGGAAACCGGTGACAGCCCGGTCCTGTGCTACATCACATGGCGCAATGGCTTTGATCACCTTCCGGTTCTGAGCCAAGCTAAGGATTTCCGATGAAGACCAATCCCGTAAATATGGGCCAGAATAGGGAGCCAACCCATAGCGCGGGCAACAATGTTTTCACAGCATCATTTCCGCAAAATTCAGGGGCCATCTAATGGACCAACGCTGGACAAATCTTTTGAGAGAAACACAGGCGGTGCACAAGTTGCCCACGCTGCAAAAGTTTTGCCCGTTTCCCACCCCGCTGGCCGAAAACCCAATCACACCTTACAAGTCAAAGGCTGCCGACCTCATGCTCAATGACAGGTCACCCTGCGCTGATCACCTTGCCGGATTTCGCGAGGCCCTCATCGATGCGGGCCCGCTCGCACAATGGCGCGAAACCTACAAAGGCGGGCCATTGGGACAGGATTTTGAGGACAGCTTTGCCTGCTACGAAATTCTCGGTCGCGACGCCCCTTTTGCCACCGATCAGATGCGTGGCTTCGTTCTCTATTTTCCCGCAGGCCTGCATTACCCCTGGCATCATCATCCTGCAGAAGAGCTTTACCTTGTGGTTGCGGGCCAGGGCGAGTTCGCCATTTCAGGTGAAGAGCCCAGAATGTTGAGCTCTGGCAATACAATTTACCACCGCTCAAACATTCCCCACGCACTGACAACCCATGACCAACCGATCATGACTTATGTTCTATGGCGCGGTGACTTGACCACCAAACCCGTCCTGACCGCACCGGAGGTTCTGCTGTGACCACAGCACGGGCTACCTTTGATAAGTTACTCGCCGCTGCCCACGAATGGTATATGGCGCTTCCGGCAATGCAAGAGTTTGCCGACTGGCCCGATGATTTAACTTGGGCCGGTCGCCCACCGGTCCCGCAAAGTGTGATTGCCCACCTCACCAAAGACCCCGGCACAGCCAACGACACAAGCCGTTCTCTGCGCGATGCCCTTCTGGCCACAGCTCCTTTCGCAGAGTGGCGTCTCACATACACCGAAGACGAGGTCGGTTGCGACTTTCTCAAACGCTTTGGCTGGTTCGAACTTGCCGGACCCACCGGGCATTTCCACTCCCAACAGATCCGCATGACCGTCGGTTACTGGGGTCCAGGGCTCGACTACGGCCGCCACCAACATGAACCAGAAGAGCTTTATACCATTGTCTCCGGCGCGGGCGAATTCCGTCTTGATGGCGCCGAAACTCTTACCCTCGGCCCCGGCGGAACCCGGTTTCACCCATCAGAACAGCCGCACGCCCTTTCCACCTCGGATAAGCCGCTTCTGGTCTTTGTGCTCTGGCGCGGCGACGGTTTGGCCGCTGATCCAAGGATGACGGCATGAAAATAGCCCGGATCGAGATTTACCAGGTTGATCTGCCCGTGCGCGGCGGGGTTTACCGGCTGTCAGGCGGGCGGGAGTATACCAGCTATGACGCCACTATCGCCCGCGTGATCACCGACTGTGGAACCGAAGGCTGGGGCGAAAGCACACCCTTTGGCTCCACTTACATCGCAGCACACCCAGGGGGCACACGTGCCGGAATAGACCTGCTCGCGCCCGTCCTGATCGGCCTCGACCCGCGTCATCACGACCGCCTGTGGGACACCATGCGCAATACCCTGCGCGGCCACCGCGATGCGCGCTGCGCACTCGATGTCGCCTGCTGGGACATCGCGGCAAAGTCCACGGGCCTGCCGCTCTGCGATATGCTCGGCGGTCGCATCACAGAACCGGTCCCGGTCATCTCCTCCATCGGCGGCGACACGCCCGACGCAATGCGCGCCAAAGTCGCGGCGCACCGCTCAGAAGGGTTCACCGGCCATTCCATCAAGATCGGCGCCACGGAAGCCGAAGGCGGACCACAGCTTGATGCCGAGCGCATTCGCGCCTGCCTCACCGATCGTCAGCCCGGCGAATGGTTTCTGGCCGATGCCAACAATGGCCTGACCCCGGAACACGCCCTGCGCATGCTGGCCCTACTGCCGGAGGGCCTCGACTTCGTCCTCGAAGCACCCTGTGCCACATGGCGCGAGACTCAATCTCTCCGCGCGCACTGCTCTGTCCCGATCCTGCTCGATGAACTCATCCGGTCAGAGGCCGATCTGATCCACGCCATCGCACAGGACACCTGCGACGGCGTCGGCCTGAAAGTTTCCAAACAGGGCGGCATCACCCCGATGATCCGCCAGCGAACACTTGCCGCCTCGGCCGGCATGGTCATGTCCATTCAAGACACGGTCGGCTCTGAAATTTCCTTCGCCGCAATCCTGCACATCGCCCAATCCACCCACCGGAACCTGCTGCGTTGCGCACTTGACCCCCGCGCCATGGTCACCCTTTCAACCGCTTCGCTCGATGCCCCCATCATCAATGGCGGCGCCGCTGCCCCCACCCAGCCCGGCCTCGGCATCCAGCCGGACAGAAGCCTTTTGCGCGATCCAGTCGCCACCTACAGGAACTGACCAAATGTTTCTTCTTGCCAAAAAAATCCTGGGGGTGAATGCGGCACAGCCGCAGAGGGGGCAACGCCCCCTGCCTCCGGCGACGCCAATGGCGGCGCAAACGCCCGGGACCAGTCCATGAAAATCACCCGCATCCGCCTCTACAAAACCGACCTTCCTTATGTTGACGGCAGCTATAGCTGGGGCGCCGGTAACGCGATTGCCGTGGCCCGCGCCTCTGTCGTTGTTATAGACACAGACGCGGGCCTTCAGGGCTGTGGCGAATTCACCCCCTGCGGCGAAAACTACATGGTCGCTCATTCCGAAGGCGTCGATGCGCTGGCTCGCCTCATTGCCCCCCATCTGCTCGGTGAAGACCCGCGCCAGGTCGCTCGGGTGGAACGCCTGATGGATCACCTTGTCCAGGGACATGGCTACGCCAAGGCGCCCTTCGATGCCGCCTTCTGGGACATTCTCGGCAAAGCAACGGATCAACCAGTGTGGATGCTCATGGGTGGCAAACTCACCGATGGCGCGCCAATGTACCGTGTGGCCCCGCAACGCTCGGTTCCCGAAACCATCGCCGAACTCGACCGCCACCGCACCGCGGGCTATCGCCAGTTCCAGATCAAGGTCGGGGCCGACTGGGCCGCCGATATCGACCGCATCCGTGAAACCGTACCGCTGCTCCAAGCCGGTGAAAAGGCAATGGCCGACGCAAATCAGGGCTGGCGCGTCGACAACGCCATTCGGGTGGCGCGCGCAACCAAAGATCTCGACTTCATCCTCGAACAGCCCTGCAAAACCTACGAAGAATGCCAGCAGGTTCGCCGCGTGGCCACTCAACCAATGAAACTCGATGAATGCGTCACCGGCACCCACGCTGCACAGCGCATCGTCGCAGATCATGGCGCAGAAATGTGCTGTCTCAAAATCTCCAATCTTGGCGGGTTGTCCAAAGCACGTCGCGTTCGCGATTACCTGATCGAAAATCGCATTCCCGTTGTGTCTGAGGACACCTGGGGCGGCGAAATTACCAGCGCTGCAGTCGCCCATTTCGCGGCCTCAACGCCCGAGGAATTCCTGATCAATTCCACTGACCTCATGAATTACAACACCCGCTCAACCGGAATTGGCGGTCCTAAGACCAGTTCCGGAAAACTCTATGCCACCGACACACCAGGGCTTGGTGTTGTGCCGGATTTCGATAGCCTCGGCACACCTGTCGCACTCTACGGAGACCCATTATGAGCACAAATTGCGCCGCAACCCAGCTAATCGATGACGAACGCACCCGGGTCACCCGTTTTGACTTCCAACCCGGACAGGACACCGGCTGGCATGTGCATGAATTTGACTATGTCATCACCACCCTGACCGATTGCCACATGCGCCTCGAAGAGCCCGGCGGCGACACGCGCGAAGTCACGATCCCAGCGGGTACCGCTTACCGCCGGGAAGCCGGTGTTTCTCACAATGTCATCAACGCGGGTTCAGAGCCCATGTCCTTTGTAGAGGTAGAGCTGAAATGATCCCCCGCTTTCAGTGTTCTTCAAATACTCATGTTGCGGCTTCCCTACCGAAGATACGCCTGCAACGGGGGACCTCCGCGTGAAGATCACCCGCATCACTGTCTGGCAGCTCGACCTGCCCCTTAACGCACCCTACTGGCTCTCCGGCGGGCGGCTGAAATTCGAACGGCTCGACAGCACTTTCGTCCGCATCGACACAGACGAAGGTGTCTGCGGGTGGGGCGAAGGTTGCCCCTGGGGCCATACCTACCTGCCTGCTCACGGGCCGGGCATCCGGGCCGGCATCGAAACCCTCGCACCCGCATTGATCGGACAGGACCCGCGCAGCTTGGATCACATCAACCGGGTAATGGACATTCAGCTCCCAGGGCATCTTTACGTGAAATCCGCCATCGACATCGCCTGCTGGGATATTCTCGGTCAGGTCTCCGGCCTGCCCCTCTGGCAACTGCTTGGCGGTTCTGACGCCACCCCGGTTGCAGTGAACTCCTCCATTTCTACCGGTACGCCCGACGAAATGATCATCCTGATCGAACAGGCTGCGGCCAAAGGCTACACCGTACATTCGGCCAAGGTGGGTGGCACCGATATCGCGGCTGACATTGCCCGGATCGAAGCAATTTCTGCTGCCCTGCCCGCCGGCCACCGCGTCACCTTTGATGTCAACCGCGCTTGGCAACCGGCCACTGCGATCGAGGTGCTGAATTCGGTCGGCGCCCGCGACTGGGTTGAACAACCCTGCGAAACACTGGATCAATGCGCCCATGTCGCCGCACGCGTCGCCAATCCAATCCTGCTGGATGAATGTATGCACTCGCTTCAGGATCACCTGGAGGCCTGGAAACGCAACGCCTGCGAAGGGGTCAAGGTCAAACCCAATCGTTTGGGTGGGCTGACAAAATCACGCCAGATTCGCGATTTCGGCGTCTCCGTCGGCTGGCAGATGCATATCGAAGACGTCGGCGGCTCGGCTCTCGCCGATACCGTCGCTATTCACCTTGCCGCCTCCACACCTGATGCCAACCGCCTCGCCAGCTGGCTCTGCCACTATCACCTTGCCACCGACCCCGTCCCGGGACAGGGCGCGCGCAATGTCTCGGGCTTTGCCGCGCCTCCCTCCTCCCCGGGCCTCGGCGTCACCCCGGACCCTGCGGCGCTTGGCGCACCCACCGCAATCTACGAAGGCTGACCCAATGCCCTTTCTTTTTGCACAAAATATCCTCGGGGGTGAATGCGGCGCAGCCGCAGAGGGGGCAGACAGCCCCCTGCTCCCAGTCACGCCTAACAGGTTAATTACCCACCCATGAAAATCACTCGCCTCTCCCTCTGGCACGTCCCGCTCACTGCCCATGAAACCTATTATATGGCAGATGGAAAAACATGCGATCAAACCACAACCGTGATCCTGCGCATCGACACCGACAGCGCCCATTCGGGCTGGGGAGAGGTCTGCCCGATCCCGCATTACCTGCCGGCCTATGCAGGCGGCACTGCCCCTGCCCTCACCGAACTGGCACCCGTCCTGCTTGGTGCCAATCCCGTCGGGCCAGAGGCGCTGATCGAGCAGCTCAACAAACATCTTCAGGGCCATGACTATGCCAAATCCCTCATCGATACGGCACTTTGGGATCTGACCGGCAAGGCCGCCAATTTGCCGCTCTATGCCCTCCTCGGCGGACGGACCACACAGGACATGCCGCTTTACCATTCGATCACCTGCATCGCACCTGACGAAATGGCGCGTATGGCCCGCGACGCCTTTGATCAGGGCATGCGTCAGTTTCAGGTCAAACTTGGCGCAGATGCGGATTGGCAGACCGATGCCGAGCGTTTGGCCAAAGTGCGCGAAGCCGTCGGCAACGGCCCACTTGTCTATGGCGACTGGAACTGCGGATCTGATGCTCTAAGTGCCACGCGCACCGGACGCGCTGTTGCCCATCTCGATGTTATGCTGGAACAACCCTGCGCCACCACCGCCGAATGCGCCCATGTCAGGCAAGCCACCGGACTGCCGATGAAGCTCGATGAAACCGCCCATGATATCGCCTCCTTGCTCGACGGCCATGCCAGCGGGTGCATGGATGCTGCCGCGCTCAAGCTATCTAAATTTGGTGGTCTCTCCGCCATGCGCGCAGCCCGTGATCTGTGCCTGATACTGGGCACACAGATGTGTATCGAAGACACCTGGGGCAGCGACATAACCACCGCCGCCGTCCTGCACCTGGCCGCCGCCACGCCACCCCGCGTGTTGATGAACACCTGCGATCTTAACCATTATGTCGGGCCTCGCCTCGCCCCTGACACCCCCACCCGCCATCACGGCCGCATCGCCCCACCCGAAGGGCCCGGCCTCGGCATCACCCCCGACGCCGATGGTATCGGCGCACCTGACATCGTTCTCGACTGACGGAGACTCCCATGCTCAAAACCCACACCCAACAAGACTGGATCGACCGCGCCCGCGAAACACTTCCCGGCGGTGGATTGGGTAATTTTGACCCCTCGATCTTTATCCGCGAAGGCAAAGGCAGCCGCGTCTGGGACGAAGACGGCAATGAATATATCGACTATCTGATCGGTTCCGGCCCGATGCTGCTTGGCCACGGCCATCCGGAAGTGCTCGAAGTGATTTTTGAGCAATTGCCCAAGGGTCAGACCTTTTTCGCCAACAACGCCGCCGCCATCGAACTGGCTGAAGAAATCATTCGCGCCGTCCCCTGCGCCGAACAACTGCGCTATGTCAGTTCCGGCGGCGAGGCCGATATGTACGCCATCCGCGCAGCCCGCGCCTATACCGGGCGCGATAAGATCGTGAAATTCGAAGGCGGCTATCATGGCATGTCGGCAGAGGCGCAGATGTCGCTGGCCCCTTCAAAGATGGTCAATTTCCCGATGGCCGTACCCGACAGTGCTGGCATCCCGCAATCCGTTGCCGACGAAATGCTGATCGCGCCGTTCAACGATTTTGATTACATCCGCTCTCTGCTCGCCGAATACGGCGACCAGATCGCGGGCCTTATCGTCGAACCGTTACAAAGGATCATTCCACCAGAGCCGGGCTTTCTGCAGCTTTTGCGCGATGAATGCACCAAATACGGAATTGTCCTGATCTTTGATGAGGTTGTCACCGGGTTCCGCTTTTCTTATGGCGGCGCACAAGAGTTGTATGGCGTCTCACCTGATCTGTGCACGCTCGGCAAAATCATTGGCGGCGGTTTCCCTCTGGCGGCAACCGCAGGCCGCGCAGATATCATGGCTCATTTTGACAAGGCATCGGTTGGGTCTGACAGATGGCTGATGCAGCTTGGTACGCTTTCCGGCAACCCGGTTGCGGCTGTGGCGGGTCTCAAGACCATGGAGATTTTGCGCCGCGAAGGCCAGTTCGACAAACTGCGTGCGAATGGACAGCGCCTGATGGATGCCGCCTCTGCCGCGCTCAAGGAACATGGGATTGACCACCGTGTTGTCGGCGATCGCACCCTGTTCGAAATTGTCTTCTCAGACGCAGAGATTCGCGACTACCGAAATGTGCTTCTGTCTGACACCGAGCGCGCCAGTCGCTTCAACGCGGACCTGCGTCTGCGCGGCATTTTCAAAGCTCCGGGCAAGACATACCCCTCATTGGCCCTCACAGAAGAGGACTTTGCCCAAACTGAAGCCGCCTATCATGCAGCAGCTAAGGCAATAGTTGCGTGACAGGTAAAAGCTTGATTCCATGATACAAATCTTAGCGGGCGCATCTATATCCTTCGATGCGCCCGTTTAGCGTTAACATTTTACGGCACAAATAACTTGCATTGTAGGAATATTTTTTTACCATAGGGAAATGGACGGGGCGAAAATCAACTGTTCAGATTGCGTTTTCTGGCATTTTGCCAAAGGAAAAACTCGAATTTGGATTAGTTTTGGTGTAAGTTCCAGCCATCATTGGACCAAAAATGGTCCAATGTAACGAGGGGGACAAAAAAGACGATCCCTGAAAAATAACAAATGTCCAAACGGGAGGACACTTGAATGGATACCGATATCGGTGCGTTAACGGTGATTTTCACCGAATTCTACTACTGGGTCACCGTACCGCTCATGTTCCTGATTCACGTCGGGTTCTGCATGTACGAGGTGGGTGCAACCCGCCACAAAAACCACGTCCACACTTTGATGAAGAACACCATGCTCATACCGCTGGTGACCGTAACTTTCTTCTTCTTTGGCTGGTGGATCTACTTTGCCTTTCCAAATGGCCCCGGCATAACCGGCGGCATAACCCAAAGCGATAACGCAGTTCCATGGGGAGAACTGATGGGTACCCACCTTGGTGGACCCGGCATCGCGAGCCAGGACCCTGTGATGGGGTATGGTGTTGAACTGGGCAACAGCTTCTGGGCGCGCATCAACGGCGTGTTCTGGGCGGCCTTCCTGCTGTTCTCATGGACAGCGGCCTCGATCGTTTCGGGCGCCACAATTGAACGTATCCGTCCATCAGCCTTCTGGATTCTGGCTGTTGTCATCGGGTCGTTCACATGGATCATCGACGCGGCCTGGGGCTGGCACCCAGACGGATGGATGGTCACACAGCTCGGCTACCACGATGCGTATGCATCTGGTGTGATCCACGCCATTGCGGGCGGCTTTGCCCTAGGTGTGGTCTGCGTGCTTGGGCCCCGGATCGGCAAATTTGCCCCCGACGGCACACCACGCAACATCAACCCGCATAACAAGTGGCTGGTCACAATCGGTCTGTTCCTGATCTATTGCGGCTTCTGGGGCTTCTATGTGGCCTGTAACGTGCCGATCATTGATCACGGATCGCTTGGCGGTGCCGAAGGTGTCGTGAACTTCACGGCAACCACGATCTATCTGACGCCAACAACATTGTCGGCCATCGTGTTCAACTTCCTGATGTCACTGTCGGGCGGTCTGATCATGGGCTACATCGTCTCCAAAGGCGAAGCGTTCTGGACATACTCGGCCGGTCTGGCAGGCGTTATTACCGCATCAGCGGGCAATGACCTCTACCACCCCTATCAGGCCATGCTCATCGGTGCGGTCGGCGCGTTTTGTGCCTACAAGCTGCACTTCTGGGTTGAACGCCGGTTCAAGATCGACGATCCGGTTGGTGCCATCGCGGTACATGGTTATGCCGGTTTCATCGGTCTGATCATCTGTGGCTTCATGCTTTGGGGCCACCCTGCTACAGCCGCGTACCACGCCGAAGTTGCTACGATCAATCCGATTGGTCAGTTCCTCGGTGCCATCATCATGTTCGTTGTGCTGGGCTTCATCCCTGCATGGATCGTTTCCAAGATCCTGATGAGTATGGGCATGCTTCGGGTGCCACCAGCGGTCGAACTCGTTGGTCTGGATATGAGCGAAGAAATCGCCGAGGAAATGGATGCTATCGCAATTTCCGAAGCTGACATCGCCGAGGCCAAGCGCCTTGGTCTGCTGACATAAAGGAGAGCAAACATGTCTACGACTCAAATCGAAACATGGGCTGGCGCTGACCTGTCACAGATCGGGCCGATCTACCCGATGGTGGGATCAGAGTTCATTCTCTTTATCGTCTGCGTTCTGTTCTGGCTTGGCTTCCACTTTATGCAAGCTGGTATCGAACGGCGCGAGATGGAGGCTGATGAGGCCGCCGCACGCTCGCCCGAACGATTAAAAAGGGTGTTCGACCAAGAGGCGCAGGAATAAGCGCGCCTCTGACATCTGACCACTTTAGCGCCGGCCTTAGGGCCGGCGTTTTTCGTCGAGTGTGTGCAAACTGAACAATGTGTACAAAGTCAAACCCTACCGCGCTCGTAGGTTTTCAAGCCGGTCAACCCAGTTCCGGTACCAGAAATTTGCAGCTTTCAAGAAATGCGGCTTGCCGCCGGGATGCAGGAAATGCGTCTTCAGCCGGGTATCCGCATAAGCCGTCTCCGCCCGTTTATCCCCTACCGCCATGTAGGCCGCTTTGGCCCCCAGATAAGGTGCCATGACGGTTCCCGATCCGGAAAACCCCATCGCATGATGCAGACCCCGATCTTCGCCCACATTGGGCAAGTGATTGAAAGCAAACCCAGTATTTCCGGTCCAGACATGGCTAAGCCGGACATCTTTCATCTCGGGCCAAACGCTGCACATCGTCTCATGCTGGCGTTTTGCGGCTTCTGCAAGTGGGATATCCCGCATCGCAGCACGCCCACCAAACAGGATACGCTTGCCGTCAGGGGAAACCCTGAAATAGCTGTGCCGCGCCCGGGTTTCGACCATCATCCGCCGCCCCGGCGCCAGATGGCCAATCAGATTGGCAGGCAATTCCTCGGTCGCAATCAAAAACGACGGCAACGGAAACACCCGCCTCGCATACCAATTGAACGGTTTGGACGTGTAGCCATTGGTGCACAAGATAACCTTGCCAGCTCGTACTTTACCCTGCGCCGTATTCGCCACGAACCCGCCACCAACCCGTTCAAGGCCATTCACCCGGGCATTACCGGTCACTGGGATACCGCGCTTGCGAACAGCGTTCAGCAGACCGCGATGATACTTCGCCGGATGAATCGCGCAATGATCGGGAAATACAACGCCGCCGAAATACCGATTTGTTCCAACTTCTTGCCCAAGGTCGCCACGTTCAACCACATGCACATCGACGCCGCTTCGCGCCACATGACCGGTCAGATGTTTCTGCGCCTCAAACTGTTTTCTTGTCCAGGCCAGCTGTATGCGGCCGGTCACCTGCAGGTCACAATCAATACTTTCCTGCGCAATTAGCTGTTTGGCCCAGTTCAGGGCAGGTTTAGCCTCGGCAAAAACTGCATCCGCAATTTCGGGTGAGAATCGCCCCGCCAGATCCTCCCACCCCAAACGCGGATGCGCACCAAACATGCCTCCATTGCGCGTAGACGCCGCCTCTCCCGGTACACCGGCATCCACCACTGCAACCTTCGCCCCACAATCATGCGCCGCAATCGCCGCCGACAGCCCGCTATAGCCCGCACCGATCACCAGAATGTCGCATTGATCTTTCAGAGGGTCATCTTCAACGGACTCTTCCAACGCCTCCCACCAATAGGGGCGCCCCATCTCCGCCTCGCCGGTCCAGTTGATCATTGCAAATCCTCCCACCCGATATCGGGTCAGAGATTGAAGGAAACAGCTACCGCTTCCAACATAATAATTCTGTTATACTGCAACGACATACAGCTCATCCAGATGGCAACGCTCAATCATTTCGTAATAATCTCAGGCCCCATGAACGTGTTGGGCAAGTATGTGGAAAGCCACGGAATATATGTCACCATGATCAGAAAAACGAACAGCACCGCAAGAAACGGCAACGACGCCCGCACCACGGACATCATTGGCATTCCGGCCACACCAGACGTGACAAAGAGGTTCAGACCAACCGGTGGCGTGATCATCCCGATCTCCATATTCACCACCATGATGATGCCCAGATGTATCGGATCCACACCCAGTTCAATCGCGATGGGAAAGACCAGTGGCGCTACGATGACCAGAAGGCCAGATGGTTCCATAAACTGACCACCAATCAGCAGAATCACGTTTACCACAATCAGAAAAACCACCGGACCAAAACCGGCACTCAACATTGCACCTGCGATCTGTTGTGGGATCTGCTCATCTGTCAGAACATGCTTCAATATCAAGGCATTGGCGATGACAAACATGAGCGTGACCGTTAACTTCCCAGCGTCAAACAAGGCCTGTTTTGTATCGGCGTGGATCCAAACAGTGACCAGTGAAAGCGGCTTTTTCAACACGCTGCTGCGCGGGCGACCCTCACGTTCTGCCAGCGGCCCCATATCGCGGTAAACAAAGGTTGCGACCAGAAAGGCATAGACTGATGCTACAGCCGCCGCTTCTGTGGGCGTGAAAATCGCGCCTTCGAGATAAATACCCTTATCGGCAGAAATCCATGGATAGCCATAAATCCCAACCATGATGATCACAATCAGGAACAACCCCCAAAACGCATCCCGAAAGGCTGCGCCGACCTCTGCCCAGCCTGCCCACTCTCCGGCTGGCATCTTTTTGATCCGGGCGATGACGTAAATCGCAATCATCAGCATCAGACCAGCAAGAATACCGGGAATGACTCCCGCAAGGAACATACGGCCCACAGAAACCTCAACCGCAGCTGCATAAACGACCATGACGATGGACGGAGGTATAAGGATGCCCAGCGTACCGGCGTTACAGATCACGCCTGCGGCAAATTCCTTGGTATATCCCGCTTGGCGCATTGCGGCGATCACGATTGTCCCAATCGCAACAACTGTGGCAGGAGACGAACCTGAAAGTGCCGCAAACATCATACAGGCAAACACGCCCGCGATGGCCAGCCCGCCCTGAAAATGCCCAACGCAAGCAATGGAAAACCGAATGATCCGTTGTGCCACGCCACCCGTTGACATGAAGGTCGATGCAAGGATGAAAAACGGGATTGCCAGCAGAGTGTAATGCCCTTCAAATGCTTCGAATAATGTCTGAGCAATTGAAGCCAGAGAACTTTCCGAAAAAATCAGCAAAAACAACGTGGAAGATAGGCCCAGAGAAACTGCGATCGGCACGCCGATCATCAGCAATCCGATGACCATCACAAATAGCAGCAACACTTCCATCAGCTCTGCCCTGACCTGAGGTCTTCCAGATCGTCCTCTACTTCATGGCTCGCCACCAACCTGTCACTCTCGCCCCGCCAGATTTTTATTGCAGCTTGGGTAAAGCGAATGACCAGCAACAGCATCGACAAAGGCAACACCAGATAAGGTACCACTTTGGGTAATTTCTCATAGCTATCGCCATAGTTGATCAGGCCTTCCAAAATCCTCAATACACCGATCATCGGTACATCCTGAACCTCGTAAAAACTCTGACTACGGGCGCTGTTGTCAAAACCGGTGGGAAACCAACGGCCGGATGTCGGCGGAAGGTCTGCAAAAACCGCCCAATAGTCATAGGATCCTTTCAACAACAGCAGCGAAAACACCAAACAACACGCGACTGAGATCAAGCCCAATAGGCGGCGCACGGGCGGCGAAACCATATTGATGATAGCATCCACCCCCAAATGACTGTGTTTCTTGACCGCATAAGAAGCCCCCAAAAGAACCAGCCAGCCAAACATGAAAACAGTCAGCTCTAAAGCCCACAAGATATTGGAGTTAAAAACAAACCTTGCGATCACATTGGCGAATGTCAACACTGTCATAAGGCCAAGAAGAACAGCAATTACCGTCTCTTCAATCCCGTCTGACAGACTTCGGCGGGTTGTCATCAGCCCCTCCAGCCAAATCCCTTATAGCAGACGGGCCAGCACTGGCCCGCCCAAATAGTACTCTCGTTTGATCAAAGGCTGGCGTTGATTGCCTGTGCCGCGTCAATATTTTCCTGACCCACGTCGTCCTTGAACTGTTCCCAAACAGGTTTCATGACTTCAACCCATTTGGCACGTTGCTCTGCGGTCAGCTGGCGCACAACACCACCGGCATCGATGATGGCCTGCTTGGCCTCGTCGTTAACCTTGGTTGATTCAGAGTTCCGTGTTTCGGTCACTTCCGACAAAATAGTCAAAAACTGATCTCGCACGTCCGCGTCCAGACTATCGAGCCAGTCAACATTGGCAACGACCAGATAGTCGATAATACCGTGATTGGTCTCAGTCACACCGTCCTGAACCTCAAAGAACTTCTTGCCATATATGTTTGACCAGGTGTTTTCCTGACCATCCACGGTCCCTTGCTGCAATCCGCCATAAACCTCAGAGAAAGCCATCTTTTGCGGGTTTCCGCCAATCGCTTCCATCTGTGCTACCAGCACATCAGAGCTTTGAACCCGGAATTTAAGACCATCGGCATCAGACGGATCAATGAGCGGCACATTGGCTGACATCTGCTTCATACCATTATGCCAATAGGCCAAACCCTGAAGCCCGCGGCGCTGCATGCTGTCCAACAGGGCCTGCCCACTGTCCGAGGCCTGAAACGCCTCGACCGCGTGGATATCGTTGAACATGAACGGCAGATCGAAAATGCGGAACTGCTTGGTGAACTTCTCAAATTTAGAAAGACTTGGCGCAGCAAGCTGAACGTCACCCTGCAACAATGCCTCCAGCACCTTGTTGTCATTATAGAGCGTGGAGTTCGGGTAGACCTCCATGCACATCTTGCCATCCATCTCTTCATTGATGCGCGCCTCTAACAGTGAAGCAGCAATCCCCTTGGGGTGTTTATCGGTATTGGTGACGTGGCTGAATTTCACGACGACCTCACCATCATCACAATTGGCTAGGGCAACTGAGGCTGAAAGGAACAGCGTCAGCATCGTCGCGGCGGTGGACAAGTGTTTCATAGTATTCTCCCGTTTTACTTACCAAAGTCGGAGCGCCCGTCAGGCGCGGTATTTGTATGCTCTAGACAATGGCGCGTGCGCTCAAGTACTGATTTCAGATTTTTGGAAGCTCTGAATTCTACTTGAATAGCAATAATTTACACTTCTCCCTAACATAGCCCCTGCCGGTTTCGGCAACAAAACAGGCGAATCTTTGCACTACCCTGATCGGACACGAGCATTCACTAACGCATCAGATCGCACCATGGCCGCCAACTTTGCACCTGACGAAACCATGACTTCAGACGCAGATTTAGAGATATCTTCTCCATTCAGTTTCCCGCTCAATGGTGGCTGCGGACGGCTTTTTTGAGGGTGTATATCGAAATTTATGCGTGTCTCAGGCGCAACAAAAAGTACACGGTGTTTAGCAACTCTACGGATTACAATTGCAGATACGGCAGCCAAGCTTTAGCACCGAATCACAATTTTGGTGACGTAGAGTCACCTGGCCTTCATGGGCCTGGGGTGAAGGAACAATATTATGAAGACGTTTTTGATCGGCGCTGCCGCTGGCGCAGTGCTTTCCGCAACTTCGATGGCGGTGGCTGAACCTGCCATCGATGCAACCGTAACACTTGGTTACAGCTTTGGGGAATTGGGCGTTGCCGGGCTAAACGCAGACGTAGATGCCGTTTCGCTTCAATTTGCCTCGACAATTCGTCCATCTGATAATTTTGAGTTTGATCTTGATTTGGACCTGCGCGGGCTTGAGCTTGACAACACACCTGGTGAAGCACAAGTGGGCGCCTTCGCAATTGAGCCACGCTACACTTTGCCCAATGGTGTTGTTCTGCTAGGCTTTTACGAGTATTCGAATGTCAATATTTCTCCCTCTATACTTTTGGGTGGATTTGAACCGCAGACAGACACTTATGGCGTTGGCGTCGGCTATGGTGGCGATAATTGGGAGGTGGAAGCCTTCATCAGCCAGGCAGACGTTGATCCGGTAACTGCATTTATTTCCTGCGTCAGTCTTTCGACACCGGCTTGACTCCACAGGTTGAGGCATATTCGGTTGGAGCTGCTTTCTTTTACGACATCTCTGAAAACTTCACAGTTTTTAGCGGTCTGTCGCATCAATGGGCGGATGAGTTCGGCTTTAGACTTAAGCGGACAACACCTAGTATCGGCCTTTCATACACTTCGGACATTCCCGGCAGTGCATTGCCAGTCACATACAGCGTTGAGTATGCCAACTCTGACATGTCGTTGTCAGGGGTTCCGCTGCCAAGCGTTGATTTCGAAGAAATTCGCTTTGGTGTCAGCATCCCACTGGGCGGCAAAAAAGATCACGCGCGGCCGCTTAACAGCGATGCATATCATATCATCGATGGGTCACACGATCTGCTTTCAGCAATCGGTAACTTCTGATTCGGTTTTTTGAAGAGCAATACAATACAGCCCGGAAACAATTTTCCGGGCTGATTCATTTAGAGATCTAACTTCAAATCTTGTATTTGTAGTCGAAGGCAACAGGTGGTTGCCGAGCTGGGGAGACGAAAGCGCATGTCACAACGTTCAGGTGACAAGATTCAGCTACTCCCGCTTTCGCCCTACCAAAATCACTTGATAGAAGAGCTTGCAAATCCAAACACATCAAATGCACTGCAAGACTACAACATTCTGCGATGGGCATTCCTCGTCAAACCAAAGGCGGATGAGCGCAGAATGCGAAGGGCTTTCGACAAATTGACACAGCGACACGACTCCTTGCGCCTGAGGATTGTAAAAAATGGCAATGATTACAAAGCTGAAATTCAGCCTAAGCACCCGATAGGCTTGATCGTCGAAGATTTGGGCGAGATGAGCCGGGAAGACTTGGTTCAGGCCGTCCAGGAGCGCGCTTCAAAACCATTGTCTATTTTTTCCGATGCCTTGTTCGAAATGCGCCTTCTTCGCTTTGGGAAATCAGGTGATGTCATGCTGACGCGGGTGCAGCATGCAATTTGTGACGCTTACAGTATTGTTCTGATTATTGAAGAGTTTCTCAAATTCATCATCAACCTTCCGGTACTTAAAGATCCTGCGTCGCACCTCAAGTTTGTTCAGTCACGCCTCAGAGACCGAAACCTTAACGAAGATAAAAACACTGCTTTCTGGAACAAACAAATGCTCCCTTTGGGCTCCAAGCCCAATATAGGAAGATCTGCCAAAGGTCTCGCCCCCCTTCATCCAGGCAACATTGGGCCAACGATTGGAATTCGAGACATACTGCTTGATGACGAGATGAAGACGGTAACTGCTCACGCCTCATCAACGCGGCTGACCACCTTCAATTACCTCTACGCAGCTTTTGGCGATGCGCTCTGCCAGATCGCCAATGTCGATGAATGTATGATCTGCAACGTCGTCGGCAGAAATGACACTGCGCTCTCGGCATTCGTCGGTGCGGAAATGCAACTCCTTACCTTGAAGTACGAGTATCAACCAAATTTCTCGCTGGATGAAAAAGCAAGATATGTGGCCAAGCTCATCCAGGGCGGCATTGAACATCTGCCCACCAAAGCATTTCGTCCGGGTCAAAAAATCCATGATGCCCTTGAAGAATCTGGCCGTACACTAAAGCAGTTTTTTGTGCATGTTCCTCAATCTCCCGCCCGAATGAAAAGTTCGCCATTCGCCAAAGCATTTTCAAATGCCCTGTCCTCAAAACTAAAGGTGGGTTTTTTTGAGGTTGAATTCCTGGACGTGGACGACACAGTTCAAACCGATTTTGAACTCGATTTTTCTCTTAAGGTCAGAGGCGATGTGTGGACTGCATCTCTCATCGGTAATGCCGAGGGATATGCAGAAGAAGATATCCTAAACATTTCACGCGGCATTCGCAGAAATTTGGGGCTGACTTCGGATGACGATTGGTTGGAAGATCGGATTTTCAGACGGGGCGGTCCAGAATGACGACAATCTCGCTTATCGTTTCATCTTGTAATCAGTTGGAGTTGCTCAAAAAATCTCTTTCCTCAGCAACAAGCCAACAACCTGAATATGACCAGATAATCGTTATTGATGATGCATCGACAGATGGCTCGCAGGATTATCTTGAGACCTGGGCAAGCACGTCAGATAACAGGGTTTACTTTGGTTTTGACGAAAACCAAGGGCGTAGTGGCAGCAAAAACAAAGGCCTGGACCTTGCCACTGGCGATTATATTGCATTTTTGGATGGCGACGATTGGCTGGAATCAGGTGCAACACGGGAACTACATCGATTAGTTTCAATTGATGCACCAGACATTTGTATTGCCGGGACACAATTTTATTTGGATGCAACCGGGCAGATTCAACACCTCCCTGACAGGCATCCCTATTTTTCCGAAATTGGTTTGGCCAATGAGCACCCTGAGACGGATGCAGAAATTTGCCCATTGTTGCGTCTGCTGCCAACGCATTGGTCGAAACTGCACAAACGCGATTTTTTATTAGATCATAATTTTCGATTCAGTTCGCTCATATACGAAGATATTTCTTGGCATTATCAATGCCTAATTCTTGCCAGCTCAATTCGCTGTACGAAACAAACATTGATGAATTACCGTCTGCATCCCGACTCGATCCTGAGCACAACATCAGAAGAACATTTTGGGATATTCGATGCATTTGAACGCGCGATTGGATTCGCGGAAAGCAAACTGGGATATTCGTCCGAAATCACCCGGATGGGCCGCAAGCATCGTTTCAATACCTTCTTCTATATTCTTTTCGGAACTCAACGAATACCCTCTGATCTCCGTGTTAGCTTTGCTCGCAAAAGCCTGTCGGTCCCCAACCTGACCGATTTTGAGCTGACAACTGAAGAAGCCAATGATTTTTCAAGACTGAAGCAGCTTGCCGATTCTTGACAATTTTGGCTTCGAAACACCAACTATTTTTAGACTGTTGTGAAATGACTATTTTTTCCACGGGGTGCGGATAAGTGCACACAACCAGCTGAAGTTGCCCCTTATTTTAGATGCGGACACATGGATTCCCTTTGCGGTCCGCGTTTGGGCAAGGTAGATTTCTCTATAAACATTACGAGAAACAGTAATGTCATAGGTTAAAAATTTGGTTTTTAGGGATGGACTGCTGCCATGAACGCCAACCCGCCGCTCAGATCTGAGCCACAGGAAAAAATTGCTATCATTGGCATGGCCTTTCGCCTGCCCGGCCCTGCTTTTGATCGCAAAAGCCTTTGGAAAATGCTTTGCGAGAAACGTTCAGGTATTTCGGAAATTCCTCCTGACCGGTGGAATACTGAGAAGTTTTTTGATCCGGACCCGGAAGCACTTGCCAAGGCCTATACCAAATGGGCGGGGATCGTTCCCGGAATTGACCAATTCGATCCGCGTTTTTTTGGCCTCGCCCCACGCGAGGCCGCATCGATGGATCCACAACAGCGGTTGATGCTTTGTGCGGTATATGAAGCGCTGGAAGACGCCGGGTCTACGCTCGAGGAGATCACCCAGAAACGTACCGGGGTCTTTGTCGGCGTTTCGCAGTCTGATTACAAAACCCTTCAGGAATTGTGCTGGACCGTAGAAGAACATTACGCCGGAACCGGTTTTGCGATGTCGATTGTGGCCAACCGGATTTCACATAGGCTCAATCTGACCGGCCCTAGTTTTGCGGTCGATACCGCTTGCTCATCTTCGCTGGTCGCACTTGATCAGGCTGTGCGCAATCTGCGCAATGGCACCTGCGATATGGCCTTTGCCGCAGGTGTAAATATCGTTGCCCATCCCGCCGCCTTTTCCGCATTTTCCAAAGCCGGAATGATGTCCCCATCCGGTGTACTCTCCAGTTTTGACAAAGCCGCTGACGGATATGTGCGGGGCGAAGGCGTGGGCGTTGTCATGCTCAAACTGCTTTCTGATGCACAGCGCGATGGTGACCGAATTCACGCTGTGATCGAAGCGACGGCTGTCAATCAGGACGGTCAAACCGGCACAATGACCGCGCCCAATCCTGCAGCGCAAATAGATGTTATCGCGAAGCTTTTTGAACAATCCGGGCACCGGCCTTCAGACGTAGGATATGCAGAAGCGCACGGCACAGGTACACCCGTGGGCGACCCGATCGAGGCAGGCTCAATTGGTCAAGCAATCGGTCGCTACATTACCGACCGAAAACTTTACCTCGGCTCGATCAAGGCCAATATCGGCCATTTGGAATCAGCCGCGGGTCTTGCCGGGTTAATAAAAGCAGCTTTGGTGGTGAAGTACGGCGAGATCCCTCCTAACACTGAATTCAATGAGCCCAATCCAGCTATCCCAATGGACGCGCTCAATCTGGAGGTTCCGACAGAAGTTACCCCATTTCCTGAAACGGGTGGCCCGAGAATGGCCATCATAAACTCATTTGGATTCGGTGGAACAAACGGATCCGCTCTCGTCTCTTCGCCGCCGGAACCCGCAGCTATGCCAAGTGCCATGGCAATCGAGAGAAGCTCCCGCAGTAAAGACACCGGCGCACTGGAAAAACCTGTCCTTGTTCCGCTCTCTGCCGCGACACAAGGCGCTTTGACCGGGATGGCAAATGCTTTGCTGGCAGAGCTTGAACCAAGTGGGTCGCTTGTCAATGCGTCGCTTAAATCTCTTGCTGCAGGGCTAGCAGCGCGCCCCGGGGAATATGCCTTTCGCGCCGTAATTCTGTGCCGCTCACTTGAAGACCTCCGTACTGGGCTGACTGCGCTGACCTCAGAAGATGCCGATGCCGAGCTGCCGGAACATGTTGTTGTTGGCCAAGTTAAGCGGCAACCAAAAATAGTCTTCACTTATTCCGGCCAGGGAAACCAATCCTGGAACATGACCCGCGATCTGATGGCGGCAGAGCCGGTATTCATGGATGCGATCAATTATTTCGACACAACATTCAAAAAATCGACGGGCTGGTCGATCCTGGATGAAATGCTGAAAGATGAGGCGGACAGCCGTGTGCACGAAACCTGGGTCACTCAACCCGCCCTCTTTGCCGTACAAACCGGAATCAGCGAGCTTTGGAAATCCAGGGGTGTTGAACCGGATATGGTCCTCGGCCACAGTGCGGGCGAAGTGGCCGCCAGCTATGATTGCGGCGCCATCACCCTGGACAGCGCTGCACGCTACATTTCCAAACGCGGCTCGATACGTGATCATGTTTCGGCCAAGGGCGCAATGGCTGCAATCGGCCTCCCGCCCGAAGATGTCGCAGCAATGCTACCAATGGATGGCCTGATAGAAGTCGCCGCACGCAATGGACCTGGTGCCACAACAATCAGTGGCGATCGCGAAGCCGTGCATGCCTTTGTTGAAGAATTCGAAGCTACTTATCCGGATACATTCATCAGGCTGCTGCAGATCGACGGCGCCTGGCACAGCTATCAGCTGGAAGAGGCCGAAGAGTGGCTGCGCAATGAGGTAGGCGAAGTAGACTGGGCACAGCCGCGAATTCCCTTCGTTTCAACAGTTTCTGCCAAACCCGAAACCAAACTTGATCTCGAATATTGCTGGCGCAACCTGAGGCAACCGGTTTTGTATCATCAAGCCGTCGAAAGCGCGATTGCAATGGGCGGAAACTGTTTCGTAGAAATTGGACCGCACGCCACCTTAATGCCGTTGACCGGCAGCATCGCGATGGAGTCAGGTGCACAGGTTGATACGCTAAGCACGCTACATCACAAAGAACCCGATATTGACCACTTTGCACGCGCCGCTGCCTATCTGTATACTTGTGGCGTTTCTCTGAATTGGACAAGTCTTTATGGCGAGCCCGACCGAGCCTTAGAGCTTCCGCATTATCAGTGGGATAATGAACGCTATTGGAAAGAAACTGAAGAATCCCTGAGCTTCCTGTTCGAAGACGTTGTTCACCCGCTTCTGGGCGCTCGATCAAAAGGCCCAGCCGCAGTCTGGATGAACGAATTCGATCAGCGCACACCTCAGTTTCTAAAGGATCATAAGTTCGGCGGCGAAGTTCTGTTTCCTGCTGCAGGATACGTCGATGTTATGCTGGCAGCAGGGCGCAATTTGTTCCCTGATCAGGTGATCGAACTTGAAGATGTCACTCTGACGTTTGAAGAAGAGCCGGAAAACACAGGTCGCTGGCTTGTGTTGTCAGATCCCGGGCCAGAAACGGACGCAATTTGCGCTTCACTTTCAAAAATCGGAACAGATCTTGTCGTAAAAGGCCACGAAGATCTGAGCGGGAATCTGACCGATGCTCTGGCAGATATTTTGAGTGAGGGATCAGCGCAGGACTCAGAAACCCCGATTGCGGGGATACTGTTTGCATGGCCCGCATCAGCCCCGAGCATGAACGATGATTGTTCTGCCGAAGAAATGTTCGAAGCCGTGCGTTGTCAGGTACAAGACTTAATCGACTTTGGCATTGCACTTGATGACATACGGTCTGCACCGCATGTACCAAGAGTTTGTATTCTAACAAAAAATGCCCGTGTTACACCGGATTTACCCATCTCTGCTACAGGCCTATCTCAGGCGCCGATTGTGGCCACAACGCGCAGCTTGATGTCAGAATTGCCCGAGATTCGCATCTCTCAAATCGATGTCGATACTGAAACCTTCGCAGGTGACACAGACCAAATCGCAACGATCCTGACCCATGGCACGAATGAGACTGAATTGGCGTTACGCGGAGACAAGACTTATGCCGCACGCCTGCGCATTCGCGCGCGCGAAGATCTGCCTCCACGTATTCTTTCGATACCCAAGGACGATAAGCAGACGAATTTCACCGTTACCATGCCAACACCGGGTGTAATTGATCACATTGATGCATTCGAATGCCCAACTGCCGAAGTGGGACCCAATGAAGTTCGTATCGAAATCGGAGCTGTGGGTTTGAACTTCCGTGACATCATGGCGGTGACTGGATTGCTGCCGACAGAGGCTGAAAGTGCCCCAGCCTGGGAGAATTTGGGGCTTGAATTCGGCGGTACTATCGTCGCGGCCGGTATAAATGCCAAAGGTTGGAAATTGGGCACCAAAGTCATGGGAATGGGACGCCGTTGCCTGCAGCGTTACCTCACAATGCCTGCAGAAGCGCTAATCGAAATCCCGGATCACCTAAGTGCTGCTGACGCATCGACCATACCGTCTGCCTTTGCTACGGCGCATTATGCCCTAAACGTTGTTGGCCGAATTGGCCCGGGCGACAAAGTGTTAATTCACGTCGCCACAGGTGGCGTTGGATTGGCTGCAATCCAGTTCGCAAAAAAAGCAGGGGCGGAGATTTTTGCAACCGCCGGCAGCGACAAGAAACGCGCCTATCTTCGCGAATTGGGCATCAAACATGTGATGAATTCACGTAGCCTAGATTATGCGGACGAGATTATGCAAGCCACTGACGGCCAGGGCGTTGATGTGGTTTTGAATTCCTTGCCCGGTCGCAATATCGAAAAGGGCCTCGACGTACTCGCTCCCTATGGTCGTTTTCTGGAAATTGGAAAACGCGACATTTATGCCGATAGTGCGATTGGCCTTAAGGCGATGCGCCAGAATGTATCACTCCACGTCATCGACCTAGCTTCAATGGGCGAAAACCGTCCTGAAATGATGGGCGAACTGATGATGCACGTCATGGATGAATTCATCAACCAAAGACTCGAACCGTTACCAATCTCACCCTTCCCGGTCACCAAGGTACGCGATGCGTTCAGGTTCATGTCACAGGCCCAACATGTCGGCAAAGTCGTGGTCGACTTTGACTGCCCTGAATTCCAGATCAAAGAAGACCGTGACAAGCCGGTCATGTTCCGACGCGACGGTTCCTATCTGATCACAGGCGGCACGCAGGGCTTCAGCCTGCAACTTGCCGACTGGATGAGCCGCGCAGGCGCTGGCAAACTGATACTTGCCTCCCGCTCCGGTAAAGTTTCGGAAGAAGACGAACCCAAAATCGACGCCATTAAGGCGCGCGGAACGTCTGTACGACAATTGTCACTGGATGTGACAAATCCCGATGCCGTACAAAATGCAGTGCAAAACGCCGCAAAACTTAAGAAACAACCGCTTGCTGGTGTAATTCATGGTGCCGCCGTCTTCAAAGATACGCTTTTGACGATGATGACCCCTGAATTGCTCGACGATGTGCTTGCACCCAAGGTCAAAGGCGGATGGGCATTGCATCAGGCTGTAGAAGCTCTTGAAAAGCCGCTGGATTTCTTCGTCAGCTTTTCCTCTGTTGCGCAAATCATCGGCTCTCTTGGTCAAACAAACTACACCGCAGCAAACATGTTTCTTGATGCGCTGGCAGACTATCGCGCCGCCAGTGGGGGCCAAGGCGGAACTATGGATTGGGGCGCGATTGCTGACGCAGGCTTTGTCGCGCGCAACGATGCGCTGGCAAGCTATCTGGAAACCGCGGGCGTCATTGGCCTGTCCGCCCAGGAAACCGAAGGGGCGCTTGCAGCTTTATTGCGGACAGAACAAACACGTCTCGGTTTTGCCAAAGCCGACTGGGTGCAATTGGGCCGTTCTAACCCCGCACTGGGGCGAACCCCGCGCTACATGTCATTGCTCAGCAGCCAGGGGCAGGAAGACTCTGACCTTGTCAAGCGGCTCGCTACCCTGACAGGAGAGGCGCTGGTACTGGAAATTCAGGACTTCGTCGCAAGTTCTTTGGCCGATGTTCTCAAGGTTGACGCATCAACGCTCGATTTTGAAACTCCGATGAGCGAAGTCGGCCTGGATTCGTTGTCGTCTTTTGAGCTGAAGATGCGATTGGAATCCGAATTGAACGTCTCCATCGCGGTATCACACTTCCTCAAGGCGCCCAATATTATCGAACTTTCCGAGGTTCTGGCCGATGAATTCGATGCTGAGCGAAGCCGCAAAGCCGCCGCTGCGGCCCAAATGGAAGCTGGAGGCGACGACCAAGGAACAGTTGAGCAACAGCAGTTCATTGACCGCCAGATGGGTCTGATCCAGCTCTCGCTTGGCCGATTCACCTCTGAACATGCACGTCTTGCACTAGAGCATTCGGCCACATGCACAATAAACAGTGCCGTCGACGAGCCCGCGCTGCAGTCTGCGCTGAATGAGTTGTCTGAACGCCATCCATTACTGCGCTTACGTTGCAAAATTACGCGGGACGGGACGCCAGATTTATCTTTGGGCGAAGTGGAGTTTGGGATCAAGAGCGCTGCAAAAGATCTTAAACCACTTGCAGTATCTGATGGCGAATTATTTGCGGTCGCCCTGGAAACCAAAGGTGACGAAAAGTCCAAGGTATCAATTCGTATGCACGCCGCTCTTGGTGACGCCACTTCTGCAGATATTCTGGTGAGCGAAATATCGGCACTTCTCAATGACGAAGCTCTCTCTCCACTTGATACTGAGGCCGATGCTGTACTGAACTCGTTGTCTTATGAGTTTGAGTCCGATCAGGGCATGTCTGATCGTTCGTTCTGGGAACATGTTCTTTTCCCCGTCCCAAAACCAGTCGATTTCGCGAAACGCACCCGCGCGCTTGTGCCCGAATATCTGGGCCGCGATCATGGCAAGCCGGAACTGATAAAGGGTACTCTTACGCTGCCCGAGAAGATCGATGAATCTGTGACCATTGCTACCTTTGCCGATGCAATTCGTGACGCTTCCGGGGCGCAAAATTCAGTCGTGATAGCGCGCGATGTCGATCTTCGCGGACGAATTGTTACCGGCAAAATTGTCGGGCCATTTATGTCAACCTTGCCGACGGTCGTGCCTGATTTGTCGACCTTCGAGTGGGTAAAGGCTGATTTCCAAAGAATCTTTGCCGCCGCGCCCAACCACGCCGCTTTTGATGTATTTACCGCGGCAAATGAATTTGAAATGCGGCTCAACGAAATGGGTGTATCCCTCAACCAATTCGGTTTTGCATGGTGTAGCAAACTTGCAAACGGCAAACCTACCGGCTGCGTCAATGACCTTCGTTTGGAAGTAGCCGTCAGAGGTAAAAAGCTGCGCTATCGGTTGATCTATGACTCAGATGTTCTCGATAGCAAAATGGCTGAAGCTTTGATTTCCACCTTCTCGGCACGTGTTTCTTCGCATTCTGAAAATCCGAAATCGGGCCGCAAGCAAGCAGATCATTCGCTCGAAGATCTCAGCGCTGCTGAATAAGGATTTAGGCACAAATTATGGCCGAACCTAAACCAGGCATCGACATCACAGGCAGGGTTCACCCACTGACGCGAAAAATCGCACGCCTGCTGGTGCGTTACGATCTGATTATGTTCGCGATTGCGTTGCTCATACTTTGCATAACGTCGTTAGGTTTGGGCAATCTTTCGATTTCGTCGGACAATCGAAACTTCTTCGGAAACAACAATCCGGAAATCGAAGCAGTACGGGATCTGGAGGTTACCTACTCGAATTCGGATTCCGTATTCTTCGGATTTGTCAGTAAAACCGAAGGGTTTACTGCGGAAAACTTAAGCCACTTGCGCGATTTCACCGAAGAAGCGTGGCAATTGCCTTATGTCTTGCGCGTTGAATCTCTGGCAAACTACAATCACAGTCAGGCCAATGGTGATGAAATCATTGTCGAGCCTTTGATCGACATCGACGCAGAACTAACACCAGAAGATGTTGCTCGAATACGTGAAATAGCACTTTCGTCAGATGAGCTGGTCAATCGAATTGTGTCTGCTGATGGACGTGCCTTTGGTGTGTTCGTAAACCTGATCCCGCCAAAGGGCGAAGGCGATTTTCGCACAGAGATCGGTGCCATGGCGCGCGAAATGAAGGCCGACTGGCAAAAGCGTGCGCCTGACCTGAACGTCTATCTCAGCGGTGGAATTCTCGCCGGCGTTACATTCAATGAAGCCACCCGCCGGGATATGTATACCCTGATACCCGCCTCTTTTGTTGTCGTTACGATCCTGATGATACTGGGGTTGGGCACGATTGCGGGCTGGATCGCAACAACTTTGGTGACGATTGGCGGCACCGTGGCGACGATGGGATTCGCGGGCTGGATGGACATCGCGCTTATCCCAGCCACGGCAACAAGCCCTTTGGCGGTGATGGTTCTCGTCGCAGCGTCTTGTGTTCATCTGGTTTTGTCCTGGACGCGGCGATTATCCGAGAACGACGAAAAAGACGATGCTACCATTACATCCTACGAGGAAAACCTGGCAGCGGTTGCCGTTACGAACATTACAACCGCAGTCGGCTTTTTGTGCCTTAACTTCTCTGAATCCCCACCCCTCGCCCAGATGGGCAACATAATTGCGTTCGGCATCATGATTGGCTGGCTTTTGACCAGCCTGCTTCTGCCGGCTGTCCTAAAAAGGTGCCCGGATTTTCAATTCACACCGGTGCGTGTAACGCCCGACCATCTGGATCGGCTGGCCCAGTTTACCCTTCGTCGCCAGAATGCAATCCTCTGGACCTTTCTGGTAATCATAGTTTTGTCGATCATCGGGTTTATGCAAATTCGTTTTAACGACAATGCGTTACGATATTTTGATGAAAGTTATGAGTTTCGCCGCGACAGCATCGAAATTGAACGCAGCCTGACCGGGATGGAGTCGGTTCAGTTCTCTCTTAAAAGCCCGGATGATGGCAGCGTGTTTTCACCTGAGTTTCTGCAACAGGCAGATCAGTTTACCGCGTGGCTGAAAGAACAGGACAAAGTGGTCTATGTCGGTTCGCTGACCAATATCGTTAAGCGGCTTAACAAAACACTCGGGAACGATGACGCCGAGGCATATCGCATCGCCGACAGTCGCGAGGCGAACGCGCAGGCGATCATGTTTTATGAACTATCCTTGCCGGTTGGTCAGGACATGAACACCATGTTGGATATCGGCAGAACCCAGACCCGGCTGATCGCTGTGCTAAGCGATGTGAATGGCCGTGAAATCCGGCATTTCGCCAATACCGCCGAGGCTTGGTTGCAAGAAAACACACCGCAAATTGCCACCAATGCCGTAAGCGTCGGCGTCGCCTTTGCTGAAATTTCCCGGCGCAATAATCAGGCCATGCTGTGGGGGATGTTGACCGTATTGATTTTGGTTTCCGGGATCATGGTGTTCACCCTGCGTGATCTTCGTCTGGGTGCGTTGAGCTTGGTTCCCAACGTTTTACCCGCCCTGCTCGGCTTCGGACTTTGGGGGGCCCTGGTCGGAGAGGTCAATCTAGGCTCAACCGTAGTGACAACCATGACGTTCGGGATTGTTGTGGATGATACGGTACATATCCTCATGCATTACCGGAGGGCACGTCTGGGCGGTGGCGATATTGAATCCGCATTGCGGGATACTTTTCGCAAGGTTGGAACCGCGCTAATGGTCACCTCTGTCGCCATTGTGAGTGGATTTGTCATCATGACTCAGTCAGGATTTGCAATTAATAAACATGTAGGGGGGTTAACCGCAATTGTGGTCAGCGTCGCTCTGCTAACCGATCTGGTGCTGCTACCAGCCGTTTTGAAAAAGGCCCGGTCATGACAAATCTTGGTAAACTCACTGCGATTATTTTTACACTTATCCTTGCGTCCCCGCTTGCTGCGGAAACCGCCGAGCAAAAAGGCGAACGCATCGCCCGGGCAGCGGATGACGCCGACGACGGGTTTGGCGACTTCACGGTAGACGGTGAAATGATCCTGAAAACGGCGCGCGGCGCCCAAAGCAAACGCCGTTTCGATACCAAAACAATCGAAGAGCGTGCTAAATCGGTTCAGAAATCCATACTTGTTTTTGACTGGCCCGGTGACATCCGTGATACAGCGCTTCTGACCCACACCTTTGCGGGCCGCGAAGACGCCCAATGGCTGTTTCTTCCGTCAGTTGGCCGGGTGAAAAAGGTAGCAGGCTCCGGTCGCTCGGGTTCTTTCGTTGGCAGCGAATTTGCCTATGAAGACATGGTCGAACAGGAATCCGGCAATTACTCCCACACCTGGCTGGCCGATGAACGCTGCCCAACCGGCGCAGGAAGCTGTTACAAGATCAATCGAATTCCCAAACACAAATCCGGCTATTCCAGTCAGATTGTCTGGATCGACAAAGCAGAGTTACGTTACCAAACCATCCAGTATTTTGATCGGCGTGGGCAATTGCTGAAGACATTGAATATCTCCGGATACAAAAAATACATTGGCAAAATCTGGCGCCCATCCAAGATGGTAATGGTGCATCATTTGACCAAGAAAAGCACTGTTTTGAGATGGTCAAATTACAATTTTAACGTCGGCCTTAACCCCAGTGAATTCACACGCAACGCGCTCACACGGTAGCGGTGACTTTTTGCACACATTCGGACGTCAAACAGTGGTAAGTTAACCGAACGCGGTTTTTCATCCAGTTCGCAAAGTCTAGTATGAGCCCTGATGCAATGGGGATGCATCCAAGACTGCCTGGTGGGACAATGACACGATTTTTCAATTCTGCATGCTCGGTGGCGTTGGCCGCTGCAACAACTGCTTTTGCTGGCACTTCTGCTCTTGCAGAAGGGTTGACCTTTCATGGTGAGCTTAGCTTGACAGCACGCCATTTTACCCAAAACGGGGCCTTTGCCGGGCAGGCTACCTCGGGCACTTCTTTGATCCCGGAAACCCGTGTAGGACTGAGCGCTGCGCTAGGATTTGCAGATTTCGAGCTAGAGCTTTATGGCCGCGGTGACGATCGAACCGGCAATGAAGTCTTTGATATTCAAAAGGCTTACATTTCTGCAGGTACCGATATCGTCTCTGTTCTGTTCGGCAGCGATGTCGTTTTCTGGGGAACTGCTGAATCTTTTAACCCCACCAATATTATCAATCAGGATGACAGGTTCGCCCGGGTTGAAGAAACTCGCAAGCTTGGGCAACCGATGATCAACCTGAACGTTGAAACCGGCGCACTTGGCACTTTGAGCTTTTATGGGCTGCTGGGTTTTCGCGAGGTCGATTTTGGCGATGGCTCCACACGCCCCCGGTTTTCAACCGTCCCGGATGATTCGCGAACAATCTTTCAAAGCAGTCACCGCGATGTCGATTTTGCCTTCCGCAACACCAACACCCTCAACTTTGCAAACGGCTCGCTGGATTACGCGCTCTCCTACTTTCAGGGCACCAGCCGTGCGCCAGTGATCCTACCGGGCTGCGCCAATCTGGCTGCACCAACAACGGCCGCCACCTGTAACGCGGTCAATGCCGATATCCGCGCGTCCTATGAAGGATTGACCCCAGCCGGAACTGCGGGTGCTACCCTGCCCGCTCTGGTCGCCGCCGCCTCTACTCCGGCAACTCAGGCTTTTTTGCTAGGAGGAAGCAGCGTTGGGTCTGTCCCCTACTATCAGAACATCCAGCAGGTCGGGATGGAAATGGCCTATGCCGCCGGGGATTGGATTTGGAAATTTGAAGGCACACGCCGATTCACCTCAAACGAAGATTACTTTTCAGGTGTCTTTGGGTTCGAGTACCGCTTCGTCAACCCAATGGGCAGCACCGGCGACTTGACTATCTCGACAGAATACACGTTCGATGATCGTTCGGTATTGCAGCCCGCGACGGTTTTCGATGACGATATCTTTGCCAGCGTTCGGTATGATTTCAACAACCGCCTTAGTACATCTGTTGCACTAAGCGGCCTGTATGATCTAGATACCAAAGGTAAAGTTTTTAACTTTGATGTCACATCGCGAATTACCGACAGCACTAGAATAGGGTTCTCTGCAACTCATATCGACTCGAATGACCCCAACGATCCTCTGACAGCGCTAAACAGCGATGACTACTATGAATTGAAATTTTCCTACTTCTTCTGAGTTGATGTTGGCTGAACGTGTTTGAAAATTTGAACGCCAATAGTGTGGTCCTACCCAAACAGGCGCGGTTAAACATCAATCACTACGCGTTAGCGAATTGTAATTGGTGCGGGCGGCGGGACTTGAACCCGCACGGCCATACGGCCTCCAGATTTTAAGTCTGGTATGTCTACCATTCCATCACGCCCGCATCCTGACGCTACTGCAAGTTTTGCGCACGGTTGAGTAAAACACTCAAGACCGATCTGCTGTGCAGCACTGGTTTCCAACGCCTAATACAGCACAAATCCGGGAAACTTAAACCCCTGCTTTTCTGATTTTGCGTTGCAAATAATTGTCAGTCAGACATGGAGACATATCCCCATCAAAGCTCCTGCTCGGTTGCCTCAAGCACCGGCAACAGATTGCGCTCGGACAACCACGGGTTCATCTTCAGCGCCGCCCGCAGAACAAGTGCCGCTTCACCATTTCTCTGTAACGCAGCAAGCGTCAGCGCCTGCCCGGTAAGTGCCGCGATGTGGCGGGGTGAGAGCGCTACCGCGCGCTCCAGGTCAGGCAACGCAGCTTCATAATCCTGTCTTAGGAAATTTACGAAAGCGCGCTGATTATACCCTTCGGCATAGTCAGGGCAGTATTCAACTAATGCATTCAATGCCACCAATGCACCGGCAAAATCGTAGGCCTCGCGCCGTGACATGCCTTCATCCAGCAATTCCTGTGCATGCTGATCAGGCGCATCCGCCCAAAGACCCCACATTTCATTTGAAAGCAGCCGCGCCTCATATTCGCCAGGCGCCTCTTTCACCTTGTTTATCAATTTCGACAGAGCATCAGTATGGTCCGGCGGGTCGGGGCAAATCTCGGCAAACGCAGGGCCGGATAGAATGAGTGCAGCAATGATATATTTCATGCCCCCAATAATGCGCCCCTAATCATCCCGGTCAAATCACATCTGAAAGAGTATTTTCCTTAACCGCCTCCATCGCCACATAGGTCGATGTGTTAGAAACATGCGGCAGCGTCGAAACCTGCTCGGCCAACACCCGCCGATAATCGCTCATGCTCTGCGTGCGAATTTTCATCAGGTAATCGAAATTTCCGGCTATCATGTGCACCTGTTCAATTTCCGGAATTTTCATAACAGCCGCATTGAACTCTGCCAGTGCGCGTTCACGCGTGTCATGCAGTCGGACCTCGACAAAGCTGATATGATCCATTCCCAATCTGATCGGATCAACCAATGCCCGGTACCCAGTGATGACCCCGTCATTTTCCAAACGTCTAAGTCTCGCTTGAGTAGGTGATTTGGAAAGCCCAATCCGGCTGGCTAACTCAGTAATGCTGATCCGGCCATCCGAAGTCAGAATCTGCAGAATCGCCCGATCAAAGCGATCAATCTCAACCTGGCCACTTTGCATATTTTTACCTCAATTTTCAGTCGATTCGACTTCAATATTACAAAAATCAGGAAATTTCCCCCTTTCCTTGCTGATAGATAAGTCAAAATCACTCTAACTCTGGGGTTTCGCCATGACAACTCTTCGTAATCAGATCGACGCCAACACATATGCCAAACAATCGGAAACTCTTGAGCGTCTGAGTGCCATGGCGGGGCTGAGCGTTGAGGATCGCGCTCGAATTTGCGCACGCGGAGCAGGCCTTGTTCGTGATATCCGCGGCCAATCCAACCCGGGTTTGATGGAAGTCTTCCTTGCCGAATATGGCCTGTCCACCGACGAAGGTATCGCCCTGATGTGTCTGGCAGAGGCCCTGCTGCGGGTGCCTGATGAGGAAACCATTGACGCGCTGATCGAAGACAAAATTGCTCCCTCTGACTGGGGTAAACACATGGGGCACTCCACCTCGTCGCTGGTCAATGCTTCAACTTGGGCACTGATGCTCACCGGGAAGGTTCTCCAGGATGACAAACCCGGCCCGGTGGGCCACCTGCGCGCTGCTATAAAACGGATGGGCGAACCGGTCATTCGAACCGCTGTTGCCCGCGCGATGAAGGAAATGGGACGCCAGTTCGTTCTCGGAGAATCCATCAACAGTGCCATGCAACGCGCGGCCGGCATGGAGAATAAAGGTTACAGTTACTCCTATGACATGCTGGGAGAGGCCGCCCGAACAGAGGCCGACGCCACCCGATATCACCTCTCCTATTCCCGCGCGATCACGGCGATTGCACAGGCCTGCACCCATTCCGATATTCGTGACAACCCGGGAATTTCCGTAAAACTTTCCGCCCTTCACCCGCGTTACGAGGTCGCCCAGCGCGAACAGGTCATGGCTGTATTGATGCCACGCCTGCGTTCGCTTGCGCTTTTGGCGAAATCTGCTGGCATGGGCCTGAACATTGACGCGGAAGAAGCCGACCGCCTGTCGCTTTCGCTGGATGTCATTGCCGCAACTTTGTCCGAACCCGCCCTCGCAGGGTGGGACGGCTTTGGCGTTGTTGTCCAGGCCTTTGGTCAGCGAGCATCCTATGTGCTCGACTACCTCTATGAACTGGCTAAAAAGCATGACCGCCGCATCATGGTCCGGCTGGTAAAAGGTGCCTATTGGGACACCGAGATCAAGCAGGCACAGGTAGAAGGGATTGATGGTTTTCCGGTATTCACAACCAAAGCTGCGACCGACATCTCCTATATCGCGAATGCCAGAAAATTGTTGTCGATGACGGATCGGATTTATCCGCAATTCGCCACACATAACGCCCACACCGCAGCGGCCATTCTTGATATGGCTGACGACAAAACAACATTCGAGTTCCAGCGCCTGCACGGTATGGGCGAAGCACTGCATGGTCTTATCCATGACGCCGAGAAGACCCGCTGCCGTATCTATGCGCCCGTGGGCGCACATCGCGACCTGCTCGCCTATCTGGTCCGTCGCCTTTTGGAAAACGGAGCAAACTCAAGCTTTGTTAACCAGATTGTTGACGAAGATGTCGCCCCAGAGGTCGTGGCGCGCGATCCGTTCGAAGCAATCAATGATGCGACACCTACACTACCGACCGGCCCCGAACTGTTTCAGCCCGAACGCCCCAATTCCAAAGGTTTTGATCTCAAACATCAGCCTACGCTCGATATGATTGACGAGGCTCGTAACCCGTTCAAAACCCACGCTTGGGCTGCTGAACCGCTACTTGCGGGCGCTGCCAAACCGTTGAAAGCGGTTGCTGTGGACAACCCCGCCGACCCTTCAGACAATCCCGGCACTGTTGCCGTTGCCAGCCCTGCTGACATCGAAACAGCGCTTGCATCTGCCCGCCCTTGGGACGTTTCAAAGAAAGAGCGCGCCAAGGTTCTGAACCGCGTGGCCGACCTCTATGAAGAAAACTTCGGAGAGCTTTTTGCCATCGTTTCTCGTGAAGCTGGTAAATCCCAGATGGATGCCGTGGCCGAACTGCGCGAAGCCGTGGACTTTTTGCGCTACTACGCGGCAAACGCGCCAGAAGCTCCTGCAGTCGGTACATTCACTTGTATTTCGCCCTGGAACTTCCCATTGGCCATCTTCTCCGGTCAGATTTCCGCAGCTCTTGCCGCCGGTAACGCTGTGCTATCCAAACCGGCTGAACAAACTCCGCTGATCGCACATTACGCCATCAGCCTGATGCACGAAGCTGGAGTTCCGCGCACCGCCCTGCAACTTCTGCCCGGTGCCGGAGATGTGGGCGCCGCGCTCACCTCAGACGCCCGCGTCGGCGGTGTTGCCTTCACAGGTTCGACCGATACAGCGCTGAAAATCCGTGCAGCTATGGCGGCAAATCTTACCCCCGGTGCGCCTCTTATCGCCGAAACAGGTGGTATGAACGCGATGATCGTCGACAGTACGGCCCTGCCTGAACAGGCGGTACAGGCAATCGTTGAAAGCGCCTTTCAGTCCGCAGGCCAGCGGTGTTCGGCCCTGCGCTGCCTCTATGTTCAGGAAGACATTGCCGATCACCTGACCGAAATGCTGACCGGTGCCATGGACGCACTTGTTATCGGCTCGCCCTGGAATCTGTCCACCGACGTGGGTCCTGTGATCGACGAAACTGCCCGTGCCGGAATTGCTGCGCATATCCAGACAGCGCGGAGCGAAAACCGGCTGATTCACGAAATCAGTTCACCCAATTCCGGGACTTTTATTGCCCCTACATTGATCCGGGTCGACGGCATCGACACACTTGAGCGTGAGATTTTTGGCCCGGTTCTGCATCTCGCGACATTCAAAGCAGATGAACTGGATAAGGTGATTGATACGATCAACGCCACCGGTTATGGCCTCACATTCGGCCTGATGACCCGGATCGACGACCGTGTCCAACACGTGACGGACCGCATTCACGCCGGCAATATGTACGTGAACCGCAACCAGATCGGTGCGATTGTCGGATCCCAGCCTTTCGGTGGCGAAGGGATGTCGGGCACAGGACCAAAGGCAGGGGGGCCGAACTACCTCACCCGCTTCACCGCCCGTCCCGGCAGCACAGCTGGGACAGAATGGCGCAATGATATGCCGACCACCGCACTTCAAACCTCAGTTGACGCCGCGAATGCCAAAGCAGGTGCAGTACACACTGCTCTCGTTCTTCCCGGGCCAACCGGTGAATCCAACCGTCTGACCGCTGAAGCGCGGCCAGCGCTGCTTTGCCTCGGACCGGGGGAAGAAGCAGCGAAAGCACAGGCAAAAGCTGTCACCGCCCTGGGTGGTACGGCTGCACAGGCTTCAGGGTATGTTGCACCCGACACCTTGGCAGAGGTAACCGGTCATTCAGGCGCGATCTGGTGGGGTGATCTGGACGAGGCTCGCAATTATGCGCAAGCGTTGGCCCAAATAAACGGCCCAATCCTTCCGCTGATCACGGGCCTGCCTGACAAGGGCCACGCCTGCCACGAGCGTCACGTCTGCGTCGACACCACCGCGGCCGGTGGTAACGCAGCACTTCTGGGTGGCGCATCCTAAACAATCATTTCGGAGGTGAGAGACTATTTTCTCACCTCCGAAATATTGAATGCGATAAAGAAGCCCGCTCATAACTCTTGCTTCTTTCTTGCAAAAAATACCCAAATCCCAAGCACGTAAAAACGCTGCCATAAGAATCGGCAGGCGGCTATTGACCTGTGCCTGCCAAAACCTCACCTTGGCCACATGTTTCCGATCCGAGATCATAACCCTTCGGAGCGCAGGCCGTATGTAACATGGGTGTTGATGGCCCTGAATATCGGAATATTTGCCTCTTACTGGCCGCTGTTTGACGACCCGCGAGAGCTGCAAAGATTCTATTACGATTGGGCAATGGTTCCGGCTCTCGTCACCCAGGAAGGCGATTACCAGACAATGCTCACGTCGATGTTTCTGCATGGTGGCATCCTGCATCTGGCGGGTAACATGCTGTTTTTGTGGATATTTGGCGACAATATAGAAGATGAGATGGGCCACCTTCCCTATCTGATGTTCTATTTGGCATGTGGCATCGGCGCGGGGCTGGTGCATGTTCTTTCTGCGCCTGTTTCGCCCGTCCCCACGGTGGGCGCCTCTGGTGCCATAGCCGGCGTCATGGGGGGATATCTGCTGCTGTTCCCCAAAGCGCGTGTCGATATTCTGCTGATTTTTATCATCTTCTTCCGGATCATCACCATTCCGGCCTGGATCATGCTCGCGCTTTGGTTTGGGCTGCAAATCTTCGGCAGCGTCGGTGCCGATTCGGATATGGGTGGCGTGGCTTACTGGGCCCATATTGGTGGATTTGTGGTGGGTGTGGTACTTACTCTGCCGCTCTTTTTCCGTCGTGGCGGGGTTGAGTTCTGGGCCGAAACCCACGGCACGCCGCCACATCCCGAAGCAAAATACACCTATGCCCGCAGTGGCATACCCAAAGTAGGACGTCGAAGATGATATCGCACAGAGCCACCTGCCATTGTGGTGCAGTTGAACTCCGGATTGATCTGCCCGAGGCCGGTATCACCGATGCACAGCGCTGTGACTGCAGCTTTTGCCGCCGTCGCGCTGCACCCAATTTCAGCGTTCCACTTGATGCGCTTGAGGTGGTCAGAGGTGCCGATAAACTCTCATTATACCAATGGAACACCGGCACCGCACGGCACTACTTTTGCTCTATGTGTGGCATCTATACGCATCATCAACGCCGCGCAAACCCCAATCAATACGGCGTCAACCTTGGCACGCTAGAGGGGGTTAACCCGGCAGAATATGAACCGATCCCGTGGACGGATGGCATCAATCACCCTTCGGATGAGAGATAGCCGGTATTGCGCTGATTCGGTCTGACAATCTGACATTCAAACAACGTTTAAATGTGGTTTCGTGTGGACGCAGATCAATGATCGAAACATCTGAAACACGTCGGTAAATGGTCTTTTAGTGCGACCAAATACCCTGACATTCAACCGCGAACCGACAAATTGCGGGATGGCGAGCCAACACAGGTTCGGCAGCACTTTATGCGTGTCAAGAACATGTAAGCTCAGTTGGTCACACCAACTTCACCAAATCGCTAACCCTCTCGGAGAGGCCTGGCAATGCGGGCTGGACTTCGCATTGATTTCAAGATGGAACACTCGAATGGCAGCACAAAACCCGAGAGGATAACTCTTTACCCGTCCCGAACACCCGAAAACCGCTCTTGCCAGTCTTCGCGGCCCTCATCGGATATCTTGGCAAACAACACCTCTGGCACCTGAAAATCGTGCCCCTCTGGCAGCGCACCAAGCGCCGCTGCCACATCATTGGGCCAACCGCTGTCATCTGTCTTCATCGCCGCCAACATCGCCTCAGACGCATCGGGAATGAACGGTGCGGACAACACCGCATAGAGCCGGATCAGGTTCAGTGCCAACCGGATCTGTGCCGCTGCCGCCTCTGGGTCTTCCTTGAAGGTCGACCAGGGTGCCGCCTCTTGCAGATACTCATTACCCGCAACCCAGATCGCCCGCAGCTCCTGCGCCGATTTGCGAACCTCCATCGCTTCCATATGGCCCTCATAGGCACGGACACGCTCCGTCAACGTGGCAATCAACGCCTCTTCACGCGCGCCAAAGCCACCACCACCGGGCACCTCTTCACCAAATTTTGACCGGCAGAATTTGGTCACGCGGCTTACAAAATTGCCCAGCACATCCGCCAGGTCCTTGTTCACGCTGACCTGAAAATTCTCCCAGGTAAACTCACTGTCAGAGCTTTCCGGTGCGTGGCTCAGCAACCACCAGCGCCAGTAATCCGCCGGCAAAATCTCAAGCGCCTGATCCATGAAAACACCGCGGCCCTGCGACGTACTGAACTGGCCGCCATCATAGTTGAGGTAGTTAAAGCTTTTGATGTAATCCACCAGTTTCCAGTCCTCACCGGACCCCAGGATCGTCGCCGGAAAGGACAGCGTATGGAACGGCACGTTATCCTTGCCCATAAACTGGGTATAGCGCACGTCATCCGCGCCCTTATCGGTCCGCCACCAGCGCTCCCACTCACCCTCTGACAGTCCTTGCGCCTCTGCCCATTCCCCGGCACAGGCGATGTATTCAATCGGTGCATCAAACCAGACGTAAAAGACCTTGCCTTCCATCCCGGGCCAGTCGTCTGCGCCCTTCTTAACCGGAATGCCCCAGTCCAGATCGCGGGTAATGCCCCTGTCCTGTAACCCGTCCCCGTCGTTCAACCATTTCCTGGCAATCGACGTGGTCAATACCGGCCAGTCACCCTTGCTGTCGATCCAGTCGTTCAGCCGCCCGCGCATGCCGGATTGACCGAGATACAGGTGTTTGGTCTCGCGCACCTCCAGATCGGTCGAGCCCGAGATTGCCGAACGCGGCTCGATCAGGTCCGTGGGGTCAAGCTGTTTGGTACAATTCTCACACTGATCTCCACGCGCCTTGTCATACCCACAATTGGGGCAGATCCCTTCGATATAACGATCCGGCAGGAACCGCTTGTCGGCATTGGAATAAACCTGCTTTTCAACAACCTCGCGGATCATTCCTGCCTCGGCCAAACGCCCGGCAAAATGTTGGGTCAGACGATGGTTCTGCGGGCTGGAAGAGCGGCCAAAATGATCAAAGCTCAAACGGAACCCCTTGGCAATCTCTGTCTGCACACCGTGCATCCGCGCGCAATACTCAGCCACCGGCTCTCCCGCCTTGGCCGCGGCCAGCTCGGCAGGTGTGCCATGCTCATCGGTGGCACACAGGAACAAAACCTCGTGCCCGCGCGTGCGCTGGTACCGCGCATACAGGTCCGCCGGCAGCTGGCTGCCCACCAGATTGCCCAGATGCTTGATCCCGTTGATATAAGGGATCGCCGATGTGATCAGATGCCGCGCCATATCCGCCCCGTTTCATCAGTTCCGTATCCGCTTTAGAACATGTCCCGTCCAAGGGCCACCGGTTTTCGGAAATCCCACTGACCTCGGTGGGTTCGGTCGTTGCAAGGGAGCGCCGAAGATGCGAACAGACCTGATCTCACTTGACTTCTGATGTACGTTTCAGCGCATCAGCGTTCACTTTGCCAACGACCCAGTCTCTGAATCTGCGTACTTTTGGGTCATTCCACCTGTCGCGCGGCCCAATGAGAGAATATTGCCCATACGGTTCTTCGCACTTCATATGCCCCAGTGGCAGCACAAGAGTGCCCTGCTCAATCTCTTCCCGGCACAGCGCCAGATCTGCCATGATAATTCCTGATCCCATCACGGCTGCCTTGGTGGCCATATCCAGATTTGGGAAAGCTTCACCACTACTGGGATCAATCTCTTTGACGTCAAATACGTGTGCCCAAGTGGCCCAATCTTCCCGCCTTGGGCTTTCATGCAGAAGCTTGAAATTCACGATATCCTCTGGCGCAGAAATCGATTTACCACCTTCCAAAAGGCTAGGTGCGCAGGCGGGCGACAGGATTGACGGAAACAAAGGGTGTGTCACGATATTGGGCGACCGACCAGGTAGGTTTTCGACAGAAATCCCAAGATCATATTCCGAGGTATCAAACCCCTTTTCTCCGTAGAAATCTGTAGTGAGGCGAACGCGAATTTCAGGGTGCATCTCTCGAAACTGTTCCAAAATGGGGAAAAGCCAGCGGATAGACAGAGCCGGAGGGCAAATTATCCTCAGCTCCGAAGCGTTGGAGGATATGCTTTCACATTGACGGGCCACCGCCCTAAAGGATTCTGTCAGGACCGGTAACAATTCCCGGCCCGCAGCGGTCAATTCCACACCTTTGTGGTTTCGCCGGAACAATTTCACGCCCAGATGCTCTTCCAACAGTTTTACGTGCCGGCTGATTGCACCGCGCGTGACAAATAACTCGTCCGCCGCGGCAATGTACCCGTTGTGACGAGCTGCCGCTTCAAAGGCTCTGAGTGCGTTAAGTGATGGTAATCTCATTTTTCACTTGGATTAGTTTTTCTACTCCAGAATAGGAGAAATCTTGATTTGAAAGCAAGCGTAGCAATACCCAATATGTAACAAGAAAAGAAACAAAAATCACAGGAAAGCAAATGTTTTCAGATACTCATCACCCAGAGGTTCACTTAAGGTCTCTGTTCAGAAAATTGCATAAGATCCGAGATGCCATCAGCTTTTTTAGCTCAAAACTGCCAGAACACCACAGGAAACGGAAGATGGAGGAAGACTTGGTCAGATTAGAAGAAACCTCTCCACATCTGTTAGAAGATATCGGTCTGTCCGATGACGAACCGATTTAGAGGAACAATTTCGTTCACCAGAATCTGTTTTCGATTTGCCAAAAATTTTGCTTGGCATCGCCGGCGCTAATGCGCGCTGAATAACACCGAAAATCAACACTCCGAACGACAACTCTCCGTCACAGGCCCGAATCGGGAACAACTACATTTACATATTTCTCAATTTAAACCCGCCCCACCACATTGCATGTATGTGCGGATGACCACCGTTGCAAGAACACCCGCTCATGGTGCGGTCAGGTGCCGTCCGGCGGCACTGCGCGCCTTGATTTCGGACAGGAATTGGGCGCTGGATTTTGCGTTGGACCGACTTGGTACCTTCGAAGCAATGCAAACTTTCAATTGATCGGTTTGAGCCCAAGTTGACCTATTCTGCTTCATCCGTTTCACTGCCCTAAAGTCGCAAGTACATCTGGAGAGCAACAAGTGATTTCAATTAAGATGGAAGACTGGGAGTTGCGGATAGAGGATGGAAGCCTGCCCTCGATCTTTACTTCGTACCTTAAGAACGCAGAATTTGTAGATCAGATTGACGTTAACAATGACGAAGGACGATTTCTCTTTCTAGGTGTTTGTAACGGCGTAACAAAAAGCGGCTGGCCATCTGTGATAATCGCCCAAAGGTATCAAGATCATCGACAAACCTTTAGTCCAGGATTTCTTGTGGTTCCTGATACTTCGCTTATTTTCTTAGGGGCGGGTGAACGCCTATTATGCTACGATCTCGAAAAGAAAGTCAGGCTTTGGGAGGATGAAACCGACGGCGGTTTTTGGGGTTGGAGCGAATCGGGATCATATATATTGATGTCTGCTGAACTGGAGTTTGGTGTCTGGGAGCAGTCCGGCAAAAAACTGTGGTCTACGTTTGTAGAGCCGCCTTGGAGTTTCGAAATCAAGGAGCAAATTGTCGAGTTGGATGTGATGGGTGCAATCCAGAACTTTCGAATATCGGATGGTGTGAAGCTGGATTGACGAACGGCAGCTAAGTCCGGATAGTGTTGAAGAAGTCGATGTTTTGGCTGGTTTGGCGGCTGTCGAGATTTGGGGTGACGCGCCCCTTCTTCATGTGGGGGCTGGTGTAGGGGCCAGTTTTGCGAGTTTCCTGAGGTTTTGTGCCGTGGCTGCTAGCTGGAACTGTTCATATGCGCCTTTAGGTCCTCGAAGTCGCATCATCCGCACTCCGATGTATCGCTTCAGATGGGCGAAGAGCATCTCGACTTTCCGCCTCTGAATGAATGAGGTCATGTAAGCGTCGGTTTTTCGGATATCGCGTGCGACGTCTCGAGCAGCTTCGTGCACAGAGCGCATCAGGCGTCTCCCGTTGTCTTTCGGACAGCATTGCGGTTTCAAAGGGCATATGTCGCAGTCATGTTTGGAGGCGCGGTATCTGATGAAGCCGTCTTTGCCGCCATTTGCTTTTCGTGGCGTTGAGAAGTTCCGGCGATAGGTCTGCAATACCTTGCCGCCCGGACAGGTGTAGCTGTCGGTCGCGGGGTCATAAACAAAATCTTCTCGTGAGAACGTCCCGTCCGTCCGTTTCGATTTGTCCCAGACCGGAATGTGCGGAGCGATGCCACGCTCTTCCACCAACCATCCCAGCATCTCTGCTGACCCGTAGCCCGTATCGCCAACCAGTTTGTCTGGTGTCATGTCGAAGCGGTCTGTGATCCGGTCGATCATGCGCCGTGCGGCAAACGCCTCAGCGGTTCGGATCGGAACCGAAGGTTCCACGTCCACGATCACCGCATTGTCCAAATCCACCATATAGTTGGTGGAATAGGCAAAGAAGGCTGCCCCGCCATCTGCGCCTGTCCAGCGTGCAGCGGGATCGACAGGTGATATGTATTTGGGGACGACTTTGGTGGACGCGCCGAATGCGGCATCATCCAGCGTTTCGAGGTACTCGTCCAGAACACGAGAGGTCAGTTCAGGTGGCAGGCCTTCCTTGTTATCAATGCCGCGTGTCTGGTTTGCATTCGCGGGTATCAGGCTGGCGTCAACGCCAAAGCTGTGGCCACCGACAAGACCTTCATCCATGCAGCGCTGCAAAACTGTCTCGAACAAATGACGGAACAATCCGCTCTCCCGGAAACGGCCATGACGGTTCTTTGAGAACGACGAATGGTCAGGCACCGGATCGGCCAGGTCCAGCTTGCAAAACCACCTGTACGCCAGATTGACATGTATCTCTTCGCAAAGCCGCCGCTCGGAGCGGATGCCCATGCAGTATCCCAACAGCAGCATGCGGATCAGCAGCTCAGGGTCAATCGACGGACGACCATGCGAGCTGTAATACGGCGCAAGCATTGGGCGCACTTCGGTAAGATCAAGGCAGCGATCAATCCCACGCATCGGGTGATCCTGCGGCACGAACTCTTCGATTGAGAACTCATAAAACAACGCACCTTGCGCCACCTGCCTCGGTCCCATCATCGCCGCGCCCTCCCACTCTCAAAACAAGTGAATCAGGACACCAGCAACCAATCAACAGACTTTTTCAACACTATCTCCGCGATGCAGCCATTAGACCCAATAATGTCCGAGCGATTTTCTCTGGTGTTATTTGTCTTCCCCATCCCCGTTCCGGCCCCGCCTCAGCAAGCGGCCAAATACGAAGCTCGTGCGCGGGGTCCAGATATAGGGGGTACGCTCTTTGTGCGTCTTGCGGGCCAGCATCCGCGTCATACCAAACAGGATCAGCAATCCATGCCCCGCCGCGATCATCATGAACATCGCTGACGGTCCAAACCATGCAATCAGGTTCGACGCCACCAACGGCGCCGCAATGGCCCCAAGCGCATAGAAAAACATCAATGCCGCCGACAGCTCTACCCGTTGATTGCTGTCAGCGAAATCATTGGCATGCGCGGCAGACACCGAAAAGATCGGGAAGGATGTGAAGCCAAAGAAAAATGCGGTTAGCATTACGCCCGTGGTGGTCAGGTCCTGCAGTGACGCGGTCACAATACAGCTGACAATCGCCGCCATCGAAAACCCGATCAGCACATGCCGCCGGTCAAATTTATCCGCCAGCCATCCCGCCGGGTACTGCGCCAGCGCTCCGCCCAGCACGAAAGAGGCCAGGAACCAGGCAATCTGCTCGATTTGCAGCCCGACCTGCTGCCCATATAGCGGGCCGACCATCCGAAACGTTGCACTCGACAGTGCGGCCACAACCACCCCCGCCGCAGCCAACGGCGAACACTGGATCGCCAGCATCGGTCGCAGCCGGGGGGCTTTCGGCGTTTCGGGCTGTTTCACCTTTGTCAAAGTCAGCGGCAGCAGCGAGGCACAGCACAACAGCGCCAGCAGATTGTAAGATACGTAAGATGCTGGTGCCAATACAGAAATCAGCATCTGCGCCATCAGCGATGCGCCCATATCGACGATCCGGTACACGCCCATCGCACGTCCCCGGGTTTCATTGGTCAGCTTGGATTGCAGCCATGCCTCGATAACCGTGTAGCACCCGGCCACACAGATCCCCGACGCTACCCGCATCACCGCCCAGGCCACAGGATCGATCACCAGCATATGCGCCATCAACCCAATTGTTCCCGCTGCGGTAAAGGCGGCGAACGCACGCGAGTGCCCCACACTTCCCATCAGGCGCGGCGCCCACCAACAACCGATGAAAAAGCCCAGGAAATGCGCCGACCCCAACAGTCCGATTTCGGCAGTCGTAAAGTGCAGCGCCAAGCCCGACAACGCATCCAGCGGCCCCACACCACCGGATGAAAGCTGCATCAGGACAACAGACAAAAACAACGCGGCAAAAGAGATCAGCATTCGCATAACAGCACCAACATGACACCGTCACATTCCGTGTGTCGTGCATAATCGACAAACCCATGTCGTTTTTTGCAAGCTCTGGTTATTTCTCGATTCTGGCCAGAATGGACAGATTGATCTGGTCGCCCACCAGATCAGAATATCCATCTGCACCAAAGGCAGATCTGTTGACCGACCCGGTCAACAGGATTTCCAACCGGTCCAGATCACCCGCGGCTGTGCCCTGCTGCCGATGCAGGCTGGCCGACAGAACAACGCTCTTCGTCACGCCCCGGATCGTCAGATCGCCGGTGATCCGCGCACCGCTCAAGGTTCCTTCTATACGGGTAGATCGAAATTCTATCGTGGGATGCTTTGCGGCATGCAGAACCTTGGCGCTTTTCATCGCCTCGCTGGCAATCACAAACCCCGCCTTGGCGCGGCGTGCGTTTAGCGTGACTGAAAATTGGCTTGCCGAGATATCGCGCAGGTCAATCTGCAGGTCAGCCGCCTGAACCGGCATCTGGCCCTTTTTTTCGTTGCCGGCAAGAACATAGGTGAACGCCACCTGTGACCGGGCGGCATCCAGCTCATACCGTTCCGGGGCGGCCCAAGCCATCACGTTGCTCAGGCACAAAAAAACAAATGCAAATCGAATCATTCACCTGACATAGTTGCCTTTTGAGGAATGTCCCATCACTCATCCATCACAGCTGCGTCAGCCTTGTGCGGAATTTGAGGGTGACGCCCCTGCAGAAACAGCTAGGTTGATACACGAATTGTACGAGGGAGATACCAATATGCAGACACGACCACTCGGACGTACCGGGATCGAGGTCAGCACGCTCTGCCTCGGCTCCATGACATGGGGTAGCCAGAACACCGAGGCCGAAGGCCACGCCCAGATCGACACTGCACTGGCCCACGGCGTGAACTTTGTTGATACGGCAGAGATGTACCCGGTCAACCCGATCCTCGCCGAAACAACGGGTCGTACAGAAGAGATCATCGGCACTTGGATCGCCAAATCCGGTCGCCGCAACGACATCGTACTGGCCAGCAAACATTCCGGCGCGGGTATGCGCCATGTTCGGGACGGTGCGCCGATCTCGTCAGCTACAATTGCAGAAACCGTCGAAGGCTCACTTCGACGGCTGCAGACCGATCACATCGACCTCTATCAGCTGCACTGGCCCAACCGCGGCAGCTACATGTTTCGGCAGAACTGGCACTATGATCCCTCGGGTCAGAACCGCAACGACACCATTGCCCACATTCAGGATACGCTCGGCGCCCTCGGACGCGAGGTTGAGCGCGGTACAATCGGTCATATTGGGCTGTCAAACGAAAGCGCATGGGGCACTGCCCAGTGGATCCATCAATCCGACCTCGGTGCCGGGCCGCGCATGGCGTCGATCCAGAACGAATACTCCCTGCTCTGTCGCCTCTATGACACCGATCTGGCCGAGCTTACGGCAAACGAAGATGTGGGACTTCTGGCCTTCTCACCGCTCGCCGCCGGATTGCTGACCGGCAAGTATCAGAACGGCCAGGTGCCTGCTGGGTCGCGCATGACCCATGTTGCCAATCTGGGCGGGCGCATCACCGACCGGGTTTTTCCAACCGTTGCGGCCTATCTCGACATCGCGGCACGGCACGGGCTCGACCCGACACAGATGGCGCTGGCGTGGGTGATACAGCGGCCTTTCACATGCTCTGCCATCTTCGGCGCAACATCGCAGGAACAGCTTGTGCTGGCCCTTGGCAGTGCCGATGTCACCCTCTCGGATGAGGTTCTGAAAGAAATTGATACAGCGCACAAAGCGCATCCAATGCCGTACTGAACCCTGCCCCAATCAAAGACACCGCCATGTCCCTTTGCGATCTGACCGCCACTGACCTAGCCGCCGCATTGCAACGTGGTGAGGTGTCGGCGCGGCAAGCGCTGAGCGATTGCCACGACCGCGTCCAGAACCGAAATCCACAGGTAAACGCCTTTATCACCCTCGACTGGGATGCGGCAGAGGCACGCGCGGCAGAACTTGATCAGATGCCCGCCCTTGTCGGGCCCCTGCATGGCATCCCTATCGCCATCAAGGATATCTTTGAGACCCGAAACCTGCGCACCACCTGGGGCTCTGCCAGTTACGCGGACCACGTCCCCGATTTCGATGCTCTGCACGTGGCCCGGCTGCGGGCTGCGGGGGCGGTGATCATTGGCAAAACAAACACCCCGGAATTTGCCTTTTCCGGCCAGACCACCAACAACATTACCGGAGTCACCCGCAATCCGCACAATCCCGACCGAACCGTCGCTGGTAGTTCAGGCGGCTCTGCCGCCGCACTTGCCGCAAATATGGTGCATCTTGCCGATGGCTCTGACCTTGCCGGTTCCCTGCGCAGCCCTGCGGCGTGGTGCGGTGTTGTCGGTTATCGGCCAACCAGCGGCCTCGTCCCCTACCACCCAAACCCTGCGCCATTTGACGGGCTGTCCATCCCCGGGCCAATGGCCCGAACCATGTCTGACCTCTGCCTGATGCTTGAAGTGATGCAGGGAAATACGCGCAGCCAACCCCTCGGCTCATGGTTCGAACAACCCATGCTGGCGGGCCTGCGCGACGCGCCCAACCCGGCGCGGCTGAGCTTCACGACCGCACCGTTCGGTGTGCGAACCGACCCTTCTATCATCTCGGCCCTTTCTCCCTTACGTGATCTTTGCACTGACATGGGCTGGCAGGTTGATGACGCAGAGCCGGACCTGTCCCCGCTTATGCCCTATGCCGGCCTCGTTCGCCTGATGTCAGCGCGTCACGTCCAACACCTGATGCAACCGGACATGGCCAAAGCCACCCCGTCCTTTCACACCGCCTGTGCCGAGTATGAAACTGCGACGCTGGACCAGCTCATCAGATATCAGATCGTGCGCGCACAGGTCTGGGCCACAGTTACCGCCTTTTTCGAAACCTATGACTTCGCGCTCTGGCCGACCACTTCGGGCCTCGCCTTTCCGGCCGAGATTGCGGATGCTGATATTACTGAAGACTGGTGCACAACGACGCTCACCCCGATGCTGGAGCTGCCTTCGATCTCTATCCCCTTCGGCACCGCATCTGATGGTCTGCCGGTCGGCCTGCATATCACTGGGCCCAAAGGATCAGACGCCCGGCTGCTCCGCTTTGCCTATCAGGTCGAACAGGCTTACCAGCATTGAATTCACCTCTTTGTGTGACGCTTTAGAAATCGTTTACTCAGAGCGTATTTCAGCTGAAGATAAATGTACTGCTCTTGTGTCCTGACGCCGGGAAAGGATTTTGATTGGATATTGCAGCCTCACAACGGCACCGTCTGAACCGCGCGGTCAATTTTGCCTTCTCAAACCTGTCAGAGCCTATGGATCTGAGGGATCTCGCAGATACGGCCTGCCTGTCCAAATTTCATTTCTGCCGCGCTTTCAAATCCCATTTCAAAGAAACACCCTTTGAATTTCTCTGGCGCATCCGCATCGAAAACGCAGCGCGCAGGCTGATCTTTGCCAAGGAAAAATCTATTACCGAAGTTTCAATTGAGTCCGGATTTTCCTGCCTGCAGTCTTTTTCACAGGCGTTTCACCGAAAATATCAACTGTCCCCACGTCGGTTCAAACAGATCGATACACTGGACTTTCATCTGTTTTCACCATCAGCGCCTCAATCCGAGGTCATCAATCGCCTGAATATTGCATTGCCCGCATTTGGCCCCCGCGATCTGCCTGTGCGGATTGAAAAACGGCCCGGTTACAACCTGGCCTATGTCCGTCACTATGGCTCTTACGGGGATTTGGATGGCGGAATTTCTGGTGCTTTCCGGCGTCTTGAAATTTGGGCCCGGACCAAGAACCTAAGCTTTGAGCGGCGGGAATGGATCGGCCTCTGCCCGGACAGCCCGACGCTGACACCACCGCATCTTTGCATGTATGACGCCGCCACCCCGGTGCCTGAGCATCTGACCGAAGATGCAACTGTCAGCATCCGCAAAATACCCGGTGGAACCTACGCTGTTCTTGAGGTGCCCAGAAATCTGCGCCTGCTCAATACCTGGCAATGGTTTGTTTCAGTCTGGCTTCCGCATAGCGGCCGAACCTACGGACAGCGTCCTTGTTATGAATACATGCCCGGCGGGCCAGAAAGCAGCATTCACCTTTGCCAACCGATCGGTCCGTGACGCCCAAATTCACTGACAAAATTCGCCACCCGCAAAGAAAGCAACGTGAATAAAGTTCTGCATTGGCAGCAGTGCTACCATCAGCCTGTCACGCAACACTGGCCCCATTCATGGACCAGCTTTCACAGGAATTTGGATATGTATCTGCAAAAACTCTTCGGCCTGGCATTTCTACTCTGCACACTTGTTTCACCGTCCTTTGGTCACGCAGCAGACACATACAAATTTGGCAAAGGGCATAGCGAAATCTTCTTTTCATGGGACCATGCCGGCGTTTCCGTTCAATCCGGTGAGTTTCTGGATTTCTCAGGCATCCTGACCTTTAATCCGGACAAACTCTCGCTAAGTACAATTGATGTAACCATTCAGGCCGACAGCGTGCACACAGGTGTTCCCAGACTGGATTACGAGCTAAAGGGCAAAAGCTTCTTTTCAACCAGGGAACACCCTGAAATCACGTTCAAAAGCACCTCCGTCCGTCGGACCGGAAAAAATACCGCCGATGTAACCGGCGATCTGACAATCCGCGGCATCACCAATCCGGTGACACTCGCCGTTGATCTCGTGCACAACGGAGCGCACCCGATCGGCAAGCTTTTCCCGTCCTCCTATAGCGGCAACTGGCTCGGATTTCACGCGACAACTTCTGTTAATCGGTCAGATTTCGATATGCGCAAATACACCCCGATCACCTCCAACCGCATTCAGATCAGCATTAATGTGGAAATGAAACCAAAGCGGGAATGAAGCGCTTATTCTGGCAAACCTGAAATTCAAAAATTTCGACCACAATGTTTTCCGTAGCTCTGCCCGCCTAATGCTAAATCGGTTAATAATGCCAATAGGTAAGCCCCTGAACCCTGCAAAATCCATAGGCGCCTCACCCACGGCAATACCTGAGCTAGATCCCTCATAATTCATTAATTTTTTAGCCACTTTACCTTACATATGCACACCAAGGGCTTGTGGTCAGCATGCCCGATTGCATCAGTGCACGTACTGCAAAGATCTGCCCGCACTCAACTCTTTCACACACAAAGCCTTGCTGCCGCACTCGTCTGTTGCCAAAGTAGGAAGTCAGACGTCATGGATAAGATCAGCGCGGACACGCCTTCACCCCTGTGACCGCCAAAAGGACCGCTAAACATGGAAGCATTCCTGCTTCAGGCCTCTCTCTACCTCGCCGCCGCAGTCATTGCGGTGCCCCTCGCGGCCCGGCTCGGCCTCGGCTCTGTTCTGGGCTACCTCGCCGCGGGGTTAATCATCGGGCCGATCCTCGGCCTGACCGGCATGCACGAAACCAACGAACTGCAGCATTTCGCCGAATTCGGCGTTGTGATGATGCTGTTCCTGATCGGGTTGGAATTGGAACCCCACGCACTTTGGGCAATGCGGCACAAATTGCTCGGGCTTGGCGGGCTACAGGTCGGGATCACCACACTGGCGATCATGACCGGTTCGATGATGTTGGGCGTCGGATGGAGCGTTTCGCTCGCCATCGGCCTCATATTTGCACTGTCTTCCACCGCGATCGTGCTGCAGACCCTGTCGGAAAAGGGCCTGATGCAGACCGGCGGCGGGCGTTCCATCTTCTCGGTGTTGCTGACACAGGACATCGCAGTCATCCCGATGCTGGCCCTGTTGCCGCTTCTGGCGCTGCCCAAAACACCCGACCTGATCCTTGGTGAAACTCTCGCCAAACTCTCCGAAGGCGAAGGCGACGCCCACCACGGCGAGGCCACCGCCAGCGCCGAAGCCGCGCATGAGGCCGCTGTTTCCTTTGTTCAAAGCCTGCCTGGCTGGGGCGTCACCCTTGTCACGCTGGGGGCCGTGGCGGCCATCATCATCACCGGAGTATATTTCACCAGGCCGGTGTTCCGCTTCATCCACGCCGCCGGCCTGCGCGAGATGTATACCGCGCTCGCATTGCTGATCGTGGTCGGCATCGGATTTGTTATGAATATCGTGGGTCTGTCCCCCGCTCTCGGCGCTTTTCTCGCCGGTGTGGTTCTGGCTTCATCAGAGTTTCGTCACGAATTGGAAAGCGATATCGCACCCTTCAAGGGGCTGCTGCTAGGATTGTTCTTTATTACCGTCGGGGCAGGCATAGATCTGTCCTTCCTGTTCAGTCAATTCTTCACCGTTGTTGGCCTTGCCTTGGCTGTGATCGTGATCAAGGGGATCATCCTCTTTCTGCTGGGCCGTGCCTTTGGACTGCGCCGGCGTGACCTCGGGCTGTTTACACTGGCACTGGCTCAATCGGGGGAATTTGGATTCGTGCTGATCGCCTTTTCCGGCCAGCACAACGTGATCCCTGCTGCTTTATCAGAGACGCTGTTGCTGGTGGTGGCGATCACCATGCTGATCACCCCGCTCTTGTTCATTCTCTACGACTGGATTTCACACCGGATGGAGGACGCCGCCGAAAGCCAAGAAGCGGATGATATCGACACACAGGGACCTGTGATCATCGCCGGCATCGGGCGTTTTGGCCAGATCGTCAATCGCTTGGTTCGTTCCAGCGGATTTGACACGGTTGTGCTGGACCATGACCTCGCCGCGATCCAGCGGATGCGGCGCTTTGGGGTCAAGGGCTTCCTTGGCGATCCAACCCGCCCGGAACTGCTGCTCGCCGCGGGCCTGAAACAGGCGCGTGTCATGGTGGTTGCGGTCGACAGCCCGGATGCTGCGGTACAGCTGGTCAGCTTTGCACGACGCGAACGGCCCGATCTGCACATCGTGGCACGCGCCCGCGACCGCACCCATGTGTTTCGCCTCTACAAGGCCGGCGCCAACGACATCGTCCGGGAAATGTTCGACAGCTCCCTGCGCGCCGGACGCTATGTGCTGGAAAATGTAGGTCTGACCGAATTCGAGGCCTCCGAAGTTGAACGCACCTTCTACCATCATGACCGACATTCGGTGAACGAACTGGCAGAACTTTGGGATCCCGATATTCGCACAGTCGACAACGCAGAGTACATCTCCCGCGCCAAAGAGCTTGAAGAAGATCTTCAGACCATGCTGCTTTCGCAGCTCGAAGAATCCACAGCGGAAAAACTCACCGACAAAGACGGCGACAAATAAGAATGGCCCCGCAGGACGACCTGCGGGGCCTTTTGTGTCCAACCAATAATGGGGGAGATTGTCGTTAGTTCATTTTGACAACAATATTCTCAAATCCATAGGCGTCACCTTGTTTGGCTCCTCCATTGTTCACAGCAACCGCTGCACCACAAATCGGGCAAAGTAAGACACCAACAGCAACCGCCGCACCCGTGCGCGAACTGGACGACAGATTGATTGGTTTGAACTTTCTGGTGATTGTTTCGCCGTTATATTCACAGCTCACCTTAACGGATTGCGTAGAACTGCCAAAGCTCGGCATGTTTACAACCGCAGGTGCTGTGAATTCCGCGTGATATCCATTGCCATCCAGGGTGCAAGGTGCCTCAACACTGGTACCCGCGTCCGACTGAGATGAACCGCTCCCGCCGATCTCGGCAAGCGATCCGCCGCGCAGCGCAGTGATGCTGGTCGCACGTAGCCCCACAACAGAATTTGCCAACTTTCTGTCTGTGAATTCAACGGCAACCGCGTCTCCTTCAGGTTTCAGAAACTTCGCTTTTTCCAACTCGGGATCGGGCGTATTGCTGGCACAGGCCACAACAAAGAAACTGGCTAAAAAGCCAAGGGTCAATTTGATTTTCATGGTAGTCTCCAATTTACGCGCCGCAGATGCTCCCATTTCGAATCGCCGTCAACCGGAGATTGCGGGATGTGAGCAAATAATTCGCTTGAAATTTTGAAAGACGCACGGCCAGGAAACGAGAGAATCTACCGCTTCTTTCTTGCCAAAAATACCCAGTGCGAAACTGCGCAAACCGGTGCTTAATCAAAGTTGGCGTACATCATGCACAAATTGTACAAATTATACAAACCTCAGCCGTCCGCGACGCCCGCTTCGGCAAAAGTTGCCATACCGGAATGACAGGCAATCGCACCCTTCAGAACGCCAATGGCCAACGCCCCGCCAGAGCCTTCACCAAGCCGCATGCCGAGCGATAGCAGAGGCTCTTTTCCCAGTTTTTTCAACATCCTGGAATGCGCCGCCTCTGCACTGACATGACCGGCAACAGTATGATCCAGCGCCCCGGGCTGTGCCGCTTCCAGACAAGCCGCAGCGGCGGTACAGATGAACCCGTCCAAAATTAATGGGATACGCTCAATCCGTGCCCGCACGATCGCCCCAGCCATAGCGGCAAGTTCGCGACCGCCAAGGCAGCGCAGTGCTTCTAACCCGTTGTTTTTGCTGTCTGGATTCACCTCCACGCCGCGCGCAACCACATCTGCCTTGTTGCGCAACGCCTCTCCTTCAACCCCGGTTCCGCGCCCGGTCCAATCTTCTGCGTCACCGCCAAACAACGCCATCGCAATCGCCGATCCACAGGTCGTGTTGCCAATCCCCATCTCACCAACAACTAGCAAATCTGAATTGGAATCAATGGCTTGCCAGCCTTTCAGCAAAGCTTCAACCAGTTCTGCCTCGCTCATCGCCGGCCCTTGGGTAAAGTCCGCAGTTGGGGTTTCCAATGCCAATGCATGTACATCCAGATCAGCCCCATACGCCTTTGAAAGCTGGTTGATTGCCGCCCCTCCTGCTTCGAAATTCAACACCATCTGCGCGGTCACTTCAGCGGGAAAGGCCGATACACCCTGCGCCGTAACACCATGATTTCCTGCGAAAATGACAACCTGAGGTGCCTTGATTTGCGGCCTTGGGTTTCCGCGCCAGGCGGCATACCATATCGCCAAATCCTCTAAGCGACCCAAGGCACCGGGGGGTTTGGTTAGCTGTCCATTTCGCGCCTCAGCTTCTGCCCTTGCATCTGCATGCTCATCAGGAAGATGCTGTAAAATATGGAAAAATTCCTCGATTGAGGTAAAATTCGGTTGCATCTCTTCCCCCACGACACGAATTGACGTACCTCCTCTAACCCAAGCCCCTTACCCGGTGCAGCCCTAAAAAGGCCCTAGAATGACGAAAAGCGACCAAGCTCTTGTTTCTCCTGCGGATATTCCCGTCGCACTGGCACTGCTCACCCGCCTGCCCGTTCCAGCGAATGACTTTTCACGCAGCGCCAATGCCGCATGGGCCTATCCCGTCGTGGGCTTGGTGGTGGGTGCATTGGCCGCTCTAGGTGGCTCTCTGGCGCACTACTTTGGCCTTCCCACGCCTCTTACTGCATTAATTTCACTCAGTATTCTGATCATCAGTACTGGTGCTATGCACGAGGATGGCCTGGCCGATACAGCCGACGGTCTCTGGGGTGGTCACGATCCTGCCCGCCGTCTCGAGATCATGAAAGACAGCCGCATCGGCGCTTACGGCGTCATCGCACTTATCCTGGGAATTTCGGCGCGTTGGGCCGCGCTCTGGCTGCTTTACGAAATCGGCCCGGGCGTCGCCACCGCGGCGATTCTCGCCTCTGCCGCCCTGTCGCGCGCCACCATGCCTGCCCTCATGGCCACCCTGCCCCATGCTCGGTCCTCTGGCCTGTCACAGGGTGTCGGTCAGGTCAGCCATCCAACCGCCCTGCTGGCAATCGCCATAGGGGCAATCGCGACCCTGCTATTGACCGGCTCCAGCTTATTCGGCGCTTTGTTCTGGGCAGCACTCGTGACATTTATTCTTGCCCAGATTGCCCGCGCAAAAATCGGCGGGCAAACCGGCGACATCCTGGGCGCCACGCAACAGATCACCGAAATTGCGATCCTTTTCAGCATTATCGCCTGAAACGAAAAAGGCCGCAGCCAACGGCGCGGCCTTCAATCTCAAAGTGCTAAATGGGTTACGCCGCCGCCGCGCGCGAGATCAGAACGTCGCCCACTTCTTTAGCCGCCGCAATCTCGTCACCACCGCTGACGGCAGCAACTTCACGGGTCAGCCGCTCAAGTGCAGCTTCATAAAGCTGGCGCTCGGAATAGCTTTGCTCGCGTTGATCATCCGTACGGTGCAGGTCACGCACAACCTCGGCAATCGCGATCAGATCACCCGAGTTGATCTTTTGCTCATATTCCTGTGCGCGACGCGACCACATCGCGCGCTTGACCCGTGCCTTGCCTTTCAGCGTGGTCATCGCCCTCGAAACCACATCCGGGCTCGACAGGCTGCGCATACCAATTTCGGTCGCCTTGTTGGTCGGCACCCGCAGCGTCATTTTGTCCTTCTCAAACGAGATAACGAAAAGTTCGAGTTCGATCCCGGCGATCTCTTGCTTTTCGATCGACACGATTTGCCCGACCCCATGGGCCGGGTAGACCACGTAATCATCCGGACGAAACTCCGACTTCTTCGACTTACTCATTCCAATTCTTCCTCATCAGGCGGCCTGACCAGACGCGCAAAAAACACAGCCTCAGTGAACTTCCGGTTCAATGAGCTTTGCATGCGGCGAAAAGAAATCCACCTCCCGTGCGTCAGCGTGGGCAGATGGATATCAGGCGGTAAACTTCATTTGTAACAGATATATAGCACAAAAATGGCCGTTTCGAAAGTAGCGGCACCTGAATTCGGTGTTTTTCCCTAAAAAACAGCGCATTATCTGCCAAAAACCGCGTTTTCAGCGAGAATAGGTCTATATTTATGACCGAATCGAAAAGGTCTCAGCCACCTTCGCCAGGCGCTTCGGAAAAGTATTTCTCAAGCTTGCCCTCTTCACCGTCACGTTCTTCGGCGTTGGGCAACTGATCTTTCTTGGTGATGATCACCGGCCACATTTCGGAATATTTGCGGTTGAACTCGACCCATTTTTCCATGTCCGGTTCCGTATCCGGACGGATCGCATCCGCGGGACATTCAGGCTCGCAAACACCACAGTCAATGCATTCATCAGGATGGATCACCAACATGTTCTCACCCTCATAGAAACAATCCACGGGGCAGACCTCGACACAGTCGGTATATTTACACTCAATGCAGCTGTCGTTGACGATGTAAGTCATCTGAGTCTCATATGCTTGACGTTCTGGCCACCACCTAATTCAGCAAGAGCGATCAATCAAGCGGATCGGAACGTTTCAGATCGAGTTTACGACGATCCCGCTTTGTTGGGCGTCCTTTTCCCTCGAATCTCGGCGACGGCGGAACATTCTCCCGAACAGATGGCTCTGGCGGGGCCAAATCCTCGTACAGGGCCTGCGCTTCGGTCGCCGGGCCGCGACGTTCACCAATTGCCAGGATTTTCACGACCCGGATCTGCCGCGCCTGGGGAAATGTCAACACGTCCTCGGGGCCAACCGCTTGGGCGGGTTTTCCCGCCCGATTGCCATTCACCCGGACATGCCCACCAGACACCAGCTTGGTGGCCAGGCTGCGGGTTTTGAAAAACCGCGCATGCCACAGCCATTTATCAAGCCGGATTTTGCTGGCGCCGTCAGACACGCGACATCAATTTTTGTCCCGAAGCCCCATAAGCGCTGCGGCAAATGGATTGTCCGGATCAATCCGGTCTTTTTTCTCGGGCTTGGCACCATAGCTGCGCGCGCCTTTTTGTTCGGGCTTGCCAACGGGCTTCTTGCCGCGGGGTTTGCCTTGCCCCCGGTTCTGCGCAGGCTTGGGTCCACGCGCACGCGGGGCCCAGGTAAATGTGTAGAACACCTCGGTTTCCGGCGCTGTTTCTGCGCCGTCCGCTGCTTCACCCTCTTTCGCGGCTTCAGCAGTCTCAACCGCATTCGCAGTTTCAGCCGGTGCGGCCTCCGCCACCTCGGCTTCGGCACCTTCTGCAGGTGTTTCTGCTTCAGGCGCATCTGCCTGATCGGCCTCTTCAGCCGCAGTTTCCGCCGCAGGTGCCTCTGACTCTGTCACGGCACGCACCTTCTCGCGTTCACTGCGTTCGGCCTTGTATCCCAGACCCTGCATCAGATCAGCAAACTGCTCCAGCGTCATACCCGTGATCGACAGCATATCCGCCTTGGCCTCAAACCCTCCGCGGGTGTTCTCGCCACGCAACATATCGGCCAGACGTTCCAGCATGTCGATCCGGATCGCCCGCTCACCTGCGGCACGATACCCCGCCATGCTGTGATAGCCCGGGGGTGTCGCCCCAGTCTGCCCGGCTGGAACCGTTACCAAACCCGGTGGCGGCGCTTCCGGAAACTCGTCCAATCCCCCCGCAAGCGACCATAGGACCAGCCGCAGGCGTGTCGGCGCGGGTTTCAGCAACAGCGGCATGAAAATTGTGAACTGACCAAACCGAATGCCATGTTTGCGCAGCGCGCCCCGTGCATCCTGATCCAGGGCCTTTACCTCATCAGCGACCTCTCCACGTGGGATGATGCCAAACCCTTCGACCATCCGAAAACCAAAACCACGGGCCAGACCGGTCAATGCCTCGTCCCGCTGAACGGCCAGCAGCGGTTCGAACAACGTCGCAATTTTGCGGTCGATGAAATGCTGCAACCGGCGCTGAACCTTCTGGATCACTTCCGGCCCCGCGGCCTCGTCGACAAATGCTTCTGCAACCGGTTTGAGCGGATCGGCACCCGCGGTCAGCTTGCCAACCGCATGCTCTCCCCACATCAGACCACCCTGTTCCGTATAGTCAATCTCGGTGTCAGGTGCGTTGTAAAACCGGTCCGCCCGCAGATGAAAATGAGGGGCCAGCGCCTGCAGGCTTGCCTGTTGCAGTGTCTTGGCTTCCTGCCCGGCGGCTCCCTTGTCCTGAATGAACCGGAATCCTTCAAGGCGGCCAACAAACTCGCCCTCTACCGTCACGTCACCGCTATCGTTCACTTCGGCCACAATGGCCTCCTTCTGTTTGAGTCGCCGCAAAAGCACGGATGTGCGGCGATCCACGAATCTTTGGGTCAGCGCCCCGTGTAATGCGTCTGACAGGCGGTCTTCTACAGCGCGGGTTGCCTCGCGCCAATGAATTTCGTCATCAACCCAGCCTTTTCGTTGGGCTACATAGGTCCAGGTGCGGATATAGGCCAGCCGTTTCGACAATGTGTCAATGTCACCATCGGTCCGGTCAATCCGCTTCACTTGCCGCGCCAGCCAGTCATCGGGCACGCGGCCGTATTCGTGCAGATCACAGTAAATCGTCTCAAGCAGGCTGGCATGCTCGGCCGGGCTGATGCCTCTGAAATCAGGAATACGGCAGACATCCCACAGCAGGCGGATCGCCCTGGCATCACCGGCCCGCGCCCGGATGTCCGGCACCGCCGGCAGCGTCCTGAGCGCGCCCTGATCATCCGCTTCGCGCGCCCGTGACAGACCTTGGATCTGCGGCTTTTCTTCAAGCGATGACATCAACGCATCCAGCGATCCAAAGCGCAGGCTGGAATTGCGCCATTCCAGCTTGCGAATGGGTGTAAACCGATGGTCCATGATCGCCTGCGCGACCTCCGGGTGCAGCTCGGGCGCCTCACCGGTCACGCCAAATGATCCGTGGCTCATCCCGCGCCCGGCCCGGCCCGCAATCTGCGCCAGCTCATTCGGGGCCAGATCGCGCATCCGTCGCCCGTCAAATTTGGTCAGGGATGAAAACGCCACATGATCGACATCCAGATTAAGCCCCATCCCGATTGCATCCGTCGCCACCAGATAATCGACATCGCCGTTCTGGTAGAGATCAACCTGTGCATTCCGGGTCCGCGGTGACAGCGCCCCCATCACCACCGCCGCCCCGCCCTTTTGACGGCGCAAAAGCTCGGCAATCGCATAGACATTATCAACCGAAAACCCAACAATCGCACTGCGCGCCGGCATTTTCGCGATCTTCTTAGCCCCGGAATAGCTCAGCTGTGACATCCGCTCGCGGCCCAGAAACTCGACCTCCGGTACCAGCGCCGCAATCGCCCCGCGCATGGTGTGTGCCCCCAGAAACTGCGTCTCGCGCAGCCCGCGCATATGCAGCAGACGGTCGGTAAAGACATGCCCCCGCTCCGGATCGGCACATAGCTGAATTTCGTCAACCGCAACGAAATCCGCACCAATCTCCTCCGGCATCGCCTCCACGGTGCAGACCCAGTATTTCACCCGCTCCGGTACAATCCGCTCTTCTCCGGTGACAAGGGCCACCACCGACGGACCACGGATCGCGACAATCTTGTCATAGACCTCGCGCGCCAGCAGCCGCAGCGGCAAGCCGATCACACCGGTACGGTATCCCAGCATCCGTTCAATCGCATAATGCGTCTTGCCGGTATTTGTCGGGCCCAGAACCGCCAGGGTTCTTGACTGCTCGGCCATCGGCCTGCTCCACTGCTTTGTCAGAGTTCTGCGCCGCCGATCAGGCTTTCCAGATAGTCCAGCGTTTCGCTTACGTCCTTGTGATAAGGATGTATAGCCAGAACCTGTTCAAACGCACGCTTGGCCAGATCATAGCGTTCTGTTTCAATCAAAATGCCACCCAGACTGGCAATCGCATTGTAATGCCGTGGCTCCAGCATCAGCGCCCGTTCCACATCTTCTGCCGCAGGCCCATACAATTCCGCCTGCGCCATCGCCACGGCCCGCATGTGCCAACCCTCGGCGAAATCCGGCGCATGATCGGTCAACGCTGTCAAATGCCCGATCGCTGCCTGCGAATCGCCCGCCTCCAGCGCATCAATCCCGCGCTTGAGCAGCAGATCCATCGCCGCAGAGCCCGATTTCGACCATTCCAGCTCTATTTCCCCGGCGATTTTATGAGAATCAGCCTCATCAGCCTCTATTAGCTCCGCAAAAAGCCGGGTCAGCCGCGCATCATCCGCCGATGCCCCCAAAGGTAAGGAAAACATGACTATCGCTAGAATTGCCGCGACAATACGATTGAGTAAGCAGTGATGTATGACCATAACAAAGATGAATTTAGCGTGTATCGCAGAGAATCAAACCCCCTCGCGATCAAAACCGGAGGAACCCTATATGAGTGACATCATCACAGCGGCAGTCGCTGCTCTAAGCGAAAAGGCCGGAGACGGATTTGACGGCTCTGCCAAATTCGTTTTGCAGGGCGAGGGTGCGATTATGATGGACAGCAACGGCGTTCGTGCCGCCGATGAAGAGGCTGATGTTACCCTGACCGCCGATCCGGAGGTGTTTCAGTCGATCCTCGAAGGTGATCTTGATCCCACCAGCGCCTTTATGTCGGGCAAGCTGGCGATTGATGGCGATATGGGAATGGCCATGCAGCTTGCGGGCGTTCTGGCCTGATGGAAAACGCACCTCTCTATACCGATCTTGCCGACGGCCCGCCCGATGGACGGGCCTGGTGGCTTCGGACAACAGACGGGGTGCGCATTCGTATCGGATACTGGCCTGCCACGGCCAAAACACACGGCGCAATCCTGCTGATGCCCGGCCGGACGGAATACATTGAAAAATACGGACGCACCGCACGCGATTTGGCGACTCTCGGATACGGCACGCTGGTGATCGACTGGCGGGGTCAAGGGCTGGCGGACCGGCTGGTCAGCGACGCCATGTCTGGCCATGTGATCAGGTTTGGCGATTATCAGACAGATCTTGCCGCGGTGATGCAGGCCGCAGAACAGCTTGGCCTGCCCCGGCCTATGCATCTGCTGGCACACTCGATGGGGGGCTGTATCGGTCTGCGTGCCGTCATGGACGGGCTCGACGTCGCCTCTTGCGTATTCTCTGGCCCAATGTGGGGTATCCAGATGGCCAATGCCCTTCGGCCTATCGCTTGGTCGCTGTCATGGGGCGGCCGACAATTGGGCATGGGTCACGTTTATGCACCCGGCACCGCCGCAGGCAGCTATGTCCTGACGGAACCATTCGAAAGCAACAAACTCACCCGAGATTCTGACATGTACAACTACATGATCAATCATCTCAGGGAACATCCCGAACTTGGGCTTGGCGGGCCAAGCCTGCGCTGGCTGAACGAAGCGCTTCGCGAAACCCGCGACCTGTCACGCCTGCCATCTCCTGAATTGCCGTGCATGACATTGCTGGGCTCTGAAGAAGTGATTGTCGATGTTCCCCGCATCCACAACCGCATGCACAATTGGGCCGGTAGTCAGCTCGAAATTATTCCCAACGGTCGGCACGAAGTGCTGATGGAAAATGCCGGCTTGCGTGCCGATCTGGCGAAAAGGATTGCAGATTTTTGCCAGAACGCCGAGATTGGCGAAAAGCAGAGACTTCAGGGATAAACAAATCCGAACTGACGCTTTGATATTCGGGGCCGAATGGCATGCGCCAACCCCTGATCATGACTTAGACTTGGGATAGAAAAACCGTGAACACACACAGCCTGGCACTTGATGAAATATATGCACTCGCGCACAGCACGATGATCGCCAACGGATGCGACGAAGACAATGCAAACGCGCTTGCCGACATCGTCACCCGGGCAGAACGTGACGGGTCACATTCCCATGGGCTTTTCCGTGTCCCCGGCTATGTAAAGGCGCTGCGCAGTGGCAAGGTCAATGGCAAGGCCAAACCGGTTGTGACACGCAAAACCTCTGCAGCCATTCATGTTGACGGCGGCGGATGTTTCGCGCCTCTGGCACAGGCAGTTGGATTACCAGTGTTGGCCGAGGCCGCGACTGAAACCGGCGTGGCAGCGCTATCCCTCACCAATATCCACCATTTCGCGGCCCTCTGGCCTGAGACCGAGTTTCTGTCGGATCGCGGATTGGTCGGCATTGCCTGTACGGCCTACATGCCGATGGTGGCGCCTGCCGGATCAAAAGAAAAACTTTTTGGCACGAACCCGATATCCTTTGCATGGCCACGTCCGGGCAAACCACCGGTCTGCTATGATATGGCAACAGCTTCGATGGCTATGGGCGACGTTCAGATCGCGGCGCGCGATGGCAAATCTGTACCGCCCGGAACCGGCCTTGATGCCGATGGCAACGCCACCACCGATCCCGCGGAGATCGCCAAAGGTGTCTTGCTTCCCTTTGGCGGCTACAAAGGCTCGGCAATCGCATTGATGGTCGAACTTCTGGCCGCGGGCCTGACCGGTGAAAATTTCAGCTATGAAGCAGCTGAAAAAGACAACCACGATGGCGGCCCGCCCCGGGGCGGTGAAATGGTGATCGCACTTTCCCCGGCGCTGCTTGCGGGCGATGGCTGGGATACCCATGCCGAGGCATTTATGGAACGCCTGACTGGTCTTGAGGGGGTCCGCCTGCCGGGCGAACGCCGTCACGTAAACCGGCGCGACACCGGCCCGCGCGATATCAACGCCGAGCTGGTCGATACCATTCGTGGCCTTGGCTAGGGCTCCATTCTGAATATGTGAATCGGGCTGGTAATTGGCCTGTTGCTGACATTGGACCCTTTGGTATTGAGCCGCGCATCGCCGGACCGCGGGATGGCGGCCCAGCGCCGGTGCAGCAGCGCTTTATGCCAGCAAAGTACATTTAAGATCAGTTCGTCGCACCCAGCTTCACCAAATCGCCAACCCTGGGGGCGGTCTGGCGATGCGCGGCGGCCTGCGGCCGCCGTTTCGCGCAGGGGATTTGCTTGAATGTCGTCTCTAGTCCAAAGTGGTGCAGATTATGTAAACGATGCACCTGGAAAACCTCCAATTGGGATGGCTGTGCCCCACCGTCCCGGGCTTGACCCGACCATTCTCTTGAAACACGAAGCCTCGCTGGCCGGGGTGGGCATTTCTAGCGATGTTAACCAATTGGAACCACTCCACCGGGTGCATCGCCCGGTGTACGGGGGGTGCACAGGGGGTGTGCGGATGTCACCCCCCTGTTTTATCGGTTTTGTGGGCGTTAACCTTTTCCGTAGTTAGTCCCGCACGACCTCTTGTCGCTGCCGGCCCAACCCGGTGATTTCCAGCTCCATAACATCGCCTTCGACCAAAAACCGCTGCGGCTTTTGCCCCATCCCCACGCCCGGTGGCGTGCCCGTCGCAATCACATCGCCGGGATGCAATGTCATGATCTGGCTAAGATAGGAAATGATCTCTGCCACGCCAAAAACCATCGAAGATGTATTGCCAGTTTGCAGCCGTTTCCCATTAATATCTAATGATAAATCCAGATCTTGCGGATCACCCACTTCGTCCGGTGTCACCAACCATGGACCAATAGGTCCAAAGGTATCGCTGCTTTTGCCCTTGGTCCACTGCCCACCCCGTTCAATCTGAAACTCACGTTCAGAGACATCATTGACAATGCAATAGCCGGCCACATAATCCAGCGCTTGCGTCTCGCGTACATATTTCGCTGGCTTGCCAATCACCACACCCAACTCAACCTCCCAGTCGGCCTTGTGCGACTCCCGCGGCAAACACACGTTGTCATCAGGTCCGATTATCGCCGATGTTGCCTTTAAAAACATAATGGGTTCAGTGGGTTCTGCCATTCCAGCCTCGGCTGCATGGTCAGAATAATTCAGGCCGATTCCGATGAATTTACCCACCTGCCCTACCGGCGGGCCCAGCCTCGGATTGCCCTGAATCAACGGCAATCCCTCCGGATCAATCTTGGGTAAGTTCGTCAAAACAACGCCTGCAATATCGCGCACCAAACCTGTCAGATCGCGAAGATTCCCAGCATTATCCAACATCCCGGGCTGTTCCTGCCCAGGCTCTCCATACCTTACAAAGCGCATGAATTCCCCCACCCTGATCGCGGCGCCACCTTAGCATCACTTTGATATCATGCAACAATTACAGCCATCGCCATCCTGCACCCCATCTTTTCCTGATCACCGCTTGAGCCGGACCGCCTGCCCGCCTATGTGTGTGCACAGAAACTCAACAGGAGACTCCCGCATGTTTCAACTCCCCTTTCCCGTCCGTGACGCAAATGCAGGCTCTGGTGATGACGCTCTGGGCCAATTGCCGGAATGGGATTTGAGTGACCTTTATGCCAGCGAGGACGCTGCAGAATTGACGCGCGATCTCAAATGGTTAGAGGCCGAATGCGCAGATTTCGCAGCCACTTATGAAGGCAAACTGGACAGGCTGGATGCAGGTGGTCTGATGGAGTGTATCGAGCGCAACGAAAAAATCAGCGGCATCGCCGGACGCATCATGTCCTACGCTGGCCTGCGGTATTATCAACTGACAACGGACGGTGGACGTACCAAGTTTCTTTCCGATTGTCAGGAAAAAATCACCAACTTCACAACCCCCCTGGTGTTCTTCACACTAGAGCTGAACCGCCTTGATGAAGAGCCTCTCGTCACTATGTACGCCGAGAATAAGGATCTTGCGCGCTACAAACCCGTGATCGACCGCATCCGCGCGCTCAAACCCCATCAACTGTCTGATGAACTTGAGAAATTCCTGCATGACATGGGTGTCGTTGGCGACGCCTGGGAGCGGCTTTTTGACGAAACCATCGCAGATCTGACCTTCACGGTGGACGGTGAAGAGCTCAACATCGAGGCCACTTTGAACCTGTTAACTGAGCAGGATCGAAGCAAGCGCGAGGCCGCCAGCCGTGAACTGGCCCGAGTCTTTGGCGAAAATATCCGCATCTTCTCGCGCGTTCACAACACTGCAGCAAAAGAAAAAGAAGTTGTCGACCGCTGGCGCAAAATGCCCACCGCGCAAACCGGACGGCATCTGTCAAATGACGTCGAACCAGAAGTGGTAGAGGCGCTGCGCGACGCGGTCGTCACTGCATATCCAAAGCTGAGCCACCGCTATTATGAGCTTAAACGCAAATGGATGGGGCTTGATCGGATGCAGGTCTGGGACCGCAACGCACCCTTGCCCATCGAAGATACCAAAACTGTCGACTGGGACAGCGCCCAGACCACTGTGATGGAGGCCTATACTGCCTTTGACCCGAGAATGGGCGAACTTGCTCAACCCTTCTTTGAGAAAGGTTGGATCGACGCGGGCGTCAAACCAGGCAAGGCCCCTGGTGCTTTTGCCCATCCAACGGTTACGGATGTACATCCTTACGTGATGCTAAATTACCTTGGCAAACCGCGCGATGTGATGACACTCGCGCATGAGCTGGGCCACGGCGTTCATCAGGTTCTTGCGGCCGGTCAAGGAGAGCTTTTGTCCTCAACACCGCTTACTCTGGCGGAAACCGCTTCTGTTTTTGGCGAAATGCTCACCTTCCGCAAAATGCTCGATGGAGCCGCAAATCAAACAGAGCGTAAGGTTTTGTTGGCCGGAAAAGTCGAAGACATGATCAATACCGTGATCCGCCAGATCGCGTTTTATGATTTTGAGTGCAAATTACATGCCGCCCGCCGTGAGGGTGAGCTTACGCCCGAAGATATCGGGGCGCTTTGGATGTCCGTACAGGCTGAATCCCTCGGACCTGCCTTCGATTTTATGGATGGCTACGAAAGCTTCTGGGCCTACATCCCGCATTTCGTACATTCCCCGTTCTACGTTTATGCCTATGCCTTTGGTGACGGCTTGGTGAATGCGCTATACGCGGTTTATGAAGAAAACCCCGAGGGGTTTCAGGACAAGTATTTTGACATGCTCAAGGCAGGTGGTTCTAAGCACCACAAAGAGTTGTTGGCACCCTTCGGTCTTGATGCATCGGATCCCGCGTTCTGGGACAAGGGCCTATCAATGATTTCCCGCTTTATCGACGAATTGGAAACGATGGAGTAAGCTCGCCCAGCCTTGATAAAAGGGGGCCAGCATGCGGTCGAGCGACGGAAAAACCAGGGATCTTGTGACCAGTATGGCCGGGGCTGGCTGGGATTATGCCCTGACCCGACATCCCTATTTTGAGATAGAGCGTGCCAAAGGTCCACACTACTGCGTCTACAACCGCCGTCTTATGGCTTGTTGCTTTGATGATCATTCAACAGAAGACGGGTACTGGCTGTTACGGCAAAAGGCAGCGGTACTGAATACCGGTGAATATTGTCTCCAGTTTGAAGGCCCTGATGCTGAAAAGCTGCTTGACCTGCTATTCACAAAAGACATCAAGAAAGTAAGAGTCGGTCGCTGTGCATATGGGCTGGCCTGCTACGAGGATGGCGGGCTGTTGGTCGACGGTATTCTTCTACGGCTTGCGGCTGACAAATTCTGGTATGCACAGGCGGATGGAGATTTTTACAGCTGGGCGCGTGCTCATACGATTGGCCTTGATGTCGTGATTTCCGACCCCGATGTCTTTGTTTCTCAGATCCAGGGGCCCGCAGCACTGAATATTCTGGAGGCTGCCAGCGATCACGGGTTACCCGAACAATTCACCTACTTCGCGGCGGCAAACGTCGCATTCGGTGGGCAACAGGTAACGATCACACGTACGGGATACACCAACGAATTAGGCTGGGAGTTTTATACGGAACCCCATCACGATGCCACAGCGTTGTGGGCTCACCTTCACGCTGCGGGCAAACCCTACGGCATGGATATCTTTGGGCTGGATGCGATGAACATTCGCCGGATTGAGGCCGGAATTCTGAATGCCGGTTCGGATTTCGACGCGACAACAACCCCATATGACGTCGGGCTTGGCCGCTTCGTTGATGAAACAAAGGGCGACTTTATCGGCAAATCGGCGCTGGCATTTGCTTCAAGAGAGACACGATTGTACGGGATCAAGTGCCTTGGCGGCGAACCCCTGATCTCGGCCAGTGTCAGGGTTGATGGCAAGTCAATTGGACATGTTACAGCCGGGGCCATGTCGCCCTACCTGGAATATGGCATCGGTTATGCACTCTTGGATCATTCACAATTCGGCTCAGGTACACCAGTTACCGTTGGGTGCCGAGATGGTTCGGAACAAAAAGCGGAGTTGGTCGAGCTGCCTTTCTACGACAAATCAGCACGAATACCGCGTGGTGAACTTGTCGATATCCCGGTGCGACCTGTAGGATAAATTGCGGAAATAACCGCGTTGCCTACATGGTTCGCATGAAGGGATTTTGTAAGCCAATTTCACTTTCAACGCAGACAAATTTGCAAAGCAGCTTTCACGTGATTGACCGCATTCTACGCAATATTTCAAAGCCCTGACCAAGTTGTGACCACAGCAGCTCGTTCGTTTCAGAACTTCGCCGTTTCTCACAGGATCGTTATAATTAATTCGTTCGTACCGTTGTATCTGTAGCTCAGTTCAAAACGCCGGCCGGGAACATCCATACCCAACGCGTGTTTTTATGTATGCTGCCTAAAGTAGCTACATCAGATCGGTTGATACATTTTGCGATCTGGAGCAGGGAATAAACGGGAGACGACATGAACAAAGTATCGGTTGCGAAGCTAGACGATCTTGAAGATCGAAAACCTGAATATGCGCTTGTTGATACGGTCGACCTGGTCGTTGTTCGGATCGACGATGATGTTTCTGTATTCTATGGCCGATGCTTACACCGTGGCGCTCTTATGTCTGACGGGTTTGTTCGTGGCAAGAACCTGATCTGTGGTGTGCATTATTGGGATTACCGACTGGATAGCGGTGTCTCGGCCTATAACAATTCCGAGGTGCTTCCCAAGTTCAAAGCATGGGTAGAAGCTGATGAGGTTTGGGTTGATGCGGATGAAATTACCGCATGGGCCCTGGAAAACCCTCAACCCTTCAACCGCAAAGCCTATCAAGGGCTCTACGCAGACACCGGCCACGGAACCGAAGAAGAACCCTACAATGGCCTCATTCAACGATATGCCAAGCAAGGACTGAAGCAGACAGGTCACCACGGTGTCGTGGAATCAATGGGAGTTTCACGCACTCAACTGCCGGATTGGGACGATATTCAGATTTTGACGGCACAGTTGCACAAAGTCCCGTTGTTGGATGATGACGAGGTGGGCACTGATATCGTAATCGGCCCGAATGCACAAAAACCACTCCAGCTCGATATACCATTGTTTGTTTCAGACATGAGCTATGGGGCATTGTCGGAACCGGCCAAGCTGTCGCTGGCAATCGGCGCCGAAATGGCTGGCACCGGTATCTGTTCTGGCGAAGGTGGAATGCTTCCCGAAGAGCAGGAGGCCAACAGCCGATACTTTTACGAACTTGCATCAGCACGGTTCGGGTTTTCCTGGGACAAGCTGGACAAAGTTCAGGCGTTTCATTTTAAAGGCGGGCAAGGGGCCAAGACAGGGACAGGCGGTCACCTGCCCGGCAATAAAGTCAAAGGTAAGATAGCAGAGGTCCGCGGCCTTGAACCCGGTCAGGGGGCTGTGTCGCCGGCTCGGTTCCCGGAATGGACAGAAGTTTCTCAGATCAAAGAATTTGCCGATGAGGTGCGTGATCGGACGGGTGGTATTCCCATCGGTTACAAGCTTTCGGCCCAGCATATCGAAAAAGATATTGATGCAGCATTGGCGGTTGGTGTGGATTACATAATCCTGGACGGACGCGGAGGCGGCACAGGTGCAGCACCGATTATTTTCCGTGACAACATCTCTGTCCCTACAATTCCAGCACTCGCCCGTGCTCGGGCGCATCTTGACCGCTTGGGGCGTTCTGATGTCTCACTGGTGATCACCGGAGGCCTGCGCAAGCCTGCAGATTTCATCAAGGCAATGGCGATGGGTGCAGATGCGATTGCGGTTTCGAATTCAGCGATGCAGGCGATCGGTTGCATCGCCATGCGGGCTTGTCACACCAACAACTGCCCGGTAGGTATCGCCACGCAGAAACCGCATCTGGTGAGCCGTATTATCGTCGAGAAATCGGCCGAGAGATTGGCCAATTTCTTTAGCGCATCGGTGGAGCTCATGCAGGTTATGGCACGCGCCTGCGGACATGATCATCTGTCGAAGTTCAACAACGATGATCTGACCACGTGGAAAAAGGACATGTCCGAGTTGGCCGGTGTGGCCTATGGAGGCATACAATGAACTCAGCCGAGCTGCTTTTTGCGATTACGCAATATTGGTTGATCATCGGCGGCGTTGTGGCTGCTTTGTTTCTGGTCGTCGGAATTGACCGGATCGACGAAGATGCACGGGGCGCCTATGTATTCCGGCCGCTTCTGATCCCAGGCATTCTGCTGATCTGGCCGATTGTCCTTTGGCGGTGGTGGTCGCTCGAATCCGGCAGTTACGATCCGGAGTCCAGATACAAACCCGTACGTGCGGCACATAAGGTGATTGCTCTGGGCATGTTTATCGCCGTGGTGGGCATCACCTCGATCGGCCTTTCTGTGCGCCAACAATGGCCGGCCGACTATGTTCCGCAAAAACTATCTGAACCCGTGGAGGCCAGCGAATGAGCGTCAAATACATCCCCGTTCAGTGGAACAATAACAAATACTACTACGACGCCTTTATGCTGGCCGGGGTCGTTGGGTTTTTGTGGTTCTTTCTTCATGTCAGCCCAGAAGTGCTAAGCCATGAGCGGCCAATTAATCCGCAGGTGCACAATGCGCGCGCGTTCGGCGCATGCGCATTCCTGATGCTCAGCATCATTCTGGCCATCGGCCCTCTGGCGCGGTTGGACCGGCGCTTTATGGCATTACTCTATAACCGACGGCATTTTGGGGTGATGACCGCCTGCGTGGCGATGACACATGCCGGGTATATCCTGAACTGGTATTGGGCCTTTTCATCGTCGAATAAGTACGAGGCGTTGCTTTTTTCGAACACCAGTTTCGGTCAATTCGCAGGCTTTCCTTTTGAAATCTTCGGTATAGTCGCTCTGATCTGCTTGCTTGTCTTGGCGGCAACAAGCCATGATTTCTGGCTCCGGTTTCTGGGCGCTCCGTTGTGGAAGCGTGTCCACTATTTGATCTACATTGCGTACATCTCCGTGGTTGCACATGTCAGCCTTGGGATTTTACAGGACCAGCAAAACCATGTTTTCACGGCGATTTTCCTTGTCTCAGCTATTGTAGTCGCTGGCCTGCACGTATTGGCCGTCCTGCATGAACGCAAAGCAGGCGACCCGGCGGGAGCAGTCAACACCGAAGGCTGGGTCACTGTTTGCAAGCCTGATGACATCGTCGAAGCGCGTGCGCGAATTGCAGTGTTGCCCAATGGTGATCGTGTGGCCGTGTTCCGGCTTGAAGGCAAACTATCGGCGATATCCAATGCCTGCTCGCACCAAAATGGTCCGTTGGGTGAGGGGAAAGTCATACGATGCCTGGTGACCTGTCCTTGGCATGGCTATCAGTACAGGTTGACGGACGGTCAATCCCCGGCACCCTTCACCGAAAAGATCCCAACCTATCGGCTGGCGATACAAGATGGGGTGATCATGGTTGACCCAGATGCGAACCCACCCGGCACCTATGTTGAACCTGTGGAGATTCCGTCATGAAGACTGATACCACCCCGTTTTTCGTTGGTTATTTCAAGGTCCCGAAGAAGCTGCGCAAGTTCTTGTTAAGTGCAGGGATATTACTGGTGGCTTGCCTGACGGTCTTTGGCCTTTTGATCGGGTCCACACAGGACGATCCCGGCAACGGGGCGTTCCGGTTTGACTATGGGCGCCAGACGGTCACCGGTGTGATTGAAAACCTGCCCTATCCGTTGTTGCACGTTACCGAAGGGAACGACCGGATCAAAGCGGGCGAAACACTCATGCTGGCGGCGGGAGGCAAGATGGGTGTGATGGCGCGCACATCTGGGTTTTCCGGCCAGCAAATCGTGGCCTCCGGCGTTTTGCTGGAACGCGGAGATCTGAACATGCTGCAATTGCGCGGCGGACGACAGGGACTGCGGATGGCCGAAGGGGACGGAACCGAAATGATTTGGGAGCCCCCGGTATCAGAACCCTTGGGGCGCTGGCGCATTGCTGGAGAGATCTGCGACGGCAAATGCCTGGCTGGCGCAATGCGACCAGGTCGCGGCCTCGCACACAAGGCCTGTGCCAACCTTTGCCTGATTGGTGATATCCCCCCGGTGTTTGTTTCGAGTCAACCGATTGAGGGAACAGAATACCTCATGGTCGTAGACAAAGATGGCGGCCCGCTACCCAAAGCCGCCTATGATTACGTGGCCCAGTTTATCTCTCTCGAAGGAGAGATTGAACGCCACGGTGATATTCTGGTTCTGAAAATGGATGCAGATACGATTGAGGTGCTGCCATGACCAGACGGATCATTTGGATGAGCATCACAGCAATCGCGGCGCTTGTCCTGTTTTACCTCTCGCGGTTCTGGATTTTCAGTTTCTGGTCACGCGAGGGTTTGTTCGGGGTTTCCGAACTTCGCCCGCAGGGTGGTCTATTGGCCCGGTGGCTGCGCGGAACCGATTTCGCACCTTTTGAGCTGCTGATCTGGGTGGTCGGCTTCTTCGTCATTCTGACTTGGCTTGAAAAGGCTTATGGCAAGATCAACCAGCGTAAGAAGTAGCACGTTACCTAAGAGTAAACTGGCGATATCACGGGAGAAAATCATGCCTGAACAAGAACTTGAGTGGATTTCAGTTGGTCATGTTGGTGATCTTCCGGAAGGCAGAGTCAAAACGGTAACCGCACGCACAACATCGATCTGTCTGGTGCATTTTGACGGGCAGTGGGCTGCGATGGACAACCATTGTCCGCATCAACGCGGACCGTTGGGCGAAGGCTCGATCGAGAAAGGCGTCGAAGACCGTTGCTGGATTAGATGCCCCTGGCATGGCTGGGATTTCGACCCGCTGACCGGCAAACCACCCGGGGGTGGCGTAAAGGATCACGGGCAAAAGATGTACCCTATCGAGGTCCGGGATGATGAGATTTTTGTCGGTCTCGAAGCAGAGCCACCGCATGAACGCACAGTAACCGATGTGATGGTTGAAACCATGACAAACTGGGGCGTTCGCAGCGTGTTTGGCATGGTTGGTCACTCAAACCTTGGACTTTCAGATGCAATCAGGCGCGCGGTAGGGCGCGAGGAACTGCACTATTACGGTATTCGGCATGAAGGTGGGGCTGCGTTCGCGGCCTCGGCTTATGGTAAGCTGACAGGGACACCAGCGGCGTGCTTGACGATTGCGGGTCCAGGGGCGACAAACCTGCTGACGGGCTTGTGGGATGCCAAGGTGGATCGGGCGCCCGTTCTGGCGCTGACCGGTCAAGTGCAGACCCAGGTTTTTGGTCCCGGTGCGTTCCAGGACATTGACCTTGCTTCAGCTTTTCAGGCAGTTGCGAAATTCTCGCAGCCGGTTTTGAGCACATCTAAGCATGCAGAGCTGATGTCACTGGCATGCAAAAATGCGATTGTTGAACAGGATGTCGCGCATCTGATCTTCCCGGATGATGTTCAGACCATTCCATCCAACAAAAAAGCCGCAACACCCGCAGGCCGGGTCGCCGGGCATAGAATCAGACCAGCTGATGACGAAGTCGCAGCAGCGGTGGATATGTTAAACAATGCGAAACGTCCGGTCATTGTTGTCGGCCACGGGGCGCAGGAATCACGCGATCAGATCATCGAACTTGCCGAACGGCTGGGCGCGCCGGTTCTGACCACGTTCAAGGCCAAGGGCCTGATCCCGGACGATCATCCAAATGCCGGTGGCGTTCTGGGGCGGTCGGGGACACCGATAGCGAGCTGGTTCATGACGCTGGCCGATGCAATGATTGTGCTTGGTGCAAGCTTTTCAAATCACACGGGGATTTCGCCCAAGCGCAATATGATCCAGGTTGATTACGACCGTATGCAGCTTGGAAAATTCAGCAAAGTCAAGCTACCGATCTGGGGAGAGATTGGTGAATTTTGTAAACTTGCAACGGATCAGATCAACCCCGGACCCGAAGCCGAAGATCAGGTTTCAGAGCTGACAGATCGCTGGAAAATCTGGCGGGAAGAAAAGCATCGGCGGCTGGCCGAGGATCTGGGGAGGGGTGTTCATTCTTTTGCAGTGTTTGATGTTTTGGGCAAACTGGCCCCGGAGGACGCAATCTTTGCCGTGGATGTGGGCAACAACACCTATTCCTTTGGCCGGTATCTAGAGACCAAAGGCACGCAACGTGTTCTGATGTCTGGATATTTAGGCTCTATCGGGTTTGGCTTTCCGGCCGCGATGGGCGCCTGGGCCGCGACGCAGGATTTCGAGGCATTCAGGGGTCGAAAGGTGATATCAATTTCGGGCGATGGGGGCTTTGGTCAGTATCCGATGGAGTTCACCACAGCCGTAAAATACGGCATGGATATCACCCATATACTGTTGCATAACAGTGAGTTAGGTAAAATCTCAAAAGAACAGCGCGCCGGGGAATGGCCGGTTTGGGAAACCAATCTGGTTAACCCACCCTTCTCTGCCTTTGCGCGTCTTTGTGGGGGTCACGGAGAGAAAGTTTCAGAAGCCGGAGATTTGGAACGGGCAATTCAGGACGCATTGGACATCGAAGGCCCGGCCCTTGTTGAGGTAATGACAGACGCGGAACTGGTCTAGAAATTTTGTACAAATTGTACAATTTGTACATGTGATTTGTACAAAGATCGGACCCGTTCACCGAATTTGTGTACATCTTGCACACTTCACCCCTTTTTGAAGGGCTGAGTGACGGTCAGCACCGAACGTAATAGTCGTGGAAATTTAACGGTGCGCTGTTCTATAGTTTGACCAAACAAGATCGAGGTCGAGAGCAGCGGATGACCACACCCGGCACGGCAGAGCACGCAGATGAGTTTTCGTTAGAGACGTGGTTGCGTCTGCATGGTGTTATCGCCGCGAAAGCTGTGGCTGGGTCAGACGATGTTTCGGGATCTGTTCAGGTCAAGACTTTGCAACTTAATGAAAGGTGTCTGACCATTCATATGAACGTTGGAAATCGCTCTGGTGTCATAAAGGCGTTCAATCCGGCGTTGACGCAATCGCGTCAGAGTATCGACCGTGAAGTCAGTATTCTGGGTGCGCTAAAGGGAACTGGGTTGGTGCCGGAATTGATGGCGGTCAGCCAGAAAAACCATTTTTTCGTATCGGGATTTGTCGCGGGGTCGACCCAGTTGAAGGAAATTGATGAGCGAAACGTTGTTTCGGTCGCGTGTGACTTGGGCCAGTGGTTTGCAGAGTTTTCAAACCGCATGCCGTCAGCTGAGGTCAAGAGCAATTGGTTCGAATATCTTTCACGTTATGACGAAGTCCTGACCAAGGAAGAGCGCGAGCAACATCGTGAGGTGCTGTCCAAGTTGCCGATCCTCAAGCAAGTGATTTCGAAAAATGACGCGCATCTGAGTAATTTTATTCGCCAGAGCGATGGTCGTCTTGTCGGATTTGATTTCGAAGCCGCGATGAAGAAACCCATGGGGTGGGACATTCTGCTGACCGCGCGGGTTCTGGCGAAACAATTCCCTGGACAGATCGAAGAGATTGTCACTGCGCTGGTTGAGGGGTGGGGACAGGGCACGGATCAGATTGACCAAGCTGAGTTCAGACAGTTGGTAATGGTGTTCACGCTGGCGACGGCGTTCAAGGCGCTGACGCAGAACCGCAGCTGGCTGCAGCAGATGATTGACGCCTACAATTCCTCTGACATTTCCGGGACGACAAAAGTGCAAAGTGGTTTCTTGGCCCCGTTCGGAACGGAAAACCTTATCCCGACAGACCCCGCTACGGTCACAAAGTTCAAGGCGTTTTTGCATGATCTTGCGGACCGATCACTTGCCGAAAAACCTCCCGCGACCACCCATTCAGCACAGCCAGCACCATCGGCAGAACTGTCAGCACTGTGCGCGATGTGCCGTGGCAAGTGTTGTAACAAAGGAACCCAGAACAACGCCTATCTAAAGGTGCAGACGTTAGCCGGGATCATGCAGCGGCGGATCGGGATCGGTGCAGATGAGATTGTGGACCATTACCTGTCCTTTCTGCCTGAAAACCATGTTGAAGGAAGTTGTTTATTCCACGGTGCAGAGGGGTGTGCCCTGCCACGGGAAGACCGTTCTGATACATGCAATGCGTTTTTGTGTGAGAGTGGGAAGCTGATGCAGGAAAGCGCAGAGCAGATTGCCCGCAGGGGAGGCGAGATTCTGATTGTATCGCATACAGATGGCACGGCGCGGCGGGCTGGCGTGTTGCGGGATGGTGAATTGTGCGAGATTGATGCGTCAGCCTTCACGAAGGATGACGCGGGTTAGCGCATAGTCGGTACGCGCAGAGACCTTTGACGAATGTTTCGCGTGAGGGACTTGCCGGATGGTCATCTAAAGCCAGTGGTCGCGTCATTGGCGCGCTTCCCTAAAGCGTTTCACAATAAACCTGAGACATCAGGTTTTGGGAAACGATGCAACATCGATGCGTTGGCGGGACGTTTTTCGCTAAACCTGATTCAGATTTAACGAAAACCGCTTTAGCTACCTGAGCGTTTGACCGGCGGTTTCTCGACCAACAATCGGAATTGACCAAGCAGTTCCGGATGTGGCCTGTCGGCATCAATTGCCAGACGTTTCAGGCCGAAATGCACATGCGCCATTTGCTGGTAATAACTGGTATAGGCATAATTCGTCGCCGCCCCCGCAGCCGCCCCCAGGATTGGCACGGCCTGAGCCGCCAGTTTCTGGCCCAGAACCGCCGCAAGGCGTGGGGCCACACGTGCGATCAGGGTTTGCAAGGCCGCACCCGTGACAGCCATGCGAGTGCTGAGAAAGGCAAGATCGGCACCATCATCGTGATCCAGTGGCCCGGCGGCAGCAAAAACTTGAATACAGTCATAACGTACGCCTTCTTCGCCCGGGTCAAACCCGTGTTCGGTGGCAGTGTCTTGTATGGTTCGTAACAGGATGGTTGTGGTGACTGGCAGCTCTGCCAGGGCCGTGGGCAAGCCACCGATCCCACCAGCGGCCCCCATCGCCGCAGTGATGGCGCGGGCAAGCCAAGCCGGGTTGTCTTCGACTACATCGCGCGAGCGGTGTGCGGCCTGCATAGCGAGGGTCAATGCCTGTGCCGTGCGGTCATTGAGTTGATCGCGCAGCGCCTCGGGCAGTTTATCAAGCAGGTTATCCGCCTGTGTGCCGATCAGGTTCAGCAATTGTACCCCGGCATTTCCCGCCGCCGCGTGGCGGTTAGCCAGCGCTTGCAAACGCATATGCAAGGTCTCGGGGTCAAGGGGGGCATCGAGCAGTTCAAAAATGGGTTTTTCGGGCAAAGTCATACCAAATGAGATCGGCATCCGGGCGGTGGATGTCAAGCCGCGCGGGTTACCAAACCTTTTACGCCGGTCCAGGCACCATCGGTCAGGCTCAGCCCCAGAACCCGCGCCGGATTGGTCGGTGGTGGCATTTCAACATCGTCCAGTCGGGTGAAACCAAACCGCCCGTAATAGGGCGCATCCCCTACCAACATGACCCGGTGCCAACCCATTTCAGCGGCTCGTTCAAGGCTGTCGAGCATCAGGTACCCGCCCAAGCCCTCGCCCTGATGGGTGGGGTGAACGGCGATGGGGCCAAGCAGCAGGGCATCAGCAACTCCAATGCGCACCGGCCAGTACCGGATTGCCCCGGCAAGCGTTCCGTCGCCATCACGGGCGACCAGACTAAGACCTGCCACAGGGTCGACCTCATCCCGCAGGCGGTAAGATGAAAGCGCCTCTCGCCCCGGTGCGAAACAGAGGTCGTAGAGCGCCTCGACCTCCCACCAGTCGTCTTTGGTTTCTGGTTTGAGCTCTATCACGCTCTGCTCTCCTGAAATCCGGCTGGCATGTCGCGTATCACGGCGTTAGGTGTTGCACAAACAAGTCAATGCGAGGCTGGGATGTTTTATCGACCCCAAGACGGTCACGGGCTGCCGCATAACCCGTTTAATGCGATCGTAACACCGCGCCCTATTGGCTGGATCGCAACGCGCGGGTCGAATGGGCACGATAATCTGGCCCCCTATTCGTTTTTCAATGCCGTGGCCTACACCCCGCCGCAAGTGATGTTCGCATCGACCGGTGCAAAGCCGGATAGGGATGGCACCAAAGACAGCCTGTCTCACATTCGCGAGACAGAAGAGTTTTGCGTAAACATCGTTGAGTATTCCGCACGTGAGGTGATGAACCGCAGTTCTGGCCCATGGGGGCGCGAGGTGGATGAGTTTGCGGATGCGGGGATTGAAAAGGCAGCGTGCGAAACCATTGCCTGTTCACGGGTGCGCAACGCGCCTGCCTCGCTGGAATGTCGGATGACACAAATTGTGAGGCTACAGGGCGAGGCCAATTTCGTGGTTTTTGGTGAGGTCTCTGGTGTTCATATGCGCGATGACTGTCTGGTGGACGGAATGTTTGACGTGACCAGATTCAACCCTTTAACCCGGTTGGGCTACAAGGATTACTCGGTCATTCGCGAGGTGTTCAGCCTGACCCGGCCGGGCGAAAAATAACACCCGGCCCGCGTTCAGTGCCCGCCAAGAATACCGGTGCGCACGCCGTAATCGACTGCAATTTCGTAGTCTGGATCATCGTCGCTATCGACCAGAAGGTGACCGGCCTTGGTTAACAGCTTGTGGCAGTCGCGGCTCAGATGGCGCAGTTTGATCTGCTTGCCTGCAGCTTCGTATTTACCTGCAACCGCTTCGATCGCCTGCAGGGCGGACTGGTCCACGACGCGGCTTTCGGCGAAGTCTACGATCACGTTCTCAGGGTCTCCGGCCACGTCGAACAGCTCAGAAAACCCTTCGGCAGAGCCAAAGAACAACGGCCCCTGAATCTCGTAGACTTTGGCACCTGTTTCGGTGACGGAATCGCGGGTGATGGCGTGAATACGCGTGGCGTTGTTCCACGAATAGACCAATGCCGAGACGATCACACCGACGACAACAGCGATTGCGAGGTCATATTTCACCGTCACAACAGTCACCAGCACAATCACTAGTGCATCACTTAGCGGTACCTTTCGCAGGATTGTAAGTGAGTTCCACGCGAAAGTACCGATCACCACCATGAACATCACACCTACCAACGCGGCAAGGGGGATTTGTTCAATCAATGGTGCCGCAAACAGAATAAAGATCAGCAGAAATACAGCCGCCGCGACACCGGCGATCCGGGTGCGCCCGCCGGATTTTACGTTGATCATTGATTGGCCGATCATCGCACAACCTCCCATGCCGCCAAAGAACCCGGTCACGGTATTGGCGATACCCTGCGCGATACATTCCTGTGACGCCCCCCCGCGACGGCCGGTCATTTCGGCCACAAGGTTCAGAGTCAGCAGGCTTTCAATCAAACCAATCGCCGCAAGGATGATCGCATAGGGCAGGATGATCTGAAACGTTTCGAAACTGAGCGGAACGGTGGGGATGTGGAATGCAGGCAGGCCGCCCTGAATGGATGCCAGATCGCCCACACGCGGCACCTCCAACCCAAGACCGATTACCAGCGCTGCAACCACGGCGATCCCTGCCAGCGGCGCCGGGATTACGCGTGTGACACGGGGAAGGCCCCAGACGATGGCCATTGTCAGTGCCACAAGCCCCAGCATGGTCAAAAGTTCTGGTCCGGCGAGCCATTCGCCGCCGGTCATGCCATGATCAGACTGCACCGCGCTGCCGGGCACTTTGAACTGTCCCAGCTGCGCCAGAAAGATCACGATGGCCAGACCGTTAACAAAACCGAGCATCACCGGATGGGGAACCAATCGAATGAACTTACCCCATTTCAATGCGCCTGCGGTGATTTGTATGAGCCCCATCAGGACCACCGTGGCAAAGAGGTATTCAACACCGTGCTGGGCCACCAGAGCGACCATCACCACCGCCAACGCACCGGTTGCACCCGATATCATCCCGGGCCGACCGCCGATCAGGGCCGTGATCAAGCCGACCAGGAACGCGGCATAGAGCCCCACCAACGGATGCACACCAGCCACGAAGGCAAAGGCAACCGCCTCTGGCACAAGCGCCAGCGCGACGGTGAGACCCGAGAGCAACTCGATCCGCAGACGGGTTGCGTTTAGTCCACCCCCATCGGCCGATTTGAGAGACAGGGGATCCATGCGGGCGACGACGCCCGAGCTCAGCAAGTTTTTCACCGGTGTTTTTCCTGATAGTTCCTGTAGCGCGAAGCCCTGCCATAGCCTGCCCGCGGGCAATTGACCATTGCTCAATTGTGAAAGCTTCTATGCGTTTGGCTGCATTACGGCACCAAGCCGCGGGAGATGTTGCTCGAAAGACAGCAACAGGTCAGTATTGTTTTCCGACTGGAATGTTAACCATTCACTTCACCGCTGGTCTCACTCTGAATATTTCGCGCGAAGCGCTTCTGCCACTTCAGGAAACCCCGCTTCTTGCAGTTCATTCGCAAACGCTTCGACATTGGTTTTCGATAGCCCCGCCCCCACTGCTACATTGAAACGATCCATTGCCTCTTGTGGGGTGTTGTCCTGATACAGAATCAACCGGGCATCAAAGTAAATCGCCATCGGTTCGTCCGGTCCCAGGTGCAGTGCACGGTCGACCGCAACCCGCGCTGCAGGATAATCTTTGCGCGCAATCTGGATCAGGCTAAGCAGTTCAAAATCATAGAAATCTGCCGCATCTGAATTGGTCAGCCTCTCGATTTGGGCCAAAGCCGCATCTAACCGATCACCAGCTAGCAACAGACTTGCATGCCAGTAAATCAGGTAAGGTTCAGGGCCCGTGTGTTCTTCGGCCTCGGTCAGCAGTTGAACCGCCTCCGCGAGCCGATCAAGTTTGGCCAGAGGGCGCGCCTTGAGCACGTAGCTTTCGCTCCAGTCCGGCTCTATCTCGATAAGTTTTTCGGCATCCACAACGGCCTGTTCGAAAAACCCAAGCTCAAAATATATTTCCGAACGCTCGGTCAGAAACCAGTAATCTTCGGTTTTTTCGGCATAGCCGCGATTGGCATGCAGCAGGGCATTCTCAAGATCACCAAGGGCGCGGTAACCCGAAACCAACCCTGCACGGGCGTTCTGATCGTACGGCAATTCATTGATCAGGGTTGTGAACGTCTCAACCGCCAGTGCCGGGCGGTCAATGTCAAGGAAAAGCCACGCCTTTTGCCGCAGCGCCCAATCATATTTCGGGTCAATTTCCAGCGCCTCATCCAGCAGGGCTAAGGCTTCTGTCTCAGAGGCTTCACCCAGTTGCCAGAGGCTGTTGCCCAGTCCGGTCAGCGCCGTGGCACTTACCAGCAGGGCCAGAGCTTGTTGAAAGTGATCACGGGCAGTGGCGAAATCTTCGCGCAGGTCAGAGATAAGGCCCAGCCCGTTCAGGGCGCGGTGGTCTGCAGGTGCATGGCGCAACATGGCGGCAAAGGTTTCTTCTGCCTCTTCCAGCAGCTTTTCATTGTAGAGCGCGTGGCCCAGGACGAGCAGCAGTTCTGTGCGTTCTGAATCTGTGATGTCGTTCTGCGCCAGGGCAACACGGCAGGTATCGATCAGTACCAGATTGGTTACGTCGGAGGCGATGCAGGTGGTCACGTCCTGACGTGCCCGGTATTCGGCCTGTTCCCGGGCCTCAGCACTTTCAAACAGCGCGGCGATCAATGTGATCGCGGTGACCGGCAAAAGATGCCACTTCATTTGCTCAATCCGTGATGGTTCGAAAATTCAGGATGGACCGCGCATTGGCAAATTGCAAATTCCAGCGTTGATCCGCACCGCACGGATTACTTTTCGTAGTAGTCTCGGAACCATTCGACAAACTGCGCAATCCCCTGTTTCACGTCAGTTTGTGGGCGATAACCGGTGAGATCCTGCAACAGGGTTGCGTCGGCCCATGTGGCGGGCACATCGCCCTTTTGCATTTCCATCATGTTGCGCTTGGCCGGGATGCCAAGTGCCTCTTCCATCGCGTCAACAAAATCCGGAAGACGCACGGTTTTGGAATTGCCGATATTAACGATCCTATAGGGTGCAACGGGGGACAGGCTGTCACCCAGAGCAATCTGGTCAGGGGTTTCGGGGCGTTGCGGGATGGCATCCATCAGCAAGCGGATACCTCGTACCAGATCGGTGACATAGGTGAAGTCTCGAAACATGTCGCCGTGGTTATAGATGTCGATTGGGCGGCCTTCAGCAATGGCGCTGGCAAATTTTATCGGTGCCATATCGGGCCGCCCCCACGGGCCGTAAACGGTGAAAAAGCGGAACATGGTTGTTGGCAGGTTCCACAGATGGGCATAAGAATGGCCCATCGCTTCGTTCGCCTTTTTGGTAGCGGCGTAAATTGTCATCGGCAGGTCGGCCTTTTGCGTTTCGGCATAGGGCATTTCGGTGTTGGCCCCATAGACCGAGGATGTTGAGGCCATCAGCAGATGTTTGACTTCATGCCGTTTGGCGGCCTCCATCACGTTGAAAGTGCCGATAACGTTGGCGTCGATATAGGCGCGGGGGTTTTCAAGGCTATAGCGAACGCCAGCCTGAGCGGCGAGATGAACGATAAAGTCCGGCTCGAACGCGTCAACCGCGCGGTCAAGTGCCTGTTGATCTTCCAGCATCGCCTCTGTCACGGTAAAGCCCGGTTTTTGCAGAAGATTTTGGTTACGGCGCTGTTTGAGACGGATGTCGTAGTAATCCGTCATCCCGTCGAAACCGTGGACCGTGAGCCCTTCATCCAGCAGAAGTTCTGCCAGATGATACCCGATAAATCCGGCCGTGCCGGTGATGAAAACCCGTGTCATTTGCGCCTCTGCGTTTCGCCCCTGCCCTGCCTGCCACACGGATAACGGCTGGGGTGGCAACGCACAAGTCTTAGGCGCGGCGGCGGTCGGTTGGGGCCATCGATGAACCGAGCGCCGGTGAATAGATCACGTGACAGCCCCGACCCCGGTCCTTGGCCGCGTAAAGCGCGATATCGGCGTCCTGCATCATCTGGTCTATGTCAGGGCGGTTGTATCCGCGGCTGAGCGTGGCGCCTATGCTGGCGGAGATGCGACAGGTTTCACCATTGAACGGGATCGGCACTTCCAGCCGGCGGATCAAACGAGCGGTCACTTCAGGGATGCGGGCAGGATCGGTAAGCCCTGGAAAAACCAAAACAAACTCGTCGCCGCCGACGCGGATCACCGCATCGTCGCGGCGGCATTCTGTGACTAGAATGCGTGCCACTTCCTGCAGCACGTAATCGCCCGCGGCGTGACCCATCGTATCATTCACCGCCTTGAAATGATCGAGGTCCAGATGCATCAGGGCGAAGTCGCTTTCGCCTTCAATTAGGCGGTTTAAAACCGGCTCGAATGCGCGCCGGTTTTTAAGCCCGGTCAGCGTATCGGTGAACGCCTGTTCCTCTGCCGCAATGCGGGCACCCTGCAGGCGCAGATTAAGCTTGCGTGAGGCCTCCATCGCGGCGGACTTTGCTTCAACCAGATAGAGCATTTCAACCGCCAGATCGGTGGCGGCGAAATCAGCGCTGGTCAGTGCGAAGTCGCGCACTGCGTCAACTACGGATATGCCAAAAGACAGGTTGAGCAATGCGCCACCGGGTGGACCCCAAGATGCATCGGCAGGAATGGGAAACAACACGCCCTTCAGCTCTGTCCGGGGCGGGGCGCGTAGGGCGATATGCAGCTTAACCCCAGCCAAGGCACGCAGATTGTCCATGCCCTGGCCGATACGTGGGCGGCGCAGCTCGAGAAACTCTAATAAACGCTGCCCCAAAGGCTCGCCATCCCTGTTCAGCTTTCTCAAAGTTGATCCGGCTTGGGCGATATGCCCGGTCTGATCGACCAAAAGGTGCATTGGGCACAGTAAATCCAGCGCCAGATACAGCGTGCTGCAGTCAGAGCTGCGCCCTGTCACTGCCCTACCCCCAGTTCAAAATAGCTCGCTTGGGAAAAGGCGGCATGATGCAGGGTGATTTCGACGATTTCAACACCGCTGCCGCCGCCCTTGTAATCAAGCAGAACAAGCGCCCCGTAATCGTCGGCCATCGCACGCAGCAGCCCCATCATCACGTGGCCGAACCCCACCCCGGCAAGGCCGGAGTTGCGTATACACAGGCTGTAGGATTGCAGCGTGTGTTCACGCAGCTCAACTTCGGGCAGGTTCAGATCAGGGACCGCCAGCCGCGCGCGAGCAGGCAGGTCATCAAGCGAATGCAGGAAATCCACAAAATCCACACCGCTGAACCGCAGCAATCGCCGTAGCCCGCCCGCATGGGGGTGCGAAACCAGATAGGTGCCGATATCTTCCAGCACCGTATCGCGGGGTCGGCCCAATTCATCCGCCAGCGCCTGAAGAACCTGCGTCGTGACCACGTCATCGTAGCTCAGCATCGCCTCGAATTCTTCGAACCCCAAATCGAGACGTCGCATCACGCCATCCCAAAGGGGTTTGCCGTAGGTGTCACAGGTAAATTTTTCAATCGCTCTGTTAATCAGACCGTGCATCGCCATCTCCGAAAATCAGAACATGATTGTCAGATGTGGATTAACAGGCGATCTACATTTTCAATTGTCGGTATTTTAGCCAGGTCTGTAAACGATATGCGACCCCCCGAAGCCTTCGCATCAGGGGGCCGCTTTTGCTCAAATCATCGCCTGAATTTCAAGCGATGCGCCTTAGTTCAACCCAGGATACCGGGAAGTCGGAGCCCGTGTTCACGCGCACAATCTTTGGCAATGTCATAGCCTGCATCGGCATGACGCCAGACACCCGAAGCCGGGTCGTTCCACAGCACACGTTCGAGGCGCTTTGCGGCGTCGTCTGTACCGTCGGCGCAGATCACAACACCCGAATGCTGCGAGAAGCCCATACCGACGCCGCCACCGTGATGAAGCGATACCCATGTCGCGCCGCTGGCTGTGTTGACCAGCGCGTTCAGAAGCGGCCAGTCAGATACGGCGTCTGATCCATCTTTCATCGCCTCGGTTTCGCGGTTGGGCGATGCAACTGAGCCAGAATCCAGATGGTCACGGCCGATGACGACAGGTGCGCTCAACTCACCACTTTTGACCATTTCGTTAAAGGCCAGACCCAAACGATGGCGGTCACCCAGACCAACCCAGCAAATCCGTGCCGGCAAGCCCTGGAATTCGATCCGTTCGCGGGCCATGTCCAACCAGTTGTGAAGATGCGTATTATCAGGCAGCAGTTCTTTCACTTTTTGATCGGTTTTGTAGATATCTTCCGGATCGCCCGAAAGAGCGGCCCAGCGGAACGGGCCAATGCCGCGGCAGAACAGTGGGCGGATATAGGCAGGCACAAATCCTGGGAAGGCAAAAGCGTCTTCCAATCCCTCTTCCAATGCCATCTGGCGGATGTTGTTGCCGTAGTCGACCGTCGGAACACCATCATTGTGGAAGGCGACCATCGCCTCAACCTGAACTTTCATCGAGGCACGTGCGGCTTTTTCGACCTCTTTCGGCGCGGATTCCGCCTTGGCGCGCCATTCGGCAACGGTCCAGCCCTGCGGCAGATAACCATTGACCGGGTCGTGGGCCGAGGTCTGGTCGGTCACGATATCGGGGCGGATGCCACGCTTGTAAATTTCAGGGAAGATGTCGGCGGCGTTGCCGATAAGTGCGACCGACTTGGCCTCGCCCGCCTTGGTCCAACGGTCGATCATCGACATCGCTTCGTCAAGGCTGTGGGTTTTCTCATCAACGTAACGGGTACGCAGGCGGAAATCAGCGCTTTTCTCGTCGCATTCCACAGCCAGACAGCTGGCACCGGCCATAACCGCGGCCAGTGGTTGCGCGCCACCCATGCCACCCAAACCACCGGTCAGAATCCAGCGGCCATTCAGGCTTCCGCCAAAGTGCTGGCGGCCCGCTTCCATGAAGGTTTCATAGGTGCCCTGCACGATGCCCTGTGATCCGATGTAAATCCACGATCCCGCAGTCATCTGGCCATACATGGCCAGGCCTTTTTTATCGAGCTCGTTGAAATGATCCCAGTTGGCCCAGTGAGGCACCAGGTTCGAGTTGGCAATCAGAACACGGGGGGCATCTTTGTGGGTTTTGACGATGGCAATCGGTTTGCCCGACTGGACCACAAGGGTTTCATCCTCTTCCAGATCTTTCAGGCTGTCGACGATCAAGTCAAAATCCTGCCAGGTGCGCGCTGCCCGGCCGATACCGCCATAAACCACCAGCTCATGCGGGTTTTCGGCCACATCAGGATGCAGGTTGTTCATCAGCATCCGCAAGGGGGCCTCGGTCAGCCAGCTTTTGGCATTCAGCTCGTTTCCCGTGGGCGGGTAAATATCGCGGGTATTTTTACGAGGATCAGTCACTGTTTTTTACCTTTCCGATTAAAGCGTGCCCGAAAGGGCAATTTCTGATAATTTTTCAAGCATTTGCTGCAAATGCGGTCGTGTAATTGCAGCGCGATCATCGCGCCAGTTCCATGGTGGGGTCTCTTCCATGTAGGCGCGTTGCGAGATTTCCATCTGAACGGCATGAATCCCGGTTTCAGGACGACCGTAGTGGCGGGTCGTCCAGCCCCCTTTGAAGCGTCCGTTCAGGACTGCACCCAGCCCGGAGGCTTCGGCTACTGCATTCACGGCGGTCTCAATAGCAGGCGCGCAGGTTGCGCCCAGATTTGTACCTGTGTTGAAGATTGGCAATTCACCTTCGAACAAAAACGGGATGTTCGAACGGATCGAATGGCAGTCAAACAGGATGGCAACGCCGTGTTTGTTGTGTACTCGCTCCAGCTCTGCAGGTAGTGCATCGTGATAGGGCGCGTGATAGGCGGCTCGACGCTGTTCCACCTCATCCTCAGACGGTTCCTGACCCTCTGACCAAATATCCGTACCATCAAAATCTGTCAAAGGCACCAATGTGGTCGTGTTCTGGCCGGGATAAAGCGACACACCAGACGGATCACGATTGGCATCGATGACGTAGCGATGAATGTTAGATTTCACCACCGTCGCATCAGGTAAAAGCCCGTCAAAAAGGCGTGTAATGTGCCAATCTGTATCCGCAAGTCCGCGCCCGTTTTCATTCAGGCGCGTTGCGATAGCCTCAGGGACATGCGTTCCACCATGAGGCTGACCGAGTACGACGGGGCTATCGCCCTGCAGGACCTCAAAAACCTGCATCAGGCCAGCTCCGGCAGGGCCACATCTACCGCATCCAGAAGTGCGCCCTCGGAAACGAGGTTTTTGGCAGCTACCAGATCAGGTGCCATATAACGGTCGGATCCAAGGCTCGTCACGTTTTGGCGGAACCGCGCGATTGCCTGACTGAGCTTTGCGCTGGTCTGCATGGGCGCGCGGAATTCAATACCACGGGATGCGCACAAAACTTCAACACCCAGAATATGATACAGATTTTCGATCATCTGCCCCAGCCGGCGCGCGCCGTGGGCCGCCATGGACACGTGATCTTCCTGATTGGCCGAGGTCGGCGTGCTGTCCGTGACACAAGGGTTGGCGAGATGCTTGTTCTCGCTCATCAACGCAGCGGTGGTGACTTCTGCAATCATCAGACCGGAATTCAACCCAGGTTCCGGCGTCAGGAACGGGGGCAAGTCAAAGCTGAGCGTCGGGTCCACCATCAGTGCCACGCGGCGTTGAGAAATGGCGCCGATTTCTGACACGGCCAGTGCGATCATATCCGCGGCAAAGCCCACGGGTTCGGCATGAAAGTTTCCGCCTGACACGATAAGATTGGCCTTGGTCAGCACCAAGGGGTTGTCTGTTGCGGCGTTGGCTTCGATCAGCAGGGTGTTCGCCGCCTGACGCAAAACATCCATGGCTGCACCGGCCACCTGTGGCTGACAGCGAATGCAGTAAGGATCCTGTACCCTGGTATCACCATCGCGGTGGCTTTCACGGATTTCGGAACCCGCCAGAATGTTGCTCATGGTTTCCGCAACTTCGATCTGGCCGCGGTGGCCGCGAAGCGTGTGAATCTCTGGCTGCAAAGGCGCCGTTGACCCCATGATCGCATCGGTTGACATCGCACAGGACACCAAAGAGGTTTTCGCAGCACGCCAGGCATCATAGAGACCCGCCAGCGCGAAAGCGGTCGAAAATTGTGTCCCGTTGATAAAGGCCAGACCCTCTTTGGGGCCAAGTGCGATGGGGCTTAGCCCGGCCCGCTCCAACGCCTTGGCACCGGGCATAATTTCGCCGTCGAATTCAGCTTCACCCTCACCCAGAACAACGGCGGTCATATGCGCCAAAGGCGCCAGGTCACCAGAGGCACCAACCGACCCCTGCGACGGGATGACCGGTGTTACACCTTTGGCCAGCATATTTTGCAGAAGCTCAACCAGCTCCCACCGCACACCAGAAGCCCCGCGGCCAAAGGACAGAAGTTTCAGGGTCATCATCAGGCGCGTGATGCGGCGCGAAACAGGCTCACCCACGCCACAGCAATGCGAAATGATCAGATTGCGCTGCAGGGTGGCCGTATCTTCTGGTGCGATCTTGATCGAAGCGAGTTTGCCAAAGCCGGTGTTAACGCCGTAGACGGCTTCGCTGCCCGCGGCGGCGGCACTGATACGACTGGCCGCTTCTTCGATCAGCGGCTTGCAGGCCGGGTCAAGCGACGCCGTCGTTTCGTTGCGATAAATGTCTTCGAGCTGTTCGTGGCTGGCTTCGCCGGGGGAGAGTACTAGGGTCGTCATGAGGCGCCTCCAAAGATGCGTTTGTGGAGAGGGTTGAACCCGATCCGATAAGAAAGCTCGGCCGGATGTTTAACATTCCAAATTGCCAGGTCAGCGCGTTTGCCGGGCTCGATAGTTCCTGTGTCAGCCAAACGCAGAGCGCGTGCGGCTTCACGTGTGACACCAGCCAGCGTTTCTTCCGGCGTCATCCGGAACAGCGTACAGCCCATATTCATGGTCAACAGCAACGATGTCAGCGGTGAAGAACCGGGATTGCAATCCGTGGCCAGTGCGATTGGAACTGCATGCTTGCGCAACAGGTCAATTGGCGGAACCTGGGTTTCGCGTATCGTGTAGAATGCACCGGGCAGGATGACCGCGCTGGTCCCGGCCTCGGCCATTGCGATCACGCCTTCCTCGTCCAGATATTCAATATGGTCCGAAGACATAGCGCCATAGGAAGCGGCGAGTTTGCTGCCCCCAAGGTTAGAGAGCTGTTCGGCGTGCAGTTTTACCGGCAGGCCCAGTTTTTTCGCCTCGTCAAAGACGCGAGCAATCTGATCCGGGTCAAATGCGATGCCTTCACAAAATCCGTCGACCGCATCAACCAATCCCTCTGCATGGGCGGCGTGCAGAGTAGGAATACAAACCTCGGTGATGTAATCATCGGCACGCCCGGCATATTCCGGTGGCACCGCGTGGGCACCCAGAAAGGTGGTGGACACCCGGACAGGACGCATTTTCTCAATCTGGCGGGCAGCGCGGAGCATCCGCAGTTCGGTTTCGCGTTCCAGCCCATAGCCGGATTTGATTTCCAGCGCGCTGACCCCTTCGGCGATCAACGCATCCACACGCGGCAATGCGTCTGCAACAAGCTCTTCCTCAGTCGCGGCACGGGTGGCGCGCACAGTCGAGATAATACCGCCCCCAGCCCGCGCCACTTCTTCATAAGACGCACCATTCAGGCGCATCTCAAATTCTTCCGCACGGTTGCCACCAGCGACAACGTGGGTATGCGCATCAATGAACCCCGGTGTGATCAGCTTTCCGTCTGCAGAGACCTGTTCTAAATCGGCATAGGCATCGGGCAGATCATTCTGTGGACCGACCCAAACGATGTTTTCACCTTCAATTGCGATAGCGGCCTGTTCGATCAAACCATAGGCGACATCGGTCTCAGCCATAGTCGCCACTGTCGCACCGCGAATTACCCTGTGTCCCATCAGATTGATTCCATTTGCATGAACTACTTGATTGCGGTTTTGTATACTGGTAGAAAAATTATGTATACACATAATAGAGAAATAAATGTACATTTATGCCAACACAGCCCTGCTGAATTCCACATGGGCGCAGAACGTGCGTCTGAAGATTGAAGACCAATCGATCACCTCGATAGAAACCGATGACCGCCCCGAATCAGGAGACACGCAGGTTGACGTGCTTCTTCCGTCTCTGGGCAATTTGCACAGCCATACATTTCAACGCGCAATGGCCGGAATGACCGAATTCCGGGCCGCTGGTCGGGAAAGCTTCTGGACCTGGCGCGAATTGATGTACAAATTCCTGGGTCGCCTGACACCGGAGCATGTAGAGGCCATCGCCGCGCTGACCTTTATGGAAATGCAAGAGGCCGGGTATGCATCAGTAGGCGAATTCCATTATGTGCACCATCAACCCGACGGAACGCCCTACGCGGCACTGTCTGAGTTAAGCAACAGGGTCTTTGCCGCGGCTTCCAACACGGGGATAGGTCACACGCATTTGCCTGTTCTGTATACTTATGGCGGTGTTCAGCAAGAGGCGCTGGCAGGCGGGCAACTGCGTTTCTCAAACGATGTGGATCGGTTTTTGCAGCTGCGGGAAGAGTGCCGCGCCAACCTTGCCGATATGCCTGCGGACGCGCGGGTTGGTATTGCGCCGCATTCCCTGCGCGCAACATCACCCGATGATCTTGCCCGGGTACTGGAACACACACCGGACGGCCCGGTTCATATCCACATTTCGGAACAGATGAAGGAAGTGAATGATGTCGAGGCCGCGCTTGGCAAGCGCCCGGTGGATTGGCTATTGGACAACGCCGATGTCAATGATCGCTGGTGCCTGATCCACGCCACTCACATGACAGAGGGTGAGACGATCAAGATGGCACAAAGCGGCGCTGTAGCCGGTCTTTGCCCGATTACCGAGGCAAATTTGGGTGATGGCCCGTTCAATGGCCCGACTTATCTGGAGCAAAACGGCGTCTTTGGCGTTGGATCCGATTCGAACGTGCGTATTTCGCTGACAGAAGAGCTTCGCACATTAGAATATTCGCAGCGCCTGCGTGATACGTCGCGCAACGTGCTGGCCCCCAGTGATGGGTCAACCGGGCACACCCTGTACACCGGCGCAGCCAGAGGTGGGGCTCAGGCGCTCGGCCGGGATGCGGGTGCGATTGAGGTCGGCAAGCTTGCCGATCTGGTTGCAATCACGCGGGACGATCCGGCCCTGTGTGCCCTGAAAGATGAACAAATCCTGGATGGGTTGTGCTTTGCTGCGTCTGACAATGTTGTCACCGATACATGGTCCGCAGGTCGGCACATGGTCAAAAATGGCCAGCATATTCACCGAGAGGGTATTGTTGCGAATTACCGGACCACGATCGCGGAACTGACCGAGGGTCTATAGCGTGCGGGGAATCAAATGCGGCGCAGTGAAACCTGCAGGAACTGCGCCGCACTGACATCACAAAGCGCCAGTTCTTCCGGGTTAAAAAGCCCGGTATCGCCCAAGTTCAGCCCTGCGCAGCCTGCTACAGAAATCCCCCCGGACAACACATGTAGTGCCACGCGTGATTCGTGCGTAGCACTGTCATGCAACTGACCATCCATCAAAGAAACATCCGCTTCTATGCGACGCGGATCGAATATCAGGTTGAAGTTCTGCACCGGCCCATCAAGGCAAATGCCGTCAACAGGGATATCCCCCGGAAAACGGAGCGGTGCGAGGGGTCGGGCGGCAAATGTAGTATCCGGGCCGTGCAGATCCATCCCCTTACCTGACACAACGGTCAAGAGCCTTTCCGTGTCCGGAAACACCGAAAACGGCCCGTCACACTGAACATCTGCCAGACTCAACCGCCACAGCATAGACGCGTTCTCCACCTCTGACGCGATTTCCCGGGTGATACCGTGGCCGTTTTTCCACGGCATCACTGTGTATCTTTTCTTTTCAAAAAGTGTCGGCACGAGATTTCTGCAATCTTTTTTATGCATACTGTTATATAATATATGTATACGGGTTAATCACAGTAAGGCCAGATGCAACATTCCAAAGAAAATGTCAGCTTTCGCGACATCAAAGAGATCGTCCTTGGGCGAATAAAGGACAGCACCTGGCCTTCCGATTCCATTCTTCCGACGGAAACGGACCTGGCAAAAGAATTTTCCACAACCCGCACAACGATAAACAGGGCCCTGCGTGAGTTAGCAGATGAAGGGTACCTCGACAGAAAGCGCAAGTCCGGCACGCGGGTTAGAGCCGCACCGATCCGACAGGCGCGTTTCAAGATACCGGTTGTCAGAGAGGAAGTTACGGAACGCGGTGGCGCTTATCGTTACAATCTGATCAGCTCTGAAATTTCCAGTGCCCCGGAGTGGTTGGTGGCCAAGCTAGATCTTAAGTTTGGGCAAAATGTCCGACATATCCGCTGCCTGCATCTGTCCAACACGCAGCCCTTTCAATACGAGAATCGCTGGATCGTGTTGGAAAGCGTACCTGACGCGCGGGAAGAGACCTTTACAGAATTCAGCCCGAACGAATGGCTTGTTCAAAAAGTCCCCTTCACCGATATCGAGGTCAGTTTCCTCGCAACCCGCGCCGATCAACTCTTGGCCGACCTTCTTGGCGCATCGCTGAATGAGGCGATATTCACCACGGAACGCAGCACCTGGTTGAAAGGTACGCCGGTGACATTTGCCAGGTTGTACTTTGCGCCGGGCTATCGGATGACAACCCGGCTCTGAGTAAGCAAACGATAGGACGCATCCCATCTTGCACCCAGTCACGACAGCATGCGCTGGCTTTTCGGGTCATAAAACGGTGTCAGGCTGATTTCTGCAGGAACTTCCACCCCTTCCACCAGAACCGAAAAACTTCCTTTTTCAACCGATTGCTTCTCAACCTCTCCATCTGGCAACGACAAAAGGCACAGACCCACCGCCGATCCAATGGTATATCCATAGGCCCCAACGGTCACATATCCGGCGACCTTGCCATCTCTCAGCACAGGCTCGTTATGATGCAAAACCGGCGTAGGATTGTTCAGTCTAACCGAACACAGAAAAGGGCCCTTCCCTTCTGCCTTTCGGGCCAGATAGGCATCGCGCCCGACAAAGGCCACGTCCTTCTCCGGCTTACAGGCAAACTCCAGCCCGATCTGATGCGGCGCCTCGGTATAGGCCATGTCATGGCCCCAATGCACAAAACCCTTTTCCACACGCAGTGCATTCAATGCCTCGCCACCGATCAGCCGCAGACCATGCGGTTTACCCGCCTGCATCAACACCTCGAACACATGTTCGGCAAAGTCCGGCGTGACAAAGATTTCCCAACCCAATTCACCGGAATAAGACAGTCGCTGCGCCGTCACCTTGGCATGGCCGATATGGAAGCTTTGGAAACTGTTGAACCGGAACGCCTCATTAGACAGATCAACATCGCTGACACTGGCCAGCACTTCGCGGCTCTTTGGCCCCAACAAGCCCAGCACGCCAAAAGAGCTGGTCACATCACGCAGGCGCACATCCTCTCCTGGCTGAATATTGTCGCGCAGATGCAGATAGTCACGGCGCGTATGAGAAATGGAACTCATCACCATGAAACTGTCATCGGAATGGCGCGCCACGGTGACATCGCTTTCAATACCACCGCGATCGTTTAACATTAAACTATATGCGACGCGGCCGGGTTTCATCGTCATCTTATTGGTGCAGATGCGATCAAGAAACGCCTCGGCATCCGCGCCTTCAACCATCAGTTTACCCAGCATCGTATAGTCGATCATCGCCACGGCTTCGCGTGCGGCTTTCTGCTCTTGCTGCACATAGTCGAACCAACTGGGGCGGTAAAAACTGTAGTCATATTTCGGCTCTACCCCTTCGGGGGCAAACCAACCGGGGCGTTCCCAGCCCTGAACCTCGGCAAAGCAGGCGCCATTGGCCTTGAGTGCGTGGTGAAAGGGCGAGCGGCGCAGGTTACGCACCGTCTCGCGCTGGCGGCCGGGCCAGTGCATGGCATAAGTCAGTACCAGCGTTTCGGGGCATCTTTCCTGCAGATAGAGATCGCGCGCCTGGAATTCTTCACAGCGTTTTGGATCCATCTCGCTCAGGTCCATCGGCGGATGGCCCTTCATGATCCAATCGGCCAGCGCTTTGCCAGCGCCGGGGCCGGATTGGATACCAGTGGAGTTCACACCGGCCAGCACAAAATACCCTTTGATGTCAGGTGCTTCACCCAAGGTAAAGCGGCCGTCGTAAGAATAGCTTTCAGGACCGTTAAAGAATGTCCTGATCCCCACATCCAAAGGCACACGCTCCATTGCCAGTTCCAGAACCGACATGACATCGTCCTCGACAAACGGAAGGCTGTCGAATTCGAACGTCTCTGGGATACCCTTCGTGCCCCAGGGTTTGGCCTGAAAATGCGCGAAACCGAACAGCAGTTTGCCCGCATCTTCCTTCCAATATGTGCCATCACAATAGGACCGCAGCACCGGAAGATCGTTGGGCAGATCGGGAATCGCTTCGGTCACCAGATAGTAATGCTCGCAGGCATGAAGTGGCACGCCAACACCATTTTGCTGACCCAGCTCGCGCGCCCACATACCGCCGCAGTTCACGACAAAATCGGCAGTAATCGTACCGCGTTCGGTACGTACACCGCGGGCCTGGCCGCCCTCCACTAACACCTCTTCAACCTTGATGTTCTCAAAAATCTGCGCGCCATGCATACGCGCGCCCTTTGCCAATGCCTGGGTCAGATCTATTGGGTTGGCCGATCCGTCACTGGGCATGTAGATACCGCCCAACACACCCTCCGGGTTCATCAATGGCCACCGCTCTGCGATCTCTTCGGTACTCATCGCGTGGGCTTCGATTCCGAAAAGTGCCGCAAAATCGGCTTTGCGTTTCAATTCGGCATGGCGTTCCTCGTTCACCGCGATTGAAATGGATCCTGAACGGCGATAGCCGGGGTTCTGCCCAGTTTCGGCCTCGATGCTTTCAAGCAGTTCAATGCCGTATTTGGCAAAGGCCGTTGTGGAATGGCTGCCCTGCAGCTGCCCGACCAGCCCGGCGGCATGCCAGGTTGTGCCGCTTGTCAGCTGTTTGCGTTCCAACAGCACAACATCTTTCCAGCCTTCCTTGGCCAGATGGTAAGCGACAGAGCACCCATGAATGCCGCCGCCAATGATGACGACCTGCGCATGCGAAGGAATTTGTTTAACCATGATTTTGTCCTGTGGAGAATTGATGCGTCAGCTTTTTGATGCCAGTTGCCGGCGGAATAGCTGCCCCGCATGATCCAACGTATCTTCGACCCCTGCCAATCGCAGCAGATGCCAGGCCAACGCGTGATTGCTGGCAGTTACGGGTTTGTTCAGGGCCTGTTCGACATCTTCAATGATCCCCGCCGCCCGCAGACTGGTGCAGGAAATGAACACGCCATCCACGTCGGGTGACTGTCCCACCGAAATCGCCGCCCGCCGGATCGATTCAGGGTCAATTTTGCCAACCACAAGGTCGCTTTCCTCGTAAAACGACCCAACAACCCGCACCGCGATACCTGCCTCATTGAATCGGGCCTGCATCACTTCGGTCACCTCCGGTGAATAGGGTGTAAGCAGGCCAAGGCGCTTGACCCCCAACATGTTCAGCGCAGCCTTTGCCGCACTCATCGGGTTGGTTGATGGCACGCCCGGGTGGACCTGATCAATAATTTCGGCCACCCGCCCCTCGCCAATAATGGTAGAGGCCGATGTGCATCCATAACCAATGGAATTCAGGCCCATGTAATGTGGAATAAGGCCTGCGGCGACCGGCAGCTCGGCTTCCATCTTTGCCAGGGTTTCCGGCGTAACAGTAACGTCATTGGCCAGACGTGCATGATAAACCGACACACCCGGCAAATCGGTCAACATACGGAATTCCCATTCCACAGTCTGATCCGATTCCAGAACCAGCAAACCAATTCGGGCGCGGTCCCCGGCCCCGTCATCGATGGAAAATTCTAACCGCTCTATTCTGGTTTGTTGCTTGATCATGTTCATGAACGTTCACCTATTAACATATCCGTTTAGGCCACCTCGGCCACAGCCTGTTGTGCAAAGAAAGATGTACCCTTTGGCACTTCGGGCAACTGCATCTCGTATGTGCTGCAACGCACCCGGCCCGACGCCTCGCCTCGCACCAATTCATGTGTGAATGTGCTGGGCAGGTGGTTCGGGCTCAGCTCAATCGCGTCTTCTGCATAGTAGGTTGAGATGTAAAGCGTGCGGGATGTGTCCGACAGGTTCGGCGCAGACCCGTGCAACAGGCTGGCATGCATCAGGCAGACAGACCCGGCTTTGCCCGTGCATTTGACGATGTTGTCCTTGTGCTGCTCAAAAACGTCATCCGAGACCGATCCGGTGAAAACGCCATTATGCCAATGCGAATAAAGCGGGCCCTTATGGGTGCCCGGCACCACCTCCAGCGGACCATTTTCCAGTGTGACGTCGTCAATGAATAGCAGGCAGGTGATCATGTCGTCATTGGTCATCGGCTCAAACGGAAAATCCTGATGGAAATGCACCTTGGTCGCGGTGCCCGGCAGTTTCGAATTCACCTTACCATGGTGAAATCTGATCCCCGGGCCGATAAGTTCGGCACAGATATCGACCGTGCGGGCGTTGCGCATGACATTTGCATAGACATCCGAGACTTCTTCGGGGGACTGCACGCGCCGCAGCCCGGGAACCGCGGCGGTGTGGCCCGGTTGCAGATCAAACCGCGGACGACCGTCCAATGTCTGACCATAGTCAGTACTTTGCGCTCGGCTTTCCTCGACCCAGCCTGCAAATACCTTGCGAAGATCTGCCAGCTGTTCCGCGCTTACGGCGTCTTCGACCACCAGAACGCCATCTTTCCAGAACCGATCTTTCTGCTGTTGCGTAAGAGCCGCCATGACTTCCTCCTGCATGTTTGTAGTTGGTATATACCAGTATTTGATATTGGTATATACCAGTATTCGTGATACTCAAATCAAAATCATCTGAGCAGCCCGGAAAATGAGCAGAAAATCGGCCACGGCCCCCTTATTCAGACAAATCGTCGACGATCTGAAGCGCATGATAGTCGATAGCGAGCTGCGCGAGCATATGGCCCTCCCGTCTGAGCGTGCCGTGGCCGAATCGCACAATGTCAGCCGCATGACAGCCCGGCGCGCGCTGGAAGCGGTCGAAGCAGAGGGCCTTGCCTATAGCAAAGACCGTAAAGGGCGCTTCGTTTCTCCCAACAGACTGGACTACGATGTCGGCAGCATGGCGAACTTTATATCCGGTGCTGCCGCAAAAGGCATCGCGATTGAAATGGAGCTGCTGCAGAGCGTGCAAATTGAGGCTGGTTTCGAAATGGCCGAAATTCTCTCTGTTCCGGTTGGCACACAGCTTTATGAAAACACCCGGCTGTTTCGACGCGAAGGGCATGCCACATTTCTGGAAACTGAAACGGTGATTGCATACCGCTGCGCCGAATTTCTGCCAAATGTTGAACCGTGGAATACGGAATATCTGCAGCACCAACGCTACAGCCCGCTAGGATACACAGCTGACATTGTCATTCGCATGCGTACATTAAGCCCTGACGAGGCTGAGTTTTTGGGCGTGATGCCCTATCAGCCCGGAATTGAGCAGGAACAAATGGTACGCGATACACTGGGTTTTGCCATCTGTTTCAGCCGCCAGATCTGGCGTGGTGAAATGGCCCAGTTTTCCGCACGCGCGATAATAAAACACTGACAAACTTGGGCGCGCACTGATTCTAATGTGCCTAAACGGCGGGCTTTTTCGTTGCCCGGTGACAAATGTCGATCCACTTAGTAGCAAATTCTGCAGGCATCAAAGCCAACATTGTATCAGCGCCCACAATCGCGATCGCTGTCCTGACCGGAGATGCGATCCGCGCCCCAAAAACCCAGTATTGCGGCACCGAAACCTCGCGATTGGCGGTTTGCGTATGTCGGCTAACATAAGGCAGTGCATTTTCAAAAATCACGTGCAACCTACCCAGATGCGCTTCGCTACCATCAGAACTGACAACGCCCTCGTTGTTGAGCCGAATCCAAGCCAGACAATGTCCGCCCGATCTATTGCAAATGATTTGCATCAAATCCGCCTCATCAACCGGGGCCTTGAAATCCGGGTGGGCAGTGGCGGCATGATGTATCTGCTCAACAGCCACGCCAATTTCATCCAGATGATCACCTGATGCGGCCTTGGCGGTTTCGACAGAGATCACACTTCCATAAACACAAAACGTGGCAAAAACATTTGCCAAATCAACCATTTGGCCACTGTCTGACGCTGACAGCTCTTGGTCGAATACATTTATGAATCCGGCCAGGCTTTGCGTAACCGGTGAATTCAGGCGGATCAGACGGCGGTTTTTTACCGTCAGCGATAGCGTCTGGCCCGCCGCATTGCGCAGCATAAGATCGCGGGGCAGTACGATTTCTTCGATTTCATCCAATATTTTCGTCAGGCAATCATATGAATCCGCCGCCCTGACCTCGCGTTCGTGCCCCGGAATCCCGGCGTCAGCTTCCGCAAGCTTGGACAGCTTATTCCTTAGTTTGTCAGTTTCGCTCACACTGCGGCCTGCTTATCGGATGGATTTGTTATCAATTCAGCTCTCTTTGCCGATCGCGATCAGTATAGCGTCACACTGATCCAACGCGAGCTCTATATCGGTGTTTATGGCACATACCAAACCCAGGGCCTCGTTGGCATCCCCTGCTGATCGCACAAAAACCTCAAGGTTTTCAGGCGAAGACGTAACAACGTAATCGGGTATGTGAGCAGAGGGTTGCGATGGAGCCGGATCCTCGATGATGACGTCAGGCGCGCTTAAAAGCCGCTCGGCCTGATCGGCCAACACGTCCAATCGCTCCTGAGGCTGATTGCTACGCGCATTGACCGCCAGAACCATTTTTGACGACAGATCAATAAACGCCGCAAGGTGGCACCCGGGCACCGCGCTACGCAAGTTTGAAAGTCTTTCGGATACATCCATCTGGGTGGTCTATATTTCTTTTGCCTGTCGTGGATCGGTGAAACCCCGCATGTTGAATTGCGGATCAGCCACACCGTTTCAAACATGAAACTAGTAGAAAAACCGATGCTTATGTGTCGGCTTCACGGGCGCTGCCGTCAAGATGCGTTTTGCCGAAAATGCTTTGAATAACTAATTTTTTAGCACGTCTTAAGCCCACATTATGGAAAGATAGGACGCGATTGGAAAGTAGCCCCATCACCGGGTCCAAATCTTCGCCAATTTCCGAGTAATTGCCCGCGCGGAACCCACAGCAAAGCCAGCAGCACATAGCCGGGGAAGACCGCTAGTGTATAGCCCGTGCTTGAAGTTTAATGTTTTAGGAAGCCGCAGTCGTGTTAACTGCACCCAACTCAGTCAGCAGGTCCACGATACCGCGCGCCAATTGTTCGGCACCGGCTTCGCGTAGCAAGTCAACGTTGTCCCGGGCATCCATGGCTGCTGTAAGCGATATTGGGTAAATCCCGCGAAAGGCCCCGGCTGTCTCGTTTTCGACCCGCTGTATCACACGTTTCTTGTCGCGTTCGTTGGTTAATTTGTCGAACCGCGTCAGTAACAACATTCCCTTATCTCTCAAATCATCAGGAAGTTCGCCCCAGCTGGCCGCCTCACTTTGTCGCCATGCCTGCGTGGAATGCGTGCACCATATCACCGCGTCCGCTTCGTCAACAACTTCACCCCACCCAATATCGGCCATGTTCGGGTCAGAGATGCCCGGCATGTCAATGAGATCGCACATTTTAAGCAGGTCAGATTGCTTGAACATTCTGATATAACTGGTTTCTTCGGTACGAAGCCTGGCGATCTGCTCCACTTCTACAGGGTGTTTCTCTCCCTGTTTGTCCACTTGGATCGGCTCGCCTTCACCATACGAAATCCACATCGGTGGCAACCGGGTTGCCGTGACCTTTGTGGGCAACACAGGTTCGCCCAGGAGCAAATTGCATAATGTGCTTTTACCAACGCTGAATTCGCCCATCACAGCGATACGAGGCTTATCTGAAGTTTGCTCAGAGTTTTCAAACTGAGCTTTGTCGTTTGCGTAAACCATTTTACCTACCCGTCCGTCTCGCCAAAGAGTTCCTCTAACGTAGCCGATGCCCGTTCAACGATCTCTAGGCGTGTTTGTCTTCGTGCCTCCTGGCGCGTCTGGTAACCTGAATTTTCGGGCGCGTTGCATTGACGTATCAAGTCATTCAGCACCGTTTTTTGTTCCGCCACAAACTCATTCAAAAGTGTGACAGCATCATCGCGGATGACCTTTGCATAATCCTCGCGCAGACCTTCAAAAATAGGTGCCGTTTCTGCGGCAATCATCTCTGCAAACTCTTTGGTATGCGCCTTAGCACCCTTTTGCTGCTTCCACCATTTCGACCACCAGTTTGATTGCAGATCAAGCGCGATGGTCTGCCCCAAAATAACCGGGGCCGGGGCCTCCGACGCCTCTGGCGCCTGCATGGCAAACGAATCCGCCGGAACTGAGAATGAGCGTTCAAAGAACGCGGCACTTTCCTCTACAGTCGCAGAAAGAGCATTGTTTATCATGTCTTTCGATCGCTTTGCGAACGTCCGGTACGATGATCTTAACAGCATACGAAGTCCCGTCGGATCATATTTCCAAACGGCATCTTCACCTTCAGTCTCAACATGATTGACCAGAGACGCAGACGCCCGATCCAAAAAGCTGTTATGCACACGCTCAATGCGATCAACAAACTCGTCGTGCTGTTTGCGCAACCCATCTTCCAGCGCTTCAAGACGCTTAGTCTCAAAAGCGTCATACTCTTCAGCGATCACCGCCGTGTCCGCGTTTGCCTTGGGGGCGCCCATGGTGCGCTCTGACGACACGCTGCTTGAAATCTTTATACCGTTCAACAGGTTACGAGCATTGCGCATAATCGCCGCGATCGTATCTTGACCCGGACCATCATTAATCCGCCCCGCCAGGGCATAATGCAGTGACGCAAGGCCAGACAGGTTCCAAATCACTTCGTTAGCCGGCAAACCGGTAGGCATATTGGTCAGTTCAAACCGCGCATATTTCATAAGCGAGTCAGCACTATCTCCGCTAAGGTCGGTTAACCGGCCCTCGATCAGCTGGTTCGCCCATAGCGCGCTCCCGAATATGATTGTCGCATCCTCTGGCCCTTGGTGGACTTTGAGTGTGGCCGCGATATTCGCGCGAATTTCAGGAACTTGCGATGCTGGATCAGCCAACTCGTCGATGCGGTTAACAAAAATGATGATTTCGCGCGACTTCACATTCGAAATCAACCGGAGCAGCGCCAGGTCAACCGATGACAATGCTTGGTGCGCTGCCAGAACGACAACGCAAATCTGGCTACCGCGGATCGCCTTGATAGTTATCTGTTCGCGCACCAGAAACGTGTCATTCACACCCGGCGTGTCCCGAATGCAGAGTTTGGTAGGTGTGGCCGGATTTTGCATGTGGATTTGGGCGGACTTCGTGATATCGGCAAACCGGCCGCGCGTTTTCGATGTCTCGGTATCATCCTCAAAGTCATCGCCAAGACAAACGTATCTCTCGATCAGATCATTATCGAAATAGCCGTAGTCATGCTCTTGTCCCAGCAATAGCTCAAATTTCTTACCCAGCCTTTCGCGGGATTTTTGCTGAAGTGCCGCAATTTGGCGGCCCACATGTTCCAGCTCAAGGGTTGCACCTGCGCGCCGTGCCAGCTCTCCAATACGACCACCACCAACAACCAAACGGTCCCAGTCTTCGCGGTCAAAGAATTGAAAGCTCGACCTGTTCTGCGACGCAGACATCGCCGGGTCCAGATGCAAAGAGGTCACAACCGATGTCCACGGGTTCACATCCGATGGCAGCAGGTCCGGCATCCCGATCATCGCATTGACCAAAGATGTCTTGCCCGCCTTGACCTGCCCTATCATCGTCACAGCCGGTTCAACCGCGTCCAGCTTTGCAGACAGCTTGCGGGCGCGTTCAAGCGTGGCGCGATCACCCACTTTCAGGATGTCGTCAAAAATTGTGCGAAGCTTTTCACGTTTTTCAGCAAGATCTTCAAGCGGGCTCAGCCCCTGCCGGATCAAATTCACACTTTCGCTGTCCAACGACGATGTGTCGCTGGGGGTGTAAGTGTCGATTTTGGTTTCAACGTTCATGTGTCAGGTTCTCACAGCCAAAGAAGCGATATTTGGACGAAACGGTATAGTGTTGAATACTAACTTCATGAGTCTCGTACGGTTGGATCCGAAACTAGGTTCGAATAGTGTTTAAATTGAGGTGAAAGTCAGAAATTGGTCGGGCCTGTCGCAATTAAGCTGCCGCCGCAACCTCGAAATCTCGTTTGACTTGCAGCAAAAGATTTACAGCATCTTCTGCGGCACCTCGGGTGTTTTCCAGCGTCATGAGCAACAATACATCAGCGGCCTCTGTCGCCGCATCAACGGCCAGCTCCTGATGGTCAGTCTCCGGATATTCATCGGCCACCATGTCGACCAGTGTATTGGCGGTCTCCAGACAGCGCTCCACGATCTTTTTAGAGGCAAAGCTGCCGAACTCTTCGATATCGGTGAACATTTCGATCGCCTGACTGCGCAGATATTCCGTTCCCGCAGAATAACTCTGGCAGGGGGCGGCATTATCTTCTGGATTTTTATTATCTTTATATTCCAGTATCTTACTTGGTTTTTCTGCCCCTCCCTTCTGATTGATTACTTTGCGCGGCGTTGTCTTTTCAAACCGGTTCAAAAAGACCGACGCGTGATCAATATCAGCCTGTCGCCCCAATTCGATATGGCGCAGCAGCTCTGATCGCAGCGCACGCAACCCGCTTGATTTCATCATCTGATCTTTGTCGGATGGTTTTGAATTTTGCGATGGAAACGCCTGTTTGGCCGCCACGGGTGCGATGATGCGAAATTCGTTCACAACTTCATCACAAATCTGGTCAAGCCGCGCTGAAATTAATTCTGGTGAAAGCCTGTCCGCCTGAGTCAGGACAAGGAAACCGTGATCCTTTTGCTCATCAGGAAAAAGAGACCAATATCCTCTTTCAATGTCCTCAAACTCACGGCTGCACCAAATCGCGATGTCTGTACGTTTCGCAGCCCACCTGGTCGCCGCAGCCATTTCTGCCGGGCTTCCATCGGTGACAATTTCAAGGACGCGCATCCGCTTGAATATCTCCTGAGGTAAATAGAACTGCAGGAAGACAGGGGCAAATTCGGCAAGCCGGCCAAATTCAGACTGCCCAAGCTTTTCGGTTGACCCGTCACCTTTTGTCACAACGACATGAGGGGTCTCAGCATACCAAATCTCATAGGATGGAAGGTCGGCGCTGTCTGGTATCACCGTTTGCCCGGTCAAAGCATTGATCAGCGTAGACTTACCCGATTTGGGCGGGCCTACAAAAGTTACCCTGACGGGCGATGACAATCGTCTGGCAAGCGCACGGCCAGATGACAAAAGCTGTTCTGAAAGAGGTGCAGTGGCCAGAACGTCCTGCAAACGCTGCAGGGTTTGACCTGCCCAGTCTACGGTCGTCATTGCGTTGGCCCAGCTGCAGACAAATACAACCGCGCCAAACGGGACCTCAGGCTTGCAATCCAGCCGCCCGAAACACGTCCCTCGGGGTGGCCGGGCAAATTAGCCGTCTTAGAATGGTCAATACCATTATACGCCCAGTCTGATTTGCTTTTCCGGTTCGATATCTTGATGACCGACAAGGACACATTGTCCTGATCCGGCGCATCCAAAGCCTTGATCTCATCAATCAGGCTTTCGGCGATAAGCTCGCTGGAAAACGATTTTTTGTTTACCAGAACGTCCTCGATTTCAGCGCGGCTCAAATACTGCAGCCCGTCACTGGCCACAACAACAATGTCACCGTCATGCAGTTGTGTTGGCGCCAGCGGACAATCCACCTTTGTAATCTTCTGCCCTGCCAGAACGGATGTCAGACAGTTCCGGTCGGGATGCTCCCGCCCAACGCTTTCTGTCAGCATGCCGCTTCTCACCATGTAATCAATTTGCGGTGCAAAAGAATGGTCTTCGTTCAGCTGCGATAATTGCCCGTCACGGAACAAGAACAGAGGTGAATCGCCAATCGAAATCCAAAATAATTGATCCCCGACAAAGACAGGAACAATCAACGTTGCCCCCATACCTTTAGTAGACGGAGCGCCATCTGCAATTTCACGCACACAGCTATTTGCCGCCTCTGCCGCATCCCTAAGGATGGTGGAAATATTGGCACTAAAATTCGTCTGGTTGCCACTTTGCAGTTTCAGTTCACTGAACACTTCGGTCACAACAACTTTGCTGGCGATATCACCAGCATTGTGACCGCCCATGCCATCGGACAGGACGACAAAACCCATGTCGCCGCCGATCGCAAAGTCGGTCACCAGCGAATCTTCTTGGTTGTCACGTTTACCAAGAAATATCGCCGAAGCCGCCTGGAACCGATATTCAGATTTGGACGCCATCACCATCCTCATCATTGGCCGAGTTCCAGTTAAACTCGGTTCCGCAAAGTTCGACAAACCGCAAAGTGGTTTGCCCAACACAGATTGTGTCGCCATTAGACAGCTGTTCTGTCGCCAGAACGGGACGTCCGTTCAGCCGAACAAGATTTGCCTTGCCGCCATAGCCAACGAAACAGGCATTTAGCTGGTGGTCATAGGCGATCGCTGCGTGGTTGTTTCTTGAAATCGTGTCATCGCCAAAATTAAGCGCAATGGTTTGATCGTCCCCACGACCAATCGTCGACACTTCGCTTTGCAACGTGAACTGTGCACCCCGGCCGGGCCCCTTCGTGATGGCGAGCCATCCAACAGGAAAGGTCGTGGCGTTTTGCTCTGACTGGCCGCCCGACCTGTTAAACGGATCATCCGCAACCGGTGTCGATGATCCAAATCCCATCAGGCGCGTTTTCACGCGTCCCGCATTTCGGGACTTGGACGGTACCATTGGTTCAGGCGCTTTGAAAAGATTTTGCTCATTTCCGTTTTTGTGACCACCTGACGCAGCCGCCGGTTCAGCTTTGGTCTCTGTTTCAGGCTCGTCACTCGGTTCGTCCAGAATGTCCCAGACCTTTTTATTGGTCAGTTCTGCAATCATGGCTTTCTCAGCGCGAATTTCCGCGGTGTCTTCCGGCACCTCAGTTTGCGTCGCTGGGGCAGTGTTTGCCGCCTGATCCTCAGCGGATGAATCTGTGTCGTCCAACGCCAGACTAGTACGCGACGGCAACGGCTTTGTTTTGGCAACAGCCCGGTCATCGCGCATCGCGTCAGACGCGTTTTTCTGGTCAACAAGATTTTTAATCAAATTCACTGGTCAATCCTCACGATTCTGCCTCAACAGGTTTGTTTTTGGACGTAAAATACGACAACGGTGGTGCAAAAATTCTTGAGATCAGCGACCTCTTGACCGGCTTGCCTTCAAGCTCGGCCAGCGCCATTCCCGGGGCGCCCGAGATCAATTCATCCCATTCCTCGCCCATCGGATAATCTTCGCCATCCAATCGCTCGACAGCAGCCGCTTTCTCAGCAGCTTCCGCTTCGGCCTTCCGCTTGGCCTCCAGCGCGAGCATCTCTTTTTCAAACAGACGTTCCGCCTTTGCCGCCTGCAACGCTTTGTTCGTCTCGTTCGTGATCTCCTTGATCAGCTCTTCAAGGCCTTTGTCCTTGCGCGCCGCAGCCAGCAATGCCTTTTGCCGCCGGTCCTGATCAATCTGTTCGATCCACTGCGTCGCCGAATACAACCGGTCTTTGGGAAACAACGCCAGCGCCTTGTCAATCGCGCCTAGGAAGTAGTGGTCAAAGCCCTCTGTGCGAACCGGAATAGGCTCCCATGGATCCAGCTCTTCAGCAGCAATCGCCGAAAGCCGTGAATGACTGTCTGGTGGGGCATCACCTGTAATGACGTGATAGAAGGTCGCCGCAAGCGAATACAGGTCACTTGCCGGGGATTGCTCTGCGATCGAGCTGTAGAACTCAAGCGGTGAATACCCGTCCTTGACCGCATTAAGCGCCGACAAGGCCTTGCTCGCACGGTTGGTCACTTCGCGCGCAGCACCAAAGTCGATCAACACCGGCTCGTCGTCTTCTGTGATCAGAATATTGTCCGGTGAAATATCGCGGTGCAGAATGTCGCTCTCATGCATGTACTCGACAGCATCAAGGCTCTTGCGGAGCAGGTTTTTTACCAGGTCCGGGGTTAATCGCTTTGGATTGTGCTCAATGATCTCCAAAAGGTCCTGACCGTTGACAAAATCCAGCGCCAGATACGCGGTTCCGTTCTCTTCAAAGACCTGATGTACACCCACGATGTTGGGATGGGTCAGCCGTGCCATACGGCGGGCTTCATGCACCAGAAGTCGAACGATTTTCTCAAATACGGTTTGATCTTCGGCCGTGCGCCCGATCACCTTTTTGCCCTTGCGAAGGCAGGTCATCACCGGGAAGCACTCTTTGATAACGATCTTACGGTCCAGACTGTCCCGCGCCAGATAAGTTACACCGAACCCACCAGAACTGAGATAGCATTGAATAGTATATTGACCATGCAACAGTTTTTCGCCGGTGCTCAGCGCGTTGCCGTGGTCCACCATTCCGACACCAGCTTTTAATTTGTTGTTCAGAGACATTTCAATCTGACCATCGGCGTTGGGTTATTGCATTTTTTTTCGAGTCTTGCCCAATCAACCGCGAAATCTTGTCCAAATCTTGGCGTTGAAAAGGTGTCTTCCGCACGATTTTTGGCTCACTCCGCCTCAAAGCTACCGAATTCAAAATACTGTTTCCGATTTCGCAACAATCCAAGAAAACAGGCGGCCACCCAGGCGGAACAAACGGCGCTAAAGAACAATGTACTCAAATAAACAGCAAAAAATCTGCCCGGGTGTCAGCCCGCCTCGCGCCAAATTTTGCGCAGATGATCGGGCAATTGCCGTGCCGTAATGCTGGCCTCGCGGACAAGATGATCAAAATGTCGGGTCAGCGCCTGCACCCGTTCGGTATCGCGAAACACCATATAGCTTTGCCCGATGTAAACCGCCGCCAGCAGCGGGCCAAAAATCGTCACCGGTGCAGAATACAGACGCCTTGCATCAAACAGATAGATCCGCAATGCAGGATAAAACTGCGCTGATACATCCAGCAAAAGCTCATACTGCGCCTGGCGCAATTCCCGGGACAGGCCGGTGTAATAGCCCTCACCACGCAGAAAACTGTGAACCTCACACAGCGGCAATGCGATTTCATAATCAGACCGCGCCTGCCGCATCCACGCCATCCGGTCCTCTGACGCGCCTATGGCCTGTTCCGCACTGCGGCCCAAATGCGGCGCATATTCCCATTCCAGCATGTCCCGGGTTTTCAACACATCCGGCAAGGCCGCCGGGACATGGCGAATTTTGTACCCTGCCGCTTCCTGATGCCAGTTGAATATCTGCTCATCAACCAACGCCCTCGGCGCTTTGGTCAGTGACAGGCTGCTTGCCAATATTTCCGCCGTGGTTTCCCGGCGATCCGTCAGCCCCAGAAACCAATCGGCTGAATAACCCAACGCGGCGGCGCATTCGCCAACCACCTGTGCATTTGGCAATCGTGCGCCATCGCCACGCAACAGTTGTGACACCGTCGACCGGTCCACTCCGATCCGCCGCGCCAGCGCGCTTTGGCTCATGCCGCGGTCTGCCATCGCCTCTTGCAACCGATGGCGAAAGGTTTCCGCGCGATCTCTTTTGTCGATTTTACCACTCATTGGTGATTTATATCACCATCTGTGTAGTTTTGTGAACTCAATTCAGACTGCCAAATTTCACGACCTGAATATATCTCCTACTCAACACAGAAATGAAGGAGCATGAAATGGAAACTACCAAACGCACATTCGTCAAAGCGATCCTCTGGAATGTTCTGGGACTTTCTATGATGAGCATCGTGGGTCTGTTGATGACAGGATCCATCAGCACCGGAGGCACAATCGCGCTGATCAACACCATCATCGGTCTGACGGTTTACATCTTCTATGAACGGCTTTGGTCCCGCATCCTTTGGGGGCGTGTAACAGTCTAAAGTAATTGCTGATTTAGTGCGGAAGCGGTCGGCGAATCATCAGGAAAATGATCAAATACATCACCGATTCCACCCATATAAATTTGAGCATGTTACGAATTTTCTTGTAATTTGATCAAATTAATACACCATATTGGCATGCCCATTTCCGAATTCGATATCGACGATCTGGATCGCATTAAACCTCTCTGGCAGGCGCTGCATGCGCATCATTGCGCGATTGCTCCCCAGTTGGCTCCTTATGTTGAGCCGGACCAGTCGTGGGACACACGTCGGGCTGTCTACACATCTCTGCTCTCACAAGGGGGTAAGATATTTGTTGTAACAGAGGGAAATTCTCTGGTCTCCTATGCCTCTGCACAATCGTCCAGAATGCCATGGCCTGCCACCTTTCAAACCTCGCCACAGGTGCTCGAACTGACAGGGCTTTTTGTCAAACCGGAATATCGCAGCAAGGGTATCGGCATACGGCTTCTTGCTGCTGTTGATGATTTTGCGAAAGATCAGGGCTTGTCCGGCGCGATGGTCGGTATCGTACATGGAAACACACCTGCCGCGAACCTTTACGCCAGTATGGGCTTTGTGCCGGCTTGTTCGTTGCTCACGAATTTCGGGCGACCCATTGTCAGACAATCCAAAAATCCTCCGGCCCTGATCAGGCCGCTACTACCTGAAGAGGTCGATCAGCTGCGCGGCGCGTGGCTACAGGTCCACCACCATCATCAGGCGGTTGCGCCCCATATCGCGCCCTATGTGTCGGATGATCACTCGTGGGAGATTTTTAAGCCAACGTTTCACCACGCTGCTGCGGAAGGCTTGCTTCTGGGCGCTGAAGTGAACGGTGCATTGGTTGGGTTCACCTGCGCTGAAATCATCAAGAACACCTCGGACTTTACCGACACATGGAAAACCGGAACTACCATCGCAGAGATCGAGGTGATGGCAGTTAATGAAGGTGCACGGGGTCAGGGTATCGGCTCGGCAATGCTGGAATGCATCACAGACACGCTCGGGCAACGCGGTATAACGGATGTCTGCATCGGGGCGTTCGAGGGTAACACCGGCGCTATGCGGCTTTACGAGCGCGCCGGATTTCGCGTCGCATGGCACGACATGACGCGGTTTTCAAATTGAAAAGAGGTTGCTGTCCGATCTGACCAATCTTCGAAATCGTTCACCCGGCCTAGGTACCCCTAAAACGGTATTTTCAGGTAAGAGGACACCGAATGACTGGTCGATGTATCGAAAAACTCACCTTCATAGGCCAGATACACTTCAGCACCTCCGCCTGTTTCGACAAACACCCCCCCATTAAGCAAGATCCCGTCCCGGTCCGGGCCCACCAGAAACGCTGTGTTTTGACGCGGCCCCCCTGCCACCAGCCCGGCGCTGACATTGACAGGATCGGTAATGAAATTGTGCAGCCATTTTGCCGTAGCAAACGGAGAAACAGAGCTGCCACCGCCGGTCATCACGGTGGAAAATACCGTCATCCCGATCTGCGATTGCACCCTGTGATCGCTGATCGGCCCAATACTGAGGTTTGAAAAACCTGCTCCTGCCTCATTAAAGGCTCGGGCATAGGTGTAGGTATGTTCAAGTTTGAAAGAGGGGCTGAGCCAAAGATTGTTGGCCAAAGGAAAGGTTGTGTAAACCTCCACATCCGTCGTGACATGCCAACCCGTTGTATCTGAAAACGCGGTGCTTGCCGTCAGCAGATCCCGGCGCTCAAACTGGTAATCATCAAAGCCAAGTTCGACTGACGGCATAACCGTCCAGTCTGACAGCTCAAGCTCGGTCAATGCGCGCATTGAATAAGACTGCGATTTCAGCCTGTCGCCCTGTGCAAAACCAATAGGGGCAGTGTCATCTTCGGTGTCGGTCTGAAGAAATGAGAACTCTACTGCAAAATAAGGCAATCCGTCCGGCCTAAAGTGCAAACCCAATCTGTGATCGTTTGCGTCAGTTGTTGCCGCAACAAACCCGCCTTTAGCGCGTTGCTTAAACACATTGTAATCCGCCTCGTAGCTGAGTTCGAAATTTGAACCCGCAAGCGCAGAAAGCAAAGCCGGTTGGTTGGGTAAACTATTGTCAGCATTTGCGAATCCGCCCCCAAAACCGACGGTGCAAGTCGCGAAACCAAAGATGAATTTGTTCAAAGCCCCAACATCTCCACTGCGTTAATTACTAATTGAAAATATCAAATCTCTGGTTCCTCTCGCGCAAATCTGACGACCTCATTCGCGATCGGCAAACATAGCCAGTTTTCCCGACCTGGGACGTTACGTCAATCTGTCCCGCTACAGCGGTCTTGGCGAGAATGTATACCCTTATGCGGAGGCCAAGTGGATCAGGTCATTCATGTGATAAGATTGGCTCATTTCTGCTCTACACGAGGCCCGCCTGTTCCGCCCCCCGCGCTGGTCCCTCATTTTGCAGGGCAAGGTCTCGGATCAAGTGTGGGACAGCAAGGCAAAACCGCCTTGCCCTGATATACCCGTTGTTAAGCTTTCACCGCTGCTAAATTTCTTGTGTTAACCTTTTTGGCCTTTGAGATTGCTGCACCGCGGCGGTGTACAGGGGGTGCACGGCTTGTGTACGGATATCACCCCCCTGATTTATGCATCTCCGGCCCGTTAACTTTTCCGCCTTCTCCGGGATTATCCGCACTGGCTTAACCGCTCCAAACCGGGCATAGCAGATGGTATGGAAACGTGGATTTACATCTCTGTTGCCGCCGCCGCATTCCAGACCCTGCGCTTCATGCTGCAGAAATCTCTGAGCATGGGCACGCTCTCAAAGGGTGGGGCAACATTTGCCAGATTTGCTTATGCTGCACCTTTCGCCTTTGTCTTGGCAGTGGGATATATGGCATGGCAAGACATTGAATTTCCTTCGCTTTCCGCACGGTTTTGGACCTTCGCACTGGTTGGAGGTCTTGTACAAATCCTGGCAACCTGGTGCGTTGTCGCGATCTTCACCCAGCGCAATTTTGCAGTGGGCATTACCTTTAAGAAAACCGAAGTGATCCAGACCGCCCTTGTCGGCTTGGTAGTATTGGGGGACCGGATCAGCATACCGGGTGTGATTGCCATTTTTGTTGGTTTGGTCGGCGTTCTGATCCTGTCTGACCCCCCCGGCGGCACCGGCAGCTGGACCCGCCGCCTGATGAACAAAGCCGCAGGTCTGGGCCTGATGTCAGGGGCATTTTTTGCAGTATCTGCAGTGGGTTACCGTGGTGCGACGTTGGCGATCCAGCACGACGATTTTATCCTGCGCGCCGCTCTTTCCGTGGCTGTTGTCACCGCATCGCAATCACTCGGCATGGCGATCTGGCTGGCATGGCGTGAACCCGGAGAACTGTCTCGCGTCTGGTCCGCCCGGCGCAAAGCGGTCTGGATGGGCCTGACCAGCATGGCCGGCAGCGTCAGCTGGTTCGCCGCTTTCACGTTGCAAAACGCGGCATATGTATTTGCCGTGGGACAAGTCGAAGTGATCTTTTCCCTTATGGCCTCTGTTCTGTTTTTCCACGAGAAAATCAGCCGACGCGAACTCGCTGGCATCGCTTTCCTAAGCTCCAGCATCCTATTGCTGGTGCTGCTGGGGTAGGCGTTAAACACTTGTATTTCAGGGGATTACGGCATCCATGGCCCGTTGCAGCGAATCCAGTGCGCCATCCAGTTCTGCCTCTGACGCGATAAACGGCGGGGCGAGCAGTACATGATCCCCATGCCGCCCGTCCCGCGTGCCAGGCATCGGATAGCAGATCAACCCCTCAGTAAAAGCCGCCTTTTTTAGTTTTCCGGCAAGTCCAAGAGACGGATCAAACGGCCGTTTGCTGGCCCGGTCGTCGACAAATTCCACACCCCAGAACATACCACGCCCGCGAATATCACCGACATGCGGATTCTGTGCAAACCGCCCCCGCAACTGGGCCTCCAGATAACCACCACGCTTTTTGGCCTGCCCAACCAGATCACGCTCCAGCAATTCCTGCACCACCGCTAACCCTGCCGCCGCCGCAACCGGATGACCAATATAGGTGTGCCCATGCTGAAAGAACCCGGACCCCACAGCGATCGCGTCATATATCTGTGCCGAACACAACATCGCGCCAATCGGTTGGTATCCAGCCCCTAACCCTTTGGCGATACACAGAATATCGGGCGACACACCGTCGGCGTCACAGGCAAATAGGTGGCCTGTCCGGCCCATCCCGCACATCACTTCGTCAAGGATCAACAGTACTCCGTACTGATCACAAATCTCGCGTATCCGGGCGTAATACCCCTCCACCGCAGTCACAGCGCCAAGCGTGGCGCCCACGACCGGCTCGGCCAGAAACGCCATAACTGTATCGGGTCCAAGCCGTTGGATTTCATCTTCCAGTTCTTGCGCCGCCCGCTGCCCGTAATCGTGCAGGCTCTCACCCTCGGCCCGTTCTGCATACTCATAACAAGGCGCGATATGGCTCATCTCTACCAAAAGGGGCGCAAATTGCTTACGCCGCCATTCGTTTCCTCCGGCAGACAATGCACCCAACGTATTTCCATGATAACTCTGCCGCCGAGCAATCAGGTGCCGCCGCTGCGGTTCACCCTTTTCCATATAGTATTGCCGGGCAAGTTTGATCGCACTCTCAACGGCCTCGGACCCACCCGAAACAAAATACACCCGGTCCAGATCACCTGGGGCGTTAGCGATCAACAGATCCGCCAGTGCCTCTGCCGGTTCAGATGACAAAAATCCCGTATGCGCAAAGGCCAGCTGATCCACCTGAACCTTGATCGCCTGTTTGACACGTTCATTTGAGTGCCCCAAACAAGACACCGCAGCCCCCCCAGACCCGTCAAAATACCGCTTGCCGGATTGATCCGTCAAAAAACACCCCTCACCCGAAATGGCTATTGGAGGCGGCGCGTTACAATTACGGGGGAATACATGGCTCATACCATTTTCCTTTTCATTTCATTCTTCCGGCCAAGAAGGTGTGCGGGCGTCTGCGTGAGGGATCTCAAAAAAATTTGCGCCAGCGATCTTAACCTCTGACCTCGAATCGGCAGCGGGCAAAAACAGGCCGGACCCGACACCGCACCGTAATCAGTTACGGCGGCAGCAGCCGGCAAAGGTAGTAATTTGGTCATTGCCCATCCCCGAGCGAACCAGAATCAAACGGCCAACCGGCCGAATGATTCGAAAATTACACACCTTTCCATTTTTGTAAAAAATAACATATGATATTTTTTAGTTTAACATGGCGACTATATCGTGGACCCAACACTTAAAACTAAAATTACATCCCGGCTCAAAAATGAGATTTATTCCTACCCGCCCCGCATGCGCCTTGTGGCAAAGTATATTCTGGACCACCCTTCGGATTTTGGCCTCGACCCGGTACGCGCCACCGCATCCAAGGCGGGCGTCAGCACGTACACTCTGGTACGCGCGGCCAAGTTTTTAGGCTTCGACGGGTTCGATGAATTGCGGGCGCCATTCCGCCACGCTTTGATCAGTACGACAGCATTTGAAGACCGCCCCAGCTGGATCGACAGCCACAGATCCTCTGGTGGCCTTGGCCCTGTACAGGCGGATAACGCCCTGAATACAATCGCAATTGTCCAGTCTTCATTAGAACGCCAAATCCCTGAGGAAACCGAAAAAGCCATTGACCTGATGCTTTCGGCCCGTACCGTCTATGTGACAGCCATCCGTGCCAGTTATGCGCTGGCTTATTACTTTCATTATGTGGGCCGCATGGCACTGCCAACGCTTCAACTGATCCCGAGACACATGAACAGCGCCATTGACGAGCTGAACCTGGCCGGGCCCGACGACGTGTTGATCGCAATCTCGGTTACGCCCTATTCGCGCGAAACGATCGAAGCATGCAAATTCGCCCAGGACCGGGGGGTAAAGCTGATCATGATTACTGATTCAGATATCATTTCTGCCAATCTGCACCCCCGCCATGTGTTCGTTGCCTCAACTTTAAGCACCCATCATTTCGGCAGTTTTTCGGGCCTCATGGCTGTATCGGAAATGTTGCTCGCAGCCCTTGTAGCCAAGGGCGGAGACGCTGCACGAGAGCGGATTAAATCCTATGAAGACCTGCGCGATTCCCACGCCGCTTACTGGTCGGCACAAAAAAAACGATAGTTTTTCGTGACATTGCGCCTGCGTTGTTCAAGTCTTTGTGACATTCGAGGTGCCTTGGCGCCTACGAGTCAAATGGGAGAAACTGAATGAAACACTCGAAATTTACACTGGCACTTGCCACCGCCCTGACAATGGGACTGGGCGGCGCAGCCGTTGCACAGGATCAACAATTTATTACAATCGGTACCGGTGGTGTCACCGGCGTATATTACCCGACAGGTGGCGCTATCTGCCGTCTGGTGAACAAGGGCCGTAAAGAGCACGGCATTCGCTGTTCCGTCGAATCAACCGGCGGCTCGGTCTACAACATCAACACCATCCGCGAAGGCGAGCTGGAGTTTGGCGTTGCCCAATCCGACTGGCAGTATCACGCCTATAACGGCACTTCGAAATTCGCCGATGCCGGGCCTTTCGAAGATCTGCGCGCCGTGTTCTCGGTTCATCCTGAGCCCTTTACAGTTGTTGCGCGTGCCGATTCAGGTGTGTCCAGCTTTGAAGATCTCAAAGGAAAGCGCGTGAATATTGGCAACCCCGGTTCCGGTCAGCGCGGTACGATGGAAGTGCTTTTGGAAGCATTGGGCTGGAGCACAGACGATTTCGCCCTGGCGACAGAGCTGAAAGCCGCTGAACAGTCGGCAGCACTTTGCGACAACCAGATTGACGCGATGGTATATACCGTTGGCCACCCCTCTGGTTCCATTCAGGAAGCCACAACCGCCTGTGACAGCGTTCTGGTGAACGTTACCGGCGACGCGATTGACGGTCTAATTGCAGACAATTCGTTCTATCGCTCGGCCACAATCCCCGGTGGCATGTATCGCGGCAGCGACGGCGACACCACAACCTTTGGTGTTGGTGCGACGTTCGTAACATCGGCCACCGTCAGTGACGAGGCGGTCTATGCCGTCGTTTCATCGGTCTTCAACAACTTTGAAGACTTTACGAAACTGCACCCGGCCTTTGCCAACCTGAAGCCTGAAGAAATGGCGACAGCTGGTCTTTCCGCACCACTGCATCCCGGTGCTGCGAAGTATTACAAAGAACAAGGCTGGATCGACTAAGTCTTTCCAACCGAAAGGGGGCAGTGCGCTGCCCCCTTTTTCTATCTGCAAGAATACAAAGCCGCGACAAAGCGGTTCCCAGGGAGAATGAACAATGGCCGAGAACGCACAGGGCAAAGGCCCTTTGAGCGAGGAAGAACTGCAGGAACTGGTTGCCTCCAGTGATGCAGGATCCCGTAACCCGGTTGGTCCTGTCGGATCAATGCTGGCCATTGTAGCGATCATCTGGTCGGTGTTTCAGGTTCTGTTGGCGTCCCCGATTGCCAATTATGTCCTGCCCGGCGATGTCATCAACAACTCGCGCCAGATCCATCTGGCTTTTGCGATTTTCCTGGCATTTATGGCGTATCCTGCGCTGAAATCCTCGCCTCGTGGCTACATTCCCGTGCAGGATTGGGTGATGGGCCTGCTGGGGGCATTCATCTCGCTCTATGGTTTGTTCTTCTATCAAAAGATTGTCGACGCTGGTGGGCTTGCCGACAATACCGACAAATGGGTGGCCCTTGTCGGCCTGATCCTGCTGTTCGAAGGTGCCCGTCGCGCCTTGGGCCCGGCGATGGCAATCATTGCGACCATCTTCCTGGCTTATGTCTTCTTCGGCTCGTCTGAATGGGTACCCGAAGTGATCCGCTGGAAAGGCGCCAGCCTGAAAAAGGCGATGAGCCATATGTGGATCACATCCGAAGGCGTCTTTGGCATCGCACTTGGCGTGTCGACCAAATTCGTATTCCTGTTCGTTCTCTTCGGTGCCCTGCTCGAAAAAGCCGGGGCCGGGAATTACTTTATCAAGATGGCCTTTGGTGCTCTCGGCCACCTGCGCGGTGGCCCGGCCAAGGCCGCCGTTGTAGGGTCCGCGGCGACTGGCCTGATCTCTGGCTCATCCATTGCCAACGTCGTGACCACCGGTACTTTCACTATTCCGCTGATGAAACGTGTTGGGTTCAGCAGCGAAAAGGCGGGCGCGGTTGAGGTTGCCAGCTCGGTAAACGGCCAGATCATGCCGCCCGTGATGGGGGCTGCGGCGTTCCTGATGGTTGAGTATGTGGGCATCTCTTATGTCGAAGTGATTACTCATGCCTTCCTGCCAGCCGCGATTTCCTACATCGCGCTGGTCTACATCGTTCACCTGGAAGCGGTGAAGAACAACATGCCCACCCTGGGCGATCGCGTTGTGTCGATGGGCAAAACTATTGGCGGCATGGCCGCGTTCTTTGTGGGCTTTGCGGCACTCTGCTACGGCGTGCAGTATCCGGTCAGATGGATCACTTCGGCGCTGCCGTCTTCCGGTCTCGTCCTCTCTGCTCTGATCTTCCTGTCCTACGCCGCGCTGCTATGGCTCGCCGCACAGGGGCCTGATCTGGAACCGGATGACCCTAATGCCGCAGAAGTCAAACTGCCGGTTGTCGGTGAGATCTATAAATCCGGCCTCTACTACCTGCTGCCGATCATTGTTCTGGTTTACTTCCTGATGATCGAACAGAAGTCACCCGGCCTGTCCGCATTCTGGGCAACGTCATTGTTGTTCGTAATCCTGCTTACACAGCGGCCACTAAAGGCCATGTTCCGCGGAAACAGTGACACGGCAAATGCCTTCAAAGACGGCGTTGCAGACCTGCTTCAGGGCCTGATCGACGGCGCGCGCAACATGATTGGTATCGGCCTTGCCACGGCAACTGCTGGCGTAATCGTTGGAACCGTGACGTTGACCGGTGTTGGTCAGGTGATGGCCGATCTGGTTGAGTTCCTGTCAGGCGGCAACCTGATCCTGATGCTGGTCATGGTGGGCATTCTCAGCCTCATACTCGGCATGGGCCTGCCGACAACGGCGAACTATATTGTTGTCAGCTCTCTGATGGCCGGTGTTGTGGTTGAGCTGGGCGCGCAGTCAGGTTTGATCGTACCGTTGATCGCCGTGCACTTGTTCGTGTTCTACTTTGGGATCATGGCCGACGTGACACCCCCTGTGGGGCTGGCCAGTTTTGCCGCCGCCGCCGTATCCGGCGGGGATGCAATTAAGACCGGTTTCGTTGGCTTCTTCTACAGCCTGCGCACAGTCGCCCTGCCATTTGTTTTCATTTTCAACACCGATCTACTGTTGATAGATGTCGGATGGGTCCAAGGTATAATCGTTGCCATATCCGCGACCATAGCCATCCTGGTGTTTACCGCCGGGACAATGGGCTGGTTCCTGACCAAAAGCCGCATCTATGAAAGCATTGCGCTGATCGCGATCGCCTTCATGCTGTTCAGGCCGGACTACATCATCAACCAGGTGCAACCACCTTTTGCAGAGATTGAGCCTGCGGCACTTGAACAAGCACTCGGCGACGCCAGTCCTGGAAGCGAGCTGCGTATCGTGGTGTCCGGGCCTGACTTTGATACCGGCAATCCAAAGGATACAACGCTTGTGCTCGTGGCCGAAGGTGAAGGCAGCGGCGCTGACCGCCTCAACGCTCTTGGTCTGGTCCTGATCCCTGAAGATGGTGTTGTAAAGATGGACGAACCGGGCTTTAGCTCACCGTTCGCCGGAACAATGCAGGGCTATGATTTCTACGCCGATGATCCGGTGACAATCACTCAGATCCAGGCCCCTGCAGATCAAATGCCCAAGGAAATCGTATTCCTGCCGGCGCTGCTGCTGTTGGGCCTGATCGCCATGTTGCAAATGCGCCGCGCGCGCACCGAACCCAAAGGAGCACCGGCATGACCAAACATGTCCTTTGTGCTGTCGATCTGACGCATCTTGAAACCGAGGTGCATATCCTGAACCGGGCTGCCGAGCTGGCCAGGTTCTATGGCGCCGATCTCAGCGTCGTAACCGTTCTGCCAGATTATGGCATGCCGATTGTCGCGTCTTATTTCAACGAAGGCGCGATGAAAGAGGCTGTCCGGCTGGCAGAACAGCAACTGCGCGATTTTGTGCAAAACGCATTGCATGATTCCGGCTCTGTCAGTCAAATCATCGAGATCGGCACGGCCTACGAGAAAATTCTCGCTACGATTGACGAAACCGCTGCCGATCTTGTCGTTATGGGTGCGCACAAACCCGAACTGGCAGACCGGTTTCAGGGGCCAAATTCAGCCCGTGTCGCCCGGCATGCCAGCTGTTCGGTTCTGATCGTCCGCAGCTAGGCACAAACCTATTCTGGCCGCAAACGCATCCGGCAACGCCGGAGGCCCCAAAGCGCGCAAAGAGCAATTCAATGACGCAAAGACCGCCCAATAACCTGTCCCCGCTCCCGGTTGATGAATGGGATGCGTCGCTGGGTCACGTCGCCGCGGACATGGACGGTGCGCCGATCAATGTGCACAAAATGCTGGCGCATCATCCTGACCTGCTCAAAGCCTGGTGGAATTTCCGCAATCACTCGGTCCGGGGTGGTGCTCTGGGCGACCGTCTGGGAGAACTGGTGATCCTGCGCGTCGGGGTTTCCTTGGGGGCGTGGTATGAATGGGGCTCACACGTGGACCGCGCCCTGAAAACCGGACTGTTGCTGGAAGAAATCAATCGTGTCCTGGCCCCTCAGATCGGGCCGGAATGGCCAGACGCAGAAGCCGCCCTTTTGCGCACCGTGGATCACCTGCTGGCGCACCGGCAACTCTCACCCGCTCTCCGGGTGGAGCTGGAACGCCATTTCACCACACCCCAAATCCTCGACATCATAGCGATTCATGGGATGTACCTGATCCTCGCCTGTGTGGTGAACACATGGGACACGCCGTTGGACGAGGCGATTACAGAGCGCATCGAGCCCCACACCACCGCAGAAGGATTTGCTATTTCCGCGGCAAAATTTCACACCGCCGCGGATTAGAGCGGAATTTCACACGAACAGATCCACCTTCTCAAATCGCGTCACATCGACCAGTCCGATATCGGAAATCCGCAACTCCGGAATAACAACCAGCGCAAGCAGTGAATGCTGCATATAGGCATTGTTCAGGGTACAGCCACACGTCGCCATGGCCGCGACCATCCGGCCCGCCTTTTCTGCGACCACTTCCGCCCTTTCATCCGACATCAACCCGGCAATCGGCAGCTCAACCGTTGCCAGCTCCTGACCTTCCCGAAACACGGTGATCCCACCGCCAACCTTTCCCAAATGATTGGCTGCCGCTGCCATATCCGATTTGGATGTTCCGATCGCAATCATATGGTGGCTGTCATGGGCCACTGTTGACGCAACAGCGCAGGGCACATTGTAGCCGAACCCGGACACAAAGGCATTTGTAACCTCGCCTGTCGCCCGATGCCGCTCAACCAGCGCGATCTGGCACACGTCGTTTGCACCATCCATCTGCACCAACCCATCAGAAACCGCCAATTCGGCCTCCAGCGCCTTGGTGGGCGCTTGGTTTTCAATCACCCCAATCACCCGCGCGCGCACATTCTCTGCCCCGTCGGGCGCTGCGATATCAAAATCCCCGGCGCTCAGAACCCGGCCCATTTTAACGGTGCCTCTGGCAAAGTCCGGATACTGCGCCGCCGCAACCTCCACTTCCAGAACACCGTTTTGTGCCACCACCTGCCCCGCGGCCATAACCACCTCAATCGGCAATTCCACAAGATCAGAGCTCAGAATGACATCCGCCCGCCGCCCCGGCGCAATCGAACCAATGTCACGCTCCATTCCGAAATGCTGTGCGGTGTTCAGCGTTGCCATCTGGATGGTGGTGATTGGTTTTAAACCCTGAGCGATTGCATGCCGCACAACCCGGTTCATATGCCCGTCATTGACCAATGTGCCAGAGTGGCTGTCATCGGTGCACAGAATGAAATTGCGCGGGTCAAGCCCGTCTTCGGTGATCGCCTTGACCTGTTCGGCCACATCATACCAGGCCGACCCCAACCGTAACATCGCACGCATCCCCTGGCGCACCCGGGCGGCGGCGTCCTCTTTGCGCGTACCCTCATGATCATCCGCAGGGCCGCCAGCAACATAGCCGTGGAACATGTGATCCAAAACGGGGGAGGCGAAATGCCCGCCCACGGTCTTGCCCGCCACCTGCGTCGCTGCAATCTCACCCAGCATCTTGGCATCGCCCATCGCCACACCGGGGAAATTCATCATCTCGCCCAGCCCGCAAATCTGCGGCCAGCTCAGCGCCTCCTGAATGTCTGCAACGCCCAGCTCTGCCCCGGCATGTTCCAATCCCGGCGCCGACGGGACACAGGAGGGCACCTGCACCTGCACATTTATTGGCAGATCAACCGCCTCATCATGCATCAGCTTCACACCCGGCAACCCCAGCACATTGGCAATCTCATGAGGGTCAATGAACATCGACGTCGTACCATGGGGCATCACGGCACGGGCAAATTCCGTGACCGTAACCATACCTCTTTCGACATGCATATGCGCGTCACACAGCCCAGGAACCATGTACCGGCCTGCGGCTTCTATCACCTCGGTCTCAGGCCCCACCGTATGGCTGGCATCTGCTCCAACATAGGCGATCCGTCCCGAAGCAATGGCGATATCAGTGCCCGCAATAATTTCACCGGAATAGACATTCACCCATTTGCCATCCCGTATCACCGTGTCCGCGTGGCTGCGTCCCATGGCAACATCAACCAATCGCGGCGCAACTTCGTTCCAGCTTGGTACAGGCATCTCAGACCCCTTTTGGTGACTCGTGGATTACCTGTAGAAAACACCCTTTCCATGCTGCTGACCAGCCCGGACCGGGATCAATCCGTTGTACGAAACTGTGTACGCTGGACGATCACCACAGCGGCCAGAGGCAAGACAACTGTGATAAAGGCAACGGCCATCAACAGTAGTCCCAGTTCGGCATAATTCGCGGCAACCTCAATCGTGCCACTTTCGGCATCCCGCACCTCGCGTGTGATGACAAATATCTGGTTCAGATATTTGGTACTTAAAAGACTAGCCGAAATCGCCAGATTGGTAAAAGAGGCCATGACAGCAAAGAAGGTCGCCTTCAGGTTTGCGGGCGCATTCCGGGCAATCCACGCCAACATCGGGATCATCGCCAACTGCGCCAATGGCGACTCTGCCGCTGTATCCAGAATAGCAATGAACCGCGCGTCCACGATGCCGCCCGTGCGCGCCGCAGTCCATTCATGAATTCCGTAGTACAACCCCAGATTGGGAAGCGTCAGCAGCCCGGACGCCAGTGAAAGTATCACAACGATCCAGACAATAGACCGCCGCGCCATAACCGGCCTGAGCAACACCAACCCGGCCAGAACCAAACCATAAGTAATCAACGACAACACTGACAGAAACTGCTGATCAAATTTCAGCACATCAATGTTGAACCAGATTTGCGCATCACCGGGCAACGGCACAGCCCGAAAGGCGAAAATGATGACCGCGGTGCCCACCAGCATGCGCGCCTTTTCGGGTGGCAAAACGCGGATCAACTGCCGCATCAGGACCAGAACAATAGTCATCGACCCGATGAAAATTATTTCCTGCCCAAAAGGCACCTGCCCCAGCCCAACGATCAGTGTCAGAGCCAAAAACCCCGCGCCACCGATAAAATACCACGGGTTGACCTGCGTGCGCTCTTCCGGTCCGGCGGCAATCGCGGCGGCTTCTTCAGCGCGGCCAAGCCGGATCAGCCTGCGCCGGGCTGCCGATTTCTGCAAACCAGCCAGCACAACACCTGAGACAGAAATCACCGGCACCGCCAATGCGGCCAGGTATATCCGCGCATAAACTTCGGCCTTGGCGGTGGTGTCCAGAGTTTCGACCCCGTCGAACATCCAGATATTGAACAATGAGACAACGACCAATCCGCTGATCAATGCAAACCGGCCCAGCGTCTGCATTGTCGTATGCATCGCGCGCTCTGTTTCCGGACCGAACGGCTGGCCTGCGACATCGCGTTTCGGCACGGCCTCAACCGACATCGCGTCGGCCACGGCATCCTGAATGACCAACCCGCAAGGCGCCAGAATGTAGCTCAGAACATACCAGACTTTTAAGGGCGCGACCGCCTCCATCATACCGCGCTGCGCGATCACCAGATACATGATCGACACGCTTGCCGAGACCAAAGCAGCCCCCAACCAGACCAACACCCATTTCCACCGCCAGATCAGATCAACCAGATGACCAAGCGGCATTTTCAGTGCCCAGGGTATCCCGGCCCAAAATGCCAGACCGGCAATCTGCGCCGCTGTCAGGTCCAGATATTCCTTTACGAAAAACGTGCCCACAATCAGGGTGAGACCGGAAAACCCAAAGGCAAAATAAATCATCAGCGGCGGTAAAAACGACCAGCGTACCTGACGAAACAGATCGAAAACAACCGCGTCGATCATGCCTCTGCTCTGGTCTGTTGTACCTGACTGCTCTGCCATGGGCGTAACCTAACGTTCTCTCAGGCACATTCAACGCAAGAAAGCATCAGACGTACACCCAGGTCAGACCGGCCAACCGGGTATTTATGGCAAGAAAGAAGCCTCAGGTATCAAAGATGCTTCTTTCTTGCTCAAAGTACCCCCGCCGGCGGCTCCAACAACATAGGCCAGCACTGCCAGTGGGGTGCTTCCCACCTGAATTCACCCCTTTGCATTTTCGCATATCTCATGCCTATTGTGCGCCGCAGCAGCCGGATGGGGAAAAGATGAGCAAAGTCAAGGATCAGTACGAGGCTTACCCTTATCCCGAGCGTGATCCCAAGGACGAAAAAAAGCGCCTGATCACCGGCTCTCCTTCCCTGCCGCAAGAGATTGATCACTATGTGTTTGGCGGCACGCGCGACTGGTCCAGACCCCTTCGGGTTCTTGTGGCCGGCGGCGGCACGGGCGATGGGCTGATCCAGATCGCGACTCTCATGGCACAATATAAAAAGCCTTGTGAAATTACATATATCGACCTGTCCAGCGCTTCGCGCAAACTGGCCGAGGCGCGGGCAAAAATACGCGGACTTACCTCAGTCACCTTTGTCACCGGCAGCCTTCTGGATGCCGCAGAGTATGGTCCGTTCGACTATATCGACTGCTGCGGTGTGCTCCACCACCTGCCCGACCCGGATGCAGGCTTTGCCGCGCTGCGGGCGGCGCTGGCCCCCGGTGGCGGCATGGGGTTCATGGTCTATGCCCCCTATGGCCGATCCGGGGTTTACCCCCTGCAGGAAGCGTTTGGCGCGCTTTTCGGCGACCTGCCCCCAAAGAAGCGCCTGAAAGCCGCGAAAGAGATTTTCGCGGCCCTGCCCGATGGCCACCCTTTCAAATCAAACCCAAACGTGAACGACCACCGCAATGGCGATGCGGGCTTTTATGACCTGCTGCTGCACTCACAGGACTGTGCCTACGCCGTGCCGGACCTGCTGGCCACGCTGGAGCGCACAGACTGGCAACTCAGCGGGTTCACCACACCCGCGCTGTATGACCTGAGCCGCATCACCCCACGCCCCGATGTCATGAGCGATGCCCAAGCCATGGCACTGGCCGAAAAGCTCACCGGCACAATCCGCGTCCACACCGCCTATGCCGTGCCCGCCGGTCCCGATCACGCACCTGCCAACGGCAAAAACCGCGCCCTGATCCCGCATCTCAAAGGGGTAGGCGTTGCCGCTCTTGCACAGGCCATCGCCCGGGGTCAGGCCATCACTCTCAGCTCGGATGGCGTATCGAGCAAGCTCACCCTGCCCCGCGAATGCGCCCCGCTGATTGCCGCGATAACCGGACGCCGGTCCCTGACAGAGATCGCCGCAACCACCGGAACCGATCCCATCGGCATGGGTGCAATGTGGAGCAAGATTGAGTCGGGCCTGATGCCCTGGGGTATGCTGCTCTATTCCTCGGTCCTGCGCTAGAAAATGTACAGTCGAATCGCCAAGTCCTTGCCCACAGACACGATGGCGCGTTGATCCAAAGCTGTACCCCAACCGCGCAGAAGGCGAAGAGCTTACTGAGCCTTCTGATGAGCGATCAACCGGTGCACCCTATCCCCCTGCCCCCCGGAACCATGCAATAATCGCCCGGCGCTCATCCTCTTCCATCCAGCTGACATTCGCCGGTGGCATGGCATGGCTCACCCCGGCCTGAAGATAGATCACCTTGGCATGACGGGCAATTTCTGCCGGTGTCTCCAGCAGCACATTCTTCGGCGCCCGCCGGATCCCGGGCCAAACCGGTTCGCGCGCATGGCACATTGAACACCGGCCCACCACGATGTCTGACACCCCTTCAAACCCCTCAGCCGCCGCAAACTGCGCCTCTAGCCCTGTCATCTCCCGCGCTTCAGACGTCTCAGTGCTCTCCTGCCGCAGCGGCGCTGTGGACAGCCAAGCAATGATCAGAAACAGGATCACCGTCACCGCCCAGGTCCAATGCGGATTGCCCGCGCGTGCATGATGCGTGTTGAACCAATGCCGGATGGTGACCCCCATCAGGAACACCAGTGCCGCTATGATCCAGTTATACTCTGTCGCAAAGGCCAGCGGGTAATGGTTGGACAGCATCAGGAACACAACCGGCAGCGTCAGGTAATTGTTATGGGTCGACCGCAGCTTGGCAATCTTGCCGTATTTCGCATCCGGCACCCGACCTGCCCGCAGGTCATCGACCACAATCCGCTGGTTTGGCATGATGATGAAAAACACATTCGCGGTCATGATCGTGGCGGTGAACGCCCCCAGATGCAGCAGCATCGCCCGCCCGGTGAAAATCTGCGTATAGCCCCAGCCCATCGCCACAAGCAGCACAAACAGCAACACCATCAACAATGTTGGCTGCTCTGCCAGCCCGGATTTGCACAGCCGATCATAGACCAGCCAGCCAATGCTTAGCGATGCCGCCGAAATCACGATCCCCTGCCACAGAGCCAGGTCGGCCTTGGTCGTATCAATCAGGTAAAGCTCTCCCCCCGCCCAATAAACGATCATCAGCAAAGCCGCTCCGGACAACCAGGTCGAATAGCTTTCCCATTTGAACCAAGTCAGATGTTCCGGCATCTCCGCCGGAGCGACCAGGTATTTGCGGACGTGATAGAACCCCCCGCCATGCACCTGCCATTCCTCGCCATGCGCCCCTTCGGGCAGGTCATCGGCCTTTCGCAGCCCCAGATCGAGCGCGATAAAATAGAAGGACGAACCGATCCACGCCACCGCAGTGATCACATGCAGCCAGCGCATCGCAAATTCCAGCCAATCCCAGATGATGGTAAATTCATACATGGCCAAATTCCCTTTGAGTTACCCTCAGACTAGCCCGCAGCGTGATTATCCTCTATTGAAAGAAAACACAGATCAGCTTCAAATAAAAACTGAAGATGAACGACCCCGACAGATGAGGTGCAGATTTCATGGCCTATCTCGACAATATCCGCACTTTTGTCCGTGTCTACGAGCTTGGCAATATGTCCGCCGCCGCCCGGGATCAACGTATCTCGGCCGCGGTCGCCTCTGCCCGCGTGTCCCAGCTGGAGGACCACCTCGGCGTGCGCCTGTTCCAACGCACCACAAGGCAGCTTAGCCCAACAGAACAGGGCCGCCTGTTCTATCCCGGCGCGTGCAAAGTTCTGGAAGCTGTGGAAGAGGCCGAGGCCGAGATTACATCTGTCACCCGCACGCCGCGCGGAACACTCTTTGTGGCGGCTCCCCTCGGGCTGGGTCGACGGCTGATTGCCCCGCATGTTCCTGAATTTAAATCGGAATACCCGCTGATCCAGATCCGCCTGCGGCTATCTGACCGCGTGCTTGATCTGCCCGCCGAAGGTTTGGATGTGGCCTTTTTCCTTGGCTTGCCCAAGGATTCTACGCTGAAAATGCGCAAGATCGCAGATTGCCCCCGGTTACTATGTGCGGCACCTGAGTATCTGAAATCCCGCGGTCATCCGGACGCGCCTGCCGATTTGATTTCCGGCAAACATGACTGCCTAAACCTGCGCTACCCTGGTGCGCCAGAGTTTCAGTGGCCGTTGCAAACTCCAGACGGTGTAGAGCGGTTTGCAGTCAAAGGGCCGTTTGAATCCGATGATGGCGACGTGCTCACCCGCTGGGCGCTGGACGGGCATGGCATTATCCTCAAACCCCATTTCGAAGTCGCGGACCATCTGACCGCCGGAACGCTTGTTCCTGTGTTGACAGATTTTCCCCCGGTTTCTGTTCAGTTCGGTTGCCTTTATGCACATCGCCGCCATCAGGATCCCAAGACGCGGCTTCTCATCGACTTCATGGCAAAACGCGTGGGACAGCTGTCTTAGGGAGTTAGACAAAGGGCTTGTACGGACGTTCGAATAACTCTACCGCGCGGCTCTAAGCTCAGGCGAGCACTTACCGCTCTAAACAAACGGCACAACCAAAAAAGACACGTCCTCAACTCCCCCGATACGTAGAATACCCAAAAGGCGACAGCAAAAGAGGCACGTGATAGTGCGATGGTTCTGACATCCCGAACCGGATCGGAACAACGTCCAAAAATCGCGGATCTTCCGGCGGCGCACCTGTAGCATCCAGATAGGATCCGGCCTCGAAAACCAGCTCATATTCGCCAACCGCAAACTCATCCTCGGGCAGGATCGCGCCATCAGTTCGGCCATCTGCATTGGTTTGCATGGTCCGTAACTTATGCCGCGTTTCGCCTTCAATCCGGTACAAGGTCACCATCAATCCCGCCACGGGACAGCCGCGCGCTGTGTCCAGAACATGTGTGGTCAGATATCCGGCCATTGCTTTGATCCTCGCTTTCGCATTCACCCTGCCAAACCCGGCACCTTGCCGCCAATCGGTAAATCGCTGTAACTCTTTCATGAATTATCAGAAGATGCTTCGCACGGCGAACCTATAGATAGAAGATACAACACAGAACCAACAGAGAAACCCCAATGCCCCCACGTTATGAACGCAACATGCGCGGTTACGGTCCCAGGCCTGTTGATCCGCAATGGCCGGATGGTGCCAGGATCGCGGTGCAATTCGTGGTGAACTACGAAGAAGGCGGCGAAAACTGCATCCTGCATGGTGATTCAGCATCAGAGGCGTTTTTGTCTGAAATCGTCGGCGCCGCCGCATGGCCGGGTCAGCGCCACTGGAATATGGAATCGATCTATGAATACGGCGCCCGCGCCGGGTTCTGGCGCCTGCACCGGTTGTTTTGGGAATTCGGCATCCCGGCCACAGTCTATGGCGTCGCCACCGCCCTTGCCCGCAGTCCGGAGCAGGTTCGTGCGATGCAGGATGCGGATTGGGAAATTGCCAGCCACGGCCTCAAATGGATCGACTACAAGGATCATTCAGAGGCGGAAGAACGCGCCGACATCGCAACCGCCATCGACCTGCACACATCTGTCACCGGCACGCGGCCCAAAGGATGGTACACCGGGCGCTGTTCGGTCAACACAGCGACCCTCGCCGCAGAGGCGGGGTTTGACTATATCTCCGACACCTATGACGACGATCTGCCCTATTGGCGGCGGCTGGCAGGGCGGGATCAGCTGATCATCCCCTATACGCTTGACTGCAACGATATGCGCTTTGCCACGCCCCAAGGGTTCAACTCAGGCGATCAGTTCTTTACCTACCTCCGTGACAGCTTTGACGCGCTCTATGCTGAAGGTCAGGCAGGCGCGCCTAAGATGATGTCAGTAGGCTTGCATTGCCGCCTCGTCGGGCGCCCCGGTCGGATCACCGCCCTTCGCCGCTTTATGGAACATATCGCAGCCCATGGCGGTGTTTGGACACCACGCCGTATCGACATTGCAAATCACTGGACCGCCATGCATCCCCCCCAAGGATTTGACCGCCCATCGGAAATGAACCGCGACGACTTTGTAGCCCGCTATGGCGGCATTCTTGAGCATTCCGCGTGGGTCGCTGAGCGCGCATACGAGCTAGAACTCAGCCCGGCCCATGACAGTGCCAGGGGCCTGCACAACGCCCTCTGCCGTGCCTTTCGTGCCGGGTCTGTAGAAGAACGACGCGCGGTGCTGGTGGCGCATCCCGACCTTGCAGGAAAGCTCGCCTCCGCAGGTCGCCTCACCGCTGCTTCGACTTCAGAACAGGTCAGCGCCGGGCTTGATATGCTGACCGATGATGAACGGGCCGAGTTCACGCAACTCAACACGGCCTATGTCGAAAAACATGGCCACCCTTTCATCATTGCCGTGCGCGATCATGACAAGGCATCAATCCTGCACGCCTTCCGCAGCCGGATCGCCCACGACAGCGCCACCGAATTCGCCACCGCCTGCGCACAGGTTGAACGCATCGCAGAATTGCGCCTGTCAGAACTGTTGCCATGACAACGATTGTGGCTCAGCCCCTGACCGCTGACAACTTCGCACCCTACGGGACCGTCATCGAGCTACGCGATGCGCCAGACCAACTTATCAATCAGGGCCGCTGTGGCCGGCACCACGACGTTGCCCAGCCCGATATCGTAGATGGGCGTGCAGGCATCAGCCTGTTTAGTTCCGAGGCATTCACCCTTCCATTTCAGTTTGAAATGGTCGAACGCCATCCGCTGGGGTCGCAAGCTTTCTTGCCTCTGCACCGAAATCCCTTTCTGGTGATTATTGCACCAGATGACAACGGCACACCGGGCACCCCCCTCGCCTTTCTCACCGCGCCAGGCCAGGGCATCAACATCACCCGCAATACCTGGCATGGAGTGCTTACACCCCTGGCCGAGCCCGGCCTTTTCGCCGTGATCGACCGGATCGGCGACGGCCCTAACCTAGAAGAGCACTGGTACGATGTGCCTTACAGCGTGATCAGGAGTTAGGGGCTTTAATTTGGCGGAAGTCCCGCAACGGGCGATACCTCCCACCGTCGGCAGTGTATCCTTGCCCGAAATTGCGGCACACAGTGCCGTCAGGTATCCAATCTAAACAACGATCAGGCTCTTTTTGATTAACGCTTCGTTACGGCTTGCGCATTTCACAACACTCCTGACAACAGCATGTCAGCACCCATCTGCTACATTCAAGTCGAACTCATTCACCAGAGGCACGTCAGATGGGCATTAAAACCGACAAACTCAACCGCTCTTTCAAGGCATTCATTGAAAAGCAGCCGCTCTTCTTCGTGGCGACTGCCGCCCCTGCCGGGCGGGTCAATCTGTCGCCCAAGGGGCTGTCCAGCCTGAAGATACTCAGCGACACCCAAATCGCATGGCTCAGTGTATCTGGCAGCGGCAATGAAACCGCGGCACATGTGCTGCAAGACCCCCGCATGACCCTGATGTTCTGCGCGTTTGAGGGCGATGCCCTCATTCTGCGCATCTATGGTAGCGCGCATGTTCTGTACCCGCGTCACACCGAATGGGCTGCTCATGCGGAACATTTTCCCGACTATCCCGGCGCACGTAATATCTTTGTCCTGGATATCGATCTGGTGACCACCTCCTGCGGCACCGGCGTTCCCGAAATGCAGGTTGTGCGCCCCCGCGCCGATTCAGAGCTGCTGCCCTGGTATGATGACATGGGCCCTGACGGTGTACGCGCCTTCTGGCAGAAAAAGAATGTGACCAGCCTCGATGGCGACGCAACAGGCATTTTTGAAGACGAAGCCTAAGTACGCTGTGCAATCAGCCGTGCCATATCCAGCATCCGGCAGGAAAATCCCCATTCATTGTCATACCAGCCGAACACCCGCAACAATCCACCCACCGAAACAGAAGTTTCAGGCCCGCTCAGGATGAGCGATTCCGGACGGGACCGCAGATCGGCGCTCACCAACGGCTGCTCGGTCCAGCCAAAAACCGGCGATTTCTCCGCAGCCTCGCGCAGAACCGTGTTCACGGTGGCCTCGTTCACCTTGTCCCGGGTTTGTACCGTCAGATCTATCGCCGACACACTGGCCGTCGGCACCCGGATTGCACGGGCCTCGATCCGGTCCTTCATCGCCGGCAGTACCAATCCGGTCTGATGTTGTGCACTTGTCGTGGTCGGCACCATTGACAATGCTGCCGCCCGGCTGCGCTCTGGTGCTCCGCGCGGTTTGTCCACCGTCGGCTGACTGCCGGTATAGCAATGCACCGTCGTCATCTGCCCGCTGATCACCCCAAACGCATCATCCAGCAGTCGCACCAAGGGGGCCAGCGCATTGGTCGTGCAGGACGCATTCGAGATAATCCGCTCATCCGCAAGATCGTCCTCATTCGCACCCAGAACCAGCGTGATGTCGGCTTCTGCAGACGGCCCCGAAACCAGAACTGCCGCTGCCCCGGCTTCTAGTCCACGCTCGGCCATCGCGCGCTTGCCGCCCATCCCGGTGCATTCCAGCACCAGATCAACCCCGCTCAGGTCAAGTGCACGCAGATCACGCTCGGCATGAAAGGGAATAGCTTCGCCATCAACGATCAGCGATTTTTCTCCTGTCGCCACTTGCCCCGGCCAGCGCCCGAAGACACTGTCATATTCAAAAAGATAGGCACAGGTCTCCAGCGGCTCAATCTCATTGATGAGCACCAGATCAAACCCCTTTTCCCCCTGCATCAGAATACGCAGCAAGGTCCGGCCAATTCGGCCAAACCCGTTTATGGCAACACGTATGGTTCCATCAGACATGATCGGAACTCCTCTGGCAAAAGGTCAACTATTCTGAACTATTGCGAGGAGATGCCGGATTCGCCAGCCATGAAACAAAACTTGATCAAATTATCGGGACACACGTGGGAAAGGGTTTAATTTTTTCTGAAAACCGTCGCCCTCGCTGCGCAAATCACTGAAGTAGAAGCCAGGCCAGCACGAAGAGTGACGCAAAGGTCAGTGGGTAAAACCAAATCCGGTTCAACAGCGTTGAAGATCTGAAACAATAGCTACAGGTACCCGCGCCAAAGCGCATCTTATGATTGCAACTGCATGAAAATACCCGAACCGTCATTCTGCTGAACCTCATTCCTCTAGGCTGTTTAGGCCATCTATGTATCTTCTCCAAAATGGGTGTCAATGGTTTCAAAAGCGTAAAATACCTCTGAAACCTTGAGGACGATAATTTGTCGCAGCCAGAAAGCCCAACCAACTCTAATTCGGGACCTTGGAGATTCAAAATCCAATTCAATAACTTGAAATCTGCCCAATTACCTCGAATTCCGCTTGACACGCCTAAACTACACGATCCGATTCACAGCGTTTCCGGGGAGCCTAATACGTGATTTCGATTCTTGCAGCCAAGAACCTGGGCTGCAGCCAGCCGGGCACTCAAACCAGACTTGGTTAGGTCAAAGGCACGTAACCCATCAACAACCTAAAAGAGAGCTTCTCACAAAACCATGTGCCGGTTCACGTCCTTGTAAAGCAAATAGCGAAACCGCCCCGGGCCCCCCGCATAGCAAGCCTGCGGGCAAAATGCGCGCAGCCACATGTAATCGCCCGCCTCCACCTCAACCCAGTCCTGGTTCAGCTTATAGGCAGCCTTACCTTCCAGCACATACAGCCCATGTTCCATCACATGAGTCTCCATAAACGGAATGACGCCACCGGGCTCAAAATTCACAATTGTCACGTGCATGTCGTGGCGTAGATCACCGGGGTCCACAAACCGCGTCGTCGCCCAGCGGCCATCGGTGTCTGGCATCGGCGTCGGCGACACCTCTTTCTCGTTGGTCACAAACGGTTCAGGCGGTGCAATCCCTTCGACCGATTGATAGGCCTTGCGGATCCAGTGAAACACCGCCCGTTCAGCACCTGGATTTGACAGGGTCCAGCCACACTCCGGTGGCAAATAGGCATACCCGCCCTCCTCCAGCTGGTGCACTTCATCGCCGATGGCAAGCGCGACCTGCCCTTCGGTTACAAATAGCACGCCCTCGGCCCGTGGATCCGGTTCGGGCCTCTCGCTACCCCCATTCGGGGCCACTTCCATAATGTAATGCGAAAAAGTCTCGGCAAACCCGGTCATCGGCCGGGCAATCACCCAGACCCGCGTATTTACCCAATGCGGCAGAAGGCTGGTCACAATATCGCGCATGCATCCTTTGGGGATCACCGCATAGGCATCGGTAAACACCGCCCTGTCGGTCAATAACTGCGTTTGCGGCGGCAACCCGCCCTCGGGGGAATAATAGCTTACATCGTTCATTGCATGTCACATTGTTGGGGTCCGCCCTATCAAACCCTGCTCAACGGGCATTGCCAATTCCCCAACGCGCCGTTCGCTCCTGAAGGACTGATAGGCAAATCATGAAAATCATCTGCGCCCACGCAAACCCGCTCGTTCATGGTCAGCGTGCGGCTCCGAAGTATCGGCTTCCTGCACTCCTTGTTTTAAAAAAACCCACTGACGGATCGGGTGCCAAACCGAATGCTTCTTTCTTGCCCCAAATACCCAGATTCCACTCTAAACACATAAACTAAATTCGCCGGTCGCTCCTGCCCGGCAGAGCCTGCTCAAATTGGGATTTGTGTACATGATGAAGACATCCCACCGAGAACCTACCTATCTTTGTACAAATCACATGTTTAAATTTTGCAATTTGTACAAAATCCTATCCCCGCGCACTTGCTTCCAGCGCAGGGTAGCGCAGGCCCAGCGTCACCCCACGTGCGACGAAACTGATTAGTAACGCCACCCACAGGCCGTGATTGCCCATCACCGGCACCAACACTGCAACCGATGTACCGTAGATCACCAGACTGACCGCCATCATGTTGCGCATGTCTCCGGCCCGTGTCGCACCGATGAAAATGCCGTCAAACATCCATGCTGCAATACCCAAGAGCGGCGCTAAAATCATGTAAATCAAATAGTTGCGCGCCTCCATTCGAACGTCTTCGGCGGTGGTCATGATATCAATCAACGCACCACCACCAAGGGCGAACAATCCCGCCAGAACCGAAATCGTAACCAACCCCCACAGGCTTGTCAGCAGCGCACCCCGTCGCAACCGCGCTGCATTTCGCGCGCCCATCGCCTGCCCCACAAGGGTTTCTGCGGCAAAGGCGAACCCATCCAGTGCATATGCCGTGATATGTAGAAACTGCAAAAGCACCTGATTGGCAGCCAGTGTTACATCGCCAAAATCGCTTCCCAAAAACAGGAATGAGACAAAAATAACCTCTAACATCAATGATCTAAGAAGAATGTCCCGATTGACCAACGCCATCAGTTTCAGCCGCTGCGCGTCAAAAACCCGGGTCCAGTCTCGCCACCTATCCCCGGCAAATGCCCCCCTGCACAACCAAATCCCAAGTGCCAAACCGCTCCATTCAGCAACAAAAGTGGCCCAGGCAACACCCGCCACACCCCAGTTCAGACCCAGCACAAACCACAGATCCAAAAGGATATTCAGGCCATTCATCACCAGCTGAATAACCAAAACCGCACGGGTGCGCTCTTGCGCAATTAACCAGCCAGTCACACCAAACAGCGAGATGATAGCGGGCGCACTCCAGACACGGATGGACATGTACTCTGCGGCCAGCGCCTCCACTTCTGCGCTTGCCGGGGAAAGCATGAATCCTCCGGCGAATATGGGAACTTGCAGCAAAATAAATATCAGCCCCCCCGCCACGCCAAGCAGCAAAGAGCGGATCAATAAAGCCACAACCTCTTCGCTTTGTCCTGCCCCATAAGCTTGGCTGGTCAACCCGGTTGTGCCCATCCGAAGGAATCCGAACATCCAATAGATTGCCGTCAGAATGATAGCCCCAATTCCCACCGCACCAATCGGCGCGGCCTGCCCCAACTGGCCCACCACACCAGTATCAACAGCCCCCAGTATGGGCACGGTCGCATTCGACAACACGATCGGAAACGCGATGTTCAAAACCCGCCGATGGGTAATCGCCCCTGACGCCTCAGCCATCCCGACGCGGCATCAAAAAATGCCCCGTAGCCTGGGCAATCGGACGCGTGCGATTGTCCTGCCATGCTTCGACATGAACACTGGCATAGCGCCGGCCGGACCGGATAACACGCGCCCTCGCATAGGCATCCCGGGGCAGACCGGATCTAAGGTAATCCACTGTGAACCCGATGGTTTTCGGCAGGCTGGGCATCTGGCCATTCGCCAGATCTTCCGGGTCAAGATTACCGTGTTCAATATCATCCCAAAGTATCGACCAGCTCAAACCGATAATCGAAGTCACCTCCAAAAACGCAGCAGTAGCGCCACCATGCAACGCCGGCAACACCGGGTTGCCAATCAGTTTTTCGTCAAACTGCAGGATCGAGGTCAGCTCATCCCCACGCCGGTCAAACTCAATACCCAGAAATCCGATATAGGGCACAGCACCGACCAACGCTGCCAATGCTGCATCGCGCCTTTGTTTGACAATTTGTACCGGTTCCGGTCGTGCCCGCGCCATCACTTGCGCCCTTCCACGGTAAACGTCCCACTGGCAGTCGCCACCGGCCGGTTTTCGTCATCGTCGATTGCCCTCGCCCGTACAAACGCCACAGACCGCGTGATATGATAGCACTCTGCCTGCGCCCGTATCCTCTGGCCCGGCGTGGCCGGACGCATGTAATCTATACGCAGATCAATCGTCGCCGTTGGTCCAACCGACGACGGATGGCTGATCACCGCCGCCCCGCAACATGTATCCATTAAAGCCGAAACCGCGCCGCCATGTATGACGCCGGTCTCCGGATCCCCAACAAATCTTTCGTCATAGGCCATCGTGATCTCTGCCAGACCGTCCCCGACTGAGGTAAGCTCCATTCCCAACACACGCGAATGCGGTATTACATTCACGAACTGTTCGGCAATTTTGCTTTTATCAATATCCATTTACGATCTCGCACAGTGTCGTGCCCTTTATGATCCTTAACTGCTTCAAGCTGCAAGAGTGCGTGTTGCTGAAAGCAGCCCAGACACATATTCTTACCCGCGGGAGAATTCACAGATGTCTGAAGACCGCCTTTCATTCAAAGAGATGTGCGCCAGGTTCGATGTGACGCCCAGAACACTGCGCTATTACGAGTATATTGAGCTTCTTTGCCCGGAACGCGAAGGACGATCACGGTTATACGGCCCGCGCGAAATCGCACGTATGACGCTTATTCTTCGTGGTCGCAAATGGGGTTTCGCACTCGAAGAAATCCGTCAATGGTTATTGATTTACGAGCATGAAGGCACAGAGGCTCAAATGCGCAGCTGGATTGAGATGGCTGATAAGCAGCTTGTCGATCTTGGCGAACAGCGTAGTCAGTTAGACACAGCAATTTCTGAACTGCGTGACATGCGCAACCGCACCGTGCAGGAACTGAACAAGCGTTAATCAATGCCCCAGTCAGCGATCGCCCACCAAGTCCCGATTACGGAAAAGAAATCGACTTTTCGTTGCGTTTTTCTGACTAGGGTTCAAAGTGACGTGACGTTGCCATTACGTCAACGTGATCGACTGTTGCATCGCTTGGACCGCGTTCTCAGATAGGAATGGTCTGACGCGTGTTGGAGGCCAACCATGACCAAATAAGCGGTGACAAACCGCGAAAACAAAGCTGCCGCTGAGTAAATCGCCCAGAGACCGACCTGCAAGAGAAAAGGAAAAGACATGGCCAGCTACACGCCTCCGACTAAGGACATGCAATTCATTCTGCACGACGTTCTGGATGTCTCAGGCTCCGACATTCCCGGTTATGCCGAGCTTGACGCCGATTTCACTTCGGCGGTTCTGGACGAGGCTGGCAAGCTGGCGTCAGAAGTACTTGCCCCTTTGAATTCGGTTGGAGATACCGAAGGCTGCAGTTTGGAAAACGGTGTTGTGCGGACCCCTACAGGGTTCAAAGCCGCGTTTGATCAGATCCGAGAAGGCGGTTGGACCGCGCTGGATCTACCCGAAGAATACGGCGGCCAAAATATGCCTGCTATCTTGGGAACCGCCGTCGGAGAAATGTTTTCGGCTTCAAATCAAGCGTTTACGATGTATCATGGCCTGACACACGGTGCAGCTTCGGCAATCCTTGCGCATGGGACGGATGACCAGAAAACAAGGTACCTTCCCAACATGGCGTCGTGCGAATGGACAGGCACGATGAACCTGACGGAACCGCATTGCGGTACAGATCTGGGCCTGATGCGTACCAAAGCAGATCCCCAGGACGACGGAAGCTACAAGATTTCCGGCCAGAAGATCTTCATCTCGTCGGGTGAACATGACATGGCCGAAAACATCATCCACCTTGTTCTTGCCAAGATTCCCGGAGGTCCGGAAGGGATCAAGGGCGTCTCTTTGTTCATCGTTCCAAAGTTTCTAGTGAAGGATGATGGAAGCCTTGGGGACCGCAATGGCATGACCTGCAGCAAAATCGAAGAGAAAATGGGCATTCACGGCAACGCGACCTGTGTCATGGACTATGACGACGCCACCGGTTGGTTGCTCGGGGAAGAACACAAGGGCATGCGTGCCATGTTCACGATGATGAACGAAGCCCGCCTTGGCGTCGGAATGCAGGGGTTGGCACAGGCCGAAGCGGCCTATCAAAACGCGGTTGAGTACGCGAAAGACCGACTTCAAGGGCGTGATGTAACCGGCGACCAAAACCCCGATGGCCCTGCCGACCCGCTGATTGTGCACCCCGATATCCGCCGTGCCCTGCTGGATCAGAAAAGCTTTGTCGAAGGTGCGCGCGCGTTTCTGTTGTGGGGCGCGTTTCTATTCGACCGTTCGCATCGCACCGGTGACGAAGACGCCGAAGGTTTGGTCAGCCTGATGACCCCCGTGATCAAGGGCTTTCTGACCGATCAGGGTTTTGACATGACCATTCTCGCCCAGCAAATCTATGGCGGCCACGGTTACATCGAAGACTCCGGTATGTCGCAATACGCCCGAGACGCCCGCATTACCATGATTTACGAGGGCGCGAACGGGGTACAGGCGCTTGACCTTGTGGGACGTAAACTGGCCCAAAGCGGCGGCAAATACATCATGGCCTTTTTTGAAGAAGTTAAGACCTTCCTGAAAGAAAACTCAGAAAACGAGACGCTGAAAGCTGATTTTCTGGACCCTCTGAAAGATGCATCCAAACACCTTCAGGCCGCGGGCATGTATTTTATGCAAAACGGCGTGAAGAATCCGAACGCGGCCCTCTCTGGATCATATGATTTTATGCATCTGTTCGGCCATGTCTGCCTTGGGCTCATGTGGGCGCGCAGCGCCAACGCCGCTGCGGAGGCGCTGGACAAAGGTGCCGCCGATACAGATTTCTACAATACAAAACTGATCACCGGACGATACTATATGAAACGCAGGTTACCTGCGACGGCGATGCATCTGGCGCGGATCGAAAGCGGTGCAGATCCGGTCATGTCATTGGACGCCGATCAGTTCTGAGCCATGGTGGGTTAACACCAACCCTACGGAAGGAAACGAAATGCCAAAACGATTTCGCCTGACCCGCCGCTTTAACGCTGCGATGACCGAAGACGGCTATCGCCGTCTGCGTCGCTTTGCATCTGAGGCCGGGCTGGATGAGGGTGAGGCACTATCGTTTCTGTTTGAAAATTTCGACAGCGTGATCAACGAGGACACGTTTGGGCATCGTCTGCGGATATTTAACTCTGAACTGGAGGCGCGTAAGAAATGAGGGCGCGGTTTGGAAGCGTTACAGAATAGTGATCAGACAAGAAGATCGCCCTACTTATAAGGCATTGGGAGACACAAATGACGATCAAACTCTACTGCATGGGTGAAAGCGGAAACGCTTACAAAGCCGCCCTCGCCCTCGAACTTTCCGGCCTTGAGTGGGAACCTGTTTACGTCGATTTCTTTGGCGGCGAGACACGTACACCAGAGTTTCGCGCCAATGTGAATGACATGGGCGAGGTTCCAATGATGGTCGACGGTGATTTCCGGACCAGCCAGTCAGGTGCAATTCAGGCTTATGTCACAGAGAAATCCGGCAAATTTGGCGGGCGCGACCGGGACGAGAATTACGAGATTTTCCGTTGGGTGCTTTGGGACAATCACAAAATGTCCAGCCAGGCGGGTGTGACGCGGTTTCTGATAAACTTCCTGCCCGAAGATAAGCGCCCGCACGAGGTTATTCCATTCATGCAGGGGCGCCTGAAGGCAGCACTCACAACTCTGGATACCCATTTGGAAGGGCGCGACTGGATCGTCGGCGATGCAATCACCAATGCCGACCTTAGCTGTTGCGGCTATCTGTTCTACCCGGAACCATTCGGATTTGACCGCGCTGAGTGGCCCAATATCGACCGCTGGCTGTCCAACATCCAAAAAACACCCGGCTGGAAACACCCTTATGACCTTATGCCCGGCAGCCCCGCGGATCGGGCATGAGTGTTGTTTTCGACCAATTGGCAATGGGGCCGAATGATGCTGAGTACTGGCAGTATTCCGGCGATGACGCGCATGAATACCTCACCGTTCTCGATGGCGTAGGCGATTTAATGGTTAGAGGTACAACAAATGAGCATCTTTCTACCAGCTTGCTAGGAGCAGAGGCGGTGCGTCAGTGGGAAGCGCATTTTTCGCCCGATCCGTCTGCAATTCCAGCCTTTGCAGGCCTCATCCGTGAATTAGGCATGGTAGAGTTTGCAAACGCCGCTGAAACTTGTGTAACGCAGCTAAAGGAATTCCCCACGGAGCCGTGCACTTTTGAGAAACGGCAAAACATTGTGGATCAATTGATTGATAATCCTAAGATTTTCGGTTTTGATCGTGAGCGGGCGAAAACCGAACTTGTTGCGGACATTGCCCATCAACTTGCACTTTGGGTGGAATCCAACATCCCAAGGTTCAAGACAAGCAGTAACCAAGAATTTCAGAACTTCTACAAATCGCGTTGGCTACGCGTCCGGGACAAGCATCCCGAAATTTGGCGCCAGCGCATGGCAGAAAACATTGGTTCGGTCAGTGTCAATCTATTGGTTCAGGCTGGTATGGATCGCAATTACTGGCGCCGACTAAGAACGAAAGAACTATCTAATCCGGCACAGGAACCGCTTATTTTGACCCCGTTTGTATCAGATGCCGGCACGGAACTCGCAGTTATCAGGTTTTCAGACGCGGCGGTCCTTGTCGACCTATTGGACTGGTCAGAAATCACTCGTAAGGCGGTGGAGTATGACCAATCTATGCGAACCGGACCAAAACTCTGGAGTATAAAAGACAAACCAAGATTTGCACTCTCTCTCAGTGATCCGAAGAACAAAACGATTGTGCGATCAAAACTCTATCGGCGAGTGAAACCATTGATATACAAACATTAAGTGAAAGGACTCGGATATGACCGACGCCTATATCTATGACGCGGTGCGCACCCCGCGCGGCAAAGGCCGCAAAGACGGTGCCCTGCACGAAGTCACCGCAGCGCGAATTTCCTCTCAGATGCTCAATGCGCTGAAAGACCGTAACGGGCTTGACGGCCACGCAGTCGAAGACGTGATCTGGGGCAATGTCACTCAGGTGATGGAGCAAGGGGGCTGTCTTGCACGAACGGCCGTTCTGGCCTCGGACCTGGACGAATCGATCCCCGGCCTGTCCATCAACCGGTTCTGCGCCAGCGGGATGGAGGCCGTGAACCTTGCCGCCAATCAGGTCAAAGGCGGTGCTGGAGAGGCCTATATCGCCGGCGGGGTAGAGATGATGGGGCGTGTCCCCATGGGCAGCGATGGTGCTGCAATTGCCGTCGACCCGTCCATCGCCATGGAGACGTATTTCGTACCTCAGGGTATCTCGGCCGACATTATCGCGACCGAATACGGGTTTACCCGCGACGACGCCGATGCACTTGCCGTTGAATCCCAAAAACGCGCCGCCGCGGCCTGGGCAGACAATCGTTTTGAGCGGTCAATTGTCCCTGTCACCGACCAGAACGGCCTGACCATTCTGGATCAGGATGAATACATGCGCCCGGGCACAGATATGCAGGCGCTCGGCGCACTGAATGCCAGCTTTCAACAGATGGGAGAGGTGATGCCCGGCTTTGATGCTGTGGCAAAGCTGAAATATCCGCATCTTGAACGGATCAACCATATCCACCACGCTGGCAACTCATCCGGTATTGTTGATGGGTCCGCCGCGGTGCTGATTGGGAATGCTGAATTCGGCGAAAAATTCGGACTTAAGCCGCGTGCACGCATCCGACAGACATGTAAGATCGGCACAGATCCCACCATCATGCTGACCGGGCCTGTTCCGGCCACGCAAAAAATCCTGTCCGATAGCGGCATGGCGATTTCGGACATTGATCTGTTTGAAGTAAACGAGGCTTTCGCCTCGGTTGTCTTGCGGTTTCAACAGGCTTTCGATGTCGATCCTGAACTGGTTAACATCAATGGCGGCTCTATCGCGATGGGCCACCCCTTGGGTGCGACAGGTGCGATCATCATCGGCACACTTCTGGACGAGCTTGAGCGCTCCGACAAAGAAATAGGGCTCGCCACTCTCTGTATTGCCTCCGGCATGGGTGCCGCCACAATTATCGAGCGTATGTAATGCCAAAACTGGACCTTACGAAAATCCCATTCAAAGGCGGCTCATCTTACCCCGGAAAGCTTGCGCAATTGATGGACGGGCGCAGTAATCAGCAACTGGGCGATGCTGGTGGGCTGACCCAATACGGCGTCAACCTTGTCCGGCTGGAGCCCGGGGCCATGTCATCTCTGCGCCATTATCACATGAACCAGGATGAATTCGTGATGATAACCCAAGGTACCTGCACGCTGATCGAAGATACGGGCGCGTATGAAATGGCCCCCGGTGATTGCGCCACTTTCCCGGCCGGGGATGCCAACGGTCATCATCTGGTCAACCGAACCGAAACGCCTGCGATATTCCTGGTGGTTGGAATGAGGACGGAAACAGAGATCGGATATTACAGCGATATCAACATGATGGTGACAATGGATGCCAATGGCAATTCCTTCACCCGCAAAGACGGCAGCCCCTTGACGGCTGACCAGATTGGAGATGACACATGACAGATTTCAAAATGCAAAAAGACGCCGACGGCGTCGCGGTCATCACCTGGGACACCATTGGCAAGTCGATGAACGTGATGAACGAACAGGGGTTTTTCGATCTTGATGCCCTGATTGACTATGCGCTCGCCGATGATGCGGTCAAAGGTGTGATCATTACATCCGGTAAAGATGGATCGTTTGCCGGGGGAATGGACCTCAACATCATAGCGCAAATGAAGGATGCCGCCGGGGATAACCCGGCGCAGGGTTTGTTTGACGGGCTGATGCGGATGCATGCCATATTGCGCAAAATCGAACGCGCCGGAATGGACTCCAAAACCAACAAAGGCGGCAAACCCATCGCTGCAGCACTGCCCGGAACCGCATTGGGAATTGGGTTGGAAATACCGTTGGCCTGTCACCGCATCTTTGCGGCGGACAATCCCAAGGCCAAGATCGGCTTGCCGGAAATCATGGTTGGTATTTTCCCCGGTATGGGCGGAACCACTCGTCTGGTGCGCAAGATGGGTGCGATGGCGGCCTCTCCGTTCTTGCTGGAGGGTAAGCTGAATGAGCCTAAAAAGGCCAAGATGGCTGGTCTTGTGGACGAGGTTGTTGCTGCGGAAGAGCTGATAGACAAGGCGCGTGAATGGGTCCTGTCCGAGCCGAAGATCGTGAAGCCTTGGGATGAAAAGGGCTATAAAATGCCCGGCGGCGCCCCCTATCACCCGGCCGGTTTCATGACCTATATCGGGGCGTCGGCCATGGTTAACGGTAAAACCCAGGGCGCATTTCCGGCAGCCAAGGCATTGCTTAGCGCGGCATACGAAGGGGCATTGGTGCCCTTTGACACAGCATTACGGATCGAAGCACGATGGTTCACCAATGTTCTGATGAACCCCTCATCCTCTGCCATGATCCGTTCACTATTCATAAACAAACAGGCGTTGGAAAAAGGCGCCAACCGTCCGGATGTACCGGATCAGCGGGTTAACAAAGTTGGCGTTCTGGGTGCCGGAATGATGGGCGCGGGAATCGCACTTGTTTCGGCGATGGCCGGGATTGACGTTATCCTGATTGATCAGGATCAAGATGCAGCAAATCGCGGCAAGGCCTACACAGCCAGCTATATGGACAAAGGCATCAAACGCGGGAAGGCAACGGAAGAGAAAAAGACCGCGACACTGGAATGCATAACCGCAACAACGGATTATGCCGCATTGTCAGACTGCGATCTGATCATCGAGGCCGTTTTCGAAGACCCGCGTGTTAAAGCAGAGGCCACGAAATTGGCTGAGGCTGCTTCGGGTGTTGATTGCATTTTCGCCACCAACACATCCACATTACCGATCACAGAATTGGCCAAAGCCTACACCCGGCCGGAGCAGTTCATTGGTATCCATTTCTTCTCACCCGTTGAAAGAATGATGCTGGTCGAAATCATCAAGGGCGCCGAAACCGGCCCGCGCGCCGTGGCCAAGGCACTCGATTATGTCCGGCAGATCCGCAAGACCCCAATCGTGGTGAATGATGCACGTTTCTTTTACTGCAATCGCTGCATCATCCCCTACATCAACGAAGGCATCCGCATGGTGGCCGAGGGCGTAACGCCCGCATTGATAGATAACGCGGCGCGTCAATTGGGGTTCCCCATCGGTCCGCTTCAGCTGATCGATGAAACTTCAATTGAACTTGGGGCTAAGATCGCCCGTGCAACCCGAGCGGCTATGGGACAGGAGTATCCCGATGAGGCCGTAGATGACGTCATATTCTGGATGGAAGAACAGGGACGGCTTGGCCGAAGAACCAATGCGGGGTTTTTCGATTATGACGAAAAGGGAAAGCGGCAAGGATATTGGGGCGGCCTTTCAGAGCGGTATCCGCCTGCTGACGACCAGCCCGATCTGATCACTGTTCAGCACAGGCTAATGTTTGCGCAGGTGTTAGAGGCTGTGCGCGCTCTGGAGGAAGGTGTTCTTGAAGATATTCGCGAGGGTGATGTCGGCGCGGTCCTGGCCTGGGGGTTTGCACCGTGGTCAGGCGGACCATTCTCCTGGCTGGACATCATCGGCGCACCCTATGCTGCGGAACGGTGTGATCAGCTGACCGATTTGTTTGGCGCTCGGTTCGCAACCCCCGATTTGCTGCGTGAGATGGCCGAAAAGGGCGACAGCTTTTACGAACGCTTTGGCGGATCTCAGTCGAAAGCCGCTTAGAGAAGCATCTAGCAAGTTTGCAACTGGCCTTTGCTGCCCTTTGAACATTTACCGCGCGAAAAAGCGTGAAAAGCCCGACGAGCACCGTCGGTGAATCTCCAGGTTATGTGCCTGTAGGCCGCCAAAGATCAGTCGTAGGCCAATTAACCGGCACCTGACCCTTCAAATAATCGACGCACCTGCAAAAGGCACGCCGATCACGCCCGTTAACCAAAGACACCGACACCCTACAATCTTGGGACTTTAAGCCATCGCAAATTCGTATTCGCGGGATGCCGCATTGCGGCAGGTGTTCTGGATTTCATCCTGCATCGATCCTGCCAGCGTACGGGCCTGATCAAATGGCAACACTGTGTAAAGAGGATCGCTAGCGGTTTCGAAAACGCAATCAAGAATGTCGCGCGATGACGGGCAAAACAGTAATGTCCCGTCCTTGGCAAACACAATCTGTTCACTGGCAAACTGCAGAACAACAACTTCGAAATCCGATTGCGGCGGTACACGTTCGATGCCGCAGATGCCTTCAAATGCATTTGCCGGAAGCAGCGAGAACGGATCACCAAACATATCTTCTGCGGCGTCGCTTTCCACCATGATGCTTTGATTGGCCAGCAACCTAAGCGCTTCACGATTGCCAAGGGCACCTGCGGGAATCTCAAGCGGCCAGAAAGCCTTGGGGCAAGGCTCGTCTTTGGTCCAAAGCCGCTCTCTCGTCACATTGGTCACCATCTGCATGCCTGCGTCGAAGGTCAGCACCATGTCCCCGGCGGTTATCGCCTCGACCGGGCGCCAACCCATCGACGTTGCGACCAATGTGCCACTTTCCACACCGGACAAACGGCCGTCAGCCTTTTCCTGAGCACGACGTTCCTGTGCCGGATCATATTTGCTTGGTCCCTTTGCAGTCATCCAATGCAGCATTTCTTCATTCCCAGGTTTCGGCCAGTGGCAGTCGGCCCTTACAGACATGGTTAACTTCAAGGTGATTCTTTGGTCATTCCTTGGTCTGAAAAAGGGCCGAAATGTGGCACTGTTTCAACATTCCCGACAATGTTTACGAAAACTGAATTTTTCACTAACGCGGACGACAATCCGCTAAAAAAGATAGCCGAACCGTTCAATGTCCTTGCGGCAGACCTCGCCGATTCGCTCTGCATCAGCATCGGAATAATAGCTCCGATAATCGCTGCGACGGTTGGAGCGGTTCTCGACCCCGATCGCCAGATCAAAGCCCAAATGCGCGCATAACGGAGCCGCATCCTCTTCAAAATGCTCTAATCGGATATACAACTGGCAATATTCTTTTTGATCAGTCGCAGTCATGTAATGTCCGAAATGCTGTTTCTCAAATGAACGGCATGTCGTCGGGTCATTCAGAAACGCGCTGAAATCACTTGCCTTGGCCAGGGCAACTGCGGGATGCGGAAAATGTTGCTCTCTAAGCCAATGATAGTAGCTGACCATCCGGTCCCAGGGATTGCGAATGAGTGTGAAAACAAAGGCCTCGGATATTTCATCGATTGTTCTCAGGCCTTCAATATCTGCAAGCGTCGAGTGTTTCCACAACCGACCCGTAGTGGATACATCCTCCAGACGCCGACGGCGGCGCACCGCCTTTGGCGTATCCCCGATCAGGATATCATCTTTCTTGGCCCGGTCCTCCAAAGCCAGCGCAAGAGATGTGCCCCCGGTTTTAGGGATATGCACAAAAATGTAGTTTCGGCCGGGTGAGATAATCATAGCGTTAACAACAGACGTTAGGTCGATAGTTGGGAGGTTACCCTTATGGTTGATGAATGCAATCAGGAATGCCCGCAAGCCGCGATTAGAATTCAATTGTCAGACAATTGAGATTGGATTATGGCGCGATTCAACTAGGCTTACCATAATTACGAAACGAGAATCAGGGAGGATACGATGGGCTGGATGAAGGATGAAACCGGTTTAGAAAAGACTGCCGCGAATTTTGTGGCGTTGACGCCGCTTTCTCATCTCCGCCGCGCTGCACATGTCTTTCCTAATTATGATGCCGTTGTCTACGGCCAGTTCCGTAAAACCTATGCTGAATATTACGAACGCTGTTCGCGGCTGGCCTCTGGCCTCATTGGATTGGGGATAAAGTCTGGCGATGTGGTCGCCACCTTGCTTCCGAATATTCCTGCACATGTCGAAGCCCATTTTGGGGTTCCGGCATGCGGAGCCGTACTGAACACAATCAACACCCGGCTGGAGCCGGGAACAATTGCCTATATTTTTGATCATGGCGAGGCCGCAGCCGTGTTGGTTGATTCCCAATTTTTGCCGGTTGCACAGCAAGCGATTGCAATGATGGACGGCCCTGCCCCGATACTGATCGAAGTTCCTGATGCTGAGGCAGCTATCGAACCATCTGGCGGCCATCTCCTTTATGAAGATATGTTGGCCTCTGCAGATCCTGATTTTGAATGGGTCATGCCTGAAGATGAATGGGAAAGCCTCGCGCTCAACTACACGTCCGGCACTACAGGCCGGCCAAAGGGTGTTGTGTATCACCACCGCGGCGCCTACCTGATGACCATGGGAACGGCGATCAGCTGGCCGATGCCCCGGCATGCAAAATACCTTACGATCGTGCCGCTCTTCCACTGCAATAACTGGAATCACACATGGTTGGCCCCGATGATTGGCGGCACTGTCGTGTGCTGCCGTGATATCACCGCCGCCAATATCTATAATGCGATTGCAGACGAAGGTGTCACTCATCTGGGGGCCGCTCCAATCGTATTGAATACACTTGTGAATGCCAAAGACGAAGATCGCCGACCGTTTGATCACATAGTCGAGGTGTTCACCGCTGGCGCCCCACCGCCCGCTGCAACGCTGCGCGCGATCGAACCGTTAGGGTTCAACGTGACACAGGTTTATGGACTGACAGAAACCTATGGCCACGTCACAGAATGTATGTGGCACGAAAGGTGGGATGATAAGCCGGAACAGGAACGCTATGCCATCAAAGCACGCACCGGAATTGCGATGGCGATGATGGAAGACATCACGTCGATGGATGCCGAAACCATGACACCGGTGGAACCGAATGCGACCACGCAGGGTGAAATCATGATCCGCGGAAACTCTGTCATGAAAGGGTACCTCAAGAACCCCGAAGCTACGAAAGAGGCGTTCGAAGGCGGTTACTTTCATTCCGGGGACATCGCACTCCAGCATCCCGATGGATACCTGCAGATCGCGGACCGCGCCAAGGACATCATCATTTCCGGTGGCGAGAATATCAGCTCTGTAGAAATCGAAGGCGTGTTGATGATGCATCCGGCCGTGTCACTCTGTGCGGTTGTCGCTATGCCGCACGAAAAATGGGGCGAAGTTCCTTGCGCCTTTATCGAATGTAAAGACGGTGCCGAGGTCAGCGAAGAAGAGCTTGTCAACTTCTCTCGCGAGCGTCTGGCCGGATTCAAAACACCGAAAAAGGTTGTGTTTCAGGAATTGCCAAAGACTTCTACCGGTAAGATCCAAAAGTTTGAATTGCGCGCCGTTGCCAAAAACCTCTGACTGAAAACCGCCATCGGCGGCGCGCCTGCCCATTGTCGGTTTGCCGGTGCTCGTGCTATTGTTGCGCCAAAGAGGCAGAGCAGGCCCACATAACATGACCGCGTTGCGCGAATATCAAAGGCTGGAAGCCACAGCATTGTGGCGCGCATCTCCGGATGCGCAGCGCGCAGATGTGGTTGTTTCGATCGGTGATGCCACTCTGGTGATCACCGATCTCAGGGACAAAGCTCTGACACATTGGTCCCTGCCTGCGGTCAAGCGGGCAAATCCCGGTCAGATACCGGCGATTTACTATCCTGATGGTGATCCCGGCGAGACTCTGGAACTGGCAGAAAATGAAGGGGAAATGATCGAGGCGATCGAGCGGCTTCGCGCTGTGATCGAACGACGGCGACCGCATCCTGGCCGGCTGCGCCTTGTCATTTATCTGCTGTCACTGGCAGCCGTCGTCACTGCGTCGGCTTTGTGGCTTCCCGGCGCTTTGCGACGGCATGCCGTAACGGTTGTCCCCGATGTCAAACGGGCCGAAATCGGCGCTGAACTTTTGGTGCGAATTCAGCGCGTGACAGGCCCGCCTTGCCGAAATACAGCTGGAAATACTGCGCTTTCGCGTTTGGCGGCCCGGCTTTCTACCTCAGGGCGCGCCGAAGCGTTGGCCGTAATGCGTGACGGGGTCCGGACCACGGTGCACCTGCCCGGTGGCATGATCCTGATAAACCGTTCGTTGGTTGAGGATTACGAAGAACCAGACGTGCTTGCCGGTTTTCTAATCGCCGAACAATTGCGATCAGAACATAGCGATCCGCTCGCAGACCTGTTGAACAATGCAAACCTCTGGGTCAGCTTCAAATTGCTGACCACGGGCGATCTGGATGAAGAAACGTTGCGGTCATATGCGGAAAACCTGCTGACCTCACCCCAGATGGCGTTACCCGACACACAGCTGTTAAACGCATTTGAAGCGCGTTCAGTCCGCTCAACCCCATACGCTTACGCGGTAGATATCTCCGGTGAAACAACGCTCGGTCTGATCGAGGCGGATCCGTTTTCAAACGAAGCACCGCCCGCAATTCTCAGCGATGCTGACTGGCTTCAATTGCAAAGCATCTGCGGCGGTTAAAGCGTTTCGACCTCAACCTGAAACGGGAATAGTCGAAACGACTGTCGCTTACTTGCGCAGAGTTGCGTTCGAAAAGCCCATACCACGAACGCGCTGCAATCCGGTGTTCATTTGTGACTGGGTCTTGAACGGTCCTGCCAGAACCATCGTGAACACTTCACCCTTACGCTTGATTTTTCCCATACGCGTCGGAAGGCCAGAGTTGGCAATCTTCTGCGCCGCACGCCGTGCATCAGCCTGGTCACGGTAGACAGCCGCGCGAACGTAGCGGTGGCTTGCCGCGCGGGCGGGCTCTAGCGGTGCTGTCGAACGGGTGGTGATTGTCAGGACATCAACACTTTCGGATGCAACGGCCGTCGTAGGTACCTTACGCGTCACTCTGCGGCTACCTTTGTCGGACAGTGACGCCACAGAGATCGGATCTTGCACCACCGCGCCGCGAGTAACGGTCAGAACCCCTGCTGCGCTTTGGTCTTCAAAACTTGTATAAGGGTACTGCAGCCCCGGATATTTATAGGTGACATCACGCCCCGTCGAACGCTCTACCAAATAGCGCGGAACCGTTTTGGTCCACACGACCTCCATCTGCGCCTTGCCTGCGTAGGTCTGATGTGCCCGATACGGGTTCAGACGGTCATCGGTCCAAATCGGCTTGTACCCTTCAGGAACATAAATGCCTTCCTGGCTGGAGATCTGACCTTTGTAGACATGCGCCGGAACAATCCGCGTGGGTGCGGTCGCCACGACACTACGCGGTGCCGGAGAAACCGTAATCTGCGTTGGTTGCTGGCGAACGATGGTTATTGGCTGAACCGTCTGTGTTTGTGGCAAAGGCTGCACAGCGCTTGGCGCAATATAGGTTGGCGTCGCACCGCGACCTTCGGCATAGGTCACATGCGGCATTGTCTGCGGCCCACAGCGAACGCGCCCCACCTTCACCTGAAGATACCGATCCGATAACGCGCTTGCCCCTGGGCAAACCTGACGGCCAGTCTTGGATCTGCGCACTCTTTTCACCGGATCCGGGGCCTTCACGACCTTAACAGGCTCGGCCACGGCAGGGGCAGCAGTTGTTGCGGCCACTGTTGTCGCAGCCACTGTTTTCGGGCGCTTGACCACAACAGGCTTGGGCGTTGTGGTTTTCTTAACGACCTTGCGTTTTGTAACTTTCTTCGGCGCAGCCTCTGGCACGGTGATAATGGTCGGCTCAGCTGCTGCCGTCGTCTGAGTTGCCTTTGGCGCGCTTGCCCGGGCAGTTGCCGACAGCGACGGCTTAAACCCGCAAATCGCAGACCGCTTGCGGTTTACCCGCGGAATCCATGTCACCTGGCCGTCAATACCGGCCCGGACAAACACGCACCCATTGCTATCGACATATTGACGAGCGGTGTAAGATGAAGGCGGAAACTCCGCCGGTACCTGCGCATTGGATAAAGTTTGTGCCTGCACATATCCAAGACCGCATGACGCGACAATAACAGCTATCGCCAGGACTCTTGTAAGTCTCATTTTGCCCCCAAAACAGTTGGGGCAAGATTGCCGCATTATTGCGGATGAGTAAACAGTTTATAGCTTATTTTGTGCCAAACATTCGATCACCCGCATCCCCTAGTCCCGGTAGAATGTATCCAATGTCGTTCAAACGCTCATCAAGCGACGCGGTGACTATGGGAACATCGGGGTGGGCTTCTTTCATTCTCGCCACCCCTTCAGGGGCCGCCAGCAGACACAAGAACCGGATATTCTTGGCCCCTGCCTGTTTGACCAGATCAACCGCAGCAGCGGATGAGTTTCCGGTGGCCAGCATAGGGTCAACCACAATCGACAAACGCTCGCTAAGTTGTTCCGGCACCTTAAAATAATACTGAACCGGCTTTAGAGTTTCCTCATCCCGATATAGCCCAACAAACCCGACACGTGCCGATGGAATGAGCTCCAGCATACCATCAAGCAACCCATTTCCCGCCCGCAGAATGGAAATCAAGGCCAACTTTCGCCCGGCCAATACCGGCGCATCCATCTTTCTGAGCGGCGTGTCTATTTCCCGTGTCGTCATCGGCAACTCATAGGTCACCTCATAAGCAAGCAGCTGACTTATCTCGCGCAGCAACTGGCGAAAAACTGCCGTCGACGTCGAATTTTCACGCATCAGGGTTAGCTTGTGCTGAACAAGCGGGTGATTAACGACTGTCAGATGCTGTTTCATGTCGGCTCCGGTCGGGAATTTGAATTCAGTTTGGCTTACTTCTTTTTTCAGAATGCCCGCCAAAGGGCAATGTTCATGATCTTTGTTGGCCTATTTGTAAGCCGCGCACGGCAGGCACGCGCAGAGCCATTTCCCAATCGACAACAATTAAGAGGCCCGCCAGAATTCACCCAATCCTGTCATACAGTAACGGCGGCACCGGCTCTGCTGTGCCACCGATCTCAATAGCTTCACGCAACATCGCCTCGACATGATCTGCATGCTCAACCCGGTTTGCATGTATGCGCAGCAATGGTTGTCCTTCAGAGACTTTCGCCCCGAGTGGCGTAATTTCAGACAATCCGACAGCGGGATCAATGATATCGCCATCCCTTTTGCGACCGCCGCCAAGCTCGATACCGGCCTGCCCCAAAACCGCACCATCCATCGCGCAAACATAGCCGGATTTTTCGCAGGCAACTTCGCGAATAACTGGCGCCTCCGGCAACAAGCTGCCCCAGCTTTCTACAAAATTCACCGGCCCGCCCTGTGCCGAAACCATCTGCCCAAACGTTTCAGCCGCACGACCATCGCTCAAACTGGCCAAAATCTGTGCCGCTCCTTTTTCGACTTCGGAACACAGCCCCGCATTGCACAACGCCACCCCGCCAAGCGCTGCGGCGAGCTGTGCCAGCGTGCCTTTTGTCTCGCCGGTCAACACCCGAATAGCCGCCGCAACCTCAAGAGCGTTTCCAACCGCGGGCGCTAATGGCTGGTTCATGTCAGAAATCACTGCACTGGTTCTGCATCCTGCGGCATTCGCGGTGTCGACCAAAGAATTTGCCAGTGCCAGCGCCTGAACCGGGTCCTTCATCAGCGCCCCGCTGCCAAGCTTTACATCCAGCACCAGCCCGTCCAGACCCGCCGCAAGCTTCTTGCTCAGGATCGACGCCGTAATCAGGTCCATGCTTTCCACGGTCGCGGTCACGTCCCGCACCGCATAAAGACGCCGGTCAGCCGGGGCGATCTGATCGGTTGCTGCCACAATGGCGCATCCGATTTCTGACACCACGTGACGAAATTGGTCCTCGCCCAGCTCCACGGAAACCCCGGGTATCGCCTCCAGTTTGTCCAATGTACCACCAGTGTGGCCCAGACCGCGCCCCGATATCATCGGCACGTAGGCGCCGCATGCGGCCAGCGCGGGCGCCAGAACCAGGCTCAGGCAATCCCCGATCCCGCCCGTGGAATGCTTGTCGATGACCGGACCACCCAGAGACCACTGCAACGTTTTTCCACTGTTGCACATCGCTCTGGTCAGCGCCGTGCGCCCTTCGTCCCCCAACCCACGCAACAGTACTGCCATCGCAAATGCGCCCGCTTGCGCATCTGTAACCGCGCCGCTGGCCAGACCATTGGCAAACCATTGTAATTGCTCTTGGCTGGCACCTTGCCCCTCGCGGATCGACGTGATGATCGCGCGCGCGTCCATCAACTAGCTTTCTGCCATATGGCCCGCACCAAATGCGCCGGGCAATAGTTCGGACAGTGTAGCCGTTCGGAATTGCCCATCCATTGTTGCCATCGTGATATTGGTTTCACCGCGGCCAAACTCGGCCAGTTTCTGACGGCATCCGCCACAAGGCGTCACCGGCTCCGGCCCACTTGCCACCACGGCAACGTCTGTTAACCCCGTTTCACCGGCAGCGACCATTGCCGAAATCGCCCCCGCTTCGGCACAGGTGCCTTCGGGGTAAGCAACATTTTCCACATTACACCCGACATAGACCTGCCCGGATGCGGCACGAATGGCAGCGCCAACCTTGAAACCGGAATAAGGCGCATGCGCGTTGGCACGCACGCGACGGGCCTGTTCCACCAGATCGTCTTGGTTTGTCTCTTCGGCGGGCATCAACAAGTCTCAGCATAAATTGAACTTATTTCAGATTGCGTCCGCGGTTTCTGATATGCAAGCTGCAAGTGGGCTGCGATCAATCAGACTAAGCGCTCATTGCAATGCAAAAAAAATAGTTTAGTGTTAAACTAAATTCAGCGAGGGGATTAATATGACTGACAATCACAAGGAAACGTTACGTCAGGCTGCCTTGCTTTATCACGAAAATCCAAAACCCGGGAAACTCGAAATCCGCGCGACCAAGCCGCTGGCGAACAGCCGGGATCTTAGCCGCGCATATTCACCGGGCGTTGCAGAGGCCTGTCTCGAAATCAAAGATGACGCTGCCAATGCCAGCCGCTACACCGCGCGCGGAAATCTTGTGGCTGTTGTCAGCAATGGCACGGCCGTTCTGGGCCTTGGAAATATAGGTGCCCTTGCATCAAAACCGGTTATGGAGGGCAAGGCCGTCCTGTTCAAGAAATTCGCAAATATCGATTGTTTTGACATCGAAGTAGACGAATTAGACCCCGAAAAACTGGCCGATATTGTTTGTGCTCTGGAACCCACCTTTGGTGCCATCAACCTTGAAGACATCAAAGCGCCCGACTGCTTTACCGTTGAACGCATTTGCCGTGAGCGCATGAATATCCCTGTTTTTCATGACGATCAGCATGGCACTGCCATTGTTGTTGGCGCCGCTGCGAAGAACGCGTTGCACGTCACCGGCAAAAAATTCAGCGACATCAAAATCGTCTCAACCGGCGGTGGCGCCGCAGGCATCGCCTGCCTCAACCTTCTGCTGAAGCTGGGTGTTAAGCGCGAAAATGTCTGGCTTTGCGATATCCACGGCCTTGTCTACGAGGGCCGCACCGAAGATATGAACCCGCAAAAAGCGGCCTTTGGGCAAAACAGCGACCTGCGGACATTGGATGACGTGATTGATGGGGCCGATCTGTTTCTCGGCCTGTCCGGGCCAAATGTGCTGAAACCTGAAATGGTCGCCAAAATGGCGCAGGACCCGATCATATTCGCCCTCGCCAACCCGACCCCGGAAATCATGCCCGAAGAGGCCCGCAAAGTTGCACCAAACGCGATCATCGCCACAGGCCGCAGTGATTTCCCCAATCAGGTGAACAACGTCCTGTGCTTTCCCTTTATCTTCCGCGGCGCACTGGACGTCGGCGCCACCGTGATCAACGACGAGATGCAGATCGCCTGCGTCGAAGGGATTTCCGAACTGGCCCTTGCCACCACTTCCGCCGAAGCCGCCGCCGCCTACAAGGGCGAACAGCTCACATTCGGGGCCGACTACCTCATCCCCAAACCCTTTGATCCGCGCCTCTCTGGCATCGTCTCAACTGCTGTCGCCAAGGCCGCGATGGAAACCGGCGTCGCAACACGCCCGGTCGCTGATCTAGAGGCTTACAAGGACAAGCTCGATGCCTCTGTCTACAAATCCGCCCTGATTATGCGCCCGGTGTTTGAAGCAGCCTCAACCGCCTCACGCCGCATTGTTTTTACCGAAGGTGAAGATGAGCGTGTCCTGCGTGCCGCGCAGGCAATTCTTGAGGAAACAACCGAACAGCCCATTTTGATCGGACGTCCAGGAGTGATCAACGCACGGTGCGAGCGTCTCGGTCTGGAAATCAGACCGGACGACGATTTTCACATCGTTAACCCGGAAAACGACCCACGATATCGCGATTACTGGGGCAGCTACCACGAAATCATGCAACGCCGCGGTGTTACACCGGACCTGGCCAAGGCGATCATGCGCACCAACACCAGCGCAATTGGTGCCGTCATGGTCCACCGGGACGAGGCCGACAGCATGATCTGCGGCACCTTTGGTGAATACCGCTGGCACCTGAATTACGTCACTCAAGTTCTGGGCAATGACAGCCACAAACCGATCGGCGCGCTTTCCTTGATGATCCTCGAAGATGGTCCGCTCTTTATCGCCGATACCCACGTGCGCGTATTCCCCAGCCCTGAAAACCTTGCAGAAACGGCAATCGGTGCCGCACGACACATTCGGCGTTTTGGCCTCGACCCGAAAATCGCATTTTGCTCTCAGTCTCAATTTGGCAATCAGGGCAACGATTCCGGCAAACGCCTGCGCGCGGCGCTTGCCCTGCTCGACAGCAAACCCCGCGACTTCAGCTACGAAGGCGAAATGAACGTAGACGCCGCACTGGATCCTGAACTGCGCGAAAGGTTGTTGCCCGGAAACAGAATGACCGGTGCAGCTAATGTCCTCATCTTTGCAAATGCAGATGCTGCATCAGGGGTGCGCAATATTCTCAAGATGAAAGCAGGCGGTCTGGAAGTTGGGCCTATCCTCATGGGGATGGGCAACCGGGCGCATATTGTAACTCCGGGTGTTACGGCGCGCGGGCTGTTGAACATGGCGGCAATTGCCGGAACACCAGTGGCACAATACGGTTGACGTTACAGGCCAGTTGAATTGAACCACGGGTCAAATTCACGTCCTTCTTCAATTCAATCCGGCAAGTCGCGATGGCACCCCACCTCGCCCGAATCTGATCCGCCCGTATTTGCAGTAAAAACTTTGCAATTTTGCAAAACACGCTCGAAGTGATGGATAAACACTCGAAATAAGGGCATTTGCAAAAATTTGCATCTAATTGTTACAGGTTCTGCAAATATTTCGCGATAATCTGACACAGGCCTCATCTGTTCTCTTGCCGCATTGGTCTTTGGTCCCGTAACACTTGACCGACGGATAAGAGGAGAATGCGATGACATACCAGGATGTCTATGAAAACTGGCAGCAAGACCCCGAAGGTTTCTGGATGCAGGCCGCCGAAGCAATCGACTGGGATCTAAAGCCGACCAAGGCATTGTTTGATGAAAACGCACCTCTTTATGAATGGTTCAGTGACGGAATGGTCAACACCTGCTGGAATGCAGTTGATCGCCATGTTCAGGCCGGAAATGGTGATCGTACAGCGATCATCTATGACAGCCCGATAACCGGAACAAAGGACAAGGTCAGCTACGAAGAATTACAAACACGCGTGGCCAGTCTGGCCGGTGCACTGCGCGCCAAGGGCATCGAAAAGGGCGACCGCGTCATTATCTATATGCCGATGGTCCCACAGGCACTCGAAGCAATGCTCGCATGCGCCCGATTGGGGGCCATCCATTCGGTTGTCTTTGGCGGTTTCGCCGCCAATGAACTGGCTGTCCGAATTGATGACTCCAAGCCCAAGGCCATCATCGCCGCCTCTTGCGGGCTGGAGCCGGGCCGCGTGGTTGAATACAAACCCCTACTCGATGGCGCAATCGAAACCGCCACGCATAAACCAGGTTTGTGCGTGATCCTGCAACGCAAAGAACATCCTGCACAGCTTATCGACGGGCGCGATGTCGATTGGTACGGTTTTCAGGATGGGACCACGCCAGCCGATTGTGTACCGGTAGAAGGCAACCACCCGGCCTATATCCTCTATACCTCCGGCACCACCGGCGCCCCCAAAGGCGTGCTTCGCCCAACCGGCGGTCATCTGGTGGCGCTGAACTGGACCATGAAAAACATCTATAATGTCGATCCCGGTGATGTGTTCTGGGCAGCGTCAGATGTCGGTTGGGTCGTGGGGCATTCCTATATCTGCTACGCGCCTTTGATCCATGGCAACACAACTATTGTGTTCGAAGGAAAACCCGTGGGCACACCGGATGCCGGGACTTTCTGGCGGGTCATATCAGAGCACAAGGTCAAAAGCTTTTTCACCGCCCCCACCGCCTTTCGTGCTGTAAAGCGTGAAGACCCCAAGGGTGAATTGGTAAAAAACTATGATCTAAGCTGTCTGGAAACGATCTTTCTTGCGGGCGAACGCGCAGACCCGGACACCATAATCTGGGCCCAGGACCAACTCAAAGTGCCGGTGATCGACCACTGGTGGCAGACTGAAACCGGCTGGACCATTGCCGGCAACCCGATGGGGATAGAGTATTTACCGGTCAAGTTGGGCTCTCCCGCCAAGCCCATGCCGGGCTATGACGTGCAGATCCTTGATGAGGGCGGGCACCCGATGAAACCCGGCGAGCTTGGTGCGATTGCGGTTAAACTGCCGCTGCCTCCGGGTACATTGCCAAATCTCTGGAACGCCGAGGCGCGTTTTAGGAAATCTTATCTCCAGCAATTCCCTGGGTTTTACGAAACCGGTGATGCGGGCATGATCGACGAAGATGGCTATCTCTACATCATGGCGCGCACGGATGACGTGATTAATGTGGCTGGCCATCGCCTGTCGACCGGCGGCATCGAAGAGGTGCTCGCCGCACATCCTGATGTTGCGGAATGCGCTGTCATCGGCATTACCGATCAGCTCAAAGGTCAAATTCCTGTAGGCTTCCTGTGCCTCAACTCCGGTGCGAACCGCGATAGTGCGGAAGTTGTTACCGAAGTTGTCAAACTGGTGCGCGAAAAAATCGGCCCCGTGGCCGCATTCAAACTGGCCGTTGTGATCGATCGTTTGCCGAAAACCCGTTCTGGCAAAATTCTACGCGGAACCATGGTTAAAATAGCAGACGGTGAAGATTTCAAAATGCCCGCAACCATCGACGATCCGGCAATCCTAGATGAAGTTCGCGAGGCCCTGAAAACCATCGGATACGCCCAAAGCTAACGAAATCGCGATCACATTGTGATCGAAATGGGCCAATACCTGCGTTGCCTGACGCCGGTTTTGGCTCTAGCTATCGTGGCATGATCCACGAAGAACAAGGGAAATTGCCATGCGCATATTAGCTGCAGCGCTGGCCTGTCTTGCTGCCTCACCGGCACTTGCCTCAGAAGAAGGCAACCGAATTCAGGTCACCGGAGAACTTATCGACACCTGGTGTTATTATTCCGGCGTGATGGGCGGCCCGGATGCCGTTGTCGGCTCGGCACACCACACTTGCGCGCTCTGGTGTTCCGCAGGCGGGATTCCAGTGGGCCTTTTGGGCGATGATGGCACCACCTACATGGTGCTGAAGATTGATCAGGACGACAATCTGGCCGGCGGAGACACAGCACTACGTCTTGCGTCACACACGATCGAGGCCGATGGGATGCACTACGAACGTGATGGCATCAACTATCTGGTCGTGGATCAGGTCATCAGTGATCTCGACATCACCAACCTCAATCACGAAGATTACGGCCCGGTCCCCGGCTTCGCCATTCCAAAATCGGCAAGAAAATGAAGACAATTATATCAGCACTGGCACTTTGTGCCGCTCCCGCCCTCGCCTTTGCCCAGGACTTCTCGGAAGGGTCCACCGCAAAAGAATGGAACCTTTACGCCGAACAGCCCGCGTTATTCGAGGCCAAAGTTGTTGACCTGCTCTGCCACTTTACCGGCGACTGCCCTACCGATTGCGGCGCAGGAAAACGCCAGATAGGCTTGTTGAGAACGGCCGATGATGTGCTGGTCATGGCGTTCAAAAACAGCCAGGCAGCGTTTAGCGGTGCAGCAGCCGATCTTGCCCCCTACTGCAATCAGACGGTCGAGGTTGACGGCCTCCTGCTGGATGACCCTGATCTTGGGGCCAAAAACATGTACATGGTTCAGAAAATTCGCGTCGACGGGGGCGAATGGAAAAAGGCCAACCAGTTCACCAAGATCTGGGCCAAGGAACATCCCGATGCCAAAGGCAAGGGCCCCTGGTTCCGCCGCGACCCTGCCATCAAGGCAGAGATCGAAGAGCACGGATATTTCGGAATCGACCCCGAGGCCGAGAAGGCCTTTATCAAGGAATGGTACGAATGATGCGAACCGCGCTGTTCTGTGCAGCGCTGTTCACAACCACATCCGCAGGGGCAACCAGCCTGCCCCTGCCTTTTGATGTTGGCGGTGATTTTGAACTGACAGACCAGCATGGCAACCCCCGCACCCAGATTGACCCGGAAGGCAACGGGCAGCTTTTGTTTTTCGGCTACGCCCTCTGCCCCGGCATCTGTTCCTCTGCCATGCCGATGATCGCTGACTCCGTTGACGCCCTGAAGGATGCAGGCATCGGCGTAACCCCGGTGATGATCACCATTGATCCCGACCGCGACAAAGTGGGCGACATGAATGCACCACTTGAAAAATACCACCCCGATTTTGTCGGCCTAACCGGAAGCGAAACCGCCCTACAGGTCGCCTACGACGCCTATTCGGTTGAAAAAGAGCTTGCCTATGTCGACCCGGAATATGGCCCGGTCTACAGCCATGGCAGCTTTGTCTACCTTCTCGATGCCGAGGGTAATGTGCTGACACTATTCCCGCCCATCCTGTCATCGGAACGGGTGGTGGAACTGGCCGAAAAGTACCTTTCAGACGAATAGCAAAAACGCCAATTCGCGGTCCAAATCCATCAACCTACTCAAACTGCTCGCGGATCAACCGCTCTTCCAGCCCATGACCGGGATCAAACAGAATGCGATGCGCGATGCTGGGTTCCGACATGATTTCAACCCACAGTACATTTTCCGCCCACCGGCTGTCCGCATCCGCCCGTACGGGCCGCTTTTCCGCATCAAGCACATCAAACCGTACATTCGCCGTTTTCGGAAGCAACGCCCCGCGCCAGCGCCTTGGACGGAATGCCGCAACCGCGGTGAGGGCCAGCACATCCGAACCAATCGGCAATATCGGACCATGCGCACTATAGTTATAGGCGGTTGATCCGGCCGGTGTCGCCACAATCGCCCCATCGCAAACCAGTTCCTGCAAGCGCAAACGCCCGTCGATTGTTATCTTAAGCTTGGCGGCCTGCGGACCTGCCCGCAGCAAAGACACCTCGTTGATGGCCAACCCTTGGTGCATGGATCCGTCAACACATTGCGCCTTCATCGACAGCGGGTTGATCACCTCCTCATGCGCCTCACCCAGCCGGTCCAACAGATCGGTCTCACTGTATTCATTCATCAGGAACCCAACCGTACCCCGATTCATGCCATACACAGCCGCACGCAAATCATGCGTCCGGTGAAGCGTCTGCAACATGAACCCATCACCGCCGAGGGCAACAATGACATCGGCCTCTGCTTCGGACACATTCCCGAAACGACTGATCAAAGCGGCACGCGCGGTCTGGGCCACGGGCATATCGCTGGCCACGAATGCGATCTTTGATTCTTTTACCATCCGAAGGCGTTTCCCAAACACGTCATGCTGTTCCGAAACAACCACAACTTTCCACCCGGCGCCAGTCGTGACGGTCCTGCTGACGTAATTGTCGCTTTACAGGCTTTCGCAGCAGGTGTGTTTCCTATAGGAAATCCTCAAATCCAACCTCTGACGGAGCATAACCCTATGTCTGATTCTGGCTTCTTCACCGAATCCCTCGCCTCGCGCGACCCCGAAATCTTTGGCTCGATCACTTCAGAGCTTGGTCGTCAACGCGACGAGATCGAATTGATCGCCTCTGAAAACATCGTTTCCGCCGCCGTGATGGAGGCCCAGGGCTCTGTCATGACCAACAAGTATGCCGAAGGCTATCCAGGTCGTCGCTACTATGGTGGCTGCCAATATGTTGACGTGGCTGAAAACCTGGCGATCGAACGCGCCAAACAGCTTTTTGGCTGTGAATTTGCCAACGTTCAGCCGAACTCAGGTTCTCAGGCAAACCAGGGTGTGTTTCAGGCGTTGTTGCAGCCCGGCGATACCATTCTGGGCATGAACCTTGCGTCGGGTGGTCACCTGACCCATGGTGCCGCCCCCAACCAATCCGGCAAATGGTTCAACGCAGTACAATACGGCGTGCGTCAACAGGACAACCTGATCGACTATGACCAGATCCAGGAACTAGCCACTGAACATCAGCCTAAGATGATCATCGCCGGTGGCTCGGCCATTCCGCGCGTCATCGATTTTGCTAAAATGCGCGAGATTGCCGACAGCGTTGGTGCCTATCTGCATGTCGACATGGCCCACTTTGCCGGCCTCGTCGCTGCAGGCGAGCACCCCTCGCCGTTCCCGCATGCGCATGTTGCCACCACGACCACCCATAAAACCCTGCGCGGCCCACGCGGCGGTATGATCGTCACCAATGACGAAGCCATCGCCAAAAAGGTCAATTCGGCCATCTTCCCTGGTATCCAGGGCGGCCCACTGATGCACGTGATCGCGGGCAAGGCCGTCGCATTTGGCGAGGCCCTACGCCCCGAGTTCAAAGAGTACATCAAACAGGTCAAATCAAACGCCAACGCATTGGCTGATCAGCTGATCAAAGGCGGTCTTGATATCGTCACCGGCGGCACCGACACCCACGTGATGCTGGTAGACCTGCGCCCCAAGAAAGTGACCGGCAACATCGCCGACGCCGCACTGGGTCGTGCACATATCACAACCAACAAAAACGGCATCCCGTTTGACCCAGAAAAACCAACGGTAACCTCGGGCCTGCGTCTGGGTACACCTGCCGGCACCACCCGCGGCTTTGGCGAGGCCGAGTTCCGCCAGATTGCTGATTGGATTGTTGAAGTGGTTGACGGTCTGGCTGCCAATGGCCCCGACGGCAACGGCGAAGTAGAGGCGAAGGTGCGTGGCGAAGTCGCAGAGCTCTGCGCGCGCTTCCCGCTCTATCCCAATCATTAAAGTCATCAGGGTTGTCTGAGAACCTGTTGCGGCGCCGGATTTTCCGGCGCCGTTTTTCTTTGGTGCATGGCAGCTAGCCCGAAGCCAAACTCCGTTTTTCACCCACGCCTTTTTGTCAGAATCGGCCAGAACAGAATGACAAAGCCAGTGAACCCGGCGACCCAGGCGACAAAAGCTGTATAAAGCACCCAAACCGGGCCTGAAGCGGTGGCCGATACAAATCTCAGCAATACCGCCGCGATAACCAACAGATAGACCCGCGTTACACCTGAAGTCGCCACCAAAGGCCGACCAGCGTGGCCCAGACTTGCGCGTGACATTACCGCCAGCGTGGTCACCCCAATTGCGCCTGCGGTCCAGATATGCTGGGCACCGATTTGCGTGCTTGCGCTGACGCCCCACCCCGATAGAGCAATCGCCAGGAAACCTAAGGGAATAAACCCAAACCCAACATGTAATATCCACAGAAGAGATTCAGACCTCGCCTGCCAGCCGCGCCACCGCGCAAGCCGCACAAGGTTTAGTGCACCGGCAACAAAACAGACAGCAGCGACACCCTTATGCTCTGGCCAGATTGTCCAGCCCACAAGGCAGATCAGAGTGGCAATCAGGACAGCTTGGTCGACCCATCCAAATTGGGAAATTCGCGGTTCTGCCCCCTGCGCTACCAACCAGTTGCGCGTGAAATTAGGAATGATGCGCCCGCCGATTACGCAGATCATCATGACAGCTACCGCAAGCCCCATCCGAAATCCAATTTCGCCTGCCGCATACTCCCCATAGAAAGCGCTCACATGGAACCAACCATTGGCAGTTGCGAACAGAACTAGCATGCCAAGCACGATCAAATTGCGCCGATTGTTCGCCGCCAGAATCTCTCTGCCGATGACCAAAGCCAAAACAACGGGGAAAACCAGATCCAGACCAGCCACCAAAACCGGGTTAATATGCTCTGACAGGGCAATGGCAACCCGGCCACAGAACCACAGCGCAGTCAAAACTGCCAACGGAAGACCTATGATTGGCGGCCTTCCGGTCCAGTTGGGCACCGCGGTCAGCAAAAACCCCGCAATGACAGCACTCAAATACCCAAACAACATTTCATGGGCATGCCAGGACACCGGATCAAACCGGGTCGGCAGATCAACCCGCCCGGTTAGCGTTGCAATCCAAACTGCCAATGCGATCGCTGCCCAGGCACCCGCAAACAGGAAGAAAGGCCTGTACCCGTAAGACAGGATCCCAATACTTGCGAGAGTGGCTGCCGGATCAGCGGTATTGCCGGGCTTTGGGTTTTGCTCCGTCATTAATTTCTGACCATCAGGCGCTCGACTTGGTCGAGGCTTTGGGCCTGAACGTTTGGCTCCAGCTCAGGATTGCGCTCGTATCTGCAGGCAAAACCTCGGCAAGGCCACCGGTAAAGGTTTCGAACGCCGAAATATTTGCGCGCCCTACGCCAACCAGAACAGGCACATCATGCTCAAGAGCCTGACCGATGGCAGATACAAATCCACGGCCAGCACATTCCTGGGGACCGAACTTGTTCAATATAAACAAATCGGCATGCTCCATCGCTTGTTTCTCAACACTCGCCACAGTATCCGCAATTGCCCCCGGATCCAGCCGGCAGGCATCTGATCCTGCGCCCAGGTCCTGGGTAATCTTGATCACCGGGCCATCGGGCAAAACGCGGACTTTCATATCGCAACCATTTTCATAGCTGCCGGAGTAGTTTTGCTGTTTCACAATACCGGCCAAGGAAAGCCCGGACGATTGCAGGCGATCTGCAATATCCGACAGAATTCTGTCTGTCTCACCCCGTTGCGCAGAGCTGATGCATGCTATTTTCATGAATGCCCTTTCCGATGTCATGCAGGCAATGTTGTCCGTCTCATTTCAACATTGCAGTCACCTGCAAAATCATTCGGTCAATCTTGCCCTGCCGTCCAGACGTCCATTTGCCGCGGCTTCTGAGAATGAGTGCAACGTGACCAATGCAACGGATTGGGGAATTCCGGCATAGTGTACACAAAACTTTTCGAAACCGCGTATCTTTGTACAAAGCACATGCAAAAATTGTACAAAGTATTTCGGCTTTGAACGCTGTCAGAACCTAAGCGGTCAGTTCGTCTAAAACACGGTCCATCATGGCGTCACAAGCTGCCAGCTGATCCAGAGTTATGAACTCATCCGGCTTGTGCCCCTGCCCTTCCATTGACCCCGGACCGCAGACCACCGTCGGAATGCCAAGCCCGTCAAAATAACCGGCCTCTGTGCCAAAGGCCACTTTTGTAACGTTGTTTGTCTGCGCCAGACGCAGGGCGAGTTGGGCAATCTCAGCGCCTTCCGAGACGTCTAAACCCGGATAGTCATTGTATTTTTCTACTTCTATTTCAGCTTCAGGGAAAATTGCCTGATGTTTGCTGGCGACTTTGTCGGCGACCGTTTCAATCCGCGCTTCGATGTCCTCTGGACGGTCCGCCACCAGATGACGATATTCAAAAACAAGCTCCGCCTGATCCGGGACCATATTCAAAGCAGTGCCACCAGACAGCTTTCCCACATGTATTGTAGAATACGGGATGGCATAGGCGGAATCGCGCGCGCCATTCAGCGCAAAATCTCTCTGAAGCTTTTGTAATTCCTGAACAAATTCAGACGCCAGATGCAACGCATTGGTAAACTTCGGTGCCAGCGCTGAATGCCCCGCCTGACCACGGCAAACTGCGCGCAACGCCGCCTTACCCTTATGCCCAACCGCGACCTGCATCTCTGTCGGCTCGCCGACAAAGCAGGCCCTCGGCAATCCAATCGACGGCTCTAGCTTGTCCAGCATGTGCTTTATGCCGACACAGCCAATTTCCTCGTCATATGAAAAGGCGATCTTCAAAGGCTCTTTCAATTCCTGCCCCGCCGCACGATCCGCCAATGCCATAACGGACGCCACATACCCTTTCATATCGGTTGTGCCCCGGCCAAAAACCCGCGCACCGTCCTGCGTCATCCTGAAAGGATCCCGCGTCCAGTTCTGCCCTTTCACCGGAACGACATCGGTATGAGCAGAAAGCATAATTCCCGCTTTTTCGGCGGGACCCAACGTTGCATAAAGCCCCGCCTTTTCTCCGCTTTCATCAGGAATATGGGTAACGGCAAAGCCAAGGCCGATCAGAAAATCGTTAATATACGCGACCAGTTCAAGATTTGAGTTTTGACTGACAGTGTCAAAGCTGATCAGTTTCTCTAATATGCGAAGTGTTTGCGACATGATGCTCAGCCGATTGCAGATTTCCCAGTTGGCAAAACTCAGCCCGTAGCATTTCGTTTACCGCCTGCAACATCATCACATAAACAATCCTTCGCAACTACTAAAATACACAGGAGCTAGGTCCCGCCTGAGGTAAGAGACCGGCTCTCCCGACAGAAGTGAATTTTCTGTATTCCAATCCGAAGCACATACTTTGAGAATAGGTCAACCCAAGCGTCAGAAAACCCAACAATTCTCGTATAATAGGACGGTCTTAAGGAAGTTAAAATGGTGCCCGGGGGCGGAATCGAACCACCGACACGAGGATTTTCAGTTTATCTATCTTTTATTATTATTGATTATTTTCATATATTTAAGAATGTTTATTTTTAAAATGTGTAAGAATTTGTGTAAGTTACTGATTGTCGTTAGAAGAGTCCTAGTCAGCTTTATACGCTGATACTCGACCGGAAGCGCCGAAATCACCAACACGGTCTGCGTAGCTCGGAGAATGGCGCATGTGACCCTTGCACTGACAGTGGCAAATCAAGCTATGCTCATCAAGTACTCGCAGCGATCTATACATAACCATTAACGACTAATATCGCTGTTTAATCGGCCCCAGTCGTATCGACTGGCGTATTTTCGGGTGTGTTTGAAAGCATAAACAACACGAAACAAGGGGTTTCTGAGGGGTTTTCTTTAGTGGAAACCCCTCCTGTTTTCAAAAAGCATTGAAAACAAAAGATATCCGCCGAATTATTGCCGCCTCTTGCGAGGCGACCCAACAGCAACCGGCCTAACATATCCTCACCCACAAGGGGATTACGTCTTGTTTGCGCACGGAGAGGCGCACCGACACGCTTGCTGTTGGGTCGCCTCGCTCGGTCTGGCCTTCATAAAATCCTTCGTCGTCCCTCCTCGTATTTAATGAGCCAGATCGGCGGGCAACAATTCGGCGGAATATTATGCGCTGCGGTTGCCACCTTCGCGCAAACGGAAGCCCCACATCAAAGTGGGGCTGCAAGGATGTTTGTTTGAAGGGTCAAACAAGGAAGTTTTTTAGCCACCCCCCACCCAAAGGAACTCGCTGCGGCTCGTCCTGATTTAAGCACCCTCAGAACCAAAAAATGAAGTCGCCGTCGGTCTTCCCATGATACCAGCCAAACTCCCGCGTCAAGTCCGCTCCGCTCCCCTTGACCCGTGAGCCTCTTGGCCGGTTCACGGTCAGTACCGGACGGCTTACGTTCGGGGTCGAGTTTATCAGCTCTAACCACTCAACATTATGGAAATCCACAATACACTGGCATCCGTACGATCCGTCCTCAAAGCGCACCGTCGAGGTGTCATGAGCGACAAGATTGCGATGACCTTTCTCAACCGCATCGTCAGAAGCGGGCTGGACTGGGATACCCACGGAGCGCAGTACCCGCGTCGCTAAAAGGGCGTCGCACTTATCAACCTAAATTCTTACTTATGACCAATCACAACATAACCAAAGTTAGCAAAGTTCTTGACGCAGTGGACGCGGGCAAGATGACCCGTGACGATGCCGTCACCTTGTTGGCGCGCACCATCGGTCGCGCTTTCTACAAAGGTCTTGAGCAGAGCAAGAAAGGCAAAAGCGCGAGCTAACAGCCCACGCTTTCTCAACACCCATAGTGTAGCACGAAATGTGCGCACCCACAAAGCTCCGGCAGACGTCGGAGTTTTTGTGGTTCTGAAGGTGCCACCCCCACCCAAGGGGTGGCATTCAAGAAGTGGTTCTGTCTTGCCGCGGGTCTTCGCCATTGTACTGGACGCCCTCTTCTGTAAAGCCTTTGCGCTGCGCTTCAGGCTTGACAGCGAGCCTCCTCTTCCAGTCCCGCAGGCGTTGCCCAGCAGGCAATCCAGTCAGCTTGGGCGTTATCAAATAACGCAACAAATTCTATGAATTTTGACCAAGAACGCGCAGCTATCATTGCGCAGCACAATGATTACTTTCGCCGTAACTTCAAAGGTGGGCAGATAATCGTGACAGCATCCGTCAGCTGCTTGTCGGATACGGAAGTGCGTGGAATTGGGACTGGAAAAGGGAAACTCCGCATCACACGCCAGAGCAGCAGCGCGACAGTTATCGCTATCCCCGTGGCGTACCCAAAAACCATATGCGTCGCGCTTCCGTCAGCAAATCCCGCCCAGATGGCCCCGATGATGCTGACCATGCCGCCCAGCAGATAAGCAAAGATGACCCATCCCATCTGCTGCAGCGTGCCTGCAAATCCCGCAAGCACCCAAAGCTGTGCGAAAAGAACAAGAATGACCAATGTGGCCAGGCCCTGTTCCAATTCCAACTTCATGACCCCGAAGAACACGAAAGTGCCCAGACAGATCGCTAGAATTGATGCGGCTACTAAAGGCCCCAAGCACAGCCCAGGGACGTTTTGCGGAGCATGGGCATGCAGCGCATCCGAGACGAGTCGTGTTGCAACCAAGGCAATTGGCGCTACCGAAATCATGGCAATCATCATGGCAAATACGATGACCATCCTGAAATCGATGATGACAGCCAGGTCTAAACGCCCGGCTGCGATTACGCTGATTATGGCGATGCCGATAACGGCAATCAGCCACTGTCCGGCGGCAAGCAAAACGCCATAGCCAAGCGCGGTTGCTGCGTCACTTAGACGATTGGAACGCATGATGCGCTCCAGCTTGAATCCTATTCCTGCCAAATCGTCTTCCTGTCCGGTTGCGCCACAATAGGGCTTTGAACGCTCGAATAAAGATCAAGATACGCTGAGCGCAGCACACCAGCCTGATAATATTGGCTGACGCGAGACCGCAACGCAGCGCCGCAAGCCAGACGCAGTTCGGGATTTTGCAAAAGCTCAACCATCGCGGCTGCGGTATCTTCCGGTGCAGCGAGGCGGGTTATGCGCCCGCCGGAACCAAGCACAGGAACTTCATCCGCTCGCCCGTCGATCACCTCGCGGCACGCCCCCACATCCGTTGCGATACAGGCGATCCCGGCGGCGCCCGCCTCCAACAAAACAAGAGGTAAAGACTCGCTCGTACTGGTCAATACGGCAAGGTCGATTCGGCCCAATACTTCTTTAATTGGCTGCAGCCCGGTGAAGTTTACGCTTTGCTTAAGGCCCAATTGAAGACAAACCTTGTGACACTTAGCTGCATAACCGGGTTCTTCATCTTGAGGCCCCACAACGAGAGCGGAAACATCCGGTATGTCCCTCTTGAGTATGGCAACTGCTTTGAGGAAGGTAACGATGTCCTTTATTGATACCACCCGGCCGATTAGTGCCACGCAGGGCGGCCCGCTGTGGCGCGAAATATCTGCAAACTTGGTCGCATCGATGCCGTTTGGGATGATCCGGCAGCGTACCGGATCGGCGCCCAAAGCGATCTGTTCATTGCGTCCTGCATCACTGAGCGAAATCACTTCCGACACCGTGTCATAGCAAATACCCGCCAGGCTCTCGAAACCACTGATCCAAAAGTCTCTGATGTCACCAGGCAGTCCCGATTGCGATCCCTCCAGCGCAACGGCATGGCGGTCATAAACCCAATCTGCCTGCATTAACTCTATTCGACGCTCATTCGTGTAAATGCCATGCTCTGTCAGAAGGGACGGACGACCAGTCTCAATCGTCGCTCGGGCGGCCATTAGCCCCGCAAAGCCAGTGGTTATGGCATGATAGGTTTCTGCCCTTGGAAGCGGGGTGCGCAACGCGTTGAAAACCCCGGTAAAAAAGGATCTCCAACCCCAGAAAAACTGAATAAACGAAGCATCGGGCGTCAAACGTTCATACATGCTGGTGATCACACCCCACACGGAGGGGCCAGAAATCAAAGAGGCAACGTCGCGTTGACCGGCATGGCGATCAAGAAACTGCATAAGTTCCGATACAGTCCCAGACCGGCCCAGAACGACCAGATCGCACAACAAGTCAGTGAATTCGGCTTGAGCTTTGGCGTTTAGCACCCAACTCGTCTCGCCACCGATCACTAGGCTGGCGTCGACAAATTGACACAGGTTTGCGGGCCGCTCATAACGCCATTCCGCTCGCTCGTCTGCGGGATGAATCGAGATCAGGCTGAACTTAAACTCAGAGCACGCAAGGATCAAATCTTGCGTCCAGCTCGACACACCTCCGAACACGTACGGATAGCTCCCTTCGAGAATCAAACAAATATCGGTTTCTGTTTGATTTGGAATTGTTTGAGGTAATTCCATGTTTGTTGGCACTTCCAGTTTCCAAGCCAGTTCACACTTGTTGGCCCGAACCTTAAAGAAATGCCCGAGTAACTCCATGCTTTTGAACATAATCTTTTGAGGTTCAATGACAGCTTTGCGTCAAACAGCGTCATTTCTAACATCGTGCAGCATTGGTAGAAAAGGGCTCACTGCCGCCATCGGAGCACACGCAGCATTCCTGTGCTGAGCCACGCCAGCGGCTATCGAAGACGGCCCATTGCGGACATTCGATTGACAATAGTAGCGCCGCGCTGCATGCGCCAAACCGGACATTCACGGAGCGCACTACTTCGGTGAATTGACCGTACAAATCAGCAATTTAGTGAGCCCTCAGTTGGAAGGTTAACTTGTCTTCAGACAACTTGCCTTAATCTATATTCCGAAAGTTGATACTACCCAATCGCGGAACGCGGCTACAGCATGCTCATCGTTGTGCTTTTCGTCACAGATAAAATAGTAGCCATTTTCGACGGGAACGGCATTCGGGAACAACTCGACAAGAGTGCCGTTTTGGAGCTCCGGTTCTATTAGATAACGGTCCATGATGATGACACCGAGGCCCTCTACTGCCGCTCGAATTGCCATTTCGCCTGTTTCCAGCGCTGTTTCACTCATGAGAGCGAGTTTCGCGTCAACGGCATTGGCTTCTATCCACAGTGGCCAGTCCTGCGGGCAATTGGCCAGGGGAAGCAAAGGCAATTCGTGCAGGATTGTTGGATGATGCGGAGATGCGCGACCCTCCAGCACTGAGGGCGAACAGACCGGTACCAATTCTTCACTGGACACTTTGACAGCAACCCACCCTACTGGCCATTCGCTGTCGCCGATGGTCACAACACCACAATCGTAGTCCCTGCTGGTAATCTCATTGAGGTCGCAAAGAAAGACGCCCACCGAGACATCAATTTCGGGATGTGCGCTTGTAAAGTCTCTCAGCCGGGGGATCAGGCGCCTGTTGGCAAAAGTGGGCGATGCGATCAGCCTGAGTTTTGTCGGCAGCTGCTGGCACGCCTGCGCTGCTTCTGAAATGGCTTCGAATGCAGACGACAGGTCTTTCGCCAGGTGCAAACCGGCATCGGTTATGTGAACACCTTGGGGAAGCCGAATAAATAACCCTACACCCAGATTTGCCTCCAACAGCTTAATATGTCTGCTGACGGCCCCGGCGGACACGTTTAATTCGCTTGCTGCTGCGGCAAAACTACCGAGCCGAGCCGCGGCCTCGAACGCGCGCAGAGCATTTAAAGGTGGTAACTTCATCCGTCCCCTTAGGCTTATATTTCCTGATGCTAACCCTGAGATCATTTGCGTTGCAACACCTCCAGCGCTGACTAACCATCAAATGGAAGTGAAGAAGGTGAAGTTGAGGTATGGAATTGATGATTCAGCGACCCTCCAATAACCCCAAAGGTGTCCTTATCTACGGGGTTGGCAATGTCGGACAGACTGTTGCTCGCATCGTTGCCGGATATGGCTGGCCCGTCATCGCCGTCAATCGCGCCGGTGGTAAGGTCGGTCAGGACCTCGGCGCCCTAACCGGGACAAGGGCCTTGGATGGGTGCTTGATCCGAGAGGCGGAAGAGACTGATCTTTCGTCTGTATTTGCTGATGTAGCGGTGCTGGCGATCAATGATCGCCTGGCACACAACTTACCATATCACCGCCGGCTGATGGAAGCGGGGTACAACTTGATCTGCGTTGGTGCAGAAAGCTCCTACCCCAAAGCTGTCGATCCGAAACAGGCAGAGGAATTGAATGCCATTGCCAAGGCAAATGGCGTCACCGTAACCGGAGGCGGGTTGTGGGATACCTACAGGAACTGGACGCTGAGAACTTTGATCGGCCCCTGTACCGGCCTGCGTAGCCTGTACCACAGCAGCCTGACGAATGCCGACAGGTTCGGTGCAGAAGTCGCGGGGATGGTCAACATCGGCAAGGATCCGGCAACCGTGGATGATGCGCAGACCGGGCGGTCGATCTATCGGATTTTTCTGGTTCAGGTGGTTGAGTCACTCAGGCTTACAATCACGTCCTTAAACGAGCATCAGAAACCAGTGAAATCGGACGAAGTCATGCATAGCAGGGCGCTTGGGCGGGACATCCAGCCCGGGCTTTGTGTCGGGATGCGCACCGTTATTTCCATTGAGACCGCTGAAGGTATTTCTGCAACCGCCGAAATTGATCTCCGTCTTGCGGCAGATGGAGAAGCTGAAGGGTTGAAGTGGCAGATAGACGGCGAACCGCAAGCGGAAATGGTGCTGTCGGGGATTGACACAGGCCATGCGACCGCCTCGAGCGTTGTTAACCGCATTCCCTACGTACTCGCTGCGCCTGCAGGGTTGATCACAACCGATCAGATGCCGCCAATGCTGCCTGCGAAATCCTTTTGACTTTCGAGAGGCAATGATCTCGGGGAATTCGAAACAATGAGCCAATCAATGATCTACCGGAACGTTCTTTTCAAACTGAATCAGGCCGCTGATGACGAGGCCATTCAGAAAATCATGCAATATGTCGATCGGATTCGAGAGGAGATCACAGAAGTCCGCGACTACCAATTTGCCGCGAACATGGCCACGACCGACGGCGGTTACAATTGGGTTTTGCTCGCCGTCTTCGACAACGTGCCCAATATGAACGCGTATCGCGTCAATCCGATGCACCTAGAATTTGTCGAGTTTTGCGACAACTACACAGATGATTTCATTGTCAGTTTTTACGAAGTTACGACATCTTGACGAGTTAGCGCGAATTCTAATGCCTTTATCACACAACTTTTGTTTTCGAACGGCCCATACCGACCTTGAGCAGGTCAGTCGTTCGCTGCGCTGCGGCCCGTCAGAGGAGACATTCGCTGCGAGCGCGAAAACGAGAGCCAGTCGAACTCACGGTCTGCGGGACGAAGTGAGCTTTCGCTGCAGTTACGTGAATGTCCGCTCCAGTGAACGACCTTTTCATGAGCTGGTTACAAGATTTCTCAAGATAGATCCTGAATTTGTCTAGGCATTTACGGTCATAGGTTTGGCTATCTGTGAAATACGCTGAAATTTTTTCCTATAAGCGGCAGGAGACAGGCCAACTCCACGTTTGAACACTCTTCTGAACGATGCGGGATCTTCATAACCAACCAATACGCCAACCTCATCGACCAAGTGCGCATCAGTTTCTAACATCTGCTTGGCCTCTTCAATCCGAAGGGCTTGCACATACTCTATCGGTGCAAATCCCGTCGCCGCCTTGAACCGGCGGGAAAATGTTCGGGCATTCAGGCCAGAACGCGCCACCATTTGTTCGACCGGCTTGGCAACCTCGTAGTTTTCGGCAATCCATGTCTGGCAGTCGGATATTTGCGCATCGGAGGTTTCCATTGGTCGGGTCATCACGGCATAGGGGGATTGTCCTTCAGAATGCCCGCTTATCAAGAACACTTTCGCGGTTTCAATAGCGTGCTGGTATCCGCAAAGCTTGGCAATCAGATAAACAGTAAGATCATGCCACGCGCTTACGCCTCCCGCTGTTACAATCCCGTCAGCTTCTTCTGTTAAGCACAAGATGCTTTCGTTGCGAAAGGAAATTTGGGGATAGTGGCGCTGAAACATGTCACGATATGCCCAATGGGCTGTTGCCTCTCGGCCATCCAGCATTCCACCTTCGGCAAGCAAGAGCGAACCTGAACAGACAGAAGTTACAAGCGCGCCCTTGTCATGAACTTTCCGCAGCCACGCAATTTCGCGCGGATAGCGCCCCTTTGGGACGTCATAAATCGAGGTATACATATCGCAAACAACAACAGCGTCAGGCGTGGCCTCGTCGTCGGTCGCCATATGCGGCTCAACTGGAATATTGCCCAGACAGTGAAATGGTTTTCCGTCCGCAGAGGCAATCTTGATATCCAAAACTTCATTTCCCGGTGTTCCGGCCAACATGTCAGAATAGACAGCCCCAACCGAGGCCAGCACATCGTACAACCCGTATAATACTGAGGCCGAGGTTTCTGGCGCTGCCAGCAACACAATCAGGGGGTTCTTTTCGCGGCTCATCAGGGCCTCCTGTCTATTTCAGCACGGTTTTGACACGTTTGCCGTGGTCATATGTCCAGTATGCCTTGGCGGCGTCCATATTGCCACTTCTTGCGATATGAGGCGTTGGGTTAGCCTGAAAAGAAATCAAAAGGGGTGACTACGATGAACGACTTTTCCAACATGTTAGATGCGCTCTCACTTGAGTTTAGTGGTAATCTGATAGGCCCGGATGATAACCGGTTTGATGGCGCGCGTGCGGTTTGGAATGCGATGATAGATCGCCGCCCTGCTGTCATTGCCCAATGCAAATCGGCATCCGATGTCCAAGCGGCTGTGAAGCTCGCCGTTGCCCAAGATTTGCCGATTGCGATTAAGGGCGGCGGTCACAACGTAGCAGGGCACGCGGTGTGTGACGGCGGCGTGATGATCAACCTTTCTGGGATGCGCGGTGTAGAAGTCGACGCAACCGCTCGTTTAGCCAATGTTCAAGGCGGCGCATTGTGGCGCGATGTAGATTCGGCAACACAAGAACATGGGCTCGCCACGCCGGGTGGTTTGATTTCTGATACCGGTGTGGCTGGACTTACGTTGTCTGGCGGCATTGGCTGGCTGCGTGCCAAACACGGGCTTTCCATCGATAACCTGGTCGCGGCTGATGTGGTGACGGCTGACGGGTCATTGGTGCGCGCCAGCACTGACGAAAACCCAGATCTATTGTGGGCGCTCCAAGGTGGCGGCGGCAATTTTGGCGTCGTTGTTAATTTTGAATTTTCTCTTCATCCTATAGGCCCAGAAGTTATGTTTACCGCCCCAATATACTTGGTGGAAAACGGTCCAGAACCAATCCGGGCCTGGCGAGATTTTTTAGCTAAACACGGGGACAAGGTTGGTTCACTGTGCGAATTTTCAACCGCAGGCGGCGAAGATTTTCCTGAGGAACACTGGGGCAAACGGGTCTTTACCCTTGCATGCATTTACAACGGAGACGCCGCCGAGGGCGAAGCGCTGACCCAACCCCTTCGTGAACTTGGCGAATTGTCGACGGATTTTTCCGGACGGATGAACTACTGCGATGTGCAGCAGTTGTTTGATACTCTGGTCCCCGCCGGAGATTTCCGGTGTTATTGGAAGGCGCGATATCTCAGCGAATTGTCAGACGAAATGATCGATCTGGCGATTTCCAATGCATTGGCGGCCCCATCAGACAATTCGATTTCATCGCTTTGGAATTTTGGCGGCGCAACAGCAAGGGTCGCCGCCGACACCACCGCATTTGGCGATCGTTCGTTTGGCTGGATGTATTCGCTTGATGGAATTTGGTCAGACCCGGCAGACGATGCCGCCAACATCGCCTGGTCACGTGACGGCTGGTCCAATTCCGAACGCTTTGGCCATCATGGGCGTGCCTACCTTAACTTTGCGGGTCATGGCGAGGACAACGCGGAACTGACGCAGACAAGTTTCGGCACGAACTATAAGCGACTTGTCGAGATAAAGACCAAATACGACCCGCAAAACCGGTTCCGCTTCAATCAAAACATTGCACCTGAGGCATAGGAATAGCGCAGCATATTGATAGGAGCACGATATGACCCAACCTACACCCCGATTGCCACATCAGACGGACGACATTTTCTTAACCGATGGCGGAACCGAGACTTGGCTTTTGTATAAGCGTGGCTTTGAGCTTCCTGAATTTAGCGCATTTCATCTGCTGAACGACCAACGATCAGCCGCAGCGCTGCGGGAATACTACCTGGCCTTCGCCAATATCGCCGTGAAACTCGGAACGCCCTTCATCTTCGACAGCCTGACTTATCGCGCAAGTCGGGATTGGGGTGCGTTGCTTGGATACTCTGCTAATGCCCGGGATGAAATGAACCACAAATGCTTCGAGCTTTACCGCGAGTGCGCCGCAGTCTCTGGTTTGACAGCGGAAAACTCCGTTATCAGTGGCTGCATCGGGCCGAAGGGTGACGCCTATCAAACGAACCAAGACCTAACTCCAGAGGGTGCACAAGCCTACCATAGTGAACAGATTGATACCTTCAAAGCCGCCGGGGCAGATATCGTCACAGCACTAACCCTGAACACAACAAACGAGGCGATTGGTATTGCCAAGGCTTCAGCCCAAGCAGGCATCCCGTCGGTTATTTCCTTTACGATTGAGAAAGACCGCAAACTTCGTAGCGGTGAAACGCTTAAACAAGCGATTGAAATGGTTGATGCCGCAACGTCAAACGCGCCAGCCTATTACATGATCAACTGCTCGCATCCGGTCGATTTTGGCCCTGCACTGGCCAGCGAGCCTTGGGCGAACCGTATCCGTGGGCTTCGGGCCAACGCGTCGTCCTTGGATCATGGTACCTTGTGCCAGTTGGGGCATCTTGAAGAGGGTGACCCCGATGAATTGGCGTGCCAATACGTTAATATCAGGGCGGCACATCCGACAATGAATGTTTTTGGCGGGTGTTGCGGCACCGATTATGTCCATGTCGAGAAAATCGGGCGAGCCCTGTTGGCTGCAGCGTGAGCGATCCGCACAAACGAACTTGCGACGATAGCTGCCATTCGTTAGTTGCGCAGCATTCGACAAAGTGGGCTCGAAGCCGCCTTGCGGTGGTGCAGCGCGTGGATCGCCGCGCTGGAGCATCACATTAGGCCGGTTGATGACGGCAGTCAGCCCGAAGCGGACCAAAGTGCAGCGCTGGCGGCAGCGCATGCTGCAGATGCAAGTGGTATGGCTCGAATTCCCTAGAGCGGGCCCTCAAGCTGTCAAATCCAGGTTTTGATCATCGATGGTGGGTGTAGAGACTTTTGTGCTCCTTGAAAAATTTCGATGTCCGTGCCAGTTTTTCACCTATCCAGCAATCTGAGTGACGTGAAGTGACTAAGCCGGGAGTTTGCGTTGTTTCGAAAATGGCCTCGTAGGAACGTCACCAGCACGATACATCACAAGTGCAATAAACCGTTGCCTTGGTGGCAGCTTTATCCTGTCCAATCAAGAAAACTGAAGGCTGAACCTTCTGGCGCGAAACCAGAACTTTCTGTGGGAGCGAAAGTTCGACTTGAGCAACGGCCTGAAAAGGTAAGGTTAATACTGCGAGTGGAGTGGCATAAATTCCAACACCAATACTGTTACTACATTGAAACCAGTACCAGCTTGAGGGGAGAGGATTGCCCTGCATATTGGTTCGCTCAACAATTGGTTCTCGACTGATTGATTAGACGAGCTTCATTGGCAACGTTGTTCTGGTCTGCCGCCGGTGGGCGCCTCTCAGGTGGTGAAAGCCTGCCAAGAATGGTCAGATGACCGTAACGAGTCCCGCCGACCGCCTGCAATTACAAGCGGGTCGACGCGAAGTGGAAATCGGTCACTAGTGTCGCGCTGTGTCATCAGGTTCAATACAGTTGTGGGGCGCGTAGGTCGCGTGGCAGAAAGTGTTTAAAGATTGACCCTATCTAAAACCGAAAGTCCTGGTCATTCGTGACCATTGAAGTGACGAAATGTCGTTTTGCCTGCTCGAGGAAAATTCATCCCTGACCGCCGCTTCGATAATTGTCACAGAACCTCCGCGATGGTTCACCACGCCTGCGTGTCGAGCCGCGCGACAGATTGTCGAATCGGCTGTATAAAGATCAGTCCCGAAAATTTCACCACTCTCTGTAGCAATAGGCGCGCAATAACAGGCATCAGAGCCTTCGAGATCAGAAAAATGGCTTGGGCAATACCACTGCCCCTCTGGTGGACGGTACCTTTGGTCACAGTAACCTCGTTGAGTCATCGGAAAAAAGAAAGAGCGTCCCCGTTGGCTTTGTGCATCTGAGCGAAAGCCATTGCGAGAGGTGCTTACATAAAACGGGCAGCCGAGGGTGCCAGTGACTTCTACTATTCCGCGATATGAGATGCGGCCATTTTCAGCCACTGCCGGCCCAATGGCACCGGAATGTACTGCTGCAGAGCAAACTGAACCTCGAGCGCCGTAGTAGAGATCAGTCCCAAAAAACACTCCTGGTACGATGATGTCGCAGGAGCAGGTGATCGTCTGACCCGTGGCGGGTGGGCGTTGGCAAGCTTCATAGTATGGTCGTTGACCAGTGCGGCCAAAACTTCCATCGCACCGTGTTTCGTTCAATAGTTCGAGTTCCCGACTGATCCGAGAAAGTTCGGTATCGAGCTTTGCGGCAATAACCTCACGATAGTATCCGATTGCAAGCCGATTGAATCCATAGCGGCCCTGAGTTTCCGGCCAACGCATTCTGGGAAACGCATCGCCATCTGATGCTTCTTCTAACATTCCGACAAATAACAACAGCTGGCTGGAATATGCCTGAAGATAGAGGCTTTGTTGGCCTGGAGACGTTGGAAGAGGTCTGCCTGTTACTTGTGCGATCAGGTCTGCGTGCGCGCTGAGAAAGCTTTGCAAATGCGGATCCGAAACATCCCCGACCCGTCCGTACTCTGCATAGTCGAGGATAAATTGATAAAATGCTGTGTCTTCGTCAACACGGGTCCACACCGCAACTGCGTTGTCAATACGTGTCCAGCTGTCTGATGTCACAGAGGAAATTGCAGCGCCAAGTGTAGCTGCAGCCCAGCCCGGTGGACCGCCAAGCATCAGCGTCGCCAACGCGCTCGAGCCAGCACCAACTGCTGTTTCGCCCACAAAGTCAGAAATTTCCGGATCCTTTACGTGTAATTCAAGATCATTTTTCCAGTTGAACAATCGTAAGAGCATTTCGCGATCAAGAGTTTCTGCACGCAGGTCATTTCGAATGGCTTGCAGCTCTTCCAACTCTGATTGGAATAAGTCCCGACATGTTCCCGCATCAATGCTTTGTGCGGCGCCTACTGTCGCCGTTAGGCTGGTCATGATCAGCGCGACTGGCAGGGACAACAAGGTGCTACACAGAGCAGCATAAGCAACCCGGGTTAATTTTCGGGTAAACACTGAGGTCAGTCGTATCATCGGAGCCATTCAAATCCTTGTAACGATGTGTGCTGTTGCTACAGTATACCGTCCGATCCAAGAATTTGGGGAGCCTTTAATGAGAGCTGGCCTGATCCTTCAGGATTTCGCGTACTCTGATTGCATTGAAAATCTGAGATACTGCCCAACTGAACAGAAGAATCAGACAAAGTTAGGCTAATACGATCAGAGGAGTTTGGCGCTGGATTTGAGGACGACAAACAGCGGCAGAGTTTTCCGCTTTACTGTCCTCCGACCCGAAATATCACAGCTGTGCTCACCAATGACCGGTTTTCTCGCGGCAGTGCAGCATCTTCAGGCCGTGAGGCATAAGTAACCGAAGCACTTTGCAAACTCCGCTTACTGCACACAGCTGCCGTTGATGACGTTTGCGGCATTATGGCTATTGAGTTTGGGCCTTGAATGACCGCTTTCGTCTGTATGCATCTGCGACGTCGCAGATGCAGCGAATGCACACTTTCCGCCCGTCGTGTCAAATAGCAACGCAATTATAGTGCAAAAAATCGACAATTGGTTGGGGGAGCCAGTACACTTAGATCAAGCCCGGCGCTCCGATTTGTTTTGAGACAGAACACTTCTATTTCGCAATCCGAATAGCCGTTTGGGTACAAAAATCACCTCAAGTTATTGATTGCAATCATAATATTAAAGCTGCGCAGTTGGCAACCGAAACGAAATGGAAAAAAAAGACCACACACAAGTGGTTTTTTGCGCCATTGCACACCCACTAGGCCTCCCCGTTGGGAAAGGACCCAAAATCTCTAGTGGGCACTAGATTTTTTTGGTTCTTCTTCTCCGATCTCCCACTTCTGAAAACCGGTTATCGCTGGTTTGGCTATGAACAAAGGTTCACCGGAGGCGCGATCAAAAAGTATCGAACCATCGCCAACTTGTAGGACGACAACGAAGGGCTTCAGGTCGCCATTGATGGCAACGCCAACCTGTTCACCATTCGAGAGCTTTTCCGCGCGCCCAAGTCCTACCGCGTAAGCCCCGCCGTAAATCACGGCTAGAGCGCTCATTATAATCATCTTTCGGTTCCACTCCGCAGCCTTCGGACTGAGGCCAATCCCGCTAGGGTCCACGAAGCCAAGCCCTCCGAACTTCCTGCATAAAATCCAGACCAAAAGACCAACCACCAGATAAATCGAAGCCGATGGCGCATAGAGGAATAAGACGAAAAGTATGGTGCCAACTGTGTTGATCCAAAACTCCTCCGACTTTGAAAGGGGCTCCTCATGCGGCTGAACTTCAGTTTTTTTGATTGCCGCCTTAACTCGAGCAATAATCAGGCCGATTCCGTCAACTGCCAAAAGCATTACGATACGAAGCATCACCACCCAAACAACAACCTGTCCAAGATCGACGGACAAAGTGAACAGTGCCTCGGGTTTAAGCATCAAAAATCCGAGGTCGCCCAACCAACTTTTGAAGCCGAGGGCAAAAGCAACCGGAATTGCTCCCAATGCCAATATAACTCGGGCAATCCCGTGTGTTTCTACCAGCCCGCGGAATCCCAAATCAGTCTGTTCGGGTTTGCCCATCATGACATTCCTAACGAATTAGCAATTGAAGACAGCATAGGGCCTTCTTCCGATCTATGTAACAAGCAAACCACGTCTCATAGCGCCACCCCTGCTGCCCGACACTGCTCGACGGTCACAAGCCCACGCGAGACAAGCTCTCGCGCACACGCTGCCGAAACATGACGCCCAACCCACGAGTGCCCCTCGCGGATTGATTTGGCGCGTTGCTCAAGGATCACTTCCGTGTTCACCCGCTTCTTGGTGTTCCGACAACGGTAACGCTCGAAGTACCGATCAGTCAGCCAAGAATCTGAGTACTTCAAATACTGGCGCTTGTTGCCTGCAAGGTTCTCGCGGTTCTCTTCGCAATAGCGTTTGAGCGCGGCCATCAGATCAGAATGCGAAACGCCGTCGGCAAGAACAGCCTCATAAGCATCTTCGGTTGCTTCTAGATTGCCAGGGCGGGGATACTTTTCAAAGAATTCTGAAAAGCTCGTGTTTGCGGCGTTTGCCGCGCAAACAGGTTCCTTTGGCATTTCATTGGGAGTTCTTGGAAGTTTGGGTGCATCTCCTGCGGGGGTCCGATGCACATCTTGCGGGGGTGCGGTGCATTTGGTGCGTGGGGGTGACGCATCTCTTGCGGGGTGCATCTCCTGCGGGGGTGCATCTTGTGCGGGGGTTAGTCGATATAAGCTGGATGTCCCATCGCGATGAACTGTGCAGATCAGATCTCTACGCTCGAGTTCTCGTAGCGCGTTCTGAACGGCTCGGACCTTGGCGTCTGAGCGGTCGCAAAGGCGAGACACGGAGGGCCAACACTCGCCTTTTAAATTTGCATGTCCAGCCAAAGCAATGAGAACTGATTTGAGCGTCGTATTCCCCAGGCGCTGATCCCATGCCCAATTCAACCAACGCCAGCCAGCTGTTTGCCTTTCATTTGGATTGCTCTCTCGCGCTATTTTTTCTCGCTCGATTGGCGCGACGTTACCCATGGCTCATCCCCCCGTTACTTGCCGTTGGCATTGCAGTGCGGGTGCAAAACGTGCTATCCAGGATACACCAATCGGGGTTTTTCGAGATCCTTTGAACCGCCGCTTCGCAGGCCACGCGAGCGGCGGTTTTTCGTTTTTTTGGGGGAGGTTGGAAGCGCCCAGCGCTCTCAGAATGAGAGGTATCAGGTTCACCTGCTGTTCCGGCTTTGTCCTGATACCTTTCAGGACCTATCGCTTTGATCTGGCGTGGAAACGTTGAGGATTGCAAATCCGTGTACACCGGTTCGATTCCGGTACTCGCCTCCAGGTAAAATTACCCCAAACTGTATATTAGATGCCTTTAAATCGGTCTGGCATAAGCGCTCTCTGAACTGGTACCGCCCCCTGTTCAGAAACTGTATTCACTTGCCGCCCTGTTCCAGCGCATCAATCCGGGCCTTCAGCGCCTCGTTTTCTTCCCGGGCCTTCTGGGCCATCGCGCGAACCGCGTCGAATTCCTCTCTCGTGACAAAATCACGATCCGCCAGCCAGCGGTCGATCAGGGATTTCATCGCGGTTTCTGCCTCGGTCCGCGCGCCCTGGGCTACGCCCATTGCGTTGGTCATCAGCTGCGACAGATCGTCGAGAACTTTGTTACGAGTTTGCATGGGATTGCTCCGTCCAGAAATTTGATCCCTATATGGGGGTCAGAGATCACGAGGGCAAGGTTGACTTGCCCCAACCACCAGAGGCAGAGAGACGCATATGCAAGCCGCAATCAGATTCCCCGAAATTTCTCCGGAAATTTTCACCATTCCGATCTTCGGAACAGAGTTTTCGCTGCGGTGGTACGCATTGGCCTATATCGTGGGCATTCTGATTGGCTGGCGGCTGGTCGTGATGGCGGTGAACCGGGCTCATCTTTGGCAGAATGATTCTCCCGTTATGACCGAAAAGCAGGTCGAGGATCTGCTGACCTGGGTTATTCTGGGGGTCATCCTGGGGGGGCGTTTGGGGTTTGTGCTGTTCTATCAACCCCTCCACTTTCTGAACAACCCACAGGAAATTTTGCTGCTATGGCAGGGTGGCATGTCATTCCATGGCGGCCTTTTAGGCGTGGTCACAGCTTGTGTCTTATATTCCTGGCGGCAAGGCATTGCCTGGCTGTCAGTTGCTGACATTCTATGTATGGCAACCCCCGTTGGGTTGTTGCTTGGGCGGATCGCAAATTTTATCAATGCAGAGCTTTGGGGGCGCCCTACTGATGTGCCCTGGGGTGTGATATTTCCCGGCAGGGCAGCGCAAGACTGTGGCGATGTGCTGGCCGGGCTATGTGCGCGGCATCCTTCGCAGCTTTATGAGGCCCTGCTTGAAGGTCTGATTCTCGGACTTGTGCTGCTTTATCTGGTTTGGCGGCGTGGCGCGTTGAAACATGTTGGCAAAGTGACGGGTGTATTTTTTGTCGGATATGGCGCAGCGCGGTTTGTAGTCGAATTTGCACGGCAGGCAGATGCCCAGTTTATTACCGAGACCAACCCCTTGGGATACGTGATCCAAATGGGTGGTGCAGGTCTCAGTATGGGGCAATTGTTGTCACTTCCAATGATCGCATTTGGCTTGTTCATGGTGTTTCGTGCACAAAGGCAGACCGCGTGAATTCTCTCTGCGAGATTCTGAAGACACAAATCCGCTCTGACGGCCCGATCACGCTGGCCAGTTATATGACCCAGTGCCTGCTGCATCCACAGCACGGGTATTACACGACACGTGATCCGCTCGGAGCAGCCGGGGACTTCATTACCGCGCCGGAAATCAGCCAGATGTTCGGAGAGTTATTGGGGCTGTCACTGGCGCAAAGCTGGCTGGATCAGGGCGCGCCACCTGAATTCTTACTCGTGGAGCTTGGCCCGGGTCGTGGAACACTCATGGCGGACATGCTACGCGCGACAAAGTCGGTTCCGGGATTGCATGATGCGGCCCAACTTCATCTGATTGAGGCATCGCCGGCGTTAAAGGACATTCAGGCAAAAAAACTGGGAGTCTATCAGCCAAGTTGGACTGACAGGTTTGAAGACTTGCCTGAGCTGCCTCTCTTTCTTGTGGCCAATGAGTTTTTTGATGCGCTTCCAATCCGTCAGGCAGATCGCGCCGGTCCGATGTGGCAGGAACGCATCGTCGGGCTGCAGGGCGATACGCTTCGGCTTGGATTGAGTAAAGCAAAACCCCTGCCCCACCTGGACCATCGGCTTGAAGATACCAAAGACGGCGATGTGGTCGAATTCTCACCTGTTGCAGAGCATCTGGCTGCAGACATTGGCACACACATCGCGCGATCTGGTGGTGCAGCACTGATCATTGACTATGGCGACTGGCGGTCTCAGGGCGACACTTTTCAGGCTCTCAAAGGTCACGCCGCTACCGACCCCCTTGCCGAACCCGGCATGGCGGATCTGACGGCTCACGTGGATTTTGAGGCTCTGGCACGAGCCACCCCCAGCCTATATAGTCGGCTAACTCCCCAGGGCGTTTTTCTTGAACGGCTCGGCATCACCGACCGGGCCCAGGTATTGGCCAGCAATCTTGGCGGAGACGCGTTACAATTGCATATCGCAGCACATCGGCGCTTGACCCATCCACTGGAAATGGGGACGCTGTTCAAGGTGATCGCGTTTTACCCCAAAGGTGCCACCCCACCGCCCGGACTGGATCCATGACACTTGAAATTCTCACCTCTGATGCTCTGTCCCCGGTGCGCCACGGGTTCTTCACCCGCAAGGGCGGCGCGTCGTCCGGGGTGTTTGGCGGTTTGAATTGCGGTCAGGGATCATCGGATCAGGATGAGATAGTCACCATCAATCGCAAACGCGTGGCCGATGCGATGCACGTAGAGTTCGATCACCTTGTCACAGTACATCAGGTGCATTCCCCGAAAGTAGAAATCATCAAAGCTCCGTTGACAGAAAGACCAAAGGCGGACGCGATGGTTACCAATGTACCGGGCATTGCTCTTGGAATTTTGACTGCAGACTGTCAGCCAGTTTTGTTTTCAGAACCAGATGCCGGCGTGATCGGCGGTGCACATGCTGGATGGCGTGGCGCATTGGACGGCGTGCTTGAGGAGACAATCGAGGCGATGGTGCGCCTTGGCGCAAAACGTGGCCGGATCAATGCCGTGATCGGCCCATCGATCAGCCAGCCTGCCTACGAAGTTGGCCCCGATTTCCTGGATGAATTCATAGCCGAAGACACCGAGAACACCCGTTTCTTCGCCCAGGGAAAAGATGACCGATATCAATTCGATCTCCCGGGATTTGGTTTACACCTTCTGCGTCGCGCCGGCATAGGCAATGCGAGTTGGACAGGTCACTGCACCTATAGCGATGCAGAACGGTTCTACTCCTACCGCCGCGCGACCCATGCAAAAGAAGCCGATTATGGCCGGCTTATTTCTGCTATCCGATTGTGAATGCGGCGAAGCCGTGGCGGATCCGCGCATTTGTTTGCCTCAATTTGAAGCTCCACTCCCTAAACCAGCACAAAAATCTTTGCATTTCTTCTGAAAAATAAGGGCGCAAATCAATTCTGACAAAATCTCCTCAATTCCCTGCACCCGCTCAAAAGAAAGACGAAATTAATTTTTCTCGGGTCAAATCACTGCCGCAAACCGGCGCGATACTGATGTCAGACAAAGGGAAAGCCCCGGCAAACGGGTGCAAGTAAAACGAGGAATGATTATGAAAAAGCGTTGGATGAAATCAATCATCGAAACCAGCAAACAGCCTACGCCTGCCCTGCCATTTCAGCGCAGCGCTCGTAACGCGGCAAAGCCAGCTTCGCTGTCTCTCCGCAAGATCAAGATCGCCTGATCACAGGCGTCACACCTGATCTGATCCGGATATTCTACGGGCCGCCGAACTCTCGCGCGGCCCGTTTTGATTCGGATGCAGAATTTTGAATTGTGGCAGAACACCACCCAATCCTAGATACAATCCCATGTTACCGACCGAATTGTCATGGAAGCATCGACAATAGTCGGATAAATTTGACTAAACTTGGTTAGATCGGGTTATTGTTTTCCATCAACAACGTGAATGACCCAATTCCGTCCTTCTGTCGTTGTCGGTGGGGGCCGACGCGGTTGTGACGACCTGAAAAGGTAACACAACATGGCTACGCCCAATTCTGTCGCCCGCCTCTCGGCGGCACCCCTTGCTGCAAAGAATTCAGTGATGCCCGGCCAGACCACGGTCCCTCGGTCCGGGCGGGCATCACTGGCGATGCGCAAATATCAGATTGCCTCTCTGCTTCCAGATGGTCAGGCAAATTATTCTGATCAAATCGGTCCTGCTCTGCCGGTTTTTGAATCTGCTTTCTCAGCGTTTGCGCGGGGCACACTCATTGCCACGTCCCGTGGTCAGGTCGCTGTCGAAGATCTGGTGCCCGGCATGAAGATCCTCGCCAACGGCCGCAAACAGATGCCGGTCCAATGGATTGGCTCTATGTCCCTTGTCCCCAATGCCGAACAACTCAGCCCGCAATCGCGCCGCCTGACCCGCGTGATGACGGATAGTTTCGGCGTCGGCCGGCCGCAAAGCGATCTGATGGCAGGCCCTGGTGCGCGCTTGCTGATGCGGCGCACAGGCCGATTTGAAGGTTACTCAAACGAGCGAGTATTTACACCTGTGACAAACCTGACAGACGGGCTTAACGTTTTTGATATTGAGCCCCCTCGTCCGGTCAGTGTGTATCATATCGGCCTGCCGCGCCACGCAATCATCAACGCCGCCGGACTGGAAACCGAAAGCTTTCACCCAGGTCCCGGGTTCGAACGGAATATGGGCCACAACATGCTGACGCTGTTCTTGTCGTTCTTCCCGCATATCCGTGAGCCACGTGATTTTGGCTCATTGTCCCACGCTCGTATCCCGCCAAGCGATCTGCCGGACGCTATCCCGGCCTGATATTTTCAGGCTGTTTGGTTCAAACGCTCTTCCAGAATGTCGAAGGGGACTCCAGGTTCGTCCTTGGCACCCCGGATGACCAATGAAGTCTTGACGCTGGCAACATTGTCCGCGGCCGTAAGCTCTTCGGTTAAAAACCGCTGAAACGTAGACAGATCCGGCGCCACGCATTTGAGGACAAAATCCACTTCGCCATTCAGCATGTGACATTCTCGAACCAGCGGCCAGGCACGGCAGCGGTGTTCGAATGCGCTCAGATCGGCCTCTGCCTGACTGACCAGACCAACCATCGCAAAAACCTGTACTTCGAACCCTAGCTCGCGGGCATCGACATTGGCATGATAGCCACGGATATAACCTGATTCTTCAAGCGTCCGCACGCGGCGCAAACAGGGCGGCGCCGAGATGCCTACCCTGCGGGCCAGTTCCACGTTCGTCATGCGCCCATCCGCCTGCAATTCCGCAAGTATCTTGCGGTCAATCTCGTCCAGACGGGTTGCGGGCATGGCAAATCTCCTGAAAATTCGCGATTGTTATACCACCGTCCATCCTGCGCGCAATAATATTTCACGCACACGCAAGATCATTTCGCGAATATTCATGTCACAGGCGAAAAACCGGAACCTGACAACCGGGGCAGCAGCGCCCGCGTTCGCAGAAATATTCGACCAGAAAGAAGCCCTTTCACCTTTATCCGAGGGGTTACAAGTTCCAACCGGCATCGCTATATCAGACCCGAGAAATTTCACGGTTGTGAACCGCATATTGTACGAGGCTCAAAATGGCAGAAACCCGTCACACCAAAACTCTGATCATCGGGTCCGGACCTGCAGGTTACACTGCCGGCGTTTATGCCAGCCGCGCAATGCTGCAGCCAATTCTGGTTCAGGGGATTGAACCCGGTGGGCAGCTGACCACAACAACCGAAGTTGAAAACTGGCCGGGCGATACAGAGGTACAGGGCCCCGACCTGATGGTCCGGATGGAAGCGCATGCCAAAGCGATGGGATGTGAGATCATTGGCGATATCATCACCGAGCTCGACACAGAAAGCCGCCCCTTTGTGGCCAAAGGGGACAGCGGCACGGTTTACACAGCCGATGCCGTAATACTTGCCACCGGAGCACGGGCAAAATGGCTTGGACTGGAAAGCGAAGAGGCATTCAAGGGTTTTGGCGTAAGCGCCTGTGCCACTTGCGACGGGTTCTTTTACCGCGGGCAAGAGATTGTCGTAATCGGCGGCGGCAACACTGCCATCGAAGAGGCGCTTTTTCTAACTAATTTTGCGAGCAAGGTCACCCTGATTCACCGCCGTGACGAGCTTCGTGGCGAAAAGATCCTTCAGAACCGCCTTCTTAAACATCCCAAGATCGAACCGCTCTGGTTTCATGAATTGCAAGAAGTGGTCGGAGATGACAATCCCAAAGGTGTGACCGGCGTGAAGGTTAAGAACAACCAGACCGGCGAGATTACCGAAGTTCCCTGCAAAGGTGTGTTCATCGCAATCGGCCACGCCCCCGCCAATGAGCTGGTGAAGGGCAAGGTCGACATGCATCATGGCGATTATGTCAGGGTCGAGGCGGGCAGCACCCGCACCTCCGTGCCCGGCCTGTTCGCCGCGGGCGACCTGACAGACCACGTTTACCGCCAGGCCGTCACCAGCGCCGGAATGGGATGTATGGCCGCACTGGATGCTGAGAAGTTTTTGGCAGAGTTGGAAGGCTGATCATCGTCTTCGCTTTTCCTTCGCTAGATCTTGCGCGAAAAGGCTATGACCTCCTGAACTTCAGGCGGAGGCCAAGGTCGATCTTGCGGCAGAGTTTCACGCGCTGCGATTTTGAACCCGGCGCGTTGATACGCTCGGTGCGCCGCGGTATTCGTGTCGAGCATCAACAGACACAAAGTACCAACTCCAGCGCGTGCGCCGCGTTTGGCGGCAGCGTCGATCAGCAGCGTTGCAACGCCTTGCCCGCGCGCCTCTGGCAAAACAGAAATAAAGTCTAGGTACCAAGCCCCGGAAAACAGGGATTTAAGCCGGTGGAATGGAGCCATGTAATCCTGACCCGCTCTATGCGGGCCCACGGCATAGCTACAAGCTCCTCCAACAACTTCACCGTCAATTTCGGCGATGTCGCTGTTGGAAAAACCATTCTTATATTCTGGCCTCGCTGCAAGACTTGCACCGTATTCAAGCGGATCAACACCTGCCGGAGCTTCTTGCCCCCAATAAATAAGCGGCAGGCCTTCATCCGCAATGACGTTAAATTCCGCGACGGCCTTGGCATCCTGCGCGGTAGCTGGCCGTATTAATACCCGATCTTCCATTCTCAAACCGTAAAACCTTTTCGGGCCCATAAACAGGTTTGTGTATTACAAAGTGACTCGTAGGCAACAGTTTTCCGGCCGAGCATCACACAGGGAATTTTCTCTTTTCCAAACGGGCAGATTATGACATGTGTTCACGCGTGAACATATATTGAGTCGCACCCTTGACCACGCTTGATACAAAACCAAACCTTCAGGAAGAAGATCAGCTCTTCCGCCTCCTGCGTCAGCTGGATCTGGCGCCGGATGCGTCGCAGCGCGCAACCGCCGCCGCGATCGGAGTTTCCCTTGGCCATCTGAATGCTTTGCTGCGGCGCGCATCTGAGGCCGGTTTTATCAAGATCAGCGAACGCGACGGCCCGGACAAACGGCAACGCTTTGCCTATGCCCTCACATCCCGCGGCGCGGCGGAAAAGATACGGCTCACAGATCAGTTTCTGACCCGAAAATTCGCGGAATATGACGCGCTTCATGCCGAACTCACCGGTACCACCAGTGGCCTAGAACCCTTTAAACACAGGACAAAACTCGTGCAAAACAACCTCGCCCCTATCCCAGAGCTTTTCGTCTCTTACGAAAGCGCCCAAAAGCTAAAGGTCGAAGCCGCCGATCTGGTGAGCCACGATCTGACACCACGTCAGATTTGCGACCTGGAGCTATTGATGAACGGCGGGTTCAACCCGCTCAAAGGCTTCCTCAGCGAAGAAGATTACAACGGTGTTGTTGAAAACATGCGTTTGACCAACGGCACGCTTTGGCCAATGCCTATCACGCTGGACGTAACCAAAGGCTTTGCCGACAGCATCGAGCTGGGCCAGGACATTGCACTGCGTGATCAGGAAGGCGTGATCCTTGCTACGATGACCGTCACCGACCGCTGGACCCCGAACAAATCCAACGAAGCCGAAAAGGTCTTTGGGGCCGATGATGACGCACACCCTGCGGTCAACTACCTGCACAACACCGCCGGAAACGTCTATCTGGGCGGACCGGTCACCGGCATTCAGCAACCGGTACATTACGATTTCCGAGGTCGTCGCGACACACCGAACGAACTGCGCGCCTACTTCCGCAAGCTGGGTTGGCGCAAGGTGGTTGCCTTCCAAACCCGCAACCCCCTGCACCGCGCGCACCAAGAGTTGACGTTCCGTGCCGCCAAGGAGGCGCAGGCCAACCTGATGATCCACCCGGTCGTCGGCATGACCAAACCCGGAGATGTGGATCACTTCACGCGTGTGCGTTGTTACGAGGCTGTTCTGGACAAATACCCCGGCTCCACAACCACAATGAGCCTGCTCAATCTGGCAATGCGCATGGCCGGCCCGCGCGAGGCTGTCTGGCACGGCCTGATCCGCGCCAACCACGGCTGCACCCACTTCATCGTCGGCCGCGACCACGCCGGACCCGGTAAGAACAGCCAGGGCGAAGATTTCTACGGACCTTACGATGCGCAGGACCTGTTCCGCGCGCATCAGGAAGAAATCGGCATTGAAATGCTGGACTTCAAACACATGGTCTATGTGCAGGAACGTGCACAATACGAACCGATGGATGAAATTGCAGACAAGGACAGTGTCACCATCCTGAACATTTCGGGCACCGAACTGCGACGCCGTCTGGCAGAGGGTCTGGAAATTCCTGAGTGGTTCTCATTCCCTGAAGTGGTCAAAGAACTTCGTAAAACCCGCCCGCCGCGGTCGAAACAAGGCTTCACTGTCTTCTTCACCGGCTTTTCCGGTTCAGGCAAATCGACAATTGCCAATGCCCTTATGGTCAAGCTGATGGAAATGGGCGGGCGTCCTGTTACCCTTTTGGATGGCGACATTGTTCGGAAAAACCTGTCGTCCGAGCTGGGCTTTTCCAAAGAACACCGCGACCTTAACATTCGCCGAATCGGCTATGTTGCATCCGAGATCACCAAGAATGGCGGCATCGCGATCTGCGCACCAATCGCCCCCTATGCTACCACCCGGCGCGCGGTCCGCGAGGATGTAGAAGCCTTCGGCGCCTTCGTCGAAGTCCACGTTGCCACCACGATCGCAGAATGCGAACGCCGCGACCGCAAGGGTCTCTACAAACTGGCACGCGAGGGCAAGATCAAAGAATTCACCGGGATTTCAGACCCCTACGACGTGCCTGAAAAGCCTGAGCTCAGCGTCGAGACCGAAAATGTCGAAGTAGATAACTGCGCCCATCAGGTGATCCTCAAACTGGAACAAATGGGCCTGATCGCAGGCTGATCACGAAATGGTGACAACTCCGGCGGCTCGGACATCCCCGACCGCCGGAAAATTCAATCCCGACGGGCTTGTGGCTTGTCTGATTCTATGTTCCTTTTAAACAATTGTACCGCCAGACTCACAGGCTGGCATTTGTGTTTCGGGCAGAGCAGCATACTGGCAGCACCGTTGCACCAGTAAGATAATTATCAAACGATCCGGTGCAAAATACCCGGGCAATTGACAAACGAGGGGAAAAAATGCGTCCGATTTTTAAATTTGCCACCGCACTGATTACCAGTGTTGCATTGTCAGGTGCAGCTGCCACCGCAGAAGAAACCACCGAAAGAGAGCCACTTCGATTCTCGAATGTGTCGACTCAGGGTTCGTCAGCGGCGTCCTCGTCTGCGCCGTTTTGGTTTCCAGCTTGGGTTGCGTTTGGTTTTGGTACAATCGTAAATCACGATACCAAAATTTTCGGCTCCGGCGGGTATATGGAGCCGGTTGGCAACAGCCATGGGTTCAACGATATTCGTGTTGAGCTAGGTTGGTCTATTGCAGAGGCCGCTTCCTCTGCAGCTTCTTCAAGTGTGTTCAGCGGATTTACACCTTATTTCGTTGGCGGGTTGATTTATTCGTCCCAACAAAACAGAACAATTTCCAATACTTTTTCCACATTTCAGACCAACGGCAACACAGATTTTCAAGGTGTTTATGTAGGTCTCACCGCAGATATCATCGGCAGCCGGGCCCGTAACGCTGCAATCAGCAGCAGCGTCGCTGCGATCCTTTGGGATGCTTTCTTTAATGTGGGTTATGGGCGCGCTGATGTCGATGTCTTTAACGGCAGTTTCAGACGCGGCGACAGTGGTCTTTTCTTCGAAGTCGGTACCGGAGTGTATTTTGATCTAGGCGGAGTATTGTTCGGACCGACACTCTCTTACCGGCACTTCGATCAATCGCGTGTGAAATTGGAAGATACAATCTTCGGCTTCAAACTCATTGTCCCAATCGAATAGCCCCGAATTTCTGGCATGACGGGTAAATAGCGTGAATTCGTACAATTCGATTTCACGCTATTTTTTCATAATCACGTTTCTATTCCAACATCTATCGGCGCTATATTCACTAGTACAACATGTTGCATCCCTGCGGCGCTTTCTGCCCCCAAGACGGCTCGGCGAGCGGTTAGTTGCGAAAGAGCATCAGACGGGAAGTGCAAGAAACCAAATGCATGCGAAGGTACTTGGCGGCCCGGTTTTAGGATCATGGCATTTCTCAACTCCGGCGGCGTGTCCCTTGCAGACGCAGATCGAGGGACAAGTCCAGGCATGGGAACCACCGAGTACCCACGTTCAGACCTTCCAAGCTAGTTTGGAGCTCTGATCAAGTCCGCGTAACTTTCGGCGTTTGCCCAATTACGGCGAGGTCAGCACGGCAGCGTTTGCACCTAGCCTCCCCCCGGCAAATGCCACCCGCGTCCGCGTACTGTTTCCACATATTCCGGCCATGAAAAATCAAGCGGCGCGTCATAGTCACAAAGCGGTGCGATCCAGTTGCTGCCGCCCACTCCTCCACCTGTACGCTGTTCAAACTCATCCCACGCCTCCTGGCGCAGTTCTTCATCGCTCAACAGGCGCAGCGCAGACCGGCTCAGAACCTTTGCTGCCGTTTGCACCATAGGATCAATCGTTGCCGGAATTCCGCCCAACGCATTCATCGCCCAGGCCGGATAGGGCCCATCCCGCAGCGCCGGGCGCGCTATGTAGAAACGCGCGGTCGGCGCGTGCCAGCTCATATCGGTATAGTCGTCGGAGGTTGAATTCATCTGCTCCGGCGGTAGTGACTGACGCAGCACTGCCTCAGCCTCCTGCGGTGAGACCAGCGCGGTGCAGGCATCGATCAGCGGATTGTCATCCCCCGCTCCGCCACAGGCGCGCTGAACCTGCCGCGCCACTTCAAGCGCCTCTTCGTCCCAGCTTGGCGCCCCAACGCCCTGTATCTCGTCCCAGACCAGCCGCGCCATGGCGTGGTTCGTCAGCCCGGGTCGCGATTTGCAGACCCAGTGCCGCTCAACCCTGCACCCTGTCAGCCCCGCCACCTGATCAGCAATCCGGTCCAGCTGTGCACTCACCTGCTCGGCCATCTGCACATCCGCCACCCGGATCATATATTGCAGATCGGTCTGCAACGCCGGCAGGTTGTCCGCCGTTGCCTGCCCTGCCCCCAATATCGCCTCGGAAATCGACCAGCCACCCCGATGCGGCAACATCGCATCACGCAGGTTCCGCCCCATCTGATACATCAGCATCAGCGCATCATTGGCACCCGGCGCACGGATATCACTATGCGATTGCGGAATGGGCGCGCCATCTTTTGCCCCCCATGCCTCGGGCGCGTCACAGCGGAACCGGTAGATCATCGAATAGGCAGCACCGCACTGCGTATCCCAACGGACCGTGTTGCAAAGCGGCAGCATGTAGAACGGATGGAATGAAAACATCCCCGCCAGACCGTCGTAATAGCCCTTGGCGGCATGAATAGGCTTTGACCCGCGCACTTTCTCTGCCGGTTCCCCGGTAAAGCGCAATCCGCCTTTGATCCCGTGCTGTTCCATCGCGGCCTTGGTCGCCAGCAACCCGCCCAGCGCCCCAATGCCCAGCCCCGAATGCGGGTCCGTATGGCCCGCGGCCAATGCGTTCAATCCATCACGAGGCCCTTTTACGGGTTTGGCGGCCTGGCAATTTCCGGGCACCGCGTCATATTCGGCATACATGCCCACAACCGGCCCATCACCATTGGCCCATTCTGCGCAAAACGCCGTGGGCATTCCGCCTGATCCTTCCTCAACTGAAAACCCCTCGGCCCGCAGCCGCGCCACGTACCACTCGGCTGACTGATACTCACGCCAGGCGGGCTCGCCAAATTCAAAGATCGTCGCACACCAGTCCGACAGATCCTGCCGGTGGGCATCAACCCATGCCTCTGCAGTTTCAAACATATCCGTTCATCCTTGCGCCAGATGCAGCGCGACCTGCCGCTGATGCGGCGCGTCACGATGCTCAAATACATATATGCCCTGCCATGTCCCCAAAACCGGCTGGCCGCCACGGACCGGAAGCGACAAGCTCACTGGCATCATCGCCGCCTTGATATGTGCGGGCATATCGTCAGGGCCCTCATAGGTATGGGTCAGATATCCCATCGACGGGTCCGTTGTAGGCGGCACCAACCGGTGAAAATAACTGCGCAAATCGGTCTGAACCTCAGGATCGGCATTCTCCTGTATCAGCAGACTGGCCGAGGTATGACGGATGAAAAGCGTAAGCAATCCGTCCTGAACGCCCTGTCCCTGCACCCAGCTTAAAACGTCGCGCGTAAACTCATAAAGACCCTGCCCCCGGGTCTGAACTGTCAGAACCGTCTGTGCCATGGCCTCTAGCAGCGCTCCCACCGAGAGTTCCCATGACTCCAGCACTGGCCCGATGCCTCCTTGGCCTCGAACAAAGGATAAAAATCCGCAACCGCAACAGACCCGGAATCACATTTCAGCACGTTCAGAATCTTCGCCCCCTTTGCGATGATCACATCCCCCAGCGGAACAGCCACATGATCATCTGCACCATCCTCAATCATACGGTCAATCGAATAGCTTATGTTGTAGCTGTAACCGGAATTATCCACGATCAGCTCTTCCCAAATCGACCGGCCAACACCGTTCCAGGGTTGCATCCTGACATTCTCAACCCGCTTTGCCAGCAACAACTCTGCCGCACCCCTGGGCGCACCAAAACGATAGATCAACACATCACTCTGCAGGCAAACATCAACCGCCTTTGCCCCACCCTTGACCGTGCAGTGAAACAGTGGCGTACCATTGCCAAAACACCCCTCAGCGGCAAAGACATGCCATGGTAATATTGTGAACACAGCGGTCAACACCCCGATGCGCATGGCCCCACCTCCCTATTGCTCAGCATTCATTCCGTGTCAGCCTAACACGTCCATCCCCCGGTGCCAGTAATCATCGGTTGGGAATGAGGGCGCCCCTCTGATCCCGCGCGCGTTCCGTTGGCAAAGGCTTAAGCCTGCTGTGTCCTTGCCACGCACGACGATGGGCGCAAACTCAATCCTTAACGCAGCGTTCGGTCTTGTTCGGCAGCCTATCCCTGCCCTTCGACAAGCGCCTTGAGGTTTTCAAGTCCGCGCTGGTAATCCGCACCCACCCAACTGTCCATCATCAATCCCATCCAACGACCGGCAGGCCCAAATCCCATATCGGTGGTAAAGCCCCAAGTGGTTGTGGTTTTGCCATCCGCCTCGACAAAATCCCAAAATGCATCGGCTGTACCCATGTCACCAAAATCCAGTGCCACATCAAGATGTGTATCCGGCGTGGACGTCGTTACTTCCATCCGACCAGAGCCAACATTGGGATGTTCTGAAGCCCATTCCATAACCGCGCCGGTCCCTTCCGGTACATCGTTGAAGGTCAGCGTGGCCTCTGGATCAAGACCCAGCCAGGGCGACCAGGGAATCGTGGCTTTCAGGTTGTTGACATGTGGAAAGATATCCGCCGCCGGTGCATTGATCTCAATACTGCGTGATACGGCGATCTCTCGCGGAAGGAACATACCAACGACCGCCAGAACCGCAATCAGCGCCACAATGCCAAAGATAACCCGTTTCAGAAGCCGCATGAACTTACCTCCTGTTGTAACCTGAAAACAGCTTACCGCCAGTCCCCGGAGCGGGAAAAGAAATTCCTGACATACAAGCAGCGGTCAGCGACTTGAAGCCAGTTTTATCGCTTGATTGTACAATGCGTACACAATTGCCGCCCATACGGTCGAATTCTGTACAATACCCACGTACAAATTGTACAAACTGTACTGTTTGGCTAATGCGTCAAACGCCATTCTCTGCGGCCCGCCGGTCCAACCAGACCGCCCCGACCAACAGTGCAAACCCACTCAGTTCCATCGCCAGAGAATAACTCACAAACATGGCATATGTGATCGCCGCTGTCCCCACGGCCGCCAAAATCACCGTGATCCAGCGAAATCGGTGTTGCGCGCAGCGCAAAAACAATGCCGTCGCCAACATCGCAAAGGCCACAATAACACCGGCCCAGATCCCCTCATTCAGGGACACCGCAACGCCCATCGCACCCAACGCCGCGATAAAGGCAAGCGTGCCGTAGCAGGCCAGGATTGACAGGATCGTCGCAATCGCTGGCCAGCTGAGTTTCTTCATGGCTTACTGATCCAGGAACGACCTGAGTTTACGCGACCTGCTAGGATGTTTCAGCTTTCTCAATGCCTTAGCCTCGATCTGGCGGATACGTTCGCGGGTCACGCTGAACTGTTGGCCAACTTCTTCCAGCGTGTGATCGGTGTTCATGCCGATGCCAAACCGCATCCGCAGCACACGCTCTTCGCGTGGTGTGAGTGAGCTCAGAACCCGTGTCGTGGTTTCTTTCAGGTTGTCCTGAATGGCCGAATCCAGCGGCAGGATCACGTTCTTGTCTTCGATGAAATCGCCAAGCTGACTGTCTTCCTCGTCGCCAATCGGCGTCTCAAGGCTGATCGGCTCTTTGGCGATTTTCATCACCTTGCGCACTTTTTCCAGCGGCATTTGCAGTTTTGCGGCCAATTCCTCTGGCGTCGGTTCGCGGCCGATTTCATGCAGCATCTGACGACCCGTACGCACCAGCTTGTTGATCGTTTCGATCATATGCACCGGAATACGAATGGTCCGCGCCTGATCCGCAATCGATCGCGTGATCGCCTGACGGATCCACCATGTGGCATAGGTCGAGAATTTATAGCCTCGACGGTATTCAAACTTGTCCACGGCCTTCATCAGGCCGATATTACCTTCCTGAATAAGATCAAGGAATTGCAGGCCGCGGTTCGTGTATTTCTTGGCGATGGAAATCACCAGACGCAGGTTGGCTTCGACCATCTCTTTCTTGGCAGTGCGGGCCTCTTTTTCGCCCTTTTGAACCTGCTGGACGATGCGCCGGAATTCAGGGATATCCAGACCCACATATTGCCCAACCTGGGCCATATCGGCGCGTAGTTCTTCAACCTTCTCAGGCGAGCGTTCCATGAACATCTGCCAGCCCCGGCCAGATTTCTGCGCCATATCTTCCAGCCAGTTGGGATCAAGTTCACGACCACGGTATTCGTCGATAAACTCGCGGCGGTTGATCCGCGCTTGGTCGGCCAGCTTCACCATCGCGCTGTCGATCTGCATGATCCGGCGGTTGATGCCATACAGCTGGTCTATCAGTGCTTCGATCCGATTGTTATGCAGGTGAAGCTCATTCACCAGTTCAACAATCTCGGCCCGCAGTTTCTGATAGGTTTTTTCCTGCTTGTCCGAGAATGAATCGTCTTCGTTCAGGGTGGCCGAAATCCGGCTATCCTGCATTTCGGCCAGCATTTCATAGTCATCTGCGATCCGGTCCAGTGTTTCCAGAACGCGCGGTTTAAGTGCGGCTTCCATGGCTGCAAGGCTCATATTGGCCTGTTCGTCTTCATCGTCGTCGTCGTCATTGGCAATCGGATTGCCATCAGCATCAAGCTCGGGTTGGGCCGCCGCTGTTTCCGTCGGGGCAGACGCGATGTTGGCGGCTGCAACAACGGGCTCTGCGCCGTCTTCTTCCTCGCCCATTTGATTGCCAAATGTAGTTTCAAGGTCGATCACATCGCGCAGCAGGATGTCCTCACCCAACAATTCGTCGCGCCAGATGGTGATCGCCTGAAAGGTCAGCGGGCTTTCACAAAGCCCCGCAATCATCGTGTTGCGCCCCGCCTCGATCCGTTTGGCGATCGCAATCTCACCTTCACGGCTCAGCAGTTCAACGCTGCCCATCTCACGCAAATACATGCGCACCGGATCATCTGTCCGGTCGAGCTTTTCTTCCTTACCGGACCCAAGAGTAATCTCCCCTTTGCGGCCTATCTCGGCCACAGCGGTAGATTTCAGCTCTTCTTCTTCGACATCATCATCTTCGATAATGTTGATGCCCATCTCTGACAGCATCGACATCACATCCTCGATCTGCTCAGAGTTTGCCTGATCAGGCGGCAAAACCTTGTTGAGCTGATCGTAGGTGATAAAGCCTTTCTCACGCGCGTCGGCAATCATCTTCTTGACTGCGGTCTGGCTCATATCAAGAGAATGTTCGGCCTCCTGATCTTCGGGTTTCTGGTCGTCGGTATCTTTGGCGGCCATCAAGCTCTCCTGAACAGTGGGCAAGTGATTCGTTTGAAACGAATCAGTAGCGCGAACGGGTGATTCGCACCTTCTTTACCCCTTTTTTCTTACCTTCGCCTCTCCAAAATCTTCATTCTTCGGAATTGGAGAAACCGATTCGTTCCAAAAGCGCGTCAAACCGTTCTTTTTCAGAGCGGCTGATCTGTGCGCCGTTATCGCTTCTTTCATAGTCCGTGTAGTCGTCTTGCTGGCTGCGCACCGCCCGATTTCGGGCCTGGGCCGCCTCACTCAGACGCCAGGTCACGGATTCGTCGGCTACGCCAACAATATCTTCCGTCGCTTCGCTGATCTCAGCGCGCAGCCCGCTTTCTGCTTCTAATTTGCCTAGTTCCCCGGAGATGGTCAGCCGCGCGACCTCATCATCGCCCGGACGGCGCACCGCTGGGATCAATGCCACATGGGGAAGTGCGAACAATTTTTCAAGCGCGCCAGCTCCAAGAGTTTCCTCAATATGAGCTTCAAGCGTTTCCACACCGGCCGATCCATGTCGCAGGATCATGTCGCGCAACCTGCCATGTTCGGGTGACCTGCACGGCATTTCTTCCAAAGCAGAGGCAAATTCATCCAACACAGATGGCGTGCGGATCAATGTGGCCAATACAACTGCCTCGCGCAGATGGGTCTGTGCCTCATCTCCCGATGAAGCAAGGTAAGATGATCGTGTTGTCGACCGCGCCGGTGCCGGTCTTTTCTGCCAGCCCGATCCGCGCCCCGGCGACCAATCGCTTTTCCTTTCGGGCCGAAACAGCGCCTTTCGCATATCATTCAGGCTTTGCCCATAATGGCTTCGGATAGACGGATCGCGGATCAGTTTGACCTTTTCCCGCAACGCCTTGTCCAACGCCGCCTTACGCTCAGGGCTGTCATAGACCATTCCTTCGGTCTCGCGCTGCCACAGCAGCTGCACCATGGGCAGTGCATTATCCAGCAGCTTTTGCACCGCCTCGCGCCCCTCGGCCCGCAGCAAATCGTCCGGATCCTGCCCTTCCGGCATAACCGCAAAGCGCAGGGATTTGCCCGCCTCCAGCATCGGCAAGGCCAGATCGATCACCCGGTGCGCGGCCCGCAGGCCCGCCGTATCGCCATCCAGTGCGATGATCGGCTCATCCGCAATCCGCCACAACATTTGCAACTGATGCTCTGTCACGGCCGTGCCCAGCGGGGCAACAGACGCGCCAAACCCGGCCTCGGCCAGCGCGATCACATCCATGTACCCTTCGGCCACGATCAATGGCTGACCTTTGCCCGCCGCCTCGCGCGCGGGCCCGTGGTTGTAGAGCGTACGGGATTTATCAAACAGCTCTGTTTCTGGCGAATTCAGATATTTGGCATTGTCATTGGGGTCCATCGCCCGACCGCCAAAGGCGATACATCGCCCCCTTGGATCGCGGATCGGGAATATTATGCGCCCCCGGAACGTGTCATAGGGCTTGCCCCCCTTCTGACTGGGCCGCGCTAACCCGCAGCCAAGGATCAGGTCATCCTCAACCCCTTTGTCCTTCAGATGGTCCCACAGCCCCTGCCACGCATCTGGTGCAAACCCGATGTCAAACCGGTCCTGTGCTGCCTCATCCAGCCCCCGACCAGCCAGATAGTCACGCGCTGCAGCCCCCCCGCCGGTTTTCAGCTGCAAACGGAAATGGCGCACGGCCATTTCCATGACCTCGATCAACTGACCGCGCCGGTCGGCCTTTTGCTGCGCCTGCGGGTCCCGTTCGGGCATCGGCATTCCGGCCTCTTGCGCCAAAATGCGAACGGCCTCGATAAATTCAACATTCTCGGTCTCGCGGACAAAACTGATCGCATCCCCCTTGGCGTGACAGCCAAAGCAGTAGTAATACCCCTTGCGGTCATCGACGTGGAAACTGGCGGTTTTTTCCTGATGAAACGGGCATGGCGCCCACATGTCGCCGCGGCCCTGATTGGATTTCCGATTGTCCCAGATCACCTTGCGCCCGGCCACCTGCGACATCGAGGTGCGCGATCTCAGCTCATCAAGAAATCCAGGGGGCAGGCTCATGCTCTATATATGGGCCAAGGTGCGGCCCGCGCCAAGGGCGATTATCGTTCTCACCCGCTGCAAAGCTGTAGTTTACTGCTGGGCTTCCATGCATTGCTTTTCGTAGGCAACAGCCACATCCGGGGTCAGGTCCGCCTCATCCAATGTGAACACCCAATCCACCAACGGACCAACAGCGGGGTGAAAAACCTCATCAACGGCGGTATTACCCTTGGTCAGACCGCGCTTGACCTTCTTGGCTTTCTTACCATCTGTACGCTGCTCGACAGCCACGGCAACAATATCGGCTGTGGCTTTACATTGCTCGTCGTTCATAGTCTGTGCGCGGCTGATTGAGCCGGGCAGGACAACAGCCGCCATCAACGGAAGGACCAATACAAAACGTTTCATCATCTGCCTTTCACAACGCGGAACCAAAGCGGTGCAAACCTGTCAGGCCCCGCCGCGCGCTGCAACCCCTTCCATGGCCAGTTGCAGATCATGCAGCAAAGTTTTACCAAATCCGCGGAACACCATGATCTGGTAATTCTGGTCACCGATGCGCGTGATCGACGCCATCATATGCTTGAGCTCCGTGCGCGCCGTATGCCCCCGTTTAAACACAGCCGTGCGCAAATCAACCGGCGTCAACCGCGCCAGCACATCGGCTGCATGCTCGCCTGTCAACCGAACGACACACCAGGCATCGGATTGATCACTCAGGGCAGCGTATTCTGCCAGCGCCGGATCCGGATCCGGTCCCACCAGCAAAAACATATCTCTGCCAAACCAGATCGCGCGCGCGCCTTCTTTCCCCGTTGTCCGATTGTTGGCAGGCGCGGCCATACCATGCGCGGATTTCAGGGCGCTTGAGAGGGATTCAGTCTGCCCCCGATATGGCGCAAGCGAGGTCATCGCCCCGACGGTGGCCTCGGTCAAATTTGTTGTGCCGATGGTAAGTGGCAACAGCCCGTCGATCGCTGATATTATTGCAAGATCAACCACGGACACGCCCTCCTTCGGGATCAAACTGGACCGGGTTCAGCACCTCGCATATAGTCTCGCTCTCTTGCAGGTGATCAACCATGCGCACACGATCCCCGATCCGTGCGCGACCATTGCGCAGAAACCCAAGCCCCAGAAAATGCCCGAAGGTCGGGGAAAATGCGACCGAGGTAATATAGCCCTTGTCATTCACACTTACGGCCTCATCGGTTTCATCAAACAAATGCGCGCCAGCGACCAGCTCCTTAGCGGCCCCAACAGGACGCAGGCCAACCAACTGCTCGCGTTCTTCATCCATCAGGCCGGGGCGGGCTGCAGACGCTTTGCCAATACAGTCTTTCTTGGCGCTGATCATCCGCTCCATTCCGATGTCAAAAGCGGTGACGCGACCGTGAATCTCCGAATGGGTGATAAACCCTTTCTCGACACGCAGCACATTCAACGCTTCCATGCCATATGCACCGCCATCCCTCTTCTCGGCACGTTCAAGCAAAAGGTTAAACAGGCTCTCACCATACCGCGCCGGCACGGCGATTTCATAAGCATGCTCTCCTGAAAATGAGATGCGGAACAACCGCCCGCCAACGTCACCGATGCCGATCTCGCCACAGGACATATAAGGCCAGCTTTCATCATCAACCGGATCATTCAGCACACCGTTGAGCAACTCGCGGGATTTTGGCCCGGCCACAGCGAACTGCGCCCATTGCTCGGTGACAGAGATAAACCGCACATCCAACTGCGGCACCAGACATTGATGTACAAATTCCAGATGCCGCATCACCTGACCCGCAGCAGCCGTTGTGGTGGTCATTACATAGTGATGATCCCCCAGCCGCGCACTGGTGCCGTCATCCATCACATGCCCATCCTCGCGCAGCATCAACCCATAGCGCACGCGTCCCGGTTTAAGCGTGGAGAACATGTTGGTATAAACGAAATCCAGGAAAACCCCGGCATCCGGGCCCTGAATGTCGATCTTACCCAAAGTCGAGACATCACAGATGCCCACAGCTTCGCGCACCATCGCAACCTCGCGGTCACAGGATTGCCGCCAATGGGTCTCGCCGGGTTTGGGGAAAAAACTGGGCCGGAACCACAGCCCCGCCTCGATCATCGGCGCGCCCCGCGCTATGGTTGCCTCGTGCGAGGTGGTGAACCTCTCAGGCGCAAACCCCTTTCCGCGCGCACCGGCACCCATTGCCGCAATCGCAACGGGGCTGTAGGGCGGGCGAAACGTTGTGGTGCCTGTCTCGGGGATACCCTGCCCGGTGGCATCGGCCAGCACCGCCAGTGCGGCAACGTTGGAATTCTTACCCTGATCGGTGGCCATTCCCTGCGTCGTGTAGCGCTTCATATGCTCGACACTGCGGAAGTTTTCCGTAGCCGCCTGTTTGACATCCTTAACGGTCACATCGTTCTGAAAATCCAGCCAAGCGCGCCCTTTTCCAGGCACCGCCCAAAGCGGGCCGATGTCATAGGCGCTGTCCTCAGCCGCCGGAATATCCATCTTGGGCCGCTTGCGTCCCAGATCATCCAACGCGTCCTGCGCCGCCTCAACCCCACCGCTCAGACAGGCACGGGTCGAAAAATCGCCCTGACACGCCCCTGCAGTACCCATCCCCGGAACCATGTCGGGTACAGGCACAAAGGCCGCAATATCCGTGTTCCAGACCGGTCGACCGCTCATATGACAGGCCAGATGCAACGACGGATTCCAGCCGCCGGACATCGCCAGACAATCGGCCTGAATCTTGTCGATACCTGATGTGCTCGCCACCGATATCGCCTCAAGGCTCTTACGACCTTCGGCGTTGCTCACCTGCGCCCCGACATAAAACGGAACGTCCAGATCGCATTTCGCATGATGGCGCGCATCAATCAGCGCGCTGACATGCACACCGGCATCCAACAAATCAGCCGCCGTTCGATGGGCATCATCAGTATTGCCAAATACCGCTACGCTGCGCCCCGGGCTGACCCGCCAGCGGTTGATATAGGTGCGCACCGCGCCTGCGGTCATGATCCCTGGCCGGTCATTATTCTGAAACGCCACAGGCCGTTCCAACGCGCCTGCCGCCAGCACCGCGTGTTTGGCCACGATCCGCCAGAAACATTCCCGCGGGCCCCCTGCCCGCGCCGCGATCTCAGGTGCCAGCTTTTCCAGCGCGCCATAGGTGCCCTGATCATAGGCTCCGGTCACCGTGGTCCGTGTCATGATCCGGACATTGTCCATCTGGCTCAGGTCGCGCGTAATTTCTTCGGCCCAGACCCGACCCGGAATGCCAGCCACCTCAAACGTCTCGGCATTAAGCCGCCCCCCGGTGCGAACATCCTCATCAGCCAGTATCACATCCGCCCCGGCCCGTGCCGCCGTCAGTGCCGCCATAAGGCCCGCAGGCCCGGCCCCGATCACCAGCAGATCACAATGGGCATAGGCCTTTTCATAAACGTCACTATCGGCCTCACCTGACAAGGTGCCCAGTCCTGCCGCCCGCCGAATGATCGGCTCATACACCCTCTCCCAAAAGGCTTTGGGCCACATGAATGTTTTATAATAGAACCCCGCCCCCAGAAAAGGCGCTGCCAGATCATTCACCGACATCAGGTCAAACCCAAGCGAGGGCCAGTTGTTCTGGCTGCGTGCCTCCAATCCCTCAAACAGCTCCTGCGTGGTCGCCCGCACATTGGGTTCCTGTCCGGCACCGCGGCCGGTGGTGACCAGCGCGTTAGGTTCTTCGCTCCCCGCAGTCAGAATGCCGCGCGGCCGATGATATTTGAACGACCGGCCAACCAGCCGGATATCATTGGCCAGCAGGGCCGAGGCCAGCGTATCGCCCTCGACCCCCTGGTAGGAATGGCCGTCAAAACTGAACCCGATCTTGCGTTTGCGCACAATCAGGCCTTCACCATCAATCCTCATGCGCGTGTTCCTTTACCTTACTGGCCAACTCACAATTCAAAATCTCATGTGTCGCTGTATTGCGCGTCACCACCACCCAGGCGGAACAACCTGTTTCGTGGTACCAAAGGTCACGCGTCACACCACAGGGATTATCACGGTTGTGGATGTAATCATCCCATGCATCCGGTTCAGAGTTCTCTGCCGGACGGCCCAGCGCTATCGCTGCTCCGGCATAATAAAATTCACGCCGGTCACGGGATCCACAGATCGGGCAATCTATCCGCATTTTTTTCCCCTCACAGCCCGCTGCATTCACCGGCGGACACCCGGTTCAGCTTATACTTCACCGTTTGGCCCGGCACTTCGGCCAGATCAACCGCACCGCCACAGCCCTCGACATCGCCGACCATCAGATAATCTGTTGCAAAGGTCATACCATTTTCATTCTGACGCGTAACTGTGAACGACCCACCATCACATTCCACCGCACAGCCCGGATTGCCGTTACTGCCATTGAAGCACAGCAAAAACTGGCTCAACCACTGTCCGCCAAACCCCGCACGCCCGGAATGACCTTGATTGGCAAACAGTACATCCATGTTGGCAAACCGCCCGCCGGTGGCGTCATAGACTTTCATCCGTATGATAGAGACCACTTGTGACGGACGCGCCGCCAAATGCGCCTCCGTGTAGGTCCGTGTATAACAGCCGGTCCTGGGCCCTTCCTCTGCGACACTTGCTTCGGCAAGTCCTGCCGCGGCTAAACTAATGCAGATTATGTTGCGCACCGGTCGCCTCCTCATCCATTAATCCATACCCTGTGCTGAACCGGTCCAGCCGGAACCGGGCACTGGTTTCATGCGGGTTGCCCGTCGCCACCAGATGCGCAGTTGCCCATCCAGAGGCTGGCACCGCCTTGAACCCGCCGTAGTTCCAGCCGCAATTGAGATACAGCCCCTCGGTCGGTGTCTTATCGATGATGGGTGATCCATCGGGCGACATATCCATGATCCCGCCCCAACTACGCAGCAACCGCGCTTTGCCGATCATCGGCATGATTGCCATCGCGGCTTCCATCACATGCTCTGCCGCCGGCAGGTTGCCGCGCGCAGCGTATGAGGCGTAGAGATCGAGATAGCTGCCAAAGACCAGCCCACCCTTGTCTGACTGACTTATATAGAAATGTCCGGCACCGAAGCTAATCACGTGATCAACGCATGGCTTCAGTCCCTCGCTGACAAAAGCCTGCAAAACATGGCTCTCTATTGGGATACGCATCCCGGCCATCGCCGCCACCTGACCTGAACGGCCCGCCGTGATCATCACAACTTTCTTTGCCCGGATCGCTCCGCGGCTGGTCTGGACGCCTTTCACAACACCACCCTCAATGTCGATCCCCGTCACCTCACAGTTCTGGATCAGATCAACACCGCGCTCACTGGCACCCCTTGCAAAACCCCAGGCCACCGCATCGTGACGTGCAGTCCCTGCACGGCGTTGCAGGATACCGCCGTAAATCGGGTAACGGGCATTGCCGAAGTCCAGATAAGGCAGATGTTTGCGCACGCCTTCACGGTCCAGAAACTCTGCATCATCGCCCTGATTGCGCATCGCATTGCCGCGTCGGATCGCGGCATCGCGCTCTCCGTCTGAGTGAAACAGCACGATCTGACCACGCTGCGACATCATCACGTTATAGTTCAGCTCCTGCTCTAATCCCTCCCACAGTTTGAGCGAATGACTGTAGAATTCCGAATTGCCCGGCAGCATATAGTTGGCCCGCACGATGGTGGTGTTTCGCCCGACATTCCCGCCGCCCAGATAGCCCTTTTCAAGGATCGCAACATTTGTGACGCCGTGATTTTTGGCAAGGTAATAGGCCGTGCTCAATCCATGTCCACCACCACCGATGATGACCACGTCGTAGTCGGATTTGGGGCTGGCATCACGCCAATGCGGGGTCCAGCCCTTGTTGCCGCTTAGTCCTTCTCGGACAACACGCCATCCAGAAAAGCCCATGCATCCCCCCCTTCAATCTTTCAAATCGAAGTCAATCAACTTCTGGTCTCAATAGCAATGGGGGGCCAATAGCCCCCCATTGATTTCGGCATAATCAGGTCAGACAGCGACTGGTTGTCAGAGTCCCAACGCCCTATAGCTGTCCGCAACCTTGCCAATCGACACCAGATAGGCCGCTGTCCGCAGATCGGTAACGTCTTCACGCGCATGCCAGACATCGCGGATCTGCTGATATGCGGTCCGCATTGTGTCATCGAGCCCCGAGCGCACCAGTTCAAGCTCACCGGCACCACGCAGATATTTTTTCTTGAAGTCCGGTGTCATCGACCAGGTTGAACCGGAATATTCATCCAGCCGCTCCAGCTCGTCCACGATCAGTTGGTGCCGTGCTTCTTCCTGACGGCGACCCAGACGACCAAAGCGGATATGGCTAAGATTCTTGACCCACTCAAAGTAGGACACTGTCACACCACCGGCGTTGGCGTACATATCCGGAATGATCACACAACCCTTCTCGCGCAGAATCTCGTTCGCACCCGCCGTGACCGGTCCGTTCGCGGCCTCGATGATAAGAGGTGCTGTCACACGTTCTGCATTTGACAGGTTGATCACGCCTTCCAGTGCGGCTGGAACAAGGATATCGCAATCCTTTTCCAGAACAGAAGCGCCGTCTTCAACATACGTCGCATCAGGATATCCCGCGACACCGCCATGCTTACCGATCCAGTTGCGAACCGATTCAACGTCCAATCCGGTATCACTAACCAGTGCACCGTCACGTTCAATGATACCTGTGATCAGACAACCATCTTCTTCCTGCAGGAATTTGGCGCCGTGATAGCCCACGTTCCCCAGTCCCTGCACAACCACGCGTTTGCCATCCAGCGACCCGCTCATTCCGGCAGCCTTGATATCCTCCGGATGACGGAAAAACTCTTGCAACGCATATTGCACGCCGCGGCCCGTGGCCTCTGTCCGGCCCTGAATGCCGCCTCCGTTGATTGGCTTACCGGTGACACAGGCCCGGCCATTTATGTCGGTGGTGTTCATGCGTTTGTACTGATCTGCGATCCAGGCCATCTCGCGCTCGCCAGTGCCCATATCGGGCGCAGGCACGTTCTGGGACGGATTAATCAGATCACGCTTGATCAGTTCATAGGCAAACCGCCGGGTGATTTGCTCCAGCTCATGCTCATCCCATTCACGTGGATCAATGCGCAAGCCACCCTTAGAGCCACCAAACGGAGCCTCGACCAGTGCACATTTATACGTCATCAGCGCGGCCAGGGCCTCAACCTCATCCTGGTTGACCCCCATGGCAAAGCGGATCCCGCCTTTAACCGGTTCCATATGCTCGGAATGGACACTGCGATAGCCGGTAAACGTATGAATCTGTCCCCGCAGACGAACCCCGAAACGAACCGTGTATGTTGCGTTACAAACGCGGATCTTTTCCTCAAGACCCGGCGGAAGATCCATCAGCGCGACAGCGCGATTGAACATCAGGTCAACGCTTTCGCGAAAGCTCGGTTCGTTTGGAACGCTCATATCTGTTCTCCCTATTATTCTAATTCTGTCCAAAACGCTTTATTCGCAATGGTATGTTCTTATGGTTAAAGCATGCGGCAATTTTGTCCACCCAAGGTTTGAACCGGGGCCTCAATTAACCACATATTAGGTGGATCAGAGGCCCAATTCCGCTAATCGGAAACAATAGGCTCAGATCTTTGAAATTGTTGAATAATATATAGATAATCCGACACATTTCTTCCCAAATTCGCCACAATTTCGTCACCTTGATTACGCATCAAGACAGATGGCGCAAAGTGCGTGCTGGGGGGCGTAATCTGCCCGATGAGGTATTGTTATGAAAACAAAGTTGTTACAGTTCCGCTCTCAGATTCCTGAGCCTGAAGATGATATCTCCTGCACTGATAGCGCGCTTTGCCGCTTCGCTGATGACGAAGAAGGCTCCACTGTTGTCCTGACCTTGTTTGTATTCATATTCATGCTGGTCATGGCCGGCTTGGGGATTGATCTGATGCGTTTCGAAATGGAACGCACCCATTTGCAGGCCACGCTCGATAGTGCGGTTCTCGCAGGTGCAGGCGCTCCGGCGGGGTCCGATGCAGCGGATATCAAGGCCATCGTCGAAGACTATTTTGCCAAGGCCGAAATGTCCGACTATCTGCACGCAATGGACATTGACGGCGAAGGCGCCGACGATATTTCAACCTCGCTCAATGCAACCAGCGTTTATGCCGAGGCCAGCCTTGAGATCGACACATACCTGATGAAAATCTCTGGCGTTGACACCATGAGCACAACAGGTGCGGCCGCGGCCGAAGTACGTACACCTAAACTGGAAGTGTCGCTTATCCTTGACGTATCCGGATCGATGTCCGGCACTAAACTCACCAATCTGAAAACGGCAGCATCCGAATTCGTCACCACAATTCTCGACAGTTCGGACCCGGGTGATTCCGTGATCTCCATCGTGCCCTTCAGCTTTGGTGTGACACCTCCTGCAACAATGTATGACGCTCTTACGGTCAACGAAACACATAACTATTCAACTTGTCTTCGTTTCGATTCGAGCGATTTCAGCTCTGCTGCCATCGATCCGAGTGTTGCTTATAACCAGCGCATCTTTACATCGGTTTACGGCACTTTCGACAATCTGGATGACTGGTACCGGTCCTGCTACACTGATGACAGGCACGAAATCCTGCCTTACTCAACCAGCGAAACCGATCTTCACGCAGCTATCAACGCGCTCAGCGCCGATGGCCAAACGTCGGGACATCTGGGAATAAAATGGGGTGCTGCACTGCTGGACCCTGCCTTCCAATCTGTTGCCACTGCTTTGCAGGGCACCGGAGAAGTGGACGCCACACTGGAAAACGTCCCATCTGTCTATGGTGAATCTGAAACGCTTAAGATCATCGTAATGATGGGCGACGGGTCGAACACGACGACCTATCAGTTCACCGACAGCAGCAGCTACCGTGGACCCAACTCTGATCTCTACCTCCTCGAATACCAGGAGATGGAATTCCAATACGCCTTCAAAGAAAGAAAGAAGGGCGTCAAGATTTCCTATAGCGAAAGCAAATGCAGCGACCCAAAATGGGAATGTGTTTACGAAGCTACGGGCGATGTCGTCTCGGCCTACTATCTGCGTGATGGCAGCGACTATTTCGACATCGAAGAATACGAGTGGATCGACGACGGAGATTATGCCGACATCAAAGCGTCCGCAGGCTTCATCGGTGAAACCCGCCTTGACTGGGAACAGGCCTGGGGTCTGATGTCACCGGATTACTTTGGTGATATCACCGGTGACTGGGGTCCATGGAACGACTACGTCGGTTCGGGAACTGTCGGCGGATCGACCAAAGATTCACGGATGAGCGCATCCTGTACTGCAACCAAAACCGCTGGCGTGATTGTCTACACAATCGGCTACTCCATCTCTGCTGGCGGCAACGCTGAAACCCAGCTCAAGGCATGCGCATCTTCGGCCAATCACTACTATCCTACGAATGGCAGCGGCATCAGCTCGGCCTTTAACTCGATCGCTTCAAATGTACAAAACCTGAGGTTGACACAATGACCCGGATGTTACCAACATTTCTGCGCCGGTATATTCGTGACGAGGGCGGTTCTGCATCTGTCGAATTTGTACTCGTGTTCCCGGCTTATCTCGCGCTCATTCTCATGTCGATCGAACTGGGATTTGTGACACTTCGCCATTCCCTGCTGGAGCGTGGTTTAGATATGGCGGTTCGTGAAATTCGCCTTGGCACGGGCACATCGCCACAGCATGACGACATCAAGGAAATGATCTGTGAAAATTCTTTGATGATCCTTGACTGTACATCCAACTTACAGCTCGAAATGCGCTCTGCCGATGTTCGTACCTATAATTCTCTGGATACTACTGCAGACTGCACAGACAGTTCTGAGCCAACCAAGCCGGTCAGAGAATTCACACCCGGATTACAAAACGAGCTGATGCTGCTGCGCGCCTGTCTTCAGTATGATCCTCTCTTCCCGGATGATTTTCTGGGTAGTGCCCTGGAAAAAGATGCGAACGGACAGGCCTCTATTGTTTCAATTACCGCCTTTGTACAGGAGCCGCTCTGATATGTACTTTACGCGCTTCAAAGATCTTCTAAAACGCTTCCGCGACGATGACAGCGGTACCATTATGGTTGAAACCGTGATCAGCTTGCCACTGCTTGTGTGGACGATTGCTGCCACTTACGAATTTTTCGAAGTTCACCGCTACAAAAGCGTTCGGGAAAAAGCGTCCTACACCGTTGCCGACATGCTCTCGCGTGAGCAGTCGGTTGTAACCGACGTCTATGTCGACAATACAAAATCCTGTTCGACGAAATCACCAATGATGATGGCATCAGTCAAATCCGTATTTCCATCATCTCCTATGTCGAAGCCAGTGATGAATATGTTGTCAGCTGGTCCGAAGTGCGCGGCGTCGGAAGCCTAAGTGCTATGGTCGATTCCGACGTGACAAGCGCGCACAACACGTTACCCATCATGGGCGACGGAGAAGAGGTCATTTTGGTCGAATCCATTTCGACTTATGAACCTTTGTTCGATGTTGGTCTGAGCGACGGTATCAGCATTGATACCCGTGTCTTTACCAGCATCCGGTTTGCGCCTCAGATCACATTCCAGAGCTAGCGGTTTTCACTATTTTCCATCTTCAGGGCCGAGATGATCTCGGCCATTGATTTGGTCTGTGATCCAGGCATCACGCCGCCAATTCCGATACGCTTGCCCACTTGCCACCAAAGACCGGGTTGCCAACGCGCTTTCCCTGTGGATTTCAGCTTAATGATAAATCCGTTCGACGGTTTGAATGCAAACGTCCCCCGGTCCACAGCCTGAATATCGGCGATTGCCGCGATCCGCTCCCCGTTGCTGCATCTGATTTCGGTATGTGTAAGTTCGATCACGTAGCGCGTCGCCAGCCGCATCCGGTTTGCGGCCCACAATGCCAGAACACCTATTACAACCAATATTGCTTTCCCGGCGATCTCGGCTGGCGGATGAGCAAAGGCAAGGTAGATCAACAGCGCCCCCAAACAACCCAACGTACCGACCCCAAGGCCTCTCCGTCCGGCTGATGCCCTTGCCCGTGCAAGAACCTCCTGCTCCATTCCGTCTCTCCTCAAATCCGCTCTCAAATGACCGCCTTTGGTACTGCCTACGCAAATTCAGGCGGATGTGCAAAAACATGCAGAGTATTTGCACATTGCGGCTAATCGCGAGGCCACAAAACTCAGGTAATTTAGGCATGTCATTTCACGCGGATACCGACCTGCGCACCATGTCACAATAAAGATTTTCAACGTCAGGCAAACTTAAACGCCCGCCCTCGCGAAACCAGGTATTTACGCCCGTCAGCATCGCAATAACTGCCATAGAGGCGACTTTTGGGTCGACCACGTCGAACACACCGCTTCGAATGCCTTCGCGAAAAACATCCTCGATCTGAGTTTCGTACAGATCACGCAAGGCACTGATTTTACGATAGTTTTCCTCTGACAGATTGCGCAGCTCCATATAAGCAATAAACACTTCATCCGGCCGCTTTGAATGAAACCGGATATGAAACCGCGTAAAATCTTCCAGCTGATCCAGTGGGTCAGGCCGCTTAGGCTGTGCTTTCCATGACGCAAGCAGCTCCTGCATATGGGTGTTCATCAAATCAAACAAAAGGCTCTGCTTGTCTGGCGTGTAATTATATAGCGCGCCCGCTTGCACTCCAACCTCAGCGGCTATTTTCCTCATCGAAACAGCGGCATAACCATGCCTCGCGAACAATGACAACGCCGCTTCGCGCACGCGCGGACCGGTGATATCAGAATGAGATCCCTGGGTTCTTGCCATAGGCCAGACTTAACTGAACATGTGTTCAAATCAAAGCCTGACTTGCCGCGGGGGGCCAAAAAGTGGCATTAGTGAAACAGCGTACGAATTCAGGAACACCAACATGGCAATGCGCCACGTGATCATTCTCGCCACCGCTGGCCTGCTTGCCGGTTGCGGACCCTTTCCTATGCTGGAGGATGCCGTCAGCGATGACGCATGGAATGCGCCCTACCCTGACCTGGTCCCCGTAGAAGTTCTGCGTGCCGCAACACCTGACACGATTATCCAGGAAGATACCGCCAAAAACCTCGACGCCCGTGCCAAACGCCTTAAATCACGCGCTTCCGGCTTGAAAAAGGACGTGATTAGCCCGGCTGAAGAGGCAAGGTTACAGAACGAGGTTGAGAACACCGAAGGTTAAGTCCGCCTTCGGAAAAACCCGCGTTGCATGCCTGCGTTTGAATCGCTACACCCCGCACCCATAACCCGCGGCAGCGTAAATCGGAGATATCTATGAGCACCCCCCTGCGTCTTGGCATTGCCGGATTAGGCACGGTCGGAACCGGAGTTGTTAAAATCGTTCGTCAAAAGGCGAACCTGCTGGCAGAGCGTGCTGGCCGGCCTGTAACGATCACCGCTGTCTCTGCCCGTACGCGCGACAAGGACCGCGGGATCAATATTTCCTCTTACGCTTGGGAAGATGATCCCGTAGCACTTGCAAAACGCGACGATGTGGACGTCTTTGTCGAACTTGTTGGTGGCAGTGATGGACCTGCCAAAGCCGCAACCGAAGCAGCGCTGGCAGCGGGCAAAGATGTTGTAACGGCCAACAAGGCCATGCTGGCCCACCACGGTCAGGCGCTTGCCCTTGCCGCAGAGGACGCTGGTCGTGTCATCCGGTTTGAAGCTGCGGTCGCTGGCGGAATTCCCGTGATCAAAGCACTGACAGAGGGATTGGCCGGCAACGAAATTTCCCGTGTGATGGGGGTTATGAATGGCACCTGCAATTACATCCTGACCCGCATGCAGTCTGCCGGCCTGCCCTATGAAGATGTCTTTGAAGAGGCCAACCAACTTGGCTATCTCGAAGCCGACCCGACACTTGATGTTGGCGGCATTGATGCCGGTCACAAGCTTTCGCTGCTGTCCTCAATAGCCTTCGGATGCGAGGTGGATTTCGCCTCGGTCGAGCTTGAGGGGATCGAAAGAATCACGATCGAAGACATCAATCACGCCGCGGACATGGGCTTTCGCATCAAATTGCTGGGCGTTGCTCAGCTCACAGGCCGTGGGCTTGAACAGCGTATGTCGCCCTGCCTAGTGCCCGCCAACAGCCCGTTGGGGCAACTCGAAGGTGGCACCAACATGGTTGTTCTGGAAGGTGATCAGGTGGAACAGGTGGTCCTGCGCGGCCCCGGAGCAGGCGAAGGCCCTACAGCCAGCGCTGTTATGGGCGATGTGATGGATATCACACGCGGCTTCAGGATCAAAACATTTGGCCGCCCCGCTGCGGCACTGACCAAAGCAAAACCTGCCAAGGCCGCCACACCTGCGCCCTATTATCTGCGCATGGCGCTTGACGACAAACCCGGTGCGCTGGCCAAGGTTGCAACAGTGTTGGGAACAGCAGGCGTTTCGATCGACCGCATGCGTCAGTATATGCACGATGACAGCACCGCACCTATTCTGATCGTCACACACAAAACCACCCGCGACGCGCTGGATAAGGCTCTGTCAGACATGTCTGCGCTCGATGTTATAGCCACGGACCCCGTGGCACTAAGGATTGAATCTGTCTGAGACCACCCTTGTGCCGCAAATCACCTGCCGTTAATGCTTGCAACGATTTCGCCCCCTTTTAGGAGCTGCCATGACTGCCGCCCAATTTGATGACGCCATGCTTTCCCTTTGCCTCGCCCGTGTGAGCGAGCAAGCCGCCATCGCCTGTTCACCGCTTATCGGTCGCGGTGACGAAAAAGCCGCTGATCAGGCCGCCGTGAATGCCATGCGCGAAGAGCTTAACAAGCTCGCCATCAAGGGCGTGGTGGTAATCGGCGAGGGTGAACGGGACGAAGCCCCGATGCTGTTTATCGGCGAAGAGGTCGGCACCGGTGACGGACCCGGAGTTGACATCGCACTTGACCCGCTGGAAGGCACCACAATCACGGCCAAGGCCATGCCAAATGCATTGACCGTGATCTCAATGGCACCACGCGGCACAATGTTGCATGCACCGGACGTCTATATGGATAAGCTGGCCATTGGTCCGGGGTTCCCGAAAGACGTCGTTTCACTTGATATGAGCCCGACAGAGCGGGTAGAGGCGCTGGCCAAGGCCAAAGGATGTGCCGTCTCTGATATAACCGTCTGTGTTCTGGAACGTCCCCGCCATGAAGACACCATTGCAGAGCTGCGTGCGGCTGGCGCCGCGATTTACCTTATCGGCGATGGCGACGTAGCTGGTGTTATGCATTGTTCAGACTCTGAAAACACCGGGATTGACATGTATATGGGCTCTGGCGGTGCTCCGGAGGGTGTTCTTGCCGCCGGTGCACTTAAATGCCTCGGGGGGCAGATCTGGGGCCGCCTGTTGTTCCGCAACGATGACGAGCGTGGCCGCGCGGCCAAGGCCGGGATCACCGATCTCGACCGGATTTACAGCCGTGATGACATGGTCACCGATGATGTGATCTTTGCGGCGACCGGCGTGACCACCGGATCAATTGTAGCAGGCCTTAAATCGCGTTCTGACTATATGGAAACGGAAACGTTGTTGCTGCGTTCGTCCACCGGCGAAGTGCGCCGGTTGACCTGCCAACTTCCGGTCCGTTGAGCGCGTATCTCAACGTAGAAAGTTCCCTTACGGGGCGTCGTTGGGTCGGGCCTTCGGTCGAGACCGACCGCCAGGCCGAGGCGATTGCCCAGGAAACCACTTTGCCGCGCCCATTGTGTCAAACATTGGCACGGCTTGGCGTGACCGGCTCAACCGCAGAACTTTACCTGTCACCTAAGTTGCGTGACCTTTTGCCTGACCCTCGTAGCCTGAAGGATATGGAAACGGCCTCTGCCCGGTTTCTCGAAGCGGTATCCAAACGGCAAAAGATCGCAATCTTTGCCGACTATGACGTTGATGGCGGCGCCTCTGCGGCACTGCTGCTCGACTGGCTGGCGCAATCGGGCCATTCGGCTACGCTGTATGTTCCTGACAGGATTGACGAAGGATACGGCCCCAACGCGCCCGCTATGGCAGAACTGGCCGCGTCTCATGATCTGATCATCTGCGTGGATTGCGGCACGCTCAGCCATGACGCGCTCGCCGCGGTGTCAGATGCAGATGTCATAGTGCTCGACCATCACTTGGGTGGCGAAACCTTGCCCCCTGCCCTCGCCGTGGTGAATCCGAACCGACAGGATGAAGATGGTGAATTGGACCACCTTTGTGCCGCAGGCGTTGTTTTCCTGATGTTGGTAGAGGCAGGCCGGCAACTACGCGAAGCCGGGCAGCAAGGCCCCGATTTGATGTCCATGCTTGATCTTGTGGCGCTGGCCACGGTCGCAGATGTTGCCGCTCTCCGTGGTGTGAACCGTGCATTTGTTCAGCAAGGCCTGCGCGTAATGGCCCGCCGCGCCCGCATCGGGCTGGCGGCTCTGGCCGATGTATCACGGCTCGACACGACACCAACTTCTTATCATCTGGGATTTGTGCTCGGCCCGCGCATCAACGCGGGCGGGCGCATCGGCAAGGCAGATCTGGGTGCGCGCCTTCTTGCATGCAGCAACGCGCATGAGGCACAGGCAATGGCCGAGCGACTGGATCAGCTCAATACTGAACGTCGCGAAGTTGAGGCCTCAGTGCGGGCTGCCGCACTCGGACAAGCCGAAGCCCGAGGGCTTGATGCGCCGCTGATTTGGGCCGCTGACGATGGCTGGCACCCCGGCGTGGTTGGCATCGTTGCAAGCCGCCTCAAAGAAGCAACCAACCGGCCTGCAATTGTGATCGGTTTTGACGGCGACGAGGGCAAAGGTTCCGGCAGGTCCATCAGCGGGATTGATCTGGGCGCCAGCATCCAGCGCCTTGCCTCTGAGGGGTTGCTGATCAAAGGTGGCGGGCACCGTATGGCCGCAGGTCTTACCGTCGCGCGTTCCCAGCTGGAGGCCGCCATGGCGCGGTTAACAGACCTGCTGGCGCGGCAAGGTGCGGGAACGTCCGGTCCAACCGACCTGCGACTGGACGGCCTGCTCATGCCCGGCGCGGCGACGCCGGAATTGGTAACCCAATTAGAAACAGCCGGACCATATGGTTCAGGCGCACCGGCACCGCGTTTCGCGTTTGCCCAAATGGCAATCGGGTTTGCCAAACGCGTGGGCGATGCGCACCTTAAACTTCGGTTTGGCGATGGTGCCGGCCCGCAACTTGATGCGATTGCGTTCGGGGCCTTTGATACAGAGCTGGGCCCGAGGCTAGAACAACATGGCGGCAAACGCTTCCATCTCGCCGGACGCCTCGACATAAACACTTGGCAGGGGCGGCAATCAGCGCAGCTTCGGCTGGAGGATGCAGCGCCCGTCTTTTAAAAGTCACATTGGTGAAAATTGAATGTCGGCTTCACTGTCGAATTTTGCAGGCCAGCCATGCATTTCATAAGAGTGTCGAAAATTCGTAATCTGGCGCTGCTTTTTTCCAAATTGCCCCTTGCGCAGCGCTGCTGTTTTCCCTAGGAACCGGCTCACGCTTTGATATGGCCCGTTCGTCTATCGGTTAGGACGCCAGGTTTTCAACCTGGAAAGAGGGGTTCGATTCCCCTACGGGCTGCCATTTCATTGTAAAAAAAATACGTTAATCAATTAACTTTTATGGCTCGGCGACGGCGTTATTGAACACGTTGTTGAGTCGCACGCAATCAATCGAAGCTCGGCCCAGCGATTCCTGTTCAGACATTAACTATCCGACACATCTCCAAGCATTTATGAAGCACAGCTTCAGGCAGTTGAGACATCAAAACCAATCGCCAACAATCCTTAAGCCGTTTCAGACCTTAACATGCAGGGCGCCCAAGAGGCGGAAGCCCGATCTCGATCGCCCATCCGATGTCCATCACAGTTTGATCGTCGTAAGGCTCGGAAATGATTTGGGTGCCCACAGGCAAACCATTTTTGGTTAAACCGCAAGGGACGCTCAGCGCCGGGCATTGGTTGAACATATTGAACAACGCATTCATTGATGTCTCCGTATCGGTCACTTTTTTCCCATTGACCTCGATCAGATCGAAAGGCCCGTTCTCTACAGGAACTTCGGGACAAGAAACCGTTGGCGTTATCAAGGCGTCATATTGTGTAAAAAGCGGACCAAGGTGTGAATGCCAAATCTCACCGGCAATTGACTTGGCCCGCCCATAGTCCAAAGGTGAAATTGAACGTGCTAAGTCGATAACCTCGTGCAAATAATCACTCATTTTGTCTGGGTGATTTTCCAAGACATCTTCGAAAACGTTAAGCATCAGGAAAATCTCGCTCTTGTGTGCGAGTTCAATCGCCTCTTCTGTCCAGTCTATCTCGATGTGTTCGACGGTAGCCCCCGCATCTTCCAAGACTGCGATGGTTTCTTGCAGGCTTTGCCGCACATCAGGGTCAATCTCGTAACACCCCAGATCCATCGAACACGCAATTCGTTTTCCTTTGAGATCGCCTGTTGGGACTACAAGTTTCACCTCTTGTGGTTGGGAATACGGATCAAGCGCATGTTGCCCGGACATTATGTTTTGCATCAAGATAATATCATCCACAGTCCGCGCCATGGGGCCGGCACTGTTGTAAGTCAGGTAAGAAGCAGCATAATGGGCTGGATTGCGCCCGAATGGCGGTTTATACTCTACAACCCCACACTGCGAAGCTGGTTGACGCGTTGACCCGGTACTGTCAGTTCCGATGGCCAATACAGCTCCACCACAGGCCAGAGCGGCTGCGGACCCTCCGGACGACCCTCCCGGTGAAACATCTATGCGCCAAGGGTTTCGTGTGACACCCCACAGGGGAGAGTAACAACAATACAACCAACAAAATTCGGGGCAAGTACTACGGGCCCAAAAGACTGCGCCATTGTCCAAAAGGCGTGCTACCGATGGGTCCGAAGCATCGGCGATTGTATTAACGTGTATTTTCGACCCGACCGTTGCACGGGTTCCTTTGATAGGAATGTTATCTTTGATCAAAAGCGGTATTCCATCCAAATGCATGGCGGTGCCGTTTTGATATCTGTGTTCGGAAAGTTTTGCTTCGTCGATAGCTTGATCGAAAAATGTATCCGCATAAGGATTATTCGAGGGTTTAATTTCTTCAGCCCGTTTAATCAACGTGGCCGCAAGGTCGGTTGGCGACAAGACTTTGGATTTGAACCGTTGTAAAAGGTCAGTTGCAGATGCAAAGCAAAGCTCAAGCTCTTCTTTATTCATTATTCCAAGCCTTTGAAATCCAGCGGTAATAGAATTGGCAGTTTAAAGATTTCTGTCTGATTTAGAAGTTATTGGGCCGCCCACACAGGACTAGCGGGCGGCCCGGACCTTTCAACCACCTCCGTTAGTTGAAAAGTACTTGCTTTAATCTGAGTTTTTAAGCACTAGGCGGCTGTTTCCTGCTCGCTTTCTTCATCGAGATTTGGGCAGCTCAGATTTGTGAAAACCGTCTGGCGGTTCCGCAAAATGTTGAAGTAAACGACGCAGTAGATGAAGATCACCGTCAATCCGACATACTCCATCTTCAGACCAAGGAAGGCGTAGGCGGCTGTCAGGCCGGCCATGATGATAAAGTTGCCGCCGATGAACATGGCCCGGACCAACCGTTTGGTCGCCAGGTTCAGGCTGTCTGTATAGAGCCGGATCAAGCTGTCAAAAGTATTGATGACGAACACAATACCGACAGTCATCATCGCAAGGTTCCAGGTTGGCGAAATCTCAATACCGCCGGAATGGTAGATGTAAAGAACCGAGAACCAGATCGACAATGGGATTGACGGAAAGATCACCATCATCACAAACAGCATCCGTACGCTTGTGTTTGTTGCAAATTTCGACATGAACTGGCCGATCATAATACTCCATGCGAACCACCACAGCAGATAGAATTCGTAATAATCCCCTAGCGGTAGAATGAAGCACACCTCGCCGCCTTCGTCGGTCACTACAACCATCAGCGCTACCATGAGAGCTTGAGGAAACTGACGCCCGCCGACGTCTACACAGGTCGCGGCCATACAATACTGCTCGAACGCGAAAGAACAAAAAGGAGAACCATGAAACTAAGGCGCTTGCAGCACGCCAAATCCGCTGCTTAACTGAAACCAGATGAACGATGACACAACAAAGTCAAACAGACATCTGTCTCAAACCATCTGATGACGGACAGTTAGTCTTCATAGGTTAGATGTGTTTGTCAGAGCAATTACCTCCGCAATTGATCGCTTGGCGAATGATACGGAAATCGAGATTTTCATATTTATCGACATCAAGTGTCGAATTTACGCATATGCAAAATTGCAAACAGGCCTTGAATGGGAATCACGGCAACGGAGGAAGACGATCATGCTGAACATCCAAAGCTACAAAATGCTAATCGACGGGGACTGGGTCGATGCATCGGACGGGGAGATGTTTGAAAGCACAAATCCTGCGGATGGCAAAGTCTGGTGCCGTGTTCCGGAAGCAACTGAAGAAGATATCAATCGCGCGGTGACCGCGGCGCATCGGGCATATTCAACAGGTCCGTGGGCAAAGCTGACGCCGACAGAACGTGGCAGGTATCTGCGCAAGTTGGGCGATCTTCTGGCCGACCGCTCTGAACAGCTGGGTCGGACTGAATCCGTAGACACAGGTAAGATGCTCAAGGAAACCCGCTGGCAGGCTAAATACATTGCCGAATTCTTCCACTTTTTCGCCGGATGCGCTGACAAGGTGAGCGGAGAGACCCTGCCCATTGATAAGCCTGACATGTTCGTTTTCACCAAGCGCGAACCATTGGGTGTTGTTGCGGCAGTGGTGCCGTGGAACTCTCAGCTCTTTTTGGTGGCTGTAAAACTCGGCCCTGCACTCGCCGCGGGCAATACCATGGTTTTGAAAGCCTCTGAGCATGCCAGCGCGGCAATGCTTGAATTTGGTCAATTGATCGAAGAAGCCGGGTTTCCGCCTGGTGTTGTCAATATTGTCACTGGCCATGGTGAACCGTGTGGCCGCGCGCTGACGTCGCACCCACTGGTGGCGCGGGTGTCCTTTACCGGCGGCCCTGGTGCAGCGCGCCATGTACTTGATAACGTGAAACAAAACTTTGCCGAAGTGTCTTTAGAGTTGGGTGGGAAGTCACCATTCATTGTCTTTGAAGATGCAAATCTGGAAAGTGCCGTGAACGCTTCTATCGCCGGAATTTTTGGGGCCACCGGGCAAAGCTGTGTCGCAGGGTCGCGGCTCTATTTGCACGAAGACATCGCCGATGAATTCCTTGAAAAGATGACCGGGCAGGCACGCCAGATTAAAATTGGCGACCCGCTGGAAGACGAAACCCAGATGGGCCCGCTATGCACCCAAGGGCAGCTGGATCACATCCAGCGTGAAGTTGCACATGCCCAAACCGAGGGCGGCGAAGTTCTGGTCGGCGGCAAGCAACCAGATGGGATGTCGGGCCTGTTCTACGAGCCCACGATCATCGATTGCCCGCGTCAGGATTTGCGGATTGTCGATACCGAGCTTTTTGGCCCCGTCCTATGTGTGCAAAGATTCAAGACCGAAGACGAAGTGCTTGCCCTTGCAAATGACACAGAGCACGGGCTGGCCGCGGGCATATTCACTCAGAACAGCGCACGTTCCTTACGCATGGCCAACGCTGTACGGGCAGGAATCGTCTGGGTTAATACCTATCGGGTGGTGTCCCCCATTGCTGAATTTGGCGGCACCAAGGGATCGGGTTATGGCCGGGAAAGTGGGTTTCAGGCGATCTATGATTATACCCGCCCGAAAACGGTTTGGATGAACACATCTGACGAACCCATGGCAAATCCGTTTGTGATGCGATGAGCCTTCTGACACCGCAACGCAACTCGCCACATTGCATTCGCATACTGCGCGCAGCGCAAAGAGAAGGAATCCAGAAATGAAATTTCAACTCGCTGTTAATCTGGAACGTATCGACGACAGCCTGGATATGAATGACGTGACGCGTCACACACTGGAAATGGTCCAGCTGGCCGAGGATGGCGGGTTTGAGATCGCCTGGGCCGCAGAGCATCATGCATTGGAAATGACCATCGCCCCCAATCCATTTCAAATCCTGACTTGGTGGGCGGGTGAAACCAGTAAAATTCGGCTCGGTACCGCCGTTGCTACTGCTGCCTATTGGCATCCGATCAACCTGGCCGGAGAAGCCGCTTTTCTTGATTTGATAAGCGGTGGGCGGCTTGAGTTCGGGATTGGTTCAGGCGCCTATCAGCGCGAATTTGACCGTATGCAACCCGGCCTGAAACAATCCGATGCCTGGCAATACATGCAGGAAATGCTGCCAGCCCTGCGAGAGCTGTGGAAAGGGGACTACACCCACGACGGACAGTTCTGGTCTTTCCCAAAATCAACCTCTGTACCAAAGCCGGTTCAGTCAGAGGTGCCGGTCTGGGTCGCAGCCAGATCGCCCATCACCTATGACTATGCCATGCGAGAACGGGCGCACATTATGTGCTGGCCATTAACCCGACCACATGCCGAAGCAGAGCTCTATAAACAACAGCTGGACGAAGCAATCGCCAAAGCTGACAATGGATGGAATCCGCGTTTTGCCTTGATGCGCCACACCTGCTTGTATGGGACCGAGGCCGAACGCCAGGGTGCCTTGGACGCAATTCGCACTGTCCTCAGCCAGTTTGAAAACCTGTTCCGCAATGCAGGCGACGTACACAATGGTTTTCCTGCTTCGATCCCTTTGAATGAGCTCGAACGACGAGAGCAGTATGATCCAACCATGCTCGAAGAAAACCTGATGTTTGGCTCGCCTGAGACCGTCATCGAAAAATTGAAACGTTATCAATCTCTCGGCGTCACAGAATACATTTACTATGCCTCAATGGGCTTGGATCACGCAGCACAAAAACGGTCGCTGAAAATGTTCTGCGACAACGTAATTCCCGAATTTTCATAAGGAGAAAACCACATGTCAGAAGGTGTTCGCGTTCACCGGGAAGGGCACGTTCTTGAGGTGACTTTGGACCGTGGCAAGGTCAACGCAATAGATGTTCCTACATCTCAGGCGCTGGCTGCTGCCTTTCAAGAGTTGCACGAAGACAAAGACCTGCGCTGTGCCATTCTTACCGGGGGCGGAGAAAAGATCTTCTCGGCCGGTTGGGATTTGAAGGCGCTGAATGACGGGGAAATGCAGCTCGATAACTGGTGGGAAACTGATGACTACGGTTTTGGTGGCTTTACCGGGTTGACTGAAAACTGGGCACTCAACAAACCCGTCATCGCCGCGATTAATGGGCTGGCCATTGGCGGCGGATTTGAGATGGCAATGGGTTGCGATCTGTTGATCGCATCGGAACATGTCGAATTTGGCCTGCCCGAAATGCCGCTTGGCATTGTGCCAGATGCCGGTGCCCTACAACGCCTGCCACGCCGCATTCCACACAACATAGCGATGGAAATGTTTCTTCTGGGCCGCCGCATGACAGCGACAGAGGCTGCCCATTATGGCTTGGTCAACAAGGTGGTTCCGAAGGAACAGTTAATGGACGCCGCCCGCGAATGGGCCGCATCCATCGCATGGTCTGCCCCATTGGCGATGCAGAGCGTGAAGGAGGTGCAGCGTGAAATTGAATGTGCTCCTCTGGAACAGGCTTTCCACAAGATGCGGACCGATCCGATGCCGACCTATCGCAAGATGCTGAAATCCGATGACGCCAAGGAAGGCGTCGCAGCATTCGTCGAGAAACGCGAACCAAATTTCAGGGGCGAATGATGTATCCCGATCCAAATTCTGTTACCCGAGTGACCAGTATCGGCGCTGGCCCAATTGGCGGTGGTTGGACCGCGCATTTTCTGGCGCGCGGCTACGATGTCACCAGCTATCTGCATGATGAAGCCGAAACTCCAGCTTTTATGACCATCTTGGAAACGGCCTGGCGCAGCCTGACAGATCTGGGGTTGGCGCCCGGCGCATCGCTGGATCGCCTTCGCATCGCCACCGATCTGGAGGAATCTCTGGAAGGGGCTGAATTCATTCAGGAAAGCGCACCTGAGCGGCTGGATATTAAGCAGGCTTTGTATGCGAAGTTGGGAGAATTACTGCCGAGCTCTGTGGTCATCGGTTCGTCGACTTCCGGGCTGACGATGACAGACATACAGGCCAATTGCAGCACTCCTGAGCGCACAGTGATCGGTCATCCGTTCAATCCGCCTTATCTGCTGCCACTCGTCGAGATTGTCGGCGGTGATAAATCTTCGCCTGAAGCTGTGGCATGGGCGGGAGAGTTTTATGAAGTCGCCGGCAAAGCCCCGCTCCAGATGAAAAAGGAAATACCGGGTTTTGTGGCTACAAGACTGCAAGAGGCGCTTTGGCGCGAAGCCCTGCACATGGTGGCCAATGGTGAAGCCACACCCGAAGACATAGACGTCGCCCTGATGAACGGCCCTGCTCCGCGCATGGTTTCCCAAGGGCAATGCATGGCATTTCATGTAGCATGCGGCGCTGGTGGGATGGCAACCAATCTTGATCAGTTTGGACCAGCGCTTAAACTTCCATGGACACGGCTCGAAGCCCCGGAACTGACCAAGGAGTTGCGGAATGATATGGTCAACGGGTGCAATCAGATAGCAGGTGACCGACATTTTGCCGACATGGCAGAACAGCGCGACAAAGAAATTGTGGCCGTCCTCAACGCATTAAAGGAGGCCCGTTTAGGCTGATAAGCGCCATACGAATTGTTAGCGTTTCAAATTTGTTTCTTTGTGGCTGTTTTTTCTGAGAGCCTCGACAAACTCGGCCAACGTTCCGGGCCATGTCGGGGCAGACTCATTCTTTGGCCACGCCTCTCTGTATTCTGACGGACGGCGCCCAAAGAATTTACCAAAGGAATATGCAAAATGTGACAGCGTGTTAAAACCGGACGCTGTTGCAATTTCACGCACGCTCAATTCTGTCGAATTCAATAAAACCCGCGCGTTTTGCAGCCGCCGCAACAGGCCGAACTGCACAACAGTACACCCCACATGCTGCTTAAACTTTCGTTCCAGCTGGCGCAGAGACACATGCAGCTCAGCTGCGATCTCTGGCACTGTTAAGGGTTCTTCGATATTCTGTTCGATCAATGCCATCGCCTGACGCACCAGCGGCAACATAGTCTCGGTCCCCCGGCCCATTGTTCGCCGTTGGGGGGTCGCACCATCGCGCACAGGGTGGTGCAGCATCTGGTCGGCAATCTCGCCTGCGAATGCTGCTCCATGATAGGCCTCAATCAATCGAAGCATAAGATCAACACCCGCCACGCCACCGGCACAAGTCATAACCCGATTGTCAATCGTGTACAGACATTCACTCACCTCCACGTCGATAAACTTTTCCTGAAACCCGTTCAGCCAGGACCAATGCGCTGTGGCCTGCCTACCATCAAGCAACCCGGCCTTTGCAACAAGGTAACAACCTAATTCCACCGAACAAATTCTTCCCCCCTGACGGGCGAATTTACGCAGCCAGGCGATAAGCTTGGTGTTGTGATAATTCTCCGCTCCCCAACTGCCCAAAACAAACAAGATATCTGCACGCGATGTGGTATCTATTTCATCGTTTACCGCTGTTTTCATGCCGTTGCTGGCCGTGATCGACGGTCCGTCAAACGATGCAATCTCCCAGGAATATGCCTTTTGACTGGATAGATAGTTGGCGATCCTCATCGTTTCGATCATTGTGATCAGAGTGGCAATGTTGAAACGCGGCACAACCACAAAAACGGTATGAGTCTGGCCACGTTCAGAAGGCGATGACATATCAATCTGCAAACTACTTTCCTTCCATGGCGTAAGAATTTTCGTCATATTTAGGTGAAACACGGCGAATAATCGACAGTTTTTTATCCACTCATTCCGCCTAATCAACAAGACAAAATCAGAAGAAGAATCTCATGAATTATGAAGTTGTACTAACATGCGCGGTCACTGGTGCGGGTGACACAACTGGAAAAAGCCCCCACGTACCGGTTACACCAGAAGAGATCGCTAATGCGGCGATCGAGGCTGCGAATGCCGGGGCTGCGATTGCCCATATTCATGCGCGGGACCCTGAAACCGGACAGGGGTCACGCGACCCGAAACTGTTCAAGGAAATCGTTGACCGAGTGCGCGACAGCGGCACGGATGTGGTCATTAATCTGACCGCCGGCATGGGCGGCGACTGGGCCCCCGATCCGGAAAATCCGGCAATGCCCGGCGCAGGTACAGATATGATCGGCCCCGAAGATCGACTGGCCCATATCAAGGAATGCATGCCCGACATCTGTTCTTTGGATTGTGGTACTCTGAACTTCTCCGACACGGATATGATTTATATCTCAACCCCTCCCACCCTGCGCAAAATGGCCGCCATGGTTCAGGAATGGGGCGTCAAGCCAGAACTGGAAGTTTTCGATCTCGGGCACATCCGATTTGCCAAAGCAATGGTTGCCGAGGGTCTGATTGATGCACCTCCGATGTTCCAGCTATGCCTAGGCATTCCATGGGGGGCCGATCAGGATGTTGAAACCATGTGCGCGATGAAATCCCAGCTTCCGCAGGAGGCAAGCTGGGCAAGTTTCGGAATTGGCCGCGGACAGATCCCAATGGCGGCCGCGGCAGTTGCATTGGGCGGCAATGTCCGTGTGGGGCTGGAAGATAATATCTATCTGGATCGCGGCGTTCTGGCCACCAACGGCCAATTGGTAACCCGGGCAAAAGAGATCATTGAGCGGATGGGCGGGCGGCTTCTGTCACCGCAGGAAGCCCGAAACAAGCTCAAACTTCGCGGCGCAGAAGGTTAAAACCGCCTACCCGCTCTTTGCCGATAACCATAGGCACGCCAAAACCCGGCCGCGGCTATTCAGCGATCTTACTGAAGGCGCCTAAAACAACGAGGTTTAATGAGTATGGAAACAGATCACGAAACTGAACTTCTGGTCAGCACCGTGCGTCGATTTGTGGAATCAGAAATGTTTCCACATGAAGATGAAGTGGACCGTCTGGGCTATGTTCCCGGAGAGATTGGCCGCCAGATCGAAGCGAAGTCCCAAGAGCTAGGGCTTTATGCCTGCAACCTACCCGAAGAGGTTGGTGGTGGGGGCCTTGGCTATACCGCGATGGCCCTGATTGAGCGTGAATACGGCAAGACCAGTCACGCGCTTCAAAGCTGGGCCGCCCGTCCGACGGAGCTTCTTTTGGCTTGCGAAGGGGACCAGCGAGAAAAGTATCTGCTGCCCGCGGTACGCGGTGAGAAACGAGAGCTTTTTGCCCTAACTGAACCAGAAGCAGGGTCGGATGTTATGGGTATGAAATCCAACGCCAGACGTGATGGGGATGACTGGATACTCAACGGGTCTAAACATTTCATCTCTGGCCCATGCATGCCTGATTTTGCAATTGTCTTTGCGGCAACCGGCGAAGATGAAACACCGCGTGGCCCGCGCAAACGGGTCACCGCATTTCTGGTTGATACCGGAACCCCCGGCTTCACCTGCCAGGAAGGTAACAAATGCGTAAGCTATCGGGGCTACAAAACGTACCAACTGAGCTTTGACAATGTCCGTCTTGGTCCTGAACAGGTTTTGGGCGAAGAGGGTCGCGGGCTCGAGCTTTCTGGAAAATGGTTGGGGATGGGACGTATCTGGGTGGGCGCCACCTGCTGTGGCAAGGCAGAGCGTATCCTTGGCATGGCAACCGAATGGGCCGCCACCCGCCGTCAGTTCGGAAAACCCATCGGGGCATTTCAGGCCACAGGTTTCAGGCTTGCCAATGGCGCGATGAATTTGCGTGCGGCAGATTTGCTTGTATCAGACGCGGTCACCCGTGCCGACAAGGGTATCATGACTGATGCGGATGCCGCGATGGTCAAGGTCTACTGCTCTGAAATGCTAAACCAGATTGCCGATGACACCGTGCAGATATACGGCGGCATGGGGCTGATGGAAGAACTACCGATTCAGCGCTTCTGGCGTGATAGTCGGCTAGAACGCATCTGGGACGGCACCAGCGAGATTCAGCGCCATATCATTACACGATCCATTTTGCGGCCCCTTGGTGCATGACCCCTGAACGGCGCAAGAATTTCCAGCGGCTTTTGAACCCCCGGCATATCGCATTTATCGGCGGGCGCGATGCGGCGATCGCAATCAAAGAAGCGCGCCGCCGCGGCTTTCAGGGGCAGATGTGGGCCGTAAATCCCAAACGTGCCGATCTGGCCGGTCTGCCTTGTGTCAAATCCATTTCAGATTTGCCAGAGGCGCCTGATGCGGTTTACCTGGCGATACCTGTCGGAGGTGTGGTTGATGCGCTCGAAACCCTGAACAATATGGGCGCAGGCGGTGTTGTGTGCTTCACTGCTGGCTTCAAAGAAACCGGCGATACCGCGGCTGAAACCGCGCTGATCGAAGCCACAGGCGATATGGCCCTGATCGGACCGAATTGTTATGGGTTGATCAATTATGTAGGGCAATCGGCACTGTGGTCTTTTGAACATGGAGGCTGGTCTCCGGGTTATGGTGCCGCGATTGTTACCCAGTCGGGCATGTTCTCATCCGACATCACGATGAGCCAACGCTCACTCCCCCTGGCCTATATGGTTTCTGCAGGAAATCAGGCTGTTATAGGGCTCGAAGATTTTTTGGACGTGTTCTCAGACGACCCAGCTGTGCGCGCGATCGGGCTGCATATAGAAGGGTTGCAAGATGTCCAAAAATTTGAACACGCAGCTCTGAAGGCCTTGCAAAAAGGTGTTCCCATTGTTGCGCTAAAAACCGGCAGCTCCGCCATCGGTGCCTCATTGACGGTTAGTCATACAGGTTCTCTTTCGGGATCAAACGAACTATATGAATCGCTGTTTGAGCGCACTGGTGTGATTAGCGTTTCCAACCCCTCACAGTTTCTGGAGACACTCAAATACCTGTGCGTTGTCGGCGCGCCCCGGAACAGAAAGGTTGCAGGCTTCACTTGCTCGGGTGGCGGGGCGACCATGCTCGCCGATTATGCTGAAAAAATCGACCTCACATTCCCGGAAATAGTCCGATCGAGACGTGACGCTTTGTCCGAGTTGCTGCCGGATATTGCAACGGTGTCGAACCCACTTGACTACACCACGCCAATTTGGGGGCATGCAGAGCTGACCTATCCGGTATTCGCAAGCACCATCTCGGCCATGGATGCGGGGTCGGCCGTGCTGGTTCAGGATTACCCGGCGCCCGGGCTGGATGATTCAAAAATCTACTATCAAAACGATGCAGAGGCCTTTGGCCGGGCAGCATTTGAACTGGGTGTTCCGGCAGCGATTTGCGCGACACTACCGGAAAATCTTGATGTGGAAACGAGGCAATTCCTGATCGAAAAGAGCATAGCCCCGATGCAAGGAATCCATGAAACGTTGAATGCCTTGTCTCACGCGGCGGGGTGGCAGTACGCACGCGACCGCATAAACAAAACGACACCAGAGCCTTTGGCCAAACCCGTACCAGAATCCCCGCTGACCATGTTGACCGAAGATGCGGGAAAAAGCTGGTTGAAATCCATCGGATTTCCAGTGCCCAACGGCGTTGTCACTTCCGTCGAAAATGCGGTCGAAGTCGCAGACAACGTCGGTTATCCGGTCGCTCTCAAAATGATGAGCCAGGACCTCGCCCATAAGACCGAGGCAGGGGCCGTCGCGATTAATCTCAAAACAGATGAGAACCTTTCGAACGCTCTGACGATGATGATCGCCGATGTCTCGGCCTATGATCAGTCCAAAGCCACTGACAGTTTTCTGATCGAAGAAATGAGTCCCAGTCCGCTGGCGGAGTTAATCGTCACGCTGCGCCGTGATGCTCAGTTCGGCCACGCGTTAGTATTGGGAAGTGGTGGCGTATTGGTCGAACTTGTAGGCGATGCTGTCACATTGCTACTGCCAGCGACCAAAGATGACATTGAACGGGTGTTGCAACAGTTGCGAGCGGCCAAACTTCTGCAGGGGTTCCGGGGGCGGCCTGCCGCCGATGTCAACAAGATCGCGCAAAGCATTCATCGACTTTGCCAAGCATACCTGAGCGAATGCGAATCCGTGGCCGAAGTCGAGATCAACCCGCTTTTTGTCTATCAAGACCACGTAGTCGCGGTTGATGTTCTTCTACATAAGGTGGCTGGCACATAGTCACAGCACCAGCCACCTTTTTTGCTTATTCTGCCGCCTTCAGATGCGCGCCCTGTGGTATAACCTCATACCCGGGCTCTTCAGGTTCATCATCTGTCATCTCTGGTGGAAATCCAGGCGCGCGGATATCCAGACCCGTAGTGTCTTCGAGACGCCTGATAATGTTGGGTGACAATTCGCGGGGACCATACCGTGCGATCCCGTCATCCATTATTTTCATCATCAACGGGTTCATTTCCAGCGGCACCCCGGCCCGGTCTGCAACCTCCTGAAACAGGCCAATATCCTTCTTGACCAAATCCATGGTAAAGGAGATATCGCGCGACCCGTTGAGGATCACCTGACTTTCCGTTTCATGCACAAAAGATGTGCCCGAGCTGATCTTGATCGCCTCATAAGCGGTGTTCAGATCCATCCCGGCCGCTTTGCAGGTTACCAATGCTTCTGCACAGGTAATAAGGTTGGCCGTGGCAAGAAAGTTGGTCACGACTTTCAAAACCGACGCACTGCCCAGTTCACCAGTGTGCAGAATACGGCGGCCCATCGTGGTCAGGAAAGGTAAAATTCGTTCAAAAGTCGCACGGTCGCAACCGGCAAAGATAGCGATGTTTCCCGTATCAGCACGGTGACAACCTCCGGAAACCGGACAATCCACCGCTGCACCACCAGCCTCGATCACCATGGCACCCAACCTGCGTACTTCGGCTTCATCGGTGGTGGACATTTCCATCCAGATCTTGCCATGAGTGACCTCTGGAAGCATCTGCTGCATTACAGCATCCGATGCCGCCGGTGACGGCAGGCACGTTATGACTGCATCACAATCTCGCATCAGCTGCGCCGGGCCTTCCGCTGCCGTTGCTCCACGTTCAACAAAATTGGCAACCAAACCGGCATTCAGATCGTGAACCGTCAGGTCAATCCCATTTCGCAGCAGCGACCCTGACAGCTTACCGCCCACATTGCCAAGACCAATAAATCCTACTTTCATAGTCACTCTCCCTTTTGCAGCCCCGCTACGGGCGTCGCATGACAATTTCTGTTCTTGTGCAATAAAGAGCCATAGCACATGCAAAGTAAAACGAGTAATGTTGGCCATAATCGCAAAATTTATTTGGTGATAAATGCTTAAAACTCCCAATCTGATCTGGCTTCGATCCTTCGAAGCCGCGGCTAGGCACCTGAGTTTCACCTCTGCGGCAAATGAGCTAGGCCTCACCCAAACGGCCGTGAGTCTTCATATCCGGTCGCTTGAGGCCAGTTTGGACCGCAAACTCTTTACCCGGGCTGCTCGACGCCTCACCCTAACTGAAACCGGGCAAGCCTATTCTCTGATACTGCGCCGAACATTGGGTGACATCGCACTTTCCACTTCCAGCCTGTTCGGGGTCGCCACATCACAGGTTTTGTCGCTGCGGGCCCCCGTCTCGACCGCCAGCTTGTGGTTGACCCACAGGTTGCCGAAATTCAGTGCAGCGCATCCAGAAATTTCGATCCGGCTTGTCTCGAATATTTGGGCAGAGCCTACTGAACAGGAAGATGTCGATGTCGAAATCAGGCTGGGCAACGGCGGATGGCCAAGCATATCTTCGCGAAAGGTCTCAAAGGAAGCAATTGTGCCGGTCGCCAGCGCCTCTTTGCATCAAGGGACCATCAGCGCAGAAAAATTACGCTTGGGGCCCTTAGTGCAGATCCTGGGCTTCGAGGACATGTTGACGCGTTACCTAAACGCGCACAATCTGCCTCCGGTAGAAGAAACAACTCCATACGCAGTTGATACAACCGTGGCGGCCTTGGATATCGTGGCGGCAGGCGGTGGGCACACAGTGGTGTTGGAGCGTTTTGCGCAGACGGCAATTAACACTGGAAAGCCAATCAACATCGTCGGCAAACCAATATCAATCGACCAGAGTCACTATCTGATGGGGATATCAGCCAGAGACGGAAATGAATCTGCGAAACAACTGTTTGAGGAGTGGCTAATATCAGAATTCGCAGAACCTAATACTGATGCGATTATGCAACCTGAAATCTGACCGACCAGCAGAGAATTCAGAAGCGTTTGCCAAATTTGCAAGTGCCATATCAACACTTTTATGGGCATAGAGCCAGATACAGCTTGCTAAGTCTGGTGAGTACTATATCCATCGCTGCAACTTCAGCGAAAAAGCAGGCGAATGCTCGAAACTATCGATGCCCCCGAACAACTAACCCCCACCCGCGCCCCGCGCGACTGGATGAAGGTCCTTTCCAACTACCGAGAACCCAATCAGTTTCGCAGCGCGTTCGAACTGGCGGTTACGTTGGGTCCCTACATTCTGTTGTGGGGCCTTGCATGGTGGACCATGTCAATTAGTTACTGGCTGGCATTTGCAATATCTATTGTGAATGCTGGTTTTCTGCTGCGTCTGTTTGCTATTCAGCATGATTGTGGACACGGTGCATTTTTCAAAAACCGGTCGGTCAGCGATTGGTTAGGGCGTGCGATTGGTGTGCTTACGCTGACGCCCTATGATGTCTGGCGGCATACTCATTCAGTGCATCACAGCAGTTCCGGAAATCTAGACAAACGGGGCATGGGCGACATTCACACACTGACCGTGGCAGAATATCAGAAGCTGAAACGATTTGATCGGCTAATCTATCGCCTCTACCGTCACCCAATTGTTCTATTTGGACTGGGGCCTGGTTACCTGTTCCTACTGCAAAACCGTGTGCCTATTGGCTTGATGGCCAAGGCAAAATATTGGGTCAGCGCAATGGGCACAAACGCGGCGATCCTGATCGCCCTGACCGCGATCTATTACTTTGGTGGTCTGAAACCTGTTCTGCTGATTTTCCTACCCTCTACGATGATTGCCGCGATTGCAGGGGTTTGGCTGTTTTATGTTCAGCATCAGTTTGAAACCACCAATTGGGACAAAGACGAAGACTGGCAATTGCACGATTCCGCGCTGCACGGCAGCTCGCATTACATTTTACCGTCGGTCCTGAACTGGTTCAGTGCAAATATTGGTATCCATCACGTGCATCATCTTTATAGCCGCATACCGTTTTACCGCCTGCCCGAAGTACTTCGTGACCATGCCGAGCTTGCAGAAGGCAACCGGCTCACGATCCGGGAAAGCTTTGCAGGTGCGCGCCTGCATTTGTGGGACGAAAAATCTAAGAAACTGTTGTCCTTTTCTCAGGCCCGTCTAAGCACCGCCTGACGCTGTCACAAACACAAACAACGGTTGTTCCTTCCTGTCGTTTCCCCTAACCCTTTTAGCAACAGCTTTCTGGGAGGATGACAGATGAAAGACGGTCACGTATTTGGTTTTGATACATTGCAGATTCACGCGGGCGCTCGGCCTGACCCGGCCACGGGCGCGCGGCAGGTGCCAATCTACCAGTCAACAGCCTATGTGTTCCGTGATGCAGAACATGCCGCCGCCCTCTTCAACTTGCAGGAAGTTGGCTACATTTATTCCCGCCTGACCAACCCGACCGTAGCCTCCCTTCAGGAACGTGTCGCGACGCTAGAAGGCGGCGTTGGTGCAGTTTGCTGTTCATCAGGACATGCGGCCCAGATCATGGCACTGTTCCCTCTGATGGGTCCCGGTCTCAACGTTGTTGTGTCCACACGGCTTTATGGCGGCTCTGTCACGCAGTTCAGCCAGACAATCAAACGGTTCGGCTGGTCCGCTAAGTTTGTTGATATCGATGACCTAGATGCTGTTGTAGCTGCAATTGACGATGACACCCGTGCCGTGTTCTGTGAATCCATTGCCAACCCAGGTGGCCATATTGCTGATCTTGGTGCGATTGCCAAAGTTGCCGATGACGCTGGCCTGCCGCTGATCGTCGACAACACATCTGCCACGCCATATCTATGCCGTCCCATCGAGCATGGTGCCACGCTGGTGGTTCATTCGCTGACCAAGTACCTGACGGGCAATGGCACCGTAACGGGGGGGTGTGTTGTTGATTCCGGCACGTTTGACTGGTCTGCGTCGGACAAATTCCCCTCGCTCAGCGAACCAGAGCCCGCCTATCACGGTATGAAATTCCATGAAACTTTCGGCCCTTTGGCCTTTACTTTCCATGGCATCGCGATTGGCCTACGTGATCTCGGCATGACGCTGAATCCACAGGCTGCGCATTATACATTGATGGGGATCGAAACCTTGTCATTGCGGATGCAAAAACACGTGGAGAACGCGCAGATCGTGTCGGAATGGCTGGAAAAGGATGACCGAGTGGAGTCAGTAACCTATGCTGGTTTGAAATCCTCGCCCTACTACAGCCGGATCAAATCAGTCTGCCCACGCGGAGCAGGCGCGCTGTTCACCGTAGCGTTGAAATCTGGCTACGAGGGATGTGTTAGGTTGGTCGACAACCTGGAACTTTTCAGCCATGTCGCCAACCTCGGCGACACTCGTTCGCTGATCATCCACTCTGCCTCAACCACGCACCGCCAACTTACGCCGGAGCAACAGACCGCAGCCGGGGCCGCACCGAATGTTGTACGCATTTCCATTGGCATCGAAGATCCCGATGACATCATAGCAGATCTCGATCAGGCGCTGTCCAAAGCGTCGGCCTGACGGCAGAATGCGGAGGCCAAAGCCAGTCGTGGTCCCGCACGACAGGCTTTTCCTTCCCCTCGGCGGGACTCTGCTGTAAAATCACACCATTACGGGGAATTCTCCCGTATCCCAGCTGTCTGTGCCAGAAACACATGCAATGAAACCGAATTTTGCCCTCTCCCTTTCGTTCGAAGGCATCGGACTATTACACCGGACTTTTCCGGGTTGGCACCTTGTGGGCGAGGTTCAACTTGATAGCACAGACCTTGGCGCAGAGCTTACCGAGCTACGAGATAAGGCACGGCTGCTTGACCAAAGCGGGCTGCACACCAAACTGATCATCCCGAACGACCAGATCCGCTATTTACAATTCGATGGTACAGATATCGCCTATGAAAACCTTGGCGACGCAGTGCGGGACGCGCTTGAAGGGGCCACCCCTTATGCAGTGGATGATCTGGCCTATGACTGGTCAGTAAGTGCCGGGCAGGTCTATGTCGCTGCGGTTTACAAACAAACATTGGCCGAAGCTGAAAGCTTTGCTGCCGACCACCAGTTTAACCCGTTAAGCTTTGTTGCCATTCCTGAATCCTCTGAATTTTTGGGCGAACCGTTTTTTGGCGAAACCACGAAAGCGGCTACACTTCTCCCAGATGGTGGCAGCGTGGAAAGGGATACAGCTGCAGTGCGGATCATCGGAGCGGCACACTTGCCCGAACCGGAGCCCCCGGAGGAGGAAGACACGCCGGAACCAAAGGCGGAGGCTACTTTAGAAGATACAGGACAGATAAACGATCGTGTCTCCGAACCCGAACCCGAACCCGAACCCGAACCCGAACCCGAAAAATCCCAGCCGGTTGCCTTCTCGTCAATCCGTGCGCGGCGCAACGATTCACCTGATGTTACCCCACCGCTTTCAGGTGCGCGCCGTGATCCGATACCCGCCGTCACATCTGAGCCAACCCCAGAGCCAACGTCTGTAAAGGAACCAAACCCAGAGCCAATCTTGACGGCGGAACCAGAGCCGGTTCCGGAGACGGTCCCTGATAGCTCTTTGCGCGCCCTACCCGAAGAGCGCCTGAACGCTATCCCCCCTGCCCCGGCAGTTGCATCGGCAGAATCTGAGCCGGAACCAGAAAACGTCGCACCGGCATTCTCAACCCGCCGCTCGCTCAGCCTGCGGCGAGACAAGACCGACACAGCCCGCAGAGTGCCTAAGCCTGCAGACGAAAAACAGCGCATGACGATGTTCGGCGCACGCGACAAATCTGATGCGCGTGGCCGGCCCCGCTTTCTAGGCCTGATCCTTACCGCAGTGTTGTTGTTCTTCCTTGTGGCAGTCGCCGCCTGGGCCTCTATCTTCCTGGATGACGGGCTTGCGCGGTTCTTCCGTGCGCCGCAGGACAGCCAGATAGCAGTGGTGCCTGATCTTTCAGAAGAAGACAGGCAAACCGAAGCCGAGATAGAAGCGCTCGCTGATGGAGAAACCGTAGAGCAAGCTGAAGACATAGTTATCGCGTCCCTTCCCCAAACCACTGACGATATTGTTGAAATCCGCAGAACGCCCGTGATCGAAGCCAGCCCGGCAGAGCTTACCGATGACGAGGCGCGCGCGCGATATGCCGCCACTGGTATCTGGTTGATGGCGCCGCGCCCGCCACGCGCCCCAGGATTGACGACACTTGAAGATTTTTATCAGACCTCCATTGACCCCACAATTTCCTCTTCTGATGTCGTCGCTTTACAGAACCCAGCAGAGCTGCTCTCAGACGTAAGACCCGATACGCCCGCAATTCCACCTGGTCCAAATGAGACGTTTGAATTTGACGAACGCGGATTTGTTCGGGCAACGCCAGATGGGACGATTACCCCTGATGGTGTTTTGGTGTTCGCCGGGCGCCCATCGTCAGTGCCCCCTTCGACCCCCCAACGCGACACCACAGACGAGCCACAAACCGTAGCTCAGGCTGCTGCCCCGCAATCTGCCACTACGCGCCCCCGTCTTCGCCCTGCTAACCTCGTAGAACAAGCAGAGCGCAGCCAGCTGGGTGGTCGCACACTGTCTGAGCTAGGAGCCATCCGCCCAAAACTCCGGCCCAAGAGCGCACAAGAACTCGCCGCTGAGATTGCCGCAGCAACCGCGGACGGTACGGCTAATGCGACCAATGATCCCCTCGCCGGCGCAACCACACAGGCCGTGACCACTTCGATCAAACCACAGTCACGGCCCAAAAATTTCGCGGCGCTCATTGAGAAAAGCAAGGAAAAGGCCAGCGCCACGCCGGTTAGTGCAGCTCAGCGTGTTGCGCCCAAAATCCCCACTACTGCCTCTGTTGCCCGCGCAGCGACTGAAAAAAACGTGATCAAACTGCGCAAAGTCAACCTTATTGGCGTCTACGGCACTCCGAGCAGCCGCCGAGCACTGGTACGGCTGGCCAACGGTCGTTACAAAAAAGTTCAGGTCGGTGATCGACTTGATGGTGGACGCGTTGCTGCCATTGGCGAAGGCGAGCTGCGATATGTCAAAAGTGGCCGCTCTGTTTTGCTTAAAATGCCTAAAGGGTGATCCCGCTTTTTGCGCGACCTTTTTAGGCCCAAAATTTTGTACAAAGTTCAGCGTGATCCGAGAATGTTGTATACAAGATGCTGACAAATCTGGATTTCAGCGCGTCAAGCACCGTGCCGGACGGATGAAGAAAAATCCGGATAGTCACCCTCAGACCGCTGCCAAAATGAGCGGTAATACCGATACTTCTTTTAGAAAATTCCTATGTAACACGGACTGTTGGTTATCCCAATTCAAGGTCATGGCGACGAACCGCTCTTCCAGTGGATCTGGCGTTGTGTAGAGGAAATCACCGTCGCCAGTTGAAAAGATAAAGCAGCCTGCCCGGCCGCTGCACCACAGATTTCCCTGTGAAAAATCGACCGGTGAAAAGCTCATGTGTCGGAAAATTTCGAAGCCGCATTTCCACGTGGCCCTGTCAGGGCAACCTCAGAGCCGTTACCGAAAAACGCAACGCTTCCGGAATGTCGGGTCAATTCTTTCGAAGATCGCGAACAACCGAAAGGTAATAAACTATCCAGAAATTTCTTTTGGATTTAAAGGAACAAACTTCGGTTTGGTCATCCGCCATTTCCAGGAGGCACATCGAGGGCGGGATTTTCATCAAAAAAGCCGTCAGGCATCCAGTGGAACCCGGCGTAAACGACAGGCTGTACGGGCCAATCTTCCGGCCGGGGTAGATGATTGAAGCTGAGCGTATACCAGGTAACGACTTCCGTGTTCTCAAGTGAACGGTCAGCTTTGATCCATTTAGGCAGTCCTTCACCTGGTTCACTTTGATTTGGATACCAGCCTGCTGGATAAAGCTCTTTTGGGTCAAAAGACGTCGCCCAAAAATGCCTGAACATAAAACCTGCGCGTTTGGCGACAGGTGCTTCTTTGTCAAGCAGTGGTAGGGCATTACTGCTAGGTGCGAGTTTATAGGCGACCGCGTTACCCAGTTTATTTTTTGAACCCGGATTTATCACTTTCCAATAGCGCCCTTTTGCGAGGTCAAGCTCTCGCGCCGCCCCGGCCTCGCTCTTGAGCGACCTGTCGTTGATCTTAACTGCATTGCCATACGGATTTTCTGGACCGAGAGGAGCCGCTTCAAACTCCACTTCGTGCACGGAATTTCCAGGGCCGTCCACACTCATATCAAAACGGAAGCAAAACGTATGCTGGTGAACATGCGACTCGATGCCTGGCGCGACTAAGGTCCCAAACTCTGATTTCTCACCGGTTGCGATTGCGGATGGAAACGGAATTCCCGTTGCCTTTACTTCAACCCCAATTGTTCCATCCTGATAGAAATACCAGAAGAACCCGTAAACATAATTTCCAATTGTGCAGATCGATGAAATCACCAGCCGGCGCGAGCGCACGGCACGCATTTTACCAGTTTTTGCATCCGTATGTTTCCAGAGAAGTCCAAAATCCTCCTCGTGCATACAAACCGCATTTTTAATCTCCAACGGGGTGCCGGTCCAATCGTGAGTAAAGAGATCAAAATAGTGAATGTGCCCAAGGCAATCACAGCCCAACTGAAGCGAGTCTAAGCTGGCGCCAAGACCATACTCTCCGGTATCGAATGCATTGCGACGATAGTTCCCACCGGTTGGGTCGCCATAGGGAACGACCATCTCTGCCATCGAAGCACGCCGCATAATTGGTCTCAGTCGGCCATCATCCTCGTAGGCGATGTTGTGCAATACAAGGCCTTCACGTTGATTGAACCCAACCCGGACATGCCATCGCTGCCACTCCACTGCGTGTCCATCGACTTTAAAGCTTGGACCGTCTGGCTGCGTTATCTCCAGCGGTTTGATGTCAGTACGCAGATTTTCCGTAGGTCGAATTGACTTTGTATCTGGCGGCAATGGCACAACACCAAAATCATCAATGCGAATTACCTTCCCTCGGCGAAGATCGACCACAGGGTGAAGGTTAGCGATGGGCCGACCATAACGATTGTCCCCTGCGTCATTGCTGACCCAGCAGTGACAATACGCGAGCCGTTCGCCTTGTTCTTCCTTCGCATCGAAATTTCCGGCCGCCCAAGTTTCCACCAATACCGTTTCAAGATCAGTGATCCCGCGTTTCCTGAGCGCCTCGATGAACTGCATGTCCTGTTTGACGAGTTTGTCACCCGCCGCGAACTCATCCGGCACAATTCTAGCCTGAGCACCCTTTACATTTTGCCATCGCTCGACCCGGTCTTCATCGAGGTTAACAATCCCGTTCAGCGTGCGGTTTGAAGACGGTTCATAACAACAAACAAATGCACGCCGAGGCACTTGTCGGGGAGCGGCATTGAATTCAGGAAGCGCGAGCCTCGGTTCGTCAAGCGTTATGGTTTCGAACCATCCAGTAGAATCTAATCCAGAGTCGCGCTTAACGATCTCAACTGCTCGAGCAATTTCCTGCCTCTGTAGCGGATCAAGTGGATGGGATGTGGAATTTTCAGACATAAGTTGAGCATAGAATTAGAAGACGACAGTGCACAATAACGGAAACAACAATGTTAACCCGCAAATTTCTAGATGTGAGGTGCCCCCAGATTTGTAGAGGCTTTCGCTTGTAGTTCCGGCATCAGATAAAGCGCATTAAAGATTTATCGCGGCCCGTAGATGAATTGCGGTGATGTTGGCAAATCAGATAGAAGCCAAATGGAATTTTCAACCTGTTAGCACCAACCACATTGGATTTGGTTGCGGGTTGATATTTTTTTCAGGAATTTTGTAATCCTAACGGTGGTGCGTTGAAATAAGGCAACTTTTCAACCGAGGGCGACCAAGTGCCTGATTTCTGTAGTGCATCCATGTGATCCGCAATGCCTGCAAGCGTTGAAAACCAGACTTTGCGCGTTTTCAGCGTGTCTTCGATCCATTGTTCAACAAGCCGCCACCGCGCAAGGCGCCCGGTCAGAAACGGGTGAAGTATCAGCATGAAAAAACCGCCAGTTTCATATTGCGCTTCGAACTCTTCCCAAAATCCTTCCAGCGCAGCAGAGGGTGATCTGACCGGCATCATATAGCCAATTTCCTCGTAATGCGCGAAGGGGGGCCAGTCATCCGTACCCCAGTGGACCGGCATTTCGTAAAGCTGTCCCCTAGAGGTTTCGATTGCGTAAGGAATGTCTTCAGCCATCATTGAGCTGTCATACCGAAATCCATTTTCCTGCATCAGGTTAACCACTTCATCGGTGATATTGTACACCGGTGCACGGTAACCTTCGGGCAGTTTTCCGCAGATACGCTTATGAGCATCCAGAGCGCGTTCAAACCACTCTCGCTGATTGCCATAGGTCGCAATCGGATCTTCGTGCAGATAGCCGTGATGGCCAATCTCGTGGCCGTCATTCAGGATCGCCTCGGCGGTTTCGGGGTATTGCTCCAGACACCATCCCGGAATGAAGAAGGATTGTTTCAAGCCAAAACGCCGATAAGTGTCCAGAATACGAGGCAGGGCGACATTGGGGCCATAGCGCCCCATGGACGTGGGGTACAGGCGCCGATGGCTGTCATGGGGCCGTGCCACATGGATCAGACTGTCGGCATCCATGTCAAAACTGATCGCTACCGCACATTTGGCGCCATTGGGCCAAGGGATCAGGTTTCGGATCATCGCCTAATCCCCGTCCAGTACGTGGGCGTTCTCAGGCAGCCAACTCAGCCATATCTGACTGCCACTGCGCAAATCCAGCTCGATCAGATCGCGTTCCTGCATCTGAACCTTGAATTCGTGGCCGTCCGCACTTTCCAGAAACAGCGTTACAACCGAGCCGATGAATTCTTCGGAAATCACGTTGCATTGCACCTTGTTCAGGGCATCAGGTTGATCGATCGAAACCGAAACCAGATCGGCAGAGACAGAAAATGTCAAATCGCTGCCCGTGGTTCGCTGGTCCGCAGGGGCTACAGCGGTGAAATCGCCGGACGTAGTTGACACAGAAACGGTTTCGCTGGACTGCGATATCACCGTACCTCCCAGAATGTTGTTGCGGCCCACAAACTCGGCCACGAACCGGTTGGCGGGTGAACGGTAGATATCTTTGGGCGAGCCGACCTGCGCGATTTCGCCCTGACTCATGATCACTACACGGTCTGCCATGGCGAAGGCTTCGGATTGCGAATGGGTGACATAGACGAAGGTTATCCCGAGCTCCTTTTGCAGCCGCGTCAACACGGCCTGCATGCGGATTACCAGGTTGGCATCAAGCGCCGAAAGCGGTTCGTCCAGCAGCAGCATCTGGGGTTCCATCACCAGTGAACGCGCCAGCGCCACACGCTGTTTCTGACCGCCCGAAAGAGTGGTAATGTTACGGTCGGCAAATTCGCCGATCTCCATCCGATCCAGCCATTCCAGTGCCCGGCGCTTGCGCTCGTCCTTGTCCACACCACGCATTTTCAGGCCAAACTCGACATTCTCGCGCGCGCTTAGAAAGGGAAACAGCGCCAGCGACTGCCACACCAGCGGAGTGTCACGTTCGTGCGGTTTGACGTCATTCATCAAATCACCGCCTATGCGGATCTCACCGGATGTAGGCGCTTCCAAACCGGCCAGCATCCGCAATGTCGTGGTTTTGCCACAGCCCGAGGAGCCCATGATGGCAAGAAACTCGCCTGTGTGGATATCCAGATCCATCTCGCGAACAGCAACAAAGTCGCCAAAGTGTTTCTTTACGTTGCGAAAGGTAACGAGAGGCTCTGTCATATCAAGAATGGCTCTTCACTTGGCGGCTGATGAAAAACACCTGAGCGAGGATCACCAGCGTCATGGAGGTAAGGAATACGAATGTGCCGATGGCATTGACCTGCGGGTCGATGTTGCCCTGGACGATTTCCAAAATGATCACCGGCACGGTCTTGTTCAGGCCGGACACAAACCACGAAATTGCAAATTCGTCAAAGGACACGGCCGCAGTCAGACACAGGCCGGATACAATCGCCGGTGCACAGAACGGAATGATTATATGGCGCATCGCCTGCCATTCACTGCTGCCCAGATTCCAGGCAGCGGCCTCAAGATCGGGATCCATCTGATTAAGCCTCAGCCGGATGATCGCCATGGCAAAGGGCGCCGTAAGAACAGAATGTGCCAGAATGATCGACCAGAGCTGCCCCGAGAGCCCCAGTCGCGACAACCAGGCCAGCATCGCCAGCGCCATGATGATCAGCGGAATGGTCGGCGGCAGCAGGATCAGTGCCAGATAGGGACCCTTGAAGCGAAAGTTATAGCGGAAATCCGAATAGGCGGTGCAAAACCCAAGAAACGTCGCCAGCAGCGCAGTGCTGACCGAAACGATCAGCGAATTGCGGGCCGCGAGCCAGACGTCAGGGTCTGCGAAAATCTTGGCATACCATTCTGTCGTAAAATTTCCCAAAGGGATCGTGGGGAAGCGTTGCGAATTGAACGAGAACACCAGCGAAAACAGGATCGGCGCGAAGATGAACGCAAAGATGCACAGCACATAAATCATCAGGATGATGTTCAGCAGGCGGTTCTGTTTCATCGTGCCCCGCCCTTTCTGTAGGCCAGCGCGATCGCGGCAAAGGCGATGGTAAACAAGGTGGCCATCATCATGATGGCCACTACCGCAGCCCGGGGCCATTGCTGTCCGGATTTGGTGGTATCTAGGATCAGGATCGGCAATGTCGGCTCCTGCGAGCCTCCCAGATAGAAAGGAGCCACAAAATCACCGAAGGACAAGATAAAGCAAAACAGTGCAGCCACAATCAGTCCGGTCTTCGACAGCGGAAGCACCACGCGCCAGATGGTAGCGAGCGGCTTACAGCCCAGGTTGCGGGCTGCCTCGATCAGGGTCTTGTCCACATTTGCCATGGTGACAGTCTGCAGGATCACAACCAGCGGCAAGGTCAGGGTCAGATAGCCGACAACCGTACCAAAATGGGTGTTGAGCATTTTAAACGGCCCCAGCCCGACATAGCCCAACATCGCATTGACCACACCACTTTCGGCCAAAATCACATACCATGAAAATGTACGCACCAGATAAGAAGTGAAAAACGGGATAATCAGCAGGAAAATCGCCCAGCGACGCAGATTGTCAGAGGCTCGAAACGCCAGCGCAAACGACGCTGGAAATGCAAGAACCATCGCCACGATAGTGCTGATGCCCGCGATGAAAATAGTATAGCCGTAGCTGTCCCAGAAATAGTTGCGTGTCAGCATCTTCTGCCAGTTCACGAACTCGAAAGCCTCGGTCATGCGATAGTTCTTCACGACAAAGAACGAAATCGCGATCATGAACAGCAGCGGCCCGACAAAAAACAGCGCCTGCCAGAAGATGATCGGCAACCGCCAGGTCATGGCATAAAGATCAAACTTGCGTTTCACGAGGCTTGGCCCTTGTGCACATCAGAAAGCGACCCGGTTCAGGCCGCTTCCCGGTTTGTTCGTTCGAATTGGCCAGTCAGGCGTTCTTGTATTCGGACCAGAAATCGTTCCAATCTTCAAGCGTCTGCTGCTGGGGAATGTTGCGATAGTGGATGCGACCCTCGTTGATAAGAGCGATCGGCTCGTTTGCCATGCCCTCAACCTGATGGCTACGCTCGGCTTCAGCCGGATCTTGCTCCTGCAAGGCTGCCCGACCACCCTTGGTCACGCAGAAACCCGGATAGGCCAGCATCTGAGCCGATTTCACCTGCCCCTCGGGTGACAACATATACTGGATGAACTTGGTAACAATATCCGCCTTGCCCGAGCCCTTGCCGATGCAATAGCTTTCGGTGAACTGGATGCCGCCCTCTTGCGGGATAGCCGATGCCACGGGCGCGCCATCACGTTCCAGCACACCGGTGATCCAATCGCCGATACCGCACATCGCCAGCATCTCGCCGTTCTTGAGACCATTGAACGTGCCGCCATAGTCAAAATAGCCGCCAATCTGGGGCCGCAGGCTCATCGTTGTGTCCTGCACCGCCTGCCACGCGGCATCGTCAACGTTCCAAAGGTTAGCGCCATTGCCATTCTTCAGGCTCATCATGCCGAGGTTGGGCAGATGCCAGTCGAAATGGCCAACCTTGCCCTCTACCTCGTGCTTCCAGAAGGCATCATAGCTGGTCGCCTCTTCGGCGCTGATGGCTGTGGTGTTGTAACTCACACCCAAATGCCCGCCACGCAGGATCATCGAAAAGAGTGTATCGCCGTCCCAGTGGCCAGGGAATTTGGTGAAATCCTCATGCAGCATGTCATCGAACGGGTAATCGTCCGAGTTCAGCGCCTCAATATACCCTGCAGCGTTCAGCTGCTGAACGAATTCCGCATCAGACAGGATGATGTCATAGGTGCCCGGTGGCGACTGCGCGATCAGCGCCAGCATATTGTCGCCGCCCGCGTAGTATTTGGGAACAAATTTGACGTTGTTGGTCTCCTCAAAGGCGCCGACCATGTCAGGCTCGCCATGACCATACCAGGCCAGCATGTTGATTTCTGTGGTCGAAGCCCAGGCCCGACCGACAAACGGTGCTGACAACGCGATGCCGCCACCAATTCGCAACACATCACGACGCGTTGGTACTATGGGACGGGTATTCAGATATTTCGATTTCATTTTTTTCCTCCGAGTTATCGTGTAGCGGCTCATTCTATTGGCACGACGCCACCGCCGGATTTGGTCTGTGGCCGCTGATTTAAGAAAAAGTCTATTCTACCAATCCGGCAAAAGGAAATTTATCGTCTATATAGTCGCATAATAGATGCTTATCCAAACTCACTACCCGTAGTGTACTCTTCAAGCGTCTGTACAATTGCATCGATAGCCGCGTATCCTCCTGACCCCAACTGCGCCTGACGTGCAAAGAGTCCAATATGTAAGGGCGCCAAGGCCGGCAGGCCGTCTCTTTCGGAAAATCTGCGCATTCCGCTCTGTATGGTGGGGCCTGTCAGGCAGGACAGGCCCAGCCCATCGCGCACCGCATGCTGAACACCGCCGATGCCGGGGCTGGAATAGGCGACGCGCCAGTTTTGCCCGGCCAGCTTCAGAGCGGTGGCCATACGATCCCTGTAAACACAGCCATAGGGATGCACCACAAGGGGTATATCGGATTGATCTGGGATTACGAAATCTGTGGCACCTACCCAGGTGGGCTGTTCTTTCCAGTTGCGGAACAGGAACTGTTGGTCGTCACCGTCAAAGAGGGCCACTGCTATGTCGATTTCATTGCTGCGCAGGGCAGAAAGCAGGTGCTTTGACAAATCACAGCGTATCTCGATCTGAACATCAGTGTACTGTCGCACCACATCGGTCAGACAGGATTGAAGCGTATTGACCGCATAGTCCACAGGCAAGCCGACCCGCAATTTGGCAGATTTTTTCTGATGTTCGAACTGTGCCACAGCAAGATCGTTCAGGCGGAGGATCTGCCGAGCATGAATTGCCAAGGCTTCACCGCGCTCAGTCAGAGAGATGTCCTTGCCTTTTCGCCTGATCAGATCGTACCCGACCGTTTGTTCAAGCCGTTTCACCTGCAGGCTGATCGCGGGCTGGGTTCGCCCCAGAATCTCAGCCGCACGCGTGAAGCTTTCCACTTCGATAACGGTTACGAATGTCCGCAAAAGCTCGGTTGAAAGGTTGACGACGCGCATATCGGAAACATTAATGCTCAAAATATCAACCGGGCAACCATTAACAATGCGAATGACCGCCAGGCCCTCCTTTTTTCTCCAGCAAAATGCCCATGGGGTTGCTGCGCGCGATGACGCTATGGTCCTGAAAGGTGCCCGTATGATGGAAATATTTCGGAGCGCCGACAATGCCGGCGGGCAATTGTTTCACAGGTGATTTTCATCTGTCGCACCTGTTTTCAGGCAAATCTGCACTGCTACGCATTGACCGCTCTTTAGATCGGGAATGCCATCTCGGGTTTGTAGGTCTTGAAGCTTTCGAGATACTGCGCGTTGGCTTGGCGCTGCCACTCTGTACCCGGCTGAATGGCGGTGACGCATTTGTATTTCTTGCGATATTCAGCAGTGGCATCATTATCCTCTATGACCACGGCAACCATGCCCGCGACGACGCCTTTTTGCTGCTCGACAAGTTGGACGGCCCCTTGCATGGTGCCACCGGTTTCCACCCACTGATCCACCAGCAATACACGGGTACCCGGTGCGAAGGCGGGCACGCGCATTTCCATATTCTGTGTTTTACCGGAATAGTTGGTCATTGTGGAGCTGTCCGTGTCGACACAGAGTTTACCCGCCTTGCGAATAGGCAGAAACCCTCGGCCGATCCGCGCGGCAATGCCGGCCGCCAAGACAAATCCCATGGCATCAAGGCCCGCCACAACATCAATCTCGTCCGTTTCCAGATCAGCACAAAGATCATCCAGCAAATCGTGATAGGCCTTGCCGTTGATGTAGATGGATGTCGGGTCCAGCCAGGCGAATTTATCACCCTTGGTGTTGGGGGCCATGAGTGAGAAATACCAACGGTCGTCTCTGGGTCCTTTGTCACGTGTCATCTGATATGCTCCCTTATTCTTGTGTCAGGCTCATGAGGTGATTCAGGCGATCTGGATCAATGTTGTAGAAATCCCCATCGAAATTGATGCCGGTAGCTACCATGAAAAGATCAACCGCATCGGCGTACTCTGCTGCGTTTTGGGGAGTGATGCCGGATGCCAGGCCAAGTGCGGTATCTCCGCAGTTTTTTCGGAACGTGTTGATTTTATCTACATCTGCAGCATGTCCGGTCGCCACGCCCGAGGTCACCACAACATCCATGTAGCGTGCGGCGATGCGGGCACTTTTCCCGTACTGAGCGGGCGCGACCTCGCGCTGTTTCTTGAAGGCCGTGCCGCCTATATACAGACCATTCCAACCGCTTTTTTCACGGATGTCAGCAATCTCTTCCGCTTCGGGCTGGTCATCATCAGAGCGGCGTTCATCTATACGAGCGTCGTCAGCCCAATAGCCATCAACCTGAACACCCTCGGCCTGCAGCTGACCCAGAATGGGAAATGCGAACTTGCCCGTCACGGCCAAAAAATTCACGCCGATCCAGTAGTCCGGAAACTTCTGGCGCATTTCCCTGATGATCGGGAAGAGCTTTTCTTTCTCGAAATCATGGTTGATCAGAAAAACGCCAGGACACCCAACGTCGATAGCGGCCTGGATGTTTCTTTTCGCCTGTTCCGCGTCAAGCACATGGATAACCGGAAGCACGACCGCACCAGTGGCTCTGAATCTTTGTTGAAAGTCGTGCCGGTCCATCTCTCGCCCCATGGTCGTAGGATTTGACCGAAGGTATCATCGGCGCTTAAATTTAGAAAATTTATAGTCTTTATTTTATCATAACTACTACAAATAGAAATCTGCCAGGCAACACATCTATCGCAGACAGATCAAGGACTTTTTGCCACTTCATTGAAATTCTCGATCTTCGGAATCCTTTAGAGAGCGACTAATGCTGGAACTCGAGAGCCCATCATTGAAATTGCTGCATCAGCCATTTAGAGTTCGAAGCGGAGTCAAATGCATTGCGGTATCAGCCGACAACCCTGCCCGACAAGTCGCTAAAGGCGGCCTTTCGCCTGCATTCGACCATGTCCCTAAGCCATCTATTAATTCCCGTATTCGGACATTCGTAAACCAATCAGTGAGCAGCAATCGCAATAGGGAAAATATGGCAACCATCATTTCGCCGGTGTTCGAATTAAATTTCCATTGGATTGCGCAATTTCGCCGAGGCAGCTAGCTTTTGTGCGACCTAGAAGCAGCACACCAATCGGTTCAAATGTTGAATTCGTCACGAAGACCAATTAAACCCTTAACCGGAAGATCGCGCGACTTTCTTGAGATCGTTCTTCCTGCGGCGTCGGCGGGCAACCTTCCGGCGTTACAAATTTATTTGAAGAAAGAACCCCGCTTCTTACGAGCTGTAGGACCGCATGGACGTACATTGCTTTGGGAGGCGGCCCGGAAGGGACGGTTGGGCACTGTTCGGTTCCTTGTCAATAAAGGCGTGGGGCTGGAAGTTCGCGGTGGGTATTTCAGGGAAACCAAAGTTGAAGTCACGCCTTGGTGTATAGCAACGATCTTTGAAAAGTCATTGGTTTCGGATTTTCTGAAAGAAAGCGGCGCAACATACTCCTTGGATTCAGCGTGCTATCTTGGCGATCTAAAAACCGTTCAGAATATTATCAGCGAATATCCTAGTCTCGTTGACCGCCCCGTTAAATGCGCATCCGGCGAAACCGGGTTCAGGCCGATACATTATGCAGTTTCGGGTGGACATCTCCAAATTGTAAGAGAGCTGATTTCCAGAGGCGCAGATGTGACCGAAGACGGTGGGCGGTTGGTTTCATGGGCATTGGATATCGAGGAAACCTCAATCCTGGAAATTCTATTGGCGATGGGCGCCAAGCCGCGGCCAGGAGACGCGAATGAAGCATGCCTGGACCCAAAGTGGGCCTCGATTTTTGCACCCTACGAATACGAACTGAACATTGATGCCCCGGATCGACATGGCTTCCCTCCATTGGTCGAAGCATGCCGCGGCAATCATAACGCCAAGGACGATTTGGAAGAGGTGACCAAGCTGTTGGCCATGGGCGCCGATGTCAACGTCAGAGATCACAAAGGCAAGACGCCCTTGCATCGAGCGGCTCAGGCAGGCTTCCTGGAGACCTTTTCCTTGTTGATGAGTGCTGGCGCGCAGCTCAACGCAACAGACGCAAAGGGTGAAACACCTCTATTTGATGCGGTTCGGGCAGGGCGTGTCGAGATGGTCAAGCAGATTTTGGCGTCAGGTGCGGACATTGACCACGCCAATTACCTTGGGCAATCTGTATCGTTTCTCGTTCGAAGATCAAAGAAACCTGGTGCCGAAGCTCTATTAACAGCTTTAATCTCGATATAGTTAACACCATCGAATTCGGCGTGCAGGTGACATTCGTGGCGCCGAATTTTCGAATCGCCAATTTCCACTAACCAGACACCTGTGCTGTGCGCAGCGTTTCGAATTATCAGGTGTCTGCAACGCGAACGACGCTGTCGTTCCTGTCTAATGCAACATTCTGCAGTTTGGACACTAACCGGTCACATACGGGCGCTGTATCACTTCTCATTGCCGAGACAGTGTTAGTTACTCACGCTCAAAGACCACGTCTGAATACGTGTTCTAATTCAGCGATTCGTGCCCTAAATCTGACTGTGATCGGCAGCGTAACATCGGGATACCTAGGTTGCCGAAACGCTTGATATGGTGAGAATTACTTCATGCCACCCTGAAGTTTTGCCGATAGTCAGACGGAGACACGTTCACTAAGCGAAGGAATGCGCGCCGCATGCGGTCTTCTTCGTTGAATCCGCATTCGGCGGAAATTAATTTGATGCTGCGGTTGGTGAACTGCAGCATATTCTGTGCCTTTTCAACGCGCATGGCCTCTACTGCTTTCGCGGGAGTGACACCCATTACTGCTGCATAAACACGGGCAAAGTTGCGAGCGCTCATGTTTACCCTCTCGGCAAGTGTTTCGACCGGCAGGGGTAAATGCAGGTTCCCCGAGATCCAAGAATGCAGCTCTTCGAACTGGTTTGTCTGATCGCGCAACTGACGTCCCAACGTGGGGCTGAATTGGGACTGTCCGCCTGAGCGGACCATCTGAACCACCATGGATCGTGCCATTTCAAAGCTTGCCGCTCGACCCAAATCCTCTGACACGATCGCCAAAGCCATGTCGATGCCCGCCGTGATCCCGGCAGACGTCCACATAGGCCCGTCCTTGATGAAAATGGGATCCATTTCAACCTGAATGTTTAAATAGGTCTCTGCCAGCATATTGCAGTCCTCCCAATGAGTGACCGCCCTGCGACCATCAAGCAATCGGGTTGCGGCCAAAATCAAAGCGCCGGAACAGACAGAACAGACACGCGACGACCCGTCTGCAAGCTTGGCGATGGTCTCGACCAGCTCGGTGTTTTGCATACCCGGAATGGCGCCATCCCCTCCGACCACGACCAGCGTATGAATCTGTCGGTCCCCGAGACTTGATGCCGGAACGCTTGGAATGGACACAACGGTGTTCGTTTCGGTGAGATCTCCTTCAACAGAAGCGACTATGCATTCGTATCCGTTTTGCCCACTTGCTGGATCCTGTGCGTGAGAAAAAACCTGCAACGGGCCGACCAGATCCAACAATACAATATTGGGGTACACGACAAAGACGACCAGGCGCGGTTTTGCTGGTGAAGATTTTGATTTGGCAGATATTGCGGTCATATTGTCATTTCTGCCACGCGCAATTCAGGTAATCTACTGGTAAATGAAATGGAGACTAGACTCATGCTTGTGCTGAAACCCGACTGCGAATGCTGCGATAAGGACTTGCCACCATCGGCGCCAGATGCTCGGATATGTACTTTCGAATGTACGTTCTGCGCTAAATGCGCCGAAGAGAGATTTGGCAATCAATGCCCCAACTGTGGTGGCAGTTTTGTGCCGCGCCCCATTCGACCCGCAGCAAAATTGCACGAGTATCCAGCGTCTACAAAACGCTTCACGAAAAGACATGCCACTTGTTTGGAGCTGCAAGGCAATTTTGAGGAAGTAAAATGACAGAACTGACTGATATCCTGAACTGGCGTCGGATTAATGCGCGACTTACAACCTCTGGCCAACCGACAGGGAAACAACTGGTCGAAATCCAGAATCTTGGCGTGAGCCACATCATCAATTTGGGCCCTCACCACAACAAAGGCGCGCTAAAAGATGAAGCGGGTACTATCGCGTCGCTCGGCATGGCCTACATCTACATCCCGGTTGAATTTGAGCGTCCGACCGATCAGAATTTTGAAGATTTTAGATCCGCCATCGAAGGGCTGCCTGATGCAAAAATCCATGTGCACTGCATCTACAACGCACGTGTCAGCGCCTTTTTCTACCGATATGCCAAAACCGGCTTTGAAATACCCGAGGTGGAGGCCTTCGGAAATATGGAGAGTATCTGGCGGCCGGGCGATGACTGGGCATCGTTTATCGGACGCGAAGATGCTGTCGGTTTGCCAAATCGTTATGCTGGCGAGGATTACTGATGCTCCGATACGGGGCGTAGACGATCAGCGTCGTCCAACAATGTTTCTTCACCAGGGGCGTCATCAGTCGATCATGAACCTTATGGTTCACATCAAACCGTTTCGAACACGGCAAACACGCTAGCTCCCTCTGGTCAACGACAATGGCTGGCGCTCGAAACGCTAAGCGACTTTATAAGACGCCCGGGATTTTGATGAAGCCGTAGCAGGTGCTGCGGCACTGGGCGCGATAATGAGCCCCACTTTGGCAGGAGACTTGCAAAACACCGGAAGTAACCACGGTGTGGAATTTCAAATAGTTCATTTTGCAGAGCAAACGGCAACAGTGTCGCTGGTATCTTATTTGCCACGGGGCAGTGTCCTGACCAACATCAGACAGATGCGCGCGAGCCGGAAAACGCCAACTCAGTTCAACGACGGTGTTCCGCAAGTGATCGGCTGTGTATGGGAAATGCAGATTGTAGCCTTGGAAACAGGCGCCCGGATGCGCATGGTTCTTGGCGACCACTGAACAAAGCACGAAGGGCTATTGGTGATATCTGGAAGTACACTACGCTGACGACGAAGCAAATTATTCTTGAAAGAGCGCTGAAAATATTGGGTTCCTAACTGCTCGCTCTCCCCTGAACAACGTGGGCTATTACGGCCATTCTGCATGATGATCTTATGTTGCGGATCGAACCGCTGGACCTGCGTTTATCCATCGCTCAGCATTTTCACCCTGGAAACGAACGGACCCATGTACAAATTCAACATTGGATTCAGAAGCATGATTGGTGGCTGTTCGCCCGGGAAACAATGTTGAGTTTTTGGCTTCCGAGCAGAATTCCAACAAATGCAATTCTTTATCGAAAAGTGCTAACTGCTCCTTGCTTGCCAGACGAGCTTAGCAATCGCTTGGATTGCTGACGGATAGAAAAAGATCGGTTGGGTTCCGCTGATCTTCCAAAGTAAGCTTTACATTGACCTTGGTTGCATGTCTGTAAGTTGTGATGGACCAGGTGACGGAGCCCTCGTGTGATTGCTTCTATTCGAAGATATCTACGTTTTGGCGTCTTTTACCTGTTCGTGTCCTGCCTGCCCGCCGGAGCTGCTGAGGTTACGCTGCAGGCGCCGGACCTGCCGGACACAGTAACCGACCGGCTGATTTCTGCATCGGTCAGCATCAAGGCGTCCAATGAAGAAACCGCATCAGCGCAGGACCTGATAGCGGCAGCGCGAGCGGATTATGGCCGGCTGGTAAGCGTTCTATACAGTTCCGGATATTATGGTGGAACAGTGAGTATCTTGGTAGACGGGCGTGAAGCTGCCAATTTGTCTTTGCTCAACGCTCCGCCGGATGTTCAAAAAATTGTGCTTCACGTTAAGTCAGGCCCTCATTTTGTGTTTTCACATGCACGTGTGTCGCCATTGGCCCCGGGGACGGAGTTACCAGAGGGTTTCTTACCCGGTCAGCTTGCCAAAAGTGATCTTATCGTGGACGCGGCGCGCGCTGGTGTAGAGGGCTGGCGCGAAGAGGGCCATGCTAAAGCGGACGTATCGAAGCAGACCATAACGGCGGATCATCGGAGCGACACATTGTCTGCCGATATTCAACTTTCACCCGGCCCAAGATTGCGGTTTGGTGATCTTGAGGTAGGTAATGACGGCAATGTACGTGCAAAGCGGATAAAAGAGATTGCAGCCCTGCCCACAGGCGAGGTGTTTTCGCCGGATGTGCTCAAAACCGCTGCCGAGAACCTGCGTCGTACGGGCAGTTTTCAATCTGTGGCATTGGGTGAGGCGGATACGCCCAATCCTGATGGTAGCCTTGATGTGACGGCGGAACTGACCGCCGCGACACCGCGCAGGATTGGATTTGGGGCAGAGCTGTCTTCACTGGAAGGCGTCACACTGAGTTCTTTCTGGTTACACCGGAATCTATTTGGAGGTGCTGAACGGCTTCGCCTGGATGCTGAGATCGGCGGGATCGGCGGAGATTCCGGAGGGATCGATTACTCGTTCGGGGCACGATTTGAACGCCCGGCTACATTTTCTCCGAACACAGACCTGTTTCTGGATTTCCGCATCCAGCAAAGTGATGAGCCGGATTTTCGTGAGCGCAGCGTCCAGATTGGCGGAGGGCTGAAACACAGGTTTTCAAGCCATCTTTCAGGCGAGACTGGCCTGTCTTACCGTTTTTCTGACATCAACGACGATCTGGGTTCTCGAACGCTCCAATATATCTTGCTGCCTTCAAAGCTGACGTGGGACAGCAGAGACAATGAACTGGACGCCCGGCGGGGATCCTTCCTGGCCCTGGATGCAACACCCTTTATCGGACTCAACCGAAATATCGCCGGCGCCCGCATTTTCGCGGATGTTCGAAAGTACCAGGCCCTTGGAGCGTCCGAAAACGGCGTCGTATTGGCCGGGCGGGTGCAAGTCGGGTCGGTTATGGGCGCAAGCAGTGCGGATGTGCCGCCTGAATTCCTGTTCTTTTCCGGTGGGGCGGGCACCGTGCGGGGACAACCATATCAATCTTTGTCGGTCAACCTAGGTGGCGGGCTGGAAATTGGCGGGCGTTCATTCCTGGGGCTCTCCGGCGAAGTGCGGGCACCGGTCAGTGAGAAAATATCTGCCGTCGCCTTCGTTGACGCGGGATATATCGGAGAAGACAGCATAGGATTTGACAATGGGGAATGGCAGGGAGGTTCCGGTTTCGGCATCCGCTATGATACCGGCATCGGCCCCATCCGTCTTGATGTGGGCACACCCCTGGACAGCGATGCAGGCAGCCAGTTTGAATTCTACATAGGGATCGGACAGGCCTTCTGATGCGGTTCATTGCGTTCATATGCCTGCTGTTCTGGGCGGCCGTTCCCGCAGGGGCCCAATCCGCCGCGGATGAAGACAAAGGATATCTTCAGGAGCTTTTGGAAGATGCTTTGTCTGATGCAGGACGAGAGGTCAGAATTACCGGATTTCGCGGTGCATTATCTTCAAACGCAGAACTAGACGAATTGACGATCGCCGATGACGAAGGTGTTTGGTTAACGCTCAAAGAGGTTTCGCTTATCTGGTCGCGGACGGCGTTGTTGCGGGGCCGTCTGGAGGTCGAAAAACTGACCGCGGCAGAGATCATTATTCCAAGAAAGCCTCAGACGGCTGGCAGTGTCAGCACCGAAGATGCGGTGGCACAGCCCTTTGCACTGCCCGAGTTACCGATCTCCATAAACATCGATTCTGTAAAGATCGACGTTGTCGACCTCGGTGCTCCGGTCTTGGGCGAAGCGGTGCGGCTTAACTTTGACGGAAAGGTCTCGCTTGACGCTGGTGAAGGAGCTGCCCGTTTCAACGTGGCGCGGATTGGTACGGAAGATCAGATTGCCCTGAACACGACCTATGCAAACGACGGCCGCGTTCTGATGATTGATATGGGTGTAAACGAGGGCAGCGGAGGGTTAATCTCTGGCCTCTTGGGCATGAGCGAGCGACCATCGCTGGAGCTAACTGTCACGGGCGACGCACCTTTGTCAGATTTCACCGCCGATGTTGCCCTGCGCACGGATCAGCAACTGCGCCTGGGGGGCCAGGTGCGGCTTTATGAGGAAATGCAGGCGCAGGGCGAAATTGACGACCCCTCCCTTGTTCAAAAGTTCGACGCCCGATTGGAAGGCGATATACGTCCATTGTTCTCACCGGAAATGCGGGCTTTCTTTGGTGAAGAAACGATGCTGCATCTTGCGGGGCAAAATAATTCGGAAACCGGAACGCAAATTGAAACGCTGCTTCTGAGATCTGCAATGCTGAACCTGAACGGGGACCTGCACCTGTCGAAAGAAGGTTGGCCGCAACGTTTCAAACTCAATGGCCTCATTGCAGGAGGCGGGCCTGTTACGCTTCCTGTTTCGGGGGGGAAAACCCAGATCGAAAGCGCCCAGCTCTCATTGGAATATGATCATGAGCACGGCGAGGCCTGGAAAGCGGATATCACCGTTAGCGAGTTTCACAGCCCCGAAGCGACACTTGCAAAGGCGCACCTTTCAGGCAGAGGGGTAATTGCACAAAACCCCGAAAATGCGATTACCGCGGTGCTTTTGTTTGAACTGTTGGGGTTGGAACTTGCCGATAAAAACCTATCAGACGCCGTCGGACAAGCCGCGACCGGATCGGTTGATCTGCGTTGGCAGGACGGCAAGCCGATTGTGGTTGATCAGCTGAATCTTCGCAGTGGTAATGTCACGCTATCCGGACAGGGGCAGATCGACAGCGTCGCACAGGGTGTTCCGGTTCTGGCAAACCTACAGATCGAAGCGAAAGACCTATCCCGTTTTGCCACTGTTGTGCAGCGCGAATTAGGCGGCAGCGCCGAGATTATGATTGACGGACAATTCACCCTGCTCAGCGGTGAATTCGATCTAGAACTTGAAGGGCAAGCAACAGATTTACACACCGGAGAGGCCCGCCTTGACCCACTTTTGACCGGGGTCACCCGGCTTTTGGCGGACGTGAAACGAGATGCCGACGGCACGACACTCCGGAATTTGACACTGCAGAACCCGGCTCTGGATGCAAAGGCCAGCGCGCAGTTAAATACTGACCGGGGCAAACTGACACTCTCTGCGCGCCTTTCCGATCTCTCTTTGGCAGAACCAACCTTGTCCGGTCCGGCGCGGGTCGACCTGCGTGGCAACTGGGTCGACGGCGGTGTGTTAAGTCTTCAGCAATTGGACATTGCCACCGACGCCGCAACCCTGTCGGCCATTGGCGAATTGTCCCCACAAGATCCCGATCTGCCGGTCAGCGGAACCCTCGATTTGAAGGTAAGCGATCTGTCAGCATTTGCCGACCTGACCCAACACCCGCTTGCGGGGCAGATTGACCTGGTCCTGCGAGGAAACGGAGAGCTGAAAAACACCCGGTTCAGCGGCAAGGCAGAGTTGAATGCGGAGGGATTTGAAACCGGCATCTCTGAGCTGGATGCACTCACTGAAGGTGTGTTGACGTTTTCTGCCGATGGCGCGCTTGCCGGGCAGGAGGCTGAAATCGTTTATGTCCGTCTGAAAACACCTCAACTGGCGCTGGATATGCAGGGGTCAGGCCCCGGTGCGCCGGTCGATCTGAATGCCAGGTTGGCCAACCTGGGTTTATTTGCCCCCGGATTTGGCGGGCCGTTGGGTGTTGATGGGGCCTTTACACTGCAAGACCTGAATGACGGAAACATCTTGCTCTCTGTTGATGCGACTGGCCCCAATGGGGGCAGTGTCAAAGTGAACGGAGAGGTTCGGGAATTTGGCGCTGACAACGATCTGCAAATAACCGGCAGGGCGCCTCTTGGACTTGTTAATCGTTTCATTTCGCCGCGATCGGTGCAGGGCATGGCCGTGTTCAATCTTGCAATGACGGGTCCTGCCACTTTGGACGCTGTGTCGGGCCGGGTCGATTTAGGTCCTGCCCGGGTGGCATTGCCCGGGCTTAACACGGCATTGCAGGATCTACGGGGAACGATCAGCCTATCGGGACGTCAGGCTGTGCTCGACATAAACACCCGGGTCCAGGCGGGCGGTAATCTAACGATCAGCGGGCCACTTGCCCTAAGCGCCCCGTACTCGGCGAACATCGATGTCGGATTGGAACGTATCGTGCTGCGGGATCCGAACCTGTATCAAACCCGCGTTGATGGCGGTTTATCGGTAAATGGTCCTTTGACCGGGGGCGCGCTGATTTCCGGAAGGCTGGAACTGTCTGAAACAGAAATCCGCATTCCATCGGGAACGCCCGGGATCGGAACGGCCGTGGATATCCGTCATATCCATGAGCCGCGAGATGTGCGCACCACCCGGCGCCGGGCCGGGTTGATCAAAACCACCTCGGGCCGTTCTGCGAGTTATCCGCTCGACATAACGGTGAATGCCCCCAGAGGTGTCTTCGTTCGGGGACGTGGGCTGGACAGTGAACTTTCCGGTAGCATTCGGCTGAGTGGCACCACAAACGACGTCATCCCAAGTGGCGTTTTCGAACTTATCCGCGGGCGGCTGGATATACTTGGGAAGCGGCTCGACCTGAGCGAAGGTTTGATTGATTTGCGGGGAGCGTTTGACCCCTATCTTCGCTTCGTGGCCGAAACCACATCAAACGACTTTCTCGTCCAGATCATAATTGAGGGGCTGGCCAGTGCCCCAGAAATCACATTTGCCTCTCAACCCGAGCTTCCGCAGGAAGAAGTGGTGGCGCGACTTCTGTTTGGCCGTGGTCTCGATTCCATTTCCCCATTTCAGGCAGCACAACTGGCCTCCTCGATCGCAACATTGACCGGGGGTGGTGGTGAAGGGATTACAGGGCGCATACGAAACCTGTTTGGCCTTAGCGACCTGGACGTCACTTCCAGTGAAAGTGGCGAAACACAGGTTCGTGCCGGGGCTTACATCTCGGAAAACATCTACTCAGAAGTCACTGCCGGGCAAGACGGGACACGAGAGATCAATTTAAATCTGGATCTCTCTCCCAGCTTAACCCTCAAAGGCAGTGCCGGCTCTGATGGGTCCAGTGGCGTGGGGATCTTTTTTGAACGGGATTATTGATGTCGTAACCGAATTAGCATTTCGCAGTGCAAACTGACCAATTTACTTACATCGCCAAATGCAGTGTTCGTTATTGAGAAGTTCAAAATATCCGATTCCGCGATCCGTGTGATGGATGCAGCCCTTCGACGTTCTGCGCAAAGCGATGGCCATGTTCAGAGCCCGGATCGCAAGGTCGCGCTTCATCCGGTTACTGACGGCCCAACCAATGACGCGCCGGGAATACAAATCGAGGATGACGGCCAAATACAACCACCCCTCCTGCGTCCAGACGTAGCTGATGTCACCGGCCCATTTCTGGTTCGGGCGGTCTGCATGGAAGCCCCGGTTCAGCAGGTTCGGCGCGATGTTGAAGCTGTGCTTGCTATCCGTGGCCTTTTTTAAAGCGGATTTCGTTAAACCTGAATCAGGTTTGGCGAAAAACGTCCCGACAACGTATTGATGTTGCGACGTTTCCCAAAAATCTGATGCCTCAGGTTTATTGCAAACGATTTTAGAACATCCCTCTCCTCCCGGAGTATACGTTTCTCTTTCCGCAACTCCGCGACCTCGCGTTCGAGATCGGACTGGACGGTTGGCTTCTCTGGGTTGCGCCGATCCTGCTGGATCCAGCGGCTCAGTGTTGAGAAGCCGATCCCAAAATCTGCAGCCATCTGTTTACGCGGCAAGCCGCTCGTCAACTCTACGCGCACTGCTTCGGCGTGGAATTCCGGGGCTGGTTTCCGTGCCATGATGTTTCTCCTTTGTGGCAAAATACTAAGTCAAAGGAGCGGAACAATTCCGGGACAGGTCCAAAAACCGTATCTGACAAATCGCCAATAGCTTCAAAAAAGTCTTGCTTTGCAGGAGCAATGGTATGGACCCCGCCCCCTCGGGCGGGGTCCATATACATCCACACAGGACAATGCTGCCCGTCGTTGCACTTTTCCCAATGTCCATTATCAAGCTGAGTTGAAGGATATCGTTGCATGTTGAACCTGTCGGCAGATCGAAAACGCATCGCGACAGTGCGATGACTTTATAAAATTGGCCTCCGGCGATAATCGCCGGAGGCCTTGGGCAAAGGGTGTTTTGCGGTTTATACCGGATTGAACTCCGGATAGGCTTCCATGCCCAGTTCGGCCATGTCAAGGCCGTTGATTTCGGCCTCTTCGTCGACCCGCAAACCTACTGTCAATTTGAGAGCCATCCAAGCAAGAGCCGATGTTACACAAACGAAAACCCCGACAATCATGATCGCGTAAAGCTGCGTGAGCACATTCGCGGCATCATTGGTAAAGACAACAGCAATGGTACCCCAGATACCTGCGAACAGATGCACCGGAATTGCGCCGACAACATCGTCAATTTTCATCTTGTCAAGCAAGGGCACCGCGAAGACCACAATCGCACCGCCAACACCACCAATGAGTGTCGCTTCAACCAGCGTGGGGGTCAGTGGCTCGGCTGTGATTGAAACCAGGCCCGCCAGCGCACCGTTCAGGATCATGGTGAGGTCAGGCTTCTTGTACATCACCTGCGTCAAGATCAGCACGGTAAATGCCCCAGCCGCCGCTGCGGTATTGGTGTTCGAAAAGATGCGGCTGATATCGGCGACATTACCGGCGGTATCCATGTACAATTGTGAACCACCGTTGAAGCCGAACCAGCCCAGCCACAGAATGAACGTGCCCAGCGTTGCCAGTCCAGATTGGAACCAGGAAACGGGTTGACCTTGCCATTTTTGTACTTGCCCAGCCGCGGCCCCAGAATGATCGCCCCGGTCAACGCGGCCCAGCCGCCCACCGAATGCACCACTGTTGAACCGGCGAAGTCCTGAAAGCCCATCGCGTCCAGAAAACCCCCGCCCCATTTCCAGCTGGCCTGGATCGGGTAGATCACCGCAGTCAACAGCACCACAAAGGCAAGAAATGGCCACAGCTTGATCCGTTCAGCCAATGCACCAGAAACGATCGATGCGGTAGCAGCACAGAACATCAGCTGGAAAAAGAAGTCAGAACCAACTGATGCGTAGGTAAGATCTGCTTCTGTGCCCTCAAGGCCCACAGGTTCCAATCCGGTTATCGAAAACGCGCCAAGGATGCTGGATATCGTCCAAGCGTCACCGGGGTACATCAGGTTATAGCCCAAAATGTAGTAAAAGAGTGACGCGAGCGAAAAGAGCGCTACGTTCTTCGTCAACTGCATGGCAACATTTTTGCCACGGACAAGCCCGGCTTCCAGCATGGCGAATCCGGCGGCCATGAAGAAGACTAAAAAGCCTGAGACCAAAAACATGAAAGTCGTAAATATAAAGCCAATATCGGCATTCAGTGGTGTCGTATCTGTGTCTTGAGCAGCTCCCATCTGAGGCAGCACGATTATCGCAGCAGCAAGGCCGATTTTTCCAAAATTTTGCATATCCATTCTCCTTGTCCTTCGCGCTACAGCGCGTCTATGTTGGTTTCACCAGTGCGCACCCGAATTGTTTGCTCAATGTCCTGAACAAATATCTTCCCGTCGCCTATCTTGCCGGTACGGGCGGTTGAGGTGATGGCCTCGATAACCTGATCGGCCATGGATGCATCCACGGCGATTTCGAGCTTGATCTTCGGTATAAAATTCACAGTGTATTCCGCGCCGCGGTAGATTTCGGTGTGACCGGATTGCGCGCCGAATCCCTTGATTTCATGCACCATCATGCCGCGAACGCCAACGTCGGTAAGGGCCTCGCGCACCTCGTTGAGTTTGAACGGTTTTATTGTTGCTGTTATGAGTTTCACAATCTCTCCTTCCGAATTTCCGCACTGCTTTGTTGCAACTGCAGCGTAGAAATTTCTGCGGCGCGGCGTAAAGCTGGTGCGGTAATTTAGGGGATTGCAATTTGTGCTAATGCACAAAGCTTGGGCACAATACGGATATAGCCTGAAAAATAGGCGAAATATGCATGATGACTCATCAGGCCTTGACCGCAACGCAATCAAAAGAAAGAAACAAGAACGGATTCTACACCTGAACGGCCCGGATCAGAGGGCTGGGTCAGTGCTAAACGCAGAATTTGACACTTTGGGCTGATTGTGTTGGAAAACGCCAAAACGCAAAGCTCGTGTTTTTCGGGTTAAATGGCTTAATCTGCGGAAGTCAGTTTGAATTGTGGTTGAGTGATGATGAGGGTGCTCACCAACGCCATATGCTGAAATTTGGCCGACCCCTTGGCTAAAACCAACTACTCGGCCTGTGCGGCAAAAAATTGCGCGTTGTGCCCTAAAAACGGAGTTTTTCAACGAAATCGGCTCATTGCCGCCATCGGCACCCTTGTAGCATTGTGCCTAGCAGCAATCGACCTAGCTGATGAGGACAGCCCAAACGAGAAAGCCAGATGCTACCGAAGATGCTGCGGTGCGGCTCGTTAGATGAGACACTCGCCGCGAATGCTATTAAGAAGTCTCGCGATATACACACTTTGCATACCAGGCCAGGCCTCGCTGATCGCGCAAGATCATTGTTCCGACAACTTTACACATCGCGGAAAATCCAAGCTTTGGCTGCACATCGCTCAAATAACTGTTTCCGGCATATTGCGACCACTTCTGTGGCGCATGCTAAAGCGTTTCGCAATAAACCTGAGCCATTAGCTTTTTGGGAAACGGTGCAACATCAATGCGTTGGCGGGACGTTTTTCGCCAGACCTGATTCAGGTTTAACGAAAACCGCTTTAGAATAAACTTGGCAACTGAAAAATCGCAGGCTTTGGTGTGTTGGCCGACACCCGAGTAGGGCTTTTGGCGGGGTTAGAATAGCGAAGATCGCCCAGACAACTCGACGGAACCTAAGTTCACTGTGTTGTCAGTCCGGCAGTGTTGCCAATACTGCACTTTTGTCCGTGATTTGGGCCATACCGGGATTGGTGCTGTCTTTGAGGTTAACATACGCTCCAGGTTGTTCATCTGTGATTCAGCCAAGCTGAATACTGAGTTCAATATGTTTAGCTTGCTGCATCGCTGTTGACGTTTCATTATCGGGCAACACAGTGCGTGATCCAACGCAGGAGTATTGATGTGACCAGAATTTCAGAGATGCCTGCTGTCGGCCGGGGGTTCATTTCAAATCTCGACTTGCCGGTCATAGAGGATCCTTCGTGGGTGCCCCCCCTGCCCGCGAATGAGCGGCGCATATCAATTGTTTCTACCGCAGCCGTGCACATACGGGGGGACAAACCGTTTTCCTGGCTGGCCAAGGATTACCGGGCCTTTCACAAATCCGACCGCGATCTGGTGATGACCCATGTCGCGGTTGAGTTTGACCGTTCGGCCTGGCAGCAGGACCTGAATACAATCATCCCGCTTGACCGGCTTGAAGAGATGGCCAGTGAGGGCGAACTCGGTTCAGTTGCAGAAGAACACTATTCCTTTATGGGGGCTGCTGATCCCGTCACCATGGAAAAATCCGCCCGGAAAGCTGCCGCACAAATGAAGCAGGAAGGTGTGAATACGGTCTTCCTGATCCCCATATGACCGTTTTGCACGCGCGCCGTGTGCGGGCTGGCTCATTACTTTGAATCTGAGGGCTTATCGACTGTTCTGGTCGGCTTTGTCCGCGAGCATATCGAGGCGATCAAACCGCCCCGGTCCCTGTTTCTGGATTTCCCAATGGGGCGTGGCATGGGCAAACCCAATGATCCGGCGTTCCAGAAAAAGGTGATCCGCGCCGCATTTGAGCTGTTTGATGCCACGGAAGGACCGGTGATCGAAGATTTCCCCGAGGTCATTCCGGTGAAATACGGGCGCATGGGCTATGCATTGCCGCCTGAGCTGGTTCTGAGCGTTGATGATATCGGCGATGTGGGGGCCGTTCTGGCCGAGGTGAATGCCGAAATGCAGGCGCTGCGACCGGATTACGATGCCGCCGTGGCCGCGCGGGGGCGCACCACGGTCGGGGCCAGCGAGCTTGCCATAGAAGAGCTTGCGCCCTTTGTGGCCGGGTTTCTGGGCGGGGAAATTCCCCAAAGCCCCAGAAAAGGCATGCCGGCCATTCCGCTGCTGAAACTCGTGGTTGAGGATCTTGAGGCCTATTTCACCGAAACGCGTACCCACCGCGACGGCATTGATGATCTGGAGCTGATGGGCAAATGGTTCTGGGAGGAAACCAGGACCGGGCGAATGCTGCTGTTGCTCGAAGCTGTGTCAGTCGCGTCTGACAATAAGGTGATGCTTCAGATTGTTGAGATGTCGCTGATGGCGCCGCGTTTCTGGTCCGAGGGTCCGTTGCCGGGCACGTCAGCCGCTGGGTGGTAGATTTACGCTTAAAGGCGCTCCAGGCTGATACGCCCGGATTCGCCTTCGGTCACGCGGCCAATGGCGGCCGCGTGGTGTGCACCGTTTAGCCTTAGGGCATCTATCACCTTGTCAGCCGACGCGCTCGGAATCGCGCCCAGCAATCCGCCCGAGGTTTGCGGGTCAAACAGGATATCCGCATTGGCAAGGTCAGTATCTGCCTTCATATACCGTCCGGCGGCGTCGATATTGCCGGGATGCAATGTGCTTTTGACGCCATCCCGCAGCAACGCCGCGGCCCCCGGCAGTATCGGAATGCAGTGCGGGTCAATCACGGCATGGGCGTTCGACGCGGTGACGATTTCCCCCAGATGCCCCAGCAGTCCAAAGCCTGTCACGTCCGTACAGGTGGACACCCCGTGGGCGACCAGAATACGGGCGGCCTGCCGGTTTGAAATCAGCATAGATTGGATTGCGGGCTTAAGATCATCATGCCTGACGCGGCCTTGCATCCAGCCCGCCAACAGCGCCCCCGTGCCCAGCGGCTTTGTCAGGATCAGCACATCACCCGCGTGCAAGCCTGATTTCTTCATCAATTTATCTTCGTCGGCATATCCGGTGACGGACAGGCCGAAGGCCAATTCTTGTCCTTCGCCAGTATGACCACCGACCAGCCTGACCTCTGCCGCGCGCAGGGTCTCCTGTGCGCCGTGCAGCAGCTGCCTTAGGTCTTCCGCCAAAACCGCCTCTTTTGCGAAAGGCAATGTGACCAGCGCCAGCGCAGTGCTGGGGTCAGCGCCCATGGCATAGACATCGCTCAGCGCATGGGTCGCGGCAACACGGCCCAAAAGATACGGATCGTCCATGAACGTTCGGAAATGATCCACAGTCTGCACCGCGACCTTCCCCGGCGGCGGGCGCGTCACCGCAGCATCGTCCGATGCGCGAAGACCAATCAGGATGTCGTCATCTTCGTCGGTCTGAAACTCTGACAGCACCTGACCCAACAGGTCTGCGGGCACTTTCGCACCGCACCCACCACAGCGCATCGCAGACATCTCTGAGGTGCTGCCCATCTTCAACGAACGGTATTTGTCCATCCAACGCTGATCTATCCAATTCTTCAGACGCCAAACCCAGGCACCTTGCACCGCCAGCGGCCCGTAAGAGGCAATCGCATTGCGATCCCCTGTGGAGATCAGCGCAAGGGTCCGTTTTTGCGGCGAAAAGACTTCCGCAGGTTTGGGGCCCGGAAGCGTCCGCAGCGTTTGCGCCAGAACCGGACCTTGCCGCACGGCGTAGACGCCATTCTTGGCCAGCGACGGATTGAACGACGCGATATCACCTGCGGCAAAGACCCGTGGGTCCGAAACAGATCGAAGTTGGTTGTTCACACGGATGAACCCGGCATCATCCAGCGCAAGGCCGGTGTCCTGTAACCAGCCCGGTGCGCTGGCATGTGTTGCGATAACCGTGACATCCGTGCCCAACCTGAAACCATCCAATCCATGAACCGCGTTCTGTTGTATGCAATCCACCGTTTGGCCCGTGTGAACCCGTATGTTTTTGCGCCGAAGCGCTGCGTGCAGGCGCCGACGCACAGCTGCGGAATGGGTGGTCAGGATGTCGGCTTTGTCCGTGATGATATGCACGTTGACGCGGTTGGACTTTTGCGCCGCCTTAAACGCCGTACGAATGCGGTGATGCAGGCACAAGGCCAGTTCGACACCGCCGGTACCACCGCCCACGATGGCAATTTCAACCTCTCGGCCAAGGGCAAGCAGGCCAGGTTCAACGCGGCGCCATTGATCCAGAAAGGCATGAACGGGTTTAATGGCCAAAGCGTGTTCATGCCCGCTTATCGCGGCCCGCGCAGGGGTGGAGCCGATATCGAAAGACACCGTGTCAAATGCCACTGATGGACGATCCGGGCACAACACGCGACCCGCTGATAAATCCAAACCGACCGCGTTGGATTGATACAGCCGCGCGCCCGCCGCCATCGCAAGGGGGGACAGGTCAACGTGACACTCTTCAAACCGGTAATGTCCCGCCAGATATCCGGGCAACATGCCGGAATAAGGTGTTTCGATATCCCGTGAAATCAGCGTCAGCCTGATACCGTCCGGGCGGCGCATGGCAAATTGGCGCAGCACTTCGACATGGGTATGCCCGCCGCCCACCAACACCAGATCATGCGCGATAGGGTGCGATTGCTTCATTGTCCGGGCCATTCTGTAAAGGGCATCCAATAAGGTTGGCGAAAGAGCGTGGGAGTCGAACCCACCAGAGACGTTGTACGCCCCTCACTGGATTTGAAATCCAGGCGCCCCACCGGGGTGCGATCCTCTTCCATATCAACCATCATGTGTTACCTTAAAAACATCCCCCCCGGAACGCCGAATGCGACGTGCATTGCCATTCCGTTCTGTGAAACCCTGCCGATCAAAATACTCCAGAAATTCAATGATAAAATTTCGGCCCAATTTCGTCTGATCCCGATACTCGGCCGTCGTGAACTGACCATCGGGGGAAAGTTTGGCCAGCCGCGCGGCAATGACCCCGAGCGTGGCCAGATAGGGTTTCGGGACATAGCGGTTTTTACCAATCAGAACCATATCGCCATATTTGCAGGCCGCTTTCAACGCGGCTTCAAGGGTTCTGACATCAACGCTCAGGTCCTTCGCAGCCTGATGCAGGCTGAGCGGGGTGCCAGAGGCCGGGGCCAGTTTGGGGATCGCACGCGCCAGAAGCTGCTGGTCTCGCTTGGGAATTTGGGCGTAATGTGACGGCATATGAAAGCGGGTGCCGTGCATATGCAGCCGCTGTTGATAGGTTAATGCGGCAAGCGCCTCTTCAAGGATCGCGGCCTCAACCCTGGGGGAAAGTGCCCGCTGAATGTCCTTGATGCTCGCGCCGGGGGCCATTGGGCTGGACAGGTGAAACGCCTCGACCGCCTGGATGATTTTGGCCAGCAATGCGCGCCATTGTGTCTCGGCAAAAGCCCATTGTTTTGCGTGCGGACCGACCCGCCGCAATCCCAGCGTTTCGATCAAACTGTCCAAACGAGGTGCGGGAATATTGCGTGCAACAGCAAAGGGGGCAAGCAAGACGCCGGTTTCGCTAATATCTGTCAGCGCGGTCAGGGCATCCGCCGGGGTTCGGTGCCGCAACGCGTTCAGGGCCGCAATCCGGGCGGGTCTTGCCCGGCCACGTTTGGGCGAAAACGGATCAATCACACACCCGCCCGCAATTGTGCGTCGGGCAGATTGATCGCGCAGCACGAAATGATCACCGTGAAGTGCAAAGGCGTCGCGCGGCACCACCAGTTGTGCCAATCCGCACGCGCCCGCAGGAATGGCACCGCCCGACAAGACCGCGACGCGCGCGGACAGGTGATCGGCACCGATATGCAGATGGGTGGGCGTCCAGTGTTTCAACGGGACGGTTTCGCTTTCCAGAACCTGCAATTCGACGTCGATACGCCGGGTCGGGACGTATAGGCTGGATTGCATCAACCAGTTTCCGCGCCGGGCGGACTTTTCACTCAGGCCGCGACCGGCGATGTTGATGGCACATCTCTCACCAGCTTTTGCACACGCGCTTGCCCTGTTGTGCACCTTGATCCCTCGCACCCTGACTTGGGATCCGTCTGCCGAAAGTGTCAGGGTTTCCCCTGTTTGGACGGTCCCGGAAAACACCATGCCTGTGACGATCAGGCCGACACCATTGAGCGTGAAAACCCGATCAATCGCCATACGAAAATGCTGCTCAACGGTCTGGGCATTCGCGGCTTTCGCCCTTTCGCAGAGTGCGCTCATCAGCGCGCCGATACCCTCGTTATCGGGGGCGCAGACGGGATAGATCGCGGTGTCGACACGCCCGGTTCCTGCCAGAAGCCTGGCGACCTGATCCGTGACGTCCTGAACGCGTGCGGGTGCGACGCGATCAATCTTGGTCAGGGCGACGATATATTCGCGAATACCCAACAGGCCGAGGATCGACAGATGCTCGCGTGTTTGGGGCATCACGCCATCATCGGCGGCAATCACAAGCAAACCAAGGTCGATGCCCGCGACCCCGGCCAGCATGTTGCGAATGAACTTCTCATGCCCCGGAACATCAACGAACCCCAAAATCCGGCCATCGGGCAACCTGTGGTAGGCAAACCCGAGATCAACGGACAACCCACGCGCCTTTTCCTCGGGCAAACGGTCCGTGTCTATGCCTGTCAGCGCCTTGACCAGTTCGGTTTTTCCGTGGTCCACATGCCCTGCCGTTGCGATGATCATGGCAGGGTCAGATCCTTCAGGTTCTGGACAAAGCCCTCTTCGTCTTCCAGACACCTCAGATCAAACCACAACGCGTCCTCAGAAATGCGCCCGATCACCGGAACCGGCAGATCCCGAAAGGTCTTGGCAAGCCGGTTCAGGGTGCCGCCGGGACGGCGCAGATCAGGCCGCGTGATCTTCAAAGCCGCGCTTTGCAATCTATCAACGGGCAAGGCCCCGCTGCCCACCTGGGAAAAGGTTTGCGCAACCGCTACGTCGAAGGCTTGGCACCGCGCCTGAACGGGGGTGACCAGACGGCTCGTCAAGTGTTCAATCTCCGCCGGGTCGCGGGCCAGCAGGCGCAGCGCGGGCAGCTCATGCACCAAACGCGCGGGATTGGTGTAGAGCCGCAGAACGGCTTGCAGGGCGGCAAGGGTGACTTTGTCGGGTCGCATGGCGCGGGTCATGGGGTTGCGTTTGAGCTTGTCGATCAGATCGCGGCGGCCGGCAATGATACCGGCCTGTGGCCCGCCAAGCAGTTTGTCACCACTAAACGTGACCAGATCAGCCCCGGCGTGCAGGGCCTCGGTGACAGTTGTTTCATGTGGCAGATCATAGGGCTCCAGATCAATCAGCGTGCCGCTGCCCAAATCCGTGACAAGGGGCAGATCATGGGCATGTGCGATCCTGGCAAGGTCTTGTTCAGAAACCTCTTTGGTAAATCCCTTAATCTCAAAATTGCTGGTATGGACCTTCATCAGCAAGGCGGTTCTGGGACCGATAGAAGCCTCAAAATCGGTCCTATGTGTGCGGTTGGTGGTGCCAACTTCCACCAGCTTGCACCCGGCACGGGCCATGATATCGGGCATGCGGAAGGCTCCGCCGATCTCAATCAGCTCGCCCCGTGACACCGGCACCTCTTTGCGCCGCGCCAGGGTATTGAGCGTCAAGAGCACGGCGGCTGCGTTATTGTTCACAACCAGCGCGCTTTCGGCCCCGGTCAGTTGACACAGCAGCGCTTCGGCGTGTCGGTGGCGATCCCCACGCTTGCCTGCGTCCAGATCAAACTCCACATTGCTGGCCCCGCGCGCGACCTCCACCATCGCCTGTATCGCCGATTGCGGCAACGGCGCGCGGCCCAGATTGGTGTGCAGCACTGTGCCGGTCAGATTATAGACAGGCCGGAGCGAGGGGCGCAAAACCCGTTCAATATCGTCACGAAGCGCCCGGACCAGCGCCGCCATATCCGTCGTCCCGCCCGCAAGTACGCTCTGGCGCGCCTGTTCCAGGATGCCCTGCGCAGAGCGCGTGACCAATGGCGCGCCATGATCTTGCACCAGGCCCTGCACGGCCTGCGCGTTCACGAGCCGATCCACCGAAGGCAGGTGTTTTGGCGCATCAATGCGCATCATCTCAGCTCCTTTGGCTTTGCCGCGATCCGAAGTTACTCAGGCGATCATATCGTTATAGATCGCCTCGTCCATCAGACCGTCCAAAATGGCATATCAGCCAGTTTGATCGGCCACAGTTGATTTAGGCAAGCAAAATTAGTTGACAGGAAGATTTAGAGATGCTGAATTTTTTACATGAATGCACCCATGATCCCCGGCTCGATGCGATTTGAAATTGACGTGCTCAAAACCTTCATTGCCGTGGCGGATACCGGCTCGGTAAAGCTGGCCTCTGAACGGGTGGCGCGATCCTCTGCTGCTGTGTCTATGCAGATGAAAAAGCTGGAAAATCTGGTTGGGGCCCCGGTGTTCAAACGTGCTGAGGGTGCCATGCGCCTGTCTGTAGTTGGCGAACGTTTGATGCCGCATGCGCACCGCATTGTGCAGGCAAACGATACCGCTATTGCCGAAATGCAAAGCCCGGATATCGAAGGGGTAGTGCGCGTAGGGATATGTCTGGAAAATGCCGAGACGCGAATGCCAGAGATTTTGGCCGGGTTCTCACAAGCACATTCGGGCGTCACTGTTGAGATCGTCTCGGGCGACGCACAGGATTTGGCTGTGATGCTGGCGGAAGAAGAGCTGGATGTTGCAATTCTGACGATCGGCGGGGGTGCGCCACCTGAAGAAGGAGATCGACTGCTCCATGAGCAGCCTCTGGTTTGGGCTTCGCATAAAAACGGTCAACGCAGTCAGGAACGCCCGCTGCGCCTGGCAGTCGCATCTGTCGGTTGCCCATGGCGTCTTGCCGCGCTCGATGTTTTGAAACGCGCCGGTATTCCCTATCAAATTGCCTATCTTTCAAATGTTTCAGAATCACAGCTCGCGGCGATCCGGGCGGATCTTGCGGTTGCCGCGCTACCGCTCAGCCGCATTACAAAATGTAACCAATCAATTTGTATAAACGAGGACCTGCCCAAGCTTCCATACACGCAAATCGTGCTCCGAATCTCTGACAAACCTGACAAAAATGCAAAAGCGCTGGCAGCACAGGTGCTTTCAGCCTTCAACCGACCGTCTTAAGCAACGGTCGCTTGGAAGGGATTGCGATCGTTCGCAGTTTAGGTTATGTTTGGTCGCTTTGGGCTGATTGTGTTGAAAAACTCCTATTTCGGGACTGATTGGCGAATTTTTTCACGCCACAGACTGATAAAAAAATTTTGGCGAGGGGGTCGACCAAATTCAATCTCAGGCCCTCTTGGACCACCTCGTGATCTCTGATCCACAATCCGGTCTGACTTTCGCTGTCGATGGGGTTTTAGCGGAAAATCACTGATTTCAGATTTCGGAGTTTTTCAACAAAATCGGCTCACTGCCGCCATCGGAGGCGGCGCAGCATTCCCGACCAAGGCACCAGTTTGCCAGTCATGGACGGCCCAATGCGGATGAGGTGGATGGCTCCTGCTCCACCGGCATCGAACGTGCCAAAGTGCAGTTGTCATCGACTGCTAGGAAAGGAGCCACCCAATGACAGTAAAGACCGTAGGCCTGGATTTGGCCAAGGACGTTTTTCAAGTTCACTGCGTTTCAGCCACGGGGCGCAAGTTCATCAACAAAAAGATCAAACGCGCGAAGCTGCTGGCGTTCTTGGAGACGCTGCCGCGCTGCGTCGTCGGCATGGAGACCTGCGGGTCGGCCCATCACTGGGGCCGCGAACTACGCAAGCTTGGTCATGACGTCCGGTTGATGCCAGCGGCCTATGTCAAACCCTATGTGAAGCGTGGCAAGACGGACGCGGCCGATGCAGAAGCGATCTGCGAAGCTGTGCGCCGCCCCACCATGCGCTTTGTCGAGATCAAGTCCGAAGACCAGCAGGCGGTTCTTGCGATCCATCGGGCGCGCGATCTGGTCGTCAGGCAGCGCACTCAGGTCGTGAACATGATCCGCAGCATACTTCGTGAGTTTGGTCACATCCTGCCAACGGGTATCGAAGCGGTGTCCAAGTTCGCACGAGAACACGGCACCGAAGAGCAGTCGGAAATGCCCGAGATCGCAGACGGCATTCTCGGTGTGATGTGTCATCAGCTGAATGGCCTCAATGCTCGGATCGACGGGCTGACGAAACTGATCGAACGGCACGCATGGCTGGATACCGATGCGCGGCGGTTGATGCGCATGCCAGGGATCGGCCCGATCACAGCTTCAGCTGTTGTTGCCACCATTGGCGACGCGAAACAGCTCGAAACCGGGCGTGATCTGGCGGCTTGGCTGGGCCTCACACCGCTGAACAAGTCCAGTGGTGGTAAGGAACGCCTTGGTCGCATAACCAAAAAGGGTGACCGATACATCCGCAAGCTTTTGATCGTCGGAATGACATCGCGGGCGCTCATGGCGAGGAACAAGCCTGAGAAGGCTGAATCTGGACAGCGAAATTACTCGATCAGAAACCCTTTAGGCTGGCCACAGTCGCCATGGCCAACAAATCTGCCCGGATCATCTGGGCGATCCTGACAAAGGGAGAAGAATACCGGCAGCCAATCGCCTGATCCTGCCAAGAGACGCAAGACGCTTGATGTGATGATGCGAAAAGAAGTCAACCAAGAGTAAGGACACTCCGATGGATGTCGTGGCCTCTGAGGTCGTTTAGCCGATAGGAACCTTGCTTGCGGAACTCATCATGGCCAGTGGCAATCGCCACGCAAACAGGCCGGACACACGACTGTACTGACAGACCATCGCAATCGCAAAAACATCTTGCAATGCAGGAGCCATCCACACAAGACATTCACGTAGATGGTAGTCGCCGCGGCACAGCTTCCCAAAAACGGACATTCATAACCCGCACAGCAACTGAAGTACCCGAATATACAGGGCATGCAACGTCTCTAGACTTCGGGGCTACACACCGCAGGTCCTGTTTCCGACCGGTCGCGCAGACCCCCAACGGCCGTGGGTCGCTTCGCTCAGTACTGAATGTACTCGACTTCAAGTGCTTCGGGTAGAAAGCCGAGGGATGCTTCGACGATGGCGCGATAAACATGAGCGCCATTTCTTCCATTCGTCAAAACCAATATATAATGGTGGACATACGCCCCCCTGTATTTCCCTTTGCGCCACCAACCCTTGCTGCCGTCAAAAGCCACCCGCCCCGCACAGTTTTGAACCTTCTATTGAGAGCGCCAACTCTAGTGCGGGCAATGCAGGAATGGTGGGTGTTCTCTGATTACCAAAAACTCGGAATTTCACTGCCGATACTGCGCTGGCCCACCAAAACTCCCCAACCCAAAGCTGCCCCCAAGCATAGGAGCCTACCATGACCAAACGACCCAATGAAAAGAACGAACGCCTGAAACGCCGCTTTCTGGAGTATCGCAAGTTCGCCCGCCAGCTTTCAGAAAAAACACTGGATCGAGAGATCGCAGCTCTTGAACGGTTTGACGTCTGGAACGGGCGCAAGGATTTTGCCCGTTTTCATATTGAACAGGCGATGGGGTTCCGCACCCACTTGGAGCAAAGCAAAACAAAAGCCGGAAAGCCCTTGGGCAAATCAACAATGCGGTCTGTTTTGGCCACTTTGCGCGAATTTGTCCTTTGGCTTTCTCAGCAGGATGGGTTCCGCAGCCGTATCAAAGCGGCGGACGCGGATTACTTCAATTTGTCCCGGCGGGATGAAGCAGAGGCCCGCGCGGCCCCACCCCGCCCATACGCACTGCCTTCTGAGTGCGAACCCCGAGCCCGACCCGGATGCGCAACTGGAGCGTATTTCACTGAAGGGCGAACCTCCAAGCCTTATCAATCGCCCATCCGGTTGCGAATTTCGCGAACGCTGTCCTGTCGCAAGCGAAGTGTGCGCGCAAAAACCGATTTGGGAAATCGCGGGCGGTCACGGCATTCGCTGCCTAACGCCTAGATAACATAAAACACGCACTATCTCGCAATCCGACAGTCGAATTAATGAGGAAAGAAATGTTGAAGAAGAACGATAGTATCGAACATGGTGAACCAGCACCCCTGAACGATATCAAAATCGTTGAACATGTCTGGATCGAAATGTCAGATGGTGTTCGGCTATCTGCCAAAATGTGGTTGCCGGTGAACACTGATGAAAAGCCGGTTCCTGCAATTCTAGAAATCATTCCATACCGTAAACGGGATTCCTATGCGATGCGGGATCACCGAAATCACGCCTGGCTGGCGGCGCGCGGTTATGCGTGCATCCGACCCGACATGCGGGGACATGGAGACTCTGAAGGTATCATGCTGGATGAATACTCGCCGCGTGAACAACAAGATACAGTCGAAGTTATTGAGTGGCTGGCCGACCAAAAATGGTGCAGCGGCAATGTTGGTATGATGGGCCTGTCTTGGGGTGGCATAGCCAGCATGCAGGCCGCTATCCAGCAGCCACCAGCACTCAAGGCGATCATTCCTGTCGGTGCCTCTGTTGACCGCTATTACGATGACGGAGGTTATTTGGTCGGCGGTTATGCTGGCCAAGGTCTTGGCTGGGGCGGTGTCATGTTTGGCTATTGCATCAGGCCCCCCGATCCAGCGGTTGTTGGAAACGACTGGCGTGCCATGTGGATGGAACGCCTCGAAAATACGCCGATGTTTGCTGAAAAATGGCTGAATCACCAGTTACGTGACGAAACGTGGAAACAGGGTTCTGTTTGCGAGAATTTCGATAAGATTAAGGTACCTGTATTAGGGGTAAGTGGCTGGAACGACTGCTGGCCCAATACAATGATCCGACTTCTAGAAAATATTGATGCCCCATGCCGGGCCGTGTCGGGGGCCTGGGCGCACGTCTTCCCTAATCTCGGCGGACCAGGACCGATGGTCGGCTTTCTACAACTTGCTAAAGAGTGGTTCGATCACTGGTTAAAGGGGATCGACAACGGAGTCATGGATGCTCCGGCCTTTCTTGCCTATCTCCAAGATAGTCACAATCCCGATCCCACCCCCAACGAACGACCCGGCAGATGGGTTGGCGAAGCGGATTGGCCAAGTAAGGACGTTTCAATTCGGAACTTTGGCCTTTGCACAGGCGTCCTGTTGGATGGTGATACCGGACATGGCACCGCATCAGTTTGCTCTCCGGTTACTCTTGGTTTGAAAACAGGCGAGTACATGCCGATTTCAGGCGTCGCTGAACTGCCGCAGGATCAAAGCGGTGATGATGAGCGATCAGTCTGTTACGACGGCGAGCCACTCACAATGCCAATGGATATCTTGGGGACAACAAAAGTTCATTTACGCCTATCCAGTGACTGCACCTGTGGCCTGATCGCCGCCCGCATCTGTGACGTTGCACCGGATGGTGCATCAACGCTGATCAGCTACGGCGTTCTTAACCTGAAGCAACGCGAGGGTCGCGAAGTCCTTGCTGAAGTCACACCAGGTGAGAGTGTGGATGTAGTCGTTCGACTCAACGATACGGGCTGGTCGCTTAAGCCAGGGCACAAGCTAAGGTTAGCGCTCTCTAGCCAACTTTGGCCGATGGCTTGGCCTGTAGAAGAGCGCGCGACAATCAGCCTTGATTTGGCGCATTGCCATCTGGAGCTGCCAGTCAGGCGCGCACTAGCCGGCGGTGAGATTGAAACTCCTTTCGGTCCACCGGTTGCAGCTGAGCCATTGGATCATGACGTGATCAAGCCAGGCACCGGTTCACGTCGTATTCAACAAGATATTGAGACTGGTCAGATAGTGTATGACGTTCAGTCTGACAGTGGAGTAGTCCGTTTCAATATGGCGGATTTAGACTACGGATCCAAGAATTCACAGCGATATACGATCGCTGATGGTGACCCGCTATCAGCACGCATCAAATACAAAGCAGATTTCAGTTTTGTCCGCGATGATTGGTGCGTTCGCACCGAAAGCGAACTAGTTGTTACCTGCGATGCATCCAATTTTTTCCTGAAAGGCAGGATCGCTGCCTACGAGGGAAAAACACGAGTCTTCGAGCGAGACTGGGACGTAGAAATTCCACGAACAGTGTTCTGACGAAAGGGTCTAGCGAAACAGATGCTGGCCAAAACACGCAGGCGCGCAAGCAGCTATGGCATGTCTGCACAACGGTGAATTCAATCGAATAAAACGGAGGAGACCAAATATGACCAACTACAAAACCCCATCACGACGTGGCTTCTTACAAGGCTCCACAGCCCTGGGATTGTCCGCAATGGCGGCTTCATCATTTGCGTCCAGCGCATATGCAGCACCTACGAGGGGCGGCAGCCTACGCGTAGCAAAGGGCGATGGTGCAACAACGGATACACTTGATCCCGCAACGTTCGCTGGCAGCTTCATGGTTGCTACGGCTTATGGTATTCATGGATTCTTGACCGGCATAGGCACGGACGGCGACATTGAACCACAGCTAGCAGAAAGCTGGGAGGCGTCTGCTGATGCGAAAACATGGCGTTTCAAACTCAGAAGCGGCGTGGCTTTCCACAATGGCAAAGCATTGAATGCTGATGATGTTGTCGCGACAATCAACTATCACACTAAGGAAGATTCGACATCAGCGGTTAAATCACTTCTAGCGTCCATCGAGAGTGTCAAAGCTGACGGCGAAGTCGTCGAATTTGTTCTCGATGCTGGCAATGCGGACTTCCCCTTCACATTTACCGATTATCATATGCCAATTCTTCCTTCTGCCGATGGTGAAGTGGATTGGAAATCGGGTGTTGGATGTGGTCCTTACAAACTTGTTTCGCTGGATCCGGGCATCTCGGCGAAGTTTGCCCGTAACCATGAAGATTGGGATCAAAACCGCGGCTGGTTCGAAGAGATCGAATTGCTTTCAATTGCCGATCCGAATGCAAGAACGACTGCATTTGTTTCAGGCGATGTACACGCGATAGATAAGCTGGATCTGAAAACTGCTGGTCTGATGGGACGCAACCCGAATGTCACCATTCATTCGGTCGCGGGCAGCCAGCATTTTACCTTTGCCATGTCGACCAATCAAGCCCCGTTTGACGACCCGAACGTACGCCTTGCGATGAAATACGGCATCGACCGACAAGAGTTGGTTGACAAAATCCTGTTTGGATACGGCGTGCTCGGCAACGACCACCCGATTGGTCGCAGCCAGCGTTTCTTCAACACGGAATTGGAGCAGACATCGTACGACCCCGATCGCGCTAAGTTCCATCTGAAAGAAGCAGGGTTGGATTCCGTTTCGGTAGCATTATCGGCAGCCGATGCTGGTTTCCCAGGTTCAGTGGATGCAGCAACCCTCTATCAGGCATCCGCAGGTAAAGGTGGCATCAACATTGATGTTATCCGCGAGCCCAACGACGGTTACTGGTCTGATGTTTGGATGCAAAAGCCGTTCTCGGCTGTCTGGTGGGCCGGTCGTCCTGTCGAAGATGCTATGTTGACAACAGTGTATGCGTCGGGTGCTTCCTGGAACGATACTTTCTGGGACAATACGCGCTTCAACGAACTGCTTGTCGCAGCCCGCTCGGAGCTGGACGAAGCAAAGCGGCGAGACATGTATTTCGAAATGCAAGCCATTCTCAACCAAGACGGTGGTGCGGTGATACCCGTGTTCGCGAACTTCGTCTTCGCCACTGGCTCCAACGTCGTCACAGGCGATCAGTTCTCCGCACACTTTGACATGGATGGCGAACGCTGGATGGAACGGTGGTCCTTCGCCTGAGGGTGAACCTCAAACTATACCGAAGCTTCCTAATAGAAGCATAGTCCGTGTATTGCGCTTGAAGTTGGGCCTTTCCTCCGTCCCTGTAGGTGAGGCCTCTTTTGGGGAAAGTCTTGAGGGCTTTTCCCACTTTTTCAAACCAACAATCTAAATACAAAAGGTGATGCGATTCGATTGGCGTAACCGGCGCCCTGCCAAACTAAACATGTCACTGATTAGACCGTCATTCGAGAATTGAGATAACTTATGACTTCCACCGCTATTGACCCAGTTGAGGTACGGCGAATTCAGGCAGAGCTTGCCAAGCTACTTTATGAGGAATTGTCGCAAGAGCTGGATGATGCGAGAGCATTAGATTTATTCCGGCGCGCCATCACGAAATCATCCATGCAAGAAGGCGCTGTTTATGCGCAAGCCTCAGATGGCGACAAATCACCCGCAAATTACCTTGAACTAATGCAAAGCTGGGCTGAAGACGGGACGCTGGAAATTCTGCCCATCAGCGTAGAGTCCGATAAAGTCCATTTTCATGTCACGCGTTGCAAATACGCAGAAATGTATCAGGCTGCGAATATGGTCGATTTGGGTGGTATTTTGTCCTGCGGTCGCGACGGAGCGGTTTGTATTGGATATAACCCGCACTTCAAACTTGAGAGACCGCAGACAATAATGGAGGGTGCTGAATATTGCGACTTCCGAATTCGATGCACGACAATTGACCGACCCTAACCGAAGTCAGAGCAATTCAACCTCGGGTTCTGGAAACAAGATTTCCGTTTCTGGCTCTAAAGCAGACTTCAATGGCAAACGCAGCATTGGTAGGTAATGGGATGTACCGGCTGCTTCACCCAGCAGGTTAGGCTTGGCCTATTTCTGCAACATGGAGAAGTAGCATGGCGAAGAACGATTTTAATGAGTTGATGTCGGTTGGCATCGACATTGGCAAAGATGTCTTTCACTTGGTTGGTTTTGATTATGATGGCCAGCTCGTGCTGCGCAAGAAGATCAAACGGCTGGCACTGTTGGCAACGTTTGAGAATTTGCCGCGCTGCATTGTTGGTATGGAGGCCTGCTTGAGCGCGCATTTTGTCAGCCGGACGCTGCGCGAAATGGGTTTCGAGCCTCGTATTATTCCTGCGATTTACGTGAAGCCTTTCAACAAGGGTCAAAAGAACGACTACAATGATGCCGAAGCCATCGCAGAGGCTGCGTTGCGTCCCAATCTGAAAACAGTCTCAGAGAAAACCCAGGACCAGCTTGACCTTCAAGCACTACATCGCGTCCGGTCTCGCCTTGTGTCGCGGCGGACGGCAGCCATGAACCAAATCCGTGCCTTTTTGATCGAACAAGGCATCACCGTCCGGCGCAGTGTCGCCGCCCTGCGCAATTCCCTTGATGCTATTCTGGACAACCGCAGTGGCGAGATGTCCCTGCGCATGCGGAAGCTGATTTTGGGTCTTCAACAGGATTGGATCTGGCTGGATAAACGGATCGAGATGACGACATCAGAAATCAAAAAGGTCAGTGAAACTGAGCCGGGTTGCCAGCGCCTCATGACCATCCCAGGCATCGGCCCCCTGATCTCGACAGCAATGGTCGCCGCCATCGGCAAAGGCGAGGCCTATGACCGAGGGCGTGACTTTGCGGCCTGGCTTGGATTGGTGCCACGGCAACACAGCACTGGGGGACGCACCATATTAGGCAGCATCACAAAACGCGGAAGTAGATATCTGCGCATGCTCTTTGTGCAGGCAGCACAGGTCATCATGATGCGGCCAAAGAACTGGCACAAGTTCAGCTTTGGCGTTTGGCTGGAGGCGGCCTCAACGCGCATGCAGCACAACAAGCTTGGTGTCGCACTGGCCAACAAACTGGCCCGGATCGCATGGAGCGTTCTAAGCTCCGGCAAGGATTTTGATTGGAAGGAAAGAGAGACAGCGTCAGCGATCTAAGCAGACCGCTGACACAACGATGTTCGTAAACCTCAAATGCATGGAACGGGAATAAGACGCACCCAAAGTCTGAGAGCCCAAATGGTCATCAATGATCTGGTAAGTAATGAGACAGCGGCGCGTGCGCACTCCCAACAGGGCCAGGGCAATCAACAAGCCGATACAAAGGCCGGATACATATCAGCGACTTCCTGAAGACGTGCAATTTATCACTTGCGAACAGCAGCCGGTACATACATTGGGCTCAAACCAGCTATTCACTGTACATTGTACGGGTGTCCGCATTGTCGGTTGGTTTGCACAGACCATGCGATTTTCGTTGCATGTAGGTCTCGGATCGCGGCTAACAAAGGTGATGGAATCAATGCATCTCAGCAGCAATCAAACAAAGACACGTTGTGGGAATAAATGTGGGAACGATGTCATAAATTATTGGTATTTATTTTAAATTTCAACTACTTACGTGAAGTAAGTGGCGGAGGAGGTGGGATTCGAACCCACGGATGACTTTCACCATCGCCGGTTTTCAAGACCGGTGCATTCGACCACTCTGCCACTCCTCCGGGTCGTTGGACCTCTTACAGGGGCTTTTCCGATTCTAAAAGAGTCTGATTTCAGGGGTTTTCCGCCGAATTGATAAGGCCAGACTTTTCTTGTGGCCATCTTGGCGCTAGACTGCGGCTGAGTTTATAATGACCGGTCAAACCGGCGATAGCGCGACCGCGTATACAGGCAAGGGACATCAGATGGATATTTACCCGACACGCAAGAGAAATGGCTTGCAGAATGGTGTTGTTTTGGGGCTCGCCCTGCTGATGCTGACCGGGTGCGAAGAAGGCGCTCAATTCAACCCGTTCAAACCGCAAAAAGTTGTTAAAGAGACCGCTGACGGAACCGGAACCGCCGCCGGACAATCGGTCAAGCTGATCGAGCGCGATGTAGAAGCGCCCGAGGTGTTTCAGGTCACCGATACCGGGCTTTGGGATGGTCGCCCCTCGCTTGGCGGTGTCTGGGTCGCCCATCCTGATGTGATTGAGCCTGAACGCGTGATCATCCGCAGCACATCCGGATCCAAATTCGTCATCGGTGCCTTATTCCGCAAGGAACGCGAAACACCCGGCCCGATTCTGCAGGTCTCTTCTGATGCCGCTGCCGCCCTTGGCATGCTGGCCGGCGCCCCGACAGAGCTGAACGTGACCGCCCTGCGGCGCGAAACCGCGCCGGATCCCGAGGCGCAACCGGCAGAAGAAACAGCCGTTGCCGCAGCTCCGACTGAAGAGCTGGAAGCCCCGGCAGAGATCGAAGCAACAGCACTTGACCCGGTTGCCGGTGCCGCCGCTGCGATTGAAGAGGCCGAACTCGCCGGTGCTGTTGCGGTAAATCCCGAACCCGAGCCACAACCTAAACCGCGCGCCACATCCTCGCTTGAAAAGCCCTTCATCCAGATCGGTATTTTCAGCGTCGAACAAAACGCCCAGAACACCGCCACCGCCATGCGTCAGGCCGGTATGGTGCCCACTGTGATCAATCAAAAATCTCAGGGAAAAACCTTCTGGCGCGTCATTGTCGGACCTGCCACGACCAAATCTGAACGCAGCGTTCTGCTGAAAAAAATCAAGGGCATCGGCTTTGACGATGCCTATCCTGTCACCAATTGAGACTGCTTGCTATGATCCGTTTGTTTCGCATCGTTCTGCCGATTGTTGCTCTGTTTGCGTTTGTCACTCAGCTTCACGCGTTTGAAACAAAGGCGAAATCGGCCTTTGTGATGGATGTGAAAACCGGCACCATTCTGCTGAGCAAGAATGCGGATACGCCCCTGCCGCCTGCGTCTATGTCCAAGCTGATGACGCTTTATGTGGCGTTCGAGGCGCTGCGCGATGGGCGGCTGTCGATGGAGGAACGGCTGCCGGTGTCCAAGCATGCGATGAGCTATGGTGGCTCTACCATGTTTCTCGACACCACCGACCGGGTAAGCGTTGAGGATCTGTTGCGCGGGATCATCGTGCTGTCGGGCAATGATGCCTGCGCCGTGATTGCCGAAGCGCTCAGCCCCGATGGCACAGAAGCAGGTTTTGCCCGTTTCATGACCCAACGCGCGCGTAAAATGGGCATGACCAACTCAATCTTTGCAAATTCCAATGGCTGGCCCGCCCCAAGCCACCGGATGAGCATGAGAGACCTTGCGCTGCTGGCCCGCTACCTGATTGAGGATTTTCCGGAATTCTATCCGATGTTTGCGGAAACTGAGTTCAAATTTGACGGTCGCGCACCGCAGAACACGCGCAACCGCAACCCTTTGCTAAAGCTGGGGATCGGGGCAGACGGACTGAAAACCGGGCATACGCGCGATGCGGGCTACGGTCTGGTCGGGTCGGCTGTTCAGGGGGATCGTCGGGTCATATTTGTCATTTCCGGACTGGAAAACGCGCGTGATCGTGCCGAAGAGGCTGAAGCGCTCGTGAACTGGTCTTTTCGTCAGTTTGTTGAAAAATCCATCGTCAAGGCCGGAACCGAAATTGCCCAGGCCGAAGTCTGGATGGGAAATGCGCCAACAGTTGCGCTGACCCCTGCAGGAGATGTAACGACCCTGATTCCGGTTCTGAGTGGCGGGCATATTAATGCCGAGATTGTGTACAATGGCCCCATCCGCTCTCCCGTGGCCAAGGGCGAAGCGTTGGGGGAACTGATACTGAAACCAGAGGGCTTGCCCGAAACCCGCGTGCCCCTGATTGCAGCCCATGCTGTGGAACGTGGGGGGTTTGTTGTGCGGATGAAAACCGTCTCCACCATGTTGCTCAACCGGATTCAGCAAGGACCCGAGGGCGCGCTTTGAGTGCGGCTGGCCTGTTTGTCACCTTCGAAGGGATCGACGGATCAGGCAAATCCACACAGGCCCGCATGCTGGCAGATCACTTGCGCCAATCAGGGCACGACGTTTTGCTGACCCGCGAACCCGGGGGCAGCCCAGGGGCCGAAGATATTCGCGCTTTGGTGCTGGAAGGGGAACCTGACCGCTGGTCCGCGGAAACGGAACTTTTGTTGTTCACCGCTGCCCGACGTGATCATCTGGAACGCACGATTAATCCCGCACTGGCTGAGGGCAAGATTGTGATCTGCGACAGGTTCGCCGACAGCACCCGCGTCTATCAGGGTGTCAGCCGGGGCAATCTGCGGTCGCAGGTGGATAAGCTGCATAATCTGATGATCGGGCGCGAACCGGACCTGACCCTGCTGATCGATATGGACCCCGGTGCTGGTCTTGAACGCGCACTGTCGCGCGGTACCGGGGAAGAACGGTTTGAATCTTTCGGTACCGGTCTGCAGGAACGTATGCGACAGGGGTTTCTGGACCTTGCCGGTGAATTCCCCGACCGCATCACCATCGTCGACGGCACAGGCGGAATAGAGGACGTGGCTGCAGATATCCAACGGATTGCCACCGACCGGCTGACATGAGCGCCGATGCCCCGACTCCCCCCGATCAGATTGACGGGGCGCCGCATCCGCGTGAAACGCTGGTTCTGCAAGGCCAGCACAATGCGGAAAGCGTATTTCTGGAGGCGTTCAATTCCGGACGGCTGCATCACGGATGGCTGCTGACTGGCCCCAAAGGCGTGGGCAAGGCAACCCTCGCCTGGCGCATTGCACGGTTTTTGCTAGCCACACCACCGGCAGAGGATGGCGGGCTTTTTGGCGATGCACCGCCCCAGCCTGAAACGCTCGATATCCCAGTCGATCACCCGGTATCGCGGCGCATTCTGGCCGGTGCTGATCCCGGCCTGCACCACATCACCCGCACGGTCAGCGAAACCACGGGCCGGATGAGCACCATGATCACCGCCGGCAATGTTCGCGGACTGAACCAATTTCTTCATCTCAGCGCCGCCGACGGTGGGCGCCGTGTTGTCATTCTGGATTGTGCTGACGAAATGAATGTGCAGGCCGCCAATGCGCTTTTGAAAATGTTGGAAGAGCCCCCTGCCCGCACCACGCTGTTGCTGATTGCTCATCAACCGGCGGGATTGTTGCCGACGATCCGTTCGCGCTGCCGGGTTCTGAAACTGACTTCGCTACCGCCCGAGGACATGGCAGCCGCATTGGAACAAGCCGGGATCGACCCGGGCGAGAATTCGGCCGCCTTAACAGAGCTGGCCGAAGGCTCCGTTGGCGAAGCGGTCCGCCTGATCAATCTCGACGGGCTGTCGCTTTACGCCGAAATCGTTGCCATCGCCGCCTCACTTCCTACGCTGGACCGTCCTCGCGCGCTCAAACTGGCCGATCAGGTGGCGGGGCGCGGCAACGCGGACAGGCTTGATCTGCTGATTTCGCTTGTTGATCTTTTCCTCAGCCGCCTTGCCCGGTCCGGGGCCACCCGCACAATTCCCACCCAAGCAGCCCCAAAAGAGGCAGAAACCTTTGCCCGCCTTGCCCCTACCCCGCATAAAGCCCGCGACTGGGCCGATTGCGCCCAGGAAATCGGCGCCCGCGCACGCCATGGCCGGGCGGTCAATCTTGACCCCGCCGCGCTGGTGCTTGATACGGTGTTCAGGATACAGAAAACCGCCAGCACCTGAGCGCCATGACCACCACAATCGAAATCACCGACAGCCATTGTCATCTTGACTTTGAAACATTCGACGATGAACGGCCCGAGATGATTGCCCGGGCCGTGGCGGCGGGTGTCACGCGCATGGTCACAATCTGCACCAAGCTGCGACTGGAACCCCAGGTGCGCGCAATCGCAGAGGCGCATGATCCGGTTTTCTACGCTGCAGGCACCCACCCGATGAGCGTTGCGGATGAACCAATGGCATCAGTTGACGCGCTTGTAGCGCTTTCAGCGCATCCCAAATTCGTTGGTATCGGAGAGACCGGCCTCGACTATCACTACACGTCTGAGAGCGCCGAGGCACAGCAAAAAAGCCTGCGCATCCATATCGAGGCCGCGCGCCAAACTGGCCTGCCTCTGATCATCCATTCCCGCGATGCCGACGATGATATGGCCCGCATCCTGACCGAAGAGCACCGCAAGGGCGCGTATACCTGCGTCATGCATTGCTTTTCCTCCAGTGCGGAACTCGCCCGCGCGGCACTTGACCTGGGATTTTACCTTTCGATGTCAGGCATCGCGGCTTTCCCCAAAAGCCAGGAATTGCGCGATATCTTTGCCGCCGCGCCGGTCGAACGTATCCTTGTGGAAACCGACGCACCCTATCTTGCCCCGCCTCCCTACCGCGGCAAGCGGAATGAACCCGCTTATACCGTGCATACCGCCCGGAAAGGGGCCGAGGTGTTCGGCTTGGAATGGGCAGAGTTCGCCGCACAGACCCAAGCCAATTTTGACCGGCTGTTCTGGAAAGCAAGTGCAGACAGGGCTGCAGCCTGATGGGCGAGACGCGCTTTACCATACTGGGCTCCGGCTCTTCCGGGGGTGTGCCCCGGCTGGGCGGGCACTGGGGCGATTGCGATCCAACCAACCCAAAAAACCGCCGCCGCCGCTGTTCGATGCTGATCGAGCGCGAGGGTGAAGACGGGATCACCCGGGTTCTGATCGACACCTCGCCGGATATGCGAATGCAGCTGCTGGACGCCGATGTCGGCACGCTGGATGGTGTGGTCTATACGCATGATCATGCCGATCACGTCCATGGGCTGGATGACTTGCGCATGATCGTATTCAATATGCGCCAGCGTATTTCGGTTTGGGCTGATGGCCACACCCAGAACACGCTATTTTCGCGCTTTGGCTATGCCTTTGTACAACCCGAGGGCTCTCCCTATCCGCCCATTCTCGACATGCATACCATTGACGGCGATGTATCCATTTCCGGCGCCGGAGGCACAATCACGCTGCAACCGCTTCAGGTTGATCACGGCGCGATTGACGCACTTGGGTTCCGTATTGGCGGGCTGGTCTACATGCCAGACGTGGCACATATCCCCGACGACGTCTGGCCTTCTTTGGAGGGCCTTGATTACTGGGTGGTCGACGCTCTGCGCCGTACCCCGCACCCGACCCATACCCACCTGGAACGCACGCTTGAATGGCTCGAGCGCGCCGCACCCACGCACGGCATTCTGACTAATATGCACATGGATATGGATTACCAGACCGTGGCAAATGAAACCCCCGATCACATCACCCCTGCCTATGACGGCATGGTGATCACGATCCCGGACTAAGGCTCGGCATGCAGGCGCTTCTGGATGTCATCCTGCCGGTCTTTGTGGTGATCGGGTTTGGCTATCTGGCGGTCTGGCGCAAATGGTTCCCCGAGGCCGGGGTGGATGGCCTCATGCGCTTTACCCAGCATTTCGCCATCCCGGCGATGCTGTTTATCGCCATCGCCCGGCTTGACCTTGGGCAAAGCTTTGACTGGCGGTTGTTATTCAGCTTTTACACCGGATCTCTTACCGGATTTCTGCTCGGGCTGTTTGGGGCACATTATGTATTTGGGCGCGATTGGGAGGATGCGGTCGCCATCGGCTTTTGCTGCCTGTTTTCCAACTCCGTCCTGCTAGGCCTGCCCCTGACCGAACAGGCCTACGGACCTGACGCTCTGGAAGCCAACTATGCCATCATCGCCCTGCATTCACCGTTCTGCTACGGGATCGGCATTTCAGCGATGGAGATCATCCGCGCACGGGGCCAAGCCGGACCTGTGGTGATCCGCCGGGTGCTGAAGGCGATGTTTTCCAACGCACTCATACTCGGCATTGCCCTTGGGTTTGCGGTCAACCTTGCAGGCATCACTCTGCCGGGCCCGTTAAATGACGGGCTTGATCTGATGGTGCGCGCGGCCTTGCCCGCAGCGCTGTTCGGATTGGGCGGCGTATTGGTCAGCTACCGGCCAGAAGGTGATTTGCGCATCGTATTCTACATCTGCGCGGTGGCCTTGCTGATCCATCCGGCCATCACAAAGGGGCTGAGCCTCGCCACCAGCCTGCCGCCCGAACCCGCACGCTCCGCCATCATCACGGCCGCCATGCCGCCGGGGATTAACGCCTACATCTTTGCCAGCATGTATGGCCGCGCCCGCCGCGTGGCCGCCACAACCGTGCTGATCGGAACTGCCATTTCGCTGCTCACCGCATGGTTCTGGCTGGGTGTATTGCCTTGAGAGTTCGGAGCATCTAACGCGGTTTTCATTAAACCTGAATCCGGTTTGGTAAAAGCATCCCGACAACGTATTGATGTTGCACCTTTACCCAAAAACCTGGTGCCGCAGGTTTATTGCGAAACTTGGCTTGAGCTGAAGCCCACAGTTACCACTCCGAACTCGCCAGCCTCGACAATTCAAATTCAGCGCCCTTGCTCGATTCAAGGGTCAAGCCCGCCGTACATCGCCATCCCGCAGTCTGCCAATGCTCGGCTCAGCACCTGAATATCCAACGGCAACAACAGTCAAATACCAACTGCATAAAGATTGTCAGCGCGATGCAATGCAACTCGTTAACAAGTCTCCCAACTACAAAAGATGCACCACCCGGTGTACAGGGGGTGTACAGATGTCACCCCCCTGTTCTGGACACGTCAGTACAGGTTAATGCGCCGTGCGCAGGCTGCTGATCAAAAAAATTCTTTCAACTTCAAAAGAAACATCAAAAGCCCAAAGAACAGCATCAGATTAAACACCAACCCCCCGGCCCACCCAAGCAATGCACCCTTGCGCCGATCAGCCGGATCGATGCCGTTCAAATGAGTTTCCAGATCAGAGAACGCATTGGAAACTAAAGAGGAATCTATCAGTCTTGAAAGCTTCGGATGGGCGAGGTTTTGCTGTGCTGTAGTCAGAATTTTGCCGGAGCGGTGTAGCCGTTTGGGTAAAAGACGGCCGGCTTTGGTAAGGCGGGCTTGCAGGGATTTGCCACGCAGGCGCAATTTTGTTTGGAGAAGCCCCTCCAAATCTGCAATGCGCGTATTAAATTTATTATGATCAAGCACTTAGAACACTCCCCATGCGAGAATATAACGAAGTTCAGCCGCAGACAACAGGCTGGAACCCCACAACGGGCCGGGCTATCAAGGCGCATGTTAAATTTGATTGAACATGGCGCACGCACCCATAACCCAACCCTGTTGATCGTGCACGGCCTTTACGGCTCTGGCCGGAACTGGGGTGTGATTGCAAAGCGGTTGTCAGACACCCGTCACGTCGTCGCTGTCGATATGCGAAACCACGGATCAAGCCCTTGGAAAGACACACACTCTTACCCCGAACTGGCCGCTGACCTTGCCGTGGTTATCAATCACATCGGTGGCCCCTGCGACGTAATGGGGCACTCGATGGGTGGCAAGGCGGCGATGATTCTGGCGCTGCAGCAACCGGCGTTGGTGAACCGGCTGATCGTGGCCGATATCGCGCCCGTGGCCTATACCCACAGCCAGATACAGTATGTGCATGCAATGAAAGCGGTGGATCTGTCAGAGGTTAACAAACGTTCCGATGTTGATGCGCAATTGCGCGGAGTTGTAGAAGATCCGACACTGATAACATTCTTTACTCAATCTGTTGATGTAAAAGAGAAAAAATGGCGCCTGAACCTCGATGCTCTGGAACGGGAAATGCCCCGAATCATGGGCTTTCCAGAGGTAGAGGGGCAGTTTGAGGGGTCAACCATGTTCCTTTCGGGTGGAAATTCGGACTATGTGAAGCGTGAAGACCGCAATGATATCAATGCGTTATTCCCCAACGCAAAATTTTTTAAAATTCCTGGGGCAGGCCATTGGCTGCATGCCGAAAAGCCCCGTGAATTCGAAGCTGCCCTCCGCGCCTGGCTCTCCTGAATTTGTACTAATTGTGCGAACTGTTCATACGAATTGTACAAAGTTCGGTGCCTTTTCGGGGATGTGTAAACATGATGCACATAAATCCACGGCCAAGGGCAGGTTTGGGCATCAGACAGAACAAGACCGCTATATTTGCAACAATCCCTCAGATGTTGCGAAATCTGAATTTACTAACGCGAGATGTTGTTGATTTGCGGGATTCGCGCGTGTATCCCTCTTCCCACAGGTGCAAGACGCGGTAGCATCAACTGACGGCGGGGTCCGGTTGCCATTGGCGACAGGGCCCCGTTTCAGTTTGGGGATGCAAAACGCAAATGACCCCGGATCAAGGTCCTGGGCGGGCAAAATTTCGATGTGCCATAGGAAAAGGCGCCAGGTGCTCAGACGCGGTCCTTGCATTGTGGCCGAAACCACACCCTGACGCCTTCCTGATCCCATCCACCCCGAAGGGCCTCCGGTTTCAGAATGCGATGACGCCCCGAAAGGTGCCGCCGCGAAACCGTGCCATCCCGAAGGACAACCCGGCGTTACCGCAAATTGGACCGAAGCCCGCAAAGCGACCTGCTCGAACCCGTTAGGAAGAGGCGGTTGCCAATGCTCCGAAGAACGCTGGTGGCCAGCCAAAACCCTGAGAACCCATGCGACCGGTCAGTTGCCCGAAGACCCTGTTTCCAACCGCCAAAGCCCTCTGAGGCCCGTGCGCCCCGCGCTGGTTCAAAGAACCGTTGCGGTAGGATCAGATTTGCCGAAGGGAGCGCATTACGCAAGAAAATAGCACTGCAGCATTGAAATTTCTTGGGGATAAGCTGTTGATATGCTTGGGGAAACGCCTGTGGATAAGTCGGGAATTGTGAGGGATTTGGGCGGGTTGTGTGGGGGATAAGTGGGAATTTGGGGTGGAGGTGGAATTTTGGTGGGATGCTGCAGGTGCGAAGGGGGTTGCCGGGGTGAACCCCGGCCTACGGGTTAAACGAGTGTTAACCACACCGGGGGCAGGGTATGTGCATGTCGGAGTATCGCAGACCAAAGGTTAACGGGGCGCGGGTGTTTTTCACCGTAACTCTGGCGCAGCGGGGATCATCCCTGTTGGTGGATGAAATTGTGCGGTTGCGCGCAGCGGTGCGCAGGACCAAGGCAGAGCGGCCATTTGAGATTGATGCGTGGGTGGTGTTACCGGATCATCTGCACGCGGTGTGGACATTGCCATTCGGAGACGCGGATTTCTCGACGCGGTGGCGATTGATTAAGAGCCGGTTTTCAATGGGGTTGCCAAAAGGTCCGACGCGGGAAAGCCATAATGTGCGCAAGGAACGGGGCATTTGGCAACGGAGGTTTTGGGAACATCACATTCGGAACGAACATGATTATTGGGCGCATGTGCGGTATTGTTGGTTGAACCCGGTGAAGCATGGATTTGCGGATAAACCAGAAGATTGGCGATTTTCCAGCGTACATCGCGACGCAAGGTTTCGTACCGACATGAATTTGATGTTGTAGGGTGCGTGATTTCACGCACCATTGTGCGGGTTGGACATGTTGGATTGGTGCGTGATTTCACGCACCATCGCGTCGGTTGAGGAGGTGGTGTGGTGCGTGCAAGCACACACCCTACGCTTGCTTCAAGCAAGCATTTTTTAAAGCGCTTAGATTCATGCTTGCTAACCGAAGTTAGCAGGCATAAAAGGGAGTCGTGTAGCAAGCAAAGGCAAGTCATGACATTATCGAAACAAAGCAAAGGCGGGACCGAGCGCGCAAAAAAACTCACCGTCGAAAAAAGAAGGGAGATTGCCAAGAAAGCCGCCGAAGCGCGTTGGCAAAGAAATGCGCTGTCCAAGGCAACTCCCGAGGCAGAAACTGACGGTATACTTCGCATTGGCGATGTTGACCTAGATGTATACGTTTTGAACGACCGCAGGCGCGTCATCAATAAGAAGGCAATGGCCAAAGCACTGAACCTGAAGTCCGAAGGTGGGAACGCCTTCTTGCGTTCAATGACGCGCCCGGCGATTCAGGCAGTTATGCCAGAGGCACTGAAAAACAAAATCGAAAGCCCAATAGTCTTCATTGCCTTAAACGGTGCTAGCGCAGATGGTTACGAAGCCGAGGTATTGATTGAGGTTTGCGACACTCTTATCGAAGCTCGAAATCAGGTTTCTTTGGCTCCTTCGCAACTTTTTCTGGCTCAACAAGCAGAAATCATAGTTCGTTCGGCTGCCAAAGTTGGGATCGTGGCTCTTGTTGATGAAGCCACGGGTTACCAAGACAAAACAAAGTTTGAGTACAAGGAACTCTTTGATCGCTTCATTAGAGAAGAGTTCAGACAATGGGAGAAAGAATTTCCCGCAAAGTTCTTTGAGATGATCTACCGGATTTATCGCTTGAAGCGACATAAGCCAAATAGCACGACACACCCACAATTCTTTGGGAAATTCATTCGAAAATATATCTACTACCCATTGGCTCACAGCAACGGTGCGATCCTAGAAAAGCTTGAAGAGAGAAATCCAGTTGTTTATTCGGGTGGAGGAAGGCGCCACAAATTTTTCCAGTTTTTGACCGATGAGGTAGGCATGGATGCTTTTCGTCAGCATCTTTGGCAAGTTGTTGGTATAGGTGAGGCTTCGATAGATAAACAACAATTCGATAGAAGTTTCTATCGTGCGTTCCCGGAAGCAATCCCCAGAAAAAACACTGATCAGCTAGACTTCTTTGCGGAGATCGACTCGAGCGTCAAACATAGATAATTCAGCTCACCCATCCATTTTCAACGCAGAGATGAAAGCTTCCTGCGGAATATCCACCTTCCCGAACTGCCGCATCTTCTTTTTCCCCGCCTTCTGCTTGTCCAGCAGTTTGCGCTTCCGGGTAGCGTCGCCGCCGTAGCATTTGGCGGTCACGTCCTTGCGCAGGGCTGACAATGTCTCACGCGCGATGACCTTGCCGCCAATCGCTGCCTGGATCGGGATTTTGAACATGTGGCGGGGGATCAGGTCCTTTAGCTTTTCACACATGGCCCGGCCGCGCATTTCGGCACGGTCGCGGTGGACCATCATCGAGAGCGCATCGACGGGTTCGTCATTCACCAGCACCTGCATCTTGACAAGGTTGTCCTCGCGGTACCCTTCAAGCTGGTAATCAAAGCTGGCATAGCCCTTGGTCACGGATTTGAGCCTGTCGTAGAAGTCGAACACCACCTCGTTGAGCGGCAGATCATAGACCACCATCGCGCGGGATCCGGCATAGGTCAGGTCAAGCTGGATTCCGCGGCGGTCCTGGCAGAGTTTCAGCACGTCACCCAGGTATTCGTCGGGGACAAGGATCGTGGCCTTGATCCGCGGCTCCTCCAGATGGTCGACATGGGTAAGGTCGGGCATGTCGGCGGGGTTGTGCAGGTGGGTGAGCGTGCCGTCCTTCATATAGACGTGGTAGATCACCGACGGGGCGGTGGTGATCAGCTCAATATCATATTCACGTTCGATGCGGTCGCGGATGACCTCAAGGTGTAGCAGGCCAAGGAAACCGCAGCGGAAGCCAAAGCCGAGGGCGGCGGAGGTTTCCATTTCGAAGCTGAAGCTGGCATCGTTGAGGGCGAGCTTGTCGATGGCGTCGCGGAGGTCTTCGAATTCGGCTGAATCCACCGGGAAGAGGCCGCAGAACACCACCGGCTGCGAGGGCTTGAAGCCCGGCAGGGGCGTGTCCGTGCCCTTTTTCTCATGCGTGATGGTGTCGCCCACCTTGGTGTCGCGCACCTGTTTGATCGAGGCAGTGATAAAGCCGATTTCACCCGGTCCCAGAGCGTCGATCTTTTCCATCTTGGGGCGGAAGACTCCGATGCGGTCGATGCCGTATTTGGCCCCAGTCTGCATCATTTTGATCTGGTCGCCCTTGCGCAGCACACCGTCCATCACGCGGACGAGAACGACAACGCCAAGGTACGGATCATACCAGCTGTCAACCAGCATCGCCTTGAGCGGGGCGTCGGCATCGCCGGTGGGGGCGGGCAGGTTCTGGACGATGCTTTCGAGTGTCTCTTTAATCCCTACGCCGGTTTTGGCGGAGACAGGGATCGCGCCGGAGGCGTCGATGCCGATGACATCTTCGATCTGTTCGGCTACCCGGTCGATATCCGACGCGGGCAGGTCAATCTTGTTGAGGACCGGGATGAGGTCGTGATCGGCATCAATCGCCTGATAGACATTGGCCAGCGTCTGCGCCTCGACCCCCTGAGTGCTGTCCACCACCAGAAGGGAGCCTTCGACGGCGCGCATGCTGCGGCTGACTTCATAGGCGAAGTCCACGTGGCCGGGGGTGTCGATCAGGTTGAGGACATAAGCCTCGCCATTGTCCGCCGTGTAGTCGATGCGGACAGTGTTGGCCTTGATGGTGATGCCACGCTCGCGTTCGATATCCATACTGTCGAGCAACTGTTCCTTCATATCCCGCTCGGCCACCGTGTTGGTGGATTGGATCAGACGGTCGGCCAGAGTGGATTTCCCATGGTCGATATGGGCCACGATGGAGAAATTGCGGATATGAGAAAGCGGTGTCATGGTGGGGGGATATGAAGGGGTTTTGGGGGGTGGTCAAGGTGGGTTGATTCCCCACCGGGATAGAATCAAATGTCCGAAAATATTCGCATACAAAAACACTAGCGCAAAAGAGGCGCAATTTTGTATGGGCGCTAGGTATTCGGATGGCACTACGCCACTTCTTGGTGTTTGGCCATTTTGATCACGAAGACATGCTCCCAGAACTTCGAACCCTTCTGACCTTCGCATCCATTAGTCGTGGTGAACTAAAACTTAGAAAGCCAAAGGAAGTTGAATTGGCAAATAGGCTACTCAACTGGCAAGAAAAATACTCGAGAAAATCAAACAAACCGCAACGAGTACTTCGGCTATCGTCTTCACAATCCTCAACGAGAGCTATTCTTCGCGCTGCTTCTCAGAAACGCAACTATTTTAGCAAAATTATTCAAGGCGCAGAAACTGCTCTTGAGACAGTCAAACTTCAAATTTTTTCCAATTCCAAAAGTGCTGCAGTAGTGCTCCTAACTTCTCCTGAGAACATTCTGGACGAAGCCGTTAGGGTGGATTGTCTTCTCATAGAATCTGGAGCAGACCCCCCAGATATTCTCGACGTCCCACTGTTTCCGGGTGAGCTGCTTTCACCAAGTGTCGCAGATATGGAGAAGTCAGGAAGATCCTCTTCGTTTTTGCGCTCTACCGCTACCAATGTTTGGTCTTTTTGGCGCGAATGGTACCAAAGTTTCCTCGACGGCGAACCAATGGACTGGGAGCTTCAACAGCGAGTGGCGTTGATTGTGGATGCGATCTGGGAGGCCGGGCCGGAGGCGGTGGCGGAGGAGATTGAGCGGATCAGGGCGGAGTGGCTGGCGGAGAAGCTTCCGCAGGCTGAGAAGGTTAAGTTCAATTCTGAGACTGGCAAGTTTTACACCGTCCCTCTCGACATCACCAAACCGGATCTGCTGGGGGCAACGCTGTCTCAGGTCGAGGATGCGCTGGATGACGTTCTGGCCAGCCCGTCGAACGGGCTTCATGACAACGCCCGTGAAGTGCGTGTGTTGCGCCGGGTATTTCGAAAATACGGCAATGATCCGCAACAGATCGAAATGGGGTTTGTCAGTGTCCATAAGGGACTGACCAGACAACTTCTGAATGAGGAGCTGCCGGCGAGCGAAGAAAACCTTGCCTTGCAGGATGCGCTCGAAGAAGGGGCGCGCGGCATACGAGCAACGCATCCGGACGTGGCCGAAAACCGAAAGATACTGGCAGATCAGGCCATTCGCGAATTGCCCGAAGACGCCAGGGAAAAGTTAGAAAAAGCGCTTCCGGTACTTGTGTCTATATCAGAACCCGACCTCGCCGAAGACTGGCAGCATGACATTCCACAACTGATCAATGATGCCACATTGCCGATGCCAACTGGTGCACCACCTTTACCCGGAGCGGACGAAACGACACGGGTATTCAGCCGTGTCGCAAAAATCAGTCTGTTGATACGATCAACCAAGGCGATCAAATCGCACCCACTTTATGAATCCGGAGAAGTTTTGCTGACGCTCACGAGCTTGATTGGATTGGGGGCAACCATTTTTGCGCTGTTGATTTAGTGGCGGGGTGAAACCTCGCCCTACGGTTTGTTGGTGAATGGTGGGCTGGTATCCACCCAATGAGGCTGGCACTTCGCAGCGAATTTGCAATTTTAATGCCCTTGGCGCATCATCTCGGCACGAAAGGATTCAAACCATGTGCATCGCAAACCACCCCGTACTCTATGATCTCCATATGAAAGAACTGGAATACGCGTGCGCGCGGCCCGGTTTTTATCTTGCAAAACCCGTGATTGCCGGTGGCAAGGCCGGACATGAGGAAGGCGCGCCGAAAGCGGATTATCCGGGTGCGATTTCCGGGGCCATCACAACACGTGGCAGTGACGCGGTGGTAATTCAATCCAGGCCTGCTTTGCTGAACAATCTGTTGGCGTTTATAAAGCGTGGACTGCGGATTGAGGGTTTGCCCGCTTAGACCGGGCAGCAAACTGTCTGATTGGGTTGTCTTTGGGGCGATCAGGCACTTAGCCGCTGTTTCGCGCAGAGATATTGCTCGAAAGGCCGTAACGTCCGTGTTGCAGATTAAGTGACAACTGCGTTGACCGCCGTCAAAACGGTAACGACCGCATAGGGCGCTGTGTGTTTGGTTGCCTATAGGTGCGAGTGGCTTTGAGGTCCCGGCTCAGGGCCGGGACGACAGGGTTATTCCAAGTAAGCCGCTAACTATCCGGTGGCGGGTTTGTAGTGTTCCGCCGCGCTTTGTGCGGCATGCATGGCATCAATGGCCTGGGCCGAAGTCATCAGCTTGATCGTGGCCCCGCCGGACATCGAGCCCGATGACCCAACCGCCAGCGCGCAGGCGGCCATTGCGGTGTCATCCGGCGCCTCGATCAAAGCAATGACGTCATAGTCTCCGAAGCAGAAAAACAGATGGTGTAATTTGCCCCCCACGGCATCGACCAGAACACGGGCGCTGGCCTCGCGGTTCTGCGGGCTGTCGACCATCGCTTTGAGCGCATCGGTGGTATAGCGGCCTTGGAACAGATAAAATGACATAAATCTTCTCCTTCAAAATTGCATAATACCGTCGATAAGCCACCTGCGTTCCCTGCCTCTCATTCGGAGCATAACATAAATAACCAAAGCTGTCTGACCCCTGCGAATTGTCGCCTAGTATTGAAAATGATCAGTGCTTTGTTTTTCGGATTGAGGGTTCATGCGCTTCCTGCTACCCGCATGGCGTGTGTAGATTTGAAGACTCAGCGCCTCAGACCAAAGAGCAGGACATAATGAAACAATTTCCCCTTATGGTTGCGACGGTAGTTCTAACCGCTGTCTTCCCACTCGAAGAAGCTAAGGCGCAGAATACAGTTGTATTAGGACCCCACACCGTTTTGTCAGGCGGAGAATACTCTACGGGCGGTGGGATCACAGTGGCAGTTGAACTACGAAATCTAAAAGGAATGGCAGCACTTTGCGGTGCATGGTCCGAGAGCCGTCATCTGACTATCTACCTGAAAGGAAAGTCTAAAAAGGTTTTGAGCAATGCAGTCGTATTGGTTAATGGCAACCGGGCCCATCAGAATCTCCAATTTTTGAAGGAGACCAATCCTACGAGTTCTTATACTGGTGAGGATGGGAATTGTTTTGAATTGGGGCGACCCTGGCGATCAAGCGACAGTTCTGCAGATATTGCGATTAGCATTCCGCGACAGTTGGTGTATTTTGATCGTGGTAAGGCGTCCGCTGCCGAAGATATTTGGTTTCGGCAAACTGAAACCTCTAATCCGGCATGGGGTGATGGCCGTCCGCCAACAAAAAGAAAGTCAGGCCCTAAGATCGACACATCTGAAAATAGTAACGGAAAAGGGTTTAAACCGTGAGTGACAGAAGGACTAACGCATGATCACCAAAGCACGTATGGCTTTCACCTCAGCTTTGGCCGGAATATTGCTGATCTCACATGGCTCCGAAGCGCCGGCGAAAAGCACCGTTAAACTCGGCCCCAATCCGGTTTTGGCGGGCGGGGAATATAGCAGCGGCGGGGGCATCACCGTGGCGCTGGAGCTGCGCAGTCTTTCGGGTCGTGCTGCAGTGTGTGGCGTTTGGGCCGAAAGCCGTGATCTGACTGCTTATCTAAACGGCAGGACAAAGCGGGTGTTGGCCAATGGTTCGGTGTTCATCGACGGAGAGCGTGTTCAATCGAACCTTTTGTTTTTGAAGGAAACCGTACCCTCTGAGTCCTATACCGGGGAAACCGTAACCTGTGCGGCACTGGGCCGGGCCTGGCGGGCGGCGGATGAAACCGCCGAAGTCACGGTGCGCATTCCCCGTGGTCCGGTGGTACTGGAACGCGGCGGGCGTAAGACCGGTGGCCCCTCCATTCGGTTTCGCCAAACCGACACGCATAATGCAGCACTTTTGAAGGGGTCCTTCCTGCCGGACAAGTTCAAGAGGTTCAAAGGCGATCCGGCCGCGCATGCACAGGACACGCCAAACCAGTAAGAGCCTGGCAATTCTGAATTGAAAAATCGGGACAGATCGGGCACAAACCGACAAAGACAAAGGCGCCGGTACTGTTTGAAGTGGGAGGATACCCTCAAGAACAGGCCAGTTGACCGAGCGAGGCGAGAGCGATGAAACAGGTGATCATCCTAGGAATGGTGCTGCTGTTGGCGGCATGTGGAGGTGGCAACCGCGACAAAGGCAAACGGTCGAGTGGTTCCACGACACGCGCATCAACAGTGGCCTATGGACCGATCAGTAGGGCCTGTCTCGATTCAGATCGCAAGGCACGTTCGCGACAGCTATGCGGTTGTATTCAGGCCGCGGCCGATCAGACGCTGAGCGGGGGTCAACAGCTGAAGGCGGTGAAGTTCTATTCCGACCCTCATCTGGCACAGGAAATCCGGCAGTCGGATCGCGAGAGTGATGAGCGGTTCTGGAAAGCCTACAAAGCCTATGGCGAGAAGGCCAAGCAGCTGTGCGGGTGATGCAGGCCAAACTCATGCGTTTTAATCCGGCAGAACTTTGATGTCTGGTTTGTTCGATTTCCTGAGAAGGTTGCCACCTTACGAGGACAATGACACCACCATCCACCGGCTTGCTCAGCGGCATCGATTGATCATCGACCCTTTTGCGCCACAGATCGAAGGCGCCCGTGTGCTGGATCTGGCAGCACATGACGGGCGTTGGTCCTATGCGCTGGCCGCAGCGGGTGCGCGTGAGGTTGTGGGGGTCGAAGCGCGTCAGGAACTGATCGACCGGTTTGCCAATTTCCCGCAGACAGATTTCAAATCCAAAGTGCACCTGCATTGCAACGACATCTATGCGGAGCTTGAAACGCGGGCCAAGGCGGGAGAGCAATTTGATGTGGTGGCGGTCTACGGAATTTTTTATCACATCATGGATCATTTCCGCTTGTTGTCCTTGATCCGGCAGTTGTCACCCGGGCTGGTGATCATCGACAGCGAATTCATCATTCTGGACAATGCGATGGTGCAGATTTTACGCGAAGAGGTGTCTAACCCGCTGAACGCAGTTACCGACGTGCCGGGCAAGACCCACACGGTTGTGGGCGTGCCCAGCCGCAAGGCTACCGGGTTTATGGCCGACGCTCTGGGGTTCGACATCACGTGGCTGGATCACGATCTTATCCTTGGCGAAGATCGGCGAGGCATGCACGATTATTTCCGTGACGGCCGAAAGGTACGCGGCACTTGCGCACTTAGCCCGGCGGGGGCGTAGTATGTGGTTTTGATACCGCCCGTTCTCTCGGAGTGCGGCATCCCAGATTTACACAGCACAATTTGGCTCTTATTGGGTATGGATGGTTCTGTTTCCAAAAGATGATTTTATCGACCTCGGTGACCGTGTTCATCTGGCAAGCGGAGGGCAGCCACCACTACTCAAAATCCACAGAAATGCGTTTGAAGCGTTCGCCCGCGACAAATCAACCGGTATGGCCGGTTATGATCGCCATTGGCAAGTCTGCGACGAAGTCAGATCCCTATTGTCACATCGCATAAATCTGCATGCGGGCGATATTGCTTTGCTGGGGAATGCATCCGAGGGCATTGCACGTGTCGTTTCGTCATTTGACTGGCAACATGGTGACAATGTTGTCGTGTCAGCGCTTGATTATGCTTCGGGCAAGTTTTCATTCCTACAGCTCGAGGAAACCGGAGTTGAGGTTCGTTTGGTTAAGTCTAACGAAAATTTCATCGGTTCCGATGCGCTGATTGCAGCCTGCGACGCTAAGACCCGGATTGTCTATGTCTCTCAGGTTAACGCGCATACCGGTCAGAAACTCGATTTGGCACCGCTGTCACAAGCGTTGCGGCGGCGCGGTATCGCACTTTTGGTGGATGCCAGTCATGCACTGGGAGTTGTGCCACTGGACGGGCAGCTATGTGATTTCATGGTCAGCAGCACGTACAAGTTTTTGCTGGGCTCTCACATGGGTATTTTGGCGTGGAATCGCGAAGCGTGGCCTCAGTTCGAACCCAAGCAGGTCGGGTGGCACAGTGCCATTCCGGGCACAGACCCCGGAACTTACGAGTTGTTACCAGACGGACGCCGTGCGGAACTAGGCAATGCCAATCATCTGGAGGTTTATATTCTTCATGCGTCGCTCAGGTATCTTGCCACAACGTCCGAAGCCACGCTGGAAAGATATATCGCAGAATTGAGCATAGTACTCTTCCGCGGTCTTCAGGCGTTCGGCCTCGATATTCTGACCCCTGAGGACCCAGAGTGTCGCGGTCCAAATATTTCATTTCGACATCCAAACCCGAGAATGTTCGCAGATTTAGCCGCGAGAGAAGACATCTTGCTCTGGGGAGACTCGGGGCGTGTGCGGGCGTCATTGCATGGTTTTGTTTCCGAGGCTGACATAGCGCGGTTTCTGGATTGGTTCGAATTCAATTTCGAACGGCTTCGCATGTCCGGGTAATGTTAAGTTTGATATGCCTTGAGCAAGTCTGCCAAGCACAGCATCACTAGAGTCTATCGAAACCTGGGATGCAGAAATCTTATGCCTTAAGCCGTGTGCCCCGGGAGAACATGATCAGGGCCAACACCATAACAGCCAAAACCGAAACTATCGCCACGCCAAGCCCAAGCCAGGGAGAGGCGTCGGATACGCCGATTACGCCATAGCGCACTCCGTCGATGAGGTAAAAGATCGGATTGAACCGTGTGATTTCGTGCAGCACGGGCGGCAATGCCTCTACCGAATAGAATGTGCCGGACAGGAACGCCAAGGGTGTAACAAGGAAGTTCGTGATCGCCGCCATCTGGTCGAACTTGTTGGCGTAGATCCCTGCGAGCATCCCCAGACCACCCAGAAAGGCCGCGCCGAGGATGACAAAGGCAAGCGCCCAGAGCGGCGATTGAGGAACAATCCCAAGGAATACAAACAGGCCCACCGCTATGGCAAGCGCCACGAACAGACCACGACCCACGGCCCCGGCGAGATAGCCCAGCACCAGTTCGAGCGGGCTAAGCGGGGGCATCAATGTGTCAACGATGTTGCCCTGTACCTTGGCGATCACAATGGAAGAAGACGTGTTGGCAAAAGCATTCTGTATTACCGTCATCATCAGAATACCCGGCGCTATGAACGTGGTGAAATCAACCCCCATCACGTCACCCCGATGGGGCCCGATGGCGATGGAAAAAATCAGCATGAACAATCCTGCCGTCACCAATGGGGCCATCAGGGTCTGCGTCCAAACCGCCAAAAAACGCTGCACTTCACGTGCGCCAAGCGTGTAAAGACCCAGCCAATTGATCCGGCCAAAGCGGCGGGCGCCCATTTCGGTCTGTGATGGCATGTGAAACCCTCTGGTGATGCGATTCGAAGCCTTGTAACTCACAGCACAGTGATTAGAATAGGGGCTTGTTTAGAACAGCCGGATGGCCGGGGAATCCGAGCCGTCGATTGAGATAGGAAGGTAGCGCATGTCCTGGAGCGACGATCGCGTTGAACTGCTGAAGAAGATGTGGGGAGAGGGCCAGTCGGCCAGCCAGATCGCCAAAGAACTGGGCGGCGTGACCCGCAATGCGGTTATTGGCAAGGTGCACCGTCTGGGCCTGTCGAACCGGAACGGCCCGGCAAGCAGCGGCGATGCCGCTTCAAAAGCCAAGCCAGCGACAAAAGCAGCGGCCAAGCCCAAGACAGCCAAGAGCGCGCCCAAGGCAGAGCCAAAACCCGCATCCGCTAAAGAAGCGCCTGCTGCTGCCCCGGTTACCCGGATCAAGCCGATTATCCCTGCAGGTCAACCCTTACCACCGCAGCCTTCAGCCAACGAGATTGATCCGGCCGCACTGGCAAAGGTCAGCGAGATTGAGAAGAAGGCCAAGAAGCTTTCACTGATGGAGCTGACAGAACGGACCTGTAAATGGCCCGTGGGCGACCCTGCGACGCCGGACTTCTGGTTCTGCGGTCTACCTGTTCAATCGGGAAAACCCTATTGCGAGGCGCATGTTGGCGTGGCCTTTCAGCCGATGAGTTCCCGACGGGATCGGCGTAGGTAGCGGCGGGGCGGAATTTCTCTTTGACCCCGATCAAGATTAGTGACTTGCCTGATGCCAACGATCGCGAAGCCGTCATATCATTCGCAAGAAGCTTTAATGGTTACAAACATTTTGGCTCTTTTGCGGCATGCGCAGATGCTGCGAAAGAGAAAAAACGTTCAACTTTGACAGACTTGCGAAATGAGCTTTTCTTTAACTACCGTGCTGGCAACCACCAAGGTGACCCAGATGTAAGAGCGCTATATTGTGAACTTTTACCTTTGTTCGAAGTTATGCTTAGAGACTAGAGCATTATTACGAACGTTCGAAGCATATCGGTGAATAGCCAATCGAGGCTCATAGGTCAGTTATGAGTTGCAGTTAAACAAGGGCGGTTTTTTATCCTGCGTCTGTTTTCCCACGTCGATCTGACCGAAGCGATGCATAAAGGACATGGGTACGCCAACGCCCGTCGATCTGCAGATAGCTTTGCGCGACACCTTCGTACTTAAAGCCACAACTTTCCAGCAATCGGCGTGAGGCCGCGTTTTCCGGCAGGCAAGCGGCCTCTACCCGGCTGAGATCAAGGCGTTGAAAGGCGTGATGAACGACGGCGTGAATAGCCTCGCGCATATACCCCTGACGTGCATGCTGTTCACCGGTCCAGTATCCGAGTGTTCCAGCCTGCGCTGGTCCACGTCGAATGTTGTCCAGCGTGATCGCGCCCAATAAGGCCTTATCTGACCTGCGGAACAGAAACAGCGGCACCGCTGATCCGTTGGCGATAGATCGCTGTGCCCAATACACCCGATTGGTGAACCCCTTTCGGGACAAGTGATCGCTGGCCCATTGCGGCTCCCACGGGGTCAGGAATTTCTGGCTGGCCTCTCGCAGATGCGACCACGCCCGAAAATCCGTCAACTGAGGTTGGCGCAAGGTCATGCGCTCTGTCTCGATCCGGATTTTCCGGCGCGGCATGAACATCAGGCGGCGCGCCTTTCCTGCAAAGCCTCCAGCGTCGGCGCTGCATCTACCGGACCGTAAAGCGCCATCGCCGCCGGGGCTGTGGTTGCGGTCTGCTCTGCCAGGGTGCGTACATCGGACACACTGACCGCGTCGATCCGCGATATCACCTCGTCCAGATCAGGCGCGCGACCCCATATCTGCAGCATTCGTGCCAAACGTTCGGCACGGTTGGAGGGGCTTTCAAGGCCCATCAGTAACCCGGCCTTCATCTGAACCCGTGCGCGATCAACCTCTTGCTGGTTCAGATCGCTGGCTGCACGTTTCATCTCGTCCACGGTGATCTGGGCCAGTTCACCCATCTGATCCGCAGAAGTGCCGGCGTAGATCGTCATCATTCCGGTATCGGCATAGGCCCCGGCCTGAGCATAGATCGTGTAACAAAGCCCCCGTTTTTCGCGGATTTCCTGAAACAGGCGGGAGGACATAGATCCGCCAAGGGCAGAGGAATAAATCTGGGCCGCATAGATCATCGGATCGGCGTAATCGGGGCTTTCAAAAGCCAGCGCAAAATGTGCCTGTTCCAATGGCTTAATAATCCGGCTTTCACCCCCTGCAAAGTGAGCGATGGGCGGTTCCTGTGGCCCCGGCCCTTCCATATCGGAAAAAAGCGTCTCGGCCGCACGTACCAATGCATCGTGATCAACTGCACCTGAGGCAGACAGGATCATCTGTCCGGGGCGGTAATGCTGGTTGGTAAAGCTGGTAAGATCATTTCGGGTAAACCTACGCACGCGTTCCTCTGGACCCAGAATGGTGCGGCCCAACGGGTGATCGGGATAGGCCTTTTCCTGCAACCAATCAAAAATGATGTCATCAGGTGTATCAAGCGCCTGCCCGATTTCCTGAAGGATCACACCCCGCTCCACCTCGATCTCACGCGGGTCGAACACCGGATTGCGCAGAATATCGGCCAGCACGTCAAGCGCCAGAGGCACATCATCCTGCAGAACACGGGCGTAATAGGCGGTCACTTCGCGCGACGTATAGGCGTTGATATAGCCACCGACATCTTCGATTGCCTCTGCAATATCAAGCGCGCTGCGCGTGGCTGTCCCCTTGAATGCCATATGTTCAAGGAAATGCGCGATACCATTTTGCTGCGCCGTTTCATGGCGCGCACCGGCCAAAACCCATATGCCGATGGCCGCGGATTGCAGCCCTGGCATATCTTCAGTGACGATACGAAACCCGTTTGGCAGGGTAGTAAGATTTACGGTCAATTCCCGGTCCGTTCTGTGATCAGAGTCTCAAGGGCGGCAAGGTCATTTTCGACCCGTGTCACCCGTTCCGAACGCTCATACAGGTCTGCCATATGCGGAGGCAAGGGGGGATGCACGCCAGAGGCCTCTTCTACCGCGGCGGGGAACTTGGCCGGGTGCGCGGTGGCAAGCGTGATCATCGGTGTGCCAGAGGTGCGCTGTTCTTCGGCTACCTTAACGGCCACGGCCCCGTGCGGGCAAAGCAGCTCTCCGGTGCTTTTGTTCAAACGTCCGATGGTGGCGCGGGTTTCATCCTCGGAACAACGTCCGCTGTCAAAGTTTTCACGCAGCGCCTGCAAGGCACCCTGGCTGACAGAGAAGCCGCCGGCGTTCAGTTCCGTCATCAATTGATCAACGGCAGCACCGTCTTGATCATAGGCGTAATAAAGGGCACGTTCGAAATTCGAGCTGACCTGAATATCCATGGACGGGCTGATCGAAGGCGATACGCCATCGGGTTTGTATTCAGACGTGCTCAGGCAGCGGTGCAGAATGTCATTCTGATTGGTGGCCACGACCAGGCGGTCGATGGGCAGACCCATCCGTTTGGCAATGAGGCCAGCAAAGATATCCCCGAAATTCCCGGTGGGCACGGTGAATGAAACGCTGCGATGCGGGGCGCCAAGAGAGACAGCAGAAGTGAAATAGTACACGACTTGTGCCAACACCCGCGCCCAGTTGATCGAGTTTACACCGGCCAGCCCCACTGCGTCACGGAATGCAAAGTCGTTGAACATGTCTTTGACCCGCGCCTGACAGTCGTCGAAATGCCCCGTCATGGCGAGCGCGTGTACATTGCTTTCCGATGGGGTGGTCATCTGACGGCGCTGCACCTCGCTGACACGACCGTGCGGGTAAAGGATAAAGACATCCACAGCCTCAAGCCCGCGAAACGCCTCGATCGCGGCAGATCCGGTATCTCCGGATGTGGCACCGACAATGCAGACCCGTTTGCCCGAGCGTTTCAGCGAAAACTCAAACAGCTGACCAATCAGCTGCATCGCGAAATCTTTGAATGCCAGAGTCGGTCCGTGGAACAGTTCCAACAGGAAATGCCCCGGTGCGAGCTGTTTCAAGGGTGCGCGTGCATCGTGAGCGAACCCGCTATAGGCGCACGCGATGATGCCGCGGAACTCATCTTCGGTGAAGGCATCGCCGATGAAGGGCCACATGATGCGAAACGCAGCCTCTTCATAGGTTGCGCCCTCGAGTGCTGCGATATCGGCTTTATCGAGTGTTGGAATGGTTTCGGGCAGATAGAGACCACCATCGCGGGCGAGCCCGGTCAGCATGGCTTCTTCGAAACTGAGATGCGGGGCCTGTCCCCGTGTTGAGATGTATTTCACGTCGCATCGCCTTTTGGTGGTCTGGCAGTGCGCCAGAGGAAATATCCGGTCATTGCCAGCCAGATCGCGGCCAGCGAAAACCATGTGATTGCGTATTGCAGGTGATCGTTTGGTATGCCCTTTGTCGTCACGGGCATTGGTGTCGCGGAATAGACTTGTGGCTCTATTCTTTTTGCGACGAGAAGTGTCGATTCTGTACCGAGAGCCGCAGCCATCGCCGGAACGTCGCGCGCGAACCAAAGCTCCTGTTCGCGATCAGGGGCGGGTGTGTAGCCATCCACCTCGTCTGGCCAGTGCAGATTGCCGGTGACAGTGATGGTCTGGGAGGAGCCTATATCGCTGTGACCTTCAATATCAAGAAACCCGCGGTCCAGCAGGATTTTACGCCCTTCGGTTTCAAAGACCGAGATCATCCGGTAACCAGCACCACGTTGCTTAACACTGGCCAGAACACGCAAACCCGGTCCAGTGACCCCTGTAGTCGTGACCGGTAGATAGCGGTCTCTGACCGGGTCTGGAACTGCCGGCAATGCAACAGGATCCGCCGCGATGCGCGTCTCAATATCTGAAAGAATGGCCTCTTTCCAAGCCAACCGCTGCATCTGCCAAATCCCGAGCGATATCAGGACAGCGGCTCCAGCCAGACCAAAGATCAGAGGAATGAGGATGCGGCGCAAGACCGGATTCCTTTTGAAATGAAAAGGGTGCGTGAATTCACGCACCCTACCCGTTTTACGTAGGGTGGGGGAAACCCACCATGCTCGTCAGCCACCCCAGATGTAGACAGCCGCAAAGAGAAACAGCCAGACCACATCAACAAAGTGCCAGTACCAAGCCGCCGCTTCGAACCCGATATGTTGTTCGGGGGTAAAGTGGTTGCGATAGACCCGCATCAGGCAGACGAACAGGAACACGGTGCCGATGATCACATGCGCACCATGGAACCCTGTCGCCATAAAGAAGCTGGCGCCATAGATGTTCCCGGAGAAGCCAAAGGCAGCATGGCCGTATTCATAAGCCTGAAACACAGTGAACAATGCACCAAGGGCAATCGCGAGGATCAGACCCCATTTCATGTCCTGACGGTTGTTTTCGTGAACCAGCGCATGGTGGGCCCATGTAGCTGCACAGCCAGAACAGAGCAGGATCAGCGTGTTGATCAGTGGCAGGTGCCACGGATCAAAGGTTTCGATCCCAACTGGTGGCCAGACCGCATCTTTTAGCGGCGAATCCGGCCCCATCGGGTACATAGCGTGTTTAAAGAAGGTCCAGAACCATGCCGAGAAAAACATGACTTCGGACATGATGAACATGATAAAGCCATACCGCAGGCCGATCCGGACCACAGGGGTGTGGTCGCCTACATGGCTTTCTTCAACCACGTCAGACCACCAGCTGAACATCACGTAGATGACACCCGCCATCCCGATCAGCATCATCCATGGGCCACTATCGTGGAAGAACAGGACCGCGCCGAACAGCATGATAAACCCGGACAAGGCACCCAGAAACGGATTCCATGAGGGGTTCAGAATGTGATAGTCGTGGTTTTTTTCATGTGCCATGTTTCGTATCCCTCGCCAGAGGCTTTTGTTTGTTAGTTAGTGTTTGTATCGGTTTCACCGTCCCGCGCAAGGGCCGCCTGAGCCTCGGGCAGGTCAATCTCGTAGAAAGTATAGGAAAGCGTGATGGTGTGGGTGAATTTTGCATCCCTGTCCGTCACGATTTCCGGGTCGACATAGAATGTCACCGGCATCTCGACCCGCTCACCTGGTTGCAGAACCTGCTCGGTAAAGCAGAAACAGTCGATCTTGGTAAAAAACCCACCCGCTTCGAACGGGGCGACATTATAGCTGGCCTGTCCGGCGACGGGGCGACTGGTCGGGTTATGCGCCTCGTAAAAGGCCAGCCCGGTTTCACCGATGCGCAGCTCCATCTCGCGCTGCATGGGCTTGAAATCCCACGGCATGTCACGGTCTTTGCTGGCGTCAAAGCGAATAGTGATGGTGTCTTCGAGGATTGATTCGGAACCGGATTGTGCCACGGATGGCACACCGCCAAATCCCGTGACGCGGCAGAACCAGTCATAGAACGGCACCGCCGCCCAGGCCAGCGCACCCATCACGATCACAACCCCAACGAGGCGGGTGACTGTTTTGGTGTTGCGGTCCATTGCCATCAGTTTGCCCCTTCTGTCTGGGGCAGCGCAAATTCTTCGCGCGTGACTTTGACAAAAGTGAGCGCGAAAATCAGCGCGACAAAGGCTGCCAGAACAAGGCCAAGGCCAAGGTTGCGGGAAAACCGGCGTTTGTGCAGCTCATGCTGGCGCGAGAGTGACATCACCAGCCCCCCAATCCGAAGGGCACCAGCGCCGCCTCGATCGCAATCGCTCCGAAATGGACGAAGAGATACAACAGCGACAGGGCAAAGAATTTCTTCTCAGTGCGGTAATTGTCTTCAGCGGCCTGCTCTTCATTGCGGCGCCAAATGACAATCGCGCCCTTGAGGAACATTGCGTTAAGAACAACTGCCACCGTCAGATAAACAGGGCCGCCGATGCCAGTGAACGCAGTGCCGATGGCCAAAGCAGCCAACAAAATGGTGTAGACCAGAATATGTACGCGTGTTGCGCGGCGACCGTGTGTCACGGTCAGCATCGGAACACCGGCATTCGCATAGTCTGACTTCATAAACAGAGCCAGAGCCCAGAAATGCGGGGGCGTCCACATAAAGATCAAGGTAAACATCAGAATCGATTCAACACTGACAGACCCGGTTGCTGCGGCCCAACCAATCATCGGAGGGAACGCGCCCGCAGCACCACCAATCACGATGTTCTGCGGTGTCCAGCGTTTCAGCCACATCGTGTAAATCACCACGTAGAAAAAGATGGTGAACGCGAGGATTGCAGCTGCCAGCAGGTTTGTGGCCAGCCAAAGCATGACTACGGCTATCGCTGACAGAGCCATTCCAAAGGCAAAAGCTTCGTCGCCGGTGATACGGCCCGACGGGATAGGACGGCTCTGAGTACGCTTCATCACCTGATCGATATCAGCGTCCCACCACATATTCAGGGCACCGGAAGCGCCGCCACCAATAGCAATAAACAAAATCGCGGTGAAACCAATGACAGGGTGCACCGAAACCGGTGCTGCGAACAGGCCGACAAATGCAGTAAACACGACAAGCGACATCACCCGCGGCTTAAGCAGGGCGAAATAATCGCCGAAACCGGCATCGCCGGTCTGCGTGCTGGTGGTGTTGAGGCTTGCGTCGCTCATTCAGGTCTCCGGGGGTGGCGGGGTGAACCCCGCCCTACGGGGGGACGCCGGGGATTTCACCCCGGCTTGCCGTTCTTATTCGGCTACAGCCACGTCAAAGGTGGCAGGTGTTCCAGCGTACTCGTCAATTGCACCCTGCAGCCAGGCGTCATACTCTTCCTGGCTGACGACTTTGACGGTGATTGGCATATAGGCATGATCCTTGCCGCACAGCTCTGAACACTGGCCGAAATAGATGCCTTCCTTTTCCGCCTTGAACCATAGCTGTGCAATCCGGCCGGGAACCGCATCCTGCTTCACGCCAAAGGCCGGAATGGTCCAGGCATGGATCACATCAGCGCCCGTGATCTGCATCACAATGGTTTTGTCGACAGGTACAACCACAGCAGTGTCTGTTGCCAACAGCCATTCATCATCGGAATAGCCGTACTCAGCCAGATCCTCTTTGGGCAAAAGGAAGCTTTCGAATCCAAATTCGTGGTCGACATACTCATAGCCCCAGTACCACTGGTAGCCCGTAACCTTGATATTAATGTCGCCTTCGGGGATTTCCTGTTGTTTGAACAGAACCGGCAGTGAGAACGCGCCGATGAAGACCAGGACAACAATCGGGATTATGGTCCAGGCGACCTCAACAGGAGAGTTATGCGTAAAGCTGGCTGGGTTCGGATTTGCGCGACGGTTGAAACGCAGGATGCAGATCAGCATCAGTGCACAAACAAACAACACAATCGCTGTGATGATAATCAGAACCATGGTGTCGAGCCACACAATGTCCTGCATCAACTCGGTAACCGCTGGCTGAAAATTCAGTCCACCTGTTTCAGGTTTGCCGACAATCTCCAGCCCTTCCTGCGCAGCGGCGGGAAGTGCAAATACTGTGGCTGCGGTTGTCAGAAGGCTTAAAATTCGTCCCATTTAGCACCCTAATCGGTTAGCGTTCTTGCTGTTCTTTTACAGGCATACCACGATAGCGCGCGGATTCCCGTTGTTTCACTGCCGGTAAAAACCATATTCTTGCACTACAAACAAGAAAGACCATAGCGACAAACGGACGCTTTTTTGATTCAGATCAAAATAATTGTCCCGCATAGCAAGGAATTCCGCATGCCAGAGGCCCCATTTCGCCCATTTGAAACAGTATTGGACCGCTCTGCGGCCCTTTCGCAGTTGCGTGAAGCAACCGCTGGGGCGGACGATGGCGAACTTTTTCTGGAACGCCGGAGAGCCGAAGGGCTGGTTTTCGATGACGGCAGGGTGAGAACCGCATCTTATGACGCTTCCGAAGGATTCGGTCTTCGTGCCGTGCGGGGTGAGGTGACAGGATATGCGCATTCCACCGAAATTTCCGAAGCAGCCCTGACACGCGCGGCGGCAACGGCCCGGCTGGCAATTGGTGACGGCGGCGGCGTTCTGGCCCCGCCTCCGGCGGCGACCAACCGGCGGCTATATACAGATGCAAACCCGATTGAGGGTGCCGCGTTTCCAGTGAAACTTGACACGCTGCGTGAAATTGATGCGTTTGCCCGCGAACTCGACCCGCGGGTTGTGCAGGTCTCAGCCTCAATCGCGGCCTCTGTGCAAGAGGTGGTTATCCTTCGCCCTGATGGCACGGAAGTTAGCGATGTGCGGCCAATGACGCGATTGAACGTTTCAGTCATTGTCGAACAGGACGGCCACCGCGAATCCGGGTCGGCCGGTGGCGGCGGGCGGCTTGGCCTTGATGGCTTACTTGATCCTGCAGATTGGCAGGACAAAGCGCGCGAAGCATTGCGCGTGGCCCTGATCAACCTACAGGCAGAACCAGCTCCGGCGGGTGTAATGGATGTTGTGCTTGGCCCCGGGTGGCCGGGAATATTGCTTCACGAAGCGATTGGGCACGGTTTGGAAGGGGATTTCAACCGCAAAGGCAGTTCTGCCTTTGCCGGCCTGATGGGCCAGCGAATCGCTGCGCCGGGGGTTACAGTGCTGGACGACGGCACCATCCCGGACCGTCGCGGCAGCATCACGGTTGATGATGAAGGCACACCAAGCGGTAAAAACACCCTGATCGAAGATGGAATATTGGTTGGCTTCATGCAGGACCGCCAGAATGCCCGGCTGATGGGGGTCTCGCCCACCGGAAACGGACGGCGCGAAAGCTATGCGCATGCGCCGATGCCGCGAATGACCAATACCTATATGCTGGGCGGTGATGCCGACCCCGCCGACATCGTATCCGATCTGAAAGACGGAATTTACGCTGTCGGATTTGGCGGTGGTCAGGTCGACATTACCAACGGGAAATTCGTGTTCAGCTGCACCGAAGCCTACCGCGTCAGGAACGGCAAAGTCGGCGCCCCGGTCAAGGGCGCCACGTTAATCGGAGACGGCGCAACCGCATTGAAACAGATCCGCGCATTGGGCAATGACATGTCTCTGGATCCCGGTATGGGCAATTGCGGCAAACAGGGCCAATGGGTGCCTGTGGGCGTCGGTCAACCCACGGTTATGATCGGCGGGTTGACCGTAGGCGGTTCCGCGGCGTGAGTGTAAGGCCCGTCATTCGCGGGTTTTGTTATCGCGGTGCCGTGCGCTTTGCTTTTTTGTCCCAGCCCTCTCAACTGGTTGGTTACAATTGTTCTACCTGCCGCGGAAGGGGGGAAGGTGGATGGCCTTCAATCTGGCGAAGGGGTGGGCCAGCAGAGATTGCAGGTATTCCTGCGTGGCGATTTGATGAAGCGGACAGCTGGGAGTTTCTGGATTGAGTGATGCGGACGCCCTGAAATCGTTTGGTCAATCCGTCGATTTTGGCAAGACCGCCGGAGATTATGCCACCCATCGCGCCGGGTTTCCGCCCGCGTTTTTCGACCTGCTGACGACACGTGAATATGCGCGCGCTGGTGAGCAGGCATTGGATTTGGGATGTGGAACCGGAACAGTGGCGCGCGGCTTGGCTCAGATGGGATTAGAGGTCACGGGGATCGACCCGTCACCAAATCTGATCTCTGAGGCGCTTGCGCTGGATGCTGCTGCAGGGGTCACTGTGAATTACCGCGAAGGAAAAGCCGAGGCGACGGGCCTGCCGGGCAACTACTTTGATCTGATCACCGCAGGTCAATGCTGGCATTGGTTTGACCGAAGCCAAGCTGCTGCCGAGGCAAGACGTTTGCTGCGTCCCGGCGGCAGGCTGGTGATTGCGCATTTTGACTGGTTACCCCTGCCCGGCAATGTGGTGACCGCGACGGAGGCGCTGATCCTTTCGCATAACCCTGCTTGGGCTGGGGCGGGGGGCACTGGAATATACTCTGACTGGCTGTTGGATCTAGCAGGAGCCGGGTTTGAAGGTTTGGAAACGGTTTCGTTTGACCATATGCAACCCTATTCACATGCCGCATGGCGCGGGCGTATCCGGGCGAGCGCAGGGGTCGCCGCGCTTCTTAGCCCGGAAGCGACGATTGAATTCGACGCAGAGCTCGGCGGCCTTCTGGCAAAGGACTATCCGGACGATCCGCTGTTTGTTCCACATCGGGTGTGGTTCGCAACAGGCCGTTTGCCTTTTGACTGAGCTGCCTTTTTGCGTGATCTTTGGTGGTGGCGAGGCTTGGATTTGGGTTGGTCTCGATTACTTTAGGGGTCGAACGCTATGCTCACATTTTCCCAGTTGATAGCTTTCACGCTCGCCGCTCTTGTTGTGCTGGTGATCCCCGGTCCCGGGGTAATTTATGTCGTCGCCCGCAGCATAAGCCAGGGTGCGTACGCAGGATTCGTTTCTGCCCTTGGGCTGTCCACAGGTGTTCTGGTGCATGTGTTGGCAGCGGTGGGCGGGCTGTCAGCCATATTGCTCAGTTCCGCGACAGCTTTTGCTGTCGTCAAGTATCTGGGTGCCGCTTTTCTGATATGGCTGGGGATCGGGATGATTAGATCGGGGCGTGGTTCATTCACGACTCAGAGGGTTCCTCCACGCAAATTACGAATGCTATTCGTTGATGGGGTTTTGGTCAGCACACTCAACCCCAAAATAGCTGTGTTCTTCATCGCCTTTCTGCCGCAGTTCGTTTCATCACAGTCCGGCAACGCCCCATTACAGATCATGATGTTGGGGTTGCTTTATGCCGGGCTCGCGCTGATCACCGACAGTCTTTATGGTCTAGGGGCAAGCCGCATCGGCAAGCAGGTTGGCGGCACATTGGCAGCGCGAAGGTGGCCGAAAGTTCTGGGCGGATCACTGCTAATCGGGCTTGGAATCAGAGCCGCGTTCGCGCGGGCGACACCCTGAGTTCTGCGAATCGCGTATAAGTTTAACGTTTGGTTTTCTTAAAACGGCAACAGAAAGGTTCTCTGCGGTCCAGCGCACAGCCCAAAGACAGGCCTTGTTTCAAGTGCTTGTAAGGCACTACGCACTTTTCGGTTCCAATTCCTGATTGGTTTACCCGCCATTAACCAACCTCGCTCTAAGACTGATTGTGCAAGCAGGCGGAGTCACGATGACCGAGGATACACATCCTTCCACTCACCCCCCACTCCCACCCACCACGGAAGATGATCGGATATCGTGGCTCCGTCTATTGCGTTCCCGCAGGGTGGGTATTGCGACCTTTTACCGGTTGATGGCCGAACACGGGACTGCGCAAGCCGCACTCGCCGCATTGCCTGAAGTGGCACGAGCTGCCGGCATGAAGAACTATGCGCCCTGCCCCGAGGCTTCGGCTCAGGCAGAAGCAGATGCCGCCCAGATTGCCGGTGCCAGAATGTTGTGTATCGGCGAGGCGGAATACCCAAAAGCACTGTCCGAAATTTCCGATGCGCCGCCAATTTTATGGACTATGGGGGATACCGGGCTTTTCTCACGACCAATGATTGCAATGGTTGGTGCACGCAATGCGTCTTCTCTTGGTTTGCGTATGGCACGTGCGCTGGCCGAGGATTTGATCAATGAGGGATATACGATTGTCTCTGGACTGGCACGTGGCATCGACACCGCGGCTCACCAGGTCACAGCGGAAGCCGGAACGGTAGCGGTGATGGCAGGTGGGGTCGATGTGATCTATCCGGCGGAGAACACCCGATTGGCCGGGGAAATACTGCAATCAGGCCTGCGATTATCAGAACAACCTATTGGTAAGGTGCCGCAAGCCCGCCATTTTCCAACTCGCAACCGCATTATCAGCGGGATGGCACAGGCGGTTGTTGTCGTGGAAGCAGCGGCTAAGTCCGGCTCTTTGATCACTGCGCGTGCAGCACTTGATCAGGGCCGCGAGGTGCTCGCTGTGCCGGGGCATCCCTTCGATGCGCGGGCGTCCGGGTGCAACATGCTGATCCGGGATGGTGCTGCATTGGTCCGGAATGCAAAGGATGTAGTCGCCGCGCTTCCAATCCAAGAGTCGCTGCCCTTGCCAGGTCTCAGCTCATCGGATGAGGTATTAGAAAACGATCGCACCGTGCCTCGCCCTGAACGGCGCAGTCTGAAGGAAACAGCGGCCCTGCACAGTCAAATTCTAAATCGACTTGGCCCATCCCCCCTTGCAGAAGATCAGCTGATTCGGGATCTGGCGGTGCCTGTTGCTACGGTTTCACCCACCCTGACGGACCTGGAGCTGGAGGGGAAAATCACCCGGCACCCCGGCGGTCTGATCTCTCTTGCGTCATAAAGACCAAAGTAAACTCTGCCAATCAAGTGTGTCCGGCAATGATTAGTTTGGTCCGGGGCAAAATTCGGTAATGACCGCTTGATACTCTCGGCACAATGGCTCCCACGAAAACCAGACATCGGTTGCACCGAAATCGAAATGAACAGCTACCCAGGTAGTCCCGGACTTGCGGTAAAGCACCTGAATATCCGTTACATCCATCCAATCCTCAGCATCACCGCGGCGCACCAGTGGGGTTTGAGCTGCGGGAATTTGTCCGCCGCCGGGGCGTTGTGCCTGCAACATGGCAAACCCGTAATCCCCATCGCGGCGCAGCTCGTACACAACAAATTCAACCGGCGCGCCAAGCGCCCATTCAGCATGGGGCCGGATCGCATCCATCATAGCAGAGCGGGTTGCAGTGCCTCTGGCCGGTTCTTCCCATGCCATCACTGTCCCCGTCAGTCCAACCCAGATCGCAAACGTCAGCAACAATCGTTTCATTGTCTCGCCTCCTCCGCCAGAATGCGCGTCGTTGAAGAAGAAAATCAAGTTGCAACACACGCCGCATTGACATTCCCCCTTGCCACCCCACATGTTCCGCCGCCATAAGCCTTGTCCCGAGTCATAGGAGTGCGCATGCCCGTCGTCGTTGTCGAATCCCCAGCCAAGGCCAAAACAATCAACAAGTATCTGGGGTCAGATTACACAGTGCTGGCATCCTATGGCCACGTGCGCGACCTGCCTGCAAAAAACGGTTCTGTCGACACCGAGCAGGGATTCGACATGAAATGGGAAGTGGGCACCGACAGTCGCAAACATATCAAAGCGATTGCCGATGCACTTGAAGACGACAATGCCCTGATCCTTGCGACTGACCCCGACCGCGAAGGCGAGGCGATCAGCTGGCATCTGGAAGAAGCATTACGCAAACGCAAGGCGATTAAGAAAGACACCCCTGTCAGCCGTGTGGTTTTCAACGCGATAACCAAATCCGCCGTCACCGAAGCGATGGAAAACCCCAGAGAGGTCGATGCGCCGCTGGTCGAGGCCTATCTGGCACGTCGCGCGCTGGATTATCTGGTTGGATTCAATTTGAGTCCAGTGCTCTGGCGTAAACTACCCGGCGCCAGGTCAGCCGGGCGTGTACAATCAGTTTGCCTGCGCCTGATCGTAGAACGCGAAATGGAGATCGAGGCGTTCCGGGCACGCGAATACTGGTCCGTCAAAGCGATCCTCGGTACACCGCGTGGTCAGGAGTATGAAGCGCGCCTTACCGTGCTCGCGGGCAAAAAGCTCGATAAGTATGACATTGAGAATACCACACAGGCCGAATTGGCGGTGCAGGCAATCCAGAGCCGGGATCTGACAGTCAGCTCGGTTGAGGCCAAACCGGCAAGCCGCAACCCCTCTGCCCCGTTCATGACCTCGACCCTGCAACAGGAAGCCAGCCGCAAATTTGGCATGGGCGCGCGCCAGACGATGAGCGCGGCACAACGGCTGTATGAGGCCGGGTACATTACTTATATGCGGACTGACGGGATCGACATGGCGCCCGAAGCGGTCATGGCAGCACGCGATGCGATCAAGGACCGTTACGGCGATCCTTATGTGCCCGCTTCCCCGCGCATGTACAAAAACAAGGCGAAGAACGCCCAGGAAGCACATGAATGTATTCGCCCCACAGACATGACACGCGATGCGGCCAGTCTGAAGCTGACCGAGGCAGACCAACGTAAGCTTTATGATCTGATTTGGAAGCGCACGCTTGCCTGCCAGATGTCCAGCGCGCGGCTTGAGCGTACTACCGTCGATATCGGCAGTGCTGACGGACAGGTCGGCCTGCGCGCCACGGGGCAGGTCGTCCTCTTTGACGGGTTCATGCGGGTCTATGAGGAAGGCCGCGACGATTCGGTTGTTGATGACGACGACAAACGGCTCCCGCAGATCATGCAGGGTGAGACCGCTGATAAGCGCTCTGTTGCGCCCGAGCAGCATTTCACCCAACCGCCGCCGCGCTATACCGAGGCGACATTGGTGAAACGGATGGAAGAGCTGGGTATTGGCCGGCCATCCACCTATGCCAGCATCGTGACAACGATTCAGGATCGCGAATATGTGCGTAAAGAAAAGAACCGTCTGATCCCTGAAGACAAAGGCCGGATTGTTACAATCTTCCTGCTCAACTTTTTTCGCACCTATGTCGGATATGAATTCACGGCCAATCTTGAGGAAGAGCTGGATGTCATCAGCGCCGGCAATGCCGACTATAAGGATGTTCTAAGCAAATTCTGGCGCGATTTCTCTGCCGCGATTTCAGAAACGTCCGAGCTTCGGATAACAGAAGTGTTGGATGTATTGGATGATGCGTTGGCGCCGACGCTCTACCCGCCACGCGAAGACGGGTCGGATCCACGGGTCTGTCCGCTGTGCGGAGAAGGTCAGCTGCATTTGAAAACCTCGCGCACCGGTGGGTTTGTCGGCTGTGGCAATTACCCCGAGTGCCGCTACACCCGGCCCATTGGCGGTGATTCGGCCGAAAGCGGTGATCGGGTTCTGGGCGAAGATCAGGGAGACGAGATTTCGCTGCGTTCTGGTCGGTTCGGCCCATATGTCCAACGTGGCGAGCCGACCGAAGAGAACAAGAAACCCCCACGCGCCAGCCTGCCCAAAGGTTGGGCACCAGATGATATGACACTGGAGAAGGCCCTGACACTATTAAACCTGCCGCGGCTGGTTGGCACACACCCCGAAGACAGTGAACCGGTCGAAGCCGGGATTGGCCGATATGGGCCCTATGTCAAACACGGACGGGTCTATGCCAATCTGAAAGAAGTCGAAGAGGTCTTTACCATCGGCATGAACCGCGCCGTTGAAGAGTTGGCCAAGAAAGCAGCACGCGGCGCTGGCCGCGGGGCCGCTGCCAAGCCGCTTGTTGAATTGGGAGAACATCCCGATGATGGCGGACCGGTTAATGTCATGGACGGGCGATATGGCCCGTATGTTAAATGGGCGAAAGTTAACGCCACCCTGCCTAAAGGGGTAGAGCCTGCCGATGTGACGATGGAAATGGCCGTGCAGTTGATTACCGAGAAAGCGGCCAAGAAGGGCGGTAAGAAAAAAGCTCCGGCCCGAAAAAAGGCAGCGACCCCGAAAAAGGCTGCAGCGAGCAAGTAACGTCTGGCAGTAAGGGTTTTATGCCTCCGGCGGGGATATTTTAAGCAAGAAGAAAACGCTGTGCGCGCTGACCTTCTTTTATCCGGGCAAACCGCCTGAACTATGACAGAGCCCAAACAGGTCATTTCAGGCTTATACGTAGTAACACCACAGTCGCTGCCTTTGCGTTGACACCCGCCTGGTGCTCACCGCATATCGTGGCGAACCGGAAGACGGAGGAATTTCGATGAGCAAGATTTACGGCTCGGCGGCCGAGGCGCTGGATGGGCTTTTGCACGATGACATGCTGATTGCCGCAGGTGGTTTTGGCCTTTGTGGTATTCCAGAACTGTTACTGCAGGCGATCCAGGATGCAGGCGTGAAGAATTTAACCTTTGCCAGCAACAACGCAGGCGTCGATGATTTCGGCATTGGTATCCTGCTGCAAACGCGACAGGTGAAAAAGATGATGAGCTCTTATGTCGGTGAAAATGCCGAGTTCATGCGCCAATACCTGGCAGGCGAGCTGGAAATTGAATTCAATCCGCAGGGCACCCTGGCCGAACGTATGCGCGCCGGTGGCTGTGGCATCCCGGGGTTCTACACCAAAACCGGCGTGGGCACGCAGGTGGCCGAAGGAAAAGAGCACAAGGATTTCGACGGAGAGACCTATGTGATGGAACGCGGCATCTTTGCGGATCTCAGCATCGTCAAAGCGTGGAAGGCCGACGAGACCGGCAATTGCATCTTCCGCAAAACCGCCCGCAACTTTAACCCGCCTGCCGCGATGTGCGGCAAGGTATGCGTTATGGAGGTCGAAGAGATCGTGCCTGTTGGCAGCCTCGATCCTGACAATATTCACCTGCCTGGTGTCTATGTACACCGTATCGTGCAGGGTGAGCACGAGAAACGCATTGAACAACGCACGGTAAGGGAGGCCTGATCATGCCCTGGGATCGCAATCAGATGGCCGCACGGGCGGCACAGGAACTAGAAGACGGGACATATGTCAATCTGGGTATTGGCATCCCTACGCTGGTGCCGAACTTCATTCCAGAGGGCGTGAGCGTTACGCTGCAGTCGGAAAACGGAATGCTGGGCATGGGGCCCTTTCCCATTTCCGGGTCAGAGGATCCGGACCTGATCAATGCAGGCAAACAAACCATAACCGAATTGCCGGAAACCGCCTATTTCGACTCGGCGACCAGTTTTGGCATGATACGGGGTGGCAAGATTGCGATGGCCATTCTGGGTGCCATGGAAGTTGCTGAAAACGGCGATCTGGCAAACTGGATGATCCCCGGCAAGCTGGTCAAAGGCATGGGGGGCGCGATGGATCTGGTCGCGGGTGTAGGCCGTGTTGTCGTTGTGATGGACCACACCAACAAACATGGTGACAGTAAATTGCTGAAGGAATGCACCCTGCCACTCACCGGAACGGGCGTGGTTGACCGGATCATCACCAATCTTGGTGTGTTGGATGTCACTGAAAACGGTTTGTCGATCGTGGAATGTGCCGACGATGTCAGCCGTGATGATATTATTGCAGCTACCGAAGCCGCGATCGTTTAACTTTTTATTCTGAGGCGCGCGCGACCACGCGCCCCTCAGTTTAATGCCAAGTTCAGCGCGCAGGCGTCTGTGATCAGTTCCGGCTGAGTTTTGCACAAAGCTCGCGCGACGCGAAATGCAGCGAGCACTTTTGGCACATAATCGCGGGTTTCTGCAAACGGTGGAACTCCGTTGTGAGACTTCACAGCGTTCTCTCCGGCATTGTATCCGGCCAGGGCGAGAACCGCGTCACCGTCAAATTCCTGCAACAGCCAATTAAGATAAGCAACGCCTGCGCGGATGTTCTGATCTGTGTCCAGACTGTTATCCGCACCAAACCGTTCTGCGGTTGCTGGCATCAGCTGCATCAGACCCTGCGCTCCTTTGCCACTGACTGCGTCGGTGCGGCCACCGGATTCGACTGAGATCACTGCGAGAACCAACGCAGGGGAAACGTCCGTTCCGATGGTGGCGCGCAGAATGTTGACACCGACCGAGGCAGCAATGGTTTGCAGAGTTTGCAATCGGGGCTCTCTGACTGCTTCCCCTTCAGATCCATTGCCAAGGGTGTCAAAGGCAAGCCGCATACGAACTGCAGGATCCGTGTTCAGCTCCGCAGGCACCTTTTCCCAATACCAGTCATAATGTGCGGTACCAGCCGTTGTTGTTGTTTCCTCGCTTGCGGCCCCCGCAGAGGTGGCAGGGTTCTGATCCTGAGGTTCGATTTGAATGGTGATCAATTTGCGTGTGCCGGGCTTCGGCGGTTTCTCGCGTTTAAACGTAAATTCAGGAAAAGGTTTCGGATCTGATGCCCAAGCCGGTGTAAACAACACCAGAGATACGCAAAAAAACAACTTTGCGGTGAAATGCATGAGAGCTACTGCCTTGCCTCGTTGTTATTGGGATGCATTATCTCAAAAGTAGGGGTTTTTTGCTAGTTTTGTATTGAGTTTGGAAACAATTTTGAGCTGATTTTAAAAGAAAATTCGCCCCTTAATGGAGAAATGTAATTTTTTTGCATTTTTTAAATTGTTATTTATCAAATACTTAACAACTTTACCTACGAAAAAATTAACATTCACAAAATTCCTCTATTGCTGCCCAATTCCTGCCCGATTTCGCTGGCTATATCTTCCCATACCGCAAAGACAGCGGGCCAAAGAGAGAGGCGGCCCATAACTGAGAGAGCGGTTGTTGAAAACTTAAACCTATGATCCTTTGGAGGGACCAACCATGATCAAGTTCATCAAAAAATTCCGTAAAGACGAAGAAGGTGCCGTAACTGTAGACTGGGTCGTTCTGACCGCTGCTGTTGTTGGCCTTGGTGTTGCAGGCGTATCCACTGTACAAGGTGGTGTTGACGGCCTGGCCGGCACGATCTCTTCAGGCGTTTCGACCAAAACGGTTGCAAACGGCGACTAATAGGCGGCTATCGTCTAGACAAGATTATTGGCCGCAAATCATCGATTTGCGGCCAAATATTTTTAACATAGCTGTCTTTGCGGGCGACAAAACACGCCCCCAAAAACTGCCTGAATGGCAAGCGGAGCTGCTGTGAATTTGTTTACGAATGAGTGTGTGTACCAAATAGAAAGCGAGTTCCGAGATGCTACCTAAACCAAGATCTTTCTTATCAAGACTGTGCAGGCGTTTTGCCAAAGAGGATGGCGCCGTTACCGTAGATTGGGTTGTTCTCACTGCCGGCATTGTTGGGGTCGCCGCAGGTGCCGGTTCCGCTATATCAGGTGCGACATCAACGTTGGGTGGTAACATCTCGACAGCGGTCAGTGCATCCACAGTAGACAACGGCGATTAACAAGACTCGCCAAATGAATTCATTCGAATACTAAGACGAACCGAGTTTGTTTGCTTCTTAAACAAATATTGGGTTAGTGAAGCTACCGCGAAACCGTCATCTGCTGACCCTGATTTCGCCACATTCCAAATAGATAAAAACAGTGAACACCTGCGTGAAATCGCGGGGCATTGAGCAGATAAAGTTGAAAGGATAGGCCATGCGTTTGGTTTTTGGACTTGTATTGTTTCTTGGGCTAGGCTTGGCCGGTTTTGCCGTCTACATGGCAAAAAACTACATTCAGGCCTATCAAACACAATTGGCCGAAGAGCGCGCAAACCGTGACCCGAGCATAGACACTGTCGAGGTTTACGTTGCGAAGAAGTCTCTGAAATACGGCCAGCAGCTCAAAGCAGAAGATGTCAGGCTCACGCCATTCCCGATGGCTTCACTGCCTGAGGGCGTTTACAAGACCAACGAAGCGCTTTTCCCAGAAGGTGACGACGAACCTCGTACAGTGCTGCGCGCCATCGAAAAGAACGAAGCTATTCTCGCTGTAAAGGTGACAGGCCCAGGCGAAGATGCCGGCATCACTTCCCAGCTTGAAAAAGGTAAACGCGCCTTTGCGATCAAAGTCGATGTATCCAGCGGCGTTTCCGGATTTTTGCGCCCTGGTGACAGAGTTGATGTCTATTGGACGGGTGCTGTAAATTTCAATGGCACGTCGAGCGAGCAGCGCTCTTTCGGTGAAGAAGTTACAAAACTGATCGAAACCGGCGTAAAGCTGATAGCCGTCGATCAGGTTGCCAATGGTGACACGACTGAGGCGATGATCGCACGTACAGTTACGGTTGCAGTTCTTCCGCAACAGGTCGCAGCACTGGCACAGGCGCAATCATCAGGTCGGTTGTCACTGTCATTGGTCGGCGCTGATGATGAAACAGTTGCAGATGCAATCGAAGTTGATCAGCGCAGCCTGCTTGGACTGCAACAAGTCGTAGTTGAAAAAGCTCCGGTTAAGGAAGAGGTCTGCACGATCAAGTCACGCCGCGGCTCGGAAGTGATCGAAACACCGATCCCCTGCACCAACTGATCAACGGAAAAATTAGAATATTCGGGGCGCTCGCATTCGGGCGCCCCGTTTCATTCCGGCAACTATTTCGGGAATTCAGGTGCATATGTGGAATAAAAGTCATTGATTCTTGAAAAAAAATCAGAACTGGCGCACTCTACATTCAAAGACGGGCACGAAGACCCGAATAATGAGGCGTGATCGAAAGGCAGGTCACATGAGAATGTTAAGTAATTTCAAGGCCGCCCTGTTGGGGCTGGCTGTGTTAATTGGTCCTACGGCTATCGCCGTGCAGGCCGAAACAATTCAGGTCGTTCGCAAAGGTGCCGGGCGCGCCCTGAGCATACCGATGAATCAGGCAGTTGTTGTTGAAAGCGATGTTCCTTTCGCAGAACTCAGCATCGCCAATCCGGCAATTGCAGATTTTTCCACCCTGTCGGACCGCACGATTTATGTGCTTGGCAAATCGCCGGGGCGGACAACGCTTACCCTTTTGGATGCAACGGGTCGATTAATTACCAATGTCGATGTGCATGTGAGCGCGGACATTTCAGAATTCAAAGAGCGTCTGCGCCAAATACTGCCCGGTGAAAAAATCGAAGTGCGCTCTGCCAATGATGGCGTTGTTCTTTCGGGCACGGTGTCCAGCACGGTTCGCATGCAACGCGCACTCGACCTGGCCGAACGTTATGCTCCGGAACGGGTATCCAACCTGATGTCAGTTTCTGGCAAACAGCAGGTGATGCTGAAAGTGCGCTTTGCAGAAATGCAGCGCAGCGTCTCCAAAGCATTGTCGACATCTCTCAGCATTGATGGTCGTTCTGGTAGTGGTCTGGGTGTAATAGGCGGAACCAACTCAACGAACACCCAAACCAGCGTATTGAGCACGCTAACTGGCGCAATCCCGACAGCTCAAGCCAATAATGGTGCAATCGCATTCGGGTTTGATGTAGGGTCAGTCGAAATCGGAATTCTTCTGGAAGCCCTTGAAACTAAAGGGGTTGTTCGCACTCTTGCAGAACCGAACCTGACAGCACTTTCCGGGCAAGAGGCAAAGTTCCTTGCCGGTGGTGAATTTCCAATTCCGGTGGCCCAAGAAAATGGCGTCACCACCATCGAGTTCAAACCTTTCGGTGTCGAACTCAACTTTACGCCACGCGTCATGGATGAAGACATTATTAATCTGGAACTTGCCGCGGCAGTTTCCTCGATCGATACAGCCAACAGCATTACTGCTAATGGCTTGACGATCAACGCATTTCGCCGTCGCGACACATCTACAACTGTTGCTCTGCGTGACGGACAAAGCTTTGCAGTCGCCGGATTGCTTCAGGATGATTTCCGTGACAATGCAGGACAGGTTCCCTGGCTCGGTGACGTGCCCGTTCTGGGATCGCTGTTCCGCAGCGCAGATTACCAGCGTTCTCAAACCGAACTGGTCATCATCATCTCGGCCCATCTGGTCACACCGACACGGGGCGAGGCACTGGCCCTGCCAACAGATCGCGTCAGACTTCCTAGTGAGAAAGATCTCTTCCTTAATGGCCGGGTCGCCCTTGATGTGAAGGAAGACGGAAGCGCCGGTGAAGTTGCCGGTCAGGACTTCAGCGGCTCCTATGGCTACGTTTTGGACTAAGCGAAAGGCAAGTACAGATGAAACACCTCTTCGCAATCGCATCAATCGCGGCTTTGACAGCCTGTTCGCAACATGGTCAGGTCTATCGCTCTTACGCAGAATCCGGATCGCTGGTTGACGGTGGTGCATTCGGCAATGCCAACATGAACAACCACCTGGTTCATACTGGCGAACGAGATTATGTGCTTGATTTGTCCACTCGGTTCTCCAGCGAAGTGCAAAGCACGGTCAATTTTGCTTTCAATTCGGCACAGCTGGACGTAAGTGCTCGTGAAGTCCTGCGTAAACAGGCCAGCTGGATCAAGCAATTTCCAGAGGTACGTTTTCGGGTTTATGGCCACACAGATCTGGTTGGGTCGAACTCATACAACAAACGCCTTGGCCTGCGCCGCGCGCGCGCTGTCGTGAGTTTCCTGGCAAGTCAGGGTATCAGCAGATCACGTTTGGAAGCTGTGGCTTCTTTCGGAGAAACCCAGCCACTAATTGTCACTCAGGGCCGCGAGCGTCGTAACCGTCGGACTATAACAGAAGTTTCCGGCTTTATTGAAAACCACCCAATTGCGTTGGATGGCAAATATGCCGAGGTCATCCACCGCGAATACATTGCTAGTGCCGTTCCGAAATCCACCTTGGATATTGTATCTTCGACAGACAAGGCCGCTGATTAAGGGCAAACAACCAATTCTCCCTGCCCGGAACATCCGGGCCAACTGGAAAACCCGCCCTCTTCGGCGGGTTTCTTTTGTTCCATAGTTCCGCACAATTACGATCTTTTGGCCCCAATGTTGCCCATATTTTCGTGGAAAGTCTGACGATATAAGTATGTCCCCGCATGTCTCGGGGAGGTGCTGCGTCAAATACAGGTCAAAAAAACATTGACGCGCACCAAGTAAAAGAACGGGACCAGATATGACGAGTAGTGAGATCAGACCACAAGATCCCAGTCCGATAAAGGCCTGCACCATCAGCCGTGATGTGCAGAACTTCGATCTGTTGATTGAAGATATGGAAACTGTGTTGGGCGAAAGCTGGGGCGATTTGGGGTTTTCTGAGGCTTTAGGTTTTTTTAATCAGCCTGAATCGGATTCGATGGAATTTGTCGCCATTGCGATAGATGACACCGACGAAGACGAACTGACATTGTTGAGCGAAATCATCACGCTGGCAAAATCACGGGGAATCAGTGTCATTCTGATTGCCGAAGATGTCAGCCCCGCCGTATTGCACCAGCTGTTACGCCAGGGTGCGGACGAATTCGTCCCCTACCCGCTTCCGGAGAATGAGCTGCAAGCCGCGATAGAACGCATTCGCAAGCGTGAAGAACAAGCCGCATTCACCGGCACCCCGTTTGCCGACACCAATGTGCCCGGCGACGGAATTCTGCTCGCGGTTCAGGCAATCGCCGGCGGCACAGGTGCCACCACCCTTGCGGTTAACCTGGCTTGGGAACTGGCCACGGTCGAAAAAGAAGATCCGCCACGTGTGTGTATTCTTGATATGGGACTGCAGACGGGGACGGTGGCTACTTATCTCGATCTGCCACGTCGTGATGTGGTCTATGAAATGTGGTCCGACACTGATTCCATGGACGATGACATTTTCAAGCAGGCACTAATGTCTCATGAAGATAAGCTTTGGGTTCTGACCGCTCCGCCTGACATCCTGCCACTGGACATGATCACGAACGAAGATGTGGAACGCGTACTAGAAATGGCACGCTCCAGGTTCGATTATGTCATCGTCGACATGCCCGGCACGATGGTTCAGTGGACTGAAACCGTGCTAAATGCGGCGCAGATCTACTTCACTACTTTAGAGTTGGATATGCGTTCGGCTCAGAATGCGCTGCGATTAAAGCGCGCGTTGACGGCCGAAGAATTACCTGTCGAAAAACTGCGTTTCTGCCTGAACAAAGCACCCAAATTCACCGACATCAGCGGCAAAAGCCGGGTGAAACGCATGGCCGAAAGCTTAGAGATCAGCATCGAGGTTCAATTGCCTGATGGCGGCCGTCCGGTCGTTCAGGCCGCCGATCACGGCGCACCGCTCGCCAGCGCAGCCGCAAAGAATCCATTGCGCAAGGAAATCTCGAAACTCGCCCGCTCCCTGCACGAACTTGGCAATAGTGAAACCGAAGAAGCCGCCTAGGCTGTTTAATGTTAATGGAAGTGACCCATGTTTTCACGGTATAAGAAAACTTCGGCCGGCCCGGCCCCCAACGCGAAAAAGCCTGACGCGCCTGTTGAATTGCCTAAAACCAAACCGGTTGAAGAAGCACCCAAAACAAGCCTGCGAAAGCCACTGCCCAAAGCAGTGGCTCAATCAACGATGGCCGACAAAGAGCGTAAACGCAAAGACCGCCTTGCCGAGATCAAACTGGATCTGCACCGGTCTCTTCTCGACAACCTCAATCTTGCAGCTTTGGATCAGGCAACTGAGTCAGATCTGCGGGCAGAAATCAGCTCGATCGCCAGTGAAGTTCTGGAAGAGCGCAGCATCGTCCTGAACCGCGAAGACCGGTCAACACTGACACAAGAGCTCTATGATGAGGTGCGTGGTCTTGGCCCGCTTGAAACGCTGCTTCAGGACGAGACAGTTAACGATATTCTGGTTAACGGGCCGCAGCAGATATTTGTTGAGCGCGACGGTAAACTACAGCTGACTGATGTGACGTTCAAAGATGAAAAACACCTGCTGCGAATCATCGATAAAATCGTTTCCGCAGTCGGCAGACGTGTAGATGAATCAAACCCTTACGTCGACGCACGCCTTTTGGATGGCTCCCGATTTAACGCGATGGTGCCACCGGTTGCGGTTGATGGCTCGCTCGTCTCGATCCGGAAATTCAAAAAGGACAAGCTGGGCATTGATGATCTGGTCAATTTCGGCGCCTTTAACGAGGAAATGGCGGCCTATCTCCAGGCGGCCGTATCCACCCGTCTCAACGTAATTGTATCCGGCGGTACTGGCTCTGGTAAAACCACAACGCTCAATGCGCTCAGCTCTTTCATCGACAATGCAGAACGCATTTTGACGATCGAGGACACGGCTGAACTTCAGCTGCAACAAATACACGTAGGTCGGATGGAATCACGCCCGCCCAACGTTGAAGGCAAAGGCGAGGTTAGCCCTCGCGATTGTCTGAAAAACGCCCTGCGGATGCGTCCTGACCGGATCATCGTAGGGGAAACTCGTGGCGAAGAAGTGATCGATATGTTGCAGGCCATGAACACGGGCCATGACGGGTCCATGACAACAATTCACGCCAACAACCCGCGTGACGGCATCAGCCGTCTGGAAAACATGGTTGCAATGGCTGGTATCGAAATGCCGCTCAAAGCGGTGCGTTCGCAAATCGCATCGGCTGTGAACCTTATGGTTCAGGCCAGCCGCCTTCAGGACGGCTCCCGCCGGATGACATCCATTACCGAAATCACCGGGATGGAGGGCGATGTTATCTCCATGCAGGAAGTGTTCCGCTTTCAGCGCACCGGCCTGACGCCGGAAAACAAAATCATCGGCCACTTTACCGGCACCGGCGTGCGTTCCAACTTTTCCGAACGTTTCCGGCTCTGGGGGTACGACTTGCCGCCAGCCATCTATGAACCAGTAGCAGCAGAGTAAGCACCATGAGCATTAGCGCAGAACCAATTATTTATGGCTTAATCTTTGTCGGGGTGCTGGTCCTGGTCGAAGGTATCTATCTGACCGTCTTTGGTAAATCCATCAGCCTGAACAGCCGCGTCAACCGCCGGCTAGAGATGCTCGACAAAACGGGCAACCGCGAAGAGGTTATGGAAAAGCTGCGCAAGGAAATGACGCAGCACCTGAAGGCGCGCAATATTCCAATCTATGCCATCCTTTCGAGCAAAGCTCAGAAGGCCGCGATTGCATTTACGCCCAAACAGCTGATCATGCTGATGGCCGGGCTCAGCGTTGTGGCCTTTGTCGGGTTAACGATCGGCACTGAAGTCGCGGCGCCCACCCGGGCAGTTATCTCGGTTGGAATGGGTATTGGTGGTGTTTTCACCTGGATCAACATGAAGGCAGGTAAGCGCATGGCGCTTATGGAAGAACAATTGCCTGATGCGATTGAGCTGATGGTGCGTAGTCTTCGCGTGGGTCATCCTTTTTCTGCGGCTATTTCGATCGTCGCAAACGAAGTAGCGGATCCGCTTGCCACCGAATTTGGTATCATCGCTGACGAAGCTGCCTATGGACGTGAAATTGGCGAAGCTCTCAAAGACATGGCTGAACGGCTTGAGATGCAGGATCTGCGCTTTCTCGCTGTTGCCGTTACGATCCAGCAGCAGTCGGGTGGTAACCTTGCTGAAATTCTGGACGGTCTGGCCAAAGTGATCCGGGCACGTTTCCGTCTGTTCCGCCGCGTTAAGGCGATCACGGCCGAGGCGAAATGGTCAGGGAATTTCTTGTCTGCATTCCCACTTCTCGCCCTGGTTGCCATTCAGATGATCAAGCCTGACTACTATGACGAGGCGATGACACATCCCTATTTCATTCCAGCCTGTATTGCCGTGGGCGGGTTCCTGGTGACGAACCTCTTCGTCATGCGTTCTCTTGTGAACATCAAGGTTTAAAGGGAAACACATCATGGGATTCTTCGAACAAATATCGCAGACATTGACGGATACGCTTGGCCCGTTCGGGCCGCTTATCATTATCGGGACGCTCGGCCTTGTGCTGGTGGCGGTTACAATCCCGATCATGATCAAGCAATCAAGAGATCCGCTGGACAAACTAAAAAAAGCGAACCGCAGCGGTCAGCCGGAGGGGCAAGACAAAAAGCGCCTGCGCTCTGGGTCTCGCAACGAAAAGCTTGATAAATATGCAGGCTTTCTTGAACCCAAAGATGAAAAGCAGCTTTCGCAAATCCGCCTGACACTGTTGCAGGCGGGCTATCGTGACCGCGATGCAGTCCGCTATTTCCACTTTGCACAGTTTGCGCTTGGAATTGGCTTTCTGATCGCTGGCGTTCTCTATTTTCTGTTCTTTATGTCGGGCAAAGAAACCACGACCCAGCAGACCCTGATGTATATTCTTGGCCCTGGTGGCGTGGGATACATGTTGCCTAAATACTGGGTCACGAAACGCCAACAGCAGCGTCAGACCGAAATCATCGAGGGTTTTCCAGACAGTCTCGACATGATGCTGACCTGCGTTGAGGCCGGACAATCGCTGGATCAGTCGATCATCCGCGTTGCCAACGAAATTCGTATGTCTTTCCCTGCCCTTGCCGATGAGTTTGAGATTGTTTCGCACCAGATCAAAGCCGGTCGTGACAAACCATCGGTTCTGAATGAAATGGCCGAACGCTGTGGCGTGCAGGATATTTCCAGCTTTGTGACCGTTCTGGTCCAATCGCAAAGCTTTGGTACATCGATTGCCGACGCGCTCCGGGTCTATGCCGGGGAAATGCGTGACAAACGTGTCATGCGTGCCGAAGAAAAAGCCAACAAGTTGCCAACAAAGATGACATTGGCCACGATGATGCTTACAGTTCCCCCATTGCTGATCATCCTGGTCGGACCGTCGGTTCTTGGTATTATGGAACTCTTCACGATGGCCGGGAAATAAAAATAAAGAGGCAACATGTTACGGGCGGGGGCAGTTCTGGCCATAATTTTGTGCGTTGCTGCGTGCAGCGAAGGTGTGTCGCGTGACAACCCATATGCACCGGGCGTTTCAAAAAAGGGCGAAGCAGTTGATCCGCTGCTGGTTGGTGACAGGCTGATGAGCGCCGGGGAATACGAACTCGCCATCGACGCGTATTCCCGTGCTGCGCTCATTCACGGAATGTCTGTTGATGTCCTTGCCGGTCTTGGCAGTGCCAATCTGGGCCTCGGGCGGTTGGGAACGGCAGAGCGCCTTTTACGCGATGCGATAGACCGGGACGAAGCGGCACCCGAAATTTGGAACAATCTTGGCGTTGTACTGATGGAAAAGGGCGAAATAGCCGAAGCAGAGCAGATTTTTCGCCGCGCATATGCCCTCGATGATGGCGAAAGTGACTCAATTAGAGATAATTTGCGGTTAGCACTCGAAAATTCTGAAAAATCAGATTATGGTGCAGAGACAGAGCAAGACTATAAATTGGTTCGGCGGGGCAGCAGCGACTATGTGATCCGCAAGATACCATGACATGAGGCCGAGGCAGTAAAGGACGCAAAAATGCGCCACCTTATTTCTTTAAGCTTATGCGCTGCGGGCGCATTTGCACTTTCAGGATGCGACGAACCCAGTGCAACAGAAGTTGACCGCGCCTTTCAGGGCGTGAATGTCGTGGACGAAACCAATCTCAATGACGTGATGCTCACGGTTGCGGATCCAAACGAAGCGGTTGCGTATTTTCAGCGCGCCTCGACAGAGCAACCAGACCGCATAGATCTGCTGCGTGGGCTTGGTATCTCTCTGGTCCGGGCCAAGCGGTTTACAGAGGCCGCACCGGTCTGGAAACGCATTTCAGAGCACGAAGAGGCCACCGATGATGATCGCGTGGACTATGCCGATGCACTGATCCGGAACAATGAATGGGATGAGGCAGACGTTGTTCTTGATAAGATACCGCCAACTTTTGAAACCTTTAAACGCTACCGGCTGGAAGCAATCATCGCAGACAGCAACAAGGAATGGGAAAAGGCGGATAGTTTCTACGAAATCGCAATTGGCCTGACCACCCGCCCGGCCGGCGTAATGAACAACTGGGGTTACTCCAAACTGACACGTGGCGATTTTCCCTCGGCAGAACAACTGTTTACAGATGCGATCCGTCAGGACAATTCACTCTTCACCGCCAAGAACAACCTCGCCATGGCCAGAGCAGCGCAAAAGAAATACTCGCTTCCGGTTATCCCCGCTTCACAGGCAGAGCGCGCGCAACTGCTCTATACGCTGGCCCTTTCGGCGGTCAAACAGGGCGACACAACAATTGGCAAGGGCCTGTTGAGGGACGCCATCGAAACCCATCCACAGCATTTCGAAGCGGCGGTTCGCAGCCTTCGCGCGCTAGAGGATAACGTCCTCAACTAGCATCAGGGGAACACGCCCATGCAACTCGATATCCCCGCAACCCAGGCACTATGGTTCTTGCCTTTTGTTTTACCGGTCTGTGTTTGGGTCGCGTGGAGCGATCTGCGCAGCATGCGCATTCCCAACAAATCGGTGATGGCTCTGGTCGGCATCTTCGTGGTGATCGGTTTGTTCGCAGTCCCCTTTCCTCAGGAATATCTCTGGCGTTTGGCGCAGTTGCTCATCGTATTAGCACTTGGATTTCTTGCGAATATGGTCGGGCTTATGGGGGCCGGAGATTCAAAATTTCTCGCCGCGGCGGCACCATTCATTGTCTGGGGTGACGCGGCCGTAATATGTTTCATTCTGTCTGCCAGCCTTCTGTCCTGTTTCGCAGCCCACCGGATTGCAAAATATACACCCTTGCGGCGGCTTGCGCCCGAATGGGAAAGCTGGGATCGGGGCCGCAAATTCCCAATGGGTACAGCTCTTGGTCTGACACTGTCTGCCTATCTTGTTATGGGCGCGACTGCGGGTCTCTAAAGACACAGGCCACCTATAAAATTCATTTTGCCCAGACCCTGCCGGGCGATGACCACATTTTCTGCAATTTTCACCTGCATAGTCTGAGTAACCCGTGCCGCGTGCGCGGAAATACGACCTGAAAACAAACAATACAGGCAGGCAGAAAAATGAATATGCAAGTCAGCCAAGGCGTTCAGCCCCCACCGCCCCCCGCGCGGCTGGAAGAGATGAAACTGCCGGTTGTCATGATGCGCGACATCCTGATCAAAACGATGTTCCGCAAAAACCTCGATATGGTTACCGAACTGACAGAGGCTATTTGTTTGCCCCGTGCTGTCACACAAGAGCTGATGGATATGGCCCGTGAACAACGTCTTGTCGAGGCGACGGGAACACTCAACGCCAATTCGGGCAATGAGATGGGCTATCAACTGACTGACGCGGGCAAGGCCCGTGCACTCGACGCCCTGTCACAATCGGAATACTTCGGCGCAATGCCGGTGCCGCTTGAGGTCTACCGCGAACAGATTAAACGCCAGTCGATCCGCAATATCCAGATCAGCCGCGGCGAACTGACTGGTGCGATGGGCCATCTTGTTTTGCCTGACAGTCTTCTGGACTATCTCGGGCCCGCCGTTTCTGCCGGGCGCTCGATCCTGATGTACGGACCACCCGGCAATGGTAAATCATCAATCTCCAACGGTATTCGCGATGCGATGGGTGACAAGATCTATGTCCCCCGCGCCATCGAGTACTCCGGACAGGTGATCACGGTTTATGACCCGATCGTGCATTCCAAGGCCGAAGTAGAGACAGATGATCCCAACTCATTGCGCCGCAAACGGACCTTTGACACACGTTATGTACGCTGCGAACGGCCCACGGTGATCACCGGGGGTGAATTGTCCCTCGACATGCTGGTCTGGTCTACAACCCCACAGCGCGCACATATCAGGCGCCGCTACAGCTCAAATCGACCGGCGGCATCTTTATCGTGGACGACCTTGGCCGTCAGGCAGAACCCCCACAAAGCCTGGTCAACCGCTGGATCGTCCCATTGGAAGAATCCAAGGATATTCTGGCACTGCAATCTGGTGAAAAATTCGAAGTCCCCTTCGACACGTTGGTGATCTTTTCTACCAACTTCCACCCGAATGAAATCTTCGACCAGGCCGCCTTGCGCCGGATTTTCTTTAAGATCAAAATTGATGGCCCTTGTCAGGCAGATTTCCTGAAAATCTTCGCCATGGTCGCCCGTAAAAAGCAAATGCAACTGGATGAACCTGCATTGCTGCACTTGTTGAAAAAGAAGTACCCAACGATCAACAATGTTTACGCCAACTACCAGCCGATCTTCCTGATCGACCAGATGATTGCAATCTGCGACTTTGAAGGCATCCCATACAAGATGACCACGGAACTGGTAGACCGTGCATGGGCGAACATGTTCGTCAAGGATGAGACGATCGTGAAGTAAGCGCGGCCAAGAGATTTTTAAACCTTTGGCGAAACCCTTAGAAATGTTCACCTGATTGGCCTAAATCAATTGGATGAGCATTTTGCCACCCCTTTTCACCGATTGGTTCGCCTCTCGCAGCTGGTCCGTCCATCCGCATCAGCAAGCCATGCTCGACCGGGCAGACCGATCTGCTCTCTTGCTCATCGCTCCAACCGGGGGCGGCAAAACGCTTGCCGGGTTTCTGCCCACCCTGGTCGATTTGGCCAGAGCACAGCACGACGGGCTTCACACGCTCTACATCTCTCCGTTAAAGGCCTTGGCTGCCGATATTAAACGCAATCTTCGCACCCCCGTTGACGAAATGGGCCTGCCTGTCCGCATCGACGACCGAACTGGCGACACGCCTGCCAGCCGCAAGAAACGCCAACGCGCTGATCCTCCGCATATCCTGCTGACCACACCCGAAAGCCTCGCCCTGCTCACGTCTTACGAAGATGCGCACCGCACATTCGCCGGGCTCAAACGGGTTGTGGTGGATGAAATTCATGCGCTCTCGGAATCCAAACGCGGCGACCAGCTCATGCTCGCCCTCAGTCGACTTCAGGCTATGTGTCCTGATATGCGCCGCGTTGGGCTTTCGGCTACGGTGGAAGACCCAGACGCCATCGCAGACTTCCTCGCCTGCCAACCCAACCCGTGTGACATCCTGCATGCCGACCCCGGACCAGATCCGGACATTGCCATGCTGCACACCGATCAGACACCTCCCTGGGCAGGCGGCGGCGCGGCCTATGCGATCCCGGCCGTGATGGAAAAGATCAAACAACACAAGACCACCCTGATCTTTCACAACACCCGCGCACAGGCCGAAATTTTCTTTCATAATCTGTGGCTTGCCAATGATAGTGGCTTACCCATCGGCATCCATCACGGATCACTGGACCGGGTACAACGCGAACGTGTTGAGGCCGCAATGCAACGCGGTGATCTGCGCGCCGTCGTCTGCACGGGCTCGCTAGATCTTGGGATTGATTGGGGGGATGTCGATCTGGTCATTCAGGTGGGCGCTCCCAAAAACGTCAAGCGTCTGGTTCAAAGGATCGGAAGGGCAAATCATCGCTACAACGCGCCGTCAAAGGCGTTGCTCGTCCCTGCCAACCGGTTCGAAGTGATCGAATGTCAGGCCGCGCTGCAAGCGGCAAAAGAACATGACCTTGATGGTAATCCCCGCGGCCCTGGCCCCTTGGATGTCTTGTGCCAGCATATCCTGATCCGCGCCTGCGCCGGACCATTCTCGGCCGATAAACTTTACGCCGAGGTGATCACCACCGGGGCGTATTCTGACCTCACACGTGATGATTTTGACGCCTGCTTCGAATTCTGCGCGACAGGCGGCTATGCCCTGCGTGCCTATGACCAATGGCAACGCCTGCAGCATATTGCAGATGGCCGATGGCACCTGCGCGACCCTCGCAGCAGCCAGCTGATCCGGATGAACATCGGTACAATTCAGGATAGCGATTTGCTCAAAGTACGCATGGCACGATCTCGTGGTGGAAAACCTTTGGGAGAGGTCGAAGAAGGGTTTGCCGCCTCGCTCACACCCGGCGATACCTTTCTGATCGGCGGGCGGATTGTCCGTTACGAAAACCTGCGCGACATGGTGGTCGAGGTCAGCCGCGATCCCGGCCGCAAACCAAAGGTTGCTGTCTTTTCAGGCACCAAATTCGCCACCTCTACCCAGCTGAGCCAACGTATCCTGTCGCTCCTGGCATCTGACAATTGGAACGAACTACCTGAACACACCCGCGCCTGGCTCAATCTGCAACGCGAGATGTCGCACCTGCCAAAGGCCGGGCGGCTGTTGATCGAAAGTTTCCCTCATGAAGGGCGCGAACACGCGTGCATCTATGGTTTCGCCGGGCGCAATGCACAGCAAACACTTGGCCTTCTGCTGACCAAACGGATGGAAGAACTTGGCCTCGATCCGCTGGGGTTTGTATCGACAGATTATGCCACTCTTATCTGGGGGCTGGAGCCACTCACGGATCCCGCACCATTGTTTACACCAGACGCATTGCGCGATGACCTTGAGCGTTGGATTTCTGGTAACGCATTGATGAAGCGCACTTTTCGGGCATCAGCCACCATCGCGGGTCTGATCCAGCGCAATACACCCTCGGCCCGAAAATCGGGCCGCCAGGCAACATTTTCCTCCGATATCCTCTACGATACGCTGGCAAAATACGACCCGGATCACCTGTTGCTCGACATCACGCGAACAGAGGCCATACGTGGACTGATCGATTTCAGCCGGATCGAAGAGATGCTAGCGCGGGTCAGCACCCGGATCGACCTTGTTCGTCTGCCCCGGGTCACCCCCTTTGCCGCGCCCCTTTTTCTTGAAATGGGCCGCACGCCGGTCGAAGGCGCCGCACAGGAAAGGCTTCTGGCCGAAGAATCCGAACGGCTGATGCAGTCCTCGGGCTTGAATGCGATCACCAATAACAGCGCCTCATAAAAAACCGTTGCGCAAAAGACTCAACGCCAAGCTCACCACTCCGGACAGATCCGACAAGATTGAACCAGATTCCTGATTCTGCGATGCTTTAGCCAATAAAAATAAAAATACGGCAGGATCAGGCACCGATGTTGGATACACCCAAACCAAAAGGCGACCGTTACTACGGCAGAACCGCAGAAATCTATAATCGCAAACGGATAAAGCAAAAATGGTGGCATATAGAGCACGAGGAAATGCGCCAGCTTTTGGAAAAGCTTCCACGTGATCTCAGCGTTGTGGATATCCCGTTTGGAACCGGCCGCTTTGTCCCACTCTACCACGACCGTGGTTACTCGATTTCGGGCTTAGAGATTTCTGGGCATATGATTGAGGCTGCCCGCAATGACTTGGGCAGCCAGTTCGACGGATGCGATGTCAAAATCGGATCATCTATAGATATCCCGTTTGCCGATCAGACCTTTGATCTGATTGTCAGCACCCGCTTTCTGAGCAACATCATAACTTACGCCGACGCCTGCACCTCGCTAGCCGAATTCAGTCGTGTCACACGGCGCTACGGTATCATCCAGCTGGGCCATAATGTTCAGACAACTGCCAAACCTGGCCCGGATCAAACTATGGACACGATAATGTCGCGTGAAGATGTGGATAAGCTGCTGGCAGAATTCGGCTTTCGCGCGATCGAGCGAAGGCTCGTTCTCGAAGGGCCCGCAGAAGGTGGTGAGATGCACCATATCCTATGTGAAAAATCCTGATCGGCCAATCAGATGATCATAGAATTTGCAGGCATACCCGGATCTGGAAAACCACAATATACCAGAAGCTTAACAAAGCACTGTCAGCCCTTGATGTGCCCGTGGTCCGCTTTCACAATGTTGCTCGCAATGATGACTTGACCCAGGAAAAGGCTGATCAATTGTTTGAAAGACGGCACCCCGGCCTCAAGCAAGCCATTTCTGACATGGCAGATGGCCCTTCTTACGAGCTGCGCAATGCACCCCGGGCAAGGCGTGTCTGGGTCAGCGGAACAAACCATACCGATGACACCAACATCGGACTGGCCGACGAAGGTCTGTTGCATCGATGCGTCTATATCGCGGCTGCGGGCAAAGGTCGCGCGGCGTTCGACGATGTAATCGCCCGCCTGCCGCGCCCGGATATTCTTGTGCTGGTCACGGTACCGTTCGATGTAGCTAGGAAGCGTTACATCTGGCGCATGCCTACACCAGACCGCCGAGAAGCTGCAGCAAGGCGTTTCGATAAACGCACAGAAGATCACAAGCGTGCACCTGAGCTTCTTGAACGTGGTATGGAGTTTTACCGTCGGCACAATGTGACCACGCAAGTGTTCGACAACTCTGGCTCTATCGATGGGAAAGTAGCTGGTTTCGCCGCTCAAATAGCGACCCGTTTGCAGCTTTCAAAGCCATATCAGGATGATCCGGCGCTTCGGCGGATATCCTAAGAAATGGAGTAAATTAGTGCGAAACTGCATTTCATTTTCTACAATGGTATACAAAACTACTGGTGTATCGCTAACAGCATCTCGGTGCGCAGGCTCTTGTTCAAGCTAGTTGATATTTTCAAGTTGTTGCAAACCTGAACTTCTGCGACATTCTTTTTAACTCAGACATCTGATCAGCACCTTTTCTGTTTCGAATTCACATCGTATGAATGGATACAATTTCACCCTCGCCGGCGCACCTTTGGTCGCTCTTGGTTCAGGCGCTCTTCATTGGCCGGACCAAGATTTGCTGTGCGTATCCGACCTCCATCTGGGAAAATCCGAACGTCAGGCGCGCCTGACCGGCGCACAACTGCCCCCATATGAGATCAGCGATACGCTCGGCCGGCTCGAATCAGACCTCAAGCTAACCAACGCAGGAACCGTAATCTGCCTTGGCGACAGTTTTGATGACCATGCCGCCGTAGAGGCGCTTCCAGAACGCGAACGACTATGGATCGCGGCGTTACAAGCCGGGCGTCGCTGGATCTGGATCGAAGGTAATCACGATCCCGGTCCTGTCGAACTTGGTGGCACGCATCTGGCAGAACTGCACCAGCCACCGCTTTGCTTTCGCCACATCGCCCGCCCAGGTCAGAGCGGTGAAATTTCTGGGCATTACCATCCAAAGGCCACTCTGCGCGCGCAACGCAGCAGCATCACCCGACCCGTATTCCTGATTGATTCAGATCGCGTGATTATGCCCGCATATGGCACTTACACTGGAGGTCTGCGCAGTCACGATGCAACCTTGAATGAACTGATGCGAAAAGAGGCAATTGCCGTTCTGACCGGCAAGACTCCAAAGCCAATTCCCATGCCCAGATAACGCGTGCCCCTTTGTGCGGCGCTCATTCCTCCGCAACCGCATCTGGCTGTGCGCGTGGCGGTACGCCCTGAATAATACCTGCATCCTCCAACCCGGGGCGGTATTTGCGGCTCACCGGTATCCGATCTCCGTTCGTCAGAACCAATACCAGCTTATTATTGGTTTCACGCTCCACCCGTTCAATTGAACCATCGGTCACCCAATGTGATCTGTGCGCGCAATACCCGATGACTGGCTCCATTTCGTTGATCGCATCGGTCAGCCTTAAGCGAAGCGTCTCCGACCCTTTGTCAGTCGTCACTTCGACATGATGGCCGCTGCCTTGCAGGCGCAGAATTTCACCCTGCATTTCCGGTTTCAATCGCCGGAGTAAACGCGGTTGCGGCATCGGTTCTGTAGGCAGCGACACTGCTGCAACCTCCGCTTCCGGGGTTGTTTCCTGAGCAGATCCAAATATCAGCCGCCGCATAATCACAACAAACACCACGATTACAAAAACATACAAATACATCTGTCCCAGCATTGGATCGCTGACAGATTCGAACCACTTGGATATAAACCAGACGACTGGCGCAAATGCCCCTGTCATCAACACGATAGAAAGCGTGTCAGACAAAACGGGCCGGTCCTGACCGGCAAATGCCACGGCCAGTGCCTGCACAAAATATCCCACCAGAACAGAGGCCGAGACAACCACAAACCAATACAGCGCACGCTCTGCTACGCCCATGGCCTCAAAGGTTCCAAACGGGCCTGCAACCACTGCCACAATAACCGCCGACGCCCATACAAACAACGTAAGTCTGGAGCCCAATGTATGTACCGGCTGCTGTTCGCAAGTGATAAATTGCACGTCTTCAGGAAGTCGCTGATATGTATCCGGCCTTTGTATCGGCTTGTTGATTGCCGTGGCCCTGTTGGGAGTGCGCACGCGCCGCTGTCTCATTACTTACCAGATCATTGATGACCATTTGGGCTCTCAGACTTTGGGTGCGTCTTATTCCCGTTCCATGCATTTGAGGTTTACGAACATCGTTGTGTCAGCGGTCTGCTTAGATCGCTGACGCTGTCTCTCTTTCCTTCCAATCAAAATCCTTGCCGGAGCTTAGAACGCTCCATGCGATCCGGGCCAGTTTGTTGGCCAGTGCGACACCAAGCTTGTTGTGCTGCATGCGCGTTGAGGCCGCCTCCAGCCAAACGCCAAAGCTGAACTTGTGCCAGTTCTTTGGCCGCATCATGATGACCTGTGCTGCCTGCACAAAGAGCATGCGCAGATATCTACTTCCGCGTTTTGTGATGCTGCCTAATATGGTGCGTCCCCCAGTGCTGTGTTGCCGTGGCACCAATCCAAGCCAGGCCGCAAAGTCACGCCCTCGGTCATAGGCCTCGCCTTTGCCGATGGCGGCGACCATTGCTGTCGAGATCAGGGGGCCGATGCCTGGGATGGTCATGAGGCGCTGGCAACCCGGCTCAGTTTCACTGACCTTTTTGATTTCTGATGTCGTCATCTCGATCCGTTTATCCAGCCAGATCCAATCCTGTTGAAGACCCAAAATCAGCTTCCGCATGCGCAGGGACATCTCGCCACTGCGGTTGTCCAGAATAGCATCAAGGGAATTGCGCAGGGCGGCGACACTGCGCCGGACGGTGATGCCTTGTTCGATCAAAAAGGCACGGATTTGGTTCATGGCTGCCGTCCGCCGCGACACAAGGCGAGACCGGACGCGATGTAGTGCTTGAAGGTCAAGCTGGTCCTGGGTTTTCTCTGAGACTGTTTTCAGATTGGGACGCAACGCAGCCTCTGCGATGGCTTCGGCATCATTGTAGTCGTTCTTTTGACCCTTGTTGAAAGGCTTCACGTAAATCGCAGGAATAATACGAGGCTCGAAACCCATTTCGCGCAGCGTCCGGCTGACAAAATGCGCGCTCAAGCAGGCCTCCATACCAACAATGCAGCGCGGCAAATTCTCAAACGTTGCCAACAGTGCCAGCCGTTTGATCTTCTTGCGCAGCACGAGCTGGCCATCATAATCAAAACCAACCAAGTGAAAGACATCTTTGCCAATGTCGATGCCAACCGACATCAACTCATTAAAATCGTTCTTCGCCATGCTACTTCTCCATGTTGCAGAAATAGGCCAAGCCTAACCTGCTGGGTGAAGCAGCCGGTACATCCCATTACTTTGAAATGTTCTAATAAAACTTAGCTTAAAATAATCACGATCAAACATCTGTACTTACACTTATCCCTATACGTGTATTTAGACAATATTCTCGCGCACGCAAACCGTTCCTGTTGTCGCAATTCCCGGTTAATGTGAATGTTGAAATAACCTCATGTCATGGGAAAAGCATTCAACATGTCCCCACAAATAGAAGCGAAGATCAGGGCCAGCTTTGCCAAACAGTCCATGATGAATACCTTTGGTGCAAAGCTCGCCCATGTTGGCGCGGGATCGGTTGCCATCACCGCCCCCATCTTGGAAGGCAGCAAACAGCAACAGGGCTTCGCTCACGCCGCGCTGACCTTTGCCATTGGGGATAGCTCAGCAGGCTACGCCGCACTCAGCGTTATGCCCGAAGACCACGAGGTGCTGACGACAGAAATGAAAATCAACCTGCTTGCCCCGGGTACGGGCGATCACCTAATCGCCCGCGGCAGAGTGATCAAACCCGGGCGCCGGTTGGTGATTGTGCAATCAGATGTCTTTGCCCTATCGAACGGTCAGGAAAAGCAAATCGCGGTCCTTCTGGGCACAATGGTGCCAGTCCCAATTGCAGCCTGATCTCATGCGTAAAACAGTTTTCTGAACATTTAGGAAACAGTGGACACAACAGCCGCAACTGCAACCAAACAGTTAAATATGCGACCTCTACGCGCTTTCCTGTAACCGCGTAAGAATTTCCATCGCCCTGCCGCTCATGCTCTCCGGTACAAAGACATGGTCGTGATGAAACGCCGCAACCATGTTGCATGGAATGCCGTTCTCGCCCAACGCAGCGGACACTGCTGCGGTCAGGCCAACCCCTTCCAGAGACGAAAACACATTGAGCGTGATACAGCGCATCGGATGATCAATGTTCTGCCCAGCCATCGCAGCCACGTCGACGGGCAGTATCATGGATATGCCTTCGTCTTCCCTGAACACCGAAATGCCCGTCGCCAAATGTGTCGCGACCAGTGCCTCGTCGCTGGTCGTCACAAAAACAAAGGCTCCAGATCGCAACTCTGGCGTCATACCCGAAATCATGTCGTAGGCGGTTTTTGCGACCTCAGTCATTGATACCCTCCATTCATCACTGCCCCGGCATCAGTGCAGCATTGCACAGCGCCTTTCAACCCTGCCCATTCCCCCGCGCGCCCCGGAACAGATCATCATCAGCGCGTATCTGCGAGGATATAAAATCAGCAAATAACCGAAGCCTCCGGGTGCGCCGCACATCCGGGTGGTACAACATCCACAAATCAAACCGGCTGTCAGTCAGCGGCGTGGGATTGAGCCTTATCAGCTCCGGATCCAGCTCTGCCACATAACACGGCAGGATCGACACCCCCAGACCGGCCCGCACCATGTCATGCATCGCCGCCTGGCTATCTACCCGGTGTTTTAACCGGCTTTCCGGTGCAAACGCCCCGTACAGCATCCGGTTAAACGATTCACTCTGCATTCCGATCCAGTCCCAACTGGATCGTTCCGTTTCCAGAAATCGCGCGCCCTGCGGGCCACGGGCCGCATAGATACCATAAGCCACGGTTGTGAGACGCCTCCCAACCAATGTATCTGGCGGATTGTCTGTGAACCGGATGGCAAGATCCGCCTCTCCCCGGCTCAGGCTAAGGGGCGATCGGGTACAGATCAGGTTGACTTCTATCTGGCTGTTCTCGGACAGGAAAGCCCACAGGTGGGGCCCAAGATATCCGTTGATAAAGGTTTCCGTGCTGGTGAACTTAAGACTGCCTGCCACTTCATGATCCCGCCCCAGAATGTTACGGTTGGCTTCGATCAGCTCTTCTTCTACCCGCTCAACTGTCTCGAACAGCTCGGCACCGCTTGGGCTTAATTCGTAACCGTTGCGTGTACGATGAAACAACTTGGCTTTGAACCGGCGCTCCATCACTTCCAGCCGCCGGGAAACGGTTGGCTGGCTCACCGACAGCAGATTTGCGGCACCGGTCAGGGATCGCGCCCTTGCGATGGCCAGGAAAAAACGGTGATCATCCCAGGATTCCATTATTCATTTTTGTATAAGCATTATGTAATTACCGCAATCGCCATTCACTACAGAATGTTATACGGTCTATACAACCACCCTAAACCCGGAGGTTGTGATGACCAAAGTTGCCCCCATCGACGATGCTGAACTGGCCGGTCTAAAATCGGTATTCTCTGGCTCTGTTCTGGTTGCGGGCGATGACGGGTATGACGAAGTGCGCCAGGTCCATAACGGCATGATCAACAAATATCCACGCGTGATCGCGCGTTGTGCGGGCACTGCAGACGTGGTGGACGCCTTGGCATTTGCCCGATCTCACGCCCTTGAAATCGCAGTACGCGGGGGTGGCCACAATGTCGCGGGCCGGGCGGTCTGTGACAATGGGATGATGATTGACCTTAGCCTTATGAAGGGCATCTGGACCGACCCAGATGCCCGACGTGTCCGCGCACAAGCCGGTGTATGCTGGGGGGAATTCAACCGAGAAACCCAGGCACATGGGTTGGCCACCACAGGCGGTGCCGTCGGCAGCACCGGAATTGCCGGGCTGACGCTTGGCGGCGGGTTCGGCTATCTGATGGGCAAATATGGTTACACCATCGACAATCTGGTCTCGGCTGAACTCGTCACCGCAGATGGGAACATTCTGACTGCGTCAGAATCCGAGAATACAGAACTGTTCTGGGGCCTGCGCGGCGGCGGCGGGAATTTCGGCATCGTCACCAGTTTTGAATTTGCCTTGCATCCTGTCGGACCAACGATCAACGGCGGCCTCATCGCCTTTGACGCCGCGGACACCCGCGCCTCGCTGAACTATCTGCGGGAGATGTCCGCCAACCCGGATGATGAAATGACTGCGGTGTGCAGCCTGACACACGCGCCCGATGGTTCGGGCCGGAAACTGGCGGCAATGCTGGTTTGTCACCTTGGCGCGGGTGATAACGCCAAGACCGCGCTTGCCTCGGTTCGCGCAATTGCGCCTCCGGTGATCGACCGTTTAGGGCCGATTTCCTATTGTGATCTCAACAGCATCCTCGATCCCAGCTTTCCCAAACAGGCGCTGAACTATTGGAAAACCTGTACTGTCCCGGAACTCAGCGATGCCGTTCTCGGCATCTTGGTGGAACAGTTTGGCCGGTGCCCCTCGACCATGAGCAAACTCATCATCGAGCGCCCACACGGTGCCGCCCTGCGGCGTAAATCATCTGACACCGCCTTCCCAAACCGGTCTGAGGCGATCAACATTCTGATCCTCTCACAATGGCAATCTACGGAAGATACCGATGTGAACATTGCATGGGCCAGAGAAACCTACGACCTGCTGCACCCCTTTGCCGGTTCGAACGTCTACAGCAACTATCTGGGGGATGACGAGACGCTCGAACGCCTGCGAGCTGCTTATGGTGACAATTTCGACCGGTTGCAGGCGCTTAAAAACCAGTATGACCCTGAGAATATCTTTCATCTCAACCAGAATATCCCGCCTTCGGCATAACGCCCACTGCGTCGGCTTGCTCGTTCTCAAACTCTGTTTCATTATCAAGACAGCTTCTCTGGCGTCGAAAAGCGATCCCATGCATTCCAAAAGGGCCAACCATGTCCATACCTGACCTTCTGACCCTTTCTGATGATGACCTTGCCGGTCTTGGCATTGAAACCTCTGAAATTGCCGACTGCATCGAAGATGCAATCCGAAAAACCGCCAATGGCACCTTGTGGACCGCACCCAAAGTTGCCGTACAACCCGGTGACGGGCGCTACATGATGGCAACGCTTGCTTCATCAGACAATCCCGGGGTGATGGTCGTGAAATCGGTGCTGCTGAACCCCGAAAACCCATCGCGTGGCCTCGATACAATCAACGGGGCCATAATGGTGTTTGACAGTAATACCGGCCTGCTGCGCTGTGTGATGAGCGCCAATTGGATCACCGCTGTCCGCACCGCAGGTCTTAGCACGGTGGCAGCACGAAAGCTGGCCAATCCAGAGTCTTCGACCATCGCCTTTGTCGGCACTGGCGTACAGGCGCGCAGCCATCTTGATGCATTTCGCACCCTATTCCCACTGACATCGGTGCACATATCCGGGCGCGGTCAGACCAATATCGACAGGCTATGCGCAATCGCGCATGACTATGGGATGTCCGCCAAAATTTGCGCCACTCCGCAAGAGGCGCTGGACGGCGCTGATATCGTCGTCACCTCGATTACCGCCACCTTTTCGGGCGACCCATTTCTGGATGCGCATTGGCTTAAACCTGGGGCATTTGCGGCCATCACCGATCTTGGAAAACCTTGGATCCAGGACAAAATGGACGGGTTTTCCACGATCGTGATCGACGATCATTCTCAGGAAAAGGCGGCACCCATCCCGATGGTGCCCCCCGATCTTGTCACTGCTGATCTGACCGAACTCGCCTCTGGGAAAATACGTTTGGCATTCGACCCAAACAAACGCTCTGCCTTTGCATTTCGTGGATTAGCCGTTGGGGACTTCGCCGTGGCTGCCGTTGCCTATGACCGCGCACAAAAGGGTTAAAGCCACCAGAACTACATCGTTTCCAGACAATGCCGTCGAAAAGCGCGTTTAAGCATGTCCAGCTCTTCCCGCAGCAGCACTATTTCGGCCCGGATATCGTAGCTAAGCGCATCACCTGACATCAACGCAAAGCTGTCCAGCGTGACACCCGTACGCTTGTCCCGTATCAAAAACGTCTGCACCCCATCCGCGATCAGCTCCGCCGGGATCGGAACCCGAACAGCCCAATGCGCCTCTTCCTTCAGTGCGGTCACTTCCACACCGGAAATCGCTTCCTGCAGGTGGGTCACTTCAATCTCGGGCTGCGTGGTATCGCCGCTCTCGACGATCAGCATACCCTCCCAAACCCCTTCAAAAAGGCGCGTTTTGGTTAGTGTTAGCTCGCTCATCGCATTCTCCGTCAGAACTCGGCCCGTGGCCGACGGCTCATCGTCAGATCCCGGATTGTCACCTGGCTCATTTGCGGGTTTTCAAAGATCAGATCAACCCACGCCCGCTCGATCCGCTTTTCGTTGATATCCGAATAGGCCAGATCAAATTCGACCATTATTTCATCTTCATTCAGCGGCAGTTCCCGCACGATCTGTTCCGTATTGGGGCCATGCCGGATATTAAGCCGCGCAAAGATTTCCAGCGGCTTTTCCATCTCTACAATCGTGTCCACCCGGATCAGGTGCCGTTTTTGCAATCCACTCACCGCCCCGGCAGGCAAATCCAGCACCACAGACAGAAATGATCCGTCGAAATTGAAAACATCCAGCCGCAAACCAAACGCGGCCAGATCGGCCTCGCGCGAGTTTCTGACCTGCCTGAGCGTCAGTTCGGAATGTTTGCAATCGTGAAACAATGTCAGCTCATTGCCCAGCGATGTGTTGCTTTCAACTGACGACATGCCCGGCGTTGCCAAAGGCTCGCGCCACAGCGTCGGTCGCCAGGACCAATCGGTGCCATGTGGCTTTGGGAAGGCCGTTGTTCCGACCAAGGGCAAAGACAACCTGTTTTCCGCAACCGCAATCAATTCGTTCAGCGAATACCGCAGCTTGCGCGCCGCCGCCCGGTCTGCCCGCAATGCGCCCAAAGGCGTGGACCGGGCACTCTCTGCCAACCGCCGCCAATACCGCAAAGCGCGATGGTAGATCAGCCCATCAAGAAAAGAACTTTGAAACTTTGACATGTTCTCGCTGCGTTACCCGTGACTGAGTTACTCTAACCAACCCGACCTTTTTCTATCATTAACCCGATATTGGAAACAATCCACCCAATATCCCACGCAAGCCTGCTGGTCGCGAATTTTTTACTCTTTTCGATACGGGCACAAACAATCAGACTGGACCACCTGGTTACCGCTGGTCAGAATGCTCACATCCACCAAAGGGAATGGCCCATGGATAAACCGATAGCGATGGACTGGTACGAAGTTACGAAAGTGGCGGACGGTATCAGCCTGATCCGTGAAAAATACGTGGCCGATTGGCTGCGCTGCAATATCTGGCATGTCCAAGGCCGCGATCGTGATCTGATCATCGATACCGGCATGGGATTACGGCCGCTGGTCAGGGAAATCTCTACACTGGCAGAGCGCCCCATTACCGCCGTCATGACCCATAGCCAATTTGATCACGCAGGCGGGCTGCACCAATTTGACTGCCGCTGTGGCCACCCGATCGAGGCAGAGATCATCGCCAATCCCACCAATGCCAACACCGTCGCCGACACCGGTTATGTCCGTGCGGAAACCTTTACTGCGCTGCCATTCAAAGGGTTCCGGCATCAGGATTACACGGTCAAAGCAGCGCCCCTGACACGCTATGTAGATGAGGGCGACGTCTTCGACCTCGGCGACAGAGTATTCAATGTCTTTCACCTGCCGGGCCATTCTCCGGGGTCAATTGCGTTGTTCGAGCAAACCACCGGCACATTGTTCAGCGGAGACGTGGTGTATGATGGCGAGCTGCTCGATAGCCTTTACCACTCGATCCCAGAGCAGCTTTCGGAGTCGCTCAATCGGTTAAAGGAAATGGCGATTACCACAGTTCATGGCGGTCACTACGCCTCATTTGGCAAAGAACGCATGCTGGACATTATCGAGGAATATTTGTCCGGCGGTCGCCGGATTGGAAACTCTGCCGACTGGGTCAGAGCAAATCTTAATTCAATTTAGGTGATCGCACCAACATGTAATGCAACTGACATGATGCGGGCTCTCTTGCAGACAGCTCTAAGCCGCATGAGCGTCAGGCCGTGGACTGGCGACGACGGTAATGCGTCGTGCTTTATGCCCGCAATTCCGCGAACCCCCAAGCTTTGTGCAAACTTCAGACAATCGCCAGGCCAGGGGGCGGCCTGACGATCGCGCGGCGCCCTTCGGGCTTGATTCCGCGCGGGAAATATCTTCCGGAGTTCGTCTTAAGATCTTCACCACCCTGCGCTCGTTTTCCACAGCGCTCTCCAAAGCAGCTTACCCCACAACCACCATCACCCTGTCCCCTATTCGTCGGGCACCGCGTCAGACGCCTCGCGCACCGCGTCAGCCAATTCCAACAATAGAACGCGCCCCGCTTTGCCCGCCAAAGGCCCCCCACGGCGACCATAGACTGACAGCCCCACCAAATGCCCGTTCACCAACATCCCGGCCCGCCAGTAACGCGGGTCGCCGGAACTCAGCACCTGATCTCCGCCACTGTTTATCTGAACCAGTGAAACACCGTCATCATCATAGGCTTTCAACACCTTCACCGGTGCCACTGAACGGGCAAGGTCAGCCGCGCGCGGTTGTGTGGCACTTTGTTGGCGCGGCAAAACCGACACCGTAATCATTGCCGGGGCAACCCCAATGCCACGCGTCCCGCTGAGGCTTTCACAGCTGGCAAGCGCCACAAACTGTGTCCCAATCCCACGCCGCAGGCTTTTGCGGTCAATACAATAACCGTGCGGCGCCCGCACCACCACATCGCCTCCAAAGAAGACTTGCTCAGTCACCTGTTTGCTGCGTGCGCTGGAATCTAGTGCGGGGCCATCAGGCCCCGCCTCAAGACATGCCGCAAGTGGCAGGCAAATCAGAACCCAAAAGGTCCGGGTCCATTTAGAGATCCATGTAAACATGGCGCTCTTCACCACCACCCGGATGGGTCACCGCACCTTTATAGGTCTCACCCACCAGCTGCGCATATTTCCACAGCGCCCCGCTGGCATAAATCGTCTCGCGCGGTCCGGGCCAGGCTTCTTTGCGGGTGGCCAGTTCGTCTTCGGTCAGGTCTACGCTCAGCTCGCCGGTCAGCGCATTAATGGTAATCTCATCGCCGTTTTGCAGCAGCGCAATCGGCCCGCCATAGGCCGATTCCGGCCCCACATGACCAACACAGAACCCGCGTGTTGCACCGCTGAACCGGCCATCGGTGATCAATGCGACCTTTTTGCCCATCCCCTGACCACTCAGCGCGGCAGTGGTGGCCAGCATCTCGCGCATGCCCGGCCCACTGGCCGGGCCTTCATTGCGGATGACCAGAACTTCGCCTTCTTTGTAGGAACGGCTTTTTACGGCTTCAAATGCATCTTCCTCGCAATCGAAAACACGCGCAGGACCGGAAAAGACCTGCTCTTCCTCGCTCATCCCCGCAACCTTCACAATCGCCCCCTGTGGCGCAAGATTGCCTTTCAGGCCAACAACTCCACCGGTCTTGGTGATCGGTGCATCGACCGGATAGATCACTTTGCCATCGGCTTCGCGCTCAATCAGGTCAAGCTCTTCACCCATGCTGCGGCCAGTTGCCGTGATACAATCCTCATGGATCAGCCCCGCGCGGCGCAGCTCTTTCATCACTACCGGAACGCCACCTACCTCGTAGAGGTCCTTGGCCACATACTGACCACCCGGTTTGAGATCGACGAAATAGGGCGTGTCCTTGAAAATCTCGCAAACATCGTCGAGGAAAAATTCCAACCCGGCCTCATGCGCAATCGCAGGCAGGTGTAGCCCGGCATTGGTCGATCCCCCTGTGCACGCCACTACGCGGGCCGCGTTTTCCAGGCTTTTCAGCGTCACCACGTCACGCGCCCGGATGTTTTTCTCCAACAGGTTCATCACCGCATCCCCTGACGCGGTGCCATAAGCATCGCGGCTTTCATAAGGCGCCGGTGCACCGGATGAATTGGGCAGCGCCAGACCGATTGCCTCGCTCACACAGGCCATCGTATTGGCAGTGAACTGACCGCCGCAGGCCCCTGCGCTCGGGCAGGCCACTTTTTCCAGCGCGGTCAGCTCTTCATCGGAATTGGCCCCCGCCTGATGCCGGCCCACGGCCTCGAACACATCCTGTACGGTGACATCCTTACCCTTGTACCGGCCTGGCAGGATTGACCCGCCATAGATAAAGACGCTCGGCACGTTCAGCCGCACCATCGCCATCATCATACCCGGCAGGGATTTGTCACACCCGGCCAGCCCCACCAGCGCATCATAGCAATGCCCCCGCATGGTCAGCTCAACCGTATCGGCAATTGCCTCACGACTGGCCAGCGAAGACCGCATGCCTTCATGCCCCATCGCAATCCCGTCGGTCACGGTGATGGTGGTAAATTCGCGCGGTGTGCCGCCAGCCTCTTTCACACCCATCTTGACCGACTGCGCTTGACGGTTCAGCGCGATGTTACAGGGGGCGGCCTCGTTCCAGCAGGTCGCAACCCCCACCAGCGGCTGATGGATTTCGTCCTCGCTTAACCCCATCGCGTACATATAGGACCTGTGCGGCGCCCGTGCGGGCCCTTCGGTCACGTGACGGCTTGGCAGGATTTTTTTGTCGAATTTGCTCATGGCTGGCCTCCGGAAATTGGTCAGCCAAGGGTCTAGGGCACCGGGGCCTCAGGGGCAAGCGACTTGCGTGGGGCCGCGCCTGAAATCAGTCCCTACCCGTTTAACCGATCCAGCCGCGCCCTTACCGAGGCCCCATGCGCCTCCAGACTCTCAGAAATAGCCAAAGTCTCTGCCGCAGGCCCAATCACCCGCAATGCCTCGGGCGTCATCTTCGCCAAAGTCGTACGTTTCACAAAATCCATCATGCTCAGGCCGGATGAAAACCGGGCCGACCGTGCGGTGGGCAACACATGATTGGGTCCTCCCACGTAATCGCCAATCGCCTCGGGCGTCCACGCCCCCAGAAAAATCGCACCGGCATGGGTGATTTTCTCAGCCAGCGCATCAGGGTCAGCCACACACAGCTCCAGATGCTCCGGTGCCACCCGGTCGGACAGCTCTGCCGCCCGGCCCAGATCAGGCACCAAAATAATCGCCCCGAAATCACGCCAGCTGGCCGCGGCAATCTCGCGACGCTCCAGTGTTTCAAGCCGCTTTTCAATCGCCACTTCAACCGCGCGGGCCATCTCCGGACTGTCGGTGATCAAAATTGCCTGCGCGCTTTCGTCATGCTCTGCCTGGCTCAGCATATCCAGCGCCAGCCAATCGGGATCATTGTCGCCATCGGCAATCACTAATATCTCCGATGGACCCGCGATCATATCAATCCCGACCTTGCCAAACACCCGCCGCTTTGCCGCCGCCACAAATGCATTGCCCGGCCCGGTAATCTTGTCCACCGGCGCGATGCTCTCGGTTCCATAGGCCAGCGCCGCAATGGCCTGGGCTCCGCCAATGCGATAGACCTCATCCACCCCGGCCAGCCTCGTCGCCAACAAAACCAAAGGATTTGCCACACCATCCGGTGTCGGCACAGTGATTGCCAGACGATTCACGCCGGCCACCTTGGCCGGAATCGCGTTCATCAACACCGATGACGGGTAAGACGCCAAACCACCGGGCACATAAAGCCCCGCCGCACTGACCGCGCTCCAACGCCAGCCCAGAGTGGCACCACTCTCATCGGTCCAGCTTTGATCTTCCGGCATCTGCCGCGCGTGATAGACCCGGATCCGCTCTGCCGCCAGTTCAAGTGCTGCACGCTCTGCTTCCGGCACCTGCGCAACCAGCGCATCAATCTCATCCGTTGAAAACCTCAATGTATCCGCGGTCAGGTCCAGCCGGTCAAACTTTGACGTCAGCTCGATCACCGCAGCATCCCCACGCGCCCGTACATCCGCAATGATCCCGGCCACAGCGGCATCTACATCAGGGCTGTCTTCACGCTTGGTGCCCAGAAATGCGGTGAACTTCGTCTCGAAATCAGCATCGTCGGAATTGAGATATATCGGCATGGCTGTCCCCTTCGGCGCGACACATAGCGGCTGACCTCTCAGGGCTCAAGAGACCGGATGTCACGGGGCCCTGCTTTACCCGCCTCTGCTTGCCAGATGCTTTTCAGTAGTCAGCTTGATCTGCGCAAGATACCGTTCATGCCCCTCAGTCACCGACATTGATAAATCCGGCTGCCCGGTATGCCCGGCATGTGCAATCTGCGCGCAGAACCAATTCAGGACAGCTCCGCGCGGCAAAGTATCCGCAGGCGGGAAATCCTGTTCAACCGCCGGCGCCTTTTTAATCTCCCCGCTCAGCAGTTTTGCGGCAAAACCCGGATCGGAAATAAACGGGCGCCCCATGCCGATCAGGTCGGTCTTTTTGCTGTCAATCGCATCATTCATGACACTCACCGATCGAAACCCGCCCGTAACCATGAGCGGGATCGAGAGCGCTGCCTTGATTGCGGCCGCATAATCCAGAAAATAGGCCTCACGGACCTGGGTCGATCCGCTTTTCGACGCATGTTGATACGCCGTAGGTTCTTCAAAATTCCCGCCCGAAATTTCGATAAAACCCACACCTTCCGTTTCCAGCATAACTGCAACCTGAACCGAATCCGCGTGATCAAATCCACCCTTCTGAAAATCGGATGAATTCAGTTTCACCGCCACAATGAACCCCGGCTCAACCGCCGCCCGCACGGCCCTGACGACCGAAAGCGCCAGTCGCGCACGGTTGTCCAGTGACCCGCCCCATCGGTCGGTGCGGGTATTTATCCTTGGCGACAGGGCAGAACTCAGCAGATACCCATGGGCGGCATGAATCTCGACACCATCAAATCCGACGTCCTGCGCGATCTTCGCAGAACGCACAAATTTTTCGATGACTTCGGCAATGTCCGATTCGGTCGCCGGGGTTGGCTCGCCATATCCGGGCAGTTCCAGCCGGACATCGGAAACAGATGTCGGGTGGGCATTAATCGCTTCTGGCGTTTGCCGCCCGGCATGGGCCAGCTGCGCAAGTATCTTTGCACCACCGCTTTGTCCTGCAGCAACAAGTGCCGAAACCTGTGCCATGTCGGAATCCGGATCCAGAACAAAATTACCCGCATGTTCCAAATGCATCCGATCCACCGGCGTGTTTCCGGTGATCAGCAATGCGGCTCCACCCGCACTCCATTGCCCGAACAGATTGATCTGGGCCTGCGTCGGGTTGTTGTGTTCATCGCCCAACGCCTCTGACATGGCGGATTTCACAATGCGATTCCGAAGCGTGGCGCCATTCGGTAATGTAAGTGGTTCGCTGATGGTGCTCATTGTAAATCCTCTGAAAGTCTGGCGAGCGTTGCCGTGATCGCCTTTTCGCTACGGCGATAGAAGGTCCACTGACCGTGTCGTTCTGACTCAACCAGCCCGGCATCCTTGAGCAGCTTCATGTAGGTGGAAATGGTCGACTGAGACAGGTTCGCCTTGTCCTGAATGTAGCCGACGCAAACACCGCTCACGTCCGCATGCTCCGGCAAAGCGGGTGGAAAATTGGTGCGGTCTTTCAGCTGATTGTGTTGAAAAACTCCTATTTCGGGACTGATTGGCGAATTTTTTCACGCCACAGACTGATAAAAAAATTTTGGCGAGGGGGTCGACCAAATTCAATCTCAGGCCCTCTTGGACCACCTCGTGATCTCTGATCCACAATCCGGTCTGACTTTCGCTGTCGATGGGGTTTTAGCGGAAAATCACTGATTTCAGATTTCGGAGTTTTTCAACAAAATCAGCCAGATCAGGATCTGACGACGCACCGGGTTGTTAAGTGCCGATATGGCTTTATCAATATCCATATATCGAGATATCGGGATATTAAGCTATAATGTCAACCCACGACCCCACCAACCATGCAAAGCCACCCGCTGTAGGGTGGGGTTTCACCCCACCACTCCCCAAAAACACTCGCCTGCAAATAGCACCGCACGCCACGTTAACCCATTCACGCAACAGTTTCGCCGCAACGCGGCGGTGTACTGGGGATGCACAGGGGGTGTACGGATGTCACCCCCTGTTTTGGTCAAATTTGTCGCATTAACGAATGGGTGTCAGACGCCGTGATCCGGGGTCTTTTTTGACGGCGCACGGTAGGGTCTCGTCACATCTTTCAAAGTCACCTCCAGCGCCTCAGTCTCAAGCCGGACGGCCCCGTCCCCGGCCAGTGTCAGCAGGACGTGACCACTGACATCCTCGCCCGGCTCAAACGTCACGGAAAGCAAAGACAACACCATATCCTGTTCACGCCGGTCTATACCCTGACTGGCCACTTTCAACACGTTATCAACCGCTAAAACCGATTGAACCCGCTCAGCACCATGCCGATCCCGACCGTCATCCTCCCAGCGGAAGCGATTGACTAACAAGGCAAATCTTCGCTCATTCGGATGCCAGGCCATTTCGGTGATCGGAAAAACCGCATCCTGCACCAAGGACGAGATCACCTCCAGATCACCTGCTTCCAGCGCCCCCAGATGCAGCGGCGCCTCGCCCCCGTCTTCAAATTTTGCGTCGTTGTTCACTGACACTGAACCCTTTCAATCCTGGCACCCCGGTAACCCTGGCCATTTCCCCTGACAACAATCGAATCCATCTGCTCTTATTCCTTGTCCCTGCCGGGATCTGCCTTGTCTTCTGATCGCGCCCGCATCTGCGCCTTGCGCCTTGCCATATTGGCCTTTAACGCGGCCTTCAGCCGATCTTCACGGCTGTCTGACTGTTTCGCGGCTGCTTTTATTGGCTTTTTTTTCTCCATGTTCTTTCTCTACAGCAGCAGCAGAAAAGGGTCCAGATAACGCTTGCACCATGCGCCATTAGGGTCTAATCAGCGCGCCACAACAGCGCTGCTGTAGCTCAGTGGTAGAGCGCACCCTTGGTAAGGGTGAGGTCGGGAGTTCAATCCTCCCCAGCAGCACCAGTTGCACGGTTTGTACTGCACGGTTTAAACATCTTGTAAATTGCCTGCACCCAAGTTGACACCGGCAATTTGATGCCAATCTGTTACCAAACAGCCCTTTCACCCAGAACGACTGCCCTTTATAAGAGCACCGGTTCTCGGCTGCACGAGTCGCGGGCCCATTATTAGATTCTGACCACAGGACGCAGGCGCATATGTCCATTCTGCAATACATCCCCGGCCTTTTTACCGCGGACATGGCTATTGATCTCGGAACAGCGAACACGCTGGTCTATGTCAAAGGCCGTGGTGTGATCCTGTCAGAGCCCTCTGTTGTGGCCTATCACGTCAAGGACGGCGTCAAAAAAGTGCTCGCCGTGGGCGAAGATGCCAAGCTGATGCTGGGCCGCACGCCCGGCAGTATCGAAGCGATCCGGCCGATGCGCGAAGGTGTGATTGCCGACTTTGACACTGCCGAAGCAATGATCAAACACTTCATCCGCAAGGTGCACAAACGCTCGACCTTTTCCAAGCCCAAGATCATTGTCTGTGTCCCCCACGGTGCCACGCCGGTCGAAAAACGCGCCATTCGCCAATCGGTGCTGTCCGCCGGTGCCCGTCGTGCCGGTCTGATCGCAGAACCGATTGCTGCGGCCATCGGCGCGGGCATGCCAATCACCGACCCCACCGGCAACATGGTTGTCGATATCGGCGGCGGCACCACCGAAGTGGCGGTTCTGTCGCTGGGCGATATCGTCTATGCGCGTTCGGTCCGCGTGGGTGGCGACCGGATGGACGAGGCGATCATCAACTACCTGCGCCGCCAGCAAAACCTGCTGGTTGGTGAATCCACCGCTGAACGGATCAAAACCTCGATCGGCACCGCCCGTATGCCCGATGACGGGCGCGGCACGTCGATGCAGATCCGCGGTCGTGACCTGTTGAACGGTGTCCCCAAAGAGACAGAGATCAGCCAGGCACAGGTCGCCGAGGCCCTGGCCGAACCGGTGCAATCAATCTGCGAGGCGGTGATGACTGCGCTGGAAGCGACCCCACCCGATCTGGCCGCCGACATCGTTGACCGCGGCGTCATGCTGACCGGTGGCGGTGCGCTCCTTGGTGATCTTGACCTAGCGCTGCGCGAGCAGACCGGTCTTGCGGTCTCCATCGCCGATGACAGCCTTAACTGTGTGGCGCTTGGAACCGGCAAAGCGCTTGAGTTTGAAAAGCAACTGCGCCACGCGATTGACTACGACAGCTAAGACGCCCACCTTTGAAATTGCGCGCCCACGTGAATTTTGATCTCAAAATTCTCAAAACAAGCGCATAAAATAAAGGGATATGGTCCGGCTGCAGACTCACGGTAAGGTCGCCGGGCTATAAAAGGGGGAACCTTTGACAAAGGACCGCAGACAATCCAGCGATTATACCGCACCGGTCAGACGTCTTCTGACCGGGATTGTCTTGTTGTTTCTGATCGGCCTGTTCCTGCTCTGGCGTATCGACAGCCCGCGCGTCGAACGGTTTCGCGCGCAGGTCGTTGACCGCGTTGTCCCGGGGTTTGACTGGGCAATGGCGCCGATTACCGGGGCGGTCAACATCCTGCGGGACTTTCAAAGCTACCAGCGCATTCATCAGCAAAATCAAGATCTTCGCCGCGAGTTACAACAAATGAAAGCGTGGAAAGAGGCCGCACTTCAGCTGGAACAGGAAAACGCGCGATTGCTCGATCTCAACAACGTACAGCTTGATCCGCGCCTGACCTATGTGACTGGCGTTGTACTGGCTGACAGTGGCTCGCCCTTCCGGCAATCTGTTCTGATCAATGTCGGCGCCCGGGACGGCATCATTGATGGCTGGGCCGCGATGGATGGTCTTGGTTTGGTCGGACGCATCTCGGGCGTGGGCAATAACACCTCTCGGGTGATTCTGCTGACTGACACGTCCAGCCGCATACCGGTCACAATCCAGCCCTCGGGGCAAAACGCCCTGTTGATCGGCGACAACACTGCGGCCCCTCCGATAGATTTCATCGAATCCACCGACCAGGTTCGCCCGGGCGACCGGGTGATGACCTCAGGTGATGGTGGTGTCTTCCCTGCTGGTTTACTAGTCGGTCGCGTGGCACAGGATCCCGGCGGGCGCATGCGGGCAAAGCTTGCAGCAGATTACGAACGCCTCGAATTCCTGCGCGTACTGCGCAACTACTCCAAAGAATCCATTACAGACCCCGGCCAGCTGATTGCGCCAGCCACGCTGCCCGATGCAACCGGCGCATCTGACGAGGTATCGACAGATGGCTGAACATGGTTTGTACCGCCTGAACGCGATGCGCGCGCTTTATCTCGGTCTTTGTCTGTTTCTGATCTTTCTCAACCTGTTGCCGCTCAACATGGTGCCGCAAGGCTGGGCTGGCCCGGACCTTATGCTTGCCCTCAGCTACGCCTGGGTTCTGCGCCGGCCTGACTATGTGCCTGCGCTTCTTGTGGTGGGCGTGTTCCTGTTGACTGATTTCCTGTTTCACCGTCCACCGGGCCTCTGGTCTGCCGCAGTTCTCATTGGCCTCACCGTGCTGCGATCACGCGCCGCAGGACTGCGCGATCTGACCTTTGCGGTAGAATGGCTGAGTGTGACCATCGTGATCCTCGCCATTATGTCCGGCTACAGAATTATCCTTGCAATTTTGCTGCTGGAGCAACCCGCTCTCGGCCTCAGCCTTGTTCAGGCAACGATGACAATCCTCGCATATCCTCTCGTTGCGGGCATATCTCAGGTTCTGTTTGGCGTGCGCAAACCCACACCGGGTGACATCGGCATTATGGGCCCGAATACATGAGACGCCCAACCCGCGATACCGCGCAAAGCCAGCGCAAGATCACCCGCCGCGGCCTGATCCTGGGAGGGGCCCAGGCCGGGTTTGTGGGGTTGCTCGCGCTTCGGATGCGACATTTGCAGGTCGAACAAGCCGATCAATACCGCCTGTTGGCCGATGAAAATCGCATCAACATACGCCTGATCCCGCCCGCACGCGGGCGGATATTTGACCGCAATGGTCTGGTTGTCGCCGAAAATATCCCTAGCTACCGCATCACCATGGTGCGCGAAGAGGCCGGCGATATTGACGAGGTCATCGCCCGCCTCGCCCGCCTGATCGAGCTGGACGAGGCAGAGCTTGAAAGCGCATTGGAAGACCTGAAAGAGCTGCGTGGCGACACCCCGGTCACCATCGCCGACCGCGTCAGCTGGGAGGCGATCAGCCGTGTCGCCGTTAACACCCCTTCCTTGCCCGGCGTCACACCAGAGGTCGGGCTGTCGCGCCACTATCCGCTCGCCGCTGACTATGCGCACATTGTCGGCTATGTCGGCCCGGTCAGTGACCGCGATCTGGAACGTATTGATGCGCCGGATGCTCTACTGCTGATTCCGCGTTTCCAAATCGGAAAAATCGGCCTTGAATCCCGGCGCGAGGATCTGCTGCGCGGATACGCCGGTACCAAACGGGTCGAGGTTAACGCCGCCGGGCGCGTCATGCGCGAATTGGACCGCCGCGAAGGTCAGGCCGGTGCCGATGTCCAGATCAGCGTCGATAACAAGCTCCAGACTTATGTCAGCGCCCGTCTGGAGGGTGAAAGTGCGGCGGCCGTCGTGATCGACTGCGACAGCGGCGATCTTCTGGCCTGTGCTTCTGCCCCCAGCTTTGATCCCAACCTCTTTGTCCGCGGCATCTCTGTCGCCGATTACAACGCACTTCTGGAAAACCAGTACCGCCCCCTGCCCAACAAGGCGGTTCAGGGGATTTATCCGCCGGGGTCAACCTTCAAGATGATCACCGCGCTGGCTGCGCTTGAGGATGGCCAGATTGATGTCAACGAAACCGTTTATTGCCCTGGGCATCTTGAGGTCAGCAACCGCCGTTTCCATTGCTGGAAACGTGCGGGCCACGGCAATGTGAACCTGCACCGCTCGCTGCGCGAAAGCTGTGATGTGTTTTATTACGAACTCGCCCTGCGCACCGGCATTGAAAAGATCAGCGCCATGGCAAAACGGCTCGGGCTGGGCGTACCGCATGAATTGCCAATGACCTCTGTTGCCGCCGGTCTGGCTCCGACCAAAGACTGGAAACTGGCCTCAAAGGGCGAAGAATGGGTGATCGGCGACAGTGTAAACTCGGCCATCGGTCAGGGCTTTGTCCTGGCCTCGCCGCTCCAACTGGCCATTATGACGGCACGGCTGGCAACGGGCCGTGCGGTTTCGCCCCGGCTGGTGAAATCCGTTGATGGCGTGGATCAACCCACCGGGCATGGGGAACCGCTGGGTCTGAACGAAAACAACCTGCGCGAAGTGCGCAAGGCGATGTTCGCGGTATCCAACAATCGCCGCGGCACGGGCTATGGCAGCCGGATCATCGCCGACGCGTTCCGCATGGCAGGTAAAACCGGCACCAGCCAGGTTCGCAACATCACCGCCGCCGAACGCGCCCGCGGCGTGACCCGTAACGCCGACCTGCCCTGGAACCGCCGGGACCACGCTTTGTTTGTTGATTTTGCTCCGTTCGACAATCCCAAGGTTGCCGTCGCAGTGGTGGTCGAACATGGCGGTGGTGGATCCCGTGCCGCCGCCCCGATTGCCCGCGACATCACGCTTCAGGCGCTCTATGGCGAAGATCCGCCGCTTGATGCCTACCCGGCCAAAGACCGTGCGCGCATCCGCGACTTGCAGGAACGCCTGCGCCGTCGCCGCCCCGGGTCAGGCACGGACGGAAGCGACCGCGCATGAGCTATCTTGAATATACCGTCAAAACCACGCCAACGGGCCCGCGCAAGGTGCTCTTTTTCAACTGGGGTTTGATCGTTCTGCTGACCGCGGTGGCCTGTGTCGGCTTTCTGATGCTCTATTCGGTTGCGGGGGGCTCCTTTTCACCATGGGCAGAACCCCAAATGAAGCGCTTTGCACTGGGGCTTGGCGTCATGTTTTTTGTGGGCCTCGTGCCAATCTGGTTCTGGCGCAATATGTCGGTTGTGGCCTATCTGGCCTCAATCCTGCTGCTGCTCGCGGTCGAGGTTGTTGGCATCGAAGGCAAAGGTGCTCAGCGCTGGATTGATCTGGGCTTTATGCGGCTGCAGCCCTCCGAGTTGATGAAAATCACTCTGGTGATGCTGCTTGCCGCCTATTACGATCGGCTGCCCATGGCGCGCACATCTCGCCCGCTCTGGGTTCTGATCCCTGTCCTGCTGATCCTGCTGCCTGTCGTGCTGGTGTTACGCCAACCCGACCTTGGCACCTCTATCCTGTTGCTCTGCACCGGCAGTTTGGTGATGTTTCTGGCCGGTGTGCATTGGTCCTATTTTGCCGCCGTTATCGCCACGGGCATCGGCACGGTCACCGCAGTTTTTCAAAGCCGCGGAACCGATTGGCAAATGCTTGCCAACTACCAGTACAAGCGTATCGACACGTTTCTGGACCCCTCCAGCGATCCACTGGGGGCGGGCTATCACATCACCCAATCCAAAATCGCCCTTGGTTCTGGTGGATGGACAGGGCGCGGCTTTATGCAAGGCACCCAATCCCGGCTGAATTTCCTTCCCGAGAAACACACCGATTTTATCTTCACCACACTTGCGGAAGAGTTCGGATTTCTCGGCGCCTTTTCCCTGTTGTGCCTTTATGTTCTGATCATCGTCTTCAGCATCTCAACCGCGCTGTCGAACAAGGACCGGTTTTCATCCCTGCTGATACTGGGGGTCGCTGTCACATTCTTCCTGTTTTTTGCGGTCAACATGTCCATGGTCATGGGTCTGGCCCCAGTGGTTGGAGTACCTCTGCCGTTGGTCAGCTATGGCGGTTCTGCAATGCTCATTCTCATGCTCGGATTCGGCTTTGTCCAAAGCGCTCATATCCATAAACCGAGGTAACTTTCCATGTCGCTCAATGTTCTGTTTACTGCCCGCTATGAGCGGTGGGAAACCCACGCACCCATCCTCCGTGCTGAATTTGAAAAGCGGGGGCTTGATGTCAATCTTTCGACAGATTTATCACCGGAAATCGTGGATTACATCATCTACGCGCCAAACAGCCCGGTTCAGGACTTCACACCCTACACACGCACCAAGGCGGTGATGAACATTTGGGCCGGTGTCGAAACTGTTGTCGGCAACACAACTCTGACACAGCCCCTGACTCGGATGATTGAACACGGGCTGTCTCAGGGCATGCGCGAATGGGTGGCCGGTCATGTCCTGCGGCACCACCTGAGCACAGACCTCGATGTGCTGGGGCAGGATGGCAACTGGACCCCCCATATTCCCCCCCTCGCCGATCAGCGTCCCGTTACCGTGCTGGGCCTTGGTGAATTAGGATCGACCTGCGCCCGCACCCTAGCCGCACTTGGCTTTCCCGTGACGGGATGGAGCCGGACGCAAAAGAAAGTAAAGGGCATCATTTGCCTGTCAGGCGAGAACGGATTGCAAACCGCCCTCACAGATGCACAGATCATCGTGCTGCTTTTACCACTGACCCCGGGCACCGAAAACATACTCAATGCGCAAACACTGGCCTTGCCTTCCAAAGGTGCTGTTGTAATCAATCCCGGTCGCGGGCCGCTGATCGACGATGACGCCCTGCTGGCAGCATTAGGCAGCGGACAGATCGGCCATGCCACACTCGATGTTTTCCGGACAGAGCCACTGCCGCCTGAACACCCCTACTGGGCGCATCCCAATGTCACCGTCACCCCGCATGTCGCCGCGGAAACCCGCGCGGAAACCTCCGCCGAAGTTATCGCCGAGAACATCCGCAGGGGCGAAGCCGGAGAGCCTTTTCTTTATCTCGTCGACCGCAGCCAAGGATACTAAGCTGCACCGCAAAAGAACACTTAGCTGATGTTTCGCGCGGAATCGTTGCACGACCGGTGGCATAAGACTGCTGATCACGCCTTAGGATCACTGCATTCACCACCAACCTGTGCTATCCTCCAACCAGCGCAGGTCCTTCCAGCCCGCCCGAGGCATCATACAAGCAGGATTCCATTCAACGGAGGTTGAAGGGATGATCATTCGCATATTCCAAGTTGTTGTTCGCCCCGGCAAAGAGGCCGAATTGGTCGAATCGCGCTCGATAAAGCATTATGATCTTGTGGATGCATGACAGGAGACACCCAAATGCTGACCGGACAATGCGCCTGTGGCGCGCTCACCTACCAAATGGCCTCGGAACCTATTTTCGTACATTGCTGCCATTGCAGCGAATGCCAAAGACAAACCGGCTCTGCCTTTGTGTTAAACGCGATCATCGAAACGGACCGCGTCACACACCGGGGACCAGTTTTCGAACACTCCCTCCCAACCCCAAGCGGTAAAGGGCAGGTCATGACCCGCTGCAACGAATGCAGTACGGTTGTGTTCAGCAAATACATGGCCCGGCAGGGTAAGCTGACTTATATCCGTGTCGGCACGTTGGATGATCCGTCCGCGTGTCCGCCGAATGTCCAGATTTTTACATCAAGCAAACAACCATGGGTGACGCTAAACCCTGACATCCCAATTTTTGAAGAGTTCTATAAATTCGACGAGGTCTGGCCTGAGGCCGCATTGAACAGAATGAATACCGCGTTTGGCGCAACCTGAACCTTATCCAACGGGGCGTACTCAGTCCCCGGCAATAAACGTCATCATCTGCCACTCACCCTCGGGCTTGGCAAAAAGCGCACGGTAATCCACAACAGACCGCAAATAGTCCAGATGTGCATACCCCGTGGTGCCATCCACCAGCCTGATCTTGGCATAGCCGGTGCCGGGGGCCTCGTCGATCACCTTAACCACATCATAATCGAGCCGCGCCACGCCTTTACCCCAGCGGATGGGCCGATCTCGCAACACCACCTCTGATCCGGTCACAAAGTAGGTCTCGAACGGATCAAACTCTTCGGGCAGATCATAAGTCCAGGTATAGGGTGCTGCAAAAGATTCCCCGTCGTCTTCAAACACGCCACCCATCCGCAGCACGGCTTCCAGCTCGTACCAGTTCCGTGCCCGCATCGCCGGGGCCTCGTATTTGTAATCTTCTGACAACTGATCCGGATCAACCTCCAGAAACGCACGCAGCTGATCGCGCCCGCTGATCCCGCCAAAGCTCAGGTGAACATCCGTGTCTGCCATCTGCAAAATCGCATCAATATCCCGTGCAACCACCGCGGCCAGCAGTCGGTCACGATAGGCCTTGAACTCCGGGTCCTGCGCGGCCTCATCCACGGGCAGGGCCTGAAACTGCTGCGCGTCTGGCGCTCTGACGGGGAACAAGGTGAAGGCGGCAATCAGGATCAGATGTTTCATCCTGCCATTCGACACCCATTTTTTCACCCGGTCAATCACCACGCTGAACAGCTCGATCATATCCATGAAGGTCCAAAGCTTTAACACAAACCTTCAAAGTCATTTCCGACTTCGTAGGGTGGGGTTCCACCCCACCATTCCCCAAACCACTCCCGAGTTTCTGCACAAGTAACTGCGCCGTATTAACCTTTTACGCCTAAATTTCGCTGCATTGCGGCGGTGTACAGGGGGTGCACAAGGGGTGTGCGGATATCACCCCCCTGTTTTGGCCAATCCGACGCAGGTTAACGCACTGTGCGCTGGCCCTTAGACCAGCTTGGGCGGACGCGCCGGATCCATCCCAGGGGCCGCTCCCGGAACATCAACATTTGTGTCAGGTTTCGGCAGATCAAACCGCAATCCGACCCGCGCCAGCCGCGCAGAAACCGGATCAGAAGCCCGGAAAAACCCGACATCCAGCACCGCCGCCTCTAGCTCGGAAAACCGCAAAACGTCCGACACCATTTGTGCCAATGCCCTTTCAGATCCCGGCACTGCATCGACAAAAGCCAGAAAATGCCCCTTGCCACCATGCTCGTATGTTACGCCGACCAGATAGGCCAAATCCGCCAACGCCCCGGCTGATGCCAGTCGTGTATCCAGCACGGGCAATAACACCTCGGGCAATCCGGTTGGAGGGTGGAATTCCTGTGCGTGGGCCTCTACCTGATCCGGCGCCTGCTGCAACATCTCGGCCAACCAAGCCACCGCATCCGGCGGCAGCAACATCGACGACGGCGCCACCTCAAGGTTCAGCCCAATACCCAGCCCAGCCGGGGCCAGCATCGACGCAACAGCCCGGCCAGACAGCGCCACATAGGGCACCTCCTGCCCGGAAAATTCAGCCAACCGCGCCTCTCTGTCAAAAACCAGAACGAACGATTGCCCTTCTACTTCAAAGACTTCCGGAGAAATGTCTTCCCCCTCCGCCTCCTGCGTCAGCATCATGTAAAGCTCACTGCCCGCCAACTGCTCAAAGAACCGCAAGCGCGCGCTGTCCGTGTCTGGACTGCCCTCCATTGCCGCGTGGGCCTGATCCAGCAGGGTGTTCTCAGCCATCCAGAACCTCCCGCACTCTGGCTTGCAGCAACGGCAACAGGTCCTCTGCAAACCACGGGTTTTTCTTCAGCCACCCGGTGTTTCGCCACGACGGATGTGGCAGGGTAAAAACCTCAGGCGCCCGCTCCTGCCAGATTCTCACAGTCTCCGTCACCCCGGATTTGACCCCCAGATGATATCTATGCGCATACCCGCCGACCAGCACAGTTGCCTTCACGTTCCGTAACGTCTCCATCACCCGGTCATGCCAGGTCTGCCCACAGATTTTCGGAGGCGGCAGGTCCGATCCTTTGGCATCATAGCCAGGAAAACAAAACGCCATTGGCACAATGGCAACCCTTGATGTGTCGTAAAATTCCTCTGGCCCAATCCCCAGCCATTCGCGCAAACGTTCACCTGACGGATCATCAAAAGGCTTGCCAGACTGATGCACCCGCATCCCCGGCGCCTGCCCCGCAATCAGCAGCCTTGCCCCGGGCCTGAACCACACAACTGGCCGAGGTTCATGTGCCGTATGCGTGGCTGCAAACCGGTCGGCACAAATCCGACAAACAGAAATTTCATCTGTAATATCAGGCAATTCCAACCCCGGCATCCTGCATACCCTGCAACGCCGCATTCAATGATCCGTCAAGGTCAATCGCCCGGCACAAATCGCTGCGCACCGTGACCGCATAGCCCAGCTTTGCCGCGTCAATAGCAGAGAAGCTCACACAGAAATCCGTGGCCAACCCCACCATTGTCAATTCGCCGATCCCCCGGGTTTGCAGATACCCATGCAGACCGGTGGGCGTTTCGTGGTCATTCTCGAAAAAGGCGGAATAACTGTCGATGGCCGTGTTATATCCCTTTCGCACAATCATATCGGCCCGGTCCGTCGACAGGTCCCCGTGAAACGCCGCGCCGTTACTTCCCTGTACGCAATGATCAGGCCACAGAACCTGTGTGCCATAGGGCATTTCCACTGTTCCGAACGGGGCACCTCCGTCATGCGAACTGGCGAACGAAGAGTGCCCGGCGGGGTGCCAATCCTGCGTCAGGATGACCGCATCAAAATCGCCCATCAGGGCATTTATCCCGGGCACAATCGCATCACCGTCTTCCACGGCAAGTGCACCCCCGGGGCAAAAATCATTCTGAACATCAATCACCAACAGCGCATTTGTCATCTAAGTTCTCCTTTGATCCAAGGGGTAAGCGTCCACACCCTGCCCGTCAATGGCGCCACTTTGTCCTCTTGCTCACAATCCTGCGAAGGCATAAATGGCGTCGCATGTATACGATCGCTGCACTCTACCATTTCACCCGGATTGAAAACCCCGGCGCTTTGCGCGGCCCTCTGTTTGACCTCTGTGAAGAAAACGGAATTTCCGGCTCGCTGCTGCTGGCACGTGAGGGGATCAACGGCACTATCGCCGGACCTCGGACTGGTATTGATACGGTTCTTGCTCATATCCGATCCCAACCTGGATTCTCCGAGTTGGAGCACAAAGAAAGCTTTAGTCAGGAACAACCCTTTCGACGCCTCAAAGTGCGGTTGAAAAAAGAAATCGTCACCATGGGACAGCCCGATGTCGACCCACTTGCCAAGGTGGGTCACTATGTCGACCCCGCCGACTGGAATGAGTTGATCCAGGCCCCGGATGTGGCCGTCATTGACACCCGCAATGATTACGAAGTGGCCATTGGCACATTTGAGGGAGCGATTGACCCACAGACCCCGTCTTTCCGCGACTTCCCCGCTTGGTGGGACGCGAATAAGGACCAATTTGAAGGTAAACGCATCGCCATGTTCTGCACCGGCGGCATCCGGTGCGAAAAATCCACCAATTTCCTGATTGGTCAGGGGGTAGAGGACGTCTATCACCTCAAAGGTGGCATTCTGAAGTACCTCGAAGAAGTTCCGCAAAACGACAGCACGTGGGAAGGTGAATGTTTCGTATTCGACGGACGTGTATCCGTCGGCCACGGTTTAGAAGAGGGACCTCACCTTTTGTGCTATGCCTGCCGCAGGCCAGTTTTGCCGAACGACACCAAACGCCCGGAATACGAAATTGGTGTATCGTGTCATCACTGCGCGGACGAGACCACAGAGTTCGACAAAGCTCGCTTCAGAGAGCGGCAAAAGCAGATGGCCCTGTCAGAAGCACGCGGAGAAAATCATATCAAAATCGTGCATGAAAGCTGAACATAACAAAGGCACTTTTAGGCATCATAATATGTAGCGCATCGCCAAACTGGCGGATGGCGATGCGCCGCAGATTTCGCCTTTGATTCCGGCCAAGGCCATCGCATACTTGTTTCAATTTGCCAGTTGCTAACTCTTACTCATTAGCGAACGAAGATGTGCTTTGGATCTGGAAAACCTTTGCCTTCTCGACGAAATTTCATGCAAGGAGACCATCCAATGCAAATTACCGGCAGCTGCCATTGCGGTAAGATCACGTACGAGGCCGAACTGGATCCAGGCAATGTTGGGATATGCCATTGCAGCGATTGCCAGGCAATGTCCGGTTCGGCCTATCGCACGATTGCTGTTGTGCAGGCGGACAAATTTCGGCTGACCGGGGATGCACCAAAAGAATATGTAAAGAAGGGTGATAGTGGCAGAGGGCGGATTCAGGCGTTTTGCCCAAATTGTGGATCGGGCATTTACGCCACGAACGCCGAAGGGACGCCTGTGGCATATAACGTCCGCACAGGCACCATACGCGAACGGAATGATCTGCCACCCCGGTTCGAATACTGGTGTCAATCTGCGCTGCACTGGCTGCCGGAACTGCACGGAACAGTGAAATACGACCGGCAAACAGGTTGAAATTTCGGGGTTTCCAACGCTGTGAGGCGCCCCTATACTCTGCGCCATGTTTAGGCAGGACCATATCGCACTTCAGACAGCGCCCCATGGGGCGGGATGTCTTTCGTTCCTGCTACTCCTAAGCCGCCTCTGAGCGTGCCCTGATCCGGCGCGACCGCTCAGAGGATGTGTTTGACGCGCCAGAACACCGCTTAGGAGAAAATCAAATGAATAAAATCAATCTCGCAGACAAGCTGGCGCTGTTTGACAGCCATTGGGACCCCAAGGTCGTTGCCAGCTACAACGACAATGACATTATGGTGGTCAAGTTTCAGGGCGCCTTTCCGTTTCACAAACATGACACCACGGATGACTTTTTTCTGGTGATCGAAGGCTCTGTCACGATGGATTACGAGGGCGCAGACAGCGTGAGTTTTGGGCCCGGCGAGATGGTCGTGGTCCCGCGAGGCGTTGTGCATCGCCCGCGGGCAGAGACCGAAGCCAAGGTGCTGTTGATTGAGCCCAAAGGTGAACCCAATTCCGGTGACAGTGGCGTACCTGCCGCCGCCAAAAACCATATCTGAACAGGATCAGATGACATGACAAATCAAGACAAAGACCGCGTTTCACCAGAGGTGAACAAAGACCGCGTTGTTATTTTTGACACCACATTACGCGATGGCGAACAAAGCCCGGGCGCGACCATGACCCATGAGGAAAAGCTCGAAATTGCCGGGCTGCTGGATGAGATGGGTGTGGATATCATCGAAGCCGGTTTCCCGATCGCATCCGAAGGGGATTTCCGGGCGGTATCCGAAATTGCCAGGAGCACCAAAACCTCGGTAATTTGCGGGCTGGCCCGGGCACAGTTCAAAGACATCGACCGCTGCTGGGAAGCGGTGAAACATGCCAAACGCCCACGTATCCACACCTTTATAGGCACCTCGCCGCTGCACCGGGCGATCCCCAATCTGAATCGGGATGAGATGGCCGAGCGTATCCATGACACGGTCACCCATGCGCGCAATCTGTGTGACAACGTGCAGTGGAGCCCGATGGATGCTACGCGCACGGAATGGGATTATCTGTGCCGGGTGGTTGAAATCGCAATCAAGGCCGGCGCCACAACGATCAACATTCCCGACACGGTGGGTTATACTGCGCCTGCCGAGAGTGCCGATCTGATCAAACGGCTGATCGAGACGGTACCCGGTGCGGACGACGTGGTATTTGCCACCCATTGCCACAATGACCTTGGCATGGCGACGGCCAATTCGCTGGCCGCTGTGATCGGTGGCGCGCGACAGATTGAGTGCACCATAAACGGCCTTGGCGAACGCGCCGGCAACACCGCGCTGGAAGAAGTTGTGATGGCGATGAAGGTGCGGGGCGACATCATGCCTTATCATACCAGTATCGACACGACCAAAATCATGCATCTTTCACGCCGCGTTTCGACCGTCAGCGGATTTCAGGTGCAGCCGAATAAGGCCATCGTGGGTAAAAACGCATTCGCCCATGAAAGCGGCATTCATCAGGACGGCATGCTGAAAAATGCTGAGACGTTCGAGATTATGCGGCCCGAGGATGTGGGTTTGGCCGAAACCAATCTGGTGATGGGCAAACATTCAGGCCGCGCCGCGTTGCGGTCCAAGCTCAAGGATCTCGGGTTTGAGCTGGCCGACAACCAGCTCAACGATGTGTTTGTGCGGTTCAAGGATCTCGCTGATCGCAAGAAGGAGGTCTATGACGATGACCTGATCGCGCTGGTGACTGCCGGGGAGGATGCGGAAAAGGATTCGCTGGTGATCAAATCTCTGCGCGTGGCCTGTGGTACGGGTGGTCCGGCAGAGGCGACGCTGGTGATGGCCGTGGATGGGGTGGAAAAGACCGCGCTGCAGAGCGGAGATGGTCCGGTCGATGCAACGTTCAAGGCGGTACGGGAATTGCACCCAAATGAAGCGCATCTGTCACTTTATCAGGTGAATGCAGTGACCGAAGGCACGGATGCGCAGGCGACGGTATCTGTCCGTCTAGAGGAGGATGGCAACATTGCCACCGGTCAGTCAGCGGATACCGATACGGTAGTGGCCAGTGCCAAGGCCTATGTCAACGCGCTCAATCGGTTGCTGGTGCGGCGTGGCAAAGTGGGCGAAGACCGCAAGGAAATCAGCTATAAGGATGTGAGTTAATCACGTTTAACGACGACCGGGCCGGCCTTGGGCAAAAGGCCGGTCTTAGCCCAGAATGGAAATTCCCGTCAGCGGGTCTAGGCAATGGCAGGCCACAACATAGCATCCAAAGACGGGGTCGTTTGACCGCAAAGCACCTCAAGCCTGCAATTCCACAAACTGTCGGGCACAGACCTAAATTCGGCACTGCCCGATGTCGCCTTCAACCGGCGCATCTTGACGCGGAAATCCAAAGCCGATGTCCTCAAAGTCAATCGTAAAGCCGCCGTTTGCCCAGCCCCAGGTTCCATAACCGAAAAATGGACTGTAGGCCTTGCAGTCGGCCATCATCAAAAACTCGTCATGGTCCCGCACAATTTCGGTGTCGGCGCCAGCGCCAATGAAACGCGCCTTTGGGTAGAGCGATCGCAGCACTGTGAGGTCAGCCTCAACCGAGACAGAGTATTCATCACCGTTGCTAGAAATCCGCGTGTTGAGATCGTCGGCGAGAATCGGTGTCGCCGCTAGGAAAAGTCCTGCCAGGAACGTCATTATTTTCATCCTACTACCCCTTTCGTACAACGTGGGGCACTATAGGAGCCGTCAAGCCTTTTGTCGATCTCGGCGCGACATCGAGATGTAGCTGGATTCGCGGAGGACCAGGTCGAACCCGGCAAACAACGCTTTGATCGCGCCCTTCCCGATCAGCCTGACCGCAGCGAACGGAAGGGCGGATCGGTGCTGATAAGGGGGTGTATCCCCTCAGCATACGGCTTGCCACTCACGGGAAGACGTGAGATGAAACAAATATGCGATTTCTTGAGCGCCTTAAAAACATTGAGGGTTTGTGGTCTTTGGGCTTACTCATCAAGGATCATTGGATCATGTTGAGCGCCATAATTACTACGGTGGTCGGGCCTTTTGTATACCTTTGGCGATATGTTCAGCTAACTGCCACGAATGTTGGATGGTGGGTTTACCCATTTTTGTTTTTTGTACTGATCATGGCCATCTGCTCTGTATTCATCATGTTTCTAGCGTTAAACGGCCGTGTAAATCTCGGCGGAAAAAAAGAATGGTATGAGCGCCACAAGATAGCTGGCGAAGCTAGAGAACTGGCCAACAATATCTCTGAATTACTCAGTGAGTATCGCTCAGAATATTACCAAGTTTCCGACGAGGAAACACGATTGTTGTTAGAGGGTGGTGGTGTCGGTGTGCCTTCAAATGGGCCAGGATCGAGACTTCGCGATAAAATTTCCGCAAGATTTGCTAATAAATATCAATCTCAATTGTTTCAAATAGTAGCGGCAGCGAGGATATTTGTTAGAATTGAACGAGTAACATATTGGGAGCTAAACAATTCTTGGGTAGTTCCGCATTCACTGCCTGAAATTATTAGGTTTTTGAATGATCTGGCCGCCGATCTAGAGGATGGCCGTGAACGATTGCCGTTCAAGTAAGTTTAACTGGAGAAAGCATGCCCAACTTAAAAAACGCTCGAAATAAGGGAAAGTTAGAAAAGTTCATCAAAGCGCACGAGTCCGACCCGGATGGCGATCTGGACAAACTGGACGCCGTAATTAAGCGCCCAACTCAGGGAAACGAGAAAGCAACTCATCCAGCATCACCTGAGGCTTCATCCGACGATTGAAGCGGTACTCAAACTCTTTCACGTATCGCTGCAAGTGCTTGGCTGAAACACTCGTATGCGTTCCCGCAATAGATTTCTTCAAGTGATTGAAAAAGCTTTCGATTTGGTTTGTGCTAGTGCCATCAGGCTTTGCATATTCACCCTCGCGGTGGTTCACTGTCTTATGGGTGTAGCAGTCAACCGGGATGGCCTTTTTGTAGGCGCTTAACTCGTCGGTATGAATTTCGGTGCCGGGTTCGACATTCTGACGGATCACAGGCAAAAGCGAGCCGCGCGACTGGTCGGGGACCACTTGCAAAATCGCATCACCATCACGCTCAATCATGCCCATTACAACGGTCTTGCGCTTGCGCCAATCCATGCCCTTAGTCTTACCGCCAACAAAAGTTTCATCAACTTCCACAACCTCACCAGCGCCACCCAGAGGGGCATCACCATCCACAGCGGCCATATGCTCACGGATGAGCGCCGCCATGCGCCACGCTGTCTTGTATGTGACGCCAAGCTGTCGTTGCAGTTCCTTGGCGCTTACGCCGTGCTTAGACGTGGTGAAAAGAAATATCGCATAAAACCACAGTTGGAGTGGTGTTCGGCTTTTTTCAAAGATGCTGTCGACCATTGGGTGAATGTGATGGCCGCACCATTGGCAGGAGTATGCCTGTTCAGATTTCAGGCGATACCATTTGGCCGCGCGCTTACACTTGGGGCACTCAAAACCTTGGCCGAAACGCACGTTGAAAAGGTGTTCAAGGCAAGTACCATCGTCAGGGTACTGGTTGAAGAACTGACGAACATTGCACATTTTCATTGTCTTATCTCCTGTAGTTAAGAGATAATCACGCCTCACCGTATGTCAAGGGGATACACCCCCTGATAAGTGCAACCTAGTAACCGCTTCGACGACGTGCGCTGCAGGCAGATTTGTTTTGCGCCGCATGAGTACATGGCGGCTGTGTCAGCCAACCGACTACCTTCAAAATCGAGAATCCTACGTCGCAATCATGTAAAACTTGCGCAGTTTTTCAGTGATTTCCCAGATCAGCGGTGTTCCCTTTGCGATGAAAAAAACATCCCCTGCGGTGAAGTTTTCCACCCGCCCGTCTGCGTGGGTCAGAGTTAGCGCACCAGAGATCAGTGTCATCATTTCATGCACCGGATATGCCGCAATTTCTTCACGGCAGGGCGCGCATTCCCACACGCCGGTGAGGATCGATTCATCTTCGGTTTCGAAATGCGGGCAGATCGTTTCGGTCTGGTCATCGGTGGTGAAAGCCTCTGTCGCGGTCATGTCAGAGGGAACCATGTTTTCCGGGTTGGGCACGAGGCCGAAGGGGAGGTCTGACATTGGGGTCTCCTTGTTGTTAGGCCCGGTTCAATCCGCCCATACCCAGGGTCTGGTAAACTGCCCGAGCACTTCTGTTACCCGAGCCTCGTCTACGTCGCCGGATTTTGCAAGCCGGGCGACGAGGCCGCGTTTCTTGGAATCGATTACTTCGGCGACGTTTGCCGCGATTCCGGCCTCTTGCAAAGCCGCATCGTAAATCCTGGTGATGGCACGTTTGCGAAGGTCCGGCTTGAACACCTTGCCAACTGCGGTTTTGGGCAATTCCGGCAGGACCTCGATGTGTTTTGGCCAGGCGGCGCGTTCGTGCACGTTTTCCTTGCAGAATGCTTTTAAGTCATCGCCGGTCACTGACCCGCCGTCGATCAGTTCGACATAGGCGCAGGGAATTTCGCCGGCATGGGCATCGGGCTGGCCGATGGCACCAGCCATCGCAACGGACTCGTGCGTCATGAGCGCCTCTTCGATCTCTGCCGGGTCAATGTTGTGGCCCCCCCGGATGATCAGATCCTTGGCGCGACCGGTGATCCACAGATAACCATCGGGGTCGATCCGGCCCAGATCGCCGGTGCGCAGGTATTTATCATTGTGGTAGAGGTCCTGATTTTTAACAGCTTCCGTATAGGTGTTACCGGCATAGACGCCGGGACTGGAAATACAAATCTCACCCACCTCATCGGCGTCACATTCCGAGCCGTCGGTGTTGAAAATGCGGACATCTGTATAGGGGAACGGGCATCCGACAGAGCCCACTTTCTTTGCCCCTTGTGGCGGATTGCAGGACACAAGGCAGGTGGCTTCGGTCAGCCCGTAGCCTTCGATCACTGCCATGCCGGCGGCGGATTCGAACCGTGTGAACAGCTCCATCGGCATAGGAGCCGAGCCGGAGAAGGCATTTTTTACAGTAGAGATATCGGCATCCACAGGCCTTTGCATCAGCGCAGAAACGGCGGTGGGCACGGTGATGACAAACGAGGTTTTCCAACGCTCGCATAGTTTCCAGAAGTTTTCAAACACCCCTTCGCCGCGGTAGCCAGCTGGGGTGGGAAAGACCACATGCGCACCGGATTTGATCATGGCCATCAGGATCACGTGACAGGCAAACACATGGAAAAGGGGCAGCGGGCACATAATGCTGTCTTTTTCGGTAAACAGCAGTCGGTGCCCGATCCACCCGTTGTAGATCATGCCGGAATAGAGATGCTGCGCCACCTTGGGCATACCCGTAGTACCGCCGGTGTGGAAATAGGCACCAACGCGGTCGCCATCCGAGTCTGCGAAGTCCAGTGTTGTTTTGTGACGTGCGGCGGCAGTTTTGAAATTATACACCGCCGCATCGTGGCTCGCAGGGTTTTTGGGCCGGATCATTGAAACGATCCAGCTTTTCGGCGGGCTGAGATAGGTGTTTAGATCGATCTCAAGCACGGTTTTCACATTTGGTGCGCCGCGCACGGCCTCGGCCGTTTTCTGTGCAATATCGGATTTTGGGAAGGCCCGGAGCGTGACAACAACCTTGGCATTGGTTTCTCTGAGGATAGAGCTGATCTGTTCGGGTTCCAGCAGTGGATTAACGGGGCTGATTATCCCCGCAATCGCGCCGCCAATGGTGGCGATGGCGGTTTCGAGCGCGTTTGGCAGGACCAGTGCGACAACATCCTTTTCTCCAACCCCGAGCGCGCGAAACAGATTCGCCGCCTGACAGACTTGATCGTGAAACTGCTGCCAGGTCAGGGTCTGGGCCTTGTCAGTCGGGCCGGACTGAAGCTGGTAACTGATCGCAGGGCGATCCGGAAAGGCGCCGGCGGTTTCGGCCAGCATCTGGTAGATCGTTTGTGGTCGTTCACGATCCTCCCACGGCATTTCGTTCTGAATATCCAGCACATCCTGCCGTGTGGAAAAGGTCATGTTGTTGCTCCCCGGATGCGCCTCTGGCGGGCGGTGTTGTTTGTTTTCCGGCAGAGCAGCGGTTTGGCCGTGCCGGGCAAGTTTTACCTTGGACTTAACCTATGCGCGACATCCGGCTGAGGCAATTGCAGAGGGGCAAAATTACCACTTGACTATTTTTGTCGGAAATTAGAGATATACCTCATTAAATTACTCGGGAAATTAAAAAGGATCCTGAAATGCGCTTCCCCTCGCCCCTTAAACTTGCGGCGGTGTTCGCTCTGTCAGCTTTGGCGCTGCCCGTTCAGGCAGAAGATGTGAACGTTTACTCCAGCCGTCACTACGATTCAGATGACGCACTATATGCCCGCTTTACCGAGGAAACCGGGATCACCGTGAACCGGATCGAAGCAAAAGCGGACGAGTTGATTGCACGACTTGAGGCCGAGGGAAAAAACAGCCCAGCTGATGTGTTCATCACTGTGGATGTTGGCCGCATGGCCCGCGCCGAGAATGCAGGACTGTTGCAGCCATTTACGTCAGACGTAATCGAGGCACGGATTCCGGCGCATTTCCAACACCCTGATAATCTGTGGTTTGGCGTGTCTCAGCGTGCCCGGATCATTTTTTATGCAAAAGACCGCGTTGTCACCCCACCTGCCACCTATGAAGATCTTGCCGCGCCAGAGTGGAAGGGTAAGGTTTGTATCCGGTCCTCTTCCAACATCTACAACCAGTCTTTGTTGGCATCGATCATTGAAACCCATGGCGAAGAATCTGCAAAAGTTTGGGCCGCTGGTGTTGTTGGCAATATGGCGCGGGCGCCTCAGGGTGGCGATACGGATCAGTTGCGCGGGATCATTTCGGGGGAATGTGATGTCGCGGTGGCAAATCACTATTATTTCCTGCGTGGTTTCGCCAAAGATGTGGACGGTCTGACAGCAGGCATCGACGGCATTGGCTGGGTCTGGCCAAATCAGGACGGGCGCGGTGCGCATGTGAATTTGGCAACGGCCTCTATGACGGCCTCTTCACCAAACCCAGAGGCAGCCGCCAAGCTTCTGGAATTCCTTGTCAGCGATTTTGCGCAGGCGCATTTTGCGGCGGCCAACAATGAATACCCTGCCGTGGCTGGAGTATCTACGAATGGAAATACCGACCATCTGGGTGAATTCTCGGCGGATGAAACCACTGATACTGCCGCATTCAGCCGCAATTCAGCGAAAGCGCAGGCCATCTTTAATGAAGTTGGTTGGAACTAAAGGTCTCTCGACGCTCAACGCTTAGGCGGCACAGTATCCCCGGTGCCGCCTTTGTTTTTGGGCGTAGCGTTCAAACCCCGGACCAGATCAGCTCTAGCCGGATGCCGCCCGGTTCATAAAACATCATGTGTTTGCGCGGCCCCGTCCCGACCAGCTGTGGTTCAAACTCGATCACCGCGCCGAGATGATCCTTGATCCGGGCGCAATAGTCCCAAAGCTCTGCCTCGCTGCTGACTGCAAGTGCGAGATGGTGCAGGCCAACGTTCTGACGGCGATCAAACTCTCGTGGCGTAGTGTCACCGGCGACCTGCCAGAGTGTCAGACGACAGGTCCCATCCGAAACTGCCGAGCGCGGATAGCTTTCGTCGCGTCCGGATTCGGTCCAGCCCAGAACCTCAGTGAAGAAATGCACGCTTTCATCCAGGTTGCGTACACTGAGGCCAAGATGGTTGATGCCAGATGTCATGGGAGTGTCCTTTTCCGTCACAACGCGCCTTCGCTCATTGCGATGAAATAGCCGGCAACCCCGGCCACAAGCAGCCCCACCGAAACGGCAAAGGCGATTTTCCAGGCTGACCAGGGGCGTTCGCCCTGTACCCGCCCGGTGCGGCCATTGACCACAAAGCGGTAGGTTTCGCCGCGGTATTTGTAGGCCGCCAGCCAGACCGGCAAAAGGATATGCTTGAAGGTGACATCGCGCACGGTTGTATCGATGTCATGAATGCGTTGCCGGTCGCCACCGATGTCGAATTTCACATCACGGGTGATAACCCGGTCCATAATGTTACGCGCTTCTTTGAAACCATCTTCAAGCTCGACCGTGTACCCTTCGGCCCGAAACCCGGCGAGGAATTCAGGACGGTAGGGCTCCAGTGCAGAAAGATCCCAGGGCTCTAACGCATCGGTGTACCGTTTGGGGAGCGTTCGGGAGGCAAGCACCAGTACATCATCAAAAAACCGCGCAACGCGCCCTGACGCCGGAGACCACCGCACCTTGGCCTCTTTCACAGTGACCTTTTTACCGTCGCGCATCACCGTGCGACTGACGTAGTACACGATTCCGCGCTCCCCGCGGTAGGACGATTTGGTATCCGCATCATAGGTCCAGTAAGGCACATAAATGCCCTGCATTTTGCGTCCTTTGCGGGCATAATTCTGCAAACCGCCCGGCGCGAACCATAACCGACCCAGCCAGTCCGTCATGGCCTTGCGCGCGGTGCCTTCATCCAGAGCAAACGGCAGAACCGCCTTTGGTTTTATGTGCCTGTGCGTACCGGTGTCGGTGACAACAGGGGTTGCACAGAACGGGCATTCCATCGCGTGGGTGGCACCGTCAAATTCGACCTGTGCCGCGCAATTCGGGCATTGCAGAACACGGGTCTCTTCGATTTCCTGCTCAGAAAGCTCTCCGGCAAGGGCCGTGTCGAAATCCAGTTCGCGGATTGTCGCCTGCCACGGGCCGGATTGTGCGATCTCTTCGGAATTGCCGCAATGATCACAGACCAGACCACCCCCATCCGGCGCAAACCGGTAATCCGCCCCGCATTGATTACAGGGAAAGCGGTGCTCTTCCGGAGCGGGAGGTGGTTCAGGTTGAGGCATGGATGGAGAGGCCGGATTTTGGGTATTTAGAACAAGAAAGAAACGAAGTTGGTAAGAGGCAACACAGGGACCGCGTTATTCTGTGGGCGGAGGTGGTGGAAGGATTGTAAAGAGTTGTGCCAATGCAGCCACTTCTCCGGCCCGTTTCCAGCCGTCCTGGCCTGCGGTCCAAACATGGCTTTCACGGCTCAAGCTCCCCTTAGCCGCCATCCGACCCATAGCAGCGCGCGAATAAGGGCCATGGGTCTGACCACCTTCGGCGATATGCCAGACGGTTTCAACAGGCGGGGGTGGTGGTGCCGCAGGTACGGCGGTCTGTTGTTGTGGGATAGCGCCCCAGGGCCCCTGCCCCAGCTGCTGGGCCATGGCCATACCCATTCCCATGCCTAGCCCCGCACCCATGCCACTGCCCCCCGGTGCACGCGCAGCGGCAGTCATGGCTTCTGCGGCGGAATACTGGGTGAACTTTCCCAGATCACCAGCCAGACCCATTGAAGTGCGCTTGTCCAACGCCTCTTCGACAGCTGGCGGCAGTGAGATGTTTTCGATGTAGAACTCTGGGATTGTCAGGCCGTATTCGGCCACAACCGCCGATAACTCCGCCGCGACCAGCTTGCCCAGATCCGCGGTGTTTGCCGCCATGTCGAGGACCGGGATGCCCGCCCCGGCAATCACGCGGGAAAAGGACTGAACAATGATGTTGCGGATCTGAAAGCTGATCTCGTCCATGGTGAACTCACCATCGGTGCCCACGATCTCGGTCAGAAAGCGTGCTGCATCATTCACGCGCACCGAATAGGTGCCATAGGCGCGGATACGTGTTGGGCCGAATTCTGGATCGCGCAGCATGATCGGATTCTTGGTGCCCCATTTGAGGTCATTGAACCGCGTGGTCGATACAAAATAGATTTCCGATTTGAACGGCGACTGAAACCCGTGATCCCAATGCTGAAGCGTGGTCATGATCGGCATGTTGTTGGTTTCAAGCATGTAAAGACCCGGCGTAAAGACATCTGCGAGCTGGCCTTCATGCACAAAAACGGCTGCCTGCCCTTCGCGCACGGTGAGCTTGGCGCCGTACTTGATCTCATGATCTTCGCGTTCGAACCGCCAAACCATGGTGTCGCGGGTGTCGTCGACCCAGTGGATCACATCGATGAATTCACCGGTCAGAAAATCGAGAATGCCCATTTTTAGGTCTCCTTTTGGATCAGATTGGCCCGCTGCGGCCCGACACGATACGCCGGATCAACGGCCGCGCCTGTTCAAGCGTCATACCGGGGCTGAGAGCGGGATTATAGAGAATGCGAAGCAGCTCTTCGTCATGGGTGGTCAGAAGCGCAAATTCATCATCGTCGTTGAAGATTGAGGGCCGCGCGCGCGGACTGTCATTGCCGAGGCCGAGCCCCTGGGCGATTTCCTCATGAATGCAGGAACGGCGCAACAGATCAGGCTGTTCGGCGCGGATGAATGCGATGGCGGTGGTGTAATTGTAAGCCTGAGTGTCGCCAAGGACGATCACAAAACAATGTGTGCCTGAGGGTGTATCACTGAAAAAGTCCAGCGCGGATGGCGCGATGTCAGGCGCGATCCGGCGCGCTTTTTCACGCGCGTTCAGGCGATCATCCTCTCCCATTATCAGCACATGGAAATTTGGCTCACCGGATCCCGCTGAAACCGGATGTCCGGTAATGCGTGATAACCGTGCGGCATATCCGGCAATCGCTGCGCTGTCCGACAGGCGCTGTTCCACCGGTACGGTCGAGCCGTATTCGACGCCTATACGCACCGACCCATTCCAGCGCTTGAGAGCACCGGGGGTGCGGCCATCACGGGTAAGGCCGCCGCCACGTACATATTCATTGTAAAAGGCAATTCTTTCGAAATTCCGGATCAGATCTGTATCGGAGTAGTAAGTATCAACCCCGCCGCCATCAACACGAAGCAACCCCTGAGACAAGAGCCCCGCCTGAACCCGGCGATACCGTCGGGCCAGAGCCTGGCTGCTGGCCGAGGGGGGCACATATGACACTTCGTTCATGCCAGCAGGGCGGGTTCTGGGTGTTACCGTCGGTTCCAAAGGCGCGGTGACACAGGCGGTCAGGGCCAAAAGGCCCAAACCCAAAACTATCCCGTTTAACCACGCACCCCAGATCAACGCAAACCTCAGTCCTGTGGCACAGAGGTTGCGGCGGTATCGCCAACCCCGTCACCGCGCGCCTTGGCTGAGGCCAGGGTGTCGCGCAGATCGGATTCCATCTTCTTGAGATCCTCTTCTGCCGCTGCCCGGCGGGCCTTGCCCTCATCCGCAATGGCGAGGCTTTCCTCGATCGTGCCAATCAAATCGGCATTGGCCTGTTTCACCGCTTCGATGTCAAACACACCGCGCTCCATCTCTTCGCGGATCATTTTGTTCGACTGGCGCAGGTTTTCAGCGTTCGACGTCAGCAGCTCGTTGGTCAGATCATTGGCGTCGCGCACCGCCGCCGCAGCCTCCGCTGAGCGTTGCATGGTCACTGCCTGAGCCAGCTGGGTTTCCCAAAGTGGAACGGTATTCACAAGGGTAGAGTTGATCTTGGTCACCAGAGATTTGTCATTTTCCTGAACCAGGCGGATTGAAGGTAAGGACTGCATGGTCACCTGACGGGTCAGTTTCAAATCATGCACCCGGCGTTCAAGATCGTCGCGTGCCGCACGCAAGTCTCGCAGTTCCTGTGCCTGCATGACCTGATCTTTCTCGGGCGCGGCTTCAACCTCAGCCACTTTGGCCGGGATATCCTTTTCATCCAGCTCTTTCAGCTTTGCCTCACCGGCCGCGATGTACAGTGCCAGCTCATCATAGAAATCGAGCGTCTTTTCATACAGCAGATCAAGGGATTTGATATCTTTGAGCAGCGTATGTTCATGCGACAGAAGATCAGTTGTGATCTTGTCGATCTGGCCCTGAACCGTTTCAAACCGTGCGGTGAATTTGGCAATTGGTGCTGCCTTGCCCAACAGTTTTTCCCACCAACTGCGTTCGCGACGCAGGTCCAGCTCTTCAGAGGCAAAGCCGCGAATGGTGGTGACGATGCCGCGCAGGCTGTCGCCGGCGGGCCCCACATCCTTGTTACGCACGCCTGCCAGCATGGATTGCGAAATTTCCTGAAGCTCGGCCTGTGCGTTTGACCCGAAAGACACGATCGAATTGGTGTCGCCCATGTCAATTTCTTCCATGCGCTGGCGGATGGCCGCGCTCTGGCTGTCATCGGCCTGTTCGAGCGGAACGATCGCACCTGCATCAACAGGTTCGGGCAGCACAACGCGGTTGATCTCTTCAACCGCGGCCAGGGCGGCCTCGGCTTGCTGTCGGACGTTTTCCGTCATGGGGTTCTCCTTACGTCTCAGGGTCCGGCGAGCGCAGGCCCTCTTGTTTCAGACGCGCGCGCAGCACTTCGATCTCAACATCAAGGTCGCTGCGGTCATCGCGCATTAGTTTCTCGGTTCGAGCGGCGAAATTGCCCTCAAGGTCATCCAACAGGGCAAGGTAGTCGGCTTTGACCTGAGGATCACGCCCCCGGCTGTAAATGTCGGCAAATTTCACGGTCGCATCGCGGGCGCCCTGTAGATAGACCGAAAGGTATTTGCGGGCAGCGGTCAGGTCGCGCGGGTCTTCCTCGACCGTGCGAAACAGGGTACGGGCGGTTTGAACAAAAGCGTCAACGCGGGCCTCAACATTGCGTTCACCTGCGCGTTTTATGGCATCCGTCATTCTTGACAAATGCTTTTCAGCTTCTTCCACAGCGCGCGCCACGCGGTCGGTCTGGAACAGATCCACACCCTCCATCCCCTTGTCTTCCATCGGATCAACACCAAAGGCAAAGGAGTGCAACACCGCACCTGTAATGGCAAAGATCAAAGGCTCAAACAGCCCACCATCACCAGCAAATCCGGCCAGTCCAAGTCCCATGCCCGTCAACACACTTGCAAAGATTTTGCGGGGAAGTTTCGGACGACGGGCTAATTTGCGGGCTTCGTATGCTTCCTGTGCGAGAATACCCTCACGGGTGAGCCATGCCGCCAACAGTAAGAGACCGAGTGCAGCCAGATAAAGCGCAAGCCCGGTTGGATCAGAGGTAAAGGCAGGCCAGATCAAAACCAACGGAACAATAAACAAGAGGTTAACTCGCCCGCCTGCCTGACTACGGCGCTTGCCTTTAAGAACGCCGCCTTCACCGTTGTCCGATTTGCCCTGAGGGCTGAACTCACCTCCGAAACGCTGCGCCATTCACATCCCTCCTGTCACTGCGACATACAGGATCAATAGCAACAGCAAAATGAAGGCCAGCTTTTGCAGCCCGGTTTCTGACATTCGGCACATCCCCTCTCTCGTCGATTACAAACTTAGGCGATGCAGGCCTGTGCCGCTAGGGGGAAGATCACGCGGATTTGCTCAGCCCGGGAAACCGAGAACTGAAGCGTGCCGTCGATCCGGCTCACTTACATGGCACAGGGTAGGTTAATGTCCCGGCGGGATAGCTCCGGCCTTTCTTAAAACAGGTCACACGACCCGGGCCATCCGCCCAGTAAAGATGCGGGTTAACACTGCGATTACCGTCTTTAAGGAACCGGGCCCATCCCCAGTATGTGCCCCTGTTCCCACCTCTTCGCACTCGCCCAATCTGAAGATGCAAATGACGAACTCTGACGATGCAGTCAAAATCATTGTGGTTATTTCCCAACCGCCCAATCTGTTGGCCGCGTTTAACCGTTTGCCCTCTGTTCACCAAAAAACTTCCAAGATGGCCATAAAGAACGATCATCCGTTTCCCATCAATGCCCTTGCCATGGTCAATCGAAATCGTCGGTCCCCAGCATTTGTCCACTTCGGCATCGACAATTTTGCCATCTGCGACCGCAAGAATTGGCTGACCATTGGGACCTGCAATATCTATGCCCTGATGTCGCTGGCTGCGAAGCTTTTTGTTTGCCCCCATCATGCTGTGAAAATCCGATATGATTTGAGGCGCGCCGCGCGGATACACGACTGTCGGGTCTTTCGCCGCGACGGGACCGGAGATGGCAAGCGCTGTAAGCAGGCTTGCTGCAACCGAAAAAAGCCGCGAACCAGAAAAGATCATCGATACCTCCTTCGATCGAACCGACGATCGAAAATGTGTCGTTATTTCCGGTTCAGGATGGCTTTCGTTTGGTTCCCTGTCAAATTGCGCAGTCAGGGATCATTCCCCAACCGCGCCTGATTTGGCCCAGAATATCAGCCTAGTGCGACCCGCCAGTACCACGCTCTGCCCTAAGCTTACGCGAATAGCCCGATTGCAACACCTCCACCAGAACCAGCACAACAACCGAAAAGTAGAAGGTTGTTTTTGACATCGGGATCACTTCGTAACCAAAGAATTTCAGTGCGAGTTCCGGATCATGCATCGCATGCGCCGCTGCCTGTCCGGCCTCGCCCAGCAGGACGACACCGACGATCAACAGAATAAAAAGGCCCAGCACTTCGTACATCCGGTTCTTTTCAAGAAACCGGGTGACCCCATCCGCCAGAACCAGCATCGCCACGCCTGACAGAATGATGGCCGTGGCCAGGATGGCAAACACGTCAGTAATAGCCAATGCCGACAAGACTGAATCGAACGAGAATATCAGGTTCATCATCACGATCAGCAACACAACCTGTGTCGCTGATTTACCGGATTTGTTGTCTATATCGGCATCCAGATGCTCAACGGTCAGCATATGGCTGATCTCTTTCACGGCGGTATAGATGATGAACACGCCGCCAATGATAAACACGCATGTGGCAAAGTTCACGCCGCCTTCCAGAACCCCTGTCCAGTTAAAGATATAGAACGGATCCGCCATTGCATCGATCAGCCGGATCATCACAAACAGCAGTATCACCCGCAGGGCGACGGCGATGATAATTCCCCAGAACCGTACGGCTTTTTGATGTGCAACCGGTGCACGTTGCGATTCGATCGAGATGTAGAGCAGGTTGTCAAAACCCAGCACTGCCTGCAGGAAACACAGCATCAGCAGGTTGCCCAGATTTTCAAATGTCAGAAGTTCGGCCATCAGTTCAGCCCCTCATACGTTATATGCTGAGTGTTGATTAAATCATTTCCGCTGCGCATTGAATCCCCTTTTGCATGAGGGCACCTATTCTCTGGGTCAACGCGCGCAGATTACTGTTCAACGACTTTCGGATATCAGGTCGCGTGTAATACCGCACCCGGGTTCATGATCCCTGCCGGATCAATCGCGGCCTTAATCGCGCGCATGGTTCCAACGGCAACGGGATCACCATAGGTTTCAAGATCACCAACCTTGAACCGCCCAACGCCATGCTCTGCGCTGACCGAACCGCCAAGACTGTGCACCAAGTCATGCACCCCTTGTTTGACCGCGGGTCGTAGATCGGCCAGGGCTTCACGTGTCTGCCCCTTTGGTGGAAAGATGTTGTAATGCAGATTGCCATCGCCCAAATGGCCAAAGCAATTGATCCTGAAATCACCAATTTCAGAAATTACCTCAGCTCCACGGGCAATAAACTCCGAAATTGCGCCAAGTGGCACAGAAATATCGTGGGAATTAACCGATCCGATACGGCGATTAGCTTCCGGAATATTTTCACGGATGTTCCAGAATGCTTCGCGCTGCGAAAGCGATTGCGCAATCAGCCCGTCACCGACCAGGCCATTTTCAAAAGCATCGGCAAAAAGCGCTTCCAGCGCATCAGATGGATCCGCGCCACGGGCTAAACCTATGTCGATCAGGACGAGCCAATCCGGCTGCGTTTCAAAAGGTTGGCGAACATCCGGCATGGTTTCAGCAAGGAATTCGAGCCCGGTGCGATGCATGAGTTCGAAGGCAGAAATGGTCTCACCCAACCTTTCCCGCGCCAAATGAAGCAGTGACAGAGCGGCATCTGGTGTTTCCACCACCATCAGCGCGGTACCGTTTTCGGCAGGTTGGGAGAACAACTTCAGCGTGGCCGCCGTGATCACGCCAAGCGTGCCCTCTGACCCGATCAACAGATTTTTCAGATCATATCCCATGTTGTCTTTACGAAGCCTGCGCAAGCCATGCAGAATTTTCCCGTCCGGCATCACCGCTTCTATCCCCAGGCACAAGTCACGCGCGTTGCCATAGCGCAGCACATTCACCCCGCCCGCATTGGTCGCCAGATTGCCACCAATCCGGGCACTGCCACTGGCAGCGATGGATAGGGGAAAGAGGCGTCCAACCTCGGTAGCAGCGACTTGTACATCTTCAAGGATTGCACCTGCCTCAACCTCGATTACATTTTCCTCGGGGTAAACCCCGCGCACCCGGCGCATCCTCTCAAGGCTTAAAAGCATGGGATCAGGACCATCGGGGCTGATCTGGCCGCTAACCAGACCCGTGCCACCGCCGTAGGGTATGACAGGCACCCGGTCCTGTGCGGCCAGACGGACAGCTGCCGCGACGTGCTCGGTGCTTTCCGGGGCAACAATTACCCCCGCCTTCCCCTTCCAGCGACCACGCGGTTCTTCCAGATAGGTCGGTGTCACGTCACGAAAGGCAGATCGCGGCAGCGCTGTCCGTAATTTCGCTACAAATTCCGGGCCAGCAGGGTTTAGCTTACAACTCATGAAACAGCCCTATGTCGAATACAGGGTGCAGATCAATCGAAGAGTTTGAGCAGCTCATTAACCGCATCTTTTTCGAGTTTGTCGATGATCGCATCTTCGAGCGACTGATCTTCTTCACGCGTCACACCCAGCTCATCTGCCAGTACTTTCTCTATCTCTTTCTCGGCTTCACCTCTGAGGTTGAGATCAATGGCTTTTTCAAGGTCAGGCGTAATCCGGGGATTAGACCAAGGGCCCCGTATACGCACCGGAATCGCCAACCCTTTGAGGTTCTCTCCTTCCAAAAGCTTCGGCGTAAAGAGATAGTCGATATCCTGTGCACCCAAACCAATGCGCCCTTCTCCACTCGCCTTCGCCAATGGAAGAGACATCTGAAGATCGTTGTTGAACAGATTGCCGTTTTTCATAGTGAAACTGGCGCTCATATTGTCAAATACAGTGGTGCCGCCACCGATACTGCCCGACCGGAAGAGTTTGTCGAGATCAATTCCTGAAATTACCCCACGCCCGGTGCTGAGGGCACCATCGCCACTCAGGCTGTTCATGATTTCATGCAGCGACTGACCAACGCCAAGAAAGTTCACGTTGCCCTTTGCTGCAGCGGCAAATCGCGTAATACCAACCGCATCGCCCAGAAAGGTTTCGAGGTTCACACCATCGGCGTTCATCTTGCCACCGACCGAAAGTCCGGAACGGTTATTGAGCACGAACTGCCCGGTAATTAAACCATCATAAGCTCGAAGTTCACGCAACTCGAACACCATCCGGGAATTGTCGAGCGTCATCAATGTGCGGGTTTTTCCAAGCTTGAAATCACCCAAGTCGACACTCTCGGCGACCAGAGCGATTTCGCCATCCGCAAGGCCGAGACCAGAGGCATCGATCGGGTCTTTGGGCCAACCCGTTGTGCCTGCAGTTCCATCGGCCGCGTCACTACCAGCTTCTCCGCCATCGGCGCTCAGCCCGGTCAGGTCCAGCGCTCCAGCATTAAGCTGAAGATTAATACTGGGTCGATCCCCGGCAAGGTAGACATCTGCCGCCCCGGTAAACTGGTTGCTGTCCAGCCGCAAAGCCGTCTCTCGCAGTGTCAGACGCATGTCCTCGGTCAGGGTGATTTGCGCATCAAGCCCGATAGAACGGCCCAATCCGCGTGGAATTTCCGTGGCACCCAGACCGAGCGCTGACAGCAATGCCGATGTGCTTTCAATTTCCCCCGTCAGCCGACCACCAAGCTGAGGCTGCAATCCGGCGCGTCCGGCGAATTCAATTTTACTTCCCGATGCAACGATCGTGGCGCTCAGGTCCGTCACCTGACCGTCGATGAAATCGCCCACCCGATCAAGGTAGCCGGAAATTTGCACCGCCTCTTTCGCTGGATAGATTGTTGCATCAAACGTGGCTTTGCCGCGAAAATCGGGCCAACGCAGGTCAAAATCCATGCCCGCCATTTCCGTGCTCTGCCCAGTCGTATGGTCGGTGTAAATCAACGTGGCATTGCGCACCATCGCCCGGTCCAGTGTTAGCGACAGCGCTTGTGACGTGGCCGGCGCGGTACCGTCTTTAGACTGGCCAGAAGGCGCTACACCTTCAACACCCAGTTCCCAGTTCACCCGACCATCGGCGGCACGCTCCAGATTGATGGTTGGAGCCACGGCTTCAAACCCGGTGACCCGGATCGCCCCGCCAAACAATGCAGTGGGTTTCACTCCGACTTTCAGGCTCTCGGCAGAAAACATCGGTCCAGCATCGGACCATTCGGCATTTGCCACGCTCACGGCGCCTGTACTTACCCCAAGTACGGGAAAGAAGCTGATCTTGGTCTCGCCTGACAGCGTGACCTCGCGCCCGGTTGCGGAACTGATCTGGTCGGCGGCAATTCGGGCGATCCTGTCGCTTGGCAGCATCAGCAATAAAACGACCGCGACGACGACCAACAACAATGCCAACACCAACAGGCGGATAATCCAACGCATGCCACTCAACCTCCGTTTCACTAAAGGTAGGGTGACGAACGGTGTACAACAACTGGTTTTCGCTTTCCGGTGCACCGCAGCTCGGTTATATCGCGCGGCATGAGCACAAATCCCCCTGATCTGCGCCCCGATCTGGCGCGCGCCAAAGTGGCCGAGGCCCCAAGGCCGGGCCAGCCCGTGATTGGCATGGTTTCCCTTGGGTGTCCCAAGGCGCTGGTTGACAGTGAACGTATCCTGACCCGTTTGCGTGCCGAAGGGTACGGGATTTCACCGGATTACAATGGTGCCGATGCGGTCGTAGTGAACACTTGCGGCTTTCTGGATTCAGCCAAGGCCGAAAGCCTGGATGCGATTGGCGAAGCTTTGCGCGAAAATGGCCGGGTGATCGTGACGGGATGCTTGGGCGCGGAACCAGAATACATTACTGGTGCCCATCCCAAGGTACTGGCTGTCACCGGACCGCATCAATATGAACAAGTCCTCGATGCGGTACATCAGGCGGTCCCGCCCAGCCCTGATCCATTTATTGACCTTTTACCGGGTTCCGGCGTTCGTCTGACGCCCCGGCACTACAGCTATCTCAAGATTTCCGAAGGCTGCAATCACAAGTGCAAGTTCTGCATCATCCCCGATATGCGCGGCAAACTGGCCAGCCGCCCGGCCCACGCTGTGCTGCGTGAGGCTGAGAAGCTGGTCGAAAACGGCGTGCAAGAGCTGTTGGTGATCAGCCAGGACACCTCTGCCTACGGCGTCGACATCAAACACGCAGAGGCAAAGGGGCACCGCGCCCATATCACCGATCTGGCGCGTGATCTGGGTAGCCTCGGTGCCTGGGTCCGGCTGCACTATGTCTATCCCTACCCGCATGTGCGCCAATTGATCCCGCTGATGGCAGAAGGCTTGATCCTGCCCTATCTGGATATCCCGTTCCAACACGCCCACCCGGATGTCCTCAGACGCATGGCACGTCCCGCGGCTGGTGCGAAAACCCTTGATGAAATCAATGCATGGCGAAACGACTGCCCCGACATCGCACTGCGCTCAACCTTCATTGTCGGCTATCCGGGAGAAACCGAAGCAGAGTTTCAGGCCCTTCTTGACTGGCTCGACGAGGCGCAGCTCGACCGTGTCGGGTGTTTCAAATACGAAAATGTCGAAGGCGCCCGCGCCAACGCCCTGCCCGATCATGTGCCCGAAGAGGTCAAACAGGACCGGTGGGAACGTTTCATGGAAAAGGCCCAGGCCATCTCCGAGGCAAAACTGGAAGCAAAGGTCGGTACCCTTCAGGACGTGATCGTCGATGACATTGACGAAGACGGCATCGCCACCTGCCGCACCAAGGCGGACGCGCCGGAAATTGACGGCTGTCTTTTCATCGATGAGGGGACCGAGGCTTTGTCGGTTGGTGAAATCGTGACTGTGACCGTAGATGAAGCGGGAGAATATGATCTTTGGGGGCATATCCGGCCATGAAAAGGCTATTACAATTTGTATTGTTGTGCTGGCTAACGCCCACAGCAGTATTGGCGGAACTCGACCGACCAAAATCAATTGAAGAAACACTCGACTGGATGGCTGAAGCGCTTGCAGAATACGAGGGTGTGAGCAATGTCCGTGTCGACAGCGAAGGCCGATTTGTGGATGTGGAGCTGGGGCCGGATAATGAATTGAAACTGTTCCCGGACAATCTTTACTTAAGCCTGACACAACTGGATGAACATGACGACCGGCAAGAAGCGCTCGATCGTCACATCCGCGTCTCGATCGAGGCAGCTCTGCGCGATCCCGAAAGCCATTCCGGGGCTGATCTGAATCGCATCTACCCAGTGCTTCGCCATCGGAGTTACAAGGAAAACATAGAGGTGCTGGAACCAGGACAAAAAATTGTTGCAGGAACAATCCTAGGCGATAGCGAGGTTCTGTTTGTTTATGACAGCGAACAATCCGTTTCCTTCGTTCAGATGCAAGACCTGGAGGCTCTTGAACTTAATCGGAAATCACTGCGGGAACATGCATACGGAAATCTACGACGCAAATACGATGATCTGACAATTGATGGTGACGGTCTCTACTACCTTGTGCTTGATGGGTTCTATGAATCCTCGTTCGTTACTTTCAAACCACTTTGGAGAGAACTGGTGCCGCAGTTTCAGGAGTTGCTCATGGTGTTTCCTACGCGCGACCTCGTTGTGTTCGCAGACGGTGCACATCACGGTTCGGAGCAAGCACTGCGCGAGGTTGCACGGGATTTTAGCAGCACTAGTGCCTACATGATTTCGGAATTGATCTATCGGTGGGAAGGCGATGGATGGCAACCGATCGACTAACCACATCACTACAGAGCAATTTTTTCCTATGAAAATCTCGATCATCATCCCCACACGTGAACGGCCACGGTATTTGCCATATGCGCTTCGAACGGCACTGGCGATCGAAGATGACGATGTTGAAATCATTGTCAACGACAATGCCAGTCAGGACAATACCGCCGAAATCGTTGCGGGTATTGATGACCCGCGATTGCGCTATTTCAACACGGGTGCCCGCGTGTCGATGCGTGAGAATTTCAATCATGCACTGGCCAACAGCCACGGCGACTATGTGATCTTTTTCGGTGACGACGATGCAATCCTGCCGGGGCAGTTCCCCTATCTGCGCCGCATGTTGGAAGAACACCAACCCGATGGCCTGACCTGGAACCGCGCCACCTATGGTTGGCCGGATGAAGGGTACGGGCGCAAGACCGGTGGCGGGCGGTTCTACCGTGAAACCAGTTTCAGCGCACCGGTCATCTATGACCCCGCCATCAACCAGTCTGCTTTGATGAAATGCCAACTGTTGGGCATGCAGCCCACGCCTAACATCTACCACGGCTGTGCCGCCCGAGCCTATCTGGACAGAATCGCTCCGGCTAAAGATATGTGGTTCGACAGCGCTATTCCGGATGTAAATTTCGAACACCGCACCATTCTGACCGGCGGCAAGTTCGTGTTCGCCAACCATGTCTTCACCATCAACGGCTACAGCCCGGCCAGCACCGGCGGTGCACATCATGATAAATCCGGTGATGCCCGAAGCGTCAAAGCCGGTGAAAAATTCATTGCCGAGGTAAAATCTGACCCGCTCAAAGATGTACTGGAGCACGCGCTGTGCGTCCCCCTGGCATTTTTCTCGACGCTTGAGACAGTGCGAACGCGGATGGGCGTCGGTCCTGAATTTCAACCGGATTACACCGAGTGGTACCGCTTTGTTTTGGCCAGCGTGTCGTCTGACCCAACACTTGCGCCGCGATTGAATGAAATTCTTGATGCTCATGCCGAAAAAACCAACACGCAACCTGCGCTTTCCGCTGCCCGCACATCTTCGCCTCGCAGCAAACGCACAGCCAAAGAACGCCTTGCCCGGATATTGTCACAAGCCTCAAGCTTTCGGCGTTCCGCAAACATCGATGGAGAAAATACAGTGCTGAGCGCTGCCCAATTGTGCGATGCGGTTTATGGCTCTGATTATGATGCGGTTCTAAACGGTGATCTTGGCGCACATAAAGCGTGGCGCGCAACCAAGCATCGCGCGAAAAAGTTTACGAAAGAGCTCTAACTCTAAACGCTTTTCTATGCGCAACGGCCGCTAAAGTAACATATTACTGACAATTTCCCGTCAGCCTATCGTCACCAATTTCTGGTTTACTTTCACCAGAAGGGACAAACTGATGTCTTATCCAACACTTACCCGCGCAGAGCGGGTGGCGGATGGCGCGGTGCATGTTCTGGGTGTCGGAGCGGCGGTGGCCGGTGTGGCTGCACTGTTCTGGTTCTGGTCGCATCGCATGGGCTGGACCACTTTTACGGCCACGGCTGTTTATGCTGCGGTTCTGATCCTTATGTTAAGCGCCTCTGCTGCATATCATATGGCTGCCTATACCAGCGCACGCCCCATGCTGCGCCGACTGGATCATGCAGCAATCTACCTGAAAATCGCCGGAACATTCACACCCTTGGCGGTCCTGCTGGGCACGTCATTTGGCTATGTCACCTTGGGCATTGTCTGGCTTCTGGCACTGTTTGGCGCGGCAGGTAAGCTGCGGGCCGATCGCGGCCGCATGACCACGGGCTGGCTTCCGCAGGTGGCACTGGGTTGGATCGGGCTGGCGTTAATTGTTCCGCTTTGGGATCGGTTGCCCGCGTCCAGCATCGGAATGATCATCACCGGCGGCGCAGTCTATACGCTAGCGGTGGTGTTTTATTGCTGGGAAAACCTACGTTATGCCATCGCGATCTGGCATGCCTTCGTTCTGATCGCCACGGCCTGCCTGTTTTTCGGCATATCAACGGCATTGGCCACTGCCCTGCCAGGTTAATACGCCATTAATTCAGTGCTCAAAGACGCGTGCCATCCTTCAGCGCTTTGAACAAATCTGCATTCCTGCAAATATCCGGGGTTTGATCCGCCCTGCCATCCTGTGCATCCATCCAATGCTCGCAACCATCAGGATTTGAACACCCGGTACAATGCATCACGGCATCTGCCAGACTGTCTAAATCCAACGTGCCCTTCATCACCTCTTCCTCCAGATCCAGACCAAGAGTGTTTGCCATCCGGTCCACCAGCTCTGTGTGACGCCGGTAGTTTGCGTTGTTGGCCATGTTCACGCTCCCTGACTATTCGCCTATGCATGCGGACTTCTGCCCCAGAGCTTACGGGCGCGCCAAAATTCCGGCTTTGACCTGAATCAAACGCCGATATGGCTCAGATAGGCGTGTACACAATCCTGCACATGGCGAAACCGGTCTCCACCCAGGTGCTTCCCGCCATACCAGCGGGTGACGACGATCACGTGATCCTTCAACACGACCCGTTCAAGCATCCGCACAATCACCATCCCTGCACCGCTTTCCCCGTCATCCCCTTTATGCGGGGTTCCATCCGACAAAAGCACTGCCCAGCTGTTGTGCGTCGCCCGTGCAAACCTTTTGTCCCGTTTCAGGGATTTAAGGAACGCATCTACGTCCTCGCGGCTCGCCGCTGAACCACCCGAAACCGCATATTTCGATCCCCGGTCACTAATGACACCCAAAAGCTGCTGCATGTCAGAGCGAGGCGGCAACCCGTCTGACGGTCTCGATCCGCTGCGCATTGGGCGGATGAGAGCCAAGGAACTGGTTCCCCGGGTCTGGCGCACGGTTGAAATATTCAACTCCCCGGACCGGGTCATACCCTGCTTCATGAGCAATAACCGCGCCTATGGAATCAGCCTCCAGTTCAAAATTCTTAGAATAGCTGCGCCCGCCAACCGTAGCGCCCACATCCACAGCCGCGTCAATCACGCCCGATCCCGCACCGGCAAGCGCTGCCAGTCCGCCGAGCAAGATCGCCCCGGCCATGGCATTTTGCTGACCTTGTGGAATATGGCCGGAAATATGGTGCGACGCTTCATGACCAAGAACAAAGGCCAGCTCATCCGAATTGCGCATCTCGGCAATGATACTTTGGGTAAACCCAAGGATCGGACGACCCGATTTATCGAGGGTCTGATACGCATTTGGTGGTGCATCCGCACGGCTGTCGATGACAATCTTAAAGTCGCAGTTAATGTTCTTTTTCTGCGCTCTGCAGACCCGTTCTGCCACCGGTTCAACCCGCGCAACCACTTGTTTGAACCGGGCAACTTCGGCCGCCGTTGGTTTTGAAGGCTTTTTCGGCGCCGCTGTCTTGGTCGGCGCAGGCTGGCTCGGCTGGCCTGACTCGGTTGTCGTGACGCATCCCCCCAGTGCAATCGTACAGGACAATATTAACCAACGCATCGCAAACCCTCGCTCTTGTCATGCGGCCTGGCCATTCTATCAATCTTCACGCGCACCGCCACCCCGGATCACAACGTAATGCGTATCTTGCAAAGACCCGCCAAACCAATAGGGTAGGATCATGTTTTCCATTGAACACGAATTCGACTCAACCGTTGTGACGCTGGTGGACGAAGGTCAGGCGCCACTTTACGAAGATATTGTGATCAACGCATTCGAAGAATGCGTCACAATCGAGCAATATGACCCCCACAATGACCGGACCCAGACTGTAACCCTGTCGATGTCACAGCTGCGAGACCTTGGTGCAGCGCTTAATCTGCCCGAGGGTGTTTACTCCATCGAAACGAAACCGGCGTGACAGTTCGAATTGCTGGTAAAGTTAAAGCAGCCAATCGGCATTTAGCGGTTCAAATCGCCCGATGCTGCCCTTGACCCTACAGGCCTGAGACTTGACATAGGGCCCAAGCAAACAGCCCATCAGGACCCCCCATGCCCGATCCAAACCCTCAAGCGTTCGAATTTCTGCTGAATCGCCGTTCACGCCCGGCAAAAACCCTGACCACACCGACGCCCTCTCGGTCAGACCTTTTACCAATCCTCACCGCCGCCGCCCGCAGCCCCGACCACGGCAAACTCGAACCCTGGCGGTTTGTCGTACTGGAACGCGCGGCTATGCTCCGGCTCGCTGATGTGGTGGAAAGTCATGGCCCATCCGCAGGGCGTTCAGAAGAAGAGGTGGCAAAAGCACGCCTTGCCTTCACAGACGGGCATCTCGCTGTTGCGGTGATCGAAGTGCAAAAACCCTCTGAAAAAATCCCGGCCATCGAACAGACCTATTCCACCGGCGCTGTTTGTCTGGCCTTGCTCAATGCTGCGCTCGCCTCTGGCTGGGGGGCAAACTGGCTCAGTGGCTGGCCTTCGCATGATCAAGGGTTTGTAAGGGACGGTTTGGGGCTTGAGGCACATGAACGGGTCGCCGGGTTCATACATATCGGAACCGAAACTACCACGCCCCCGGATCGACCGCGTCCGGACCTGGACACCATCATAACTTGGGTATCGGAATGATATTTTCTTCCTTTTTCAAAGCCCTGGGACAGGTTGGAGATCCAAGATTTCGAAGAATCCTCGGCCTTGGCATCGGTCTGAGTATAGCCCTTCTTGTGGCTTTCAATGCTGGCCTCTTGTGGCTCCTGCAATGGACCATGGGCGACGAAATCACACTTCCCCTTATTGGAGAGGTGACCTGGCTGGGTGATCTGCTGACCTGGAGCAGTTTCTTTGTCTTGCTAATATTCTCGGTGGTGCTGATGGTGCCGGTGGCCTCTACAATCACTTCCATGTTTCTTGACGATGTTGCACAAGCCGTTGAAGACAAACATTACAGACATTTGCCCAAAGCCACGAAAGTGCCATTTGGCGACGCCTTTCGCGACACCGTTAATTTCCTGGGAATTCTGATTGCGGCCAACGCGATTGCCTTCTTCTTTTACGCAATGTTCGCCGTGTTCTCGCCGCTGATTTTCTGGTCCCTGAATGGGTATCTACTGGGGATGGAGTATTTTCAGCTCGCCGCGATGCGCCGGATTGGCCGCACCGAGGCCAAGGCGATGCGCCGCAGAAATCGGCTTACTATCTGGACAGCGGGTACATTGATGGCGATCCCCTTGTCCTTTCCATTAATCAACCTGGTGATCCCGATCCTGGGGGCGGCGACGTTTACTCATATATTCCATGCGGTACAGGCCCGGGAAAAGGTTCCGGTTTAGGGTAGCCAAACCAACACTGATCTGGTTCCACAAACGGCCTTTTTAACTGTTGAACACCCTGATACCGAGCCACGCATCACCTGACCGCGGGATGGCGATGCGCGGCCGGCTTCGTCCACTGTTTCGCCTAAAGTACTGCTCACTACATATTTGCTACAGGCAATTGGCCTTCGCAATGCACGTTCAAGTCAGCGATGTGACCCACAAAATGGTCGCATCCTCGGCGCTCACGGATATCACGTTATGCCCCATCGTCGCATCGTAATAGGCACTGTCACCACGGCGCATTTCAATCGGCTCGTAAAATTCTGTATAGAGACGCACAACGCCGGTCAGAACATACAGAAACTCTTCACCATCATGGCGCACCCAGCCGTCAAATTCTTCCGCCGAACGCGCCCGGATGCGGGTTCGATAAGGCAGCATATGCTTCTTGGTCAGCGCCTCACCCAGCAGTTCATGCTCATAAGTGGTTGTGGCATGATGCGCCCCCTCACCCACTTTCGTCACTGACATGCGGCCACTGATCCGGTCGCGTTGTGGCTGGGTGAAAAGTTGCGGAATAGATATCTCCAGACCTGTCGCCAGCTTCTTGAGCGCCTCATAGGTGGGCGACATCTGACCGTTTTCTATTTTGCTCAGGGTTGAACGGGCCAATCCGGCCTGTTTCGCCGCCCGCTCAAGCGTCCATTTCCGGGCTTTCCGGATGTCGCGCACCCGCTGGCCAAGGTTGAGCGGCTCTGCATGTTCGTCTTCGCCATTTTCGCGGGCGATACGGATCAGGTTTCCATGCGTTTTCTGCTTCATATGATCAGCTATACGCAGTGGTCTTGGGACTTGCAACTCACCGGCTTCGTCCCTAATCCGGGATCATGCTTTCGGTCCACGACACCCCCCCTCACCCATCCTGCCCCAGCCCCTTCAACCTTGCGGCGCATGTATTGGCGCGTGCTGATACGCTTCGCGATAAAATGGCTTTGGCTGTTCTGGGTCACTCAAGCTCCGAGCATTGGAGCTTCGCAGAGCTAAAACAGGCGGTGCTGGGAACGGGAGCCGGGCTATTGCAGTCCGGATTGCGCCCCGGAGACCGCGTGCTGATGCGGCTTGGCAATACAATGGAATTTCCCATTGCCTATCTGGGTGCCATTGCGGTGGGGCTGGTCCCTGTCCCAACCTCGGCCCTACTGACCGAGGGCGAGGTTCAAACCATAATCGACACTGTTGCACCACAGCTGATCCTGCGTGACGATGGCATCCCCTGCCCGACAACAGAAATCCCCGTGACCGGCCGCGCAGCACTTGAATCGATGCGCTGCCTGCCACCCGCAGACTGGGATATGGGTGACCCCGACCGCATGGCCTATATCATCTTCACCTCAGGCACCTCAGGAACACCGCGCGCCGTGGCGCATGCCCATCGCGCAATCTGGGCCAGACAGATGATGTTTGATGGCTGGTACGGCCTGACAGAAAACGACCGGCTGATGCATGCAGGTGCCTTTAACTGGACCTACACGCTTGGCACGGGGCTCATGGATCCGTGGACCAAGGGCGCTACAGCCCTGATCCCGGCGCCTGAAGTTATACCAGAGCAGCTCCCGCACCTGATGCAGCAGCACGAAGCCACCATCTTTGCCGCTGCTCCCGGGGTCTATCGCAAACTGCTCAAATCGGACGGACCGCACGCATTGCCAAATCTGCGCCACGGGCTCGCTGCCGGTGAAAAACTGTCTGACACAATCCGCGCGGGATGGGAGGCATCCACCGGCACACCGGTATTCGAAGCATACGGCATGTCCGAATGTTCCACCTTCATCTCCGCCTGCCCCGCCCTACCCGCACCAGAGGGCACTCTTGGCCACCCACAACCGGGTCGCCAGGTCGCAGTCCTTGGCCCCGACGGGCCTGTGGCTCTGGGCGAGGAAGGCACAATTGCCATCCATCAAAGCGATCCGGGCTTCATGCTTGGTTATCTTGGCGCAGAAGAGGCCACACGCGCCCGGATGCAGGGCGAATGGTTCCTGACCGGGGATCAGGGCGTGATGGATGAAGGTGGTTTTATCACCTATCTCGGACGCGCAGACGACATGATGAACGCCGGCGGCTTTCGGGTTTCGCCGCTTGAGGTGGAAAAAGTGCTCAACACACATCCCGACATTAGTCAGGCCGCGGTCACAGACATCGAAGTCAAGCGAGATGCCCGTCTGATCATGGCATTTTATACCGCAAACGCGCCCCTTTCAGAATCGGACCTCGCAGATTTCGTCAAGGATCGGCTTGCATCCTACAAACAGCCGCGTACCTTCATTCATCTCGATACGCTTCCCACCGGCGCGAACGGTAAAATTCTGCGCCGCGCCCTGCATCCGATTTACGAGGCTCTTCATGGTAAAGCTTGATATTATTTCTGATCCGATCTGCCCGTGGTGCTACATCGGCAAGACCCTGCTGGATCAGGCTTTGAATGAGCGGCCCGGACATCCGTTTGAAATTGAATGGCACCCGTTTCAGCTGAACCCGGATATGCCGCGCGATGGCATGGACCGGCGCGACTACCTCGAAACAAAGTTCGGTGGCAAAGAGGGTGCTGTCAGCGCTTACGCGCCCGTACTGGAACGATCGGAACAGGCGGGGCTCAATATCGATTTTAGCGCCATCGCCCGCACGCCGAACACTCTGGATGCACACCGTCTTTTGCACTGGGCTGGCATCGAAGGATTGCAGGCCCCAATGTCGCTGGCACTGTTTCGGGCCTATTTTGACGAAGGGCGCGATATTGGTGATCATGATGTTCTGGCCGATATTGCCGACGGCATCGGGATGGACGCCTCGGTCGTGCGCAAGCTGCTGAAATCCGACGCAGACACCGATGACATCCGCACCCGTGATGGCAAATTCCGCGAAATGGGGGTTACCGGTGTACCCACCTTTATTGTCGGCGGACGCCATGCGGTACCCGGCTGTCAGCCCAAAGAGCTGTGGCTCAAAGTCATCGACGATCTACTGGCACAGCAAGACGAGTAACACCCGGAATGAAAACCGCGCCCGACAAAGATGAACAACAACGGAACCGCCTGAAAGTTCTGGTTCTGCTACTATCGCTGGCACTCATCATCCTGATCGGGACGGTTTTCTTTCATTTTGTCGAAGGCTGGAGCTGGATCGACAGCTACTTCTTTGCCGTCGTCACATTATCAACCGTCGGGTATGGAGAGCTGGTTCCAGCCACGCCATTGGGCAGGATCGGCACTACCGTGCTCATCTTCCTAAGCCTTGGCGTCTTTGCCGTTGCAGTTCAGCAATTCGGCCACTTCACCATGAAACGACGTGAAAAACACACCGAACGGCTTTTGAGCCGCCTGCGTCATCACCCCCATGATGCGCATGTCACCAACCCCGCACCGTCATCCAAAAACGACCCACAATGACATCAAAACATAGCTCTGTCGGACAGGTCGAATTTGTGGCGCTCATGGCCATGCTCATGGCAATGGTTGCGTTCTCAATCGATGCCATGCTCCCGGCCCTGCCCCAGATCGCAACAGAACTATCCCCACACGCCCCCAATCAGGCGCAGCTTGTTGTAACCGCGTTTGTGTTTGGGATGGGCGCAGGCACTTTTTTTACGGGGCCGTTGTCGGATTCATTTGGTCGCAAACCCGTGGTTCTGGTCGGGGCTGTCCTCTACAGCGCAGGCGCAGTTCTGGCGATCATTGCGCCAAGTCTTGAGCTTGTTCTGATCGCCCGCGTCTTGCAGGGCCTTGGCTGCGCAGCTGCACGGATCGTTGCCATGGCAATCATACGCGACCTTTATGTCGGGCGCGAAATGGCCCGGATTATGTCGTTCGCGATGATGGTCTTTACACTGGTGCCCGCAATCGCCCCTCTCGCCGGACAGATCATCATCGGGTTTGCGGGCTGGCGCGGCATCTTCGGGTCTTTTGTGATATTCGCGGTCATCACAACCCTCTGGCTGCAAATTCGCGTACCCGAGCCGCTCGCAAAGTCTGAACGGTTGCCATTTCGGATATCGCCTCTTTGGGCTGCAGCAATTGAAGTTGTCTCAATCCGTGCCGTGCGCCTGTCGATCGCGGTGCAAACCTTGTGTTTCACAATGCTGTTCGCGTCGATCATTTCGATACAGCAGATTATCAGCGACGCATATGGACGACCCGAGGAATTTCCCTATTGGTTTGGTTTCGTCGCTCTGATCGCGGGTGGGGCGAGCCTGATCAATGCAGGGCTGGTGATGCGATTGGGAATGCGAAAACTGGTCAGCATTGCAGTTTCCGCTCAGATAGCATTGTCCATTGTTGCGATAATGCTTTTGCAGCTGGATTTAGGTTTAACCACCCGTTTCGTGATTTTCATTGTCTGGCAGACCGGCATCTTCGTTCAGACCTCGCTGACACTTGGCAACCTGTTTTCACTGGCAATGGAACCGCTTGGCCACATCGCGGGCATGGCGGCCAGTGTCATATCCGGGCTGGCAACGGTGTTTTCCGTGGTTCTGACCATTCCGATTGGTCTGGCCTTTGACGGAACACCCCTGCCCCTGATCATCGGCATCCTTCTCTGCGCGATGGCCAGCACGGTATTGATGACCAAACTTAGTGGCGAAGACGTCAAAGCGTGATCAACTTTTCTTGTATACCATCGCATACAGTCTTTCCACGACCGCTTCTTTCCGTTATGAACCGGCCAGACAATGAATCGCATCACGCGTGAGAATGCGCGTTGTGGCGATCAACCTGACTGTGCCCTGACCGCCATGGGCACGGCGTATTTACAACCGGACCGAGAGGGATCACCAATGGCCAACACACCCAATCCCGATATCATTTACACCAAGGTTGACGAAGCCCCCGAACTTGCCAGCGCATCTTTGCTGCCGATCATCCAACGCTTTGCCGCCGCGGCAGGCGTTTCGGTGGGCACCAAAGACATTTCACTGGCGGCCCGCATCCTTGCCGCCTTCCCAGAGCATCTGACAGAGCAACAGCGTATCCCCAATGACCTTGCTGAACTGGGTGAGCTGGTTAAAACGCCCGAGGCGAATGTCATCAAACTGCCAAACATTTCCGCCTCGGTACCACAACTTGCAGAAGCCATAGAAGAGCTTCAGGGCAAGGGTTTTGCCGTTCCGGATTACCCTGAAACCCCCGAAACCGACGCTGAAAAAGACGTGCGGGCACGCTATGACGCCATCAAGGGGTCGGCCGTAAACCCGGTTCTGCGCGAAGGAAACTCAGACCGCCGCGCCGCCACCGCCGTGAAAAGATATGCACAGAACAACCCGCACCGCATGGGCGATTGGTCGGCTGACAGCAAAACCCGCGTGGCTTCAATGTCCAGTGGAGATTTCCGCTCTAACGAAACCTCAATCACGCTTGATCGTGATGTGACCGTTAAGATCGAGTACTCAGATATCTATCTTTCGACCGAAGTTTTGAAAGAAAACCTGACTTATTCGGCCGGCACTGTACTTGATGCCAGTTTCATGGACGCATATGCGCTTCAGGATTTCCTGGCAGCAGAAATTGAAAAAACCAAAGACGAAGGCGTTTTGTTTTCTCTTCACCTGAAGGCCACCATGATGAAGGTTTCAGACCCAATCATTTTTGGCCATGCAGTACGAACATGGTTGGCACCGGTCTTTGATGAGTTTGCAGATCGTCTTGACGATCTCGGAGTCAATCCAAATCAAGGATTGGGTGACCTTCTGGACCGGATAGCAGACGATGCAGATATCCTGTCGGCAATCGAGGCCTGCATGAAAGAGCGCCCACCGCTTTACATGGTCAATTCTGACAATGGCATCACCAACCTGCATGTCCCGTCAGACGTGATCATCGACGCCTCCATGCCCGCGCTTATTCGCGCCGGCGGCAAAGGCTGGGGCCCGGATGGAAAAGAGGCTGACGCCGTCTGTGTGATCCCTGACAACAGCTATGCCCCGATCTACAGCGAATCCATCAAGTTCTTCAAAGAGAACGGAAAACTGGATCCAGCAACGGCAGGCACCGTTCAAAATATCGGATTGATGGCACAGAAAGCCGAAGAATACGGCAGCCATCCCACAACGTTTGAGCTGAAAAGAAGTGGCACGATGCGTATGATTGCCGAAGACGGCACAGTGCTGCACGAACACTACATGGAATCGGGCGGCATCTGGCGCTCGTCTTCTGCGAAAAAAGCACCGATCGAGGATTGGGTAAATCTTGCCATTGACCGGCAAAAGATCACCGGGTTCCGGTCCATCTTCTGGCTCGACGCCGACCGCGCCCACGATGCTCAACTGATCGATTACGTGAAGGCCATTCTTGAGGCCAACGGCGTCGCCGAAAAGTTCGAGATCATGGCCCCGCGCGAGGCCACCCGCGCCTCGCTCGAAACCATTACAAGGGGTGAAAACACCATCGCCATCACCGGCAACGTTCTGCGTGACTACCTGACCGATCTCTTTCCGATTCTTGAACTGGCCACCTCGGCAAAAATGCTCTCAATCGTGAAACTGATGCAGGGCGGTGGTCTCTTTGAGACCGGCGCAGGCGGCTCTGCCCCGAAACATGTTCAACAGTTGCAGTCTGAAAACCACCTGCGTTGGGATTCCCTCGGTGAGTTCTGCGCATTGGGCGAAAGCTTCAAGTTCCTCGCACAAGCCAAGGGGAACGCACGCGCGCAGGTTCTGGGTGATGCGGTCGAGGCGGCAACCCAAGGCATCCTCGACAACAATCGCTCCCCCAGCCGCAAGGTGGGCGAGCCGGACAACCGCGACAGCCACTACTGGTTCGCCCGCTACTGGGCCGAGGCGCTCGCCGCCCAGACAGACGATGCCGGGCTGGCAGAGGAATTCGCACCGATCGCACAGGCCCTGGCCGAAAACGAAGCCGCGATCATAAGCGAGCTGATGTCAGGTCAGGGAAAACCGGCAGATACCGGCGGCTACTACCACGCAGACCCGGCAAAACTGGCTGCAGTCATGCGGCCAAGTCCAACGCTGAACGGGATCCTCGGGTAGAACCCCTGCCGTGTCTGAAAGTGGTCCGGAAAACCTGAATTTTCGGGCCATGGCTCTGGCCTGGCCAATCAACCCCTGATAGATAAACCAAAGAGGCACATCACCCTGTACCTCTCGCTGATTCTGAGAGGGAAAAATAGTATGAAATCTGCAATCCGTGTTCTTTGTCTGATCTTACTGCCACTGTCGCTCGCCGCCTGCGGTGAGCCCGGAGTATCCAAAGAAGAAGCAATTCTTCAACACGCCAGCAATGGCGCGTCGAATACCGCATATATTTACCGACCCTCGGATTTAGATACTTTCACAAACCGGCTCTTGTTTTTCAAGGACGACAAAAGCGCAGGGCAATTGGGGGCCGGGCAAATGTTGAAACTGCCACTCGATCCCGGCGTGAATTCATATAGTGTCATGGAGGCGGGATTGCAGGGGCTCAGTACGACCGGTTCATTCGAAGTAGAAAATGACAACAGCAAACCACATTACCTGCTCGTTGTGTACCGCGATACATTCGCGTTTCGACAAGGCAGGGTGATTGAAGTTACCCGTGAACCATTCCTCGAATTCGTTAAATCTGACAAGGACAGCACAAAGGTTGTGAAGTTCGATAAATCAACGGGGGAGTTGATTCTCGAGGAGTAGATAGAGAGGCATTCATCTAATCTGCGGGTCCAGAGCTTCGACCTTCTGAACATTGTCCTAAGGCCTTCTGAGCATAGTATACACATCATCAAATTCGACACCGACGTGTTCTCAAGAAATGCGCATATGTGCGACGGTTTATGCCAGGTCTCCCGGCAAATCACGCCGCCCGCCCCAACGCGCCGCCGGCCAAAAACCCCTGCTGTACCAATCCACCTCCCGATAAACAACAATGACTGTTCTGCTCAATTTCCGTCCACCCGCCCGCTGACCCTTCCAGAGGTTCAGACACCACCATATACCCACCCAGCTCTTCAAAATGCCTGTAATACAACGAGGGTGCCCGTCGGTCCGAAGCATACCGCACAGCATAAAGCCGCGTACCGTCACTATAGGCCAATGATGCACGCAAATGGGGCGTCGTGCCTTTTTGTTCGGACAGGCGCTGCATCTGCATAATGGCCTCTTCCATCGCGCCCGCAGGCCGCTGATCCAGCCCCAGACCCAGCGCCGTCAGGAATATGGCCTCGCTGTCAGTGGCTCCTTTGCGCTCTGAATACAGAGCATCCGGCACAGCCATATCCGCGTCTTTGCGCAGTCCGTCAAAACCACCAACCTGACCGTTGTGCATGAAACTCCACTTACCCACCGCAAAGGGATGGCAGTTGTTTCGGCTGATGGCCGTTCCGGTCGCCGCCCTCACATGGGCCAGGAACAAACCCGACTTCACCTGACGCGCGACCGCTGCCAGGTTCGGGTCGGACCACGCGGGATAGACATCACGGTACAGCCCGGGTTCAACCCGATGATCATACCAAGCCACCCCAAACCCGTCCGCATTCGTCGCGGTCTTGCACTCATCCGCCTGCTGGCTTTGCGCGATCAGAGAATGATCAGGTCGGCTGATCACCTCGTCCAGAAAAATCGGGGCACCAATCCACGCGGCCCAACGGCACATTCACTGACCCCGGTTGTGGGTTTTGGCGTACATGTCGGCAATCATCCGGCTGGCGGTTTTGTCAAAGACCGCCGGGATAATGGCATGGATCAACGCAGCAAACGCAGCGGCAAAGAGTTTCAGGCTGAACTTGCCCGCGAACATCGCATGCTCGACATAGCTTTCATCCACGCTGCGGGGATGCTCGAGAAATACTTTGGTGATCATGGCGTTTCCTTTCTAAAACGTTTCGCAACAAACCTGAGGATCAGGTTTTTGGGAAACGGTGCAACATCGCTGCACGGGTGGGACGTTTTTCGCCAAACCAGAGTCTGGTTTAACGAAAACCGGTTTAATGTTCGCGTCTGACAACAAAATATGCTCGACAGCGGCCAACATCCTCCCAAAGATTCACTTTTTTCATTTAATTTTGTGAAATTGTCCTATAAAATAGCCAATTATGGAGAATATTGACAATACGGATCAAAAAATCCTCGCCGAACTGCAACGTGATTGCGATCTTTCACTGGAATCACTGGGCGAACGCGTGAACCTGTCGCGCAATGCCTGCTGGCGCCGCATCCGCATGCTGGAAGAGGCCGGGATCATCCACCGCCGCGTTGCCCTGCTCGATGCGGAGAAACTGGGCTTTGGCCTGACGGTCTTCATGCAGATTCGCGCCGCCGCCCATGATGCCAAATGGCTCGACAAATTCGCCCGCGCCACCGGGGCGATGCGCGAAATTCAGGGCGTCTACCGCATGACCGGCGATCTTGATTATCTGATCCGCGCTAGGGTAGCCGACATGGCCGATTATGACCGGCTCTACCAAACGCTTATCTCACGAGTTCCCATGGGTGACGTCTCGGCCAGTTTTGTGATGGAAGAGATCAAAGACACCACTGAACTGCCGGTGTAAACATCAGCGTTCCGTCCCCAACTCCTGCTGCTTCTTTCTTGCGAAAAATACCCATAACCCGACTGGCAAATAGTGACCGCGGCACGGCCTCTCGTGCCACCGCCCGCACAGTCTGTTAACCTATTGCGAATCCATAGTAAGTGACACACCCGGTGTACGGGGGGTGCACAGGTGGTGTACGGATATCACCCCCTGTTTTGGCACAAAACTGAATAGTTAACGCAGGGTTTTACTCGCCCGCATTGCCCTCTGCCGGGGCCATACGGTTGAACATGTCGATATCGCGCACAGTGACTGCACCCGAAATGATGACATATGCCACCACAGCCCAGATCACAGCCGCAATCCCGGTGGTGATCCAGGCCTTTTTCTTAAGGTGATGCTGCTGCGGAGAGCTTGGATGCGTGCCCGGCACCACCTCGCCCGATTCGCCCTGCGTTTCGATCCGGATCGGCAACAGCACAAAGAACGTCATAAACCAGATCACCAGAAACAAAACGATGCCCGACGCGACAGCCATCAGACCTGTTCCAGCTCAACCAAGCAGCCGTTGAAATCCTTGGGGTGCAGGAACAAAACCGGCTTGCCATGTGCCCCGATCTTGGGCTCTCCTGTCCCCAAAACCCGAGCCCCGGTTTCCTTCAGGTGATCGCGTGCCGCCAGAATATCATCTACTTCGTAACACACGTGATGAATTCCACCAGACGGGTTTTTCTCAAGAAATCCGTTGATTGGGCTGTTTTCGCCCAGCGGGTACAGCAGCTCGATTTTTGTATTTGGCAGCTCGATGAAAATCACCGTTACACCGTGATCCGGCTCATCCTGCGGCTCACCAACACTGGCCCCCAGTGCATTGCGATATTGGTCTGCAGCTGCCTCCAGATCAGGCACGGCGATGGCAACATGGTTAAGGCGTCCGATCATGGGTAACTCCTTGTGATTTGCTAGTGCACCTTATGGGACGGCAGGCCCGTCGAGGCAAGCGACAGGGGGACGCATCCGTTCTGTTAACCGATCGTTAGGCAAGGATTCGTAGCGTGGTCGCATCTCAACAAATGGGAAACCAAACCATGGACAATAACGACGCGCTCGCACCGCTGCAAAAACCAACCTCAAACCGCCCGCTTCTGGGCATGACAATTCTTGTTGTAGAGGACAGCCGTTTCGCCTGCGAAGCGATCCGCCTGATGTGTCTGCGCAGCGGCGCACGCATTCGCCGGGCAGATTGCCTTGGCTCGGCACGGCGGCATCTCAAAGTGTACAGACCTTCCGCGGTTGTTATCGACCTGGGGCTTCCAGATGGGTCCGGTACAGAATTGATCCGAGACCTTGATATGGCCACACCGCGCGTTGGCGCCATCCTCGGGATCAGCGGTGATACAGGGGCTCAAGCCGATGCGCTTGAGGCTGGCGCAGACCAGTTCCTTGCCAAACCGTTAACCAGCCTTGCAGCGTTTCAACAGGCGATCCTGCACAGCCTACCTGTCGAATGTGTCCCGTCCGGTCCCCGCCCGGTGAATGATGCCCGGATCAGCCCCGACCCGGCGGCCTATCAGGATGATATGAGCCATGCGGCCAATCTTCTGGACGATCACACCGAAGGGCCGGTTTTGGATTACGTCGCACAATTCCTGCGTGGTGTGGCCCGGTCCGCCGAAGATACCCCGCTTGCCGACGCCGCACGAGAGCTGGCGCGCAGCCGCCGGGGCGGCGCTGAGCGGCGCGGAGCTGTATCTCGGGTCATCTCGATGGTTCAGGACAGATTGGACAATCGTGTGACAATCTGAGCCTGGTGGTTCTAGCGCCCTGCCTGATCCGGATCGCCACAATGGCGGACAAGGTTGGTCAGGTCGCTCAACCGTTCACGCTGCACGCCGGAAGGATCGAAATTCGACGGTGACAGCCAAAACTGAAATGCTTCGCGCAATGCCGGCCATTCGCTGTCAATCGCTGCAAACCACGCCGTATCGCGATTGCGCCCTTTTACGATGGTGGCCTGCCTGAAAATGCCTTCATAGCTAAACCCTAGCCGCTGTGCAGCACGGCGCGATGGTTTGTTCAGGGCATCGCATTTCCATTCAAACCGCCGGTAACCAGAATCAAACGCCCATTTCATCATCAGATACATCGCCTCTGTCGCGGCTCTTGTCCGCTGCAATCTTGGCGCCATGGCGATGTAACCTACTTCGATTGATCCACTCTCGGGCGTCATCCGCAGGTAAGAGGCGAAACCACCATATTCTCCGGTTTCCAGATCACGGATAGCATAAAACAGAATGTCATCCTGTACGGTGGCATCCCGCATCCAGCGATGAAACTGGGCCGCAGAGGCATACGGCCCGCTCGGCATATAATCCCAAACCCAGTCATGCCCATCAAAGGCCCGGTACAACAGCGCCGCATGGCTATCCGCAGACAGTTTTTCGAGCCGCGCATACCGCCCTTCTAACGGCGCGCCATCTGGAAGCGGCGGCGCCTGCCAGTTTGGTATAATCGGTCCAACTGGACGCTGGCACTCCATCAATTGTGATCTCTGTTGTTGCCTCACTCAGCATCAGGATAGGCACGCAAACCCATGTTGCAAAGAACCAAATTCACAATCACAGAATAAGTCCTGGATCGTGGCCCATCTCCATTCCCGGGAAAACGGAGGTCTCCAACACACGTTGATCAAGCCCAAACAGATGACGCATGATCCATCCAACATGTGCACGCACATCGCGCGTCGGCATCAGGTCACGACGCTTATACAGCTCCACCTCCTTCAACCCCGGCCAATCGGCCACAACCTTACCCCCGTTCAGCGCACCACCGGCCAGAACCATCACACCGCCTGTCCCGTGATCTGTCCCGCCAGTGCCATTAAGCTTGGCCGTCCGGCCAAACTCTGTCATCGCAACAACAGCGGTCTTGCCCCAGACATCCCCCAGACCATCACGCAGGGCTGTAGTAGCCGCCTCCAAGTCCCTAAGCGCTCTGGGCAAGGCGCGGTTTTGACGGGCATGGGTATCAAAACCATTCAGGGAAAAAGCGGCAATGCGGGTGTCCTTGCGCAATTGTTCTGCAGCAAAACGGGCAATGTTTTCCGGCCTGCCCCCACGACGGGCCTCGCGCATATTGTCCTGCATCGCATTTTGCATATCGCCGGTCTCATAGACATAGCCATCTTCGCCTGCCGCGATCTCCAGGCTGCTCTGCGAAAGCGCAATCGCCTCAACCGTAGCATCCCGAAACAACGGGTCCTCATGCATCACATGCTCCATCAACAGATGCGCCTGAGGGCTCAGAACCAGAGCAGCATCAGGGGACCAGTTCGCCACAGGAGCGCTCCCACGGGTCAACAGCATATCAGAGCGCCCAATGGCAAAGGCGGTGTTCGCCTCGATCCCAGGCACCACCTGCAGCATCCGGTTCAGCCATCCGTCGCGGATACGGCCCAGACTGTCCTGCCCGGTGCCCGCCTCCAGAATATCCTGACCGTCAAAATGGCTCCGCTTGTCGCGGTAGGGGGTTGAAACCGCATGTGCAAACCCAAGCTCACCCGCCTGCCAAAGCAGCCGCAAACCATTAAGCGCAGGGTTCAGAGCGAAGTACCCATCAAGATCATCTTTGCCGGCGGAGGCTGCTACATCCGCACCCCTCAGGTCCGCAAATTCAGCGGCACCGTAGGGTCGCACCACATCCAGCCCATCCATGCCTCCACGCAGGATGATCACAACCAGCCGGTTGTCCCACGGCGCACTGGCCATGGTAACAGGCGCCATCAACGGGCTGGCGGCCAGTGAACAGCCCAAGGCAAGACTTCGGCCAAGAAGGCGGCGGCGGGTCAATTTGGTGGATGACATATCGCTTTGTCCTTTTGGTTACATCCGCTGAAACGCAGGGGAAGACAGGACAACGCCAATGCCTTCTGCCCGGCTCTCCGCCGATGATGCAGCAAACCGCACCGTCTCTGGCAATGTCCCACCCAAGGCAGCATGGGCAAACTCACGCGGGTCCGGCAACAGCCTTCGGATCAGAAACGGCACGGTCATTGCCCATTGCATACGCGCAGCAAGGCGCTGTGGCGTGATCCAGTTTTCATCCGCTTCGGGCCAGCCATCAGGCCCCTGCGCCCGCCCCCACTCCTGCCCCATCAGGATCATTGGCGTGGCGAACATATCGCGCATCTTCCTGGCCCGTTTTGACGGGATATGGCGTGGCCTTAGGTTCATCGCCCGCAGGCTGGAACAGATGAAATCCATGGGTTGTTTGACATTCCCCACCTCAACCAACCAAGCCGCAGGATGGCTTAACATCGCCTCATAGACCGATGATAAATCGCCGTCAGTGTCGCGAAAGCGGACTGTCATTGTTTCAATCAGATCAGGGTCCGGTCTGTCCGAAACGAAATGCGTGGCCAGTTTCCGCGCCACATGGCGCGCCGTTGCCGGATGACGGGCCAAGTCGTCCAGAACAGACAGAACATCATCCAGCTGCGCGGAAGCTCCACCATATGCGGCCCCCAGCACAGTTTCCGCACCCGGTTCAGCAAAGCGGGGCCGAAAGGCAAACGCACCTTCATCATCAACCGTCAACCCGGTCAGCAGCTCTGCCAACTGGCGCACATCCTGTTGAGTATACGGACCGTCGACGCCAAGGGTGTGCAGCTCAAGCATTTCGCGGGCCAGGTTTTCATTCAGCCCGCCACTTTTCTTTCGCTTCTCTGCAGCCTTGCTGTTCGGCCCGACCGAGATGTTCTGATCAAGATAGGCCAGCATAAAGGGATGCGTTGCCGCCGCGCGTAACATATCTGCAAAGCGGCCATTTACATGCGGACGGATCGCATCTTCTGCATAGGGGGCATGGCCATAGCGTGTAATTGCGTCCCGCCCTGTCGCGGTGAAGTGATCTGCCCAGAAGCTGACCAACCGCTCGCGAAACCCGTCAGCCGTGAATATGCGACGCGACATCGTCTGGCCCAACCATAAGGCCGCCTGAATGGTGGCCTCTCTTCTGATCTCGCTGACCCGTTCCTTTGCTGCTTCACGCTCTGATTCGGTTTTGGACTTCCTGGCCAGCTTCCTCGCCCGGCGCCAGTCACGGCGATACCCTGCCGTCACCTCAAAACCCGGGATCGGGAATTTCTCTGCCATAGAATCAGGGGCGCTAAGCCGGTCCAACATTTCTGCAGCCGAACCCGGCTGTGGCAGACCCTGCGACAATCCACAGCCAAACCTGATTTCCGCCCTTACTGGATCAAAAGACATCCTGTACGTCCTGTAGGTACTCAACAACACGACAATACATAGCACCGAACGTGCCATGCGAAACATTCCGTCGCATTAATGTTGGCGGGACTTCGCGCAAACGCGCGAAGTTACTCTTGTGGAATAACGCGCAGGCCCAGTTCCATCAGCTGATCACTTGTCGGATCAGACGGGGCATCCATCATCAGGTCTTCGGCCCGCTGGTTCATCGGGAACATGATGACCTCGCGAATATTGGCTGTATCAGCCAAAAGCATCACGATCCGGTCAATACCTGCAGCACATCCGCCATGGGGCGGCGCGCCGTACTGGAACGCATTCACCATGCCCCCAAACCGCTTGCGCACCTCAGCCTCGTCATAACCGGCAAGTTCAAAAGCCTTGATCATGATATCCAGCTTGTGGTTCCGGATCGCGCCCGAGACCAGCTCGTAGCCGTTACAGCTCAGGTCATACTGGTAGCCCAGAACGTCCAAGGGATCGCCCTGCAGCGCCTCCAGACCGCCCTGAGGCATCGAAAACGGGTTATGTGAGAAATCGACCTTGCCGCTTTCCTCATCCGCCTCATACATCGGAAAATCAACGATCCAGGCAAAGGCAAAGCGGTCTTTGTCAGTCAGGCCCAGCTCATCGCCGATCACGGTGCGGGCTTTACCGGCAACCGTTTCAAAGGCCTGAGGCTTGCCCCCCAGGAAGAAGGCCGCGTCGCCTACTTCCAATCCCAGCTGCTGGCGGATCGCCTCGGTGCGCTCGGGGCCGATGTTCTTGGCCAATGGGCCTGCGGCTTCTTCGCCCAACGTGATTTCACCGGCCTTAATCTTGGCATTCACTTCTTTGACGGTGATGCCCTGTTCCTGCGCAATGCTGTCCGGGGATTGTTTGCGCCAGAAGATATAGCCCATGCCGGGCAGGCCCTCTTTCTGCGCAAAGGCATTCATCCGGTCACAGAATTTACGGCTGCCCCCGGTCGGCGCGGGAATGGCGCGTACTTCGGTGCCTTCCTGCTCAAGCAGCTTGGCGAAAATGGCAAAGCCGGAGCCACGGAAGTGGTCAGACACGTCCTGCATCTTGATCGGGTTGCGCAGGTCGGGCTTGTCGGTGCCATACCAAAGCGCTGCATCCCGGTAAGAGATATGCGGCCAGTCCGCATCAACCGTGCGGCCACCGCCAAATTCTTCGAAAATCCCGGAAATCACCGGCTGGATCGTGTTGAACACATCTTGTTGCTCGACAAAGGACATCTCCATGTCGAGCTGATAGAAGTCTGTGGGCGAGCGGTCGGCACGTGGGTCTTCGTCCCGGAAACAGGGCGCGACCTGAAAATACTTGTCGAATCCTGAAACCATGATCAGCTGTTTGAACTGCTGCGGGGCTTGTGGCAGAGCGTAAAACTTACCCGGATGCTGACGCGAAGGAACAAGGAAGTCGCGCGCGCCCTCCGGGCTGGAGGCCGTAATGATCGGCGTCTGAAACTCGCGGAAACCAATGTCCCACATCCGGCGACGGATCGAAGAAACCACATCAGACCGCAGCGTCATATTGCGCTGCATCGCCTCGCGGCGCAGGTCCAGATAGCGATAGCGCAGGCGGGTTTCTTCCGGGTATTCCTGATCGCCAAAAACGATCAACGGCAGCTCATCAGACGCGCCCAGAACCTCCAGGTCAAGAATAAACACCTCAATCTCACCGGTCGGGATCTTGGCGTTGATCAGGCTCTCATCGCGTGCTTTGACTTCTCCATCAATACGAACGCACCACTCTGAACGCAGCTTTTCAACCTCTGCAAACACAGGGCTATCCGGGTCACAAAGAACCTGCGTCATTCCATAATGATCGCGCAAATCGACAAACAGAACACCGCCGTGATCCCGGATGCGGTGAACCCATCCGGACAGACGAACAGTCTCGCCAACATTGCTTTTGGTCAGCGCGGCGCATGTGTGGCTGCGAAATGCGTGCATGATTTCCTTTCCAGGCCCCGCTCGGGGCTCTTTAACCGGTCCGCGCCGATACACATTGGCAGACAGGTAAAGTCAAGTGCTGCCGCACGCAAAGCAATGCCGACACAGGCGCAAAACCGTTTACAGCTGCTTTGTTTTGCGTAAAATGTTCTGCGCCGAGCAATCAATCGGGTTCGGTCGATGAAGTTTGGAGAGTTACGCCTACACTTTCAATGTGACAGTTGTGCACAATGTGATGGGGTGATGCATGTGGATCAAAGTTCTGGATCGGATGCTGACGCATCTTTTTCGCGATGGTGATCTAAAGGTTACGTTTCCCGATGGCTCATCCAGTCGGTATGGAAACGGTGCCGGTTTACCTGTGGCACTTACCCTGCATGATGAAGCGCTTCCGCGGAAAATCATCATATCCCCGGACCTAGCGGTTGGCGAGGCCTATGTCGACGAACGGCTCACGATAGAGAATGACGACCTCTATGGCTTCTTGTCTTTGGCCACGAGCAACATCGCGGCACAGGGTCAACCCTGGTTTCGCAAACCCCTTGTCATCGGCCGGCATCTTCTTCGGTCGTTGCAGCAATTCAATCCGGTAAAGCGTGCGCAGGCCAACGTCGCCCATCACTATGATCTGTCTAGCGAGCTGTATGACCTGTTTCTCGATACAGACAGGCAATATTCCTGCGCCTATTTTCGAACCCCGGAAATGACGCTGGAAGAGGCGCAAACCGCCAAGAAACACCATATCGCCGGCAAGCTTTTGATAGAGCCCGGCATGCGGGTGTTGGATATCGGCTGTGGCTGGGGGGGCATGGGCCTGACTCTGGCGCAGGACTATGGCGCACAGGTCACCGGCGTCACGCTTTCAAAAGAACAGCACGCAATGGCCAATGCCCGCGCCAAAGAGGCCGGCATCGCAGATCAGGTGCGGTTTAAACTTTTGGATTATCGCAAGGTAGAGGGGCAATTCGACCGGGTCGTTTCCGTCGGCATGTTCGAACATGTGGGTGTGCCGCATTACGAAGAGTATTTCCGCACTGTCCGGAATTTGCTTGTCCCGGATGGTGTCGCCCTCATCCACACCATCGGCCGGGCTGGCCCGCCAGCCACGACGAGCCCGTGGATTGCCAAATACATTTTCCCCGGAGGGTATGTGCCAGCCCTGTCAGAAACGTCACGTGCGATCGAGAACCAAAACCTAATGTCTACCGATGTCGAAGTTTGGCGCCTGCATTATGCAGAGACCCTGCGCCATTGGCGCGAAAGGTTTCTGGCAAACATTGAAAAGGTCCGCACGCTCTACGACGATAGGTTCTGCCGGATGTGGCTCTACTACCTGATTGCCTGCGAAGTAACGTTTCGCAATGCTGGTCAACTGGTGTTTCAGCTTCAGCTCGCCCATTACGACAACTCCGTGCCGCAGACCCGGGATTATCTTTACAAAGCTCACAAACCTGCGGCACGAAAGGCCGCTGAATAAAGTACCTCAGGTCAGTATTGCAGGAATCAGACCCCGCAGGGAATTTCCCACGTACACCTGTTTTGCCTCATACAGATCCACCTTGGTTAGAACTTGTTCCTCAAATTCGCCACTCTCAATCAGGCTCTGCCTAAGAACTCCTGGCAGCAAACCACATGCTTGCGGCGGCGTAAGGTGACGGCCATCAAGCATTTCCACAAAAACATTAGTGATCGACCCTTCACATACTTCATCTTGCTCATTTAAGAAGAGAAGCTCATCGGTATCTTCTGGCAGGTTTGCACGTGCATTGTCATATGTTTCCCGGCGCGTCGTTTTATGCCTCAACCACGGATCGGAACGAACCAGCCTTTCAGGAGCTACAGCTAAAATCCATTGAGATTTGGTAGTGGCCATGTGAGATGCGGTGAGCTCAATTGCGCCATCACGATCCAAGGTGAGACGGCACCGTAACGCAGTCGCGCTCTGCAGCTCGTTCGCAGATTGACGTGCTAAGCCTTCGTCAAATGTGATCCCAAGAACTCCCGCAGAACGCGCCATACGAGCAAGGTGTTCACTCAGCCGGACACAGCCATCTCCCGGCACATAGCCGAATGTTTCAATCAGGCGGAACCCTGGGTCAGACGGCGGGCAAAGCGGGCTTTCCATAGCGCCTCCTCGTATTCGCTATCGTAGGTGCTGTCATAAACAACGCCTCCGCCAACATTGAGCCTGGCCTGTTCGCCATCCAGCATCAGCGTCCGGATCGCGACATTAAATTCCGCCCGTCCATCAGGTGCGGCCCAACCGATCGTGCCACAATAGATATCGCGCGGCGCTTCCTCCAGCTCAGTTATAATCTCCATCGCGCGCAGCTTTGGTGCCCCGGTGATTGATCCACACGGAAACAAGGCTTGGAATATATCGCCAAGCCCGATGCCATCCTGCATTTGGCCGGTGATCAGCGATGTCATCTGATGCACCGTTTCATAGGTCTCAATCGAAAAGAGCTCGGGAACAGTAACGCTCCCAGCTTCGCAGATGCGGGAAATGTCGTTGCGCAACAGATCAACGATCATCAGGTTTTCGGCACGGTTTTTCTCATCCGTTTGCAGGAAAAACCGTCTGCGTGCATCTTCGGCTGCATCGTCACTACGGGGTTGGGTCCCCTTCATCGGCCGGGTTTCTATGGCACCCTGATCGTCGGTTCGGAAAAACAATTCCGGCGAACGTGACAGAATCGCAGGCAAGCCCTGTGACGAGACGAGTGCACCATAGCGCACTGGCTGAACCTCACACAAAGCCGCGTATAATGCTTCTGGCGCACCCTGAGCATTAAGATTGATAGGGAATGTCAGGTTGGCCTGATAAATGTCACCTGCACAGATATATTCATGCAAAGTTTCAAACGCTGCTGAGTATCGCGGCATGTCCCATTGCGGTGAGAATCCGGACAACGATGATGCACCATCGTCCAGCGGTCCTGCATTGACAGGCGTTTCAAAGACTCCAAATTGCATCAAAGGCAATCGCCGCGCCTCTGGCATGATCGGCACCAGCCGCGGCTCTAGCGCGTAGCCCAATTCGTAGCTGGCAAACCCGGCAAGCCAAAACCCATCTGCGCGCGCACGCTCAAGTGCACCAAGCGCATCAGGCACTTCACTGACCTCATCCGCGCGAATTAACCGCTTGGGTTGGTCAAAGCCGCTAGCCGTTCCTTCGGGGCCGTGATCAAAACGAATCTTCAAAGCACAATTCCTGACGTCGATCCCGGCGTATGTAATGGCTTTGCTCCGGACTGACAGCAAAAAAAGCGGCAATTGTCCTAGGACAGGCGCCTCAAAGCCTACTTAAGGCCCGCGATTGTCCACCACCGGGCTTACAAACCTTGAATTAGTCTGCTCCCCCCTTGCGCAGGCCTTCCTGATAGATATAACCGCGATCAATTTGCGCTGCCCCGGGGAACACCATGCCAAAAAGAACCGATATCTCATCCATCATGATCATCGGAGCGGGTCCCATCATCATCGGGCAGGCATGTGAATTTGACTATTCCGGTGCACAGGCCTGCAAAGCGCTGCGCGAAGAAGGCTACCGCGTCATACTGGTAAACTCAAATCCGGCCACGATCATGACGGACCCAGAGCTTGCCGACGCCACGTATATCGAACCGATCACACCCGAAGTCGTTGCTAAGATTATTGAAAAAGAGCGCCCCGACGCGCTGCTGCCGACAATGGGTGGGCAAACCGGGCTAAACACAGCGCTGGCTGTGGCAGATCTGGGCGTTTTGGATAGGTTCGGGGTTGAATTGATCGGGGCCAATCGCGAAGCCATAGAAATGGCCGAGGACCGGAAACTGTTCCGCGAGGCCATGGACCGTCTTGGCATTGAAAACCCACGAGCGACCATTGCCAATAACATGGACGATTGCATGGCCGCACTCGAAGATATCGGCCTTCCCGCAATTATTCGACCGGCCTTTACCCTTGGCGGCACGGGTGGTGGTGTCGCGTACAATAGGGACGACTATGAACATTACTGTAAGACTGGTCTTGATGCGTCACCCGTCAATCAGATCCTGATCGATGAAAGCTTGCTGGGATGGAAAGAGTACGAGATGGAAGTGGTGCGCGATACTGCCGACAATGCCATCATCGTCTGTTCGATCGAAAATGTTGACCCGATGGGTGTGCATACCGGGGACAGCATCACTGTCGCCCCTGCCCTCACACTAACCGACAAAGAATATCAGGCCATGCGCAATGAAAGCATTGCTGTGTTGCGGGAAATTGGGGTGGAAACCGGTGGATCGAACGTTCAGTGGGCGATAAATCCGGTAGACGGACGCATGGTGGTGATCGAGATGAACCCGCGCGTTTCGCGTTCTTCAGCTTTGGCATCCAAAGCAACGGGCTTCCCGATTGCCAAAATTGCCGCAAAACTGGCTGTAGGGTACACGCTCGATGAGTTGGACAATGACATAACCAAAGTCACGCCCGCCAGCTTTGAGCCAACAATCGACTATGTGGTCACCAAGATCCCGCGCTTCGCGTTCGAGAAATTCCCCGGTTCCAAGCCCTCGCTGACCACAGCCATGAAATCGGTGGGTGAGGTGATGTCCATTGGTCGGACAATCCACGAGTCGCTGCAAAAAGCACTGGCCAGCATGGAAACCGGCCTGACCGGATTTGACGAAGTTGAAATCGAAGGCGCCCCCGACAAAGCCGCCGTGATCAAGGCCATCAGCCAGCAAACCCCTGACCGGATGCGCACGATCGCGCAGGCCATGCGCCACGGGCTTAGCGATGATGAAATCCATCACGCAACTAAGTTTGACCCATGGTTCCTGGCACGCATCCGGGAAATCGTTGACGCCGAAGAAGGGGTCAGAGCAAATGGCCTTCCCGGGGATTCGGCGGGTCTGCGTACTCTAAAGATGCTTGGTTTCACCGATGCCCGGCTCGCAGCACTAACCGGTTTTACAGAGACCGATGTTCGCCGGGCACGCCATACCCAAGGGGTGACCGCCGTATTTAAACGGATTGACACCTGCGCCGCTGAATTTGAGGCGCAGACCCCCTATATGTATTCCACTTACGAAGCCCCGATGATGGGTGAGGTTGAATGCGAAGCGCGTCCATCCAACAAAAAGAAAGTGGTCATTCTGGGCGGAGGGCCAAACCGGATCGGTCAGGGGATCGAGTTTGACTATTGCTGCTGTCATGCTTGTTTCGCGCTGACCAAAGCTGGATACGAAACCATCATGATCAATTGTAATCCAGAGACAGTTTCGACGGATTACGACACGTCAGACCGCCTTTACTTTGAGCCGCTGACTTTTGAACATGTGATGGAAATCCTGCGCGTTGAGCAGGAGAACGGTACATTGCACGGCGTCATTGTTCAGTTTGGCGGGCAAACGCCACTGAAGCTCGCCAATGCACTGCACTCAGAGGGGATTCCGATCCTCGGCACCTCTCCTGACGCCATCGACCTTGCTGAAGACCGTGAGCGTTTTCAGGCACTGGTCAATCAACTGGGTCTAAAGCAACCCAATAACGGCATCGCCTCTACAGATGCTCAGGCCATCGCGATTGCAGAAGATATCGGGTTTCCGTTGGTCATTCGCCCATCCTATGTTCTGGGGGGCCGGGCAATGGAAATCGTCCGTGATATGACTCAGCTCGAACGCTACATCGCAGAGGCTGTTGTGGTTTCAGGTGATAGCCCCGTCTTGCTTGACGGATATCTTTCCGGGGCCATTGAATGCGACGTGGATGCGCTTTGCGATGGTAAAAAAGTGCACGTCGCCGGCATCATGCAGCATATCGAAGAGGCCGGAGTGCATTCAGGTGACAGCGCCTGTTCTTTGCCACCCTATTCGCTAAGTGATGAAATTATTGCCGAGATTGGCCAGCAGACAGAGGCGCTCGCGCTGGCGTTGAATGTCCGTGGACTGATGAATGTTCAGTTCGCAGTCAAGGATGATGAAATTTACCTGATCGAGGTGAACCCACGGGCCAGCCGCACTGTTCCCTTTGTTGCCAAGGCCACAGACAGCGCGATCGCCGCGATCGCCGCGCGCCTGATGGCCGGAGAGACCCTTGATGATTTCCCGTTCCGCGGGGCTTACCCCAGCGATGCCAAACCCGGCACTCTGCCGATGGCGGATCAGGCTACATTGGCCGATCCGGCGATGCCGTGGTTCTCTGTCAAAGAAGCCGTGATGCCCTTCGCCCGCTTCCCCGGGGTCGACACGATCCTGGGTCCGGAAATGCGTTCGACCGGTGAAGTAATGGGTTGGGACGTTTCATTCCCACGCGCATTCCTCAAGGCGCAGATGGGTGCGGGCACTGTTCTACCCGAAGGCGGCACGGTATTCTTCTCAATCAAGGATGCCGACAAAACACCGCTTTTGGTAGATACCGCTCGTATGCTGGTGAACCTTGGGTTTTCGATCATTGCCACGCGTGGAACCGCGGCATTTCTGGAAGGTCACGAGATTGCCTGTGAAGTAGTTAACAAAGTCTACGAAGGCCGGCCCAATATCGTAGACATGCTGAAAGACGGGCAAATTACCCTTGTGATGAACACGACAGAAGGCACTCAAGCCGTCGAAGACAGCCGCGAAATCCGCTCGGTCGCATTGTTCGATAGGATTCCCTACTACACAACGGCTGCTGCTGCGCACGCAGCTGCATGGGCAATGAAGGCCCGTCAAGAGGGCGATATTGTTGTAATGCCGCTACAGGGGTCGAATGAAGCTTCCCAATTGGACGCCTGAGAATACATGTCAAGTACTTGAAATATAAACATAAATACAAAAAATTAGAAGCTATGCTTCTATGCGTGGACGGGCATGCGCGAATTGCATGGATTTTTATGCAGATTCTGATTGCAAGATTTAAAAATTAGATTATGTGCGAGACATGGATGCAGCAAGCACCCGGAACTACTTCGTAGCTTTAATCATGAGGAGGCTACAATGACCCGCGATGAACTGAATAAAGAACTTCGTATGCACAGCGCCTCTTGGCAGGCTGTTGTCCTGATGTATGGCGTAATTGTTGGAACGTTGGTTCTGTCTGCATACGCAATCACAGTCTAAGAAGACTGGCGCATTTCGCACCTCTGCAAGAAATCACATCATTCGCGCGACGGCAGGGTTCTCCCTGCACGTCGCTTGTCGTTCCAACCCGAGCTTAACTGCTCCCACTTCTCCAACATTGGAGGATATTATGACCCGCGAAGAACTCAACCGTGAACTCCGCATGCACAGCGCCTCATGGCAAGCTGTGGTAATCGTTTATGCGCTGATCATCGGAACCATGGTGCTGTCCGCCATGGCGATCATGTAGCGCATATCTCAGGCGACACTTTAATCCCGAAATACCAATAGAAACGGCGGCTGATCAAATGACCAGCCGCCGCAGTTTTAGTGTTTTCTGAGTGTTCAGCTATCGGTAATCTTTGCCGATGCCGCATCTCCTACATTGTCCACACCACGCTCTTCGAGAAGCGTGGTAAGCCAGTTTGGATCCATCTCTGGAACCGAGCTAAGCAACAGGTCGGTATAGGGATGGTGCGGAGGCGTGAACATATCGTCCTTCGGCCCCTGCTCAACCACTTTACCCTGCTGCATCACAATCACCTCATCTGCAATGGAGCGCACCGTTGCAAGGTCATGTGTGATGAACATGTAGGCCAGGTTCAGCTCGTTCTGCAGTCGATCAAGCAGTCGCAGAATACCTTCGGCAACCAGTTGGTCCAAGGCGCTTGTCACCTCGTCACAGACGATAAAGGTCGGGTTCGCAGCAAGTGCGCGCGCGATCCCGATCCGCTGCTTCTGGCCCCCAGATAGCTCTGGTGGATAGCGGTTGTAGTACAGTGAGGGATCAAGTTCGATCAGATCAAGCAATTCATCGACACGGTTTTTAAGTTCAACCCCGGTCAGCCCGGAATAGAACTGCGCCGGTCTACCGATGATCTCGCTAATTTTGACCTTCGGATTCAACGCCGTGTCAGCCATTTGGTAAATCATCTGAGATTGCCGCAGCTGATCTTTGTTGCGGTTTCGATAATCTGGCGGGAACGGCTCTCCTTTGAACAGAACGTCGCCTTTCGACTGCGGCAGAAGCCCGGTTATAACCCGTGCAGTTGTGGATTTACCAGAACCTGATTCACCCACCACGGCGACTGTCATACCCTCGTAGATGTCAAAAGAAACATCATCCAGGATCTTCGGTCCACCGGTATAAGCCGCATCGACGTTTTTAACCGCAATCAACGGAGTTGAATCTTTAGGTCTGTACCGTTGAGGACTTTCAAAACTACGAACCGCCCAAAGAGACTTGGTGTAGTCCTCTTTGGGATTACTGAGCATCTCCTCAGTCGGAGCCTCTTCCACTTCATTACCCTTGAGCAACACCTTGATCGTGTCCGCCATCTGCGCCACAACCGCAAGGTCGTGAGTGATATAAAGTGCAGCGGTATTAAACTGCTCCACAATATCACGGATCGCAGCCAACACTTCGATCTGTGTCGTCACGTCAAGCGCTGTTGTCGGCTCATCAAAGATGATCAAGTCAGGCCGACAAGACATCGCCATCGCCGTCATCGCACGCTGCAACTGACCCCCAGAAACCTGGTGCGGATAGCGGAACCCGATTTCTTCAGGATTCGGCAATCTCAACCGGTTATAAAGGTCAATCGCATCTTCCTGCGCTTCCATCCGTTTTTTGAGGCGGTATTGGAGTGGCGCTTCGGTGTGTTGATCAATGATCTTGTGAGCAGGGTTGAACGACGCTGCCGCCGACTGGGCCACATAAGCGATGCGGGCGCCGCGCAACGCGCGCTTTTCCGATTCACTTGCTGTTGTCAGCTCCATTCCGTCGAACTCGATCGAGCCCTCGGAAATGCGTGTGCCATCCCGGGCGTAACCCATAGCCCCGGCACCAATGGTAGATTTACCGGCACCGGATTCCCCGATCAGGCCCATCACTTCGCCGCGGTGGAGGGTCAGATCGACACCTTTGATAATGTCGACCCAGGTTTCGTCAGAGTAGCCCTGAATTTTCAGGCCTCTGATTTTCAGAAGAACGTTTTTCTCTGACATATTACTGCTCCTTCAGACCAGAGGACCGGAACAACATCCAGTCGACCACAAAGTTGACCGCAACCGTTAGCAACGCAATCGCCGCCGCCGGTATTAGTGGTGTGATATCACCGAACGAGATCAGCGTTGCATTCTCTCTCACCATTGATCCCCAGTCCGCTGTCGGCGGCTGAATACCAAGGCCAAGGAATGACAGACCCGCAACGAGCAGGAACACAAAGCAGAATTCGAGACCAAACTCAGCCACCAATGGCGCTGTTGAGTTGGGCAGGATTTCCCGGCGGATCAGGTACCACATACCTTCGCCGCGCAGTTTTGCCGCTTCAATATAGTCCATCACAACCACGTTGCCTGCGACCGCCCGCGTAAGGCGGAACACACGCGGCGCATAGATGATGGCAACCGCACAGATGATAACCGGAGTGGTTGGACCAAAGATTGACAGCATCAGCAGAGCGAAGATCAGTGATGGGATCGACATAATCACATCCGCAAACCGCCCCATGAACTGATCAAACCATCCACCTTTGGTAGCTGCGAGCAAACCCGCGCCTGCGCCCAATATGAACGCAGCGACGGTAGCTGTAATTGCCAAACCAACAGAGTTTCGAGAGCCATAGACGATCCGGCTGAACATATCACGGCCCAGCTGATCAGCACCCAAAAGCATATTTTCATCCGGTGGTGCAAAAGCTGAAGAGATTACTTCAGCTTCACCAAATGGTGCGATCCAGGGGGCGAAAATCCCTGCAACCGCATACGTGAAGATTACAAACATGCCGAATGCCGCGGTAAGCGGCGCTGTGCGCAACTCTTTGGCAGTTTCGGGATTCAGAGATGTGATAACCACGAACAGGATAGTGATAGCGATCAGGATTTCAGTGAACCCCCATCCCATAACACCGGACACTATACACGCTGCGACTAAAATGAGCGTGACGACCGATGAGGATCCGCTGTTTCTGATGCCTGCCCCAAAATCGCCCTCGGCGATCTGGATTAGGAACTCGCGGAAACCAAATGAAATCATTCCCGCGATAGCAAGCATGCCCGCGCAGATTGCGATTGCCTTTAGCGCAGCTGCGCCGCCGACAATCCCCAATACGAACGAGACCAGTGTCAGTGAAAACGCCAGCATAAAGACCTGACGCTTGTTTGTGTATGCACCAAAGCACGACACCCCTAGCAAAAAGGTGTAGTAGCCGATGACAAACTGTGAAGTTGTTAATTCCATCTACTCGCCCCTTACTTCGGATGCCGCAAACGCGGATTGGTTAGAATTGCGCCAACATCAGCTGCGAGGTTCAGCAGGATGAAGGTCGCCGCGAAGATCAGGCAGCAAGCCTGAACGACTGGGAAGTCGCGTTTCGATACCGCATCAACAAGTGCCTGACCAATGCCCGGGTAAACGAACACCACCTCAACAAGAACAACCCCTGTAATAAGATAGGCCAAGTTCAGCGCAACAACGTTGATGATCGGAGCCCAAGCATTTGGCAGAGCATGTCGTACGATCACTTTGAGCGGCGGCGCTCCTTTGAGCCGCGCCATTTCGATATATGGTGACGCGAGCAGGTTGATAATTGAAGCCCGTGTCATCCGCATCATGTGCGCCACAACAACCAGTACCAAAGTCAGGGCTGGCAGGAAGGCGCGATTCAGAAGTTCGACAAAGGACATTCCTTCACTCAGGCTCGCAATCGCAGGGAACATGCCCCACTTAACCGCAAAATAGAGGATCAGGATGTAACCCAGGAAGAATTCTGGTGACGAAATCGACGTCAGTGTCAGAACGTTTGCCACGCGGTCAAAGATCGAGTTGCGCATCAAAGCAACCAGAACACCCAATACGATCGACACCGGAACGGCGATTACAGCAGCATATGCAGCAAGAAAGAGTGTTTTCGCAAAACGCTCGCCGATGATTGATGTAACAGGTTCCTGTGTGACAACAGAACTGCCAAAATCAAAGACTACAGCGTCTTTCAGCCAACCAAGGTAGCGAACGATCGCTGGTTGGTCCAAACCCATTTCTTTACGCAAAGCGGCGAGGTTTTCTTCCGTAGCACCCTGGCCAAGAACTGCCTGGGCGATATCGCCCGGAAGTAATTCGACCATAAAAAAGATGATAACTGAGATGACCAGAAGTATGATCAACCCGAGACCGAGCCGCTTTCCAACAAGCCCTGCGATGTCTCCCATTTGTCCCTCCTAAATTTTGGTCAGTTTTCGATGTCGCCTAGCAGAAGCCAACAGCTCGTCTGACAAAATTATTTTTTCATTACCGGGTAGAATTCTGACCCGAAACCGGACGCTGGTCAATGTTGAGCCAGATGACGCCCGGGAGTCTGAAAGACCCGGCGCTTTCACGCCGGGTCTAAGCAGTTGTTTTAGCTTTCAAACCACCAGCGGCTTGCACCGCGGGCACCATCAAGCTGCCAGCTGGCTGCTAGCTGGCCTGTATGTTTGACCCCTTTGCGGCGGCCATAAACGAAGTTCGGGAAGTACGGGATAACCGCACCACCGTCGTCGCGCGAGATGATTGCCATTTCACGATACATTGCCGCGCGCTTGACGTCGTCCAGCTCGGCTTTGGCCTGAAGCAGAAGTTCATTGAACTTCGGGTTCTTCCAGTGGGTTTCGTTCCACGCAGCGTCGTCTTTATAGGCGAGCGTGTACATCACGTCCGGTGTTGGGCGTGCACCCCAGGAAACCAGGCACCAAGGCTTGGTCAGCCATACGTCTGACCAGTAACCATCGTTGGGCTCGCGCACAACGTTGATGTTGATACCAGCCTTCTTGGCCTGCTCAGCATACAGAATACACATGTCGATCGCACCGGTAGTGATCGATTCCGCCGCGCTCAGGCTGACACTCAAGCCTTCAGCTCCTGCTTGCTGCAAGTGCCATTTTGCTTTGTCCGGATCGTAAGGTGTTTGTTCGATATCGTCAGGCCAGTAAGGCATGGCAGGCGAGTGGTGGAAGTCGTTTCCTTTGGTCGCCGCGCCATAAGTGACCTTTTCGATCAGTTCGTCCCGGTCGATAGCCAATTTAAGTGCCATGCGTACATCGTTGTTGTCGAACGGTGCGACGTCCACGTGCATCGGAATGGTAATCGCCGAAGCAGAACCGACATTATCGACTTCGATGTTGGGATTGCGCGACAAAAGGCCAAGCGTTTTGTTTTCGAGAAGTGAACAGGCATCCACATCGCCGGTCACGAGAGCTGTTTGACGAGCGTTCGGATCGTTGATGATGATGAACTCTACTTCATCAAAATAGGCACCTTCGCCGTGCCAGTCGTCAAACCGGACAAGGCGTGAGCCAACACCGGATTCATGTTCGACCAAGCGGTACGGGCCAGAGCCGTCACCGGTTTGCCAGTTGATTGTGCCATCGGCATTCGCCGGGCAGATCGGCAGGTGATAGTCCGGCATGATCCAAGGCAAGTCAGCGTTCGGGCTATCAAGCTTGAACGTAACCGAGTGGTCGCCGTTGTCGACAATTTCCACGACACTCGCCAGAAGCGCAGTTGCCGCCGAGGAAGAGTTTTCGCCACGGTGATGGTTCATCGACGCGATGACGTCTGTTGCGGTAACTTTACCTCCGGAGTGGAATTTGGCGTTCGGATTAAGTTTGAAGGTCCACTCCGTCGCATCGGGCGTAGCAGACCATTCGGTCGCCAAGTCAGGCGCAAGGTTCTGATCGGTGCCAATCGCCGTCAGGTATGAGCGGAACGTGTGGGCAAGCAAGATCATCGCGTAGGACAGGTATGTCCCGGGATCATGCGTGTCAGATGTGTTACCATCATGCTGTGCAACGCGGAATTTACCACCGTTTTGCGGCGCGGCCTTTGCTGAGCTGCTCCACAATCCAGTCGCCGCAGAAGCGGTTAGACCAGCAGTGATTGCATTGCTCATGAATGAGCGACGCGAAATGCTCCCCGTGCGGGCAGCATCAGCCAACTTATCCAAAAGCATCTGATCTTTTACAGATTTCATAATAACTCCCTAGTTTCTCTTATTTTGTATTTTGCGAAACGCATTCTCGTTTCGATGAGCCGTTTAACCATCTCTCCCATATGATTCTTCGGACGGTCAAATTGCGACATATGGATAACAAAACACGAAATTTTCCATCCTTCTACCCTCTAGTTTCGGAATCGAAACAATTTTACCTGATATTCAGTTGAATTTGCCAGAAATCAAAGGGGAGTTGCGGTGTTCAAACCGACCGGAAAAGGGCACCATCATCGTGGAAGCCCCTCTTAGATCCGTCAAAAGTGTCTAAAAACGACACTTATTGTTTCAAAGTTAGCCTGCTCTCGCAAATTTCAACTTTTGTTTCGCTTTGTTCTGAGACCCGCAAAATAGTCCAGACGTTTTTTTAGCTCGCGTTCGAATCCGCGTTCGACCGGTTGATACAGCACCGGGCGTTTAACTGTATCCGGAAAGTAGTTTTGACCGGAGAACCCATCTTGGGCGTCATGGTCATAAGAATATCCCTGACCGTATCCCTGATCTTTCATCAACCCAGTTGGGGCATTCAGGATGTGTTTAGGAGGTGGTTCACTGCCGCTTGCCCGCGCTTCACGTGCTGCGGCTTTGAAGGCTTTGTAAGTCGCGTTCGATTTCGGGGCGAGCGCAAGATAAAGCACCGCTTGCGCAAGGGCGAGCTCACCCTCAGGACTGCCAAGACGTTCGAATGTTACCCAAGCGTTCAGGCAATGGGTTTGCGCGGTTGGGTCGGCAAGGCCAATATCTTCGACAGCCATACGGGTGATCCGGCGGGCCAGAAACCGAGGATCTTCGCCACCTTCCAGCATACGCGCAAGCCAATACAGCGCAGCGTCCGGATCTGATCCCCTGACGGACTTATGCAACGCAGAGATCAGATTGTAATGCTCATCCCCGCCCTTGTCATACTTGGCGGCCCGTTTCATGAGTCGGGTGGCGAGGGCGTCCGTGCCCAGCTTCTCTTCAGGCTTCCACGCCGCGACTTGTTCAATAAGATTTAACAGCGCGCGCCCGTCCCCGTCTGCCATTTCCAAAAGCGCTTCGCGAGCGGGGCCATCTAGGGGGAGTGAAAGCTTAAGTTCATTTTCAGCTCTTTGTGTCAAACGCTCCAGATCAGCCAGACCAAGACGTTCAAGCACCAGAACCTGCGCCCGGCTTAAGAGGGCGGCGTTGAGTTCGAAGCTTGGATTCTCTGTTGTTGCCCCGACCAGAAGGATGGTTCCATCCTCCATATGCGGTAGAAACCCATCTTGCTGAGCCTTGTTAAAACGATGAATTTCATCAACAAATAACAAAGTGCCCTGGCCGTTCGCTCGCCTGTGTCTGGCTTGTTCGAACACCTTGCGCAGCTCCGGGACACCGGTGAAGATCGCGCTGATCTGAACAAAGTGAAGGTCGGTTTCGTCGGCCAAAAGCCGGGCGATTGTGGTCTTGCCCACACCAGGTGGTCCCCAGAATACCAGCGACCCAAGACTGCCAGACGAAAGCATAACCCCAAGCGGTGCTTCGGGGCCAAGCACCTGATCTTGACCGATAACTTCAGAGAGCTTCTTTGGCCTTAAGCGGTCCGCCAGTGGGCGTGGAGCCGTATCTGAGGGGTGTTCGCCGGGGGCCTGATCGAAGAGGTCAGCCATAGCTCACAGCCCCTTCAGGGCGCCTAACGACGAAGTTGGCCAGCAAGACAAGAGGCGCAAATCGCATGAAACCCCCGGAAAACAGACGAATAGTCAAGATATGCTTAGCTGCGTCTAGGAATGCAAGCAGAGTGCATAAGTAACCAGCACAAGTGTAACCACTTCAGAAATAAAAAACCCCTGCCAATTGGCAGGGGTTTTTTGTAACAAGCTGAGAAGGAAATATTAATCTTCGTCAGCATCAATCTCTTCTGCGGCAACACGGGCTTTGTCAGCGGCGCCTTTGGCATCAACGTCACGATCAACGAATTCGATGATCGCCATCGGAGCCATGTCACCATAACGGAAGCCGGCTTTGAGAACGCGAACATAACCGCCCTGACGTTCTGCGTAGCGCGGACCAAGAACGTCAAAAAGCTTGGTAACGTATTGATCTTCCTTGAGTTGCGAACGAGCCTGACGACGGGCGTGCAGGTCTCCGCGTTTACCCAGAGTGATCAGTTTCTCAACCACACGGCGCAGTTCTTTGGCCTTTGGAAGCGTGGTTTTGATCTGTTCATGTTCGATGAGCGAACCGGCCATGTTGGCCCAGAGCGCCTTGCGGTGCTCATGTGTGCGGTTCAGGCGGCGGTAGCCTCTTGCGTGGCGCATTTTCTTAGTCCTTTCGGCGTTTTACTTTGTCCGGCCGGCGATGCGTGTCACCGGCTCTCCTTGGGGCGGAATTGCCCGGGTGAATTCTGTACAATCTGTACAAATTATACGTGTGATTTGTACAGAATTCGGCTTGTCTTCAGAGAGTTGCGCGCATCATGCACACAACTCCCGAATTTCGTCTCAGAACTGGTCCTCAAACTTTTTGGCCAGATCCTCGATATTGTCTGGCGGCCATGAATCCACATCCATACCCAGATGCAGCCCCATGCCTGACAGAACCTCTTTGATCTCGTTCAGCGACTTGCGGCCAAAGTTCGGCGTGCGCAGCATTTCCGCTTCGGTCTTTTGAATGAGATCGCCGATGTAAACGATGTTGTCGTTCTTCAGGCAGTTGGCGGAACGGACACTGAGTTCCAGCTCGTCCACTTTCTTGAGCAGAAGCGGGTTGAACTCAAGCCCGTCGTCTTCGTCCTGACGGCCAGCTGATTCCGGCTCTTCGAAGTTGACGAAGATTGACAGCTGATCCTGAAGGATACGCGCAGCGAATGCCACTGCATCATCCGGAGAGATCGAGCCATCGGTGTCGATTTTCATGGTCAGTTTGTCATAGTCCAGAACCTGACCTTCGCGGGTCGGCTGAACATCATAGCTGATTTTGGAAATCGGCGAGAATATCGCATCGACCGGGATCAGGCCAATTGGCGCATCTTCCGGCTTGTTCTTGTCCGCAGCAACATAGCCTTTGCCGGTGTTGACGGTCAGTTCCATGAACAGATCCGCGCCATCGTCGAGGTGACAGATAACGTGCTCCTTGTTCAGGATTTCGATACCTGCGCTATCAGAGATATCGCCAGCGGTGACAACACCCGGACCTTTGGCAGAAATCGACAGGCGCTTGGGCCCTTCGACTTCCATCCGCAGAGCGACGCCCTTGAGGTTCAGTACGATGTCAGTCACGTCTTCGCGGACACCCGCAACAGACGAGAATTCATGCAGTACGGTATCAATCTGTACCGATGTGATAGCCGCGCCCTGAAGCGACGACAGCAGCACACGGCGCAGAGCATTGCCGAGCGTCAGGCCAAAGCCACGCTCAAGCGGTTCTGCAACAACAGTGGCCTGCCGCAAAGGGTCATTGCCAGGACGTACATCCAGCTGTGTCGGCTTAATCAATTCTGCCCAGTTCTTATGGATCATGCGTTCCCTCCATTCCTGTCTTCGGTCCCATGTCCCAGATCGAAGACGCCCGAGGTTTAAAATAACGAAAGGGGGCCGTGAAAATCTCGCGGCCCCACAAGATAATCAGGTCTCAGACCCGGCGACGTTTCGGCGGACGGCAACCATTGTGCGCAATCGGGGTCACGTCACGGATCGATGTGATGTTGAACCCAACAGCAGCCAGAGCACGCAGAGCAGATTCGCGGCCGGAACCGGGACCCTGAACTTCGACTTCCAGCGTGCGCATGCCATGTTCCTGAGCCTTTTTGCCGGCGTCTTCGGCAGCCATCTGAGCAGCATAAGGTGTCGATTTACGCGACCCTTTGAAGCCCATGGTGCCGGCCGAGGACCATGCGATAGCATTGCCCTGTACGTCCGAGATCAGGATCTTGGTGTTGTTGAACGAAGAATTCACGTGAGCAACGCCAGTGGCGATGTTCTTGGAGACCTTCTTTTTGGTGCGTTTGGTATCGCGTGCCATTGATCAGCCCCCTCTTATTTCTTCTTACCGGCAATGGCCTTTGCAGGGCCTTTGCGAGTACGTGCGTTTGTATGGGTGCGTTGACCGCGAACCGGCAGGTTGCGGCGGTGACGCAGGCCACGATAGGCGCCAAGGTCCATCAGACGCTTGATGTTCATCTGCGTTTCGCGACGCAGGTCACCTTCGACGGTAAAGTTGGCATCGATATGTTCACGCACGGCGAGAACTTCGGCATCGGAGAGTTCGTTCACACGACGCGATGCATCAATGTTTACGGCTTCGCAGATGGATTTGGCCGACGAAGGACCAATTCCGGTGATATATGTCAGGGCGATCGGGACCCGTTTGTGGGTCGGGATGTTAACGCCGGCAATACGTGCCAAGTGTCTTTTTCCTTTTCGTTGCGGGTCCGTAACTCCAGACCCTTTTTTCACAACGTAAGCCCGAGGCGATTTCGCTTCGGGCCGCAGCTGAATTCAGGTAATTGATCCGGATTCGGGTGCGACCCGAAAAGAATCATTTTCTCTTAAGAGATAGCGCTGGTTATGAGTAAATCAGGGGGGCGTCAAGCCCTCTATTGGCGGCAGTTGTGATAGAGGGTCGGCTCACCGTTGTCGCCTTGATAGACATATAGCGTGTTGGGTTCGGATTCAAAGCGGCGAACAACAAAAACATCCGGAAATAATGCGCCTGGTTCCTCGCAATAGCCGGCCGACACATGAGTGTCGGAATTCACCCATGTGGTGTTGGTGACGGGATTTGCCAGCGCACAGTGATATTCAATTTCCCAAAAGTCACTTCCATCAAATGTCATGCCCTTTTCCTGGCGGTCGAGGTATTCAAGGCCGCAAATTTCGGGGTCTGTGACGAAATCAAGAGTTTGTGCTGTCGCGGGTGTCATCATGAGGAGCAGCAGCACATATGAACAAGTTCGAACCATATCTAATTCCTTTTTTGTAGTGTGAGCGCACGGGGTGAATTCTTAGTCACGGTCACAACGATAAAATTTGACTGGCATCATTTCTCTGGGATCAAACCAGACGGACAGATAGATTGGATACTGTAACGGATAGTCGAGATTGGATTCATCCTGAGGGTAGAATTTCAGTTCCTGCATCCAGGTTTCCGTGCCATTTGCGCAGGTCGCGTTGACCGCTGGCCATCCGTCCTGAAGAAGCTGGTCGAGGTCCCTGTCCCAGTTGCAGTCGAAATAGTGGTTCCCCATCGAGCGTGAGAACAAAAAGGTGGTATCCAGCAGCTCTGTCACCCCGTCAGGTGCATCGCACAGGCCCGGATCGGACATATAGACCGTTTCAGCAAAGGAGGGTGTAAAGGCGAAAGCGAAGGCCGTGGCGAAAGCCAATTGTGAATGCATCATGCTGGAAGCCTAGCACTCTCACGATCGAGGCCGCAAGTTCAGGCGCCGACGCAGTGGAAGAAACGGATCGGAGAGATGCCGCCGGTTTCCTGATGTACTTTCAGAGAGTCATCCGGTTGCCTGACAAATTCCAGATCAGCCTGCCAACTGCTGGTGGCGTTGGAGCAGGTTGCCGTGGTGTTGATATATTGCTCACCGTTCATGAGCGCGCGCCCGGTCTCTTCCGGCCATTCGCAGCTAAGCCAGTGGCTATAGATACCCTGTCCGTTCAGAATGAGAACGTCATCCATTTCGATATCTTCGAAACCGGCATCACAATACCCTTGCTCTGACAGCCAGTAAGGTTGGGCACTGAGCATCTGGGTCGTGGTCAGAAGAGTGGCTAAAGCCGCAAGAATTATGTCCCGGGACCGGCGCACGCCGTTATCCCAACGCTCCGGCAATCGCGCCTGATACCTCGTCAATCTCACCCAGACCGTTGACCGACTGCAGCATGCCCTTGGCGTAGTAGTATCCGATCAGCGGCGAGGTTTTCTTGTAGTATTCCATCAGCCGGTTGCGCAGGGCTTCCTCATTATCGTCGGCACGGCGTTTGACATCAGTGCTGCCACAGTTTTCGCATTTGCCGTCGGCGGGCCAAGGCTTGGTGATGTCGTTGTAGACATTGCCGCAGCCACCGCAGGTAGAGCGGGCTGTGATCCGCTGTACCAGCGCGTCATCGTCGACCTGCATTTCAACCACGGCATCCAATGTCTCGCCGCATTCTTCCAGCAAAGAGCCAAGCGCATCGGCCTGGGCCAACGTGCGCGGGAAACCATCAAAGATGAACCCGCCGCCCTTTTCACCGGTAAGCTTTTCGCGGATCAGGCCGATGACAATCTCATCCGTAACAAGGTCACCACGGGCCATCACGTCGGCCACAACCTTACCCATCTCGGTTCCAGAATCCTTGGCTTCGCGCAGCATGTCCCCGGTAGAAAGCTGGGTCATGTTTCGCGCATCGACTAGGATATGCGCCTGTGTGCCTTTGCCGGCGCCCGGTGGTCCAAGAAGGATAATGTTCATTTGCGTCCTGTTCCTTTCCTCCGAGCGCGCTTGCGTCCTTTGCCGCTCAGTTGTGATTTTTCGATCAAACCTTCGTATTGATGCGCCAGAAGATGCGACTGCACCTGCTGGATCGTGTCCATGGTGACCGACACAACAATAAGAACCGAAGTGCCGCCAAAATAGAACGGAATATTCATCTGGCTACGCAGAATCTCCGGAAGGAGACAAACTGCCGCAAGATAGGCGGAGCCAAGCACCAGAACGCGGGTGACAACATATTCCAGATATTCAGCGGTTTTCTTACCCGGGCGAATTCCGGGGACAAAGCCGTTCTGGTTTTTGAGATTGTCAGCTACTTCGTCCGGTTTGAAAGAGACGTTGTAGGTGTAGAAATAGGCGAAGAAGATGATCATAACGGCAAAGAACAGCAGATAAAGTGGCTGTCCGGGACCGAAATAGGCCAGGATCGCCGACATCACCGGACCCGTCTGGTTGCCGGAGAAGGTCGAGATTGTGATCGGCAGCAAGAGCAGAGATGATGCGAAGATCGCCGGGATCACACCCGCAGGGTTTACCTTGACCGGCAGGTGAGAGGACCCACCGTCATAAACTTTCATCCCCACCTGACGGCGCGGATACTGGATATGGATTTTGCGTAGCGAGCGCTCCATAAAGACCACAAAGGCGATGGTGACGACCACCATGATCATGACCCCGATGATCACCGCCGGGCTGATCGCTCCAGAGCGGCCAGAGGCAAAGAACTGTGCCAGCGCCGCGGGAACCTCGGCGATGATGCCCACAAAGATGATCAGCGAAATACCGTTTCCCACACCGCGCGCGGTGATCTGTTCACCCAGCCACATCAGGAACATGGTGCCGCCCACCAGCGTGACCATACAGGTGGCGATAAAGAAAAAGCCCGGTGTTGTGGCCAGATCACCTGATTGCAGGCTGGCCGCAAGCCCGTAGGATTGCAGTGTTGCAAGGCCCACAGTGCCATAGCGGGTATATTGGTTGATCTTCTTGCGGCCCTGTTCGCCCTCTTTCTTGAGCTGGGCCATCGCAGGTGACATCGCTGTCAGCAGCTGCACGATGATCGACGCCGAAATATAAGGCATGATGCCAAGGGCAAAGATGCCCATGCGGCCAAGTGCTCCGCCGGTGAACATCGACAGGATGCCGCCGATACCGGTTGCCGCCTGTTCCATAAAATCGCGCAGCGCCTGACCGTCGATCCCCGGCACCGGAATATAGGTGCCCAGCCGGTAGACGATCAGCAGACCGATCGTAAAGAAAATGCGTTTGCGTAGATCAGTGGCCTTGCCAAAAGCCGACCAGCTTGTGTTGGCGGCCATTTGTTCTGCTGCGGATACCATGCGCGGTCTCTTCTCGTTTTATACAAACGCCGCCAGAGCCATTTTCCGGCCCGGCGGCGTTAAAAAGGAAAACTTGGACGTTTATGTAAGTGGCGAGGGCGCCACTCACAACCTCTTATTCAGCCGCTGGCGCGGTTGTGACTGTCAAAGCACCACCCGCTTTTTCAACCGCTTCGACGGCAGACTTGGATGCACCGGTGACTTCGATGGTCAGTTTGGAGGTCACTTCGCCTTTGGCCAGAACCCGAACACCGTCCAGTTTGCGACGAATGATGCCGGTTTCCAGCAACACATCTTCGGTGATTGCATTCTTGGCGTCGAGTTTCTTCGCATCGACGAATTTCTGGATCAGGCCAAGGTTTACAACGGCAAATTTCTTGCGGTTCGGCTTGTTAAAGCCACGCTTTGGCAGGCGCATATAAAGCGGCATCTGGCCGCCTTCGTAACCGGCAATAGCTACGCCCGAACGGCTTTTCTGACCTTTGATACCACGACCACCGGTTTTACCCATGCCAGAGCCGGGACCACGACCAATGCGTTTTTTTGTTTTGGTTGCGCCAGGATTGTCGCGCAGTTCATTGAGTTTCATTTCGCTTCTCCATTGCCGGATGTGACCCCCGAAGCGTGAATGGGCCAACCACGGCGTTTTTTGGTTGTTGAGTCGTGACGCAGTACGCCACCGGGGGCGTATAGACGTGTTGGAGAGCGCGATCAAGGGGTGTCTCGACACCGTTTCAGCCGGAGCTTTGCCCGCTGCAAAAATGCAGTGTGCAGGCATATTATTCCAAATTGACTTGGCAGGGTAGCCGCCCAATTCTGTTTTCATGAAAAATGCCATTCAAAACTTCGGGGCTATCTGGGTCCGATCCGTCTGTATTCTCACCTGTTTTTTGGTCGCAACCGTTTTTTCCGAACCTGCACAGGCCGAAGAAAAACAGTGGGGCATAACAGAGGTGCCGGTCATGTTTATCGCCTCGCTAGGCGATCCCAGTGCATCATCAGGCAGGGGCGCTGAAACATGGGGCATCTGGACCAGCGACCCGGGGCATTCCGGCGTCTGGTTGCGGCTGTACAATGCGCTGCAGGAATCAGGCGGCGATGCGGGCGGTCTATGGCAATTTGATACAGACGACTGGTGGCTTGATGAAAACGGGTTGATTATGAAATCCCCGCATTTTCCGTTACCTGCCGGTCGTTACCTTGTGACAGGAGAGCGAGAGACGGTCGCCGCGCTTACGATTTCTGAGCCCGATGAGACCGGTAACCAGAACTGGGAGCTGGATCTTGGCGCAACACTTTACGATGTGACCCACCTACCCTGCCGATCGGCGCGGTTTACGCCAAAGGGCGCGTCCGGCAGCTGTAGCCCGGTGAGTTCAGATCCATCCGGATTCCCGTTGGCAGAGGGACAGAAGATACCATCGGTGTCTGGTTGCCTGAAACAGGATTATTCGGTTTTGATCGTAGTTGGATTGTTAGTGGAAATCTGACGTCGCCAGCACTTACTCTGACGCTTCATAGCTCCCGTCTTTGTCATGTTTTTCCCGCCCTGTCAGGGCAGGTGTGAAAATGCAGATCATATGCATGTCTGTTGTCGCGCGTACGATATGAGGGTCATGGTTTTCGAGTACATACATCGTACCCGGCGTCAGAGGCCAAACTTGGCCGGTTGCCGCGTTCTCTACTTCGCCTGAACCACCGACGCAGTAGTTCGTCTCAACATGGTTTTTGTATTGCATGTGCTGTGTCGTGCCCGCCTTGACCAGTGTGTCGTGGAAGGAATAGCCCAGCCCGTCCGCAGCAGTCAGAAAGCGGCGGCTTTCGAATGTTTCCCCGCTAACGTGAGCGTCGGTGTTGAGAATTTCGGCAAGGGTTTTGACAAACATGCGAAGGCTCCTGTTGCGGTGGGTTGGGGCGTTTGCCCCAACGCTGGTTTCAGCTATCCAAGCTCCATCGTTGCGATGGCTTGTAACGTGGGGCCGGTTGTTGGCGGGCGTCCAAGATACATTCGTGCGGTTGAGAATGAAACGGTGAACCCTGCAGTTTCCAACTCCGCACGAAGAGCGGAATTGGATTCCGGGACATCAATATACAAAGGCCCCTCGGGGCGTAGGTCCGCAATATCCGCGATCAGGTCCAGCGCATTGGCGGTGGCGGAGGCAACGATAGGCCCGATCTTGGTCCCCTCGAGGCAGGCACGCCAGGTCGCGAAACCTGTGATTCGATCATCACGCATCAATACCCGGCTGGCGCGCAAGTGATCATTTCTGGCGGCCCATGCGCTCATAAAATCCAGGCGTAAGACGCCACCAGCCCGGGCGTCCAAAGCAATCAAAGCATCTGTATCGCTTTTGGTGGCAGCGCGGATTCCTGCGACATTGCGAGCGGGCCAGCGCCCTTCATACCTGAGGCTTGCCCCGGTTCGTACAAAACCTGACACCCGGTAGTTGCCTTCCTGTGCCGGCACACCGTCCAATCCGACCGAGCGCTTACCTGCGTGTTTCAGGGCATGGTTCCAAAGGCTCAACCCGATACCCTGCCCGCGGCATTCTGGCCTGCAGATATAAAGGCCAAGAAATGCATCTTCAGGCCCATGGTTGACGACAGAAATGGCCGCGATCAAGTCGCCTCCTCGTTTCGCCACGAAAAATCCTTTCGGATCAGCCGCGTAGAAAGCCTCGGCATCCGCAAGACCCGGGTTCCACCCTTCCTGCGCCGCCCAATCCAGAACGGTTTCAAGGTCAGAAATGGTCATATTTTCGAATTTCACGTCACTGGTCATAGTGTGCTCATGATTTGAATTTTGGGGTCATGGCGCTGCATAGCTTCCATCTTCGTCATGCTTTTCCTGCCCGGTCAAAGCGGGCGTAAAGATACAAATCAGGCGCATGTCCGTTTCGGCACGCAGGATATGCGGATCGTGGTTGTCGAGCACATACATCGCCCCGGGGGCAAGTGGCCAGATCTCACCCGTTTGTGCATTTTCCACTTCTCCCCGCCCTTCGAAGCAGTAATTCGTCTCAATATGGTTCTTATAGTGCAGGTGCTGGATGCTGCCCGCCCGGATCAGGGTGTCGTGGAAGGAATATCCCAACCCGTCATTGGCGGTCAGGATCCGGCGGCTTTCAAAAGCGGGGCCAATGATATGGGCGGGTGTGCCGAGCACATCTGCGAGGGTTTTGACGAACATGTGATGGCTCCTGCTTGGTATGGTCGGGTTGCGACTACCCTACGGATTGATTTCTGACTTGTCGCGTTGTGAGATGGGGACATGCGATTTTTTGTGCTGCCCTTGTGTGCCACTTTGGCTCTGAACCCTGTACCAGCGTGGGCAGGGTGCGCGCGTGATGCGATGCTGGTTCTCGACGGATCAGCCTCTATGGCGGAACTGGGATTTGACACGCAGCAACCGACCCGGATCGAAGAGGCGCGTATTGCGGTGCGGCGGGCTGCACCGCAGATAGCACCCGTGCGTCGGTTGGGATTGCTGGTCTATGGCCCTGGCGGAACGGATGCCTGTAGCGGGATCAATCTTCACTTTGCCCCTGTCGAAAACGCAGCAAAATCATTGATTGACGGGGTTGAATCGGTGCGACCTGCGGGCCTGACGGCGCTGGCGGCGTCGGTTCAGGCGGCGGCAGAGGTTTTGCAGTATCGCACGCAGCCTGCGATCGTTGTGTTGGTGACGGATGGGAATGAGACCTGCGGAGGACGCCCATGTGCTTTGGGGGACGCGTTGGCGGCTCAGGGGCGTGATCTGACAGTGCATGTGATCGGTTTCAAAGTGGTGTCAGATTTCTTTAGTTGGGACAGCCCCGAGGCGCATACCTATACCGAAGGTGAAACGGTGGCCAAATGTCTGGCGGACCGGACCGGAGGACTGTTCGTGTCCACTCAAACCGTGGATGAGCTGACCGAGGCGCTTCGTGTGACGTTGGGTTGTGCCCTGATCGGCCTTGGTAGAGGATACCCAGAGAACCAACGGCAGGGATGAAAAGAGGTGTAATGAAACGAAAGCTGCTTTGGGGTATTGTGATGTCCCTGCTGAGTGTCGCGATGGCCCACGCACAGTACCACGGGCTTGGCAATGCCACCAAATCCTTTACGCCCGCCGCCGAAATGCTCGAATCTGACTGGAAAGATCCGGCAGAGGTGCAAAAAACCTGGAACGCCGCAATCGTGCGGGTGCCCACCGGCGACGGGCAATCGCGCGCAATCTCCACAGCTGCGTTGCTGGAATGGCTGCCCGAGACGGGGCAAATTGTACCGGTGGTGATATATATGCACGGGTGTTCGGGCATTTGGCCCGGCACCCACCGGCGATTAAAATTTATGGCGGAGCTAGGATTTGTAGCGATCGCCCCGGCGAGCTTTGCACGGGAAAAGTATCCCAAATCCTACGATCCGGAGACCCATCGCGCAGCGCGTTACCGCGGCACGCTAAAAATGCGGCAATACGATGCCGCCTATGCCATCAGGCAGGCGAGCAGGTTGCCCTTTGTCGAACAACGGCAGATTGTGCTGATGGGGCTAAGTCAGGGGGGTATCACCGCTGCCACGCTGGGCGGGCGGCAGTATCAGCTGCCACTGGCCGCAAGAATAATTGAAGGCTGGACCTGCAACTCTGGCTGGAAGGAATACAACGGCCTGAACGCGCGCACGGTCGAGCCGGTACTTTCGTTGGTGGGTGAAAAGGACCCTTGGTTTCAGAACGCGTGGACCCGCGGCGATTGCGGACGGTTTATGCAACAAGAGCACGGCAGTCGGTCTGTCGTTTATCGTTCAGGCGCGCTGTCCCGGGCGCACGAACTGTTGGAGAATCAAGCAGTACAGGACGAGGTGGTTGAGTTTCTGAAAGATATTGGTGTCTTGGAATAAGGCGTGTTTTCCAGCGAGTCGCTAAGAACTGGTGCATTGCCACCCAACCCTACGGGCTGAATTCGATCCTTTGAAAATGTGTTAGGGATTGCGAAATTCTGCAGCGTCCTTAGGCCGTATCTGCCCGGGGCCCGGGCCTGCCACACGATATGCCCGCAAGGGCCGGCTGCTGCGTTTTGTTCCGGATTTCAAAAGCGGAACATCCTTTGGCAGGTCACGCAAATCACCCGGTTTCAGAAATGGCCGTGCGGGACTTGAATAACTCGCCGTGACATCCCGCGTCAGATTGGGCAGCGCCGCGTGTATTTCCAACCGCTGTGGAATGCTCAGCAATGACATCGAATATTCAGATGGGTAGAGGCTTTCTACCGGGACGCCCTCTGCAAATATGATTCCGTGCTGCTGTAGCAGAACCGTGTAATAGCAGACGGATTTACGCCCCTTCATGATGCGCACGCCAGTACGGTTGGCAAAGCTTTTGGCCGGAGCAAGCGCCTCTTCGTGCCCGGTGAGCTGCTCCACATCCGGACAATTCAGATATACGCGGTGTTGCGGTGAAAGCCGGAGTTCGTTTCGTGGCATATGTTCAGCCAAAGAACCGGGGCGGAACAGCAGCGGCTTTTGCCCGGCATTGTCAGCAGTGAGGGCCAGCTCGCGCCGTCCTATCCAGAGGATGGGCTGTGCACCCTGATCCATCGTCAGGACGGGATCGCCAGCCCTGAGATGCTCAATCGGGGCATGCCCGGTTGGCGTTGCGATCCGCGTGCCCTTGTCGAAACAAACAAACAGATCCGTATAGCTGACCGTTGGATTGTTGTCCTCAATCGAGATGATTTCATACTGGACGCCGGGTGTGAGAGGGCTGGTTGCAGCAAAGGCAAAGGTGGGCGTATTGCCCCCTTCGTCAATCGCATAAACGGTAATCTGTTCCGCCGGATCGACAGAGCCCACCGGGCGGATTCCATAGGCGTATTCATTTTCAAAGTTTTGACCGGCGGCATAATTTGTACCGTTTACCGTTGCCGGATTGGTCAGGTCCTGTGAGTTATCCGCATCATCGAAAAACGCATCCCCATCGGTGATATCCACCTGAATGGCCGACGCTCCGGGGTCTATCATGATGATCGTGCTGCCGGGTGCACCGGGTTCGGCATTACTGCCCGGTGTCCACGGGTCGGGACCCGCGACCAGTGTCACGTCACTCAACTGATAAACGCCGATCGTTGGCATTCGCCATCTCCGGTTGCAGATACTTTTGTAAAAAACGATAGAAAGACGGAGAAACCGGCCCCAAATTGCGGCGATTCCGGGGGTTTTTATCCAGGGTCAGGCGAATGTGAACATTCTCTTGAAAACATGAAGCTGGTCAACAAATGCCTGCTTCTGCCATTGACCCGATTAGTATCTTGCCGCGCATAGTCGATGTGCACGGTGACGGTCGCACTGACAAGTGCGGTGTTTAATCCCGAAATATTCTTTAAATATCTGTGTGTTACGCCTGCTGCATCCGCTTCTCTACCGCGTTCGGGTGCGGCGGCGATGACGGCCAATTTTGCCATCTGTTTCGCACAGAGGCGTTGCCCGAATATGAGCAACAGACAGCTAGTGCAGGTATTTTGGGACGGTAATCTAGGTCAAATTTGTGACGCAAAGTGCAACACTGCTAGACTTATGTAAGACGGAGGCGAAATCATGACCATCATTCTTGCCATACTTGCCGCGGTTCTGTGCGGTGCTGTTGGCGGTTTCGTCGGATTTTTCGCAGTTATTGGCATTGGGGAACTCACGGGCGCGGATAACCAACAAGGCGCCCTTGCTATGGGGGCCGTGCTGACCGGATTGCCGGTGGGGGCAGTTATTGGCGCGGTTTTGGGGGCGGTTCTGGTGGTGCGCGCGCGCCGGAAACGCGAGGCAGACATACCCAGGGGCAGTGCAAAATCAATTGGTGCTCAGGGCTGGATCGCACTGGGGCTTGTCGTGGCGACCGTTGCTGCGGGATGGATGTGGATTTTCCAGTCGGACGACCCGTCGATCCTGCGAAGCGGCGCACAGCCGGTGTTGCTGGTCGAGATCAGAGCGCCCGCTGATGATCCCGACATAAGTGACGCGATGTCCCGCGGAACAGACCTGCGCAACGAAAACATCTACCACGGCATGAACGGGCAAATGCAGCGTGAGGCAGATGGCGATTATACTGTGCTGAAATCCAGCCATACGATCGCCTACAAGACCACGGACCGCTCAATCGAGCTGTGGCTGGGTCAGAAACGGCTTTTGGTCTTTCACCTGGATTTGCCCAAAAAGCCAAAGGATCAAGCTGCGTTTACAGATTGGCGTCGTGTGGATGAAATTCGGCCAAATGCTTATGGCGAGTTAACTGAGGCGCCCGAAGGGGGTCATGATATTTTCATTCGGACACGGGTGGTTTCGAAGTAGCGCCGTTTAAATAGCACCCCGAAATCCACTTGCATTCAAATCAGTGCATCATGTGACCATTGCAGCAACCCCTGGCGCTGCCGGGGTTGGCAAAAGATATCGCCGGGGTGGCAGTTGGCCCTGACCTGGCCTGCGTGGCGTGCAAAGGCACGCCAGCGTTTGATCTGGATCGCATCGGTGTCAGGCAGACGGCGTCCCAGATAATAGCGGCAATACCATTGAAACCATCCGCGTGGATCAGGGCCGTAAATCCAGCCCTTTTGCCGCCAGACTGCAAGCGGCTGACGGCTTTTGACGCCGAAATAGTTGAGGGTTTCATCGGGGCGGTCAGACAGCTTTGCGTTTTGGAACCAGCTGTCGGGAAATTCGGCGCGGCAGTCATTGACATACTTGCCCTCAAACACCCCCATTTCGAGCATTTCAGCGGGCGTGTAGTATGGTGAGAAACCGTCAGAAAACACCGTACCTTCAGGAGCTTCAAGGTAATAGCTGTAATTGGTCTGATAGCTGTCGTTTACGGTAACCTTTGGTTTTTCCATGTCAGCGCTTTAGCGTGGGATGATGATCAGGTCGACACGACGGTTGCTTTGACGTCCCGTTTCGGTGTCATTCGAAGCAACAGGGCGGCTTTCGCCATGGCCTCTGATCTCAGACTCTTCGCTTTCCACTACACCCTCCTGAACAAGGAACCGGCGCACGCTTTCAGCCCTTTGTTCTGAGAGGGTTTGATTGTAGGCATCTGACCCCTTTGCATCCGTATGACCCTCTACAATTACCTGAGCAGACGGGTAGTTTCTGATTTCATCAGCCACTTCGTCCAACGCTGCGCGGGCTGTATCGCGCAGTTCAGCGGAGTCGAAATCGAAGAGAACCTCACCGCTGAGTGTCAAGCGCACCGCAGCGCCGATTGCACCGACCGCATCGATATCAGCGCCAGAGTACTTTCCTGCCTTGCAGTTGATATTTCGATCAGTGAGGCGGATGTATTGATAGACAGCCCCGTTGCCCTTGACGTGATCCGCGATGTCTATTTCAGCGGTTGCACCGGCGATTGGTCCAACATCTAACCAATCAGCCCCGTTGGTCGATATCTCCAGCAAAGTGGCCTCAACCTCTTTGCCAATCTCAAAGACATATAGATCAGGACCCGGCACATCGACCAAGGCGTTGTCAGAGAAACGCACCACGACAGACCCACCACATCCAAGTGAGAGGCTGCCGTTGTTTGGCTCTGACAATATGTTTTCATGTTTTCGGGCAACTTCGCTGCGGGGGGCGGGTTTGCCGACCTGAACTGAAATCACTTCGTCTGCAAAAGATAGCGCACCAAGCGGGAAATGAACCTCACGACCCTGAGCGTCCAGATATGTTTGGGCCTCCTGGGCGTAGCCAGTAACTGGCAAACAGAGTGACAATGCTGCGGCGATAAAGGTCTTTTTCATAGTGGATACTCCTGAACTTCTGTGAACCATAGAGCAGAGCAACAGGATTATCCAAGTCAGGGAATCCAGACCTTTGCACGTGATCCAAGACGGTCAAAAGCACGACGAAAAACACCCCGGTCATTTCTGACAGGGGTGATGTGGCGGGGTGAACCCGGCCTTACGATTTTTGTGGGTAGGCCGGGGTTAACCCCGGCAACCGCTGGCTTTATCCGCGTTCTTCGATAATCTCGACCAGATGCGGGATCTTGTTGACCATGCCGCGAACCGAAGGCGTATCTTCCAGTTCACGGGTCTTGTGCATCTTATTGAGGCCCAGACCAACAAGCGTAGCGCGTTGTTCTGCCGGGCGGCGGATCGGGGAACCGACCTGTTTGACGACGATGGTTTTTGCCATGGGTTCGTCTCCTTACGCTTCGGCTGCTTCGGCGGGCGCCGCTGCAGCTGGGGCTTCGTCACGACGCAGAATGTCGGCGACTTTCTTGCCACGACGTTGGGCAACCATACGCGGGCTTGCCTCTTTGTTCAGACCATCGATGGTGGCGCGGATCATGTTGTAGGGGTTTTGCGAACCGATAGATTTCGCAACAACGTCCTGAACACCAAGCATTTCGAACACGGCCCGCATCGGACCACCGGCGATGATACCAGTACCCTGAGGGGCTGTACGCATGACCACTTTACCAGCGCCATGACGACCTTCGATATCGTGGTGCAGGTTGCGGCCCTCGCGCAGAGGTACGCGGATCATCTGACGCTTGGCTTGCTCGGTGGCTTTGCGGATCGCTTCAGGTACTTCTTTTGCTTTACCTTTACCGAACCCTACGCGGCCTTTTTGGTCGCCAACAACGACAAGAGCGGCAAAGCCAAATCGCTTACCACCTTTTACGGTTTTGCTGACGCGGTTGATCGCAACCAGGCGATCGGCGAATTCCGGTGCTTCGTCGCGATCGCGACCCCGGCGGTTGTCATCTCTTGCCATCTGGCATTCCTTGTTCAGTGGCGCATGCGCGCCGGATTATCAATCGCAGTGAGCCGGAGGGCCCCTCGATCATCGAGGCAGCAGTGCCGCCTTCACACTGGTGGGTCGAAGCCCCACCCTACACACGACCGGTAGGGTGGGATTTCATCCCACCTAGATTTTCAGTCCACCTTCGCGGGCTGCATCGGCAAGCGCCTTGATGCGTCCGTGAAAGAGAAAACCACCGCGGTCGAAATAGGCCTCGGTCACGCCGGCTTTCTTGGCACGCTCTGCAATCGCCTCGCCCACTTTGGTGGCCGCTGCGACATCGTTTTTGCCAGCGCCCAGATCCTTTTCGAGGGTCGAGGCAGCGGCGAGCGTTACGCCATTGACGTCGTCGATCAGCTGAACGCTGATGTTTTTGTTTGAGCGGTGAACACTGAGGCGCGGACGCCCGGCGTTGACCTTGCGAAGTTTGTTCCGAACGCGCAGGCGGCGTTTGATGAACAGGTCTCTTTTGCTGTTTGCCATCTGATTGCGTCCTTACTTCTTCTTGCCTTCTTTCTGGAAGATGTACTCGCCCTTATAGCGGATGCCTTTGCCCTTGTAGGGCTCTGGCCGCCGCCAGTCGCGGATGTTTGCCGCAACTTGACCGACGAGCTGTTTGTCTGTGCCTTCAACGACCAGTTCGGTCTGTTTGGGCGCAGTAACAGTTACACCTTCCGGAACCTCAAAATCGACGTCATGCGACAGGCCGAGGTTGAGTTTCACAACATTTCCCTGGACCTGAGCCCGATAACCAACACCACGAATTTCAAGCTCTTTCTTGAAGTTCTCTTTGGTGCCCTGGACCAGGTTGGCCACAACGGTGCGGGTCATCCCCCACTGCTGACGGGCGCGTTTCGACGAACCGCGCGGCGTCACGGTGACAACGCCATCCTCGACCGTCAACGTGACATCGTCTGTTGCGGTATAGGATTTCGTTCCCAGTGGACCTTTGACCTCGATGGTCTGGCCCGACACGGTGGCGGATACGCCATCGGGAAGGGTCACAGGCTGTTTTCCGATACGAGACATGGTTCAGGCCTCCTCAGAATACAGTGCAGAGCACTTCACCACCAATATTGGCGGCACGTGCATTTGCATCCGACATCACACCCTTGGAGGTGGAGACAATCGACACACCCAGGCCCTGACGAACCGATGGGATGTCCTTGACGCCCATGTATACGCGACGACCGGGTTTCGAGACCCGTTTCATTTCGCGAATGGCATGACCGCCTTCGAAATATTTCAGGCTGACTTCGATGGTCGGGTGACCGTCGGAGCCTTTGGCACCCTCGTAACCACGGATATAGCCTTCGTCTGCCAGAACATCGAGAACACGCACGCGCATTTTCGAGGCCGGAACAGAAACGGTGGACTTACCGCGCATACCCGCGTTGCGGATACGGGTGAGCATATCGCCGATAGGATCGTTCATATCTATACCCTCCTTACCAGCTTGATTTCACAACGCCGGGCAATTGTCCGGCAGAGCCCAGTTCGCGCAGGGCGATCCGGCTGATTTTCAGTTTGCGATAATACGCATGCGGACGACCGGTCAGCTGGCAACGGTTGTGCAGCCGGGTGGCCGAGCTGTTGCGCGGCAGTTCTGCCAGTTTCAGAGACGCGCGAAAACGCTCTTCCATTGGCTTGCTTTCATCACTGATGATCTCTTTGAGAGCGGCGCGCTTGGTGGCGTATTTCTCGACCAGGCGCTGACGCTTCTTCTCGCGTTCGATCATTGCTTTTTTAGCCATGAGTAATTCCTCCCAGACTTAGCTGTTGAAGGGCATGTTGAAAGCTTTCAACAGCGCCTTGGCTTCAGCGTCGGTCTGCGCCGTGGTTCCGATTACAACGTCAATGCCCCAGACTTCGTCGACCTTGTCGAAGTTGATTTCGGGGAAAACGATGTGTTCCTTGATGCCCAGGGCATAGTTGCCGCGGCCATCAAACGATTTGCCCGACACACCGCGAAAGTCGCGGATACGTGGCATGGCAATCGTGATCATCCGGTCAAGGAATTCATACATCCGGTCGCCGCGCAAAGTGACTTTGGCGCCCAGTGGCATGTCTTCGCGAACCCGGAAGCCGGCGATGGATTTCTTCGCTCTGGTGATCAGCGCGTGCTGGCCGGCGATGGTTGTCAGATCTTCCTGAGCCGATTTGGCTTTCTTGGAATCTTTGACCGCCTCGGCACCACAACCGATGTTCAGAACGATTTTATCAAGGCGCGGGATCTGCATATCGTTTTTGTAGCCGAACTCTTCCTTCAGAGCGGCACGAATGGTGTCCTTGTACGCGGTCTTGAGGCGCGGGGTGTAGTTTGCTGTATCAAGCATCGATCACGTCCCCCGTGGTTTTGGCAAAACGCACTTTCTTGTCGCCATCCAGCTTAAAGCCAACGCGCGATGGTTTGCCGTTCTTGTCCAGAAAGGCCAGGTTTGACAAATCCATCGGCAACGCCTTGGGAATGCGGCCGCCCTGGCTAGTCTGGCTCTGACGGGTGTGACGGATGGCAACGTTGATGCCTTCAACCACAGCTTTGCGGGATTTGGGGTCAACAGAGGTGATTGTGCCCTCTTTGCCTTTGTCCTTACCGGCAATGACGACAACCTTGTCGCCTTTTTTCAGCTTAGCAGCCATCTTACAGCACCTCCGGCGCGAGTGAGATGATTTTCATGAAGTTCTTGGCACGCAGCTCGCGAACAACCGGCCCGAAGATACGGGTACCGACCGGCTCACCTGAATTGCTCAGGATCACGGCGGCGTTGCTATCAAAGCGGATTGCGGTGCCGTCTTCACGACGGATTTCTTTGGCGGTGCGTACGACGACTGCTTTACGCACATCGCCTTTCTTAACGCGGCCGCGTGGAATGGCTTCCTTGACGGATACTACGATAATGTCACCGACACTCGCGTATTTCCGTTTGGAACCACCCAGGACCTTGATGCACTGAACACGGCGCGCGCCGCTGTTGTCAGCAACATCCAGGTTGGTCTGCATCTGGATCATTTGGTTTCTCCCGACCTATGGGGGGCGATGCATTGCCTTGTCCCCAGGGTTTCGAATAATGCCAAAAGGCGCCGGAGCTTACGCTTCCAACACCTCCCAACGTTTCGTTTTCGATTTCGGTGCGCATTCGATGATGCGGACTTGGTCACCGACTTTGAAAGCGTTCTGTTCATCGTGCGCCCGGTATTTCTTGGACTTACGAATGGTTTTCTGCAGAACCGGGTGTTTAAAGCGGCGCTCGACAGAGACGGTTACGGTCTGTGCGTTGGCATCGCTTGTTACGGTGCCGGTGAGAATACGTTTGGGCATCTTACAGGCTCCTTATTCTGCGGCCGCGTCGGCGGCTTTTTGGTTCAAGATGGTTTTAACCCGTGCAACATCGCGGCGTACAACACGCATGCGGGCAGGGTTTTCCAGCTGGTTGGTTGCTGCCTGAAAGCGCAGGTTGAACTGCTCTTTCTTCAGCGTTGCCAGCTCCTCGCGGAGCTGATCCGGGGTCTTATCACGTAGATCAGCGGCGTTCATGCGCCTTTTCCTTTCTCAAAACACCAGCGAGCCTCTGAATTTGGCACAGGGTCACCCGGAACCTGGTGGATCAATGACAAACACGCCGAATCCCGGTTGCCCGGAATCCGCGAGATGTGGCTCTATAAGGGAGGTGCGGGGATAGGGCAAGGGGGAAGTTGGAGGTTTCGCAAGGTGGGTTGGAAACCCACCCTACCCTCGCTCTGAACCGGATCAGTCATAAGCCGCATCCACGATAATTTCGACCTTCAGCACTTCGCGGGCCAGTTTGGCCTCGCCGCAGGCACGTGCAGGAGCGTGGCCCTCAGGAACCCAATCGTTCCAGATCTCGTTCAACCCGGCGAAATCGCTCATGTCGGCCAGCCAGATCGTGGCCCGCAGCATCTTTTCACGTGATGATCCGGCCTTGATCAGCAAAGCATCGACACGGGACAGGCAGTCACGCACCTGATCCTGGATCGTCTCGCCCTCACCTACCTGGCCAGAGAGATAGGCCACGCCATTGTGTTTCACGATTTTCGAGGCACGTTCCCCGGTTTCAATACGTTCAATCATGTCGTTTCCTTTTCGATCAGAATTCATTGGCCCAGCCCATGCCGCCAATTGCCTGCGGATACAACCGGTGGATTGCAGCAAATCCACTGTTTCTTTCGTCAACGCCCCGCCCCCCCTCGCGCGGAATCGAGGCCGAAGGCCGCCGCGCGATCGCCTGACCGCCCCAGAGGTCTGGCGATTTTGTTAAGTCTGCGCGTCGCACTGATCTTTTTCGGGTGTGGCTGCAATAAAGTGCATTGCTCAAGAAGCAGATCGCCAAACCGCGGTCAGTCAATCGCGCGGCTTGTCAGTAGCTGTGCAGGTCGTTTGGTTCTGTGTAAGCCAATCCCAAACAAAAACAGACGGCACCGGACTTCCCCGGCACCGCCTGTAATTCCAAAGCCTGTTAGGCTTAGGCCAGTGCGATGTTCGTCGCTGACTCGCGGCCGTCGCGGCCTGCTTCAACGTCGAAAGTCACTTTCTGGTCGTCTTTCAGGCCCGTCAGGCCCGCACGCTCAACAGCCGAGATGTGTACAAACACGTCTTTGCCGCCTGTCTCAGGTGCGATGAAGCCGAAGCCTTTGGTAGAGTTGAACCATTTTACGGTGCCATTGGCCATATCCGTAGTCTCCTAAATTGTGCTGCCCGCGTAAGTGCGGCAGCCCGGCGCAGTTGGTCTGGATCGAAAGACTGAACGCCGGTTTAAGGGAGACAGTGGGTCGAAAAAGATAACGTTAGCGGGGCGTATGTGGGGCAGCTTGGGCAATATTGCAAGCTTTATTCACTTAACTAAGTGTAACAATTGCAGGATGAAGCGGCATTTTCAGCGGGATTTATCACCCGCAGCCTCTTTTGAATTCCGGGTGTTGGTCAGATTTTTCACAAGCTTACCCAACGTCGCGACAACGCTATCCAGCTCTGACAGTTCAAGGCCGGTTGCCTCAACCATGCAGGCGGTAATCTGTGGCGCACTTTTCTGAAGCTTTTTGCCCGATGCGGTAAGATGGACAAAAACCTGTCGTTCGTCCTGTGTGCCGCGCTGGCGTCTGACATGTGCCATCGCTTCCAGCCGTTTGACCAATGGGGTGACGGTGCTGGTCTCCATTTTCAGATGCGATGCCAGTTCGCCGATGCTTTGCCAGTCTTTATCCCACAACAAGGTGAGTGTGATGTATTTTGGATAGGTCAGGCCCAGGGGTTTGAGCAATGGCGCATAAGCCCGGTTGATACAATGCGACGCGACATAGGTTGCAAAGCAAAACATATCCTGGGCACGGGTTGGCAGCGCAGCATGGTCAGTCATGTCGGTCCCTCTGAATTCATATCGCGCACGATATACTTGACAGTGCGCTGCTTCAATATCTATATACACGATTATATCGTACGCGATAATTATTGAAGGAGAAAACTATGCCCTGGCTTCCAAGTCTGATCACCGAAACCCCCGAGGATGGGTTTGAAGTTGCAATCAAGCTTTCAAGGATGGCGGTCAAAAAGACCCAACCTGACGATGCCGCAAGAACCCGGATGCGGCCGGATTACGCAAATAACGCGGATAGTTTAACGATGGTTTCGCATGTGGTTGCGGCGAATTTTCAAACCGTGGCGCAGGCCAATAATTACTGGAGTGAGTAGTGCTCGGATCATACCCAGCTGTAATTAAAACTCACGCTGATCCGTTCATCTTCTGCCATGTTCATCGGCACCTCGTGGCGCAGCCAGCTTTCCCACAGCAGGACATCCCCGACATCGGGAGTGACGTAGATGAAACTCCGCAATTCATCGCGGGCGCCTTTGATCCGGGCGGGGGCGGCCATCATCATCGCAGATCGCGGGTCTTCCAGTTTCAGAGCACTGGCGCCTTCGGGCATGGACACGTAGGTAGTGCCACTGATCACGGAATGTGGGTGGATATGGCTGGCATGCGTACCGCCCTCGGGCAAAATATTAATCCAGATGTCTTCCAGCTTGAGCGCCCGACCATCCAGATCAAACTGTAAATCATCGGCAAATGCAGCCACATGGGCGTCAAGCACCTTCACAAGATCACCAAAGATCGGAAACCGCCACGGCAGATCGCTGAGCGATGCATAAGAGGTATAGCCGGGATAGCCGTTTTCCTCACACCAATCCTGCCCGGCCTCATCATCCTGAGCGATTGAATAGCATGACGCTTCGAGCTCGGACGCATCAATCGGTCTGCCCTGTTCAGACAGGGTTGCGCGGTACAGGCGTGTGACAAAAAGAGATTCGATCCGGGGCATTGGCCGGGCATAGCGCGCCCTGCCCTGCCCCGGCAAGCCCAATTGCTAAGCGGGCCTGCGGCCGCGCAGATGATGCGGGCAATGTTCACCCGTGGCCAGCACCTCAAGCATCGCCGTCCAGGTTGCGATATTTTCAGCAATCAGCTCTGCCCCGAACCGGGCCTCAAATTCTGTGCGCTGCTCGGTCAGGGTTTTCATCTCTTCCAGCGCCACCTCATGATACCAGCCATTTCGGTTGCGCGTTGCCACCTCTTCAAATCCCGCCTGTTCGAGCGCGCGGTGATAGCGGGCAGGCGAGGCCATGTTGAAATCGAGCCCCTCCAGCGAAATGTAATGCGCCATTTCCGGCGAAGGCGCGTCGTCATGTGAGATCAGCCAGTCGGAGGCTGCAAAATATCCGCCGGGGCGCAGCACACGGAATACCTCAGCTGCGAGCGCCTCTTTATCGGCGATATGGATGATAGAATCCTTCGAAAAGACCAGATCAAAGCTCTGATCCTCAAACGGGAACGGACCGGGGGTAACCTTGCGTATCTCGACCGCATGGCTTTCACCCGCGGCAGCGATACGTTCTTGTGCCAGAGTACAAACCTGATCTTCGACATCTATGCCGATGACTTGTGCAGCACCATGATCGCGGCGCAGGGACAGGGTGATTGCCCCCGTGCCACAGCCGATATCAAGCACGCGCTTGCCGGTCAGATCGAGGCCTTCGATCACGCGCGATACCTCCTCCGGGCCGCCGGGGGAGAGATAGCCTTCACCCCACAGCTCTTCGAGAAAGGCCGAGAGTTGGTCATAGTGATGTGTGTCGTGATCGGCCATATGCGTTCATCCGCCCTTTGTGATTTGAACGAAAGGTGCCACGCCGCACCTGTTGCGGCAAGCCCGGGCGGATATTTCCCCAATCAGCACGACGTGGTAGTCTTTCCCCTGTCATGAGCCAGCTTGTCGATCATCGGGTCAGCCTGCGCGATATGGTGCGTTCGCGTGCCTGGCGGATGGGGTACGAATCCGTGCGCCTTAACAAACCGCCGGAATTTGACGGGCGCGGGCGGGCGGCACTGTCTTATGAGTACGGGCGGCTGACAGCAGCCTATCTTAAGGGGCAAGGACAGCAATTGCTGCGGGTATCGCCGGTCAGGCCGGTGAACGAGGGCTATGTGCCGAAGCTGGCCGAGGCGCTGCGGCGCTGTGTGTTGGACGCCGGGCTAGCTTGAGGTCGCCACCGGCCCCTTGCCACAACGGGGGATCGGACGGCCGCCATCAGCATAGGCTAAACACATCACAATTTCATCCGGCGCGGGCCCGTCCGGCATATTAAGTGTCATCGTGTCAAAATGATCGAAGGACCATGGATCATCTTTGTGACCCAAGGGCAGATCAATGGGGGTGCAGGGCCCACCTATCTTAACGTTGGAAGGGATCAGTGCCTGCCCACCGCCCGCAGCAGCCCGCATTGGTGCGCCTAGTCTGGGGTGGATCACTGCGCCACCATGTTCCATGTCGCCGTTCACCCCAACAATTGCAGCTTTGCCATAAGAGATAGGCGAGACTTTCAGCGCATCAATTGCTTGTTCTGCAAGCAAAGCGCCAAGCTCGGCGCCAATTTCAAATAAGGGAGAGAGGTCATCCACGAACTGCCCGGCAAGCGGATTGCGAAACACGGCGAGCATGGCCACCCGGCAGACCGGATTGCAGGGTTCTCCGAAAGCATCGGAGGTGATGACATCACGGATAAGAGTGGTTTTGCGGGTGCGGGTCATTTTTGTGCTCCGATTTTGGGTTGCCCGGAGAATGGACGGCATTGGCTGTCTCGTCGAGTCTTACACACGAGCTAAGGCCTCATCCCCGTTGCTACGCCACTGGCCTGTTGCAGACCTTCGAGCAAATCACCCGCGCGAAACAGCGGGCGAAGCCCGCCGCGCATCGCCAGCCCTGTGGGCGGTCCGGCAATGCGCGGCTTGGCACCATGTGTTCAAAGGTCCGCTCAAGGCCAATTGAGGACTGGCATTAGGCTTGCTGGACGATGTACCTAGAGCGTTATTCGTTGAACCTGATTCAGGTTTATTGCGATACGCTTTAGGCTCGGGAACCCAATCCCAACAAAGTTTCCACATCGCCAACAAAAAACCCCCGGTGCTTGCGCGCCGGGGGCCTTTGATTTCACAGGGTGGGGTTTCACCCCACCAATCACCAGTCTTCGCGAACCACGACTCGGGTTTTGACCGGAAGTTTCATCGCGGCAAGGCGCAGGGCCTCCATTGCGATGCCTTCGGCCACACCGTCGATTTCGAACATGATCCGGCCCGGTTTGACCTTGCAGGCCCAAAAATCCACAGACCCTTTACCTTTACCCATCCGAACTTCGGTTGGCTTCGAGGTCACAGGCACATCCGGGAAAATCCGGATCCAGACCCGGCCCTGACGTTTCATGTGGCGGGTCATGGCACGACGAGCAGCCTCGATCTGGCGTGCAGTCACACGCTCAGGCTGGGTTGCCTTCAGGCCATAAGTACCGAAGTTCAGGTCAGATCCGCCTTTGGCCAGACCGTGAATACGGCCCTTATGCTGCTTGCGGAACTTTGTACGCTTTGGTTGAAGCATCTTTCATTCCTTCCTTAGCGTCGGCCGCCGTGGCCGCGAGGCGCGGCACCACGGGGGGCTGGACCATCCTGAAGCTCTTGTGCCTTGCGGTCACGAGCGGATGGATCATGCTCCATGATCTCACCTTTGAAGATCCAGACCTTGATGCCGATGATGCCATAAGGCGTGACCGCCTCTACTGGCGCGTAATCAATGTCCGCACGGAGCGTATGAAGCGGAACGCGGCCTTCGCGGTACCATTCGGTCCGGGCAATCTCGGCACCGCCAAGGCGGCCCGACACGTTAACCCGGATGCCCAGGGCACCCATGCGCATGGCGTTCTGCACGGCACGTTTCATTGCGCGGCGGAACGAAACCCGACGCTCGAGCTGTTGTGCAATGCTTTCACCAACCAATGCGGCGTCCAGCTCTGGCTTGCGCACTTCAACGATATTGAGATGCAGTTCGCTGTCGGTCATGCTGGCCAGTTTGCGACGCAGACCTTCGATGTCTGCACCTTTCTTGCCGATAATCACACCCGGACGTGCTGTGTGAACAGTCACACGGCATTTTTTGTGCGGACGTTCGATGATCACACGGCTGACACCAGCCTGTTTGCAATCGGTCTGAATGAATTCACGGATTTTCAGGTCTTCCAGCAGAAGATTCCCGTAATCCTTCGTATCGGCGTACCAGCGGCTGTCCCAGGTGCGGTTGACCTGAAGGCGCATGCCAATCGGATTGACTTTGTTACCCATTAGGCTTGCTCCTCAACTTCACGTACCTTGATAGTGATTTCCGAGAACGGCTTGAGAATCCGTCCAAACCGGCCACGGGCCCGCGGGCGACCGCGTTTCAGTGTCAGGTTCTTGCCGACATAGGCCTCGGCCACGATCAGCTCGTCCACATCAAGGTTGTGGTTGTTTTCAGCGTTGGCAATGGCGGACTGAAGACATTTCTTCACATCCAGCGCGATCCGCTTTTTCGAGAAGGTCAGGTCATTGAGAGCCTTTTCAACCTTCTTGCCACGGATCATGGCCGCTACCAGGTTCAGTTTCTGCGGGGAAGTACGGAGCATGCGCAGTTTTGCCATTGCTTCGTTATCTGCCACGCGGCGGGGGTTCTTTTCCTTGCCCATGACTTACTTCCGTTTCGCTTTTTTGTCGGCGGCGTGACCGTAGTAGGTACGGGTCGGCGCGTATTCACCGAATTTCTGACCAATCATCTCCTCGGACACGTTGACCGGGATATGTTTCCGGCCGTTGTAAACGCCAAAGGTCAGTCCCACGAATTGAGGCAGGATTGTCGACCGGCGTGACCAGATTTTGATGACTTCATTACGACCGCTTTCGCGTGATGCTTCGGCTTTTTTCAGCACATATGCATCAACAAAGGGGCCTTTCCATACAGAGCGAGACATAGATTAACGTCCCTTCTTCTTGGCGTGACGCGAGCGGATGATCAGCTTTTGCGACGCTTTGTTCTTGTTCCGGGTGCGGGCACCCTTGGTCGGCTTACCCCATGGCGTCACCGGATGACGGCCACCAGAGGTCCGGCCCTCACCACCACCATGCGGGTGATCGATCGGGTTCATAACCACACCACGGACCGACGGGCGTTTGCCCATGTGACGGACGCGGCCGGCTTTGCCGAGGTTCTGGTTCGAATTGTCAGGGTTCGATACGGCACCAACCGTGGCCATGCACTCCTGACGAACCATGCGCAGTTCGCCCGAAGACAGGCGGATCTGGGCGTAACCACCGTCACGACCAACAAACTGGGCATAGGTGCCGGCGGCACGGGCGATCTGGCCGCCTTTGCCGGGTTTCAGTTCGATGTTGTGAATGATGGTCCCGATCGGCAGGCCCGAGAACGGCATTGCGTTGCCCGGCTTGATATCGGCCTTGGCCGATGCGATCACCTGATCGCCAACTGCCAGGCGTTGAGGCGCCAGGATATAGGCCTGTTCACCATCAGTGTACTTTACCAGTGCGATGAATGCGGTCCGGTTCGGATCGTATTCGATCCGTTCAACGGTGGCCGCTACATCAAATTTGTTCCGTTTAAAATCAACGATCCGGTAGAGGCGTTTCGCCCCGCCACCACGACGGCGTGATGTGATACGTCCGGTGTTGTTCCGGCCGCCCGATTTTGTCAAACCCTCAGTAAGAGATTTGACCGGACGTCCTTTCCACAGCTCCGAACGGTCGATCAGCACCAGCCCGCGCTGGCCCGGCGTCGTTGGCTTATACGACTTGAGTGCCATGCTTTCTGTCTTCCGTTTAGCAAACGGCAAGTGTTTACCTGCCTATATTAAAGCCCCCTCGAAAGGTGACCAGATTTAAAGGGCCCCGCAGGTCCCCGGTTTAGAATGTTCTTACGAACAAAAACAGCAGCCCCGGACGAATCCGGGGCCTTGCCGATGGGGTCGTTTAAGCGAGACATGAGAGAGGGTCAAGGGCTTGAGGACGAGAAACTCCGCAATGCACAGGCATCAAAGCGTTGCGGCGGCAGCCATACCCCGGTCAAGCGGAACCATTTGGGAACTCCGTGCTAGGCTGAGCATAGAATCAATTCGTTTATCAGGCCATTTCAGCCAGACATCTAGGCTTCTGCTTGCTGCACAAAGCCAGGTATCGGAGCTTGGTTCGACAACACATAAGGAGAACGAGATGAAATTTGTTTATTCTGCGTTGGCATCTGTTGCACTAATTGTGGGCACAACCCAAACGTCTTTCGCACATGGCGGCAACGATTACCTCGGTTCGGTGTTTTTGGTCGGCGGTTCAGGTGGTGGTTTTTGTCCGCGGGGTTCAATCCCTGCCTACGGGACATTACTGCCGATTTCGGAACATCAGGCTTTGTATGCGATCTATGGAACTGAGTTCGGCGGCAACGGGTCAACGCATTTTGCAATACCCGATCTCTCCGACGCCCCAATGACAAAAAACGGGTCAGAAATGCTGTATTGCGTTGTAACAAACGGTGTTTTTCCGATCCGGCCCTGATAGTACGCCACACGCGCGATATCTAACCGCATTTGCTTAAGGCCAGGCTCAAGCGGATGCGGCTCACACGTTCGAAAATTTTGCCGACATTTCCTTTTGAAAACTGGCCGGATACCCGACCTTGATGTCACCCCAAGTCGCGGCAAAACCAGACGCGGCCATATGGCGCTTCAGGGCGTTTACATAGGCGTCCCAAACTTCGTCTTCGACCAGCTCGCGTTTATGTTGAATGTAGGCCGAATAAATCAGCGACATATACGTACCAACCGCGCGTTCATATCTGTAAACCTCTGCCTCGGTTAACGACGTGAGGTCCGAGCCGCCCTTGTGCATCAGATCGGCATTTTCAGCAAGCAAGCTGAACACTTCGCGTTCGAGGCTCATCAACGATTGTACGGTCGATCCTTCGATGGCCCGCGCATTGTGGCGGACTTCGTAAACCAGGAAGATGATTGAAATGACAACGCCAACTACCCCCAAAACCGAGGCAACCGCCTCTATCGCTGCCCAGTCATATCCACCCATCTCCGGCCTCCGTGTTTCGGATTATCCAGAGACCATATTGATAGAACCCTGAAAAGCAACTGTAGTATCCGGGCGGGTTATCGACGCAGGCATCGATGATACCGATCAGTGGTCAAGCCCGATGCAACTCCGCCTCTACCTCTGGCCAGTCATCAGTCGGAACAACCCGACAGGCAGAGCCGATGTCCCGCGTCCACGCAAACAGCGCCAGAAACGGAATGTCATAAACCCGGGTGGCATGAACGACGCCCGGTGCATTGTATATCGCCTGCCCCGCCTCAAAGTCCTCCCAATCGCCTTGGTCAAACCGCCACCCATGCGGCCCGGTCAGCGGCAGATATAGCTCAGGCGCCAGATGACTATGATCACGGTAGAGCGTTCTTGGCGCCAACAGGAAGAACCCGAGCAGGAAATCCTCTGCCTTGATCGGGCAATTCTCAGACCCGATCAAAAGCGCATGCATATTGCCCTCTTTGTACCCCGCGCCAACATCAGCACCCTCGGCATAATACCGGCCCTCATCAACCCGCCAGTGCAGGTGTTGTTTATCCGTAGCCAATGCAGATTTGAGGCCCGAAAACTTATCGTCAGGCATGCTTGCAATCGCAGCATTCAGCAGGTCGGAATGGGTCGGGATGCAGCCGGTAACGCCCTTCATCCCCTCCTCCGAAATCTCCATCATGTAGATCCTGTTGGACACATCGCGAAGAAGCGGATCATCGCCACACGCCTGTTCCAAACAGGTCTTTGCTTCGCTGAATATGGTCAAAAGAGAAGTTGCGCTCATGTCCCGATCCAACACGCCCACAGGGCCTGGTGCAATGGTCATCTTTTAAAGATGAACGCTTAGCTTCGAAATTTACGCCAGCCAACACCGCTCACGATGACAACGGCGACACCCCATATCAACGGCATCGGAAAATTCAGCCAATAGGGCATCGTGATCAACGCGATCATAACCCCTATGGCTCCGACCCTGTACCACAACCATCCCGGCCCCATTTTTGCCCCCCATGCAAACACCAAAGCAGAGACGATCAACAATGCGAACTGTGCTGGCATTCCAACCGATTGATCAACATGAAACCAATCAACCGCCCCGGTCAGATCGAGCCCATAGTGGGCCGCAATAACGGTCAGACAACTCCACACCGATGCTGCCAGACCCAGTAAAAGGGGAATTACCGCCAGATATGTTGTGATACTTACAAATGGCGCTGCCAAATTCCTTTTCCTTCTTGGTCTGGAGTTGTACGAACCTTCAATCCAAACTCTGCGCTGTTTTGAAGAATTGTCCAGACATTCCCGGTGAACTGTCCCGAGCCAAGCCTGATCAACATTGCAAAACAGCATTATTCCAATGCTTTAGGACTTTTTTACAAAACCGACCCTAACCACTCTCGCAGTCGCGGTTCCAAATTCCGTAGGGCGGGGTTCACCCCGCCAATCCCACAACCCGAGCCATCCGCTATGTAAGAGCCTGACCCAACATGCGCCTTCACCCCAAGCCGTGCGAACCAATCCACGGCCATTAGCGCTTTCGACTTGCTTCTAAGAAGGTATTTCGCGAGTTTGATCCGCAATCAAAGGATATTAATTCATGAACAATTTCGCCGAGAAGGCGCTGGCGCGTGTAAAGGCTCTTTATGGAACACCGGAAGGGGAGTTTGGACCTACTTTGTTCGTTGCTCATCACCTCGAAGAACTTGACGTTGAGGCTTGGGAAAAGACAATCGGAATACGAAACCCTGAACCAAGCCAAATTCTTGATTCTCTCGTTTTGGTGGCTTCGTGGGGTTCCGAAGATGAAGAAAAGGTTGATACCTACGATTTCAGTTTACCCAACGATATTACAGATTACCTAATTTCAGTACGCTTCGATGGCGACCAAATCGCTGAGGTGTCTATGGAAAGTTAACCAATCTACACCAGATCAAACAAAACCCCGGCCACTCTCGCAGCCGGGGTTTCTCAATTCCGTAGGGTGGGGTTTCACCCCACCAACCCGATCAAAGACCGGTCGACACGTCAATCGTATTACCCTCTTCGAGAGTGACATACGCCTTTTTGACATCCCTGCGCTTGCCGAGTTGACCCCGGAAACGCTTGGCCTTGCCTTTGGTGACGGTTGTGTTCACGGCCTTTACCTTGACACCAAACAGCGCCTCGACGGCCTCTTTGATCTGGGGTTTGGCGGCGCTGATCGCCACTTCGAAAACCACGGCACCGTTTTCAGACGCCATTGTGGATTTCTCGGTGATGATCGGCTTGCGGATCACATCGTAATGTTCAGGTTTCGCGCTCATTTCAAACGAGCCTCCAGTGCTTCGACACCTGCTTTGGTGATCACCAGGGTGTCACGCTTGAGGATGTCATAAACGTTTGCACCCATCGACGGCAGCACATCGAGACCTTCGATGTTGCGTGCGGCCTTGGCGAAATCTGCGTTCACCTCTGCCCCGTCGATGATCAATGCGCGTTTCCAGCCCAGATCCTTGACCTGTTTGGCAAGGGCGCCGGTTTTACCGTTCGACGATGCCTCGTCGATCACAACCAGCTCACCAGCCTTGGCTTTGGCGCTCAACGCATGTTTCAGGCCAAGCTTGCGCACTTTCTTGGGCAGGTCATGCCCGTGGCTGCGCACAACCGGACCTTTGTAAATGCCACCACCGCGGAAGATCGGTGCATTCCGGTCACCGTGGCGTGCGCCGCCGGTGCCCTTCTGGCGATAGATCTTCTTGGTTGAGTAGCTGGTCTCGGAACGGGTCTTGACCTTGTGGGTGCCAGCCTGCGCATTGTTGCGCTGCCAGCGGACCACACGGTGCAGGATATCCGCGCGCGGTTCCAGGCCGAAGACGTCTTCGCCCAGATCGACCGAGCCGGCCTTCTTGCCGTCCAGTTTGATCACGTCGAGTTTCATTCTTCGCCTTCCTTCTTCTCTGCTGCTTCAGCTTCTGCAACAGCATCAGTTTTGGCTTCTTCAGCTTCTGCAGCTTCCATCGCGGCCTGTTCTGCCTCTGCGGCGGCTGCTGCTGCGGCTTCTGCTTCGGCGGCTGCTGCGGCGGCGGCTTCTTCAGCTGCTTTTGCAGCGGCTTCGGCATCCGATTTCAGTGCGGCAGGCAGGATCGCGTTTTCAGGGAACGGTTTTTTGACCGCATCCTTGACAGTGACCCAGCCACCTTTGGAGCCAGGAACCGCGCCTTTGATCATGATCAGACCACGATCGGCATCGGTTTTGACGACTTGCAGGTTCTGCGTGGTGACCTTGGCAGCACCCATATGACCGGCCATCTTCTTGCCTTTGAAAACCTTACCAGGATCCTGACACTGACCCGTCGAACCATGCGAACGGTGGCTGATCGAAACACCGTGCGTGGCACGCAGACCGCCAAAGTTGTGGCGCTTCATCGAACCTGCGAAACCTTTACCAATCGAAGTACCGGATACGTCAACGTACTGGCCTTCGAAATAGTGGTTTGCAGTGATTTCTTCACCCACATTGATCAGGTTCTCAGGGGCCACGCGGAACTCCGCAACCCGACGCTTGGGCTCTACCTTGGCAGCGGCGAAATGGCCGCGCATGGCGTTGCTGACACGTTTGGTTTTGGCGGTTCCGGCACCCAGCTGAACAGCGGAATAGCCGTGGCTGTCCGCAGTGCGCTGTGCGACGACCTGCAGTTTGTCCAGTTGGAGAACGGTCACAGGGATCTGCTTTCCGTCTTCCATGAAAAGCCGGGTCATGCCGACTTTCTTTGCGATTACACCAGAGCGCAACATCTCGAAGCCCTCCTTAGACCGAAATCTGAACGTCCACACCGGCGGCCAGGTCGAGCTTCATCAGCGCGTCCACGGTCTGGGGTGTGGGATCAACGATGTCGAGCAGGCGCTTGTGCGTCCGGATCTCGAACTGATCGCGGGATTTCTTGTTCACGTGGGGGCCACGCAGAACAGTAAATTTTTCAATTTTGTTCGGCAGTGGGATCGGCCCACGTACCTCGGCACCGGTGCGCTTGGCGGTATTGACGATTTCCTGTGTGCTGGCATCCAGTACACGGTAGTCAAATGCCTTCAGCCTGATGCGGATGTTTTGGCTTTGCATTGTCTTAGCCTTTCAAGGCGTTGGAGTTGATAGGAGGAAGGCCGGACCATCCGGCCCCCCTCGTCGAACCCGTAAGGTGCATGCGTGCACGCACCCTACATTGGCTTATTCGATAATTTTGGCGACGACGCCGGCGCCGACGGTGCGGCCGCCTTCGCGGATGGCGAAGCGCAGGCCGTCTTCCATCGCGATCGGCGCGATCAGCTCAACCGTGAACTTCAGGTTGTCGCCAGGCATCACCATCTCGGTGCCCGAAGGCAGCTCAACAGTACCGGTCACATCCGTCGTACGGAAGTAGAACTGAGGACGGTAGTTGGCAAAGAACGGCGTGTGACGGCCACCCTCTTCCTTGGTCAGGATATATGCCTCGGCTTCGAACTTGGTGTGCGGGGTCACCGACTTGGGCGCGCACAGAACCTGGCCGCGCTCAACACCTTCACGGTCGATACCACGCAGCAATGCGCCGATGTTGTCGCCCGCTTCACCGCGGTCCAGCAGCTTGCGGAACATTTCAACACCGGTACAGGTGGTGGTTTTCGTATCGCGGATACCAACGATTTCAATGCTGTCACCAACATTGATCACGCCACGCTCAACACGCCCCGTCACAACAGTACCACGGCCAGAGATCGAGAACACGTCCTCAACCGGCATCAGGAACGGCTGATCAATCGCGCGTGCCGGCGTCGGGATATACTCGTCAACCGCCGCCATCAGCGCCTTGATGCTGTCTTCGCCAATCGCTTCGTCACGGCCTTCCATCGCCGCCAGGGCTGAACCCGGGATCACAGGAATGTCGTCACCAGGATATTCGTAAGAGCTTAACAACTCGCGAATTTCCATCTCAACCAGTTCCAGCAGCTCGTCATCGTCAACCTGATCAACTTTGTTCATGTAGACAACCATGTGCGGGATGCCAACCTGGCGGCCCAGCAGGATGTGCTCGCGGGTCTGAGGCATCGGGCCGTCAGCCGCGTTCACAACCAGAATGGCGCCGTCCATCTGCGCCGCACCGGTGATCATGTTCTTCACATAGTCAGCGTGGCCGGGGCAGTCGACGTGGGCATAGTGGCGGTTTTCAGTCTCATATTCCACGTGCGCGGTCGAGATCGTGATCCCGCGCGCTTTCTCTTCAGGCGCGCCGTCAATCTGGTCATACGCTTTGAAATCACCAAAATATTTCGTGATCGCCGCCGTCAGCGTCGTCTTGCCGTGGTCAACGTGACCAATGGTCCCGATGTTTACATGCGGTTTCGAACGGTCAAACTTTTCCTTAGCCATAGTGGCCTCCTTTTTCGTGTCAGGTGGTGGGTTTGCACCCACCCTACGGTTTGGGTAGGGCGGGGTTCACCCCGCCACCCGGATTTATGCGAATTTCGCCTGGATCTCTTCTGAGATGTTCGACGGAACCGGATCGTAATGCGAAAACTGCATCGTGAACTGTGCGCGGCCCGAAGACATCGACCGCAGCGTGTTGATGTAGCCGAACATGTTAGCCAGCGGTACGTTCGCATCAATTGCGATCGCGTTGCCGCGCGGCGCTTGCCCGGATACCTGGCCACGACGCGAGGTCAGATCGCCAATGATACCACCGGTATAGTCTTCCGGTGTAATCACCTCGACCTTCATGATCGGCTCTAGCAGTTTGGCACCAGCCCGTTTCAGGCCTTCGCGCATGCACATACGACCCGCGATTTCAAAGGCCATGACTGACGAGTCCACATCGTGGAATTTACCGTCGATCAGCGCAACTTTGAAGTCGATCACCGGGAAACCAGCCAAAGGACCTGAATCCATGACCGACATGATGCCTTTTTCAACGCCGGGGATATATTCCTTCGGAACAGAACCACCCACGATGCGGCTTTCGAACGAATAGCCTTCGCCTGCTTCTGTCGGCGAGATGATCATTTTCACCTCAGCGAACTGACCAGATCCACCCGACTGTTTCTTGTGGGTGTAGGTATGCTCGATTTCGTGACCGATGGTCTCACGATATGCCACTTGTGGCGCACCGATGTTGGCCTCAACCTTGAATTCGCGCTTCAGGCGATCCACCAGAATGTCGAGGTGCAGTTCGCCCATGCCTTTCATGATGGTCTGACCGGATTCCAGATCAGTTTCCACACGGAAGGAAGGATCTTCTGCCGCCAGACGCTGTAGGCCTTGCGACATTTTTTCCTGGTCGTTCTTGGTTTTAGGCTCAACCGCGATCTCGATCACCGGATCGGGGAAGGTCATGGTTTCCAGAACCACCGGATCGTTGACCGCACAGAGCGTGTCACCCGTTGTGGTGTCTTTCAGACCGGCCAGCGCGATGATATCACCTGCAAACGCTTCGGTGATTTCCTCACGGTTGTTCGAGTGCATCATCATCATCCGGCCAACACGCTCTTTGCGCTCTTTGGTCGAATTCATCAGCGTGTCACCTTTGTTCAACACGCCCGAATAGATGCGTGTGAAGGTCAGTGAACCAACAAACGGGTCGTTCATGATTTTGAACGCCAGCGCCGAGAATGCCATGTTGTCATCCGCGCGGCGGGCGATATCACGGGTTTCTTCTTCGTCACCGGGTTTAAAGCCCATGTAGTCGACCACGTCCAGCGGGCTGGGAAGGTAATCGATCACAGCGTTCAGCAGAGGCTGTACACCTTTGTTTTTAAAGGCAGAACCGCCCAGAACAGGTACGAAATGCAGGGCCAGAGTGCCCTTGCGAATCAATGCACGCAGGGTTGGAATGTCAGGCTCGTTGCCTTCCAGGTATTCCATCATCGCGTCGTCGTCTTCTTCGACAGCCGCTTCGATCATCTTGCCGCGCCATTCGTCAGCCATGTCTTTCAGGCTGTCACGGATCGGTGCTTTAACCCAGCTTGCGCCCAGGTCTTCGCCCTGCCACAGCCATTCTTCCATGGTGACCAGATCAACCAGACCCTCCAGCTCGGTTTCTGCGCCGATTGGAATACCAACAGGCACAGCACGCGCGCCGGTGCGGTCTTCGATCATTTCAACACAGTTGAAGAAGTCAGCGCCGATCTTATCCATTTTGTTGACAAAAACCATCCGCGGAACCTTGTACCGGTCGGCTTGGCGCCAAACGGTTTCGGTTTGCGGTTCAACACCGGCGTTTGCGTCCAGAACACAAACAGCACCGTCGAGAACCGCCAGCGAACGCTCAACTTCGATGGTAAAGTCAACGTGGCCGGGGGTGTCGATGATGTTCAGGCGATGCTTTTCGGAATCAGGTGTTTCACCGTCTTCGGTGCGCTCCCAGAATGTGGTGGTCGCAGCCGAGGTAATGGTGATCCCGCGTTCCTGCTCCTGCTCCATCCAGTCCATGGTGGCCGCACCATCGTGCACCTCACCGATGTTGTGGGATTTGCCGGTGTAATACAGGATCCGTTCGCTGCAGGTGGTTTTGCCTGCGTCGATATGGGCCATGATGCCGAAGTTGCGGTAGCGGTCTAACGGATAGTCGCGTGCCATGGGTTTCTTGCCTCTGAATCTTTACCAGCGATAATGGCTGAAGGCTTTGTTCGCCTCGGCCATTTTGTGGGTGTCTTCACGTTTCTTCACAGCGGATCCGCGCGAGTTCACAGCATCCAGAAGCTCACCAGCAAGGCGCTCTTCCATGGTGTTCTCGTTACGGCCGCGTGACGCAGTGATCAGCCAGCGGATGGCCAGCGCTTCACGGCGTTCGGGGCGCACTTCGACTGGCACCTGATAGGTGGCACCACCAACCCGGCGCGAGCGAACCTCGACCGACGGCTTGATATTGTCGAGCGCTTCGTGGAAAATTTCCACCGGCGCGCGCTTGACCTTGTCTTCGACGCGGTCGAGCGCATTATAGACGATACGTTCGGCAACAGACTTTTTGCCATCGATCATCAGGTTGTTCATGAATTTCGTCAGAACCCGGTCGCCAAATTTGGCGTCGGGCAGGACATCGCGTTTTTCAGCAGCGTGACGGCGGGACATTTCTTATTCCTCTTACTTAGGACGCTTGGCGCCGTATTTCGAACGGCGCTGTTTACGGTCCTTGACGCCCTGCGTATCAAGTACGCCGCGCAGGATGTGATAGCGCACACCGGGAAGGTCTTTTACACGACCGCCACGGATCAGAACCACAGAGTGCTCCTGAAGGTTATGGCTTTCACCGGGGATATAGCTGATGACTTCAAAGCCGTTGGTCAGACGCACCTTGGCGACTTTCCGCATGGCCGAGTTCGGCTTTTTCGGGGTGGTTGTATAAACGCGCGTGCAAACGCCACGTTTCTGCGGGCACCCTTGCAGGTGCTGCGACTTCTGAGTTCTTACTTTAGGCTGCCGCGGTTTGCGGATCAGCTGCTGGATCGTTGGCATTCCGGTTACTTCCCGTCTCTCAACACATGTGTCTGCATGGACCATCCCATGCGGTTCATTCTTTTGTGCACCTCACGCGTCCGCAAAGCGCAAACACCGCAATCGTTCCCATTCCGAGGTGAACGACGCGGTGGGGTTCCAGAGGATCGGGGCGTCTTAAGGTGCCCGGATCTTGACCACTTCAGTTTTGATTTCGGCTGCCGGGGCGACCCCCTTGGCCGGATGGGGCGCGTATAGGGGGAGTCGTTTGGGTTGTCAACAGCCCTCCGGGCCATGTCTGGCCAACTGACTATCAGCGTTGTCTTGTCGCCGATCAATCCGGAAAATCCGGGCTAAATCTCTATAGGTTCAGACCAATGCCCGTCTTTCGCCTTGTTCGCGCCCAAAGCATTTGCGACCATGCGATAAACTGGTCTCAAGGACAACGCAATATGCGCATGATTGGTGTCTGCAGGTTCTCTTATCCCGCCCTTGGTGGGTTTAAGCGTATGCACGACACGATCGAAGAGCGTGAGGCCTATCTTTATGATCCAGAACGCATGGAGTTAAGGTTTCGACATTTCGAGGCTCTGAACCTTGCGTCGATCTCGGCTCAGAAAGACGAAGATTTCACCTATCTGATCGTCATCGGTGAAAACCTGCCGAAACCCTATTACGACAGGTTGCATGACCTGACTGCATCAACCAAGCAGATCAAGATTATCCCGATGAGCCCGATGCGCCACCGCGCTGCTATGCAGGCCGCAATACAATACGAACTCGGTGATAATGACGTAGAGTCGATCCAATTCCGGCTGGATGATGACGATGCTGTCGGCCGCAACTTTGTACGAATGGTCCGTCGCCGCGCCCGTCAAAGTGCGGCAATGCGACAAGGCTGGAACAATATGGTGTTCGAATTCAGCAGCGGATACTCTGTCAAACTCTCAGAACAGGGTATCCTGAAACAAAAAGTTGAGACACCGTTTCTGGCCTGTGGCCTTGCGGTGTTGTTCCAACCCGGTGCGACACGCACAATCATGAACTACGGGCATCACAAGCTGCACCACGAAATGCCGACGCTGATTGATCCCAATACGGTCATGTATCTGCGGGCGGTGCACGACGACAATGATTCAAAGGTCAAAGTCAAAGAGGATAAGCTGGAGCCTCTGACTGAGGAAGAGCAAACCTTTTTTGAGGCCCGCTTCAACGTTACCAACGAACATGTCAGGTCTGTTTTCGCCGCCCAAGCAGAGCCTCTCGGTACAGCATAAACATACCACTTCCCACAACGATCGCCGCCCCGATCAGGGTAAGCGTGTCGGGCCATTCCCCGAACACCAGCCAGCCCAGCAACAATGCCCAGACCAACCCGGTATAGCGGAACGGTGCAATAAAGCTGATCTCGCCAACCCGCATAACCATCACCGAACACAGATATCCCCCGATGATCATCAACGCGGCACCGGAGATCAGCACGCTGTTGCGAAGGTCCATTTCAACCCACTCACCCGCCACCAAACTTACAACACCAAAAAACACCATGATCGAAACAGAGGTGCTTAAAGTGACAAACATGGATGGCGTGGCAGACGATAACCGGCGCGTCGAAAGATCTCTGATTGTTACAAAGCAAATCGCCACCAGCGCATATAGCGACGATGCGGTGAAATCGGTCGCCCCCGGTCGCACAATCAGCATCACACCGATAAATCCCACAGCAATAGCCACCAGTCGTCGCCAGCCAACAGGCTCTTTCAGAACAATTGCCGCAGCCAGTGTTATGGTCAACGGCAGCGCCTGAAGGATGGCCGTGACATTGGCAATTGGCATGCTGAACAGTGCTGTCAGGAAAAAATAAGAGGCACCAATCTCGGCCGCCATGCGCAACAACAAAAGCCAACGGTCCCCGCGGGCGGGCCTGACCACCAGAACCCCCATCTTCCAGGCGATGAACGCAACGATGACTGTGGTCACGATTCCGCGCAGGAACATCAGCTGCGACAGTGAAACCTCGCCGGCCATCGCCTTCATCAGAACATCATTCAGTGTGAAGGCCGCCATCGAGGCCATCATCAACAACGCACCGGTCAGGTTTTCACTTCGCACCATCAAATGGCCAATCGATTCAAAGCTGAAGACATTAGAACCGGAAACCGTCATCGGGCAAGGAAATTCGGATCACCTAAACCAGTGCTTCGGTTAACGCCGCGTGCAGCGACGGATTTGCTGCGACAACGCCATCAAGCAAAGGTTTCGGGTTGTTGAAACGCAACGGCTTGGCTTTTCGGTCTGAAACAACGGCCCCTGCTTCGCGCAGGATGAGGTCGCCGGCAGCAATGTCCCATTCCCATGTCGGGCGCAGCGTGAACATGGCATCAAACCGCCCCTCGGCCACAACGCTCAGCCGGTAGGCCAGCGACGGACGATAGGTGCGGTTCATCTGCGGCACTCCGGCGCGCCAGTGATGTTCGGCCAATCCGGGTTTGGCGGCCAACACGGTCGCTCCAGTCAGATCATCGCGATCTGCGACCGAGATTGATACGTCGTTCAAAAACGCGCCCTGCCCCTGCGCTGCTGAGTAAAGCTTGTCGCGCAATGGCAGATAAACGACCGCTGCGGTCACCACACCACCTTCCACCACTGCAAGCGAATGCGCCCAGGTGTTTGACCCTTCCATGAAACTGCGTGTGCCGTCGATCGGGTCCAGAATGAAAACTCGTTCCTGGTTCAGCCTACTGTGGTCATCCTCAGTCTCTTCGGACAGCCATCCATAGTCTGGCCGTGCACCGCGCAGAATATCGCCCAGAACGTCATTGACCGCCAAATCGGCCTCTGTCACCGGGCCTGTTCCATCGGGCTTTTCCCAGGATTTGGCCTGGGAACCGGTGTAACCCCTGGCCACCTCCCCCGCCCGGCGAACCGCCTCGATCAACAGGGGCAGATCACGCGCCGGCAAGAGTCATTCCTTCAACCAGCAACGATGGCACAACGCGCGACAAATGCAGGCGCGCATCATTGGCCGGGACCAAACTGCGCAACATCGCATGAAGGTTTCCGGCAATAGTGCATTCATTGACCGGATAGGTTATCTCGCCATTCTCAACCCAAAAACCGGATGCACCACGCGAGTAATCCCCGGTATTGGGATTGATGGTCGACCCGATCATTGACGTGACCAACAGCCCTGTGCCCATCTCCTTCAGCAGCGCATCGCGGCTTTGATCGCCTTGCGTCAGTTCAATGTTCCAATTGCCGGGGCTGGGCGGCGCCGACGTGCCACGCTTGGCATTGCCAGTTGGGGCCATCTCCAGCTTACGCGCGGCCGCCAGATCAAGGGTCCACCCCGTCAGAACACCGTTATCGACTATCTTGCGGTTCTGCGTGGCCAGCCCCTCGGCGTCAAACGGCCGTGATCCTGGGCTTCGGGCCCGGTGCGGATCTTCGGTCAGCGACACCGCATCTGGCAAAACAGCCTCTCCCAACCGACCCAGCAACCAGGACGAACCGCGCGCAATAGCTGCCCCATTCGCTGCCCCCAAAAGATACCCGATCAAAGAGCCGGAAATACGTTCGTCAAACATCACCGGATAGGCACCCGTCGGCGGCTTGCGTGCGCCCAAAGCCGACACAGCGCGCGCGCCTGCGGAACGTCCAATCTCGTCAGCACGGCGCAGGTCAGTCCGGAATATCCGGCTGTCACCGTCATAGTCGCGCTCCATCCCAGTGCCTTCACCGGCAATGGCGGTACAGTAAACACCGCTATCGGTACGCGCATAACCGCCCGCAAACCCATTGCTCGCGGCCATATGCACCCGCCGCCGGGAATAGGCAGAGGTGGCCGATTGCACCTGCGTCACCCCCTGTACCGCCAATGCCGCGGCCTCCGCCTCCAACGCCTCGGACTGCAGCAAATCGGGCTCAGGTTCTGCAGCAGGGTCTGATAATTCCAGCGATTCAATTTCGCATCCAACACCCAACTGATCCGGGTCCGCCAACCCGATATAGGGGTCCTCAGGTGCTTCACGCGCCATCGCAACCGCCCGCTCTGCCAATGTCTGAATGGTTGTGGCACTGGTGTCCGAGGCTGAGACACAGGCCTGCCTGCGCCCAATCAGAACCCGCAGCCCGATATCGGTGCCTTCCGCACGCTCGGCATGTTCCAGAATTCCGGCCCGCACATCTATCGTAACGGCCTCACCGGCCACCGCCATCGCATCCGCCGCCTCAGCGCCGGCCTTGCGCGCCGCGTCCAGCAACGCGCCTGTGATGTCTTCCATGTTCCCGCTCATCGCCTGTCTCCCTGCCCGGAAAGAGGTAGTCGCAGATCAGACCCGACGCAAGACCACCTTCCGGCTGGTCGGCAACACCGTTTGATCGTAACATGCATGAAACAGGCAGGTTACGAGGTTAGTTTTGCAATTCATCGAGTCCCACGGGGTAAAAGTGCCGATCGATGCTGAAATCATCGGCACGGACGTCCAGAAGAAACTCCGTAAAGGGCACTATGAGAACGCTGAATCCATTGGCCTGCCCAAATTTCTTACGCCCGAAGACCGCATTCTCGAAATCGGCGCCGGTATTGGCTTCATTTCTACCTTCATTGCCAACCAGATCGGCGCCACAGATATGACGTGTGTCGAAGCGAACCCCGTCCTGACCGACTATATCGAGAAAATCCATGCCTTTAACAATGTCAAAGGGGCACGTGTTTTAAATGCTGTTCTTTTGCCTGACAGCACACCAATGCCTCCCTCGGGCACGGTTGAATTCCACGTTACCGAGCCGTTTTGGTCCTCATCCTTTGAAAATCCAAAAAACCTACCGGCCACGATCGTCGAGACTCCGGCGCAATATCTCAGCGAAGTAATCGAAGAGCATCGCCCCACAGCAATCGTATGTGATATCGAAGGGGGCGAGGCCGGGCTGTTTGATCAGGTCGATTTTGGCGAGGTTCAACATATCTATGTCGAACTTCACCGCCGCTATATCGGCCTGCCCGGCGTGCGCAGAATGTTCCACGATCTGCACCGGCATGATTTTGTCTACAGTCCGCGCGCATCAGACGGCACCCAGGTTCTGTTTGACCGGCTGCCACGCAAACACCGCGGCAAGTTTTGATCCGATCAGGATAGCCCATGCAACCGGAATGAAACCCACTTGTGTGCTTACATGATCTTAGAATCAGATCGCGAACATCTCAAGCCAACGAAAAAAGGCCGCAATCGCAGATCACGGCCTTTCCAAAACGATTTAGCGCGATTTACCGAAGGCGCTGGCCATTGGCAGAAATCGAACCGTCTCCGTTAACTTCGATCTTCGAGGTCAGCGTATCTTCGCCATCCCCCGGAATCGCAAACAGACCCATCATCATCCGGGCGACCATTGCCTCTTCTTCCGGGATCAAGCCCATGGCAACCAGTGTATCCAACAAGCCATTGCCACCCACAAGCATCAGATCAACTGACCCGGTTGGCGCAGGAAGGCCGTCAAATGTGCTCAGATCCGTGTTGTCGAAGGTAAACGCCCCTTGACCGGTCAGCGTCGCACCGGCAGCCGAAACCTCCAATTCGTGCAGCGTCAATTCGTTCAGCTCGCCGGGCATGGCCTCGCCCGATTCCACCATGACCATCTGTTCGGGATCCATCAGGTCAAAGAACAGCTTCACCAAACCCGATGTTTCAAGGATAACCGTGGCCGGATCATGCGGCAACTGTCCGGGTGCATCGATGATGCTCCAGATCAGGTCAGAAACCTGGAACCCATCCAAAACCACTCCAAGGGCAAATGACATCATGGCTGTGCCGATATCAACAGACTGGCCCGCATACGATACATCGGCCAGCTTTACCGCCACCTCGGCGGCAGAATAGGTATAGACCATGTCGTTGGCATCGCCAGAAACGTTCATCGCCAAAGCACTGGTTATATAATCCAGATTGATATCAACCCCTTCGCCGCTGCCATCAGAAATACTCACAACCAACGGTGTGACCGGCGGCATCGAAATGGCAACAGTGCCATCGCCGTTTTCTGTCAGGGAAAATTCCTGCATCGTGACGCTGACATCGACGTCCTCTTCGGGGATCGCGATAGACATCGACAGGTCTGAAACCGTCAACGTATCACCGGATCTCGAAGTTGTGGCATCAACCGCATAGCCGGTACTCGCCATATAGTCCTGCCAATCGGCCCAGACCTGCTCTGCGGTGAGATCCGCAAATGCGGGCGACGCGGCTATGAAAATACTTAATGCGGCCGCTGACGTGGCGGCGCGTTTACAGGATGACATTATCAATCCCTCCCAGTTTAAATCCGGTACAGCTTCCGCGCTTGCGACGGCGGGGTCAAGGGGGAGTTGTGGTATCGGCAAAGATAACGCAGATAGAACATAGTTTAATTTGGAGACATAACATGGACATGACCGGCAAAACCGTTCTCATCACCGGTGCCAGCCGCGGCATCGGCGAAGCAGCGGCTCACACATTCGCCAATGCGGGTGCCAACGTGGTTCTCGCCGCCCGCAGCAGCGGTGACATTTCTCGCATCGCGTCCGAAATCGGAGACCGCGCCGTAGCCGTGCAATGCGATGTCAGCAGCTATGAAGACGTTTCCACCGCGGTGCAAAAGGCCGTCGATACGTTTGGCGGGATTGATGTTTTGATCGGCAATGCCGGGGTAATTGAACCAATTTGCCGGCTCGAATCCGTTGACCCCGCCGAATGGGGTCAGGTGATCGACATCAATCTCAAAGGCGTATTTTACGGCATGCGCGCCGCCATGCCTCTGATGCGCGCAGCGGGCGGTGGTACAATCCTAACCATCAGCTCAGGCGCCGCCCATAATGCCCTCGAAGGATGGAGCCATTACTGCGCCTCCAAGGCAGGCGCTGCGATGATGACAATGTGCGCCGACAAAGAAGGCCGCGATGGAGGCATACGGGCCATGGGCCTGTCCCCCGGCACGGTGGCCACTCAGATGCAGCACGAAATCAAGGCAAGCGGCGTCAACCCGGTCAGTGCGCTCGACTGGTCAGATCATATCCCACCGGACTGGCCCGCGCGCACGCTGCTGTGGATGTGCAGCGCAGATGCAGATGAATTCATCGGCCAGGAACTCTCTCTGCGGGATGAAACAATCCGCAAACGCGCAGGGCTGATATGATCTAGCTGCAGAAAGACGGCGATCTCTGGATTGCCACGATCAACCGGCCTGACAAGGCCAATTCACTAACCGAAGCCATGCTTACCCAATTGGCCGAGATCGCCGAGGCAGCTCAGGACGCGCGGGTTTTGATTCTGACCGGCCGGGGCAAGGTGTTTTCAGCCGGTGCAGATTTGGAAGAGGCCCGCGCCGGCCTCGCGCTCAGCCCGGTCTGGGAACGGCTGTCAGGCGCAATCGCTGCACTGCCGGGACTGAGCATCGCCGCCCTGAACGGCACGATTGCAGGGGGTGCCATGGGCATGGCATTGGCTTGCGATCTGCGCATTGCCTCCCCCTCCGCCAAGGCGTTCTATCCGGTGATGAAACTGGGTTTTCTGCCCCAGCCTTCTGATCCACCCCGCATGACCGCCCTGATCGGCCCCGCCCGCAGCAAAATGATCCTCATGGCAGGACAGAAAATCGACGCCGAAACCGCGCTGTATTGGGGCCTGTTTGACCGGCTGGTGCCATCGGGCGATGTATTGGCAGAGGCCCGCGCGCTGGCCGCCGATGCACTGGCTGCGTCCCCTGATATTGCCCATGGAATCAAATCCCTGTGCCGATGAACAAGCTTTCCGGCGTCCGGCTCAGCACCACTGATCCCGCAGCCCTGGCCGAATTCTATACCTCCCATTTGGGAATGTCGGCGCACCCTGATGGCAGCGACATACGCCTCGGTTACGGTGGTCAGGGTGCGGACATCGTCCTCTCTCCCAATGGCGAGGCTTATACCCCTGCCCGCAGCGGTCGCTACTGGAAGATCGGCATCACACTGCCGAACGTCGACATCGCCCATACACAACTGACCAATGCAGGTATCAGCGTCAACGCACCGCGACAGTTCGGCAAGATCGGATATATGTGCCACCTGTCTGATCCCGCCGGATTTCAGATCGAACTCCTCCAGCACGATTTTCAGCCCAACCGACCGGATAACGCCGGAGATCCCAACGCCCCCCTCGGTGGCGGTGCACAAATGGGCCAGATCACCCTTCGCTGCACTGCGATTGAGCCTGCTTTGACCCTCTACAAATCACTTGGCATGACCTTGCTCTCAGTCCAGCCCCTGCCGGATTACGGCTTTGATCTTTACTTCTTTGCCTTCACAGATGAGATCCCGCCAAATTCCGATCTGAAATCCATCGGAAACCGAGAATGGCTGTGGAAACGCCCCTACACCACGCTGGAACTGCAGCACCTTCATGCTGGCGAAATAACCCGCAACTCAGCGTATATGGGGCTTGAAGTAACTGAGTTGGAAAAATCACTGAACGACGATTTCGGTGATCCGTTGCACATTCGTTAACATCTCACCTCTTCCGCCGCGGCCCCGGCGTGCGGGCATAAAACGCAGGCGGGCGTTTGCGGACCCACGCAATGAACTTTGCCAGCTGCGGATGCCCCCGCAGCGCCTCAATCGCCGTATACTCCCGCGCCAGCTCTGCCTCTGTCAAAGTCGCGTGAATCTCATTGTGGCAAATCTGGTGCAGCAACACGACCGGCCCACCCTTGCCGCCTTTGAGCTTGGGCACAAGGTGATGCAGGCTTTGCCGCACTCCGGGTGGAATTGGCCGCAGGCATAAGGGACATATCGGATCATCCATCGCTTTTTCTTGAACCTTTTGCCACAGACAGGCAAGAGAACGGGGCAAGAGGAGATGCGCCATGGACCCGGCCAACCAACCAGAATTCATCCGGCAAGCCATCGAATACGCCACCCAAGGCTGGGACATCGCCAAATCCTGGCTGATCTCACCTGCGGCATGGTCGCAATTTGCATTGCTTGTGGCGGCATATCTGCTGGCGCTGTTTATCAGCCGCAGGCTGAAACCCATGGTGTCAAACCTGTTGACACCCGCCGCGGATCAGCAAAACACCATCGCTAGCGCCCGCCGATTTCTGCTGCAATTTGTACCCCTGCTTCTGCCTCTGCTGGCCTGGCTTTTCATCGGCATGGGCGAAAGCGTCACCAGGTCCGTGTTCGGCTCCGGTGCCGTGATCGCCTTTGGCAAACGTGTCTTTTTGTTCCTCGCGGTGCGCATCCTGGTCCGCGATATCGTAAAGGATCCGTTTCTCAAACTGCTTGGCAAATATATCCTGTTGCCTGTGGCAGCCCTCTATGCACTTGGTCTTCTCCAAATCGCCACGGCCAAGCTTGAGGGCACAATTGTCCCGCTTGGTAATATGTCCTTTGATCTGCTCTGGTTGATCAAGGCCATCGTCGCAGGCGGCATCATCTTCTGGTTCGGTCGCTGGTCGAATGACCAGTCTGCCACTTACATCGAGGCGCAAAAAGAAATGCGCCCCGCTACCCGTCAGCTGGCCGTCAAAGCGGCAGAGATTGCCATCTTCGGCGCGGCCTTTCTGGTGCTGATGAATGTGCTGGGCATCTCATTGACTTCGCTTGCCGTGCTTGGTGGCGCGGTTGGCGTCGGCCTCGGCTTCGGCCTGCAAAAAATCGCGGCGAATTTCATCTCAGGCGTGATCCTCCTGATCGAGGGGCAAACCACCGTCGGCGATTATGTCGAACTCGACGGCGGAGAGGCCGGAACTATCGTCAAAACCACGGCCCGCGCCATGATCATGGAAACCTTTGATGGCCGCTGGATCGTTGTCCCGAATGAAGATTTTATCACCACTCGTGTCGTCAACTATTCCGATCAGGGCAGCGCCAACCGTTACGAGGCGCCGTTCTCGGTGTCCTATGACACCGACATCAACGTCATTCCCGACATTATCGAAAAGGCCGTGGCGAAACTCCCCTTCGTTTTGTCAGACCCCGATAAACCGGATTGCGAATTGCGTGCCTTTGCCGATAGCGGAGTGGAATTCGCGGTCGAATTCTGGGTCAACGGCATCGATGACGGGAAAAACAAGTTCACCCCACAAGTGCTCTTTGCCATCTGGAACGCCTTGAAAGAGCATGACATCGAAATCCCCTATCCACAGCGGGTTGTTCATCACGTTGGCCTGAACGGGTCAGAGCCCCCTGCCACATGACCGACGCTCTGGTGATTGGTGCAGGCCCTGCCGGGTTGATGGCCGCGCAGGCCCTGGCACAGGCCGGGCACTCCGTTCTGGTGGCTGAGGCAAAGCCGTCTCCGGCGCGTAAATTGCTCATGGCTGGAAAGTCCGGCTTGAACCTGACAAAGGCTGAAGACACTGAACCCTTCCTAGCTGCCTATTGCGAGGCCACTCCGCATCTGCGCCCGATGCTGGACGTCTTCGGGCCGGATCAGGTGATCCAGTGGGCCGAAAACCTGGGCCAACCGGTGTTTACCGGCTCAACTGGAAGGGTCTTTCCCAAATCGATGAAGGCGTCGCCGCTTTTGCGTGCATGGCTTGCGCAGTTGGATGCGCTCAATGTCATGCTCCGGACTCGCTGGTTCTGGCAGGGATGGGAGGGTACGACAACCCTGTTTAGCACACCCGAAGGGCCGGTCCGTCTCACAGCCAAAGCCACTGTTCTCGCATGCGGTGGTGCCAGCTGGTCCCGGCTCGGATCAGATGGCGCATGGGTCAGCCATCTGGACACCGACGCAATCGCCCCCTTCCAGCCCGCGAACATGGGGTTCATCGTCAACTGGTCCAACCATATGCACCGCCATTTCGGGGCACCGGTCAAAGATGTGGCACTCCACGCCGGGGATCAGGTCAGCCGCGGAGAATGCGTCCTCTCCCAACGCGGGATCGAGGGCGGCGGGATCTATGCAATTTCACGCGCGTTACGCGATGGTGCTCCGCTCTCACTCGACCTTGTGCCGAACCTGAGCATGAATCAGGTGCGCAAAAAACTGGGGCGCCCGCGCGGCAAGGCCAGCCGGTCAAATCACCTGCGCAAAACCCTGCGACTTGATCCGGTGAAACTGGCTCTGCTGATGGAGTTTGGCCGCCCACTGCCCAATGACATCGCGCCTCTGATCAAGTGCTTGCCGGTAATGCATCAAGGCCCCCGCCCGCTGGACGAGGCAATCTCGGTCGCTGGTGGCATCCGGTTCGACGCGCTCGACTCCGATCTGATGCTACATACCCGCCCGGGCGTGTTTGCCGCCGGAGAAATGCTGGACTGGGAAGCACCGACAGGTGGCTACCTTCTGACCGCCTGCCTGGCCACCGGACTCTGGGCTGGACAATCTGCGACCCGTTGGTTGGGGGGTCAAAAACGGCCGGCCTAATCCTTTGATCTGTCAGCAAGCCGCGCAAGTGCATTGCTCGAAAACTAGCTCTCGGCCAAAATCATCAACACCCCCTACTGACAACACCATTCAGCACCCCATGCTATCCCACCATCCATAGCCAACCCCCAAACGGAGAAAAATGATGGAAAAATCCGGGTCCTGCCTGTGCCAAGCTGTCCGCTTCAACATCACCAACACCCCGACCAGATCAGGCGCTTGTCATTGCAGCATGTGTCGTAAATGGACCGGTGGGATTTACCTCGGGTTTCAGGTCAAACCCGAAGATGTCACTTTTGAAGGCGAAGACAACATCCAGACCTTCACCTCATCGGATTGGGCAGAACGCGCATTTTGCAAAACCTGCGGTTCCAACTTGTTCTACCGGGTCACAGCAGAGGGTCCGCATCAGGGGCTACGCCATTTCGGGTTGGGCTCGCTCGACGATCCGGCAGGAATGATCATGGACGAAGAGATTTTCATAGATGAAAAGCCCGACGCATATTCCTTTGCCGGAGAAACCCAAAAGATGACCGGAGCCGAAGTTTTCGCCCTGTTCGCCCCGCCTGAATAGGGTGGCGGCGCTATCCGGGACGGTCCGTTAACCATTTTGCACAACAGTTTCGCTGCAGCGCGGCGGTGTACAGGGGGTGCACGCGGGGTGTACGGATATCACCCCCCTGTTTCGACCATTTCCGTCGCGTTAACCGGACCGCCCGGCCAGCATCGCGAGCCGGATCAAAGTACGCTCGACCAGCGCCATATCCGGCGCTGTCCGTCCGGCAGATCGCAGGGTCAGATCGGTATCAGTCAGCAAGCCCAATGCCTGCTCCAACCGCGCAGCGCCCCAGTTCTGTGCCTGCCGTTGCATCCGGTCCCGGCGCGGGCCATAGACCGGCGGGCGCACCCTCCCGATCCCCTGTGCCGCACCACCCGGATCGGACGCCGCCGCATAGAGCGTTCGGAAGTGCCGAGTTGCTGCCATACACAGCCCAACAGCCTGTACTCCTTGCGCACGCAGTCGCTTCATCATTGGCCCAATCTCGCCCGGTCGTGCTTCGGCCACGATGTGCAACACATCATCCAGGTCCGCCTCTGCAGAAGCCGGCGCGCAGGCCATTATATCTGCCGAAGTCACCGGTTCTTCCGAGGACCGCATATAAAGCGCAAGCTTTTCAATTGTTTGCCTGAAATCGCCCGGATCAAGCTCTCGCGACAGCGCCGTCAGATCGCGCATCGCCTCGCCCGGCACATCTTTCAATCCGGCCTTTGCCACCACAGATTCAATCTCGGCACGCGATGGCGGGTCATCGTAGATCGCAGCGGCATACGCGTTCTTGTGGCTCTCAAACAGCTTGCGCAGCTTTGATCCGGCTTTCAGTGCGCCAGCAGTTACAATGATCTGCGCATCCCCGTCCTGCCAGTCTGCCAGCGCATCGGTGACAATCTTCGCCACCACCTCACCCGCATCTTCGACAAATGCCACCCGTGGCCCCGGGAAAAACCCCTGCGCCTTGACCGCGTCGAGCAGCATTGCAGGGTCTTTACGCAGCTCCGCCCCGGACATCCGGCTCAGCCGCATTTCTTCCTCGCCCTGCGGGCCAATCAACGCGGCAATCACCTCCTGCCGCCGCAAAGCCACCCGCATCGCATCACCGCCAAATATCAACAATCCGACCCGCCCCGGATCAGGCCGCGCAAAGTAACTCGGCGCATCCCGAGGGGACAGTTTCATACCGGTAAACCGGAAGCTGCAGCTGTCAGTGCCGTCACGATCTGATCCGTCAAAATGACGACTAACCGTTCCTCAGCGTCACGTTTTGCGGCTTGTGTGGCCACGGTAGAGCCTGAGGCAGAATAACCTGTAAAACTGTCGACTTTCCCCGTTTTCAGCACCGCACCGCTTTGCAGATCGCGCAAGGCATAGGTCACGCTACCCAGCAAATTATACCGCGTTGTTACATCGCTGGACGAAATCGCAATCGCCTCTTCATCGACGGTAATCGCATAGGAAAGCCCATAGCGTGCAGGGCTGCCGCGGCCCAATCGGTCTTCAAGCTGACGTACCAGCAGGTAGGCCGCCCGCCCCTTTGGCGCATCAGCCAGTATCGAATTCTGCAACCGGCTGGCCGCACCAGTGGGCCCATAGGCCGGTTCAAAACCACAACCCGCAAGGGCTGCAGCGGAAACAAGAAAGAAGCGGCGGTTAAATGACGACATTCACAATCCGACCGGGAACAACAATGATCTTTTTGGGCTGGGCCCCGTCCAGCGACCTGACGACAGCATGGTTTGCCAGCGCCAGTTTTTCAACCTCTGCCTTCTCCATATCCCGTGGCACACTGATTTCTGCCCGGCGTTTGCCATTAATTTGAATGGGCAATGTGACCGTGTCATCCACCAGCATCTTTTCATCCGGCACCGGCCATTCAGCCATAGCGACAAGCCCCTCACGACCCAGCATCGACCACAATTCTTCGGACAAATGCGGTGTCATCGGTGACATCAGCAGAACAAGCGCCTCCGCCGCCTGGTGTTTTGCGGCTGACCCTGCGCCGGATTTGCTGAGCGTGTTTGTAAAGGCATAAAGACGCGCAATCGCGGCGTTAAAGCCGAAGGATTCCACTCCAACCGTCACGTCATGAATGGCCTTGTGCATCTCGCGCAGCAACGCCTCATCAGCATCCGGACTAGAATCATCTGATTCATCGGCGCAAATTTCTGTGACAATGCGGTGCACCCTGCTGAGATGCTTGAAGGCCGCCTCGGCGCCTGAGGCGGTCCATTCCACATCCCGTTCCGGCGGGCTGTCCGACAGCACAAACCAACGCGCCGTATCGGCGCCGAATTGCCGGATAATTGCAACTGGGTCGACCACATTATTCTTTGATTTAGACATCTTAGCTGATGGAATAACGCGGACCGGATCACCCGTCTCTTTCGCCTGACAGGCGCCATTCACCCATTCAACTTCTTCGGGATAATGATACAGCGTACGCCCCTCTGCAGTTTTGCGCACAGTGTTCTGATAAATCTCATGGGTGACCATGCCCTGAGTAAACAGTGCATCAAACGGCTCGATCGCCTTGTCCGGCAAATGTCCTGTGATTTGCATGGCCCGCGCAAAGAACCGGGAATATAGCAGGTGCAAAATCGCATGCTCAATCCCGCCGATATACTGATCCACATTCATCCAGTATTCGGCCTCTGCCATCTCTGTCGGACGCTCTGAACGGGGTGCTGTAAACCGGGCGAAATACCACGAGCTGTCCACAAACGTGTCCATCGTGTCGGTTTCCCGCAATGCATCCGCACCGCAGGACGGGCAGCTGCAATTGCGCCACGTCGGATGCCGGTCCAAGGGATTGCCGGGTAGATCAAACGTCACATCATCCGGCAACTGTATTGGCAGGTTTTCTTTTTTCTCCGGAACCACACCACAGGTTTCGCAATGCACCACAGGGATCGGACAACCCCAATAGCGCTGGCGGGACAGACCCCAGTCGCGAAGACGGTAGTTGGTAACGCCCTGCCCCCAACCGGCCTTTTCCGCAAATTCTATTGTCGCATCAATGGCTTCCTGACCAGTTGCCTTATCAATCCCGGCGAAATGGTTTACCCATTTTACCCGGTCAGTTTTGGGTGGAACAAAGGCGTCATTCACGACAGGTGCAGGATCTTCCAAGGCAAAGAATGTATCGATCACCGGCAAATCGTACTTGCGGCAGAAATCGAGATCGCGCTGATCATGCGCCGGGCAGGCAAAAATTGCGCCGGTTCCATAATCCATCAGGATAAAGTTGGCGATCCAAACCGGCAGCTCCCACTCCGGGTTCAGCGGATGTTTGACACGGATCCCGGTATCAAGACCCAGCTTTTCTGCCGTCTCAATTGCCTCTTCCGTGGTGCCAACTTTGCGGCATTCAGCAGCAAACTCTGCGATTTGAGGATTATCAGCTTCCAGTGCTTTGGCAATCGGATGATCCGGCGAAACGCCGACAAAAGACGCTCCCAGCAACGTGTCAGGGCGGGTTGTGTAGACCTCAATCGGCCCCCCACCATCCGTCCGGTCGAAACTGAATTGCAGACCACGCGATTTACCAATCCAGTTTTCCTGCATCAAACGCACTTTGGCGGGCCAGTTTTCCAACCCATCAAGTGCTGAAAGCAACTCTTCCGAAAAATCTGAAATTTTGAAAAACCACTGGGTCAGTTCACGCCGCTCTACCAATGCACCAGATCGCCAGCCGCGCCCCTGTTCCACCTGCTCGTTGGCCAGAACCGTCATGTCGACCGGATCCCAGTTCACGACCGCGTTTTTGCGGTAAACGAGGCCCTTTTCCAGAAAATCCAGGAATAAGGCCTGCTGCTGACCATAATATTCCGGATCACAGGTCGCAAACTCACGGCTCCAGTCAATCGACAACCCGAGCGGCTTCATCTGGCTGCGCATGTCGGCGATGTTGGAGTAGGTCCAGTCCTTGGGGTGACCGCCTGACGCCATTGCGGCGTTTTCGGCCGGCATCCCAAAGGCATCCCACCCCATTGGATGCAACACGTTATGCCCGGTCAAAAGCTTGTGACGCGCGATCACGTCACCCATCGTGTAGTTACGGACATGCCCCATATGGATGCGTCCGGATGGGTATGGAAACATTTCCAGCACGTAATACTTGGGCTTGTCCCCGGACCGTTCAGCACGAAAAATCCCGGCCTTGTTCCAGGCCGCCTGCCAATTCGCTTCGATCTCGGCTGCAGAATAACGTGACATCGGCTGCAAACCCTTTCGCATAAACTTGTTCAGGGCGTGATAGGGCCATGGCGTCGGGCCGTCCAGTGCGAAGGGGTAAAATTGCGGGTCTTTGCAGGCAATCCACACCTGCCTATAAAGAACAAAACAAAGAGCAGGCAAATCAGGCGATGAAAATCCTCTTCATCCATCAGAACTTTCCCGGCCAGTACAAGCATCTTGCACCACGCCTGGCCGCCGAGGGGCATCAGTGTACGGCACTGACCCTGCGGATAAAAGAGCCAACCACCTGGAAAGGGGTTCGCGTTCTTCCCTACAATCTGCCTGACAGGAAAGCACAGAAAACTCATCCATGGATGGTTGACCTGGATACCAAGGTCACACGCGCCGACGCCTGCTATCGCGCAGCCCGAAAGCTCAGAGAACAGGGATATGCGCCTGACCTGATCCTTGCCCATCCCGGGTGGGGTGAATCGATGTTTCTTAGTGATGTCTGGCCAAATGCAAAAATCGGACTTTATTGCGAGCTTTATCATCACGCGGATTACCCACATCTGAATTTCGACCCTGAATTTGATAAGTCCGACCTCGAAATGCAGATCCTGCGCATTCGGATGAAGAACCTCAACAACCATATTCATTTCCCCATCGCCGACGCTGGCATAAGCCCGACACTGTTTCAGGCAGATACGTTTCCCGCAGAATTTCGCGACAAGATCACAGTTTCTCATGACGGCATTGATACACAGATCACTTACCCCGCCCCCGATGTGCGACTGTTGATTGAGGATGAGGTTGATGTCACCCGCGAGGATGAGGTGATTACCTTCGTCAATCGGAATCTCGAACCCTATCGCGGCTACCATACCTTTATGCGCGCGCTGCCCAGTCTATTGAAAGAACGACCCAACGCCCGGGTTCTGATCGTCGGCGGGGACGAGGTCAGCTATGGGTCCGCCCCACCCAAGGGACAGACATGGAAACAGATTTTCATTGATGAGGTGCGCGGCCAGATTTCCGATGTCGATTGGCAAAGGGTAAATTTTCTGGGCCGCATTCCGTATGATCAGTTTGTCCGACTGCTTCAGGTCAGCCGGGTGCATGTATATCTTACCTATCCATTTGTTCTAAGTTGGAGCCTTATGGAAGCCATGGCCTGCGAGGCAGCGATTGTTGCCAGTGACACAGCACCCGTACGCGAAGTGATTCGGCACAATGAAACAGGTATTCTGACCGATTTCTTTGACACCCACGCTCTGGTCGCCCAAGTGTGCACGCTTCTGGAGAACAACGAAATGCGTCAGTCCCTTGGACGCGCAGCGCGCGATCAAATGATCGAGAAATATGATTTGAAGTCAATTTGCCTGCCACGGCAGGTCAAATGGGTGTCAGACATAATGGAAGGCACGGCCTGAATCTCCGCGCCTGTCTTACCCATTAGAAAAATCAGAATTTTCCGGCTTGAATGCGCAACTGCCGCGCCCGGGACAAAATTGCATCTTCAACCGCGTGCTGCGTTCCTGCGCTTACCGGACCGCCCTTTGACTGCAGAGCCACATTAAGTGAACGCGCATCAAGAGCGGGATCGCTGATCAGGATCGTTGCACGATAGGCTTTGCCTCCACCGGGTGGTCGACCATAGCCGGTTGTGATTACTCCGGTGAAAGGATCCGCGCTTTGAACCGGAAGGAAGTCCAGAACGTCCAATGATGCTGTCCAGAGAAAGCGGTTAACTTTCACTCCGGCGGAACCATCGCCCTTAAAGGCATCAAAAATACTTGTACCACTTTGAACAGGGTTCGCGTCTGGTCCGCTTTCAATCTTACGGGCCTCAGGGTCCACCTTTACGTTTTTGAAACCACCACAAGAGGCGATTAGCAGTACACACATCAACGCGACACCGACTGTCTTGAAACGGAATTCGATCATTATTCTTGCCATCCAGGACTGTTTCCATCCTCTACTATCCAACGTGGCTGACCGGGGCAAGAAGTTTGCCGGATATGGCAACAATCCGCATGATGCGTTTGAGGGATTGTATGCGCATGATTGCCTGTGGCACAAATCAGCCAAGATAAATGTTTGAGGGGTACAAACCCGTGAGTCTGGAACAGATTACTGCACGAGTTCAAAAGGCAGAAGCCGATGCGGGACGCAACATAGGCTCTGTTTCCGTTATCGCTGTGTCTAAGGTGCAACCAAACAGCCGGGTAGAAGCGGTGCTGCAGCAAGGCCACCAGGTTTTTGGTGAGAACCGTGTTCAAGAGGCCGCTGGCAAATGGCCCAAATTTCGTGAACAATTTCAAAATGTTGAACTGCATTTGATCGGCCCGTTACAAACCAACAAGGTGCGCCAGGCCTTTGGCTTGTTTCAATCAATCCATTCGGTTGATCGCCCCAAGCTGGCCAACGCCGTCGCACGGATTGCTCAGGAAGAAGGGCATTGTCCGGAGGTTTTTATTCAGATCAACACAGGCGAAGAACCGCAAAAAGCCGGTGTCCTACCCATGGATGCAGACAGTTTCATCAATGACTGCAGAGGCTTAGACCTCCCTGTTCGGGGCCTGATGTGCATTCCGCCCGCGGATGAAGAGCCCAGCTTGCACTTTGCCCTGCTGGCCAAAATAGCCACACGAAATGGCCTCGACGGGTTGAGCATGGGAATGAGCGGGGATTTTGAAAGCGCCATTGCGCTAGGTGCAACCCATATAAGAGTTGGCAGCGCAATTTTTGGTGCGCGCGATTACAGCTAGGCCATAGGCGGAATGCAAGGTTAGTATGGCGGCATTGTAGTTTTTGATTCTAAGGAGCCCGTCATGCGCCTTTTCTTCATGGCCCTAGCCGCCGCCGCTTTTTCTGCCACAGCTGCCGCCGCCGAATTTTCCATTAGTTTTGAGTGGGGTAACATCCCAGATTGCCGCACAGGCAAGGCCAAAACCGTCAACAGCCCGCGTTTTGTGGTCAAGGGTGTACCAGCCGGAACAACGCAAATTCAATTTCGGATGAAAGATCAGGACGCACCGCAATATAATCACGGTGGCGGCAAAGTGAAAATTTCAAGTGATGGCGTCATTCCTTTTGGAACATTCAAATACAAAGGGCCTTGCCCGCCCCGTGGTACTCATACCTATGTCTGGACAGCAATTGCGAAAAAGGGCGGTAAAAAGCTCGCTACGGCCAGGGCAAAGCGCGACTATCCTGAGTAAATTTCGTTTACGACCAGCTGGTTAAACCCGAACAATGACGCGAGTACCTGGCACAATCGTACTTGCGATTGCACGCAGGTGATCCCGGCGAAAGGCAATGCAGCCAGCGGTCGGGAATCCGGGACGGCGCCATTGGTGGATGAAGATGCAGGAGCCGCGATTTGGAATGACCTTGGGCCAGTTCCAGTCGGTCACAAGCACCAGATCATAAAGAGGATCCGCGCGCCGCATCACCTCGTGCGAATGGGAATATGGCTTTTGAACCAAAAGGTTATAATCCGGCTGCGCGGAATCATCTGACCAAAGATCGCGCAACCCAGTTGGCTGCGCCCAGGGTGCGGGGCGTGGCATCCGATCCGGGCGATAATACATGCCAACGATCCAATGAACCCCGAACGGAGTGGCGCCATCTCCTTCATGTTTACACGTGGTTAGCCCACCACGCCCAATCGTGCAGGGAAAGCGGCGGCCCATAAAGCGTACGCCCATTCGGGTCAGAACCAGATCAGCAGGGGTCATATCCTATTGATGCCCGAAACACGCATCGGAAAGAAGGCTGAAATGTTACAATTTGTACAATATGCACGCGTGATTTGTACAAAGATCAGGCCATTTTGCGAATGACGGGTACATCATGCACACAAACGGTTTAACCGCGGCCAATTCCTGCCTCTCTCAACAGCTGAACCACCCCACCGATCAACAGACCCCAAACCGCACCACCCAGACCAAAGGCAACCACCCCTGACGCTGTGACCACAAAGGTGATCCCTGCAGCTTCACGATAACGATCCTGTTCAAGTGCAGCCGCCGCAGAGTTGGCAAATACACCCAACAACGCAACACCTGCCAGTGATGCCAGCAACAAGGGCGGCGCCAGAAAGGCAAAAGCGGTGATTAATCCGGCGAATACTCCGAACAGACAATAAAACAGTCCCGAAAAAACCGCTGACCAGTAACGCCGTGCAGGATCAGGGTGCGAATCTTCGTTCGAGCACATCGCCGCTGTAATCGCCGCCAGACAGGTGGCGGGCGCTCCGAAGGGTGCCGACAAAATACTGAACCCGCCGACAGAGGCAAACAGTGGCCCAGGTACAGGGGCGTATCCAAAACTGCGTAAGACCGCGATACCCGGAATGTTTTGGGTCGCCATTGTCACGATAAAGAGGGGCAGGCCAATGCCGAGCGCGGCCCCAACCGAGAATTGCGGTGCTGTCCACACCGGTGCAGCCAGGGATCCGGCAACTGAAAAACCGCTCAGATCAGCCGTGAACAGAATAATCAGAAAAGATGCAATCACCGCCCCCGGAACCGCAAACAACCGGTTAATCCGACCCAACACAAACCAGGCCAGCACCATCGGGCCAATGATCAAAGGGGCCTCAGCCATACCCCGGACCGGCGCAAAACAAAGTGGCAGCAAGACCCCGGCCAACATCGCCTGGGCCAACGGCGTCGGGATTGAAGACGCCAATCGCCCAAACGGACGCACCAACCCGGCCAATACCGTCAAAGCTCCCGCGACCAGAAACCCGGCAATGGCACCAGCGAAACCAGCCTCAACCGGGGCTGTAACCGCCAACAGCGCCGCACCGGGCGTAGACCAGGCCACGCTTGCCGGTAGTCTGGTTGCGATGCTGAGAATTATACCAGCAACCCCCATTGCAATTGCTGCCGCCATCAGCCCGGATGCGGATTGTGCAGCATCGGCTCCCACTCCGGTAAGGCCCTGCAAAATAATTGGAAAAGAGCTGAAAAATCCTACAACTGCAGCTACAAAGCCAGTCGAGAATGTCTGAACAGAAGGAGATGTCGCGGGCATAAAAACCGCCTGTGGTCGTCACATATGTGTGCAGAATGATCCGAACCGCCGCGAAACGAAACCCATAATCTTACCATTCCCGCAATTAGGCCCAGCCTGCGCCTGCAAGCCTGAATCTGCCGAAGCATTCAAAGCACTCAGGTAATGGGTATTTTTGGCAAGAAAGAAACAATGCAGGATGCAGCTTCTTTCTTGCTTTCAAATACCCAATTCCGACAGGCGCCGGATTCGCTACGTGAGATTAGTCAAGTGCCTCGTTGCAACGCCCGCATGTCCCCGCATGGGTATGGTTGCCGACATCCGGCAGGATTTTCCAGCAGCGCTGGCATTTCTCACCCTCGGCTTTTTCGAACACCACCGTGACACCATCCACTTCTGGCAGGCGGAACGCCTCTGCCGGGCTGGGATCGCTAGTCAGGCCGATATCCGACGTGATGCAGATATCTTCGAATGCAACAGATTTGAGAATGTCCAGCATCCCGGCATCACGCACATGCACGATGGGGGCCGCTTCGAGCGAGGCACCAATCACCTTATCCGTGCGCTGCACCTCAAGTGCCGCGGTTACAGCGCGGCGGGCCTGACGGATCTGCGCCCACTTTGCTGCCAGCGGCTCGTCCAGCCAATCGGCAGGGGTCTCGGGAAAGTCGATCAGGTGGACCGAATTTTCCTCACCCGGAAAGCGCGAGAGCCAGACATCTTCCATTGTGAACACCAGAACCGGGGCCAGCCATGTTGTCAGCCGGTGGAACAGAATGTCCATGACAGTGCGTGCCGAACGGCGGCGCGGTGTGTCGCCATCGCAATAGAGTGCATCCTTGCGGATATCGAAATAGAATGCCGAAAGCTCAACGGTGCAGAAATTAAACAGTGCCTGAAACACACCTTGAAAATCATACGCCGCATAGCCGGTGCGCACCCGGTGGTCGAGCTCTGCCAGACGGTGCAGCACCCAACGCTCAAGCTCTGGCATATCCGCCGGTTCCACGTGATCAGCGTCGCTGGCGTGGGACAGCGCACCCAGCATAAAGCGCATAGTATTGCGCAGTCGGCGATAGCTGTCTGCCACGCCTTTGAGGATCTCGGGGCCGATACGCTGGTCATTGGTGTAATCGGTCTGCGCCACCCAAAGGCGCAAGATATCGGCGCCGTATTGTTTCACAACTGCATCAGGCACAATTGTGTTGCCCAGAGATTTGGACATCTTGTTGCCCTTCTCATCCAGCGTAAAGCCGTGGGTCAGCACACCGCGATAGGGGGCATGGCCTCGGGTGCCACAAGCCTGAAGCATCGACGAATGGAACCAGCCGCGATGTTGATCGGTGCCTTCGAGGTAGAGATCGGCCAGACCATCCTCTGATCCGTCCTCGCGGTCGCGCAGTACGAAGGCATGAGTTGAGCCGGAATCGAACCACACATCGAGGATATCATCGACCTTGTCCCATTCAGCCGGGTCATAGTCATTGCCAAGGAAACGCTCTTTGGCGCCGTCCTTGTACCATGCATCGGCGCCTTCGGCCTCAAACGCCTCAAGAATACGGGCATTCACCGCCTCATCCCGCAACAGGAAATCAGGGTCGGTAGGCAGGGCACCCGCCTTGGTAAAACAGGTCAGCGGCACGCCCCACGCGCGTTGGCGTGAGAGAACCCAGTCAGGCCGCGCTTCGATCATCGAATAGAGGCGGTTGCGCCCGGTCTGGGGCGTCCATGTCACCAGCTGGTCGATGGAATTGAGCGCACGTTCGCGGATGGTCTTGCCGTATTCGTCCTGTCCGTCGCCAACAGCGCGGTCTACAGCGGCGAACCACTGTGGCGTATTACGAAACACGATGGGTGCTTTGGAGCGCCAGCTATGCGGATAGCTGTGGGTCATGCGGCCACGGGCGATGATGCCATAGGCTTCGACCAGCTTGGCGATTACCGCGTTGTTGGCCTTGCCCTCTTTGCCCTTTCGGTCAAACACCTGAAGGCCAGCGAAGAACGGCACATGGGGCAGGAATTCGCTTTCCTCGCCCACATTGTGGGTCATCCGGTCAATCCAGTTGCGTTTGACAAAGGCCTCGTAATCGTCGGCGCCGTGGGATGGTGCGGTGTGCACAAAACCTGTCCCGGCCTCGTCAGTCACGTGATCACCGTCGATCATCGGCACGTCGTAATCCCAGAAACCTTCAGATTCATCCATGCCTGCAAACGGGTGGTTCAGCACCATGCCCTCGAATTCTGAGGTCGCCACATCGCGCATCCGGGTGAATTCAGTCACCCGCGATTTGGCCAGAGCGTCGTCAGCCAGTGCATCAGCGAACAGGTACAGATCTCCAGGATTGGTCCAGCTCTCTTCTTCCGTGGCATCGACCCGGTAAAGGCCGTAAGCGATTTTCGGATGATAGGCGACCGCCTTGTTCGACGGGATGGTCCAGGGTGTGGTCGTCCAGATCACCACGCGGGCATCGGTCAGATCGCCACCCCCATCGCGCACACCGAAAGGCACCCAAATCGTGTGTGATTTGTGATCGTGATACTCAATCTCGGCCTCGGCCAGCGCAGTCTTTTCAACCGGCGACCACATCACTGGTTTGGACCCCTGATAAAGCGTGCTGGTCATCAGGAATTTCATGAATTCCTCGGCGATGATCCGTTCCGACCGGAAATCCATCGTCAGGTAGGGTTTGGACCACTTTCCAGTAACACCAAGGCGTTTGAATTCGTCGCGCTGAATGTCGATCCAACCTTCGGCGAACCGGCGGCACTCCTGGCGGAAGTCGACCACGTCAACCTCGTCCTTGTTACGGCCCTTCTTGCGGTATTGTTCTTCGATCTTCCATTCGATCGGCAGACCATGACAATCCCAGCCGGGGATATAGCGGGCATCCTTGCCCATCATCTGCTGCGAACGCACAACCATGTCTTTGAGGATCTTGTTCAGCGCATGTCCGATATGCAGGTGGCCATTGGCGTAGGGCGGGCCATCATGCAGGGTAAAGGGCACGCGGTTTCCTTCCGCCTCTGCCTTATCGCGCAGACGGGTATAGATGCGCAGTTTGTTCCACCGCTCGAGCCATTCAGGCTCTCGTTTCGGCAGCCCAGCACGCATCGGGAAATCGGTTTGTGGCAGGTTCAGGGTGTCTTTGTAGTCGGGCGTGTCAGAACACATGGGTGACGTCCTTTGTCACGGAGTATTTCAGGAAATATCGATGGGGGCAGCGCGGTGGTCCATACGCCTTGTCCCGGCGGCTCGATCGGTCAGAGCGCCGGGCATATAATTCGAATAATGATCGCGGATGCGTACATCATGAGGCGCGTTATAGGACGGGGCCGGGGCGGCGTCCAGTGGGGGAATAAGAGCAAGGTTTGTGGCTGAACGGTGGATTGCGAAATACGCCAATGCGCCCAACAGATTGGCTGCCACTAGATAATTGCCCCATTCCGCATTCGGAAAATAGGCGCTGACAATTCACCAGATATCTGATTGTACTATTGTGAGTTTTTTTGGCAGGGGCAGCAGGGTTCGAACCCGCGACCTACGGTTTTGGAGACCGTCGCTCTACCAGCTGAGCTATACCCCTAAGGCCAAGCGAGGGATTAAGACACCTTGGAAGGGGAATCAAGCGCCCTTTCACCAAATCGGGACTGCTCTTATGCAATTATCCTGCACAGCAAAAGAAAAGGGTGCCGCAACGGGCACCCTTTTCGATGTCGCAGGGTAGGTGAAACCCACCTGTTCCTCTTATTCGATAATTTTGGCGACGACGCCGGCGCCGACGGTGCGGCCGCCTTCGCGGATGGCGAAGCGCAGGCCGTCTTCCATCGCGATCGGCGCGATCAGCTCAACCGTGAACTTCAGGTTGTCGCCAGGCATCACCATCTCGGTGCCCGAAGGCAGCTCAACAGTACCGGTCACATCCGTCGTACGGAAGTAGAACTGAGGACGGTAGTTGGCAAAGAACGGCGTGTGACGGCCACCCTCTTCCTTGGTCAGGATATATGCCTCGGCTTCGAACTTGGTGTGCGGGGTCACCGACTTGGGCGCGCACAGAACCTGGCCGCGCTCAACACCTTCACGGTCGATACCACGCAGCAATGCGCCGATGTTGTCGCCCGCTTCACCGCGGTCCAGCAGCTTGCGGAACATTTCAACACCGGTACAGGTGGTGGTTTTCGTATCGCGGATACCAACGATTTCAATGCTGTCACCAACATTGATCACGCCACGCTCAACACGCCCCGTCACAACAGTACCACGGCCAGAGATCGAGAACACGTCCTCAACCGGCATCAGGAACGGCTGATCAATCGCGCGTGCCGGCGTCGGGATATACTCGTCAACCGCCGCCATCAGCGCCTTGATGCTGTCTTCGCCAATCGCTTCGTCACGGCCTTCCATCGCCGCCAGGGCTGAACCCGGGATCACAGGAATGTCGTCACCAGGATATTCGTAAGAGCTTAACAACTCGCGAATTTCCATCTCAACCAGTTCCAGCAGCTCGTCATCGTCAACCTGATCAACTTTGTTCATGTAGACAACCATGTGCGGGATGCCAACCTGGCGGCCCAGCAGGATGTGCTCGCGGGTCTGAGGCATCGGGCCGTCAGCCGCGTTCACAACCAGAATGGCGCCGTCCATCTGCGCCGCACCGGTGATCATGTTCTTCACATAGTCAGCGTGGCCGGGGCAGTCGACGTGGGCATAGTGGCGGTTTTCAGTCTCATATTCCACGTGCGCGGTCGAGATCGTGATCCCGCGCGCTTTCTCTTCAGGCGCGCCGTCAATCTGGTCATACGCTTTGAAATCACCAAAATATTTCGTGATCGCCGCCGTCAGCGTCGTCTTGCCGTGGTCAACGTGACCAATGGTCCCGATGTTTACATGCGGTTTCGAACGGTCAAACTTTTCCTTAGCCATATCTCCGGGCACCTTGTTCAATTGGGGGGCCATCTGGCCCGTTAGTCACTGCGCGCGCATTTATTGGGTTGGAGCGGGAAAATCAAGCGATTCATGCCTGTTTTGATGGCAGAAAAGCTCTGAAATCGCTTGTTCTGACCTATTCGTCTCCCGAGGGCGGGGCAACTTCTGGTTCATCCAGAACGACGGTTGCTGCTTCTGCCGCCGCCGCGGCACTGTCGGTCTCTGCCTCGGTAGTGTCTGGCAATGTCGGGTCATCAACCACAACCGCATCTGCCTCTGCGGCAGCCGATCCTTCCGTCACTTCTTCAGAGGCTTCTGCCGCATCCACTGCCACGCTCGCCTCGGGCCGGGGTTTGCCCTTGGCGGGCTTGCCATCATCCTCGAACCAACCTTCCTGATCATTCATTCGAACCAGCCATTTCTCGATCAGCTTGGCCGCATTTCGGCTCAGGTTTTCCATCTGCACTTCTTTTGACTGGGTCAGGCCTGACCCAAGTACGGTGCTACCAGAGATGGATTCAACAATGGTGACTTGTTCAGGCTCTGCATTCAGCTTGGCATTGGCGGCGTCATCCCAAGCCGTCACACGGATGATCAGCGCCGATTTTGGCGAAGCGACAAGTGGAATTCCGGGCAATGCAAGAACATATCCTTCGACGCTGATCCCCATGTGATAAAGCTTGGTGCCTTCATAGCGACCAAAGCGTTCGTCCATTGCCGCTTTCATCGCCTCGATCCACTCTTCCTTGGTCGCATCGCGCGACGTCGGTCCCTTGGTGATATTCGGGGCGACAACGACATTATGACCAAAGTGGAAATTGCCAAGATAGGCCGGCGCGTCATCGATATCATCGGGGTTGGTGCAAGCGGTCAGCCCGGTAAGGGCGACGATAAGGGCAAAGAGGCGCAGCATCAGGCTCTCCGGCTGAACAGAACTGCCTGACCGGATACCCCAGCCCCGTTATATGTGCAATGATATGCTGGCAACGAGTCGCGCATACACTTGCATGAAACAATCAAACCGTTAACGTTTTGCGCACTTGGACTCCGGGATCACCAAGACAGCACACTAACGAAAACACGGCAGATATCAGGGCGTATCCATGAATGATTTTCACGCATCCGTTCCCATTCTACGTAGCTATAACGAAGACGCTGCACGCGCCTTCTATATAGATTTCCTTGCTTTCGAGGTCACGTTTGAGCACCGATTCGAGCCGGATACGCCGCTTTACTTTGGTATCCGCAAACGGGCGTGGGAGCTGCACGTCTCAGAACATCACGGCGATGCCACACCCGGATCAACCGTCCGCATCGACGTATCGGATGTGCACGCCTATTGCGCCGAGCTCAACGCCAAATCCTACAAAAACGCCCGCCCCGGCGTGCAGCATCAAACCTGGGGATATGATGACATGTCGATATCCGACCCAGCCGGGAACAAGCTGATATTCGGCACTCGATACTGACGCGACGCAGTCCTAATTTTCGCTTTTGAACGCGCCTTTGATCAGATCCGGATCAAACTGGTCCGGAAGTTTTCCTTCAACGGCATAAACATAAAGCGCCGCTTTCAGGATGGAACCAAGGGTCGAAAATACCAGCCCGCACAGGATGAGAAACAAAGCACCCGTTGCAAGGATCGTGATGCTTACAGAAGGATAGGGCTCGAACAACATGGCCCCAGCCATCACGAACAGAACGATGATGAAACCGATCATGCCGTAGAACACACCAAATCCAACCTCTGCGACCAGCGCCTCGCCCCAGGTTTTCTTGATCACCGAAACGGATCGCTTGATGGCCGCCCAAGGGCCGAGTTTCTCAGACACAAGCACCGGTACGACAAAGTAAACGGCAACCGCCCACCCTGCCCCGATCAGGCCGACCACAAAATTCATCGGCCCTTCTTTCTTGCCCCGCAAGGCGTTCAGAATGAACCCGATCACAGAAGACACCAGGGCCCAGGCGAATATCTGCGGCAGTCTTTTGGTTGAGGCGCGCAGCCCGTCCATCACCACGGGATCCCCCCTGCAAACCTGATTTTCACGCAGGCGATCAGGGCTGAGTTGAAGAAGATGATGACAAAATAGGACACGAAGTAGCCCGCAAAGGTGACCGCCCCCATCGCAATCTCATTGAGTGTATCTGGCTCTTCCCCTTCGGTTACAAACAGGAATTCAGGCACTGTTCCCGTGGCCCAGAAGGGCCAGACAAACCCCGCCAGCAAAAGCCCCAGAACAAGCATGGACAATAAGGGGAAAACCAACAATTCCTTGTCCAGCAGGAAAACCCGCCAACACGCTTTCATGATGTCGATACCCTTGCGGATTTTCTTGAACATGCAGTTTTCCTTTTTGCGTATCTATTTAAGTTTAAACGCAAAATACCGCCAAATCTATTGTGCTATCTGGCTTAGCCGGAATTACCTCAGGTAAACCTGTTATCCCGCGGGAATCCGCGTGGCGCCATCCGGCCTGTGCCTGCGCGTTTGCCGGACCATTCCACCAGCTCTGTTTCTGTCCGGGTGCGACCGGCCGGATCAAGCCAGCTCAGCCCATCAGCAATATTGAAGGTTGTCGCATCGGACAGACCGCCATCCTTGTATTTCTGCAGCCGCACGCCCTTGCCGCGCCCCATTTCGGGTAACTCGTCCAACGCAAAGACCAGCACCTTGCGGTTTTCTCCGACACAGGCCACGTGATCGCCCGCAACCGGTTTGCACACCTGCGCACGTACGTCACCGCGCACGTTCAGCGCCTGTTTGCCCGATCGTGTCTGGGCCAGCACTTCATCTTCGGCCACCACAAAGCCGTCCCCGGCAGAAGACGCAACCAATAGCTTGTTCCCCGGGCGGTGGATGAACAGTGTAACGATCTCTGCCTCATTGGGCAGATCGACCATCAGGCGCAAAGGCTCTCCCATCCCGCGACCGCCGGGCAGATTGCTGGCGGACAGGGTATAGAACCGCCCGTTTGTGCCGAAGACCAGTAAACGGTCTGTGGTTTCGGCGTGAAACACGAACCGGCCTTCGTCGCCATCCTTGAACTTCAGCTCGCGATCGAGATCGATATGGCCTGACATCGCGCGGATCCAGCCCATTTTTGAGCAGACGACTGTGATCGGCTCTCGGTCAATCATCGCCTCAAGCGGCACTTCTTCGACTTCCGCGGCCTCTTCGATCAGCGTCCGGCGCGCACCGCCCTCATAGTCTTTGCCAAAGATCTTTTTCACGTCGCGCAGCTGATCGGAGATCGAGATCCATTGCAGGCTTTCATCTTCCAGCAGATCCTCAAGCCCGGCGCGTTCCTCCATCAGCGCGCTTTGTTCGCGCAGCAGTTCCATCTCTTCCAGCCGCCGCAGGCTGCGCAGGCGCATGTTCAGAACGGCCTCGGCCTGTACATCGGTCAACCCGTCTTCGCCCGCAGGTGCAGGGGGCACATAGTCGGCCTCGGACGTGGCGCGCACAAACTCACGACCCCAATCCTCGCGCATCAGGGCGGGTTTGGGTTCGTCATCATAACGGATGATATCAATCACCCGGTCGAGATTAAGAAACGCAACGATCAACCCTTCCAGCACTTCCAGCCGGTGATCGATCTTCTCCATCCGGTGGGTCGAGCGGCGGATCAGTACCTCGCGCCGGAAATCAAGGAAGGCGCGCAGCACCTCTTTCATACTACAGACCTTGGGCGTTACCCCGTCGATCAGCACGTTCATGTTCAGGCTGAACCGCACCTCCAGATCCGAGTTGCGGAACAGCATGCTCATCAAAACATCCGGCTCTACATTCTTGGACCGCGGTTCCAATACCACGCGGATGTCATCGGCACTTTCATCGCGCACATCGGCCAGGATAGGCACTTTCTTGGTCTGGATGACCTCTGCCAGCTTTTCGATCAGCTTGGATTTTTGCACCTGGTATGGGATTTCGGTGACGATGATCTGCCACTGACCGCGGCCCAGTTCCTCAACCTGCCATTTACAGCGCAGACGAAACGAACCGCGCCCGGTGCGATAGGCCTGTGCGATATTCTCAGCCGGCTCTACAATCACCCCGCCGGTGGGAAAATCGGGGCCGGGTACATAGTTGAGCAAGGTGTCGTCACGTGCATCCGGTGTTCTGATCAGATGCAGGCAGGCATCAACAAGCTCGGTTATGTTATGCGGCGGAATATTGGTGGCCATGCCCACGGCAATGCCGCTTGACCCGTTGGCCAGCAGGTTGGGGAAGGACGCGGGCAGAACCACAGGCTCTGTCAGGGTGCCATCATAATTGTCACGGAAATCCACGGCGTTTTCCGCCAACCCATCCAGCAGCGCCTCGGCCACCGCAGTCATCCGCGCCTCGGTGTAACGACTGGCCGCAGGGTTATCCCCGTCGATATTGCCGAAATTTCCCTGCCCGTCGACCAACGGGTAGCGCACCGCGAAATCCTGGGCCAGCCGCGCCATAGCGTCATAAATCGCAGCATCACCATGCGGGTGATAATTGCCCATCACATCGCCGCTGATCTTGGCCGACTTACGGAAACCGCCGCTGGAACTTAGCCGAAGCTCCCGCATCGCATAGAGAATCCGCCGGTGAACCGGCTTCAGCCCGTCACGCGCATCCGGCAAGGCCCGGTGCATGATCGTCGATAATGCATAGGTCAGGTAGCGCTCGCCGATGGCACGGCGTAGCGGTTCTGCCACAGCGTCGGGGCCTATATTGGGGTCGTCGAGCAAATCACTCATAGATGATGTGATACCTGCCCGGTTTTTCGAGGTAAAGCGGATTGGTGGGAAAGTTTTCGGCTTTTCCCATGAAGCGGACGGGCGAATCGTGTAAATTGCTTTTATCGCCGGGTTCTGCCCCGGCTCTTAGGGGATTGCGCAATGTGGCGCCTGATACTGGTAACATTTGCCTTTATGGGCTGGGCTTTTTACGAGCTCAGTGGCGGCTCGGACTATGAACCGGGCAGCCAGTCCTTGCAGGCCTATGCACAATATGGGTCTGTACGGCCTGTCGCTCGCCCCGATCCGGTCACAACCACGCTGCTTGCTGAAAGTACAGTTGCTGAACCTGTCGCTGAGACGTTTACAACCCTCGCAACGTTTGAGCCGGAACCGGAAGAACCCCGTGTAGAGGTGACACTCGCCGCGGTGCGTAGCGTGGAACCCGAAGCAGAGATTACCGAAACCACGCTTCCGAAAGCCGAAGAGCTGACCCAGCCCGACCTGAATGACGAACAATCCGTCGAAGACGCGATTGCCGCCGCAATGCATGACCGAATTTTTGACGAAGATCGCGTCTGGCCAAGTGGTATCGAGCTTTTTGCCCGCGCCGATCAGGCCGCCCAGCATCGCGCCGCTGCGCGCGCTGACATTCGTCAGGTCAGTGGCAATCTTGTCAACATGCGCGGCGGGCCCGGCACCGAATACGAAAAGGTGACCCAGCTGACCAAGGGAACCGAGGTTAACATCCTCAGCGAACCCGGCAATGGCTGGCTGGAGCTGGAAGTTGTCGCAACCGGCGAAACCGGCTGGATGGCGGATTGGCTGCTGACAGCACCAAACTGATTGCATCACACGCGCCCGCAGGCCATAGCTGAGACATGAGCGCGAAATCCATTCTAATCACTGGCTGTTCCTCGGGGATCGGCTATGATGCGGCCCACGGGCTGCGCGAACGCGGCTGGCGAGTCTTTGCCTCTTGCCGCAAGCCCGAGGATTGCGCACGCCTGCATGACGAAGGCTTTGAAAGCCCGTTGATCGACTATCAGGACGAAGCGACGATCACCACAGGGTTGGCTGAGGTGCTAAAGGCCACAGATGGCCGGCTGGATGCCCTGTTCAACAATGGTGCATTTGCAAGTCCGGGTGCGGTTGAAGACCTGCCAACGGATGCGCTGCGCGATATATTTCAGGCAAATTTCTTTGGCTGGCATGAACTCACCCGACAGGTGATTCCGGTGATGCGCGCGCAGGGGCATGGCCGGATTGTACAATGTTCCTCCATTCTGGGCTTTGTCACAGCGACATTCCGGGGCGCCTATAACAGCTCGAAATTTGCCCTCGAAGGCCTGAGTGACACGTTGCGCATCGAAATGCGCGGCACAGGGATCGAAGTTTCCCTGATCGAACCCGGCCCGGTTACGTCAAAAATCCGCCTAAACGCGATCCCGCATTTTGAACGCTGGATTGACTGGGAAAATTCTCCAAGGGTCGAACAGTACCGCCGTGGATTGAAAAAGCGCCTATATGAAAAAACCGGACCGGACCCGTTCGAACTTCCGGCATCGGCTGTCACCAAAAAGCTGATCCATGCCGTCGAATCCCGCCGCCCAAAGGCCCGTTATTACGTTACCGTGCCAACCTACCTGATGGGCGCGCTTAAACGGATCCTGCCGACCCGAATGCTTGATTTCATCATCTCCAAAGGCTGAGCCAGTGGGGTAATTTCCGCTTCGCTTTTCCGCCCAAGCGCACTACATGGGCCAGTGTGGCATGAAAAGGAGCAGACCATGCTCAACGATCCGCTGTTTTTGCTTGTGGCGCTGGCCTGCGGGGCCGTGGCCGTGATCCTTGCGATGGGGATCAGCACCTTTGGTAAAGGAGGGGCTGACAACGGCAAACGTTCCAATAAATTCATGCGCTGGCGGATCATGGCCCAATTTGCGGCGGTCCTGCTTATTCTGGCATTTGTTTTTTTGCGTGGACAGGGGGGACAGTAACATGGTGGTCCTGAACAAAATCTACACCAAGACCGGCGATAGCGGCGAAACCGCTTTGGGCAACGGCATCCGCGTTGCAAAGCATTCCGCCCGTGTAAACGCCTATGGCACGGTGGATGAAGTGAATTCGACCGTGGGTCTGGCGCGGCTTCAGGCAGAGGGTGACACTGATACCGCACTTTCGCGGATCCAGAATGATTTGTTCGACCTCGGCGCAGATCTGTGCCGCCCGGATATGGCCAAGGATGCAGAGGCCGAATACGCCCCGCTTCGCGTGACCGACACACAGGTCGCCCGGCTGGAAACCGAAATCGACACCATGAATGCCCATCTAGAACCCCTGCGCAGCTTTATCCTGCCCGGCGGATCGGCATTGGCGGCGCATCTGCATCTCTGCCGCACCGTGTCGCGCCGTGCAGAGCGGCTCGCCGTCGAACTCAGCGCGACCGAGGCGGTAAACCCCGCCGCTGTGAAGTACCTGAATCGCCTGTCAGACTGGTTTTTTGTCGCCTCGCGCATGGCAAATGATTCCGGTCGCGCGGACGTTCTGTGGGTGCCGGGCGCAAACCGCTGAAACACTCTGCCGTCGCAGAAATCTGCATACGAGGTGGAAACACGACGTGGCAAGACGTAAACGTGACGATTTTCCACTGTTTTCCGATTAAACAAACCTGTATCAACGCGCCCGAGAGCTTTGTTGGAGAGTCGCGCAGCGGCTCTTTCGTCAATTTATGGAGACCATGCCAATGAAGGTGTTAGTGCCTGTCAAACGCGTGATTGACTATAACGTGAAGGTTCGCGTCAAAGCGGACGGAAGCGGAGTTGATCTTGCGAACGTAAAAATGTCGATGAACCCGTTCGACGAAATTGCCGTTGAACAAGCGATCCGCCTGAAAGAGGCCGGTCAGGCCGAAGAGGTCATCGCGGTATCAATCGGTGTCAAACAAAACCAGGAAACGCTGCGCACCGCGCTGGCGATGGGCGCAGATCGTGCCATTCTAGTTGTTGCAGCAGATGACGTGCACACCGATATCGAACCTCTGGCGGTTGCCAAGATCCTCAAAGCGATCATCGACGAAGAACAGCCAGGTCTTGTTCTCGCTGGCAAACAGGCGATCGACAACGACATGAACGCCACCGGACAGATGCTTTCGGCGCTGATGGGCTGGTCACAAGGCACATTCGCCTCTGGTTTGGAAATCGAAGGCGATTCGGCTCTGGTCACCCGCGAGGTTGACGGCGGCCTGCAAACGATCAAAGTGAAGATGCCTGCCATCATCACCGTTGACCTGCGCCTGAACGAGCCACGTTATGCGTCGCTTCCCAACATCATGAAGGCCAAGAAAAAGCCGCTGGATGAGAAAACCGCCGATGATTACGGCGTTGATGTCAGCCCGCGTCTGGAAATCGTCAAAACCGACGAACCTGAAAGCCGCAAGGCAGGCGAAATCGTTGGCTCGGTTGACGAGCTTGTAGAGAAACTCAAAGAGGCGGGGGCTGTATAATGGCTGTTCTTCTTCTTGCAGAAGTCACCGATGGCGAACTGGCCATGGACGCAACAGCCAAGGCCGTTGCCGCGTCGAAATCTCTGGGTGACATCACCGCACTTTGCGCCGGGGCCAATGCCGCCGCCGCAGGCGAAGCCGCTGCGAAAATCGATGGCGTCAGCAAGGTCCTCGTGGCCGAAGACGCCTCGCTCGGTCACCGTCTGGCCGAACCGACTGCAGCGCTGATCGCATCACTGGCCGACGGATACGACCATATCGTGGCCCCTGCTACAACCGACGCCAAAAACGTTCTGCCCCGCGTGGCCGCACTTTTGGACGTTATGGTCATCTCGGACGTGTCCGGAATTGTCGATGGTGATACTTTTGAACGCCCGATCTATGCCGGCAACGCGATCCAGACCGTGAAATCGAAAGATGCCAAAAAGGTTGTCTCGATCCGGACTGCCGCATTTGATGCCGCCGAAGAAGGCGGTTCTGCTTCGGTTGAAACAATCTCTGCCGCTGAAAACCCCGGCCTGTCCGAATGGGTCGAGGATAAAGTCGCGGCAAGCGATCGTCCCGAGCTGACTTCGGCCGGTGTCGTGGTCTCTGGCGGCCGTGGCGTTGGGTCTCAGGAAGACTTTGCGCTGATTGAAGCCCTTGCTGACAAGCTGGGCGCCGCTGTTGGCGCCTCGCGTGCCGCGGTCGACTCGGGCTTTGCCCCGAACGACTGGCAGGTTGGTCAGACCGGCAAAGTGGTTGCCCCTGATCTTTATGTTGCCATCGGCATCTCGGGCGCGATCCAGCATCTTGCGGGTATGAAAGACAGCAAGGTCATCGTGGCAATCAACAAAGACGAGGAAGCACCGATCTTCCAGGTTGCCGATTACGGTCTGGTTGCAGACCTGTTCGCCGCCGTTCCGGAGCTGACTGAAAAGCTGTAATGCATGTGGATTTATCTACCTGCCGACCAATAAATACACGAAAAGCCCCGCCTACTAGCGGGGCTTTTTTGTTTGCCTGATGGGGCATTGAACCTCCGTTACCGTAGATGCAAGATAGATGCTCCTTTTCACGACGTTCCGGATCATTAGCCAACATGGGGAATGCGGAGAGTGGCAATGACAGTAAAGCGGGGCGAATTGAACTTTCGCGAAGGTCGCACCAATGGCCGTTTTAAGCGGCTGTCAAAAACGATATCTCATGACCACTCACGGGCCGCTTAACCAATTGAAGTTGGTCTCGCCGAGGCTTTCCCAATCGCCGAATGACTTGTGTGGAAAGCTCCTGCATAGCAAGACATTCGTGCAGAGCGCAGCATCTTTGGGAGGGACTCAAAACTTCACCCAGCAGTTTAGATAATTGATGAGCCATGACGTTGAGCATCTTTGGTGGGAATCTGGCGACCTCGATCTTGCGGGCTGAACGACGCTAGCTGTTTCGCTCTGAATCATAACCAAACAAGAAACCCGGGATCGCTGATTTTTGGGGTTTGTTTAGATCATGAACACAACTTTCCCAAATGGCGGCGATCCTTGTTCAAATTGACAGTATTGATTGTACAAATGTGCAAAAATCCCAAGCCCCGGTCCTTACTGGCTTTGCCTAATCCCGGATCAGTTCTGCAATCAAAGGCGAAAGTTTCTCGGCGGCCATTTCATGCGCCTTTGGCCCCAACATCTTGGCCGCCACTGCTGTCTCTTTTTCGGTGTAAACCATGCCATTTGTGCCTAAATTTCGAAATTCTTCCCCAATGCAGACTTCAACCCAACCCAGGCAATCCTCTTTCAATTCCTCCAGCATTTCGCGGTTAACCAAACTCGGATCACTGGCCAGATCAACTTGATCGACCTTTTCATCCGGGCTCCGCGCCGAAAACCACAATAATACGACAGGTCCGTTTAGCTGCTTTAAAAGACCCTGCATACCATTGACCCAAGCTTCCGTAAGCTCTTGCATTACAAACCCAAATCGCTTGGGCGAGAGGTTCTGTAGTCGCGACAACATGTGCCGGTTGAAATGAAACTCTGTGAAATCCACCTCTGCAAACAAGTCGCGTAACATTCCGGCAGGCTTCAGAAACCTGTCGTTCCGTCGCGGATGCACAGTGTAAAACTGATTGGACATGTTGATGGCACATGGCACTTGCAACACCGACAACCGCGCCCGCGCCGCACAGTCCAAAAGTGCGGCGTCGTGGGCAAAGACATCAAGCCCTGCATTTGGCCAGCCGAAATTCACGCAGGTCATACCGGTCGCATGCTCCACCAGATCGGGGTAGGGCATCGGAATGAACTTTCCAAAGGTTTCCGTTCCACCCAAAAATGCAACAAAATCAGCATCCAAGGACCGCACCGGCCCCCGAAACTCTAACTTTGACCCGTCATATCGACACAGGTCATAGTCAAGGGCGGCCTGCCCTCGCCGTGAATAGGTCATAACACCCACCAATTTTTTCTCACCCAAGGTCAGGATTCGCGAAAATGGCTTTAGAAATTGCTAATGTGTGAATTCGCCACGATTTTTAGCGATCTGCGGCCCTTGCGGGCGACCGCACAGCGGGCGTAATGTGGGGCAACAAAAGACAGAGGCGGATCAATGGAAATCCAAAAAGTCGGGATTGTCGGCGCGGGGCAAATGGGCAACGGAATCGCACATGTTATGGCCTCTGCGGGCTATGAAGTGCTGCTGAACGACATTAGCCAGGACATGTTGGATAAGGGTTTGGCGACGATCCGGGGGAATATGGAGCGTCAGGTTGGTCGCGGCAAAATGGCCGCGTCTGACATGGACGCTGCGATGGCACGGATATCACCAACACTGACGCTGACCGAATTGGGAAAAACGGATCTGGTGATCGAATCCGCTACCGAGCGGGAGGCCGTTAAACAAGCCATTTTTGAGGATCTGGTGCCGCATCTGCTGCCTCATACGATTCTGACCTCAAACACATCTTCCATCTCTATCACACGGCTGGCTAGCCGCACCGACAGACCCGAAAAATTCATGGGTTTCCACTTTATGAATCCGGTTCCAATCATGCAGCTGGTAGAGCTGATCAGGGGAATTGCCACGGACCAGCCTACTTATCATTCATGCCTGAAAGTTGTTGAAAACCTTGGGAAAACTGCGGCTTCTTCCGAAGATTTTCCGGCCTTTATCGTCAACCGTATTCTCATGCCAATGATCAACGAGGCGGTCTATACGCTTTACGAAGGTGTCGGAAGCGTTACGTCGATCGACACGTCGATGAAGCTTGGCACCAACCATCCGATGGGGCCTCTGGAGCTTGCTGATTTCATCGGATTAGACACCTGCCTCGCGATTATGAACGTACTGCATGACGGGCTGGCTGATACCAAGTACCGGCCCTGCCCGCTGTTGACCAAGTATGTCGAGGCTGGATGGCTGGGCCGGAAATCCGAGCGCGGATTTTACGACTATCGTGGCGAACATCCTGTACCGACTCGATGAGTTAACATTTACGATCTTCACTAAATCAGGGGGGTGACATCCGTACACCCCCCGTACACCGGGTGATGCACGGCTCAAATTTCTCCAAATGGTTAACGCGTGATCTGAATGTGGCGAAATATGCCGTTTCGGCAACCTTTGGTCTGCTCGGTGTATGGCGTATTAATGCCTCATTAACTTTGGTCCCAAGCCACGCAATGCCGATGAATGCCATGCCAGCGGCGGGTTTTGTCCGCTGTTTCGCGCGGGGACGTTGCTCAGCAGGAGTGACGCTTCATACGGTAAATTTTGTTGGATGATGATAAAAACTCGAATTTACCGAGGGGATCCGTTTTCTTCTCCCAAGGCCAGCGTATGTTCACGCAGCCACGCCATAAAGCCACGCGGATCGCTTTCCAGCAGTTTCATTTGCTCATCCGTAAGAGGTTTGCCCACGACCGGTTTTTGCGGCTTGTGGCAGCTTTTGACCACTTCATGCAGCAGCAGGCTTTGCCGCAAAGTTGCAGAAACCCGGTTGGCAACCTGATAGACACGGGAATTGGAACCCGGGAAAAAGATCGGCACCACGCGGGCGCCAGACCGGCGTATCATCTGGGCGGTGAACACATTCCATTCACGTTCGTGGACCGGACCGAACATAGTGTCAGAAGAGGCAACCACACCAGAAGGAAACACGCTGATCAATCCACCCTCTTTGAGATGCGACATCGCTTTGGCCCGCATCTCGACCGACTTACGTTGTGCGTCAGGTTCGTGCGGGAAAGGCACGGAAATCATGTATGATGCCGCGACCTCGTCAATTCCGGTCAACAGCGCGCGTGTCAGAATTTTGTAATCCGTCCGCCGACGGCCGATCAGATCGGCAAGGATCATTCCGTCCACCAACCCGTGAGGGTGGTTTGCAACGGCAACTACTGGTCCGTCTTCGGGTATGTTCAAAACTTCTTCGTCAGGGGTCAGTAGATCGATCCCCATCGTTCCAAGGGCTGCACGCCAAAATGGCTGGCCCGTCGGTGCGCCGCGTTTTTCAAACTGGCGGATCATCTTTATAATGGAGAGCTTGCCCGTGAACCATTCGATCGCTCGGATGGTAAAAGCCGTACCCGGGGAATCAAAGGAATTGGCATAGGTCAGACTGCGCCGGTCGTATTTGGTGAAATTCACCGTTTCGGCAGCGTCTGTTCCAGACTTGTCCTGTGCGCGTTCTGCCACGTGGTTCTTCCTGTCCCCGCGCATATTGCCTGCGCTGTTACATCTCTTCTCCGAAGCGTCCGGCCACCAAAGTTTCGACCGCATCTGCCAGAGCTTCAGCATCCGGGCCCCAGACCCGCACGTCAATAGTGCTTCCGTAGGGTGCTGCCAACATCAAAAGACCCATAATACTGTCTGCACCGGCACTCTGACCCTCGAATGACACTTCTGCGGTTGCGTCAAACCCTTCTACCACTTCAACGAGCTTGGCAGAGGCGCGCGCATGCAAACCTTTGACATTCACGATCTCGAGTTTCCGGGTAATGGATTCGGTCATGGTCGTCATGTTTTTTTCACTATCCGTTTCCAGCTACGTTATGACTGTCGATATACTTGCGGCCCGCATCGAGTGCAGCGCGAGTGGCATTCAGAAGGCTGAGGTGGCGGCTTTTGGCCAGTTTGATCAGCATCGGCATGTTGGCCCCGTAAAGGATACGCCGATCCTCTGGCTGGCAGGCCTTGAGCGAGAGATTTGACGGGGAGCCGCCGAAGATATCAGTGACAATCAGAACCCCGTCACCGGTATCAACCTCATTGGCGGCTGTGCAGATTTCGTCTTGCTTTTCGGCTCTGTCGTGGTCGCGCTCAATCGTTATGGCACGCATCCCGGGTTGGTGGCCGACCACATGTTCAATGGCCTTCAGGTACTCCCCTGCCAGCCCGCCATGTGCCACAATCACAATACCGATCAACCCCTGTGTCTCCTCAGGTGATGTTGGTTACCCTTTTTGCGGAGAGGATGGGTTACCGAGATTCCGCCGCTCCAGCTCGCGATGTCGTATAGACACCTGCCAGCCCCCGTCTGCAAGGGCTTTGGCCAAAGTTTCTGCCATCACAACACTGCGATGTTGCCCGCCCGTGCAGCCAAAGCCGATCGACAGGTACGCCTTCCCCTCTTCGGAGTATGCCGGCAACAGCATCAGGGCCAGGTCGGTCACTTTCTCGCGAAACTCATCAAAGCGGGGATCATTCGAAACATAATCAACAACCGGTGCATTGCGACCGTCGAACGCCCGCAGCGGTTCCTCCCAATAAGGATTGCGCAGGAACCTGCAGTCCAAAATCATGTCCAGCCCGCGGGGCAGACCACGTTTGTAGGAAAAGGAATGCACAGTCAGGGCAAGGCGCTTTTGACCTTGGGGAACAAACCAGTTTTCAAGTTCAGAGCGCAGATCATGCGGGGACATTTCCGATGTATCGATCAGAATATCCGCGCGTGCCCTGATGGGGATCAACAGATCATATTCGCGCGCGATCCCCTCGGCAGCGTTTTCTGCCGGGGCCAGCGGGTGGCGGCGGCGGGTTTCTGAGAACCGGCGCAGCAGGACATCCGTGCGGCAATCAATATATAGCACCTGAGTTGGAACCGAACCCGGCACGTCTTCGATCCGGTCAATGGTTTCGATCAGGGCGTTGGTCGAAAAATCACGGTTGCGGACATCGATGCCAAGCGCAAGCGGTTTGTCCGGGGCCAGCCCGTTCAGCAAACGGGGCAAAAGCGACAAGGGCAGGTTATCAATCGCTTCATAACCCATATCCTCAAGCGCACGAATGGCCGTTGTCCGGCCCGCACCAGAGGGACCGGTAATCAGAACAAGGCGGTTCATCTCGGCTGAAGTGTTCATTTCGCTGAACAGCGCAATCTGTCGCTCATTCGCTGCGGCCATGGGACAAGTATAGCAGAATGGAGGCCGGGAAATGAGGGGTATACGACTTTTTTATGCATGCTATGTGCTTGCCCATGATCGTTTCACTGTGGAACGCCGGAAGGCGTTCGGTCTCTTCACTGTCCAAATCGATGATAAGTGACACCGGGGATGGGCCAGCCGCTGGCACCTTCAGAATGCCGATTCCGCGCGCCTCGATCCGACCATGCAGGGTTTGCGGGGCGTCTGCGAGCAGAATTCCACCGGTGTTGGTCAAGAGCGTACGATCATCTGATACAAGCGTGGCTCCAAGGGCGATCAGCTGTAATGCCAGGCCGGATTTACCACTGCCGGATTTGCCGCGAATTACTGCGGCGTGCCCACAATGAGCGATGGTTGTCGCGTGCAGGATCTGGCTGTTTGGATCAGTAGAAACAGGCGATGGGTTCTCCGGTACGTCCGGTGCATCAGGCATTGAGATCAGACCGGCAGACCAACAACAAAGCGGGCACCCAGCGGATCAGAGGTGATATCAGCATCGGTAGGCCGGATGTTTTCCGCCCAGATCACGCCGTCATGTGCCTCAACAATCTGTTTGGAAATCGAAAGGCCCAGACCGGAATTATTTCCGAAATCACTGGCATCGCGTTGTGAATAGAACCGTTGGAATACCTTGACCAAAGCTTGTTCCGGGATACCCGGACCTGTGTCTTCAACGACGACAACGACGCGGTTGTCACGCATCCGCGCCCAAAGGCGGATCGCATCGCCATCTTCGCAAAAGCTGGTGGCGTTGGTGATCAAATTGACAAAAACCTGCGCGAGGCGCCCCTCCAGCCCGGTCATAACAATCGGTTGGTCAGGGAAATCGGTAATGAACTCAATCCCCTTCTTTTCGGCCTGCTCGCCCAGATATTGTCCGAGATTGCCCAGCATAGTGATCAGGTCAAAGGCTTCCTGTTCTTCCTTGACCAGTTCACTGTCCAAACGCGATGCGTTGGAAATGTCGCTGACCAAACGGTCCAGCCTGCGGACGTCATGTTCGATCACATCAAGGAGTTTGTGACGCTGATCCTCGCGTTTGGCCAGGCGCATCGTGCCCACGGCTGAGCGTAAAGAGGCCAAGGGGTTCTTGATTTCATGTGCCACATCAGCGGCAAATTGTTCATTTCCGTCGATCCGGTGGTAAAGCGCAGAGACCATGCCGCGTAATGCCCCGCTGAGCCGTCCTATTTCATCCGGACGCGCGGTCAGGTCGGGGATGCGGATGCGCCCACCGCTTTGTTGTCCTTCGCCACGATTTCGGGCGCCACCTATTTCGGCAGCCGCCGCAAGCTCTGCCAGAGGATTGGCGATGGTTGAGGCCAGTATCAGGCTAAGCCCGACAGAAACCAGCGTTGCCACCAGAAACATCTGAAGTACGCGTTCACGTTCAAGCCGAACCAGATGGTCAATTTCCCCCGAAACACTGGCCAGAGCAACAACACCAACAGGTTCAGACCCGCGCATGATCGGGCTGGCAACAGAGAAAACGGTTGAGTTTTGCCGCTCACCATGGCCAACACGCGTTCCGGTTTCCAGAGTAGGGCCTACAAGTGCGCGTGCCTGATCTTCGACGGATGGAGGCGCTCGGAGTTTAGAACCCGCAGAAAAAGGTCCGGATATCGTATTCCACAGCCAATTTACGCCATCGGTAATAATAGTAGGTTGAAGTTCTCTAACTCCACCGGGGGGTGGAAGTGATCCGACAACACTACCGGCGAGGCGCGAGTCGATGTCAAAGACATACACTTCAATACCGGATTGAATATCCAGGCCGTTCAGCGTTTCCGACACGTTTACACCGTCACCGGTGACGAGGTTCACAGGTGCCGCGGCGGGAAGCTGTGCCTCGAACACATCAGCGATGAGTTCAACATCACTGACCAGACTGTTGGCGCGCTGTTGCGCCAACCCATCTCGAGACGAATTGAGATACAGAATGCCCGCGACAAGAACGTTAAGCGCGATCAGGTTGAAAGTAATGATCTTCCGCGTAAGTGATGAGTTGCTGCGCGACAAATATCCGCGGCGCGCCCGCCGGGCGCGCAGTTCTTCCTCGACATCGTCCTTGGGGGCGACAAAATCGTCGCCCAGAACAACACCGTCATCTTCCGGGTCGGAATGTGAGTGCGAATGATCCCGCAAACTTATCCCTTCTGCGAGCGCCATTATTCTTCGTTATACCTGTAACCAATACCATAAAGCGTTTCGATCGCCGAGAACTCCTGATCAACCATGCGCATTTTCTTGCGCAGACGTTTGATATGGCTGTCGATGGTACGGTCATCTACGTAAACCTGATCGTCATAGGCCACATCCATCAGCTGGTCGCGGCTTTTGACAAAACCCGGGCGTTGCGCCAATGCCTGAAGCAGCAAAAATTCAGTCACTGTGAGAGAAACGTCGCTGCCCTTCCATGCCACCGCATGGCGCAACGGGTCCATCCGCAGATCACCGCGTTCGATCACCTTGGTATCTTCAGTATCTCCGACAATATCTCCGGCAACCGCCTCCTGGCGGCGCAGAAGCGCACGAATGCGCTCGACCAGAAGTCTTTGTGAAAACGGCTTTTTCACATAGTCATCCGCGCCCATGCGCGGACCCAGTACTTCGTCAATTTCATCATCTTTCGAGGTGAGGAAAATAACGGGTATTGCTGTTTTCTGACGTAGCCGCTGTAACAGGTCCATCCCGTCCATACGGGGCATCTTGATATCCAGCACCGCCATATCCGGCAGCTTCTTGCTGAATGCATCAAAGGCCTGTTGGCCATCATTATATGTTTCTACCTCAAAACCCTCTGCCTCGAGAGTCATAGAAACCGATGTCAGAATATTTCTGTCATCGTCCACAAGGGCGATCTTTGACATTGGAAATTCCCTTTAACTGCTCTGTTGCCTGCTTTTTTCCCTACTATGCGCCTTTTTTAGCTTTACAATCAATCCCAAAGTGCGAATCGGTTGATTACTCCCCCTCATTTGACGCTAAAAAATCTTAGGAATGGCTAAATTGACTCACTTTTCCAGTCAGCGCCCTATGATCATCGGCAGGCTCGCGCTGTGATTGCGCTAACTTGGACTTGGTTGCGCTAACTCCTTCAAACCGACCTGTTCATTCCTTAAATCGACATGTTAAGAGGCCCGCAATTGGTGACATCCACCGCTGGGCGGCCATAGGGCCGACGCCGCGAACGATATGTTCGCCCGCGTGCAACCATTGCGAAACAGGAGCGCAAACTGATGACATCCGGACGGGTTAACCCGCAATTCCAGCTTGAAGATCAAGGCATCACAGGACTGGAAAATGTCTGCTACAATTATATCGAACCCGCATTGATCGAAGCGGCCCTGCAAAACGGCGAAGGCCGTTTGGGTCGTGGCGGAACCTTCCTCGTCTCGACCGGGAAATTCACCGGACGGTCCCCCAAGGACAAGCATGTGGTCAAGACCGACAGCGTTGCCGACACGATCTGGTGGGAAAACAACGCGGAGATGAGCCCCGAGGGGTTTGATGCGCTCTATGACGACATGATCGCGCATATGCAGGGAGGCACCTATTATGTGCAGGACCTGGTCGGCGGCGCTGACCCGTCGCATTCAATTAGTGTGCGTATGATTACTGAACTGGCTTGGCACGGGCTGTTCATCCGAACCATGCTGCGCCGTCCGGAACGCGAAGCACTGGACCGGTTTATCGCTGATTTCACCGTGATCAATTGCCCCAGCTTTCTGGCCAACCCTGAAAAACATAGCTGTCGGTCAGAAACAGTCATCGCAATGAATTTTGACCGCAAGATGATCCTGATCGGCGGAACCGAATATGCGGGCGAGAACAAGAAATCTGTTTTCACCCTGCTGAATTACCTGCTGCCGGAAAAAGGCATCATGCCGATGCATTGCTCTGCCAACCATGCCAAGGGCAACCCGGTTGATACCGCCGTGTTCTTTGGCCTGTCCGGCACCGGTAAAACCACCCTTTCCGCCGATCCGGATCGGGTGTTGATCGGGGATGACGAACATGGCTGGTCAGATCGCGGCACCTTTAACTTTGAGGGTGGATGCTATGCCAAGACGATCAACCTGGACCCCGAAGCAGAACCGGAGATTTACGCCACGACATCCAAATTCGGCACCGTTATCGAAAACATGGTGTACGACGAGGAAACGCTGGAGCTTGATTTTCAGGATGACAGCCTGACCGCGAATATGCGCTGTGCCTATCCGCTGCACTATATCTCAAATGCTTCTTCAACTTCGCTGGGCGGACATCCGAAAAACATCATCATGCTGACTTGTGACGCCTTTGGTGTACTGCCGCCGATTGCACGGCTGACACCGGCGCAGGCGATGTATCACTTTCTATCCGGGTTCACCGCCAAGGTCGCCGGAACAGAGCGCGGCGTGACAGAGCCTCAGCCAACTTTTTCGACATGTTTCGGCGCCCCGTTCATGCCGCGCCGGCCAGAGGCCTATGGTAACCTGTTGCGCGACAAGATTGCCAAGCATGGTGCGACCTGCTGGCTGGTCAATACCGGCTGGACCGGCGGGGCCTATGGCACCGGGTCGAGGATGCCGATCAAGGCCACTCGCGCATTGCTGACGGCTGCGCTGGACGGATCATTGTCAAAGGTCGATTTCCGCAAGGACAAAAATTTCGGCTTTGACGTGCCCGTGAATGTGCCGGGCGTGCCCGAAGTGCTGCTCGACCCGCGCCGGACATGGGGCGACAACGAAGGCTATGATAATCAGGCGGCCAAACTGGTGAAGATGTTTGCGGACAATTTCGAACAGTACCTGCCGTTTATCGATGACGATGTGAAGGCGGCGGCGATCGGGTAAGGGAATTTGCAAAAGAACTCATTGTTCAGGATTTTAGCAACAACGCTGTGGCTCGCAATTGCCGCGTTTTTGAGCAGTGGGTCCGGCATCTTTGCCAGCTCTAAGATACCGGGCGTTGCTACAATCGAGTTCGGATATTTTTGCGCCGTCGAGCCGAGCGATTTTGCCGAGGCGGAAGATACGCTCTCCGGTACGATTGGCCTGATTTATCAAACGCCGGAGTTTCTGGTGAGGGGCACAACAGTGCCTGCCCAGATCGGTGTTGAGTTTGGCATTGTCGTTCAGGTCAGGCCGGAATTCGAAGGCAACGCCACGGTTTACGTGGAACATCCCCCACAGGGTACTGACGGAACGGTGCAAGAAAGCTGGCCAAACTTTTTTTCGGCGAGCGAGCCGACATATGTCGGTTTTTCGTTCGAATACGACTACGAACTTACACCCGGGCCCTGGACCCTTTCAGCGCGCCGGGAGGGTGAGCTAATCTATGAGATTGAATTTGATGTCGTGCAGGGTGCCAATCTGCTTAGTTGCGAGATGCAGCCTCAAATCTCATAGGGTGTCGTTCCGGCAAACTGTGAGTTTGAAGGTGAAGATGTTTACGGACAATTTTGATCAGTACCTGCCGTTCATCGACGATGATGTGAAGGCCGCAGCGATCGGTTAATACTTCGATGGCATATGAAAATTGAATGCCCGCATCAGCACGATGCGGGCATTTTATTAGGTATTTGCTTACCGGCCACTCAACTGCTGCAGTGCTCCAGCCCAGTCTTCGACATGATAAGTCTGAACAACTTTGCCATCTTCGACTGTGTGAATGTCGATTGTCAGGATATCAAATCCCCGCCCCTCGCCATCGACCCCGAAAAGGGGGCCAACAGGTGTTCCCGTTGCGCGGCTGCGCACAACATATTGGTTTCCATCCTGGAGAACATCCTGAACTTCCCAATTCAGATCGGGGATGAGTTGGCCAAACCCGCCGACCTGCCCGAGGAATTTTTCACGTGTCTTATTGTTTCCGGAATAGTCTCCGATACTGATCCAATCCTCTGAAGACGCTGCCTTGAACGCATCGGCGTGATCGGTTGATGCCGGGTTGCTCAGAAAGTCATAGAAAGCCGCTACCGCCGTTTTGCCGTCGGCCAGAGCAGCACCGGCCATGTTCATAACCACGATGGATGATGCCCCGGCGATATTTCGCAGGAATTTCATTTTGTTTCTCCGTTTGCTGAGAGCGCATGACCAAAACCTGTGCTGGTCCTGCTTCTGACACCAATATGGACGAATGTCATTTATTCGATTAGGTAGAATAAATAGCTTTTACTGTTCGAAATTTTTTACCTATCATGGACCACTACCGACAGATTGCCATATTCGCCAAAACTGCCGATCACGGGTCGTTTCGGGCTGCGGCGAATGATCTTGGGCTTTCTCCATCTGTGGTAAGCCACCATATTTCTCAACTCGAAAATCGGCTCGGCACTGCGCTAATCTATCGCTCGACCAGAAAACTGTCGCTTACGAGTGATGGAAGGCGTTTGCTTGCTGCTGCCCATGACATGGTACAGGCCGCAGAGGCAGGTATTCAGGCCGTTTCAGATCATTCCAGCACACCTTCGGGAGAATTGCACATAACCGCACCTGCGGTTCTTGCTCAATCCCAACTAACAGACAGGATTGGTGCCTTTGTCGTAAAATATCCCGGGGTTCGCCTGCACATTGATTTTTCTGATACACGTCGGGAACTTATCAGTGGTGGATTTGACATCGCGATCCGAATGGGTTGGCTTGAAGACAGTACATTGAAGGCAAAGAAACTATACAATGCAGAGCGACGGCTTGTTGTCTCTCCGAACTATCTGGCAAATCGAAACGTATCGGCCTCGCCTGCCGATCTTGAAGACTGGGACTGGTTGTCACTCACACCGGTGCAATCCATTCGGCCAACCTTTGAAAAAGCCGGAGAGTCATCCGTAACACTCAAACCCAGTATCGGGACGAGCGTAAACGACGCCCATGCCCTTTGCCGACTGGCGCGGGCCGGGGCGGGATTAGCCATCGTTCCCGAATTCCTGGCAGCACCCTATATCGCGGACGAGACGGTAAAGATCATGTTCCCAGACTGGAAAATTGAACCAGTCGGTGTTTACGCAGTCTGGCCCGCGAATGTCCCGAAACACGGCCTAAGCAAGTTGTTCATCAACAGCCTTGGCAATGGTTGAACGGATGTAACCGCCCAAAGAGGATTGCATATAGCGAAGATGGTAGCGCTACCCCGACAGCGATCCGTCCAGCACATAGCGCAGGATGTCCACGACCTGCTCAGGCTCGCGTGCCACGGCCAGGGCGGCGGCGTCGACCTCTTTGAGGGGGTGATCATGCTCGGACCGTTGCAGGATGATCAGGGATTTGCCAAGCGCACTGGCGTATCCGGCGTCAAAGGCGGCGTTCCATTGTTTGTATTGCTCGCCAAAGCGGACCACGACAACATCGGCATCGGCGATCCCCTTGCGGGTGCGGATGGCATTCACCATTGCGCCCTTGCGATCGTGCCAGAACTTGTCGGCCTCCGCCCCCAGAATAGCGACACCGCAATCATCGCTGGCGCCGTGATCTGTGACCGGGCTGCTGAACTGAACATCAAGCCCTGCTGCACCGTCAACAATCCGTTCGCGCCAATCTGTGTGGATCTCTCCGGAGAGGTAAACCTTGAGTGTCATCTGTATCTCCTTTTGCGTTGCCCATACCCATAGGAAAGAAGCGGCGCAGTTCCAACCCCACGCTGCATCAGATCAAGAGAAATCCAGCTGCCAGAACAAAGGCCCGGTGCGCGGCAGCTGTTTTGTGACACGCGCCGGCAAACCGCGCAGGAATTCGGGCCGCGCGCGCGTGGGGCTAAAACACATCGACTTTGGCAGCGAAGTGTATAGCGACCTGGGCGGTTGTTGTCCGTTTATGCGTTTTAACGCCGCCCCCGGGTCTGGTTGGTGCATCCAGACGGTACGGATCGCAAATTCGTTCCGCAACAACATCAACACCGCCAGCATAATTGCCCGTGGCCAGATGCGCCCGTAACGCGCGACAAGCCCTGCCTCGTACCGCTCTGCAGCTGCAAGCTGTCGCGAGCGCGGTTTGTGAATGCGCAGCGCCTCTACCCGGTCACAGGCGAAGCGAAGCCAATCGGACTGTACCTCTTCGATCAATGCCTCGCCGCTTGCAATGTCGATATCAAGCCGTGCCCATGCCAATGTGGGCCGACCTTTTGTGCGGATGGGATGCACGTCCTCTTCATAGGTTTTACGGGTTTCGGTTGAAAGGTAACGCCCCATCAGATCGGAATGGTCCGTGGGAAAGCCCATCTGCACGACAAGATTGCGCTGGCGGCGCGTGGTCTGATCCCAGTATTGGCCATTCCCCCAGGAGGTGAAGGTCAACAGGAAGTCATGCCAGGGCTGTGCAAAGACCTGTTCAATGCCAGCAAGGCCAGCGGTCGTGACATCCGGCATGTGCCCCGCACGGTCTGCATGCGCCACCGCCATTACATCGGACCGGTGCAGCACACCGCCACAACGGGCAACAACCGGGCGCAGTATCGGCCGGTCAAGCAGTTTGGCCAACGCACTTTTGCGCAAGGTCTTGATCAGCGTCGCATCAGGCATGCATTGGGCCAGAACCCACGCACTTTCACGGTCAGGAAAATAGGGATACGCCATTTCTGTCGGCAGGGATTGCCGAAGTGTTCTGATTTCTTCAGGTTTCATGGATCTGTTCTGTGGATATGCAAAATCGCACCCACAGGGATCAGCCCATGGGCAATTCTAGAAGGGTAGGATGTGCGGCGGGGGCCGCAGGATCAGAACAGACATGGCCCTCTCCTTAGACTTGGGCGTAGAATTGACAGGTGGCTGACATAGAAGAAGGGGCTGAGTCGCCTCAACCCCCTCTTAATTTTCGCATCAAACAATGTGTCCTGCGGGGCACATCAGCCGCGCAGCACCCCGCCTGTGGCTTTGACAACTTTTGCGACAACTTTTGCCGCGACAGCCTCGATATCTGCATCTTTGAGCGTTACCTCGGTGGGTTGCAGGCGCACGGTAATGGCCAGCGATTTCTTTCCTTCGCCAAGATTGCCACCGATGAATTCATCAAAAACGCGCACATCTTCGATCAGGGCCTTATCGGCCCCTGCTGCGGCATTTACCAATGTGAGCGCCTCAACATCGGCATCGACCACAAAGGCGAAATCGCGTTCCACCGCCTGAAGATCGCGCAGCGCCAATGCGCCACGGCTGGCTGATGCCTTACGCGGCATCGGGATTTCAGCGGGCCAGATGGTAAAGCCCACGGCGGGGCCTTTGACATCCATCGCCTTGAGCACTTTGGGATGCAGTTCACCAAAGACACCAAGAACCTTTTTCGGACCCAGACACACCAAGCCGTGACGACCCGGGTGCCACCATTCCCGCGCACCGCGCAGAATTTGAACCTTGGCCGGTGCGCCGAGTGCGGCGAGAATTGCCTCTGCATCCGCTTTGGCATCATACACATCTACGGCGCGTGACCTCCCGTGCACATCCTTTGGCCCGGTGCGGCCAATCAGGACGCCGCTGACCTGCAAATGCTGCTCACCCGGTTCACCGCCATGAAAAGCATGACCTATTTCACAAAGCGCAAGATCCATCTGGCCACGCGCCTGATTGCGCGATGCGGCTTGTAACAGACCGGGCAAAAGCGCCGGGCGCATATGGCTCATCTCGGAACTGATCGGATTGGCCAGCTTGGTCGCGTCATCGCCACCACCGAACAGCGTGGCACTGGCGTGGTCGATAAAGCTGTAGGTGACACATTCGTTATATCCCAACGCCGCCGTTGTGCGGCGCGCGATCTGTTCGCGCTTTTGCAAGGGGCTGAGGATCTGCTTGGGGACACCGGCACTGATCCGAGGCAATGGGCGGCCTTGTAGTTTGGTCAGCGATGCGATGCGCGCCACCTCTTCCACGAGATCGGCTTCGCCCTGCACATCTGGCCGCCAGCTTGGGACATTGGCCATATTGCCTTCGAGCCGGAAACCCAGCTTGGTCAGGGTCTGGCGCTGTTCGGATTCAGGGATTTCCATGCCGACAAGGGACTGCACGCGCGCGGGCTCTAACCGGTAGGCGCGGCTGACATCGGGTACTTCCCCCGCAATAACAACGCTCGACGGCTCGCCGCCGCAAAGGTCAAGGATCATTTGTGTGGCCAGTTCATGACCGGGCATGTTGAATTCAGGATCAATGCCACGCTCATTTCGGTAACGGGCGTCCGAGTTGATCTTCAACGCGCGGCCGGTATGCGCAATCTGTATATGGTCCCACACCGCCGCCTCCAGAAACACATTGGTGGTCTCGTCCGTGCAACCGGTTGCAAGCCCACCCATGATGCCGCCGATGCTTTCGATGGCGTTGTCATCAGAAATCACCACCTGCCCCGCGGAAAAGGTGTATTCCTTTTCGTCCAAACCCATCAGCACCTCGCCCCCCTGGGCACGGTGGACACGCAGGTTGCCGTTGACCTTATCGGCGTCAAAGACGTGCAAAGGTCGGTTGCTGTCATAGGTGAAGAAGTTGGTGATATCGACCAGCGCAGAAATAGGGCGCAGGCCAATGGCACGCAAACGTGTTTGAAGCCAATCGGGGCTGGGCCCGTTTTTCACATTACGGATCAGGCAGCCGGCGAAGACATGACAGCCATCCTGACGGGTGTCTTCATCGATCGTCACGTCAATCGGGCAGGTGAATTGCCCTTCGACCTGTGCCTGGGCCGCATCTTTCATGGTGCCCAGACCACGGGCCGCAAGGTCAAGGGCGATGCCACGCACACCTAATGCATCAGGGCGGTTGGGCGTGATCGCAATTTCAATCACCGGATCGACCTTGGCCGGGTCATTCGCGGCCAGCCAATCGGTAAACCGGTCACCGATTTCACCCGAAGGCAGCTCGATAATCCCGTCATGTTCTTCTGACAGTTCCATCTCGCGTTCGGAACACATCATGCCATGGCTGTCGATGCCGCGAATTTTGCCGACACCGATGGTGGTGTCGATGCCGGGGACATAAACGCCGGGTTTAGCGATCACCACGGTGATGCCTTCGCGCGCATTAGGTGCCCCGCAGATGATTTGAAGCTCGCCCGCGTCCGTCATCACCTGGCATACCCGAAGCCGATCAGCATCGGGGTGCTGTTCTGCCTTGAGGACCTTGCCAATGGTAAATTCATGCAACCGCGCCGCAGGATTGGAAATTTCTTCAACTTCCAGTCCCAGGTCGGTCAGCGCCTCGGCGATCTCATCGACCGAAGCGTTGGTTTCAAGGTGGTCTTTGAGCCAGGATAGGGTGAATTTCATCCGTTTGATCCGCCGGTTTTCTCACGTCACCGGGCGTTTACCGGATATAGGCGAAAGGGGAAAGCCCGCATTGTTCACCTGACACATTCCGGTGGTGCGGTTCTCAGACGCCCATAATCGCGCGGCGCAGCAAATTGAGCCCGGCAAGGAACAAAACCACCAGCGTGGCCTTGCTGAATGTTCGCTGATCAATCCGGTCCTGGATGCAAAAACCCGCCCACAAGCCCAGTGCGCCGGGTATGACCAGCAGCAGGGACAACGGCAATGTCTGACTATTCAACACACCGGAATAAAGATGCGCGATCGTCAATGCTACGGCCCCCAGTCCGTAGACTGCGCCCTGGGCGCGCATTTGTTCCTTTTTTTCTGTGTTCAGCGCGATTAGCATCGCCACCGTTGGTGGCCCCCAAACCCCTGCGATTCCACCGAAGAACCCCGCAACGACCCCTGTTATCGCCTCTGTTCCACGCCCGGGATTGGCAGGTAACCGAAGCGGACGGCCCAAAAGGGACGTCAAAGCGAAGGCTGTTACAGGCGCACCGATGATCCACAACATCAGTGTGTTGGGGATCAGCTGCACCAATTGCGCCGCAACCAGCAGCATGATCAACAGCACACCGATATAGACACGAAAGCGCCAGACCGAGGCCAGCGCCGCCATCACACCCTGACGCAGCGCCTGCCAGAGATTTGTAACCAATGTCGGTATGATCAGCAGGCCAAGCGCCGTTTCAGCGGGCAGCACTGTGCTTAGCCCTGAGATCATAACCATCGGCATGGCAAACCCAACGACGCCCTTTACCAGTCCCGCGGCCATCGCAAGTGCAAATATGAAAATCAAGAGTCCGGCACTGCCGGTTCCGATAATGCTATCCATGCCTCTGCCTATCACTATAACTGCCCCGATCAACAGCCCGATGCAGACCGCGGCAATACTCATGCGGCAGCGCAGCATCGCCAGACAGCAGCCCGAAGGCAGTTGCAGGCGAAACTTTCAATCAAAATTGACGATACTTGCGCATAATAGTTGCGCTGCACCTGCAAAATAGCTAGGACAAAGCGACCGAAAAAGGATTTGATTCATGGCTCATGATGGACAGGATGCTGCAATGGCAAAATCACCAATTCTGGACGGCCTGCTGACCCAAACAGCAGCAGCGATACCGGCGGCGGAAACCGTTCTTGAAAAGGCGACTGAACAGATGCGCGATCTGGTTGTCGTGGATGGCCGGGTCTCTGCCCGAGCTGTGGAAGAACATCAAACTGCCACGCACGGTTTGGCGTGGCTTGCCACTTATGTCGAATCCCTGCGGCAAATGCAGAACTGGGCCACACGTCTTAGTTCGGATGGCAAATTCGGTGAAATCGAGCAGCTGATTCATCAAATCGCTTTTGGGGAATATCTGCACCACATCGCGGGCGGCATTCCGATGAACCAGGGCGAGGCCGTTCGTTTGCACGAGCTGGGCCTTGGCTGGGACGCCTTGTCAGGGTTTCAATGTTCTGAAGTTCAGGCGCTGATGACCAAGGGCAACACTCAAAGTGCGCGCAGCCGTCTGGTCGAGCTGATGCAGGAACGCAGCGCCGAGATCACAGTGGGTGCCACCGGCCTTGAGGATGAGTTGGAGATGATCCGTGAGCAATTCCGCCGCTATGCGGTGGATAATGTGATCCCTCATGCGCATGACTGGCACCTTAAAGACGAGCTGATCCCGATGGAGGTGATCGAAGAGCTGGCAGAGATGGGCGTATTCGGCCTGACGATCCCGGAAGAGTTTGGTGGCTTTGGCCTTTCAAAAGCGTCGATGGTTGTTGTGTCGGAAGAGCTTTCCCGTGGGTATATCGGCGTTGGTTCGCTGGGAACCCGGTCGGAAATTGCCGCCGAGCTGATCCTGTGCGGCGGCACGGACGCGCAGAAAGAAAACTGGCTGCCGAAACTGGCAAGCGCCGAGATTTTGCCAACTGCCGTTTTCACCGAACCCAATACCGGATCGGATCTTGGCAGCCTGCGCACCCGTGCGGTGAAGGATGGCGATGATTACCGAGTAACCGGCAACAAGACGTGGATCACGCACGCAGCCCGGACCCATGTTATGACCCTGCTGGCGCGCACCGATCCCAACAGCACAGACCACCGCGGTCTATCCATGTTCCTTGCTGAAAAGACCCCAGGCACGGACGAAGCACCCTTCCCCACGCCCGGCATGAGCGGCACCGAGATTGAGGTTCTGGGGTACCGTGGCATGAAGGAATACGAGCTCGGCTTTGATAATTTCGAGGTGAACGGTGAGAACCTTTTGGGTGGCGAAGAAGGCAAAGGTTTTAAACAGCTGATGCAGACCTTTGAAAGCGCCCGTATTCAGACGGCAGCACGGGCCATTGGTGTGGCGCAATCCGCACTGGATGTCGCTATGCAATATGCGGTGGATCGCAAGCAGTTCGGCAAATCGCTGATCGAATTTCCACGGGTGTCCGGCAAGCTGGCCATGATGGCGGTCGAAATCATGATCGCGCGGCAGCTGACTTATTACAGCGCCTGGCAGAAAGACCATGACAAGCGCTGTGACCTTGAGGCCGGGATGGCAAAGCTGCTGGGTGCGCGTGTGGCCTGGGCTGCAGCGGATAATGGGTTACAAATCCACGGTGGCAACGGGTTTGCCACAGAATACACCATCAGCCGCATTCTCTGCGACGCTCGCATTCTCAATATCTTTGAGGGTGCTGCGGAAATTCAGGCACAGGTCATCGCACGACGGTTGCTGGGGTAAAGGCGAAACCCGTCTGGGATATTTCAGGCGGGCCTGAACAGCTCGCCCTTACGAATGGCAATATAGGTCCAGGTCAAAAGCACAACCAACGCGGTGCACAAGAATGCAAGCAACGCAAAACCGATCAGGCGATGTGCTGCTGATCCTGTCAGTTCAGCGTAGACAAAACTTGCCGTGGTAAGCGCCGCCGCAGGAAAAGACAGTGCCCAAAATGACAGCGAGAACGGCAATTGCAAAAAGCGGGGCAGTTGCAACACAACGATAAGTGCAAACAGATAGGCCCCGTTGAGCATAATGCGGGCAAAGGGATCGACCGCTCCGGTCAAAAGGGTCCAACCCAAAAATCCCAGTGCCGGTGGTGCGATCAGAATGACCAATGTTGGCTGCAATCGTTCAGATAGAGGGTCGTGAAAGATTAGCCGGTTGATCACAAGTGTCAGCAGCACCAGCCAGAACAACAGCCCAACCGACAGAAAGAACCAGCTCACCTCGATAAATCCGAGTGGAACGCCCGCAAAAGTTACAATTACATTGCCTACTACTGGGATGAACCACGCCGGCGACAAGTGCCCGCGCTGAAAGGTGCGTGTGCTGATCCAGTCCGTAATCACCGCAAGTGTCAGTACCGCTTGCAGCACAGCGCCAACGGACCATATAGCCAATGCTGCATTTTGCGAGACATCAAGCATCGCCGCTGACAGCAATAAGAGAGAAATCGAAATGGCTGGAAAGAACGCAATTTGTTCAGGGTGGTTCCACTCAACCAACACAGCACCCGGATGGCGTAAAGCTTTGAAGGTGTAAATCACAAGGATCGCCAAAAACTGGATCAAGGTGAACACAAACGCGATCGAAGAAATGGTGCTGTCCAGAGCCAATGCTTTTTCTGCCGCCCGGAGGGCAAGCGTCAACCCACCCATCCCCATCACCGTGGTGAAAAAGGTAATCGGAAAGCATGCGAGCCAATTGTGATGAGGTTCCATCATATCCTGCACCTTCAATACACATGGCCCCATAAAATGAGGCGCCGTCGTTTTACAAGCCAGTTTGCTCTACTTGACGGATTAGTGAAAAGCATGCACCGAACATAGAGTCGTGTTCTGGCACGCAGTCGTTGGCAAAATGTCACTCGGTGAGGTGCGCCTGTAAGATCAGGAAAGCTCCAGGTGAACCGAACTTAACCCATCAATTTCACCTTTCAGGACGCTGCCGGGGCGTACCGGGCCGACACCTGCCGGAGTACCCGTATAGATCAGATCGCCGGGCGACAGATGATAGAAGCGCGAAAGATGTGCGACGATGTCCGGCAATGACCAGATCATATCACTCAGCAATGCATCCTGAACCAGCGCATCGTTGTGGTACAACCGAATCCGCTGGGGGCCAATATCTGCGATCTCCGTGGCCCTGGTGATAGGCGCAAGGATTGCAGAGTTCTCGAAATCCTTACCCAGGTCCCAGGGACGCCGTTTTTCTTTGGCGGCAGCCTGCAGATCACGCCGGGTCAGATCGATACCGCATGCATAGCCAAAGATCAGCGCAGGGGCCTCTTCTGCTGTCACTTCAAACCCGGGCGCACCAAGAGCCGCCACAAACTCCATTTCATAGTGGCAGTCCTGGGTGCCGGGTGGAAATGGTATTGCCTGCCCAGAGGGGCACAGCGCATGGGCGGATTTGGTGAAATAAAACGGCGCTTCACGATCAACCTCGTTCCCCATTTCGGCTGCATGCGCTGCATAGTTCCGACCGACACAAAAAATCCGGCGCACCGGGAAACGCAGAGAAGTGCCCAGAATTTCGACAGAGGGCGTTTCAGGGGTGGGGAACAGGTGGTCCGCAGACATGACACCTCCGGTTAAATTAGGATATGCACTTGGGTTATGCGGTGCCGCCCATAAGATGTCAAAGCGGCAAAATCGATTGATTGTGGAACAACATGAATTTCAAACGTTATGCGATTTACTTTACGCTTCCTGACGGTCCACTGGCAGATTTTGGTAAGGCGTGGCTTGGTTGGGATATCGTTTCTGGTGCGCCTGTGCCCCACCCTGCGATTTCGGATCTTGCCATTGAGATTGACGCCATCACAGCAGGGGCGCGGCGCTATGGTTTGCATGCTACGATTAAGCCTCCCTTCCGTCTGGCAAGCAGGTGCGATGCGGGATCGCTCAATGCCGCTTTGTCTGATTTCTGCGCACGCACTGCACCGGTTCAATTGAAAGCCTTGCACCTTACGCAAATGGGCCGTTTTCTTGCACTTCTCCCTTCGGGTGACCTGCGCGCATTGAATACACTTGCAGCACAGGTCGTTGAGCATTTTGATCCATACCGCGCACCGCTTTCGTCCGAAGAAATCGCCAAACGTCGGAAGAATGGCCTCAGCCCAGATCAAGACGCGATGCTGCTTCGTTGGGGGTACCCTTATGTTATGGATTTCTTCCGGTTTCACATTACGCTGACAGACAGGCTTGCGCCCGTGCACTTGGAATTGGTTCACCCGGCTATTGAACGGGCGATTCAAGCCGAACTGACCAAGCCTATGATCATTGACGGCCTCAGCCTTGTCGTTGAGGACAATACCGGGTTCTTTCACCTCATCGAAAAGCACAGTTTACTTAGTGGGCACGGAGATGTTGACCGCTCTCAGGGTTGAATCGCGATTGCCAATTCGCGTGCCTGCCACATTTGAGCCCGTATCTTTCATCAAAATGTACAATTCCGTCATCATGTCGCCCCGTTCGGGTTTTATCCCCGTCTCACCAACCTGAACCAAACTAAGGAACAGACCTATGATTACTACAGTGATTGTCACACTGATCGTTCTCTTCGGCGCGGCCCTGATGGGTAAAATGCTGATGGACATGTTTTCGGGCTCTCCCTTTGGCGGCCTCAAAAATGAAGGCGCCGAAGATTCAGCTTCGATCGACTAAAGCTTTCAGACCGGAGTTGCCGAGGCACGCGATAGCTGCCCCGGTTTCTCCGGTCGGAATTCTCTTTGTAATTTGTATGAGTTCTGTTCCCGCGCAACGTTTTCGCGCGCAAGCTGCCGCTTAATCAAAACGTGATCCTTGCGCCGAACGTTGCGCCCTGCGATACGCCTGCGTATGTCAGATCAAATCTCACATCCTGCCCGCCGTCGGTTAACTTCTGAAGATTGGCTTGAGGCTGGCCTTAAAGCCCTTTCCAATCACGGTCATTCCACCCTGAAAGCTGAGACGCTGGCACGTCAGCTGAATACAACCAAGGGGTCGTTCTATTGGCATTTCAAAGATGTCCCTGATTTTCAGGCGCAAATTTTGTCCAGCTGGATGCAGCGCGCAGAGCGGGAGACGGACAAGGTTCTGGCTAATGAACGGAATACTGCCGGCCTATTGCGGCACCTGTGCCAACATATCACACGCTGTCAGGACGGTCCGGACCTGAAGGAGGCCGCATTGCGGGCCTGGGGCTTGCATAGCAAAGAGGTTCGAACAGTCGTAGTGCGCCTCGACGACATGCGGCTGGACCATCTGCAAAGCCTGCTGGCGGAAACCGGGATCAGCAACCCCGAAATGGCCCGGATTTTGAATGCAGCGGCGATAGGCATGGCGACCCAATCGGCACAAGACACAGAGGAAAACGAGAATATGATCGGCTCTCTGGTTGATCTGGTTCTTGCACTGAGGTGAAGCATGTTGCGCGTGATTATCACTCTGAGCATTCTACAGGGTCTGAGCAATTGCGGTTCAGACGAAACCCTGACCGGGTATGGCGCGGTGGGCGTTGCATGGCAGTTGACCGAAATCGACGGGGTGCTCTTTCCCGCACAAGCAACCCTGCAATTCCCGCGGGAGGGCCAGATTGAAGGCGAGGCCCCGTGCAATCAGTTCACCGGCACACAATCGGCACCTTACCCGTGGTTTGCCGCCGAAGACATCTCCGTAACCCGCCGCGCCTGCCCTGACCTGGATGCGGAATATGCCTTTTTTGACGCATTGGGTGAAATGAGTCTTGCTGAAGTGACCGGTGACACTCTGATTTTGAGTAATGACGCGGGGCGCGAAATGGTGTTCCGGAGCGCGCCATAACGGTGGTTTCCGTCGAGAGTGAGCAAGGCCGAAGATTGACCAAAAGGCCGCATTGGCGCACCCTCGAACAATTCCGGCATCTCAACTGAGTGTGTCATCACGAAATATAAGGCCAGTTTACAATAATTGATGTGACCTGCCACGATTTGACGCGTCCGACCGCTTGCAAAGGCCCGGGACATGCGGCTAAGGGATTTCATGCAGATTTACCTTCCCATAGCCGAAGTTTCCGTCAACGCCTTTCTCCTGTTGGGGATGGGTGGCCTTGTCGGAATTTTGTCCGGGATGTTTGGTGTGGGTGGCGGGTTTTTGATGACCCCGATTTTGTTCTTTATCGGCATTCCACCCGCGGTCGCCGTTGCAACGGAAGCCAACCAGATCGTAGCATCTTCGTTCTCTGGCGTATTGGCACATTTGCGCCGCAAGACGGTCGATCTGCGAATGGGCACAGTCCTGTTGGTCGGGGGTTTGGTCGGGGCCGCATTGGGCGTGGTTGTGTTCAACTATCTCAAGTCGCTGGGCCAGGTCGATCTGCTGGTAAAGCTGTGTTACGTGGTCTTTCTTGGCATCATCGGTGCGATGATGTTCGTCGAAAGCCTGAAGGCAATCCGCAACACCCGCAAAGGCGTTGCCCCAAAGCGCAAGAAACACGGCTGGGTGCACAAACTGCCGTTCAAAATGCGGTTCCGGACATCGGGCCTGTATATTTCTGCGATCCCTCCGCTGATTGTCGGGGTTTGCGTGGGTATTCTGGCCGCGATCATGGGTGTTGGTGGCGGGTTCATCATGGTGCCCGCGATGATCTACATCCTGGGTATGCCGACGAAAGTGGTGGTCGGGACCTCCCTGTTCCAAATCATTTTCGTGACCGCATTCACCACCATGCTGCATGCCACGACAAACTATACGGTAGACGTGGCACTGGCTGTTTTGCTGTTGATTGGTGGCGTCATTGGCGCGCAGATCGGCACCACGATAGGCACCCGGATGAAGGCCGAACAGCTGCGTATTCTGCTGGCAATCATGGTGCTGGCTGTATGCGTAAAACTGGCGCTGGAGTTGCTGATTATGCCGTCTGAGCTTTACTCTATCGGCGCAAGCGGGGGGCACTAGGCCATGCTCTCCCGGATCATCACTTTATTCATGCTGAGCCTTGTCGCCATGCTGCCCGCACAAGCGGCCGAAGAGGTGGTTTTGGGACTGAGCCAGGATGAGGTTGCGATCACTGCGACATTTGACGGCTCTCGCATCGAAGTCTTTGGTGCAGTCAAACGCGAAGAACCGATTCCGCAGGAAACTCAGTTGGAAGTCGTCGTAACCGTGTCAGGCCCATCCGAGCCGGTAACCGTGCGCAAGAAAGACAAAAGGCTGGGCATATGGGTCAATACCGAAAGCGTATTGGTCGATTCAGCGCCAAGCTTTTATGCTGTCGCGACCAGCGGTCCGTTCAAAGCGGTTCTACAGGATCAAGAAGACCTGCGATACGGGATTTCGATTGAGCGCGCGATCTTTTCCATCGGGGCGTCAATCTTGTCCGGAGGTGCCGAAGATTTCACTGATGCGGTTATCCGAATTCGGGAAAATAATGGTCTTTACAAGATGGTTGAGAATTCGGTGGATGTTGAACAGCAGACGTTGTTTCACACCTCGATCAACATGCCAGCCAACCTGATCGAAGGGGTTTATGCAACGCGGATTTTCCTGACCCGGGGTGGCGAGGTCATCTCGGTCTATGAAACCGCCATTGATGTGCGCAAGGTCGGGCTAGAGCGGTGGTTGTTCAATCTGTCCCGGCAGCAACCGATGATCTATGGCCTGATGTCTCTGGCGATTGCGATCTTCTCGGGCTGGGCCGCGTCGACCGCATTCCGGATCCTGCGCGAGCGTTGATTCACGCCGCGCTGCCCGAATGCCATCACTGATTTCCCGGATGACGCCTGTGCCGATCCATGTTAGGCGAACATCATGAGCACGATGCCAAGCAAGGCCGAAATCCTGAACTGGATTGCCGAAAACCCGACCCAAACCGCGAAACGTGATATTGCCCGTGCCTTTGGCATCAAGGGTGCGGCACGGATCGACCTTAAACGCATGCTCAAAGAGCTAGAGGCCGAGGGACATCTGGCGAAACGCAAGAAAACCTATCGCGATCCTGATCGGCTGCCGCCGGTGGCGGTTCTGGTTGTTACGGATCAGACCCCGGACGGCGAACTGCTGGCAAAAGCGATGGAATGGCAGGGGGAAGGGCCGGAACCGGTTGTGCTGTTGCTGCCGCTGGCCAGTGATCCCGCGTTGGGCGAAGGTGACCGTATCCTGGCGCGCCTGACCGAGGTCAAAGGCGAGGCGCATCATTACGAGGGCCGGTTGATCCGGCGGATCGGCACCAATCCACGCAAGGTGTTGGGTGTTTTCCGCAAACGTGCCGAGGGTGGCCGGATTGTGCCCATCGACAAGGGGGCTGCCCGCGAATGGACTGTGGCCGCAGGTGCCACAGGGGGTGCCAAAGACGGCGAGCTGGTCGAGGCCGAACAAGCCGGACCAAAGGACCGGATGGGGCTGGCGCGGGCACGGATCACTGACCGGTTGGGTGATCCGTCGGCACCAAAAGCGGTTTCGCTGATTGCTATTCACCAGCATGGAATTCCGGATGATTTCCCGGATGAGGCCGTGGCCGAAGCGGACTCAATGAAACCGGCGGGCCTGAAAGGCCGCGAGGATCTGCGGGATGTGTCACTGGTCACGATTGATCCGGCCGATGCGCGGGACCATGATGATGCGGTTTATGCGCAGCCCGATGATGATCCGAAGAACGAGGGCGGCCATATCTTGTGGGTGGCGATTGCGGATGTGGCTCACTACGTGACACCCGGCAGCGCGCTAGATGCAGAGGCGCGCAGGCGCGGCAATTCCAGCTATTTCCCCGACCGTGTTGTGCCAATGTTGCCGGACCGTTTGTCGGGCGATCTGTGCAGTCTGCACGAGGGCGTGCCGCGTGCATGTATCGCCCTTCGGATGCAGATTGATACCAGCGGAGAAAAGATCAGCCACCGTTTTGTGCGCGGACTGATGCGGTCGGCGGCGTCACTGAATTACCGCGAAGTGCAAGAGGCAATGGATGGCGCACCCAACGAGAAATGCGCGCCCCTGATGGATGAGATCATCCGCCCGCTTTATGCCGCCTATGCAGCGCTGGCAGAGGCGCGCGGTCGGCGGCAGCCGCTTGATCTGGACCTGCCAGAGCGCAAGGTGGTTTTGGGCGAAGACGGCAAGGTGTTGAGCGTCAACATCGCCGACCGGTTGGATGCGCATAAGCTGATCGAGGAATGCATGGTGCTGGCCAATGTGGCCGCCGCAGAAACCCTGAGCGCAAAGAAAACGTCGTTGCTGTTTCGGGTGCACGAGGAACCTCCCCCCGAAAAGCTGGACAGTTTACGCGAGGTTGCCGAGGCGGCTGGTCTGGTTTTGGCCAAGGGGCAGGTTCTCAAAACCGCGCATTTGAATGCTCTGCTTCACGGCGCGCGCGATACTTACCATTCCGAAGTGATCAATATGTCCACCTTGCGGGCAATGACACAGGCCTATTATTCACCCGCCAATTTCGGGCATTTCGGGCTGTCATTAAAAGCTTATGCACATTTTACCTCGCCCATCCGCCGCTACGCTGACCTGATCGTTCATCGCGGGCTGATCTCGGCACATGGCTGGGGCAAAGACGGGTTGAGCCCCGAGGATGAAAGCCGGCTGGAAAACACCGCTGAGCACATCAGCGAGACCGAGCGAAGATCGATGATGGCAGAGCGGGATACAAATGACCGCTATCTGGCGGCGTTCCTGTCCGAAAGGCTGGGCGAAGAATTCAGCGGACGGATCAGTGGCATTGCCAAGTTTGGTGCCTTTGTCCGGTTGGATGAAACTGGTGCGGATGGTCTGATCCCGGTTCGCTCACTTGGCCGGGAGTTTTTCCATTTTGATCGGGATGCCGGGACGTTGATGGGGTCCGACACCGGGCTGGTCATCGGGCTTGGCCAGCGGGTAGTTGTGCGACTGGCAGAAGCGGCCCCCGTGACCGGTGGGCTGGAGCTGGAGCTGATCACGCTGAACGGCAAAAGCCCGCCGCGGGGAAGCGGTGGCGGCAGGCGGGGAAAACCGGTGAAACGCAAGTTGACCAAGGCCGGAAAGAAGGCCGCCAAGGATAAACGCAAGGTGAGCCGAAAGCGACGCTGAGGGCTTTGAATTCAACGGCGTTCTTAAGCAGCCAGAATATCCTGGGTTGGCATAACGGTTGCAAATTCGCCGTGCAGATTGCTCAGCGTAACCGAATGGATCACATCCGCGCTGTGATGCATGCCATCAGGGCTGTCTGCTGCATAGGCCCAGACCGCATCAGAGGCGTACAGCGTATCAAACCCAAGATTGCCTGCCGACCGGGCCGTAGATTCTGCACAATGGTTGGCCGTGGCTCCGGTGATTACCAACCGTTCAATGCCATCTTTGCGCAGTTGTTCTTCAAGCGTTGTACCGACAAATGCACTGGTGACATGTTTGACAACAACCGTTTCGGTTTCCAGTGGCGCCGCAAAGGGTTGCACCGCCGAACCCGGGTTGTCCGCATGAAACGGATCATCTGCATCCAGACCGTGGTGATGCACATGCACCACTTTGTCACCGCGTTCCCGGAACGCCGCAAGCAGACGCTCTACATTCTTCTCAGCGCCCGGACAGGACCGGGATGCCCCGGCGGCATCATCCTCGACAAAGGCCATTTGTACGTCGATCACCAATAGTGCTGTTTTCATTGCTGTTATTCCCCTGCCTGCGCGCGTTCTGCCAAAATCTGTTCGACGCGCTTGCCATAAATTCGAATGTTTATGTCATCGCTGATTACACGATTTGGCTGTTCATCATAAGTCATGATCGACGTGATCCTTGGGCGTTCCCCTTCTACCTTGGTCACTCCGTGGAGAGAGTAACCACCACGGAAAAGCGTGAAGGTCCCTGCCCCGCGTGAAAAGGTCTGGGCCTGCGACATGTCACCCGCCAGAAGCCGGTCAACGGCTTCGCGATCTTCGGTCTCATCCGTACGCGAGTTGGGCAGAAACGCAAATTCACCCCCCTGATCTGCGGCCTGCAGCAGCAAAGTGACGGTACATTCCGTCGTGTCATAATGCCACGCGTGCCAGCTTTCCGGTTGAAGCGCCACGATGTTGAGCGCCTGGAATTCATCAGCACAGCGGTAAAGCTGTTCCTTTGACTGCACCCGGCGCACGAACTCTGTCAGGATATCGGATTTATAGAGCTGCTGGATCAGCGTTTCATCGGGGATTTGGTCATCCGCAAGCTGAATCGCAACATGCATAAACTCCTGACGCCGCGGATCGTTTGCCGGCAAGGACGGATCAATCGCACCCTGATAGATATTGCGCTTGATGGTCAGGGTTTCGGCCGTGGGCAACAATGCGTTTGCCTCATCCGCCAGCGCGGTCAGCGCATCAGGCCGGATGAAACCGTCAAGGTTACACCAACCGTTGGTTTCCATGCTGTGCTGGCATTTACTTAAGAACGCGGCACCTTCACCCTGATCAAGATCGGCGATCGGGTAACGTTTCAGGTCGACAAGGGTCAGGGCGATGTCGGCATTGGGCGGGTTTGACGCGATGTTCATGGTGCCTCCTGTCAAAGGATCGAAAAATGTTCGTGAAAACTATGGCTCTGGAAATTGCATAAATAAAATGAAATAATAACACTTCATGAACATAATAAATTTTACCCTAAATGACCAAAAACCTTAATTTGAATTGGCTTCGCAGTTTTGAGGCCGCCGCGCGGTTGCTTAGCTTCACACGTGCAAGCCATGAGCTGGGCCTGACCCAAACTGCGATCAGTCAGCACATCAAAGCATTGGAACAAAAGCTTGGCCAAAAGCTATTCATCCGGCGCCCCAAAAGCCTGCTGCTGACCGATATCGGCAAGGCCTATCTCACCTCGGTCCGGGATGCGCTGGACACGATAGAGCTGTCTACAAGCGGCCTATTTGGACCGGACCTGAAAAGCACGCTAACGGTCCGCGCGTCTATGGCGTTTATCGTTTGGTTGTCGCCCCGACTGGGGTCGTTTCTGGAACAGCATCCCGGTGTCGGGATCAAACTGGTCACGTCTATCTGGGACAGCAGCACAGGGGATCAACCAATTGACATCGACATTATCCTGGCCCCGCAAAAGCACGCGAAACCCAATCTGGAGAAATTGTCGGACGAAAGTATTGTTCCAATTTGCGGAGTTGAAACGACCAAAACGATTGAGACGCCGGGGGATTTGTTGCGATACAGCCCAATCCATATTCTGGGGTTTGACGATCACCTGGCGCGCTATTTTTCAACGTTTGATCTGTTACCTGACCCATCTGCCACACGTCTGATGGCAGACACGTCTGTTGCCGCAACCGAACTGGTCGCGGCTGATTTGGGTTATGCCATTGTGATCGAACGGTTTGCAAAACGGGCAATTGCTGCGGGTCATGCAATCCGAATTGCAGGCACACCGGTTGCGTTGGGTCAGTCGCACTATCTGTCCCGACGCGATGCCCACGGAAAATCCCAACCGGCAGTAGACGCGTTTGCCAGTTGGTTGCGAGGCTGTTTAACAAAGTAGAGTGCAGGTCAAGAAGCGCTGACCACGGAGATGAAGATTTACCAACTCACCCAGGGCCAGGGCGATCAAACACGAACGTCAGTTGGTAGTTGTGAAATCAGATGTTTCCGCAGTAGACAAAGGCGAAGAGACGCATGTCCAACTCTGACGGGTACGATGATACCTGTTCAGATCGGTTAAAAGCAATTTGTTGTAGCATCTGCCTTTTATCCGTTCACGGACGCGCGTGACCTACTGCGAGGTTAACCGGTTATCAGTTTCCAGCCGGAATTTCAGAAAGGTAAAACCATCATATTCGTTCTCAGATACAAAGGTTGCCCCAAATCTCCTAAGCGCACCAAGATTTTTGCGTGAAGGCGGAAGCAGAAATGTTACAAAGGGGATGCGCTCATCGGAAAAGGCGAATTTAATTGCTTTCCGTGTGATACGCATGCCCAACCCAAAACATTCAGGTTTGAGAACTAAGCCGTAGTCCCACTCACTTCCCTCTTTTTGAAAACCGCCCCAGCCTATGTAGTTTTTGTTTAACAATACAGCCCAATGTCCCAGCCCATCGCGGCTCCAGTACACTTCTTTGGCAGCGACAAATTCAGCCACAGCAGCTTCATTCCAAGCAAATGTCAGAAGGGGCATGTGTTCCGCAACACGTGGATCAGACATGTGAGCGATGATTTCGCTCGGTTCAATATTGGATAATCGAGTGAAGGTGATCTCGTTGTTCAATTGCTTTTCCTTGAGCAAGTTTGAGTCTTCACCACTTTCCGTAGGTAAATCTCAAACAACAGTGGATAGTTCAACCAACGTTGATATCACCTTACTTTGTATGACGGAAATGGACTCAAAGCTGGCAGTTCCGTAAAAAGAAAGGCCCCGTGCATCGCACAGGGCCATCCTTAATTTCTACTGCGTTGAATTACGCCGTCAGCCCTTCAGGTTCAGCCAACCCATTGGCGCGACAGCACGCCGTCACGGTGTTGGCCAGCAAGCAAGCAATGGTCATTGGCCCCACTCCTCCCGGCACTGGTGTAATAGCTCCGGCGCGCTGTGATGTGCTGGCGAAATCCACGTCTCCGACCAGAACGTTCTTACCATCCCGCTCGATCCGGTTGATGCCGACGTCAATCACCGTGGCACCCTCTTTGATCCAGTCACCTTGAACCATTTCAGGGCGCCCCACAGCGGCAACCACGATATCAGCGCGGCGTACAACATCCGGCAGGTCCTTGGTCCGGCTATGGGCAATCGTCACGGTACAGCTGTCACCCAGCAAAAGCTGTGCCATCGGCTTGCCCACAATGTTCGAGCGGCCAATCACAACCGCATCCATACCTGACAGGCTGCCATGGTGATCTCGCAGCATCATCAGGCTGCCAAGCGGCGTGCAGGGCACCATGCTTTTCTGCCCAGTACCCAACAGGCCCACGTTTGAAATATGAAATCCGTCTACGTCCTTCTCAGGCGCGATAGAGTTGATCACCAGATCTTCGTCCAGATGCCCGGGCAGCGGCAGCTGCACCAGAATTCCATGCACAGACGGATCGTTGTTCAGCTGGTCCACCAACGCCAAAAGGTCGGCCTCAGAAGTATCGGCGTCCAGCTTGTGTTCGTAAGAGTTCATGCCCACCTCAACGGTTTGCTTCCCCTTCGAACGAACATAGACTTGGCTTGCTGGATCTTCTCCGACCAGAACCACGGCCAATCCCGGCGTGATTCCGTTTTCTTCTTTCAGCCGCGCAACATGGCCCGCGACCTTTTCCCGAACCGTGGCTGCAAAGGCCTTACCGTCGATAATCTGCGCACTCATTCCGCGCCCCTTCTTCTTTCGTCACAAACTTCCCAAACAGGGAAAAGAATTCGGGCCCGGCTTTCGCCAGGCCCGTGTTCGTTGGTGCTGTTTAGAACAATCCCTCAATCATACCTGCATCATTCAGGTGGATCGATTCCGCCGCCGGTGTTCGTGGCAGACCGGGCATTGTCATGATCTCACCGCAGACCACTACAACAAATCCGGCGCCCGCACTCAGACGCACCTCGCGGACCGGAACCGAATGACCGGTTGGCGCGCCGCGCAGGCTCGGATCGGTCGAAAAGCTGTACTGCGTCTTCGCCATGCAGACCGGCAGATTGCCATAGCCCTGATCTTCCCACAGCTTCAATTGATCACGGATCTTCTTGTCAGCAATCACGTCATCCGCGCGATAGATTGACTTGGCGATACGTTCGATCTTTTCAAACAGTGACAACTCGTCCTTGTAGATAGGTGAGAAGTTGCTGACACCACTGTCGGCCACTTCTGCGACGCGGCGGGCCAGATCTTCGGCACCGGCGCCACCATGTTCCCAGTGCTGGCTGACAATCGCCTCTGCACCTTCGCTGGCAACGTAGTCTTTAACTGCCTGAACTTCGGCGTCGGTGTCGGTGACAAAGTGGTTGATCGCAACCACAACCGGCACCCCAAAGGATTTCAGGTTGCCAATGTGACGGCCAAGGTTGGAACAGCCTTCTTTCACCGCGTCCACGTTTTCAGCACCCAGATCGGCCTTGGCCACGCCGCCGTTCATTTTCATCGCGCGCACTGTGGCAACCAGTACCACACAATCGGGTGCCAGACCTGCCTTGCGGCATTTGATGTTCATGAATTTCTCAGCACCCAGATCGGCACCAAAGCCGGCCTCGGTCACAACATAATCGGCAATTTTCAGCGCGGTTGTTGTTGCAGTGACAGAGTTACAGCCATGGGCGATGTTGGCAAACGGGCCACCATGCACAAAGGCCGGGTTGTTTTCCAGCGTCTGCACCAGGTTGGGCTGCATCGCGTCTTTCAGCAGAACGGTCATCGCACCCGCGGCCTGAATGTCACGGCAGAACACAGGGCTGCGGTCACGGCGATAGGCCACGATCATGTCGCCCAGACGTTTTTCCAGATCTTCCAGGTTTTTGGCAAGGCACAGGATCGCCATAACTTCCGACGCCACGGTGATGTCAAAACCCGCTTCGCGCGGGAAACCGTTGCTCACGCCACCAAGCGAGGCTGTGATCTGACGCAGGGCGCGGTCATTCATGTCGACAACGCGGCGCCAAACCACGCGGCGGGTGTCGATATCAAGTTCGTTGCCCCAGTAAATGTGGTTGTCGATCATGGCCGACAACAGCGAATGCGCGCTGGTGATCGCATGGAAGTCGCCGGTAAAGTGCAGGTTCATGTCCTCCATCGGAACAACCTGCGCATAGCCGCCACCCGCAGCACCACCTTTCATGCCAAAGTTCGGGCCAAGCGACGCCTCGCGAATACAGATCATCGCGTTTTTGCCGATCCGGTTCAGACCATCGCCCAGACCAACGGTAGTCGTGGTCTTGCCTTCACCTGCAGGTGTCGGATTGATCGCGGTCACAAGGATGAGCTTGCCGCTTTTGTTCCCCTGCACCGAATTGATATAGTCTTGGCTCACCTTGGCCTTGTCGTGGCCATAGGGCAGCAGATGTTCGGTCGGGATGCCCAACTTGTCACCAATTTCCTGAATTGGTTTCTTGTTGGCTTCGCGTGCGATCTCGATATCGGATTTATAGCTCATAATCTTTCCTCTGGTGGCCGCCTTTGGGCGGTTTTATCTCGCATGCTCATATCCGGTCTGCAACAGTATACAAATTGTGAATCCGACATATACCGCGCCTGTTGCGTCGGTCCCTTATGAATTGTTTCATATCGGAAACGCTTTGACGCCTTAAAAACAAGGCGAGGGCAAAGAACCGGCATAATTCCGGCGGGTGGAAAAGTTACGTTAACTTGATCACGAAATGTACCATTTCCGACATCAGGCTGGTTTGGCTCAACGCGCAGAAAGAATCAGTGATTATAGCCTTAGGCGCCGTAACAGCTGTCAAAATGCGCCCATGCCCGTTGCCCCGGCAGGTGCAGACGCATTTCATCCCCGATTTTGAGCGGTCCTTCACGCTCTACCCAGGCCGTCACCCCGCGCCGCCCTACAGCTGCGGCTTTGAAGGCCTTGCCATGCCCGGGCTGATCCTTTTCGATCTCTTTGCCGGGCCAGTTACAGGGCTGGTTCTGCATGTCGACGACCAAGGCAGTTCCATCCGCGTTCTGCAATCGGGACGAAGGTGGTACATGGCTGAAATCGCCAATCCCTTCTAACACCATCGACGCCCCCAGCCATTCGGGTTCCAGCCGGTCAAGCCCGATTTCCTGCGCAATCTGGTTCATTTCTTCGACCGATACGATCGAGAATTGCCGCACATTCCTGATCTCGGTACCTTCCGGATGCTGAGCCCTTACCCGCACACAAGCCGGACGGATCAAGCCACTATGAGTCTCATTCTCAACCCCGGCATAACTTGCCTCGATCGCCTCAAGCGGGACAGACCGAATGCCCTCTCCCCCGGCTTCAACCCGGCCAAGCCAGATGATTTTTGCGGTATAGTCTGTCGAGATTAGTGCTGGCATGCGAGTTCTCCTGAAAATTTGGTTGTTCTGGAATCGAGGCGCAGCATGCATAGGTGAAACGATAAAATATGTTGGTTTCAATCTCTATTTCTGACTGGCAAGGCAATATTTTGCCTACCATACAGCCATTCCGGCTTCTACGGGTCGACTCACATAGAGTCCACTGGCCAGGCATAGGACGACATGTTAGGGTTGTTCCGTTATTTCGGCTGCAGGATTGAACTGTGCGACAAGGGTTCAGGAACCGGCAACACGACGAGAGAGATATTGGTGTTTTGTAGGTCTGGTCCGGTAAACCTCCGCATAACAGACATCTAAGTGAGGAGATTGATTATGACGAAAGTAATAGTTGCAACGAGCGCTATCGTCAGCATGCTGGCCCTTTCCCCTCAGACAGCATCTGCTGATCTGAAAGACGGTATTATCGGTGGTGTCGTCGGGGGTGCAGTTGGTGCCCTCATCACAAACGAGATCACCAAGGAAAGACAGAAGAAGAAAAAATCAAGCACGTCTACGTCTACAACTACATCGTACAAATCTTCGACGCCCAGCCTGAACAGTCAGTATTCCCGCTCAGAACGTGTCGAGATTCAGAACGCTCTGAACAATCGAGGGTACAATGTCGGCTCCGCAGACGGTGTACTTGGCAAGCGTAGCCGCGCGGGAATCCGGTCTTTCCAAGCATCCTTGGGTGAGCCGCAGACCGGACAATTGACCGCGAGCCAGTTTGCAGCACTGACAGGGCAACAGGGCTTTGGTTCATCGCAAACCGCATTCTCATCGCAATCTGCGTTTGACACCCAGACTGCTTTCGCTGATCGCCCATTACAACCAAACGAAGTCTTCTTGCTACAGCAAAGTCTCTGGCAGACCGGCTTTTATGCTGGCAACCCTGACGGCACCTATAACCCTGCAACCCAAGTTGCGATGGCAAATTTCCTGATCAGTCAGAACCAGAACCCAGCCCAGACAAGTAAAGTTCAGGGCGTGGTTCTTGCCAGTGCGGCTGCAGGCCTGCAAGTGCCGCAGTATCTGATTGATGAAGCCAACGCCCAGTATGCTGCGGCTCAAAGCGGCAATGGCAATCTTTTTGGCACCACGGGCACACAGCCCGGAACAACGCTGGCTGCCCAGCCCCAAACAGGTACATCACTATTTGGCACGTCAACCCAACAGGGTGTAACACAAACAGGGCAAACCGTTGGCACCCAGCAACAGGCTCCAGCAACGACGAGTTTGTTTGGAACCGCAACGCAACCCCAGCAACAAGTACCACAACAGCAGACCACACAAGACGGCTTTCTCGCAACCTCGACAACGGGCCAGGCTCAAACTGTCACTGTCTCAACTCAGGGAACGATATTGCCATCATCCACAACTACGACGCAACAAACCGGCACTGCCAGCCTGTTTGCGGCACAGCCTGTTTCGGCAAACGGTGTGGCACTGCAACAAACCACAACGGATCAGAACGGAACAACGCTGGATATCTATTCAGGTAGCAATTGAACGCTGTCGTTTCGGTCTGATATCGCCCTGACTTCATTTTGCGGAACATAATGTTGCGCAGTATTTTTCGTCTATTTCTGACTCAGTCTAGCTGTGATTCTTCCTGCGTCGTGCTTTGTGGTTCTTCAACCTCACTGCCAGCTGGCCGGAAGGCGCCGCGAAACCTGTAATTCTCAACCTCCTTCAAGTATTGTTGCCCGGAACTTTGCTCTAGAATCTGCAAAAGGCCCGACACCGGCGCACGTGTGTTGGAAATTTTTTCAAAATCGACACTTCCGAACAGAGTCATAAATGCGTTGTTCCCTGCGGTTCCAACCAACTTCCGGCCAGCCTTGAATTCTTTGGGTGTTGCAAACCTCATAATGAAGACCGAATTCCCCACCGCAGCCGAACCGCTGATGGTGGAAACGCCACCCGTGGTGATATCGGTGCCGGAATCCGTGCGTGTACCGGTTGCAACAGCGCGAAATCCCTCTTGATCGAAATTAACATCGATCACCATGCCGAGTTCATGCAAATCAAGTTTAAGCGGATTGGTAATATCAAGATAGCTCGCCTGGCTGAGCGTGGGGTGTGTATAGCTTTGTACTCGAACCACGGCATCACTCGACAATCCGAACAATTGTGCATCTGTTGGGATAATTTGAATCAATTGCTCGCCATTATTGGCAGCTTTGAACTGATAGCTGACAACGGCGTACAGCCGACGGCCAAAACGATCGAATAAAACCCGCGCGTCATTTGTCGATAACTGCATAGAGCTACCGAACGGAAATCGCGGGGACTTACGCTCAGCGATTTCGTCTACCACAGCAAACGTCCATGCAAATTTATCTGAATCAACGGAAGTCCCGCGCAGTATATCCGACGCACAACTCCTCCCGCGATATAAATCGATCGAGTTGCTCAGCGTTTCTCGCAAACCCACGGCCGTGATTTCGGAAAACGGCAGATTGGTCGAAGAAAAATCGTACCGACCGGTATCGATGGTAAAAGCAATATCAAACCGCTCTGGAATCCAGACTGAATTCACGATTTGGCGCAACTGATCTTTCATTGCGAAAGAGTTGGTAAAGAAATCTCTGCGTTCAAACTCATTCGAAAACGCTCGATCACAGTCGAAGTCGCTTGATTGACTCATCAGAAAGATCAAGAAATTGACATAAAATTGTTGGTCATCCAGCAGACCTGGATTGGACCTGACATACAAATACAAGGCCCGGTTATACATGTTTCGCATGCTAACATTTCGTGCTTCATCTAACAGATTCAGCTGACTTGCCTGCCCTTGCTGGACAGAAAACTGCTGCGCCTGCCCGCCAATTGGCAGCGCCAAGGAAAGAGCCGAAAGTAATGCGGCTCGGACAGAGACCATGCTGATTACATTTTTAATCATTTTGGCAATCTGTCTCATAGTTTCTCCCAATCTCAACATTTCCAAATCTCACAAGATACGGGCGCATAAAACGCCCGCTTGCACCGTTTAAATATTGATGAGCATAGGAAAAAAATCAATCAACAATTGATTGAGCTACAACCACAAACATGCAGTACAAAAGCCCCCAAGAACGCGTCCAGGACTTTGCCGGGATCACACTGTTAGAGTGAAGAACATCCGGCGGAACGGGAAAAGGACCGAGCCATCTGAACGCACTGGATAGGCCGCATGCATCACCTCTTCATACCGCGCAATCAGGTCGGATTTCTCATCCGGCTCCAATGCCTGCAGGATCGGGCGCGCATAGGTGCTCTCGGTAAACCGGCGCACAGGGTGGCTGCCCTGCTCGGCCATAAGGCGCTGATAATACTCAGTTTCCCACATGCGGAACTGACCCTTACGGGCCAACAACTCTTCGTATTTCACCGGCGCCATGACACCGGGCGTACCCATCTTTTCAACCCGCCCCGGAAACAGCTCTTCCACCAGGCTCAACCAGACGCGATGTGACGGCGCCTTGTTCTGATGCGGCATCTGCACGGCCAGTGTGCCGCCCTTGGCCAGCATGCCGGCCAGCCGAGGCATCAGCTGCTCATGCCCACCAACCCAATGCAGGGCGGCGTTGGAATAGATCAATCCCGGTGCACGCCTTGGATGCCATTCGCGGATATCGGCCTGCTGTACACTGTCATAGATCTTCGCAACGCGCGCTTTTTCCAGCATCGCCGGTGACGCATCGACGCCAATGACCTGCCGCGCCCCGGACCGTGCTTTCAGCGCCTCGCCCAACGCACCGTTGCCACAGCCCAGATCACAGACATCACCCGTGCCCATCCGGCCCACCGCATTCAGCAGGTCCAGACCGGGACGCAGGCGCAGGTCGTGATACCGCGCATAGGCCCCCGGATTCCAATCGGATATCTTAGGTTTGTCGCTCACGCCGACGGTTCGGGCTCCAGCCCGCCTTCACCAGCGCCCGGTGCCGATTTGGGCTTGGTCTTCGGAATTGCTGTCAGCGATGGCGCGTCCTCTTCCTGAGGGGCACCTCCACTGTCATCGTCATCTTCCGGAGATTCGCCACGCATCACACGCTCAATCTCTTCACCGGTCAGGGTCTCATACTCCAACAGCCCCTGCGCCAGCCGCTCCCATTCGTCTTTGCGTTTCTCAAGGATCGAATAGGCGCTTGTATAGGCTTCATCAATCAGGCGCTTCACCTCGTCCTCGATCAATTCCTTGGTTGCAGCTGAGATTGAGAATCCGCCGGCGGCATTGCCCATATATCCTTCATGGGCCTGTTCGTAATCGACATTGCCCACCTTGTCGGACATGCCCCACCGCAGAACCATCGCTCGTGCCAATCCACTGGCTTGCTGGATATCACCTGCCGGACCGTTAGAGACATCATCGGGGCCGTATTTCATGATTTCTGCGGCCTTACCGGCCATTGTCATGGCTAGCTTTTCTTCGCATTCCGATTTGTGCCAGTTCAGGCGGTCAATCTCGGGCAGGCTGACCACCATGCCCAATGCACCACCACGCGGAATGATTGTCGCTTTATATACCGGATCGCATTTTGGCAGGGCCAGACCCACCACAGCATGTCCAGCCTCGTGATAGGCGGTCTTTTCCTTCTGATCATCGGTCAGAACCATGCTTCGCCTCTCGGCGCCCATCATGACCTTGTCCTTGGCATTCTCAAAATCGTCCATCGTGACATAGCGGCGGCCAATCCGTGCGGCCATCAATGCGGCCTCGTTCACAAGGTTGGCCAGATCAGCACCGGAAAAACCGGGCGTCCCGCGGGCAATGATCCGCAGATCCACATCGGGGCCCAGTGGTGTCTTGCGCGCATGCACGCCCAGGATTTTCTCACGACCTTTGATATCAGGGTTCGGCACAGTGACCTGACGGTCAAACCGGCCGGGGCGCAGCAATGCAGGGTCCAGCACATCCTTACGGTTGGTGGCCGCGATGATGATCACGCCTTCATTGGCCTCAAACCCGTCCATCTCTACCAGCAACTGGTTGAGCGTCTGTTCACGCTCGTCATTACCACCGCCATAACCGGCACCACGATGGCGTCCAACGGCGTCAATTTCGTCGATAAACACGATGCAAGGCGCGTTTTTCTTCGCCTGTTCGAACATGTCGCGCACACGGGATGCACCCACGCCTACGAACATTTCCACAAAGTCCGATCCCGAAATCGTGAAGAACGGCACACCTGCCTCACCGGCAATCGCCCGTGCGAGCAGGGTTTTACCGGTACCCGGAGGTCCGACCAGCAGCGCGCCCTTGGGTATTTTCCCACCCAAACGGCTGAATTTCTGCGGATTGCGCAGGAATTCAACGATTTCTTCCAGCTCTTCCTTGGCCTCGTCGATGCCCGCCACGTCGTCAAAGGTGACACGCCCGTGTTTCTCGGTCAGCATCTTGGCCTTGGATTTGCCAAAACCCATCGCACCGCCCTTGCCGCCGCCCTGCATGCGGTTCATGAAATAAATCCACACCCCGATCAGCAATGCAAATGGCAGAATGGCCAACAGGAATGATTGAAATCCGGATTGTTCCTGTGCTTCGGCAAGAACCGGAACGTCCTTTTCAATCAACAGCTTGGTCAGCTCGGCATCTTCAGGCTTGATGGTGACATAATCCTTGCCATCGCTGCTGCGGAACCGGACATTTTCGCCATCCAGTGTGACTTGGGCAACGTTGCCCTCTTCAACTGCATCAACAAAATCCGAATATGGAAGTGACTTGCTCTGCAATGTATTGCCCGACCCACTGAACAAATTGAACAGCGCAAGGATCAAAAGGAACAGTACAAGCCAAAAGGCGACATTTCTCGCGTTGCCCAAGGATTCTCTCCTAACGTGGTAATCGGCCCTGCACTAGCACAAGGCTTACTGATCTTAAATAGACATCATAAGTCGATCTTCAATGCGATAATAGTGCGGCAAATAAGTGGTCTTTGTCTTTTTGCAGCTCCGCACGCCATCCGTTACACAATCCGGCCAGTGGTGCTGCGATCAGCACCCCCTCTTGCCACACCGCTGGTCCCGACATCAGCGACCGCGCAGGCAGTCCGGTTTCACGCCGATCCGGGCACAACCCCAGACCGGCCTCACCCAACGCGGCAACCGTGGCATTTTCCAAAGCCGGACCTGTCAGTTTCCATCGACCATCCCAAACCTCTTCCACCGGCACAGCCTCCTGCGCAGCAGCGGCCTCTCGCGTGACACGAACCTGTTCTCGCCCAACGATGATATGGCACCCCTGTAGTGTCATATCGGTCCCGTCTCGGATCGATTCCAGCAACAGATCGACAGACCGCCCTCTCGGTGCATATTCGACACCGTTAATCCACTTCAAAACCTGTTGCAGCAGCCTGCGGCTGATCTCACCGGGCAGGTCCCGAAATCCTTTGCGGTCAATCAGAACATCACCGCAAAGAAACCCGAGTAAATCCCGTGCCGCCTGATACGCACATTGGTACAAGGTCTCACGAACCCGGCTCAAATTCTGCGCCACATTGCCCAGCCTTGCCGTATTAATCCCCAGCGGTTCCAGCGCCGTCAGTGCCTTGCGCGCCCGCACCCTGTCATAGTTTTGATCTTCATTGCTCGGATCATCGACCCAAGTCTGGCCCTGCTCCCGCAGCACATCGCGCAATTGCGCGCGGGTGATGTTGAGCGTGGGTCGACAAAACTCAACCGATCCCTGCTGCCAACGCGCCGACATCGCCGAAAGCCCGTCCACCCCGGCCTCTCGTGCCAGCCGCATCAAAAATGTTTCGGCCTGATCATCTGCCGTATGCGCCACGGCGACACTCGCAATCCCTTTCGCCGTAGCCCATTCTGCGATCAGACTATAACGCGCCCGCCGCGCTCGGTCCGGCAGGTTGCCCTGACCGTCCCAGTCATTCCATGTCAGAATATCATGACTCACGTCCAGCTGATCACAAATCCCGGCTACAAACGCGGCCTCGTCCGCCGCCTCCGGGCGCAGCCTGTGATCCACCGTCACAACGGCCAGCTCCGGACCGCCGTTCGCGGCCCAGTCCTTCAGTAAATACAACATGGCAAGGGAATCGCTGCCGCCCGATACGGCCACGCCAATGCGCGTCGGTGGATCAGAATGGAAAAAGCCCGAAACCTGCGCGCGCAGCAATTCAGCCTGCGCGCTCAGAGGCATCCCAGCGACTGCATCTGCGCCTGCGCCTGCTGGGCGTGCGCCCCGCCGGGGAATCGGAGGCCAACTTCACCCAGTGTCAAACAGGCCTCTTCAACCTTTCCCAACGCACCCAACGTGCGGCCGAGATGGTAAAGCGCTTCGGGTGCCTGCGGACCATTTGGCGCCGCACTGAATGTTTCCAGAAAGGCGCGCGCCGCTTTGGTCAGCTCACCACCGGCCTCCAGCGCCTCACCGCGCCTGATTCCTGCGGTCGCACTCAGCGGACTGCCCGGGTAATTCTGCTGAAACCGGGCCAGCTGCGCGGCAGCAGCGGTGTAATCACCGGCCTCCATTGCGGCCATTGCCGTGTCAAAATCTGCCTGCTCGCCCACTGCAAATTGCGGATCATCCCCGCCATTGAGTTCTGTCACAACCGTGCCACCAGTCACAGGAACCTCACCGCCCAAGGTGCTGCCCTGACCAAGGGTCGAGATATCGCAGTTGGTTTCAAGTTCGCACAACCGAAACTCCAGATCGCCGATCTGATTGCTGCCATCGCGCACCACCCGGTCGATGCGAAATTCCAGTTCCTCGGTCATTTTGGTCAGGCGGCGCAACTCGCCCTCAATCGCTGTGACCCGGTCAATCAGGGACCCGCCTGTGGTCACGGTCCCGGCACTCCCCGTCGTACTCAGTTCGCGTTTGAGGCGCTGTATCTCGACGTAAAGCACGGACATCTCCTGCCGGATATCGGCCAGCGTCTCGTCATTGCCCTGCGCGAAAACAGCACCGGGCGCGGCTGCCACCATAACAATAAATGCCCATGCAAACCGCGGCTTCATGCTCTGTCTCCCTTAACCTGTCAATCCGGACGAGATGATCGTCACCGCCCGCCGGTTTTGTTCATAACAGCTTTCTTCACTGCAAATCTCAATCGGGCGTTCCTTGCCAAAGGACACCACCTTGAGCCGGTTGCCAGCCACCCCGCGGCTCAGCAGATATTCCTGTACCGCATTGGCCCGACGTGCACCAAGGGCAAGGTTATATTCACGAGTGCCTTGTTCGTCTGCATGCCCTTCAATGACGGCAGTGTATTCGGGATTGGTCGTCAGCCATTGCGCCTGACCATCCAATGTCGCCATCGCCGTTCCGGTGAGCGAGGATTGGTCAACCTCAAACAACACCCGGTCCCCCACGGTTTCCTGGAAATAAAGCGGCGAGGTCGGATCACCCGCACTGCCCTGCGCCCCGTTCAGCTCGACCGTGTCTTCGTTAAACCGGTCCGCATTGGTACACGCCGCCAGCGCCAAACCGGCCAGCAAAATCATAATCCTGCTCAGATATCTCATTGGTATTGCCCCGTTTCGTTTGCTTTGGTCTTTGTTGTTTTCTTGCCCTGCAACCTTTTATCACAGGCCGGACATGTTGGAAATGTTTGCTCGTCCTAGTTCTGTAATGGCGACCACGCCGGATCTGACGCCCCCGTTCCGGTTGGCACCTGCCGCAGATTACGGCCGGTAATATCGACGGAATAAAGGCTCGCCCGCCCCTGTGCGCCCTGCGTTTCGCGTGTGAACATGATCACCCGGCCATTGGGCGACCATGACGGACCTTCATCCAGAAACGATGCCGTCAGCAATTGCTCTTCGCTGCCATCAATCCGCATTACCCCTATATGGAACCGACCCTTGGATTGTTTGGTGAACGCAATCAGATCGCCACGCGGTGACCAGACGGGCGTGCCATAACGCCCCTTGCCAAAGCTGATCCTGCGTGGCTCGCCTCCGCTGGCGGCCATGATATACAGCTGCGGCGTGCCGGACCGGTCGCTTTCAAACACGATTTGGCTGCCATCCGGACTGTAACTCGGGGCCGTCTCAATCGACGGCGCATTGGTCAGACGGCGGGACGACCCGCTGCTGACATCCATCACGTAAAGATCGGTGTTGCCGCCGCGTGACAGGCTGAACACCACCTGCCGCCCATCCGGTGAAAACCGCGGGGCAAAGCTCATCGTGCCTTCCTGACTTTCCAGAACACGCCGGCCGACACTGGCCACATCCAGTTCGTAAATCCGCGGAAACCCGGTCTCATAGCTTGTGTAAAGCACCTTGTCGCCGGTCGGTGAAAACCGCGGGGCCAGCACAATGGCCGAACTGTCTGTCAGATAGGTGACATTGGCCCCGTCGTAATCCATGATCGCCAGCCGCTTTGCACGTTTGTCTTTTGGTCCCGTCTCAGCCACGAACACGACCCGACTGTCGAAATATCCGCCCTCACCGGTGATCCTGCTGTACACCTGATCCGCCACCTTGTGGGCAATCCGGCGCCAGCCTTCGGTTGTACCCACCAATTGCAGGCCCTGACCCAGCTCTTGCCCCGCAAACACATCATACAGCCGGAACTGCACCACCAGTTTTCCGGCGCCATCCACGCTGACCGATCCGGTAATCAAAGCCTGAGCATTGATCGCTTTCCAGTCTGAAAACTGCACCGGGCTCTGAAAGCTGGTGATCCGGCTGATATGCGCATTCGCCGGGATTTCTCTGAACAACCCGGTGCCGGACAAATCCGATGCAATCACCCGCGCGATGTTGCTGGCTAACTCTCCCGCCGCACTGTTTGCCGGAACCAGATCAGGAACCGCATAGGGCATCGGCTCAATCACACCTTCGGTGATCTCAATCCTCAGCGGACCGGTCTGGGCCGATAACGGCGGCGACCAGATCATCAGAACCGCAAGAAAGATCATTATTCTGTTTATCATCTGATCCTCATTCTCTCCGGATTGAAGGAGATTTCAATCTCTCGCCAATGCTCAAATTTCTCAATCGGCAGATTAAAGCCATTCGCGCCACAGCGAATGATCGCCCGGCGCGCTGTTTCATAGGCCTGGTCAGGCGCTTCGCCGGTCGCGCTCAACAACCGGATAGAGCTGACATTCGGGCGCCCGTCCTCGTTCATACTGACCCCGAGTACAACCACGGTTTCCAACGCCTGCGTGCTGAGCGACCCCACGTTCCAGCACCGCTGAACCGCCACCCGCAGCGCATCTTTTTCACCACTGGTCAGCGGCGGGCCCGCAGGTTGCGCAGGCTCTGCGGTCTCGGCCAGCGCCTCGTTCAGCGCATCATCAACGGCGGTGCTGTCGGTGGCGGTCTGTGCCGGATCCTGCTCGGTCTCTTCAGCAGGCTGCGCCGTGCGTGTGGGCCGTGTCCTGGGCCGCAAACTGCGTGTGGGCGCGCTTGACGGCTCATCGGCCTCGGTCACAGTTTCAGTTGTTGCTTCCTCGGGCGAGGTGGCTTCAGTTTCCTCTTCCGCCACCTCCGGCGCCTCCTCCGGTGTGGTCTCTGGCTGCACGATGTCATCAATCCGCACATCCGGCTCTGGCTGCGCCACCGGTTCGGGGGCCACGCGCGGGGCCTCTCTTGGTCGAGGACGCAAAGATGTCTCAGGCGCCAGCACCGCAAAATCCTCTGAGGGTGCGACCAGCTCAGGCACCTCATCGCTCACCTCAGCCTCGACAGGCGGAACAATCTCGCTCAGATCAGGCACCTGATCAGGTGGCACGCTCTCGGCAACCTCGGGCTGGCTCAGATCCAGGGGGATATCCGCCTCAGAGGACAATTCCGGCGCCTCACCCTCTTCAGGCGGCTCCGGCGTGTCCACATTGGCCATCGCCTCTGGCGATTGTTCCCGTGCCAGCAATGCTGCAAACTCCTCCTCAGAAATCGCCGTTACCTCTGTCACTTCAAACGGCAGCGGCTCTGACTGAAACGCACCGCCAACCAGTGCCAAGATGATCAGACCCGTATGGCCGATTCCGGATATGATCTGCCCGGTGTTCACCGCCCTGTCCTAGCCGTCCTGGGCGTCAAATGTCGGCCCGCCGCTTTCCGTCACCAGACCGATATCGCCAAATCCACCCCGGTTCAGCGCGCCCATCACCTGCATCACCTCGGCATAGGGCACAGCCCCATCGGCCCGCAGAAACACCCGTGTACTTTCGCGCTCTCCGGCAATTGCCTGCAAACGTGTAATCAACTCACCGCGCGCCACTTCGGTGGTCTGGATCATCACCATACCTTCGGCGGTCAGCGTCACAGTCAACGGCTCTTCCTGTTCATTCGGTAGCGCATTCGCCGCCGTTTCCGGCAATTCCACCGGCACACCAACGGTCAGCAAAGGTGCGGCCACCATGAAAATGATCAGCAGCACCAGCATCACATCGACAAAAGGCGTGACATTGATCTCGGACATCGGGCGGCTACGCCCCCGGCCCCGCCGTCTGCGCCCGTTGCTGCCGGTTTTCTGAACAACACCTGCCCCCATGCTTAACCGTCCAACTGACGGCTGAGGATGGTCGCAAACTCGTCGGCAAAGGCCTCGTACCCCGCGACGATCCGGTCACAATCCGCGCTCAGCTTGTTATAGAAAATCACCGCCGGAATAGCCGCCAACAGGCCCAGACCCGTAGCCAACAGAGCCTCGGCAATCCCCGGCGCCACAACGGCTATATTGGTGTTCTGTTGTTCTGCAATCTCGATAAAGGCATTCATGATGCCCCAAACCGTGCCGAACAAGCCGATAAACGGGGCCGTCGACCCCACAGTTGCCAAAATCGACAGACCACCCTGCAGGGTTTCACTTTCCTTGGCAATCGCCACATCCATGCTTCGGTCGATCCGCGCGGTAGCCCCAGCGATCAGCCCGCCATCATTGCGATGACTGCGCCGCCATTCCATCATCCCGGCGGCAAATATCCTTTCGGATTGCCCGCCGGGTTCTGCGCCGATCTCATCAAACAACGCGTCCAGCGGCTCGCCTGACCAGAACCGCTGATCAAACCGGTCCGCCTCTCGGCGGGCACTGCGATAGGTGATCAGCTTCTGCACGATGATCGACCAGGCCCAGAACGAGGCCACGATCAGCATCAGCATCACAAGTTTTACAATTAGGGTTGCACGCGCGAACAGCGCCCACAGTGAGAAATCTATCTCCTGCGCCAGTGCGAGGGTTTCTGCTTCCATCTGCCTGCTCTTTTTTTGCGGTCCGGTTGTTCCGGCCTTATTGCCTTCGAAACTAAACTATTTCCAAGGGGAAAGCCAACTAATCCGCGTCAAACGCAGGAAATTCCCGCGATCAATGCAATTGCTGGCGGATATTCGCCGGTAAACGCGCAGGCTGACCCGTTTCGCCAATGCAAACAATCGTCACCATCGCAGAAAACAACAGTTCTTCGCCCCGATAAACCTGCTGATCCAGAACAAGCCGCGCACCGGTCACTGCCGTGGTGCTTGTCTGCACCTCCAGCTCATCATCGAATTTTGCGGATGCATTGTAATCCGCCTCGATCCGGCGCACCGCAAAAACAACGCCGTCCTGATCACGCATTTCATTCTGGTCAATGCCCATCTGGCGAACCCAGTCACTGCGCGCCCGTTCAATGAACTTCAGGTAATTGGCATGGTACACGATACCGCCCATGTCGGTATCTTCGTAGTAAACGCGGATTGGAAATTTGTGGCTCATGGGGCGACCCTAAGAAACCCCCGCCGCCCACGCAAGACCCCGCAACAACCGGGAACAACACCCACACTTTCCCCCTTTCTCAAGGGGCGAAAACCGGGATTTACTGTGCTATAGGGGCGGCGCGGGGACGAACAGACCCGCCCGTGAATGGGAACAAAGGGACGAAATACGTGATCAAAGAATTCAAAGATTTCATTGCCAAGGGCAATGTTATGGACATGGCGGTGGGTATCATTATCGGTGCCGCCTTTACAGCTATCGTCAGCTCGCTTGTGGCTGACCTCATTAACCCGGTCATCAGCCTGTTTATGGGCGGGGTCGATTTTGCAGGGCTGTTTGCCGTGCTCGGAGATGGCGAATACGCCTCTCTCGCCGCCGCGGAAGAGGACGGTGCCGCTGTCTTCGCCTATGGCCGCTTCATCATGGCCGTGATCAACTTCCTGATCATCGCCTTCGTGGTGTTCATGCTGGTCAGATCGGTGAACAACATGAAGAAGAAAGAGGAAGAAGCGCCGGCACCGGCCCCCGATCCAGGCCCGTCAGAGCTCGATATCCTCATGGAAATCCGTGATTCACTCAAAAAATAAGCCACGGTCAACGTGAAACCTGGCCCGTCGCCCCCCGACGGGCCTTTTCTATGTCCGCACCACGAATCCGGCCGGTAAGTCGGGGTTCACCCCGGCATTGATCGAACCACCACCGCAGACATTGACCAATTTTGCACAAAGCCGCGCATTGCTTGCGCGCGCGGTGGCGAACCCGACGTTGGGGCAGCAGCACTTTATCCTAAAATTTCCGGAAAAGATCAGAGCGATGTCCCAACTTCACCAAATCGCCAGCGCGTTGGGGCGCGCAGGCGATGCGCGGCGGGCTTCGCCCGCTGTTTCGCGCGGGGCTTTGTTCGAGAATACCCCGCAGATGCTGCAACCACACCCTACCCGATCCGCGCCGCCATCCGCAGCGCATGGCTTGCATCCCGTGCCACCGCAGGCATCACCGGATCATACCCCGCCCGGATCACTGCCGCGATATCGGGCCGCAGAATCACGCCGCCCTCGCCCTCATCTGCCGGCATCACCGCCAACGGTGCGCGCGTCGCGAAGGCCTGATCAGACCACAACAGGATCACCTGCACCACCTGACCCAGTGCCAGTGTCTCCGCTGGCATCTTCGACAGGTCCTTATCCATCCGCAGAAATACGAAACTCGCCTTGATCGCACCCGCCTCGTCAAACCGAAACGCCCGGTACTGATTGGCATCCTGCGCCTTCAGCCGCGTCACCAGCGGCCCGAGATCGGGGATCATCCGGTCCAGATCGGGCAGCTCGGTCAACTCGTCCCAGTCCCGGAAAAAGAACACCATCAGATTGACGCCCAGCTCCGGATCGGTCTCGGCCATCTGATGCCCGGCCAGTGTCACCACGGCCTCAATCGCGCCCTTGACCACTTCCAGCGTCCGGTCATCAACCCCAATCACCACCGGCACAATCGGCCGCCCCCAGCGCGCAAACAGGTACTCTCCATCCACCCCGGTAAAAAGCACCGCAATCTCATCCTGTGTCATCATCGCCTCAACCCTGCCGCCCCGTAGGCCGGGGTTCACCCCGGCGCTCTTTACCAGATGCCAGCAGAGCGTCAAACCGGCGCCGCGAATTTCGCGATTGGGGATCGGTAAAGTGAATATTAAACAGCACAGCCGAAGTCGGATCTGAGCCTGCTCAGCGCCAATGCGCAGGGCCTGTTGCCGGTACCCCTCCTAATATGCGAGTCTGCCAATATCACAAGTTCGCTAAAGTTGTGCCAAAATGCAGGCAGTAGGGAGGAACAAAATGGATTGGGAACAGGCAAGGCAATCGATGGCGAGTAAGGAACGCCCTGAAGACTGGCCTCCCGGAGTTTATGCGATCGGTGGTGGTCTGGCATTTTTGGGAATCCACGAAAAAACCGAAAAGCTCTATTGGGATGGCAAAGAAATCGTCACCCGCTCCATCATCAGGCTTCGCGGCTATGAATTAATGTTAGCGACTATTGCGACCACCGCCACAGTCGGCATGTTCATTGTCAGCTTAGGTGATGCGGTAGGTTGGTGGTGATGGGATTGATGAGGCGTATCGTCAACCTATGGTAAGAACATCAAAGAGAAGTGTGTTTGCAGGTCTAGCGTATACGCTGGGCCTGCGGATTTGAGCTGCCACCTCTTTTCATTTTGCGCCAATGTGTACCAAAGGTACAAACCCTCCGGAAAACCCCCCGATCTTTGTACAAATCCCATGTACAAATTGTACAATTTGTACAATGTCACGCCTCGAACAAATCCGTCTGCCCCTTCGGCCCCGGTGCCGCCAGCCCAAGATGCTGCCACCCCCTCTGGGCCAGCATCCGTCCGCGCGGTGTGCGCTGGATCAGGCCCTGTTGTAACAGGAACGGCTCGATCACTTCTTCCAGCGCATCACGGCTTTCGCTCAGCGCCGCGCTCATCGTTTCGATCCCCACCGGACCACCCTGATAGGCCTCTGCAATCAGCCGTAAATACCGCCTGTCTGCCCCATCCAGCCCCAGGTTATCCACACCCAGCCGGGTCAGCGCGCCATCAGCCAAGCCTTTGGTAATGCTCCCATTTCCCTCGACCAGTGCAAAATCCACAACCCGCCGCAGCAACCGCCCGGCAATCCGTGGCGTCCCGCGGGACCGCTTGGCAATCTCGCGCGCGCCGCGATCTTCTGTCGGCACGTCCAGCAATCTTGCATTCCGCGTCACGATCTCGTGCAGCTCATCTTCGGTATAAAACTGCAGCCGCGTCGGTATTCCAAACCGGTCCCGCAACGGTGTCGTCAATAACCCCAGTCGCGTCGTCGCCCCCACCAGTGTAAAGGGCTGCAACTCGATCCGAACCGTCCGCGCAGCAGGCCCTTCGCCAATCACCAGATCAAGTTCAAAATCCTCCATCGCGGGGTACAAAACCTCTTCCACTGCCGGGTTGAGACGGTGAATTTCATCAATGAAAAGAACATCTTGCGATTCCAGATTGGTCAGAATGGCCGCCAGGTCCCCGGCCTTAGCCAGCACCGGCCCGGAGGTCATCCGGAACCCCACCCCCAGCTCTTTCGCCATGATCTGCGCCAGCGTCGTCTTTCCCAAACCGGGGGGGCCATGAAACAGCGTATGATCCATCGCCTGAGCGCGCTGGCGGGCCGATTGAATGAACACTTTCAGATTGGCCCGCGCCTCTTGCTGGCCGATGAATTCATCCAGCTTTTGCGGCCGCAGGCTCCGGTCCGTATCTTCGGGCAATACTTCCGGGCGCAAGGTGGGATCTGGGTCTGCCATGCTCTACCCCTTCGGTGCCAACAGCCTGAGCGCCGTCCGGATCAGCGCCGCCACATCCGCATCAGGCGCATCGCCCGCCGCCTGCGCAACTGCTCCGGCTGCCTCTCCCGGTGCATAGCCCAGATTGGTCAAGGCAGATAGCGCTTCGGCCTGCGCGTTGCTATCAGCTGGCGGTGCCGAAACCTGTGCCGCCACGGGCTCCAGCACGTCATCCACGGCATCGCCCTCAGGTCCGGCCGCAAGCGTCGCGTGTGTTCCCATCGCCATGACCTGCGGGGCTTTATCCTTCAGCTCATTCACCACCCGTTGTGCGGTTTTGGGTCCAATCCCCTTGGCGGCTTTGACCGAATTCCAGTCCCCCAACGCAATCGCCCGGCCCACGCCATCCGGCCCCAGCGTGCCAAGAATGGCCATAGACGCTTTGGCCCCAACCCCCTGCACACTCATCAACAGGCGGTGCCACTCTTTCTCGACCAGCGACGTGAATCCAAACAGCTGCATTAAATCGTCGCGCACCAATAAATCGGTATAAAGCGCCACATGCTCGCCCGCACCCGGCAGCGAATGCAATGTCCGATCTGAGCAATACACAAGATACCCTACGCCGCGCACATCAATCAGCACATGATCAATTGCCCGGTAATCAATCCGCCCTGCAATCCGTCCGATCATGCCCGTGCCCTCTTTAAAACCTGAGCAGAGCGCGCGTGATGCGCATGACAGATCGCCACCGCCAGCGCATCCGCCGCATCCGGCCCGGCCAGTTCCACGCCCGGCATCTGAACCTTTACCATATGGGCTATCTGCTCCTTGGCGGCATGTCCCACACCAACCACGGTCTTTTTGACCGTGTTGGGGGCATATTCACCAACTTCCAGGCCAAATTGCGCCGGAACCAGCATCGCAATCCCCCGCGCCTGACCCAGCTTCAGAGTACCGGCGCCATCTTTATTCACGAATGTCTGCTCAACCGCCGCCGTATCTGGGGCCAGCCGTGCGAATATGTCGGTGAGCTGTTGATGCAGCGACAACAAACGCTGCGCCAGATCTGTGCCTTCAGAGCGACAGACGCCATTGGCCACATGCGATAACCGGCTGCCTGATACCTCTATCAAGCCCCAGCCGAGATTGCGCAATCCGGGATCCAATCCCAATACCCGCATGATGACTGCCCCGCCTTTCCGGTCTTTTTTATTGGCCTAGCACGAAACGGGAACAAAGACCAAGAAGAATACTCTTAACCTCCACCGAGATACACGATCTGGACACTGTAAAACGAAAACAGAGAAACACCCTGATATGCCGCTGACGCATTCACGAAAATTTGAATTCTTTCTTTAATTTTAGCCGCTTAACGTCAATTCCGACCTATGCATCCATTGCATATGGCCTATGCACGAATCGCGGCTTGTCCCTGCCAGTGCGCCATCATATCTGCGGATCAGAAATGAAACATACCTGTTCAATACGAATAGAAGGAAGAAGAAAATGGCCGTTATCGACAACACAAACACCACACTCGCCCCAGTCAACGTATTCGGTGGCCTGTACAAACTTATCGCCTCTTTCAGCGCATGGAATGATGCCCGCATCACCCGCAAAGCATTGTCACAACTGAGCGATCGTGAACTGGACGATATCGGTCTGTGCCGTGGCGATATCGAAAGCGTAATCCGCTAAAACGTTTTGCGACCGAGCTGAGCGCTAAGGGCGTTTGCGATCTATCCAAAGCAAACACCCCACCACATAAAAAAAGCCCTGTGCGAGGACCAATTCGCACAGGGCTTTTTCTTTGGAGGGTACCAGAACCTTGAGAGAGGCTTAATCGTTACTAAAAGAGAGGGCTTAACTCGTTTGCAAAAAACTGCGTGGCAAAATCTGGCCGCATGAGAAAGGCGCCGGCCTGATCAATGTAATTTCCCTGACCCAGCAGGTCCACGCTCTGGCGGTAAACATCGCCACCGATACTGGCCATAACAACGGCCTTGAACAAAATGAAACCGAAAACAAGCGCCATCAGACACAGGAGGGACCGTCGGGATTGGCGTGGGTTGGTTTCAAAAATGATGACACCAGGCTGCTGGATATCATCCCACTGGCGGCTGCGCACTTGCCCCTGATCACCCTGGTTGCGGGTGAAAATATCGTATTTTGTATCAGGCTTGCTCATGGCAGCTTCCAGTTATCCGGCCCCCACCGAATTGAAGTTTTTTCTAAGTTCGAATTGTGGCAAAAATTGGGCAGCCGCCACAATATTGCTGAATTCACATCGGGTTTGAGGCGTTTTTGCGGAGGATTAGCGTCGTCCAGTCACCAATCTTTTCGCGGCGGGTCAGATTGTTTCCATTCTCTGTATAAACGCTGATCACGTCATCGGCCTGCTCGTTCAGAATCCCCGACAAAATCAGGTACCCGCCCGAATCAAGTGCACCGGTGATGTCGCCCGACATCTCGATCAGCGGCCCTTTCAGAATGTTGGCAAAGATCAGATCGAACGGCGCTGCTGCCCTCAGGTCGGGATGATCCATTCCCACGGCCTCCAGGCATTGCACGCGCCCGTCCAGCATATTCGCGGCCACGTTGACCTCGGCCACTTCAACAGCAACCTCGTCAATGTCACTGGCCAGAACAGTTCCGGACCAGAGTCGCGCGGCGGCCATGGCAAGAACCGCCGTCCCGCATCCCAGATCAAGCACGGAGCGACCGACAAATCCACCCTCCGCCAAATGATCCAGCGCCTGCAGGCATCCAAGCGTTGTGCCATGGTGTCCGGTGCCAAAGGCCATCGACGCCTCGATCAGCAACGGCTCGGCCCCTTCGGGCACCTTATCCGCATCATGGCTGCCATAAACAAAGAACCGCCCCCCCTCTACCGGCGACAGCTCTCGTTTGACCTTGGCCACCCAATCAACCTCGGGCAATTCCGATACCACGAACAGCTTGGCGCCATGGGCCACCGCCAACAGGGCAAGCCCGGCTTCGTCTGGTGCAGCGTCGAAATATCCGCCCACTTCCCACAGGCCGGACCCGTCTTCCATTTCAAAGACGCCAACCCCGGTCGGTTCCGGTTCAAGATGTTCCAGACCCTCGGCCAGACGCTCTGCGCTGTCCTTGCCGGTCAATGTGGTCAGTGCGGTATAGGTCGCCATCAGCGCCTCCTGTTCCTGTCCGCGTGGGCCTAGGCCCGCAGGCTGACAAGGTCAAGCGGCGTCAGCCTCTCATTCCGCAGGGGCCGGAATACCCCGGGCAAAAATGGTCTCGTGCCCTTTCTCCGGGTGACGTGGAATCAACAGCGCCAACAGAAAGGAAACCGTTGCCATCGCCGCGGCCAGCACAAAAACCGCTGCCGGCGATACCAGCCAGAGATAGCCCAGCAAGGCCGGCAAAAAGACCGCCGCAATATGGTTGATGGTAAATGCCACCGCCGCCGTGGGTGCAATATCCCCCGGATCGGCAATCTTCTGGAAATAGGTTTTCAGCGCCAGCGCCAGCGCAAACAGCAGATGGTCAACCACATATAAAAAGGCGGCCAACATCACGCCCCAGCCAAACCAGTAGATCCCGCCATAGGCCAGGAATACTATCGCCAGCCCGGCATACTCAAACAGCAATGTCAAGCGCTCACCCCAGCGATGCACTGCCCGGCCCATCAGCGGGGCGCAAATCATGTTGGCCACCAGATTGATCAGGAACAGCGATGTGACCTCATGTACCTCAAAACCGAATTTTTCGACCATCATGAACCCGGCAAAAACGATGAAAATCTGCCGCCGCGCACCCGCCATGAACTGCAACGCATAATAAAGCCAATATCGGCGGCGCAGGATCATCTTCTTGACCTGCGGATTTGGCGCCTCAAACTGCGGATAGGCGAACAGGCAGAACAACGCGATCACCGCGGTCGCCCCTCCGGACAACAAAAAGACGATGTTATAGGTCAGGCCCAGCGCCTCCCACGTCAGGACGATCAGCAAATACACCACCAAGGTCGCCGCAGATCCCGCCGCCACCAGCCAGCCCAGCACTTTTGGCGCACGCTCTTTATCCAGCCATTGCAACTGCAACGATTGATTGACCGTTTCGTAATAGTGAAACCCAATCGAACTCAGCATAGTAATTGTGAGAATACCGCCCAGTGACGGAAACCAGGCCGTCACCGCCGTCGCCGCACCAAGCAGTGTGAGCGACACAAGCCCCAAAACCTGTTCGCGCATGAAAATGATGATCGCGATCACACCAATCGCGAAAAACCCGGGAATTTCACGTACGGTGTGCAGCCAGCCAATGTCAGATCCGTCGAAACTGGCCGCCTCAATCACAAAGTTATTGAGCAATGCAGACCATGTTGAAAACGCCACCGGCATCGCTGCCGCCATCAGGAACAACAATGTCACCGGTCGTCGCCAGAAGGGCAGCGCATGGGCATCTGCAAGGGGAACGGAGCGGGTCATAACACAACCCCTCTACGCCCTTCGATTAGGGTTGGCGAGGGGAAACGCCTAACCTGCCCGCACACTCAACTGTGCAGAAAAGGATGATCGGTCGGCGATCCCCAACCCGCGCATCGCAGACGCGCGCGGAGGCGATCCAACCAATGAACTGCCTGCTTTATGTCAGCCAAATCCGAAAAAGGTCAGAACGTTGCACCAACTGCTGCCAAATCGCCGCCGCGTTCGGGAGCGTCGGCGACGCTCGGCGGGCTTTGCTCGAAAGTCGGCGACAGGCTCAGAGTTCCAAGTATGGAGCAGTCTCCAAACGACCCCATCAAGCTTTCATCCCTTCATCAACAAACCTTCAGGATCATAAACCGGCCCGTTCGTCAGAGTGGCCGCACACATCTGCCCTGCGATGTTTACATCCACACGTGCACCGTCATCTAACGCCACCGTCACATGACCCAGCGCCACGGGCCTGCCAATCCGGTAGCCAAATGAGCAAGACGTCGTCTGCCCAACAATCCCGCCATCAAACAGAATAGGTTCATGCCCCAATGGCACGACAGACACATCATCAAACTGTAGCGAAATGACCGATGTCTTGGCACCTTGCGCCTTGCGGTCCTGCATCGCCTCATATCCGATGAAACCACCGCCTTTTCGGGTGGCGAACGCCAATCCCGCCTCGATCGGCGATGTATCACTGTCTAACTCATGCCCCATCGCGCAGAACCCTTTTTCGATCCGCATCGACGTCTGGGCAAACAATCCTGCAGGTTTGGTGCCTGCTTTGACGAGCTCCTTATAAATCGCCTGGGCATTTTCAAACTTACAGGTGATTTCCCAACCGGCCTCGCCGACATAAGATAACCGCGCCGCGCGCACATGTTTGCCAACCAGATGCGCGGGGCCAACTTTGAAATATCCCAGATCATTCAGCTCAGACCCGCCCAGCTCTGCCACAATCCGCGCCGCATCTGGCCCCATCAGGCCCAGTACGGCATAATCTTCAGTGCTGTCTTCGATTGTAACATCAAACCCATCGGCATGACGCCTGAACCGCGCCAGATCCCGCTTGATCGCATTTGTCCCGGTGAACAGGCGATAATGGTCCTCTGCAATCCGCTGCGCCGTAATATCGCTTTCAAAAGTGCCACGGTCATTTAACACAGCACTGTAGATCACTGATCCGGGCGCACGCCCCATATGACCGGCACAGGTTCTTAGCATGAACGCCTCTGCATCAGGGCCGGTGACCTCTATCTTGCCAAAGGAAGAAGCATCAAAGATAGCGGCGCTCTGGCTGGCTGCATTCACCTCGGCCTGCACGTTTTCAAACCAATCCGGTTTGTCGAACCGTAAAACCGGCTCGTTGGTCTTGCCAAAGTATAGTGGCCGCTCCCATCCATAAAACTGCCCCATATGTGCACCCGCACTCCGATATTCGGTGTCAAGCGGCAGGGCGCGCAACGCCCGCGCAGTTTTCAGCTGTTTGCCCGGATAGGCGATATCATAATGCGTGCCCAGAATTTCAGGGGCGCGGGACATCAAGTGATCGATGTCGTTAAAGACAGGCGCAAACCGCTTGGCATCCGCTTCGGTCAAATCATAGGTGGTATGACCATGCACGATGCAATGGGCCAGGTTCATTCCAGCGCCTCCGCCAGAGGCCAGACCAACAGAATTTAACCCACATCCCAGGAACAGCCCGCGTGTTTCAGCAGTTTCACCCAACATGAACGTACCATCCGGTGTGAAACTCTCCGGTCCGTTCAGAAGCATCTTAACCTCTGCCGTCTCCAGCGGTGGCAGGCGGTGCAGAGCCAATTCCATCATCGGCTCGAAGTGATCCCAGTCTTCCGGCAACAAACCAAATTCAAAATTTTCATCCAGAATACCGGGTGCGATAGGTTTACCCATTGGTTCAAAACAACCAACCAGCAATCCACCACTGTCATCGCGGATATACAGATGATTGTCGTGATCGCTCAGCGTGGGCATGTTACCGACGATCCCGTCAATCGGTTTGGTCAGCAGATAAAAATGCTCACAGGCCAACGCAGGAACTTCGGCGCCTGCCATCGCGCCCAGCTCACGCGACCACAGCCCGGTACACAGTGCGATCGCATCGCACATCACCGTACCCTGCGTGGTTTCAACCCCGCGAATGCGGCCGTTTTCCGTTAGTATCCCGGTCACACCAGTTTGCTCGAAAATCCTGGCGCCCAACCCCTTTGCCGCCTTCACAAGCGCCGCGCAAACGTCACTGGGTGACACACGGCCATCATCAGGCGACCATACCGCACCCAAAACATCATCCGCATTCATCAGCGGCCATCGTTCTTTTGCCTCGCCGGCAGAGACCGATTTGGACTCGATCCCATAGGCCTGTGCCAGCGCCTCCTGACGTTTGATATGGATTAGCCTGTCCGGGTTGGTCGCTATCGAAAGTGATCCTTTCTGAATCCATCCTACCGATTGCCCGGTCTCCTTTTCCAGCTGGCTATAGAGATCAACTGAGTACTGGATCATCCGGGTCAGATTGCGCGAATGCCTGAGCGCACGAACCTGTGCCGCCGAATGCCAGGTCGTGCCCGATGTCAGCTGATTACGTTCCAGCAGGATGGCGTCACTGACGTCCATCTTGGCCAGGTGATACAGGGTGGAACACCCCATAATACCGCCGCCTATAACAACGACACTCGCGTGTTCAGGAAGATGTTTGTTGGTCACTGTGGTCCCCGGCTTGACGATTCGTGTATCATATGTTTCATTCATATTGATAACTGAAACCAATGCAACATAGCGATACACCAGACGTGGCCAAATCCCGGTTGAAAGAACTGACGCCAAGTCAGTTACAAACGCTGAGCCCGCAACTGCGCCGCGCTGCCCGTTATGTTGTCGAAAACCCGGGCGAGATTGCGACCCGTTCACAGCGATTTGTGGCCCGCACCGCAAACCTTCCCGCGCCGACCTTTACACGCCTGGCCCATGCCATCGGATACAGCAGCTACGATGAACTGCGCGAAACCTGTCGCGAGGATGTTCTGACCAAACGCACCCTGCTCGCAGAAAAAGCACAGGAACTGGTAGAGGTCGATGCTGGAGGCTCAAACTTCGCCGCCCGCCATTTTGCAGCAACCATCCGAAACACCGAATCCCTGATCGCAGATGTTGATCCGAACGAATTGGAAAAAGCGGCCCAGCTGCTTGCGAATGCCCGTCGGGTAAAACTTATTGGTGCGATGAGCGCGCAACCGATTGTGGATTATGCCATGTATCTGGCAAATATGTCGCTTGGGGACTGGTCCGCGATTGGCCGGGGCAGCAACGGATTGGCCAGCGATCTGGCAGATCTAGAACCACAAGATGCGTGTATCCTAATCAGTTTTGTACCTTATGCGGCCCGCACAATTGAATTGGCCAATCATGTTCACAGCCTGAACGCCCCGATCCTTGTGCTGACGGATAACCGTCTGTCACCGGTTGCCGAACATGCGCGCCATTGCTTTTGTATCAAAACAGAAAGCCCGCAATTCTTTCCGTCTCATGCCGCTGCGACTGTCTTTGCAGAGGCGATAATCGGCATGGCTGTTCAGCTCCGAGGGGCCGTAGCACAACAACGAATTGCATCCGTTGAACAGCAAAATCACGAGCTAGGAGAATACTGGCAAGACACACGAGCCTTAAAAAGTACTATATAAAGAAATACCAAATCAAAAACCAAAGGGAGAAACTATGACCAAGGTCAATGATCAAATGCTAATCAACCGGCTCGCAGATGCGGCCCGTGACGGGAAAATTTCCCGCCGGTCGTTCATGAACCATTCCGTAGCAGCAGGGATGACCGTCTCTGCCGCAACCGGACTTTGGGGCACTGCCGCCAAAGCCACACCCAAACGCGGCGGCACATTCCGTATCGCCCAGCACGACGGCAATACGTCAGACCAGCACAACCCAGCCAACTACGTGTCTTATGCGGACATTACGGTGGCCCACACCTACCGGGCGTACCTGACAATGATCAATCCTGATCAGACGCTTGGGCCGGATGTCGCCTCGGAATGGTCTGCAACACCTGATGCTCAGGAATGGACCTTCAAGATCAACGAAAATGCAACGTTCCATTCCGGTGGCAAAGTGACAGCCACAGACGTGATTGCATCAATCAATCACCACCGTGGAGAGGGCAACCCTTCGGCGGCGGCGGCCCTGCTCGCCGGCGTGGTAGATCTGGTGGACAATGGCGACAATTCGGTCACGTTCAAACTGGACGGCCCGAATGCTGACCTGCCATGGATCATGCCTGACTATCACCTGCCCATTTTGCCAGCCAATGCAGATGGCACTGCAAATTGGCAATCGGCTGATGGCTGTGGCCCTTATGTGCTCAAGGAATGGGCCCCCGGTGAGCGGGCCTATCTGGAACGCCACGACGGCTGGCATGGTGAAGGCGCCTATTTTGATGCGGTCGAATTCCTCATCATCAACGACCCGAACGCCCGCCAAACTGCGCTTGTTACCGGCGATGTTGATGCGTGCAGCCTGCTTGAAAACAAGACGCTTTCGCTTCTGGCGCGTGATCCCAATGTTGAGGTCGACAACGTTCCATCAGCATCATGCATCACCCTGCCAATGCACACCAATACCGCGCCGTTTGACAATCCGGACGTACGCATGGCCCTCAAGCTGGCAATCAATCGCCAAGAGATCATTGATAAGATCGCCTTCGGCGCGGCGACAATCGGTAACGATTTTCACCACTCGGCTGCGATGCCTTACTTCCCGGATGACATTCCCCAGCGTGAATATGACCCGGATCAGGCAAAATCGTTGTGGAAAAAGGCCGGAATGGAAGGTCAGACCGTCGAAATCTCCACCGCTGAATCGATCACAACAGGTGCCGTTGACATGCTGGTTCTCTACGCTGAGCATGCCAAGGCGGCAGGGATCAACATCAAACCGGTTCGCGAGCCGAACGATGGCTACTGGTCAGATGTCTGGCTGGTAAAGCCATGGATGATGTCAAACTGGGGCGCTCGTCCTACACCTGACGTGATGTACACACTCACATATAAAGAAGGTGCAGCCTGGAACGAAACTTACTGGGTCAATGATCGTTTCAACGAACTTCTCTTGATGGGCAAGGGCGAACTGGACGATGTCAAGCGGGCTGAAATCTATCGTGAGATGGGAATGATCCTGCGTGACGATGGCGGGGCCGTGATCCCCTACTTCCCGAACTTCGTTTACGGCCGTCGTAAGAACGTCAAACACATCGGTCAACTGGCAGCCAGCTGGCAAATGGATGGCGCTCGTGCGGCCAGCCGTTGGTGGTTCGACGACGTATAAGTCGTATAAAAATTGGGCTTGTTCTCCTATCTGCAAAGCCTGATTTCCCCGGCGAAATCCTTACTCCCGATTTCGCCGGGGCAACAACAACCGGATCATAACGGACCGGATACATGGTTGGATTTTTCACCAAATCTGCGTGTCCATGATTTTTTCCACTAACGCTTCAAACGATTGTATTAGACATTCTTTGCCCGTACGCATCCGGTACGTGTACATTCTTTGCGCGGACAAACGCCAATGAAGATCGAACAATGGATTCTCTGATGGCTCAAAACTTGCCTCACTCTGAAACACTTTCGCTTCTGGCATGCCAGATCAGCATTCCCTTCATGAGAACCGCAGCAGAGCGCGATGCCCATTTAGCCGTGTCGGTTGAGAAGGTTCTGGCCCAATTGGATATGTCCGGTAAACCGGTTGACCTTGTCGTGCTTCCTGAACTGTCCAGCATCGATTATTCCCGCGACACCTTTGCCAATCTCTCCGAACTTGCCGAACCGCTCGACGGTGCCACGTTTCAGGCATGGCGCCAGGTCGCACAAGCACGAGGCGTCTATGTGTCCTACAGTTTCGCGCGTCAGGGTGAAGGCGGCCCTTTCATTTGTGTTGCTGTTGTGGGACCTGACGGAAACCTTGTCGGGCATTACGACAAACTCCACCTCGCACAGTACGGTGCGTCGATGGAGAAAGAGTATTTCAGCCGTGGCGATCACCTTTTTGTCTTCGACATCAATGGGTTTCGACTGGCCCCGATCATTTGCTACGACATCCGCATTCCTGAACTGACCCGCACTTTGGTCATCGACCAGAATGTCGATGTGATCCTGCATTGCGGCGCCTACTACCGCGACGAAAGCTTTCACACATGGCACCCTTTCGCCGTCACCCGCGCGCTGGAAAATCAGTCGTTTTTCCTGTCTTTGAACCGGGCGGGAGCCAACTATGGAAAATCCCTGTTTTGCCCACCCTGGCAGGACGAAAATACGCTTCCGCTGGAATTCGCTGAAACCGACGAAGATTTCAGAATCATCACACTTGATCGCGAGACTCTGGGACACGCGAGACAGAACTATTCCTTCTTGAAAGACCGTTTGCAGGATTATGAAATTGGGGTGATATCAGGTCCAAAGTTTGAGCCCTAGGTCCTACGCGATCCAAAGCACTATTTTACGAAACATAAAGCCGCGCATCGACAGACCGTGGGGTGGCAACCCCACGATAGAGTGAAGCACTTTATGGTCGCCACATATTTCTAATTTCGATTCGTTGCACCAAGCTTAGACAAATCGCCAGCCCGCCGGACGGACTGTCGATGCGCGGCGGCTTTTGGCCGCTGTTTCGCGCGGGCAATTTGCTCGAACCGCCAGTGTTAACCATTCGATTCATTTTCATGCTGCATTGCGGCGGTGTACGGGGGGTGCACAAGGGGTGTACGGATGTCACCCCCTGATTTTGGACATCTTATAAAAGTTACCGCATCGTACTTTGGTCAGAAAAAACTCTGCGGATCGATATCTACGGACAGCCGAAACTGGTTCGATCCCCTTACTTGCCCCACCCAAAGCGACACCGCTTTTTGCAGGGCTACGCCTTTGGGCGCCTTCACCAAAAGCCGAACCCGATGCCGCCCCCTGACCCGCGCAATCGGTGCTGGTGCAGGGCCGAAAACCTCTGCTCCTACTTTACGAATTGGGCCATCATTCACCGCCAAAAAGTTCCCAATATCAAATGCTTCCTGCATATCCGGCGATGACAGAATGACCCCCGCCATCCGCCCAAACGGGGGAACACCGGCAAACCGGCGCTCTTCCGCCTCGGCGTTCCAGAACCCCTCTTCATCACCCGACAGAATGGCCCGGATCACCGGGTGTTCCGGCTGAAAGGTCTGTACCATCGCCTGCCCCGGCTTTTCCGCCCTCCCGGCCCGCCCGGCCACCTGCCTGACCAGCTGAAATGTCCGCTCTGCTGCCCGCAGGTCTGACCCCTGTAACCCAAGGTCCGCATCAATCACACCAACCAGTGTAAGGTGCGGAAAATTATGGCCTTTTGCCACAAGCTGGGTACCGATAATGATGTCCGCACCACCCTCAGAAATCTCAGAAATCTGGTCCTTTAGCGCGCGCGCAGACCCAAACATATCGGACGACAACGTCGCGATCCGCGCCTCCGGAAACAGCGCCACTGCCTCCTCTGTCAACCGCTCAACCCCCGGCCCGACAACGGCTAACCGATCCTCAGCCTCACAAGCCGGGCAGATCGTCGGCACGGGTTTGGTTTCGCCACATTGATGGCACATCAAACGTTTTAAAAACCGATGCTCTACCATACGTGCATCGCACTGATCACACCCCACCTGATGACCACAGGCACGGCACAGGGTGATCGGTGCGTAACCTCTTCTGTTCAAAAACAAAAGCGACTGCTCACCCTGACTGATCCGCGCCTTGACAGCGGCCTGTAGGGTGGATGAAATCCACCTGTTCGACGGCAGTTTTTCCAACCGCATATCAATCGCGCTCAGCGTTGGCGGCACCGCCACGCCAAACCGTGCAGGCAGGTCCAGACGGTTGTATTTTCCAGCCTGTGCATTGGTCCAGGTCTCCAGGCTCGGCGTCGCAGAGGCCAGCACCACCTGCGCCCCGCACAAGCTCGCCCGCAGCACCGCCATATCGCGCGCGTTGTAAAGAACACCGTCTTCCTGCTTGTAGGATGTATCATGCTCTTCATCCACGACAATCAGGCCAAGGTCCTGAAAAGGCAGAAAAAGAGCGGATCGCGCACCCACAACCAGCTGACAACCGCCCTGTCCCACCATCTTCCAAGTTCGACGACGTTCTGTCATTGTCACGCCCGAATGCCATTCCGCAGGCCGCGTACCAAACCGCGCCTCAACACGTTTTAGAAACTCGGCGGTTAACGCGATTTCCGGCAGCAAAACCAAGGCTTGCCTGCGCCTGCGCAGGGTCTCGGCCACAGCCTCCAGATACACTTCTGTTTTGCCGGACCCGGTCACACCGCGCAGTAGCGTTGCATTGAAGGTATCTTTTTGAATTGCCTCACATAATCCTTTGGCGGCAGCTGCCTGATCGGTGTTCAATGCAACCGTACTGCGTTCTGGGTCAAGCTTCGCAAACGGGACATCACGCGGCGTATCCTCTTCTGATACAACCGCTTGTTTTACCAGCCCTTTCACAACAGAGGATGACACCCCGGCCTGCTTTGACAATTCCTTTAGCGTGAAGCCAAGCCCGCCAAATTCCTCTAATACGGCAATCACTTTTTGCCGCGCATTTGTAGCCCGATCCGGCTCACCTGTGCCCAACCGGTAAACCTTGCGCATTGACGGCGGATTGCTCAACCCCGGCGCCCGCGTCGCCAGCCGCAGCATCGCCGACATCGGTGTCAGCGTATAGTCGCCAGCCCTGACCAGAAATTCCTGCATTTCCGCACGCATCGGCGCCACGTCCAGCACGCGGATGATCCTGCGGATTTTCGAGGCGTCAAAATCCCCTTTACCCGGTCCCCAGACAACGCCAATAACTTTGCGTGGGCCAAGCGGCACTTCAACAAATGCACCGGCATAGCATCCCCCTTCGGGCGCCTTGTAATCAAGCACCCGATCAAGCGGTTGAGTGGTCAGAACGCCCACCAACGCACCTTCATCAAAATAGCCGGCTTCAGATAAAGACACCCGGGCGCTCCATGACAGGGGTTTCGGCAATTCACACTATGAGTTAAATGCAAAGTGAAGAAACCCCAACCCGTATGAAAGGCTGTATGCCATGAAATTTTTTGTCGATACCGCCGAGGTTGACGCAATCGCCGAGCTGAATGAGCTGGGCATGGTTGATGGTGTAACCACCAATCCGTCTCTGATCATGAAGTCAGGCCGCGACATTCTGGAAGTGACTAAGGAAATCACCGACATGGTCAGTGGCCCGGTCAGCGCCGAAGTCGTTGCCACACAGGCGGATCAGATGATCGAAGAAGGCCGAAAGCTTGCTAAGATCGCGGACAACATAGCGATCAAAGTGCCACTGACCTGGGACGGGCTGAAGGCTTGTAATCAGCTGACCAATGACGGTTTTATGGTGAACGTCACGCTTTGTTTCTCAGCCAACCAGGCGTTGTTGGCCGCCAAAGCAGGGGCGACATTTATCAGCCCTTTCATCGGGCGTCTGGATGACATCAATCTGGACGGCATGCAGTTGATCGCAGATATCCGCCAGATTTACGATAACTATGGGTATGAAACACAAATTCTGGCTGCGTCCATCAGAACGGTAAATCATGCATTTGAGTCCGCTTGCATCGGAGCCGATGTGATGACCGCACCGCCCGACGTGATCAAGAAAATGGCACTACATCCATTGACCGACAAGGGGCTTGAATCCTTTTTGAAGGATTGGGAAAAAACAGGGCAGAAAATTCTGTAAGACCATGTTATAAAGCTGCAAAATAAAACGAGGCACAAATGAGCAGCAAGCCCGAGATGAATGATGAGCTGCGCGAAAAAATCATCGCGCAGCCGAATTTTATTCTTGAAGATCATAATGTTATGCGCGCCCTTATCGCCGCGAATGAGCGGTCTATGGGCGACAATATTGTCGACCTCAGGGGCATCGCAATGAAGCGTCTTGAGACTAGGCTTGACCGTTTGGAAGACACCCATCGCAGTGTGATCGCGGCCGCATATGAAAATCTGGCCGGAACCAATCAGGTTCATCGTGCGATTTTGCGGATGCTGGACCCTGCTGATTTTGAGGTGTTCCTGCGGGATCTTGGTGGGGAAGTTGCAGAAATCCTGCGCGTTGATCGCGTCAAACTTGTTTTGGAGACCGTGCTGGATGGAGAAAGCTCAGCCGTTAAGAAAATGGGTGATGTCCTGTCAGTAGCGCCGCCGGGATTTTTAAGCGAATACCTTAGCCAAGGCAGAGCAGGACAGGCCCGGCAGGTGACGTTGCGCCAAATACACGAGGGCGACGCACGTATCTACGGCGAGCATTCCCAGTTTGTGCGGTCAGAAGCCTGCCTGTCGCTCGATTTTGGCAAGGGCCGGCTGCCCGGTATGCTGGCATTGGGATCAGAAGATCCGCATCAGTTCAGCCCGCAGCAGGGCACCGATCTTTTGGGCTTTTTTGCGGGCGTCTTTGAACGGGCCATGCGGCGCTGGCTGTCATGATTTCTCCCGCCGCGAGCGACGCCCTTCGGTCGTGGCTTGATGCGGAAAAGGCGCTCAAAGGGGCCGCGCACAATACGCTTGAAGCTTATTCAAGGGATGTTTCTGGTTTCCTGGCCTTTATGACGGAGCACAAAGCCGCATCTCAGGGGTTGGCCGCACTCTCTCGGATCAGCGTGTCTGACATGCGCAGCTGGCTCGCATTTACCCGAAACGGTAAGATCGGCAGCCGGTCACTGGCGCGCAAGCTGTCCGCCGTTAAAAGCTTTTACCGTTGGCTGTCTGAGCGTGAAGGCTTTGAGCCCACTGCCGTTCTGTCCATTCGCGCACCCAAATTTCAACAAAAGCTGCCACGTCCGGTATCGCCTGATGCTGCAGAGAACCTGATAGAGGCGCTAGAAATTCAATCAGAAAAACCATGGATTGCAGCGCGGGATCAGGCGGTTATCACGGTGCTATATGGCTGTGGCCTGAGGATATCCGAAGCGCTTGGGCTGCGCGGGCAGGATTTTCCATTGGGGGAAACCATTCGCATTTTGGGCAAAGGTAACAAAGAACGGATTGTCCCGGTAATCACCCCTGCACGCGATGCGGTTGAGCGTTACGTTCATCTTTGCCCGTACCAGATTGAACCAGACGCCGCCTTGTTCAAGGGGGCACGAGGTGGGCCCTTGGGACCACGCCCAGTTCAGAAAGTGATGTCCCAAGTGCGCATGCAGCTGGGTCTTCCGGCCAGCGTGACACCGCATTCAATGCGGCACAGCTTTGCCACACATTTGCTGAATGCTGGTGGTGATTTGCGGGCGATACAGGAACTGCTGGGCCATGCGTCGCTGTCAACAACACAAGCTTATACAGCTGTTGATACCGCACGATTGATGGAAGTTTACGAGCGCAGCCATCCCCGTAGCAAATAGGCCGTTTCACGTACAAGTGAGAGCCCGTTACCGGCGTTTCATGTCAGATTGAGCGTAACGTTATTCATGCTCTAACCGACTAAGGAGATCACTTATGAAACGCCTGATGTTAACCGCCGCGACTTTTGTTGCCACGTTAATAGCCGGACAGTCGGCATTGGCTTCGGATTGCCCGGTTGATGTGGAGGATCCGTTTGATCTTACCGAAGCCCAGATTGGCGAGATTTACGCCTGTATCGGGGATAAGATGGTGACGGGTTACAGCAAGCAAGGCAGTGAAATAGCAGCGTCTTATCGTAACTGGACGGTTTCAGGTACCCGCCCGGCGGTGGCCGGGGCGCATAGCAATCGCCTGCTGTTGACCTTTGCCAATGACATTGCCGCGGAACAGTACCTGAAATTCGAAGAAGAGGGTGTGAAGATGCCGGTGGGGTCAATTCTGGCCAAGGAAAGCATCACCATCAGTAAAAAGAAAAAGGCCGCCAGGGTTGGACCGCTTTTCATTATGACCAAGCTGGAAGATGGGGCATCTCCAGATACCGGTGACTGGGAGTATAGCGGCCTTCAGCCAAACGGTAAGCCCATGAAATTCAAGCAGAGTTTCTGTCATAGTTGCCACGTGTCCTGGGAATCTCAGGACGCGCTGGCCTATCCTTTAGAAGAGGTTCGAGTGTCCAACTAAAGCGGTAAAAAAGAACGAGCCCTGTGTGATAATTTGCCGGGCTTTTTCTTTGCATCTTCCGGGTGTTTCCGCCATGTACGGGGAATGACACCGCAGTTCAAAGCACTACTGGTACATTTGCTGACTTCGACGGGCGCAGTATTTGCGATGCTGGCGATGTTGGCGGCTGTGGATCAGAAATGGAGCCTGATGTTTCTGTGGTTGGTGGTGGCCTTCGCGGTGGATGGCATCGATGGGCCATTGGCGCGCAAGTACCGGGTTGATACCTACGCACCAGAGTTTGACGGGGTGCTGCTGGACCTGATCATCGACTACCTGACTTATGTGTTTATTCCCGCCTATGCGCTGTTCAAATCCGGGTTGTTGCCGGGCTGGACCGGGTGGTTTGCGATCATTGTGATCACCTTTACAAGTGCGCTGTATTTTGCGGATACACGCATGAAAACAAAGGATAACTCATTCTCTGGCTTCCCCGGATGCTGGAACATGCTGGTGCTTGTTTTATTCGCGATAGAGCCGAATTTCTGGCTCATTGTCATACTGGTTGCAGCGCTGGCAATTGCGATGTTCCTGCCATTGAAATTTATCCATCCGGTGCGAACCGAAAGATGGCGTTGGGTTTCGCTGCCGGTAGCTTTTGCGTGGACATTTTTTGCCGGTTGGGCGGCCTGGGTCGATTTTCACCCGGAAAGCTGGGCGCATTGGGGGTTGGTGGTAACAAGCATCTATCTGCTTTTTGCCGGGATTGCGCAGCAGGTCGTTCCGGCCCGAACTTAGGCCCGGATTTTGTACAATTTGTACAAAGATCGGGGCCTTTCGGAGGATTTGAATGCATCCTGTACACAAATCAAAACCACGCAGTTCAGATCAGTAGCCCGGCCGCATTTTCATGGCGCAGCAGCCACACCTTGGTTTCGACCCCGCCACAACCGGAAAAGCCGCCCAGTGAGCTGGCACCAAGGACGCGGTGGCAGGGGATGATGATCGGGATCGGATTGGCCCCACAGGCATTGCCCGCCGCCTGTGCCGATGCCCCGCACCGTTCGGCGAGCTCACCATATGTAACGGTTTCTCCGAGAGGAATGGCATAGATCGTATCACAAACCGCACGCTGAAAATCAGAACCTTCAACATGATAGGGCAGATCAAACACCTTAAGGCGACCGTCGAAATAAGCTGTCAGCTGCGCCACAGCTTCGTCCAGCTCCGGCGTGTTGGTATCGACATCAGCCGCGCGCCAGTGCAGGCCAGTGATGACAGTTCCGTTGCTGGTCACGCTAAGCGGACCCAGAGGGGAGTTGAGAGTGGCGGCAAGCATGGCAGAAACCTAAACGGAATTGCCCGACATTGTGTCGTGCTATTGGGTGTTAAGCAATACCGCCTCTACCCGCCGATTTAATTTGCGCCCTTCTGGCGTCAAGTTTGGCGCCACAGGTGAGAGATAACCCATTCCATTGGATTCCATCTGATCGCGGGGGATCTGATGTTGCTCAGCCAGACGTTCAAGTACCGAAGCCGCGCGCTTGCGCGACAATGCAATATTTCCGTCAAGCGCGCCCACCGCATCTGTGTGGCCGACCAGAGCAACGCGGCTTTTGGGATCAGCACGCAGAAATTCTGCGAGTGCTTCCAGAGAGACATATGACCCATCTTCCAGTGTTGAAGACCCGCTTGCAAAAACCAGATCCGGCAGAATTGCATGCCCCTTGCGCATAAGTTCCTGCGCAATCGAAGAGTCAGACAGGATCGGGTTCTGTTCCGGGTCTGGGGTGTCCAGCGAAATACTGATCGCTGCGCCACCGGTGCCATTTGGCCGGATGGTGATCAGTTGAACATAGCCAGTCCCGGCGGCACGACTGACCATAGCCGTGAGATATTCGGCCTGTCCATTGCTGGTGCCCTTGCGCGCGGAGAGGAACCTAAAATCAAAAAGGTCTACAAACATGTCAGGCGCCGGCAGTACCCGTGTGTTAAAGCGGAAATCAAATCCACCGCATTCCTGCCCTCCACAATCAAGCAGAATATCATAGCCAGCCTCCGCAATCTGATCGCGGAGAGGGCCCAGTGTCTGCAACGTGGTCAGGCCTTGCCCCTCAATCCGCCATGCCTGCAAAGTGATGTCCCCTTCGATTTCCGTTGCCGGAAGAACACCATCATCAAAAGGCGCAAGTGGCAGAAAATATGTGGTCGCGGGATCGTCAACCTTGCGCGTGAGTGTCGCATTGGTCGGCAAAGACAAATCCAATGCCCCTGCCCCGTTCGAACCAGAGAATAGGATCGCCAAGAGGACAATGAGGTACCTAGCCAGCCGCATTTGGATCACCGCGCCATCGCATGGTATTCTGGATTGGGCTTCATGCCCGTTGCACTGGCGATACGGTTCGTCATGTTAAAGAACCCAGCCACGTTGACGATATCCCATATATCCCGATCCGACAGTCCAGCAGCCCGAAGGTTTGTGCGGTCACATTCGGTAATGTCCGCGCTGGATTTGGTTATCTTTTCCGCAAAGCAGAGAATTGAATGCTGGCGTGCGTCAAGTTCAGCCGCTCGCCAGTTCATCACCAACGCTTCGCCCAGTTCAGGCCGGCCGGAAAGCTGCCGAACCGTCGCGCCGTGGGCCACCTGACAATACCAGCACCGGTTGATCGAGCTGACAACAACGGCAATCATCTCGCGCTCAAGCTTGGACAGGCCGCTATCTGCAAGCATAAGATCGTTGTACATCGCTGTGAAACTGTTCAACTTGTCGATGTCAAATGCATAGGCTCTTAGCACATTCGGAACCAGGCCCAGTTTCTCCTGGCAGATATCGAAATACTTTTGTGTTTGCTCTGGCAGCGGATCAGCCATGGGCAGGTCGAGCGCGGTGGGCTGGTCGGGCAGGCTCATTCAGACGGGTCTTTCAGCAGTTTGCGATAATGGTACTGTCCCACAAGCGTCATACCGAGGGAAGAGTAGAGACCGTTGGCTGCCACATTGGCCACGGTGCAAAGGACCGACATGTGTGTGGCGCCTTGGCCCACGGCCCATAATGCGGCCTCTTGTGTAAGGTACCGGCCCTGACCTGCGCGGCGGTGGCGGGTCAGCACCTCGAGTGCATGCACCATCGCGATGCCGTCATGAATGGCGACAAAACCAGTAGCAGAAGGTCGGTTGGCATCGCGACCGAAAAGCGAGGTTTTGGGCTGTTCAGCCCGTTCCATGACGGCAATGCGCCCCGGGCCAATGCCCCCTGCGGCCCAGATGTCGCGCTGAATGGCCAGTGGTTCCCAGATGGCAAAACTGGAGGTGCGGGGGGGGAGTTCGGTTGTCAAAAGCTCAATTGGACAGGCATATAGATTGACCGGGTCGACGACATCATAACCGCGCTCTGACAGCATGGCGTCAAGGGCATTGTCCCCTTTGCGGATCATGAACAGCAACGGCTGATTCAAATCGCGCATGGCTTGTTCGGCCGTGGGAAGATCAGCGGAAGTGACCGGCCCTGAAGTCGTGGCCGCGGAAACACGTTGTCCTCCGCCCTGCCCATCGCGGATGGTGAAGGGGCCGGTCGTGGACATGGCTGCGGCGGGCCAGGTGGCATCTATTACTGCATAAAGGGTCTGGATATCAGGGTTCATTCAGGGAAAAGCCTGTTGAGTTCGGACATGGCAGCATCAAGAAGAGCGCCATCAGTGCTGCGGATCACCACGTTGGAGCCATAGACCCCGTCGCGGCTAAAGGGATAAGACCCGAAAGAGAGGTCCGGGTAACGGTCTGCAAGGTCAGACAAAGGGCCAGCGATATCACCCTCGCCCCGAAGGATCTGCAGGGTTTGAGAGAGCATCGGCGCGCCGCCGGTAAGCGTGGGCAGGACCGCGGCCAGCATCGCCTTGAAAATCGAAGGCACGCCCGCCATCACATGCACATTTTCCAAGGTAAATCCGGGTGCAGCACTTATCGGGTTTTCAATCAGGCTGGCGCCGTCAGGGATGCGGGCCATGCGCAGGCGGGCATTGTTCAGTTCCAGCCCGGTGCGGGTGTAATGCTCTTCCAGTATAGCGCGGGCATCGGCGCGCACGTCGATGGGGCGGTCAAAGGCCGCAGCCACGTTTTCAGCGGTGATGTCATCATGCGTGGGCCCGATGCCGCCGGAGGTGAAGACATGGGTGAATGCGTCGCTTAGGGCACGCACGGCATCTGTGATAGCATTCGGGTCGTCGGAAACCACCCGCACTTCCTGCAATGCGATGCCGTGTTTGGTGAGTTCGCTGGCCAGGTAATGCATGTTGGCGTCGCGGGTGCGGCCCGACAGGATTTCGTCCCCGATCACAAGCATGGCGGCGGTGGGGTTGGACATGGGCAGGGATCCTTGAATGCGGCTCGGCAAAGGTATAGGCCGTCGGCCATGTGCTTTCAAACCCCTCTTGAGCCTGCAACCCTGATCCGCCGTTACAAACGGTTTCTTGCTGATATCCGGCTGGAGGAGGACGGGCGCGAGGTGACCGCACATTGCGCGAACCCCGGAAGCATGATGGGTCTGGCCGAACCTGGCATGCGGATATGGGTAGAGCCGAATGACGATCCAAAGAAAAGGCTGAAATATGGCTGGCGGCTGGTGGATCATGAGAACGGGCATTTTACAGGCGTGGATACCAGTCAGCCGAACCGGGCGCTGCGGGCAGCGTTGATGGCCGGGGAAATTCCGGAATTTGCAGCGTATCAGACCGTGCGGCCAGAGCAGAAATACGGGGAAAACAGCCGGATAGATTTTCTGTTGCAGCAGGACGGGTTGCCCGATGCCTATGTCGAGGTGAAATCCGTGACGCTATCGCGCGCCAAGGGCATGGCAGAGTTTCCCGACAGTGTGACAAAGCGCGGAACGAAGCACCTGGGCGAATTGGCAGAAATGGCAAAGGCAGGGCACCGCGCGGTGTTGTTCTATCTGATCCAGCGGACCGATTGCACGGCGATGACCGTGGCCACCGATATCGACCGGGATTATGCGTCGGCGTTTCTGATGGCGCGTATTTCTGGAGTTGAGGCCATCGCCTATGATTGCGGAATCACGCCCGAGGGAATTTCCATCAGGAAACCAGTGCCAATCCGGTAGATGCCTTCGGCAGGAGTATTTCCAGAACAATGAAACCCTTTGTGGTTGGCATGTTCAAATTCCGGCTTCAAATTCTTATTGGCATGCCGCTAACGCAGTCGCAGTGAAGTAGCTAATGTGGAACAAATAAAGGGGGCGAAACCGCCCCCTTTGAGTTTTGTAGGATCCTGAAACGCTTAGCGGTTCAGGAATTCAAGGTCGAACTTGTCTTCGACATCCGGTTGTGGGTGATCCTCATGGAGTGCCTTGACCATTCCATAGGTCATCAACAGCAGGATCACAGCAATCGGCAGACCTGCAACGATTGATGCGGTTTGCAGGGCGCTCAGCCCACCTGCCAGCATCAGGACGCCGGCAACCACACCTGCAGTGATCCCCCAGAAGATGCGGAATTTGACCGGTGGGTTTTCATCACCCATCGACAACATTGTGCACATCACCAAGGTGCCGGAGTCTGACGATGTCACAAACCACGATATCAGCAGAATGGTGGTCAGAACGGTCATTGGATAAACGATCCAGGAATAGCCAAAACCGGCCATTGTCGCAAAGACGCCAGAGGCGTAATCGTTGTTCACCGCATCCACCACGCCTGCGTTGTAGAACAGATCTACACCAGCCGCCGCGCCACCGAAGATACCCATCCAGATCATCACGACCGAAGTTGGGATCAGCAGCACGCAGAAGCAGAACTGCCGGATTGTGCGGCCCTTGGACACGCGGGCAATGAACAGACCTACGAATGGGCACCAAGCAATCCACCAACCCCAATAGAAGATGGTCCACCAGCTCTGCCATTGGTTCTCAGGCTCGCCATTGATCCAGAAACCCATCGGGATGACATTCCAGAGATAATCACCCAGACCTGAAATCATAATGCCCAGCACAAAGGCGGTAGGCGCCAGAACCAGGAACAATATAAGGAGGGCCAAAGAGGCCATAACATTGCATTCCGATAGGATCCGCACGCCTTTGCCCACACCCGAAGCGGCCGAAGCCGTACCGGCGATTGTGATCAACGCAACCAGAATAAGCTGGTTGGTTTGGGTGTTTTCCATCCAGCCCAGATTTTCCAGACCCGCGGCAATCGGTGTCACGCCGAGGCCAAGAGACGTGGCCAGACCGAAGATCGTGCCAAAAACACCAATCAGGTCAACCAGATGCCCCCAAGGGCCATAGATCCGTTCCTTGAGGATCGGATAGAGTGCCGTACGCAATGTCAGTGGCAAGTCCTTGCGATATGAGAAATACGCAAGGCTGAGACCGACCAGAACATAAAGCCCCCAACCATGGAAACCCCAGTGGAAGTTGGTCACTGTTACCGCCTTAACAGCCGCATCAACGCTGCCCGCTTCGGCACCGGCCTGTTCCATGAACGGACTACCTTGAATGTGGTACATCGGCTCTGCGACGCCCCAATAAATCAGGCCCGAACCGAGCCCCGCACTGAACAGCATACAGATCCACGAAAAGGTCGAGAAATCTGGTTCGTCGTCAGGTTTGCCAAGTTTGACATCGCCGAACCGACTGACCAGCAGCCAGAACACGAAGAACAGCGCGACATTGACCACGATCACGTAAAACCAATCCATCGTGCCGATGATAAAGTCCTTGCCCTTGGCAAAGACGGCTGCAGATGCTTCGACATCTGAAACGGTGTAGAAAACAAAGCCGAGGATCATCACCATCGAGGCGATGCCCATCAGCGGGTTCATACCCTTGAACAACCCGGAACTAGCGACCAGATTGTCAGGACGATTTGTCGATTCATTACTCATTTTTTATTACCTTTCTGTCCTCGTTTCCGGTCTAGCGGGTTGTTCCGGATGCGCCCTGACGGGCCCCGGCTGTCAGCCACGCCTGGAATGCCTCTTCAAGCCGCGCATGGTTTGCGGCCCACCATTTGGCATCGGACATGATGGATGCATTTTCTTCGTAGGCAGGACCATTTGGAATCTGCTTGAGAATGTCGCCTGTCAGCATCTTCACCGAAGATTTACGGGTTGGACCATTGGGCAGGAAACCAACCATGTTTGCCAGTGACAAAGTGCTGCTGGCATAGCTGATGAACTCGATCGCCTCGTCCTTGTATCGGCTGCCTTTGGGGATACCGAACAGGTCCATCTCGATCACGCGGCCGTCCATGTTGACTGTGAAATCTGCGCCATCTTCTTTCGAAGCGGTTGCCCCGGTAGTGGCCCAGATCATCGACATCGTCGCCTCGCCCGAATTCAGGATGCGTACCGGCTGGCGGCCAGATTCCCAAAGAAGCAGCCCCGGTTTGATGGCATTCATCTTTTCAAGCGCGCGTTCGACACCTTCCGCCGTTTCCAACGTCGGGTAGACATCATCGCGGGCAACGCCATCTGCCATCAGCGCCCATTCCATAATCACTGTCGGATCATTGCGGATAGCGCGTGGGCCTGGATAGGCCTCGACGTCAAAGAAATCGCTGATGCTGCTGGGTGCGTCGCCGTCAAAAGCCGAGTTACTGTAAGCAAAGGCAGTCGCCCAGACGATCACACCAACCCCACAATCGTTTAGCGCACCCTCGACAAAATCTTCGCGAAATGGCGAGCCATCAGAACCGTTAGGAAGCTCAATGTCTGACAGGTCTTCGAGCAGCCCCTCTTCGCAGGCACGCAGTGAATCTGCCTGGGTCAGATCAACGACATCCCAAACAACGTTGGCCGATTCCACCTGATCCCGAATTTCCGAGATACCACCGTTGTAATGGGCGACATGAACACGGGTTCTGTTTTCTTTTTCAAACGGTCGAACAAAGCCCAGCATCTGGCTGCGCATATAGGGCCCGGTCCAGGACGTGAACGTAATTTCGTTTTTTGGCTCGGCGGCAGGCGCCTCGGCCTCCTGAGCGTAAGATGCCCCGGACCCCGCTGTGATCAGCAGCCCGGCAAGCGCCGGAACAACCCATCTTTTCCTTGAATACTTTTGCAGATTCATTCGCAAACTCCCTGATTAATGTAATCACCCTCTTGTCTCTGAATACCTCTCAGCATTCTGGGGCGTTTTGTGCCCGGCAGCGAAAATCAGTGCCGGGAATTGGTCGAACCCTCGTTAGGTTCAATTGCCGATTGAGACGGCGTGGTGACCCAGGAGGTTTCTGTCGCGTGGGGTCAGTATGGCGACGGTCACGGTGTTCAATCTATATAAATCGACATAATTACCCCAAAATACGAAGCAGGTCTGTGTATTCGCTAGGTAGTTATACCCTTAGGGGTACGTGGAACTACGGAGCCTGCAGTCATCATGATAGCGCAACCAGTCGTGAGAACGGGGCGATTCGGAGTTAATCTGGTGCGAATCTCTGTATTAAGAGACCTGTAGAATCCACGATACTGCCTCTGGTTCTTCCTACAAAATGAACTTAGATAGAGACACATTGAACAAGGTATCGAGGGCTGGTCGTGAAAGACAAGCATCGTGGCAGAATGACCCGGGAAGGTATCCGCATCCATGAGGTGGCGGATTTCGCCGGGATGCGTGACGCAGGGGCTCTGGCGGCGCGGATTCTGGATGAGGTCGCGGAACATGTTTTTGTGGGCCAAACCACGGGCGAGCTGGACCGTCTGATTGAGCACAAAGTAAATGAGGCCGGTGCGAAGTCGGCCACGATCGGATACAAGGGCTATCAGCACGCCAGCTGTATCAGTGTGAACCATGTGGTGTGTCACGGGATACCAGGCGACAAGAAGCTTAAAGATGGCGATATCCTGAACATCGATGTCACTGTGATTGTTGATGGCTGGTATGGGGACACCAGCCGGATGTATGTGGCGGGCCGCCGGTCGCGCAAGATTGAGCGGCTTTTGCAGGTGACGCATGATTCCCTGATGCTGGGGATCAAGGCGGTAAAACCGGGCAATACCTTTGGCGATATTGGCCATGCGATCCAGAGCTTTGTCGAAAGCCATCGGATGAGCGTAGTGCGGGATTTCTGTGGTCACGGGCTGGGCCGGGTGTTTCATGCGCCACCCAATGTGCTGCACTATGGTCGTGCCGGCAGCGGGCCTAAGCTGGAAGAAGGTATGTTCTTCACCATTGAACCGATGGTCAATCTGGGCCGGCCAGAGACGAAGATCCTGGCGGATGACTGGACCGCGGTGACCCGGGACAAATCGCTTTCTGCACAGTTCGAGCATTCGGTCGGGGTGACGGCAGATGGGTGTGAGATTTTCACATTGTCGGCTGAGGACAAGTTTCACCCGACCTGGGACTGAGGTCTGGTCACGTTCTCGCTTCACACTGTCTGACAAGCATGCGAGCATCTGACATTTGCTCAGAACGTGTTATACATCTTGTTCGGGAACCAATGAGGCAGACTTATGCGGCCTAACAAGCGTGATGAGCTGGTGCGCAATGCATTGGATGTGTTTTACCAAAACGGGTTTCACGCCACTGGCATGGATATGCTGGTGAAGGAAACGGGCGTCTCAAAGACGTCGATGTACAAACATTTCCGCACCAAGGAGGATCTGATCCTTGCCGCGCTGCGGTTGCGGGACGAGATGTTTCGCAACTGGTTTTACCGGCGACTGGACGAGCTGGCGGATACGCCCAAGGGGCAGCTACTGGCGATGTTCGATGTTCTGGCCGAGTGGTTTGCGAAACGCGAATTTCGCGGCTGCATGTTCATCAAGGCCAGTGCCGAATATCAGGAGCCGAAACATCCGATCCACAAGCAATCAGCCGAGCACAAAAGGTTGTTGCTGGAGCATTTTATCGGCTTGGCCCGGAATGCAGGCGCTGCCGAACCCAAGGCCCTTGCCACGCAGTTGATGCTGTTGAAAGAGGGGGCGATTGTGATGGCGGTGATGGGGTTTGGCGAGAATCCGGCAGCGGATGCAAAGGCGGCTGCGGAGGGTTTGATCGAACGAGCGTTTGGCTGATTGGAGAACCTTGTCAGAGGGAAAACAGTGTGGAAGTTCCGCTATCCGGACTTAGTTACATTTAGCAACATCTGTGCCAATGTCGGCTTCGATAGGCTGTCAATTGCGGTAGTAACGCTGTTGCACATGCTGATTCGTCTGGAATTTGGCGAGTAAGATTCAGATAGACTAACAGAGATGTTTCCCTCACTTAATAGTCATGAAACGACGCTTGATTGATTTGGTCTCACTTGACGCATTACGCGTGTTCGAATGTGCGGCCAGATTGATGAGTTTCTCAGCGGCTGCGTCTGAATTGTCAGTTACGCAGGCCGCAGTCAGCCGACGCATAAAACAACTCGAAGGCATGTTGGGGATTGCGTTGTTTCATCGAAACGGGCGGCGGCTATCCCTGACCATCAAAGGCGAACGGTTGTTTTTGCGTATGCAAGCCTCGTTAGAATATCTTGGTGTGGAGTTGGACGACCTCACAATGCCTGCTGCGACCAATACGGTGTCCATTGCAGCAACTGCCGCGGTCTCTCATTTATGGTTGTCTGCGCGGCTTCGCCGTTTCAATGACCGCTACCCCGAGGTATCGGTTCGCCTGACAACCACAGACAACCTGAGCGAACTGGCCCGAGCCGAGAGCAAACTGGCAATCATATATTCCAGAGGCTACCATCCGAATTGGTCATTAACCCCCTTGCTATCAGAAGAATTGGTTCCGGTTGTGGCACCGGGATTTCTTACGTCAGCAGGGTGTGAAACCGAACCTGCGGATTTGCCGCCCCACGATGTGTCCTTGCTGGATCTATATGACTACAGCCGATCCGGCGTGCACAGCGTTACCTTGCGCGATTGGTTTGCGCATAACGCGCCGAATGTAGTTCCCCCGTCCCCAAAGGTGATAACCCCGACCTATATGATGGCGGTTGATACCGCATTACGGGGGGATGGTGTTATCTTGGGTAGCCGCGCCTTGATCAAGCCTCATCTGGACAGCGGCGCGTTGGTGGAACTTACCCGCAATGTCATGACCACCGGTTTTGGATATTTCCTGGGTCTGCCGCGGCATGCGCCCCTCGGAGAGGTCGAAAGAACGTTGGCAGATTTCCTGCTTACGGATCCCGCCATATGACTTTGAGTGCAGGAAAAGCCTGAGAATTTCTGAGATTTGGAAATGGGCTTGGTCTGTTTACACTATTCTCATGTCCAATCCAGATCATGCAGATTTACTCGAGGGCATCTCCCTGAATCCCTGGCGTTTTCGGATGGGTGCCAAGCGCAGCTGTCAAAAGGACGACGGCGAAGAGCCGGTGCGCATCATAGCCCTGTCGGAGTTCAAATTGGCAGCTTGCGCGACCACCAACATCTCCTTCCACAGATTTGTCGATGCGACCGGATATGTAACCAATGCCGAGAAATTTGGCTGGTCCTTTGTATTTGATCCAAAAGGAGCAAGTTTAGAGCGCCCGGGCTCGTGGTGGCGCAAAGCGGAGGGTGCCAGCTGGCGCACACCTGCAGGACCGGGTTCGGATTTGACAGGGTTAGAGCAACACCCCGTTGTCCATGTGTCCTGGCAAGATGCGATGGCCTTTGCCAATTGGGTGGGCGGTCGGCTGCCAACAGAGGCAGAATGGGAGTGCGCAGGACGCGGGGGGCTGGATCAGAAACGCTTCCCTTGGGGGGATGCCTCGCCGACGGACAGATTTCGCTGCAATATCTGGCGCGGCAATTTTCCTCATGAAAACACCGCCGCTGATGGATTTGCCTTTACCTGCCCGGTTACGACCTTCCAGCCCAATCGCCTGGGTTTTTACAACATGGTCGGCAACACTTGGGAATGGACGGCTGATTGGTTCAGCCGCGATTTTCACGCCTTAAGCGGTATTACGACTGATCCAAAGGGCCCGCCAATCGGCGAAGGCAAGGTGCTGAAAGGCGGCTCGCATCTATGTCACAAATCATATTGCGCACGATACCGGCTCTCGGCTCGCAGCGCATCTGCCCCTGACATGACAACCGGGCATACCGGGTTCCGTGTTGCGTTTGAGACCAAGGAGACCACGCTATGAAGGCCATCGTTGTCATGTTTGACACGCTCAGCCGGCACTTCCTGCCAAGCTATGGAAATGATTGGGTCCACGCACCGAATTTCAAACGCCTGTCCGACCGGGCCGTGACGTTTGATACATCGTACGTCTGTTCGATGCCTTGTATGCCCGCGCGGCGCGACTGGCACACCGGGCGGCCCAACTTTCTGCACCGCAGCTGGGGGCCACTGGAGCCCTTCGATGACAGCATGCCCAAGATGCTCAGCGATGCGGGCGTGCACACCCATCTGACCACCGACCACAACCATTACTTTGAAGACGGCGGGCTGAACTACCACACCCATTACACCACCTGGCAGTACTGGCGCGGGCAGGAAGGCGATCCATGGATCGGCGACCTGAATGAACCTGAGATTCCCAAAGGGGCTTTTGGAAAAAACGGCATCTATTCGGAACCAGAGGTGTTTGACGCCTATCTCAGGGCATTCCCCGAGGAAAGCGAAGCCTCGATGCAGCGCCTGCGCTATCTGACCCGGCAGGATTGGGTCAATCGCGGGTTTATGAATGTTGAGGAAAATCAGCCGCAGGCGCGGACCTTCAAAGCCGGCCTCGATTTTATCGACAAGAATGCGGACCATGACGATTGGATGTTGCATATCGAAACCTTCGATCCGCATGAGCCGTTCTATACGCTCGACCGCTACAAGGAGCTCTACAAAGAGCACCATGACAATTATGATGGCCCGTTTTTCGACTGGCCCATGTATGCGCGCACGACGGATCATCCCGAAGAGAACAAGCACCTGCGCGTGGAATATGCTGCCCTTGTCAGCATGTGCGACGAATACCTTGGCAAGGTGATGGACATGATGGATGAAAAAGGCCTCTGGGATGACACTATGCTCATCGTCTGGACTGATCACGGCTTTTTGTTGGGCGAACATGACTGGTGGGGCAAAATGTCGATGCCCATGTATCAGGAAATTAGCCATACACCGTTTTTCATCTGGGATCCCAGGGTGGGCGCAATGGGCGAACGGCGGCAGTCGCTTGTGCAGCCGTCAATTGATCTGGCACCAACACTGCTGAACTTCTTTGGCCTGGAACCAACCAAAGACATGACGGGCAAAGATTTGGCAGGGGTCATTGAAGATGACACGCCCGTTCGCGAGGCCGCGATCTTTGGAATGCACGGGGCGCATGTAAACATTACCGACGGCCGCTACGTCTATATGCGATCTCCGCAAAATCCCGACAACAAACCGCTCTATCAATACACGTTGATGCCCACGCATATGCGCGCGTCCTTTGCCGTCGAGGACTTTGTTAACCTTCAGGTCGCCGAACCGTTTTCGTTTCAAAAGGGGACCAGAACGATGAAAATCGAGAATGTCACCTGGGTTGCGCGGGACAAACAGTTTGACACGATGCTGTGGGATACAATTGACGACGCTGGGCAGACAAATGCCCTGACGGACCCGGAAATTGAGAACCGCCTTAAGTCCCAAATGGTTGCACTGATGAAAGAGGTCGATGCGCCGATGGAACAATTCGCGAGGCTACAACTCAATCAAAATTGAGAGTGTTGGATTCAGCGTTGCCAGTTGGCTGAGAAACCAAAAAACAAACCTTAATGCATAGAGCGGTATCGGTCGAAATGGGCTCCGAGCATGTGTAATTGGGCTGACCCTGATCTGAGGTTGAGCTCCCGGTAGGATCACAGGATAGCTGTGAACAAGGGAGACTGATGATGGAATATTTTGCCGGACTGGATGTGTCGCTGCGGTCGTGCGCGCTTTGCATCGTTGATAGCAAGGGCAAGGTGATGCTTGAGCGCGATCTGCTGTGCGAGGTTGGCGACATTGCGGAGTGCTTGACGGATTTTGCTTATCCGATTGAGCGAGTTGGCTTCGAGGCGGGCACGATGAGCCAGCACCTTTTCTTTGGCTTGACCAATGAGGGCTTCGACGTCGTGTGCATGGAAGCGCGTCAGGTGAATGCGGCGCTGTCTGCGATGCGCAACAAGACCGACAAGAATGACGCCCGAGGAATTGCGCAGATCCTGCGCACCGGATGGTTCAGCCCTGTGCACATGAAGAGCCGGAAGGCCCATGGCTATCGTGCATTGCTCAGCACCCGTAAAGCCCTACTTAACAAAACGATTGATCTGGCCAATGAAGTTCGCGGGTTGCTGAAAATCTTCGGCATCCGCCTGCCCAAGACCGTGAAGCATGGCAGCTTTGACGGTGTTGTCCGCCCGATGATCGAGATGGATGATGTTCTGGCACATGCTATGCTTCCGCTGCTAGATGCACGCCTTGTTCTGTATCAGCACTTCCTGGAACTGGACCGGCGCGTCAAACGCGCTGCAAGTCACGATGAGGTCTGCATGCGGATGATGACTGTGCCGGGTGTCGGGCCGATCGCAGCGCTGACCTTCAAGGCGGCTGTCGATGATCCTGACCGCTTCAAGCGATCCCGCACGGTGGCCGCACATTTTGGGCTGACACCGCGCCGTTTCCAGTCGGGTGAACATGACAATCCCGGCCGAATATCAAAGGCGGGTGACAGAGACGTTCGCGCAACTTTATACGCGGCGGCAAATGCACTGCTCATGCGCACGATGGCCGGGTCACAGATCAAAACCTGGGGGACGCGCCTGATGCGGACCAAAGGCAGACGTCGCGCTGTCGTCGCCGTCGCACGTAAACTGGCTGTTTTGCTACACCGCATGTGGGCAGATGGCACTGAATTCCGTCCGGAAATGGTGGAGGGTACGGCATGATCTGAACCACCCACCACCAAACCGAGCGGGGTCGTCCCTCACCGGACGAGGTTCGTGGATGAAGCCGAAAATGACTGCTGCGCCACGTGAAGCGCGTCTCTTAGCGGGGCTCTCCACAACCGATCCGACATATGCGTGCAGCGGTGCCACCTGAGCATCAATCAGACTGCGAAGAGAAGCGTGACCCGGATGAGCGACAAAACCCAAAACTAAAAAGGAAAATGAGCTTGACCCAAACACCCAATTAGAGAAGCCAGCATTTAGTACAGATTGCGCCCGTGCTTTATCTTGCAAGAAGTACTCCCGCCGGAGGCCCTAAATTCTTTAGTCTTTACCGCTGGCTATTCTTACGAACTGGTCAATTTGATCCACAGTGATGGACCAATCACATACCAGGCGCATTGACAGAGATTCGTCAGGATTATCTCCCTGAAGCGGGCCGAAGAGGGAGTATTGTGCACCTGCGTCTTGCAGGCGCTGATGGGTGCAGCGCGGCAGATTGGCAAAGATTTCATTGGCTTGCGGATCGGCGAGCAATTCAAACCCGTGTACGACACGCATTCCATTGGCAAGATGCGCGGTTCGGGCATTGGCAGTTTTGGCATTTTCGAGCCAGAGATCATTGGCAAGATACCCAATCATCTGTGCCGACAGGTAGCGATGTTTTGAAAACAACTGTGCCCCGCGTTTGCGGCGCAGTTCGAATTCCCATGCATGTTTCGGATCGAAGAATATGACCGCCTCTACACTCATACAGCCGTTTTTTGTTCCGCCGAAACATAGGGTGTCGATGCCCGCTTTCCATGACAATTCCGCCGGCGAGCAGCCAAGTGCCGCAATGGCATTGGAAAACCGGGCCCCGTCGATGTGAACGGGCAGGCCATAAGAATGGGCTACAGATGTAAGCGCGGAAAGTTCGCCAGGCGTGTAAACGTGACCTTTATCGGTGGCCTGGGTCAGCGATACGGCGCCGCGTTGCGAGACATGCACGTCGCCCAGAACCCAGCCCTCGACCGCTTGTGTCAGGTCCGCGGGTGTCATTTTGTCAGATGTTCCGACAAGGCTAAGCTTGGCCCCCCCGGTAAAGAATTCCGGTGCGTTGCATTCGTCGGTGTGGATATGTGACAGCGGCGTGCAAAAGAGAGTTTGCCACGGTTGTGAGAGGGTGGACAGGGTCAAAGCATTCGCAGCGGTGCCGGTGGCGACGAGATATATTGCGGCTTCGGGTGCTTCAAATAGTTTGCGAAGCTGGCTGCGGACCTCGTCCATCAAAGGTTCGTCGCCGTAAGAAGGCTGATACCCTGTATTGGCGTCCATCACCGCCTGCATCACCGCAGGATGGGCCGGGCCGCAATTGTCTGAGGCAAAGAACATCTAGGTCGGCTCCTCTATCAGGTGATCTTCCCAATCGTCTTCGGCGATTTCAAATTCTGGCACGGTGCGGTTCTGCATCGAAACCCCGGCATCATGCACAGTTTGGGCAGACCCGGAAATCAACGGGTGCCAGTCAAACAGGGATTTTCCTTGCCAGAGCAGTTTGTAGGCACAGGTTTCTGGCATCCAGTACATGTTCCGGTCGAGGTTTCCCGGCTCAAGCGTGATGCATTCGGGCACAAACTGGTGCCGGATATCATATTGCGAGCACCGGCATGTCGTGTCGTCAAACAGCCGGCAAGCCACACAGGTAAGCACCACTTCGCCGGTTTCTTCATCTTCGAGCTTATTTAGGCAGCATTTGCCACATCCATCGCACAGGGCTTCCCACTCTTTGCGGGTCATCCGGTCAAGCGGCGTGTTTTCCCAGAACCGGGGGCGCAGACCTGAACGGGGGATCGGGTCGTTCATATCTCGTCCAGAATACGGCGCGCGGTGACGCAATCGGCATCCATCTGGGCGATGAACGCGTCGAGACTGTCAAAGGTTTCTTCGGGGCGGAGGTATTCAACCAGCGCAATCGACAGGTCTGTGCCATAGAGGTCGCCCGAGAAATCGAACAGGAACGTCTCCAGATTAGGTTTCTCGCCATTGAACATTGGCCGGATGCCAAGTGATGCCGCCCCCTGATAGCGGCCCTTGTGAGGGCCGTCTAGCACATCTGCCACCACCGCGTAGACGCCGAATTTCGGTGGGTGCAGCCCTTCGATGGACATGTTGGCAGTGGGGTATCCCAATTCCCGTCCGCGCTGTTCACCGCCAACAACCGGGCCGTCGACCCGATACCAGTGGCCCAGCATGGAGGCCGCGTCTTGGGGACGGCCTTCGGTCAGAGCGGTGCGGATGGCAGTTGATGACACTTCTCCGGTGTCGCCCTGCAATAAGGGCGCGATGGTAACGCCAAAACCCATTTCTGCGCCGAAACGGATGAGGTCATCCGCGTTTCCGGCGCGACCTTTGCCAAAGCAGAAATCAGCGCCCACCACCACGTGACGCAGGCCAAGGCCATCGGCGATCACGCCTCCGGCGAATTCTTCAGGTGTGAGGACAGACAGGGCAGTGTTAAAGTTCAGCTCGTAAAGCCTTTCCACACCCAGCTTTTCAAGCCGGTGCGCCCGTGCCTCGGCTCCCATCAGCCGAAAGGGCGGAGCCTCAGCAGCGAAGTACTCTCTTGGGTGCGGCTCGAAAGTCAGAATTCCAAGCGGCGCGCCGAGTTTTTCACCGGCGGACCGTGCAAGATCAATCACCGATTGGTGGCCCAGATGCACACCGTCGAAGTTGCCAATGGCAACAGAGGCGCCCCGGTCGGATGAATCAACATAGGTATAATCACGGATGATACGCATGGGGTTTGGGTAGCGTTATCGTGGGGTGGGTGCAAGCGGGGAAGATGCCAGTTGATTTAGGTGGGAGAACGAGAATGCCGGTATCATTCGTTTCTGTTGCGTAGGTAGAAACGAGGTGGTCGAAATCGCTACGAGCGTGTTTTGCCTTTGGCGCTGACCCGGAAAACCAGAAGAAAGGTGTATTGAATGAAAAGAGTGCTGTTGGTGCTGCTATCGGTTTCTGTTCCAACGGCGGGGTAGGCGGGGCCGGATCATTGCTGGCACTACATTTTAGTAAGTTTTAAGGCGTGACGCTTAACCAATGTATCGGCAAAGCAGAACAGGCCCTGTGAAGCTGTGGATATGAAACGGAGGTCAAAAATTCATCGGATCAGTATTTGATTTATGTCCGGAGCGATCAGAAGAATGTGGCGGTGGACGATCTTTGATATCAGGTCAATGGTACGCGTGGAAAGGTGATGGCATTTATCACTGTTGTAGACCAATCTTCTTGTTCTGTCGCTGGTGACATGGTGAAACCAGAACTTCGCTCTGATCTTCTTTGGATATTTCCGGATAAAGCGCTGTCACTCAAAGATCGAGATCCCCTGTAGTTTGAGTTGCAAACAAAGTGGATGCCGCAACGAACGGTGTGATTGGGTGGTGTTAATCCTTGGAGCCCGGGGTGTCAGGTGAGTCATCATTAGAAAGCCCAGCCATGTATCACGAGGTTCCACTTTCCAGTTTTCGCAAACACCTGCGGGAATATTCAGATCATCAACAGGCGACAGGAGATAGATTGATGGTCACTCGTGACGGCCGGGACGCCTTTGCAGTGGTCAGTGTGAAGGATTTGATTGCGTTGGAGGAGGTGACGCAAAACCGTGAGGAATTCCTTGAGAACCGGCATCAGGCAAAGATGCGGGAATTTCGGGCGCTGAAGGCGGGGGTGCGGTAACTGTTATTGAAAACGATAGTAAGTTGCCGTAATTTCAATCTTGAGGTGTGTATGCGGGCATTCTGGTTTCATGCGTGTCATCGTATTCGAATGCTGAATATGGAGGGGATCGAACATGAAACGCTTTACACAGATATACGCGATGCCTGTCGTTTTATTGGCAGTTTTATCGGGATGTGTTGCAGCAGATTTCAATGCTCTGCCAGAAAGCAAGGGCGTAAACGCCAATGAGGAAATCGATGTTTTGTTCTTCAAAGGCACGACCTGTAAAAAAGTCTTAGCGTCGCGAGAACCGACATCTACCGAAAAACTGACTGCAGAGCTCGCCGCAGTTGGAACAATACTATTTGATCTGGCCTATTCTTCCGCGAAACGACAAGCAAAGAAAGCGGTGAGCGCCAAACTTAGGCGTTTCAATGCCACTTGGGCAGGCACGTATAACGAGGCCAGTTTTAGTACCCCTGCGTGCATTGTGGCTGTTCGACAGGCCGAGCTTAAAGACTCGGAAACGGGTGTCATCGAGAAATTTGAAACCTATTTTCCAATTGATGTGAAAAGAAAAGGGAGCTCGCCCGCTTTTTTTCTGGAAGCAGACCCAAAACTGGCGAAGGTCGAGGCGATCAAGGTGTCGTCAAACTTAAAAAACAGAGGCGCCAACATTTCCGTTTCGATCGCTTTAAGTTTCGTCGATACACGACGGCGTTTAGGTCCGGATGCTGTGACGGTCTATTCTGTTCCATTGTACAGCGCAGCGTATTCTTTTGAGCCCGAAGGTGGAGGAAAGGGTCAGTTGAAGCCCGCGCGACTTGTCCCGCCAGATTTAGATTTGAGCGAGTCGGCGTTGATGCCGTATTTGCCCGGATTGCCCGTAACAATAGCCGTTTCTGTTGCTGAGCGTGGAAATGGAGCAATTGATGCGGATGGTCTGAAGACCGACTTTGATGCGAATGCCGATTTTTTGAAGAAAATCCTCGATTTCACCCTCAGCAAAGTGGTTGAATAATATTTCCAGTAAAAACAATAAATTACCAGTGAAAATCTCTGATAGATTGAACTTCGTACAAGTGCACTAAAGTACCGGTTACAATTCAATCGCGCCGGATGCGATAATGACATCCATTTTCTCCGAAGCACATTTGTTGATACCCTGCGCCTCTCCGACTGTCACACCGCTTCCGTCCGACCCTAAGACGATCAGACGCCCGTTTCGGGACTTTAGCTTATGAAGGCGGATCCAATGCAACACACCCTTCTGTTTCGCGCATTCGGCATAGATGGCCCTTTGTGTCTCTACTGGAATACTACCTCTGGAGTCGACAACTGGGGTGGTGCCGCACGCTGCAAGCGTTGCTGCAAGCACAAATGTTGCCAAGGGGCGCACGAAATAAATCACATGAGGCTCCGAATTGCCCTGTTCCTCTGAACATATACCAAGTTTGAATCAAGAACAGCGAAGAGCTGGATATTCAAAGCGGCGAGACACGTGCAGAAGCGCGTAAATTCGCCGTTGATCTAGGTCTTGGACTCGGCGGGGCGAGTCGACAGTAGGGTATAGCCAATCTGGTAGCTTCGTTCGAGGAGCGCCTGTCGTCGTTTGGCAGAGCCGGTAGATCCGCACAGCACTTCCAGTTTGCAGGGGGAAAGGCCAAAATACCCAAATGTGCCTTTAATCCATGTGGTCTCCAGGGCGCTTAAATAACCGGAGGCTTCCATTTCGTCAGAGCTGGCCCCTGCCGGGCATAGAAGAACTCCAGATCGCGACCGAAGGAGGGATTTCTCCGGATCATCCAGCTGGTCATAGGCCCATCCCCAGCTCCACACCCGGTCGACCCAACCTTTGGTCATTGAGGGCATGCCCCACCAATACAGTGGGAAGACGAGACAGATCGCATCGGCCCGTTCGATCCGCGCCTGTTCTGATCTGACGTCCGGTACGGTGTTTGCATCTGTGTCCGCTTCGATGTCGGCCATAGACCACAGAGGGTTGAACCCCTCGGCATGCAAATCCGCCAGCTCAACAGAGTGACCCGCCGCTTTGGCGCCTTGCATGAATTGTTGGGCAGCGGCTGCGGTGAAAGAGTCTGGATTTGGGTGATCGAGGACGGTTAATACATGCATGCGTGAACACCAAGAGATTGTTCTTTTTGGGCGGCGGAAAGGCCACGTGAGGTCGTTTGTTCGCGCACAGTCTGAAAGCTCAAGCCTACTTGAGGTCAAGAAGAAATTTTCGATGCAAAGTGAGCATTGAAACCGGCCATCATGTGATCCATTTTGCCCATTGGAGGCGCGATATGAATATAGAAGAGGTTTGGTCGCAATATCGAAACCGGATTAAGGCGTTTCTGCACTCAAGGGTTTCAAATTCTTCGGATGTAGACGACTTGCTTCAGGAGATTTTGATAAAGGTATTTGCGGGCCTGCCGAAGTTGGAAGATACGTCTAAGGTTCATTCCTGGCTGTTTCAAATCACACACCGTACAATCATTGATCACTATCGGAGTAACAGCCGATCAAAAGACATCCATCCCGATGATCTTTGGTACGAAGATAGCAGTCCGGAGGTTCGGCGTGATCTTGAACGATGTGTTGAGCCATTTATTGCGGCCCTGCCTGACGAGACCGCTCAACTGCTCAAAGCGGTCGACATTGAGGGGCAATCTCAGAAGGCATATGCGCAAGAACAAGGGCTGTCGTATTCCACACTTAAATCCCGGGTGCAGAGCGGGCGAAATGCACTGCGTGCCGTGTTTGAGCAATGCTGTCATTTGACTTTGGATACACGTGGCAACATTGCGGATTTTGATCCAAAATCAAATGCCTGCGACAATTGCTGATTTAAATTTCGTCTTTTCTCATCGCTGACCGTCTTACGGATTGAAGCAACACAAAGGAAAGACAAATGATCAAAGTCGTAAGTTTCAAAATATGTCCATTCGTTCAGCGCGTTACTGCATTACTCGAAGCAAAGAACATGCCCTATGAAATCGAGTACATAAACCTGAGTGACAAGCCCGCGTGGTTTTTGGCGCTTTCACCTACGGGCCAGGTTCCGTTGCTCATGACCGAAAACGGGGTGGCCTTGTTCGAGTCGGATGCCATCATCGAATATATCGAGGAAATCAGCGATCCGGATGCGGAAAATGGAACGCCTGAACAACGTGCGATAGATCGCGCGTGGAGTTATCAGGCCACCAAACATTACCTTGTTCAGTGTTCTGCCATGCAAAGCGCAAATCAAGAAACCCTTGCAGAAAGAAGTGTGAAACTCAACGCGGCCTTTGAAAAGGCGGAAAATCAGTTGGGTGGCGGGCCGTATTTTCACGGTGCACACATGGGAAAGGTCGATATTGCATGGCTTCCGATTTTGCATCGTGCGCAGATTGTTGAGAAACACTCTGGCTATGATTTTCTGGCAAGCTATCCAAAGGTCAAGGCGTGGCAAGTCGCGATGTCCAGTACGGGCGTTGCAGAACAATCTGTGCCAGATGATTTTGAACAAGCGTTTTCAAACTTTTATTTAGCAGATCGGACCTTTCTTGGCCGAGGCGCAAACTTTGATGAAGGCCCAATCGAGAAAGCTGCAGCCGCCGGTGGCGGCTGTTGTTGCTAACTTGATAGCACGGCCTATCCGTCCATTGGACTGGGTGGGCCGTGTTTGTGTTTCCGGCGTCCGTTCGGGTAACACGTTCTAGGTTGTAGCATGCGGCAGGCGAACCTACCTGTGTCAGATACGCGACCATGCGATACCTGAGGGATTACATCTTGTTTGCACTCACCACAAAATGTGTGATCGAGAAAAAGAATGCCCCTTCTGCGGCCAGGGTTCTTTGTTCCGTAGCCCATTCTCTGGCTTCTTCCGGTGACATGTGTCCATTGGATGCAGCAAAATTCTCCATCAGGATTATCATCATATTTGCCAGACCATCGGGCCTAAGCTGATGGTCGCAGATTGTGATCGGGTGAATGGCCTCAACCGCAAATCCAGTCTGTTTTAGTATAGGCTGCAAAAGTGCCGGGACGGAACGTTCAACAAAGTGGTGATCCCAGGCAGCGATCATGCGTGCCATACGATCGGGCGCATTGCTGAACCAGACCAGGCTGTCAAAATGGATGTCGCCGATAACCAGCCTGCCGCCGGGTTTTAGCACCCGGTGAATTTCCTTGATCGCACCGGGAATGTCACTGAGATATTCAAAGACCTGTACCGAAACAGCCTTGTCAACGCTTTCGGGGCCAGCCGGCAATTGACTGACCGAGCCTTCCACGATTTCCACCCAATCGAAATCTTTGCAGCGTTCTATCGCCGATTTTCTCATATCGTCGCTGGGGTCAACACCGATGACCCGCCCGCTGGAACCCAGGGCTCTGGCCAGCTCAGCGGTAAGCAGGCCATTGCCACAGCCAACGTCCATAATGATTTCCCCCGGGGCAGGTTGAAGGGCATCGAACGATCCTTGCCGCCGTCGCGTAATATCTGCGCCCTGATAGGCTGAATCCAAAAGACGGGCGGTTTTGGCATCGAACTTTAACATTGCGAACCTCATTCAAACTTTGGCAGGCATTGGGACAGGGGTATCACGCTGGCGAAGCAATGTCTGCCTGGCTGGTCGGTGGTGTTGCTCAGCTATCCGCCTTCTTATGTTTGTCATAGCCCGCCTCCAGCTCTTCCCTCAGGAATTCACCAAAATTAGTCGGATCAAACCGGGCTGGCGTCTCCTCGGTCACGCAGCACCGCAATGGTGCGATATCTGTGGTTACGTTCGGGTCAAAAAAGAAAGGGCAGGAATAGCGGGCCTGACCAGAAGGGTTGATCACACGGTGCGGCGTTGACAGGAGCCGGCCATTGGACCAGCGGTGCAGCATGTCGCCCACATTGACAACAAACGTGCCGGGGATGCGAGGCGCGTCGATCCAGTGCCCTGCGGGTGTTTGAACCTGCAGCCCGCCCACATCGTCCTGGGCCAGAATGGTGAGGCAGCCGAAATCTGTGTGAGGGGCCGAGCCGTAAAGCCCGTCCTCTGCCACCGGACCCGTGGGAGGATAGTAAAGCAGGCGCAGCCAGGTTGTGGGGCGCTCAAACACCGGCAACAGTGCTGCCGGATCGGCCCCGACGGACAATGCCGCGATTTCCATCAGTTTGCGGCCCAGACCGGTCAGGGCGTCGTGGTAGGCGGTGACATCTGCCTGAAACCCGTCCAGATCAGGCCATTGGTTGGGGCCGGACAGGTAGCCGCCGGACAGAACGTCGGGGGCATCGGCTGCGTCCTCCCGCATGATCATAAAGCTTTCAGACTGGTTGGGTTTTTTCACGTCTGCCAGTTTTGAGTTTACATCCGTCGATGTGTTGATCGGGATAAAGCCGCGATGCAGGGCGTTCAGTTCCACCGCCATTTTTACCGCATGTGGCAGGGCGTGAAACCGGGCTGAGGCGGCAAAAACCCGGTCAATCAGGGTCTGGGGAATGCCGTGGTTCCGGATGTAGCCAAATCCGGTGGTGCCATAGGCGTGGGCAAATTCCCGGGCCAGTTGGCGTTTGGCGGCGGTATCACTGCCATGGATTGCAGTAACGTCGATGACGGGGATGTTGGTGAATTCGGTCATGTTGGGAAGCCTTGGGCAAAGGAAAATGAAAGAAGAGCAAAGGTTTCCCTAGCTATCCTTCAAACGCCTTGCGCCGGTGATGCGCGTGGCGTTCCATTATGACAAGACATGGCTTCATCGGGTCAGGCTATTGCTGTCGGCGCGCGGGCGCAATGGCAGGACGCTCTGCGACATGAAATAGGTCGCTATCGGGCGTGCAGTTCCCGCGTGGCTTTTGCAGGTTGATCGCAAATAGGGAGAGCCGCCATGCAGCAACATTATCGCGACGCGCGCAAAATTGACCCCAACAAGGGTGCAAGGCTTGGTGACAACACTCCCAATGACGCGGACCGGATCGAGATCGGGCCGACGCAGCTGGCCTATCGCGAATGGGAAGCGGCCGGGCTGGCCCTGCCGGATCTGCAGCGGATGCGAGAGCATCGTTGGAAACGGCTCACTCAATTCATTCAGGATCGCGACTATGCCGGGCTGTTGGTGTTTGATCCGCTCAACATCCGCTACGCCACCGACAGCACCAATATGCAATTGTGGAACACCCATAACCCGTTTCGCGCCGTATTGCTGTGTGCCGACGGGTATATGGTGATTTGGGACTACAAGAACTCCCCTTTTCTGAGCACGTTTAACCCTTTGGTGCGGGAACAACGGTCGGGCGCCGATCTGTTTTATTTCGATCGGGGGGACAAGGTGGGTGTGGCCGCCGATGTGTTTTCAAACGAGGTGCGGGTGTTGCTGGAAGAGCATGCGCCGGGGAACAAGCGGCTGGCAGTGGACAAGATCATGCTGCACGGGCTGCGCAGTCTGGAGGCGCAGGGGTTTGAGATAGAGGATGGTGAGGAGCTGACCGAGAAATGCAGGGCGGTGAAGGGCGCTGACGAAATCCTTGCCATGCGCTGTGCCAGCGATGCCTGTGAAAAATCCGTGGCCGTGATGGAGCGGTTCGCACGCGAGATGGTGCCACAAGGGAATGTGTCAGAAGATGACATCTGGGCCGTACTGCATGCGGAAAATATCAGGCGCGGCGGCGAATGGATCGAAACCCGTCTGCTTTCCTCCGGGCAACGGACAAACCCGTGGTTTCAGGAATGCGGGCCACGGATTGTGCAGAACAACGAGATTGTCAGCTTTGATACCGATCTGATCAGCAGCTATGGCATTTGTGTCGATATCTCACGCAGTTGGTGGATCGGGGATGAAAAGCCCCCCGCCGATATGGTGTATGCCATGCAGCATGCGCACGAGCATATCATGACCAATATGGAAATGCTCAAGCCCGGTGTGATGATCCCTGAACTGACGGCAAACACGCATGTTCTGGATGACCAGTTTCAGGCGCAGAAATATGGCTGCCTGATGCATGGGGTCGGTTTGTGCGATGAATGGCCGTTGGTGGCCTATCCCGACATGGCGGTGGAAGGCGCCTATGACTACCCGCTGGTGCCGGGCATGGTGCTGTGTGTTGAGGCAGCAGTGGGGGCTGTTGGCGGTGCGTTTACGATCAAACTGGAAGATCAGGTTCTGATCACCGAGGATGGTTATGAAAACCTGACCAAGTATCCGTTTGATCCGGCGTTGATGGGAGTGGGCTAGGGGCCGCTATTTTACCTTTGGCGCCATGTCGTAAAAGCTGACAGGTTGCACCGAGTAGCTGTCCCTCTGACTGGTGTCCGGAGTGACGACCAACTCAAACAGCAAAGTAATTTGCGGGTCTGCGAGCCCCTTTTCCCCCTGCATCACGAAATGTAGCTGTACTACCTTGCCCGGAGCAATTGATGTCGCTTGCAGAGGGTCGGAGCTATTGCAGTTTTGTAATCGGCTGGCATATTCGCACCCCCGCAAACCGTTCCAGCCGTCTTTGTATTGCATGAATCCTCCAATGCCATCGGAAACCGAGAGTGTTTTGGGCACGTAGGATAATGCGACGGTGGTTTTGGATGTGTTTTTGAAACGGATTGCAAAGCTCGTCTCGCCACGGCTTTTCGCGTATATCAAACTGCTGACTTCAGCGTCGTAAGCGTCAGATGAAAACCGATGCGAGGGCGTGGCCAGTCCGGTGGCTTGTGCGGGTTCGGTGGTGGTTTGAGGCGCAGTCGCTGATCCATCGGCAGCTGTAAAACCGCATTGCGCCCGGCTGCGGGCGGCCATCATCTGGGCAACGCTGCCAACGCTTGGAAAATCTGAACGCGCGGTGGCAAACAGGCGGCCGTTTTGCGTGCTGATCAACCGCGCCTGAAGCTTGACTTGTTCGCCGAACTGAATGAGCGACCCGGTGACGACAGCATCGACACCTTCGATTTCACCCAAACGTTTGGCTGCATCCGGTGCGATGGTTCCGTCGAAAACCAACTCCATTTCCCGAAAGATCGCGCTGAGCTGTGAGCGTTCAATGATATCGATGCTACCCTGACCGGCATTGAACAGGCTATCGACAATAAATTCGGTGATGTAGTTCGAGAGATCCGAACAGGTACCATCGCCGTGCGTAAATGTAGAAATGCCGATAGTTGGCGTGCCATCGGTCTTTGTCCGCTCAATGATCTGCTGGGCGATTTCATCGAGGCTGCCGTCGACAGAAGAGGCCGCGTTGGCAGGAGGAGAAAGACTGATAAGGGTTGCCAGTGCGGCGGCGAAGATTGATTTGATCATTGGTTTGACGAACCTTTTTGACAATAGGGTGCAATTGCGCTGTTGCGCATAAGGAGAGCTGAAAATTGCTCGGCTGCCATATCAAGTGCCCTCGCTTGAGCGGTTGGACCTTTCCCGGTACCTTTTAGAGGTAGCTTTACGGTTGTTTCACCTGAAACGAGTGTCACAGACCCTTCCAAGAAGTAGCCTGAAAAGCCCGATGTGGTTTCGGATTTTTCCGTCGCGCTACCATTCACAGTAACAATTTCTAGATTGATTGACTCACAACCCAGCACCGTGAGCTGCGTAAAAAGCTGTGCAGTCATATCCTGTTTCAAAATGTCAGCAGGTGTCAGTGGAACTTCTGTGGTAGGGACCAGTTCAACTTTTGGAGCGGGGGTGGTATCTTGTGTCTCGGGTGGTTGAGTTGCTGTTATGACTGGGTCCTGAGTAATGATTGCGGCGGTTGTTTCGGCAGGGGTGGTGGGTGTGTGCCAAAAAAATCGGTCGCCGAGCTGAAATACCGCGACTATGCCACCAATTGCAGCGCTGATGACAATCACCATAGAACCAATTTTGCTGTTAACGGCCATGCAAATGTTTGTTTTATTGTCTAATTCAGAACTGACCATGACACAGGCTCTGAAACCTGGCAACCGTAGCGTGCGCTGTTGAACGGCAATGCCTGACCCTTGCGCATTGGGGCTCTATTGGCTAGGCAATCCAAAGCAAAAGGTATGGGTATGCTCAGAAAAATCCTCAACATCCTGCATATGCGGCGACAAGGGCTGCGGTCGCTTGCGTTGAAAGAGCGGATGTACCCGGTCGCCGTGGCCGGTGGGACGGTTCAGGTGCAGCATTCAAAGTTCAATCTGGCCTGGCCCGGTGAGCTGGGGATCACGCCGGAGGTGATTGTCGAGCTGGGATCGTTCGACGGGGGCGATGCCTGGCGATTTCATCAGCATTTTGCACCGGCACGGATCGTGACGGTCGAAGCCGACCCTGACAGAATCGACACGGTGCGCCACACGCTGAGCGAGGTGGATGTCGAGGTGCATAATTTCGCCGCCTGTGATGAGGATGGACCGATCGACTGGTTCGCTGCAGAGATTGGCGGGGAAACCAATGCGCAGGGATCGATCTTTCGCCACACCGAGGCCTATCAGGAGCGGTTTCCATTTGTGAATCAGGCGGAAATGCCGATTCAGGTGCCCGGCAAACGCTTTGATACATTCTGTGCCGAGGCCGGGATCGACAAGATTGACCTGCTGCACATGGATATCGAGGGGGCCGAGATCATGGTCTTGCGCACTCTGGGCGATGTGCGGCCGCGGCTGATCTATCTGGAATGGCGCGAGGGGTCTTTTGTCGGCCATGAAGGGGGTGACAGCGCCGCCGAATTACTGGCCGGGATGGGCTATCATCTGGTGGCCGATCTCGGGGATGACCGTTTGTATATGCGCGGGTCTTCTTAGAAAACTACGCCCCGGGTCAGACCTTGTTCCGACCGGCTGCTTCTTTCTTGCTGAAAATACCCAAAATCCCCAGCACTTCTAACCTGCAATGGTGCGTGATCCGTCGTGTTACAAACGCTCTCAATCTACTCACCTTAGCGTGACCGTGGTGACACAGGTCTGGCGCAGAGACCGCGGGCTACCTAACCTTGGATTGATATGAACGAAAGGATCCAAGGGATGCCGACAGAGCGTTTCACCTTTACCGGCCATTCCGGGCATGAACTGGCAGCAAGGCTGGATCTGCCTGATGGGCCGCATCTGGCCACGGCGCTTTTTGCGCATTGCTTTACCTGTTCCAAGGATATTCCGGCGGCGCGGCGGGTGGCCGCTCGGCTGGCCGGGGCCGGGATTGCCGTGTTGCGGTTTGATTTTACCGGCCTGGGGCATTCCGGGGGAGAGTTTGAGAACACCTCTTTCACCAGCAATATTGTCGATCTGGAGCTGGCCGCAGAGGCGCTGGCCAGGCGCGGCATGGCGCCGGGCCTGCTGATCGGTCATAGCCTGGGCGGTGCGGCAGTTCTGGGTGTGGCGCGGCGGATTGAAAGTGTCCGGGCCGTCGCCACAATCGGTGCGCCCTATGATCCGGGCCATGTTACGCATAACTTTGAGGGTGCGCTGGCTGAGATTCGATCCAAAGGCGTGGCCGAGGTGATGCTGGGCGGGCGGCCCGTACGGATCGGACAAGGGTTTGTCGACAGCGTAAAGGGCGAAACGCTGAAGTCCGAGATTGCCAATCTGGGGCGGGCGCTACTGGTGCTGCATGCGCCAACCGACAGCACCGTGGGGATCGAAAATGCCGCCGATATTTTCATGACCGCGAAGCATCCCAAAAGCTTTGTCACTTTGGACAATGCCGATCATCTGGTCAGCGATTCCAATGATGCGGAATATGCGGCCGATGTGATTGCCACCTGGGCAGAAAAATACCTTGATCTGTCCCCGCCAGCCCCCCCGCCGGGCGCACCCGAAGGTATCGTGCGCGTGACCGAGGCTGATCCGGACGGGTTTTTGCAGGATATCAATTCAGGTCAGGAACATCACGCGCTGGCGGATGAGCCTGAGGCTTATGGCGGAACAGACAGGGGCATGTCACCCTATGGGTTCCTGTCCGCAGGGCTGGGGGCATGTACGTCGATGACCATCCGAATGTACGCCCGGCGCAAAGGCTGGCCCTTGCGGCATGTAAGCGTGGATGTCAGCCACGACAAGGTTCATGCTCAGGATGCAGATGCACGCACCGATGCCAAGGCTGATCGCTTCACACGCGTGATCCGGCTGGAGGGGAAGCTGAGCGATGAGCAGCGGGGCAGGTTGTTGGAAATCGCTGACAAGTGCCCAGTGCACCGTACTTTGGAACGCAGCGCGGATGTTGAGACAAAGCTCGGTTAGAATAGGGTCTTGAAATTATGCATCACTGGCCTGCAGCGGAACGTCAACTGCCCACCCTCGCGTGGGATTGAGCGCAGAAGTATGCCCGCCCGGTACAGCTCAGTATCCTCTGTGTTTGCCTTTGATATCGGCGTGTCGAACTCCGCAATCCGACGACTGATCAGCGTGCAGAACTCGTGGCCGAGGGCCTGTAGCTGGTCGGATTGTGTGCGTTCCTGCCGGCCAAGAAGTTGTGTTTAGTCGACAATACACTGTAGCGGCGTCGAGCGCCTCCAGGAGAGGGGGAAATCATTCGTATTCACCATTGGGCTTCAGTACAGTCAAGAACGTCTCACCACAGTATTGATGTACCAACGTTTCCCAAAAACCTTATGTCTTAGATTATTGTGAAGCGCTTTAGGTACCTGATCAGCGCCTCGATACCTGAACGCGGGTTGGCGAATGTAAAGATTGCATCTTCGCTATGGTAGGCGAGCACAAGGTAAATTTGCCGCTTCGCCGCCGGGCCTGGGCTGCTTTAGTCGTGGGGTTCTCTTTCTTTTGGTCCGGGAGAGCTATATGTGCCCAAATCAACTGTTTCAGACAAGGAAGAGAGTAGGCACCACAATTCCGCAACGTGTATCTTAATCTAAAGCGGTTTTCGTTAAACCTGAATCAGGTTTGGCGAAAAATGCCCCGCCAACGCATTGATGTTGCTGCGTTTCCCAAAAACCTGATGCCTCAGGTTTATTGCGAAACGCTTTAGAAAGTCGTGGTGGTGTGCATCTGTCTTTGAGGAGCGCGTTATTGCTCCGTAGAAATCAAGCATAACAGATTGCCAAAACAACAAGGCCACTGCGTGATCATCAGGTCCTCGTCGCACCAAAGATGCGCGACCATGCATGGGCTGCCTCGCGTGTAATGGCTGGTCATTGGCTGAGGCAATCGCAACGCAATGAAGGTTCGGCGATGCAGCTGGCACAATGCTCAGTATATTTGACGATGGCCGTCACCCGGTGGTCAGTTAATCGGGTGGCTTTTGTAGAGTATGGCGTTCGGACAGCAGAAGGCTATTCTATCCACGGCGCAGCGCCCCTCGGAATTCCGAGAGTTTGAAGGCGCCGATCAATTGGCCCGAGAGCAGGTAGCTGCCAGCGCCCATTGCGATCAGCACGCCAAGGGCAAGCCAGCGCCATCCACTGATCCCGAAGAAGGGTGTCAGCAGGGCTGATCCGACCCAAAGCACGATGCCCATTACGATAGAGGCCAGTACGATCCGCCATATGCGGCGGCGAAAGCGGTTGTCGAACCGGGCCGCAGCGCCGAAAGGTCTGGAGCCCAGCATCAGAAGGGCCACCATAACCCACGCTGCCAGTGTGGTTGCGATTGCGGCGGCGATCCATCCTATGGAATACGACAGGCCGATAGCGACGCCTGCATTGACCACCATTGCCACAACCGCGTAACGGAACGGGCTGCGTGTGTCTTCGCGGGCAAAAAAGAGCGGTTGCAGGACTTTTTGCAGCACGAATGCAGGCAGGCCAAGGCCGTAGACCGCAACGGCCAGAGCTGTGGCTGCGGTGTCATCGGTGTCAAAGGCACCCCGTTCAAAAAGGACCGAAACCAGAGGCAATGGGATCACCATCAACGCAACCGCCGCTGGCACCGTCAGGGCAAGAGAGATTTCTCCGGCACGTGAATAGGCCTCTTGCGATCCTGCTTCGTCTCCGGATTTCAGGCGGCGGGACAGATCGGGCAGCAGGACGATGCCAACGGCGATGCCAACAACCCCGAGGGGCAGCTGATACAGCCGGTCCGCGGCATAAAGCCAGCTGACTGCGCTGTTGTAGCTTGAGGCTACAAGTTGTCCCACCAGCAGGTTGATCTGAACAACACCGCCCGCAAGGGCTGCTGGTATTGCGATGCGCACAAGCTGTTTGATTTCAGGCGTCCAGCGGGGTCTGACCGGGCGGATACGCAGCCCGGCGCGGTCTGCCGCGTGCCAGACCAGTGCCAGCTGTGCAAGGCCCGCGAAAGGGATGGTCCAGACGAGTGCTGTGACAATTGCCCCACCCGTTGCCCAGGCAATGCTCATCGCGCCAACCAGTAGGATGTTTAAGATCACCGGTGCGGCGGCTGCGGCGGCAAAGCGGCCCGCGGCATTCAGGATGCCTGAAAACAGGGCCGCCAGAGAGATAAAGAGAATGTAGGGAAAGACGATGCGCCCGAATTCAACAGTGATATCAAAGCGTTCATCGCCATAAAACCCTTCGGCAGTGGCCCAGACCAATGCGGGCATGAACACCATCGCGAGGCCGGTCAAAGTGAGCAAAACAAGGCTCAGACCACTAAGCGCGAGACTGGCAAACCCGGTGGCATCTTCCTCGGCCTCAAGCCGTTTGGAGAACATCGGAACGAACGCCGCATTGAATGCCCCTTCAGCAAAAAACCGGCGGAACATATTGGGCAGGCGGAATGCGGCGACAAAAGCATCCATCAGAACGCCGGGGCCCAGAAAGGACGCGATCAGAACGTCGCGCACAAACCCCAGTACCCGGCTCATCAACGTCCAGCCGCCGACGGTGAGGACACCGGAAAGAAGGCGGATGGGTTTCATGGGCGTGCCTGTTGTTGCATCTGGTTGCAGCAGACCTATCCGATTGCGGATGAAGGGGGAAGGGTTGTCCAGCCCGGGAAAGCGTTGTGATTTCCCAAAAAGTTAATCACTTCGGATATTGAGAAACAGGGGGTGATATCTGTACACCCCCCGTACACCGCCGCGCTGCAGCATGGATTGGGCGTGAAAAGGTTAACAATGCAGGTGAGTGTCCAGCTCGTTACCTTTATTGGCATCTGTCCCTTTGGACTCTTGATGGGCCATGCTTAACCTAGGGTCTGGACGTATAAATGGATTGGTTTCCGAATGGTGGCTGTGAGCCCATCCCGGATCTGCGGGCTATGCCCAGTGGATGGCAACTTTACCCTCAAAAGCTGCCTTTGCCTTCGCGGGCATATTTGAACCTCACTGGGCCTTGCGATGTATTTGGATGTGCACTGTGAAACGACCATGAAATTCAAACGAACGTCCTTAGCTCACATGGATCGATACGGGTTATTGCAAGTTTCGATGCCAGCCGGTGTCCGTTTAGGAACGGATTTAGGCCGGAAGAATCTATGCCGGGAGCCCCGCCAGGCTGATCGCTTCGCCCAATGGTTCGGCAACTGACGGGTGAATGTCGAAGGTGGCGCAGAGTCCTCTGATTGTAAAGCCCGGCTCCAACTCAAGGACCCGGTTGGCGGCTGACTTGGCCGCATCGACTCGTCCGAGCTTTGCGTGCGTCGCCGCCAGCAGAAGGTGCGCCGTGCTCCAGTATGGATTGGCCTGAAAAACCTTCTGCGCTGCCTCTGACGCTGCTTCGTACTCACCGCGCTGGAACCGCCCGTAGGTAATCGACATCCATGGTGCGTAGTTCATCGGATCGACCGGGCTCAGCCGCAGCGCGCGCTCGCCCCACTCGATGGCGCGGCCCGCATCGCCGGCAATGGCTGCCACGACACTGCCCAGATTATAGGTGATCGCAGATGAAGGGCTAAGCGCCAGTGCTGCCTCGAAAGCCTGGCGCGCAGCGTCGCGGTCGTGCGCCACCAGGCCCATGACAAAGCCCCCAAGCGAAAGCGCAATGGCTTCGTCGCGCCCATGGGCAATGGCCGCCTGGGCGTGATAGATCGCCGCAAGTCGGTTTTCATCGTGCCCGCCACCGCGCGCAAACACGATTTCATGACTCCATGCGGCAAAGCCGTGCGCTTGCGCGTATTCGGGCTCCATTTCAAGTGCCCCTTCAAGCATCGGCAGCGCGCTGGCGGCCCTGTCCGGCATCGCCGGATAGACATCCGGAACAGCACGGAGCACGAGGTCATAGGCATCGAGACTGTCGGGTCGCTTGCGCTTAACCCGCTCGATCTCGGCCTGACGCAGGTTGGGCTCGATGACCGCAACCACGGTCATCGTGAGCTCGTCCTGGAGCGAAAAGACGTCGTCAAGCGTGCGGTCATATCGGTCCGCCCAGACGTGCCGGCCGGTGTCCGCCTCGATCAGCTGAGCAGTGACGCGCAGGCGATCTGACGCCTTGCGGACGCTGCCCTCGAGTACGTAGCGCACGCCCAGCTCGCGTCCGGCCTGCTTTATGTCCACGGCCTTGCCCTTGTAGACGAAGCTTGAATTACGCGCGATGACGAACAGCCACTTGATGCGCGAAAGGCCGGTAATGATGTCCTCGACCATGCCGTCAGCAAAATAGTCCTGCTCAGCATCGCCCGACATGTTGTCGAATGGCAGAACCGCGATGGAGGGTTTGTCAGGCAGCAACAGGGAAGCATCTTCAACGGTCGGCACCGGCGATGTTCCGGCAGCCTGTGCAGGCCAATTCCAAGTCTGCACCGGACGGTCGATATTCTTCACCTCCCGCTTTCCAGAATCTTCGAAATCCAGATCCAGGCGATCACGCACTTGATCATGAACCGCATCGGAAATGCACATCCCGCCCGGTTTCGACAGGGCCTCAAGGCGGGAGGCCACATTAACCCCATCGCCATGGATATCGTCACCTTCGATGACCACATCACCCAGATTGATGCCGATCCGGAACACGATCTTCTTGGCCTTCGGTATTGCGGTATTTCTCTCGGCCATTTCATTTTGAACTTGGGCACTGAAAGCCACCGCATCCACGACACTTGAAAACTCGACCAGCAGCCCATCGCCCATGAGTTTGACGATACGCCCGCGGTGCTCCTCGATCTTGGGATCGATCAATTCTTGGCGTAGCGCCCGCAGTGCCAAGAGCGTGCCTTCCTCGTCCGCCCGGATCATGCGGGAATAGCCGACCACGTCGGCCGCAAGTATGGCTGCAAGTCTGCGTTCCACACTCAGTCCTCCCCGGCGGGAACACTAGAGACTGTGATCCATGAAATCTAGGCTACAAATGAATTGGTCAAAAGTCGGTTTATGACACTCCTCGGAAGCCCGATGCTCTCGAAAAGATTCTGCTTTGCCATCAACATCTGACATTCAACTGTGACCGAGATTCGGTCGAAATGTCCCTCATTGCCGCCGCATGAAAGATTGGCTTCCCTCCGGATTACTCGTGTGAGTTATAGTGGCAAGGAGGATTGCCCGTGACACATCAGTTTTGATTCGCCGATGGTCAGGTTGAACGTACAAATTGCTCTTTCCCAAGGAGCGAGGCGTTGTGCGTCAATCACGGATGGCCCATACGGCTTCGTCTGACCAAAGAACAGCGCAGCGACTTCAAAGGCGCGGGTTCTGCTCAAGGACTTGCCAAAGGCTGAAATCGTGATTGTTGATCCAGGTTACGACAGCAACAAACTCCGCGACCCTAGAATTCAGTTAGAATTAGGCCGCGTGGGCGCCGTCGGCCAGGCTTTTCACGAATTCCAGAACCTGTGCCGGGCTTTCGCCATCGGCGATTTTCGCGACAATTGCAGACCCGACCACGGCCCCATCGGCGACGCTGGCGATGGCCTGGCTGGTTTCCGGGGTGCGGATGCCAAAACCGACGATGACCGGCAGGTCCGTCGCCGCCTTAATGCGCGCCACTTCTGGCCCGACATCAGTGGCCTCTGCCGCTGCCGCGCCGGTGATACCGGTGATCGAGACATAATAGACAAAACCCGAAGTGTTGGTCAGCACTTTGGGCAGACGTTTGTCATCGGTGGTTGGCGTGGCGAGGCGAATGAAGTTCAGCCCTGCCTTTTGTGCCGGAATGCAAAGCTCATCGTCTTCTTCGGGCGGCAGGTCGACAACAATCAGCCCGTCAATTCCGGCTGCTTTGGCATCTGCCAAAAACTTATCGACGCCTCGATTGTAGATCGGATTGTAATAGCCCATCAGCACAATGGGCGTGGTGTCGTCATTCTTGCGAAACTCAGTCGCCAACTCCAGCGTGCGGTCCACGGTCATCCCGCGCGCAAGGGCACGTTGACCGGCCAGCTGAATGGTGGGGCCATCGGCCATCGGATCGGTAAAGGGCAGGCCAAGTTCGATGATATCAACACCTGCGGCTGGCAGGCCGCGCACCACCTCGAGCGAGGTGTCATAATTCGGATCACCCGCCATCACATAAGTAACAAAGGCTTTCTTTCCGGCGGCGTTCAGCTGGGCAAATTTGGCGTCGATGCGGGTCATTTTGGGTGTCCTAGGATGGTGTCGGCACCGGGTCTGGCGCAATCGCGGCCGGAAATCAATGCCCCGAATGGGCCTGGCTTGGGATTTATCGGTGACCCATGTACGGTCGTGGGCGGAAAATCTGGCAAGATCGGCCCTTGCCTGCTACTTTGATATGAGTGGAGGAGGGGATCGGACAATGATAAAAACAACGGTTTTGGCGGCGGCCATGCTTGGTTTTACGGCGATGCCTGTGCTGGCCGAATATACGGTTAAGGGCTATATTAGTTGTGCAAACGCGATTGCGGAAGATGCCCACGAATCCTATCGCGAGTACAATAAGTGGTGGTTGCTTGGGTATTTCAGCGCCAGAAACTACGAGACAAAATCACTTAAAGGAAATGGCGTTCCGGACGAAGATGTCTATCAGGTTGCTCTGAACTACTGCAAAAGTAATCCTGCCGGCGATTGGGATGATGCTGCGATCTATACCTACAAACAATTTTGAGCTTTCCTGACCTCCGATACGGAGGTGCATTAAGGCCTGTTGCAGCTTGTCCGCGTTGCGCATAGAAGGCGCCGAAACCGTCGATGCGGAGGGTGCCATGGGTTTTAAAATGGGAATTGTCGGATTGCCGAATGTCGGCAAGTCGACCTTGTTCAATGCGTTGACCAGAACAGCCGCCGCACAGGCCGCGAACTTTCCGTTCTGCACGATCGAACCCAACGTGGGCGAGGTGGCCGTGCCCGACACCCGGCTGGACAAGCTGGCCGAGATTGGCAAATCAAAACAAATCATCCCGACGCGCATGACCTTTGTCGATATTGCCGGTCTGGTGAAGGGTGCCAGCAAAGGCGAAGGGCTGGGCAATCAGTTCCTGGCCAATATCCGCGAAGTGGATGCGATTGCCCATGTGCTGCGCTGTTTTGAAGATGGCGATGTGACCCATGTCGAGGGCCGGGTCGATCCGGTTGCCGATGCCGAGGTGATCGAAACCGAGCTGATGCTGGCCGATCTGGAATCGATTGAGAAGCGCCGCGCGGGTCTGGTGCGTAAGCTGAAGGGCAATGACAAAGAGGCGGTTCAGCAGGATCGTCTGTTGGCCCAGGCGCAGGCGGTTCTGGAAGAGGGTCAGCCGGCCCGTGTGGTTGAAGTGAGCGAAGAAGATGCAAGGGCATGGAAGCTGTTGCAGCTGCTGACCACAAAACCCATTCTTTATGTTTGCAACGTCGATGAGGGCAGCGCCGCCGAGGGGAATGATTTTTCTGCCGCTGTTGCCAAGATGGCAGAAGAGCAGGGAGCGGCCAGCGTGATCATTTCCGCTCAGATCGAGGAAGAAATCAGCCAGCTGGAAGAGGATGAGGCCGAAATGTTCCTGACCGAGATGGGGCTGGAAGAGGCGGGGCTTGATCGTCTGATCCGTGCAGGTCATGCGCTTTTGAAGCTGGAAACCTACTTTACTGTTGGACCGAAAGAGGCCCGCGCATGGACCATTCGCAGGGGCACCTCAGCGCCCAAGGCGGCAGGTGTCATCCACGGTGATTTCGAAAAGGGGTTCATCCGTGCCGAAACCATCGCCTATGATGACTTTGTTGCCTGTAACGGCGAACAGGGCTCGAAAGAGGCGGGTAAAATGCGATCAGAAGGCAAAAGCTATATCGTTAAAGACGGTGATGTGCTGCACTTTTTGTTTAATACCTGAGTTTGATTGAAGAAAAGCGAAATGCTTGAATAGAATTACCGGCATAAGTTCCACCACGCTCGACGTGATCGAAAAATACGCCTTATGCGTAATTTTCAGCTTTATGGCCTATCGGATGATTACGGGGTATCTGAACACCGGTTCCCCAATCACCCTCGTTTATCTGGTGGATCAGTTGATCGTACTTGGATTTGTTCTGGCCCGGCGCCGTACGGAAGAAATCAGCACGAGAATAGATGATTGGTTTGTCGGGTTTGCAGGGACATTCATGGCGATGATGTTTTCGCCAGCGAGTGGTGCCTTGATTGTCCCTGTCAATGTCATTGTCGCCGTCATGATCGGTGGGCTACTCATTCATCTCGCGGCAAAACTGACACTCAGGCGCAGCTTTGGCGTGGTCGCCGCGAACCGCGGGGTTAAATCATCCGGCCCGTACCGTCTGGTCCGCCACCCGATGTATACCGGCTATATGTTGTCGCAGACGGCTTTTATTCTGGCCGGTCCGACACTTAACAACTCGATCGTTCTGGGTCTGTGTTGGGGCCTGTATCTGTGGCGTATCGGGGCGGAAGAGCGTGTTTTGCGCAACGACCCTTCTTATGCGTCTCTTCCAGGTTACAAGTTGCTGCCTTGGATTTATTGATTTCGGAGCTGTAACTTGATCAAATTTAACGATCAGTCTGCAATTTCCTAATTTCTTAAAACTCCTGCGTTTTAGACTTGTTTTCAATACTGCCGCGCTGGTAAAGCGGTCAGCGGAGCTGTGGCCGAGTGGTCGAAGGCGCTCCCCTGCTAAGGGAGTAGGCGAGGAATCGTCTCGAGGGTTCGAATCCCTTCGGCTCCGCCACCACACCTTTATGGAACGACGGCACCTCTGACATCTCGCATGGAAAGGTGGATTCCATTTGGGCGAAGGCTGGCAATGCATTCGGCTGGGGTCAGGCTTTGCACTGGTTTTAAGGTGCAGTGCGCAGGTTCCAAGCAACTTGTGAGCGTCCAGTTGCTTTCCAAAGCCTGAAAAAACCAGGTCCTTTGCGAACGTATCTCAACTCCTAAAGTAACAGCGGCACCAAGCTGCAGGGGCTTGGTGCTGCTGTTTAGGAAATTGGCGCTATAGCTTATAGTTTCGGACGGTTTTCTGCGCTGTTCAGCCAAGGCTGGGCCGTTTGCAGTGCCTGGCCCACACGGAAGACCCGAACGTCGTCGAGGTGGCGGGCGACGATCTGCACGCTGGTTGGCAGGCCGTTGCCGCCAATGCCCGAGGGCACCGACAATACCGGGCATCGTCCGAGCATGTTGAATGGATGGCAAAGCGTCCAGCCGTACATAGGGTTGACGGGTTTGCCGTTGATGGTGAGCGTGTCCGCCGGGTTCTGATCTGCTGGTATCTCATGGTGGCCAAGGGTGGGGCAGATGAACGCGTAACAATCGTCCAGAACAGCCCCGAAGGCACGGCCCATCTCCATCTGGGATTCGTAAGCGTCATAGAACTCGGTGCTGGTGGTGTTTTGGTTCGCCCGCACGCAATAGGTCGCCCAAGTTGAAGCCAGCGATGGATCAATTTCGACAACCGACGCCATGTAGCCGCCAAAGAGGTGATCCAGATAAACCTCAACGGCTCGGTCTGCTTTTGCTGTCCAGCTGAGGTCAACTTCGACAAGCTCTGCCCCAAGGCCTTTCAGAACCTCCAGGGTTTTGAGCGTATTGGCCCGGACGTGTTCGTCGATCTCAAAGAAATTCAGATCCATTGACCAGGCGATCTTCAGGCCCTTGAGCCCCTCATGCTGCAGCGGCAGTTCATATTTGGGCCGGATTGACGCGTTGTCGAACGGATGCGGGCCACATATGACGTTCTGCATCAATGCCACGTCTTCGACTGTTCGGCCCATTGGACCGACAACAGCATACATATCATAGGCAAAAGCAGTGTTATCCGGGTTCCGGCCATAGGGTGGTTTGTAGCCGACAACCCCGCAACAGGCGGCCGGTATCCGAATGGATCCGCCTATGTCTGAGCCCGTTGCAAGTGGTGAAGTGCCTGCGGCCAAAGACGCGCCAGAACCGCCCGAAGACCCACCGCAGGTGTAGTCGAGCCCCCATGGTGTTCGGGTGGTGCCATGAACCCTTGAATCGGTAATGCCCGCGCAACAGAATTCTGGGGTTGTTGTTTGAGCATGGTAGAAGGCGCCCGCATCGAACAGACGCTGTGCGACGAAATGTGTCTCTGTGCTTACGTTATCTTTGTAATAGAGCGAGCCTTGAGTAACGATCTCGCCCTCCAGATCAACCTCGTCCTTAATAGCGATTGGCAGGCCTTCCAGCGGACCGATATCAGTTGCACCATTGGCGTACCGCGCCTCGGCGGCCTTGGCCTGCTCCATCGCTTTGTCAAAATGTGTTGCGGCAAACGCATTGATTTCGGGCTCAGTTTCGTCCGCTCGTTTCTTTAAGTTTTCAAGATACTCAACCGGTGACAAACTGCGATTGCGGAACTTTTCCAAAACCTGTGTTGCCGGCAGGTAGCAGAGTTCCAGATCAGCGTTGGTTGTGGGATGCCCCTTAGATTCATTGGCGTCCTGAAGCGATTTTATTGTTACGTCGGTCGAGTCATGATGTGCCATCAGCCGGGCCTTTCCGAATTCTGGTGTTTGAGTTATTTTAGTTATTCTACAGTGTGCTATTGTAGTTACGCTTCGTAAGTGACCCTGCCGCCGCAGATGGTGACGGCTGCACATGCTGATCCAAGTTTTTCCTCGGGCAGCGCTTCGATATCGCTGTCCATCACGACGACATCAGCCATCATTCCCGGGCGCAGTTTCCCTTTGCGGTGCTCGTTAAATTCGACCCAGGCATTGTCACATGTGTAAGACGCCAGAGAGTCCCGCAGCGTTTGGAACTGAGACCTGTCAGACACGGAAGCCGACGGATCCAAACCGCAGACCGCTCCTTGGATGGTTTGCATCACATCTACCGGAACAACGGGCCAGTCGGTTGAAAATACAACCCTGGCCCCGGCGTTGCGCATCGTTTGCCAGGGGCAAGCCTGTTCAATCTGGAAATCGTGGAGAATATCGCCCGGTTCATAACCTCCAAAAAAGCCGGAACGCGGTGAGTGCAATGGCTGCAGAGAGGCGACCACGCCGAGTTCTGCCAGTCGCGGAATGTCTGCGGGATTGATCACTTCGATATGTTCGATCCTGTGGCGGCTGTCGCGCGCACCATTGGCCTTTTGAGCGGCTTCATAGCCGTCTAGTGTGCTTCGAACGGCTGCATCTCCGATTGCATGAACCGAAATCTGCAGGCCCATTGCGTCTGCGCGGATGCAGGCCTGTTTGAAGTGCTCGTCCGAAAATAGCGGGGCGCTGCAACTGTCAGTTCCCGGGTAGGGTTGGAGCATAAAAGCGGTGCGGTTGTCGATGACGCCATCGATGAACATCTTGACCCGGGCGGACCAAAGCATATCGCTGGAATATTGCGCACGCATTTGTGCAGCTTCTTCCAAACGGTCCAGGGGATCTGTGTGCTTGAGATGCATTGGAACCTCTGTACGACACAGAAGAGACCCCTCTTTTTCCAGCTCGGCCAAGAGTTCCAGCTGATAGAAATTGCCATCCATGTTATGCAGGCCGGTGATGCCATGAGAGGCACAAAATTCCAGCCCTCTGGCCAGAACGCCCTTGTCGGCGGAACGTTCTGCTGCCGTCGGTGTGGGAATCGGGTCAGCGCCCGTGACACTACCAGCAGCTTCGCGTCCGCCCAGTGGGGTATGTGCATAAAGAGGGCCAACAGCTGCTGCTTCACGCAATTCTCCGGTTGCCGTGCCGTCGGCGGCCATAACAATCTCAGACCCTTCGTCGACGTCTTTACCGTTCAATAACCCGGTCAGCTCAAGCGCCTTGGTGTTAGCCCATCCGGTATGGCCATCGCTTGCCATAACAAAGAAAGGCCGGTCAGGAACAACGGCATCAAGGTCTTGCCGTGTTGTCGGCCGGTCTCCGAAAGCGTTGTATTCGATGCAGTTTGCAAACAAGAGAACATCATCAGGGCGGGAGGCCGAGTAGGGCTCAACAGCTGCTTTTATACGGTCGGGGCCGTACACGTTGTAAAGGTTCAGGTATTCAAGCTCGGCACCGCCTTGAAACAGATGAACGTGACTGTCGATGAAGCCGGGTAAAACAGTGTTTCCCTGCGCATCGATTACCCTTGCCGATCCGGCCAGTTCGCGAATTTCTGAATTTGATCCAACGGCTGTGATAACCCCGTCAGAAATGGCAAGCGCCTCAACGTCGGGGCCGTCAAATGTCAGAACTTGACCATTCAAAATTATCAGATCAGTCATGATCTTCTCCTATTAGAAACGGCGGCAGAAATTGCCGCGCTTACGTGTGATGCCGCAACAAGCGGAAATCTCAGGGCGCAAAGCTATGAAACAGATAAATCAGCAGTTTCACTCCGTTTCAGAGAGCTCAGGTAATTCGTGCTGCGATGCGGCGATCAGGGCTCGTGTGTAATCATGTTCAGGCGCGTCGAATATCTGGGCGCAGGGACCGGATTCCACGACTTCGCCGTTCAGCAGAACAACCACGCGATCGGCACAGTGGCGCACGACGCTCATGTTATGGGTGATGATCAGGATGGACACACCGGTGCGTTCCTGAATTTCATTAAGCAGATTCAGGACTTCACCCTGCACCGACACATCAAGGCCCGCAGTGGGTTCATCGGCGATGATCAGCTCGGGATCGAGTGCAAGTGCCCGGGCGACACCAACACGGCGTGCCTGTCCACCCGACAGCTGGTGTGGATAGCGCGAGGCGAAGCTGGTGGGCAGGCCGACATTGGTCAGCAGCCGGTCCAATGTCTCCTGGCGGTTCCGGTCACGTTGGCCTTGTACGATCAGCGGTTCCAGGATTTGCTCACCGATTGTTACCCGTGGACTGAGCGAGCCGACCGGATCCTGAAACATCATAGATGTGCAGGCACGCACCGATTTCAGTACCTGACTGTCGCCGCGGTCGACCGTGCGCCCGGTGACAGTAACCGAGCCGCTATCAGCCCCGATCAGCCCGAGAACTGAACGGGCAATCGTTGTTTTGCCCGAACCGCTTTCGCCTACCAATGCAAGGGTTTCACCCTTGTGCACGGATAAGCTGACATCGCGCACCGCGCGGATCAACTGAGATTTGCCGCCAAGCCACGTCGGCAACATGTCGGTCTTGGTGAAATTCACGCATAGATTTGTCACCTCCAGCACCGCAGGCTGATCGGATTTCACCCGATCCGAAGGTCCGGTGAAGATTCTGATCGGCGTGTTCAGATCGTCCGCCATTGAGGGCAGTCGTCTGGTGGATTGGTCGATCCGTGCCGGATCGCAGCGCAGCAGCATCTTGGTGTAGTCATTTTTCGGGTTCGCAAACACGTCTGCCACTGGGCCCGCTTCAACAATATCACCGCGGTTCATCACCAGAACGTCGTCACACAGGCTTGAAACAACGCCCAGGTGATGGGTCACGAAAATGACCGCACTTTCCGTTTCACGTTGAAGGCGGCGCAGCAGGTCAAGAATTTCGACCTCAAGCGTGGCATCAAGCGCTGTTGTCGGTTCATCTGCAATTACCAAATCGGGCTCTAACAGCAGGGCCATCGCAATCGAAACACGCTGACGCTGGCCACCGGACAATTCGTAAGGATACATTTTCATCCGCGCTGCCGGGTCCGGCAGGCTGACCCAATCGAGCGCGTCAACGCAGCGGGACCACTTTTCCTTCTGACTCCATGGTTCGCGATAAAGAACATCCATCATCTGCTTGCCGATGGTCAGCGCTGGTGTGAGGGCACTCATGGGGTCTTGTGAAATGTAGGAAATCCGGGTGCCGCGCAGTTTGCGCAACTGCTCGGGGGAGAGACGCAACAGGTCCCGGCCCTCGAAGTGGACAGAGCCGCTGGTGATCGTGGCGATATCGGGTAACAGCCGCGTCAAAGCCCAGATCAGGGTGGATTTGCCGGATCCACTTTCCCCGACAATGCCCAGCACACGGTTGCGTTCCAGATTGAAGCTGGCCCAGTTGACAGCGGATTGCGATCCGTATTTGACGGCGAGTTCGTGCACTTCCAGAAGAGGCTCAGACATGGCTCAGACCCCCCTGCGCAGTTTGGGGTCAAACGTGTCCCTCAGCGCCTCGCCCAGGAAAGTGAAGCCCAGTGTCGCGGTGATCAATGGCACTGAGCCAGCAATGACCAGCCAATAGGTCTGGCGAATGAATTTGTATCCGTCATCAAGGATCAACCCCCAGCTTGACTGCGGCGGCTTTACCCCCACGCCAAGAAAGCTAAGCCCGGCTTCGGCAGCGATGAAAACCGGGATATCCATAGAGGCGAGGATCAGGATCGGGCCTATGATGTTGGGCAGGATGTGGCGTGCCAGGATACGTGCCCGGCTCATCCCCATGGCCATCAAGGCCTCAACATAGTCGGCTTTTGAGGCTGAGATGACAGAGGTACGTACAATCCGGCCATAGTAGGGGACGGAGGTGACGACCAGAATGCCGATCACGGTGTTCAGGCCGGCGCCAAAGATGGGGCCGACTGCAAGAGCAAGGATGATGACGGGGTAAGCGCGCACGGTGTCAAAGGCCAGAACAATAGGATTGTCCAGCCACTTTGGCCCGAACCCTGCGATCATGCCGAGGATAACGCCAAGCCCCACCGCCATAGCGGTTGAGATCAGCGCGACACTCAACGCGATTTGGCCACCATACAGCGCGCGGGACAGCACATCGCGGCCCAGCTGATCAGTGCCCAGCCAATGTGACCATGACGGCGCCTGCAGCTTCGACGGGACATCAATTGCGGCCGGGTCATAGGGCGATAATACGCCCGCAAAGACAGCGGACAGAACTAACAAGATAACCAACACGACACCAACGGCGCCCATAGGGTCTGACATCAGCCGCAGAAATCCATCCAGGAATGCGCCACGTGTGGTTTGGAGATTGGTATCGGATACGCTCATTCGCCTGACTCCAAAAAGCGGGGATCGATAATGGCATTGAGGATGTCGGAAATTGTCGTCGCGACAATCAGGATAAATGAGGCCGCGAGCACAGCGCCCAAAGAGACCGGGTAGTTGCGCAAGAGCACTGCTTCATACATCAGTTTGCCAATACCGGGGCGGGCAAACACGATTTCCACAAATACAGCGCTGCCCATCATCACACCGACACCAATACCGATCACGGTGATTGTGGGGGCCACGGCAATGCGCAGCGCATAGCGGTAAATGATTTGCCGTTCCGGCAAGCCAAAGGCGCGGGCGTTACGGACATAGTTGGTCGAAAGCACTTCAATCATTGAGGCGCGCACAAGCCGTGCAATGTAACCGACCCAGCCGATGCCGACGGCAATGGCGGGCAGTATCAGATGGTGCAGCAGGCCCAAAATGCCCTCTTCCTCACCGGCGCCAATGGCTGGCACCCAGCCCAGTCCGACGGCAAAGACCAGCATGCCGAAGATTGCAATGATAACTGCGGGTACTGCGATCACGCTGACCGACAAGAGGCCAATTGCACGGTCAAACAGGCTGTTCCGGCGCACTGCTGCGATGCAGCCTAACGGGATGCCGATAAGTGCCGCGATCAGGACCGAAGCCCCGAGCAGTTCGAGCGTCCGCGGCAGATGGATCTTGAGCGTGTTAAGCACCGGTTGCTTGCTTTTGAGGTCGGTTCCCAGATCACCCTGCAGAACGCTTATCAGGTAGTTGAACACCTGAACCGGCATCGGCTGGTCCAACCCAAGCTTTTCGCTGATTGCAGCCTTGAGTGCGGGCGTGGCGCGCGGCCCCAGCATGGCGCTGGCCGGATCGCCGGGTGCGGCCTGAATCAGGATGTAGAGGCTCGAAATGGCGAGCATCAACACCAGGACGCCAAGGCCAATACGCTTGAGACAATAGGCAAGCATGGGAAAAGCTTTCTGTGGAGGGGGCAGCCGTTAGATGATCGGGAGCGGCACAAATTTTCCGCCGCTCCCGATAAGGGTTTATGGCTTAGTTCGCTTTTCGAAACGCATGGAACACGGGGCGGCCATCAGGCAGGGTTCCGGGGATGATTGTATCGCGGTGCAGCGATACCAGAGGTTCCTGCATCACAAATACAAAGCTACCGCTGTCTTCGAGCATACCCTGCATGGTCTTGTAGATTTCACCACGAGCGGCATCGTCGGTAGCCGCACGTGCCTCCTGAAGCAAGGCAACATACTCATCGCTGGCATAGCCTTCCCAGTTCCAGTAACCGATCTGATCTTCGACGAAATACTGCATCGTGTAGTAGCCGTCCGGGTTCCCGGTCCAGGCTTTCAAGTGGAGTTGAAGGTCGGCTGCCCGAATTTCATCGACGCTCCAGAAAGTGCCCTCATCCTGCCCATTCAGTTCCAGAGTGATACCTGCCTCGGCCAGATTGGCCTGCATGATCTGTGCGGCAGTGTCGCGGGCAGTGGTGTTGGTGTAATCCAGCCGTACAGTTAGTCCTTCTGCACCAGCCTCTGCCAACAAAGCACGAGCAGCGTCGACGTCTCGGATCAGAGCCTCTCCATCTCGATGTCCTACCAAGCCTTCGGCCACAAATCCTGTCGCCTGTTTGCCATGACCACCAGTTGTGGCCTGGATAATTGTTGGCAGGTCAAGCGCCAGCTGGATCGCTTTGCGCACCCGTACATCTGACAGGCTTTCATGAGTCTGACTGATGCCGAGGAAGAGTGGGTCCAGAGTCTGGCGAAGCTCGATCACGCTTCCCGCGGGAGGGTTTGCCACCAGAGTATCGTAGTTTCCGGAAGAAGTGCGCGTGTAGTCGATCTCGCCCGCGGCAAATGCGAGCTCTGCCGCGTTCTCATCACCGATCGGCAACAGGACGATCTTATCAAAGTCAACTGGGTCGCCGGTCCAGTCCGGGTTTAACTCCAGCACCAGTTTGTTGCCGGGCTCAAAGTCACCGAGCATATAAGGGCCGGTCGTCGCCATAGGAGTGGCCTCGAACCATCCACCGGCTTCTTCTGCAGCGGCTTTGGAAATGATAGCACCGCCGGTGTAAACGAGCGTTGATGACCAGAATGTTGTTGACGGTTCAGAAAGGTGGATAGTTCCCGTGTATTTGCCCGTCACTTCAACTTCTTCAAGGAAGGCATATTCGGTAACAACTCCGGATTCCATTTCAGGATCCAAGTGACGTTCGTATGAATACTTGACGTCCTCGGCGGTTAGTTCACCGTAACCACCAGACCACATGATCCCTGGTTTAAGTTCAAATTTGATGTGCTGAGGATCTGACAGATCGACCGATTTGGCGGCATCGAGTTCAATTTTCCACTCATCACCTGGTGCATATTTGGCCAGTCGTGGGTACAGATTATCGATCAAAAACTGATCTACGGTGGATCCCCAATAGGCGGGGTCAAGATAACCAGGGTCGGATGGAACAGCCATACGCAGAGTTTCCGCCGCTGCACCTGTCAGGCTCATCGCCCATACACAGGATGCAACCGCTATGGAACGTGTCACCCCCTGGCTAAAATTTGAAAATTTGCTGATCTTGGAATGGAACATAAATGTCTCCCCGCTGTGGATTGGATTTGATTGTGGCAAACGCTAGGGAGTCTTTGGGTGTATTGAAATTGTAATAAGGGCTCTGATGTTATGCTTGTTGACTACTTCGGGCATAAAATGACATAATTTTTTATGTCATCAGAGAATGTTCAGGAAAATCTGCGCCTCCTGTGCAGCTATGGAAAGTCAACTTCGGACATTTGCCGAAGGGCTGGCTTTAACCGACAGCAGTTCAATAAATACCTCAATGGACACGCACAACCGTCATTAGCGACATTGCGAAAAATTTGCGATTTCTTCGGCGTGGATGATCATGAAATCTTGCTCCACCACGATTCGTTCAAAGCCATCGTTCGACTGCGCCCGCCAAAGCTTGGTGTGAAGCAAACCAGCTACGAGGTTGCGCTGGATAATCTTACTCAGAGGTCGAAAACAAACCAGAGTTTGATGAAGCGGCACGCAGGATATTATCACGCCTATTTCGCCCCTGAACCGGCCCGCAATATTTTGGTACGCACCCTTGTGCATCTCTACCGTGAAAATGATGCATGGTTGACAAAAACAATAGATCGCAAACTGGACGAAGCGTTTTTTGTACCGTCCAGGGTTAAATACACTGGCGTCGCCTTGGAAGCGTTTCAGCGCATAACCATACTTGAACGCGAAATCGGTAGCGGGCGCAGCATATGGGCGACAATGCTGTACTGCTCAGAACAAGACCCCCCAAATTTCCTTTCCGGTTTGAGCATGAGCGTTGAAACCGAAGCGCGTCATGACATCAGCTGTGTCAGGGGCGTTTGGCAATATCTGGGCAAAAATCCCGACCTTCGTCAGGCATTGAAGTTGTGCGGGATCGTCGATCAGGACGCTGAGGACATTCCAGAGATTGTTCTTGAAGGGACAGACAATTCTCTGAGGCAAGGAGAGCTGATCTTGTCTCCGAGAATTTGACGAGGTGACCAGGAGCCGGAAGGTATTTAGAGGCCTAGAACTCCTCCGGTTCAGCCAGGCACGCCTGACCTCAAAATATGGAACATTGCAGTTCTGTCAGAGCCTCTAGAATCCACATTTACCCGCACCGTGGAATGGCTGTTTTACACTGGCAGCGTCAATGACGCAGAAAAGTTTACTTTCAAACGATGGAGTTTACACAATTCCAACTCATATGAATCGATCCATAAAGCTGGTCTGAACCGGCGGATCAAACGGCTCAATCACATCTGGCCCCCGTCGTCCTCGCTTTATCGCTTTCACAGTATGCCAGTTGAAACGGCCCTCCCAAGACGCTCCTAATTCGGCCTGTGCTGATCTGATATCCATATCGTAGGTCAACCAAGGTTCAATATCTGTGTCCGAGCAGATCACAGGCATGCGGTCGTGAATTTTGGCAATCTGCGGTGATGCATCACGCGTCATGATGGCACAGGACTTACCGTCCGGAGAGAGCAGACCAGCAAAAAACATAACAGGCGCGTTGCGCTCTACGGTTATGAAATGCGGCCAGCGTTGACCACTGAATTCGATGATTTCACTACTCTCAAAGTAGCCAACCGCCGGAATAACGCAGCGGCCATTGTTCCAGCTTTGTTGCCAGTAGCTATCGTTTTCGATCCGTGCGTTCATCGACGGCCCGGTGTTCCATCGACATGAACTGATGATACCTTCTGAATCAGAGAGATATGCGACGGATATTTGTTCTGATGGGCAGATCTGAAATCCACTGGTGATTGATGGGGCTTCGGTGTCAATGCGCCACGGGGCTTTAAGAAACCCTTCCATGATGTCCAACATCTGCGCTTGCGTCAGGTGACCGGCTGCAAATTTTCCACACATGTTGCCAAAGTGGCAGGAAGTGCAGAAGAGTCAAACGACCCTTTATATGTATATTACGAGGCCGAAATCCGTTCGAAGGGGGGCTATAGTCAAAATCACGATACTTCAATTCGCAGCGCGCCGGGTTCCGAAAAGAAAAAGCGCCAGTACAAGACTGGCGCTTTTGACCGGGTTGCGACAACCAGAGAAACTGACGCTACCCGGCTACTCTTGATCTCAGCGGATCAGGTGAGCCACCAACGTTCCATCCAGCGTTCGCCGTCCAAATCCCAGTTGGTTGCAATTTGTTCCGGCATCCCGACATTATCGGCCACGGCAAAGACATAGGATGCGAACATCGGAATCAGCGCACCACCTTCGTTGTGCACGATTTCCTGCATCTCGTAGTACATGGCGCGACGCGTATCTTCGTTGAGTTCTGCCCGTGCGTCGACAAGCAGCTTGTCAAAGCGTTCATGCGATTGACGGGTTTCGTTCCACGAAACGCCGCTCTGATATGCAGTCGAGAACATCTGATCCTCTACCGGGCGGCCGCTCCAGTAGCTGGTGATAAAGGGCGACTGGATCCAGTGATCGGCCCAGAAGCCGTCATTCGGGGTACGGTTAACCTTTAGCTCAATCCCAGCTCCTTTTGCGGAGTTCTGGATCAGGATCGCCGCATCAACAGCACCTGCAAACGCTGCTTCAGAGGCATTGATCTCGATTGCCAGTGAATCAAGTCCCGCCTGTTTGAGGTGATAGCGCGCCTTGTCCGGATCATATTCACGCTGTGGCAGGTCCTTGTTGAAATAACGCTGTCCTGAACCTATCGGGTGGTCGTTGCCAACTTCGCCGTATCCAAACAGGATCTTGTCGACGATTTCCTGGCGGTTCACAGCGTATTTGACAGCCAACCGAATATTGTTGTCGTCAAATGGGGCCGTGTCGGTCAGCATTGGCAGCGAATAATGCAAAGTGCCCGTTGCCGTGACCAGGTTTACGCCAGGTTTGCGGCCCATCAGAGCGGCGGTTTTCAGGTCAACCCGGTCAATCACATGTACATCGCCAGATACAATTGCCGCGGTTCGCGCGTTTTGGTCGATGATCGAAAGCAGCTCAACTGTGTCCACATGACCCACATCATCCGACCAATGGTTCGCATGGCGAGACAAAGCAGTGCTTACACCAGCATCATAGTTGTCAATCTTGTAGGCACCGCATCCCACAAGGTCCTGCCAGTTCATCGAACCGTCTTCATTTGCGGGCATCACCGGCAAATGGTAGTCGGTCATGATAAACGGAAAGTCTGCGTTGCCAGCATCCAGCTCGACGACGACGACGTTTTTGCCATCTGCTCTCAAATCCGTCACCGATGACACCAGCGGTGCTGCGGCGGAAGTTGAATCTTCGCCGCGGTGATGGTTGATTGATGCAACAACGTCTGCAGCAGTTACGCTGCGGCCGTTATGGAATTCCAACCCATCACGCATCTTGAACGTCCAGGTTTTGGCGTCAGCGGATGCTTCCCACGACTCAGCCAATGAAGGCTGCAGGCTGCCATCACCTCCGATCTGAGTGAGGTAACCCTGATAGCCGCCCAGTGAAAGACCGATCGTGTATCCGTTTTCGATTATGCCCGGATCAAGAGCATCCGTTGTTGAACCATGGCCCTTTGCCACTCTGAGGTGCCCACCCTTCTTGGGCGTGGCGGCGTAAACTTTGTCAGCGGCGAGTGAAAGAGCTGACAAGCTGACACCGGCGGCAAGCCCCTGTTGCATAAAGCCGCGCCTGGATAGTCTGCTCGATTTCAACTGGCTGGTCAGTTTGTTTAGTGTTTCCATGTCATCCTCCCTGGATTTGTTGGAAAGTTATGCCCGTTCAAACGTTTCACGGGCGTGGTTTTTATTTGTATGTACCGATGGATGGTGGGTTGTAGACGACAGGCGAAGTGCCGCGTTCAGCAGGACGTTACAACCTGCTTCAAGATGGTCCGGTTCCGCGCTTTCGGCTTCGTTGTGGCTGATACCGTCCTTGCAGGGGACAAACACCATTGCAGTCGGAACTTTGCGCGCGACCTGACAGGCATCGTGGCCGGCACCAGAAACCATCCTGCGGTAAGAATAACCCAACGATTTCGTGGCGCCATGGACGGCGTTGATGCAATCCGCGTCGAATTGTACCGGTGGATTATGCCAGATCATTTCAAGATCAATCCTGGCTTCTGTCTCGGCCGCCACCGCTTTTCGCAGCGCTGTATCCATGGTCGACAAAACCGCGTCATCCGGGTTTCGGAAATCGATCGTGAACCGAACCTCGCCAGGAATTGTATTGCGCGAATTGGGAACAATATGCATCTCGCCAACCGTTCCAACGCTGTCCGGCGCATGAGCCTTTGCAATCTTTCGCACCGCCAACACCAACCGTGCAGCTGAAACAAGAGCGTCTTGCCGCCCTTGCATCGGCGTCGATCCGGAGTGTGCGTCCCGGCCGGTTACGGTCACGTCATACCAACGTTGCCCTTGACCACCCGTAACCACTCCAATCACCTCCTCATGGCGCTCCAAGATCGGGCCTTGTTCGATATGCGCCTCCAGAAAAGCGCCCAGTTTATGTGCCCCACAGAGCTCATCACCAGCATATCCAATCCGCGCCAATTCATCTTCAAAGCGACGACCTTCTGAGTCAATACGGTTCAAGGCGAAATCCAGATCGAACAACCCGGCATATACACCTGAACACAACATGGCCGGAGCAAAGCGTGCGCCTTCTTCGTTGGTCCAGTTGACCACTTCAATCGGCGCGTCGGTTTCAATGTTGTGATCGTTCAGAGTGCGGACAATCTCCAACCCTGCTAAAACGCCGTATACGCCATCGAATTTACCCCCGTGCGGTTGGGTGTCGAGATGGCTGCCAATCCCAATGGGAGGCAATGTATTGTCCTGGCCTAAGCGCCTGGCAAACATGTTGCCGAGCCTGTCAAAGGTGACACTGCACCCTGCCGCGTGACACCAAGTGGTTAACAGATCACGTGCCAGACGATCACCATCGGTCAAGGTAAGGCGTCCGCACCCGCCACCCGGCAAGGCGTCGATTTTTGCCATATCCATGATCGATTGCCATAAACGGCGACCGTTTATCCTAAGACCTTCGGTCATGCGTCTTCGCGACAAAGCGCCTGGCTCAGGCAATGCACCCCGCCACCACCCAAGGTGAACATCGACATGTCTGGATCATAAACTTCAAATCCCAATGCCCGCATCTTGGCGTTCAGTTCATCCGCGCCAGCCATCGACAGAACCTTTCCGTCGCCCAGTGCAACAAGGTTAACGCCTAGATTTTTCGCCTCGCGATATGCGACGTCGACAATCTCGATCCCCCAGCCGCGCACGACGTCCACCAACCACGGTTCCATCGCGTCAATGCAGGCCACGGCCAGCTTGTCCGCCAATGGCACGATCAGCCCATCCATATGGACAAATTCACGGCTGATGGGGGCGACAACAGCCTCCCATCCTTCGGCGCGAACAAAATCAGCCACTTGTTCGCTGCCTTCTTTTTCTGAACGTTCGCCGCAATATCCGATCAGCACTTTGCCGGGGGCGATGATATTGAAATCCCCGCCCTCAAAATGCCCAGCCGTGGCGAATTGCCAAATCGGGATGCCATGCGCCTGATAGAATTTGATCACAGTCGCATAATCTGCCCGGCGACATTTCAGCTGCATGTGACAAACAAGTGGTCCCCATGGAGTCATGGCAGAGCTGTCACGGGCAAAGAAATTACGGTGCAGGGCCTCGTCGGCCTCAAGATAGTGGCAGGCAACGCCGTTCTCTTCGTAGATCGAAACCATTTCGGCGTGTTGTTTCATCGCGAGTTGCAGATCAAACCGAAATCCGGTTTTGTCCGCATTCGCCAGCGTCCGCCCGATCAGCGGGCCTGCCTCGACCCAACGGTAGAACTCGGGCTTGCCCAACAGAACATCTGTTAGTTTCGCGTAATCGTTGTTGATGCCCCATTTCGAAATAGGCTGCGACCCATCCATCATAATCAGACCTTTGTGCGGTGTTTAACTGGGGGCAGATTGACATGGATAATTGATGTATTAAATTACGAAGGAAGAATTCATATATGCATAGATATACATATAATGCTCCCGCCAGACCTATCCAAATCTGATTTGCACCTGCTTTACGTGTTTACGACCGTCGCCGAAGCACGTGGATTTTCAGCAGCCCAGATTGAACTGAATGTCTCGCAATCGACGATTTCGCGGCAGATTTCCGATCTGGAAATACGATTGGGCATGAAGCTTTGTCAACGCGGCCGTTCAGGTTTTCGGCTAACCGAGAAAGGAGAGCTGGTATACCGGGCAACTCAACGCTTGTTTGCGTCTGTACGAGAATTTGGGGAAACAATTGACGGGTCCCGAGGAAAGCTGGTGGGTAACCTTTCGGTTGCCGTGGTTGATAACTGGGTCTTCAACGATATGTCGGCCTTCTCAACGGCTTTGCAACGCTTTGTGGATAAGGCCCCGAATGTAACGATTGAGCTGTCATCACTCGCACCTGACGACATCGAAATGGCAGTGCAGGACATGCGCGTGTCTTTGGGAATCGGAGTGTTTCACAAGCACAAGCCCGGATTGATTTATGAAACAATAGGGTACGAAAAAATGGGGCTTTACTGTGCGCAGGGGCATTCGCTGTTTGGGGAAAATGACACCTCAAAAATCCCTAAACTTTTGAAAAGCTCTCTCTACGCCAAACGAACTTATCTGAGAGAGCGCGAAGTCGCACCCATTTCAAGAAGCCTGAAGACAAACGCCCATGCGCACCAGATCGAAGGTATCGCGCATCTCATTCTAACAGGTAGATATATCGGATTCCTGCCAGAGCATTTTGCAAATGTTTGGGTGCGAGATGGAAAACTGTTTTCGGTGGGCGGCGGTGAGTACGATCAACCCTCGGAACTCAAGGTCGCAAAGAAACGCGGCGCTGATCTTAATCTCGTTGGGCAAACTTTCGAAAAACTACTGTTTGAAGCTGCGCACTAAACGGACCGGCTACAACTTGCTGAACAAAATCAAAGCGTGGCTCTCAGAAACTCAGCCAACAGCATTCATAGCCTCTGCGTATTCTGTAAAACTGTCGATCTCGCTTTGTTTCGCATCGCGCCCGGTAAAGACCTTCAGATAGTTTGGAACCAGCAACATCCGTTGCCCCAACGGCTCGTTCAAATCGGCCTCTTCATAGCCAATCTGCATGTAATACAGCACCCGTGCGCGTGTTTGTGCATCCGCGGTTTCGTAACTGAAGCGTTCGAACATTGCTGTCAGGGCGGCCAGTCGGGTTTCGTCTGACTGGTCCAGAATATGCCGCACCTTGCCCGAACGCCGTGCCCAATCGCGGATCGCAAAATCCAGTGCATTGTCGAACAGCGAGGGGTCTACGGTGCATTTGAAAATGTTGCAGACGGCCTCGGTAATTGAAGCGGCAGGGCTGTTGGCCTGTTTGACCAATGCCAAGGTGTTGGTGTCCTGCCAGTGTTGCAACAGCGCATCCAGCAGTTCTTGCCGGGATTTGAAATACCAATAGAAACTGGACCGGCTGACCCCTAGCTTTTCTCGCAGAGACAGCACCTTTACCTGCTCAACACCATCGCTGATCAGCGTGTCCAGGGCCAGGTTCAGCCAATCTTCACGCGTCACCCGCATGTTGACCGGTGGGGCGTGGTTCGCCTCAGAGCGGTCGGTGATGAACTGTTTTGTCCTTGCCTTTGTCATATTTCAGCTTTCTGGTGGGGCGCCACCTTCACTGGTACGATGTGCGATAAAGTCCTGCAAGGCTCCGATACTGTCTGGTGTGTGTGACAGGTTGGGGGCGTTGCTTACGATGCGTTTCCAAATCCCTGTTGCGCGATTGTTGGCGTCTATTGATCCGGCCTCGCTCCAATTGCCGAAGTTTGACCAGTCGGCGACCAGAGGTTGATAGAATTCAGTCTTGTAGCGGGCCATGGTTTGCCCGGCAGAGAAGAAGTGCCCGCCGGGCTGAACCTCGGTCAGTGCATCGAACCCGATTTCATCGAGACCCGCCTTGGTGCACTGACAAAGGTCGGCCACCATCTGCAAGACCTCTGCGTCGGTAATGATCTTCTCGAGCGATACTGTCAGCCCCCCTTCCAGCCAGCCGGCAGAATGCACAACCGTTGTGGCCCCGCCCAGTACACAGCCCCAGACCCCCAGCTGAGATTCATTGGCGGCCTGTGCATCGTTGATATTCGCAGCGGACCCCCCGGCGCAACGCCACGGCAGCCCAAGCAACCGGGCGAGTTGCCCTGCGACGGTGCTTGCCCGGAAATGCTCTGGCGTTCCAAACGCGGGCGAGCCGGATTTCATATCCACATTCGAGGTGAACGTGCCGTACATTACGGGTGATCCGGGCTGCACCAATTGGGTCAGCGTTAGGCCCGCCAGCGCCTCGGCATGGCTGAGGGTCAGTGCACCGGCCACAGTGATTGGTGCCATCGCCCCCATCAGGGTAAAGGGCGTCAGGATCGACATTTGCCAGTTGCGTGCAAAGTCAATCAGCCCCTGAGCCATTGGTATGTCCAGCATCCGGGGAGAGTTGGAATTGATGATCGTGTAGCAATGGGGGGCGGCCCGGAATTCAGCATCGCTTACACCGCGAAACTGCTGCACCATCTCAAAACAATCCATCACCTGTGGCGTCCCGCGTGAGAAGGCGAACGGGATCTTCTCACATTCCAACAGCTGCATCTGCATCGTGTCGTAATGGCGCAGATGCACAGGGCTGTCCTGTGGCTCGACCGACGGGCCCACGAGATGGAAGATATCGAAATGCTGCGTCAGGCGGATCATCTCGCGGTAACTTTCCAGAGAGCCGGGTCGTCTGCCCCGTTCCAGATCGGTGATGTTGGGAACGCCACCACCGGGCTGAAAGGACAGGCTGCCCAGCTCCATCACAACATCGCTGTTGCGGTTGGCGCCGCGCAGTTTGAAAGACCGTGGTGCGCTGGCAATAGCGGCCTCGACAATGTCGCGACCGATAAAGACCATCTCGTCTGTCTCGTTCACACGTGCACCTGTCGCCTTGAAAATCTCTCGCGCTTCGGGAAGCAGCACTTTGATCCCCAACTCTTCAAGCACACGTAGTGCCGTGTTGTGGATCGCCTGCACCTCGTCATCCGAGATCGTGCTGACCGGCTGAAACGGGTTTTTCAGCTGGCGGTAATTGACATTGCGATTGGCGGCTTCGGAGGTGTCAGCCCCCGCACCATTGCGACCCCGGCGGCCACGTCTTGCTCTTGCTTCTGCCATATCAGCCTCTCATCGCCTGTCCTTGGGGGTCGTAAGGTGACGGCGCCAGAACCTTCGCCGCTTTCTCAACGCCAACAATGTGTACCGAAAGCTCAGTGCCGGGAGTGGCCTGCGCAGGATCAACCAACGCCATGGCCAGCGATGACTGCAGCGTATGCCCGTACGCGCCTGAGGTGACAAAGCCGATCCGTTTGCCATCCGCCCAAACCGGTTCATAGCCCGTCGCGTCAGCATCATCGCTGTCAATTGCAAGTGTGACGAGCACGCGGGCGGGGCCGGTTTGGCGTTCGATCAACGCCGCCTTTTTGCCGATGAAGTCTTTCCCCCAGTCGATCCAACGATCCATACCGGTTTCGGCAGCTGTGTACCCTTGGGTGAATTCCGCGGACCAAATGCCAAAGCTTTTTTCAATGCGCAGACTTAGCAGGGCATTAAATCCGACTTCCCGTATGCCATGATCAGCCCCAGATTCGAGCAGCATACGCCGCACAGCGATATGTTCATTGGCTTTGCAATGAATTTCATAGCCCAACTCACCCGTGACAGACAGCCGGCCAACCTTGGCGCGGACCAAGCCCAGATCGAACTCTGCGCAGCCCATGAATTTAAGCGCGCCAATGTCCTGATCGGTGAGGGTCTGCATGATCTTGCGTGCATTCGGGCCAGAGATTGAGAAACCACAAATATCATCGGCCAGATCACGCACAACAACGCCGTCCTCCATGTGATCATGGAACCAACGCATCTGCCATTCCCGCAGGTAATAGCTGCCCATGATCCACCAGACACCTTTGCCCCAATTGAATACGGTCAAATCACCTTTGAGCTTGCCATCCTCACCCAGCATCGGGGCGAGCTTGGCCCGGCCCGGGGAGGGCAGTTTTGAGGCCATCAATTTATCAAGCCAGGCTTCGGCATTGGGGCCGGTGATTTCGAACCGGGAAAAGCCTGTGATGTCCAGCAGTCCCGCCGCCTCACGCGCGGCCTTGCATTCTGCCGCGACGATGTCATGGGCGTTGGATCGCTTCAGACTTGGTGCTTCCTCAAACCCTTCGGGTGCAAAGTAGAGCGGTGTTTCAAGGCCCCAGGTGCATCCCCAACGACAGCCCGCCGCGGTCATTTCCGAATGTGCAGGGGCCATTTTCAGGGGGCGGCCAGCTGGTAATTGTTCATTCGGGTAGGTCATCACGAAACGGCGTGAATAGAACTGGCCGGTGGTTTGGCGAATGTAGTCTTTGTTCGAGGCAAACTCGCCATAGCGCGCAATATCCATCGGCCAGGCGTCTGCTTCGGTCTCTCCGTGGATCATCCATTCTGCCAGTGTCTTACCTACACCACCACCCTGAAGAAATCCGGCCATTACACCACAGGCCAGCCAATAATTCGGCACTGAGCGGGATGGGCCAACCAGCGGATTGCCGTCTGGCGAAAAGGTGAATGCACCATTAACCCAGCTTTGAATCCCCACGTCATTGAGGCAGGGATAGCGGTTAAAGGCGCACATCAGTTCATTTTCGATGCGGTCCGGGTCTTCCTGCAAGAGCTCGATACCGTAGTTCCACGGCGCGCCATCCATCATCCAATGTTGAAAGTTCTGCTCATAAATACCGATCAGAATGCCCTTTTTATCCTGCCGCATATAAGTGAACCCTTCGAGGTCCATAGTCATGGGCATCTCGAAATCGAGTTCCTGAACCTGTGGAATGCTCTCGGTCAGAAAATAGTGATGCGCCAACGGGGTAACCGGCAGATCAAGGCCAACCATCCGGCCCATCTGCTTTGCCCAAAGTCCGGCAGCGTTTACTACGTGTTCGGCCGTGATGGTGCCTTTTTCGGTCACGATCTGCCATTCAGAACCCGTCCAGTTCAAATCCACGACACGGTTCTTTTCGATGACATCGGCGCCACGTTTTTTGGCTGCACGTGCGTAGGCGTGTACGGTTCCGGTCGTGTCCACATATCCTTCGCGATCCGCCCACAGGCCGCCGATGATGCCATCGGTGTCCATAATCGGCACTTTGGCTTTAATCTCTTCAGGGGTCAGAAGGTGGCAATCCTCGATTCCGATGGTCTGAAAGACGCGGTAGGCATGTTGAATCCATTCCCAACGCGCAGGATCTGACGCTGCAGAAATCCCGCCTGTCATGTGAAGGCCGATATCAATGCCGGATTCTTTTTCAACTTCTGACAACAGATCAATCGTATAGGCCTGTAGCGCCGCCATGTTGGGGTCTGCATTCAATGCATGAATGCCACCCGCCGCGTGCCAGCTGGACCCCGCGGTCAGCACATCGCGTTCGATCAATGCCACTTCGGACCAACCAAACTTGGCAAGGTGGTACAAAACAGAGGCGCCGACGACGCCGCCCCCGATCACCACAGCTCTGTAATGAGATTTCATCTGTTCCTCCCGAAGCAGTTGATCAAGCCGGGCCCTGAAGTGGGCACCGAATCGCTGGACATTAATGTCTAGCTACATTACCTTATACATATGTGTCCAGCGTTTGATTTCAGACACACAACTCCAAGGCCAAGGAATTTCTTTGATGAGCAAAGACACCGCTTTTCACTATCGCGAGATTCGCAAGATCGATCCGACCAAGGGGGCGGTGTTGGGAGACAACACGCCGAATGACAGCGACCGCGTGGAAATTGGCCCGACGCAGCTGGCCTTTCGCGAATGGGAAGCGGCCGGGCTGGACCTGCCTGATCTGCAGGCGATCCGGGACTATCGCTGGAAGCGGCTTCAGCAGCATATTCATGAGCGGGATTATGGCGCATTGCTGGTGTTTGATCCGCTCAACATTCGCTATGCCACCGATTCAACCAACATGCAGCTCTGGAACACCCACAATCCGTTTCGCGCGGTTCTTCTCTGTGCTGACGGCTATATGGTGATCTGGGATTACAAGAACTCTCCGTTTCTTTCCGCTTTTAATCCTCTGGTCAAAGAACAGCGCTCTGGTGCCGATCTGTTTTATTTTGACCGGGGGATCGGCTTGATGATGCGGCGGCTTCGTTTGCTCAGGAGATCCGGGATCTTCTGAACGAACATGGCGGTGGCAACATGCGTTTGGCCGTCGACAAGGTCATGCTGCACGGGCTGCGCGCGCTTGAGAATATCGGGATAGAGATCTTTCCCGGTGAAGAGCTGACCGAAATGGCGCGCCGCATCAAAAGCCCGGATGAGATTCTGGCGATGCGTTGTTCCATCCACGCCTGCGAAACCGCCGTGGCAGAAATGGAGACCTTCGCACGCGAGAATGTGCCCCTTGGCAACGTGTCAGAGGATGATATCTGGTCCATTCTGCACAAGGAAAACATCCGCCGTGGTGGTGAGTGGATCGAAACCCGTTTGCTGTCCTCCGGCCCACGAACCAACCCGTGGTTTCAGGAATGCGGGCCACGCATCGTGCAGAACAACGAAATTGTCAGCTTCGATACAGACCTCATCGGCGCTTACGGGATTTGCACGGATATAAGCCGTGCCTGGTGGATCGGGGATCAAAAACCCCGCCCGGATATGATCGAGGGGATGAAGCACGGCATCGAACATATTCAGGCAAACACCAAATTGCTTGCTCCCGGTGTGAACATTCAGGACCTCAGCCGGAATTGCCATGTTCTGAGGCCAGAGTATCAGAAACAGAAATACGCCTGTATGATGCACGGTGTGGGACTTTGCGACGAATGGCCAATGGTGGCCTACCCGGATCACATGATCGAAGGCGCTTTTGATTACGAGCTGAAACCTGGAATGGTATTGTGTGTTGAGGCTCTGATCAGCGAGGTGGGCGGGGATTTCTCACTCAAGCTCGAAGATCAGGTGCTGATCACACAAGACGGCCACGAAGTGATGAGCAGCTACCCATATGACCCAAGACTCACTGGGGAAGTCTAAAACGTTCAAGGGAAAGAAAGATGTTTTCACTTAAGGAACACACTGCAATCGTCACCGGTGGATCCAGTGGCATCGGCCTTGCGACCGTAGAGGTTTTGGCAGAACTCGGCGCCAATATTGTCGTTGCTGATATCAATGAAGAGGCCGGTGGGTCGCTGATTGAAAGCCTGCATAAGCGCGGCACAAAGGCGTTGTTCCACCGCACCAACGTGGCTGAACAGGGCGACATAGCTGCGCTAATAGATGCGACGCTCACAGAATTCGGTTCTCTGGAAATTTTGATGCATTTTGCCGGGATTGGTCTGGAACAGGACGCGCTTGAAACCTCGCGCGATAACTGGGACCGGATTATCGGGATAAACCTGACGGGTAGTTACATGATGATGCAGGCCGCAGGTCGCGTGATGGTGCCCAATGGTTATGGTCGTATCGTGGCGATGTCCTCAATGGCAGGAGTGCGGGGAGGGACAGGTCGCACCGCTTATGGCGCGTCAAAGGGAGGTGTTGCCGCGATGATGCGGGTAATGTCGATGGAATGGGCCGAACACGGTGTTACCGTCAATGCACTGGCGCCGGGCGCGATTGAGACCGCACTCGTCAAGAAAATGCATGATGAGGAAACGCGCCGGGCTTATCTTGCCGGCATTCCGATGGACCGCTACGGCACACCCGAAGAGGTGGCCGCAGCCGCAGCCTATCTGGCATTACCGCAATCGAGCTATATCACCGGTGTGAACCTTCCCATCGACGGAGGGTTCGACGCCTCAGGCGTGATCAAACGAGGATAGTTTACCCTACTGTGAATACATTCGCTTTTTAAACGCGCGGGTGCGTTCTGTCGCTTCATTGCTGCCGTCGTGGAACGTGCCAAACCAGCGATCCCACGGCATTTCCTGATTGCCGTAATTGCATTCGTAATAGCGATGGTGCAGCTGGTGATAAAAGGTTCCCAAGGCCAACCGGCGTTTATCCTTGATCAACAGGTCCTCGTATCCGGCATGAGTCATCGCGGCCCCCGGGCCAAGATATATGACGTGAAAGAACACCAGGATCGGGTCGGACGGGACAATCCAATGGATGCAGAGCGATGAAAGGTAGAGAAAATGTTCGGCCGGATGCATCGAGAACCCGGACCAAGGCCCGATGTTGACATTGCGGTGGTGCAGGGAATGCACGCGCTTGTACAAAAACGGCACATGCAACAGGCGGTGAACCCAATAAAAATGAAAAGCTGACCAGATTGGCAACAGGATTAGCGACAACACGAACCAAATCGGGTGATCGACTGGGGTTATCGTCGGGGCAATCCCGTTTGCCATCAGCCACATGGTCACCACCTGAAACGCGGTGAGCTGCGCCACGCCGCTGGTCAGCGACCAGAACATATTGTCATGCACCTGATCTGAAAAATTCCACAACCTGTTACCCTTGGCCAATGCGCGCCGGTCGAATTTCAGCGTCTCGCCCTGACCCTGACGCATATAGAAATACCAGTGCAATCCGCCGGCAACCACGATCACCATGATCAGGTTGATCAGCCAGACCTGCAAAACCCATCCAAAGGCAAAGCTTTCTGCAGCTTCCAGCGACGGGTAAAAGAACAGCCACAAAGCCACCGCAAGGATCACCATCATCACCCGCTCACTCAATGTGAGCCAGTTGTTGATGACCCAACGGGCGAGAAACCCGGCGCGCGGGGGCCACTGAAATATCGATGGGTTGTTCAGCGGAAGATCAGGATGATAGTTCCACTCTCGGGACTGGTTTGGATTCGTGTCCGACATGGCAGGGGCTTTCATGCTGGATGCTTGCGCATCCGGTCAGGTGTACATTTGTTTTTTATAGGCGCGGGTGCGTTCGGTCGCCTTGGCAGAGCCGTCATGATAGGTGCCGAACCATTTGTCGAACGGCACTTCGGATGTTCCGTAGTTGCACTCGAAATACCGGTGATGCAGCTGGTGAAAGAAATCCCCTGCGCGCGCGGCCTCTGTCTCTTTCGCCATCAGTTTTTCAAAACCTGAATGCGACAGGATCGGGCTGACTTGCTGGAAATAGATGTGGAACATCAGATGCAGCGGATGCGATGCAACGATCAGGTGGATGAAATACGTGGTGAAATACAGCATGTTTTCAAACCAATGGTTTGAAATGCCCGACCATGGCCCGATATTGACGTTGCGGTGATGCACGGCGTGGACATGTTTGTAGAGCTTCGGATGATGTTCAAGCCGATGCGTCCAGTAGAAGTGCAGGCCTGACCACATCGGAATGATGAACATCCAGACCACAAACCAGACCGGTGCCTGCGCCCATGTGATGACCGGCGCCCAGCCATTGGCCATCGCCCAGAAAATCACCCATTGATACAATGTGGCGACCGTCATCGCGCTGCCAAGCGTCCACCAGATGTTGTCCCACACCTGATTGTTAAAAGTGAAGGTTCCGTTTTTCCGGGTCAGGTCGCGGCGGTCGAACTTCTTCCTCATCCCCTGGCCCTGCCGCATGTAGAGCCACCAGTGCAGCCCACCGGCAACCAGTGTCTGCGGCACCATGTTCAAAAGCCAGATTGTAATCATCCAGCCGGGTGCAAAGCTCTGCATCTCCGCAAGCGGTGGCAAAAACAGGATGTAGCCGATCACAGCAATTGCAAAACACAGCGTCAGAGCCGTGATTTGCAGCCACGCGCCGCTATACCACTTCAAAATTGCGCCCGGTCGGGGCGGCCACGCGAAAAGCGGGTTCAATCCAACCGGTCCTTCCGGGTGATAGTTCCAGCGGTCTGCTTCGGGGTCGCGCACAATTTCTGACATGGCTCAGGTCCTGTTCAAATTCCGGTGATCAGCTGGCGTAGTTTGAACCTTCTTCGTCAAGAATCGCCATCAGCTCGGCCAGATGATTATCCGCAATCCCCGGATAGTTTTCGATGTCAGAGGCGGTTTGTTCTGCCATCTCATCCGACAAAAGCCGCAGTTCCTTACCGGTCCAAAGTGCCTTGATATAGGTTTCGCATGACCGTTCAAAATAATAGAGCCGGTTAAACGTCTCGGCCACAGTTTTGCCGATCACCATGACGCCGTGATTGCCCATGACCAGCACGGTCTTTTTCGGATCACTCAGGTTAGAACAGCACCGCTCGGCCTCTTCATCCATCGCAAGCCCGCCGAAATTGCCGTCAACCGCGACGCGGTTGTAAAAAGTCGCTGTATTCTGATCTATCGGCGGCAATGTGCTGTCGGCAAGGCTGGCCAGCACGGTCGCATAAACCGAATGCACGTGCAGGGCACAACGGGCATGCGGGCACAACCGGTGCAGCGCGCCGTGCAGACCCCATGCCGTTGGATCGGGTGCATCGGGGCGGTCCAGTGTGTTCGGATCATTGGCATCCAACAGCAACAAGTCAGAGGCTTTGATCCGGCTGAAATGTTTCTGGTTGGGATTCATCAAAAACTGTGTGCCACTCTCATTCACGGCAAGGCTAAAATGATTGGCAACCGCCTCATGCATGTTCAGACGTTCGGTCCAGCGGAAGGTCGCAGCCAGCTCTACCCGTTCTTTCCAATAGGCAATGTTTGGGGTTTGATGTGTCGCTTTTGCATTTAACATGACCGTCTCCATTGGGTTCGCCTTATGCTGCCAGCAGACGTGCAACTTTACAAACGATGGATTTGGCGTCATCACATTAATTAAATTAATGTGTAAATCGTGTATCCACCATGTCCACCTCTGGCCTGCCTCCTTTAACCTGGCTGCGCGCATTCGAAGCAGCGGCGCGCCATCTGTCTTTCACCCAAGCCGCGCGAGAGCTGAATCTGACCCAATCAGCGGTTAGCCAGCATGTCCGCAGCCTTGAGTCTTTTTTGGGCAGAGAGCTGTTTATCCGCCGCACCCGCGCCATGCAGCTGACAGAGGCCGGGGCGAACTATTTGCCGACGGTGCGCGAAGCGTTCGAACTGTTGGCCCGTGGCACCCGCTCCTTTACCGGCGGTGCGCCGGGGCGATCCTTGATGGTTCAGTGCAACCTCGCTTTTTCTGTTTTCTGGCTGGCTCCACGCCTGCACCGTCTTTACGCGGCCAACCCCTGGCTGGTTCTGAACATAACTACTGCCATCTGGGATCCGGAACAGCGCGCGCATGACGCAACGCTAGAGGTTCGTTTCGGGCGGCCTGGTGATATGTCTGAAGATGCCCGGCGGCTGACCCATGACATGGCCTATCCCGTATGCACCCCGGGATATCAGCAGGGCCTCTACGATCTGAATACGGCACGGCTGTTTGACTGCGCCGGCATGATGGGCAACTGGGAATATTGGTGCGCCGACAACCAGATCGCATTCACCCGCACAGCAGAAATCAATCTTGCATCCACCTATGTAATCGCAATGAACGCAGCCCTTGGCGGGGCAGGGGTGGTTTTGTCCCACGACATGCTGGCCCATGACCTGATCGCAAGTGGTCAGTTAATCCGTCCGTTTGCGGGCACAACGGCATTGCCGGAAAGCTATTTCCTTATTCCTCCACCCGCGCATGACGAAACACCGGCGTCGCGGGCGTTTCAGCATTGGTTGATGGAAGAGCTGGCTGTATGCCCCTATGCCCTAAATGCTTTCTGAAACGCAGTATTAAAGCACCTGAAACACCGCCTGTTAGCCGTCGCAGGGCCTAACGGCCTTCTGCGGAATCGCGGCCAAAGCTGCAAATCCGGCACGAAAGCCAGGATCGAATCTTAACCCGATAGACTTACTCCAGCGCCCCATCCGCTTTTTTCCACGCCCCGATCCCGCCGGTCAGGTTTAAAACCGGGCTCAGGCCCATATCCGTTGCCACCTGCGCCGCGAGTGCAGATCGGCCGCCGGACGCACAATAGAAGATATAGGTCTTATTCTGATTAAAGGCAGGCTTGTGAGCCGGGCTTTCGGGGTCGATGTGAAACTCCATCATGCCGCGGGAAGAGGCAATCGCACCGGGGATTACCCCGGTTTTGGCCTGCTCGGTGCCGTCGCGCAGATCCACAAACACATGGCTATCGCTGTCGACCAGTTCCAGCGCCTCCTCGACGCTGATCGCGGGGATTGATGAAAGAGCTTCTTTAACAATTTGTTTCGAACTTTTGGTGATATTTTGAGCCATGGTGGCGTCCTCTTTCGGCTTAATCCCAGTTTCTTCAACAAAGCACCTACCGGCCAGTCAAGCCCAACAGCGCCAGGACAACAACAGGCATGTGCGCTGAGTACGGTCATATTTCAAGATGCAGCTTCGGTTTCCAGAATGGCCTGAACAGCTCGATCTTGGGGCAGTGGTTCATCACCACCTGCAGGCCCGCGTCCTCGGCAAGCTTGGCGGCTTCGTAATTCACAACACCGATCTGCCCCCAAAGCACCTTTGCACCGATCTCGATCGCCTCTTTGGCAACATCCAACAGATCTTCGGGCCGGCGAAACACCTCTACCATGTCCACCGGGCGATCAATGCTTTTGAGTGAAGGATAAACCTTGATGCCCCTGATCTCTTCCAGTCCGGGGCGCGGGTTGACCGGGATCATGTCATAGCCGGTTTCATGCAGAACCCGCAGAACGCCATAGCTGAACTTGGTCTTGTCCGGGCTGGCGCCCACCATGGCGATGGTTTTGACGGACTTCAGAATGCCCTGCAGGTACGATTCGGAATAGGGTTGCGTGTGGTCCATGTCACATGTCCTTCGGCACGGCGATATCCGCCTTTAGTTCGTGGGGTTTGAGGGGGTCAAGAAACGGGTTGCGATAAAGTTTGTCATGGCTTTCCACGCCGATTTCCAACGTGATGTCAGAGGTCGGTCTCGCCACGCAGAGGATCACATAGCCGTTTTCAATCTGCCGGTTGTTCAGCGCGACCTGACGGCGCTGGTCAATCTCACCTTTGGTCAGCTTCGCCGCGCAGGTAATGCACCCGCCATATTTACAGCCATAGGGCAGATCAACGCCCTGATCGCGCAGGGCGTCCAGCAGGGGGCGGCGCGCATCGACTTTGTAGGTGGCATTGCCGCGGTTGGCTATGGTCACGGTATGGGTGGTCATGTTTGTGCCATTTCAGATGCCGGGGTGAACCCGGGCCTACGGGTCAAATCAGATGTAGGCCGGGGTTCACCCCGGCTTTCGCGCTTCAACATCATAGCCAGATATCACTTGTACAATCGCCACCGGGATAGCGCATTTCGTGACAACGACTGGGGCCGTTCGGCTCATTGCCGAAATTGACGATAAAGTCCTCGTTGATCTTCATGCCGCCATTCTCAGGGTCGCAGTCAATCATCACCATCACGCCACCCTGTTCGCGGATTTCAGGGTAAAACTGGTTGTCCCACGTGCTGAACAGGCTGGTCGTTACGTAAAGCCGCCGGCCATCAAGGCTCAGCTGGAACATCTGTGGTCCGCCCGCCATTTCAACGCCGTTAACAACCGGTGCTTTGCCCAGCAATCCGCCCATCCAGACCTGACCGGTCAGTTTCGGATTATGCGGGTCGCTGATATCGTATTGCCGCATATCCCCATGCAGCCAGTTGTTCAGGTAAAGATACTTGTCATCCATCGAAACAAGAATGGCCGACATCACCCCCGGAACAGGAATGGGCCATTCGGGATGTGGTTCGTTCCCCACATCAATGATCTTTTCCCATTGCCATTTGCCTGCATCATCCTTCCACCAGTGAATGACATTGGAGCTTAGCGCGGCACCACAAAACCCATGGGTGCTGTCGGGATCGTGATGGAACTTCACCTCCAGCGGGATCAGACCATCCTCGCCCAGATACATGCTCTCAATCGGCTCGCGTTTCTCAAAATCCCAGAAGTGCAGCTCTCGGCCATACTTTAGATGCCCTACTTCTTCCAGATCAAATCCGGGCATGAACGTATTAGGAGCGGCCCATTCGGAACTGACCATCACGTTGTGGCGCGGCTGGTACCAGAAATCGTAGCCGAACTTGATGTCACCCATCGAGTTTTCCCAGCGGCCAACAATCTCAAAATCCTTATTCAGATGCAGATAGCCACCCGGTGCTTCGCCTTTGGCATCGCCAAGGAACGAGATAATGATTTCGGACCCCAGACAATGGACCGTATGTGGTCCGCTTAGATTGGCCTTGGATTTGATCTCGGCCCCGTCAACGATCTTGTGCAGGCGTGGCGCGCGTGGGTCTGTAGCGGTGTCGACGATGTGAAGGTTGTTGGATCTCACCCCCGGCAGGATCAGATATTTGCGCGCCATGGAACTGTCATCAAAACAACTCGAACAGGCATTCCACCCCATGTGGTGCAGCTCATCGCCAATCCCCGGCATTTCCAGCCGATGAATGACCTCGCCGTAGGTTGCACTGTCGGGATCAACATCAACGGTGGCCAGGTAATCCGGCTTTTGAATACCTGTGCCCGTATAAATCGCAATCGTGTACAGCAGTTTTTCGCGCGGGGCCTGTATTGCCTCCGCTGGCGAGGCATAGCCCGGACCACAACACTCCATCCCGTTTCCCTTCCTGCGACTCACATTGTTGACACTCTCGAGGGGATGTTATTACATGAGACAAATGTCTGTAAAGTGAGACTTTGATGCATCTCGACCGGTTGATGACAATTCTGGAGGCCGTGGCCATCGCCGGACGGGCCGTAACTGCTCCAGAAGTGCAGCAGGCCACCGATCTTCCGCGCCCAACCTGTTACCGGTTGCTGCAGACAATGGCCGAACAGCGTTTGCTGGATGAGTCTGAGCCGGGTCGGTATCTGGTGGGCGAACGTCTGGTGCGATTGGCCTTGCTTGGTCAGTCGGATGTTGATGTGCGTCTCGCGGCGACCCCCACACTGAAAGAAGCCGCTGATCAGTTCGGAGAGGCCGTGTTCCTGTCCCGCTATCGCAACCGTGGGGTCGAGATCATCCATGTTGAGGTGCCGAGCGACGCAAACCGGTCTTTCGTACATCCGGGGCTTGGGTTCCGGCCCATGCATGCCTGTTCCTGTTCCAAGGTGATCGCGGCCTTTGCCGAAGACGGCTTTCGCGAAGAAATCCTGTCCGGTCCGATGCGCAACTACACCCCCAACACCAAACGCGATCCTGCTGTGCTGCGGGAAGAGTTCGCAGCGATCCGTGATGCGGGCTTTGCCGAATGTGTGGAAGAGATAGAGGTCGGCGTCTCCTCAGTCGCCGCCCCGATCCGGATCGGCAATATTGGGGCTACATTCAGCATCGGGGCAACCGGGCCGGTCCGGCGTTTCACCAGCGCCCGCCGCGCCCAGATCGGGCAGGAGCTACAAGCGCTGGCAGGAAAGGTGTCAGTTGCTCTGCAAATGCACGGGATGGCACAAAAGGGCTGACAAAACGGTGAAGAATGGACACAGAGAATTGTTTGCCAAAGGTCCGGTAGGAGCCCAGTGTTGTCGTTGGAGCAAATTGCAGCAACCGACGCGATGCGCGGTATGCGGACATGGCCCGTGGATGAGATGCCGTTCTTCGACCGCCACGCCGCTGAAACGCTGCTTCACCGAAGCAGCCGCTCATGCGCCGTGCAACATGACACACAAGGTGGCCGACAGTTATATGGACATTGAAGTCAATCAAGAGCTATCCGCCCACCAACGCGGAAGTTAAATAAGGCTGCAACCCGACTTCACAATCCCATTAATCAGAAGGGCATTGTGCTCGGGCTGGCGGTAAAGAGCGAGTCGACCAGACACGATACTGTCCAAAAAAGTTGGTGCAAAACTGGCTAGTGCCTGCGCATGGGCAATTCCGTCATCCGGCCGACCCAGATGGGCCGCGCTGGCAATAAGCAAAGCTCGCCTGATTGGAGCACGCGGGGTGAATTGTACAGCAAGTTTGCCCCACTCCTGAACCTTTTCAAAATCGCCTTCGGCAAAATGGGATTGAGCCAGAGCAAGATATGCATCGCCGACCCAGACATCAGCGTCTCTCGGAGACAGGCGCAGCGCTAGCTGTGCGTGCAATTTTGCCTCATCAGTACGCCCAACAAGAGACTCGTGCCAGGCCATGAAGAAAATGTTCAGAGCGAAATTCGGATTGAGTTCGAAAGCACGTTGAAAATCCGCGGTCGCTTCATCATAAAGCTGCTGAAAGTGCCTGATCATGCCGCGAATTGTCAGAGCGCGAGGATCCAATCGATCGCGCTGGAACAAGGCCTCCGCCGCTTTTTGCGCCAGATCCAGCATTTCTTCAGGTTTCTCATCGACCTGAAAGAGATAGCGCATCGTGTGGGCATAGGCCTGAATCCAAAGTGCCATCGCATTGCGAGGGTCAATATCCAGTGCTCGCTGGGCCGTGGTGACAACAGCTTCGTAACCCTCTTTGCTCGAAAAACCGCCTTCGTGGAAAAGCGCCATTGCTCTAAGCGCAAGATCGTAGGAACTGAACTGGACGTTCCGGTCTTTACTGGCTCGCTCCAGCTCGGCCTGAGTAATTTGCGGTGCAATTGCGCCGACAACACTACTGGTGATCTCATCCTGCAGTTCAAAAATATCTTCAACGCAACGGTCATAGCGTTCTGCCCAGATGTGCGTGCCCGTCTCGCACTCGATTAACTGAGCTGTGATGCGCAGACGGTTCGCAGCACGTCGGAGGCTCCCCTCCAGCATGTAGCGAACGGCCAGTTCGCGTGCGATGTCGTTGTGAGTTACCATTTTGTTCTTGAACGAAAAAGATGAATTTCGCGCAATCACGAGAAGATCGGGAAATCTAGAAAGCTCTGTAATTATATCTTCGCTGACACCGTCGCAAAAATACTCCTGCTCCGGGTCCGCTGACATGTTCTGGAATGGCAGGACCGCAATTGAAGGTTTTTCGGATGAAGAGTTTCCCGCCAGCGGCGGTGCGGAACGAATATTGTCAGTGAATTTGATCTTGTAGCCGCGCACCTCGTTGGGAATGTTCTTCAATTTCAATTCGCCTAAATCGACGAATGAAAGATTAGTCTTGCCGCGAGTGTGGCGATAAACGTCCTCAGAGAGTGTTACGCCACCTGGGTCTGCAAGAGCTTCAAGGCGAGCGGCTACGTTAACTCCGTCGCCATATATATCATCCTCGCCTAGGATCACGTCGCCGACGTGAAGACCAATTCTAAAGTCAATTCTTTCTTTATCTGGTTCGTCCGCATTCGCTAAAGTCAGTGATTTCTGTATGGCCGCTGCAGCTTCTACCGCACTCACAACGCTGTCGAAGATTACAAGTAGACCATCACCTGTGAGTTTGACAATTTCACCTCCAAAGCGATTGATTTCGGGTTCGAAATGCAATCGACGGCGGCTTCTCAATTGTTCAACGGTCCCCGGTTCGTCGGCTGCCATTAACCGGGAATATCCGACCATATCAGCGGCGAGAATTGCTGCGAGCCTGCGTGCCATCGAAAACCTTCATTGGTGGTTTAATAGAGGTACTAAACCATACTTTTGCCCTGGCACCTAAAGCTTCAGACGTCGATTAATCGATAACAAAAGATTTTGGCCCGTTTCGGGCTCGAATCGGTCACCCGAGTAGATCTATCGCATATTTCATAGTTAAACGGCCGGTATCCGCACTTGTTTCTCGTTGATTTTGCGCCTGCAGTTAAGCAATCGAAATCGCCTCAGGATGATTTTACTGCGGACGCAATCCGCACAGTCCAGCCACTCGCAGAAGGAGGCCGACCGGCAGCTTTGTCCTGTGTGGATGGCTCCTGCAAAGCAAGACATTTTTGAGGTGATCGACATTTTGTCAGAAGCGGTCTTGTGTTCGGCCTGTTTGCGCGGTGCACTTGACCGCTGGCCCTGATGGTTTCCGCGACCCAAGTCCCCATCCTCGCAAGCGGACAGATGTCGTCCTGGACAAAGCCCGGGGTGTCTTGAGATTGCGGCTGACTCATTGCCATCACTTCTTTGGTCTTGCTGTCTCTGTTTCATTCCTTTCCGGTATCAGACGGTCCTGATCCTGTAGGGCTCATTTCGTGTGAGCACCGCCCAGATTATCCGCGCTGTCTTGTTCGCCATGGCCACTGCCGCGAGCTTTGCGGGTTTGCGCTCCAGCAGGTCCGCAAACCAGGGATCAAATCGCTCAGGTGCGCTTTTGATCTGTTTCATGCGGGAGGTCATGCCGACGACCATCAGGTGGCGTATGTAGCGGTCGCCCATCTTCGATATGCGGCCCAGCCTCTCTTTGCCTCCGGTCGACCGGTTGATCGGCGTCAGCCCCAACCAGGCCGAGAAGTCTCTGCCGCACTTAAACTGTGCGGCACTGCCAACCGTCGCGACAATGGCCGACGCCGTGATCGGCCCAATGCCGGGGATTGTCTGAAGCAAGTCGATCCGGGGCTCGGATTTCGCAGCTTGTGTCAGCTTGCGGCCATACCAGAGCACCCGCCCATGCAGGGCCAATATCTGTTCGCTAAGGTCGATGATGGTGTCCAGCGCAACGGGCGGTAGGTCCAGAGCCTGCTCTTGGGTGGTACGCTTTGCAAACCGGACGGCGTGACCGACGCCCTGAGCAAAGACGATGCCGAACTCCGCCAACAGACCACGCAGCATGTTGATCGTCTGGGTTCTCTGTCGAACGACTAGGCTACGCGCTCGGTGCAATGAAAGAATGGCCTGCTGTTCAGGCGACTTTACCTCAACGAACCGCATGGTCGGGCGGGTGACAGCCTCGCAGATCGCCTCTGCGTCAGCCGCATCGGACTTGCCGCGCTTGACATAGGGCTTCACATAGACAGGTGCTATCAACCTGACTTCATGACCCAGCCTGGTCAGTTCCCGCGCCCAGTAGTGGCTCGCACCGCACGCTTCCATGCCGATCAGACATGGCTCCAGACGTTCGAAAAATGCAAACATCTGACTGCGCCGCAAAGACCGGCTGAACCCTACAGATCCATCCTCCATGACACCGTGAATATGGAAAACGTTCTTGGCCAAATCGAGGCCGACTGTTGTAACCTGCATTGGGTGGCTCCTCTCCTAGCAGTTCATGACAACTGCACTATGGCGCATTGCGACGCCGATGGAGCAGGAGCCATCCACCCCATCCCGCAATCCACCCAATCCCCCACTCACCGCACCCCCTCCTTCAGCGCCCGGAACTCTCGCAGCGTTGCCTGATGCCGGTTCTCCAGGAATTCCTCCCGATTGGCCTCCACGTCTTCCAGCGCCTGCAAATCCTTGACCGAGACCACAGCAAAGGCGTCCCGGCCATTGCGGGTGATCATCAGCCGGTCCCCGGTTCTTTGATGGTGATCTGTATATTCTCGTATGTGTTGGCGGAATTCGGACAGCGGGATATTGTGGTACATTGACGGGCCTTCTGATAACGTGGTTTCCACTATCCTGAAGCCAATTTGTTAACGCGGTCCAAGCACACCGTTCGCATGTCCGGATTTTCATCAGATTGTACAAAGGGTACACAAATCGGCGCAATGGCGCCGATCCTTGTACAAATCACCCGTACAAAACATACAATTCGTACGGTTTCACGCCCGTCCGCCGCTGGCTGAAAGTGTCAGGGCGTTTACGCCTAACTTTTTCAGCGCGCCTTCCCATTTTTCGGCGTCGGGCATGTTGAATACCAATTCGGAATCAGCCTCGACCGTCAGCCAGGCATTCTGGCCGATTTCACTTTCCAGCTGCCCGGGGCCCCATCCGGCGTATCCAAGCGCCAGAATGGCCCGAGACGGACCCCGTCCATCGGCAAAATCTTCAAGGATATCAAGGGTTGCGGTCATGGCGAACTGTTCGTCCACATCCATTGTCGAAATCGCGGAATGATATCCGTAATCATGCAAAACAAACCCGCGCCCATGTTCAACCGGTCCACCAAAATGAACCGGCAGATCCCGTGCCTCATCGCCCTCTTTGATTGACAGCTGTTCCAGCAAATCACCCAGGCGCAATTCGTCCGTGGGCTTGTTCACGATCAGGCCCATTGCCCCCTCTTCGGAATAAGCACAAAGAAAAACAACGGAGTAGGCGAATCTGGGATCACCCATTTCCGGCATCGCGATCAGCAGTTTTCCGTTCAGATCAATGTCCCGCACCCGAAATCTCCATGCCCGGTCCTATACCAATGATGGGGCCGCAGACCGCGCAGTGCAAGCACCGGGTTGGGGCATATTTCGGTTTTCTCTCCAGAAAGTGAGTTGGCATTTACGTCCTAGTGTATCATGTCATGAACATGACACGACTTCTGGCTCTTTTTTGTCTGACCTGCTTTGCATTGCTGCCCCGCCTTCCTGCGGCGCAACAGGTTGATGATATTGTCAAAATCAGCGTTCTGCCGGGCTGGAGCAATTCAGATGGCAGTCGGATGGCCGCGCTGCATATCGCGCTTGCAGATGGGTGGAAGACCTATTGGCGTGCGCCCGGGGATGCGGGTATCCCCCCACAATTCAGCTGGCGGGGTTCGCGCAATCTGTCGGATGTTGAGATTGAATGGCCTTCGCCGCATCAAATCCCGCAGAACGGAATGCTGACCATCGGTTATCCGGGCTCTGTCACGTTGCCGGTGCGCCTGCTTCCCTCTCGCTCCAATAGGGCAGTCACCCTTGCAGGAGAGGTTGAAATGGGCGTGTGCAAGGATGTGTGCGTGCCTGTAAACGTAAGATTTAAAACTGATATTTCCGCCGGAAGTGGAAAGCGTGATCCACGTATCGTGGCCGCATTGGCCGCGCGCCCTTATTCGGCGGCTGAGGCTGGCGTGACACGGGTTGCCTGCAATATTTCTCTTCAGCAGGACCGGGTTAGCTTACATGCCGAAATCCGGTTGCCCGCAGTCGGCGGTCGCGAAGCAGTGATTGTTGAGACAGACGATCCTGCCATCTGGGTGGCGCAAGCTAAATCTTACCGTAAGGGCGGGGTGTTGATTGCGGAAACAGAGCTTTATCACAGTGAGGGACGTGCGTTTGCGGTTAACCGCTCCGGCCTCCGTCTGACGGTTCTGGGTCGGTCGCACGCGGTTGACATTCAGGGCTGCCCGGCGGGATAAGGTTTTGAAATTACGAAACTAAACAACGCTATTGTCGCGCTATTTCCGGCGCAGGTGTTCATCCAGCCGTGGCATGATCTCGACGAAGTTACAGGGCATATGCCGGTAATCAAGCTGGGGTTTCAGGATTTCATCCCAGGCGTCTTTGCACGCTCCGGGACTACCCGGAAGCGCAAACAAATAGGTGCCACCAGCAACACCGCCTGTGGCACGGGACTGTACCGCGCTGGTGCCTATTTTCCGCATCGAAACATGGGTGAACACGGTGCCGAATGCGTCGATTTCCTTTTCATAAACATCGCGATGCGCCTCGACCGTGACATCGCGACCAGTCAGGCCGGTGCCACCTGTTGAGATTATCACGTCGATATCCGTGTCCGCAATCCACGTACGCAATTGATCGGCGATCTGAGTGCGGTCATCGGAAACGATGTTGCGGGCGGATAGAACGTGGCCCGCAGTGGTCACGCGATCAACGAGGATGTCACCAGATCTGTCATCCGACAATTTCCGCGTGTCGCTGACGGTCAGAACTGCGATGCGAACCGGCAGGAAATCGCGGGATTCGTCAATTCTTGTCACTGTGTTATCCTATTTATTTACAATCGCTTGGATCTATTTCGTACCAGTTTGGCGTTGGTCCGAGATTTACAATCTGGGTCTGGCCGACATGGCCGGTCTCCCCCCAGCTGTCATGGATGTGACCACAAAAAACAAGGCGGGGTTGGATGCGTTCAATTGCCTCGAGAATGGCCGTTGATCCAACCGATTGCCCGGCTGAGGTTTTGTCTGCGATTCCTTTGGGGGGCGAGTGACAGATCAGGATATCTGCGGTTTCACAGCGGCTTAGAATTTCGGCTGCATGGGCTTCGGTCAGGTCGCAGCTCCAACTGCCAAAGGGTGTAACGGGCACGCCGTAGCCGAGGCCGAATAGTTTTAAGCCGTTGATATCTATCCCTGAACCGTGGAGGACATGGGTTGACCCGGAGGCCGCCGCCTGTAGCTCCTCATAACTTTCTGCATTGCCGGGAATGGCCACCAGAGGGGCCTGGAGGTCAGAGAGGAGGGCCATGGCATCGTCCAGCCCTTGGCGCATGTTGCAGAAGTCGCCGGCGCCGATGACGAGGTCAGCCTTGGCGCTTGCCGCGACCAGTTGTGCGGCGCGGGATTGGGAGTGATGCAGGTCGGAAAAGGCAAGAATTTTCAAGTGCTTGCCCTCAATCTGGCTTGCAGGTCGAGCAGATCTGCCCAGGCCTCTCGTTTGGCGTGGGGACTGCGCAGCAGATAGGCGGGGTGGAACATTGGCAGGGCGGGTTTGCCGTAGGCCTCTGTCCAGGTGCCGCGTAAGCGGGTGATTCCACGCCGGCCCAACCCGGCCTGACAGCTGATATTACCCATCAAAACAATAACTTGCGGATCAATCAGCTCTACATGGCGCTGGACAAAAGGCAGCAGCATGGCAATCTCTTCGGGCTTCGGATCGCGGTTCTGCGGCGGGCGCCAGGGCAGGACGTTGGTGATATATGCCGCGGTTTCAGGGGCTTGACGCTCTCGAGACAGGTTTATCGCTGCCAGCATCTTGTCCAGCAACTGCCCGGCGCGACCGACAAAGGGTTTGCCAATGCGATCCTCGTCACGGCCGGGGGCTTCACCGATGATCATAACCCATGCCTTTGGGTTGCCGTCACTGAACACCAGATTGCGTGCGCCGCGTTTGAGATCGCAATGCTCGAAACTCTGCATGGATGATTGTAAGGCGTTGAGATCACTGCAGGAACTCGCGGCTTTTTCTGCCTCTTTCACCGGATCATCTGCCGCTGAGATTATCGCCGGAGCGGGCATAGAGGCAGGCTCGGAACAGGGCGCTTTACCGGGTTTTTCCGGAGGTGTATCATACCGGTTGATCGGGCTGTCACCAATGGTTTCAGTCGCGCCAAGCTCGATCTGCCAGGAGAGCATGGCGAGCGCTGATTGAGAGGTGACAGACGATTCCATAACGCTAACCTACCCCGGTCCGCGAGCCGGGAAAAGCACTGCTGGATCCTGCGAGTTAACCATTGCGACATCGACCAAAACAGGGGGGTGATATCCGTACACCTTGCGTGCACCCCCTGCACACCGCTGCGCTGCAGCATACCTAAGCGTCAAATGGTTAACGAATGGATGAAATTGCTGCGCCTGGTTCGCATTGAAAAAAGTTGTCGGGCCCAACTAGATGACTGCTTCTCTAATTGGGTGTTTGGGTCAAGCTCATTTTCCTTTTTAGTTTTGGGTTTTGTCGCTCATCCGGGTCACGCTTCTCTTCGCAGTCTGATTGATGCTCAGGTGGCACCGCTGCACGCATATGTCGGATCGGTTGTGGAGAGCCCCGCTAAGAGACGCGCTTCACGTGGCGCAGCAGTCATTTTCGGCTTCATCCACGAACCTCGTCCGGTGAGGGACGACCCCGCTCGGTTTGGTGGTGGGTGGTTCAGATCATGCCGTACCCTCCACCATTTCCGGACGGAATTCAGTGCCATCTGCCCACATGCGGTGTAGCAAAACAGCCAGTTTACGTGCGACGGCGACGACAGCGCGACGTCTGCCTTTGGTCCGCATCAGGCGCGTCCCCCAGGTTTTGATCTGTGACCCGGCCATCGTGCGCATGAGCAGTGCATTTGCCGCCGCGTATAAAGTTGCGCGAACGTCTCTGTCACCCGCCTTTGATATTCGGCCGGGATTGTCATGTTCACCCGACTGGAAACGGCGCGGTGTCAGCCCAAAATGTGCGGCCACCGTGCGGGATCGCTTGAAGCGGTCAGGATCATCGACAGCCGCCTTGAAGGTCAGCGCTGCGATCGGCCCGACACCCGGCACAGTCATCATCCGCATGCAGACCTCATCGTGACTTGCAGCGCGTTTGACGCGCCGGTCCAGTTCCAGGAAGTGCTGATACAGAACAAGGCGTGCATCTAGCAGCGGAAGCATAGCATGTGCCAGAACATCATCCATCTCGATCATCGGGCGGACAACACCGTCAAAGCTGCCATGCTTCACGGTCTTGGGCAGGCGGATGCCGAAGATTTTCAGCAACCCGCGAACTTCATTGGCCAGATCAATCGTTTTGTTAAGTAGGGCTTTACGGGTGCTGAGCAATGCACGATAGCCATGGGCCTTCCGGCTCTTCATGTGCACAGGGCTGAACCATCCGGTGCGCAGGATCTGCGCAATTCCTCGGGCGTCATTCTTGTCGGTCTTGTTGCGCATCGCAGACAGCGCCGCATTCACCTGACGCGCTTCCATGCACACGACGTCGAAGCCCTCATTGGTCAAGCCAAAGAAAAGGTGCTGGCTCATCGTGCCCGCCTCGAAGCCAACTCGCTCAATCGGATAAGCAAAATCCGTCAAGCACTCCGCAATGTCGCCAACCTCGCACAGCAGATCGCGCTCAAGCATCACCTTGCCCTTGCTATCAACGATGCAAAGCGCGCACGACCGCAGCGACACATCCAGTCCGGCAAAATATTCCATCATCAGTCTCCCTTGTTCACAGCTATCCTGTGATCCTACCGGGAGCTCAACCTCAGATCAGGGTCAGCCCAATTACACATGCTAGGGGCTATCAGTCACATGCGCCTCGACCCGGGTGATAATTGCAAGAAAAGCCCTGACACCGACCGAGATCAGGTCATCCGGGAAATCATAATCCGGATTGTGCAGCGCCGGGCACTCCACGCCTGACCCCAGAAAAAACATCGCAGCCTTGGCATCTGCACCGAATCGTCCAAAATCTTCGGACCAGCGCTGTGGCAGGTCTGCATCGCTGTACACAATGCCCACCTCCTCTAGCCCTTCGGCAATCAGGCCTGTCATCAGCGGATCATTCACGGACGCTGTAAAGATGTCGTCATATGCGATCTCCAGCGTCAAACCCCCTCTGTCGGCGGCATCCTGAGCAAGTGTTTCTGCCGACGACACAATTTCGGCCATGGCTGCATCGGTGAGCGTGCGCAGAGTGACCCAGATTTCTCCGTCTCCCGGTGCCACGCCAAAGGTTTGCTCCCCCAACCCGGCATGGGTGACAGTCGCCATGCGAAATGCCTCGCCATCCTCGGGAAGACCACGGTTAAGCGCCTGCAGTCCTGCAATTATTTCCACCATTGCCAGCGCGGGCGACACGCCTGTCTCTGGCTGAGAGGCATGGGCGGTCTTACCGCCAAGGCCAATTCGCATCCCGCGAGAGGCACAATTCACCGTCCCCTCTGCCAGCGTCACATGGCCCAACGGGTGTCCCGGCATATTGTGCAAAGATGCTGCAAAATCAGGTTGAAGCGTGTCAAACCGGGCATCTTCCAGGACCGCCCTGGCCCCCGCTCCGGTTTCTTCTGCCGGTTGGAACAAAAGCATCACGTTCAAACCCCGCCGCCGAAAACGCCCCAGCTGGCGGGCAACCCCCATCATGATCGCCATATGCCCATCATGACCGCACAGATGCCCGTGGCCGGGCGTTTCCGAACGGTGATCAAACGTGTTGATCTCTTCGATCGGCAACCCATCCAACTCGCACCGCAGCATCAGCGTCGGTGCGCTTTCTGCATCACACCGATAGATTGCGGCCACACCGTGGCCGCCCAATCCCGTTACAATCCGGTCCGGCCCTGTGGCCTCCAATGCCGTCACCACCGCTTTGGCGGTTTCTTCTTCGGCCCCGGAAATTTCCGGTCTCCGGTGCAACTGCCTGCGCCAGGTGATAAGTTCTGCTATGTCGCTGTTACTGATCATCCCTGCCCCGTCGTGCTCAGAAACCGCAGCACTTCCGCACTGACCTGCGCCGGGTGGGAAATGGGCACCATATGCGCCGCCCCCATGATCACCGCCCGGCTGGTATTTTGCAGCCGACCCGCAAGGCCCGAATTGATCGCCGGAATAATTGCAGGTGATTTGCTGCCTTCGATCAGTAGTACAGGCACCTGTAACGTTTCCAGAACCCCCGGTTCCAGCATACCGCCCACGTCGTCATATAGCGCAGACGACCCCGCCTGAACCAAAGTCATCTGGTCAGCCAACCCCTGTTGCTGCGTTTCTGAAACGTCGTCCCACGACACCCCCCCACCCCAGAGCTTAGTGAACTCTCGTGCAGCAGCCAAAAGATCGCCCGTCGACATGGCCTTGGTGAACCCTTGTGTTTGTGCTTCAAACGGCTGGCGCAAATCCGGACGGTCGGCGAGAGCCACTGCAAAAAACACGGGCTCTATCAATGTCAAACTGCGCACAAGTTCCGGCCGTGTAACAGCAAGCCGAAGCGCGACCGTGGCCCCAAAGGAATGCCCAATCACATCCATCGGGCCTCCACAGAAGTCGGCAGCGATTTCTGCGGTTACGCCCTGCATTTCCCCCCTGTCATCCCACGGCGCACTGCGCCCATGACCCGGAAGGTCAAAAGCCGTCATTGTCAGTGCACCTGACAGATACCGTGCCAACCCACCCCAGGACCCCGAATGCGCCAGAGAGCAATGAATCATCAAAGCTGCGCGCGGACCCTGTCCATAGGTGGTCCAATAGGTTGGAAATCCGGCCTTGTCTGTCTTAGGCATTGGTGATCAGAGCTTGCCCGCGAGATGCAGGTCCAAATCATCCAGCCGGTCCTGCCCCCAGAAACATTGGCCCGTGTCCACCACGTAGAACGGCGCACCGAACACACCTGCCGCGACTGCCTCTTCCAGATTGGCGGCATAGGTCTCGGCCCCGGTCAAAAGACCGCTCATCGCAAGACCGGGATCAAACCCGGCATGTTCCAGACACTCACAAACCACGCCATCTTCGGCAATATCGCGATCTTCGGCCCAGACAGCACGCAAATACGAATGCACCAATGCGCCCAAGTCACCCCCGCCCGCATTCTGCGCGGCGATAATAGCATAGGATGAAGGCGCCGCATTGGCCGGAAAATGTGCAGGCTGAATGTTCAACGCCATACCCAGCTTTTTCGCCTGTCGCGGCAATTCCTGCCAGCGGTAGGCCTGCCTGTTGGGATGGCGGTCCTTTAACGGTGTGCCACCCGTCCGGGCAAATAGCGCCATGATATCCAGCGGTTTGTAGGTCACGCTGGCCCCTTGCCGCGCCACTATTTCTTCCAGCCGGGTACCTCCCAGATAGGCCGCGGGCGAAAGTGTCGAGAAATAATAGTCAATATGGGCCATTTTCCTGCGTTCCTTACGAGCCATCACTTTGCCAGAGGTGACACCCATGTTAAGCGGTGTCAACGTCACGAATCTGTCATCAAAAGATCACCCGGGGACATCTCAAATGCCAGCCATCCAAGAGCCGAAACTGATATCCGGCAACGCCAACATGCCATTGGCCACTGCCATCGCCCGACGTATGTCGATGCATCGCGGCGTCAATCTCGGGCTGGTCGACGCGCGGGTGGAACGGTTCAATGACGGAGAAATCTTTGTAGAGGTTTATGAAAATGTCCGCGGCGAAGACATGTTCATCATTCAGCCCACATCAAATCCGGCCAATGACAATCTGATGGAATTGCTGATCATGTCTGACGCACTGCGCCGGTCTTCGGCCCAGAGGATCACGGCGGTCATCCCCTATTTTGGATATGCCCGCCAGGATCGACGCACCAAGGCGCGCACACCAATCTCGGCCAAGCTGGTTGCAAACATGATCGTCGAGGCCGGGATCGAGCGGGTTTTGACAATGGATCTGCATGCGGCCCAAATTCAGGGGTTTTTCGATATCCCGGTGGACAACCTTTATGCCTCTCCGGTCTTTGCTCTCGATATCATGGAACAGTTCCGCGATGACCTGAGCGATGTGATGATCGTTTCACCCGATGTGGGCGGCGTGGCTCGTGCCCGCGAACTGGCCAAGCGTATCAATGCGCCACTCTCCATCGTCGACAAACGACGCGAGAAACCGGGTGAAGTCGCTGAGATGACGATCATCGGCAATGTAACCGGAAAAAAATGCATCATTGTCGACGACATGTGCGACACCGCTGGAACACTATGTAAAGCAGCAGAAGTCATTCTTGAAAACGGTGCGTCAGAAGTACACGCTTATATCACCCACGGCGTGATGTCAGGCCCGGCGGTGGAAAGAGTCAGCAAATCGGTGATGAAATCGCTGGTTATCACCGACACGATTGCCCCCTCCGATGCTGTCCGCTCTGCCCCGAATATCCGGATCGTTCCCACGGCCCCGGTCTTTGCGCAGGCCATTCTGAACATCTGGAACGGCACATCCGTGTCTTCTTTGTTCGAAACGCCTACGCTAGAGCCGATCTATGAAGGTCAGTTTGCCGGTTGAGCGGACGTGAATCGAATTTCCCGGTTTCTTGATTAACAACAAGGGGATGTTGTTATATTGTGCCACGACGGATTTCCGATCTCGGCCAGACGGCTCTGCGCGGCAGGGCTGCGCTCTTGGATTCCGCGCGGGGCGATTGCTCGAATGGCAGCCTAAGACCATAACGCCGATCTGATTCAGATTTTCAGGATGAAGCTCTGAACTCTACCGCATCGCCTTCCTTCGCATAGGATTAAGCGCCCCAACATCCGCAGCAGTCAGCTGTACCAGATCGTCAAACGGCACAGGCCGCGAATACAAGAACCCCTGATGCTCCGTGCATCCTTTAGCGATCAGCCATTCGCATTGCCGCACGGTTTCCACGCCCTCTGCCACCACCCGCATATTCATCGCCTGCCCCAGATTGATCACACCTGCCGCCAGCGTTCGGTTATTTTTGAGCCGGATCAGCGATCGGTCCACCTTGATACAGCGGATCGGATGCATGTTCAGTCGGGCGATGTTAGAATAACCAGTGCCGAAATCGTCAATCGCCATCGGATATCCCATTTCCGCGATCTCTCGCAGCATCCGGTTGAAACGCCGGTCCCCCAGATGCAGCGCCGTTTCGGTCAACTCCAGCTCCAGCCGCTTGGGCGAAAACCCAGGCAGCCTCGAAAACCGACGCAACTGATCCACCAGGTCCGAGCCGTGAAACTGGGACGGCGAAACATTAACCGAAAAACTGTAGTCTTCCATTTCCGGCGGCAATGCCAACAACCGGTCCACGGCATGTTCCAGCACCCATTGTCCCAGTTCACCAATAAGGCCCGTTGATTCCGCAATCGAAATAAATTCCACCGGGCTGATTGGCCTGCCATCGCGACGCACCAATCGTGCCAATGCTTCTGCGCCGACGATCCGGCCCCTTCTGTGACAGACCCGCGGTTGAAAATTCAATGCTAACCGCTCTGGTGCCCGTGACAGCGCATGCACCAGCTCTGCCTCGACTGAAAAGAATCGTTCCCGTTTCCGCCCCAATGCCTCGCGATACGGCCGCACCTGGCTACCGCCCAACCCCTTGGATTCGTAAAGTGCCAGATCAGCCTGCACCAGCAGCTCATCAAAGCCGACCGGTGGCCTTGACCTTCGCGCATGACTCAGCCCCATGCTGCAATAAATTCGCAGCTCATTTTTCTGCACCCTTAATGGCGCTCTCAGCTCCTTGATGAAACGCCCCGCCAGTTTGGAAATATCCGACAGGCGCGCCGCAGACCGCATCAGCACACAAAATTCATCGCCCCCCAAACGACCAAGGATGGCGTCGTCCGGAAAATAGGCGCCTGACCGCGTCGCCACTTCCTGCAACAGCCGATCGCCTACCGCATGGCCCAGCGTGTCGTTGATGTATTTGAACCGATCCAGATCAAACAACAACAGATAGGCATCCATCCCATCCTCAAATGCCTTGGCGATAAACGCATCGGCCTGTGCCTGCAAAAAGGTCCGGTTGAACAGACCGGTCAGCGTGTCATGATTTGCCAGATGTTCAACTGCACGTTTGGCGTGCTCGCGCTCTGTAATATCTATCTCGGTTAACAACAGCCGCGGCGCGCCAGCTACCGCATCCATGCTCTGCCTTGCTTCTATCTCGTGAATTCGAATACCCTGTACTGTGAGAACATCACAGACATACAGCCCCTCAACGCCTTCCTTCATGCCTGCAAGCAATGAGTCCAGAACTCCTGTGCTGAGAATACGTTTGGGCAAGCTGGTCTTGCCAGTCGCCATAGCTCTTTGCGCGGCAGGATTGGCATAGATACAGGCGCCAGTGGCATCATAGGTCGACACCATCGCACCCGTGTATAACAGCGCCTGGGATCCACGCAGTATTTCCGGCGTCTGCGCCTCTACCTCCTGCGCCTCGCACAGCATTGCCATATTGCCATCGAATTTCTGACACCCGCGAAACCGGCACATCATCGTGCGGGGTTCGCCACCCGGAAACAGAGTCCAGCTTTCGTCGAACGTTAACCCGTTGACGAATTCACTCTGATACCATCGCAGACGATCCCGGACAGAGCGTGACATGTCTTTGCCCATGTCGCGGCGGGCCAGTTCTTCAACAGTCTCTGCATCCCATAACTCCAATCCCGGCGGGTTGGCCCAAATCGCCCGTTCAGCGGCAATATCAAACACCCAAACGGGAAATCGGCTCGCCTCAAAAATTCGCAGGTCGTCCATATGCGCAGTATTTTTTGGCAAAGAACGTTGTTTTATCGGCAGTTCGGCTGTCACGATTCTGCTGTCCCGTCCCCATAAAAGAAACTCCAGGGCACGTGAATAGCATCCATCCCCCTGATAATTCGTAAACAATATGCCAGAGCGCTTACGCGTCCCGGCCCCCACCCAATGCTCAGCCAAGGTGCGGCAAAACCGTTAATGAATTGTTAATTTTCGCCGCGATGCGGTTGGAACACGGGCAACCCTGTTCCAATTTCCATCGAAATTTTCACATTAAGGCATTGATATTAAAATGTTTTGAAAACTAATACCATCTGCCCGGCACGTTAATAAAGTTCCCAGTCGTCCTCAAAAGGAAGGGTTCCAAAAGCCATCCAGCGAACCCGAGCACGCGCCACGCGGGTATCGCCCCACGTCCGGAACACCACATCAAACCCTTCTCGCGTCACATTCTCTGCCCCGATATCGGCGCGTGGATTGCTGGCACTGTCGAAATCCCACATCGACAACGCGACGTGCATCACCGGTGGTTCACGATAGGGCTTGCTAAAATTCACTTTCCGGCGCCGCTCCCGCGGCCCGGTGCCTGTCCACATCTCACCACCGTCCTCGAAATCCGAGAACAGCACGTCATCTCCGTGGTCGATGCCTATTGTATTGCTCGGCAGGTTTTTCATTGTCTCTCATGCATCACAGAAGGCCACAATCATGCATCTTTTGGGCAAGAATAGGAAACAAACAAGAAAAACATGGGGAATCTAGTCACAAAAAAGGCCCCAATTCAGGGGCCGTTTCTTGTTATTTTTGCGCAGTTGCGTCAGCTCAGTTGGCGCTCAGACCAATCTCATCGCCCATCGCAACCATATCCGCCAGCAGCTTTGCAGCATCGTCTACCGGGCCCGGCTCATTCACATAGGTCTCCTGCGCCTTGGCCAGACGGTCGGTGGCATCATCCACCATCGCCTTGAACTGTTCCTGCGAGATCTCATCGCGCGGAACAGCTTGCTCGGCCAGAACCGAGATTGAGCTTTCGTTGATCTCTGCAAACCCGCCGGTCACAACATATTCCTTGTCGCCGTCGGTGCCGGAAACCTTCAGAACACCAGGGCGCAATGTGGTGATCAATGGCGCATGATCAGGCATAGCTGTCATATCGCCCTCAGAACCCGGTATCTGCACTTCTTTCGCCTCAACAGAAGCGAGAAGCCGCTCGGGGCTCACCAGATCGAATTGCACTGTATCAGCCATGTTGGCCTCCTTCTGGGCGAAAGGCGGGATAAACCCACCCTACGCTTGGATCGAAAATGTAGGGCGGGGTTTTACCCCGCCACCACTTATGCCGCTTCAGCAGCCATTTTCTCAGCTTTGGCAATCACTTCGTCAATGCCACCGACCATGTAGAATGCGCCTTCGGGCAGGTGGTCATATTCACCGGCAACCACAGCTTTGAACGATGAAATCGTGTCTTCCAGCGGAACCTGAACACCGGGCGAGCCTGTGAACACCTGTGCCACGTCGAAAGGCTGGCTGAGGAAGCGCTGGATTTTCCGGGCACGGGCCACGGTCAGTTTGTCTTCTTCCGACAGTTCGTCCATGCCCAGAATTGCGATGATATCCTGAAGCGATTTGTAGCGCTGCAGGATACCCTGAACGTCACGGGCAACACCGTAATGCTCTTCACCAACAACCGCCGGGTCCATCAGACGCGACGTTGAATCGAGCGGGTCCACAGCGGGGTAGATACCCAATTCCGAAATCGCACGTGACAGAACGGTTGTCGCATCAAGGTGCGCAAACGATGTCGCAGGCGCAGGGTCGGTAAGGTCATCCGCTGGTACGTACACGGCCTGCACCGAAGTAATCGAACCGGCTTTGGTCGAGGTAATACGCTCCTGCATCTGGCCCATGTCGGTGGCCAGTGTCGGCTGATAGCCCACAGCCGAAGGAATACGACCCAGCAGAGCCGAACATTCAGAACCGGCTTGCGTAAAGCGGAAGATGTTATCGACGAAGAACAAAACATCGGTCCCGGACTGATCGCGGAACTGCTCGGCCAATGTCAGACCGGTCAGGGCCACACGCATACGCGCTCCGGGAGGCTCGTTCATCTGACCGTAAACCAAGGCGACCTGGCTTTCTTCCAGGTTATCCGGCTTGATAACGTTGGATTCGATCATCTCGTGATAAAGGTCGTTTCCTTCACGGGTCCGTTCACCCACACCGGCGAATACTGAGAAACCTGAGTGCACTTTGGCGATGTTGTTGATGAGTTCCATGATCAGAACTGTCTTGCCCACTCCGGCACCGCCGAACAGGCCAATCTTACCACCCTTCGCGTAAGGCGCGAGAAGGTCAACAACCTTGATACCGGTCTCCAGCACTTCGGATGCAGTGGACTGTTCTTCGAACGTTGGCGCGTCCTGGTGGATCGAACGGGTTTCTTTGGCGTCAACCGGGCCACCTTCGTCAACCGGCTCGCCGATAACGTTGATGATCCGTCCCAATGTGGCGTTTCCTACCGGAACCGTGATCGGCCCACCGGTGTCAGTCACGTCCTGACCACGAACCAGCCCTTCTGAACTGTCCATCGCGATGCAGCGCACTGTGTTTTCGCCAAGATGCTGGGCCACTTCCAGAACCAGACGCTTGCCATTGTTGTCGGTTTCAAGCGAATTCAGAATCTCCGGCAGATGTTCGCCGAACTGAACGTCCACCACGGCGCCGATCACCTGCGTGATTTTGCCAATTGCATTTGCCATGTTTCGTCTCCGGTCTCTTAGAGCGCTTCCGCGCCCGAAATAATTTCAATTAGTTCATTGGTGATCACAGCCTGACGCGAACGGTTGAACTGAATCGTCAGCTTGTCGATCATCTCGCCCGCATTCCGGGTTGCGTTGTCCATCGCCGACATCCGCGCACCCTGTTCCGAGGCCCCGTTTTCCAACAACCCACTAAACACCGCCGTGGCGACACCACGCGGCAGAAGCTGGGTCAGAATGGCCTCTTCATCCGGTTCGAAATCATAGAATGCGTCGTCACCGCCATCCGCATCGCTGCTCACATCTGCGGGGATGATCTGCTGCATTGTCGGGATCTGGGTTACTACATTCTGGAACTGCGAAAAGAACAGCTTGGCCACGTCAAACTCTCCGGCATCAAACCGGTCAAGAATACCCTGCGCCACGCCTTGCGCGTCACTGTAGCCAACATTGCGCACACCCGACAAATCCACATGCTCAACAAAGTGATCCGCATAATCGCGTTTAAGCGAGTCGCGGCCCTTCTTGCCAACAGTGAGGATCTTTACGGTCTTGCCTTCGGCTTTGAGCTTTTCAGCCTCGGCCCGGGCAAGCTTGGCAATATTGGTGTTGAAACCGCCGCACAGTCCCCGTTCAGCGGTCATTACCACCAACAGATGGGTCTGATCGCTACCGGTTCCGCGCAGCAGCTTCGGTGCACTTTCACTGTCACCTACCGATGCCGCCAGTTTGCTCATAACATGACCAAACCGCTCTGCATACGGGCGTGACTGTTCGGCCGAATCCTGGGCCCGCCGCAGTTTTGCGGCGGCCACCATTTGCATGGCCTTGGTGATCTTGCGGGTCGATTTGACCGACTCGATCCGTGTTTTAAGGTCCTTAAGACTTGGCAATGCCTCGTCCCCCCTTATGCGAAGTCAGCGGCAAACTCGTTCAGCGCTGCTTTGATCTGATCCTCGGCGTCGCCTTTGATTTTCGGGTCTTCCTTGGTGATCATGTCCAGCAGGCTCTGGTGCTTACCACGCAGGTGTCCCAGCAGACCGGCCTCGAAACGACCAACATCGCGCACTGCAATCTTGTCGAGGAACCCGTTCACACCGGCATAAATCATGCAGACGATCTCGGCATTGGTCAGCGGCGAATACTGCGGCTGTTTCATCAGCTCGGTCAGACGCGCGCCACGGTTAAGCAGTGCTTGGGTTGCGGCATCAAGGTCAGAACCGAACTGAGCGAACGCAGCCATCTCACGATACTGAGCCAGCGACAGCTTCACAGGGCCGGCAACTGATTTCATCGCGTTGGTCTGCGCGGACGATCCCACACGGGAAACCGACAGACCGGTGTTCACAGCCGGGCGGATACCCTGGTAGAACAGTTCTGTTTCAAGGAAGATCTGGCCGTCGGTGATCGAAATCACGTTGGTCGGAATAAACGCCGAAACGTCACCACCCTGGGTTTCAATGATCGGCAGCGCTGTCAGCGAGCCAGCACCGTTGTCTTCGTTCAGCTTGGCAGAACGCTCCAGCAGGCGGGAGTGAAGATAGAAAACGTCACCAGGATAGGCTTCACGTCCGGGTGGACGGCGAAGCAGCAGGGACATCTGACGATACGATACGGCCTGTTTCGACAGATCATCATAAACGATCAGCGCGTGACGGCCATTGTCGCGGAAATGCTCGGCCATCGCAGTAGCAGAATAAGGCGCGAGGAACTGCATAGGCGCAGGATCAGATGCGGTAGCAGCCACAACAATGGAATATTCCATCGCGCCGTTTTCTTCCAGCTTCTTAACCAGCTGCGCAACAGTCGAACGCTTCTGTCCGACAGCCACGTAAACGCAGTAGAGTTTCTTACCTTCGTCGTCGCCGGCGGCTTCATTGTACGATTTCTGGTTCAGGATCGTGTCCAGGGCAATCGCGGTTTTACCGGTTTGACGGTCACCAATGATCAACTCGCGCTGGCCACGGCCAACCGGGATCATCGCGTCAACTGATTTCAGACCGGTCGCCATTGGCTCGTGTACCGATTTACGCGGGATAATGCCCGGCGCTTTCACATCGGCCAGACCACGTGTATCCGATTTGATCGGGCCTTTGCCGTCCAGCGGATTGCCAAGAGCGTCAACAACGCGTCCCAGAAGACCATCACCGATTGGAACATCCACAATCGACTTGGTCCGCTTAACAGTGTCGCCTTCTTTAATGTCCCGGTCGGAACCAAAGATAACGATACCGACGTTGTCGGTTTCAAGGTTCAGCGCCATACCCATGACGTTGCCCGGGAATTCCACAAGCTCACCAGCCTGTACATTGTCCAGACCGTGAACCCGCGCAATCCCGTCACCAACTGACAGAACCCGGCCCACTTCGGCCACTTCGGCTTCTTGACCGAAATTCTTAATCTGGTCTTTCAGGATCGCAGAAATTTCTGCTGCTTGGATACCCATTTATCCGACCTCTTTCATTGCATTCTGGAGAGAGTTCAGGCGCGAAGCGATCGACGTGTCGATCATTTTCGAACCCACTTTAACGACAAGACCGCCAATGAGGCTTTCATCGACGGTCGCATTGATTTTGACATCTTTGCCAACATTGGCCTTCAGAGTCTTGGCCAGTTTCTTGACCTGCGCATCACTCAGCGCCTGCGCGCTGGTCACGTCTGCAGTCACTTCGCCTTTTTCGTCCGCAATCATTGCGTTCAGGCGGGCAACAAGCTGCGGCAGAACAAACAGACGGCGTTTTTCGGCCATCAGGCCCAGACCGTTCAGCAGTTCAGGCACAAGTCCCATTTTCTTGCCCAGTGCCGCAATAGCAACGCCCTGATCAGCACGGGAAATAACCGGACTGGTGATAACGGCACGCAGATCGGCGCTGTCATTCAGGGATTGAGCAAGATCGGTGAGGTTGGCTTCGAGATTCTTAAGAGATTTGTTCTCTTTCGAAATCTCAAAAATAGCTGTGGCATAGCGCTCGGCGATGCCGGAGGAGATCGAAGCTGGTTCGGACACGTCCACCCTTCCGATTGTCTGGCCCCGGTTCTTGAAATTGATGGCTAAAGGGCCATCTTCCGGGGACGTTTGGAGACGATATATCTCACGATACATCGAAATTCGGCTGGGGTGTATCAGACAGGTGCCCACCTCGCAAGCCAGTTAAAAAATCTATCTCACTGGTAATTTTCAGCTGTTTTCATAGGGTTATCCCCCCTGCGACCGAATGCGCATTTTTGACAGGGTGAAAAAGATCACTTTTCCGTAATGATTTTGCGATTCCCTTGAAGATTTGGCCGCAAAGGGAGGTGCAGACCAGACCGCAATTTCTGCTTCAAACACCTGATCTCTGCCATCAAAGTGTTTCGGCATATCGTCAGCGCAATCACCCTTTCACCCGCCGGTCTTAATTTGTATGGACACTCTTATATTACCGAAACAAGCTGACCTAAGAATTGATGAAAAAAAACCTTCCCGTCGCTCTGACGTTAGTCATCGCCATTATCATTGCGATTACAACACTCGATCCATCAGACGATGGTCCTCCACTACCAATTTCGGACAAAATACTCCACGCTATCGCCTTCGGCTCACTCGCTCTACCACTTATCTGGCAGAAATTGCGAAACGCGATTTGGATGGCACCGGTGGCACTGGCCTACGGCGGCGCGATTGAAATCATCCAGCCACATTTTGGCCGCTCGGCCGAATGGGCGGACCTATTCGCAGATGCTACTGGTATCCTCGTTGCCATTCTGCTGGCATGGCTGTGGCATCGCCAAAAAACCTGAACGGCTCTTCTTAGATCGTAGGTTGGGTGTGAACCCGCAAAACCCGGCATATTCTCGATTTGTGAACCTCATGCACACAAAATCCCCCATCACCCCCGATCTTTGTACAAAACAGGCGCACAATTTGTACAAATTGTACAAACTCAGACGGGCTTGACCTCGGGCTTTGGCTTGAGCACTTCCAGCGGTTTTCGCACCGTTTCCCGCAGCCCCGTTCCCGTCGACGCATGCACACGTTTGGTGGCCTGAACCATCAAAACCCCACCGGCCCGGACAAAGGCCATTCGCCCGCCCAAACGTTCCCACATCCCCGCCGTTTTACGCCAAAATCGTTTTTCCGATGGCGGCTGGTACAACGTGGTAACATGGCGTTCAGGCAAAAAATTGTGTGCTTTCAACTGGTTCTCCAGTTGCGACTGACTGTACGGCCGTCCAAACCCGAACGGTGTTTTGTCTGAACGAGACCAAAATCCCGCCCGGTTCGGCACCACGAACAACACCGATCCACCCGGCCCCAGCACCCGCCAGCATTCATCCAACACCTGACTGGGTTGTTCCGAGGTCTCCAACCCATGCACCAGTAAAAGCTTGTCCACATGGCCGGTATCCAATGGCCAGAACGTCTCTTCACACAGCACCGAAACATTCGGCAAATCCATCGGCCACCCGATAACCCCTTGAGGTGCTGGCATTAATCCGATCACACGCCGCGCATCTTTCAGATACGGGCGCAGAAAAGGCACTGCAAATCCATAACCCGCTACCGTTTGCCCTTTGGCCTCCGGCCAGAATCTCAATACTTCTTCTCGCACGATTTTCTGCGCCGCCCGCCCCAACGGGCTGCGATAATAAAAATTCCTCAAATCCTGTACGTCCAGATGCATTGCAGCCCGGCCTCAGATCGGTCACTCTCAGCTTAACAGTAACCCTCAATTGGGGAAACACCATGACGTTGCAAATCGAAACCATTCCCTGCCTGTCCGACAACTATGCCTATCTCGTACATGATCCGGTATCGGGTGAGACCGTGGTCGTTGACGTGCCAGAGGCTGCGCCGATCCTTGACGCTCTTGATAGCAAGGGGTGGACCGCTAATCAGGTGCTGTTGACGCATCACCATTTTGACCATGTGGAGGGGCTGCCGGAATTGCTGAAACATCACGCTGCAAAAGTTGTTGGGGCCACAGCAGATGCACACCGATTGCCACCTTTGGACATTGCAGTGGCCGAAGGAGACACCGTCAGTATCGGGATTGAAACCGGTCATGTGATTGATGTTTCCGGTCACACGGTCGGCCATATCGCATTTCATTTTCCCGAAAGCAGCGTTGCCTTCACCGCAGATAGCCTTATGGCATTGGGCTGCGGCCGGGTGTTTGAAGGAACCATGCCGCAAATGTGGGAAAGCCTTTCAAAGCTTGCTTCCTTACCACCTCAAACAACCATCTGTTCCGGCCATGAATACACCCAGACCAATGCCCGCTTTGCGCTGACCATTGACCCCGACAACCCCGCACTTATATCTCGGGTAGGGGCCATCGAAACGGCGCGTTCAAAGGGCCAACCAACCGTTCCGTCCGTGCTTTCCGATGAGCTTGCCACCAATCCTTTTCTACGCGCCGCAGACCCCGCCATTCAGGCACATCTGAATATGACAGGTGCAGATCCTGCCGATGTGTTTGCCGAAATACGCCTGCGAAAGGACAGATTTTGATCACAACAACGATGCAAAACCTCAATAACGTTAAGAAAAGTGAGCAAGTTTCTACAAAAAACCCTTGAAGGATGAGGGATATCGACCACACTTTAATACTATGAGGCCAAGGTTTCGGACGCGCATAGCGGCCAAACGCAGATAAGAAGGAGCACCAAGTAGTGCCTTCATTCTCGAATACACTCGAACAGGCGATCCATTCAGCCTTGGCACTGGCAAATGCCAGACGCCATGAATTTGCAACGCTGGAACATCTACTTTTGGCGTTGATTGACGAACCCGACGCAGTCAGGGTGCTCAAGGCTTGCTCGGTCGAAACCGAAGAACTGCGCACAACTTTGGTGGAATTCATTGACGAGGATTTGTCAAATCTCGTCACCGAAATTGACGGATCAGAGGCCGTACCAACCGCTGCCTTCCAACGGGTCATCCAACGCGCTGCGATACACGTGCAATCGTCTGGCCGGACAGAGGTTACTGGCGCCAATGTACTGGTTGCGATTTTTGCAGAGCGAGAGTCAAACGCAGCTTATTTCCTGCAAGAACAGGACATGACCCGCTATGACGCGGTTAACTTTATCGCTCACGGCGTTGCAAAAGACCCTGCTTATGGCGAGTCTCGCCCGGTTCAGGGCGCAAGTGATGCCGAAAACGAACATAATAAACCTGATGCTGAAAGTGACGCAGTTGAGGCTGGTGAATCCGCGCTTGCAAAATACTGTGTTGATTTGAATGAAAAATCCCGCGCCGGGGATGTTGACCCGCTAATCGGTCGCAATTCCGAAGTCGAACGCTGCATTCAGGTTTTGTGCCGCCGTCGAAAAAACAACCCGTTGTTAGTGGGTGATCCCGGCGTTGGCAAAACCGCAATTGCCGAAGGGCTCGCCCACAAAATAGTACAAGGCGAAACGCCTGATGTACTGTCCCGCACTACGATTTTTTCGCTCGACATGGGTGCCCTTCTGGCGGGCACACGGTATCGCGGAGATTTCGAAGAGCGGCTAAAGGCGGTCGTGACCGAGCTGGAAGAGCATCCCGATGCTATCTTGTTCATCGACGAAATTCACACCGTGATTGGCGCCGGTGCCACATCTGGTGGTGCGATGGATGCATCTAACCTGCTAAAACCCGCGCTTCAGGGCGGCAAATTGCGCTGTATGGGCTCCACAACGTTCAAGGAGTTTCGCCAACATTTCGAAAAGGACCGTGCACTGTCTCGCCGGTTCCAGAAAATCGACGTGGTTGAGCCAACGGTTGAGGACACAGTGAAAATTCTCAAAGGGCTTAAGCCCTATTTCGAGGATCACCACAGCGTCAAGTATACCAACGATGCGATAAAATCTGCTGTGGACCTTTCCGCACGCTACATCAACGACCGTAAGCTGCCTGACAAAGCAATCGATGTCATTGACGAGGCGGGCGCCGCACAGCATTTGGTTGCTGCGTCCAAGCGTCGGAAATCTATTGGTGCGAAAGAGATCGAAGAAGTTGTGGCCAAAATCGCCCGTATCCCGCCGAAAAACGTGTCCAAAGACGACGCAGAAGTGCTCAAAGACCTTCAAAGTGCGCTTAAGCGCGTGGTTTTTGGACAGGATGCCGCCATCGATGCACTTTCGAGCGCGATCAAACTGGCACGCGCGGGCCTTCGAGAACCGGAAAAGCCCATTGGGAACTATCTATTCGCAGGACCAACCGGTGTTGGTAAAACCGAAGTTGCCAAACAATTGGCTGATACTCTTGGTGTCGAACTGCTACGGTTTGATATGTCAGAATACATGGAGAAACACGCGGTCTCACGTCTGATTGGCGCACCTCCCGGCTATGTTGGATTTGATCAGGGCGGCCTGCTGACCGACGGTGTGGATCAGCACCCGCATTGTGTGCTTCTGCTTGATGAGATCGAAAAAGCGCATCCAGATGTCTTTAACATCCTGTTGCAGGTCATGGATCACGGCAATCTGACAGACCACAACGGCCGCACGGTTAATTTCCGCAATGTCGTTCTGATCATGACAACTAACGCAGGTGCCGCCGAACAGGCCAAAGCCGCAATCGGGTTTGGCCGTGACCGGCGTGAAGGCGAAGATACAGCCGCGATTGAGCGGACGTTTACCCCGGAGTTCCGCAACCGGCTGGATGCAGTCATTTCATTCTCTCCTTTGGGCAAGGAAGTTATTCTGCAGGTGGTCGAGAAATTCGTGCTCCAGCTAGAAGCGCAATTGATGGATCGCCACGTTGCCATCGAACTGACCAGACCCGCCGCAGAGTGGCTGGCTGATCGGGGATATGATGACAAAATGGGCGCGCGCCCTCTGGGCCGTGTGATCCAGGAACACATCAAGAAGCCGCTGGCAGAAGAGCTATTGTTTGGCAAGTTGGCCAAGGGTGGCGTCGTCAAAGTTGGCATCAAAGATGGCAAAATCGACCTCAAGATCGAAGGGCCGGAGCGGCCCCGTCTCTCTGGCAAGAAACCACCTCTTCTGACAGCAGACTGATGATGCGGAACTTTCTGGGCGCGGCCACTGCACTTGCAATGGCCGCGCCTGCGTTTGCAGAGCCACCAATTCTTGATCTGCCGATTGACTGCACGCTTGGGCAGAATTGCTACATTCAATCGTATCTGGACCACCAATCCGGAGAGAACCGGCGCGATTACACTTGTGGGTATCGCGCGCGTGACGGACATCGCGGTACGGATTTCGCACTTTTCTCCTTTGAGGCGTTAGCTGAGAGTATAGATGTACTTGCCGCCGCACCGGGCCGCGTGTCGGCCACCCGCGACGGGGTAGAAGACCGGGCTGTGTCCGACGAAAACCGGGCGTCGATTGAAGGCCGTGAATGTGGGAATGCCGTGAAAATCGACCACGGCGAAGGCTGGAACACCGTTTATTGCCACTTACAGCGTGGTTCGATTGCGGTGCGAACAGGAGACGTGGTTCATGCAGGCGACCGTGTGGGATTTGTTGGCCTCAGCGGGCAAACCAATTTTCCACATGTACATTTCAGCGTCCTGAAGGATGGCGAACGGGTTGATCCTTTTCAACCTACAGCCAAGGGTACATGTGGCATTGCAAGCGAGGATGGCCTTTGGCGAGATGCCCCGGATTATGTGGCTGCCGGCCTATTCAGTATTGGGTTTTCCACCAAGGTACCTTCGTTTGATGAGGTCAAATCGGGTGAAGCGCGCGTTACGACAACAACACCCGACACCCCTTTGGTCCTTTACGGCTTTGCCTTTTTGCCACAGCCAGGTGATGTGATGCGCTTACAGGCCACAGGGCCTAATGGCGATATCTTCGACCATTCCATCCTGCTTGATGCACCCAAAAAGCAATTGTTTCGCGCCTTTGGACGTAAGAGCCCATCTGGCGGCTGGCCTACAGGCACCTATCGCGGAGACGTGTGGCTGGAACGAGACGGAACTGTCCTTGCCGTGCAGCACACGCAGGTCAAAGTGGCCCCATGAAAATCGCTTGCTTGCACGCGTCGCCTATTTTTCCGTGAATTTCAATTCAATACGCCGGTTCTGCGCCCGTGCTTCGGCGCTGTCGCCGGGATTGATCGGTTGGTATTCCCCAAATCCGTTGGCCGACAGGCGCTTGGGATCAAAGCCAAGGAAGTTGATCATGTAACGGACCACCGACAGCGCACGTGCCTGACTAAGTTCCCAGTTATCAGCAAACCGCGCCCCGCCGATAAGGGGTACGTTGTCTGTATGGCCATCAATCTGCAGCACCCAATCAAGTTCTTGCGGGATCTCGCCAGCCACTTCCCGCAATATGCTCGCGACTTTGGCAAGTTCCAATTCCCCCGCGCGCGACAAGGTTGCCTCTCCGGGTGCGAACAGAACTTCTGAGGAAAACACAAATCTGTCTCCGACAATCCGCACACCTTCTTGCCCACCCAATACATCCCGCAGACGGCCAAAGAACTCTGATCTGTACTTTTCAAGATCCTGCTTTTCGGCCTCTAATGCCAGCTTCTCTTCCTCCAGTCGCTTGGTTTCTTCTTCTTCAAGCTTGCGGCGGCGGCGTTCTTCCGCAGCAGCGCGGGCAAGGGCAAGGTTCAGATCCTGCCCAAGCGCCTGAATCTGCACATCTGCCGCGACTTCACGGGCTTTTGAGTCATCCAGCAGTGATTGCAACATCGCCAGTTGCTTGTTCAACTCGGCGACCTGTTGATTGAGAAGCTCAGTCTGTTTCTGCGCTTTTGTGGCCTGTGCTTGTTGCTCGGCCAGTTTGTCTCTTGCCTGCGCAAGGAGAATTTCCCGTTGTTCAGCATCTGTCAGCTTGTCTCGGGATGCTTCTTCTGCAGCCAGCTTTGCTGCAAGTGCTGCTGAAAGTTGGCTGCGCAAATCATCGACCTCCTGCGAAGCCACCTGCGTTTGGTTTTCAGCAGCAGCCCTTGCCGCGAGTGCCGCCGCAAGTTGCTGGCGCACATCTTCAGCCGCCATCGCTTGGGCCTCAGCAGCCTCATTCGCAGCTAATACCTCGGCCAATTGTCGCCGAATTGATTTAAGCTCTTCCTGTGAAGCAACTAACTGTGTCTTCAACCCGGCAATGAGCCCAGCATTATCCACCGCGTCGCTTTCTGCAGCGGTTTTCGCAGCGAGAGCATCAGCCAGCCGTTCCTCAAGACTTTTGATATTTGCACCTAGCCGGTCTGCTTCCGCCACGGCCTGTGCTTCGGCCTCGCTCAGTTTCAATCTCAGCTGCGCCAGCTCATCGCCCGTCCCCTCCGCATCGGCCAATGACGCGGCCAATGCTGCTTCAACCGATCTCAGTCGGGTTGCCAGCGCCGCACCACCAGTTTCTGCTTCTTTCAGAAGGTCCTGCGCTTCAGAAACTTGTCCTTGTAGGGCGGCTATTTCGTCATCCCTCGCCAACAGAGAGGCTTGCGCTGTCAACAACTGATCTTCCACCAGATCCTGAGCAAGCAACGCAGCAGCCAACTGGATATCAAGATCCTCTCCGGCAGCTTCTGCTGCGGCCAAAAGAGTAAGCGTTTCTTCAGCCTTGCGTCTTTGTTCCTCAAGCGCCAGCGTCATCGCAGTTAACTCTGACTGCGCGCCTTCCAATTCCTTACGAAGCGCCTCTGCTGCGGCAGCTTCGGCAAGCCTTGCCGCTTCTTCGTCGGTGAGTTGTGTTTCCAGCTCTGCCACCTGGGCATTCAAGGTCAGCTGTTCAGCCTGGCTCTCAGAATAACGGCGGCGCAGGTCTGTGATTAACGCTTCCAACGCTTCGCGCCGGGCAGCAGCCAGCCTGGCAGCTTCGGATTGCAGGTCAATTTCATCGCGCAACCCGGCCAATGCCAGGTTCAGTTGTTCTTGTTCTGTTAACAGTGCGTCGCGCGTTACTTCAAGCTCTGCAATATTGCCCAGATTGATCTCTCTCTCAGATAACAATCCGGCCACTTGTTCCTCAAAACTCACAATCTGTGCCTGCGCAGCTGTCAGCGCCTGTTCCTGCGCCTCGCGTTCGCTTCGCAATGCAGCGATCAGTGCAAGCTGTTGTTCCTGTTGCGACTGCGCATCCCCAAGTGTTGCGGTCAACTCGCCAACCTGAGAAGTAAGTGCGGTGTTTTTGTCCTGCGCCAATCCAAGTGCCTGCGCCAGTGCCGCCACTTCCGCAGACAGCGCGTCCAGTTCACTTGCCTGCCCGCTGATTGTTTCACGCAGCACAAACTGCACAACCATAAAAATGGTCAGCACAAACATTAAAACCAGCAAAAGGCCGGTCATCGCATCTACAAAGCCGGGCCAGATTGAAGCCTGAAACTGGTTTCCGGTGCGACGCAGGGCCATGACCTAGCCCTCCTCTCCCGGTTCACCTTGTGGGTCGGACGGACGTTCCCATCGCCCTCGGCCAGTCTGTGTATTACGCAGCTGGCTGAAAATTTTTGTAAGCGCTGTGAGGTCAGTGCGGATTTCTGACATCGTTTCCTGTCGACCAGCACTGATCTCTTCAAGAATTCGAAGCATCTGCACATCAATAGATCGCAACCGCATCCGGCTTTCCGCATCCAATCCTTCATTCACGTGCTCCGCACGCGCCTCTAAAATGGCAATCAGCCTTTCTTGCCCTTCGGCCACGTTCATCAAAGCTGTGTTTACCGGATTGGCTTCGCTCATACGGTGTGTCAGCCGCTCAATTGAATCCGCCAAAACGCCCAGCTTTTCATCTACCATCGCCCGGCTCACATCACTTTGTGTAAGCATCATCTGGAGCGATTCCATTTGCTCGCCCATATGATCCAGAACACCGGCAACAATTGCCTGCTCGCCTGTAGCGGCCTCTCCGTCCCCGCCAGCAAACCCAACACGCGTAATGGTGGACATCCATTCTTCTAGCTGACGGTAAAAGCGATTCTGTCCGTGACCTGCAAGCAGCTCCAGCAACCCCACAACCAAAGATCCCGCTAAACCTAACAAGGACGAGGCAAAGGCAACACCCATGCCCCCCAGCTGTGTCTCAAGCCCCGTCATCAGTCGGTTAAACACTTCGACCCCACCTTCACCTTCCTGAGGTGCAAGGCTTCGGATTGTATCCACGACAGCCGGAACCGTTGTGGCCAATCCGTAAAATGTCCCCAAAAGGCCAAGGAAGATCAGCATGTTAACGATGTAGCGGGTAATCTCCCGAGCCTCATCAATCCGTTGTGCAACGGAATCGAGAATTGAGCGTGCCGATGATTGCGCGATCTGCATCCGTTTACCGCGCTGACGCAAAAGCGTGGCCAACGGTGCCAACAGCCTCGGTGCCTTGATCATCTCATGGCCGGGTAATTCAGCGGCAAAACCTTCGATCCAGCGGACCGAGACAATCAGCTGGTAAAGTTGCCAAAAACAGGCAAGCACACCAATTACAAAAACGAAGATAATGAATCCGTTAAGGTACGGGTTTGCCTGAAACACAGGAAGCACCCGCGGCAGGGCCACGAATGCACCAAACCCCGTCAGCCCCAGAACGATCAACATTAACGTGATCTGGCGAACGGGATGCGAAAAATGCGGCTCGACCTCGCGGTCCGGCTGGTCCATCTGGACGGCTCCCGGCACTTACAATTCTTGGCCCAACCCTACGCGCAACCGGCTATAATGCCAAGGTTTTATGCAGTTATCCCTCGGACACGGCGTACCAGCCATTCCAAATCATTATCTTCGATTCCCAACTCGGCCAAATGGGCGGTCGTATTGTACAGGTATTCCGTATTGGGCCCGCGTCCGCCAACCGCTTTGGCAATGATGTGCGCCTGTTCTTCCAACTCCAGATTCCCGCAATACTGGACGTGATCGGTGTCTACAACATATGTAACCGCCTCTACCTGGCGACCGTCTTCAAGCGTGATTTCAAGCACTTTCTCCAGATACGCCGATGAAATCAGCTCTCGTTCACGTAGATAGGCCAGAACCTCTTCCTGTTCTGCCGTTGCAACGGACATGGCCACACCGCGACATTCAGTTTCCGGATGGGCATCAAGCGCAAGAACGAGGCCCGGCTTCGCGTCCGTGCCACGATGATGGATCGAACGCATGCAAAAGCTCCGCGCATATCCGGGTAGCGTAGCGCGCACTTTTTCCTGCACGTTAAAGCCCGGATTCCAGACAAGAGACCCATACCCAAACACCCACATCGTCATTTTGCTGTTCCTCGCGCTTTTGTCGCCTTAAACACCATCACGACACGGCATTAAAGGGGCCTGAATCGCGATGCGTCTGCTGATTACTTTGATCCTGATCGCCAGCGTTGGCTGGGCCGCATATTGGTTTGTCGGCTCCAACGGCGTGCAAAGTGGTTTTGCTGCATGGTTTGAAGATCGCCGCAGTAAAGGTTGGGCCGCAGAATACACCACGCTTGAGACCAAAGGTTTTCCCAATCGCTTTGATACCACCTTCACTGATCTGGTACTCGCCGACACCAATACGGGGTTAGCTTGGGAAGCGCCTTTTTTCCAACTCCTCGCACTCAGCTACCGGCCAACACATGTGATCGCGATCTGGCCTGACAGCCAGCTCATCGCGACCCCAATTGAGAAATATAAGGTTCACAGCACTGACATGCGCGCCAGTTTTGCCATTGAACCAGACACTTACCTATCCCTTGATCGTGCTATTCTAACCGCTGAAGATATCGCCATTTGGGCCAGCAACTCAGAACAACCAACCCAGATCAAAGCGCTTAACCTCGCGGTTGAACATGTTCCGACCACCCCTTCCGACTATCGCCTTGGTATCTCCGCGGACGGTTTTTCGCCTGCCCTGCCCTGGCGCGTTCAGGTCGATCCGGCAGGCACCCTGCCGGAAACACTCGACGCGCTTAGCGCGGACATCACGGTAACGTTTGACGAACCATGGGATCGTCGCGCAGTGGAAATCGAACGACCTCAACCTATAAAGATTGCAATCAAACTGGCCGAAGCCCGATGGGGTCAATTGGCGCTTCAGGCGGCTGGCTCTGTTACCGTCGACAAAAACGGCCGTCCAACGGGTGAAATAGTGATCAAGGCGCGAAACTGGCGCGAAATCCTGAGGCTGGCCGTTGCCTCAGGTATGATACCACAAAGTATTGCTGAGCCATTAGAAAATGGCTTAGGCGTTCTCGCACAGCTTGCAGGCAATCCTAAAACACTCGATATCCCGCTGAACTTTAGCAACGGCAGCGTCAATTTAGGACCCGTTCCAATTGGGCCGGCCCCTATTCTTACCTTGCGTTAGGGTAGATCAACGACAGTATGACCCATTACCATGCTTTGCGGTGTCAAAGTGAAAATGATCTTTGTGAAATCGATCTGACTCCGGCCCCAAAACGGTTCCAAACGGTCCGCAGGCAGATTTGTGTAGACGTCGCAGCACCCGCCCTTTGCGTTTGCGTCCCCAATCCTCTTCAACCGAGATTTCAGTTCCATCCTTCAGAAGGAACCCTGAAATATCGATTGCTTTGCCCTTTGCGTGTTCTGACAAACGTGCACCGGATTGATGGTTCCGCGTACGACACGCATAGTGGGCCGCCACTTTGATTTGCTGGACACCACCGCCCATAATTCCGATAATCTGGTCCATGTCCCGTTCGACCCATCGGTTCAGGGTGCGTGCCGTGGCGCATTCCAACACCGCGGGCTGGCTCAGCGGCACTCCGCCAACTTGGTAAACTTTCACCGCATTTGCGATGCCACACCCCCCGTTGCCCTCAACTTGGCCAACAACCTCTCCGCGGATAGTGGAACTGTTGCATATTGCGCCACGGCTGGCTGTATCGCCGTGATCCCGCCCCCTACCTATCAGCGAACAACTCATTAGAATCAAAGGAATTAATATCGCCGCCCGTATCAAATTCTACCTCACTTTGAGCGCCCGAAATCAGGCGCGTCGGTATCTTGCCCGGCTTCGATGATACCACGGCGGATAGCTCTTGTGTGAGTGAAATACTCATGCAGGTGTTCACCATCTCCGGTTCGGATCGCCCGTTGGAGCGCAAAAAGCTCTTCGGTAAATCTACCCAGGATTTCTAGTGTAGCGTTCTTGTTGTTCAAGAACACATCACGCCACATGGTTGGATCACTGGCGGCAATGCGGGTGAAATCCCGAAACCCTGCCGCGGAAAACTTTATTACTTCGCTATCTGTTACCCGGCGCAGATCATCGGCGACGCCAACCATGGTATACGCAATCAGATGCGGCGCATGGCTTGTGACGGCCAGCACCAGGTCGTGATGATCGGCATCCATCTCTTCGGTTTCCGATCCCATCCCCTGCCATAGCTGTTCGACCCGCTCAACAGCGGCCCGGTCACTACCCTGTTGTGGAACAATCAGACAAAAACGATTGTCAAAGAGTTCCGCGAAACCAGCTCTCGGCCCCGAATGCTCTGTTCCGGCCAGTGGATGTGCAGGCACAAAATGTACGCCTTCGGGTAAATGTGGCGCAACAGCTTCTATCACCGCGGCCTTAACCGACCCGACATCACTGACCGTTGCGCCCGGTTTCAGGTTCGGTGCTATCTGGGCTGCCACGTCTCCCATCACGCCCACAGGAACGCACAACACAACAAGATCAGCGCCCTCGGCCGCTTCTGCGGCGCTTTCACAAACACGATCACACAGACCGATTTCTCGGGCGGTATCCCGGGTTTCTGCTGAGCGGGCATAGCCCGTGACTTCGCCCGCTAAACCGCTTCGTTTTATCGCCCAATACATTGACGACGCGATTAATCCCAATCCAATGAGGGCAACACGATCATATATCTGGCTCATGTCTCATCCCCCATAAACTGGCCAACGGCATGAGCAACACGGCGACAGCTAGCTTCGTCCCCTATTGTGATACGAAGACAGTTGGGTAAGTTGTAACCGGCCACACGACGCACGATCACTCCCTCTGACTTCAGGTGTTCGTCACACTCTTCGGCCTCATCCTGACTGCCAAAACGTGCAAGTATGAAGTTTGCGCAAGACGTATCGGACGGCACTCCGTGACCACACAGTGCCTCGGCCAACCAGGCGCGCCAGCGCGTATTCTCTGCCCGGCACTTTTCGGCCCAATCGATATCGCGAACTGACGCTTCTGCCGCAGCCAACGCTGCCTGGCTGAGATTGAAGGGGCCGCGAATCCGGTTCAGGACATCGATCACATGCTGCGGGCCATAGCCCCAACCGATGCGTAAGCCGCCCAGCCCATACATTTTTGAGAATGTCCGTGTCATCACCACGTTGTCGCGCCCATCCACCAATGCAGCGCCGCCATCGTATCCTTCAACATATTCAGCATAGGCCCCATCGAGGACCAGAAGCGCCTGTTCTGGCAGATTTGCAGCCAGACGCGCCATCTCTCCGTCGCCAATCATTGTACCGGTTGGATTGTTTGGATTTGCTATGAAAACCAGCCTAGTCCGCTCGGTACAAGCTGACAGGATCGCATCGACGTCTGTCACCCGCTCACGTTCGGGCACTTCAACCGGTGTGGCCCCATTGGCAAGCGCACCAATCCGGTACAACGCGAACCCGTGTTCTGTATGAATGACTTCATCGCCCGGCCCGGCATAGGCCTGACAAATGAATGCAAGGATCTCATCACTGCCCACACCGCAAATCACGCGGTCAGCATCGACACCGTGAACCTCGGAAATTGCAGTACGTAGTGCGGAATGATCTGTCGAGGGATAACGGTGTAAATCAAAGGCTGTTTTGCGAAAAGCCTCTTTGGCCTTTTCGCTTGGCCCGAAAGGATTTTCGTTCGAGCTCAGCTTAACCACATTCGAAACGCCATCGATATGAGACGCGCCACCCTGATAGAGCGCGATGTCCAATATCCCCGACTGTGGTGTGATTTTTGACATAACCGTACTCCCCTACTCAATTCTTCTAGACGTGGTCCGGAACCTTGACCAGAACCAAACACCCAAAAACAAAGGCCGCGGCGGTTCCCCGTCGCGGCCTGTTGCAGATATGGCGTAATGCTTAATTCTGCGCGTAGAATTCGATGACGAGGTTCGGTTCCATAATCACCGGATACGGCACATCGCCGAGACCCGGAGTACGGACGAAAGTTGCAGTCATTTTGGAATGATCCGCATCAACGTAATCTGGCACGTCACGCTCGGCCAATTGCACGGCTTCCAGCAGAACTGCCAGTTGTTTGGAGCGGTTACGAACCTCGATCACATCACCTTCTTTAACACGGTAGGATGGGATGTTGACCTTTTGGCCGTTCACGCGGACGTGGCCATGGTTCACGAACTGACGTGCTGCAAACATGGTCGGTACGAACTTGGCGCGGTAAACAACCGCATCAAGACGACGCTCCAGCAGGCCGATCAGGTTTTCACCGGTATCGCCTTTTACCCGTTCTGCTTCTTTGTAGATGCGGCGGAATTGCTTCTCTGTCAGGTCACCGTAGTAACCTTTAAGCTTTTGCTTGGCGCGCAGCTGCAGACCGAAGTCAGACATCTTGCCCTTGCGGCGCTGGCCATGCTGACCGGGGCCGAACTCACGGCGATTAACGGGTGATTTGGGGCGACCCCAGATGTTTTCGCCCATCCGGCGGTCAATTTTGTATTTGGCAGCAGTTCTTTTTGTCATCTGCTGATCTCCTTCGTTCAGGTTTCGAAGGGCGTTGTCCTCTCCCCGGATTTTGCCGGGGTGACAGGGATCTCCTTGCGGAGGCCACCAACACCAATGAAAGCGCGCTTATACAAGGCCGCGGGACAGAGTCAATAAGCTGGAAGGTACAAAATTTCGGACGTTGGATATCTGAAATGCGCTGGCCATCAAATCCCAAAAATTGGGGGGTGATATCCGTACACAACCCGTACACCCCCTGTACACCGGGCAGCATACATTTCCCAAGATTGTTCATTCGCTCTTTTTAGTATTCGCGCAACAATCTGCCAAGGCCCGGGAGAGCGTCATTTACCCCGGCGAGGCGAAGACAATCCCAGAGCATCGCCTGATTAGAGCATATCACAGGTTTGCCCAGCGACTGCTCGATCTGATCCACCACATCAATACTGCGTAACGCGCCACAACTAAGCAAAACGGCCTCTGCATCTGGGTGGTCGATCGCATGTGCATAATCGAAAATGTAGTCAGGTGTGACGCGGATCATGTCCGTATCATATTGTAGACCCATGCCATGAATTTCGAGCACGGTGAATCCGACCCCTTCAAGGTAATGGGCCACATTGGCATTGAGCTCAGATACATAAGGGCTGCCCAGCACGATCTTGCGAACGTCAAATGCTGAGAGCGCTTTGCGCACCGAGCCAGCCAGAGTGGAGGTTTTTGCCCCCGGCGCACCTTTGGAAAGTTCTGTGCAGGATTCCTCCTCACCGACTGCCACTGTTCCTGAGGTACAGGCAAAGGCAATGACATCCAGACCGTCGTCGGGAAGAATGCGGGCCGCGGTTTCAGCGAGCGACCCTTTCAATTGGGCCAGGCTTTCGGTCGAAATCTCACGTGGCATGGTGGCTCGGCTGAAATAACACCCAACACCCGCTGGCATATTGCGAATCATGTCATCCTCAATCGTCTGCTCATTGGGGATGAGAACAAAGCCTATTTTTGCCCGCGCATTGCGCCCACCATCAAACCTAGGGGTGGCCAGAATTTGCGAACTGGCGTCGGGGAAAAGCGATTCTGGTTTGTTCATCGACACAGCTCCCTTGGTGTTTCGATTAGTCTAGCTTTTTCACCACATTCGGGCAATCTGTCACGTAGCAGAAAACCCTGCTCGATTGTCAGCGAAGGAACGAAAGATGCATTCCAATCCGTTCTCAGATTCAGAACTTGCCCGACGTGTCCAATCAGTTCGCAGCAGCATGGCAGATCAGGAACTTGATCTTTTGATGCTGAGCAGCCCGGAGAACATCTTTTACCTCATCGGGCTGGATCATTGGGGCTATTTCGCGCCGCATGTTTTGATCGTTCCGACAGACGGCGATCTGGTTCTGGTCACGCGACAAATGGAGCAGGTGGCGATACGCAATATGGTGCGCAATGCACAGTTTGTAGGACACAGCGATTCCGAGAGCGCCGCAGATGTGGTGATCCGCCATCTGGCGGACACGACCAACGGTAAGCTGATCGGATACGAAGGCGGTTCAAGCGGGTTGTGTCATACAATGGGCGCGCAAATTCTGGCAGCGGTCCCAGCCGGCGAATGGCGCGATGTGACCGGGATGGTCGACACGATCAGGCTGGTGAAGTCCAAAGAGGAACAGGGGTTCATGCGCCGTGCAGCGCGCGCTTCCGATGCAGGAACACAGGCAGCAATAGCTGCCGTTCATGACGGCGCGGCAGAATCCGAAGTCGCCGCGGAATGCCTGTCGGCGATGACCAAAGCCGGGGGAACACCGCCAGGGTTTGGCCCGTTTCTGAGGCCTGCGCACCGGATGGCAGCCGGTACATACATAATGTATGTACCGGCTGCTGTTCGCAAGTGATAAATTGCACGTCTTCAGGAAGTCGCTGATATGTATCCGGCCTTTGTATCGGCTTGTTGATTGCCGTGGCCCTGTTGGGAGTGCGCACGCGCCGCTGTCTCATTACTTACCAGATCATTGATGACCATTTGGGCTCTCAGACTTTGGGTGCGTCTTATTCCCGTTCCATGCATTTGAGGTTTACGAACATCGTTGTGTCAGCGGTCTGCTTAGATCGCTGACGCTGTCTCTCTTTCCTTCCAATCAAAATCCTTGCCGGAGCTTAGAACGCTCCATGCGATCCGGGCCAGTTTGTTGGCCAGTGCGACACCAAGCTTGTTGTGCTGCATGCGCGTTGAGGCCGCCTCCAGCCAAACGCCAAAGCTGAACTTGTGCCAGTTCTTTGGCCGCATCATGATGACCTGTGCTGCCTGCACAAAGAGCATGCGCAGATATCTACTTCCGCGTTTTGTGATGCTGCCTAATATGGTGCGTCCCCCAGTGCTGTGTTGCCGTGGCACCAATCCAAGCCAGGCCGCAAAGTCACGCCCTCGGTCATAGGCCTCGCCTTTGCCGATGGCGGCGACCATTGCTGTCGAGATCAGGGGGCCGATGCCTGGGATGGTCATGAGGCGCTGGCAACCCGGCTCAGTTTCACTGACCTTTTTGATTTCTGATGTCGTCATCTCGATCCGTTTATCCAGCCAGATCCAATCCTGTTGAAGACCCAAAATCAGCTTCCGCATGCGCAGGGACATCTCGCCACTGCGGTTGTCCAGAATAGCATCAAGGGAATTGCGCAGGGCGGCGACACTGCGCCGGACGGTGATGCCTTGTTCGATCAAAAAGGCACGGATTTGGTTCATGGCTGCCGTCCGCCGCGACACAAGGCGAGACCGGACGCGATGTAGTGCTTGAAGGTCAAGCTGGTCCTGGGTTTTCTCTGAGACTGTTTTCAGATTGGGACGCAACGCAGCCTCTGCGATGGCTTCGGCATCATTGTAGTCGTTCTTTTGACCCTTGTTGAAAGGCTTCACGTAAATCGCAGGAATAATACGAGGCTCGAAACCCATTTCGCGCAGCGTCCGGCTGACAAAATGCGCGCTCAAGCAGGCCTCCATACCAACAATGCAGCGCGGCAAATTCTCAAACGTTGCCAACAGTGCCAGCCGTTTGATCTTCTTGCGCAGCACGAGCTGGCCATCATAATCAAAACCAACCAAGTGAAAGACATCTTTGCCAATGTCGATGCCAACCGACATCAACTCATTAAAATCGTTCTTCGCCATGCTACTTCTCCATGTTGCAGAAATAGGCCAAGCCTAACCTGCTGGGTGAAGCAGCCGGTACATCCCATTGGGGTGAGGGCATTCATCGCGAGGCGGTGTTCCTGGAGATTGCCGGGTGCGTTTCACGATATAACGCACCCATGGGCCGGCTGGTGAACATCGGAGGGATTTCAGATGAAGACGCCGAAATGGCGGTGCTTTGCAGCGCGGCATTTGATGCGACTCTGGCAGCGCTGAAACCCGGTGCCCGTGCACGAGATGTCTATAATGGCTGGCAGTCGGTGGTGGATGCGGCGGGCATGCCGGAATATCGCAGGCATCATTGTGGCTACTTGGTTGGGATCGGTTTTCCGCCCTCTTGGACCGGAGGGCCAAGAGTGACCGGGTTACGCCACGATTCTGATCTTCTAATGCAGGAAGGTATGACCTTTCACCTGATGTCCTGGTTCACCGAAACCGGTCGCGGCAATTACTTTGTGTCCAACACCGTATTGTTAGGGAACCAAGGCGTCGAGGTGCTGACCACCACTCCACATGGACCACATATTGCGTGAGATAACCGGCGCAAAAACGGCACAGTGCGCGGGAAAGTAGTAACCCGGGGTAGAAGCGCAAAGCTGCATTCTGGTATGACGCATGGGCCGGGGGGCGCAGAACAGGGATTTTGACTGAATGCTCCGTCCGTTAGCCGCCGCATTTTGCGCACTTCTTATGTTTTCTCAGATGGCAATAAGTTCTGACCGGAGCCGGATCGGCTATGGCGAGTTGTTGACCAATGATTTGTTTGGCGACACCCATGACCGTTGGCGTACCGGGTCATACGCAAATAGCCGGGTCTGGGGGCCAGAGTGGACCGGGCAAGCCCCAGCGGCATTTGGCCAATTATTGGAGTTGCGTTTCAACGGGGAAATCATAGCACCGGAGAATGTAGCAGGGCCGGTGCCAGGGGATCGTCCTTTTGCCGGAATCTTGTCGCTCGGCCTGCATACGCATTTTCAACCCCGTTTGATTGAATACTCTGTTGGTGCCGACATTGTGCTGACCGGTCCGATGACCCAATTGGATGAGTTTCAGGGTCTGGTCCACGATGTTCTGGGCGGCAACAATATGTCCCCAGCCGTGCGGGCTGCACAGGTTGGAAATGACGTCAATCCAACCGTGGTGATGGAAGCAGGGCGAGAGTTTTCAATAGGCCAAGCCGCGCGGCTACGCCCGTTTGTTGAGGCGCGTGCCGGACTGGAAACACTGATCCGCGCCGGGGCTGACCTGACCGTGGGCCGGATCGGCCAAGGTGAATTGCTGGTGCGTGATCCGGTAACAGGGCATCGCTATCGCGCGGTTGAACAGCAACGAAGCGGTTATGCCCTTGTCCTTGGTGCTGATATTGCCCGCGTGACCGACAGCGAGCTCATTTCATCTTCACGTGGCTTGAGCCTTACTGATGCGCGTTCTCGGGTTCGTGCAGGTTTGCACTGGCAAGGGAAAAAGGGTGGCGCATTGTTCTATGGTCTGACGTGGCTGGACCAGGAATTTACCACTCAAAGAGACGAGCAAATTGTGGGTTCTCTGCGACTAAAATTGAATTTTTGATAAAAAATTATCTGGGGGCTTCCCAGGGTGATTCGGTTTTGTTAACTTTTGCTTAATAAAAAATATAAGAGGCAGGCTTTCAGGCAATGGGAACGGGCTATCGCGGCGCGTTTGTCATCTCCTGGTCGCAAACAGAAATAGACGGTCTTGAGGCCGCACCTATGGAAGCTTTGAGCGTTGGGGCAACTTGGTCCTGGCGTGGCGAGCTGGTACGGGTTGATAACCCGAATGGGGCACTGCGACTGGAACGGGCAGACGGAAGCGCAGCAAATCGCAAATGCGCAGCAAAACTCGTGCGGAGACTGGTCCGCGCGGCACATGAAAACACGAGTGATATCAGGGGAATAGATGTAGCGGAATCTTTTGAAGACAGCGGTCTGGTCGTGACCGACGGTCTTAAGAGTTATACGCTTACTGTAATCGAGGCGGGCCGCAACGCGCCGCCTTTGTTGATGTTCCTTGATGACATTCCACCAAGAGGCAAAGAGCTGTGGGTGGTGCACCATTCCGTGCACAGCACACGCCAGAACCCGGTTGGACCGGACTCTGGCGGGGTGATTTGTTTTACCCCCGGAACGCGCATCGAAACGCCCGATGGGCCGCGGCTGATCGAAGAGTTGCGTGAGGGCGATTATATCCAAACCAAAGATTATGGTGCAGAAGAGATACAGTGGATCGGCAGCCGGAAAATGACCGGTGCTCGGCTGTTTGCCATGCCGCATCTACGGCCTGTGCGCATCCGGGCCGGAGCATTAGGAGTGAACAGGCCAGAAGAGGAATTGCTGGTTTCGCCCGAACATCGGATGATGGTGAAGGGCGATGTCGCGCGCGCGCTGTTCAATACGCCTGAAGTTCTGGTTTCGGCTAAGGATCTGATCAACGATCAGACAATTACCTGTGATATGGCGGTGCGGGAGGTGACCTATATCCACCTGCTGTTGTCACGTCATCAGATCCTTTGGGCGAATGGGGTGGAGACCGAAAGCTTCCACCCGGCGAGTGCCGCACTTACGACATTGGATGATTTTGATCGGTCGCGGTTGTTGCGGCTCAATCCGATGCTGGAATACGAACCGAACGCCTATGGTGGATTTGCACGGCGCAATCTGAACCGTTCAGAGGCGGCAATTCTGATGTATGAGGCGGCCTGACCCGGCCGCCTTTTCAAAACGCCGGGAACTTTTTGGGGTTTGCTTTTTAGGCTAGCCCCAACGTTCTTTCAGGTGTTTGACGATTTGATCACGCGTCTGGCGGTAAGAGGCAAGTTTTGCCTCGCGGGTTTCGCCCAAACCCGTCGGGTCCATGATCGGCCAATAGATCACTTCAAGGTGGAACACCCGGGTCAGTTCCAGCGCGCGCCGCTGGCTTGCCGGGCTGAGCGAGACCACCAGATCAAAGGAAGACAGGTCATCCCCCCATTGCTCCATTTCGTCAAAGTTGCGGACCCTGTGCCTCGCCAGCTCCACCCCGATCTCTTCGCAGACCGCGATGGAAAAACCATCAATCTCCAGGTCACTTTTGACACCTGCTGACTGAACGTAAGTATCTGTTCCATAAAGTTTCTTCATGATGCCTTCGGCCATAGGAGACCGAACAGCATTATGGTCGCAGCAAAAGAGCACCGACTGTGGAAGCTCCTTGGCCATTCCTATCAGCCTCCGAAATGCAACACGCAAATCAGCGTAAAGAGACGCCGGGCGGTATCATGGTCGATATCGGCCTTGCCTTCCAGCCGCTCTGCCAGAACGCGGGCACCTTCGTGGTGGATACCCCGGCGCGCCATATCGATGGTTTCGATCTGGCTGGGTGGCATATTCTTGACCGCATCAAAATAGCTTTCGCAGATCGCCCAGTAGTCTTTGACCACCTGTCTGAACGGGCTTAGCGAAAGGTGAAATTCCGCCGCCGGTTGTTCATCTTCGTTGCGGATGTCAAACACCAGTCGTTTCTCGCGAATTGACAGTGCAACCCTGTAAGGTCCTTCAAACGCCTCCCGATCCTCGCGCTGCGGCAGCGCAAAAGAGTTTTCTTCGATCAGATCGAACATAGCCACTTTACGCTCTTGCTCGATCTCCGGCGTTGGTGGAGGCAGGTTGGCATCGTCGAGTTCGATATGGCAGATTCGGGACATAGGACATCTCATACACTTGGTTCGCAACTGCCTAACGTAGGCAAACCGCAGGGGCAATCCGGCTTGGACCTTTCCTGTCCGGCAGAAATTATTCGTGTCCCTCAGATCACGGACTGCTCTCTTTAACAGCGATAACCTCGATTTCGATCATCATGTCTTTGTAGATCAATGACGGCATGGGAATACCTGTCGTTGCGGGGCCTGGTTCTGTGTAAGAGCGCGAACGCACAAGCAGGTTTTCATGAAGAGCCTCTGCGCTGGCAGAGCCCTGATAAAAAGTTGTGACTTTTACAACGTCCTGAAGGTCAGCACCAAATTCGGCCAACACACGCCTGACATTTTCCATCGCTTTACGGGTCTGGGCAACCATATCGCCCGGATGGATGACCACTGCCTGAGCCGTGAGTGAAACCTGACCACCGACATGAATAAGCGACCCGCAGAGTGTGCCATGGCTGTAAGGCAAAGGCGTTGTCCAGCCCCAATGCCCTTTTGGCCAAACATGTTTCTTTTCCAGCTGTGCGCCGGCCTGACCACGCATAGCGGTTACATAAATCTTGGTCATGACGTCGCGGTTTGGGAAATAGGGAACGGTCATGCCTGTTGGGGTTGGCCCGAGATCTTTAAAATACCCTGCCCTAATTCGTGCGGGGGTTTCCCAGTTTTCAGCAGTGCCATCACCCACATAATAGGCATTCAGTTTCAGCACATCGTCATAGTCTGCACCCACAGCTGCAAGCGTCTTTCCCAACTGGTCCATCATGATTTCAGTCTGCTTTTGAACATCACCGGGGGCCTCAACATCACCAGATGGCAAAACCGCGGATAAATCGCCGGTGAAAATCACGCCATCACCCTGGACAACATGTGAAAATGCAGAGGGCAGTTTTGGCATATCGGGCAGCTGCAGGCAGGTCCTTTCGAGCGGCGTTTCCTCTTCCCCGCGCATTGCCACACCTTCGATTTCGATCATCATCTGTGGGTAACACAGCTCTGGCAAACCAATCATGTTGATCACGGGTCGTGGGTTTGCCCCAATGATATTGCCAATCTGTTCAAGAAGCTGCTGCTCGGTTTGTGCATCGCCAACAAAGTAGACAACGAGCCGAACCAGATCATCAAAACCGCAACCCAGATCGACAAGGACACACCGCAGGTATTCCATCGACGAGGCGCACTGTTGTTCAATGTCGTTGGGATGGCGCACATTTCCCTGTGGGTCCAGATCAACCTGACCACCGGTAAAAATGAACTTTCCGGCTTTGACGCCATGTTTGTGCGTTAGCCTGACGGGCCAGTTCCAATGGCCGTCTGGCCAGCTGTATTGCCGCTGCATGTCTTTATGATCCGAATAGTCTTATCCAGCGTGACGCTAACGATTATCATCTTGGTTTCCAATGGGCGAAAACCCGAGGTGTAGTGCAGCTCGGAGTACGCTTGCGGGAACACGTAGCTGGTCATATAACTTTACCAATCAAACTGGATCCCTGATGCCCTTTGAAAAAGTTACACCTGAAAAGCTTTCTGATGCTGTTACCCGGCAAATTGAAAAGCTGATCCTGCGTGGGGTTTTACGACCCGGTGACCGATTGCCGGCTGAGAGAGAGCTGGCAGAGCGATTAGGCGTCTCACGCCCTTCCTTGAGAGAGGCCGTGGCGGAGCTGCAAGAAAAAGGGCTTTTGGTTGCGCGAGCGGGGTCGGGGATATTCGTTGCAGATGTGCTTGGGAATGCATTTTCTGACGCGTTGATCCGGTTGTTTTCTGATCACAATGAAGCGGTGTTTGACTACATCGCTTTTCGCCGCGATCTGGAAGCTTTGGCCGCTGAGCGAGCGGCACGGCTTGCTTCGGACACTGATTTACAAGTGATCCAAACAATTTTTGACAAGATGGAAGTGGCCCACACAAAGACCAAATCAAAAGATGAGGCAAGTTTGGATGCAGAGTTTCATTTGGCGATAATTGAGGCCAGCCACAACGTGATCATGTTGCATATGATGCGGTCAATGTTCCAGCTTCTGCGCGAAGGTGTGTTTTACAACCGCCAGATCATGTTCAAACAGCGCATGACCCGCAGTGCTTTGCTGGATCAACACCGATGCATCAATGTTGCGCTACAGGCGCGCGATCCCGAGGCGGCGCGTGACGCGGTAAGGACACATCTGGATTTTGTGGAACAAGCCCTGACAGACCACCAGAAGGCCGAATCTCATGAAGCTATCGCGCAGCAACGGCTCGATCACGAACGATCTCGCTGACAGATTTAGCCTGAATTTCGTGCGATTGTTTTCTTTGCCTTTACTTTAGAGCCATGTTCTGTGGATTGCTGCAAGGTCGATTTAGTGTGTAAAATCATACACATAATAATTCGCTTCATTGACTGCTTCAGTGCAACCCGAGAAATTGGTTTCAACGCAGCTCTGATTTAAAAATTTTACCATTTGATAAAATTTTTAAATCAGGCATACTGGAACCAAGATTAAGCCAGCAAGTGGAGGACATCGTGACCGATAATGCGCTGACCCCGGGTATCGCCGCCGGGCGACTCGATGCAGAAGAATACGCAGCTAATTTTGCCGACCTGCATCCACCCCTTGATGATCACGAGGCATTGGTTGCGGCAGATCGTTGTTATTTTTGCCATGATGCGCCCTGTACCGTTGCCTGCCCCACGGATATCGACATCCCCCTTTTCATTCGCCAGATCGCGACCGGCACTCCCGAAGCTGCGGCGGAAACCATTCTGAACCAAAATATTCTTGGTGGAATGTGCGCGCGCGTGTGCCCTACGGAAACCCTGTGTGAACAGGTATGCGTACGAGAGACTGCCGAAGGCAAACCTGTGATCATCGGTCAGCTGCAGCGTTATGCCACTGACCGGCTGATGAGCGCCGGAAAACACCCTTTCACCCGAGCTGAGCCCACGGGTAAACGCGTTGCTGTGGTTGGCGCCGGTCCGGCGGGCCTGGCCTGTGCGCATCGATTGGCGATGCACGGCCACGACGTCACAATTTATGATGGGCGGGGCAAACCTGGTGGGCTGAATGAATTTGGCATTGCCGCGTACAAAGCGGTTGAAGGGTTTGCTGAACGCGAAGTTGACTGGCTGATGCAGATTGGTGGGATCACAACTGAGACTGGAAAACAGCTGGGTCGGGACATCACACTTGGCGATTTGCAGCAAGGTTTTGACGCCGTGTTCCTTGGCATCGGACTAGGGGGCGTGAACGCCCTAGGAATCGATGGCGATAATCGTGAGGGCGTTGTTGACGCGGTCGACTTCATCGCCGAGCTGAGACAGGCCGAAGATTTATCCGAACTGCCGGTTGGTCGTGATGTTGTCGTGATCGGTGGGGGCATGACAGCGATTGACGCCGCGGTTCAGGCGAGATTGCTGGGCGCATTGAATGTAACATTGGTTTATCGCAGGGGTCGCGACCGGATGAATGCCAGCGTGTTTGAACAGGATCTGGCGGCCTCGAAAGGCGTTCGTATCATTACAAATGCCAGTCCTATTGCTGTGCACGGGAATGGTTCTGTTCGGGAGATCGAGTTTGAATATACGGATGATAGCCTGACCCCAACCGGCCAGAGCTTTCGATTAGCAGCGGATCAGGTATTCCGTGCGATTGGTCAGTCGCTTGAGGGCGATGACCTTCCCGCGCTTGACGGACGCAAGATAGCTGTGAACGATGTCGGGCAAACCAACGTTTCGGGCGTTTGGGCCGGGGGCGACTGTGCCTCTGGCGGAGATGATTTGACGGTCACGGCTGTTGCTGAAGGACGCGATGCAGCCGAAGATATCCATAGGGCGCTGCAAAAGTAGGAATTAATTCATGCAAGGTAAACTTGGCTTTTCAGCGACTATATCGGCGCTTGCTCTGATACCGGCAATAGCGTTTGGCTGTGACTACGGCACGCCTCTGGATGCGGATGATCTGACCGATGACGTTTGGAAAGCGATATCCAAAGCGGCCTATGCTTCCCGGGAAGAGCTGCTCGCCGCACCGGGGGATCTCAGGTTTACATCATTTGATCTGAACAATGATGGCAACGCAGAAATCTGCGCAGCAGTCGAAACGACACTTACCTGTTCCAACGGCAACGCGGTTTGCCTGCACTTGGTGGTGCAATCAGGAACCCCGGTGACAAACTTGTATGAATATGCTTCTCACGGCCTCTCTCTGGCTGAAGGCGAAACAGGTGGCTGGCGCAATCTGGCGTCCAAGACCCAAACGGTGGACGGGGAAGTCATCACATTTGTGACCTATGGCCAGCACGGCTACAGCTGGTCTGAATAAGCACTGAAAGGACGAACTCATGGCGAACCTGCAGTCCGAGTTTATTGGCATCAAATCTCCCAATCCGTTCTGGCTGGCCTCGGCGCCGCCGACTGATAAGGAATACAACGTCCGCCGCGCATTTGAGGCCGGATGGGGCGGTGTGGTATGGAAAACACTTGGTGAAGAAGGCCCGCCTGTGGTCAACGTCAACGGCCCACGCTATGGCGCGATCTGGGGCGCGGACAGGCGTCTGCTGGGGCTGAACAATATCGAGTTGATCACAGACCGCCCGCTACAGGTCAATCTGGACGAGATGACCCGCGTGAAAAAGGACTATCCCGACCACGCCATCATCGCGAGCCTGATGGTGCCCGTGAATGAAGACAGCTGGAAAGCTATTCTCGAACGCGTGGCCGAGACCAATTGCGACGGTGTTGAGCTTAACTTTGGTTGTCCGCATGGGATGAGCGAGCGCGGCATGGGTTCAGCCGTTGGCCAGGTGCCGGAATACGTGCAGCAGGTCGCCGAGTGGTGCAAGAAACACACCGATCTGCCTGTGATCGTTAAACTGACACCCAACATCTCGGATATTCGCAAGCCTGCCCAGGCGGCAAAAGACGGGGGAGCGGATGCAGTCAGCCTGATCAACACCATCAACTCGATCACGTCCGTTAACCTGGACAATTTTGCCCCGGAACCCACTATTGACGGCAAAGGTGCTCATGGCGGCTATTGCGGGCCGGCTGTGAAGCCGATTGCCCTGAACATGGTGGCAGAAATTGCCCGCACACCGACCCTTGCAGGTCTGCCGATTTCGGGCATCGGAGGGGTGACCACCTGGCGCGATGCGGCAGAATTCCTGGCCCTTGGTGCCGGAAATGTTCAGGTCTGCACTGCGGCGATGACCTATGGTTTTAAGATTGTACAAGAAATGATTTCCGGTCTTAGCCAATACATGGACGAAAAAGGATTTACCTCTGTCGATCAACTGGTTGGCCGGGCTGTGCCAAACCTGAGCGACTGGCAGCATCTCAACCTGAACTACATCACCAAAGCGCGGATTGATCAGGATCTTTGTATAAGCTGTGGACGGTGTTATGCGGCCTGTGAAGATACGTCACATCAGGCGATCACAATGTCCGATGATCGTGTGTTCGATGTGGATGACAGCGAATGTGTCGCCTGCAATTTGTGCATCAACGTCTGCCCGGTAGAGGGTTGTATCACGATGGAAGAACTTGCGCCGGGTACGGTTGATGAGCGCACTGGCAAGGTTGTCGAAGAAGAATACGCCAACTGGACAACGCACCCCAACAATCCGGGCAGCTGCGCCGCAGAGTGATTACAATTGACTGCTGACACAGCCCTGTCAGCAGTCAACATCTAGAATGCTCCCAACTAATTGCAGGAGCATCACATGAAAACAGAGCATGCCATCGGAGCCTTTTTGGTCATCCTTTCGGCTGTTGTGTTCAGCACGGCAGGCATTTTCACCAAGGCGGTCGAAACAGATGGCTGGGGTGTCATATTCTGGCGCGGGCTTAGCGCTGCGGGTTTCACAGTGATCTACGTCGCGCTGCGCCGAAACCTTCGCAAGGAGCTTGGGCAGATAAAGGGACCGGCGATCCTAGCTGCCGCCTTAGGTGCGATAGCAACTGCTGCCTTTTTGAATGCCTTTAAGCTGACCAGTGTTTCAAATGTTACGCTTATCTGGGCCTCGGCACCACTGGTATCAGGTGCGCTTGGCTGGATATTGCTGCGCGAGGCACTGCGGCGCCGTGTGGCGATTGGCAGCGTTCTGGCCTTTGTCGGGGTGTGTATTATTGTCGGTGGATCCTCGGGCCATGGATCGTTGCGCGGTGACCTATTGGCGCTTGTCATGGTGGTATTCATGTCACTGATGATGCTGGTGTATCGGAGGTGGCCGGAAACGCCCGCCGCCCTGCCCGCCGCTTTGTCATCACTCATGCTGTTGCCGTTTGCGTGGCTATTGACCGACCCGACGACCAGTGCCGCAGGAGATATTCAGATCTTGATCGCCTTTGGCCTGATTTTTGCACTCGCCTCTGTCCTGATGATGGAAGGTTTTCGCAGGATACCGGCCGCAGAGGCCGCCCTGTTGGGTGCGCTTGAAACGCCGCTCGCGCCGATTTGGGCATTTCTCATTCTGTCAGAAATACCCTTGAAAACAACGATTGTAGGCGGCTCGATTGTTTTGGTAGCTGCGTTGTGGTCGCAGCTTCCGGATCGGGATCGGTCGGTTAAACAAGATCAGGATTGTTGAACGGGCGTTGAGCAAAGATCATGGCTTCAACAATCTTCGGTACAACGTCTCCAGATACTCCAACGCTCCTTGGTGAGCAGAAACATCCCCCATCAGAACCTGAACTTGGGCATCAAAATCAGCATAGTGCTGCGTGGTGGACCAGATCGAAAAGATGAGGTGACGTGGATCGACCCGTGCGAGTTTTCCTGCATCAATCCAGCCTTGGATAATTTCAGCCGTTCGGTCGACCAGTGGTTTCAATCCACTTTCCAGGTGAGGACCCATGCGGGGCGCTCCCTGAATTATCTCGTTCGCAAATAGCCTGCTTTCCCGTGGAAACAGTTGGCTCATCTCCAGTTTCCGGCGCACATATTTCAGAATCTCTTCGAGCGGTTCGCCCTCTGGATCGATCTCCTGCATCGGTGCGAGCCATGTCTCCATCAACCCGTTCAGCAGCGTGACGTGAATTTCTTCTTTGCCGCTGAAATAATAGAGGATGTTTGGTTTGGACAATCCCGCCTGTGTCGCAATCTGGTCCAGCGTCGCACCGCGATAGCCGTGTTGTGAAAACACATCCAGAGCCGCATCCAGGATACGCTTGCGATTGCGCTGTTGTATGCGGCTCGACTTTCGCTGGGGCGACGTGTGATTCATTCCGGGCTCCGTCAGATCGGCCTGTTTCCAACAGAATGCGGTATTTTTCCCAAAGGGGAAAGACAATCACGCCTTATCCGGGATCGACAGCACCGATCCCTTTCAGAATTATGGATTTGACCGAACTTTTGGCAGCTTCCCACTGCTCCTGTGAAAGCGGTGTCCCGTTGTTGAGCGTTTCGATCTGATGCCCGAAATCTGCATAATGCTGTGTCGTGGCCCACAGCATGTAAAGCAAATGGCGCGGATCGATCGGGTCCATCTTACCCTCATTGATCCAGCGCTGAATAACGTTCATACGCCCTTCGGTCCATTCAACCAGGGTGGTTTCAAGATAGTCCTGAATGACCGGCGCACGGTGCATCACCTCAGACGCCCATACCTTTGACCCGGCCGGATGTCTGCGGCTGATTTCCATCTTGGCGTCTATGTAGGCACCGATTCCCTCTGACGGGCCCGGTGCATCATCAAAGATGTCTGCGGCCTTTAGCCAATTCTGGAAAATGCTCTGTACGACCTGCCGGTAAAGCGATTCCTTGGTGGGGAAATAGTAATGCAAATTTGCCTTTGGCAACCCGGCTACATCTGCGATCAACTGCATCGTTGCCCCACCAAACCCTGCTTCTGCAAAGACTTTTTCCGCAGCATCCAGAATAACCCGCTCATTCTCTTGCCGGATTTCTTTTTTGCTAAGGGGGCGGGCAGTTTGGGGCATCTATCCTCGGGGTCAGAATTTTCTTGACCAGTTGGTCAACATGTGGTGCTCTAATCTTGACCATACGGTCAGGATGGGACCGTTTGTCAAGAGGGCCGATAAGAGCCCCGGTAAAACAAACGACGTGGGAGATGGATTATGGCCGCACCTGGTGAGAACCTCAAAATCAATGGCGACCGTTTGTGGGATAGCCTGATGGAGATGGCCAAGATTGGCCCCGGCATCGCAGGCGGCAACAACCGCCAGACCCTGACCGATGAAGATGGCGAAGGGCGCGCATTGTTTCAGTCATGGTGCGAGGCGGCAGGCTGTTCCATGGGGCTTGACCAGTTAGGCAACATGTTCGCGCGGCGTGAAGGTACGGACCCTGACGCCCTGCCCGTCTATGTCGGTTCGCATCTTGATACACAGCCAACCGGTGGCAAGTATGACGGCGTTCTGGGTGTACTGGCCGGGCTGGAGCTGGTCCGTACGCTCAATGATCTGAATATCAAAACCAAGCACGCCATCGTGGTGACAAACTGGACCAACGAGGAAGGCACCAGATTTGCCCCGGCCATGTTGGCCTCTGGCGTGTTTGTCGGGGTGCATGCGCAGGACTGGGCCGAAGATCGTGAAGATGCCGAGGGTGCTAAGTTTGGCGCAGAACTGGACAGGATCGGTTGGCGCGGTGATGAGGAAGTGGGTGCGCGCAAGATGCATGCCTTTTTTGAGCTGCATATCGAACAGGGGCCAATTCTGGAGGCCGAGGGCAAAGATATTGGTGTGGTTACCCATGGTCAGGGCCTCAGCTGGACGCAGGTGACGATCCACGGCAAGGACAGCCATACCGGTTCAACCCCTATGCCCTTGCGAAAGAATGCAGGGCTGGCCATGGCGCGGGTGCTGGAGAAGGTCGAAGAGATTGCCCTGTCTCACGCGCCGGATGCCGTTGGGGCTGCGGGGCATATTGATATCTATCCAAACTCGCGCAACGTGATCCCCGGTAAGGCGGTGTTCACCGTCGATTTCCGTTCGCCCAATCTGGATGTGATCAACGATATGGTTGCCCGGATGAAGGCCGAGGCGAAATCCATCTGTGACAGCATGGGCATGGCAGTCGAATTCGAGGTCGCGGGTGGCTTTGACCCCGTGACCTTTGACGAAGCATGCGTAACAGCCGTGCGCAACGCCGCTGAACGCCTGGGATATTCCCACCGCAACCTGATCTCGGGTGCAGGGCACGACGCCTGCTGGATCAACCGGGTGGCACCGACAGCGATGGTGATGTGCCCATGCGTGGACGGGCTGTCACATAACGAGGCAGAGGAGATTTCACGCGAATGGGCCACTGCGGGCACGGATGTTCTGATGCATGCGGTCGTCGAAACAGCGGAGATTGTGGAGTGAGTGATCACCTCGTCCATTCGCAGGATGACCTAGTCGATGTTTTATGGCGTGAAGACATCGATGCCATCCACGTAATATGGCACTCAGAATATGACGAAGCCGATGGCGTGCAGAAAGCTGTCAGGGCTGCGGTCGACTTTGTGAATAGGAACGGTGTCCGAAATTGGTTGTGCGACATTTCCGAGTCGGACGAAGCCTTGAGTAAAAAAGACTATGGCTGGGTCAACAGCGACGAATTCCGCCACCTTATTCGGCAATCTACGTTGGAACGCTTCGTATTGATCCCTCCTGGGCCAGATACGAAGCAAGATACAAGCTGGATTGTGGATTGGGAAAGAAACACATTGCAGAACTTCGGGGAAAGTGTTGCCGCCAAGGTGGCTTCGGACATGGATGAAATCCGCGCTTTCTTCGAGACAGATCTGAAGGGAGAATTGATATGACCACCAAAGTCATCAAGAACGGCACCGTCTGCACGGCGGATCGCAGCTGGAAAGCCGATGTTCTGATCGAAGATGAGAAGATCAAGCAGATCGGTGAAGACCTCAAGGGTGACGAGTATATCGACGCCGAAGGTGCCTATGTCATCCCCGGAGGCATCGACCCGCATACCCATCTGGAAATGCCCTTCATGGGCACCACCGCCGCTGAGACGTTTGAGACCGGCACCTGGGCTGCGGCCTGTGGCGGGACGACGATGCTGGTGGATTTCTGCCTGCCCGGCGCAGATGGCAGCATCAAGAACGCGATCAACGAATGGCACCGCAAATCCGCGCCGCAAATCTGCTCGGATATCGGCTATCACATGGCGATTACGGGGTGGAACGAGAACATCTTTGACGAGATGAAAGACGCCGTTGATATGGGTGTTAATTCCTTCAAGCACTTTATGGCCTACAAAGGCGCTTTGATGATTGAGGATGACGAGATGTTCGCCTCTTTCAAGCGCTGTGCCGAACTGGGCGCGCTGCCGATGGTGCATGCCGAAAACGGCGATCTGGTGGCAGAGTTGCAAGAGAAGTACTTCAATCAGGGCATCACCGGCCCCGAGGGGCATGCCTATTCCCGCCCGCCCGAACTGGAAGGTGAAGCCGCCAATCGCGCCATCACCATCGCTGATACGGCCGGTGTGCCGCTTTACATTGTGCATGTCAGCTGTGAACAGGCGCACGAGGCGATCCGCCGAGCACGTCAGAAGGGCATGCGCGTCTATGGTGAACCTTTGGCGCAGTTCCTGACGTTGGATGAAAGCGAGTATTTCAACAAGGACTGGGATCATGCTGCACGTCGCGTCATGTCCCCCCCCTTCCGCAACAAGCAGCATCAGGACAGCCTGTGGGCGGGTCTGCAAGCCGGATCGCTACAAGTTGTGGCAACTGACCATGCCGCGTTTAACACCGATCAGAAACGCGCAGGCCGTGATGACTTCCGGATTATTCCCAACGGGTCAAACGGGCTAGAGGAACGGATGCCGGTGCTGTGGACCGAAGGGGTTGAAACCGGCCGCCTGACGGCAAATGAATTCGTTGCTGTCACCTCGACTAATGTCGCTAAGATATTGAATATATATCCGAAAAAAGGTGCAATTGTTGAGGGGGCCGACGCTGACATCGTGGTCTGGGACCCGAAGATCACAAAGACGATCAGCCCGGCCAACCATCACTCGATCCTTGATTACAACGTGTTCGAAGGCTTCGAGGTCACCGCCAATTCGCGCTATACCATCAGCCGGGGAGAGGTCATTTGGGCGTGGGGCCAAAATTCCCAGCCACAACCGGGCCGGGGCCGGTTTGTGCCACGACCTGCATTCCCGTCAGCACATGAAGCCCTATCGAAATGGAAGGCATTGACAGCACCGAAGATGATCGAACGCGATCCGTTGAATATTCCGGCAGGGATTTAAGTTGCCCAAACCTGTGATGGATACTTGCTTTGTCATACACGGAGGCCGCTTGCCGGGGATCTGCAGCAGGCACTGTAGGTGCGCGCAATGACACCCCAGACGCACGCCCTATCAACAGACGAACAAAACGCCCTGCGCCATGCGACAGAGCATGTCATCACCTATCGAAATGACCTGCCCCACCGCAGCATCCCCCCAAAGTTCGATGCAGCGGAAGGAATGCGCAGGTTCTGGTTCGATCTACCTGAGGAAGGTTCTTCGCCAACCGAAATTATCGATCACATGGTGCGCGAGGGTGACGAAGGTTTGATGCAATTGTCCTCGCCCGGGTTCTTTGGCTATGTCATCGGCGCGTCTCACCCATCCGGCATCGCCGCTGATATTCTCACCTCTGGCTGGGCGCAGGTGACAGGGTATTCCGAGCCCACGCCCACAACTGCCGCAATGGAGCGAGCGGTTTGTGACTGGGTGATCAAGCTGTTGAACCTGCCTGATGAATGCGGTGCGGGAATAACCACCGGGGCCACGCTGGCCAACACAGTCGGCACGATCACCGCACGCAACAGCCTTTTGCGGCGGGCCAACTGGGATGTTGAGGCCGATGGCCTGTTCGGCGCGCCGGAGGTGCATGTCGTTATTGGTGCTGAGGCGCATTCTGCACCTCTGGCCGCGTTACAATATGCCGGGTTGGGTTCAAAGCGGGTGCACACCGTCCCCGTGGATGATCAGGGACGCATCGACGTGACGGCCTATCGCGAAGTTATGGAGGAGTTAAGCGGCCCGATTCTGGTAATCCTGCAGGCCGGACACATCAATTCCGGTGCATTTGATCCGTTTGAACCGCTGATCGAAATTGCACGGCAGAAACAGGCGTGGGTGCATGTGGACGGCGCCTTTGGCCTTTGGGTCAATGCGGTGCCGGAACTGGCGGATCGTCTGGCCGGGGTTGAACAGGCCGACAGCTGGGCGGTTGATCTGCATAAATGGCTGAACGCGCCTTACGACGCAGGCATGGTGATCACCCGCAACCGCCCCGATCTGGTCAGATCAATGTCTGCAAAGGGGGCCTATCTGCCGGAAACCGGTGCGGCATGGGATCCCAACGACACGGTGATGGAGCTGTCACGGCGTGGGCGTGGAGTGCCGAGCTATGCGATCTTGCGCACGCTCGGGCAAAAGGGCCTGCGTGAGATGATCGCCAGGCATTGCGGGCTGGCCAGCAGGATAGCAAAGGAGCTGTCAGATGTACCTGGGATCACGGTGCTGAATGAGGTTCATTGCAACCAGGTGGCGGTAGTGTTCGGAGAGGATGGCCCGTCGGATCAAAACACCAATGATGTTCTGGAACGTGTTCAGAAAAAGGGGCGGTGCTACCCTTCTCACGGCGCGTGGAAAGGACGGGACATCCTTAGGATTTCGGTGACCGGTCACGCAACAGAAGACACCCATGCAGACATGCTGGTCGAAGATATCAGGGAGGCCTGGCAGCAGGTTCAGAATGCTTTATGAATGATGCAACCGTCATATCGGCGAAAGACCTCAGCCTGACATTCCAGACGAATGACGGCCCGGTACATGCACTGAAGGACGTGAATCTGGGTGTAAACAAGGGCGATTTCGTCAGTTTTATCGGCCCGTCAGGCTGTGGTAAAACCACCTTTCTGCGGTGCATGGCCGATCTGGAGCATCCGACGGGCGGTTCAATTACCGTGAACGGGATGAGCGCCGAAGCTGCGCGGCAGGCGCGCGCTTATGGATATGTTTTTCAGGCGGCGGGGCTGTATCCATGGCGAACAATCGGAGGGAATATCCGGTTGCCTCTTGAGATTATGGGATATGATAAAGCCGATCAGGATCAACGGGTTAAGCGGGTTCTGGAGCTGGTTGATTTGGCCGGTTTTGAAAAGAAGTTCCCCTGGCAATTGTCCGGCGGGATGCAGCAACGTGCCTCGATCGCCCGGGCGCTGGCCTTTGATGCGGATATCCTGTTGATGGATGAACCTTTTGGTGCGCTGGATGAGATCGTCCGCGACCATCTGAATGAGCAGCTGTTAAACCTTTGGGACAGAACAAATAAAACCATATGTTTCGTCACCCACTCTATTCCGGAAGCGGTTTATCTGAGCACCAAGATTGTCGTCATGTCGCCCCGTCCGGGCCGCATCACAGATGTGATTGACAGCCCCCTGCCCCGTGAGCGACCCCTCGATATCCGCGATACACCTGAGTTTCTGGAGATCGCCCATCGTGTCCGCGATGGTTTGCGTGCGGGGCATTCTTATGAGGATTAATGCCAAAAACAGGGGGGTGATATCCGTACACAACCCGTACACCCCCTGTACACCCTCCGGTGCACATTTTCGGCTATTCGCCCAGACAAACACCCCAACCCATTTTCAGGAACGAGGGTGCGATGCGTAACGTTGTACCCATCCTGACAGTCGTCGCAGCCATCTTTGTGCTTTGGTATGCCGGGGCCGTCGCGCTAAACGCGTCTTGGGCGCAGGACAAGGCCAAGCGGGCGGGTGTGGAGTTGAGTTTCAATGAGCTTGTGGCTGACACGTGGTCGCAGGAAAAACCCAAGCTGCCCGCGCCGCATCAGGTGGGCGCCGAGATATGGAAGACCACCGGCGCGATGGTGGCGCGGGGTCGGGCATTTTCCAAACGCTCGCTGATCTATCACAGCTGGGTGACATTCAGTTCAACCGCATTGGGCTTTGTTCTGGGCACCGTACTGGGCATCGCGCTGGCGATTGGGATTGTCTACAACCGCACAATGGACATGAGCGTGATGCCCTGGGTGATTGCGTCGCAGACCATCCCCATTCTGGCCATCGCGCCGATGATCATCGTGGTGCTGAATGCGGTGGGCATTTCGGGTCTGCTGCCCAAAGCTATGATTTCGATGTATCTGAGTTTCTTCCCCGTCGTGGTGGGTATGGTAAAGGGCCTTCGCAGTCCCGGTGCGATGCAGCTGGACCAGATGCAGACATGGAATGCGAGCGCGTCCCAAAGTTTCTGGAAACTGCGGCTGCCGTCGTCGATGCCGTATCTGTTCACCTCTCTTAAGATTGCAATGGCGGCTTCGCTGGTTGGCGCAATCGTGGGCGAGTTACCAACCGGTGCGGTGGCCGGTCTGGGTGCGCGGCTATTAGGTGGCAGTTATTATGGTCAGACCATCCAGATCTGGAGCGCGCTGATCATGGCGGCGACGCTGGCAGCATTGCTGGTGGGGCTGATCGGAATGATCCAGCGGATCACGCTTAAACGGATGGGGATGGCGCAATGATCTGGCTGTTGTGCGGTATCATCGCCTGGGTTGGTGGCTGGTGGGTGAATTCGCAGATGGCCCGACGACCGCGTACACGCCTGACGGCGTTGGCCTCACCTATCCTATTTGGATTGACTGTGATTGCCGTCTGGGAATGTATTGTGCACGGGTTGAATATTTCGCCAGTTCTTTTACCTGCTCCCACGCAGATCGCCGTGACTTTTGCCGCCTCTACCGCAATCCTGTGGGAGGATTTCGTGCAAACCGCCCTCAAAGGTGCGTTGTCGGGCTATGTCATGGGCTGTGGTGCGGCGTTTTTGATCGCTATCGCGGTTGACCGTTTCCCATTCCTAAAACGAGGCCTGCTGCCGGTCGGCAATTTCGTGGCTGCCCTGCCGATCATCGGCATGGCGCCCATTCTGGTGATGTGGTTCGGTTTTGACTGGCAGTCCAAGGCGGCTGTGGTCGTGGTCATGGTGTTTTTCCCGATGCTGGTGAACACCGTGCAGGGATTGCAGGAAACCGATGCGATGCAGCGGGATCTGATGCGGACCTATGCAGCGGGGTATTGGAAAACCCTGCTTAAACTGCGCTTGCCCGCGGCGATGCCATTCATTTTCAACGGGCTGAAGATTGCCACCACGCTTGCGCTGATCGGCGCGATTGTGGCGGAATTCTTTGGCTCACCCATCCGTGGGATGGGATTTCGTATCTCGACCTCTGTCGGCCAGCTTTCAATGGATCTGGTCTGGGCCGAGATCGTCGTCGCAGCGCTTGCCGGGTCTGGATTTTACGGCGGGGTTGCGCTTATCGAGAAAGCAGTGACATTCTGGCACCCATCACAACGGGGCCGGGCGTAAATAAAATAACTCAACAAGGGAGAAAAAAATGAAAACATTAACCAAAACCATCGGCCTTGCCGTGGCGGGGCTCTGGGCGGGGATTGCTCAGGCCGCCGATGATGTGACGCTGCAGCTCAAATGGGTCACGCAAGCGCAGTTTGCGGGTTACTACGTGGCTGCGGATCAGGGGTTTTACGAGGAAGAAGGCCTGAACGTCACGATCAAGCCGGGTGGACCAGATATCGCGCCGGCGCAGGTCATTGCTGGTGGCGGTGCTGACGTTGTGCTCGACTGGATGCCTTCGGCGCTGGCGAGCCGTGAAAAGGGCCTGGCGCTGGTGAACATCGCCCAGCCATTCAAAAGCTCTGGCATGATGCTGACCTGCCGCAAGGATGCGGGCGTTGAAACGCCTGCGGATTTTGCTGGAAAGACATTGGGCGTCTGGTTCTTTGGCAATGAATATCCGTTCCTGAGCTGGATGAGCAAGCTGGGCATTGCCACAGATGGCAGCGAAGGCGGTGTAACGGTCCTCAAGCAAGGCTTTAACGTTGATCCGATCCTTCAAGGTCAGGCGGCCTGTGTGTCGACCATGACCTATAATGAATACTGGCAGATCATTGATGCGGGCCTGTCGCCCGATGACTTGGTGGTGTTCAAGTATGAAGATCAGGGTGTCGCGACACTCGAGGATGGCATGTATGTGCTGGAAGAAAACCTCAGCGACGCAGCTTTCGTTGACAAAATGACCCGTTTCGTCCGCGCCTCGATGAAAGGCTGGAAATGGGCCGAGGAAAACCCTGATGAGGCCGCTTTGATTGTTCTCGACAATGACGCAACCGGTGCGCAAACTGAAACACATCAAAAGCGGATGATGGGTGAAATTGCCAAGCTGACCGCAGGGTCAAACGGTGCGCTGGATCCGGCTGATTTTGAGCGTACAGTTCAGTCACTGCTTTCGGGTGGTTCTGATCCCGTGATTTCGGAACATCCTGGTGATGCGGCATGGACGCACGCGATTACTGACGCAGCGCTGAACTAAAGCTACCGTTACATATCTAAAATTGGGGCGGCTCTGGCCGCCCTTTTTTTGGTTTTTTGGTTCAATTCAGTTTTGGTCGCGGGGTACCAAGAAACACGGTTTTAACAAACTGCCGGTAAAGCTCTGCTTGCTTTGGCAGGACTTCTTTTTCCCGGACGGTTTTGGACAGGATAATCGCGCCATCGGTCAGCGCGGTCAGCATATCTGCCAATTCCTCCAAGTCAACGTCGATCACTGGCGGATACGCATTTGCAGCCCGCAGCAGTCTTTCATGAATTTTAGAGCGCCATTTCAGCAAGCTGTTCTTTGCCAATTCATGCACCTCACGCTCGAACAAGCGTTCCTGAAAACAACAGGTTGCGATCAGGCAACCCGGATGCACGTCGGGCAGACGTTCCATATCCTCGCGCAGCAGGCGCAGGAATATCAGAAACTCGTGCAGAGGGTCGTCGTTCAACTCACGCGCCCGGGCAAACAGGCCTTCGAACCACACTTCTTCGGCGGCAAGGTGCCGTTCCAGTATCGCCTTTATCAATTCGCTTTTATCACGGAAATGGTAGAAGAAGCCGCTTTTGGTGATCCCTACCTCGGCAATCAGTTCCTCTATCGAGGTCGCGGCAAAGCCTTTTTCCAGAATAGCAAGCTCGGCGGCTGTCATCAGCTTGTCACGGTTGGTTTCGATGCTGCGTGGTTTCAGAAAGGACATGGCGGCGCCTCCGGCGCTGGCTGCATTTGCAAGCTGTTGAAACTCTACCAAAATTGCGCCCTGCGGGCCAGTGTACCGTTGGTCCACTAGCCAGACGCGTTAAGACCGGCGACCCTAAAGGACGGGTGATTGCTTTTGTGCCAACACCCCAAATCAATCCGGGAGGTTCAACATGTCACTTGATTTCACCGACGGTACCGGAGCCAAGCGTTACTTGGCGGAGGGTGGGACAGAGACGGAAATCATGTTCCGGCATGGCTATGACTTTCCACATTTCGCGGTGTTCGAGTTGCTGAAGAACCCGGATGCGACCGAAAAGCTGCGTGATATGTACCGGCGTTATCTCGATGTTGTTGCTGAAAGTGGGTTTGCCGCGATGATGGGTGCGCTCGACTATCGTGCCAGCCCGGACTGGGGCAAACTTCTTGGATACTCGGCTCAGGGGTTGGCTGATGTTCAGTGTCAGTGCATCGAATTCCTGCGCGAAGTCGCTCAACCCTATCAGGATCAGATCAGTGAGATCAGAATTAGCGGCATTGTCGGCCCTCGCGGTGATGCCTATTCGCTGAACAAGACCATCACAGCCGATGAGGCCGAAGACTATCACAGTGTTCAGCTTCAAACGCTCAAGGCGCTGAACGTTGATGTCGCCTGGGCCGCGACGATCAACAATTTGCCAGAGGCGGTTGGCCTGTCGCGTGCTGCGGCCAAGGTTGGAATTCCAGTCGTAGTATCCTTTACGCTGACGAGTGAGCACATTCTTCGCTCTGGCCCAACATTGCGACAAGCGGTTGAAGCCACCGATGCCGAGGCCGGGGATATGAAACCGATGTGTTACGGCCTGAATTGTTCCCATCCACTTGAATTCGCGCCAGCGCTGGAACCCGGGGAATGGTTCAAGAGGGTGCGGAACATTCGGCCCAATGCAGCGATGATGGACAAGATCGCGCTTTGCAAACTCAACCATCTTGAAGAAGGTGATCCGGTGGAACTGGGTGTTCAGTTGGGAGAGCTGGCGCGCAAATATCCGCATATCGACATGTGGGGTGGGTGCTGTGGAACATGGGAGAAGCATCTGCGAGAGATCGCGCGAAATGTTGGTGCGAACGCGGTGTAACCATCTGGCTTGGCATTCGAATTGGCGATGTGGAAATGATGATGTCTGTGTCCTTCGGTTCTGACACATTGCTGCCACAATCGCCTGTGTTGGGGTGTGATGCACACGCAACCACAAGATGTTGAAATAACAAGCCTTCACAAACCGTAAAGACCTTGAAAATGAATACTTTATTCAAAAATAACCCTGTGCTAGGTTCGAACCACGAACAATAAAGCCAGCCGGATAACCGGCGGCGCGAGGCAGTATAAAGAGTGGTTCCATGAAAACTTGGAGCAGACAGCCGATCCGCTGGGGTCTGCTGGTTTTGGCGGCGATTTGGATGTTGGTAATTGTGCCGCTGAGCGCTGCAGCCGCGCCTTATGCGGCTATGGTCATGGATGCGCGCACCGGAAAGGTGCTGCATTCACGAAATGCAGATACACGGCTGCACCCCGCATCGCTGACCAAGATGATGACATTGTATGTGGTGTTTGAAGCGGTCGAAAATGGTGAGATCAGCCTTGACACAAGGGTGACCATTTCCAAACACGCCGCCAGCGAACCCCCCAGTAAGCTGGGTCTGCGGTCCGGGCAGAAAATACGCTTGCGACATCTGATCAGGGCGGCGGCCATCAAATCCGCCAATGATGCAGCCACAGCGCTGGCAGAAGCGATTGAAGGGTCTGAGGCAAAGTTCGCCCGCCGGATGAACCGGACAGCCAAAGCGATGGGTATGACCCGGACGACGTTCAAGAACGCCCATGGCCTAACCGAAAGCGGGCATTTATCAACGGCCCGGGACATGACCCTATTGGGTCGGCATTTATTTTTTGACTATCCAGAATATTATAACCTGTTTTCACGGCTCACTGCCGACGCCGGTGTTGGGACCGTGCAGCATACCAACCGCAAATTGCTCAAGGCTTATCGCGGCGCCGATGGGATCAAAACAGGCTACACCCGCGCGGCGGGTTTTAACCTTGTTGCCAGTGCGGAACGTGGCAGTGAGCGGGTGATTGCAACGGTCTTTGGCGGTCGTTCAACCGCATCGCGTAACGCCAAGGTGGCAGAGCTATTGGACCTTGGATTCCGGCGCGCACCAAGCAAGGTTGCTGTTCTGTATCCTGCCCGCCCCCCTTATATGGGCAAAGCAAACGGGCATGATGTGCCCGGCGGAGTGGGCAAGGTTGTGCGCCTCGCTTCTGCCGCTGCGGTAAAGAAAAGTCTGCGACCGCAATTGCGCCCCACCGGCGTGCTGTCACAGGAACCGGTATTGCTGGCGGATAAGGATGAGATTGAAAAGGCCCTGCGCGCCGCGCAAGAGGCAGAGGCCGCGTTGTCGGATGCAACCGTTGCAGAACAGGCCACGATTGCCTCTGCAACTACGAAAACAGAACCAGAAGATCTGGTACTTGCCAGTGTTCAGCCAATACCCGCCGGCGACCCGGTGCAAAAGGTTGTCACCCGCGTATCAACGTCTGGCGGACGCAACTGGGGCATAAATGTCGGAAGTTATCCAAGCGAGTACAAAGCCCGCAAAATACTGTTGCAGGTGGCACTGAACGAGATGGCGACGCTGGATGGGTCGCTGCGAAAGGTGCGCAGGCGCAGCAGCGGGTTTGATGCAAATTTTCTGGGCATGACACGTGAGACCGCCGATCTGGCCTGTCGCCGGTTACAAGCCAAGCAGGTCACGTGTTTCATGATCGAACCGGGCGGCGCCTGATCAGGCCTGCCTATTTCGGCTTGCTATCAAAGTCATCTGAAAGGATTCGGCGGGCATCCCCCTCTGGGTCGTCATACTGATTGCTGCGCAGGGTGAATATGAAAAAGCCAAGGCCAAAACCGCCCAGCAGCAAAGAGATCGGGATCAGGTAAACGAGGATGTTCATGCCTCTACCTTAACCGCAAAGCGTTCAATGACACAGTGATTGAACTGGTCGACATGGCCAGCGCCGCAATCAGCGGCGTTGCCAGACCCGCAACGGCCAGAGGAACGGCGATGATGTTATAAAGCGTTGCAATGCGAAAGTTCTCGCGGATCCGTTTTGTAGCGGCACGCGCCGTGACGCAGGCCGCCGCGATCGGCGACAGATCACCCCCCAACAACACGATGTCACTTGCCACGCGCGCGGCATCCAAGGCGGAAGCGGGTGAGATGGAGGCATGCGCCGCGGCCAATGCTGCCGTATCGTTCAACCCGTCACCTACCATCAAGACCCGAGCGCCTGCGTCTGTCATCTCTTGAATGTGTATCGCTTTGTCCGTTGGCGATGCCTCTGCCTGCCATGATGTAATTCCCAGTTGCTCGGCAATATTGGCCACCGGCACGGCGGTATCGCCTGAGATCAGGTGAACATCCATTCCGGCATCTCTGAGCGCGGCGACAGCTTCTTTTGCACCGGGCCTAAGGTTGTCAGAAAACAGGAATGGAACTGGCTTTTCCTTTCCTCTTTGCAAGAAAACAGATGTTTGGTTTGCGCCGTTCGCGCCAACCCATTCCGCCCGGCCAAGGCGCAGTTCTTGCCCTTCAAATTCGCCCTGCACCCCGCAACCGGGGACCTCGGTCACTGCTTTCAATTCCAACGGAGATATACCTACCCCACGCACGGCCTGTGTCAGCGACCGTGCCAAGGGATGTGCAGACCCTTGGGCCAGCGCCAAGGCGGCAGACAGGTCAGACCGACCTACCCCGTCGAGATTGGTCAATTCGGGCATGCCTTCGGTCAGTGTCCCGGTTTTATCGAAAACCACCGTATCCACCTGTGCCAACCGTTCCAGCGCGGTTTCGTGTTTGATCAACATCCCCCGGCGAAACAACCGGCCAGAGGCCGCTGTTGTCACAGCCGGGACCGCAAGGCCAAGAGCGCAGGGGCAGGTGATAATCAGGACAGCCGCCGCAATGTTCAATGCGGTGCGCATATCGAATGTCCAAAGATACCAACCCGCAAAGGCGAGCGCGGACAGGATATGCACCCCCGGCGCATATAGCCGCGCCGCACCATCCGCCAGAGAGGTGTAGCGCGAACGCCCCGATTCGGCGAGTGCCACGAGGTCCGCCATACGATGAAGCGAGGTTTCAGTGCCAACCGCCGTAGCCTGAATCGTCAACGGTCCGCTCAGGTTCACCTCGCCTGCTGAAACCGCCTGCCCGGGTGCAGCCGGAACCGGGCATGTCTCACCTGTAAGCAGGGAACGGTCAATCTCGGACAATCCGGTGGTGATGTTCCCGTCCACAGGCATGCGCCCACCGGGCTGAACAAGGATCAGGTCATCCACACATAGCACGGCTACGCTGACCTCTTCTTCGATGCCGTCCGGGTTCAGACGCTTTGCACGCGGCACCTCAAGCGCAGTGAGTTCTTCTGCAGCCGACCGTGCTATTGCGCGCGTCCGATGATCCAGATAGCGCCCGGCCAGCAGGAAGAACGTCAATGTCAGTGCGGCGTCGAAATAGGCGTGTTCGCCCGATAACGCGGTTTCCCACAGTGATGTGCCGACCGCCAGAAGGATGGCCAACGTGATCGGGACATCCATGTTGAGCCGCTTTTGCGACAACGCCGCCCACGCATTGCGAAAAAACGGCTGGCCACAAAAGGCGATGGCAGGCAAGGTAATGGCCGCAGAAATCCAGTGGAACAGGTCACGGGTTGCGTCCTCGGCCCCGGACCAGACAGAGACCGAAAGCAGCATCACATTCATCGACGCGAACCCGGCCACCGCCAGCCGCATCAACAGCGCGCGGCCTGCGCGGTCGGTCTGGGTGGCGTTGAGTGCGCTTTGATCAAGTTCGTGCGCCTCGTATCCCAATTCCTGAACAAATTGCTGCAGATCCTGAGCCGTTGTTTCAGGCCCGGCAGAAATATGCGCGCGTTTCCGGGTCAGGTTGATCCGCGCTGAGGTGACATCGGGACGTGCATTGAGAGCCCGTTCGATTTTGGCAATGCAAGCCGCGCAGTGGATTGTCGGCAAGGACAGCATAATTTGCGCCGAAGCATTTGTATCCGTTTCGGCCGGCGGCACATTCGGAGCCGCGGCACAGGCCGGGCAGGCAGAAGTGGATACGTGCAAAGCGGTGGTCATGGCGTCACTCTTTGATCAGGATCACGCGTTGGAGGAATTCGGTTCCATCTTCAGACACTGCCATAAGGCGGATGTTCCAATTGCCAGCGCCCAGTTCGACAGGAGCGACATAGGCAGTGCCGTCGAATTGAAAATCAGGCTGTGTATCGTCGGCCACGTGTGTCGCGCGGCCAAGCGTAGCAGCAATCTCAGTTGCGCGAACGGGCTGACCCATGTCGTCAGTGATGGCAAGCGACAGCGCACCGCCGCTATGCCGCGCACTCACTTGCCAGCCAAGAGCCTCTTGCGCGGTTCGGCGGGTATCAAAGTTCTGGCTCGCCACATAAGAATTTTTAACTTCCAGTCCGGGAAAGGTACGCACGGCAGAGACCGCCAGCAATAGGTTGACCCCGATGATCACACCAAAGGCTGCAACAAAGCCGTATGCCACGTGTTTTCCGGTGAGTTGCCGTTCCATCATGGCTGAACCTTTCCGTTAAAGACTGAATCCTTGTGCACCCGGTCGCCGTTGGTAGGGTCTTCAACCCAAAACCGGATACTGCTTTGTGCAAGCCCTGCTGGATCGGTATCGGCAGGAGCGATTACATAAACCCGTTGAAGTTTTACAGAATCCGCGGGGACAGTCACAACTGCATCGGTTAAGCCTTCGAGCTGCAATTGCAGTGTTCTGTCGCCTGACAGGCTCATCCGGAACGGGCGATCTTCTCCATGCTTGTTGCGCAGGCGGATTTCATAGGTGTTTCGGATCGATCCATCAGACAGAACCACGTAAGTGGGGTTGCGCACCGGGGCGACGGTAAAGTCGATATCTTGGCGAACGAACAGTGCAAAGAGCAGGCCAACCCCAACCAGTGACCAAAGCGTTGTGTAAAGTATGGTGCGGGGACGCAGGACATGCTTCCAGATCGGCTTGGGTGGTTTGCCCGCACGTTCGTTTGTTTCATCGGTAAGCGCCATGTAGTCGATCAGACCGCGCGGCTTGCCAACCTTGTCCATAATGTCGTCACAGGCATCGATACACAGTGCGCAGGTGATACATTCCATCTGTTGACCGTCGCGGATGTCGATCCCCATTGGGCAGACAGTCACACAAGCCATACAATCGATGCAGTCACCCTGCGGGTCGCCTGCTTTGACCTCTTCTGAGTGTTTGCGCGGCTCTCCCCGCCAGTCACGATAGCCCACGACAAGGGTATCCTCATCCATCATCGCGGCCTGAATGCGCGGCCAGGGGCATGCGTAAATGCAAATCTGTTCGCGTGCGAACCCGCCAAAAAAGAAGGTGGTGCCGGTCAGGATCAACAAAGTGGTGTAAGCGACCGGATGCGCATTGAGCGCAATAAGATCGGCCAACAAGGTCGGCGCATCGGTAAAATAAAAGACCCAGGCACCGCCTGTGGCCAGAGCAATCAGCAACCAGACCACCCATTTGGTGAGACGTAGCCTGAATTTGCGTAAATCCCATTTCTTTTGCCGATGCAGGCGCAGCCGGGCGTTGCGGTCGCCTTCGATCCATCGTTCGACCAATATGAAAAGATCGGTCCAGACGGTTTGCGGGCAGGCATACCCACACCAGACGCGGCCAAGGGCGGATGTAAACAGGAAAAGCCCAAGACCCGCCATAACCAGCAATCCGGCGATGAAATAGAATTCATAGGGCCAGATTTCGATCCAGAAAAAGAAAAAGCGCCGGTTTGCGAGATCGACCAGTACCGCCTGATCCGGCAGGTTGGGTCCGCGGTCCCAGCGTATCCATGGGGTGAGATAATAAATCCCTAGCGTGATCGCCATGATTACCCATTTAAGGTTCCGGAATTTACCATAAACTTTTTTGGGAAACACCGGTTCCTGAGCCGCATATAGTTTTGCGGGCGCTTCTGGTTGAGGGCTGGCCAAGGTGTATCACTCCGGTTAACGGATTTTGTTCACCCTGTTTTTTACAGATTGCCACGCCTCTCACTTTGACCTGAGTCAAATTCTGATTCTTAAATTGACCTTATTGCTGGGGAAAGCATTCCCGCTGACATTTTTTCAGCCACTTCAGAAAAGTTTTTAGCACAGGCCGCTGCACACCCGGCCTGGTTACAATGTGATACCCTTTGACCGCGTCGCTTTCGAACAACACACGCAATCGGCCAGCCTGAATATCAGTTTCGGCAAAGGTGCGTACCGTGACCGCCACCCCTTGCCCATCCCGCGCGCCATTTAGCAACAGGTTCCCGGGGAGTTGGATCGACCCCTGGCTGAGCTTTTTCAGCGTGCCGATCCCTTCCAGCCAGTTGTTCGCTTCGGAAAGGCCTGCATCCAACAACCAGGGGAAATCTGCCAGCGCATCAAGCGAGGCGTATTCGGCATCCCCCACCAGCGATGGTGCTGCAACCACCACCATCGGCGACAGGAACAATGGCGCGCTGTCCAGTCCCGGCCATTCCCCTTGCCCATATCGCAGCGCAACATCAATTCCACTACCGTCCATCGGTTCGACCATCGGGCTGGTACTGAGAATTACATTCACATCAGGATGAGAAGTGTGGAAGCCACCCAGCTGCGGCATGAGCCAAGCAGCGGCCAGCATCGGGGTCGTAGCAATATGCAACGGGCGATCCGCATCGGCACCGGTAAGAGATGACACTGTCCGGGCAATCGTTTGGAAACCGTTGACTAGCGCATCCGCTAATTGTCGACCATCCTGCGTCAGCTCCAGCTGACGCCCTGAACGGTCGACCAGCGTAAGCCCCATATGTGCCTCAAGCGCCTTGATTTGCTGGCTGACCGCTGCGTGGCTGACATTCAGCTTGTCCCCTGCGGCAACGGTTGATCCGGTTTCGGCCAGCGCAGAAAACGCCCGAAGTGATGTCAGAGGGGGAAGAGAGAGCCAATCTATCATGTAAAATATACTTACACGTTTGAATTTTTCCTGAGTCGCATCGTGGCAGGTATTGCGCCATATTCATAGCAGAAATTCTAACCAAGAAAGGAAAATACAATGCTTGGTATATTCGCAAAATCTTTCATGACAGCCGCCCGGAACGACTCTTACGATCACCAGGGTGGTCGTGATCAATTCTCGGACCGTCGTCGGGCCGAACTGGTTGCCCATACCGAAGGTCGTCGTCGTGATTGATCCGGTTGTCCACGACGCGCACACCGCGCGCCACCTGCGAAGATCAGATTACCGATGGCCCTGGCGGCGTGGCAGATGGGCTCCGCTAAAACCAACTCCCTCGTGGTTCTGAATGACCACTCACTGACGGCCCGGCATCTCCTCCCTTGCCGGGCCGTTTTTTTCGTTTTATGCCACTAAGTGGAAACTGGTGGCACCGACCTTTCGGGAAACGCGCGAACAGAACGAAAGTGTCGGTGCCTGGCCCAAGGTGTGCAAGGATGAGCAAGCACTAACCCCGGGTTTTCGAATTTATTCTCCACCTCCAAGCTGGTGAACATAGGCGGAAACCGCGCGAATTTCCGCCTCAGACAATCGTGTGTTCCACGCGGGCATGACGCCAAAACGGCTCCCCTCGATGGTTTGCATCACAGTCTCAAAGTCGCCACCATAGAGCCAGATCGCATCAGCCAGGTTTGGCGCGCCTTGTTCACGGTCGCCGCGGGCGTCTTCCATATGGCAAGATGCGCAATTGTCCATGAACACCATCTCACCGGCGATTACAGCTGTTGCGTCAGGCGCGTCGCCGGACAAAGAGACGACATAGTTCGCAACCTGGACAATCTCCTCTTCTTCCAGAATGTCGCCAAAGACGGGCATTTCAGAATAGCGCGTATCGTCATCTTCTTCTGTGCGGATCCCGTGGCTGATCGTGGCGTGGATGGCAGCGATGTCACCGCCCCACAGCCAGTCATTGTCGAGCAGGTTGGGATACCCTTTCGCCCCCGCAGCACCCGAGCCATGGCACTGGGCACACCATGTGCGGAACACCGCACCACCCGCGGAAATGGCATAACCGTTCAGTTCTGCATCATCTGCGATCGCTGTCAGCTCTGCGCTTGCCAGTCGGGTGTTCATACCCGCGTTGGCGGCCTCTGCCGCGGCAATATCGGCAGCAATGTTAGCACGAGTTGACCAGTTTTTGTATCCTGCGGGCGCACCCTCGACCAGCGGCCAAGCCGGATAGGCAATCACGTACCAGATACCCCAAACAATTGTGGCGTAGAACACCCAGAGCCACCAACGCGGCAACGGGTTGTTGAATTCTTCAATCCCATCCCATTCGTGACCGGTGGTTTCCGGGTCCTGATGTGGTTTCTTGCTTTGATCAGCCATGGTTCTCACCCCTCCCCGCCATTATCCCGGCGCGATTGCGCCGGACTGTCTTCATGGCGAAACGGGATGCCCGCCGGGTTTTCGTAGATTTTGCTGGCCCCTGGCCGGAACACCCACAGAATGACACCAACAAAGAACACAAACAGGGTGAGCAGCATCCAGCTGTCGGCGAATTCGCGTAAAAGAGAATACGTTTCCATGATCCCGCTCCTTTATCGGCTTGCCACAGGTGTGAAGGTTGAGAAATCGACAAGGGTGCCGAGCATCTGGAGATACGCAACCAGCGCATCCGCCTCGGTTATCTCCGGCGAGAGGTCAAAGTTGCGCACCTGAACCTTTTCGCCATAGCGCTCCAACAGCCCGTCATAGTCTGACTCAGGGTCAGCTTGTGCCTTGAAATCGGCAGCGGCGTTTTCGATCATCGCATCGCTGTAGGGTACGCCCACCAGACGGTGCGTCGCCAACAGCTCTGCGACATGATCCGCCTCGATCACCCGCCTTTCGAGATAGCCATATTTTGGCATCACAGATTCCGGCACCACTGCCTGCGGGTCACGCAGGTGATCGATATGCCACTCGTCCGAATACCGCCCACCCACACGCGCCAGATCCGGCCCGGTGCGTTTTGATCCCCACTGATGCGGGTGGTCGTACTTGGATTCGGCGGCCAGTGAGTAGTGGCCATAACGCTCAACCTCGTCCCGCATCGGGCGGATCATTTGGCTGTGACAGACGTAACATCCTTCTCGGATATAGATATCGCGCCCGGTCAGCTCGAGCGGGGTGTAGGGACGCATGCCTTCAACATCCTCGATCGTGTTTTCCAGATAAAACAGCGGTGCGATCTGCACGAGGCCCCCAATGGTCACCACCAGAAAGGCAAAGACGGCCAAAAGCGTGACGTTTCTTTCAAGAACGTGATGTTTGTCAAGAATTCCCATGTCCTGTCCCCTTTCTTATTCAGCCGGGACAGCAGAACCGGTGGCCTGTGTGGCTGGGCCCTGTCTGGCGGTCATATAAAGGTTGAAACACATGATGATGGCACCGGCGAGGAACATCACCCCACCCAGGCCCCGCACCACATACATCGGCAGTTTTGCGGCGACTGTGTCGGCAAAAGAATTCACCAGGAACCCATTGGCATCCACCTCGCGCCACATCAGGCCCTCCATGATACCAGTCACCCACATCGACGCGGCATAGAGAATGATGCCGATCGTGGCGAGCCAGAAGTGCCAGCTTACAAGGCTGAGGCTATAGAGCCGCTCGCGATTCCACAGTTTCGGCACCAGGAAGTACAATGCGCCAAAGGTGATCATACCGTTCCAGCCAAGCGCACCGGAATGCACGTGCCCAATGGTCCAGTCGGTGTAGTGCGACAGTGAGTTCACCGCCCGGATCGACATCATCGGCCCTTCAAAAGTGGACATGCCGTAGAAACCAAGGCTGATCACCATCATCCGTATCACCGGATCGGTGCGCAGCTTGTCCCAAGCGCCTGACAGGGTCATCAGACCGTTGATCATTCCCCCCCAGGACGGCATCCAGAGGATAATCGAAAAGACCATACCCAGTGTCGAAGCCCAGTCTGGTAGCGCGGTGTAGTGCAAATGATGCGGACCGGCCCAGATATAAAGAAAGATCAGCGCCCAGAAGTGGATGATACTGAGTTTGTAGCTGAACACCGGGCGCCCGGCCTGTTTGGGGATAAAGTAGTACATCATCCCCAAGAAGCCGGCAGTCAGGAAGAAGCCCACAGCGTTATGCCCATACCACCATTGGGTCATGGCATCCTGTACACCGCTGAACAGTTGTACTGATTTCGATCCAAAAATGCTTACCGGGATGCTGATGTTGTTAACCACATGCAGCATGGCCACGGTGATAATGAAGCTCAGGAAAAACCAGTTCGCGACATAGATATGCGGCTCTTTGCGCCGAACGAGCGTGCCTACGAACACTGCCAGATAGGCCAGCCAGACAACTGTCAGCCACAGATCCACATACCATTCCGGTTCAGCATATTCTTTGCTTTGCGTGGCCCCCAGCAAATAGCCGGATGCGGCCAGAACAATCACAAGCTGATAGCCCCAGAACACGAACCAAGCCAGATTTCCGCCCCAGAGCCGTGCCGCGCAGGTGCGTTGGACAACATAGAAAGAGGTCGCGATTAACGCATTGCCACCAAATGCAAAGATCACCGCACTTGTGTGGAGCGGTCTGAGCCGTCCAAAATTGGCCAGTCCTTGTGCCCATTCAAAGTTGAGCGATGGAAAGGCCAGCTGAAAGGCGATGAATGTGCCGACAAGAAATCCCACCACACCCCAAAGCGCGGTTGCAATCACCCCTGCCCGGATCACACCGTCGTGGTACTCTCCTGAAAGATCCCTTTTCACTACCGGCTCGTCGGTATTGCGAAGCACCCATAGAAACATGCCCGCCGCCACAAGTGCGATAGTCAGGGCATTCACCAAATATGCCAGATCCCGCGCGTAGTTGGCCGCGATCAACGCACAAAGCGTGATCAGACCAAGCGCAATCAGCTTGATGTAATTCGACATTTTCTCATCCCTCTGTCCTGTTCGACGCGATTCGAAAACCGCGTGTGCGCGTTAAGACTGTGCTTGGTATGACGGGTACAGAGCTGCGTTTCCTTGATCTGAATCAATCCGTGCCGGTTTTGAGGGTGTTAGGTTTCGACGAAATGGGCACCATTGGCCCGAAGTCATTCGCAACCCAACTCGTAGGTCACAACATGAGTTACAAAAGCCTGTTTTGCGTTCTTACTGATGTCGCATTGGCAGATGATATGCTGGGTCACGCCGTCTACCTGGCCGCCATACATGACGCGCATCTTGAGGTGCTTTGCCTCGGCGTGGATCACAGTCAGACAGGGTACTATCAGGGCGCTTCAAGCGTGGTTGTTCTGCAAGAAACTATTACGCAGGCACATGAAGATGCGCATGTGATCGAGACCCATGTTCGCAATTACCTCAGATCGGCAGACATCCGGTGGGGCGTGGAATCTGCGGTGGCACAACTGGCCGGGCTTAATCAATTTGTGGCCGCGCGTGCGCGGTTTGCTGATCTCGTGATTCTACCGCTGCCCTATGGAGAAAACTGCGGCGCGGAACTTGAACCGATCACCGAGGCCGCATTGTTCGAAGGTCAGGCGACCACCCTCATTCTGCCGCAGGACATTGCAACTTTTTCCGATCCAAAGCGCATCATGATCTGTTGGAATGAAAGCCCCGAAGCGCTTAGCGCAATTCGGGCAGCTATGCCGATACTTCAGGCAGCCGAGGCTGTGCATGTTGCAGTGATTGATCCCCCGGCGCATGGCCCGACCCGGTCAGATCCCGGCGGGTTATTATCGCAATACCTGTCGCGGCACGGCGTGCGCACCGAAATCGATGTGCTGTCGCGCACTTTACCACGTGTGGCCGATGTCATTGTACGTCATGCGACGGATATGGATGCCGAATTGATCGTGATGGGGGCCTACGGTCATTCCCGGTTCCGCGAGGCGATTTTTGGGGGTGCGACGCGTAATATGCTTGAACATTCTGTTCTGCCTCTGATGATGGCGCATTCGTGACAGTCGTTACGCCTGATTTAGCTTGACCCCACACCCGCCTAGGCCGCACCGTCGGCACCATGCGGCTTGGTATTTGTTTGCAGTTTTTGGTCCGGATTTCAGCAGCTGTGTTGATCACGACAGCGCCTGTTTCTGCACAAGAGAATGAAATGGAACTGCACCTGGTGCTGGCCTTCGATGTATCGGCCAGTGTCAATGATATGGAATTTGACCTGCAGCGCACTGGCATCGCCCGCGCATTGCGATCCAAATCCGTTAGTGGCGCCATTGCAGATGCCCCCGGTGGCGTCGCAATCGCAATCGTTCAATGGTCCAGCAGTACCCGCCAGTCCCTCGGCCTTAATTGGGTTGTTCTGCATGACCTGGAAGATACAGCGGCCTATGCTGACGAGGTCGCCGACATGCCCCGGCGCATCCCGGGGGGCGGTACGATGATTCACAGCGGACTGGAATTTGCAGCAGATATGCTGGAGGTCGCCCCGGGCACGGCCCGAAGACAGGTTTTTGATCTGGCTGGTAATGGCCGCACGGATGATTTCGAACGGATGCTGGAAACACGGGGTCGGTTGCTGAAACAGGGAATCGTGATTAATGCACTCGCGATTGAAGAAGATCCTGTTGGTCTGACTAACTACTTTTACCAATATCTTGTCGGCGGCGAAAACGCCTTTGTCGTGACCGCGAGTGATTTTGAAGATTTCGAATTGGCGATGCAGATCAAACTGTATCAGGAAATCAGCGGAAGACACTTTTCACACCTTCCAGAACACTCTGAGATCGAGGTCCGGCTGGCGGCTTTGTCACAGCAAGACCTTGTACCTTTGAGGAAATCATTGAAGGAACAGCGCTAGCAGAGCCACTGGTCCGCGCGGCGAAGTGTCTCGGCCGGGGAGGACTAGCTCAGCATTCCCCCGTCGCCATCATCACCTGCTTCATCAAGCAACAGGTCAAAATCCGGCACCGTCACGTGGCGCTTTCCTTCAAGTTGGATAATTCCATCCTTCTTGAGCGCTGAAATCTGGCGGCTGACCGTCTCCAGCGTCAGCCCCAGGTAATCAGACATCGCCTCGCGTGTCAGAGGCAGGTCAAACACCATCGTACCTTCGGCTTTTGACAGGCTGAGCGACGCATTGCGTCGCGCAATGACCGACAAAAGCGACGCGATTTTTTCCCGCGCTGTCTTACGCCCCAACACCAGCATCCATTCCCGGGCGGCATCCAGTTCATCAAGTGTCATTTCCAACAGGCGCTGCGCGATATGCGGCGTCTCTGCCATCAGACCCTCGAACGGTTTACGGCGGAAACAGCACATCACCAGATCTGAGGTCGCCACAACGTTGTACGAGGCATGCTCGCGCCCCGGCCGGCCGACGAAATCACTAGGCAGCAACAACCCAACCATCTGGGTTCTGCCGTCTTCCATCGTCTGGGTCAGCGTGGCAATCCCTGTCACGACTGATCCGACAAACCCCATGTGGTCCCCTGCCCACAGGACCGTCTGACCGGCTTCGAATGTCCGATAGTATTTAATTTTGTCCAGCTGCGTCAGCTCATCAGGTTCGCACCGAGCACAAACCGCCTTGTGCCGGATGGGGCAATCGCCACAATCACGTGGCGCGGTTTTTAGATCGTCTGCCAGCATCGCGTTTCGATTTCCACGGTTGTCCTGACCACAGGTTGATCTGGGTCAAAGTTCCTGTTGCGCAACTGCCCTAACGCTACCTGTATGGTGACGAAAGAACAACTGCGCGAACTGGGTCTCTTTGACGCAAAGGTACCGCGCTATACAAGCTATCCGACCGCGCCGCAGTTTGGCGGTGGGGTGGATTCAGATCGGTTTGCGCGCTGGATTGGAGAAATTTCACCTGCATCCGAAATCTCTTTGTATGTCCATATCCCGTTCTGCCGCAGATTGTGCTGGTTTTGCGCATGCCGCACACAGGGCACACAATCCGAGACACCGGTACGTGCCTATCTTGAGACACTGAAAACCGAGTTTGCCCTGCTAGGTCAAAACTTGCCAGATGGTATTCGTTTGTCTCGCCTGCATTGGGGCGGGGGGACACCCACATTGCTTGCACCCGACATGATTACAGAGCTGGCTGACACCATCAAAGAGATCGCAGATTTTGCGCCGGGTTATGAGTTTTCAGTAGAAATTGACCCTAATGAAATCGATGGCCCCCGGCTGGATGCATTGGCCAGTGCCGGAATGAACCGCGCATCAATAGGCGTGCAGGACTTTGACGATCTGATCCAGCAGACCATCGGACGCATTCAAAGCTTTGATGTTACAAAACAAGCGACCGACGAAATTCGCGTACGCGGCGTGCAAAGCCTGAATGCCGATATCCTTTATGGCCTGCCGCATCAAACCCCGGCGCGCATAACCGAAAGTGTGCAGAAACTTCTGTCGCTCACACCTGACCGGGTGGCGCTATACGGTTATGCCCATGTGCCCTGGATGGCCAAACGCCAACAGCTGATCCCGTCCGAGGCGCTGCCAACCCCGCAGGAACGGCTAAACCTGTTTGAAACCGCGCGCAAACTGTTTTTATGGGATCACTACAATGAAATCGGGATCGACCATTTCGCGACCCCACAGGACGGGCTGAGCATCGCCCGCAAAACCGGAATACTTCGGCGTAATTTTCAGGGCTACACTGATGACGCTTCCGAAGTTTTGATTGGAATCGGCGCGTCCGCAATTTCGCGTTTTCCACAAGGATACGCCCAGAATGCGCCAGCCACCGGCACACATACCCGCGCCATTCGTGAAGGGCGCTTTTCCACCACGCGTGGCCATGTTTTCAGCCCCGATGACCTGATGCGCAGCAGCATGATCGAGGCATTGATGTGCGACTTTCGGATTAACGGGGAAGAGATCAGGGATCGCTTTAACATCAACCGGCGTAAGCTTTCTGCTCTGTTAGCACGCGTATCAGAGGAGTTTCCAGGGCTGCTTGACCTTACGCCAGATGGACTCTCGATCCCATCAGAGGCACGACCCCTCACACGCATGATCGCACGTAGCCTCGATGCCTATGACCTCAGCAAAGCAGGTCATAGCTCTGCAATTTAGATTAGGGACCAATGTTTTGCAGGTGAATTGAAATCCGTGGTTCGGCTTCGCGAAATCCTTTAAGCTACAGCACAGTTTAGCACGGGAGCGCAAAGCTATGACCGATCCATACTCGCTCGACGGCCCGGCCATTGTAACTGGCGCAGGCCAGGGGATTGGGCGTGCTATTGCCTTGTCTCTGCTCGCCGTTGGTTGCACCGTGGTGGCGATTGGGCGAACGAGGGATAAGCTGGAAACCTTGGCCGCCGAGGCAGGTGCAGAGGCGACAAGGGTCACAATCAGCGCGCTTGATATTCAGGATGCGGAGGCTCTGGAACGGACTCTGTTGGATGCGCAGTCACTGAATGGGCCACCCCGTTACCTGGTGAACGCGGCTGGCGTTCTGTCGCCTTCCCGGCTGATCGACACTTCGGCCGACGATGTCCGCCGAACAATCGACATCAATTTTACGGCCACATTGATTGCCAGCCAGATTGCCGCCCGCCTGATGGTGCCGCAAAAACAGGGGGCGATTGTCACGATCAGTTCCAATTCCGGCACTACACCGCGCACATCGCTTGGCGCATATCCCGCATCCAAGGCTGGATTGACTCATGCCATGAAATGCCTTGGACTGGAGCTGGCAGAGCATAACATACGCTGTAACATCGTCTCGCCCGGTTCTACCGACACACCGATGCAGCGCGGATTTCAAACCTCGGCCAGCAGTCTGGATCGGGTGATCAAAGGTGACCCCGCGCAATGGCGGCTTGGCATTCCGTTGAGCCGAATGGCGACGCCTGAAGACATTGCAGACCTGACGCTATTTCTGCTTTCGGAGCGGGCGCGCCATATCACGATGGAAAACATCCTGCTGGATGGTGGCGCTACGCTGGGCGCGCGCTGAACCCTCGATTAGCCGGTCAAATCCAGCGCCGCGCTTAGCAGCGTTCGGGTGTATTCCGTCTTCGGATTGTTAAACAAGTCCTCTGCATTGCCATATTCGATGATATCGCCCTGCTTCATTACTACTACATGATGGCTCATCGCGCGCACCACGTTCAGATCGTGACTGATAAACAGATAGGCCAGCCCGTATTTCTTTTGCAACCGCCGCAACAGATCAACGATCTGCACCTGCACGGTCATATCCAGAGCCGATGTCGGCTCGTCCAGCACAACCATCTTTGGTCGCAAGATCATCGCCCGCGCAATTGCGATCCGCTGCCGCTGGCCGCCGGAAAACTCATGCGGGTAACGGTCCATGGCTGCGGGATCAAGGCCGACCTCTTCCATCACTTCACCCACCAGATCACGCACTGGTCGACCATCCGGATTGCCATGCACGCCCAGACCTTCGGAAATAATCTGTTCGCAGGTCATGCGCGGGCTAAGACTGCCAAACGGGTCCTGAAACACGATCTGCATATCGGCCCGCCGCCGCCGCAGTTCCCGCGTGGACCAGCCGCCGACATCCTGCCCGTTAAACGAGATCCCGCCTTCTGATCCGATCAACCGCATCACCGCCAGCGCCAGTGTGGTTTTGCCCGACCCGCTTTCACCAACAATGCCAAGCGTTTCGCCGGCACGAACGGTAACAGTCGCCTCATTCACGGCTTTTACATGACCAACCGTACGCTTCAAAAACCCGCGTTGGATTGGAAACCAGACCCGCAGATTTTTGGTACTGACCAGTGCCTTGGACCCTGTCGGAACCGGGTCAGGCACACCCGTCGCACGCGCGCTCAGTAATGTCCTGGTGTATTCGTGGCGAGGATTGGCAAAGATTTCCGCCGTCGGCCCGGCCTCAACAATCTCACCATCTTTCATCACGCAAACCCTGTCGGCAATGCGTTGTACGATACCCAGATCATGGGTGATGAATAACAGGCCCATCCCCTCTTCCCGCTTCAACTCAGCCAGCAGGTCAAGGATTTGCGCCTGTATCGTGACATCCAGCGCCGTTGTCGGCTCATCCGCGATCAGGATGTCCGGCTTGTTCGCCAGTGCCATTGCGATCATCACCCGCTGACGCTGGCCTCCTGACAACTGGTGCGGATAGGCCCCCAGCCGCGTCTCGGGATCGCGAATGCCAACCCTGTCCATCAGCTCGATAATCCGCGTTCGCGCCTCTGTTCCTGTCAGCCCCTGATGCAGCTCCAGGCTTTCCCTGATCTGCCGTTCCAGTGTGTGCAGCGGGTTCAGCGATGTCATCGGTTCCTGAAAGATAAAACTGATGTCGTTGCCCCGAACCTTGCGTAGCAGCCGCTCTTTTGCGCCAATCATCTGCTGACCGTCATAGGTAACGCTGCCGCTGACCTCTGCAGAGCCTCCGAGCAATGAAACGGTCGACAATGCAGTTACCGATTTACCGCTGCCAGACTCACCTACCAATGCCACGGTCTCTCCGCGGTCCAGTGCGAAAGACACGCCTTTGACAGCCTCGACCAATTGCCCATCCTGTCGGAAACTGACCCGCAGGTCTTTGACCTCAAGCACGCTCATTCAAATGTCTTTCTGGGATCAAACGCATCGCGCACGCCCTCAAAGATAAAGACCAGCAGCGACAACATGATCGCGAAGGTGAAAAACGCCGTGAACGCCAGCCAGGGGGCCTGCAGATTCTGCTTGGCCTGTAACGTCAGTTCACCCAGGCTAGGCGCGCTTGACGGCAGGCCGAAACCAAGGAAATCGAGCCCGGCCAGCAACGCAATTGTCCCGGTAATCACAAATGGCAACATGGTTAGCGTCGCCACCATTGCATTGGGCAGCATGTGCCGGAACATGATGGTCAGGTTTCCCACACCCAATGCCTTGGCCGCCCGGACATATTCAAGGTTCCGGGCACGCAGAAACTCTGCCCGAACCACGCCGACCAACGCCATCCAGCCGAACAGTACAGTAATGCCCACGAGCAGCCAAAAGCTGCGTGGTAAAATGGCAAACAGGATGATGATTACATACAGTTGTGGGGTTGAGGCCCAGATCTCGATGATCCGCTGAAAAATAAGATCAACCCAACCGCCGAAATATCCCTGAACCGCCCCGGCAAATATACCGATGGCGGCCGAAGCAAACGTCACGATCAGTGTGAACATCACTGATAGCCGGAATCCATAAATAACCCGCGCCAGCACATCGCGCTTGGTATCATCCGTGCCTAATAGGTTTTGACCGTTGGGTGGCAACGGTGCGGCACCGGGCCGGTCAACAGATGTGTCATAGCTATAGGGGATTGGCGGCCAAATGGCCCAACCCTTAACAATTGCCTCGCCTTCGACCTCTCCGTCCTGGGCATCTTCGATCACAGCTTCGGGGTCATCAAAACAAATCTCCAAACCACCGGACGCGATAAGGCATTCAACCTCCGGATCGCGGTAGATAGCTTCGGTTTCGAAATCGCCGCCAAAGGCTGTCTCGGGGTAAAATTTCCAGATCGGGGTATAATAGCTGTCCTGGTATTTCACCAAAATCGGCTTGTCGTTGGCAACAAATTCTGCGGGCAGGACCACCGCAAAGAGAATCGCAAAAAGGATGAGCGACCAAAATGCCCGCCTGTTACGGCGGAAATTGCGCCAGCGCCTTTGATTGAGCGGGGAAAGCGCCATCACCTACCCCTCGCGTCGTTCAAAATCGATGCGCGGATCAACCAGCACATACATCAGGTCGCTCAGGATATTAACGAGTAACCCAATCAAGCCAAACAAAAACAACGTGCCAAACATTACAGGGTAATCGCGCCCTACAGCAGCCTCAAACCCAAGCCTCCCAAGGCCATCCAGAGAAAAGATCGTCTCGATCAACAGAGACCCGCCAAAGAACACGCCGATAAAAACCGCCGGAAATCCGGCAATCACAATCAGCATCGCGTTACGGAAAACATGGCCATAAAGCACCCTGCCCTCGCTTAACCCCTTGGCGCGGGCAGTCATCACATAGTGTTTCTTGATCTCGTCAATGAACGAGTTCTTGGTCAGCAAAGTCAGCGTCGCAAATGCAGCGATTGTGGAGGCAATCACCGGCAACGCAATATGCCACAGGTAATCCATGGCCTTGCCCCACAGGGTCAGCTGATCAAAGTTGTCGGATGTCAGGCCGCGCAGCGGGAAAATCTGCCAGTAACTGCCACCTGCGAACAACACCACCAGCATGATCGCAAACAGAAAACCGGGAATGGCATAGGCCGCGATGATGATCCCACTGGTCCAGCTGTCAAAGGAACTGCCATCACGCACCGCTTTTTGAATGCCTAATGGGATCGACACGAGATAGGCGATCAGTGTGGACCACAGCCCCAGCGTGATACTGACCGGCATCTTTTCCAGAACCAGCTCCGTCACGTCAATCTTGCGAAAATAACTCTCGCCAAAGTCAAACCGCATATAGTTCCACATCATGTTGAAGAACCGCGCGAGCGGAGGCTTATCAAGGCCGAACTGCCGCTCCAGCTCCTCAATGAATTCCGGCGGAAGGCCGCGCGCGCCCAGGTATTTGCTGTCACCCCCGTCTTCGGTTTCAAATGTCGTATCTTCACCGCCACCGGCAAATCCGCCGAATACGTCACCACCGCCCTGCATCTGGGCAATCACCTGCTCGACCGGGCCACCCGGCACGAACTGAACCAAAACAAAGTTGATCACCATGATGCCCAAAAGCGTGGGGATAATCAGCAATAGCCTGCGAAGAATATAGGCGCCCATGCGCTGTTTACCTCAACGCGCCAGAGGCTTTGAGGGCCTCTGCTTTTTCGGCGTTATACCACCAGAAATCCAGCGTTCCCAAAGCATAGGGTGGTTGTTCTGCGGGATGCTCATAAATATCCCAGTAGGCAACCCAATGATCCGGGACATATCCGGTCGGTATCATAAAAAATTCGTGCCGCAACGCCCGGTCCAGTGCTCGAACCGAGATGTCTTCTTCTTCTTGTGAATTCGTCTGCAGTGATTTCGCAATCACGGCATCGACCAGAGGACTGGCAAGCCCCGCAGGGTTAAACAGACTATACGCCGCGTCCTCTGATCCAAACCGTTGCATCAGACCGGCACCAGTTCCGGTCAGAGACGGGTAGGCATCAAAAATCAGATCGTATTTGCGGTCACGCTCCAGAGAGGTGTATTGCGCTGAATCGACTGCTTCAAAAATGGCATCGATGCCCATCGTCCTAAGGTTGGATACAAAATTTTCTGCAATAGCCCGGCGGCTTGACGCATCAGAGGCCTGATAGAGGAACTTCAGCGTCAATACCTCGCCGTCTGAATTGCGCCGCAGTCCATCATCACCGACGCGCCATTCTGTGTCATCCAACAGCTTTTTTGCTTTGCGCAGGTTTCTTCTGTTTGCCAGCCTCTTGGCGTCCGATATGTGCGGTACCCTGGCCTCTTCTGCCAGAATATCCTGTGGCACCACATCACCCAATGTCTCAAAGAACACAAGATTTTCACCAGTCAGCACGCCCTTGGCCTCTAACCGTGTACCATCAGAAAAAGATTTCTGTTGTTTGTACAAACCATAAAGCAGGGATTCATTGGTCCATTCAAAATTAAAGCCGAGCGCCACAGCCTCGCGAACACGTTTGTCCTTCAGCGACTCACTACCAAGGTTGAAAACGATGCCGTTCATAGAGGGCGGAAACCCGTCGGGAAGCTCTTCCTGCTTCACATCTCCGCGTTCTAATGCCGGGAAATCATATGCAGATGCCCACTTTTTGGGGTCAGATTCCGTGCGATAGGTCACTTCGCCGGCTTTGAACGCCTCAAAGGCGGCGGTTGCATCCGCAAAATACTCGATTCGGATCACATCAAAATTGTGCCGTCCCTGGTTGATCGGCAAATCCCATCCCCAATAATCCGGATCCCGCCGGAACGTCGTACGACGGCTTACATCGATATCCTCGATTACATATGGCCCGGACCCGGGCGATACCTCTAATCGGCTTTCGTTCAGCTGCGCACCGGTCTCTTCGTACCATTTCTTTGACCAAACAGAGGTAAATCCAACCGTCTCGATCAGGCTTCGCCGCGAAAACCCTTCGGCAAATGTAAACTTGATCATGTGATCATCCAGAACTTCGGCCTTGGGCACCCTCTTGCTCACAGCTTGGGCATAGGATTGCAGGCCCTGTTCCAGCAGCAGTTTGTGACTGAAAAGCACATCATGTGCAGTTACAGGTGTTCCATCCGAAAACCGGGCCTCTGGCCGCATATGGAAGATGACCCAATCCTTGGTCTCGGGATATTCAATCGTATGCGCCAACAGCCCGTAATATTCGCCGTCCTTGTCAGCCGGAAGTGCGCCAGCTCCGGCAAGGATTTCACCCAACAGACTTTCATACATAACCGTAGAGAGCGCCGCTGCCCGTCCCTGCCGAAAATAGGGGTTCATAGAATCAAATGTGCCGCTCAACGCGATTGAAATCTCTCCCCCCTTCGGCGCATCCGGGTTTACATAATCGAAATGCTCGTAATCAGGGGGATAGCTCAGCTCGCCGAAAAAGGAATATCCATGAGAGCGGATTATCTTATCTTCTTCGGAAAGTGCCCGATGCGCAGCCAGCGTGGCAATGCTTAGTCCCAACAGCGCGGCCAGCAAGACTGAAACCTTGTGCATCGCGATCTTCCGGGCCTTGGCCCGGCTGCGGATTCGGGTCATGAATGTTCTCCTCCTGCCGCTCTTTGATTTGGCGACGATTTTCTTATGCGCAAGCTAATTTAGGCCACCCATTACATTCAAGCGCGGAAACGTGAACTCTGCGTGATCTTGCCACTGCAATTGTTTTGACACGGCACAAAAAAGACCGCCTGTCCCGACCCGGGTGGCGGTCTTTGAATTTTGTGCCAAAGCCAATTTGACGATTAATTGTCTAGACCGTCGAGATATGCGATCAGGTTGGCCCGGTCTTTTGCCTTTTTCATACCTGCGAAAGACATTTTTGTGCCCGGTGCAAATTTCTTGGGATTCTCAAGGAACCCGTTCAGCGCATCCACGTCCCAGGTCTGGGCCACCGCGACAAGGCTTCCGGAATAACCGAACCCGTCGACAGAGCCAACCGCACGGTCAACGATACCGTAGAGATGCGGACCGGTTGAATTGGCGCCGTCTTCCAGCTTGTGACAGGATTTGCATTTGCTGAATGCTTTTGCACCTTTTTCCACATCTGCCGAGGCCAGCAATTCTGCGAAATCAGGACCATCATCTACAGTAACATCAGGACCATCATCACCGGTTTCAATCACATAGGCCTGCTCGGCATGATCGCCATGCCCGCCCCCGGTTGCATACAGCGCCTCGGCTGCCCAACTGCCCATTAAGAAGATCAACAGTGCTCCGCAAACAGCTCCGGTGATCTTGGTAAGTGTCATTGTATCGAACATAGGCCCGCTTCCATCTGAATCTCTTGGCTTTGGTATCTATCCGCTTCCCATGCTGTGGCGCAAGGTGTAGTTTGCGCGACCAAATGCCCGACCGGGATTTTTATGGGACAGTCGAGAATGACAAAACGCATTGCCTTTCAGGGTGAGCCGGGTGCCTATTCGCATCAGGCCTGCCGCGAGACCTATCCAGAGATGGAGGCGCTGCCCTGTCGTACCTTCGAAGACGCCATCGAAGCAGTGCGTTCCGGCGAAGCAGAGCTGGCGATGCTGCCGGTGGAAAATTCCACATTCGGGCGGGTTGCCGACATTCACCACCTGCTGCCAGAATCGGGCCTGCACATCATTGATGAGGCATTCGTTAGGGTTCACATCAATCTGCTTGCCCTTCCCGGCGTAACACTTGACCAGGTCAAACAGGCGATGAGCCATACAATGCTATTGGGCCAGTGCCGTGAATTCCTTGCCGCAAATGGAATCACCCGGATCACCGGCGCCGATACTGCAGGTTCGGCGCTGCACGTGGCGGGGGCCGGAAATCCGGAGCTTGGGGCGCTCGCCAGCGAGCTTGCTGGCGAGATTTACGGCCTAGACGTACTTGCCCGCCATATCGAGGACGAAGGCAATAATACCACCCGCTTTCTGGTGATGTCACGTGAGCCCAATTATGAGCCCCGCGGCGATGATGGCATGATGACGACATTTGTTTTTCAGGTCCGCAACATCCCGGCCGCACTTTACAAGGCGATGGGCGGGTTCGCGACCAATGGTGTGAACATGACCAAACTGGAAAGCTATATGGTTGGTGGTTCATTCTCTGCCACACAATTCTATGCCGATATCGAAGGTCATCCCGATGACCCCGCCGTCCGCCGCGCGCTGGAAGAACTGGACTACTTCACCTCAGACATCACCATGCTGGGCGTTTATCCGGCCGATCCCAAGCGACACTGATCCTGCTTTGGCAGGCCAATTTCTGTCGCCTGACGTGCATGATCCTATTCGTACTGCACGATGACTGACAAAAAGTCTTCTTCGCTTGTCACCATTGTGTGGTGCCCTTGGCCGTGGCTGTCTTCCATGTGCCACACGTCACCAATCCCGATCTCACGTGTCTCACCATCGCTGGCCGTTACCCGCACGGCTCCGCCCAAACAAATCAGCTTTTGCCGTACTGGTGTCGGGTGAATTGGCTCGTTCCAACCGGATGGAAGCCGCAGAAACATCATTTGGGATACCGGGTCAGGCTGAGAAATTTCAATGCCTTTGGCAGGAGGTGCAAACATCTTCTCCTGAAACGAGACCTCGACATCTTCCCAGTGGCTTTCTCCGTTTTTGTCTGAATAGAGTTTCTGAAACTTCACAACGTGTCCCCAATTTTTCTCAAATAATGTCGGTATCCTATAGCGAAGCCAGAACATCGGCTATCCGCTTGGTCAATCGCGGGATGCGCCTTGTATCAGCACCTGAGAACCCCAATACGATGCCTTTTCGCTCCAGCGGTTCAATACAATAGACAGACAGGGGCAAGGATTCGATCCCTGCGTCCAGCAAGGCGCGATGCACATCCTGATCCCCCAACCCGTTTTTTAACCACGCCAGCATGTGCATACCGGCATCAGTTTCCTGTGGCTCCAGAAATGCTGAACAATCCCGTGTGAGACACTCAAACAAAACATCCCGGCGTTCGCGGTAAATCCGGCGCATTTTCCGGATATGCTCAACAAACCGGCCTTCATCCATGAACCGTGACAGGGCCTGTTCCACGACCGCCGATGAGCTTTGCCCAAGCAGGTTTCGCGCCTTGGCAAAACTGTCGGCCAGGGCAGGCGGCACCACAACATACCCCAACCGCATCGCGGCGAACATGGATTTCGAAAACGTGCCCACATAGAAAACCCGCCTTTCGCTATCCAATGCGCTCAGCGCCGGAAGCGGGCGACCGCGATAGCGGAACTCACTGTCGTAATCATCTTCAATAATCCAGCAATCGTTTTCCTTCGCATAGTTGAGCAACGCCAACCGCCGCCCCAAACTCATCGTCACCCCCAAGGGTTGTTGATGCGACGGTGTGGTAAAAATCAAAGACGGCTTAGCATGGGTTCGTTGCGCAAACTGCAGATCAAAACCTTCGCCATCAATCGGTACGGGTGCTACGTTGCTGCCCATAATCTGCATCACATCCCGTCCCGCAATATGGCCGGGGTTCTCGTACCAAACCGTATCGCCCCGGCTTAGCAACACGAACGCAATCAGGACAAAGGCCTGCTGCGCACCTGATGTTATGATAATCTGATCCGCGTCCACCTGCATGCCACGGGCATCAGCCAGATGCCGCACAATCGAAGCACGTAGCGCGGAACTGCCGTTCACTTCACCATAACTCAGGTTCTGGCGATTCCTGGATGTCATGGCATCCAGCAGATATTTGTTCCAAATCCGGGTCGGAAACAACTCCAACGCTGGCACGCCGGGGCGAAACGGTTCAGTTTCCCCGTACCGCACGCTGGCCTTGGATGACATGATGGTTTGCGCACGTTCAGAAATCTCTATGTCAGGCATGGTCAGTTTCTGGCGCGCTCGCCAGATTTCCGGTTTGGTTTCAATCTCAAGCCCATCCGCCACAAACGTGCCAGCACCGGTTTTCGCCTGAACATACCCTTCGGCAATCAGCTGCTCGTAAACAGATTTCACTGTGATCCGAGAAAGCCCCAAATCCTGAGCAAGTTCACGTGTCGAGGGCAATTTTTGACCCGCCGCAAGTGTTCCTTCCAAAATCAACCTGCGCAGCGATGCATCCAGCTGCCGATAAATCGGAACAGACGTTCCCCGCTCAATACTGAAGGCTTGAAGCAATGCACCTCCGGGTGATTTTGGCATAAGATCCTCAAATGGGTATATAGAAATTCAAATAATGGGTATATTTTACTTATCCACTTTTTCCTACCCTGATTTCAGACACACCTATCCCGCGACCCGATTCTTCGTGCCCAACAACAAGCGACCCGAACAATGACAAGAATTGAAGATTACGCTTATCCATCTGGACTGCACCTTCTGACACGCTGGCAAACCGGTGACGCCGATGCAAAGCAGGAAATGGCGAATGTTTTCGATGCCGCCATCGCTGGTGATTTTGATGAAAACTTTGCCATCCTGGCACCGGCTGATGAAGTACATGCAACCGCATCGGTGCACATGTTGGCGCTTGCGGTTCTTCATGATCTCTATGGCACTGAATCCTGGGATTACTACAACACAGACCCCTACCGATATGTACGGGCCAACCTTGCGGTAAGCCGCCTGCTGGGGATGAAAAAATTCTACATGACCTGGGCGCTCTATGCCTTTACCTGCGAACCACTGGGTCAGAAAATGATGTACCCGGACAAGTTCCCACCGGGTTCTGATCCCGATGTAACGCTCATAAATCGTGAAAACTGGCACTTGCTGGACACACCCGATTTCACCACCGGCGTACCCAAAGCCATCGACGATATTCTGCGCGTCACGCAGAAACTCACTGGGGTTCCGCCACTGCTGCAAATTTCGGCACCATATAGCCTTGCCGCTGATATCTACGGGCAGGAACCTCTGCTTGCGGATGTGGTGAATGACCCAGAGAACGTCAACGCGTTGCTGGATCATCTGGGCTACAAGGTACTCGGCCCGTGGATGGACCACCACATGGAAACCTTCCCCGATGGCTGGATAGAGCTGTCAGATGCCTCTGGCTCGCCATTCTTTATCGGACCGGAAAACTGCAAAAACATGTCGATCCGTTCCATCCGCCACATGCTGCGGGACAAGCCCTATGCCGACCGCGTGTTCGACAACAACTATCGCGGGGATTTCGTTTCCGAGGTCAAGAAAAAGGGCCGCGCCTCGCGCCGCAAAGCGCCCGAAGGGGCCAATGCGGATCGCGGAAACCTGCTCGAGCTGACCGAAGCAAAGGTCAGCGTAAATCCGGTTTTCATCATGCGGCTTGAGGCGGACAAGATTGACATCTCTTTCTACGAAGAACAGGCCATCGCACGAAACATCCCTCTGACATCCGGTATCGGCTCACCCCAGATCGACCGCAACAGCATCGAGGATCTGGATGAAACCAAAGCTCAGATCGGGGATGAGGCCCGATCCTTTGTCGCCGCCATCAAACGCGTCTGCGAGGCGATTGACCTGCCCGATGACAACCATGTCGGTGCACCGTGGCCCAGCCATGTCTATTTCGAAGACGTCAACGGCCAGTCCCAGTTTGAATTGGTCGAGATCATCATGGATGAGGTTTACAACTGCCCGCTAATCGAAATGGGCGCACAAAAACTATCGGCTTAACTTGTACGCGCGCGAAACAGCGACCAAAGGCTGCCGCGCGTCGCCAATGCACGGCTTGGAGCAATTTCTATGGAGCGTCGAGACACTAACGCCAGCCAGACACGCTGACATCCGTTCAGCTTTTCCCGCGCCGCGGCGCACCCCCGCCGCCACGTAGCGATTTTCCGGGGTTCTTGGCCGCAGCTTTTCTCGCCTTATTCTTCTTGCTGGATGCCTTGCCGGCCGGTGGCGGTGGCCCTTTGGGTTTATTGCGAGGTTTGCGCCGTGTCACAGCACCATCCCGGCTCTCATCAAAGGGCGCTGCATCGGGTTTAGTCCGCGCTTTTGGTTTGCCCGGGCTGTTCGGGGCCTTGGGCTTTCTCGCCCGTGGCGCCGGTTCATCATTCCACTCCACCGGAGGCGTGTTCGGTTTCGGAGCGTCGGGCCTGCGGCTGGGCTTAGCCGGTCTCTGGCCTCGATGCCCCGGCCCTGCGGGCCGCTGAGACCTGATCCCGGCAGGCGGCGCATCCAGTTGGGTCAGCACCGCGCCGGCCTCAACCGTCATATCCGGGCCGATGGTCTTCAAAAACGCACCTAAGCTTGATTCGCGGATCTCGACATAGGACTGATCCTGCTGCACACGAATTGCTCCAAAATCCTCACGCGACAAACCGCCAGCCTTGCACAACATCGGCAACAGTTTCCGCGGCTCCGCATCCTGATCCCGGCCACCAGTCAGCGAAAACCAGACACTGGGGCCAAATGGCGCCCTTGGTTCGGGCCTTGCATCCACACCAGCCAGCTCTTCCGGCGCCGAATGCTGAGATCGATACAGCCGCAGATAGGCCGAGGCGATCTGCTCTGCCGAAAACGTCTCTACCAGCGTAGCAACGGCGTCACGCTCTGACCCGGCAATCTCATCATTCCAGACCGGACTGTTCAGCATCCGCTGTTCATCCCCGGCCAGAACCTCCTCGGCCGAGGGGGCCGCGCCCCATTCGGCACGAAGCTTGGCAGACTTCAATATCCGCTCTGCCTTTTTGCGGGATTTCGGCGTGACGACCAGCGAACTGACCCCCTTGCGCCCGGCACGCCCGGTTCGGCCAGAGCGATGCAACAGGGTCTCGTGGTTCGACGGCAGCTCGGCATGGATTACCAGATCAAGATTGGGCAGGTCGATCCCTCGCGCCGCAACATCCGTCGCCACACAAACCCGTGCGCGCCCGTCCCGCATCGCCTGCAATGCGTTGGTCCGCTCTGCCTGTGACAGCTCTCCGGACAGGGCCACCACCGAAAACCCGCGGTTGGAAAGACGCGTTGTCAGCCGGTTGACCACAGCGCGTGTATTACAGAACACAATCGCGTTGGGTGCCTCGTAGAAGCGCAGCGTATTGATGACCGCATTTTCCGCGTCACGTTCGGACACATTCATCGCCCGATATTCAATATCGGCATGCTGGGTCTGTTCCGACTTGGTCACAACCCGGACCGCATCCTTTTGATAGCTTTGCGCCAGTCGCGCAATGGATTGCGGAACCGTGGCCGAGAACATCAAAGTCTGCCGTTCTTCTGGCGATTCACCCAAAATGAACTCAAGATCTTCACGGAACCCCAGATCAAGCATTTCATCCGCTTCATCCAGAACCACCGCCTGCAGCGCGGACAGGTCAATCGACCCCCGCATGATATGATCGCGCAAACGGCCCGGCGTGGCGACCACAATATGTGCCCCGCGGCCCAGTGCCCGGCGCTCATCGCGCATATCCATACCACCAACACAGGACGCAACAACGGCGCCGGCCTTGGCATAAAGCCACCCCAACTCTCGCTTCACCTGCAGGGCAAGCTCGCGTGTCGGTGCAATGATCAATGCCAAAGGTGCAGCTGGAGTCTCGAACTGATCCGCATCACCCAATACGGTTGGCGCAATGGCCAGCCCAAACCCCACGGTTTTTCCCGACCCGGTTTGTGCCGACACCAACAAATCAAGACCAGCAAGCCCGGGTTCGGTCACGGCCTCCTGAACCGGGGTCAGCGTGGCATATCCACGATCTTCAAGCGCATCAGTGAGAGGTTTTATCACGGTGTGTTTTCTTTTGACTAGAGAGAGCCCGAATTCACGTGAATTCAGACAGCAACAGGCCGGAGTTTTGCAAAAAATCCGGTCACGGAACAGCAAGCGACAGCCTCTAATACGTTCGGATGCAATTGTATAGCAGCTTTATGCGCGCCCCGCTTTGGCAAACCGAGGGCCGATGGCTTGGTGCGTCAGGCAAATCTTAACTGGGTCAGTTATTGCTAAGCGCGACAAAGCTGCCGTTCAAGAGCTCATTAATCTAACTAAATCATTCATTTCTTATTCGAGCCTTCGTCAGGTACAATTTTGATAGAACGGTACTACCTAGCCAAGATACGAGCGAAGGGAGACAAAGACGATGGAAACGATTGAACTGGTTTGCTTGTGCGATGATTATGACTTGAAGGGCATCTTTGGTTCAGCATTTGAGAAGGCTCATCCGTGGATAATTCTGATAAATCCCGCAGATGTTTCTGATCCATTGGCAATTCACCATGCGTTCGCATTCAGCCCCGGACCTGACGCGTTTAAACCCTATCCAAATCTTCGCCTCGTCTCATGTGCCGGGGCTGGCGTCGACGCGTTTGTGCATCACCCAGGTTTGGCACCCGATGTTGTGATCTCGAGGGTTAAGCTTGAAGAACAGGCCGAGATGATCGCCGGCTTCGCGATATGGCATATCATAGGTTGGCAACGAAAACTTCTTGAGTATCCGGCCCAACAAAAACTTAAAGAGTGGTCGCCCATCAACCGTACCGCCCCTTCAACCTTTCCGGTTGGCATTTTGGGCTTTGGCCATATGGGTGGGACTTTGGCTCGCAGGCTTCATGACCTGGGCTTTCCGACTACAGCCTATGGATCGACGCCACGGCATGATGGCGGTATCGACATCGTTAGCGGAAAAGAAGGGCTGGAGCGGATAGCAACTACAAGTCGCGCAATCGTAAATCTACTGCCCCTGTCAAACGCGACCACTGGGATATTATCGGCGGCTTTTTATTCCAAGATGCGGGATGATGCGATCATCATCAATCTAGGTAGAGGCGGGCATCTCTCAGAGCCCGACCTTATTACAGCACTCGAAAAAGGCCGGCCGGCTGCGGCGGCGCTGGATACGTTTGCCTCGGAACCTTTGCCCAAAGATCATCCATTTTGGGCCCATGACAAGATCATGGTCACGCCGCACGTTGCGGGGGATGCAGAGCAGACAGGTGTAGCAAAGTTTGTCGCCAACGGCATTAAGCAGTTCGAAAGAGGCGAGCGACCGGCCGGTTTTGTTGACCGCGATCGAGGGTACTGACGTTGTGTGCGGAGTTGTCGACCTAATAATTTTAGGTGCGATTAACTCGCATAGTTCCTATGGCCAACTAATGAACGCTTTGGCCTCCAACCCGCCATTTGAAACTTTCGGCAAACTGAAAAGCTCTGGCCCCAGTTTCACTCCATCCAGATCGGGTTCGACCACGCCCTGTTTCCAGCCCGGTCCACCACGGTGACCCGGATCCATGGGCTATCTGCGAATTTGGCTAGTTTCAGCTCTGCCCGCGTCATCGACGCGCCATGCACCGCCAGTGCAGCCTGACCATGCCCCTGCACAATCACAGCCTCGACCGCTGAAGATTCCACACGAATGCGGTCCCCTTCGACCTCGACCCCACGCAGTTCCGGTCCTTGAGAGGCGTAGAAATCCCCGTTCTTTAGAGCCTGCAACAGCAGGTCAGGATCATTCGCTTCGGCCTTCACCATCACCCAGCCGCCGAAAGAGTCGGGCTCTGAGAAATGTGCATCGTCCGTGGCAATCAATGACAATTCTCTGCCCTCTGAAAGCAACAGATCGGCGGTGTGAAACCCGTCCGGACGATCCGCACCTACGGCACAGCTGTGGTTATACACCTCCACCGCATGCGCGGCTTCAATCGCGCGGGCATCGGCCAGCGTCATACCTGACCACTGCGGATGCGCCACCGCCACAAAGGCCCCGGCATCCCGCGCCCGTTGGGCAATCTCTGCGGCACTTTCCTGCCCCTCAACCGCCAGAAAATCCGGCGAATTGGACGGCTCAAAATCCAGCGGCAATCCCACCGCCAGCACATGCATCACCAGACCGTTTTCCATCGCCCCTGAATGCAGCTCCGCCCCAAGAATGGTGGTAAAAGAGTTGTCCCGAAACCCACGGGTATCGGCAATCGGATAGCCAAAAAGCCCGACAAAATGGTCGGTCAGTGCGATAAAGTCATACCCTTCCGCCTTGTACCGGCGACAGACCTCTTCCGGCGCAAGAACGCCGTCCGACAATGTAGAATGTGTATGCAGATTGCCGCGGTAGAAACGGCCCGGAGCGGTAAAGGCGGAAAGCGTCATCTGAACCTCGCATATGCTACGGATTTGTCACCGGCACTATGGCGCGAATTTTCCAACGGGCAAGTGCTAAACGCCCTTTAGCCCGCCGGATTTTTGATAACGGTCTTCAACATCCGCGGCATAATTTCCCACCCTTTCATGAAACCGTTTCAACAGGTTCTTTTTCGCCAGCTTCAGCGACTGGATCAGCAATCGCGCGGTCAGGTTCTTGGGCTGCAGCTCGATCTCCAGGCTCATCCGTGTCCGCGCGCGTGAAAGTGCAACCAGCTCAACGGCCATATGCCCCCCCATCGTCGGCGACCGTGATGTCATCACCATACTATTGGGCGGGCTGAATTCGGTGACTTCCATCTGCAATTGGCGGCGTTTGCCACGCAGATCAAACTCTACATCCCACGCCATGCCCACTCCGGGTGTCGGGCGATTGTCCATGCGTTGCACATCCGCGCCGCGCCGCATCGCTGACCGTTCAAGCGCGTTGAAATCTGAAAGCTGCCCAAAGACAAACTCAATGGGGGCTTCTATATCTTCCTTGGTCCCAAAATTCATGTCACTGCGCCTCTCAATATTCTGCCTGCAGGCGCACTCTAAATCGGTTCGTTGTGATTTTGAATCGTTTCATCCACCTAAATGTGAATTCTTTCTGAATGTTGCCTGAAACTTGGGGGCAGGACTGCACCTTCTTGAATAGAAAATAGGCTGCAACACTAAGACAAACGGCCAACTTCTACCCCGCCAGCTTAATCCAACGTATCCGCCAGCCAGTTGCGCAGCAGGAAATGGGCAATTGATCCCTCTCGCGATGGCTTCATACGCGGATGCAGGCCGGTATAGACCGCCATCATCTCCTCGCGGCGAACCCACATGGCATCGTCAATCTCTTCGGGATCAATCTGAATTTCCTCATTCAGCGCCTCCCCCCGGCATCCGAACATCAAAGAAGACGGAAAGGCCCAGGGCTGACTGGCCAGGTAATCCACCTGCCCAACGTTAATCCCGGCCTCTTCAACAACCTCTCGCCGCACCGCCGCCTCAAGCGTTTCGCCCGGTTCGACGAATCCGGCCAACAGGGAATACATCCCTTCAGGCCAGCCATGCGACCGCCCCATCAACACAGAGTTCCCGCGCGTGATCAGCATGATCACAACGGGATCGGTGCGCGGAAAATGCTGCCCGCCACAAGCCGGGCAGCTGCGTTGCCACCCTGACATCGCCATTTCGCTCTCGGCCCCACATCGGGCGCAAAACCTGTGACTCTGATGCCAGCCCAGAACCGCTTTGGCCGTCGCGGCCAGCTCTGCGTCACGTGGACTAAGTCGCGCCATGATCCGGCGCAGCTCAGCAAAGACGCTGTCCTCCGGCAGGCCCGGATGCTGCTGTTCGCTCTGGTCCACAAATGAATCAAACCCGCTGGCATCCAACCCCTGGGGCACCCAGTCCAACAATTCTCGGGCAAAGATCCGCGTGTCATCTTCTTCCTGTCCCAGCAAAACCATCGGCCCAGCTTCGGTTTCAGCCAAAGGGTGATCTGCGGCCAATCGCACCAGTGCATCCAACGCGCCGGCCCGCACCAGTGGCTTGCCGCGCCACAGCAACAGCGTTTTGGCCGACCCTTCCGCCACCGCCGCCGAGATCGCACCCTTGTCTCCGCGCAGCTCTGCCGCGCGGTTCAGAGCCGATCCGCCAAAGGTCACCTGTTCTGCATGTTTCATCGCGTTTTCCTCTACACCCGGCGTGGCATTTTCCACGACCTAGGACAAGTTCTAGACCTGAAAATATGTTCTATTTGCTACATTTGGCGAAAATTGCAACCAGTGGTAGATTGAACTGAACGGTCAAACATGCCACCGTAAATCACGCGTAAACAGTTCCTCTTTTGATATTTCAAACCCGGGCAAACGCCCCTAATTTCAGCGCGCGATTTTGGGCGCACAGGAAGATTCTGTTACAAATTTGACCAATACGCACCCCTCTCCTGTTTGGCCTCATTTGCCTTTGCCACGGCCGGACGACACACATGTCTGGCTGCGCCTGTGTGCCACAACGGACATGCACGGCAATCTTTTGCCCTATGACTATTTTGCGAACCGGTCCGGTACAACTTACGGTCTCGCACGCACCGCAACCTTGTTGAGACAAGCCCGGTCTGAGGCCGCGAATTGCCTTCTTTTTGACAATGGGGACTTCCTCCAAGGCACCCCTCTCAGCGACATCACTGCCTTGAGAGAGGGTCGCCCGCCCGGTCCGCATCCCGTCATCGCGATGATGAACGCATTGGGCTATGATGCAGCAACTCTCGGCAATCATGAATTCAACTTTGGTCTTGATCCATTGCGCACGGCCCTGGCGGAATCCACATTTCCGGTGGTCTGCGCAAACGCCCTGACGCAACGGGGTAATACACCTACTGCGGATGAAACGCTGTGCCCGCCATGGCTCACCCTCCGGCGTCAGGTTCTGGACAGCGCCGGCCAGACCCACCCGCTAACCATCGGCGTTCTGGGGCTATTGCCCCCACAGATCACCACATGGGACCAGTTTCACCTGCGCGACAACATCACCAGCCGGGACATGGTCGAAACCGCGCGAGCCCACCTGCCGGACATCCGCGAGGCGGGGGCTGATATTGTTGTATTGCTTGCCCATACCGGCATCGGAACAGGCGAGAACGGTACCAATTTGGAAAACGCAGGGCTTGCCCTGGCACAGCTGACGGGGGTTGATGCCATCGTTACCGGTCACACCCATGAAGTTTTTCCCAACACCGACGCAGCGGCGCCTGATGGCGTTGATCACGCAAACGGGACCCTGAACGGTGTGCCTGCTGTCATGGCCGGATTTCGCGGCTCACATCTGGGCGTGATAGACCTTTGCCTGACCCGTCAGAGCGGGAGCTGGCAAACAACTGCCCACCAGTCCCTGGCCCGCCCGATCCGCGACGCAGATTCCGGCGAACTGGCCGCAGCAGACCCCACATTTACTGCACTCGCCCAACCGGCGCATGAGGCAACGCTGCAAATCACCCAGGCACCATTGGGACATTGCGCTCAACCGCTGCACAGCTATCTGGCCCGAACCCAAAGCGACCCTTCGGTTCTGGCCGTCACCCGCGCCCAACGCGCAGAACTGTCCCGGCACCTGCAAGGTACAGATTATGCGCATCTGCCAATCCTGTCGGCGAGCGCCCCCTATAAAACCGGCGGGCGGGCCGGGCCTGGCTATTTTACCGACATTCCCGCAGGGCCACTTACCCTGCGCCATGCCTCGGATCTTTACCCCTTTCCCAACATGTTGTGCGGGTTGCATCTGACCGGGATGCAGATCGCTGATTGGCTGGAGCGCACGGCATCCTGTTTCAACCAAATCACACCGGGCGCGTCGGACCAGATGCTATGGAACCCGGAATTTCCCGGCCATGCATTCGATACGGTGGATGGCTTGATCTATGAAATCGACCTGACCCAACCTGCGCGTTACGACGCTACAGGTGTGCTTACCAATCCGTCGGCCCGCCGAATAACTGCTCTTCTGCACAACGAGGAACCGGTTGATCCAGACGCCGAATTTATTCTGGCCCTGAACAATTACCGCGCCTTTGGCGGCGGGCCGTTCCCGATATGGCCGGAAAATCAGATGGTGGTCGTCAGTCATAGAAACATCCGCACCATTGTGGCCGAATTCATCAGCAGCGGCGGGCTTGCACAACGTTTAGCCGGCAAAACATGGCAATTTTGCCCTCTGCCCGGCACAAATGTGATCATTGACACAGGCCCCGGTCTGCGCCTTCATCTTAAAAACATCAATAACAGCGGATTAGAGGATTTGGGAGACACTGAACACGGCTTTGCACGTTTCCGAATGGCTCTTTGATAAAATTTTGAGATACCGCTGCACTTGCCGCGTGTGAACCAACCACCGTTAGGCCGGTGCGCCTAGATGACACCTGCGGTTCCGGTGCAACCGACCATGGTCGACACAGTGTCAGCGCTCTTCAATTCTTCCCTTCCTGATTGATTACCCAAAACACAAATGCTACGCCCGACGCCATCCATCCTTTCAATGCATTCTACAAATTTCAGGTGACAAAAAACTATGACTGATCTTGTAATTTTAAACGGGCGGGTCATCACATTCGATGGTCCCGATGCCGAAGCGCTTGCAATCAAGGATGGGGTTATTACTGCCGTCGGAACAACCTCTGAAATCAGCGACATATCCGGATCTGCCCGGACTATAGATGCACAAGGGTCAACCGTTCTACCCGGTTTCATCGACAGCCACGTGCATCTGTTCAGTGGTTCAGCAGAACTTGATTATCTCAACCTGGCCGATGTTTCGAATGCTGAAGCTCTCGCCGCTGCTGCACGTCCTTACGCCGCATCGCGCCCTGACGATACTATCGTGTTCGCCGCCTCCATCGATTATGGCCTGATGGGCGATCGCCCGATCACTCGCCACGATCTGGATGCCGCTGTGCCTGATCGCGCTTTTGCTGCAATCGCCGCCGACCATCATACCGTCTGGGCCAACACCAAGGCCCTGGAACTCGCCGGGTTGCTCCACGGCAAAGAAGTACCGAAAGGGTCCGAGGTGGTGATGGGTGCCGACGGGCTGGCAGCCGGCGAACTTCGTGAGCCCGGCGCATACGAGCCGGTGCTTGCGCTGACAGCATTGGGTGGCAGGGAACTAATGGGCCTGACCACCGGGAAAAGCCCGTTCCCCGAGCCGTCAGCGGCGGATCGTGCGAAAGACAAGGCTGTCCTCGCCAACGGCTTAAAACATTGCGCTTCGCACGGCATCACAGGCCTGCACAATATGGATGGCAATTTCTACCAACTTGAGCTGCTACAGGAAATGGAAGCCGAAGGCACATTACTGTGCCGCACGGAAATTCCCCTGCATCTAAAGCATACGGACCCGATTGACCGGTTATCCGAAGCTGCGGAAATGCAGGCGAAATACAACACTGACATGCTTTGGTCCGGCTGCGTGAAGATGTTTATGGACGGTGTCATTGATAGCCGGACCGCCTATATGCTGCAGCCCTACCCCGACACGAACGACTGTAGTGAACCATTGTTTTCACCCGATCAGTTTAACGAGATTTGCCAGCGCGCTGATGCGATGGGACTGCGCATTGCAGTTCATGCCATCGGCGATGCTGCCGTGCGCCAGACACTGGATGGATATGAACATGCCCGACGGGCCAACGGCGTGCGCGACAGCCGGCACCGGATCGAGCATATCGAAACGATCCACCCGGACGACATTCCCAGGATTTCTGAACTTGGCACGGTTGCCTCAATGCAGCCGCTCCACTCTCCCCGTGGCGGCTTTTTCCTCCCGGCTCAAGAACCGGGCGACGTTATGCACGCCCACCAATTTGAACACGCGTTCGCAATAAAAACCATCCGTGAAACCGGCGCCGCTATGATTTTTTCCACCGACTGGCCGGTTGTCCCCGTTGATGTGATGCTGACTGTTCAGGGTGCTGTCGCCTGTGCCGAGCTGCCCGATATCTGGCCCGACCAAAGCCAGGGCCTGCGCGAAACACTTGCGTCGTACACCCGCGACAATGCCTGGGCAGAACACAACGAACATCGCAAGGGGCGCCTGCGCACGGGAATGATGGCAGACGTTGTGGTTATGGACCATGATCTGGAGGCTATGCCACCCGATCAGCTGGCCACTGCGCGGGCTGCAGTCACAATTTGCGGCGGCAGGATCACCTACGAAGCGTGATACTTCGGAATATCGGGACCCAAACGCAAAGCCGCGCATCGACAAACCACGGGATGGTCAAGCGCGGCGGGCTCCGCCTCCTGATTTCGCGCGGGGCTTTGACTCAGTATTAGCACCCGATCATTTTTAGGTAGGTTATCGAGAAACCCCTAATCCGAAAACACCACACCCTTGCTCTGCTTCCGCAGCCTCGGATCATGGGACCTGACCAGAACATCACGCCCCTCGATCAACTCCAGACACCGATCCAATGTATCTTGCTCGAGCCGTGCCATTGCCTGTTCAGTGTAAAATGTCAGATGCGGTGTCAGGATCACGTTGGAACGACCAAACAAAGGGCTCAGCGGATGGTTCTCCAGCGCCAGCGGCTCCACGCTGAACACATCCAGCCCGGCTCCAGCAATCTGCCCCTCATCCAACGCCGCGATCAGTGCCGCCTCGTCCACAATTGCGCCGCGTGAGACATTAATCAGGCACGCACTGGGCTTCATCTTCTCAAATTCCGCCGCGCCCATCAGATAACGAGTCTGATCATTCAGAACGCTGTGAATGGTGACAAAATCCGCCTGTTCCAGCAGCGCATGCAAACTGTCACATGGCTCTGCCCCCAACGCTCGGACATCCGCATCAGATACATTCGGATCATAGGCAATCACCCGAGCCCGAAATCCTGCCCCGGCCATGCGCGCCATCGACCGCCCAATTTTGCCAATCCCGACCAGACCCACCGTGCTATCCGCGATATCCCGACCCAGCCATGCAGGCTCGGGCCAGGCCCAGCCGGTCGTAGCCATCTGCGCACTTAAGGCCGGTAACTTCCGCGCCAGCGCGATCAACAGCGCAAACGCCCCCTCTGCCACAGTTTCCTCGGCATATTCGGGGATGTTGACGACAACGACGCCGTGCTCAATCGCCGCCGGGATGTCTATGGCATCAATGCCCACACCGTATTTCACAATGCCACGCAGCCGGGTCGCGCCCTCGATCACACGGCGGGTGATCGACGTATAGCACATCAGCAACAGATCAGCGTCACGCACCGCATCAGCAAGGATATCTTCGGCCACACCGTCCGGCAGCAGCACCAGATCATGCCCCATCCCCCGTAATTGCCCATCCAACTGTGGGGTCTGCAATTCACAGTCTGTGCGGACAATCTTCATCTCTTGGCTCCCACGGCACGCTCTGGTTCAACGTTTATCTGTAGAATAATACGGGCTTAGAGAACCCGACGTCGCGCACTTCTAGCCTGCACTCTCGTTAAATGCCAACGGCTTAACCCAAAAGACCTCAATGCGCGCGCAAGCCATGCACCGACCGCATTCCGACCAGCGCCGGCCGCCGCAACGCCAAAAGGTGCTTTGCCTCTTCATCCTTGCCCAGCTTCAGCAACGCCCCAAGCAGCGAAAACTCTAACAGGTCCCGCTGCGCCCGGCTTCCACCCAATCGGGCGTGGTCCCCCATGGCAGAGACCAGCAGATCAACCGCCTCGGCCCAGCTTTGGCGGGCGATCGCGGCATAGGCCTGCGCCACCGGGGTCACCAGATCGCCGGTTGTTGCATTCGGCGCCTCAATCAGCCGGGCCACCGCCTCGACATTCCCGGCCATTGCATGCGCCAGCGCGGAATGAATATCAATAAACCCAAGCGTTGCGTTGGGAAAAAACTGCAACGCATAATCGCTGACCGCTTTCCAGCGCTCTTTGGGAACATCCACACCTGCCAGCTCGGCCCGGTACAGGATAGATGCGGTATCGGTCAGAACATTGATCGGCAAACCCTGGGCCACGCCCGGTTGCACATCCGCATCAATCCGCTGCCACATAGTCTCAACTTCGCCCTGCTCCAGCGACCACAGCGCCGAATGCCAGGACAAATGGCCATGCAGATACCCGGCCCTATCATAGGGTTTCAGCCAATCATCCAGGTAAGCGATTCCCAGATCAGTCTCACCGCTTTCATAGTAGATATGGCTGCGCACATGCGCGCCATTTGCATTTCGCGGGTTCAGTGCAAGTGACTGGTCAATCACCGCCGATGCCTTGTGCTGCGCGCCATTTTCGCACAGCGCAAAGGCATACTGGCTCAGGCACCACCAGTCCTCGCCATAATGCGGCAACAAGGCCGCGGTATAGGCCAGAATTTCCGCCTCGCGCCCCGGTTGGCCGGAAAACCCGATCAGCCCGAACACAGAGGAACAGGTCTGCGCCACCAGCGCATCGCGCGGGTATGCGTCCACATGCGCCCGGATCGCGACGTAGGCTTCGGCTGCTTTGCCATTTATCAGCAGTCCAAAGGCATTTAGATGGCTGGCCTCGCGATCATCACCCGTTTGCCCGACCTGACGCGCCTGATCCATGGCCGATTTGGCCATCTTCATATTACCCTCAAACTGATACCCCCGGGCCAGCCCGGCATAACCCAGCGCGAAACCCGGATCCGCCTCAACCGCCCGCGAAAACGCAGTCGTTATTCCAGGTTGCCCGGCCAGCAACCGGTCAACCGCCTCGACATAGTGATCCCGTGCGTCGGGCGATGTGGTTGAAAGCGGATTGTCATAACGGTCGCGCATAATGATTGATCTTTCTGTGGTCACTAAAGTTCACCTTCGCCCAGCCTAGCCACAAAACCTCTATCTTGCGAATCCACCAAACGCCGATTATATGACCAGTTGAGAGGTTGGCGCGGGCAGGCACCTCGCCAACCCGGTCAGGTCCGGAAGGAAGCAGCCGTAACGAGCCCCGCTTGGGTCGTTGTCCAGCCTCTCACCCTACTTTTCTTATGTCTTTGAAAACAAATAAGACCCTTTCATTACAGGGTGATTGCCCGTTTTAAGGTTGCATTTGGTGCTCTCGTGGCAGGCAAGGTTAAGAACATTGTTAACCGCAAGGGACGCTATCATGCGAGGCAGGCAATCTAGATGCGTAACCCGGTGCCGACGAATGGATTGTCCTTGCGCGCACTTTGTGCTTGGCAGAGCTTGGGGCTTCGGAAAGGGTTGCAGAGCACGACGAAAGTAATTTCACAGGTCAGATCATAAATCCAATGATACGGGACGCAAGGCCGTCACCGGGTGTACCTAAGCGCATCAGTATCAAGCAGCTTTGGGTGGGCTTATGTTAAGAGCCGCCAGACCCTAGGCTACATGACTGAAAACGGATGTAGGCAAGAATTGGCCAAAAGCCTCACCAAATATCTGCGCCAGGACAAGTTGCGCTAGGCGCGCTGTTTTATGAGTTCTCAATCGAAGATTTGTGCCGCAGAATCACCCTGTGCGTGGGATGGCAGTGTCGGATTAAACCAGCTTGAGGCTGGTCATTCGATTTTGTAGCGTCACTGAATGACAAAACGCTCTCCATTCCGTTACTTCAAAACCAGCCCCGAGATCATCAGACTTGCGGTGATGATGTACGTCAGGTTCCCGCTCTCTCTTCGCAATGTCGAAGACATGCTGCATGAGCGTCGAATCGATGTCAGCCGTGAAACCATCCGGTTTTGGTGGAGCCGATTTGGCCCGATATTCGCTGCGAACATTTATCGAAGGCGGGTTGCAATTCACCAGTCACACTCGAATTGGTAATGGCATCTCGACGAGGTTTTCGTGAAAATCAATAAAACGCTACGGCCAACCTGATGCTGTCTTCACGGACCGGCTGAAGTCTTACGGCGCCGCAACGAAGGTAAACAGCAGTTCTCGACGGCAAATCACAGGGCGCTGGCTGAACAATCGCGTTGAGAATTCACACCTTCCGTTTCGGCGGCGACAACGTGCGATGTTGCGTTTTCGACAGTGGCGATCTCTGCAAAAATTCGTCTCTATTCACTCGTCGGTTCAAAACCACTTCAATCAAGAAAAGCACTTCTAATCACGAGCCAACTTCAGACTGAACAGAACCGCCGCACTTACCAAGTAGACTCAATTTTGTTCCGCATAGATACACGTTTTCCGCGACAAACTAGGGCTGGTTCGACTTCCTCTGACAGCATCATGACCACTTATTGGATCCGCACCGAGTAGGGTTGGGTTGAAAGAGATGCTCATCTACGATGTTACAGCCCGCTATACCGTTGTTATTTAGTTGATCTAAAAGGAGACCACAACGAGAACCTCGTCGTGGTCGATATTGCCATGTCAGGATTACCCACAGCCAGCTACAGCGCGGCGAGTCAATACACCAACCAGATGAGCCCGATACTTCGCCGATCCGTGCAGATCGGCAATCATATCATTGGCGTTTCCGGACATTCCATCAATCGCACTTTCTGAAAAGTTGCTGTTCAGCGCTGTTTCGGCCTCTGTCCAGCGGTGCACACCAACGTTCGATGCCCCAGTTACGGCGACTCGGACACCGTCGTTAAATTTGGCGGCAAAGACCCCCACCAGTGCGAAGCGAGACGCCGGTTGTTCAAATTTTTGGTAATTAGCTTTTTCCGGTATGGGGAAACTGACCGAAGTGATGATTTCATCCTCGTCCAGCGCAGTTTCAAACATGCCTTGGAAGTAGTCGTCCGCGGTGATGTCGCGCTTGTTGGTCGTGACCGTGGCACCAGACCCAAGCGCACCGGCAGGGTAGCACGCCGCCGGATCGTTGTTGGCCAACGATCCACCGATAGTGCCCCGGTTGCGCACCGCCGGATCGCCGATGCCAGAGGCCAAGGCTGCCAGACCGGGGAAGAGGTCTGCTGCATCAGCAGCAACCTGCGCATGGGTTGTTGCCCCGCCGATGGTTAGGGTATTGCCGTGCGCAGCAACACCGACCATGCCTTCGATATCGGTCATGCTGACCAGTACTTCGGGTGAGGCAAGCCGTTGTTTCATGGTCGGAATCAAAGTCTGCCCACCACCCAGCGCTTGTGCACCTTCTGCAGCCATAGCGGTTGCGGCCTCTTCTACTGTTTTAGGTTTTGTAAATTCAAAATTGTACATCTGTTTCTCCTCTCTGGCTGACAGGGCAGCAATGCCACCCCAGCAAGATCCAGATCATCCGTTCATCGCAGCCCAGACACGCCCGGGTGACACCGGCATGTCGATATGTTCCACATCATGCCCGCCGCGCTGGAGCGCGTCGATCACTGCATTCACGACCGTTGGGGGTGAACCTATGGCCCCGGCCTCACCGCAGCCCTTCACTCCGATGGGGTTGTGGGTGCAGGCGGTGGCATTGCTATGATCCACCACCAGGTTGGGCAGATCATCCGCGCGCGGCATGGCGTAATCCATCAGGGACCCGGACAAAAGCTGTCCGTTTTCATCATAGACCCCGTGTTCCAGCAGCGCCTGCCCAATCCCTTGCGCAAGCCCGCCCTGGACCTGCCCGGTCACGATCAGCGGATTGACCACATTGCCAAAGTCATCCATCGCAACCATGGAACATATCTCGACTTTGCCCGTATCCGGATCCACCTCGACCTCGCAGGCATAAGCGCCAGCAGGGTAGGTGAAGTTGGCCGGATCGTAGAAGGCGGTTTCCTCAAGCCCCGGTTCAATTGCTTCAATCGGGAAATCATGTGGAATATAGGCTTTGAGCGCCACATCCCCGAAGCTCACCTTTTTGTTGGTGCCTTTGACCGCGAACTCACCATCGGTGAAATTCACGTCCTCAGGTTTGGCCTCCACCATATGGGCAGCGATCAACGTGGCTTTCTTGATGATCTTCTCTGTTGCCCGGAACACAGCGGACCCGCAAACCGCAAGACTGCGCGACCCGTAGGTTCCCATTCCGAACGGGATTTTCGACGTGTCGCCATGCACAATCTCGACCGACATCGGATCAATCCCCAGCATGTCTGCAACCACTTGCGGAAAAGCCGTTTCATGCCCCTGCCCGTGGCTGTGTGCACCTACCATGACCGAGATATTTCCCGTCGCATTCACACGTACGGTCGCGGCATCGTAAAGGCCAATGCGGGACCCGAGCACACCGACCAAGTTTGACGGTGCGATGCCGCATGCCTCGATGTAGCTATTGATGCCCAGGCCGCGGAGCTTGCCGTTCTTGGCACTGGTCGTGCATCGCGCCTCGAACCCTGCCAAATCTGCACGCATTTCCAAACCGTCCATGAGCGCGTCATAGTTGCCGCTGTCATATTCCAGGCCCGCCGCTGAGGCGTAGGGGAACTGGTCGGGTTTGACGAAGTTCTTGCGCCGGATTTCAACCGGATTGATCCCCAACTCACGCGCAGCTTTGTCGATGACGCGCTCAAGACTAAATGTTGCTTCTGGTCGGCCCGCGCCGCGATAGGCGTCGACCGGGGCAGTATTGGTAAACACAGTTTTGACGTTCACATAGACATTGGGCACCGTATAATTACCTGCCATCAGCGTGCCATGCAGGAAGGTCGGCGTCACGGTTGAGAAGTTCGACAGGTACGCACCGACATTGGCCATAGTTTCGGTCCGGAAGGCAATGAAGGTGCCGTCCTTTTCGCAGGCCAGCTCAATCTTGGTCACATGGTCGCGACCGTGGGCATCCGACAAAAACGCTTCTGTCCGGGTCGAAGTCCATTTGACGGGACGGTTTAGCTTTTTCGCTGCTGCCAGCACAAGAGCCTCTTCACCGTAGTGATAGATCTTGGATCCAAAGCCACCTCCCATATCGGGCGAATGCACGGTCAGCTTGTTCTCGGCGATGCCCAACACAAAGGCACTTATCAAAAGTCGCGTTAAATGTGGATTTTGCGAGGTTGTTGTCAGCCTGTAGTCGCCCGTGCCAGGATCATATTCACCAATCGAGCAGCGCGGCTCCAGCGCGTTGGGTACAAGCCGATTGTTGACCAGTTTCAGTGTTGTCACATGTGGCGCATTCTTGATCGCCTCCTCTGTGGCGGCGCGGTTGTCTTCGATCCAGCCCCAGTCGAAACACATGTTGGTTCCGATCTCGTCGTGGACCAGCGTGTTATCGTTGGCCAGCGCACCGGCCATGTCGATCACAGCATCCAACTCATCGATATCCGCGTCAATCGCCTCGACCGCATCCATCGCCTGTTCCAACGTTTCCGCAATGACGGCGGCATAGGCATCGCCGACATGGCGCACCTTGCCATGAGCCAGCACTGGCCGCTTGGGTTCCTGCATTGGTGTGCCATCGCGTGAAACGATAGCCCAGCCTGCTGGATTACCGCCAACCTCTGCGAAATCTTCACCCTTGAACACCGCAACAACGCCCGGCATTTCGGCGGCCGCCGTTGTGTCGATGCTGTTGATTTTGCCATTCGCAACGGTTGAGCGTGCAAAGGCGCAATAGCTGGTCTTGGCGGGCGTATAATCGTCCGTGTATTTGCCGCGCCCTGTCAGGAAACGCACGTCCTCACGGCGTTTGGTCGCGTGACCCATTCCACCATCTGCTGCCATATCCTTGTCCTCCCTATTCAGCTGCGATGGCGGTCGATTGACCGCTTGCAGCCATGATTGCGTCGACGATGCCCTGGTAGCCTGTGCAGCGGCAGATATTGCCTTCCAGATAGTCGCGGATCTCAGCCTCTGTCGGTTTTGGATTTTCTTTCAGGAGAGCCGCAGCGCTCATGATCATACCCGGTGTGCAAAATCCGCACTGCAGCCCGTGATGATCCTGAAACGCCTGCTGGAGCACATTTAACGATCCATCGGCATGGGCCTGCCCTTCGATGGTCTCCACATCAGCTCCATCTGCTTCGAGGGCAAAGATTGTGCATGACTTCACCGCTTTGCCGTTGACGTGTACAACACAGGCACCGCACTGGCTGGTGTCACAGCCGATGTGAGTCCCAGTCATTCCCAGACCTTCGCGCAAGGCAGAGGAAAGCACCGTTCGGTTCTCCACCTCCACCGAGACAGGCGCCCCGTTCACATTCATGGTAATTGTTGGCATGTTTTCCTCCCTTAAAAATTGCAGATCGGCGCTTCAGCCTAACAGGCGCCCGATCCAACCCTTTTTTGGTTTCTCGTCATTTTCTTCGGTATCGTCAGCATCAGTTTGGTCCTCCAGTCTTTCCTGGAACCGTTCAAAGAACTGATCGGCAAGTTTCTTGGTGAACCCGTCAATGATGCGACTGCCGAGTTGCGCCAACTTACCGCCGACCTTGGCATCCATGTCATAGTACAACACAGTTCCGCCATCATCGGTGTCCAAAAATCTGAGCTTTGCGGCCGCCTTGGCAAAACCTGCAGGACCGCCTTTGCCTTGGCCTGTCAGCGTCAAGCTTTCGCCCTGGATGATGTCCGAAACTTCCACTTGGCCTTTGAAAGTTGCCTTCACCGGACCGACCTTTTGCACCACGACTGCTTCGAACCCGTCATCGACCGTACCGGTCACTTCTTTGCAACCCGGGATGCAGGTTCTGAGAACCTCAGGATCAAGGATGGCGGCCCAGACGGCCGTCCGTGATGCTGCGATGTTCCTGTTGTCGGCTAGGTTCATGGATATTCCTGCTGCATAGTTCAGGCAGTTCAGCAAGGATGTTTTAGTGTGTGAAGACTTGCATGAAGAAAATATACTACATTTTGTCTCAAATCTGAGACAAAATGCTCTTAGCCGACGATCCCAAGACGCTTCATCCGTCGATAAAGCGTCGCCCGTGAGACCCCGAGTTCGCGCGCAGCAAGGCTGACATTCCCATCTGCGCGCACCAAAGCGCGCTTAACTGCGGCATGCTGCGCCCTTTCAAAACCCTTTGTCGTTTTATCCTGCCCGATAAGATCACCCAAAGGCACAGGCTTTAGCGCGCCCTCAGTTTCCAAACCAAACGCGCGCCGCGCCGCACGTGTCGCCCCAATGACAATGTCGTCTGCATTTGCCGCAAGCAACGATACGCCGTCGGTTGGATCATTCACAATCAGAACACGTGCATCGCTGAATTTGTCCTGAAAATTGTCAGTCTCAATACTGCGGGCTGCTTGCCGCACAAGCTCTGAGATCATTCCATTCATTGTTGCTGTCTGATCAGCACGGGCCGAGGACACGTCCAAAGCTGCAACAATCTCACCTTCTGCACCATACACAGGGGCGTCGATGCAGCTCATTGCGATGTTGCTTGCCATGAAGTGCTGGTCGCGGTGAATGATCACCTCGCGCCGTTCCGTCAGACAGGTGCCGATGCCATTTGTCCCTTGCGCGGCTTCGCTCCAGTCTGCGCCAGCCCCAAGCCCCCAGCCATGGAACACCTGCATATCAGCTCCTTCGAAACGGTGGTCAACGATCACGCCTTGCCTGTCGGTCAAAACCACGCCACAGCCCGAACTGCCAACTAACGCAAATAACTGGTCAAGCTTTGGCTTGGCGATGACAGCAACCCGGCCCAACGCTTGATTTCGTTTGTATATGTCGTTGGCAGAAAGATACTCTGGCGCGCTCTGCTGCCCCGGATCAAGCCCATGCTTGACCATTGATCGAAACCAAGATGCGGCAATGCGAGACTGTGCCCCGGCAGCACCGGATTGAACCGCTTGCGCGATCTTCTCGATATGCGAACTTGTGGACGCGATCACACAGAATCCCTAGTCAGATTTCCTCACACTACAACGATTGGAAGATTGCGCAAAATTCGCGCCCGCCAGTGGTAAGCTAGCAAATCATGTCAACATTCCGATCGCAGCAAGTTAAACATGGATGCCGCATAAAAATCTCGTTTTCCTTTGGTTTGGTAGTTCCCCGGCCCTCAACTCTTCCTTGCGACGAACATCCAATGTTGAAGATCCGCCCTGCCGAATGGCTGACGGCCAACCAATATTAACCGCCCCGGTTTTTCCCCGGGCTTATTACTCCGCTTTAGACGGCTTTATCGAACTCATTGCGTTGTTCATAGAATTTATCCTCGGCCTCTGCTGGTGGGATGTTTCCGATGGGCTAAAGCCGAAACTTCAATGGATGTGATTGTTCAACTTCTTGTTCATTCAGACTTGCGAATCACAGCATCTATCTACGTGTCTGTGAGCGCTATTATGTGAATTGGTGGCCTTATCACCTGGTTCAGTTCAGCGGTGGTTACATGGTTACAAATCTTGTCCCAAGTAGTTGATTTTTTTCGATCACGGTCGTTGTCAGTCTCTCACCCAATTGTTTTGGGTATAGCGCGAATTTACCCCGTCACCTATATATGGGGCAGGGTTCACCCCGCCAACTCCCAAGCCGCGCATTGCCGGTCGCGGGATGGCGATCCAACGCCAGTTCAGCAAACTTATCGCCATCGCGTTGACTCGAAAAATCCTCACAATCGCAAACGCTATTATCCGCGATCAGAAACCATTCCAGACATATTGATAAATACAATTGCCGGGAGCGGTCTGGCGATGCGCGGCGGCCTACAGCCGCTATTTCGCGCAGGGATTTTCTCAAACACAAACAATCGACCAACATCCAAAGCAACACTGCCCCGGTAGGGTGGGGTTTCACCCCACCATTCCCAAAGTCCAACAGCTGCAAAGACCCCGATTTTTGTACAGATGCTACAAACCTTCCCCCTCCCGGGCCCAGCGCATCTGGTCCTTGGTTTCCACCGCACAGGGCCGCACGGCACGCAAACGGCTGAGCGCTGAACCGGGCTCTTCTCCCGCCTCGATCATCAACCGAAGAGCCGCCATTCCAGACCGTCCGCATCCCCCCCGGCAATGGATTAAAACCCGTCCTCCGCCCTCCAACGCGGCCAGCGCTGCACGGCTGGCTGTGTGCCATATCTCGTCTTGCCCTGCGTCCGGCACCCCAAAATCTTGTGTCGGCAGGTGCACCCATCGGGTGCCCGCATCCTGCAGGTCCGGACCCAGACGGTCCGCCCCTTCAGCAACCATTTCCAGTGTCGTGGTCATTGAAATCACCAGAGCCGGTTGCCAGTCTTTCAGATGCGCCATGTCCTCGGCATAATGCTCACCCCGCCCGGGCATCGGTGCGATTGCCAGTATACCCTCGGCCACAGGAAGTGCGAAAATAACAAATCCTGACAACGACTTACCCCCCCTAAACCCGGCTATCTGACGATAACGGACACAGCCCAATTTTGCGTGAACCCCTCTGAAATGCAAGCTGGACGCCCTTCGGCCCTCGAACTACTCTGTCGCAATATCCGAATCCCACAGGCAGATCATGAGCGACACAAAAGACCAAACCTATCAGGTTCTTGCCCGGAAATACCGGCCAGAAACCTTTGCCGATCTGGTTGGTCAGGACGCCATGGTCCGCACCCTGAAAAACGCGTTTGCCGCGGATCGAATTGCACAGGCCTTCATCATGACCGGCATCCGCGGCACCGGTAAAACCACCACCGCCCGGATCATCGCCAAGGGCATGAACTGTATCGGCCCCGATGGATCAGGCGGTCCAACGACAGAGCCTTGCGGCACTTGCGAAAACTGCACGGCGATTATGGAAGGCCGCCATGTCGATGTTCTGGAAATGGACGCTGCCAGTCGCACAGGTGTCAATGATATCAGAGAGTTAATTGACAGCGTTCGTTATCGTGCAGCCTCAGCCAGATACAAGATTTATATCATTGACGAGGTTCACATGCTCTCGACCAGTGCGTTCAATGCACTGCTCAAAACGTTGGAAGAGCCGCCGGAACATGTGAAATTCATCTTCGCAACGACCGAAATCCGCAAGGTTCCCGTGACAGTTCTGTCGCGCTGTCAGCGGTTTGATCTTCGCCGGATTGAACCCGAAGATATGATCGGCCTGTTACGAAAAATTGCCAGCGCCGAAGCGGCTGAAATCGCCGAAGATGCGCTTGCCCTGATCACCCGTGCCGCCGAAGGATCCGCCCGGGATGCAACCTCGCTTCTGGATCAGGCGATCAGCCACGGCGCCGGAGAAACCTCTGCCGAACAGGTCCGCGCCATGTTGGGCCTTGCGGACCGCGGCCGCGTGCTTGATCTGTTTGACCTTATTTTAAAGGGCGACGCAGCAGCTGCACTCGCCGAACTCAGCGCACAATATGCCGAAGGCGCTGACCCGATGGCCGTCCTGCGCGATCTGGCCGAGGTCACGCACTGGGTGTCGATTGTAAAGATCACGCCTGATGCTGCAGACGACCCCACCGTCGGCCCCGATGAACGCGAACGCGGCCGCCAGATGGCCGAAGCCCTGCCCATGCGGGTTCTAAGCCGGATGTGGCAAATGCTGCTCAAGGCGCTCGAAGAAGTGGGCGATGCCCCTAACGCAATGATGGCCGCCGAAATGGCCGTGATCCGCCTGACCCACGTGGCCGATCTGCCCACACCCGAAGAGTTGGTGCGCAAGCTGCAGGACCAACCGCCCGGGCCATCCGCATCCGGCCCCACCGGCCGCGGCGGTGGAATGTCCCAATCCACACAACCACACGCGCCTGTTGGTGGAACCATGCAATCCACGATCGCTGGCGGGGCAACACAAGATGGCCAAACCACTGCTTTGGCCGCCCAAATGGACACCGCTCTGGCGCGTTATCCGACCTTCGAGCATGTGGTTGACCTGATCCGCGCCAACCGTGACGTCAGGCTATTGGTCGAAGTTGAGGGCCATGTTCGCCTGGCATCTTATCGCCCTGGGCGAATTGAATTTGAACCGACTGCGACCGCACCCAGCGATTTGTCGCAACGCCTCGGCTCTGCTCTTCAGCGGTGGACTGGAAACCGTTGGGCGGTTTCGCTGGTAAACGAGGGTGGCGCCCCGACGATCACCGAAATACGCGATGCCGAGGTGACAGCGCTTGAAAACGAGGCGCGCGCGCATCCTCTGGTTCAGGCCGTTTTTGCCGCTTTTCCCAAGGCAAAGATAGAAAACATCCGGACCGAGGAAGAAATAGCAGCAGAGGCTGTGGCCGATGCCCTGCCCGAAGTGGAAGATGAATGGGACCCGTTCGAAGAGGACTGATCCTTGCCTTACTGCCCCTGCCCGCTTGGGCATCGGTTTGTGACAAAGCACGCCCCAATTGGGACGGCACTCCGGTATCCGCGTGGTCAGAGGCGGCCGCTTTGTTCAGTTCTCCACTGGCGCTCTTCCTGCTTGCAGCGACCATCATCACCCTGCGCTTTCGCAACCATTGGGCAGCATTGGCTGTTTGCGTTGCATGGAGTTTTCTGGCGTCCAGCCTGACCTTCTTCAGCCCTGCCGGCGGCCAACGGGCAGCATCAGTTGCCGAAGGCTGTGCCGGCCCGGCCACCGTTTTCATCGGGATGATCGGGATTTTGTGTGTGGTAATGATTCTGTACACGTCTCCGAAAAAAGAAAAATCCAGCTGATCCGGTTTTGGTAAAATGGTGGAAACATCACCCTGAACATCACCTGTTGTTCAGTCGCGAAAATGGCTGGGAGTACCCATGAACGATACTTTAGCCCAATCAGAAGGTTGGGGTCTGGACTCGTTCCGATCCCGGGCCTAGTTTTTGCCTTATGAGTGATGTTGACGGACGCCGGTGGCACGACATGGGTGGGCAGGGCGCAGGCCCCATCCAGCGGGAAGAGCATGATTTCGCTATCTGGGAAAAGCGTGTTGATGCTCTGATGGTTCTGTGTGGTGAAAAAGGTCTGTTCACGGTGGATGGCCTACGGCGTGCGCTGGAAGACATGGGCGAGGATACGTTCGAAAAGCACAGCTATTATGAACGCTGGATTGCCGCGATTAACCAGAACCTGATTGAGGGCGGCGTCTACACGCTCGAAGAACTGGGCAACCGGATGGAAGAGATTGCCAAACGCGGCAAAACATATGGTGAGGCCCAGAATGGCTGAACGGGTGCGGGTGAAATTTATGATGCCACCGGGCCATATTCGCACCCCTGCGTTTCTGCGCGGAAAGGTGGGGGAAATTGAGCGCGAATTGGGCCAGTTTAGCAATCCTGAACAACTGGCCTATGGATTGGCAGCCGATCAAAGGCCACTCTACCGGGTGCGCTTCACGATGCAGGAAATCTGGGGGGACGCGGCTGAGTGCCCAACCGATACACTCGATGCCGAGATTTTCGGGCATTGGCTGGAAAAGGTTTAAGAGAATGCCGCACGATCACCCAGATCATTTTCATCACCATGGGATAAGCTCCTCGGGCCATCCCTACCGTGCCGACAATGACGAGCCGCTGACGTATTGGCAGCGTATGGAAATTGCCGTGCGCGAGCTTTTGATCGAAGGCGGGCATGTAACCGCCGCAGAGGTCGCACAACAAATCAACACCATGGATTCGCGCTCTCCGGCTAATGGTGCCGTGGTCGTCGCCCGTGCGTGGGCTGATCCAGAGTTCAGGGCACGATTGCTCCAGGATGCCAGCGCAGCCAGTCGCGAGATGGGTTTTGATATCGGGCCGCTGAAACTTATCGCCGTTGAAAACACTGCAAAGGTGCATAACGTGATCGTCTGCACTCTGTGTTCCTGTTACCCGCGAAACTTATTGGGCTTGCCTCCGGATTGGTACAAAAGCCGGGAATATCGCTCTCGAACCGTGAGCGAGCCACGTGCGGTGCTGCGGGAATTCGGCGTGGAGCTCCCAGACTCTGTGACGGTCAGAGTGCACGACAGCACCGCCGACATGCGTTATATTGTTCTGCCTTTGCGCCCCAATGGCACCGAGGGCATGTCACAGACGGCTCTGGCAGAGCTTGTCACCCGCGATTCAATGATCGGTACGGGTCTTGTGCAGGCACCCTGAAAAGCTTGTGGTCCGGCAACGCCGGGCGTATCAGAGCGTATCAGGCAACCCGACGGAATAAGATGAGCCCGCAGAAAAAATCTATTCTGGCATGTATGGCAGACACCGTTACGGGCATAGCTATGAGCGCTCCTATCTCGCTGGCGTTGCTGTTACCTTATCGCTGGCGTGTTCCGCTTATTGGTTGGGTAACGTCGCGGATCGCAGCCCCGTTGGCAGGATACCGCAAGCGTATTCGCGAAAACCTGGCTTATGTCCGGCCCGATTTGACCGAAGAAGAGATCAGGCACCTTGTCCGCGCAGTCCCAGACAATGCCGGCCGAACAATGATCGAAATGTATTCCGGGGATGAATTTAAGAGCCGCGCGCGCAGTGCACCAGTCAGTGGCCCTGGCCTGGAAACACTTCGCAAGTCAAGGGAACAGGGCCGCTCGGTGATCTTTGTCACCGGTCATTTCGGAAGTTACAACGCCGCCCGTGTTGCGATGATCGAGCAGGGGTTTCTAATGGGGGGATTTTATCGCCCCATGCGAAACCAATATTTCAATGCCCGATACATCGCTGCGATGAAACAAATCAGCGAACCTTTGTTCGAACAGGGCCGCAAAGGCATGATCCAGATGGTCAAACATCTGAAATCTGGCGGCGTCCTGGCAATCCTTACCGATCTCAACGCGCATGACGGTGTGCCGTTGCCCTTTTTTGGCAAACCCGCATTATCATCTTTAGCGACTGCCGAAATGGCCCTGAAATTCAACGCATTACTTGTGCCGACGTGGGGAATTCGGGCGGATAACGGCCTCGATTTCAGTGTCCATGTCGAAACCCCTGTTACACATTCTGATCCGGTGACGATGACGCAGGAAATCAATGACCGGTTAGAGACCCAGGTGCGTGCTCGTATGGATCAATGGTTCTGGATTCACCGTCGCTGGAAAGATGGCACCGGAGTTCTGGCAGATCACCGAGCCAAGCAGCTGGCTGAAATGCAGCGCGAAAGCTGAGCCTTAAATCCACTTTGCCATCGGTGGCAAGCTCATCAGAACAGCATTCGCGTCATGTCCGGTGGCCAGACCAAACTTGGTACCCCGGTCATAGACTAGGTTGTACTCCGCATAGAGCCCCCGGTGAATGAGTTGTTTTTCTTTGTCACTTTCCACCCAGCTTTGTGTTCGACGACGCTTTACCAGTGGTACGAACGCCGGAAGAAAGGCGCGGCCTATGTCTTGGGTCAGCGCAAAATCAGCTTCCCAGTCGCCTGAATTCTGATCGTCCATAAACACCCCACCTACACCACGTGCGCGCCCTCGGTGCGGGATAAAAAAATATTCATCTGCCCAGTCTTTCAGCCTAGGATAATGCCCCTCTCCGTGTGGATCGAGATGCGCCTTTTGTGTTGCGTGGAAATGCTCTGTATCGCTGTCGTACTCAATACAGGGATTGAGATCGGAACCCCCTCCGAACCACCATGCTCCGGGTGTCCAGAACATCCGCGTGTTCATATGAACCGCCGGCACATGCGGGTTCTGCATATGCGCCACAAGGCTGATGCCAGAGGCCCAAAATTGCGGGTTTTCTTCTATCCCCGGCACACCACGCGTGGCCATGGCCTTTTGCGCGGCGGCCCCAAGCGTTCCGTAAACCTCTGAGACGTTGACACCGACCTTTTCAAAGACCCTGCCGCCGCGCATGACGCTCATCAGCCCGCCACCAGCATCGCTGCCATCATCGCTGTCACGTTTGGTTTGGGTCAGCTCGAACTGACCGGGGTTTGCCTCGGATAGTGATCCGTTGATATGGCTTTGCTCCAGTGCTTCAAACGCCAACACGATTTCATCCCTAAGCGCACGAAACCAGTTTGCAGCGCGCTTTTTCTCGTCGGTCATCTGGCTGGTCATGAGTGGCTCTCTTTGAACACTGGCGACGCTTGCACGTTAATGCGCTGGTACCGAAACCGGATCAAGCAAAGTGCGCCCACCATCAACTGTCATCACTTGCCCGGTCACAAAGGCAGAGCTGTCACAGGCCAGATACTGCACGGCTTCGGCCAATTCTGCCGCAGACGCTATCCGCCCCAGTGGTGTATGCTCTTCGATATCGTTTCGAAAATCCCTGTTTTCACGCAACGCACCCTGCAGCGACGCGCTCATCACAGATCCAAATGCAACTGCATTTACCCGAATCCGGTGCGGCGCTAACGCCACCGCCAACCCGCGTGTCATCTGATCAAGCGCTGCCGCGGAAATAGAATAGGCCAAGAGATCTGGATGACTGCGCCGCGCCGCGATAGATGACAGGTTCACAATCGTGCCGACGCTCTCATCATCCTCACGCCCTTCGGCCTGCTTGATCATCCGTTTCGCGACAAGCTGACTGGTCCGTAACGCGGTCATCAGGTTCTGCTGAAGCAGCAGTTCAACTGCGTCTTCCTCTGGATCCAGCGGGTCAGATGGAACCACCTGCCGAGAAGCATTGACCAGAATATCGACATGCTCGAACGCATCAATCGTGGCAGACAACAGATTTGCCAACGTCAGCTTTTCCCGAAGATCCCCGGCAAAGTAGCGCTTTGGACCACCTTCTTCGGTTTCTCCCAGCTCTTTGATCAGCTGTTTTTCATCCATATCCGCGAACATGACATTGGCGCCCTTATCCAAAAAGTGCCGCCCGATGGCGAGACCGATGCCGTTTGCCCCACCGGTTATGATTGCGGTTTTCCCTGAAATGGAAAATGACATCTCTTGTCCTCTCGCCTGCCGCTGTTTTAGGTATTTTCCGACCGCGTTACCTGGCCTGCCGGCGTGGTTTTGCGCCTAACAGAATCTTGAACCTGTTGTCGCCGCCAATTTCGCTCACCTGGGCAAAATGCTGTTCCATTGACGATTCATACGGCAGATGCCGGTTCGCCACCAGAAAAAGCTGCCCCCGAGGCTTCAACATGCCCGCGGCTGAGCGGATAAACGCCCGTCCCAATTCCGGGTCTGCAGCGCGACCAGTGTGAAATGGCGGATTGGTCACGACCGTGTCCATCAATGTTATTGGCTGCCAACGGCTGGCATCTTCCCAGTGCAAACGGGCACGGGCATCAGCAACGTTAAAACGCGCACAGGCCAGTGCGGTATGGTCTGCCTCGATCAGATGCAGCTCTTCGATATCACTTCGTTCCAGAACACGTGCACTCAGATATCCCCATCCCGCACCAAGGTCAGCCACCATTGACCCCAGCTTCAACGGCAGATGATCCACCAGCTGTAGAGATGCGGGATCTGGACCATCGGCGGAAAACACGCCAGGTGCCGTTACAAACCCACCGTCAATACTCGTGGGTTCTGCGGTGTTCCAATCTTCGAAGCCTGACCCGGCAGCAAACCAGAAAAGCTTGCCATGCGATTTGGACAATGGCGCCGAAACCTCCGCCCGCACGCGACATGCACGCAGCGCTGATTCGATACCATCCGTTTTGGCTCCGTCCACGATCACAGGCCCATCCGTGACCGCCACGGCCTGCGCGATAAGCGCTTGTGCCAACGGCTTGGCCCTTGGAATAAAGACAACCGACGCCACAATCCGCCCCTGTGGCTCTGTCGAACAAGCAAATCCCTGCCCAGCGAAATAATCGTGATCAGGCCGGAAACCGGTGATAATCCTGCAGCGATCAGCGGGCAGCGGGGAAATGTCTTGTCCTGCGCGCGGCGCAAAGACTGCGATACGCCCAGCGTCGGGCAGAGATAACTCACCCGATTCCAGCGCCAGAGACAGGCGTGAGGCGTTGCTCACTCTATTCTCTTTCCATTGTGCATTGCAGCGGGTGTTGATGGCGGCGGGCGAAATCCATGACCTGCGTCACCTTGGTTTCGGCAATCTCATGGCTGAACACGCCTACAACTGCCACACCCTTTTGGTGCACGGTCAGCATGATTTCAACCGATTGCGCATGGTTCATCCCAAAGAACCGCTCCAATACGGCAACCACAAACTCCATCGGAGTAAAGTCATCATTCAAGAGCAGCACCTTGTATAGCGGGGGCCGCTTGGTCTTGGGGCGTGTTTCCACAACAACAGAGGTATCCCCTCCATCGTCGTCATTTTCGGGCCCGGACATCATAATCAAATGCTGCATTATCTCTCTGACAGTAACGTTTGTCGTGGCGGTTCGTGACCTGTCTATATAACCTGTCTGGCATCAGAGAAAAGAGGGCACAGTACCGACAGGGGCTATGATGGTTCAGAAACTGACAACAATTGGTTTCGATGCGGATGATACGCTTTGGCAGAACGAACGTTTCTTTCGGCTGACCCAGGAAAGATTCGCTGATCTGCTGTCGGCCTACGTGGATGGCGACCATCTGCTTGACCAGTTGCTGGCGGCAGAAAAACGCAATGTCGGACACTACGGGTTCGGCATAAAAGGCTTTACCCTTTCGATGATCGAAACTGCGATTGACGTCACAGATGGCCGCGTGCCCGCACCCGTCATCGCAGAGCTCATCGCCGCCGGACAGGACATGCTCCGCCATCCGATCGAGCTGCTGCCTCAGGCACGCGAGACGGTCTTGGAAATCAGTGCAAGCCATCGCGTCCTGTTGATCACCAAGGGTGACCTTCTGGATCAAGAACGTAAACTTGCGCAATCCGGCCTTGGTGATCTGTTTGATGGGGTAGAGATCGTCAGCAACAAAACTGCGGCGGTCTATACCGATATTTTCACCCGCCATTGTGATGGCCCGGAACATGCCATGATGGTTGGAAACTCTCTGCGTTCTGATGTCCGCCCCGCGATTGATGCCGGCGGCTGGGGAGTTTTCGTGCCCCATGATCTGACGTGGGAAATGGAACATGACGTCGCCCCAACCGAAGCTCCGCGATATCGTGCACTGGACGATCTTGGGCAGCTGGCCCCGCTGATTGCAGAAATCGGTTAAACCTCACGAAAATTTTGACACGGGCACGATGCTGGTCACCTTTCCGAGAGGGGGGTTTTATTCGCTCGAACTCACCCCAGTTTCACGTCAGAAACAGATCATATTTTCCCTCCCGGCTGCATCGGGTGCCGACCCCCTCTTGGCGCTCGAGGTCCTTCCCTACAGCAGCCGACAGAGGCCCGCAGGCTCCCTCGCCTGCGGGCCTCTTTTTAAGGGTTTTAGCCGTGGCAAGCTACTTCTGCGTTCACACCAAAAAGCCCCGCCTACATCTCTGCAACAGCCGGGGCTCAGGTATTCATCGAAAGTAACTAGAAATCAGTCTACTTTGACCGCCGCTTCCATGGGCCCATGTTCATAATGTTGGATCAACACTACCGCGGGTAAATCGCCTGACACGGGCACATCAATGCTCAGCGGTTGCGCCGGGTTCCATTCCCCAATCTTGGTCAATTCGGTCACAACGTTGGCATAGCTCAGGGTTCGCCCTGCATTTTCACCGCGTTTGATTTCAACGGTGGACTCGGGACGGTAACGTACAAGCTGAACAATCAATGGCCTGTCAATGGCTATCAGCGCTTCAGCAGAGATTGAAACGTTGTCGTCCGTACGCGCGGCTGTCAGCACGACAGTGTCCTCTCCGCTCAAATGGCGGGCGATCACATCAGTGACGTCCATTGGCCGGTTGCCAACCACGTGATCCTCTCCATTGATCACCAGTTGCGGGGTGTAAACCATCCTCCGCCCTCCGGCGCGCGCGTATTCTCTTTGCCGCTGTGAATAGGCCGGATTGGCGAAAATATCTTTCCAACCGATGTAATCCCAGTAGTCCACATGCAGCGCCAGCGCCAATACATCATCGCGTGCAGCCAGGTCATGCAGGAATGCATCGGCTGGCGGACAGGATGAACACCCCTGAGAGGTGAACAGCTCGACGACGACAGGTTGCTCTCCTGCGGCAACAGGAGAAGCCAACATCATGGCCGCCGCGACAAAAGATTTCAGTGTGCGCATAATACGAATCCGCTGAATGACGTTACTTGACGTCATATGTTCTATGTATCCGTCGCAATGATGGCCAATCAAGGTTTCGCGATGCAAAGTTGAGCATTTTGTGTTGCCATCTGTCACAATAAATTGTGTGCAATGGTATACAATTTACACTTCCCCCCCTTGAACGAAGACCTGAAATCCGTCAGAAGCAGCCCATAGATAACCAGCCCTATCGTGAAAGGATGGCCCAAATGCCCATTACTGTTGGCCACGATACTGCCAAAACCCGCAAATCTCTGAGCGTCGGAAGCAGCACCGTTCATTATTATTCTATTGCCGCGGCCGAGGCTGCAGGACTGGGGGATTTCTCCCGCCTGCCCGCCGCACTGCGTGTTGTTCTGGAAAACATGTTGCGTTTCGAAGACGGTAAAACCGTTTCAACTGATGACATTAAAGCTTTCTCAGAATGGGCTGAGAAAGGCGGGCAAAATCCTCGCGAAATCGCCTATCGACCCGCACGTGTTCTGATGCAGGATTTCACCGGGGTTCCTGCGGTTGTTGACCTGGCAGCGATGCGCGATGGCATCGTCGCCCTGGGCGGCGACGCCCAACAGATCAACCCGCTAAACCCGGTTGATCTTGTCATCGATCACTCGGTCATGATTGACGAATTTGGCAATCCGCGCGCGTTCCAGATGAACGTTGACCGTGAATACGAACGTAATATGGAACGCTACCAGTTCCTCAAATGGGGTCAGGGCGCGTTCAACAATTTCCGCGTCGTACCACCCGGAACGGGCATTTGCCATCAGGTGAACCTCGAGTATCTGGCCCAAACCGTCTGGACCGATGCGGACCAGAATGGTGAACAGGTCGCCTACCCCGATACTCTTGTCGGTACAGACAGCCACACAACCATGGTCAACGGCGCGGCTGTTCTGGGCTGGGGCGTCGGCGGGATCGAGGCCGAGGCCGCCATGCTGGGTCAGCCAATTTCGATGCTGATCCCAGAGGTTGTGGGCTTTGAACTGACAGGCCAGATGGTCGAAGGCACCACCGGCACCGACCTTGTACTAAAAGTCGTCGAAATGCTCCGCGAACGCGGTGTTGTTGGAAAATTCGTTGAATTCTATGGCGCAGGCCTCGACACTCTGCCGCTGGCAGACCGTGCCACCATCGCCAACATGGCCCCTGAATACGGCGCGACATGCGGGTTCTTTCCGATTGATGATGAAACCCTGCGCTATCTGCGCAATACCGGCCGCGACGAAGACCGCGTTCAGCTGGTTGAAGCCTACGCCAAGGAAAACGGCTTCTGGCGCGGCGCGGATTATGCACCGATTTACACTGACACGCTGCATCTCGACATGGGAACTATCGTTCCCGCGATCTCGGGCCCCAAACGCCCGCAGGATTACGTAGCACTCACAGATGCCAAAACGGCTTTTACCCGCGAGATGGCAGAGACCTTCAAACGTCCGATGGGCAAAGAGGTTGCCGTTGCCGGAGAGGACTATACCCTGTCTTCCGGCGACGTCGTGATCGCCTCGATCACCTCCTGCACCAACACGTCGAACCCCTATGTGATGATCGGCGCGGGTCTTGTCGCGCGCAAGGCCGCTGCTTTGGGTCTTGATCGCAAACCCTGGGTCAAGACTTCGCTTGCCCCGGGTTCACAGGTTGTATCGCACTATCTCGAAGCTGCCGGCCTTCAGGAAGATCTCGACAAGATCGGCTTTAACCTCGTTGGCTATGGCTGCACCACCTGTATCGGCAACTCCGGCCCGATCCAGAAAGAACTGTCTGAGGCCATCGCCGAGGGCGATCTCGTGGCGACATCTGTCCTGTCCGGCAACCGCAACTTCGAAGGGCGGATATCCCCCGACGTGCGTGCCAACTACCTCGCCTCGCCGCCACTGGTCGTGGCCTATGCGCTGGCCGGGACAATGGACATCAACCTCGCCTCTGACCCGATTGCGCAAACCCCGGATGGCAAGGATGTCTATCTCAAAGACATCTGGCCCACACAGTCCGAAATTGCCGAACTGGTCGAACAAACGGTTACTCGCGAAGCGTTCCTGTCGAAATACGCCGATGTGTTCAAAGGCGATGATAAATGGCAAGGCGTCGAGACGTCAGAGGGTGAAACATACGACTGGCCACCACAATCGACCTATGTTCAAAACCCGCCCTATTTTCAGGGCATGTCGAAAGAACCGGGAACCATCAGCAATATCAAAGATGCCCGCGTTCTGGCCCTGCTGGGTGACATGGTCACAACCGACCACATCTCGCCCGCCGGATCGTTCAAAGACACAACGCCCGCCGGGCAGTATCTTGTCGACCGCCAGGTTCCCGTGCGCGAATTCAACTCCTACGGATCCCGCCGCGGCAACCACGAGGTCATGATGCGTGGCACCTTCGCCAACATCCGGATCAAGAACGAGATGCTGGACGGTGTCGAAGGTGGCTACACCAACGGCCCCGATGGCGCGCAAACCTCAATCTACGACGCCGCCATGGCCTATCAGGAAGCAGGCACGCCGCTGGTGGTCTTCGGTGGCGAACAATACGGCGCGGGTTCATCCCGGGACTGGGCGGCCAAGGGCACGGCCCTTCTGGGCGTCAAGGCCGTGATCGCTGAAAATTTTGAGCGCATCCACCGCTCCAATCTCGTTGGCATGGGCGTGATCCCGTTCGAATTCACCGGTGGTGACAGCCGCAAATCGCTTGGCCTGACCGGAGAGGAAAGCGTTTCAATCTCCGGCCTCGACACAATCCAGCCACTTCAGGAAGTGCCCTGCACGATTACCACGGCTGATGGCACGGTTAAAGAAATCACGCTGAAATGTCGGATCGATACAGCGATTGAAATCGAATATATCGAACATGGCGGCGTGCTGCATTATGTACTGCGCAATCTGGCTCAAGCGGCCTGAACAGACCCATAGAGTGCCAAAGAATCGAAAGGGCGGCCAACAGGCCGCCCTAATCGTATTGGCACTCCGGAATGTCCTGAAACTCTGTCAACGCCCAGACGCCCAGACGCCCACCGTCAAATACAAAGGTGTCTAACCGGTCCGGCCAGATTATCTCGGTCCAGGGGCTGTCAGTTTCAGGGCCGATCAGCACGAACATCCCATAGCCGCCAATGTCCAGAAACATGTCTTTGCGGCCTTCAGCCATCAATATTCCGGACTTCGGATTGGCAAGCCTCAAAGGACCGCCGTAAGTATCAGACTCACATTCACGCTGCCAAATTCCTGAGAATTTATAGAGGTAATCGATATCGTACAGTAAAAGCGACCAATGTTCGTCTTCATAGGTAAACTGATCAACCAGACCTCGTGTCACCGCGTCACCCTGCTCCGACAGAAACGGCCGCCCCCGCAAATTCATCCCAGCCAATTCTTCAAGCGGGATTTCTTTATCAAATGAGATTTCCAATGGCCGCAACATGCCAATGCCTTCCCCGTCTGCTCGACTCCGTTTCACGGGTAACAGTTTTCTCTCCACAGGAACACAGTCGAACCATCCGACTTGCCCCCACCGCATCCGACCCGTATTCAGGGCACAACACTCAAACACACGAAACCCCCGGAGTAATCTAAATGTTCAAAGGACTGGGCCAGATGGGCGATATGGCCAAAATGATGAAGGCCGCGCAGGAAATGCAGACCAAGATGGCCGATCTGCAGGAAGAGATGCAACGTCTCACCGTCGAAGGTGAAAGCGGCGCAGGTCTGGTTAAAGCCACCTGCACAGTCAAGGGAGAGCTGAAATCGCTCACCATCGACGCGTCAATCTTTAACCCTGACGACAAAGAGGCGGTCGAGGATCTGATCCTGGCAGCGATCAAAAATGCCCAAACCCGTGCCGGCGAAAAGGCCAAGGAAGAAATGGGCAAACTGACCGAAGGCATGGGCCTTCCCAAAGATATGAACCTTCCGTTCTGACAACAAAGGAAGAGGCTTCGGGCACGTTGTCTGAGCCTCTGGTGCCCGGGTGAACTCCACACGCGACATAGATTCGCTGATCGAAATGATGGCCAAACTGCCCGGCCTTGGCCCCCGTTCGGCCCGGCGCGCGGTGCTGCACCTGATCCGCAAGCGGGAACTACAGCTCACCCCCCTCGCCGATCTGATGGTGCAGGTGGCCGCCACTGCCCGCGAATGCCTCAACTGCGGCAATATCGGAACCACGGATATCTGCGATATCTGTAACAATCCCAAACGCGCCAATGGTCTGCTTTGCGTGGTCGAGGATGTGGCGGACCTCTGGGCAATGGAGCGCGCGGCCGTTTTCAAGGGCCGCTATCACGTCCTTGGCGGCACGCTGTCGGCGCTTGACCAGATCGGGCCTGAGCAACTGCGCATCCCCCGGCTTGTAGACCGGGTGGAAACTGAAGAAATCACCGAAGTTATCCTCGCCCTGAACGCCACGATCGATGGCCAGACCACCGCGCATTACATCGCAGATCAGCTGGAGGACCGCACACGCCTGACCTCTCTTGCACAGGGCGTTCCGGTGGGTGGAGAGCTGGACTATCTCGACGATGGCACCATCAGTGCCGCACTCTCAGCCCGCAAAGCACTTTAGCCAAAGCCCAAACAAAAAAGGCGGGAACCTAGCACCCGCCTCATTATCTACTGCAGTCCCTGAAATTTCTGGGCTGTCAATCCTCGTCGTCGTCAGAGCTTTCCGGCAGGTTAAAGAGGCTTTCAGCATCCAGCGTGACCTCTTCTTCTTTTTCCTCGTCATCCCCGCTCAGGCTAAAGGTCTCAAGACCCTCAATCGCGGTCGGTATGCGCGGCTCTGCGTCCATATGCAGGCTCTGTTCGGTGCTCAGCAGCTTGCGACGCTCATCATCGTCCATCGTCTCGCCGTCTTTTGCCTTGCGTGCCGCGGCCTTTTGTACAGCGGCATCCAACTCGGTTTGTTTGGCCAGTCCCAATGCCACCGGATCAACCGGCTGCATGTTGGAGATGTTCCAATGGGTGCGCTCGCGGATCGACTGGATCGTCGGCTTGGTTGTTCCCACCAGCTTGGCGATCTGGCTATCCGCCAGCTCTGGATGAAACTTCACCAGCCACAAAATTGCGTTCGGGCGGTCCTGACGCTTGGACAGCGGGGTATAACGCGGACCACGGCGTTTTTCCTCGCCCACAGCTGCAGCATTGAACTTGAGCTTCAGCTTGTGCATCGGGCTCGCCTCTGCCGCATCAATTTCATCCTGGGTCAGCTGGTTGTTGGCGATCGGGTCAAATCCTTTGACACCTGCTGCGACATCACCATCCGCAATGCCCTGAATCTCCAGCTCGTGCATTTCAACGAAATCCGCGATTTGCTTAAAACTGAGCGTGGTGTTGTCCACCAGCCAGACAGCGGTGGCCTTGGCCATAAGCGGTTTTGCCATCTTTCATGTCTCCTTGACGCATATCTTTCCCGTCGCCTGGAAGGGCGGTCCCGGGGGCCGGGACAGGTTTCCGTTGTCGGGGAACTTGGCCGCTATATAGTGGCCCCGGCGGTAAATTGAAAGTCTAAATCATGCGGGCATTTTTGGTATGGGTGTTAAGTGCGGCTGCGGCCTTGGCCGACGGCGAACGCGCCGGCGAATTTGACTACTACGTGCTGTCACTCAGCTGGTCACCCACATGGTGCGCGCTCGAAGGGGATGCACGCAAGTCTCCACAATGCGATGCCTCGGCCGATTTCGGCTGGGCCCTGCATGGTCTATGGCCGCAATATCACCGCGGTCGGCCCGCTCATTGCCCGACAGCCGAACGTCCGCCCTCGCGGGTCATGACAGAGGCGATGGCCGATATCATGGGCTCCTCCGGCCTCGCCTGGTATCAGTGGAAGAAACATGGCAGCTGCAGCGGTCTTTCTGCGCCCACTTACTACGCCCTGTCCCGCGAGGCTTATAACGCGGTCAACCGCCCTGACGTATTTCGCAAACTCAAAAACCCGGTCAAGCTCCCCGCATCCGTTGTCGAGGCCGCCTTTCTAAAGGCCAACCCGGAATGGGAGCCTGACATGCTCACCATCACCTGCCGCGACGGCCGTATCCAAGAGACCCGGCTGTGCCTGTCCAAAGACCTGCGCCCCGTGCCCTGCGGACGCGACACGATCAGGGATTGCACGATGAAGAATGCGCTGTTTGATCCGATAAGGTAGCGCTACGTGAACATTAAAGAGCATAATGTTTTCATTGTTCTAAAAATACTCAAATCCACTGCCCACAACCCCGTGCACCCTTCAAAACAACCTCCCGACCAGCACAATCACTGTTACCGGCACCAACAGCACATGCAGCACGTAATCAAACCAGTTGCTGCTGCCCCATCCCAACACCCAGAACACCTGCCCCAATACCGCCACCAGCGGCAGCATCCAGTTGCCTGTCACCGCGCCATAGGCACAGACCGCCAGCACCATCGCCGCCACGGGCCACGGCGCATAGCCGAACCGGTAGAGATCAACCGGCACCACGCCAAATGCAGTCATCAGAAAAACCAGATAGGCCGCCAGAAACACCAGCAGTTCAACACTGCTGAACGGCACCATCGGCACGCCCAGCTTCATCGCAACATGCCGTAGCACCAGCGCGGGCAACATCACGCCAAACGGCGCCAACAGTGCAACCGCACCCCCAACTGCCATGCTCCCCTGCAGTCCAAACGCCACGCCCAGGCCAATCACCAAACCGAAGCCCGTCGCCAGTGGCGCAGAGACGGCCCAGCCAGACAGCGCAAAAACCACCCAACCCACAACAATGGCCAGTGCCAGAGATGCGCCAAGCCCGCTCATTGCGCATCCACCCAGCTCTGGTTGAACATATGCGCCACAACCCCGCGTTTGGTGCCACGCGAATAGGTCAGCACAAACTCACCGGATTGCAGACGGCGCAACATCGGATAGCGCAACGCGCCGTCTTCTCCGACAAATTCCTCTCGCACATGCCAAGTTTCCCCTTCATCCTCGCTCAGCATCAGCCTCAACACATCGGCCCGGTCAAAATCATCATTGACTGCCATCAATATCCGGCCACCGCCCAGCCCAATTGCCGCCACCGGAGAGCTCGGGTTCCCCATCTCCATCGGCACCACCTTCGACCAGCTTTGCCCGCCATCAGATGTCCGACTGATCAACAGTTTGCCGCTTGGGTCAAAATCCCGCAAAAACGCCACAGCCCGTGTGTCATCCAGCGGCGCGATCATCGGCTGTATCGGCTTGCCCGCCCCGGCAATGCGCCGCGTGTCCCGCACACGACCATGATCGTTCAGCCGGACCAAAACGCCATGCGTTGCGCCTAATTCAAAATAAGCAGGCAAGGCAAGGCTGCCATCGGCATAGGCCACCATCGGTGATTTCACCAAATGCGACCGGTTCAGGAAGGGTGACAGGTTCAGCTTACGCGCCTCCACCGGCCCGTCATGCCCCGTCTCCACATCCATGACCGAGGCCATGGCCCAGCCCCCGACTGAAGCCACAGTGGCGTACAGCCCGCCAGTGGCCTCGTTCTCAATCGTATTGCCAAGGGTCACAACAATCTGCCGCGGATCGGACACCGCGCCCAGCCCATCCCGGGTCAGCACCTCGCCAGAGGAAAACTGTTCCCATCCATCACCCTGACGCCGAATCGCGGCATGGTGGATATCCACATCCGCCTGCGCCTCTTCGGACCCCTCAAACCACAGAACATCGAACCCGCCATCACGGATCACAATGGCGGGGGAATGTGCCTGCCCTTCGGTGGCGGTGTAATCCAGCACAGTCTCGAAACTGGGCGCGCCCTCTGCCGCGACCACGACAGGAGGCGTAAATCGCCAATCCAGCGGCTTGTCCCGGCTCACAGCATAAAGGCTCAGACACAGGCTGATCCCCGCAAGCGCCAGAATGAACAGCTGAACCGCCCCCAAAACCTTACCCTACTTTCAGTACGATTTTGCCAATATGCCCGCCGCTTTCCATCTTGGCATGGGCCGCCGCCGCCTCGGCCAGTGGGAATTCCGAATCCATGACCGGTGCCACCTTTCCCGCCTCCAGCAGGGGCCAGACCCGGCTGCGCAGATCTTCGGCAATCCGCGCCTTGGCCAGATCGCTTTGCGGGCGCAGCGTGCTGCCGGTGATCGTCAGGCGGCGCATCATCACCTGGGCAAAGTTCAGCTCCACCTTCGGCCCCTGCAAAAACGCGATCTGCACCAGTCGTCCATCATCGGCCAGACATCTGACATTGCGCGGCAGATAGTTGCCCCCCACCATATCAAGGATCAGGTTGGCCCCGCCTTCGGACTTCAGAATATCGACGAAATCTTCTTCACGATAGTTGATCGCACGCTCCGCGCCCAACGCGCTGCAGGCTTTACACTTTTCATCTGATCCGGCTGTCGCGAACACGCGCGCGCCCATCTGGCTGGCCAACTGAATCGCGGTGGTCCCGATGCCGGACGATCCGCCATGCACCAAAAACCGCTCTCCGGCCTGCAATCCACCCCGGCCAAATACGTTCGACCAGACGGTAAAGAACGTCTCTGGCAAACAGGCCGCTTCCTTCAGACTCAACCCTTCGGGCACGGGCAGACAATGCACGGCAGGTGTCGCCGCAAACTCGGCATACCCACCACCGGGCAACAGCGCACAAACCTGATCGCCAAGGGACCACTCGCTCACCCCGCTGCCCACGGATACAATCTCGCCCGCGGCTTCCAGCCCGGGCAGATCACTTGCGGTCGGCGGCGGTGCATATTGGCCCGCGCGCTGTAACGCATCGGGACGGTTCACACCGGCAAATGCTAAGCGGATCACCACCTCGCCCGCGCGTGGCACAGGTACCGGCCGGGTCGTCAATTGCAGAACCTCCGGCCCGCCGGGCGCTGTGATTTCCACGGCATTCATCGTTTCGCTCATCGCTCTCTCCTCAACTCAACCTGTCGCTCGGCGCTCAGCCCGGCCCTGACCAACGCCCCGGCATGCCGGTCCGTCCGCCCGGGTCCGGCGCCCTGACCCTGCTCAAAAAAGACAACGGCCCGGCCATCACGGCGCTGACCAGCTTGTTATCACGCGCCTGCGCCTTGAATTTCTCGATCTGCATCACATCCTCGATCCGCCGGTCCAGAAACGCCCAGGTCCGCGCGCACCCGTCGCTGTCATCACCCAGCCAGAACAGTACAGTCGCACCGTAAACCCCTGACAAGGTCGCGCGTTTGGTATACCAGTTCACATCGTTCGATGTATCTCCCAAGGCCGTCCAGATGCGATCACAGGTGCGCCAGACCGCCCCGGCCCCGTCCATCGCATAATGCGGCAGTGAAAACAGCGTCATCCCACGCCGGACCAGCTCCCGATCTTCAACCGCCTCCAGCCGAAACCGCACACCCGCGGCGATTCTGTCGCGAAATTTCAATTCACTCAGATCAGCAGCCTCCAGCCGGGCCAGCATCTCCTGATCACCAGCTTCGTGGTAGGCCAGCGCCAGATCAACGGCCCCGCGCGGGCAAACCGCCCGGACCAGCCCATCCTCAATCCCGGCATCCGCCGCTGCCGCCTGCATCGTTTCTTGGCTCCAGCCATCAAACGGCACATGCGCCTTGGCAGCCTCAAGCAATCTGGTTTTCACATCAGAATCGGACATTTTCGCCCCCTGGTTTGTTGCCGGCCAGACTACGCCGCAATACCCATGCTTGTAACTCAAAATTCACTGACCTGACAGACGGATATACCATGTCAAAGCGCCCGGCATTCGACATAAAAGCGAATATAAGCTACCCTAGACAAATCAAAATGGCTTTGCTATATGGCGGCCTCCTGCAATCTTGCAACTCAAACTTAGAAAGGTGGTGACAACCACATGCAGGTTAGTGTTCGCGACAACAATGTCGATCAGGCGCTTCGTGCCCTGAAAAAGAAGCTGCAACGCGAAGGCGTGTTCCGTGAAATGAAGCTCAAGCAACATTTCGAGAAACCGTCAGAGAAAAAAGCGCGTGAAAAAGCTGAAGCGATCCGTCGTGCCCGCAAACTGGCCCGTAAAAAGGCACAGCGCGAAGGTCTCCTCTGAGAACTCTCGCATTTGCGTAACGAATTTAGACGACCCCCGAGGCCCCGCCGCGGGGGTTTGTCATTTCAGGGCACCAGATACATCACGGCGATGCTCCGCCGATATGCCTTGATGCACCGCCCGACCTCGCCTATCTGGGCTAAAAGCAGAAAACCCACGGGACACCCATGTCACAGCTTCACCCGATCGACCGCATCCTGATGGCTCTTATCGTGGTTGTCCTCGTGGCCACCGTGGTCATCTATGCTTGGGACACTGATTTCTTTGTTTTCAGCTTTGCCGCCGAAGATGGTGTTGCGGAATATGGCACCGCTTTTGCTCTGCTGGCAGCCAGCTTCATTCTGCTGCGAAACGCATTGGCCATAAAAGGGCGCGCCACAAAACTGGCCGTCGGCCTGACCTTTTTCTACGCTCTGCTGTTTTTCTTTGGCGCAGGCGAGGAAATTTCCTGGGGTCAGCGCATCTTTGGCTGGGAAACCTCCGAAGCCATGAAAGAGATCAACCGACAAGATGAAACCACGATCCATAATATCGAGATCGGTGGCGTCGCCCTGACCAAGCATCTTTTCGGCCCGGTTCTGACGCTGACCATCCTGCTTTATCTGCTGGTTCTGCCGCTGCTTTACCCGCGTATTGGCATCATTAAACGTCTTGCTGACCGCTTTGCCGTACCGGTCCCCGGCCTGCGTCACGCGGCATTTGCCCTGATCGCCAGCGTCATCATCGCCACCATTGATGTCGAACGCAAATGGGAGGTTTACGAGCTGATTTTCGGCCTTCTGGTGATGTCGATCTTTCTCTTCCCGCAAAACAGCGATCAGGTCACCTGACACCGCTCAGAGCCTTTCTTGAGCTTCATCCCGTAAATTTTAGCAAAATTGGCGCTCGGCCTTTTCCACCTTTCGAGCAAAGCACCCTGCGCGGAATCAAGGGGCGCAGCCCCGCCGCGCATTGCCTGCGCGCCCCAACGCGCTGGCGATTTGGCTGGGCCGGGACATCACTCTGATCTTCTTCGAAATTGGCAGGATAAAGTGCTACGGCCCAACGGTCGGGATCGCCACCGCGCGCGCAGGCAATGCGCTGCTTTGTGATTGGTGCACGCGGTTCGGTGTAAACCTGAATGCCCCTATATTATTTCATCCTCGTCATATAGTGGCGCTGCCTCCAGCTGCGCACTGACTCCTTCCGCCGCAGCATCCGCACGCGCGGTTTCCGCGATGTGGAACAACGCGTCGCCCTCATAGACAACCGGCATATTGGTGCGTCCGATGACAATTCCGGTGTCCTCGGACACCACCTCTGCCTCCACCTGCCCCAACGGATCCGAAATCGCCCCTAGAACAGTGCCCGGCGACACCGGCTCACCGGTTGCGACATAGCCACGAAACAATCCCCCCGCCGGTGCCCGATACCAATGCGAATGCCCGGCCAAAATTGGTGCATGGCGCACTTTCGGCACTCCTTTACGGCCGATCATGCCCAGATGATGCATCACCCGCAGCACCCCGCTGACACCCGACCGGACCGCCAGTTCATCAAACCGCAGCCCCTCACCGCCTTCGTACAAAAGCACGTCAACACCGGCCTCTTCCGCCGCCATCCTCAGTGATCCTTCACGCAGCTTTGACGCCATCATCACCGGCGCACCAAAAACACGGCCCAGTTCGGCCAGCTGCTGGTTTTCAGGGGTCAGCCGGATTTGCGGCAGGTTCGTCCGGTGAATCGCAGCTGAATGCAAATCAATCCCTACATCTGACCGCGCTACCACCTCTGTCATGAAAATATGGGCGAGACGCGACGCCATCGACCCCTCTGCCAGACCGGGAAAAGACCGGTTCAGATCCCGCCGGTCAGGCAGGTAACGTGAATGATTCAGAAACCCATAGGTATTGACAATCGGCACCGCCAACAACGTGCCTGCCAAGCCCTTCAACGCGCCCGCCTTCAGCACTCGGCGCACAATCTCAACCCCGATCACTTCATCACCGTGAATAGCGGCCGAAACAAATAAAACCGGCCCCGGCTTGCGGCCGTGAATAACATGAACCGACAGGTTGACAGGCGTGTGATCCGATAGCGTGCTCACCGGGACGTCCACCGTTTCCCGCCCACCCGGCGCAATCTGGTGTCCTTTGATTTCAAATGACATTCTTGCCGTCATGCTCTGTTCTCCTGCCACGCCTGTTCGCAATAGCGCATATCCGCCAAACCGTCCATCTGACCCGGAAATAACGCAGAAACCGCATAATCCTTAGTCCAATGCGCCCCGAATTAACCCGATGGCAGATGGCGAAATGTCCCCAAACCCCCAATCTGATCAGGACCGCCGAACAGGTGGCTAAGAAACCGAACTCAAATCGACAAAGGATCAAGATCATGAACACAACGAGCAAACTGAAAACCGGCCTGCTGGCCGCCGCCATTACCGCCGCTACCCTTCCCGTCGCAGCATTCGCGGCCCTGACTGAAGGTGACATTGTCGGCACGTCCGAGGCTGACATCCGTGCCGCTCTGGCCGCAGAAGGCTACGTAGTCCACGAGATCGAAACCGAAGATGGCGAGATCGAGGTCGAAGCAACCCGTGATGGCAAAACCTACGAGGTCGAGCTTTCTTCTGACACGGGCGCGATCCTCGAAATTGAGGTCGATGACGACGACGACTGACCTCAGCAGGGCTGGTCGCTGCGGGTATCTGTGCAGTATGGTTGCGTTGTATTCAGCGACCAGCCCACCATTCCGGAGGACAAATGACCCATAACCGCCACCTGCTCTTATGGGGATTGTTCCTCATCCAGGCGCTGTGCACCGTGTTTTTTGTCAGCGACGCAATTCTCGATCTGCAACCGGGCCTGGCCACGGCTGAGAGCGATGAAAGCGACACACTTGAATACGCCGTGGCATTTGCGCTGCTGATTGGAACGATCTTCACCGGATTTGAATTGCGCAGGATGATGCAGAGGGATCGCCGAATGACCCACCAGCTTGACATTGCCACAGGCGCTTTTGCCGAAGTGCTGGAAAACCACTTTTCCCGCTGGGGCCTGACCAGTGCTGAACGTGACGTGGCCCTGCTGTCGATCAAGGGGCTGTCAGTTGCGGAAATCGCTGGCCTGCGCCAAACCCGCGAGGGCACGATCAAGGCACAGAATGCCGCGATTTACCGCAAGGCCGGTGTCAGCGGCCGGCTACAACTGCTCAGCCTGTTTATCGAGGACCTGATGGGCGACGGGCTGGACCTGCCGAAAGCCGAATAAGCCAGAGTACAGGCTGCAAACCCTGCAAAGAAAACCCCCGCGGTTTTGCACCGCGGGGGTTGGGATAAAGATTAAACCAAACGGATCAGCTCGGCATCTTGGTTTTGCGCAGGTAAGGCAGCACCTGCTCGAACTCGCCAAACCGCTCTTTTGCGTCTTCGTTGGAAACGGCGGGCGTGATGATAACATCCTCGCCGCTCTTCCAGTTTGCGGGTGTTGCCACCTGATGTTTGGCGGTCAGTTGAATCGAATCAAGCGCACGCAAAAGCTCGTCAAAGTTCCGTCCCGTGGTCATCGGATAAGTCAGCGACAATTTGACCTTTTTATCCGGGCCAATGATGAACACAGTGCGCACCGTGGCATTGTCCGCCGGCGTCCGCCCTTCTGAGCTGTCGCCGGCACCGGCGGGAAGCATGTCATAGAGCTTGGCCACTTTCAGTTCCGGATCGCCGATCATCGGATAACTCACCTCGTTGCCGGTCACGGTCGTGATGTCCGATTTCCAGCGGTGATGGTCTTCTACCGGATCGACGGAAATACCAATGATCTTGGCATTGCGGCTGGCAAATTCACCGGACATTCCGGCCATTGTTCCCAGCTCGGTCGTGCAGACCGGTGTAAAGTCTTTGGGATGGGAAAACATCACGGCATAACCGTCACCAATCCAATCGTGAAAACTGATCTCACCCTCGGTGGTATCGGCGGTAAAATCAGGGGCAGTGTCGTTTATTCTCAAGGCCATTAAAGTGTCCTCTTCTTGGTGTTTGTGTCGCATTGAAAATTTGATCAAATTCTGACAGGAAGGATTCGCATAATCCTGTTGCAGAGTAGCACAGAGATTGACAATGTGCCGCGAAACCTTCGGAGGTCAACACATGATCGACAAACATCAGTTCTACATCAACGGCGCCTGGGTTGATCCCAAAGAGGCGTCTGTTCACAACGTCATCAACCCTTCAACAGAAGAACCCTGTGCCACCATATCGCTTGGCGGACAGGCCGATACCGACGCCGCAGTCGCCGCCGCCAAGGCCGCTTTTCCCGCATGGATGGCCACCCCGGCGTCCGAACGTATCGCGTTGGTTGAACGCATCCGTGACATCTATGCCGAACGGTCCGAAGATATGGCCCAGGCGATCAGCGTTGAAATGGGTGCGCCCATCGACATGTCCCGCCAGCAACAGGCCAGCTCCGGCACCTACCATATTGACGGCTTCATCGCAGAGGCCCGCAAATTCAGCTTCGCCCACCTGCTTGGCGATCACGCCCCAGGCAGCTGGATCAGGCATGAACCCATCGGTGTCTGCGCAATGATCACCCCGTGGAACTGGCCGATGAACCAGGTCACGCTCAAGGTCATCGCCGGCCTTGTTGCCGGTTGCACCATGGTTCTGAAACCGTCCGAGGAATCGCCCCTGTCTGCGATGCTCTTTGCCGAAATCGTTGATGCCGCTGGCTGCCCGCCCGGCGTGTTCAACCTCGTCAACGGCGATGGCGTGGGCGTCGGTTCGCAACTGACGTCACATCCCGATGTCGACATGATCTCTTTCACCGGATCCTCCCGCGCCGGCACGTTGATCTCCAAATCTGCCGCCGACACGCTCAAACGTGTCAGCCTGGAACTTGGCGGCAAAGGGGCAAACCTGATCTTTGCCGATGCCGACGAAAAAGCTGTCAAACGTGGCGTACTGCACTGCATGAACAATTCGGGCCAGTCCTGCAATGCCCCCACCCGGATGTTTGTCCAGCGCGAAATCTATGACCAGGCCGTCGAAACCGCGGCCACAGTGGCCAGCAGCATCGCCGTCGGCCCGGCCAGCGACGAGGGTCGCCATATCGGCCCGGTGGTCAACGAAGTACAGTTCAACAAGATTCAGGATCTGATTCAAAAGGGCATCGACGAAGGCGCGCGCCTCGTCGCCGGTGGCACCGGACGCCCTGACGGGTTGAACCGCGGTTTTTATGTCAAACCCACAGTCTTTGCAGACGTCACCACCGACATGACCGTCGCACGTGAGGAAATCTTTGGCCCCGTCCTGTCGATCCTGCCTTTTGAGGGCGAAGAGGACGGCATCGCCATGGCCAATGACACCCCTTACGGGCTGACCAACTATGTTCAGACCTCTGATCCCGCCCGCGCCAACAGGCTCGCCCGTGCCCTGCGTTCGGGTATGGTCGAGATGAACGGACAATCCCGCGGTGCCGGTGCGCCTTTTGGCGGCATGAAGCAGTCCGGCAACGGTCGTGAAGGTGGCAAATGGGGTATCGAGGATTTTCTCGAGGTAAAATCCGTTTCCGGCTGGACCGAGGATGCGTAAAGTGCTCCGCAACTAGGTTGCGACAAAGCTCACTTGCTAAACGCGCGCAACATCAATGTGTTGTGCGCGTTTTTGCTTAACATTGTGATTCAACATCACGTAAAAACACTTTAAACAGACCTCATGAAGCTTTGTGTATTTGTCCTGCATCTGATCCGCGCAACCGGGCGACGGGACAATGCACATTCGCTTTTGGACACCTGCGGCCTGCCGGGTGATATCTGGCCGGCCGTAGATGGCTCTACCATGTCCTCGACTGAACTTTCGGCCATCGTCGGCGCGCAGCTGTTCGCGCCAACCTATCCTTTCGGCCTCAAATCCGGCGAAGTTGGCTGCTTTCTGAGCCACCGGCAAATCTGGGCAGAAATGCAGATGCGCGACGCCGACGCCGCCCTGATAATCGAGGATGACGCGGCAATTGATCTCGCAATTTTCCCGGCGGCCCTGCGACTGGCCAGCGCCAATATCGCCGATCTGGGCTATATCCAGCTTCAGACCCGCCCACCTCAGGGGGCAACACAGGTAATCGACACGTCTGGTGCCTGTCAGCTCACAGTGCCCCGTCTCGCCGGGTTACGCACAACCGCTCAGGTGGTCAGCCGCGATGCCGCGGCGCACCTTCTGAAACTGTCCGACCGCATGGACAGGCCGGTCGATACCTTTGTGCAAAGCCATTGGCACACCGGCCTTCGCCCGGCGATGATCCACCCCTCCGGCATCTCGGATATCGCGGATCAGCTTGACGGCTCTACCATTCAGTCCGGGCGCAAATCGCCGATGGAAAAACTCACCCGTGAAATTCAGCGCGGCATTTACCGCAACGCGATACAGCGACATTCACGCCACAGCACAGCCCCGGAACAGGGCGGCCTCGCAGATGTCTGACGCCGCCATTTACACGCGGCTTTTCGGCGGCGCGGGCAATCAGCTTTTTCAATACGCCGCAGGCCGGGCCCTGGCTGATCACCTCGGCTGCGATCTTGCACTCGATTCCCGGTATGTCGCAGGCAGCAGCAACCGAGCCGATTGCTTTGAACATTTCGGCAAGGCCCGGTTCACCCGCCCCACTGTTTTGCCCCCGGCCAAAACCGACGGCGCACTGCGCTACGGGCTATGGCGCAGTCTTGGCCGAAATCCCCGTTTTCACCGCGAAAATTCATTGGGATTTGATGCAGGCTTCTTTGACCTGAAACCAGACACCTATTTGCACGGCTACTGGCAATCCGAGAATTACTTTGCCGCCATCGCTGATATACTGCGTCAGGACCTGACATTCACCACAACTCTCGACCCGGCCAATTCTCGCATGGCTGAACAGATCAAGGCTGCTGAAAACCCCGCCGCCCTGCATGTCCGGCGCGGCGACTACATGGCGCTAGGCGCATATGCTTCCTGTACACCGGAGTATTACCGCGACGCTGTGACCACATTGCGCGACCAGCTTGGCACGCAGCTCACCTGTTTTGTATTCTCCAATGATCCGGACTGGGCCCGCGATCACCTCGATCTGGGTCAGGAAACCGTAGTCGTCGACCACAATGACGAAACCACCGGCCATTTCGACCTGCACCTGCAATCTCTCTGCGCCCACAACGTGATCGCAAATTCCACCTTCTCGTGGTGGGCGGCTTGGCTCAATGCCAACCCGGGCAAGACCGTGATCGCCCCGAAAAACTGGTTCGCCGAAACCCATCGCGATAACCCCGATCTCTGCCCGCCAAACTGGCTCAGGCTCTGAACCTGACTTCCCTCATCCCCTGAAAAACTCTAAGACAGCGCTCATGACACCCACCCCGGATATCGCTCAGGCCAGCTTCGTGCCCGAAACCGTGCACAAGCGGGATATCTTTTCCGAAACCATCTCTGGCCATCTCGACGGCATTGCCGATTTTCCTGTTGTCCTGCGCAAGCTCGACACCGTACCGATTTACGCTCGGCCCATCGCATGGTTTCTGGCACGCAAGGAAATTCGCGGACTGCGCGCGGTTCAGGACATCGAAGGCTGCCCCGTCCTGGTCCGGGTCGACAAAACCGGCCTGCTGCGCAGCTGGACCCAGGGCACACCGCTGCAACTGGCCAAGCCGACAGGCGCAGAATGGTACCGCGATGCCAAACGGCTCCTGCGCCAGATGCGCCGCGCGGGGGTCACGCATAACGACATCGCCAAACCGCAACACTGGCTGATGACACCGGATGGCCGCGCCGCCGTCATCGACTTTCAGCTCGCCTCGGTCCACCTTCGCCGGGGCTGGGTCTTTCGCATCATGGCCCGCGAAGACCTCCGCCACCTGCTGAAACAGAAACGCGCCTACGCGCCCGACCTGCTCACACCCTCTGAACACCAGATGCTGGCCAGCAAATCGCTGCCCTCGCGGATCTGGATGGCCACGGGCAAACGGCTTTACAACTTTGTCACCCGCCGCCTGATGAACTGGTCCGACGGCGAAGGCACCGAAGACCGGGTCGAACGCGACGGCCCAGCGCTGCGAACGGCCCTGCTCGACCATCCAGAGATCACCGATCTCGCGCTCTGCACCTACGCCCTCCCGGCCAAAGGGGTGGGGCTCTATGTGTTTGCGGAAACCTCGTTGTCAGAAACTCAGCTCAGGGTACTGGTGCCAGAGCCAAAGCCCGAGCTGATCCAACCCGTCTTGGCCCTTCCACGCGATAGCGATGGCACTCTGCGCATGGACGCACTTCAGCTTGTCGCGACAAACCGGCTCGATGAACTGGCAGAGCTGCAGACCCAAAACCCCGATCTGGCTGATGCTCTCAAATCAGTCATCGCTGCCCGCCTCAACCTGACCGACCGCGTGCTGCGTTAACCTTTTGCGCGAGATCCATGCTGCATCGCGGCGGTGTACAGGGGGTGCACGGGTGGTGTACGGATATCACCCCCCTGTTTTAGGCCATTTCCAAAGGTTAACGCACGCTCAGAACGGCGCGGGTTCTCTGAATTTCATCCCCGTCCCGCCATCCGGATGCCGCAGTCGCAGCTCTTCTGAATGCAGCATCAGGCGTGGAAATTCCGCAGCCTTTCCAGTGGCATAAAGAGGATCGCCCAGGATCGGGTGACCCAGGCTCAGCATATGAACCCGCAGCTGATGACTGCGCCCGGTCTTCGGCATCAACCGCACCCGGGTCTCATTGTCCCCATACCGCTGCACCCGCCACGCCGTGACCGCCACCTTCCCGGTCTCATGACAAACCATCTGCCGCGGCCGGTTCGGCCAGTCCACGATCAGCGGCAGATCAACCTCGCCCAGCTTGGGCTCCAGCTTACCCCAAACCCTTGCCAGATAAGTCTTTTTCACCTGTCTCTTCTCAAACTGCAGACCTAGATGCCGCTGTGCATAGGGGGTCTGGGCAAAAACCATGATGCCCGATGTATCCCGGTCCAGACGGTGCACCAGCAACGCCATGGGAAAGGCGTCCTGCACCCGAGACAAAAGACAATCCGCCAGATGCGCCCCCTTGCCGGGAACAGACAACAAACCCGACGGTTTGTTCACGATGACGATCTCATGATCCTCGTGCAAAACATCCAGCGGCGTGTCAGGCGGATTATAGTCATCACTCATATCAGCCCTTTATTACAACGATTTTGGAGACACCACCGTTGCTTTGTTCTTGCTAATGTATCGTCTCCGGCGGCATTCTTCTCTTTGCCCACCTAGCTGCGCACGCGCCGTTAACCAAAATTCACCAATTCCCATGCCAATCTCTTCGCTACATCAGTACGTTCTCCTGTTTACCTCGCTACCCGCCTGACTATGCTGCCCCGCACCAGAAAATCACGCGAGGCTCAGGCAATGACAGCAACAACAAGCCAGATTACGGATTACGACGTAATTGTTGTGGGCGCCGGTGCTGCTGGCCTTGCCGCAACACGGTCTTTGCGGGACTGCGGCACATCGGTGATATGTCTTGAGGCATCTGACCGGATTGGCGGTCGCACGCACACCGATGCTAACATTTTCGGGGTGCCCTGTGATCTTGGCGCGCATTGGCTGCACTCCGATGCGATCAACCCATTTGTTGAAATTGGCCGGTCTCTGGGTTTCGACATATACCCCGCGCCGGACAACTTCGTGACCATAGGCGACCCGACCGGCAAGGCAATGGATCATGAAAAGAACCGATTGTACGAAGCCTTGGAAAAAGCGGCAAAGTCTGGTGAAGACACCGCCGCTTCGGGCCTTTTTCCGATCCACAACGACTGGAGCCTGATCGCCACCTTGTCACTGGTCCTGTCAATGGCCCGCGACCTACCCGGCATCTCCGCCACAGATTGTGTTTCAGCCCAGTCAGGCTCCGACAGTTTTTGCCGCCAGGGCTTCGGCGCATTGGTTGCCAAATCAGCCAAAGGCATTCCTGTGCGTCTGAACGCCCCTGTTCGGGAAATTACCGCTACTTCAAACGGCGTCGAATTGCGCACTGACCAAGGCGCGCTTAACGCAAGGGCCGCCATTGTCACCGTGTCCCAGGGCATCCTTGCCGCCGGGGATATTCGCTTTGACCCGCCGCTATCCAACGACATGAACCGCGCCGTAGAGACGATAAACCTGGGAACCTACAACCACGCTGTCCTCCAATTCGAACCCGGCACTTTACCCGTAGAACCAGACACTTGGCTCACTTATCAGATTTCTGAAACAACCGAGGGGTCACCAAAAGGCGGCGGGTTTCTCTGCGATATCGCGGGTAGTGGTCTCGCCAGTTTCGAGAGCGCTGGTGCCTTTGGCCGCGAACTCGAACTGGCCGGGCAGGATACAATGCTGGATTTTGGACTGACAACGCTGGTCGGCCTTTTCGGCTCGGACATCCGCAAGTCTTTCATCAAGGGCCACGCCACCCAGTGGGGCGAAAACCATTGGGTGAAAGGAGCCTATTCCGGTGCAAACCCAGGATGCTCACATCACCGAGCGGACCTTCGCACACCTCACGCGGAGCGTGTGTTTTTCGCCGGAGAAGCCACGCACCTGACCGAACAGGCAACCGTATCCGGGGCACATAAGGAAGGTCTTAGGGCAGCAGAACTTGCTCTGAACTGCTGCCCTGACAGGGCTTAAACTTTAACACGTTCCGATTTCGGATCATACATCGGTTTCAGGCTGACCTCAGCCGTTACCTTGGTGCCGCACACGTCGATTTCATAGGTGGACCCAAGTACATCTGCAGCGCTTTGCCCGTCGCACGGAACATACCCCATGCCAATCGCAGCCCCCAGAGTGTGCCCGTAATTGCCGGAACTGAGATACCCCACATACTCACCATCCCGCACAATTGGCTCATTGTGATAAAGCAGCGGTTCGGCGTCGGTCAGCTTGAACTGCACCATGCGGAACTTGGGTCCGCTTTCCTTGCGTGCGGCGACAGCGGCCTTGCCGATAAAGTCCGGTTTGCTCATATCAACCGCAAACCCAAGGCCCGCATCAATCACATTGTCTTCGCAGGTGATGTCATGGCCAAAATGGCGGAACGCTTTTTCGATCCGGCAGCTGTCCATCATATGCATCCCGCAGAGCTTCAGCCCCATATCCTGTCCAGCATCCCACAGGGTTTCGAACACATGGCCCGACATCTCTGCCGGAATGTAGATTTCCCAACCAAGCTCGCCCACGTAGGAAACCCGGTGCGCCCGGGCGAGGCCCATACCAATTTCAATCTCCTGCGCGGTGCCGAACGGGTTGATACCGTTAGAGAAATCATTCGGCGACACCTTGTTCAGCAACGCCCTTGAATTGGGGCCCATGATCGCCAGAACACCTTCGCCAGCCGTGACATCGGTGATCACCACGCGGTGATCGCCAACGTGACGGCGCATACGCGTCTCATCCGCCAGACGGGTGACGGCAGGTGAAACCACCAGATAAACCGTTTCAGACAAGCGGGTAACGGTGACGTCCGCTTCAATTCCGCCCGTGGAGTTGAGGAATTGCGTATAAACAATCTTGCCCGCAGGCACAGACATGTTCGCGCCACAGATATGATTCAAAAACGCCTCTGCATCCGGCCCTTCAACCCGCAATTTGCCGAACGATGTCATGTCATACATGCCTACGTTTTCACGCACAGCACGGTGTTCTGCTGCGGAGTTTTCAAACCAGTTCTGCCGCTTCCAGGTGTATTGGTACTCGCGTTCCTGACCTTCGTTGGCGAACCAGTTCGCCCGCTCCCAGCCGCCGACTTCGCCCATAACAGCACCCTGTTCCAGCAGGTGATGATGGAATGGCGTGCGGCGGACACCACGTGCTGTCCGCTTTTGCAGATAAGGGAAGTGATCCGCGTAAAGCAGGCCCAAGGTTTCTTTGGACCGTTCAAACAGATAGTGTTTGTTGCCCTGAAACGGATGCATCCGGCCAATATCCACATCGCCAAGATCGAATGGCTTTTCACCACTATCCATCCATTGCGACAGCGCATGCCCTGCCCCGCCCGCAGACTGAATGCCGATCGAGTTAAAACCGGCGGCGATCCAGACGTTGTCCATTTCAGGCGCCAGACCAAGGTGATAGGCATCGTCCGGCGTAAAGGATTCCGGGCCGTTAAAGAATGTGTGAATTCCGGCCTCGGCCAGCATCGGCAACCGCTCACACGCTGCTTCCAGTATCGGCTCAAAGTGATCGAAATCTTCCGGCAGCTGATCGAATTCGAAACTATCCGGAATGCCATTCATCCCCCAGGGTTTCGAATGCGGCTCAAACGCGCCAAGCAGGAATTTCCCTGCATCTTCCTTGTAGTAGGCACATTCATCCGGAACACGCAGCACCGGCATCTGGGTCAGACCGGAAATAGCTTCGGTCACGATGTAAAAGTGCTCGCAGGCATGTAGCGGTACATTCGCGCCTGCCATCCGGCCCACTTCGTGGCCCCACATACCGGCGCAGTTCACGATCATATCCGCCTCGATATGGCCTTGGTCCTTGCCATCGTCTCTGGCCCAGTCGACCCCGGTCACACGGCGGCCATTTCTGGAGATCCCGGTAACCTTGATGCGCTCTTTGACCAGCGCACCGTTTTGCCGTGCACCCTTGGCCAATGCCAACGCGATGTTCGCAGGATCAGCTTGTCCATCCGTAGGCAACCAGACCCCACCTGTGACACCATCCAGGTTGATATGCTCGTAACGCTCTTTTACTTCCTTCGGGCTCAGCTCTTCCACAGGAACGCCAAAAGCGCGTGCCATGGCCGCCTGGCGATACAGTTCTTCACGCCGTTCATCGGTAAGTGCGACTGAAACGGAACCGCCCTGCCGCATACCCGTTGCCACACCGGTCTCTGCCTCAAGCCCCAGGTAAAGCTCGGCCGAATAGCGCGCCAGCTTGGTCATGTTAGATGTGGCGCGCAGCTGCCCGATCAAACCAGCGGCATGCCAGGTCGTGCCACTTGTAAGCTGCTTTCGTTCGAGCAAAACCACATCGGTCCAGCCCAGCTTGGCCAGATGATAGGCTACAGAACAGCCCACAACGCCACCGCCAATAATAACCACCCGCGCCTTTTGGGGAAGAGTGCCCATGTCTTATATCTCCGGAAAAATTTTCGAGTCGCTCCCGCCCAAAATACCACGGTCATCCGACACAAAATGTTCAAAATACGCCACAGCTCCTGCAATTTTGTAGCTTATATCTGTGCGCCGCGTTTTTTGTTGTTCGTACCAAGTCGAAATCATTGATGGCCCTGTTGGATACAAAAGATCAGATGCCAAGAGCATATCAAATGCCTTTTGCAGTCTCCCGCCGACGCCGACGCATCTCCAGCGGAGTAACCCCAAAAAACCTTTTGTAGAGAACCGAAAATCCACCCGAAAATCCGCAGGCCAATCCAACCTCGCGCACGCTGAGCGTTGTGTTTACCAACAGGTTGTTTGCCTGCGCCAACCGCAGCTGCCTGTAATATGTATTGGGTGTTGTCCCAAGATATGCGCGAAATTTCCTCTCCATCGACCGGTTAGAGGTCCCTATGGTTTCTACCAGATCGCCAATCGACACCGGGTCTTCGATATTGGCCTGCATAATTTCAATCGCACGATCCAGATCACTGTCACCCGTTGCGGTGCCACGCGCCCCGCCAAAGGGCTGTCGTGTGCCAAAGTCCCGGATCTTTTCGTGCAGGAAAATATTGGCAACAGTCATGAGCTCGGCCGACGACACATGCCGGCCAACAACTGCCAGCACAACATCCATGGTGGCACCCATGCCCGCGCAGGTCACAACCTGCCCGTCCTGGCTGGCAATGGCATTGTCGGCGTCAAATAGTTCCATCCGTTCACGTAAAACTGCCGAGTTTTCCCAATGTGTCGACATCCCGCGTGCAGCACCGCCACGATCTTTGATGTAACGACTGGCGGCCTCGGCCAGCAGAAACACCTGTGCACCCCGATGCGTGTACCGGCCGACTACAGATCCCATCGAAAGTGCGGGGTCATCCTGATCTGTGTTGCCAATCACGAACAGGTAATCTGCCTGCGGTCTTTCGATAAAGGTCTCGGTATTAACATAGGCCTCGCTGCTGGCCTTTACTTTACCCCCTTTAGGAGATCTGAATGTCCAGCTAAATACCGGCTGCGCTGTCACCCGGTTAGTTGTACGCAGGGTGTCCACAACTGCGGCCAGTTCGGTAAGGACAAAACCATCCACCACGATAACATCAAAGTGCCACACACGGCATGACGCTGCATCAGTCATCATAGCGGCCTGTTTTTCCATGGATTAGACAATCACATGCCCCGCCGCGCGCAATTGGCGCGATATCTCGGCGATATGATCCGGCCCCACTTCACAGCAACCGCCTACAATCGTTGCCCCCTGACTGATCCAACTCTGCACAAACTCGGCATAGTCATTCGGGCCTAAATCTTTTCGAGCTTCCAACGCCTCGACAGTTGGGCTGTCTTCAAGAAAGCCATCGGTGATGCGGGTAAATCCATTGGCGTAGGCGCCGAAGGGACGGTCAAATCCACTGATCACATCCAACGCATCGGTCACTGCTTCGGGTCGGGAACAGTTGATCAATACCGCCTCTGGCGTATAGCGATCCACAATATTGGCCAGCTCCACGACGGGTTCACCAGAGCGCAATTTTTTCCCGTTGTCATCCTGCACCGTCACGGCAAGCCAGACGGGCTTGCCCGCGTTCTTAGAACCCCGTAATGCCCCCTCTGCCTGTGAAACCGACGATGCGGTTTCTATCAGGAACAGGTCCACCCTGTCTCGCATAAGCGAAACCAGTTCTGCATAAGGAATTTCAGCTTCTTCCGGAGGGGGGCAAATATCCGGCCGGTACGACGCACCGAGCGGGCCAAGAGCAGCTGCAATCCGGCCCCGGCCCACAGCATCGCGTGCTGCTTCAACTTCAACTAACGCGCGCTCGATCAGGTCGGGAAGTTCATCTTCTGATCGCCCGCCCATGTGCAAACGGTCACGGTGGATGGCATAACTGTTTGTCGTCGCGATAGTCGCACCCGCGTCAAAATAAGCCTGATGAATCGCCTGAACGGTGCCAGGGTGATCAATCATCACTTGTGTTGACCACAGCGGTGTCGGCCGGTCGCCAGAGCGCTTGACAACTTCCTGCCCGATAGATCCATCCAAAAGGGTAATCTCAGCCATCTGGTTCTCCTTAGACATCCTGATCATCGGGATGGGCCGGGACCGGGCCCATCGGGACAATGTCATATTTCTCGTTCAACGCAGCCATCTTTGCCTCGTCTTCAAAGTCTTTGGCCGTCATCCCGGCTATCTCGGCCAGAAACCCGTCGAACCCCGCAGGTTGGAAGATCATGATCATCTTCGCCGTTCCTCCGCCTGCCACCTTGCAGGCATGTGCCACCCCTGATGGCACGTGAATTGTTGTTCCGGGCGTGGCCCTGATCCAATCACCCTCCACGAAAAAATCCACCTCGCCTTCGACAAAGTAAAATGTTTCTGCATGCTGGTCATGCCGGTGCAATCCAAGCGCAAAGCTTGACTTGAGATTATCCTCCATCAGCGTAAAAGCCCCACCAGAATCCGCCGATGAGACCTTGACGAACGTATGGTCATTCTCCCAATCGTAATTGGTACCCTCACCGGGTGGCATGTGGCTAAATTGTCCGTTCATGGATGTCATCCTAAGCGTCCTCCCAAGGAAGCAGGATCAACTTGCCCGCCTCTTTTTTTGACTGGAAATCATCCTGCGCCTGCCAAATCTCCTTCAAAGGGTAGGTTCTGGCGATCGTTGGCCTGATGCGACCATCGTTCATCAGTTTGACCAGCCCTTCAAACACGTCTCGCGACATGAATGAGGCTCCGTGAATGGTGATATCGCGCAAATAGATATCCCGCAGGTCTGCTTGCACCACCGGTCCGGCTATCGCACCCGAAGTGGCGTAGTGACCACCCGGTCTCAGCGCCAGTATCAGTGCGGGCCATGTGTCACCTGCCACCACGTCGATGACAGCATCATAGTGATCCCGGCCCAGGTCAACCCCGCGCGGCAACACCTGAAGCGCCCCCGCATCCAGCACCTGTTGTGCCTTTGAATCCGATGCGGTCCCGGTCACCCGCGCGCCCAGAAACGTCGCCAGTTGTACCCCTGCCAATCCAACAACACCCGACGCACCGGTGATCAGCACCTCTTGCCCCTCGGCCACACCTGCCCGGACAAGCATGTTCCAGGCGGTGCCAAAGCCACAAGGAATCGCCGCCACCTCAGCATTGCTCAGTGGAGAGGTACTCACATCGAAAATCTCGCTCATGTCCAACAGGCAGAACTGCGCAAATGCCCCATCTATTTCGGACCCAAGCGCGACATATGCGAACGGATTGTCGGGTGTCGGTCGAGGAATGTTGATCTGGCTCGTCACTCGGTCACCGATGGAAACCCCGGTGGTATCATCACCGATAGCCACAACTTCACCGCAGATATCGCCGCCCTGAATGCGCGGGAACTGTAGTGCCCCGCCCCATCCACCAGCCTCGATCTCTTCATCCTCACCGACATCTTCCGTGGCTGTGGTCACATCCGAAGAATACCAACCGATCCGCGTATTGATGTCAGTGTTATTCACCCCCGCCGCCAGTACCTTGACCAACACCTGGCCAACTCCGGGTTGGGGTACTGGAATGTCCTCTCGCCACTCCTGGGCATCGGGCCCGCCGTGGCGGGTAAGGTAAATGCCGGACATGGTTCGGGGGGTCATGGGAAACATCCTTTTGTTAAGTGTCCCAGCATTCCAGCCGGGCTCTGCACCCATCGGAGGGGACAAAAGCACCCCGGGTCAAGCCCCGGGGTGCTTTCTCTTAGGCTCTCAGCCGTTCGTTTTCTGGGTCCCACAGCGGCTGATCCGGTTGAACAACGGCTTTGCACCGCTCTCCGTAAATCTCCACTTCCAGCTCTGTACCCGGCACCGCAAGATCGGCCCGCACCATGCCAAGTGCGATCGAGGCATTCACCCGGTAACCCCAGGCACCGGACGTGGTTTCACCTACAACCTGACCGTCATGCCAAATGGTGGACATGTAAGGCGCATCGGCATCGCCGGCGTCAACGATCAGGGTGACAAACCCTTTTTTGACGCCTTGCTGCATCTCGCTCTGAATGGCCGCCTTGCCGACAAAATCATACGGCTTGTCCAACTTCACGAAACGCCCAAGACCACCTTCAAGCAGGCTGTAATCGGTTGAAAGATCACCTTTCCACGCGCGATAGCCCTTTTCGATCCGCAGGCTGTTCAGAGCATACATCCCAAAGGGTTTGGCACCGGCTGCAATGATCGCGTCATAGACCGGAACCATCGCATCACCTTCGACATGCACCTCCCAACCCAGTTCACCGGCAAATGACACGCGGAGCAAAAACGCCTTCTGACCAGCCACTGTTGCAAACTGGTGGGTCAGCCACCCCTGTTCCAGATCCGCATCGGTGAGGCCAGACAGGATTTCACGCGACTTCGGACCTGTAACAATCAGGGAATCACGTTCGGTCGTCGTCTCACGCACGGTCACTGTGTCAGGCACCGAACGGCGCACCAGCTCTCCGTCGTGCCACTGCGCGGTTGCAGCTGTGATCAGAACAAAGTTGTTTTCAGCAATCCGGATACACGACATCTCGGTCAGGATACGCCCGCGCTTGTCAGAGACATAGATCAGGTTCATCCGCCCAACTTTGGGGATGCCACCAGTACAGAACCCGCGCAGCCATTCATCCGCGCCTTCTCCCTGCAGCCAGAGACGTGTAAAGCCCGGCAGATCCAGAACACCGCAGTGATCCCGAACCGCTTCGCATTCTTCCTTGACCCGCTGCTCCCATGGGCCCGAACGTCCCCAGGTATGCGTACTTTCCTCGGACGTATCATCGCCCGGCTGCGCAAACCAGTTGGCCCGCTCCCAACCGTTATAGGCGCCCATCACGCCACCCTGTGCAATGATCCGGTCATGCACCGGCGACAGCTTTTTGTTGCGTGCGGCGGGCCATTCATGTTGCGGGAAGTGCATGGCGTATTCGTTGCCATATACCTCCATACCTTTGGCCACACAGTAATCGTGATCGGTGTAATCGGTGTAACGCCGCGGATCCACCGCCCACATATCCCATTCGGTATGTCCATCGATGATCCACTCAGCCAGAACCTTGCCGGCGCCACCACCTTGCGCGATCCCGAAGGTAAAGACACAGTTCTCAAACGCGTTTTCGACGCCCGGCATGGGCCCGATCAGCGGCAAGCCATCCGGCGCATAGGGGATTGGTCCGTTGATCACGCTCGACACACCAGCTTCTGCCATCAGCGGCACCCGCTCCATCGCATCCGTTACGATATCCTCGATCCGGTCCAGATCTTCCTGCCAGAGCTGGAAGCTGAAATCATGCGGAATGGCTTCGCCGCTTTCGGTCCATTCACCTTTGCAATTCGGTTCATATGGGCCAAGGTTATAGCCGTTCTTTTCCTGCCGCAGGTAATAGGACACATCCACATCGCGGATCAGAGGCAGCTTACCACCATGCTCCTTGCTCCATGCTTCAACTTCGGGGATTTGCTCAGTCAGAAGATATTGGTGACTCATCACCATCATCGGCACAGTGCGTCCACCGTAGGGTTTGAACATCTCACCGACACGCTGTGCATAATAGCCCGCGGCGTTGACCACAAATTCACATTCAATATCGCCTTTGTCAGTATGAACGATCCAGCTTTTATCTTCTTTCTGGGCCACATCTGTAACCGGACAGAATCGAACGATCTTGGCGCCCATGTCACGGGCACCTTTAGCCAGTGCCTGCGTAACCTGTGCGGGGTCAATGTCTCCGTCGGAAGGATCATACAGCACACCTTCCAGATCGTGCGTTTCCAGAAACGGATACCGCTCTTTCGCCTGCTCCGGCGTCCACATCTCCATCTCGATGCCTTGGTATTTACCCATCGACATTGCGCGTTCAAATTCCTGTACCCGCTCCTTGGTATGCGCCAAACGGATCGACCCGGACTGATGATAGTTCATTGGATAGTCGACCTCTTCGGCCAAGCCGCTGTACAGCTCGGTCGAATAGCGCTGGATATTCATGATGCCCCAGCTGGTCGAAAAGGTCGGCACATTGCCCGCGGCGTGCCACGTGCTACCCGCGGTCAGCTCGTTCTTTTCCAGCAGAACACAATCGGTCCAGCCTTTTTTCGCCAGATGATACAGCGAGGAACAGCCAACAACACCACCCCCGATGATGACAACTTTTGCTTTGCTTGGCAGATCAGCCATGAGTTTATTCCCTTACTCGTAGTGTGCAAATTGTGGTGCGGTACAGGAGATCTCAAAATAGTCACCTCTGTCCGCAGTGAAGATGTGTGCGCCTGCTTTCGGACCAGTCCGCTGGCGTGTCGTTTTAACTGCAATCGTTCTGCGGCGTTTCATTTGTTCATTCCCAAACCAACCGCGCGGCCAACCCGCCGAACATCACCGCAGATATGCGATTCAGAAGCCGAGTACGTGCCCGCAAAATATGAGAGAAATATCCGGCAGCAGCGCCAAGGCTCATCGAAAACATCCCGCCGAACACCAGAAAGATCGCGCCGAGGATTAGGATTTGCAGACCAATGGAACCCAAAGTTGGGTCAGTGAATTGCGGAATGAACGCAAAGATAAACAGCGCGGTCTTGGGGTTCAGGACGTTTGTCACAAACCCGCGCCGCACCGCACGTGCCATGCTTGAAGCGGCGCGTGCCTCTTCCAGCTCTCCACTGGACCTCCAGGCCTGTACCGCCAGGAACACAAGATAGGCCGCCCCCGCATAGCGGATCAGATCATAGGCCAGAGGCCACGCCAATATCAGCGCGGATAGCCCGGCCGCCGCCAACACCACATGCAGCGCCACTCCGATATTAACTCCCAAAGCTGCGGCCATCCCAACGCGGGGCCCACCCCCAATGCCGCTTGCCGAAACAAAGACAAAATCGGCACCCGGCGTCAGGTTAAGAAGTAACCCCGCGCCGATAAAGGCGGCCAGCACTGCCGGGTCAAACCCTGTCAGAACGTCCCACATTACGACCGCTCCAATTTTGGCAGGTCATCTGATATCTCGTAATATGCACCCTTGTCCGCGACGAAAATATGCCGCTGCAACCGGATACCAGCCTCTTCATCCAACGCACCCAGAGCAAAGCTGATCTGGTCCTCGTCATGCGCTTTCCAGAACAGGAACGATCCGCAGCGTGCGCAAAATCCACGCTTGGCCACTGCCGAAGCTTCGAACCATGCGACCGGGCCATCTATTGTGATCCCGTTTTCACCGACATTACCAGAGGCCCAGTGATGTCCGGACTGCTTGCGGCATTGCCCGCAGTGGCAGGCGCTTGCCATTCCGCGCAACTCACCAGAAACGCTAAACGTGATATCCCTGCACAAGCAGCTTCCCTTAAGCATCGTGCCCTCCGCCAACTTCAGTTGTCCGTAGCAATCCCTTAACTCCGGGGTGGAAACGCTCAATTTCCGAGCCAACGAAATGGTTGGTCATCTCACGCCCTCCCCGGAGTTGCTGCGCTGCCCAACAGCACACCGTAAATTATGAAACAGGCCGCCAGCACCCGGCGCACCCAAACATTGATCACCGCACCTAGCGCCGCCTTACCAATTCCCGCTCCGACTGCCGTAAATCCTGTGTAGCTCAGGCATGTCAGGGTAAGTGCGGTGGGAAAGATCACCCACATTTGTTGACCAATCGGAACATCCGGCTGAACAAACTGGCTGAACGCGGCCAGGTATCCGGCCACGCTTTTGGGATTGATCGTCGCGATCATAAGCGCACGCCAGTAAACTGATCCTTTTGATGCGGGCACCCGCACCGGATTTCGGGCCGTTATCCAGCCTCGGATTCCCATGTAAACCAGAAATCCTGCACCGATTAGTTTCATGATTTGAAATGCCGTGGGCGAAGCAGCGATCAAGGCTGTAATCCCGGCTGCGGAAAGGGCCAGAAACAATGCAGCCTGTGTCAAAATCGCAGCAACCCCGGGCAATGACCGTCTAAATCCGATTGTCATGCCATTGGTGATGCAATTGACCGCGTTCGGCCCCGGCGTGACCACGAACACTGCCCAGAACAGCGCGAATATGGTCCATGCTTCCCAACTCATCATTCCACCTCAGTAAACCGGCGGAGCGATAACCCAGATCGCAACCGCCGGTTCGTCATAGGGATTTAACCACTCGTGCGGTTCGCCGCGAATTCGAAAACTGTCGCCCGGGTGGATGGTAAATGTCTGGTTCTCTATCTGCAGATCAAGCTTGCCGGACATGAGAAAACCAACTTCCTGTGTCGGTCGTTGAATGGTCTCGCCTGCACGGCTGTTCGCCGCAAAGGTGGAATGCACCATTTCAAAGTCATCAGTCAGATCAGGCGAAAGCAGTTCCTCGTACAGCCCGCCCTCGCCAGAACCGATCTGACGTCGCGCGCCTGCCCGCACCACAAACCCGTCTTCTTCGGCTGGTGCCGCTGAATGACCAAAGAGCAGGGACAAGGGAACATCCAAAGCGGCTGCAATCTGGCGCAAATCTCCTATGGAAGGTTCGGATTTGTCACGCTCCACTTGGCTAAGCCACCCAACAGACCGCCCAAGCCTTCCAGCCAGATCAGCAAGCGTCACACCGCGCGACTTGCGTAATGCCCGCAGATCGACGCCAAGTGTGCGACTGGTGCTGATGTCAGTTTGCTGCACCTTGCAGTGCCTTCCGTGAAAATTCTTGTCCGAATTTCACGGTGCTCCGATTCTGTGAAATTTTCAAGCCTTTTTTCACGCCGCAGCGCAGCGTGAAAACCCACGACATAAACGAAATTTAGACAAGGTTACCCGCAAGCGCTTCATCAATAAGCGCAACTGTCTCGGACACTCCGTACAGTGCAACAAACCCGCCAAAGCGCGGGCCCTGACTTGCGCCTAAAAGCACCTCGTAAAGTGCTGTGAACCAATTCCGCAGCGGATCAAAACACTCGCGTCCGCAAGCAAACACCAGGCTCTGCAATTCCTCTGCATCCACCGGCCCGTCCCAAGCCGCAAGTTTCTCGCGCAGCTCTTCCAAAGCTTCACGTTCCAGATCAGTTGGTAAACGGTACTGCCTGTGGGGTGCGACGAAGTCCTCGTAGTACTTCACAGCAAACCCAGCTGCCGCATCCAGATCAGGATGGCTTTCCGGGCTCGCCTCCGGCGCATAGCGTTGAATAAAGCCCCAAAGTGTTTCCTTGTCTTGTGCAGACGCAACCGACGCCAGATTCAAAAGCATTGCAAACGGAACAACCATGTTGCTGGGCGGAACCTCACCCCCGTGGATATGAAACACCGGATTTGACACCTTCGCCTTCGCGTCCTGATCCGGATAGGCACGCAGCTGCTGATGATATTCATCCACGGCTTTGGGGATCACATCGAAATGCATCCGCTTTGCGGTCTTTGGCTTTTGATACATGAAATAGCTAAGAGATTCCGTGGCCGCATAGGTCAGCCATTCGTCAATCGAAACGCCATTGCCCGAGGTCTTGGAAATCTTTTGACCGTTTTCATCGAGGAACAATTCATAGGTGAAATGCTCTGGCGCACGCTGTCCCAGGATTCGACAAATCTTGTCGTAGATCGGCGTATTGGTCGAATGGTCTTTGCCATACATCTCGAAATCAACACCCAACGCCGCCCAACGCGCACCGAAATCCGGCTTCCATTGGAGTTTTACATTCCCGCCGGTCACCGGCAGGGTCATTTCCTGACCATCTTCGGTGTCAAAGGTGACCGTACCGTCCTGGGCATTTACATTCTTCATCGGCACATACATCACCCGCCCGCTTTCCGGGTGAATTGGCAGGAATATCGAATACGTCTGTTGCCGTTCCTCGCGCAGAGATTTCAACATCACTGCCATGATCTCATCATACCGTTCCGCCGCCCTCAGCAGCACCGTGTCAAACCGGCCCGAACGGTAAAATTCTGTCGCGCTGATAAATTCGTATTCAAAGCCAAACGTGTCCAGAAACCGGCGCAGCATCGCGTTGTTATGTTCACCAAAACTGGAATGGGTCCCGAACGGATCAGGCACAGATGTCAGTGGCCGCTGAAGATGCTGCTGCAAAAGCACAGGATTGGGCACGTTGCCCGGCACTTTGCGCATCCCGTCCAGATCGTCGGAAAAGCACACCAGCTTAGTCGGAATGTCGCTGATCATCTGAAACGCGCGCATCACCATCGTGGTGCGCGACACTTCGCCAAATGTACCGATATGCGGCAATCCTGACGGGCCATAACCCGTCTCAAACAGAACGTACCCTTTTTCGGGTGGCGTCTTTTCGTACCGTTTAAGCACGCTGCGGGCTTCTTCAAAAGGCCAGGCTTTCGAGGTGAGGGCAGCTTCGCGCAGCTCAGACATTGGTTTTCTCCGGGTTTCCTCGCACTTTGACATAAGCGCGTAAGGTCGTCCGCTTCCTATTGCCGAGGGGCGGAACAGTCAATATTCTGCACCGCAACATAACCTATCATGAAGGATGCCCGTATGACCGAACAGATTCCACATCCCCTCACCCCACAAGATTGCCTTGTTGCGGTGATGATTGCGGTCTCGGCCTCCGATGAAACCATCAGAACATCCGAACTGGTAAAAATCGAATCGGCTGTGAACAACCTGCCGGTGTTCGCCGGGTATGATCTCGACCGGATGAAACTCATGGCGCAAACGGTGTTTGATCTGTTCAGCGTTGAAGAAGGGCTTGATGCGCTGTTTGGCCTTGTCCGCGACAATCTGCCGGAGCGCCTGTTCGAAACAGCCTATGCGCTCGCCTGTGATGTAGCAGCAGCAGATGGTGCATTGGACGAGGCAGAGCTTCGCCTGCTGGAAGAAATTCGCTATGAGCTGAACATCGACCGTTTGCATGCAGCCGCGATCGAACGCGGCTCTCGGGCGCGGCATACAACTGTCTGACGTGATGGAGTAGTGTCGACCCCAACTCAACTCAAAACCCGCTCGATATCGACGGGATCATACAGACGGAAACAACGCTGACATTCAAGGTGTTTTTAAATTCCGCACCAATTCAAGGGAGAGAATAAATGAAACTGAAAACACTGATGGCCGCTGCAGGCATTGCAGCGCTCGGCTCTATGTCGGTGGCCGACGGCCACGCCTCGAACGTAAAGGTCGGCATGATCACAACGCTTTCCGGCGGGGGTGCGGGCCTTGGCATCGACGTGCGCGACGGGTTTCTGCTAGCGGTAAAAATGTCCGGCAACGATCATATCGAAGTTGTGGTGGAAGACGATCAACGCAAACCCGACATCGCCGTTCAATTGGCAGATAAAATGATCCAATCGGAAAAGGTTGATGTCCTGACCGGTATCATCTGGTCGAATCTTGCGATGGCCGTCGTGCCCGCGGCCACGGCACAAGGCAAATTCTATCTCTCACCCAATGCCGGGCCGTCCGCTCTTGCCGGCAAGGGCTGTCATCCGCTTTACTTCAACGTGGCCTGGCAGAATGACAACCTGCACGAAGCGGCCGGCGGCTATGCCAATTCTGCGGGCTTCAAGAATTCCTTTATCCTCGCGCCAAACTACCCTGCGGGTCAGGACGCTCTGACCGGATACAAACGGATTTACGAAGGTGGCCTTGCCGGTGAAATCTTTACCCAGCTCGGGCAGAAGGATTACGCCGCCGAGCTAGCTCAGATCCGCGCATCAGATGCCGACAGCGTATTTTTCTTCCTGCCCGGTGGCATGGGGATTTCTTTCCTCAAGCAATATGCGGACTCAGGGATCGACCTGCCAGTAGTGGGCCCGGCCTTCAGTTTTGATCAGGGCATTCTGCAGGCGGTCGGCGATGCCGCAATGGGGGTGAAAAATACCTCGCAATGGTCCAAGGATATCGACAACGCCGCCAACGCTGCTTTTGTCGCTGCCTTTCAAGAGGAATATGGCCGCTTGCCTTCGCTTTATGCTTCACAAGGCTATGACACCGCCAACCTTCTGCTATCGGCCATGGCCCAGGCGGATGTAAGCGATGCCGATGCTTTCCGCGCCGCTCTCGCTGCCGCTGAATTTGACAGTGTCCGGGGCGATTTTGAATTTGCGTCGAACCAGCACCCGGTGCAGGACATTTATGTGCGCGAAGTGATCAAAGAAGGCGACGTTTTTACCAATCGGATTCTTGGTGTAGCGCTTGAAGATCACGGCAATGTCTACGCCGCTGATTGCAGTATGTAAGGCAAACACAGATGGCCGACTAACTCATGCGGCCATCTGCACAATAGGTGATCCTTATGCCCGATTTTACCCTTCTGCCTCTGGTCATGCTCGCCGCCCTGGTCGGCGTGGCCAGCCCCGGCCCTGCAACCGTTGCAATCGCTACCACGGCGGCAGAGCGTGGAAAACAGTCTGCGCTGTTTCTGGCATTGGGCATTCTAACCGGCTCTCTGACTTGGTCTGCTCTTGCCGCATTTGGATTGGCAACGGTCATGTTTGCACATAGCTGGGTCGTGGAAATGATCCGCTATTGCGGCGCGGCCTATTTGCTGTGGCTTGCATGGAAATCCGCCCGCGCTGCAATTCGGGGGGGTTCTGCCTTTGGCGGCACCGCCGGACAGGGTGGTCTCAGGGGCCTTTACTTTCGCGGGCTGTTGCTTCACCTCACCAACCCCAAGGCAATCCTGTTCTTTGGCGCGCTCTATGCCGTTGCCCTTGGGCCAACACAAACGACATCGACACTGGTGATGATCTTCGCGGCTGTAGGTCTGCAGAGCGGCATCGTTTTTCTGGGTTACGCAATTCTGTTCTCTCGCCCCGCCTTTCGGCACGGTTATGCCCGCGCGGCACGTTTTATTCAGGGCGCGAGCGCTGTGATGTTTGGTGCCTTCGCGTTCAAACTAGCCACGGCCAGGATCACCTGAGAATGACCCTGGTCCTTTTTGTCGAACAGGTCCTCAACGGGCTTCAGTTTGGCATCATGTTGTTTCTCATGGCTGCGGGATTAACCCTTGTTTTCGGTGTCATGGGCCTGATCAACCTCGCCCATGGCTCTCTTTACATGATCGGTGCCTTTGCCGCTGCGGCGGCCGCAGGCTGGACCGGGTCGTTTCTTTTGGCATTGATCGCCGCACTCGGCGCCGCTGCAGCGGCAGGGGCAATCGTGGAATTGGTTGTCATCCGGCGCCTGTATGATCGTGATCATCTGGATCAGGTCTTGGCCACCTTTGCGCTTATACTGATCTTTTCGGAAGGCACGAGGTGGGCCTTTGGGTCATTTCCCCTGTTTCTCGACATTCCGGATTACCTGTCTGGCACAATCACCTTGCCCGGTGGTATCGAATACCCTCTCTACCGGCTCACAATCACTCTGGCCGGGCTGGCGATCGCGGCTGGCCTCTTTTGGCTCATTTCGCGCACGCGTTTGGGCATCCGCATTCGTGCAGGAGAATCAGATCGTGAAATGATCGCAGCGCTTGGCGTTAATATATCGCGCCTCTACACCATCGTATTCGCCCTCGGGGCTGCATTGGCAGGGCTTGCCGGTGCGATGGTGGGTGCAATCCAGTCGGTACAGGTGGGAATGGGCGAACCAGTGCTGATCCTCGCCTTTGTTGTCATCGTAATCGGAGGCATCGGATCGATCAAAGGCGCCCTTATCGGTGCGTTGATGGTGGGTCTGACAGATACGATGGGAAAACTGTTCTTACCGCAATTGTTCCGTCTCTTCATGGACAACGCGTCTGCCACTGCAACAGGTTCTGCACTGGCCTCAATGCTGATTTATATCCTGATGGCCTTTGTTCTGATCTGGCGGCCCCAGGGTCTGTTTGGGGCGCGCGCATGAATCGGGAATTCATGGTCAACTCAGCGCTCCTTTTAGGATTGGTGGCCATCCCCCTCTGGGCCTATGTAAGCGACGAGCCTTTCACAATCACGCTTGCCACACGTGTTGCCATCCTTGCGCTGGCAGGTGTCGGACTTAACATTGCATTGGGCCTTGGCGGGTTGGTGAGCCTGGGCCATGCTGCATTTTTTGGTATCGGTGGGTATGCGATGGGTATTCTTGCCAGCCATGCCCAAAGCTATACCCCTCTGATCGAAAGCCCTTTTTTGCTGGAGGGTACCAAATCTATGCCGCTGATCTGGATCGCCGCGATCATATCCTCGGCCCTGATGGCCATGATCATCGGGGCGCTATCTCTGCGCACGTCTGGCGTCTACTTCATAATGATTACGCTGGCCTTTGGCCAAATGCTCTACTTCTTCGCAATCAGCTGGCCCGCCTATGGTGGTGAGGATGGATTGTCGATCTATGTGCGAAACGGTTTTCCAGGTCTCAACACACTCGACCCGATCCAGTTTTTCGGCATCAGTTTCACACTATTGATTTGTGCGCTTTGGCTTGCGGCCCGTCTGGCACATTCCCCCTTTGGGCTTGCCTTAAATGCCGCACGCCAATCCCCGCAACGGGTCGAGACTGTTGGTCTATCTCCCTATCAGCTACGCCTTGTCGCGTTTGTCATCTCAGGCGCGATTACAGGTCTGGCAGGCGCGTTGTTTGCTGATCTGAATCGCTTTGTTTCGCCAAGTATGTTCAGTTGGCAAACCAGCGGAGAGATCATGGTTTTTGTTATTCTCGGTGGCGTTGGCCGGCTCTTTGGCCCTGTTGCCGGGGCCGCTTTGTTCATCACGCTTGAACACCTGCTGGGAGGAATATCTGAGTTCTGGCACATCTGGCTTGGGCTACTTCTGCTACTGGTCGTACTCTTCGCACGCGGTGGAATTATCGGATTGCTGGCAGGCCGGGGATCTGCGCATGACTGAGCCTGTTCTTGCCACGTTCGGGCTTACCAAAATTTTTGGCGCGGTCTGCGCCAGCTCAGACGTTAGCCTGACGCTTAATCAGGGTGAAATTCACGCCATCATCGGTCCAAATGGTGCTGGCAAATCCACACTCATCAGCCAGATCTGTGGCGGGCTCAAACCAGACTCCGGACGTGTAGAATTTCTGGGCCGGGACATAACTACCATGCCTTTGCGCCAACGCGCGCGGCTGGGTCTGGCGCGCACCTTTCAGGTATCAGCACTTGCGATGGATGATACTGTGTTGCAGAACGCAATCCTCGGAAACCTCGGTGCCCGCGGCAAGCCTTTTGATTTTTTCTCCAGCGCGCTGAAACAGAAAGATTTGCGCAAAACCGCAATGCTGGCTTTGGAACGCGTAGGCCTTGCAGATCACATTTTCACCCGCACGTCAGAGCTTTCGCATGGCCAACGGCGTCAGCTCGAAGTTGCTGTCGCCCTCACGCTACGCCCAAAAGCCTTTGTAATGGATGAACCAATGGCCGGTATGGGGGCCGACGGTTCGCGCGGCATGACCACCTTCCTTGATGGGCTGCGAGACGAAGCACCGATCCTGCTGGTCGAACATGATATGGACGCAGTCTTTGCACTGGCCGACCGGCTTTCAGTTTTGGTCTACGGACAGATCATCGCCACTGGTACGGTTGATGAAATCCGCAATGATCCGGACGTGCGCACCGCCTATCTGGGGGATGCCGCATGAGCCTGTTATCCCTGTCCAATGTCACGGCCTTTTACGGCTCAGCACAGGCTCTTTTTGACGTTTCTCTTGACCTTGAACCCGGTGAAGTGCTGGCCCTGATGGGCCGCAATGGAATGGGTAAAACCACCACGATCAAAACCATCTGCAGAATGCTCCCGGTCAGCTCGGGGTCTGTGACCTTCGCCGATCAGGAAATCACACACATCCCAAGCCACCGAGCCGCACGGCTGGGGATCGGACTGGTGCCGGAAGGGCGGCGTTGTTTCTCAAACTTAACAGTATATGAAAACCTCATCGCTGCAGCCCGACCAGGGTATTGGAACTTTGATCAGGTCTCAGCACTTTTTCACAGGTTGTACGAACGCCGCGATCAAAACGCCGCCACACTATCAGGCGGGGAACAGCAGATGCTCTCCATCGGGCGCGCATTGATGACCAACCCACGACTGCTGATCCTTGATGAAGCGACCGAGGGGCTTGCTCCGATGGTACGGCAAGAAATCTGGACCGCAATCGCAACGCTCAAACGTGAAACAGGTCTGGCCATTCTGCTGGTCGATAAATCCCTGCGAGAGCTGGCGCAGGTGGCCGACCGCGCCGTGATCCTGCAACGCGGCGCGACTGTTTGGTCGGGGGCGTTTTTTGACCTGACCGAAGAAATCTCGAAAAAATTCATCGGCGTCTAAACTGTTCAGGGCATGTTACTCATACCGACATTGCGAGTGTGCGGCTGATTTCCGTCAGGGATCGGCCTGATTGTTCCATCCATTCATTAAATGCGGCCTGCACGGCCCGCATAGATGTTTTGGAACTGGCTGGTTTGTCTATCACCCCTTCGGCGATCAAGCGCGCCGTGACATCACGGGAAAGAACAAAGCTGTCCCGCCCCATGAACCGCATCGCGTATTGCCCTGTCGCGGCGCCAAGGCGTGAACCACGTGTCTTTAACAGATCCAGCAATCCGATGTAATCAGCAGATGGCCAGCCACCCAGAACCTTTGCCACACCGCCCTCTTTCCGCAGTTCAAGCAGAAATGCAGCGTTATCGCGCACTGTGGCGATCTTCATGCCATTACGCACGATGCTTTTATCCGTCAGCAGGTGGTCAAGTTTCTCGTCATCCATGAACGCACATCTGCCGATATCGAACCCATCAAACGCCACCTCAAATCCATCCCATTTGTTCTCAATGACCTTCCAGTTAAATCCGGATTGAAAAATGCATTTGGTGATTGTCGCCAGCCAACGGTCTTCTGGAATCTGGGCCAGCTCGTCAGAGCTCAAAGGTTTTGACAGCAACGCCTCAAAAGCATTTGCGCCACCCTTACGTTCCGCTGCAATTTGAAAAATCTCGTGAAACTCTCGCATGTGCCCCTCCATTCCTGATCGAATTTGGCCCGTTGCTTGATCACGAGCAAGTCAACACTTTGCGCCAGATCAATGCCCACCTTTCCAGATTACCCCACTAACATGACAGGAGGACCCATTGATGAAGCCAGTATTCCACTTGATTTTCTTAGGGCTCGCCGCCTGTTCAACCCAGATATCCATGCCCGAACCACGCGAAGGACAGGCATTGTTCGCCGAAAACTGTGCGTCCTGCCATGGCACCACTGGCCGTGGTGACGGGCCTTGGGCCAGCGATTTATCCACTCGCCCTCCTGATTTGACCAAGCTTTCCGACGGCGGGAAATTCCCCCGGGTTCGTGTTCTCAGCGTCATAGACGGGTATCACCGCGCCAACCTACAGGGTCAGGAAATGCCGGAATTCGGCCTGCTGCTCGAAGGAGAAACGGTGCCGATTGAAACCGATGACGGGGTTCTAACACCAACCCCCCGACCCCTCGCGGCTTTGCTGGTCTATCTCGAAAGCATTCAGGAATATTAGCGAGCCGAAACCACCTACAATGCTGCCAGAACCGCCTCGCCCGCGGTCGCCTCACAGACGCTGCGGGATTCTTCCTCGTGCAACAGCGTAACAGTTCCGTCTTCCACAACCATCGCGTATCGAATTGACCGGTCAATGAAACCCGCGGGCGGCGCTGTGAAATTACGCCCCATCGCCTTGGTAAAAGAGCTGTCAGAATCGGCCAGCATGACAATCCCGGCCTCGGTCGCACCAGTCGATTCCCCCCATGCGAACATCACAAACGGGTCGTTCACGCTGATACAGATAATGTCTTCGATACCACGGTCCGTTAACTTGTCTTTTGTGCGGATAAAACTTGGTACATGCGCCGAGGTGCAGGTCGAGGTGAAAGCCCCCGGAACGGCAAATATCACAACCTTGCGCCCGTCGGTCCAATCGGAAAGACTCAACTGTTCAGGCCCCTCATCCCCAACGCGAAGTAAAGTTGCAGAGGGGAGTTTGTCGCCGGGGGAAATGCTCATAGTCGCTTCCTGTCAATCAAATGTGTTTGCTTTGGATGAAAATATAGGTTCATTGCGTCAGAAGGCTATGAAATTCAAAGGAGGTGGGCAATGCCCGGTATCGTCGTCATTGGGGCTGGACAAGCAGGATCGTCGCTTGTCGCGAAATTGCGGTCACTGGGGCACACCGGTGATATAACGCTGATCGGCGAAGAAACCGCACCCCCCTATCAACGGCCACCGCTTTCCAAGAAGTATTTGCTCGGTGAAATGGATCTTGAGCGGCTCTATCTGCGCCCCGAGAGCTTTTATGCAGATCAGGGAATTACCCTGCGGCTTGACGCGAAAGTCACCGGCATCGACCCAGCCGCAAAATCGCTGACGCTCGGCGATGAAGTGCTGGAATATGATCAGCTGGCCCTGACCACTGGTTCGAGCCCCCGCCGTTTGCCTGCTGCAATAGGCGGTGATTTGGATGGGGTCTACGTTGTGCGCGGTCTGGTCGACGTGGATGCAATGGCCCCTGAATTTTCTGAAGGGCGCCATGTGCTGATCGTTGGCGGAGGTTATATCGGCCTGGAGGCCGCAGCAGTTGCCGCCAAACGTGGTGTCAAAGTGACCTTAGTCGAAATGGCTGACCGTATTTTACAGCGCGTCGCAGCGCGCGAAACTTCTGACTATTTCCGTGCCTTGCATCAAGACCACGGCGTGGACATCCGCGAAGGGACGGGTCTTGGAACCCTTCTCGGGGACGGGCGCGTAACTGGCGCACGCCTTAGTGACGGAACAGAGTTGAACGTTGATTTTGTCATCGTCGGTGTCGGCATCGCGCCCGAAACCACATTGGCCGAAGCGGCAGGTCTGGTCATCGAAAATGGAATTAAAACGGATGATCAGGGTCGCACCAGCGATCCAAACATCTGGGCTGCAGGGGATTGCGCTTCATTCCCACATGGAGATGGGCGCCTGCGCCTTGAAAGCGTGCCAAACGCGATCGATATGGCCGAATGCGTCGCCGAGAACATTCTTGGCGCAGGTAAATCTTACGTGCCACAGCCGTGGTTCTGGTCGGACCAGTATGACGTAAAGCTGCAAATTGCTGGCTTAAACACCGGGTTCAACCGGATCGTTACGCGCCCGGGTGATGGCGGCGTTTCGTTTTGGTATTACAATGATGCTCAGCTACTGGCGGTTGATGCCATGAACGACGCACGTGCCTACATGGTCGGCAAGCGCCTGATTGATATGGGTAAATCCCCAGATCCTGACGCCGTCGCCAACCCCGAAACAGATCTAAAAGGGTTGCTCAAGGCGTGAGGATCATCGGCGGAGCATTCCGAGGTCGGCGACTGGCAAGCGTTGGCAAAGGGGATGTCGCCGCCCACCTGCGACCGACAGCGGACCGGGTGCGCGAAAGTCTCTTTAACGTGCTGGCCAGTGGCTACGATGACCCCTGCCAAAACGCGCGCGTTCTTGACCTGTTTGCAGGCACGGGCGCTCTGGGGTTAGAGGCGTTATCGCGCGGCGCGACCACGGTGGTATTTGTGGAAAGCGGGCGCACCTCGCAACAAATCCTGCGTGAAAATATTTCGCTTTGCCAAGCCCAAGAGGCAGCACGCATTCTGGCGCGCGATGTTCGCAAACTCGGGCAAAATCCTGACGTGCCCTATGACCTAATCTTTCTCGACCCCCCTTATGCCAAAAAGCTTGGGGAACAGGCGATATCGGCGGCATTAACCGACGGTTGGATAGCCGAGAATTCTCTTATCGTCTGGGAAGAAAGCAGCGAAATCGCAATACCCGCCGGATTTACGCTCGCTGATGAGCGTCAGTACGGCGATACCGTGATCCGGATACTGAAAGCGGCCTGATCAAAGCAGCACTCAGCCCCGCATCAGTTCTGGCAATTCACCGGTCAGGCCCGCGGCTTCGCGGATAAAACTGCGGCGCAGGCCTGGCATGGCATTAATCGCTCCCATACCCAAATCTCTTGCCGCTCGCAGCAACGGGTTGTCATTCGAAAACAGCCGATTGGTCAGGTCTGTGGCCAGTGCCAGTGTCGCTGTATCGAACCGGCGCCACTGCTGATAGCGCGCCAGAACGTTTGGCGCGGCCATGTCTTCACCGCGCCGCGAGGCCTCATTCAGCACCTGCGATAATGCGCCAACGTCCCGCAGCCCGGCATTAAGCCCCTGTCCGGCAATCGGATGCATCCCATGGGCTGCATCCCCGATCAACGCCAGCCGATCGCCGATAAAACTGTTGGCAATGGTCAATCCCAAAGGATAGGTAAACCGTTTACCTTTCAGGCTGATATCCCCCAGAAAATCCCCAAATCTCGGGCGCAACACCTCGATGAACTCGGCGTCACTCAATGATGCAAATTCCGCCGCTGTTTCATCGGTTTCACTCCAGACGATAGAGCTCACATTCCCGGGCAGGGGCAAAATCGCCAACGGCCCCGGTGGCATAAAAAACTGATGGGCAATTCCATCATGAGGCTTCTGATGGGCAATCGCCGCCACAAGCGCAGTTTGACCATACCCCCACCCGGTTCGGCCAATCCCGGCCCGCTGCGCCGTGCCCGAACTACGCCCATCACTTCCCACTAACAGTCGGCCGGTGAGTGTCTTGCCTGAAGCCAGATCAATGCTTACTCCTCCAGTGGTTATCGTTTGCGACTGCACTTTATCTCTGACCTGCGTGATGTTGGAGTCATCAGTCATCGCATCCAGAAAGGCCCGCCGCAGAAATCGATCTTCCAGCATATGGCCCATCGGGCCTTCTTCAATCTCGGCATGATCAAAATGCATGAAAAACGGCGAGGCCCCCTCGCCCGCGCGCCCATCTGCAACTTTGATCTCCAGCAGCGGCTGTGCTTTGTCAGCGACCCCCTCCCAAACGCCGATCGCCCCCAACAGCCGGACAGACGCCAGCGCCAAAGCATACGCCCGCCCATCAAAGGCCGCATTACGCCGCACGGTTTCAGACAAAGGATCAATCACTGTGATTGTCAGGCCCGTTTGCGCCAACGCCAACGCCAGCGCAGGGCCATTCAATCCACCACCAACAATCAGAATGTCACTGTCATATTCCATGCCCGCCAACATGCGCATCATGCGGGATTTGTCCAGTGAGCGAAGAGCCGCAGCCCACCGCAGATCAATTTTCAGTGTGGCATCAGCGCCATAACGCAAATGGTCCATTTTGAGAATTTTCAACAATATGCGTGCAAATACAGTCGCTTTGGATAAGACTGTCTACCGAGGCAGGCTCCAAAACAAAAAAACAACCGGGGTCGAACAACTAAAAATAATAACCCGGAGACCATTTTTATGGGTGCAGAGTCATTGCAGGCCGCGACAAGAGATGTTGCGGAACTTCAGCAGGTATCAGCGAAAGAAAGCAAATACGTCAAAGGACTGATCCGCAGAGTACGACAACTCAAAGTGGGCGGTGATGTTATGGATCTGTTTGGTGACCCTATCCCATCCGAATTGATGGGCGAGTACCGCGTAGACGATTTTGACAGTAACCTTAGAAGGGGTATTCAGAAAAAGTACCTCAAACGGCCAAGCAATATAAAACGGTGTTGGAACCGCGTACAACTTTATTTGCCTGAACTCATGCACCACGACGCTCCTGGTCAAAAAGTTTTGGAAATGTCCACCGCACACGGTGGGATGCTTGAGGTGCTCAGGCACTTTGGCCACGATGTTTTGGGCAATGACTACCTGAACTTTGTGTCTAACACGTCTGAAAAGTCACGCGCATTTTTTCGAAATTTGAATGACAAGGATTTTCAGCGCGAGACCGATGATTATGGTCTGCCTGTACCCGGCCCGGAAGATGAACTTGTGGACTGGCCCTATCGCCGCATAATTGATTCAATCAACATCCCAATGGCGTTATTCGATGCGGGACACGTCCCCTATCCATTCGAGGACAAAAAATTCGACGTTCTTATCTGCATGCAGGCAATCGAACACTATTGTCATCCAAAAGATTGGATGACAATCATCGACGAGTTTTGCCGTATCACACGCAGATCCATCGTACTCTTACTCAATCCGGTTCGCGATAATCTTGGTGGCGCCCCCGATGATTATGAAGAGGCATATAGTGAAGCAAAATACAATCTGCGCAACTATCGGCGCAATGGCTTTGCCTGTACCTCCTGCCACATGCATTGGGGAGAGCCAGTCGGGTTCAAACTTTCTGCAATTTGATCTAACGCCTTCTTCTCTTGCGAAATCCGCTCTCATCTGCGTTCATTCGTGACGTAGCAGACCACGAATGAGGGCTTGGATGAGCGAATGGCTAGGAATGAGCGCGGCGGAACTGGGGCGCGGAATTGGGTCAGGGGAAATTGATGCCGTAACGCTGACAGAAACCTATCTTTCAGCCATCGCTACCCACCCTGAACGCGACCGTATCTATTCCGCCGTCACCGAAGACCGTGCGCTTGCCGAAGCGGGCGCTGCGAAGGCCCGTAGCGATGCGGGTCAACGCCTGGGTCCGCTCGACGGTGTTCCGATTAGCTGGAAAGATCTTTTTGACAGCGCAGGCATCGCAACCGAGGCAGGCTCGGCCCTGCTAAAAAGCCGAACCCCGGACCATGACTCCGAGGTGCTTGGCAACGCCACCCGCGCCGGTCTGGTTTGCCTGGGCAAAACGCACATGAGCGAACTAGCGTTCTCCGGGTTGGGGTTAAATCCGATCACTGCAACGCCACCATGCATCAACGATCCGAACGCCGTACCCGGGGGCTCATCTTCCGGTGCCGCGGCAAGCGTGGCCTTTGGATTGGCCGCCTGCGGCATAGGAAGCGACACCGGGGGATCCGTACGCATACCGTCAGCATGGAACGACCTGGTTGGCCTCAAAACCACCGCCGAACGAGTGTCAGTAAAGGGATCAGTCCCCCTATGTGCAAAGTTTGACACTGTTGGCCCACTATCCCGCTCGGTTGAAGATTGCGCATTGATGTTGGCAGCACTGGAAGGGAGCCGGGCCGTTGACCTGCGGGGAAGCACTCTCAAAGGCATGCGCTTTGCAACCCTGCAAACCGTCGTTCTCGACGATATTCGCGATGCACCTCTGGCAGGTTACCATAGCGCGATCGAACGCCTGCAGGATGCCGGGGCAAGTATCGAGAAAATCGACGCCCCCGAAGTGGCCGAGGCGATGCCGATGTCCGGCCTGCTCTTTACCTCTGAGGCCTATGGCCAATGGGAAAAAGTGATTGAAGCCGCACCAGAAAAAATGTTCCCCGCGATCCTTGATCGCTTCCGAATTGGAAAAGATTTCTCCGCTTCCGACTACGTTGCAGGCTGGCAGCGGCTCAACATTCTGCGCGATATCTGGAATACTCGTGTCGCGGGTTATGACGCAGTGCTTATGCCGACCGCACCGATCCTCCCACCTGACCATGATCGTTTGCTGAGCGATGACGAATATTATGTAACAGAAAACCTGCTGGCGTTGCGCAACACCCGCGTAGGAAATCTGCTGGGGCTATGCGGCATTACACTTCCCACTGGCGTGCCCAGCTGCGGCATCCAGCTTTGCGGCCAACCCTTTGGCGAAGAGCGCCTGCTGCGCGTTGCAAAAGCGGCCGAAGACGCGCTGAGCTGACAGGCTTCGCAAAGACCTTTTGCGGGCAGAAATGGTTTGGCCAACTTGTTTGGCTAAACCGTTGCCAAAAATGCCACATATCGCTCGCAGACCGGTCGCTTTCACTGGACCAAAGCGCCACGCTTGGTTAGATTTGTTTCGAACGGGGCGATAACGATCCCGATATTTGAGGCAGTATTGAATGTTCCCCGAGCGGTTTTCGAACCTTCCGGAGTATGCGTTCCCGCGTTTGCGGGGGTTACTTGACGCCCATGCGCCAGGTGGCGAAATCCTGCACATGACAATCGGCGAGCCAAAACATGCGTTTCCCGACTGGGTTATTGATATTATTGCAGAAAACGCCTCTGGGTTTGGAAATTATCCGGTCAACGAAGGTATGCCTGGCCTGCGCCGTGCGATCTGTGAATGGATCGGCCGCCGCTATGGTGTTTTCCTTGATCCCGATACAAATGTGATGGCGCTCAATGGCACGCGCGAAGGCCTGTACAATGCGATGATGGCGCTTTGCCCCGAAACCAAGGCCGGCCGGCCCAAAGTTTTACTGCCCAATCCATTCTATCAGGTCTATATGGTTGCCGCGCTCAGCGTCGGCGCTGAACCGATTTTGCTGCCTGCCACTCGGGACAACGGCTATATACCCGATTTCACTGCGCTCTCACCGGATTTACTCAATCAGGTCACTGTCGCCTACCTTTGTTCGCCCTCAAACCCACAAGGCACAGTAGCATCACGCGATTACTGGGCCGTCCTGATCACGCTCGCCGAAAAGTATGATTTCAAAGTTTTCGCCGACGAATGCTATTCCGAGATTTACCGCGACGCACCTCCAGCGGGCGCACTGCAGGTGGCACAAGAGCTTAGGGCAGATCCTGAACGTGTTCTTGCCTTCCACAGCCTGTCAAAGCGGTCGAACCTGCCCGGACTGCGCAGTGGCTTTGTTGCTGGCGGACCGCAAAGCATTGCGCGGATAAAACAACTGCGGAACTATGCAGGCGCTCCCCTTCCAATGCCGTTGCAACACGCGTCCGAACGACTTTGGGATGATGAGTCACATGTCATTGAGAACCGCAGGCTGTATCAGGAGAAATACACCGCTGCCGATGACATCATGCAGGGCGTCCCCGGCTATGCCGGGCCCGAGGCCGGGTTTTTCCTGTGGCTTCCAGTCCCCGATGGCGAAGCAGCGGCGCTCGAGCTCTGGCAGAAAACGGGCGTTCGCGTCCTCCCCGGCGCGTATCTAAGCCGTGAAGTGAATGGCGAAAACCCGGGGCACGAATTTATCCGGGCCGCAATGGTGGCCCCAAAAAAGGAGATGGCGCGCGGCCTCACCCGGTTGCGCGACTGTCTCTACAATTAATTGAAGACGAGGTAAGACATGGCATATCAGACACGCGGGCGCGACCCATTGCTTGACAGCTCGATGGCCGAGGCGATCGAGAAACGAGGCAAGGAATTGCTGGGATTGCTTCTGTTGGCTCTGGGTTTGATGGCGGTCGCAATGATCCTGTCTTATCACCCTGACGATCCAAGCTGGATGTCTGCCACGGATGCGCCCGTGCGCAACTGGATGGGCCCTGTTGGCGCGGCCATTGCCACTCCGCTTTTCATGATTGTGGGTTGGGGCGCTTGGGGGCTGGCCATGGTGATCCTTGCTTGGGGTACCCGCTTTGCCTTGCACAGAGGCGAGAACCGCGCAGTTGGCCGCCTGATCTTTGCGCCGATCTGGGTCGCGTTGCTGTCGCTATACGCCTCCACATTGACTCCGGGTGAAACATGGGCCGGAACCCATAGTTTCGGCCTTGGTGGTCTGTTCGGAGACACCATTTTGGGCACGCTCTTGGGCATGTTACCTGTTGGCGCAAGCTTAGGAATAAAGCTTGTTTCGCTGGCGCTTGGGTTGCTGGTTCTGGCCTTCGGCGCTTTCGTGCTTGGCTTCACCCGCATCGAAGTGGCCCGGTTTGTCCGCTTTTTGCTGGTTGGTGTGATCATGACATATGCCTGGATCATGACCAGTTTGGGCCGTGGCTTTTCAGGAATTACCAACGCCACCCAAGGCATTCGCGCACGCGCTGCAGATCGGCGCGAGCAACGGATCGAGGCCGCCACCAAAGCCTATGAAGAAGAAGCCGCGCAACCTGCCGTACAACCTGTCCTGCGCCGCCGGGCGGAGCCAGTGCTAAGCAACACCACAGCCACTGAACCAGCAGAAAAAACCGGCCTTCTGGCACGCATGCCATCTCTGATCCGTCGCTCAGATCCTGAGCCGGAACCGGAATTGCTGGAGCGGGATTATCAGGGCGCTGATCCAGAAGCACCCGGGGACGAGCGTATCAGCGCCAAGATCGCCGATATCATCAAATCACGCGGTCACACTCCGACTGAACCAGAGGTAGACACATCTGATACACCTCTGACCAAAGGACGCGGGCGTGGCCCGGACCCACTTATACTGGAAACTTCAACCGATATTCGGCTTCCGCCTGAGCCGCCACTGACCGCCGCACATGTTTCGCCTGAACCGACTCAGGCCGAATTCATCGCCCCTCCGGCGCCCGAGGCACCCGTTGCACCGCGCATACCTGTGGCAGAGCCTAAAAAGGTGGTCCAGCACCCGCCGCGCCGTGCACCACAGCCCTCCAGTCGCGCGCTGGAAGAGGCCCAGCCAGCATTGCAGTTCGAAGAAAAGCCAAAGGTCGAATATGAACTTCCTCCGCTCAACCTTCTGACCAATCCGGTCAACATTCAGCGCCATCACCTCAGCGACGACGCGTTAGAGGAAAACGCCCGCATGCTGGAAAACGTGCTAGACGATTATGGCGTCAAGGGAGAGATCGTTTCGGTTCGCCCGGGTCCCGTTGTCACCATGTACGAGCTGGAACCGGCTCCGGGCCTCAAGGCCAGCCGGGTGATCGGACTGGCCGATGACATTGCCCGGTCCATGAGTGCGCTTTCCGCACGGGTCAGCACGGTACCAGGGCGCAGCGTGATCGGGATTGAACTGCCCAATGACAACCGCGAAATGGTGGGTTTCCGTGAAATCCTGTCGTCGCGGGATTACGGTGATGGCAATCAGAAACTGCCCCTGGCGTTGGGCAAGGATATTGGCGGTGATCCGATCGTGGCCAATCTGGCCAAGATGCCCCACCTGTTGATCGCCGGAACCACGGGTTCGGGTAAATCTGTGGCCATCAACACCATGATTCTTAGCTTGTTGTACAAGCTGACACCTGAGGAATGCCGGTTGATCATGATCGATCCAAAAATGTTGGAATTGTCGGTCTACGACGGCATTCCGCATCTTCTTTCGCCGGTTGTTACCGATCCGAAAAAAGCGGTTGTGGCGCTTAAATGGGTCGTTGCCGAGATGGAAGACCGGTATCGCAAAATGTCTAAGATGGGTGTGCGCAACATCGACGGTTACAACGGTCGGGTTGAAGAGGCGCTGTCCAAGAGTGAGATGTTCAGCCGCACGGTTCAAACCGGCTTTGACGAAGAAACCGGTGAACCCGTGTTCGAAACGGATGAGTTCGCACCGGAAAAGATGCCCTACATCGTTGTGATTGTCGACGAAATGGCCGACCTGATGATGGTTGCGGGCAAGGAAATCGAGGCCTGCATTCAGCGCCTCGCCCAAATGGCTCGTGCCTCCGGCATCCACCTGATCATGGCCACGCAGCGCCCCTCGGTTGACGTAATCACCGGCACTATCAAGGCCAATTTTCCCACCCGGATTTCATTCCAGGTGACGTCAAAAATCGACAGCAGGACCATTCTGGGCGAGATGGGCGCGGAACAGCTTCTGGGTATGGGCGACATGCTCTATATGGCCGGGGGTGGCAAAATTACTCGCTGTCACGGGCCGTTCGTGTCTGATGAAGAGGTCGAAGAGGTCGTGAACCACCTCAAGGCCTTTGGTGCACCAGAATATGTCAGCGGTGTTCAGGATGGTCCCGAAGAAGGCAAAGCCAGCAATATCGACGCAGTGCTGGGCCTGACCGGCGGCAATACGGATGGCGAAGACGCGCTCTATGATCAGGCGGTGCAAATCGCAATCACAGATCGCAAATGCTCGACCTCTTACATCCAACGCAAGCTGGCCATCGGCTATAACAAGGCCGCGCGACTGGTTGAGCAGATGGAGGATGAAGGTATCGTCAGCTCCGCCAACCATGTGGGAAAACGCGAAATTCTGGTGCCCGAACAATAACCGGTGCAATAACAGGCGATCCTTGGCCACCAGTTCAGAAAATTTCACGGGCCGGGTGCAAATCCGGCCCGAAGTACTTAGGTAATACCCATGAGCAGATTACGAATCCTTGGTGCAGGCGCTGTCGCAATGCTCCTCGCCCTTCCCGCCACAGCAGAGCAATTATCGCTCGGCGCCATTTCCAGCTATCTCAACAGCTTTGAGACCGCGTCCGGAGAATTCACCCAGCTGAATGATGACGACACGATAAGCACGGGCCAGATCTATATCAAAAGGCCCGGTCGCGTGCGGTTCGAATACAACCCGCCCGAACAGATCCTAGTTGTGGCCGATGGTGATACGGTGGGTGTTGTTGACGGCAAATCCAACACAGGGCCAGAGGCCTATCCGCTGCACCGGACACCGCTCAAGATCATCCTCGCCCGCCGCATCAATCTGGGTCAGGAAAAAATGGTCACGGGACACACCAGCGACGGTACGACAACAACGGTCCGTGCCCAAGACCCGGAAAATCCCGAATATGGCAACATTGAACTGGTCTTTACCGACAGCCCGATAGAATTGCGCCAATGGGTAATCAACGACGGCAGCGGCAGCCGCACCACTGTTGTTCTGGGTGCGCTGGAAACCGGAATGCAGTTAAAGAATGAGAAATTTGTCATTCCTGGCCTCGAGGATGCCGTGATCGACCGATGAATCGAAAAACATAGAGACCAAGTCACGCAGGGCGTTTTTCGCTATTCCGCAATATGGCGATTTCCCCGTCCGACTGGCGCCTCAAACCCGCTCAATCGCTATCGCCGTACCTTCTCCGCCACCAATACATATCGCGGCAACGCCACGGGTTAACCCGCGTGTTTCAAGCGCGTTCAGCAATGTAACCATGATCCGTGCACCACTGGCCCCGATCGGATGCCCCAACGCACAGGCCCCGCCGTGCACGTTAACCTTCTCTCTGGGCAGGCCCAATTCATGCATGAACGCCATCGGCACCACGGCAAACGCCTCATTCACCTCCCACAGGTCAACCTCACCTGCGGTCCAGCCAATCTGGGCCAGCAGTTTCTGCGCCGCAGGCACCGGAGCCGTGGTAAACCAACCCGGGGCATGCGCATGACTGGCATGCCCGGCAATCCGCGCACGAATGTTCAACCCTTGTGCTTCGGCCACCTCTTGCGACGCCAGAACCAGCGTCGCCGCCCCATCCGAGATCGAAGAGGCATTGGCCGGCGTCACTGTCCCATCCTTGCGAAAGGCCGGTTTGAGCAGGGGGATTTTTTCCGGCCGCGCCTTGGCCGGTTGCTCATCTTCTGAAACTGTTACTTCGCCGCGCCGCGTGGCGAACGTGACCGGGGCAATCTCACCATCAAACGCGCCAGAAACCTGCGCTGCAAGCGCATTGGTCAATGAGCCGATTGCATACTCATCCTGTGCCTCGCGGGTAAATTGGTACTTCTCAGCGCAGTCTTCGGCAAAGGTCCCCATCAGGCGACCCTTGTCATAGGCGTCCTCCAGCCCGTCCAGAAACATATGGTCCTGCACCTCTGTATGCCCGATCCGTGCCCCACCCCGCATCTTGGGCAGCATGTAAGGCGCATTCGACATGCTCTCCATACCCCCGGCAATCATGGTATCCGCATGGCCCAGTGCAATCTGGTCATAGCCCATCATCGCCGCCTTCATCCCCGATCCACACATCTTGTTAAGCGTTGTTGCCGGAACGCTGTCATCCAAACCGCCCTGAAAACCCGCCTGCCGTGCAGGGGCCTGTCCCAGACCCGCAGGCAGAACGCAGCCCATCAACACCTCGTCCACAGATGTTGCCCCGGCATCCGCCAGTGCAGCCCGAATCGCAGCCCCCCCCAAAACCGGAACAGCAACACCGTCGAAATCCCCCTGAAAGCCACCCATCGGTGTGCGCGCGGCACCTGCAATAACAACCTGCTTCATGATTCAACCCTCCCAAGGTTTTCACCCGCATGAATACCGAATGGTAAGGAATGGGGTCTAGCCTCTGCCGTACTACTACCTATGGCCGGAGACATCATGGAACTGCAAAGCAATATTCACAATGGCATCGATATCATCACAGTCAACGCTGGCCGCATCGACGCGGCCGCCGCGATTCAGTTCAAGGACGCGATGCGCGCCGCTATGGATCAGGGCCCGGATCGTTTCATTCTCGATCTGTCACAGGTGACCTTTGTTGATTCAAGCGGACTTGGCGCAATTGTCGCGTCCCTGAAACAAATGGGGGCCGGACGGCGTTTCGACCTCGCCGGGCTTACCCCTGACGTAGATAAGGTGTTTCGCCTGACTCGTATGGATACTGTATTTGATATTTATGCAGACACCGATGCGGCCACAGTACGCGCGACGGGTTGAACAACTCGAACCTGGCCAAAGGGGAATGGGGTGAACAAAGCGCAGCTTGACCCATTTTTTAGCCTTTTAACAACAGGAAGCGAGGCAAAAACGCGTCAGGCGCTGGTGCAGTTTTGCGAATGGCTGTCACAACAGGCGTCAGGCCGCGAACTTAGCGGCACGGTCGAACTGGTGCTGGCTGAAGCCCTTAATAACATAGCCGAGCATGCTTACGCACAGCTGCCTCCCGGCCCCGTTCAAATCGATGCAAATCTGATATCGGGGTCTTTGACTGTTCGGTTGCGCGACTGCGGTCACTTGTTACCCAATGCCGTGATGCCTGAGGGTCGTTTGCCGGATACAGATGTGCCGCTCGAATCGTTGCCCGAAGGGGGCTTTGGGTGGTTCCTGATCCACAACCTGACCCAGCACCTGTCTTACCAGCATGTAGGAGGTGAGAATCATCTGGAATTGCGGTTCGACACTAATCTTCAGAGCGGTTGAATAACCACTTCGTTAATTGTGCGATAAATTTCCCAGGCCGCAATATTGCCCCAATCCCATCGAAAATCCGCCTGATTGAATCGTCATATTCAGAGATGTAGCTGCATAAAGCTTCCCTCGGCGCTGCGCGTAACAGCCCCCACCCAATGCGCGGCGTCGAGGTACTAAACCCCCTTATATCATGAATGTTCAGACACTGGCAGCTTCCCTGTGAGTTCGCAAAGCTGACAGCACTCTCTCGAATCATCTACCGGCCTGCCCCGGCACAAACACTTTTGGCTGCCAAATCTTTGATAGGACGAACAACGCTCCGCATCTCTATATTGCCTCATTCCCTTCCAAGATTCGCCGGAATGAACCTTCATAACTGGCCTTGTAGCTGCAAAAGCTTCCCCCGGCGTCGTGTGTAACAGCCCCCACCCAATGCGCGGCGCCGGGGCTCTATCCCCGAGACAATTGCAATTTCCGATCATCGCCCTAGGGTTCGTTCCAACGGAACCAACCCCGAGACAGACATGCGCGATTTTCAACGTCCCGGCCGCTCTGCGGTTTTCGCCCAGAATGGCATGTGCGCCACCTCCCACCCGCTGGCCGCACAAGTTGCTGTCGATATTCTGAAACAGGGCGGAAACGCCATGGATGCAGCCATCGCCGGGGCGGTTCTGTTGGGACTTTGCGAACCTCACATGACCGGGATCGGCGGTGATTGCTTTGTCCTGTTCAACACCCCGGGCAGCGATGACATCAAGGCCTTCAACGGATCAGGCCGCGCCCCTGCCGCCGCCTCCGCGGCCGCCTTGCGCGCCGACGGGCACAGCATTGTTTCCCCGCAATCTGCCGCCGCCGCCACAATACCCGGCGCTGTAGACGCCTTTTGCACACTCAGCGCAGAACACGGCAACCTTGGCCTCGACGCGATTCTGGCCCCTGCCATTCACTATGCCACCCAAGGCGTCCCCGTGGCCCCGCGCGTGGCACGGGACTGGTCACAGAAAACCTCGAACCTGCAGCACCATGGCATCACCCACTTCACACATGCTGGCGCTCCTCTTTCGGTCGGCGAAATCTTTCGCGCCCCGGGTCAGGCAAAAGTCCTGAGTCGAATCGCCAAAGAGGGCCGCGATGCGTTCTATAGCGGCGAAGTTGCCGCCGACATGGTGAACGCCCTGGCAGAGCTGGGCGGGGTTCACACGTTGGACGACTTTGCCGCCCACAAGGGCAACCATACCATTCCGATCAGCGGCACCTACCAAGACATCGAACTTCTCGAACATCCCCCCAACGGTCAGGGGGCGACGGCAATCTTGTTGCTGAACATCCTCAAACACTTCGACATCGGCCTGATGGACCCGGACGGCAGCCAGCGCGCGCATATCGAGGCAGAGGCAACCAAACTTGCCTACGATGCCCGCAACCGGCTGATCGCCGATCCTGATCACACCGCCCGCCTGGAACGCATGCTGGCACCTGAAACCGCAGATCGTCTTGCCGCATTGATTGATCCGCAAAATGCAATGCCCGACCCCGCACCATTGACCGAAGAAGTGCACCGCGACACCGTGTACATCACCGTGGTCGACCGGGACCGCATGGCCGTCTCGCTGATTTATTCGATATTCCACAGTTTCGGATCCGGAATTGCGTCGGAAAAATACGGTATCCTGCTGCAAAACCGCGGCTCTGGCTTTTGCCTGACCCCCGGCCATCCCAATGAACTGTGCGGCGGCAAGCGTTCAATGCATACCATTATCCCCGGCATGCTCCGCTCTCAAAACCGTTTGACCATGCCTTTTGGCGTGATGGGCGGCCAGTACCAATCTACCGGGCACGCGCGATTCGTTTCCAACCTGCAAGATTTCGGTATGGACCCGCAAAGCGCAATCGACGCGCCTCGGGCATTCGCAGAGCTTGGGCAATTGCGCCTTGAACAGGGCTATTCCGGCACTGTGCGGCAACAGCTCACAGATATGGGCCACAATGTCGTTATCAGCGACGACCCGATCGGTGGGGCACAGGCCATCCAGATCCACCCCAATGGCGTACTCGAAGGCGCGTCAGATCCACGCAAAGACGGTTGTGCTTTGGGGTATTGACGCGGAGTGATGGGTTAACACCCGGTAAATCCCTAATTCAGCTGAAAATGCAGCGGATATTGCCCGTCCTCAAACGGACCAAACAAATCGGGGATATCCGGGTGACCAACCGGCTCACCTGAATAATCCGCAATCAGGTTCTGCTCGCTGACATAGGCGACGTAATAGCTTTGGTCATTCTCGGCCAGCAGATGGTAAAAAGGCTGATCTTTCACAGGGCGGCCTTCTTCCGGCAACGCCTCATACCATTCATCGGAATTCGAAAATTCAGGGTCCACATCAAACACAACACCACGGAATGGATGCTTCCGATGTTTTACAATCTGTCCCAGATGATATTTCGCACGTGTCTTTAACATTGGTTGCAGCCCCTAATGCCACAGATTAGGGGTTTCAAGGGGTGTTTGTCCAACATTGACGCCGATTTTTAAGGAAACAGTGTGTGAACCTAGTCGTGACAGTGATCGAGATCGTGGCACCGGTCTTCCTGCTTGCAGGGGTTGGTTACGTGTGGGTCAAAATGGGATTCGAGTATCGGATTCAGTTTGTTACGCGGTTGGCAATGACCCTGGCCGTGCCCTGCCTGATCTTCACTGCGCTGATGAAATCAGAGGCTGATCTGGCCTCGCTTGGCGGCTTGGCCGCCGCCTCTGCCCTGGCCTATCTGGCATTGGGCGTCATTTTTTGGGCGGTCTTGGCCGCGATCGGCCTGAATCAACGGACCTATCTCGCCCCTCTGATATTCGGTAACACCGGCAATCTCGGCCTTCCGGTGGCACTCTTTGCCTTCGGCCAGCCGGGATTGGAACTGGCAGTCGTGATATTATCGGTTAGCGCAGTGCTGTCCTTCACCGTCGGCATCTGGTTGGTGGCGGGCCGGGGCTCAACAGGAAAAATTTTGCGTGAGCCTATGATCTGGGCCACGGCGCTCGGTGCTTTGTTCTTATGGCAAGATTGGGAAACACCGCGGATTCTGACCCGGACAATGGACCTCGCCGGTCAAATGGCGATCCCTATGATGCTGATCACACTTGGTGTTGCGGTCGCCCGGCTCAATTCTTCGCGGGTACTTCTGGCAACCGCGCTCAGCTTTGGGCGGGTGGGAACATGTGTGGCAGTCGCATGGGGAATCGGGCTGTGGTTCGAGCTGGATCAAACCGCATTTGGCGTGCTCGTGCTGCAAACTGCCATGCCAGTCGCAGTAACCGCTTACCTTCTGGCAGAAAAATACAAAGCCGATGCAGAAGCAGTTGCCGGATTGGTGATGATATCAACGCTGATCGCAGTGCCCCTGCTGCCCTTGATCCTGACATTTCTGATTTGATCACAACATTGCGAACACAAACCGGATTTCGGGATTCCCCATCAACGCACTTTCCGCTAGAGTATCAAAAAAACAAAACATAGCGAGAGGCAGATGAGCAGAACTCTCCGCACTTTTCTGTTGTTGCTGCTGGTAGCAGCGTGTGGTGGACGCGATAGCGGTCCGGCACCCAAAGACTTGGATAATGCGTGCACGATCCTTGCACAGCGCCCGGACTATGGCCGTGCGTTCCGCGCGGCTGAACGCAAATGGGGCGTGCCGGTGCATGTCCAGATGGCCACAATCTATCAGGAAAGCAAATTCGATGGTGAGGCACGCACCCCCTTCCGCTGGGTGATTGGTGTGATTCCAATGGGCCGGATCAGCTCTGCCTATGGCTATAGCCAGGCGCTGGATGGCACGTGGCAGGAATACAAAGACGAACGCAAACGCTTTGCCGCGCGCCGCAGCGACATCAGCGATTCTGCCGATTTCATCGGATGGTACATGTCCAAGTCAAAGGAACGACTTGGCCTGTCTCTGAACGATGCCCGCAATCAGTATCTCGCCTATCATGAGGGCCGCACCGGATTTTCCCGAGGCACCCACAAAAGCAAGGCGTGGCTGGTTCGGGTCGCCGGTACGGTTGCGGATCGCGCGGATATGTACAAGGCACAGCTGCGCAGCTGCCGACGCGGGCGTTTATTCTGATCGCGTGATCGCAGCAGGGCAAGTTGTCAGGCAGTTCAAACTCATGCAAAATTCGCACCATGCAGATCGACTATCATAATACCGCTCAAACCATCGCGGCCCTGACCGAAGGTGAAGATGATACCGTGGCACTCATGGCGACGGTGGTTTGTGAATTACACCATGCCGATGACCGCTTTGACTGGACCGGATTCTACCGCGTAACGGGCCCCGACCTGCTCAAAATCGGGCCTTATCAGGGCGGGCACGGGTGCCTTGTGATTCCCTTCTCGCGCGGCGTATGTGGTGCTGCGGCCCGAACCGGTGAGGTTCAGCTGGTTGACGATGTCATGGCCTTTCCCGGTCACATCGCCTGTTCCAGCTCAACACGTTCAGAAATAGTATTGCCGGTTCATGACAGTTCCAGCAATCTGATCGGCGTTCTGGACATCGACAGCGACCAACCGGACGCATTTACTCAGACCGATGCTGATGCACTCAACGCCATTCTGAATCAGGTGTTCGGCACTCCCGAGGGCTGAACGCGGCGTCACTTTTGGATGTAGTGTACATGATGCACAAAATTGTGCCGAACATCCCGTATCTTATACAAATCAGATGTGAAATTTGAGCAATTTGTACAAATTCCAAATACCCGAATATCCTGCAAAACAAGCCATATCCACTCAAAGGAAAAGCCGCCAGAAAGAACGGAACAACCGTAAGCAATTTGCGATCCATCGATAACGCAGTAACTACGATTCTCGAAAGAAGGCAGAGCGGGACTTTGCGGCCTTTCGCTGTAGGCACACCAATGTCCGGTTACGGATGGTATAATCCGAACGACGCGTGTTTTGCATCATACGGTCATTATTCGCGTAGCCGCGATCAATTTACATAGACCGCCCTATAGCTGCATAAATTCAGGCGTTTCGCAAAGGAAAATCAAGGCCGGCACGACGTCTACAAAAGTCACTAAAGCGGTTTTCGTTAAACCTGAATCAGGTTTGGCGAAAACCGTCCCGACAACGCATTGATGTTGCTGCGTTCCCCAAATACCTCATGCCTCAGGTTTATTGCGAAACGCTTTAGCAGCGCGGTGACTAAGGCAGGCCTGGCTTCGATAAACGTCATCGGAATCGCGGACAAGGAATATCCCCGCAACGCTGGAAAAATTGCAAAGAGCGATTTGTTGATGTCAGCACCAGCGACAAAAACCCATCTAGTCAGGCCGAAACGCGGACGGATCATGGATCAGGGCAATCAGAAAAATCCCGTTGTGGCCAGCTCTATACATAGATCAATTTGGCGCGTGAGAGATTTTTGTAGCAAAACTGATGCACATAACGTCAAGATGCTGGGATACGTGCAAACTAGGGTTACTGCGATGCTGACAGGTCGTCATGTCAAGAGGCGCTTCAATTGACCGCGCAAATCCTGGAACTTGTCAGAACAGAATTTTGGGTAGCCATGTTGCGATCTCGGGGAGGAACCAGATCACGGCTACTGCGAGTATCTGAATCAGAATGAACGGGGCGACACCGGCATAGATTTGCCCCGTCGTCAGCTCTTTTGGGGCGACACCGCGCAGATAGAACAGAGAAAACCCAAAAGGCGGCGTCAGAAAGGAGGTCTGAAGATTGATTGCAATCAATACGGACAACCAGACCGGATCATGCCCCATCAGAATAAGCGCGGGCAACACCAATGGCAGCACAATTACGGCGATCTCAACAAAATCCAGAAAGAACCCCAGAACAAATATGAACAACATACAGAAAATCAGCGCGCCGGTCGGACCGCCCGGAAGTTCAGACAGCAGACCGTGTACGCGTTCTTCTCCGCCCAGGCCGATAAAGACCAAAGAGAATATACCCGCCGCCAAGATCGTTGCGAAAATCATTGAAGTCATGGTCAGCGTAGAATTGAGTGCCGGTTGCAGCGTCTTTTGGGTGATCAGGGATTTCACCGCGATGAAAATGGCTACAGCGGCGATTGCTGAAAGCACAACATATCCCCCACCGATGGCGTAATCCGCTAAACTCAGATCGCTGCGCTGCAAACGCACAGGGTACAGGCCTGCGCCCACGCCCAAAAGGACAAGGCAACTCGTACCCAAAAGCAGGAATCTGCGGGAGTGCCCCGATTTGATGGCCGCCATCAGGATGGCCCCGAGGCCACCGACGGAAGCAGCCTCTGTAGGCGAAGCGACGCCACTCAAGATTGCGCCCAAAACAGCCAGAATAAGAAGGATCGCGGGCGCAATCGCTGAGATCATCTTTGACAATGGCAGGCGAATTCCATCGTCAGCCATAACAGGCACATCTTCTGGGCGCACCAGACCACGAACCAGTATGTAGAGGATGTAAAGTACAACCATTGTCAGACCGGGCAGCAGGGCTGCGGCGAAAATCTGCCCGACGGAAATGGTGTCGATTGCGAACTTTCCCTGCTCGTACTGGGCCTGCTGATAGGCATTGGATACAACATCGGAAAGGATGATCAGCAGTGTCGATGGCGGAATGATCTGGCCGAGAGTACCTGACGCGCATACCACGCCAGCAGCCAGACGGGGATCATATCCTGATCTCAACATCGTTGGCAGGGCGATCATACCCATCGCAACAACGGTGGCTCCTACGATACCTGTAGATGCCGCAAGCAACATACCAACCAGAATAACCGAAATGCCCAGGCCACCTCGCAGCTGCCCGAAAGACCGCCCCATTGTGTCGAGCATTTCTTCGGCGATCCGGCTTTTTTCCAACACCGCCCCCATTAGCACGAAGAGCGGTATCGCGATGAGAACACCGTTTGTCAGCAGCCCGAAAATGCGCTGAGACATAGCCCCCAACAATGAGATATTCATAGCGCCCAGAGACCAGCCGAGAAAGGCAAAGAAGATGGCTGTCCCGGCAATGCTGAATGCCACTGGAAAACCCGAAAGCACGGCCACCATCAGGGCCGCGAACATCAGCAGATCGAGGTATTCAATCACGCGGCTTTTCCCCGATGACGATGCGCAGCACTTCGGATGTGGCCTGAAGCAACAGGAGAACACAGAAGGCAGGAATGAGGGATTTCAGAAAAAATACAGCCTTAATTCCACCCACCGAGATTGGCCCTTCAAGAATGCTCCAGGAATTTACGACGGCAGGCCACGACCAGTAGATCACTGCAATCATGGTGGGCATCAGCAAAAACAGGTGACCAAACAGATCGATACGCCGCTGCCCAGCTGCTTCAAAGCGATTGTAGAAAATGTCCACACGTACATGACCGTTGACAAGCAACGTGTACCCGGCCCCAAGCATGAACAGGGTTGAATGCATGTATAGAACCGATTCTTGTGCAGCGACGTCGCTCAACCCAAATACGTATCGAGCAACTACGATCGCGAACTGCACCAGGACCATGGCCAACGCGATCCAGCGAATTACTGACCCAACCGCATGGCTGAAGCCATCCAAAGTTTTGATGATTTTCTGCACATTAGCCCCAGGATAAACTCCGGCGCGCAAAAGCACGCCGGAGTGAGGTATCAAGTATTAGTAGCCCAGAACACCGGCTCGGGCATTCATCTGACCATTGTCAGCATATCTCATATAAGACCCGACAGAGTCGCGATAAGTCAGGAAGCTTTCTGTGATCCGGCGCACCAGCTCATCTTCGTCTTGCGACAGCTCGTCCATAATTTCGATCGATGCCGCGCCCATAGCCTGAACAACGTCATCTGGCAGAGTGCGAACCTGTACACCTTCTTCGGCGACCAGCCGAGCCAGCGCTTGTGCATGTTTGGTCGTATACTCGGTCCAGACCGGATTATATAGGCTTTCGCAGGCAAAGCTGACGGCCTGTTTCAAATCATCCGGCAGATCCGCGTATGCCGCGGCATTTACGGCGCATTCTTCGGCCGACGATGGTTCGCCAACTCCCGGCCAGTAATAGTTCTTGGCAACCTGCTGAAATCCGACCGCGCTATCCGTCCACGGACCGATGAATTCACCCGCATCCAGTGCGCCAGTTTGCAATCCTTGGAACATGTCGCGGGGACCCATTGCCTGAACCGCCATGCCGATCTTGGAACACATTTGCGAGGCTAGGCCGGTCGTACGAAACTTCAGGCCCTTCAGATCGTCCAGCGATTTGATTTCATCACGGAACCACCCTTGCCACTGTGGGCCGGAGTTGCCGCAAAGGAACGGCTTCAGATTGAAACGCGCATAAATCTCATCATAGAGCGCTTGCCCGCCGCCGTGATAGAGCCAGCCAAACTGTTCATCCGCGCGCAAGCCGAATGGCTGCGAACCGAACAGCAGAATGCCTTTGGACTTCGACCCCCAGTAAGCCGGAACCGCGTGGTAAAGTTCTGCAGTGCCTTCTGACACGGCATCAAAAACACCCCGTCCGGGCACCAGCTCTCCGGCGGCATGCAGTTTGATTTCAAGCCGCCCGCTCGACAATGTTGTGATTCGATCCGCCAGCATCTGCGCCGCAACTCCGGGTCCGGGCAGGTTTTTTGGCCAAGCTGTGACCATGTTCCATTGACGTATGTCTTGCGCCACTGCCGGCGCGGCTAGCGTTGTGGCTGCCACACCGACTGCACCGGCCATCACAAATTCTCTGCGTTTCATAGTTCCCTCCAATTGCGTCATTTTTTAAATAGTTGCGTAATACTATTAAGCATGCACATAATAATAGTCAATCCTGAATGAATTCCCTGTTTCGCCTGAAGCTGGAGTGGATGGCAGAACCCTATTTTTGGAAGACAGAACGAATGAACCGGAAGTCATAGATGAGCAACAGCTGGAGCGAAATCAGAGATGAAATAAAACGCCGTGTGCTTGAACGCGAATTGCTGCCAGGTGCGAAACTGCCAAATGATCAGGAACTTGCAGAAGAATTCGGGTGCGCCAGGACAACCGTTCAACGCGCGATGCAGGATTTGGTGCACAGTGGGACTGTCAACCGGCGGCGAAAAGGTGGAACCACTGTAACGCTTCATCCGATCACACGCACGACCTTCGATATTCCCATAACCCGACTAGAAATCCAAACTGCCGGGAAAGAGTACGGCTACTTCCTGGTTTCCCGTGAAATTCGTGTTTCCCCAACACATGTCGCATCATCCTTCGGTCTCGCCAAGCCTATGGAAATGCTGCATGTCGTTGCGCTGCATCTCGCTGACAAAAAACCCTATATCTACGAAGACAGATGGATCGTGCACTCAACCACGCCAGAAATACTGGATATCGATCTCAGCCGTGAAAGTGCGAACGAATGGCTCATTCGAAACCGACCCTACAGCGATTGCGAAGTACGCTTTCTTGCAAAAAATGCGACGCACCACGAAGCCGAACTTCTTTCCGCAGACCCTGGTGATGCGGTATTTGTGATGGAGCGCACGACCTGGATAAACAAAGCGCCAATTACGATGGTTCGTGCAATCGCGGCACCGGGATATCAGCTTGTGACCAAAGCAAGTTAGGTACACCTTTCAGGGCATCCAGCTCACCTTGGAGCTTTAGGAACATCATTTTTCAACTAGAATTGCCGAGAATCACCAACTCGCCAGCACTTGTAAGTATGGCCTCGTTCCGATGATTGAAGACGCCGCAGCAGCATCGTGAACGAGGGCTGCTTTCACGGGCAACTCTGAGCCGACGTTGACTTTGACTGCATCTGCTGCGGTACGGCCCGTGAGTTCGGACATTCGACGCAGCCGCAAAATCAACAAATGTTGATTTCACACAACCCGAGACTTTCAGTCGTTTGGCTTCCATTCACGAAGGGCATCTAGAGGCTGAATTTCCATCATCGTATCGCTGCGAGCAGCACCATCAATGCCATGACAATCGTAAGAAGCGATCCGGCCGTGAAAAACGTGGCCCGGACTTCATGCGGCATCGCCGCGGCGTAAGCCACAAAGTGCAATATGCGTGCCAATACATACCCATAAAAGAAAACTTGAGACAGAAACAGGTTTGGATCCGTAAGAACGAACAATATCCCGCAGGCAAGAAACGGCAGACCGTTTTCCATCTCATTGCGATGCATGCGCCGCGACCGTTCAACATAGTCATTCGGCTTGATCTGTTCGGGGCTTGGCTCTGGGTTCAAGATGGTCTTGCTAAGGTCTTCCGGGTTTAGCAACCCACCATTGGATTTTATCATTCGATAAACTGTAAAATAAGAGTGCAACGAAAGCTTCAGAATGATGAGCGCTGCCGCCACGGCATAGCTCTGAAAGACCGGATTTTCAAATGTCAGCATGACAGGTAGGGCCTTCTCCTTAGGGAATGTCTGATGAATATAGCCAATATGGTTCATTGCAGACAATCTTATCGATATATCCAAGGTCCTTTCGGCCCTTTGCGGGCATAACCACTGTGTTGTTGCACCGGGACAAAGCGTCCGCAGTGATGTCATTGAGCAGAGAGAAATACTGCGCTTTCGATGAAGGGCTGCTTTGGTTAAGCTGCGGCGCACATTGAGGCAATCGTTCAAAGGCAACTTCTTAAGTTGAGCGTTCGGGTCAAGCTCGTTTTTTGGGTATTCTTGGATCATTGCCACCCCTTCGGGTAACGCTTTTCTCCGTTGCTTGGGTGACGCTAGGATTGTATCGCTGATGCGTATAGGATTGCACAAACACCCCGTCCTCCTGCTCGGGTTATGCGATCTTGGTTGTCATGCTCGCGCGATTGATATCCCGTGGCGCGAGGCCAAAATGCGCGCCTGCCGTACGTGATCGTTTGAAGCGGGCGGAATTATCAACGACCGCTCTGAAGGTGAGTGCAGCTATCGGGCCGGCGCCCGGAACAGTCATCATCCGCATACCGAATTGTCGGACGCACATGTTAACGGCGTTGCCGACGGCATCGAATTGGCTGCGCCGTATTAGCCGTTATCCGAAGACGGCAGGTCTGTCGCCCGCTTGACCGCATAGACAGATACCGGTTGGCTGAGCCCCCTGACATCAACATTTCGGCGTTCCATCTTTTCGTCATGGGGCAGGCCCGACGCTTCAATCGTTGTATTCGAAACGACAACCTGAACTTCTAACTGCTTAGTGAGCCCTTCCAGGCGGCTCGCCGTATTCACTGTTTCACCAAGCGCCGTGATCCTTGCGGCAGCGTCAGTCCTGTGCCCAGCCCCAATGCGACCCAGAACAACGGGACCGGTATTCAACCCAATCCCGATCTGGAGTGGTGCGGGAAGCTCATCCTGCAGGCTTTGATTAAGCCCGTCGAGAACTCCGCCCATTGCCCGCGCGGCCTTGATCGCGCTCACTGCACTGTCTTGAACCGACGTTTCCATCCCGAAGATCGCCATAATCCCGTCGCCCATGAACTTATCAACAAAACCGCCGGAATCCTGAATTGCCTCCGCCATGCGACCAAGGAACTGGTTCAGAAGAAACACGACGTCATAGGACAGCTTGCCCTCGGACATCTTCGTGAATCCGCGCAGGTCGCAGAACAGGATCGTTGCTTCCTGTTCGACGCCCCAATGGTATCGGTCAATCGCTGCCCCACGTTTCGCATCTACGTTGCCCGGCATCAGCGTCGAGATGGTCAGATTGGCGGTCGGGCGCAACTGGCAGGCCAGCCTGACATTCGCAGGCGCTGCGACCCGTTTCAGCACCTTGATTTCCGTCTCCGACGGCGGTGGTAGCGACTCGTACCCCTCGACCACACGCACCCGGCAGGTTGAACATCGCGCCCGGCCACCGCAAACCGAGGCGTGCGGGATCCGATTGATACGGCTGATATCCAGCACAGTAAGCCCTCGGGTGGCCGGGATGGCGGGGCCATTGGTGTAAGTAACGACAACACGACTGGAAAAACGTTGCCAGATCAAGAGCAGCAGCCATATCCCCAAGGCACCGGCGAGAAGGACGTAATAGACAGTGTTGGTCATCTGAAGCGTCGACACGAAAGTCGAATATTGTTCTGCTGAGAGCGGGTTATGATAGTTCGATTGCAGCGTGCTAACTCGGCCCGCCGCGACATAGCCCGCATAGGCCAACGCAGGAATGATCACCGCCAGCCCGTTCCAGAGCCAGAATGACCGGCGGTACCAAGGTCGGACAATCAGCCAGTGATGGATTCCAATGCAGCCATGAATCCAAACTAGGGGCATCAGAATGGCCTGCCACAACGCTTCATTCGGCCACATGGCCCACAGTGCATAGGCATAGTCGGCCTCGACGCCAAACATCTCTTCGACGCCGCGGGTGCCAAGTACGTGACGAATCAGGAATATGGGAATGAGAAGCCCAAAAATCAGCTGAACGATGTCCCGACTTCCAAGTCGCCAGGTTCGTGTTCCGATAAACTTTGCGATGCCCAGCACGAAGTGAAATGTCGCAGCCGCAATCAGCAGAGCCATGCCCAGAGCGCTTTCTGTGACCCACACCCTGATGTCCTGACCCGCCTGCATAACATTGATCGAAACCAGACCCAGACCGTGATTGATAAAATGGGTGATGACAAAGATGAACAGGATCAGACCCGAGGCGATGCGCAGCTGCGGCACATAATATGTCCGCGTTTTCGCCGGGTCGGAGGTCGGTTGGTCCGGGGTGTCCACCTTTGGATCTCTCTCATCGATTTCAAAAGTAACGATCAACCGCATTCCCAAATTGGAACGCGCATCGGCATGATAGGCATGGGAAAGCGTTCCTCAAGGCATTTATCACATTGCTGTAAGCAGTAGGTGATGCATATCGGCACGCTTCCGGTCGGATTGGCTAGCTTAGCTGCGATTTGGGCAAGGGCCGGACACATCTCTTCCTCTGCCTGCGCAGGCTAGTGGTGCAAACCTCAAAAGGCGCGAAAGGCTGCCTTTGAGCCAAGTCAGTTCCTAAAGCGCTTTAAATGAATGACCTAACCCAGAAAATTTCCAGTTGATTGCCTAAGCATAGGGATGATGTTAGCTTTTCGGGTCAGGATCACTTGCCACCGCCGACCAGCTTGTGAAAGGCCCGCCATCAGTTTGACACCGCAAAAAGCGACACGAGATTTCTATTCGGACCTTCCGGCCTTTGCCGATTTTCGGGAAGTCTCTGATTTGATCCATTACCGGGCGCTGCCTGATGACTGGACCCTTATCGTTTCTGACGTCGTCGGCTCCACGAAAGCCATTCAAAGAGGTGAATATAAAAACGTTAACATGGTTGGCGCGGCGTTCATTACAGCAGTGCTTAATGTAAGCGGAGGAGTGTCGCTGCCATTCGTCTTTGGCGGTGATGGAGGGTTGGTAGCGGTCCCGCCAGAATTGCTGAACAGCGCCTGTGAAGAGGCCAGAAAACTGCAGGCGGTGTCCTTCAACCTTTTCGGTTTGTCGTTGCGAACCGCTGCGATCCCCGTGTCTGTGCTGCGGTCTTCCGGCGCAGAGATCCTCGTTGGAAAGTACCGCCTGTCTGAAGGAAATGACCTCGCGATGTTCGCGGGCAATGGCCCGACGGTGGCGGATGAATGGCTCAAGTCGGATGACCAAAGCAAAGGATTTGCGCTGCTACCGAATGAAGATGAGGAGTATCCCGATTTGCAGGGTCTCTCATGCCGATGGGAGCCATTGAAAGCCCGGAATGGCATTATGCTGACGACCATCCTGCTCCCCTCAGACGCCGATGCTGCCGAAGAAATACAAGCGATTTCCGATACGATATCTGACATTCTGGGTGATGAAATTTCCAACTTCGCCCCAGCCCATGATGCCACCCTGAAATTTCGATTCCCTCCCTCGGGCCTGCCGCTTGAAATAGCCGCAGGCGCGCGCGGAGCAAAACGTTTCAGACAAACATTCTGGATATATCTCACAGCTCTTATACAATATTTTTGCGAGCGATTTGGAATTCTGGTTGGCGGCTACAATGGCGCGACCTACCGTGGAGAACTGAAATCCAACACCGATTACCGCAAATACGATGGCGCGCTGCGCATGGTTCTTGATGTGAGCCATGCGCAGGCCTCTGAAATAGAGGCCTTTCTGGAGCGGGAGTACCAAGCTGGAAGAGTGCTCTATGGCACTTGGAAAGCCGATCAGGCGATGATGACTTGCCTTCTGTTCAGCCTGTCAGAAAGCAAGCACGTTCATTTCATAGACGGTGCTGACGGGGGATATGCGATGGCTGCCAGAGATTTGAAACAGCGTCTGAAAGGGGCAGACAGGTCAACTTCGTGATGCATCGCTTTGAGCCGATATAGCACGAATTCCGTGTACTCGGTCTGTTGGACTTCTAAACTCAAGACTACCAGCCTCTGACGAATGTTTGTAAACTGGTGTGAAGCGAAGGGGAAATTTGGTCCCCAGAGATGCGTGCACGGCCTATGGCCGTCCCAACGATGAAAGATTTGAGATGACGACCGGGAAAAACGCACTATTTACCACTGGCAGCATTATGCGTCACGTGACGGTGTCATCATTTACGGCGAGCATCGGTCTGATGGCCATCTATGCGGTCGATCTGATCGATCTGATATTCATATCGATGCTCGGGTATGAGGAGATGGCCGCGGCAGCGGGCTATGCCAGCGCTCTCATGTTCTTTACGAGTGCCATCAATATCGGCCTGTCTGTCGCCGCGGGTGTCCTGGTATCCCGGTCCATCGGTGAAGATGACGAGCTGGAGGCCCGTGAGTATGCCACAAGTACCGCGATGCTTGTTATGCTGACTGGAATCGCCATACCGCTGATTTTGTTAATAAACATCGAATTCTTTGTGGGGCTTCTCGGGGCCACGGGTGAAGTGGCCGAACTGGCGGCAACCTATCTTTGGATTGTCGTACCCTTCACTTGGGTGTCTGGTCTGTCCATGGTCACGGTCGCGTCGCTGCGATGCTACGGTGAGAACCGGATGGCGATGTATCCGGCTCTTTTCGGGGCGCTGACCAATGCGGTGCTTGACCCTATCTTTATCTTCGCACTGGGCATGGGCCTGCCAGGTGCAGCCTGGGCAACGGTAGCGGCCCGGTTCGTGACGTTGGGCCTTGCCCTTTATCCGGCGTTGCGCAAGCACAAAGCGTTTGTCCCTCCAAGCTTTCGCTTACTCTGGCGCGATCTCCAGACGGTGACACATTTCGCAAATCGGGCCGTGCTGGCCAATGTGGCCACGCCCATTGGCACGGCGATCGTGACCCGCGAAATGTCGAAGTTCGGACCAGAGGCGGTGGCCGGGATGGCTGTGATCGGGCGGATGACGCCGGTCGCCTTCTCCGTCATTTGGGCGCTGTCGGGTGCCATCGGGCCGATCATCGGACAGAATTTCGGTGCCGGCCATGTTGATCGGGTCCGACGCGCATATCTCGATGCCATTAAGTTTGTCGCGATCTATGTGTTCTGTATTGCAATGATATTGTTGGCCTGCCGCGGCCCGATTGCCGATCTGTTTAATGCGGAGAACCTGACGCGGGAGCTGATCTACCTCTATTGTTTCCCCGTGGCGCTGTCGGCGTTCTTCAGTGGCTCGGTCTTTGTGGCGAGCGCGTCGTTTAACACGCTGGGCCGCCCGTCTTATTCGACGTGGTTGAGTTGGGGGCAGCATACTCTGGGCACTTGGCCGTTTGTCGTCGCCGGGGGAATGTTGATGGGCGCACAGGGGGTTTTGATCGGTCAGGCATTGGGAAGCATCATCTTTGCATCAATCGCGATATGGTTGGGCTGGCGGTTGATAAAGAACCCGCCGCAGGAAAACATGCGGCATCGCAGCCATAGCGCGCTCTTTGGTCATGGCAGCCTCATTGCCCATACCCTCCATAAGCATGGGGGAGATAAATGAACCAGACCGAGGGACCAAGCCCTGACGCCGACTAAAACTGTACATTGCCGCATGGAAGCAGCAACAAGACTGTAGCGTTTGACTAAATCCTTGACCTTGTTTTTAATTCGACAGGCCCATTAGGAGAAGAAGCCAATGGAATTTATCACAACTCACCACATTATTGAGGCCGTTGGCTGGCTCGCTGTTTTGTTCAAGCTGGCGACTTTCCGCATGAATTCGATGATCTGGCTGCGTGTCCTGGTGATTTTGTCATCGGCCTGCTTCATTATCTATAGCGCTTTGTTTCAGATCTGGCCGCTACTGGCGATTGAGGTCATCTTGCTTTCCATCAACGCCTACCGCCTCTACGAACTTGTGGCACTTCGCAGATTGGTGACGCATATGACGGACGACTCTGAGGCTGATTTCACCGCCGCCATGGCTTATGGCAAAAGACGTGACATCAAGTCGGGCGATGTCCTGTTCGAAAAGGGCGATTCTGTTGACTGCATGTATTATCTGGCCGAGGGCGCCGTTGAAATCGAGGGCCAGAATGTGACTGTGCCCGCGGGGAACATTTTTGGAGAGATGGCGTTCTTCAACAGCAGTGCCGTGCGCATGGCGACAGTCCGGTGCGTAGAGGATACGGTGGTTTACGAAGTCAACGAGAAACGCTTTACGCGATTGCAATACGAAGACCCCAAATTCGCCATGTCCGTAATGCGCCTGGTCACCAAGCGGCTGGTGGCAAACGCCGCGCAAACGCAAGAGACTTAAAAGTCCGGTTGGAGCCCAAAGTGCACGATGCTGCACTCGATACAAAGGTGCAACAACTGCACCTTTGCGGACCTTAAATCACTCTGCTTCTTGCAATTGTGCCCTTCGGTTACTGACTTGCCTCAACGGTAGGCGACTGCGTTATTTCCGGTTACAAAACACGAGGCTAATCGCTATATTCAGCTTCCTTGGATTGGCTGTAATTGCCTGCTTTCAGGCGCATACTGTCCTCGATAATCGAAGCAATCGCAGCCACGCAGACAAGCAGACCTGAGATAGGAACGATGGCGATGGCGTATTTCTTTGGCATGTAGTTAGGTTTAAAAACTATTCCGCCGTCTTCCCATGCAAAATACCACATTTCCCAGTATTTACCGCCCATAGTAGAAACTGCTTCCAAGCCCCAGATGATCATGACCAAACCCAGACAAAAAATAACTGCCGTCCAGAATTGCTGAACAAGAAACGCCACTTTTTGCGGAAGCCAATTATAGATCATATCCAGTGCAATGTGATCTTTGTCACGCACGGTGAGTGCCAAAGCGAAGAATACCAGCCAGATGTTGCTGAGAACCGTAAGCAAATCTCCCCAAATAGGTGGGTTCAGAAAGACGTAGCGCATGATTACCGTGTAGACCGTGAAAGCCACCATCATCAAAAGAAGTATTGCGCAAAAGGCCGTCAGGGTCTTTTTGATGGCGTTGTCCAGGAACCTGATTGCGGAAATCATCTATCAGCACTCCTAATTCGCAAAGCCAAAGACGCGTGGCAGGTACATAGTGATATCCGGCACGACGATGAGCACAAACAACAATCCAAACAATGCCACCAGATAGGGCAGCATCGCAACGGCGACCTTTTCAAGTCTGACCTGGGCAATGGCACCCGCGGTAAAGAAGGCGACGCCAACGGGTGGTGTGACCGAACCGATCAGGAAGCCGACAACGACAACCAAAGCCGCCTGCACATCTGGATAACCGGCCTTGACCATCACATCGACCAACACAGGACCAGCAACGATGATATTGGCAGCACTGTCCATGACCATGCCTAAAAGGCAGATGAACAACACCAGGACCAAAGCGAAAAGAAGCGGATTGTAAGTGTACCCCAAGAGCCAGTTTTCCAATTGGTTGATGGCACCCAAGGATGTCAGCAACCAGCTGAACGGGCCTGCGGCTGCGATGATGATAAACACCATTGCCGAGTTGCGGAAGGCACGGACAAACGCGCCTTTGCAATTGCCCCAGTTGATGGTGCGATAGACGAACAGGCCCACAAACAGAGCGATGGTGGCGGTTAGTGCACCGGCCTCGACGACGCCCGCGATGCCAAAGACGACTGATCCAACCAACACTACCGGAATCAGTAACGCAAATGAAGATTTGTAGCTGGCAACCGCAACACCTTTAAGGCTGAAAGGTTCTTCGCTGCGTTCAAAGTTGTTTTTCTTCGCAATGATATAATTGATCACCATAAGCAGCGCGCCGATCAACAGGCCAGGAATGATGCCACCAGCGAACAAAGCACCTACCGAAATGCCACCAGCATTTGCCAAAACGATCATCATGATCGATGGCGGAATTATCCCACCGATGGTTGAGCTAACCGCTGTAATGGCGGCGGCAAATTCAGGCGGGTAACCTGCTTTTTTCATGCCAGGTACAAGAAGCGATCCAACGGTAGCGGTATCCGCTACGACCGATCCATTCATGCCTGCAAAAAACATGCTGACCAACACGTTTGCCTGCGCCATGCTACCTCGCATTCGTCCAATGATCCGCTGGCTTAGATCAACCAAACGGTCAGTGATGGTTGCTGATGTCATCAACTCGCCCGTCAGCATGAAAAATGGGATCGCTGTGAGTGGCACCGAGTCGATCGCCTGAAACATTTGACTGGGGATCAGGATCATTGGGGCGGCGTCAGTGATCAGAATATAGACCACTGGGATCAGGATCATGATGAACCCAACGGGGGCCCCAAGCATGATCATGACGACCAGAATTACCAGCAGCAGGACACTTTCCATGGATATTGATCCTAATTGGGGTGGTCTTTTCTAGGATAAGGGCGCGGAACAACATCCCGCGCCCTTGTGTGTTTTGTCAAACAGACTGTTATTTACAGCGCGCCCGCTTCTTCCAGCTGGGCAATAAAGCCGTGCATTCCCTGCTCTTCCAACACACGACGGGCAGTTGCCGGATCAAAGCTGCCTTTGGCATTCAGCCATGCGTCAATCGCACCTGCACGCCATTGGGTCATTTCCTCTTCGTTAGGAACATACCACTCTTTCGCGGTTTTCTTGATCTCGGTCTCGCCTGCTTCGACCCATGCGCGGTCCAGTTCCTGAACTTTCTGACCAAAGGCAGTGGCAGCCTCGTGCAGCCACACTCTTTCTTCGTCGGTCAAAGCATCATACTGGCGTTTGTCGATTGACAATTGGTTGCCAGACCATGATCCACCAATTTCGGTGAAATAAGGAGCTACTTCGTGCAGCTTGGCCACGTGTTGCCAAGGCGTGGCAACATACTGACCTGATACCACACCTGTTTGCAGGCCCTGGTACAGCTGCGCCCAGTCATAAGGGACCGGTACCGCACCCCAGTTTTTCACAAGAGTAAATTCGATTGGGCTTTTGGTAACACGCCACTTGATGCCAGCCATATCACCGGGGGCATGGATGGGGCCATGGGCGTTGCCAAGCTGCCGGAAACCACCGCTTGAATAGACGGTCAGGCAAACATGACCCGCCTCTTCGGCGGCAATGTCGCACTGCTTTTTCGCCAGCCAGGACGACGAAATCCGGTCGGCGTCTTCGATGCTTTTGAAGATATACGGAAGGTCAAAAATCGCCAATGAAGTGCCGAAGTTACCAAAGTTGGCGGTTGAGCTGGTCCAAAGTGCCAAAAGGCCCTGATTTGCTTGCTCACCACAAGACTGTTCGCTGCAAAGCGATTTGCGGTAATGTGGTTCGATCGACATTTTGCCGCCGGAAACTTCTTCCAGCGTTGGGATAAGAGCTTGATCAATTGCATCACCTATTGGCATCCCCAAAAATCCAACAGTTCCCAGTTTTAGTATTTTTTCAGCAACGGCAGTTTGCGCCGATAATGCCAAGGCGCTTGCAATGCATAGTGCCTTTCCTACGGTTTTCAGTTTCATTTTCCTCGACTCCCGTGATTGGATTTTTTGTTGCGCTCATCCTTTACGCAGGGACCGGGCAAAGAAAGTGACAGATCTGTTGAAAGTAGGGGACAGATCAGTTTGAGCCTGACAGGCTGTCACTCATGGCATTAAGTTTCGATTGTGCCAAACACAAATGCGGGGAGAATACTTTGGCCTCAATCACGCCCAGATTTCTGAAACTGCCTGAGAATTCCCCCCTCAGTCTCAGAGATCAGATTTGTGAGGTTGTCAGTGCTGCAATTACTTCGAAATCGCTGGCCCACGATCGTCCGTTGCCATCTTGCCGGGAACTTGCTGAGCAGCTGCAGGTATCGCGCAACACGGTTTTCGCAGCCTACAACCGACTTGTTGATCTTGAGTTGTTGGTGTCGCGAGATCGCTCGGGCTACTTTGTTGCACCGCAAATGGCTGCCTTGAACACTGCGCTTGAAGATCGCGAACTTTCTGAAAAAGACGCGGCGCCCTGTCCGGTTTCTTTCCCGTCCAACAACCTGATGCCTATAGTAAACCCTCTGGACTGGAACGCTTACCCGTATCCATTCATCTATAACCAAATCGATCCTGATTTGTTCCCTGTTGACGGATGGCGGGAATGTACGCGCCAGGCTTTGGGACGCAAACAGATGCCGACCTGGGCGAACGATTCAGTTGAAAGCGACAGTCCGCAATTGGTTCAGCAATTGCGTCAAAGACTGCTGAACACACGCGGAATTTACGCAGATGAGGATGAAATCCTAATCACCTTGGGTTCGCAAAACGCACTTTATATCCTGGGAACCATTTTTGCGCAGTCAGGCAAACCTATTGCCCTGGAGGACCCTGGATTTTTTGGCGCCCGCAATGCGTTTCGCCTGTCAGGTAGTGAATTGGTAGGCGTTGCAATTGACGACGATGGGATCATTCCCGACGCTATTCCAACCGGGTGCCAACTGGTTTTCACCACACCCAGCCACCAGTTTCCAACGATGGTCACCATGAGCCAACAGCGCCGCGAAGACCTGTTGAAAGCAGCGGTCGACAAAGACTTTTTGATCATCGAAGACGATTACGAAGCAGAGATGAACTATGTCGCCAAATCGTCGCCGTCCATGCGGTCGATGGATAAGACTGGAAGAGTTATTTACGTTGGCAGCTTGTCAAAAACCGTGTCCCCAGGCATTCGCCTTGGCTTTATCGTAGCCCATCGTGACATCATACGTGAGGCGCGCATCGCTCGGGGAGTAATGATGCGACACCCGCCCACAATCGTGCAGGAAATCGTCGCGCTGTTCTTTCAGCTTGGCCATTACGATTCGCATCTGCGCAACATTGAACGACGCTACAACAAACGTTGGCACGCAATGAATAGCGCGATCACCAAACATCTTAGCATGTTGGACCGCACCAAATCAGAAGGGGGCACATCCTTTTGGCTTTCTGGACCCAAGGGTTTTGACGCTTCGGAACTCGCCGTCCGCCTGAAGGACAAGGGTGTGTTGGTGGATCGGGGGCAAGACTATTACCTGAATTACAACGACAGTCGAAGTTTTAGATTGGGTTTTGCCTATGTCCCGGTGTCAAACCTAGAGGCAGGGATAGAGATCATTGCGGATGAAGTGACGGCGATGTTGTGAGAATTGCAATCAATCTGTCCCTTCGAATTGGCTAACCTGTCTCTCGTCGAAATCGCGCCTTTTCAGTTAACTGTTGTGACCGATACGCGCCGAATTTGGTGCGGCCGCACAACTGTCATGCCCAAGGATCGAACTTGTGAAAGATCAAATTGAAAGCAATCCTCAGGTGACACCGTTTGAGTTTCGCGTTCCGGAAGCTGAACTTGCGCGCATCCGTGACCGAGTGGCCAGTTTTCCTTGGCATGAGATGCCGGATGATGGCGGATGGGATTATGGTGCCAATCTGGATTACATGAAAGAGCTTTGCGCTTACTGGGTCAGTGAATTTGATTGGCGCGCTCAAGAAACACGGCTGAATTCCTTCTCGCATTTCAAAACGCCCGTCGATGGTATTGACATGCATTTCATCCATGAAAAGGGCAGTGGATCAAATCCATTGCCCTTGATGATCAGCCACGGGTGGCCCGGATCAGTTGCTGAATTTTTTGAATTGATTGAACCCCTTGCCCATCCAGAGCGTTTTGGCGGCGATGCAGAAGATGCCTTCACCGTTATCGCTCCGTCGCTGCCAGGTTTTGGATTTTCCGGACGCCCGCCACGTCCCTATGGGCCGCGTAAGATGGCAAGCGTCATCAACTCTCTGATGACGACCTCACTTGGATTTGACCGCTATCTTGCACAAGGCGGTGATTGGGGCGGTGCGGTCTGTTCCTGGCTTGGTTATGAACATGCTCCAGCTTGTTCTGCGATCCACATCAATGTCTTGACCATGCGCCATCCCGATGGCCCGCAGACGCCTGATGAAAGGGCCTGGGCCAATCAATTTGACCAAGATCAAATCATGCAAAACGGCTACCGCACGCAGCAGGCCACGCGCCCGCAAACGCTAAGCTATGCCATGATGGACAGCCCTGTTGGTATCGCCGCCTGGCTGGTGGAAAAGTTTCATGATTGGTCAGATGTGCCGGCGGGCGCTGTCGAAGACGCGCATTCCAAGGATGAGCTTCTGACCAACATCATGATCTATATCACCACAGGCACGTTTAATTCTGCATCTTGGATTTACTATGGCCGAAGGGAAGAGGGCGGGCGGGTGTTATCCGCCGAAGGCGACCGCGTGGAAGTGCCCACGGGGTGCGCCGTGTTTCCGGCCGAGATGTTGCGTTGGCCACCCCGAAGCTATGCAGACCGCATCTATAACATCACCCATTGGAGCGAGATGCCCCGCGGCGGCCATTTCGCCGCAATGGAAGAACCCGAGTTGTTGCTAAACGACATACGAAAATTCGCCCGCAGCTTGCGTGGATAAAATGTGCGGAGAGAAGAGATGACCCTTTCACACGCGGAATTTCAGGCCATTGCACGCAAGCAACAACCCAGTGGCCAGGCCTTTATTGACGGCAAGTTTTGCGATGCGTTGGACGGTGAAAAATTTGAAACCACAAACCCCGCTACCGGACAAGTGTTGGCCGAGGTTGCCCACTGTAAAGCGGCAGATGTAGATCGCGCCGTTGCCGCGGCCCGTCGGGTGTTCAACGAAGGCACATGGTCAAGAGCCGAACCTGAAGAACGTAAAGAGGTTCTTTTGAAAGTCGCCCAATTGGTGCGAGAAAACACCCATGAACTGGCGGTGCTGGAAAGCTTGGACACCGGTAAAACCATTAACGATTGCCTTGACGAAATCGGCGGCGATGTTCCCAATTTCTTTCAATGGTACGCAGAACTTGCCGACAAAACTTTTGGCAAAATCGCCCCGACAGGGCCCGGCGCGATGGCGTTGATCACCAAAGAACCCGCCGGTATCGCAGGGGCGGTTCTGCCTTGGAATTTCCCGCTGGTCATGGCCGCATGGAAAATCGCGCCATCCTTAGCCGTTGGCTGTTCTGCTGTGATCAAACCAGCCGAGCAGACGCCTCTGACCACCATTCGCCTTGCCGAATTGATGCGCGAGGCAGGCGTGCCAGATGGTGTGATCAATATCGTGCCGGGTTATGGGCACACTGCTGGCAAGGCCATCGGGTTGCATAATGACATTGACACCGTGTCTTTCACCGGTTCGACAGAGGTAGGCCGCATGTTCATGCGCTATTCGGGCGAAAGCAATTTGAAAGGCGTCGGCTTGGAAATGGGCGGCAAAAGCCCGTTTATCGTGTTGGATGATGCAAAGCTAAACGACGATCTGATCGAGCACGCCGCGATGTCCGCCTTTTGGAACGGTGGCCAAAATTGCTCGGCCAACATGCGTCAGTTAATCGCCAAACCTTTGGTTGAAGAATTTACCGGGCGCATCGGTGATCGTGTTAAGGCGTTCAAATTGGGTGATCCTTTGGATCCCGCTACTGACATCGGTTCAATGATCACCAAAGGTCACAAAGAAATGGTGATGAACTATATCCAAAGTGGCGTTGATGATGGCGCACAAATGATAATGGGCGGTGGCAGTGATTTGCCAGGTTTTTTTATCGAACCAACTATCTTCCAGGGTGTGACGCATGACATGAAAATCGCGCGTGAAGAAATCTTTGGACCCGTCCTTGGCATCATGCCCATGGGCAGCGCCGAGGAGGCTTTGGCCGTTGCCAGTGACACAGACTATGGGCTGCATGCCACCGTCTTCACGCAAGACATCGATCGTGCGCTACACATGGCAAGATCATTGCCCTGCGGCACGGTTTCGGTAAACGGATTTTCTGAGGGTGACATCAAAACGCCGTTTGGGGGCTATAAGCAGTCTGGATCGCTAGCGCGCGACAACGGTACAGAAGCTCTGGACCAATATCTGCAGACCAAGACGATTTGGGTTCAGACACCGGGTGGCTAAAGCGAAGGTAAAACGGCAACGTCTTTATATCTGGCAAGGAAGCTGTAGAAAAAAAACGGACATTGATGCATTTGCCGCGAAAGCCTGTATCGTCCCGCAGGACGGACCTTGGGTCAGAGATACTTGACGTTTGAGCCAGCAGCGCGTGGCACTAAGCACTGGTTTGTTTCGTGAGATCCCGCAATCGAGGCAAAGGTTTCTGACGTTCTACATTTGTCGGCGGCGTCACAACCCTACGTGTCCGCAGGGCCGGTGAACGGTCCAAGCGTGTTTTCCCGGCGTGATGCTTGCGACACACGGCTGTAGAGCTGCACGACCAACTCTTTGCCGTCCGGGGTTTGCCCCAAATGCGCGAGCGCCGGGCTAATCAGCGGCTCTACATATTGATGGAAAAAGCCTGGAACCTGTTCGAGCAAATCCATGGGCGAGCTAATTCCAAGCTTCAGCGCAAAGCCGATTTCCACGAATTCATGATAAAGTCCGCTGAGCTTTCTCAGATAGTAGGGATCGGCAATCTGACCAATCAGATCCGCGGCCCGCACCAGCGCAGGTTCGCTCTCCAGGCAGGTATAAGCAGGGTCATCCGGTACGGGAAAGCGGGTGTATTCTATTGCCTGTGCAATACGCTCCGCATCTATGAAATCACACCCCGCAAAGCGGTCACGCGCATAAATCTTGCCCCTGTCAACATGGTAGGGCCCAAGATAGGCATCTGTGGCCCCGCGCGGCGGGCAAACCCGTTCACCTGCGTCGTTAATGACCACCTCATTGGGCGTGTCACCATCACAAACACCACGCGTAAAACCAATGTCATGGATCAAAAGTGCCAGGATGTAGTGCAGCCAATCCTCTGGGTGCACGGTACTCGTTTTATGCTGCCCAAGAAGGATCTGCTGGCCAACCAGCGTAACCATCATCGTATGCTCAGAGTTGTGATATGGTGCGTCGCAATTGCTAAGATGTTCGAGTATTTCGCGCGCCGTGTGATTTAAGAATTCTGCATACCGCGTCTTCTGATCCGGAAAAACCTGCAGGTACGTTTCAGTAAGATGATCACAAAAACCAGCAGCTAACACTGTGGCGGGATTGAACATAATCGCATTCCCAACATCGCCGAAAGGCTCCGAGAAAGCATAGCATAAGTTGAGGTCTTATCAACCAACCTCGGTTCACAATTGCTTCACACTTCTTCTAAAAAGGATATGTGCGGTGTCGCGTTTGTAATGTCTTACGACAAATAGGCTGAGCGGAATCTTCGTGCAGGTCGCGCAACTAATTGCTCTCTGAATTCCATCGGGTGCTGGTGCCTCGTTCTCGGCACGTAAAACACTCTCCTTCATCAGTGAAAAAGTGTCCATCAAACCGGGGGATGTCCAACTCCAAGCTTGCAAGATTACAAGCGTCTCGATCACATCCAATCGACGTTCACCAAGCTCGTACTTTCCAACAAATAGCGAGGGTTTGCCAATTCGGCCTGTGAGAACCCGCACTCGCATCGGAGCGCCACTAAAGGTCGTACAATACTTTTGTAAGCATCTGTATGTACCGTCCCTGCCATTTTCCTGCCAACTCAGCCTGGACAAGCACCTCTACCCGTTATGGGTTTTACCCCAAAATGGGGGTAATCAACTGTACAGAGCTACACGTGTAGGCAGTCAAACTGAAAGGAAAACTTTTGAACATGCACATTTCCCCGGAGGGTGAGGTAGCAGTCCTCGGCAAATTCATTGGCCTCAGCCAAACTTTTAACCTTGGTGCTAACACCCCGATTTTTTCCCTCTAGATAAGCCGAGCACTGTCAAACCAGGCTATCCGGCCGCAAGTAGACGTGAACTTTCCCGCCCAGAATCGTGTATTTAGCCATGGATTCCTCCTACAGCATCCGACTGCGCAACTTTGTGAAAGATGTGTGCAAGGCTATTTCTAACAAAACAAGCAGTCAAGATTTCTCTTAGCTGCTTGTTTTTGTTGTATTTTTGGTTGCGGGAGTAGGATTTGAACCTACGACCTTCAGGTTATGAGCCTGACGAGCTACCGGACTGCTCCATCCCGCGCCATTTCAGGAGGTCTATGTAGAACCCTGTTGCTGAATCTGCAATGGCAAATCGACAAGCGGACCACAAAATATTTGATCGCAAAGGTATCGCTTACCTTTGCGGTTAAAAGCCCTAAGAAAAATCCTAGGCCGCGCGAGAAATAACGCGATAAGATGCGCGGTTTTCACCGATAGGCAGGTTTGGTTTTGGCTCGTATTGAATGGTCAATACGTCAACCGAAGAAAGCCCGCGCTTGGTCAGTTCCGAATTCACGTCGTCAATTTCACCATGCACGACAAATTCAATTAAACGGCTGTTACTATTCATTTTTCTCTCCTTATTCAGCGGCTTGAACTACAGCTTGAGCCATGTCGCTCAGTGCCGATCGCACACCGGCACCATAGGCCGGATCAGCACGTTCAAAGTGCACCATTTGACGTTCTACGATGTCTGCAGGAACACCCTGCATCGCCTCGGCGATGTTGCGGAACAGGCGGCCTTGCTGTTCCGCATTCATCATCCGGAACAGGTTTCCGGGCTGGGTATAGTCATCATTACCATCGCGATGATTGAACCTGTCAGCATCACCATTAATCCGCAGCGGCGGTTCCGGCAAACGCGTTCCCTCTGCAGGGCCGCCAAAGCTGTTGGGCTCGTAATAGAGATCCGGATTACCCGCATCATTGCGGAAAAACCGCATCTGACCGTCCTTGTGATAGTGATGCACAGGGCATTTCGGCGTGTTCACCGGCAGCGCCTCGTAATGCGTCCCCAACCGGTGGCGATGTGCATCCGCATAGGAAAAAATGCGTGCCTGCAATACCTTATCCGGGCTGAACCCAATTCCCGGCACCACGTTCGAGGGGCTGAATGCGGCCTGTTCGATTTCGGCAAAGTAATTTTCCGGGTTCTCGTTCAGCTCAAGCACACCTACTTCGATCAGCGGATATTCCCCATGCGGCCACACCTTGGTCAGGTCGAATGGATTGTAGCTGGTCTTTTCGGCATCTGTTTCCGGCATGATCTGCACGCACATCTTCCAGCGCGGGAATTGACCAGCCTCAATCGTGCCAAACAACGCCTCCTGATACCCTTCGCGGGTCTGCCCGATCTTGTCTGCAGCCTCTTCATTGGTCAGGTGGGCGTGGCCCTGTTCGGTTTTAAAGTGGAACTTCACCCAATACCGCTCACCAGCTGCATTGTAGAAACTAAACGTGTGGCTGCCATAGCCGTTCATCTGCATCGGCGTCGTCGGGCATCCACGGTCCGACATCAGAATCGTAATCTGGTGAAGCGCTTCGGGGCTCAGGCTCCAGTAGTCCCACATGGCCGTGGCGCTACGCAGGTTGGTTTTCGGGTGACGTTTCTGGGTATGTATAAAGTCGGGAAATTTATAAGGGTCGCGTAAAAAGAATACTGGCGTGTTGTTGCCAACCAGATCCCAGTTTCCCTCTTCGGTGTAAAACTTGAGCGCAAAACCACGTACATCGCGTTCATTGTCAGCGGCTCCAGCCTCGCCAGCAACGGTTGAAAATCGGGCCAGAACCCTGGTTTCCCTGCCTACTTCTGAAAACATATCGGCACCGGTGTATTTCGAAATGTCGTTGGTTACGGTCAACGTTCCATAAGCGCCCCAGCCTTTCGCATGTACAACGCGCTCGGCAATCCGCTCGCGGTTCTGATGCGCCAGTTTCTCAATCAGTTGATAGTCCTGCAACAGGACAGGCCCGCGGCTGCCGGCTGTCATAGAATTCTGGTTGTCAGCAACTGGTGCGCCAGCAGTAGTGGTTAATTTGTTTTGGGTCATAGAACATCTCTTTTTACCTGGTGGATGACGAGAGATTACTCACCTCATTTGATAATTAGAAATTGCAGTTTTCTATATATTTGATAATTTTTACTAATGATATTGTCTCTGCGCCATCTCCAATACTTCGAGGCACTTTGTGACACGGGTCATTTTGGCCAGGCCGCAGCTCAAGTGCATGTAACTCAACCCGCTTTGTCCGTGACCATCCGCGAGCTGGAAGACCATCTTGGCTGCGCCTTGATTGACCGGTCAGAACGCCCTTTCAAACCCACGCCCTACGGTCGCGAAGTCTATGAAAGGGCCAAGGGTATCCTCGGCGAAGTGGACGCGCTTGAAACCAGCGCCAGATACAGGCGCGGTCTGGAAGGCCCATTTCGCCTTGGTGTCATTCCCACCGTCGCGCCATATCTGCTTCCTCCCGCGCTGGAACTAATCCAGAAACGGTTGCCCGCGCTCGATCTCCACATTCGCGAAGCCACCACCGACGTGCTGATCGAAGAACAGGCAAACGGGCAGCTTGATGCCTGCGTACTGGCAAGCCCGGTTGATCCGGAACAATTTCAGCAACAGACATTATTCCACGACCGGTTTCTTCTCGCATTACAAAGCACTAAGGCACACGAACTGGGCCTGCGGGACAGCCATATTGAGCTATCGGATATGGTTCCACTTCGCCTGCTTTTGCTGTCAGAGGGGCATTGCCTGCGCGAACAAACGCAAGATCTCTGCCGGTTTGCGTCGCAGGAAACATTAAATCAAATCGGCGCCAGTTCCCTGCATACCCTCGCCGGGCTTGCCGCAAGCGGTTATGGTGCAACTTTGCTTCCGGAAATTGCACTTGATGAAACTCTGTTACGCGGACCGCTAACGGTTTTGCGTCTCGCCTCGCCAGAACCCGACCGTGTGATCTCGTTGATATCGCGCCGCGCCTTACGACATAGCCTTGACCTGGGCCCCCTTACAGCGATCCTTGCCGAGGCAGGTGCAATCCGAACATTGGAAACCCGGCGCCTACTGCAAAGCAGCCAGATTTAGCGCTGCCGCATGATCCCAAGGCCTTTGCGCCGCACGATTTTGCGGCCCAACACGGCTTCTCGGAACACAATCAACAAACCGGCGCCCACGATCATCGTCAACCCAATCCAGGTGGAGTAGCTCGGCAACGCCGCAAAGAATACGTAACCCCACAGAACCGACCAGGGCAGATACGTATATTCAAAGGGAGTGACGACACTGGATTCCGCCACCCTGTAAGCTTGTGCCAGACAGAAAAACCCAATGGCTGAAATGACGCCAAGGGCCAGAAGCAGTATCCATTGATCTGCCGCCGGCCAGATCCATTCGCGGTAAAGGAACGCCAGGCTGGGATGTGGGGAACTGTTTTCAACATTAGAAAATACAGCTCCTAGAATTGCGCCATAAATCACGAACAACACCAGAGTGAACAATGTCATCGACCCGCCTTTTGCGGCCTTGCCGATCTTGCGAGTGATGATGATCGAAATCCCATACGAGATTGCCGCCCCAAGCGCGAGCACCGCCGCAGGCTCGAACACGCCCGAACCCGGCTGAACAATGACCACAACCCCCGCCAGCCCGATGACCACAGCGATCCAGCGGAAAACACCAATTTTTTCTCCCAGAAACAACATCGCAAAGATCGTCACAAAGATCGGGGTGGAAAAGGTGATTGCCGCAGTCTCGGCAAGGCCAATTGCGGCGAGCGCCATGTAGTACACCAGATACGACGCAAAGGCAGATGTTGCCCGAAGCACTTGTAACGTGATTGAGCCGAGCTTGAGTGGGAAAATTCCGCCGTCAAAATGGGCTATGACCGCTACCAACGGCAGCGCGAATACCCCTCGTAAAAAAACAATCTGGTGTACGGCGTATTCACCGCTTATCGATTTGATGATGACGTCCTGTAGCGGAAAAATCGTACAGGATAACAACAGGAATGAAATGCCCAACAGGGGACGCGAATCCGGGGTATCGGCCGACTGAACATTTGCATCGGTCATGACGCTCCCCTTCGCTGCTGTTGCAGTTTTCAGATTGCGCCAAATTGTCTCATGATCTCGCTTTTTCACGACAAAGTTTTGTCGCAGACCACGAATTCAAGCTCTGGGAAACGAAAAAACCGCCCATCGGGCGGCGTGGTTCAGTTTGAATTGTTGTTGAAATCGTCAGAGAGATACATTCAAGGATCTTACTAGGTTTGGCGGTGACTTACTCTCCCACGCCTTAAGACGCAGTACCATCAGCGCTAAGGCACTTAACGGCCGGGTTCGGGATGGGACCGGGTGTTTTGCTCTTGCTATGACCACCAAACCAAGAAAAATCCTCGAATCCAAGTCAAACACGCATGTTGGTGTGTATGCTTTTGATATCACTAGTAGAAATCTTGCTTCTACTGGATCAAATCAAGCCTATCGGGCAATTAGTACCAGTCAACTGAACATGTTACCATGCTTACATCTCTGGCCTATCGACGAGGTGGTCTACCTCGGCCCTCAGGGATACCTTGTTTTGAGGGGGGCTTCCCGCTTAGATGCCTTCAGCGGTTATCCTGTCCGAACATAGCTACCCAGCACTGCCGTTGGCACGACAACTGGTCCACCAGTGGTTCGTTCACCCCGGTCCTCTCGTACTAGGGGCAACTCCTCTCAAGTATCCTACACCCACGGCAGATAGGGACCGAACTGTCTCACGACGTTCTAAACCCAGCTCACGTACCTCTTTAAACGGCGAACAGCCGTACCCTTGGGACCTGCTCCAGCCCCAGGATGAGATGAGCCGACATCGAGGTGCCAAACACTGCCGTCGATATGGACTCTTGGGCAGTATCAGCCTGTTATCCCCGGCGTACCTTTTATCCGTTGAGCGATGGCCCTTCCACTCGGGACCACCGGATCACTATGGCCGTCTTTCGACTCTGCTCGACTTGTCAGTCTCGCAGTCAGGCTGGCTTCTGCCATTGCACTCAACGAGCGATTTCCGACCGCTCTGAGCCAACCTTCGCGCGCCTCCGTTACGCTTTAGGAGGCGACCGCCCCAGTCAAACTACCCACCACACAGGGTCCCGGACCCGGATAACGGGCCGCGGTTAGACATCAAACAGAACAAGGGTGGTATCTCAAGGAAGGCTCCACAAGGACTAGCGTCCCTGTTTCAAAGCCTACCACCTATCCTGCACATATTCGGTCTAATGCCAATGTGAAGCTGTAGTAAAGGTGCACGGGGTCTTTCCGTCTAACCGCGGGAAGCCTGCATCTTGACAGGCAATTCAATTTCGCTGAGTCTATGTTGGAGACAGCGGGGAAGTCGTTACGCCATTCGTGCAGGTCGGAACTTACCCGACAAGGAATTTCGCTACCTTAGGACCGTTATAGTTACGGCCGCCGTTTACCTGGGCTTCAATTCAAGGCTCTCACCTCTCCTTTTAACCTTCAGGCACCGGGCAGGCGTCAGACCCTATACGTCGTCTTGCGACTTCGCAGAGCCCTGTGTTTTTAGTAAACAGTCGCCACCCCCTGGTTTGTGCCCCCAGCCCCTAGTTGCCTAGGAACCGGGCCTCCTTCTCGCGAACTTACGGAGGTATTTTGCCGAGTTCCTTCAACATAGTTCTCTCAAGCGCCTTGGTATTCTCTACCAGTCCACCTGTGTTGGTTTAGGGTACGATCTCATGATGGAGCTATTTCCAGGAACCAATTAGCGGCCTACCCAATCCAATAAGGGTAAACAACCTTCATGATCCGTCACTTCCATCTGGCCCAGGAATATTAACCTGGTTCCCATCGTCTACGCCCTTCGGCCTCGACTTAGGGGTCGGCTCACCCTGCTCAGATTAGCTTTAAGCAGGAACCCTTGGACTTTCGGCGAGAGTGTCTCTCACACTCTTTGTCGCTACTCATGTCATCATTCTCACTAGTGATCTCTCCACGGGATCGCTCACGCGCCCGCTTCATCGAAAGCCTCTCTCCTCCAATGATCCCGAGGGATCTAAGGAGGAATGAGACTATGTCACACTACGCTCTGCTACCAGTGCATACGCACTCCTCGGCTTCGGCTCATGGCTTGAGCCCCGTTACATCTTCGCCGCAGGACAACTTATTTAGACCAGTGAGCTGTTACGCTATCTTTAAAGGATGGCTGCTTCTAAGCCAACCTCCTGGTTGTTATGGTCGTCCCACCTGCTTTCCCACTTAGCCATGAATTAGGGGCCTTAGCCGGAGGTCAGGGTTGTTTCCCTCTCCACTACGGACGTTAGCATCCGCAGTGTGTCTGCCATCTAGTACTCCTCGGTATTCGGAGTTTGGTTAGGATCAGTAAGCCTGTGGGGCCCCATTACCCATCCAGTGCTCTACCCCCGAGGGTA